>NZ_CP097127.1 GCF_023330665.1 Conexibacter sp. S30A1 | reverse complement strand
TCCTCGGTTTGAGCCAGTCTTGCGAACGACCGCACAAGGATCCGACAATTCACCCGCGCGCACCAGCCGCCGAAAGGATGGTCCTCGCCCGACCTAAGTAGGTCTGAACATCCGTAGTCTTCCTCGATCTTCAGGGATCGATTACCGACGAGCTGCAAATGGCGCGTGCCTAGACTCCGTCCACCGGTAGGCGCCATGAACCTGCAGCGTTCCGATGACCTCTTGGCGTGTTCGGTGGGCCTGCAGTCGACACCCGCCGGGATCATCCGTGCCGCCGTCGACGTGAGCAGAACGATCCTGATGGCCGACAGCACGTTTGCGGCGATCAGCGACGGCTCGGGTCACTATCCGATCACGATCATGAGCGGAATCAAGGACCCCAAGTTCAGCGCGATCCACGTACGAGCTGGCGCAGGACTGGGGGGTCAGGTGCTGGTACGCGGAAGGCCGCTCAGCATCGCCGACTATGCTCACGACCCGACGATCAGCCGTGACTTCGTCCATCTCGTGGCAGAGGTTGAGGGTATTAGCGGGATGGCGTGCGTACCGCTCGTCGGTCCCGCCGGCTTGGAGGCGCTGCTCTACGTCGCCTCCAGAGTCGCGGAATCACCGGGCGACGTGGCGATCGGCACGCTGGACCGCGTCGCGACCTACGCACGGCTGGGTCTGCAGCACCTTGCGGCCCGTGAGCGTGAGCTCGAGCTGGAGCGCTTGCGTGAGCGTCAGCGGCTGGCCGGCGAGCTCCATGACTCGGTCGCCCAGATGCTGTTCTCGATCGGCGTGGCTGCTCACTACTCACGCGGCCAGCGGGATCCCGAGACCCTTCTGGCCGCGATGGAGGACATCGAGCTGACAGCCGCCACCGCGCGCAGAGAGTTGCGAGAGACGCTTGCGCGCCTGAGCCAGACCGAAGACAGGATCGGCTTCGAAGCGCGCGTGGAAGGCGAGGTTCGCCTGTTTCAGAGAACCAGCGGCTGCGCAGTGACGATCACGCGTCACGGGGATCCGCGCGCGCTGCCCGAGCCGGTCGAGACCCTGATTCTGGACACGCTGATCGAGGGCCTGCGCAACGCCGTCAAGCACGTTGCAGCCAGACTGGCGATCGCCCATTTCGGGTACGGAGCCGGTCAGGTGATGCTCACGCTCCAGGCGCAGCCCGGCGCGCCGTCGACGCAGGCCGCTCGCGGGGGCTGGCCAGCCTCTGGCTCCGGGTCGGGAATCGAGTTGCTCAAGCAGCGTGCCCGTGACCTGCGCGGAAGCTTGGAGCTCGAGACCCAGCCCGACGGCATCAAGGTGCTGAAGCTGGAGCTGCCGACGATCCGAGGAGCATCGACAGGTTGAACGCACTGATCGTCGATGACCACATGGTCGCCAGGCGAGGCCTGCGAACGATCCTGCATGAGAGCTTCGTCATCGAACGCTGTGACGAGGCCGACAACTGCGAGGACGCGTTGAGGCTTGCTGCCAGGGAGCGGCCCGATCTGGTGCTGGTCGACCTGCACATACCCAAGTCCATGCCGGCCAACGAGTTCTGCCGGCAGCTTCGCGCGCTGCTGACGGCGGCGCGCATCGTGATCGTTACCGCCTTTGACGGCCTCCCGGAAATCCGTGACTGCTTCGCCGCCGGTGCCGACGGATGCCTGTTGAAGGACACCTCGGAGGTGGATTTCACGGCCGCGCTCCGGAGCGTTTGTGCAGGCAACGCGGTGCTCGACACCAGGATCGCGCAGCGGTTGGCGGGCGAGCTGGTCGGGGGTCAGTCTCAGGGGGAGCGTATCCGTCTGACGAGCCGTGAGCGCGAGGTCCTGCACCTGCTCGCCGAAGGGTGTTCCAACCGTGCGATCTCGGCGCGTCTGCAGCTGTCCGAGGCGACCGTCAAAGGGTATGTCAGCAGCCTGCTTGAAAAGCTCGGCGTCTCCTCTCGGCTCGAGGCGCTGGTGCGTGCCTCAGATGCCGGCCTGATCTGAGCAGCCGGCGATCATCGAGCCCGTCATGCGGCTGCCCGTCTCATACGCGCACCCGGCAAGGACGTGCCGCATTCCCAGGCTGGGTCGGTGGGTGGCGCGCTGTTGGCTGAGCAGAACGACGAGTGGGCCCTCAGCCGCCGCTGCCTCTCGTTTGAGTCGATCGCGCTCGTGCTGGCCACTCCGGGCGACACGGCCAGCGAGCCGGCGGTGCCGGAGCTCCCCGTTGCAGCCTGACCCCACGACGGCACGCACGCGACTGCGGAGTGCTTCTAAGTCGCCAAGGCAGTCGTCGCCGCCAGGCCGTCGATACGGCGGAAGCGATCGCCGACGCTGATCACCCCGCGGTTCGCTACAGCACTGATTTGAGCGGATAACGCTCCGGGTGCTCAATCGAGTCGAGCCCCAAATCGACGTCGAGCTCCGGCCAGTAGAAATGCTCTGGCGTCGGTCGCTCGAGTCGAAGAATTGCCTCGACCGGAGCCTGTTTAAACCATGGAAACTCATCGAACGCGAGAAACAGCTCACGTCCGTCCACCAGCATCCAAAAGCCATGCTGGGAGATGTTCGTGACTTCAGCCGTCGAAGTGGCGCTGCCAGGCATTTCTGATCTCCTGCTCGTGAGCGACCACCAACTCTAGGACGCGCTTCAAGTCCTGATCGCTCAGGCGATAGCTGCGAGCGAGCTCGATCTCGGCTCGATCCAGAACTCGGCCTCGCCATCAGGAGATTGCACGTGGACGTGAAGACGCTCCTCTTCGCGCGAAAAGAAGAAGAACCGGAAGGCGCCATCCCGAAAGATCGTCGGGCTCATGCCGACGACGATGCCAAACGCGGCGGTACACGCCTCGTCGCCGATGCAATCGTGAGGCGTGAGAACCTTGTGCGGCGATAGCGATCGCGCATCGGCCGGTGCGGGCGCTAGAAACATGCCGTGCCCCGTCCGTTGTCGAAGTCAGCGCTTGAGCGTCTTGGTCGACGCCTCGTTGTCGACGAGCCTGACCGTGTCACCATCGAGCAGCTTCATCTACGGCTCGCAGCGTATGGTCCGGTTCTCGCGGCGGCCGTCGAGTCAGTGTCTGCGGGCGTCGCGCAAGTGCCGAGCGCGCGGGTGAAGAACGCGGGAACGATCATCGAGAAGCTACGCCGCAACGGCGGACATACGCTTGGCTCGATTCACGATCTCGCCGGCATGCGCCTTGTTGTGCATGGCGGCCGCGGCGAGCAGGATCGTGTCGCTGATCAGGTTGGCCGGCTGTTTGCGGACGAAGTCCGGCGCCCGCGGCTGATCGATCGCCGGCAGCATCCGATCCAGGGCTACCGAGCACTGCACGTGATCGTGTATCCCGACGGCTACCCGATCTAGGTTCAGATTCGGACCGAGTGGCAGCACCTCTGGGCGGAGTGGTTCGAGCGGCTCGCCGATCAGTACGGCCGCGGAATCCGCTACGGCGACCCGCCGATTGGTGGCCGCCAGTCAGCGCAAGAGATAGTGAAGTCATTGATCACGCTCGCAGACCAGATTGCTGAGGCAGAGGAGTCAGGAAGTGCGCCCCCGCTTAACGCTGTGGCCCTTGCGCTTGCGGGCGCGGTCATCGAATGGCTTGGTTCGCGCCCACAGGGGCAATGAGCCCTACCATTTGGCCATGACGCACTTTCTCCTGGTCTACGATCGCCGCGCCGGCAGGCTGCTGCAGCAGCGGGAGTTCGCGACCGACGCAGACGCTCTCGCAGCTCGGTTCGCCACCGAGGCCGAATATGGGGTGCAGCAGAACGTCGAGATCCTCGCGATCTCAGCGGCGTCCGAGGCCGAGCTCAGGAAGTCCCACGGCCGCTACTTCCTGAGCAGCCAAGCGCTCGGCGAACGCCTGGTCGGGGCGGAGCGATCGGCGGCGTGACCGCCGGACCGCTCTAACGCGAACCTCTCTGTCGCCAAAGCACTCGCTTCCTCTGGAGACCGTCGACGTGAAAGTGATCGTGTCGTGAGAGCGAGGTTGGAGCGCGCGCGAGCCGATAGCACTTCTGCTACCGTCGTGGCGTGACCACTATCCAGCAGAAGCAGCTTCGTAACGAGGTCGGCGATGTGCTTCGTCGCGCCGAGGCGGGAGAGGAGTTCATCGTCACCGTCGCCGGGCGTCCGGTTGCGCAGATCGGACCGCTGCGGCGCGATACCTGGGTGCCCACGGGGCGGCTGCAGGATCTACTCAAGCTGCCGGCGGATCCAGCTCTGGCGGCCGACCTGGAAGTCTTCCAAGCCACCTTCGCTGATCCGTGGAGCGGCTGATTCTTGACACCTCGGTGCTGACTCGGGTTTCGCACTTTTGGGCCTGTAGCGGCATAGCGGCGTAGCAGGTGGTGGTGGACGGGGCCGTGGCGGGCTGGTGTGGCCTGTTGGCGCGGTGTCGGGGAAGGAGCATCGGCGGCTTGCGCGAAAGCGGTTGCTGTCAACATAACCCGTCCGTCGCGGCCAAGGGGAGGCACGCTGCGCGGCTTCTCTTGGAGGCTGCCGCCGATGCTCTGCGTCCCATCTTCGCTGAACGAGCTGCTTGTCCTGTTTGAGTCGTGTTTCACCCGTCCCACGTTTGAGACGTTCCGGGGGGTGTTGGTCGGTCAGGTCTCGCAGACCTCTCTGCGGTGCGTGACCGGGATGCTGACAGGCTCAAGGCTGTCGGGGGTGTGGCATCACGCGCGTTGCCACCGGTTCTTCGCCAATGCCCGCTGGTCCGTGGACGAGCTCGGGTTACGGCTCGCCTGCCTGATCGTTGAGCGGTTCACAGAACCGGGTGCGAGCGTGCTGGTCGCGGTCGACGACACGCTCCTGAAACGCAGGGGACGCCGGATCCACGGCACCTTCTGGCATCACGACGCGACCGCCAACAGCCGCTCAGGCTCGGTCGCGTGGGGGAACAACTGGATCGTGGCCGGGATCTGTGTCAAGCTGCCGTTCCTGCAGCGCACCGTATGTTTGCCGGTCCTGTTCCGGCTCTGGCAGCCGCGGCGCGAACAGTTCGTCAAGCAGCACAAGCCCGATCCTGAGCGGCCCGGGAAGGTCAAGCTGGCCAGGGCGATGGTCTGCCTGCTCGCCAAACGGCTGCCGGATCGCCAGATCAACGTGGTCGGTGACAGCGCCTACATCAGCCAGGCGTGGCGTGCTGCACCCAAGCGGGTGACGATCACATCGAGGCTGCGTAGCAACGCGGTGATCTACGCCCCTGCGCCGCCGCGCACCGGCAAACGCGGCCGGCCACGCAAATGGGGCAAACAGCTTGAAAGCCTTCAACAGATCGCAGCCGACCCCGCCACCGAATGGGTAAAGACGACCGTCAGGCGCTACAGCAAAACCGAGACGCTCGAGCTGGCTGAGATCAACTGCCTGTGGGAGCCGCTCGGCGCCGAAACCCCGGTCCGTGTGATCCTCGTCAAAGACGACACCAAGCCGTGCGGCTACCAGATCGCGCTGATCACCACCGACCTTCACGCCACCGCCGCGCAGATCGTCGAACGCTACGCAGACCGCTGGCCGATCGAAGTCGCCTTCCAGGACGGCAAAGAACTGTTCGGCGTCGGTGATGCCCGCAACCGGACCGAGAAAGCCGTGCAACGGACCGTCCCATTCCAGTTCTTGGCGATGGACCTCACGATCATCTGGTACGCGCTCTACGGACATCACCCCGACATCGTCACAGAGCATCGCGCCCGCGCCCCCTGGTATGTCTCCAAGACCACCCCATCATTCCAGGACATGCTCGCCAAGCTACGACGAGTGATCATCGCCACCCAATTTCAACCCGAACAGGCCCGAACCCCCACAACCCAGGAAATCAACCAAGTCCAGCAAGCATGGGCAGCCGCCGGCCTATGAACTGCGAAACCCGAGTGCTGATCGACCCGGTCGATTTGCCCGAGGATGCGCAGGCGGCGATCAGCGCGGTCTCCATTGCCGAGCTGCACTTCGGGCTGCTGGTCGCCGACGAGACCACGCGTCCGTTGCGAGCCGCGCGACTGGGACTGATCGAGTCACGCTTCAGCCCGCTACCGCTCGATGACAAGGTCGCTCGCGAATGGGGGCGTCTACAAGCCGCCGTCGCCTCGCGCGACGCGAACCCTCGCAAATGCTCAGCGGACCTGGCGATCGCAGCAACAGCAAACGTTCACGACGCGACCCTCCTGACGCGCAACCTCAAAGACTTCACAATCATCGAGGACCTCGTACGCGTCTCGGGCGTCTGAGCCGTCGCCATGTAAGACACCAACGCGCGCTAACCGCCGCGAGCGCTTTTGTAGTTAGCACCGTCACGCGGCACGAGTGGTTCGGCGACTTCTGGAGCTACGCGGCACGCTGTTTGATCCGTCTCGCGCGGAGCGCGCTGCCTGGCTACATGGTGACTCTGCCCTCGTCATCCAATCCCCAGCCGGGATTGTGCGCGACCTCCCACACGTAGCCATCGGGGTCGGCGAACGCGCCCGTCGTTCCGCCCCACTCGGCAACCGCGCAGTGCCGTTTGATCGTCCCGCCGGCCCGTTCAGCCTCAGCCAGCACGACCGCAACCTCAGCGGGGGAGCGGACGTTGTGCGCGAGCTCTACACCGGGTGCGCCATGACCGCCGAGAGCGGTCCAGAGACCGAAGACCATCCCGCCCGTCTGAAAGAAACAGACCTCATCGTCAGGCTGTTTGGCCCCACGCCAACCGAGCGCCTCGTAAAACGCACGCGCTCGGGCAAGGTCGCTAACCCCGAGCGTCACGACACTGATGCGCTGTTCCATGATCAAAGCATCTCACCTTTCGAGGCGGGCGCGGTTCCTGTTCGCGATCGCTTCCACGCTTACGCCATCACCAAGAGCACGAGTCCTTTGACGACCAGGCGCGCGTCCTGGTTCTGGCGAATTGCGCGTCTGCTGGGGCGATTCTCGCCGGGTTGCGCTTTCGTGACCGCGCGGGCATCTGCTGAGGTCACGAGCGCGTCGTGAGCTCAGCCTCGAACACAGCGGCGAGTCCTGATCAGGCCTGGTTTTGGACGGGTGAGTGGCAGTCGATGGAGCGTGAGGCTGAGGAGGATCACCTCGCGGGCCGGGCTACCGCCTACGGCAGCGACGAGGAGTTCCTAGCGGCGCTGGACGCGCGCACCAAGCCGCTCGATGCCAACGCGTGAGGTGCTTGCGTCGTTCTGGCGCGATTGGGTCAGATCACTCGCCCGTCCGCGCCCCACATCCCCGATAGCTGCCCGCGTCCCGCGACTCGCCCGGTGGCGAGTGATCAACAGCGGCAGCGCAGCGGTCACAAACGCGCGACGGCAACCAGCTCGGCCCCTGACCCGCGGCCTTCGTTGCAAGCCGTTCCTCAGCACCCCGGGTTCTCTCGTTATTTCGTGCATCCCCCCTGATGCCGGATCACAGTGACCACGCCATGCCGAAACAGAGCGACGCTCGACAGGCGTAAGCATCGCAGCCTGCCCGCAGATACCGGGCCAGCATGCTCGAGACTCACGGTGTTCGGCTGCCTCAAGCGCCCCACTCGCGATCCCGGTACACCGCAGCGAGCCCTGCTTACAGCATCACACGCGAATCTAGGCTCGAGAGACAACCGACATGCTTGGCGCGGACTGGAGGGCTGCTGCCGCTCTATGACGGTCTCGCTCTGAGGGATAGGATCGGCGCCGTGAGCGCGGTTACTCGTCTGTTGGATCGTGAACTCAGACCGGTCGAGAATCGTTCGCGCTGGCTTGCCTGGGGGATCGCGCTGCAGGCTGTCGGTGTCGGCATTCCGACCACCGCCGCGTTGAGCCGCGCGAACAAGGACGGCGTCGGCGGAACGCTCACGCACTACACAATCCGGCTGGTCTGGCATGAGATGCTCCGCAGTCGTGCCGACATCGCGCTGATCGCGCTCGGGGTTGCCGTGTTCGCCGCTGGAGGGATCGTGCTGGCCCGACCGTTCGTCAGGCGCCCGATTGCGCTGTTCGTCGTTACGCCGCTGGCGGCCACCCTCGGCTTCGCCGTGCTCGGCGTGATCGCCCTGCTGTGCGCGGCTGTGATCGCGCTCGCCGAGTCTCCAGGAGACGTCAACTGGGCAGACCTGCTGAACAACGTCAACTGGCCGAGCGACGGCGATCACCGCAACCGACGCAGGTAACCAGTCTCGCTCCTCTCAAACCACGCGCATCTCAGCCGGCGGAGCTTTCGTTCTGCTTCGCGCGGGTTGTGCGCGTTCGGGCGAGCGGTCGTGGGCGCCGGACCCAGCGGCTTTACTGCGGCAGCGAGGTGCGGATGTCGCTGATTTTGCGAAACAGTCGGTGCGGGTTCTCGGGGACGTCGATGAAACCCCACCGTCTGTAGAAGGCGGCGGCCTGTTGGTCGATGGCGTCAACAACGACGAGCCTTGCCGCGGCGGTGTCGCTGGCGGCGACGGCGAGGCGTAGCGCTTCTGCCAAAAGGCGGCTGCCGAGCCCTTGGCGATGGTAGCGCCGGTCGATGGCAAGTCGTGCGATCAGGATCGTCGGAATCGGATAGCGCGGCATGCCTCTCGCGTAGCGCCTCGGTGCGGCCTCAGGACGGATCGATCCAGTTGTGAGACTCACATACCCGGCAACAGCGTCAGCCGAGGTGACGAGGTAGGTGCGCGCCAGGTCAGCCTTCTGGCTGGCCATCGCGTGATCGATCAGCCATCGATCAAGCTCGGGGTTGCCGCACTCAAACCCGCTGAGATCCTGGCCCGCGCTCAGCGGGACCAGCGACAGCCCACTCACGTGCTGCTGATTGGTGGCAACCCGAGCAGCTCATCCAACGCAGGGACACGCTCCCCAGGTTCATCCAGTGCGGCAGCGAACGCAGCAAACCCGCGGTCGCTCATCACCAGGTGGCGGCGTTCATCGAGCACCGACCGCGCCCGCCCCTCAGCGGCGCTGAGCAGAAACGCAGAGACGGTTTGTCCAGACGCCGCGGCGGCTTCACGGATGATCGCGTCCTGTTCATGTGTCACGCGAACATCGATCCTTCGGGAACGTGTACCTGTCGCCATGTCCGGACATTGTACCGACATCCTGCACGAACGCGACCGCTGCCGCGAGGCGCCCCAGTCGCGCTTTCGCTTCGCCTGAGGTGTCTTGAAGCACCTGCCGAGATGCGCGCTTAGCGCGGATCTCGCGCGCGTGTCTGAGGTCGCGGCTCACGACCTTGGATTCCTCGAACAGAAGATGTTGACGACGGCATCTAGACAAGCTAGCTTGTCTAGATGAGGATAGGTGAGCCGGCGCGCAGGCACGGAGCCTCGGACGATGACATCGAGCATGCGATACGAAACGCGATCCGCCAGCACGTCGCTGACGAGTTCGCGATGCTCATCGGCCCCGCGAGGGACGGCACTCTCCTTGAGATCGGGATCCTCGACCTCGAGGGCGAGGATCCGGTCGTCATTCATGCCATGCCAGCGCGACCGAAGTTCCTGCCATAGAGGACGGTGACCACGATGACCAAGCACACCGACGAAGAGATCAACGAGGCGGCCGCACGATTTGAGCAGTGGGCCGATGAGCTTGATCCCGCCAAGCTCGACGACGTCAGTGACCTACGCGCAATCGCCACCGCGGCCAGCGCAATGCGAGCCGACGAGGCAAGGCTCCGGGAGGCGGTTCAGATCGCCCGCGCCCGCGGCCACTCGTGGAACCGGATCGCAATCGCGCTCGGAGTATCTCGACAGGCAGCGCGGCAGCGCTACGCCGAGAAGACCACTGCCCGATCCGCGATCAGCAACCAGTAGCTGACACCTGGACACCCAAAGACCCGCAGTCGCGAACCGGTTTTGCTGCCACGACGCGATCGCCAGGGCTCAAGCGAACAGTTGCGCTTTGCGCGGATAGCGCGGCCGGTGCCGCCAAGGTTGGTGCATAGGTACCGGTGGTCGGCTACCTACGCGATCCGGAGGTCGACGGCGACTTCTCGACGCGCATGCTGGCGCTCTGGGCCAGGGGCGTCGGATGGCTCCTCGGCTATGGCCGCTGCGGCGGCGATCGCTTGCAGCGCAGCCAGGTGCCCGTGCAAGGCCGCGCGCCCCGGCTTGGTGAGTGTTACCTGCCGCCGGGAGCGTGAATTCGCTCGCACGCGGGACACCTCCACGTACCCGGCTGCGGCGAGCGCTGAGAGGTGCTTGCTCAGAACCGAATCTGAGATCTCCAGGCTGTCGCGTACGTCGGAGAACGGCAACGACCGTACCGGTGAGAGCATCGCGCATATTTGTAGACGCAGGGGCGCGTGAATCAACTCGTCGAACGCTGCTTCGCTCACCGCTGCCACGCCCGAGAGGCACGACGCCGATAGGAAGCCTGTGCGGCGAACAGGCAGGCTGCGACGATCACGCTCACGGCGCCACCGAGCACCCAGCTCGCAAGCGCCGTATTGCCGTGGCTGGCGAGCATATGGGGATCGACCACGCCGCCAACAAGCACCGCAACACAGATGAGCGTCACCTCTGTGATGTCCCACTTGGGCTTCGGGATCGAACCAAGCGGACGCCACCCATTACGAGCCGACACTCTCAGAAGCTCAGCGAGGAACCACACGACCGCGACGATCGACACCACATCTCCCGGCCCTTTGAACTTGGGCGTGATCGTTTGCGCTCCGCAGAAGACGCTCAACGCGAGGATGAACCCCGCCGGGAGCATCGCACGACGAGCCGATGCGTCGTGTGCCCGACGAGCGGCCCGTAGCTGCGCTCGGGCCGAGGCGGGCGGGACCGAACCCGACGACTGATTTTCCATACCGGAAAGCTAGCACACAACTTGCCGGTACGGAAAGTCACGCGAGCTTGTACGTCTCGATGCGCACGCCGAGTTGCGCTTTCACGAGGGCGCAAGCATCTCGCGCGATTACGGTCGGAGCCTCGTTTGCCCGGCAAGGAGGCAACTCGCTGACTATCGCTTCCGTGCTCGCGTACACGCGACCGACGCGATGCCTTTGGCGACCAGGAACCACTCGGCCCGGAGGCACGCAATTGGCGAAACTCGGGTGCGTCGGGCGGTGTCCTGAGACACCTGCCTCGAGCGCAAACCAGGTGAAGGGCGCAGGCGTCCTGCTGTCGTCGGGATAGCAGGGCAGTCGGCACGATCCCTCCGCCGGCGACCGCGCCGGTTGGCGACTGGCGACGAGCGCAACTGTCGCTCGGTGCCGGTCATGACCTGAGTTCGCGCTCGGACAGATATTCGAGTGGAGTCGTTCGGCGGGCTCCATCGGGTCTCCATACCAATAGTATTGAATACCGCTAGTATGGAGGCTGTGACCTCCACCCGGACCCGCCCCACCCGCGCTCAGACGCGCGATCGCATCCTGCGCGCGGCCGGCGAGGTGTTCATCTCGCGTGGGTACGACGGCGCATCATTGGACCAGGTCGCCGCTGCCGCGGGATTGACCAAGGGTGCTGTGTACTCGAGCTTCTCCGGGAAGGACGAGCTGTTCTTCGCCTTGGTCGCGGATCGGCTCGAGCAGCGCCTCGCGGCCGTCGCCGACGCCGTCGACGGGCAGCGCGATCTGCAACAGCTGTTTGAGTATGCCGAGGATGGCCTGGCAGCGCTGTTCACGACCCAGCGGGACTGGCAGCTGCTGTTCATCGAGTGCTGGGCGCGCGCCGTGCGCGACCCCGAACGAAGCGCGGAATGGGCCGGCCAGCGGCGTGCCGCTCGGGCTGTGATCGCCGGCTTCGTCGAGCGTCACGCGGCCGCGGCGGGCGACCCGCTCCCCGTCCCCGCCGAAGACCTCGCGGTCGCGGCGATGGCGCTGTCTAACGGCTTGGCGATGGAGTACATCGCGGACCCCGAGTCCGTGGACCCTGGCCTCTTTGCACGGATGCTCAAGCAGCTGGTCAAGGCATGAGGATCCACGCGCTTCCCATCGGCCACGTCGTGCTCAGGCAGTCATTCCTCTATCCCCGACTCGGGGTCCGGCGACGCCTTGACCTGTTCCTCCCCGGACCCTGGTCAGAACCGATGCCGATCCGCGCTTGGCTGATCGAGCACGATCAAGAGCGCATCCTGATCGATATGGGCGAGACCGCGGAGGTCAGGGACGCGCCGTTCGCGCGCCACACCGTCACGCCCGAGGACGAGCTGCCGTCCGCCCTGGACGCCGTCGGCCTGGGGTGCAAGGACGTGACCACCGCCGTCGATTCCACCAGAGCCCTCTGTCGGACTCGAACCGACGACCCCTTCCTTACCATGGAAGTGCTCTACCAGCTGAGCTAAGAGGGCAGGCCCGCTCAGAGTAGCGTGCAGCCACGCAGGCCGCCAGCGCGAGAACCGCGCCAGCGCCGTGCGGGCCCGCCGCACCGCCGGACCGCCCCATCGGGCCGACCCGACAGCATCGACCCGCTCGCCCAGCCCCGCATGGCACACTGGGGTCGGTCGCCCGTCAGGGAACCCCGGAAGACCAGCAGTTGAACGCAAACCCCGACCACATCTCGCTCGAGCAACCCCGCACGATTGGCGAGATCGTGCGTGCGGCGATGGGCATCTACGCACGCCGGCCGCTGCTGTTCCTGACGCTGACCGGCGCGATCGTCGTTCCCTACGAGGTCATCTTCGCGCTGGTCTCGGCGGGCAAAGGCAGCGGCACCGCCGCCCTCCTGCTGCTGCTCGGGCTGATCGATCTGGCACTGGTGAACCCGTTCGTGACGGCACTCGAGACGCAGGCGCTGGTCGACCTCGGCGACGGCGTGACGCCCAGCTTCGGAAGCGTGTTCGCCCAGGCGCTGCGTGTTCTGCCGGTCGTCGCCGCGGCCGAAATCGTGGCCGGGCTCTCTGAGTTCGTGGGCTTCATCTTTTTCGTGGTGCCGGGCATATATCTGGCCGTACGCCTGGCGGTGGCAGCGCCCGTGGCAGCAGTCGAGCAGACCAACTGGTTTGACGCAATCGGACGCACAATGGCGCTCACACGGCGCAACTTCTGGCGCGTGCTGGGGCTGCTCGTGATCCAGGGCTTCCTGACCTATCTGGTTGCGGTGATCATCGGCGACGGCAACACGCTGGCCTCGACGACCATCGGCCTGCTGTTCGCGGTGCTCGCCCAGTCATTCACAACGCTGCTAATCAGCCTCCTCTACTTTGACCTGCGCGCCAGGGCGGCCCCGGCCGCACCGTGAGCCTCCACCCCGGCCCGAACCCCGACCAACACCACGAAAGGAGCCGCCCGCGTGCCCGTCCGCATCGGTGTCCAAGTCCAGCCCCAACACGCCGACTTCGCCAAGATGCGCAGCACCTGGCAGGCCGCGGAGGAGCTCGGCGCCGACACGATCTATACCTGGGATCACTTCTACCCGCTCTCTGGCGAGCGGGACGGTAAGCACTTTGAGGGCGTCGTCTCACTCTCGGCGCTGGCCGCCAGCACCCAGCGCGCACGGGTGGGAGCGCTGGTGTTCTGCAACTCCTACCGCAACCCGCAGCTGCTGGCCGACGTCCACCGCACGGTCGACCACCTCTCCGGGGGTCGCGTGATCTTCGGGATCGGCGCCGGCTGGTTTCAGCGCGACTACGACGAGTACGGCTACGAGTTCGGCACCGCACCCGACCGCCTGCGAGCTCTCGCCCGCGACCTGCCGCTGATCAAGGCGCGCCTGAGCAAGCTCAATCCTCCCCCGCTCGGCGAGCTGCCGATCCTGATCGGCGGCCGCGGCGAGAAGGTCACCCTGCGCCTGGTGGCCGAGCACGCGCAGATGTGGCACACCTTCGTCGACAGCGTCGAGGAGTACCTTGGCCTCACGGCCATTCTCGCCCAGCACTGCGAAAAAGCCGGCCGCGATCCAAATACGATCGAGCACGTGCTCGGCTCCTTCAGCGACACGCTGGGACTCGCCGATGATCTCGCTGACGCCGGCGTGGCCGAGCTCACATTCCGCGTGAGCGGCCCCGATTACGACCTTGGCGAGCTGCGCGAGGCGATCCAGTGGCGCGACCGCTACAACGCCACCGCCGCTGCCTGAAGAACCCACACACCACCAATGCAGAGCCGCGTTCCCACCTCCCTGCTCGCCGCCACGGGCCTGATCGCCGGCTTCGGCGTCGCAGTGGGCACCGGCTCACGTCCGCTCGGCGGCCTCGTGATGGCTGCCTTCGGCCTGACCTGCATCTACGTGTGGGCGAGGCGCGACGGACGCGCGACCGCAAGGCGCCTGACGCTTGTCGGCCTGGCGGCGTTTGCGCTCTCGCACGTGATCGGCCTGGTGATCGGCGCCTGGCCGTCGGTGCTGCTGGTCTCAGCCGTCACCGCGTGGTTCTGCTGGCGCTGGTCTGACGCCAAGCTCCGCGCTTCAGCTGCTGGCCCGCTGGCCAGCAGCTGACCTCACCGCGCCCCGGGCTCAAACAGCGCCCCGTCGAGCACCGTGCGGCCACCGAGCGGCTCTGGCAGGGCCACGCGCACCGGTGTCTCATGCCTTCCAGCCCGCCCGACATAGCCGGCCAGCGGCCTCACGTACACACGCAGCAGCAGCACCTCGGTGTCGATGTAGAGCTCCGGCGCCAGCAGCCGCTCGGCCACGGGGGTGCCGCTGGCCATCGTCCGCTCGGTCACGAGAATGTGCAGCACCGGCGAGTCGGGGTCGAGTCGGATGGTCCGGTCAAGGCGCCAGGACGATGCCCGTATACCGTCCCTGACCGCCCGCAGCGGCCGCGAGTTGGAGGCGCCGAGCGGTTCCCAGCGCCCACCACGCGCACGCCTCACCGCGACGGTCAGCAGGTGCGGTGGCGCCCCACGGCCGAAGAGCGCCTGCTCGTCGTCACGCGCCAGCTCGCGCCATCCGTCCAGCATCACCTCGGGCGGAAGCGGCGTCGGCTTCGCCCTGGGTCGCAGCAAGCGTGCTGGCTGCGCGAGCTGGCGGCCGCGGTCGATCTGCACGAGCAGCGCCGTCACGGCAGCGTCCTGCGGATCGAGCGCCGCCGCTGCGCGCGTCAATCTCGCTGGCTCGAAGGGCAGCCCGCCGCCGTCACTGATCAGCCCCGGCAGGGCTGCCCCCGGGATGGTCTCGAGCAGCGGCGCGGACGCCCACGCGGCGGCGTCAGGCGGCCTGGGCAGCGACCGCTCGCCCTCAGGCACCGCGGGCACGCTGGCCGTTCCTACTGGCCCCAGACCTCGGCGGCAACCTCGACGATCAGCTCGAGCTTGGCCTTCTGCTCGTCAATGGTTAGCTTGTTGCCCTCCTCGGTCGAGGAGAAACCGCACTGGCCGGAGAGGCAAAGCTGGTCGATGTCGACGTAGCGCGAGGCCTCCTCGATGCGGCGCTTGAGCATGTCCTTGTCCTCCAGCTCCGGATGCTTGGTCGTGACCAGCCCGAGCACGACGCGCTTGCCCGCCGGCACGAAGCGCAGCGGCTCAAAGCCGCCGGAGCGCGCGTCGTCGAACTCGAGAAAGTAGCCGTTGACCGCGAGCTTGCCGAACAGCGCTTCGGCAACGAAGTCATAGCCGCCCTCGGCCGCCCACATCGACTGGTTGTTGCCACGACACAGGTGCGTGGTGACCGTGAGGTCCTCCGGCTTACCTTCCAGTGCCCGGTTCATCACGTCGATGTAGAGTTCATGCAGGTGCTCGGGGTCGCCGCCGATCGCCTCGATGTGCTCCCGCTGCGCGGGATCGTTGACGTAAGCGAGGCTCGTATCGTCGAGCTGCAGATAGCGGCAGCCGAGCGCGTAGACCCCCTCTATCTGCTTGCGGTAGGCGGCGGCCAGGTCGTTCCAGAAATCCTCGATGTCGGGGTAGACCTCGGGGTCGATGGCAGCATTACCACCGCGGTAATGGACCATGCTCGGCGACGGGATCGTCAGCTTCGGGGTTTGCTCGGGGCGGGCATGGTCGCGCAGGAAGCTGAAGGCGTCAGCGAAGATCGTGTGGCTCAGTCCGACCCTGCCTGCCACACGCATGGCCGGCGGCGCGTAGTCGTAGGTCCCCTGCTCGTTCTTGAACTGCACGTGCAGCGACTCGCCCTCCACCTGCGTGATCCCGTCGAGCTGGTAGATGAAGTCCATGTGCCACGAGCTGCGGCGAAACTCGCCGTCGGTCACGGTGCGCAGCCCGACGGCATGCTGCAGCTCGATCACCTCGATGATCGCCGCGTCCTCCACGGCGCGCAGCCCCTCGGCGTCCAGGCGCCCAGCACGGTGTTCGGCGCGGGCTTCGGTCAGGGCCGCCGGGCGCAGCAGGCTGCCCACGTGGTCTGCTCTAAACGGCGGCTTGTCGGTGGCGCTCAAGGAATCCTCCTGGTTGTGCGATCGTGTGACTCGCTGCGCTGGTTGAGGCTAGTGGATCGTCGACGGGCGCATCATTGAGCGCACACGCCACCACAATCACGGGAGGATGCCTTGACGGGCACGTCAGGCGGCTTGACCAACTGGGCGGGTAACCACAGCTACCGCGCCGGCGAGCTGCACCATCCACGCACACTGGACGAGCTGCGGCGGATCGTGGCCACGGCTCGCTCGCTGCGTGTGCTGGGCACACGGCACACGTTCAGCGACATCGGCGACGCGAGCTCACTGGTCGCGCTCGACGGGCTGCGCGGCTGCGACGAGATCGCAATCGACCACGACGCGGCGACGGTCACGGTCGGCCCCACGGTCACCTACGCGCAACTCACCCCGAGGCTCGACGCGGCGGGCCTGGCGCTCGCCAACATGGCGTCGCTGCCGCACATCTCGGTCGCCGGCGCGGTCGCCACCGCCACGCACGGCTCGGGTGACGCGCTCGGCAACCTCTCGACCTCCGTGCGCGCGATGGAGCTCGTGACCAGCGACGGCGAGCTCGTGCAGATCGCGGCCGGTGACCCGGAGCTGCCCGGTGCGGTCGTGCACCTGGGCGCGCTGGGAGTCGTCACGAAGCTCACGCTCGCCGTGATCCCGACCTATCGGCTCTGCCAACGCGTGTATGTGGGCATGGGCTGGGATGCGCTCGAGGAGAACTTCGACCGGATCATGGGCGCGGGCCGCAGCGTGAGCGTCTTTCACCGCCTGGGCGAACGGATCCGGGAGGTCTGGGTGAAGGCTGCCCCGGAGCAACCGGCCCCGACGGAGCTCTTCGGGGCGGTTCTCGCAGACAGCCCACGCCACCCGGTGCCCGCCGCTGACCCGCTCAACTGCACCCCACAGCTCGGCGTCCCCGGGCCCTGGTGGCAGCGACTGCCGCACTTCCAGGCCGGCTTCACACCAAGCGCCGGCGCGGAGATCCAGTCCGAATGGTTTGTCGCGCGCGACCAGGCCACGGACGCGCTCGCGGCTCTGCGGCAGCTGGCCGACAGACTGCGGCCGCTGATCCTCGTCTGCGAGCTGCGCACCGTCGCCGCCGACGAGCTCTGGCTGAGCCCCAACCACGGCCGCGACTCTGCCGGCCTGCACTTCACCTGGCGCCGCGAGCCCGCCGCGGTCGCGGCCGCGTGCGCTGAGGTTGAGCGCACGCTTGCCCCATT
The DNA here is from genome assembly GCF_023330665.1 of Conexibacter sp. S30A1. Classification (GTDB taxonomy): domain Bacteria; phylum Actinomycetota; class Thermoleophilia; order Solirubrobacterales; family Solirubrobacteraceae; genus Palsa-465. The sequence continues at coordinate 3,440,896 of NZ_CP097127.1, read as the reverse complement.
CGCCCCACGCCCGCACTGGGGCAAGCTGTTCACCGCCCGGTCCACAGAGCTTGCGCCGCACTACCCGCGTCTGGCTGAGTTCAAGGTGCTTAGGGAGCAGTTCGACGGGCGCCGCGCGTTCGTCAACCGCTGGCTCGAGCGGACGCTGGCGCTCTGAGCACAGGGCACGGCCGTGGGCCAGATCGGCCGCGCCGACCTGCACATCGATCAGCCGGCGCCCGCGCAGCTCACAGACGCACCACATGAATTGACTGCGCGAGCCTGATGCCGAGGCTGCGCTCGGACGCCTCTCCCACCCCGCCGAGCGCGACGCGACATGGCCCGTCAAACGGCTGGCGGTCCACGAGCAGCAGCTCGACGCCGATCCCGATCCCCTGCTCGCCCAGGTAGCGCAGCATCGCCGGTTCGGCGTCAGAGACGCGCGCGACGCGCGCGCGCTCACCCGGCGCAAGGTCGGCGACGGTGGGCTGCGCGCGGTCATCCACCTCGAGCAGGCGGCTCGGGATCGGATCCCCATGCGGATCTGCCACGGGGTCGCCGAGCTTGGCCGCGATCAGCTCAATCAGCTCGTCACTGGCGGCGTGCTCAAGCGCGTCGGCGAAGCGGTGCACGTCCTCCCAGGGTATGTCCAGGCTGCGAGACAGAAACAGCTCGAGCAGGCGGTGCCGCCGAATCACCCGCAGCGCGAGCTCGCGCCCGGCCGCGGTCAGCCGTACGCCACGGTAGGGGACGTGTTCGGCCAGCCCGGCGGTGTCCATGCGCTTGACCATTGTCGAGACCGAACCGGCGGTCACGCCAAGGCGCTCGGCGATCTGACTGGTTGACGCGGCCTGATCGGGCTCGAGCGTCAGGGCGTAGATCGCCTTGACGTAGTCCTCTGCGGGCGCAGACGCAGCGGGAGTCGAAGTTGGTGGCTGATCAAGAGCAGGTTGCACGAGGCCAAGGCTAACTCACAACGGCATCACATGATAGGTTTTGTGTATGTCAACTTCTGGCCATCGGGATATAAGAGCGTGAGTTTGGACGAGACAGGCGAGTTCGCGCTGCCGCTCCCGCTCCGTCCGCCCGAGCCGCAAGAGACGCTGACCGGCGAGGACCTCGCTCGCGCCCGTGACCGCGCCCGGGTGCTGTCAGCGCGCAGCAGATCCTCGCGCTGGTTCTTGCTGTGGCTGCTTGTCGGCCCCGGCATCCTGGCAATGCTCGGCGAGAACGACGGGCCCAGCATGATCTCGTATGCGGCCACCGGCGCCGCCTACGGCCTCGGCTTCTTCCTGCCGTTCATCGTCGTCACCTTCGCGATGGCGATCGTCTGCCAGGAGATGTGCATGCGTGTCGGTGCCGTCACCCATCGTGGCTACGGTCAGCTGATCCTGGAGCGCTACGGCCGGGCCTGGGGCTGGCTGGCGGCCGGCGACCTGGTCTTCACCAACCTGGTGACCCTGATCGCGGAGTTCGTGGCGATCAGGGTGGGGCTCGCGTTCTTTCACCTCGGCGCGGGCGTGGCGGCGCTGCTCGGCGTCGCGCTCGTGCTGATGGCCCAGAGCGGTGGCCGCTACTGGCGCTGGGAGCGCATCGTGCTCGGCCTCGCTGTCTTCAACGGCCTGTTCCTCTTGAGCGCGGTGCTGGTGAAGCCGAGCGTCGGACACATCGGCCATGCCCTCCTGACCTTCTCGCCGCTGCCCCACGGCAGCTTCAACGAGATCCTGCTGCTGCTCGCCTCTACGATCGGCGCGACGGTCACTCCCTGGATGATCTTCTTCCAGCAGAGCGCCTCGGCCGACAAGGGCCTGACGCCCCACGACCTTGCGCACGGACGCATCGACACGGTGGTCGGCGGGGTGCTCGCCGCGATCTTCGGCTGCGGTGCGCTGGTCGCAGGCGCGGCGCTGCTCGGGCACGGTGGCGCCTCCGTCGACGGGCTGGCCGGCGCCGGCTTTCCCGAAGCGCTCAGCCACGTCGACGGAAACACGGTCGGCGCCCTGTTTGCGCTGGGTTTGATCGAGGCGGGCGCCGTCGCGATCTTGACGATCTCGGCCAGCACCGGCTATGCGATCAGCGAGTGCACGGGCGCCAGCAGCAGCTTCAACCGCACGCTGCGGGAGGCGCGCTCGTTCTACTCAGCCAACGTGCTGGTCGCCGCGATCGCCGCCGCTGTGATCCTGATCCCGGGCGTTCCACTGCTCGCGATCGCGCTGAACGCCAACGTGCTCGCCACGGTCCTGTTGCCGGTGACGCTGGTCTTCATGGTGATGCTCGCCAACGACCGCCAGCTGATGGGACGCTTCGCCAACGGCCCCTTCGCCAACCTGGCCGTGGGCGTCACGGTCGCGGTCGTGGCAGTCTGCGGCGCCGCCTACGGGATCGACTCGTTCCTGAGTCAGTTGCACCTCATCGGGTGAGGCCGACAGTCGATGCCCTCCGATCCGCAGACCCCAGAGCCGCCCCGCCTCGACGAGGAGCTCTTCATGTCGCTCGAGCGCGACCAGCTGGTCGCCGGCCGCAGCCGTGCGCTGGCACCTGCCCGGCTCTCGCGCCGTGCCCGCATGGCTCTCTGGGCGCTGCGCATCTTCGTGCTGGTGGTGGGCGCAATGGTGATCTACACGTTCGTCGCCCAGCTCTAGCCGCTGCGCGCTGCGCGGGCAGCTCGGCTCGCCTCTCACCGCCCCCCGACCGCCCCGCGGCCCCAAATCACCACGCAAACGCGAGCTTTGTGCATTTGTGGCGATGGGAGCGCTCGGAATGCACAAAGCGCCCTTGGTGGAAGAGATTTGGGGGCTAGAGGCTGCTCACGGGCCGCCCTCAGGCCGCTCACAGGCGGCCGTCACTGGGCTTGCACGGACCGCCGGTCACGTGACCAGGCGACGACCCGGCTCGCGGCGTAGGCACTGGCCCCGAACGCGCCGACGAAGAAGCCCACCGGCCAGTTGGTGGTGTAGGAGAGCGCGATCGCAGCCCACACCGTGACCAACGCGAGCAGCGCCGAGAGCGCCAGCGCAAACCCCGGGCGCGCGGTCAGCGCGCGCGCCGCCGCGGCGGGGGCGATCATCAGCGTGAAGATCAGCGTGGTGCCGACCACCGGCACGGTCATCGTGGTGGTGATCGCAACCAGCAGCAGAAAGGCGAGATCGATCGCGAGCGCACGCCTGCCCGAGGAGCGGCCCGGCAGCACCGAGTCAAGCAACAGCGGCCGCCACAACAGCGCGAGCACCAGCAGACCGAGCGCGCTCAACGCCAGTGTGGGCGCGATCTCGTTGGCGCTGATCCCCAGCACCTCACCGAACAGCAGCGAGTACGCGGCCTCAGAGTTCTCAGCACTGAAGCTGAGGAACAGGGCGCCAAGCCCGAGCATGAACACCAGCATGAGCGCTGTGGCGACGTCGCGGCGACCACGGCGGCCGAGCAGGCCGATCCCGAGCGCACCGGCGACCGAGAAGAGCCCAAGCCCGGCGAGCGTGGAGCTGCCGATCAGGGTGGCGCCTGCGGCACCTGCGAACGAGCCGTTGGGGATCGCGTGAGCGACGAACGAGGCGCCACGCATGACGACGAAGAAGCCAACGGCCCCACCAACCACGGCCGCGAGGCTCGCGACCACCCAGGCGTTGACCATGAAGCCCGAGAACACCGCTAACCCCGCAGGCGCCGGCCGCGGGCGAGCGCGCCCGCGGCCAGGTAGACGATCAGAACGAGTGTGACTATGAAGAAGCTCACGGGCCAGCCGTGGCGCAGCGGCGGCCAGTAGAAGCTGTCCCACGCCAACAGCAGACCGAGCCAGGTGCAGGCCAGGCTGATCGCGGCCGCCAGCAGCGCAGCTCGGTGGGGGCGGCTGGTCAGGCGCAGCGCAGCAGCCGCCGGACCGACCAGCAACGCCGTTGAGAGGATCGCGCCGATCGTGAGATCACACAGGGCTACGGTGATCGCCAGAGCCAGCAGATAGGCGGCACCGACCAGGCGCACGCGCACCCCGCGCGCGGCGGCGAGCTCCGGACTGACACTGGCCAACAGCAGCGGCCGATACAGGGTCAGCGCGACCAGCAGCGCCACCGCTCCAAGGCCGATGACCAGCGGCAGCTCAGCAGCCGAGAGCGTGAAGACAGATCCGAACAGGATCGTCGGAATCTCGCCGCTGCCGTTGTGGTAGGTCATGCCGAGGTACAGGAAGAGGGAGGCGAGCGCGAACCCCACCCCCAGCACGATCCCGGTCGCGACATCACGCCCGCGAGCGCGCTGCACCCCGATCCGCTCCATGGCGGCGGCGGCGAGCACCGAGATCCCGACGAACCCCCACAGCGGCGCCAGCCCGACGAGATAGGCGCTGGATCCGCCGGCGCTGCCGATGTCGCTGAGTGCATGGCCGGCAAACGCCTGGCTGCGGATCACGGTGAACACACCGATCAGGCCGGCCACCACAGCTACGACGCCGCCAAGCGCGGCGGCGGTCTGGACCGCGCCGTCAGCGAAGAAGCCGGGTTCGACAATGGCGCGCAGTAACGCGTGCACAGCCGTCTCAGTGCTCCTCGGGGTCCAGGTGGTGCGGGTGTGAAGGCTCCGCGTCATCGCCCTCGCCGGCCACCACCAGGACGCGGCCGGCGGCATGGATCACCTCGACGCGGTGGCCGTAGAGGCGGCTGAGCACGTCGGCGCGAACCACGTCCTCGGCGCGTCCGCAGGCGGCACGACCGTCGGCCAGGTACACCACGCGGTCCATCACCGGCAGCAGCGCGTTCATCTCATGCGCGGAGATCATCACCGCGATCCGCTGCTCCCGGGCGATGCGCGCCAGGAGGTCAACCACCTCGCGGGCGCTGCGCAGATCGAGGTTCGCCAGCGGCTCGTCGAGCAGCAACAGCCGGGGCTGGTTGATCAGCGCGTGCGCGATCAGCACCCGCTGCTGCTCCCCGCCCGAGAGCCGTCCGATGCGAGCATCGGCGAACTTGCCCGCACCGACCGCATCGAGCATGCGCTCGACGCGCTCGCGGCGTTCGCGGCTGGGGCGAGGCACCCCCAGTCGGTGGCCGTCTATGCCAAGCGCGACCAGGTCACGGGCGCGCACCGGGAGGTCGGGGTCGAGCATGAATTTCTGGGGCACGTAGCCGACGCTGTGGCGGGCATCGGGCCCGCTGACGGTCACGCTGCCAGCGGTCGGCGCAAGCAGCCCGAGGATGACGCGTATGAGCGTTGTCTTGCCCGCGCCGTTTGAGCCGATCAGGCCGGTCAGCTCACCGGCCCTGAGGCTGAAGGCGACGTCGTCGAGGATCCGTCGACCACCGAGCTCGACGGTCACCCCGGCGAGCTCCAGCACGTTCTCCTCGCCGCCGCCGCACCCCGCACTGACGGGCGCGGACTGGGCGAGCGTGGTCAGTGGCTGGTCGCTCATCAGAGACTGTTGGTAGAGCGGTGGGCGGTCACGGCAGCGCTGAGCGCCCGGGTCTCGGCGAGCATCCAGGAGCCGTAGCTGTAGCCCGCGGGCATCGTCTCGTAGACGCCGACCACCGGAATGTGGTCCTGGTTTGCGAGCCTGAGAAAGGACTGCGTGACCGTGTTGGTCACCTGGCGGTTGTAGAGGAAGACCTTGACCCGACGCTGTTTGAACAGGTTGTCCTCCAGGGTCACGTCCTGTGGCGCCGGGTCAACACCGTTCATGATGTCGGCCTGGAGCACCCACGGCGTGCGGATGTCGGCGCCGGCCGCCTGCAGCATGTAGTCAGCGACCGGCTCGGTGACCGCCACCGGCGTGCCCGCATGAAGCCGTTTGAAGCTCGCGACCGCACGGAGCCATGGCTGCAGGGTCGCGTCGAAGCGCCGCCCGTTGGCTTTGAAGTAGGCGGCGTGCGCGGGCGCGAGAGCTGAGAGGTCGCGCACGATCGCCGCTGCAACCTTGGGCATCGTGCTCGGGTCGTACCAGAGGTGCGGATTCCTGGTGCTGTCGGGCAACCCGAGCAGGGTCTGCACCTCGATCACGCGACGCGAGCGACTGGGCGAGGCGGCCTCGATCTTGTTCATGAACGAGTCGTAGCCGAGGCCGTTCTGGACGATCAGCTTTGCGGCGCCGACAGTGCTGGCGACGCTGGGACTCGCCTCGAAGCTGTGCGGGTCGGTGTTGGGGTTGCTCATGACCGCCGTCGCGTTCACGTACCGCCCACCGATCTGGGAGATCACGTTGGCGTACTGGCTCTCGGCCCCGACCGCGGTGATCCGGCCTGGAGCACTATCGGACCTGGCCGCCGAGCCGCTGGCACCGCAGGCACTGACGGTGATGGCGACGGCCAGCGCCGCCAGCGCGAGCACCGACCTTCGGGCAACGGGCTCTATGGAATTCACGCTCATGGGACAGAAGATATCAGTAATGATTTCGCTTCTCATTATCATTTATACGGATGGCCCATTAGACTGATCGCCATGGAACCGATGACAGCGCCACAAGCAGCGCCAGGTGACAATGCCCACGCTGCGCCCACGACCGCGCCGCAGACCTGGGCCGAGCGCGCCCGCGCTGAGCTTCAGCGCGCCGGATACCGGCGCGGCGGCGCTCGCGAGCAGCTGATCGACCTGCTCGCGCGGGAGCGCTGCGCGCTCACCATCCAGGAGATGGCTGCGCGACTGCAGGATGCGTACAGGCGCGGCGCCAATCCCCGTCCGGTCGGTATCGCGAGCGTGTACCGCGGCATCGAACTGCTGGCCGAGCTTGCGCTGGTCGCCCGCGTGGACGTCGGCGACGGGATCGCACGCTACGAGCGAGCGAGCGTCGAGAACAGCGACCAGGACCGCGACCACCATCACCACCATCACTTCATCTGCGACCGCTGCGGACTGCTCATGCCGTTCGACGACCAGGCGCTCGAGCAGGCGATCGTCGCACTGGAAGACCGAGTCGGCTTCTCGGTCAGCGGCCATGAGGTCCTGCTTCACGGAGCCTGCTCTGACTGCCGCGACGCACGGCGCTAGAACTTGCCCATGCACGGCAGGAGCCCCGACGTCGCCGGCCAGCACTTGGACGTGCTCATCATCGGCGCGGGGATCTCCGGGATCGGCTGCGCCCACTATCTGCGTGTGCACCACCCGCGGCGGCGCTTCGCAGTGCTCGAGGCCCGTCAGCACATCGGCGGCACCTGGGACCTCTTCCGTTACCCCGGCATCCGCTCGGACTCCGACCTGCACACGTTCGGCTTCGAGTTCAAGCCCTGGGTCGGTGAGCATGCCTTCGCCAACGGCGGCGAGATCCTCGACTATCTGGCAGAGGCGGTCGTGGAGGACGAACTCGAAGAGGTCATCCTGAGCGGACACCGAGTGGTCACACTGGACTGGTCATCCGCTGAGGCACGCTGGCGGGCCACGGCGCAGCGGGGCGACCGGAGCACTGTCGAGCTCACAGCGGACTGGATCTTCGCCGGCACCGGTTATTACCGCTACGACGCCGGCCACCTTCCTGAACTACCCGGTATCAACGCCTACAGCGGGCGCGTCGTCCACCCGCAGAGCTGGCCTCAGGATCTGAACTGCACGGGCAAGCGCGTCGTGGTGGTTGGCAGCGGCGCCACCGCCGTGACGCTGGTGCCCGCACTCGCCCAGAGCGCCGCGCACGTGACGATGCTGCAGCGCTCACCTAGCTACATCCTGTCGCTTCCGCGCCGCGACGAGGTTGCGCTGTGGCTGCAACGCAGGTTCGGACAGGAGCGCGGCTACCGACTCGCCAGGCACAAGAACATGCTCATTCAGTCGGGGATCTACGGACTGTGCCGGCGCCAGCCACGCCTTGCCCGCAGGCTGATCCGACGCCTGACCGCGCGGCAGCTGCCAGCGGGCTATCCGGTGGATGAGCACTTCAACCCCACCTATGAGCCCTGGGACCAGCGACTCTGCTTCGCCCCCAGCGGCGACATCTTCCGGGCGATCCGTGACGGCAGAGCGTCGGTCGTAACCGACCGGATCGAGACGTTCACGACGACCGGCGTGCGGCTGGCATCCGGCAAGCAACTCGACGCCGACGTGGTCGTGACCGCCACCGGACTGCAGCTGCAGGCTCTGGGCGGGATCGCGCTGCGACTCGACGGCGTGCCGGTCGACATCCCCGCGCGCGTCTCGTTCCGGGGCATGATGCTCGACGGCGTTCCCAACCTCGCATACCTGATCGGCTACACCAACGCGTCCTGGACGCTCAAGGTGAGTCTGGTCTGTGGCCACCTGTGCCGGCTGCTTGCGCACATGGACCAGGGCGGATATGACACATGCGTGGCGGAACTGCCCTACCCGCACATGCCGACACGCCCGTTGCTGGACCTGAGCTCGGGCTACGTGACACGCGGGCTGCGCTCGATGCCACGCCAGGGACCGCGAGCGCCGTGGGTCCAGCCGATGAACCTGCGGGCCGACAAGCGGATGCTGCAAGACGGCCCGGTGACCGACCGCAATCTCCACTTCCGCCGGGCACGCGAGGCTCCGTCACGGACCGACCTGCATGGCGCTCAGAGTCTGGCGGTGACCAACACCAGTGTCTGACCGCGTCCGAGCCCCATTGCCAGCACGAGTGGACGGCGCAGCGCGTAGTCGCGCGTGCTGCGGACAACGGCCCTCCTTCTGAGGAGATAGGCCCACACCACGGTCGCCCCGCCTCTCGTCGCCCTGATCTCCAGCCGGACGTGGCGGTGTCGTGTGCCGATCACCCGCACGCGCGCCAGCGTACGCCCACGAGCCCCCCGGATGACCGTGGACCGGCCCTTCGCCACCCGTGCCAGGTCGGCAAGCCTCAGGCATCCGGTGGCCGGCGCGGCGATCGGCCCGATCCAGGCGACGCTGGTGTGCACCTCGCGCCGGACGCCGAGCGTGCTCGTGACCCTCGTGACCAGCTTGACGTAGCGGCCGTAATCGGCATGGAGCCTCCGGAAGGTCGCCACGGCATCGGCGGGAAGCGGTGTGCAGGTGAGCGCGCAGCGATAGGCCCGCGTGCGCCTTACGGTCTGAGTTCGCGCAACGACCGCGCCACCGGCGGCCACCGAGCTGGTGGCCGCACCAGAGCTGGATGTCGTCCCCGAGCCTGCCGAACCCGAGCCCGTTCCGGTCCCGGCGGAAGCCGAGAGCGTCGTCCCATCAGACGACGCTCCGCCAGCCGGCTGAGCCGACACCGGGCCAACCGGGGCCGAGGCGGTGGTTGTGCCCCCGGCCGCATTGCTCTCCGTAACCTCCAGGCGCAGGTACTCGCCGGCCTGCGCGATCGTCGGCTGAAAGCTCACGCCACTTGCCACGGTCGTCCAGGGTCCAGTGCTGCCGGGTGCCTGCTGCCACGCGTAGACCGGCGAGCTGTTGCAGCTCGAGTCGATCCAGACGGCGTTCTGGGCGCTCAGCGTCTGCCCCACCTGGGCGCTTCCGCTGATCGTGGGCGAGCCCGACACGACTGGGGCCGACTCGGTCGCAGGGGTCGTCAACGAACTCGCGTAACCGGCGATGTTGCCGCTCGAGTTGCTTGCAACGAGCTCAAAGTCGTAGGTTGTGGCGGGCTGCAGCTCGCCACAGAGCGTGACCGAGACGCCCTGGACGCCGCGGCCGGCAACGCCCGCCGCGGCCGTCTGCACGCTCGCCGCAGCGTCGGCCGCCGGCCAGTACTTCCAGCTGTAGGTGGTGGCGAGTCCGTTGGGGTAGACGCCTCCGGTGAGCGTCACGTCGTTGGCGTTCACACCGACCGAATCGCTGGCGCCGATGCCCGGGCCGCCCGTAACAAGGTCGCCGTTGATCGAGCCGTTGCCCGTGGGCCCGTCCCATCCGGGCCCCGCGTTGCAGATCGTCAGCTGCCCCGCTGGGCAGCTTCCGTCCGTACCGGAGACGATGTCGTTCAGCAACGGCGCGTCGGCATAGGCCCAGGCAGGTGTCGCACCACCGGTACCCGTGATCGCCTCGAAGGCCGCCGTCAGCGGCGTGGCGAGGCTCGTCCCGCCGACTATGCACCAGTTGTTGGTGGTGCCACAGCCCTCGCTGCCGGGCTGCGAGTCGTAGATCGCAAGCCCGCTGTTGGGATCGCCGTCAGCGGCGATGTCGTTGTAGCCCCGCCCGTCACATTCCGTGAGAAGGCCCTGCTGGTAGGCGGGGATCGCCTGGCTCGTGTCGCAGCCGGAGCCGGTGCCACACGCGCCGGTCGCGCAGCTGGAGGCCGACCAGGCCGTCTCGTCAAATCCGCGCGGCACGGTGGCGTCGGTTGCAAGCGAGGTGCCGCCCACCGCGGTCACGTCCGGGAGCGCGGCTGGATACTGGACGAGATTGGCTCCGGGGTAGGCGCCGTCACCAGCGGCAGCCAGGATCGACGCCGAGCGGATCGTGTTGTAGGGCCAGCTGTTTACGGCTGCGTTCGGCGAGCTGAGCGCCCCCCAACTCAGTGAGATCTGGTTGGCACCGAGGCTGGCGGCGGTCTGGACAGCGGTCTCAAGGTCCGGGCTGCCGTTCGAATCATCGCTGTTTGCCTCGACCACGAGGATCTTGCACAGCGGGCACAACGACGAGACCGCATCGATGTCCAACGATTCCTCGATGTTCCAGGAGCCGGTCTCGTCGTTTGTGTTGCCGGGCAGCGGCGTGGTCTGACCGTATTCGTTGACGAGCTCGAAGCAGCTGGTGGTGACGGTCGCGCTGCACTGTGGTTGGGAGGGCAGGCCGTTGGCGGCGCGGAAGGTCTCCATGTCGCTGTAGGCGCTCGGGTCGCCATAGGCGTCGACGATCGCCACGGCGTCCGAGCTGCCACGGTAGGCAGATAGCCAGGTGGTGTCGTAGGCCCATTGCAGGTAGGCGGCCGTGAACTGCTGCGGGGCGCTGGCGCCGGGTGTAGCCGCAGGCACGACGACCGCCGAGCTTGCCACCCGCCTGGCCACCCGCATCGGATGAGCGTGCACGCGCTCGCGCAGCGTCGCCGGGTGCCCGCCGCCCTTGAGCGTGAGGATCAGCGCAAGGCAACCGGCCCGCCCAGGCTGCGCCAAGCCGCAGACCGCACGGACGCCAAGCTGAGCGACGCTCCGCCCGGTCGCCTGCGAGAGTGCGGATGTGACGGTGCCGGCGCGCGCGACACCCGACGGGCTCACGCCTGAGAGAGCCAGGACGAGCGTGAGGGCGAGGAGCGTGAGCGGTCCTCGCCGCGAGCGCGGCTGCGGGTCAGCGCGCGGCAGGGTCGATACGGTTTGACTGGCTATGGGTACGGATTCGGCCACGCACGCGGCGCGCTTGAGCTCCGGAACTCCGCCTGGCCACGATGGCAGGACCGGCGGGCCGCGCGGAACGCCACGCGAACAGGGCCGATGTGAACGATGCTGCGCGACCAGCGGTCGGCGGCGGCGGCCGTGCCACTGCGCGAGCTGGGTCGCGTCCGGCAGTGGGCGACACCAGATTGACACCGCCGCTCGGCGGATACCTGGAGCAGACTTGCGGGTAGTGGCACACTAGGAGTTGTATGTCGCGCAACCTCGTAGAGCTGATCCGCCGCCACGACCAAGCGCAGGCGCCCACGGCGCTGGACCTTCTGAAGTCCGCCGTTGCGGATCACGGCAGCGTCACGGCTGAGGATGTCCAGGACGCGGCCGCCGCGTCCGGGCTGCCGGAGGCGACCGTTTACGGCGTTGCCACCTTTTACGACGATCTCCAAGGACCGAGAGGCGCCCGGCACGTTCGCGCCTGCAGCGGCACCGCGTGCTTCGCCGCGACCGCGGGCAGGCACATCAGCGAGCTCGGCGCCGGGCTTGGCCTTGGCGTGGACGAGGTCAAGGCCGACGGGTCCGTGTCGTTCGGCGAGGTTGTGTGCCTGGGCTTCTGCCACAGCTCGCCCGCGCTGATCGACGGCAGCACGGTGAGCGCAGGCGCGGACGCGGTCACGGCGCTGCTGGCGGGGTCTCCGGCGGAAGCCGCCGAACCGGACTGGGTCAGCCTGCTCGAGGAGCCAGTGCTCACGCGCCCCGGCGATTGGTCCGGGCTTGAACGCACGCTGCGCGAGCTGGAGCCCGAGCAGCTGCTGGCGGAGGTCGTGGCGGCAGAGGTACGTGGCCGTGGCGGCGCGGGCTTTCCTGCCGGGGTCAAGTGGCGCTTCACGCGGGCCGCCGCCGGTGCCGAGAAGTTCATCGTCGCGAATGGCGATGAGGGTGACCCGGGCTCCTACATCGACAAGTATCTGATGGAGCGCAACCCCAATCTGGTGCTCGAGGGCATGGCCCTCGCGGGCTACGCGGCTGGGGCTGCACACGGGTACATCCTGGTGCGCTCGGAGTACCCGCTCAGCAAACCGAGCCTCGATGCGGCGATCCGCCAAGCCCACGCCGACGGCTGGCTGGGCAGCGACATTCGCGGCAGCGGCTTTGCCTTTGACATCACCGTTGTGGAGGGTGCCGGCTCCTACGTCGTGGGCGAAGAGACCGCGCTGCTGGCGTGTTTGCAGGGTCTGCGCGGCACGGTTTCAGCGCGGCCGCCGTTCCCGGCCGAGCGTGGCGTGCACGGCATGCCGACGGTGGTCAACAACGTCGAGACGCTGGCGAACATCCCCCACATCGCCCGACACGGAGCCCAGGCATACCACGACCTCAGCCCTGACTCGAAGACCGCCGGCTCAAAGCTCGTCTGCTTCAACGAGCGCTTCAACCGGCCGACCGTCTACGAGGTTCCGTTCGGCATGAGCATGCGCAGGCTCTGCGACGAGGTCGCCGGCGGGCTGCGCGACGGTCGCACAGTCAAGGCGTTGCAGATCGGAGGCCCGCTCGGCGGGATCCTGCCGGCGCGCCTGCTGGACACGGCCTTTGACTTCGACCAGCTCGCCGCCGAAGGCTGCATGGTCGGCCACGGCAGCATCGTCGCCTTCGACGAGACGACCGACATGCGGGCGCTCACCGTCCATCTGCTCCAGTTCGGTGCGCACGAGAGCTGCGGCAAGTGCTTTCCCTGCAGGATCGGCCTGCGGCGCGCACACGAGATGTTCAGCTCCGGCGCCCCGGTCGACCAGCAGCGGTTCGAAGAGCTGCTTGAGGCGCTGGAGCTCGGCTCGCTCTGCGCCCACGGCTCAGGGATGCCAGCGCCGCTGCGCAGCTTGCTTGCGCACTTCCCCGACGAGCTTGGACTGGCCGGCTGATGCAGGTCACGGTCGACGGCGTAGCGGTTGAGGTCAGCGACGGCGCCACCGTGCTCGAAGCAGCACGGCAGGCGGGCTCCTGGGTTCCCACGCTCTGCTTCGATGACCGCCAGGCGCCTTTCGGCGCCTGCCGCGCCTGCATGGTCGCCGTCGACGGTGCGGCCAAGCCAGTTCCCGCCTGCACCACCGTCTGCCGCGACGGCATGACAGTGGACACGAACGATCCGACCGCCAGGCGCGTGGTCTCGGCCGTCGTGGAGCTCGTCATGTCGGAGCTGCCCTCCCCACCGGCACCGCACACGGAACTCGCCCAGGTGGCCACCAGGCTGGGCGTCAGCGGTTCGCGCTGGCCCGGGGTAACCCACCAGGTTGAACATGACCTGCGTCACCCATACCTGGCCTTTGAGCACGAGCTGTGCATCTCCTGCGGGCGCTGCGTACGCGCCTGCGACGAGGTCCAGGGGACGTTTGCGCTGACCGCCGTGGGCCGCGGCTTTGGCGCCAACGTCGCCGCCGGGATCGGCTCCGGTTTTCTGGATTCGGCCTGCGTCTCGTGCGGAGCCTGCGCGGACACCTGCCCCACAGACGCGATCACCGAGCGTCTGCTGCTGGACGGCGGCATCAACGGAGGACCACCACCGGACGCTCCGCGCCTGCGCAAGCGTCTGAGCACTACCTGATCAGAGGTGAAGGAACATGGACACTGAGCGTTTCGATCGAACTGTCACGACGACCTGCGGCTACTGCGGCGTCGGCTGTCGGCTTGAGGCGCACGTGCGCCAGGGGCGGATCGTCTCGATCTCACCCGCGTCCGATGGTCCCGCCAACCGCGGGCACACCTGCCTCAAGGGCCGTTTCGCACACCAGTTCACCCGCTCCCGCGAACGGCTGACGACGCCCCTGATCCGCGAGGGCGACGGATTCAGGCCGGCCAGCTGGGAGGAGGCCTACACTCGCATCGTCTCAGAGCTGCAACGGATCAAGGGCGAACACGGACCGGACGCGATCGCAGGGCTTGCCTCCTCGCGCGCGACCAATGAGGACTGCTACGCGATGGCGCGCCTGATGCGCGGCGCGATCGGCACCAACAACATCGACAACTGCTCGCGCGTCTGCCACTCACCCACATCCTTCGCGATGCGGAGGTCCTTTGGCCTGTCGGGCGCGACCGGTTCGTTTGACGACATTGACCATGCGGACGTGGCGATTCTGATCGGCGTGAACCCCACGCAGGGGCACCCGGTCGTCGGCGCCCGCATCAAGCAGGCGGCACTGCGCGGCTGCAAGCTGATCACCATCGACCCGCGCCGGATCGAGCTCGCCGACTACGGCGAGCTGCACCTCTCACCCCGCCCCGGAACCAACGCGGCCGTGGTGCTTGGGCTCTGCCACGTGGTCGCACGCGACGGCTACACCGACCCGGCGTTCATCGCCGAGCGCACGGACGGCTATGAGGCCCTGTCGGAGCTGCTGGCAAACTACACGCCCGAGGCGGTGGAGGAGATCACCGGGATCCCGGCCGCCGACATCGAGCGGGCTGCCCACATCTACGGCGAAGCGAACCGCGCCAGCCTGCTCTGGGGCCTCGGCGTGACCGAGCACAAGTACGGCTCCGAGGTCGTCCAGCTGATCTGCAACCTGGCGATGATGACCGGCAAGGTCGGCAAGGTCGGCTCGGCACTGCTGCCACTGCGCGGCCAGAACAACGTGCAGGGCTCATCCGACATGGGCGCGCTGCCGGACACCTACACGGCCTACCGACCGGTCTCGGACGAGGCGACCGCCCGCCAGTTCGAGCAGGCATGGGGTGTGCCGCTGAGCCGCAAGAAGGGCTACACGATCCCGCAGATGTTCGACGCCGCGATCGCCGGCGACCTGAAGGCGATGTACATCTTCGGCGAGGACGTCGCCCAGACCGACCCGGACACAGCGCACGTCGTCGCGGCGCTCGAGAACCTGGAGTTCCTGGTCTGTCAGGACATCTTCGAGAACGAGACCAGCAAGTACGCGGACGTGATCCTGCCCGCCTCATCCTTCCTTGAGAAGGCCGGCACCTTCATCAACGCGGAGCGCCGCTTCCAGCTCGTCGAACCGGCGATCGATCCTCCCGGCGGCGCCAAGACGGACTTCGAGATCATCACCACCGTCTCGAGGATGCTCGGGCACGACATGGGCTTTGAGACGCCGTGGGACTGCCTGGACGAGATCGCACGGCTGACTCCGCAATACGCCGGTGTCAGCCGGGAGCGGATCGGCCGCCACGGCCTGCAATGGCCGGTGCGGGCCGACGGCTCGGACTCGCCGGTGCTCTACGACACGTTCTTCGACAACCCCGAGCTGCTCGGTAAGTTCGCGGCGCTGCCCTACAAGGAGCCCGGCGATGCCGCTGACGACGAGTTCCCGCTGATCCTTGTCACCGGCCGTGTCCTGCAGCATTACAACGCCGGCACGATGACGCGCCGAACCAGCAATGTCGAGCTGGTCGACAAGGATGTCCTCGAGATCCACCCCACGGACGCCGCACGGCTGTGGGTCTCAGATGGCGATGTCGTGTCGCTGCGCAGCCGGGTCGGGCGGATCGAGCTCGAGGCGCACGTCACCGAACGCATCCAGCCAGGCCACGTCTTCACAACCTTCCATTTCCCGGAGACGAGGACCAACCTGCTCGTCGGCCAGTCGGCCGACATCAATACGTCCTGCCCCGAGTACAAGGTCGTTGCCGTTGATGTGCGGCCGGTGTCTGAGCACCCGGCCTATGTGCCGCAGCTCGCGGCCATCTGATCGCGGCGCTCAGGCGTGAGGACAGACGGCAAGGTTCTGTGGTCGACGCGTCTCGACCACAGCCTTGCCGGCGACCATGAAGGCGCTCGCGTCGGCGGTGATCTGCGCGACGTTCAGTGCGCCGGCCGGTAGCGTTCCAGCCGCCACGCGACTGATCAGCACAACATCGTGGACGAGGCGCCGACTGGTCGCGAGAAACGTGCGCTCGCGCTTGAGCTGCACGATCGTTGGCGCCAGTGTGAGCAGGCAGCGGCCACTGAAGCCGCGCAGGAGCACCTGCCGCCGCAGCCCGGCCTGCCGCTCGTACAGCGAGCCGGTGGCGCGGCTGATCGCCTGGTACTCGGGCTCCAGACACGCGATCAGCGAAAGCTGCGCCGGCGTGAGGGTGCTGGGCGTGGTCGACGTGCCGGTTGTGGAGGTGCCAGTCGTGGACCCGGTGGAGGTCTGGGTGAGCGCGGCGCAGCGCTGCGCGTCGGCGTTGAAGCCGGCGAGCGCCTGTTCGACGCCGAAGCCCGTGTTGCAGTTGCTGCGGACGCTGCGCAGCAGGGCGGTCGACTCACCTACCTTGCGACACGAGGCGTAGAGCTCGCTCCAGGTCAGCCTGCCTGATCTCACGACACGCTTGAACGACGTCAACTCGGCATTCAGCTGGCGGTACTCGGTCGCTGTCAGCTCGCCTCGGTGCGCTGCCATCGGCTGCGTGGCACTGGCGCCGCCGGCCACCGCGCCCAGGGCTACGGCTGACACAGCCAGCGCCACCACGATCCGTTCAAGCGCACGCACGAGTCAGAGCGTACTAGGGGTCATCCCCGCGTCCTATCGACCCACGCGAGCCGCATAAAACGCGGCTTCGAGCCGGCCAAGCTCGGTTGCCGGCGGCTCGCCGTGCAGATACTCAGCCGCGATCGCGCCCCAGTCAGCGCCCGCCC
The DNA here is from genome assembly GCF_023330665.1 of Conexibacter sp. S30A1. GTDB lineage: Bacteria > Actinomycetota > Thermoleophilia > Solirubrobacterales > Solirubrobacteraceae > Palsa-465. The sequence continues at coordinate 3,424,108 of NZ_CP097127.1, read as the reverse complement.
GCAGCGTCTCAAGCACAGCTGCCACGACGCCGTGCATCCGTCTGATGAGGATCGCCTCGGGTGGCAGGGTCAGCTGATTGACCTGTTCGCGAGCGGCGCCACCGCGCTCGTGCCCACCGCGCTCGTGCCCACCGCGCTCGTGCCCATGCGCGGCCGGCGCCGGCTGGCTCCCGTTCCCGGGATCAGCAGCCGCAAAGCGCCGCTGCCCCGGCAGCGCGTACCAGCCGGTGGCACGCCGCATCAGCGCCAGCAAGAAGCTCGCGTCAACCGCGCCGGCGCGCTCGGTCGGCAGATAGCCCGCTCCGACCAGGGCCTCCTTGAGAGCCCGCTCATCGTCCTCGCGCACAGCGCGCGCGACAGCAGCTTCGCCGCCCACACGCTCCCGGCTGACCTGACGCAACAGGCCGAAGTCAAGAAAGCAGACATGCCCGTCCGCACAGCTCAGGTAGTTGCCGGGGTGCGGGTCACCGAGCGCGATCCGATCTCGGTAGAGCAGCCCAAAGAAGAAACGGAAGACGATCTCCGCGTAGCGGTCGCGCTGCGCTTGCGAAGCGGCCCGTACCGCCTCAAAGCGTTCGCCCTCGACGTAGTCTGAGACCAGCACGCGCCGGCTTGACAGCTCGCTGTGCACGCCGGGCACGCGCATGAACGGGTGCCCCCGCAGAAGCCGCTCGACCCGCCGCTGGTTCTGGGCTTCAAGCTCGTAGTCGAGCTCTTCGCCGATCCGCTCGCGCAGCTCCGCGCCGAGCGCCCTCGCGTCCAGCCCGGGAGCCAGCCTCCGGATCAGTGGCACCAGCAGCATCGCGTTGCGCAGATCCGTCTCGACCGCCTCGGCCACCCCCGGGTACTGGACCTTGACGACCACCTCCGCGCCCGTGATGGTCGTGGCCCTGTGCACCTGACCGATCGACGCTGCCGCCAATGCGCGCTCGTCAAAGTCCGAGAAGAAGCGCTCGAGCGGGCCGCCGAGCTCCTGCCTGAGCAGCCGCTCGATGCTCGCGAAGCTGACCGGCGGCACGTCGTCGCGCAGACTCGCGAGTTTGCGCTGCAGCTCGTCGCGCTGCTCCTCCGGCAAGCCGTCGAGATCCGCCAGCGAGAGCATCTGACCGACCTTCATCGCCGCGCCGCGCATCTGCGCGAGCCGGTCGACCAGCTCGTTGATCAGCGCAGCCGTCCTGGCCTGCTCCGCGGCGGCCGCGCGCTCCGGTGTGCGCACACGGTTGGCGGCCCGCATCCCGGCCCAGCGTGCGCCCTGGCTGGCGGCGAGCCCACCGATTCGTGCGGTCCTCGCAACCCGGCCCGACGGCAGCGTCGCCGCCTCGGGCACCAGCTCGTCTGCAGGCTCGGCCATAGGGTCGAGGCTAGCGTTCTCACGCGGCGTGACATCCTCTCTGTTGATGGGGGCACACGCAACCTGGCCGGACGGCCACCCTGCAAGGACCGGGCACGGTTGAGCCGGCGCGGCGCGCTGCTGTTCGCGGCGCTGTGCATCATCTGGGGCCTCCCCTATCTCCTGATCCGCATCGCCGTGCGGGATGTCTCGCCGGCCTTTCTGGTCTTCTCAAGGACCGGGATCGGGGCCCTTCTGCTGCTACCGCTGGCCGCACGCCGTGGGCAGCTGCGCGAGGTGCTTGATCACTGGCACTGGCTGGTCGCGTTCACCGTGACGGAGATCGCGGTGCCCTGGTTTCTGCTCTCGCGCGCCGAAGAACGCCTGACGAGCTCGCTGACGGGCCTCATGATCGCGGCCGTGCCGCTGATCGGCGGGCTGCTCACCGCCGCCGGCGGCAGCGACCACCGACTCGACCGCCGCGCCTGGAGCGGCCTGCTGGTCGGTTTGTTGGGTGTCGGTGCGCTGGTTGGCCTGGACTTCGGCCGGGTCGGGACGGGCCCGCTCGTGGAGGTGGTCGTGGTCGTGACCGGCTACGCCTGCGGCCCGCTGATCCTCGCCCGGCGCCTGATGCATCTGCCTGCGCTCGGCGTCATGGCGCTGGCGCTGGCGCTGACCGCGCTCGCCTACGCCACACCGGCGCTGCTCACGCTGCCAACGCACCTGCACACCGACGCGGCGCTGTCGATCATCGGCCTGGCGGTCATCTGCACCGCCCTGGCCTTCCTGGTCTTCTTCGCGCTGATCGCCACGATCGGTCCGGTGCGCGCGACCATCGTCACCTATGTGAACCCTGCGGTGGCGGCGGTGCTGGGGGTGGTGGTGCTGGATGAGCGCTTCACGGTCGGCATGGGCGTGGGCTTTGCCCTGGTGCTTGGCGGGTCGGTACTGGCAACAGGGCGCCGCCGACTCGAGCGCGAGCCGGCGGACGCGGCAGGCGCCGCCTGAGGCGCGCTCCTGTTCAGCGCGTATCCTCTGTCTCAAGACCGTCAGCAAGGTTCGGGAGCCTCAGCTTGAGGCGCTCAAGCTCCACCAGATGCACCGCCGAGAGGCGCTCGAGACGGGCGGCCCCGTCCTCTGTGAGGGCCAGGCGCACGACGCGGTGGTCGCTGTCGTCACGGCTGCGGGTGACCAGGCCAGCCGCGTCGGCGCGGTTGACGAGCTCCACCGCGCTGTTCTGACGCAGCAGCAGGTAGCCGGCAACCTCACCGATCGTCGGTCCGCGGGGATCGGCATGCCCCCGGATCGCCAGCAGCAGCTGGTGTTGTGAGCCGGTGAGCCCCTCGGTCGCCGCCTGCTGCTCGCTCCAGCGCAGGAAACGGCGCAGCTCGGTGCGCAGCCGCAGCAGCTGAATGTAGGTCTCGTCTGGCAAACTAGCTCGTGTCACGATAACATCGGGTTACGATGGAATCTCAGCGTTCCGGTGAACATCTGGGTGATTTCACAGCAACGCCGAACCTGTTGTGGCTGGTTCCAGTGGCGCTCTTCATCGGGGTTCTGGCGACGGCCATCGCACTCGTGCTGCTCGACATGATCGCGTTCTTCACGAACGTCCTCTACTTCCAGCGGCTCAGTCTGCATCTCGTCTCACCGTACGGCAATCGGCTCGGCTGGGCGTCCGTGGCGATCCCGGTCATCGGCGGCTTGATCGTCGGGTTGATCGCGCGCTACGGATCTGAACAGGTGCGTGGGCACGGCATCCCCGAGGCCATGGAGCGCATCCTGATCAACGGCAGCAGCGTGCAGCTGCGCCTGGCGATCCTCAAGCCGATCGCCAGCGCGATCAGCATCGGCACCGGCGGCCCCTTCGGCGCCGAGGGGCCGATCATCCTGACCGGCGGGGCGTTCGGGTCGATCGTCGCCCAGGTCCTGCCGCTGACCGCCGCGCAGCGACGCACGCTGCTGGTCGCGGGCGCCTCCGCGGGCATGAGCGCCGTGTTCGGGACGCCGGTGGCAGCGACGCTGTTTGGCGTGGAGCTGCTCGTGTTCGAGTGGAAGCCACGCTCGATGACGCTGATCGGCCTCGCGTCGGCGACAGCTGATGCGCTGCGCATGCTGCTCGCCAGCGCGGGTATGGTCACGCCGCAGCCGCTCTTTCCGATCCCGCACCACGCCGCGATCGCCGGCCTGGCCCTGTTCGGCGCCGCCCTCATCGGGATCGTCGTCGGCCTCGCATCGTGGGTGATGACGGAGGCTGTTTACGGGGCCGAGGATCTGTTCCGGCGGCTCGAGGGCCGGCTGCACTGGATGTGGTGGCCGCTGCTCGGCGGGCTCGTCATCGGCCTGGGCGGCATGGTCGACGCCCGCGCCCTGGGCGTCGGCTACGACACGATCCACGCGGAGCTGCTCGGCCAGCTCGGCCTAGGTGCGCTGATCCTGCTGCTTCTCACCAAGCTGACGATCTGGTCATTCGGTCTGGGCGGCGGCACGAGCGGCGGCATCCTGGCGCCGATCCTGATGCTCGGGGCCGCGCTCGGCGGCATCGTCGGGCATTGGCTGCCCGGTACGCCCGTCGGCCTGTGGAGCCTGATCGGCCTGGGCGCAGCCCTTGCCGGCGTGACACGCTCACCCTTCACCGCGATCGTGTTCGCCTTCGAGCTGACCGACGACCCAGGCAGCCTGTTGGCCCTGCTGGTGGCCACCAGCACCGCGCAGCTGGTGAGCGTGCTAGTGCTCAAGCGCTCGATCCTGACCGAGAAGGTCGCCCGCCGTGGTTACCACGTGATGCGCGAGTACGGCGTCGACCCGCTGGAGACGACCTTCGTACAGGAGCTCACGCGAACCGACGTGTACACGCTCGACCCCGACCGGCAGATCCACTCGATCCACCTGCTCTGGGGCGATGGCACACACGCCCACCAGCAGCGCCTCTATCCAGTGATAGATGAGGGCGGACGCCTTTTGGGAGTCCTCCCCTGGTCGGCGGTGCGACGCCACCACCGCGACGCATCCATCGTCGGCGAGGTGATGAGCCGCGAGGTTACCGTGGCGGCCCCCGATGAGACGATGCGCGCAGCCGCCGACCGTATGGCCGAGCATCAGCTGAGCGTGCTACCGGTCGTGGAGCCCAGCGCCGGCGGCAGGCTGGTCGGCCTGATCACCGCTGAGGACGTGCTGCGAGCCAGACGCAAGCTGCTGGCCGAGGAGCACGATGCGCAACGGCTTCTGCCCCACGCCAAGCAAGCCTGAACACCCCAGGGGCCAAGGCAACTACCCTGTGGTGCGTGACGCTCGCTCAGTTCGGCCAGTACCCGGCGGCACGCTTTGCGATCGCCCACATCTCGGACACACACCTGCTCGCCGACGGAGCTCGGCAGTTCGGGGCCATCGACACCGAACCGCACCTGCGGCGTGCGCTCGAACTCCTCGGTGACCTGGAGCAGCCACCACAGGCAATCATCGTCAGCGGCGACGTGGCTGACCGCGGCGAAGTGAACGCCTACCGGGTCGCAAAGCAGCTCGTGGAGACGGCCGCGGGACGGCTCGGCGCCCGCGTCTTCTGGACGATCGGAAACCACGACGACCGCCGCGCCTACTCAAGCGTGCTCTTCGGCGAGGAGTCAGAGGCACCGCAGGACCGGGTGCACGAACTTGACGGCCTGCGGATCATCAGCCTCGACACCACGCTTCCCGGCCACCACCACGGTGAGCTTGAGCCAGGCCAGCGGGCCTGGCTCAAAGAGGTACTCTCGGCCCCGGCCCGTCACGGCACGCTGCTGGTGATGCACCACCCGCCGCTTGCGATGGCGCTTGACCGCGTCTCGCACGTGATCGAGCTGGACGGTCAAGCGGCGCTTGCCGACGTGCTGCGCGGCAGCGACGTGCGCGCGATCCTCTCAGGCCACCTGCACTATCCGATCTATTCGACCTTCGCGGGGATTCCAGTTTTCACCGCATCCGCCACCTGCTCGACAATGGTGCTGGCGGGGCCCGAGCGCAGCTACGGCGTGCACGACAGCGGCCAGGCGATCGCGATGCTCCACCTGTTCGACGCAGGCGCCGGCGGCATGCCCGAGGCCCCGGTCACGCACACGGTGCTGCCACTCGCTCAGGCGCCGCTGGTGATCGCCCACCGCTTCGCCGAGTTCGCGGCGCTGGAGCAGATGACACACGCCCAGCGCCGGGAGCTGCTCTCGCGCCACCGCGACCGCGACGCCACAGACGACGACGGCCGCGTGCACGCGTGGCTGGACGACGCAGCCGCCGCGCCCGGCGCCGGCGGCACACAGGCGTAGAACACGCTACTGGTCGGTGTCGAGCGCGTCGACATAGGCGGCGCCAACCTCGGCCGTCGCAACCTCACCGGCGCCCAGCATGCCCGTCCCCAGCTCGTCGACCAGCGAAGTCTCACCGTGGATGTACTTGGCGCCGCGCAGCCAGGACGCAACGGCCGCGAGCAGAGCCAGCGCCGCACCGAAGTCGAAGGCGAGCCGCAGGCCGCTGCGGACCGACGAGGCGATCAGCCTCGGGAAGAACGCGCGCCCCGTGACATAGCTCATGCGCGCCGGCCCCAACGACACAAGCACCGCGTGCGGGATCTCGGTCCTGATCGGGTTGTAGCCCAGAAAGGCCGCAAACAAAGTGCCGATCGGGGGCAGGTGCGAGAACTTGACCGCCAGCGCGAGCGGCAGTCCCTGCGCCCTCAGCCCGTGCTCGAGGTGCCCTGGCAGGGAGGCCGCCAGCCCAAGCGTCACGATCGTGAAGAAGACACCGATCGAGAGCACCGAGGCGGAGTTGAAGAAGGTCCCGTTCATGCCCGCGCCGGCGCCGCGCTGGTTGGGCGGCAGGCTGTTCATCACCGCGGTCTGGTTCGGCGTGAAGAACATGCCGGAGAAGATCGAGAAGCAGAGCAGGACGGCTGCGAAGGTGACGTAGTTGAAGTCCATCGGCAGACTCTCCAGCAGCAGGAAGCCGACCGCCGAGCCGACCAGGCCGACCGTGGCGATGCCGCGCGCACCGTAGCGATCGGCGAGGATCCCCGAGAGCGGCCCGGAGAGCAGGAAGCCGACCGTCAGCGGGACCATTGCGATGCCGGCCCACAGCGGTGTCTGGGAGAAGCTGTAGCCGTGCTCGGGCAGCCAGATGCCCTGCAACCAGATGATCAGCATGAACTGCACGCCGCCGCGGCCAATGGAGGAGAGGAAGGCCGCAACGACCCCGGAGGCGTAGGGCCGCACGCGGAACAGCTCGAGGTGGAACATCGGGTTCTTGACCCGGCGCTCGATCACGATGAACACCGCGAGCACCAGCAGGCCGCCGAAGACGCAGGCGAGCACGAACGGGTTGGTCCAGCCCATCGTGTCACCGCCGTAGGGCAAAAGGCCGTAGACGATGCCGACGAGCACGGCGGTCAGGCCCAACGCGAAGGTCAGGTTGCCCCACCAGTCGATGCTCGACTGCTGGCGTACCCCCGTGTCCTTCAGCTTCAGGTACGCCCAGACGGTACCGAACACACCGAAGGGCACCGAGACCAGAAAGACCAGCCGCCACTCCACGGGGGCCAGCACGCCGCCGAGGATCAGGCCGAGGAAGGAGCCGGTGACCAGCGCGACGCCGTTGATGCCCATCGCCTTGCCGCGCTCATCGGGCGGAAAGGCGTCGGTCAGGATGGCGCTCGAGTTGGCAAACAGGAAGGCGCCGCCGAGCCCCTGGCCCGCGCGCATCACGATGATCCAGATCGCCGCCGAGGCGCCCGTGGTGAAGGTGATCGACAGCAGGATCGAGAAGACCGTGAAGATCGCAAAGCCGAGGTTGTACATGCGCACGCGGCCGTACATGTCACCGACCCGGCCCAGGCTGACGACCAGCACCGCGGTCACAAGCAAAAAGCCCATGAAGATCCACAGGAAGTACGAGGTGTTGCCCGGGGCGAGCGGCTGCAGGGCGATGCCACGGAAGATGTCGGGCAGCGAGATCAGCAGGATCGACTGGTTGATCGTCACCATCAGGATCCCGAGCGTCGTGTTGGAGAGCGCGATCCACTTGTAGTGATCGTTGGGCTTGCGCTCGCCCGCTGACTGGACGCGGTTTGAACCTGCTCCGTTGCTCGCCGTCGCTTCCATACCTTCCCCGTTCCGCAGGCGACCGCTCAACACGCGGCCAAACCTGCATCGCCAACACGCTTGATCGATCGACTATATAGTGCTTCGATGCGTTTGGCCGACACGTCCGCCACCTCCGAAGCCGACCTCGCACGCGAGCTTGGCGCGACGCTCACACGCCTCTACGCGTTCCTGCGTTCGGCGATCCTGCCCCAGGGCATGACCCTGACGCAGGCCTCGGCGCTGGCCACCCTGCGCCGCGAGGGACCTCAGCGGGTGACCGACCTCGCGGCCCGCGAAGGGGTGCGTCAGCCGACCTGCACCGGCCTCGTGAACGTCATGGAGGAGCAGGGCTGGGTGCGCCGGCGCGACGACGCAAGCGACCGGCGCGCCGTGATGGTCGAGCTGACCGAGGCCGGCCACCAAGCACTGGAGGACATCACTGCCGCCAGGGTCAGCGTGCTCGAGCAGCGCCTGGGAGCGCTCGATGAGGGCGAGCGCGCAGCGCTCGCCCTAGCGCTCCCCAGCCTGCTGCGCCTGATCGAGTCACGTGGCAGCGGCGCTTAGCGTGCCGCCGTCGGACAGCACGGCGCCGCCGTACGCCAGCGGCCTGCTCGAAACCGAGCCTGGCACCTTCATCCACTGGGAGCGGATCGTAGAAGCGTACGCGCGCCGACTCGCGGGCTCCGACCTCGTTGAACGTGAGGCGGCGGCGGGCGAATGGGACCGCTGGGAAAACACGCACATGCGCCTTGCCCCGGGGCGGCGTGAGCGCGAGCTGCTGCACGAGGACCCGGTCGAGCGGCTCGTGTTCGCCACCCTCGTCAGCCACTACTGGTCCAGCGATGCGTTCCTGCCGGCCGAACAGGCGATCCTTGTGCGGCTCGACAGTCTGCGCGACATACCGCTGCGCATGGTTCACGGCCGCTACGACATCAGCAGCCCGCTCAGCACCGCGTGGCGCATCAGCCAGGCGTTGCCCCACAGCAGGCTGGTCATCGCCGAGGACGCGGGGCACGGTGGCCCGGGGATATACGGGCGCCTGCGCGAGGCCGTGCTTGAGCTCCTCTGAGCTGGCCGCCGGGGTGCTTGAGACGGGCCGCGCCGCTGTGAGCGCTCCCCCCACTGTGAAGTTTGTGAGTTTGACCACCAGATCTGGTGGTCAAACTCACAAAGAACGCACGGGGGGTACTGGGCGGCGGCGTTCACAACGCGCTCGACCCCGCGATCACCTGTTGGGCGCGGCCCACCGACCCCTTGCAACCAACCCCTTGCGCGATGATGCGCCCTGGCGACGCCGGTTGGGCCTGAGGCGGCTCACGCCCAGGCCCGCAGCGACCGAAAAGGCTCCCAGCCTGGAGGGATGACGCTGCGGGCCTGGTGTGATAGTTATCGGGGCGCCCGGATTCGAACCGGGGACCTCACCGACCCGAACGGTGCGCGCTACCAGGCTGCGCCACGCCCCGAGTTGACCCATTGTGGCACGCGCGCCGCGCGGGCACTGCCTTGGGCGGCGTTGCGCGGTGGCCTGCGCGCCACGCGCCCTCCGCTCAACGTCAAACCGCGTCGACGTCCGGTTGCGTCCGTCTGGGCAAGGCGCAATAATTAGTCCATGTACTGATCGTCACAAGGAGGCAGGGTCCAATGGCTAATCACCTGACGCCTAGCGAACTCGCACGAGAGTCCGGACTTGAACGCTCGGAAGTGATCGCTAAGTGCGTCGAGTGGGGTATCCCGATCTTCCACGGAAAGATCGACAAAACCCTGTTCAGCTCCAACATGCGGGAGCTGGCCGATGTCGGCACCCGCCAAGCTCTCAGCGTCTAGCGCACAGGAGGGTTCACCGGCCAATCACGGACACCAAGCGCGCCGCCGGGGGCGCGCCGAGAACGATCAGCCAGCTTAGGCGCCCCAGCCAGGGGCGCAGCGCCGCCTGCACAGCGCGAGTCAACACGATGACGTCTATGACGCAGACTCGCCTTCAGGCGGCGCGTCGTTTCGCCCCGCGTCGTTTCGCCCCGCGTCGTTTCGCCCCGCGTGGTTTGATAGTCAGATGCCCCCTGGATCCGTACGCCAGCCGATAGTCGCGATTGCCACGGTCACCTGTGCCACGCTCCTGGCCGCGGGGGGCTTTGCTCTAACAGGAGGCCAACGCGCAGACGCAGCCAATCCCGCCACCGGCACAACGACTCAGGTGGCAACGGTCCCAACAGGCTCGACCACCCAGCGCGCGGAGCTGCCGCTGCCGCAAGGGATCGGCCGACGCTCGGACGTGCCACCGCCGCCGGCCCCGCCGTCAACTGCACTGAACGCCTTGCAGCACAAGCTGCGGGCCGACATCTCCAGCGGGCCCGGGAGCAGCAGCGGGCTGGTCGTGGACATGACGACAAACCGCACGCTCTGGGCCTACAACGACAACACGCCGCGCCTACCCGCCTCGGTTGAGAAGCTCTGGACCACGACCACGGCGCTGCTCGAACTCGGGCCCAAGGCCACCTTCCAGACCCGCGTGTACGGCAACGGCAGGCTCACCTCCGCGGGCACCCTGATCGGCACGCTCTACCTGCGCGGCGGCGGTGATCCGACGTTCGGTTCAACCACCTTCGACCAGGAGATGTATGGCACGGGTGCCACCGTGCAGAAGCTCGCCGCAGACATCCGCGCGTTGGGCATCACCCGCATCCAGGGCCGGATCGTCGGCGACGATTCCTACTTCGATTCGCTGCGCGGCACGCCCGCCACCGGCTACCGCGCCAACCTCGCGGTGGAGGGCGAACTCAGCGCGCTCTCCTACGACGCCGGCTTCACCAATCTCCAAGAGGATCAGCTTCAGGCAAACCCGCCGCTGTTTGCGGCGCAGGCGTTCGCCGCCGCGCTGCGGGCTGACGGCGTGCGGGTCGCGCCGAGCACGAGCATCGGGACCGGACGCACCCCACCCACAGCCACACAACTTGCCAGCGAGAGCTCGCCAAACCTGGCGCAGCTGATGGCGCTCACCAACAGCCCCTCGGACAACTTCTTTGCCGAGACACTGCTCAAGGACATCGGCGCGCAACTCGGCGGGGGCGGCAGCACCGCACGCGGGGCAGCCGTCGTGCGCCGCTTCATCGGCGCCACGTTCGGCCTGCACCCGCGCTTGGACGATGGCTCCGGGCTGTCGCGCTACGACCGCACCAGCGCCCGCCAGATCGTGCTCCTGCTACGCGAGATGCGCGACCAGCCAGCGTTCTTCGACTCGCTGGCGATCGCGGGCGTCCGTGGCACCTGGCGCTACCAGATGGTCGGCACGCCGGCGGTCAACAACTGCCGCGGCAAGGACGGGACCCTGCACGATGTGGCCAATCTCGTCGGCTACTGCCGCGCCGCCAACGGCCACCAGCTGGTCTTCGCCTTCTTCATGAACGGCCTGAGCAACCCCGCCGCCGGCCACCAGCGGGAGGACAGGGCAGGCGCGGCGCTCGCCGAGTATCGCGGCTAGCGCCTCGCCTCAGGTGTCGAGGTCGTCGCTGGAGAGCGAGTCGAACACCGAGGCGATCCGCTCGAGCACGGCGGCCGCCGTACTGAGCTCCTCCTCGGAGAAGCTGGCCAGAGCGCCGCGCCAGTGCGCGTCGAGCCGGCGCTGACGCTCGCCGACGAGCTCCGCGCCACGCTCGGTCAAAACCGACAGCACGACCCGTCGGTCCTGATCAGAGCGCGTGCGGCGCACGAGACCGGCGGCCTCCAGGTGCTCGAGCATCTGGGCAACGGTTGACGCCGAGAGATCGGTCTGCTCGGCCAGCTCCCGAGCTGAGCGTTCACAGGCGCCGGCGAGCCCGTGCAGGAGGCCGTACTGGGCATAGCTGATCTGCCCCGCTCGCTGCGTCTCGCGCCCGCGCAGCCTGCGCACCGCGACCATCGCCCGCTTGAAGGCCAACCCGAGCCGACCGCTGGCTGTCTCAGGGTCGTAGAAGGCGCCCACTCCCGCCGGCGGCCCCGCTGGGCCGCCGGCGTTCCCGCCCGTCACCGGACTCTCGGCCCCGGCAGAGGGCGCACCATCGCTCATGCGAGCGCCTCCGCCACGGCACCGCTCGAGATCGCGATGCGATCTGGATTCTCACCGGCGGGCGCCGCGATGCGCGCGCCGCGCTCGGCCCGCATCAGCACCACACACGGGATCACCGCCAGCGCGGCGATCCCCACCGACCACCAGAAGGCGGTGCCGTAGGCTGATGCCGCACCGGCGGCCGTGTGCACACCGCGCTCGGCGTTGGCCAGCACCACCGCGAGGATCGTCGTGCCGACGGATCCACCCACGCGGTTGAGCACATTGAGCTGCGGGGTGGCGTCCGCGACCTCGCTGCGGTCGAGCGCCGCGAACGCGGCCGTCATCGCCGGCATGAAGCTCGCGCCCATGCCCGCACCGCGCATGAACATCGCAAAGCAGAGCAGGACCACCGAGGTGTGGGCGCCGATCAGCCCGAAGGGCACGGTCAGCACAGCCGTCGCGGTCACGCCAACGAGCGCCACCGGCCCACCGCCGTAGCGGTCGGTCAAACGCGCCGCGAGCGGCATCGTGACCGCCATCCCGAGACCCTGCGGGCCGGTCAGCAGTCCTGTATCGATCACGTTGTAGCCGCGCAGCTCCTGCCAGTAGAGCGGCATCAGGATCATCGCGCCAAACACGGCCGCGCCAAGCGCGAACATCACGATCGATGCCGCCGAGAAGTGCAGGCGCCGGTAGAGATGGAGGTCCAGCAACGGGCTCTTGATCCGCAGGGCGTGCAGCACGAAGGCGGCTACGAGCACCACTCCGACCCCGACCGGCAGCCACACGTGGGTGTTGTTGAAACTCCCATAGGTGCCGGCCTCCGCGAGGCCATAGGTGATGCCGACGAGCCCGGTGGACATCAGCGCAAGACCGAGGAAGTCAAGCGTCTCGGTCGTCCGCTGCGCGCGCGCCGGCGAGGGCAGCAGCCTGAACGAGAGCGGGATGGCGAAGGCGCCGACCACGATGTTCACGAAGAAGATCCAGTGCCAGCTCAGGGTCTGGATGAGGACACCGCCGATCAGCGGTCCAAGCGTCGGCGCGAGCATCATCGGCACCGCGACGAGCGCCATCACCCGCCCCATCCGCCTGGGGCCGGCGGCATCAGCCATCAGGATCTGCGCGAGCGGCATGATCATGCCGCCACCAACGCCCTGCAGCACGCGGAAGAAGATCAGCTCGGTGGCGGAGGTCGAGAGCCCGCACATCAGTGAGCCCAGCGTGAACAGCGTCAGCGAGATCAGGAACAGCGGCTTGGCGCCGAAGCGCCGGGATGCCCAGCCGGTGACCGGGATGACCGCGGCCAGCGCGAGCATGTAGCCGGTGATCACCCACTGGATGTTGGCGAGGCTCGAGTGCAGCTGCTTGCCGAGCGTGGCGAGCGCCACGTTGACGATCGTCGTGTCCAGGATCGACATCACGGCCCCGAGCATGGCCACACCGGAGATGATCCAGACGTGGCGGGGAATGCGGTCTGTGTCTTGCGCCTCGAAGGCGGCTGCGCTCAATGTCTCTGTCATATAAGTGATGCTAGCAAATCATTTGCTACCTCTCGATTAGCCCCCTCATCATCAGCTGCTTGACGACTCTACTCCCCCACCACCGTGACCGGCCAGCAGCTCCAGCAGCCCCGCCTCGTCCAGGACCGGTACCCCCAGGGCCTCTGCCCGCGCAAGCTTTGAGCCATAGCTGTCACCCGCCACAACGTAGGCGGTCTTCTTGGACACCGACCCCGTCACTTTGCCGCCGGCGTCCACGATCAGCGCGGTCGCCTGTTCTCGGGTCAGCCCCGGCAGGGTCCCGGTCAGGACCAGCGTCAGCCCCGCCAACGGGCCTTCGCGGCCCGGGGTGCGGTCCTGCGCGAAGTTCAGGCCCTGCGCACGCAACGTCGCGATCAGACTGCGCATCGCCGGGTCACCGAGCTGCGCGTGGATCGCCGCAGCCATCTTCGGCCCGACGCCCGGTGTCTGCGCGAGCTCCTCAGGCGAGGCCGCAAGCAGCGCGTCGACGTCGCCAAACTGCTGGGCGAGCGCGCGGCCGGTCACGTCACCGACCTCCTCGATCCCGACCGCGAACAGAACACGACCAAACGGCCTTGCCTTGGACGCTTCGATCGCATCAAAGAGCTTGCGCACCGAGGTCTCGCCGTAGCCAGTCAGCGCGAGCAGCTGCTGCTCTCGCTCCGGCAGACGGTAGACGTCGGCGGCACTCTGCAACCAACCGCGCTCCATGAAGGCCAGCACCTGGCGCTCGCCAAGCCCTTCGATATCCATCGCCTCGACGAAGTGCGTGAGCAGCTGGAGACGGCGACCTGGGCAGTCACGATTGGGACAGCGGGTGAAGACCGAACCCTCGGGCTTGACGGTCGGCGTTGCGCAGACGGGGCAGCGCTCCGGGGGGCGCGGCTTGGGCGGACGGTCGGAGCGTTCCGCGACGTGCGGCGCGGGCCCGACGACCTGCGGGATCACGTCGCCGGCCCGCAGCACGATCACCGGCTCGCCGATCCGCAGATCCTTGCGAGCGAGGTCCTCCTCGTTGTGCAGCGTCGCCTGTTTGACGGTGACGCCGCCGACGTGTACCGGCGCAAGCATCGCGTACGGGTGAAGGTCACCGAACTTGCCGGGGTTCCAGCCGATGTCGAGCAGCGTGGTGAGCGCCGTTGTGGGAGGAAACTTCCAGGCCACGGCCCAGCGCGGCTCGCGGCCAACCACGCCGAGCCGTCGCTGAAGCTCGAGATCGTTGACCTTGACGACCACGCCGTCGATCTCGAAGTCAAGCGAGCCACGCCGCTCCTGCCAGCGCTCGCACTGAGCCACCACCTCGTCCTCACCAGAGATCACACGGATGTCGGGATGCACCGGAAACCCGAGCTCGCGCAGCCACTCGAGCGCCGCCCAATGGGTCGCAAAGCCAACACCCTCTGAGACCACGCCGAGCTGGTAGGCCCAGAACGAGAGTGGCCGCTCCGCGGCGAGCCTGGGGTCGAGCTGGCGTACGGTCCCGGCGGCCGAGTTGCGCGGGTTCATGAAGGTCGACTCGCCCGCGGCAGCGCGACGCTCGTTGAGCGCCTGAAAGTCCGGCAGCGACATGTACACCTCGCCGCGCACCTCCACCAGCGGTGGCGGCGCAACGGCGCGCAGACGCAGCGGGATCTGCGCGATCGTGCGCAGGTTGTGGGTCACATCCTCGCCGGTCTGCCCGTCACCGCGGGTGACGCCACGCGCCAGCAGCCCATCCTCATAGACCAGCGACATGGCCAGACCATCGATCTTTGGTTCGGCCACGAACTCAAAGACAGGGTCCTCGATTCCCTCCCGCGCAAGGAAGTTGCGCATGCGCACAATCCACGCGCGCAGCTCCGCGGCCGAGCGGACGTTGGCCAGCGAGAGCATCCGCTGCAGATGTTCAACCTTGACGAGGTCGGACACCGGCACCTCGCCGACTCGCTGGGTTGGTGAGTCCGGGGTCACCAGTTCGGGATGCTCTGCCTCGAGCTCACGCAGCTCGCTATAGAGCGCGTCGTACGCGTCATCGCCGATCTCCGGATCGTCGAGCACGTGGTAGCGATAGGAGTGGTGAGCGATGAGCTCGCGCAGCTGCGCGACCCGGTCAGCTTCGCTGTCGCCGTCAGCGAACGTCACGACTCGCTGGTTCGTCGTGCCGGCTCGAGCAGGTGGTCCAGCCCGTGTTCAAGCAGCGCCCGCACACCGGTGTGATCGGTCAGATCGAAGTGCAGCGGCGTCACCGCGACCCGGCCGGAGGCAATCGCGGCAACGTCCGTGTCCGCCTCCTCGTCACTGGGTTCGACGGCTTCGCCGTAGACCCGGTAGAGACGACGGTTAGGCTGCGCGGGGTCTCTCTCAAGCAGCGCCAGCGCGTCGCGGTAGAGGCGCCTGCCGAGACGTGCCACCTCGATGCCCTCCGGCGCGCGCCCGGGAAAGTTGACGTTGAGCAGCGTGCCCTCAGCCAGCGGCGTGGCCGCGAGCTCCGCGACCAGCCGGGCGGTGAAGGCGGCTGCGGCCGTGAAGTCGAAGCTTTCGCTCTGGCGAAAGTCAAGCTCGAGTGCGGCCGACTGCTGTGAGACCGCAATCCCGGGCAGGCCGAGGACGATCGCCTCGAGCGCAGCCGCGACCGTGCCCGAGTAGGTGATGTCGTCGCCGAGATTGGAGCCGTGGTTGACCCCCGCGACCACCAGTTCGGGCGCCCAGCCGTCCACCAGGCCCAGGCTCGCCAGGCGCACACAGTCAACGGGGGTGCCGTCGGTCGCGTAGCCCACACCGCCGTCGGCGAAGCTGAACTCCTGTACCCAGAGGGGGCGGCGGACGGTGATCGACCGTGCCATCGCGGAGCGGTTGCCGTCCGGGGCGACCACCAGCAGATCGATGCCGGGCAGCTCGAGCAGCGCCTCCCGCAGACGCCCGAGACCCTCGGCCTCGATGCCGTCGTCGTTTGTCAGAAGCACGCGCATGACACCAAGGCTAGAGCGCGCGGCGGCGGGCCGATGTGCCGCCGCGCGGGTTGCTTAGATGGTCGTGCATGTTGCTACGACGGTTCCCCATGGCCACGGCACTCGGCGGTGCCCTGACCGCCTGCGCAGTCGCGCTCGCCCTGACGCTGCTCGCCCCCGCGGGCAGCCAGGCCAAGACGCGTATCGCACCGCCGCTGGTGCACGAGCACTTCACGCTCCTTCACTGCCCCAAGAACCCCCGTACCACGCTGCAGATCGAGGGCTGCGCCGAACACCGGGTGCTGAGCATCGACAGGACGATCGACACGCTCAACGCGAAGGCGTTTGCCCGACTCGGCACCTCCGGCCGGCTGGCGTTCATCCGGGCCACCACGGACTGGTTGGGCTACCGCGACGCGGAGTGCACGAGCGAGGCTTCGATCTATGCGGGCGGCAGCGTCCAGCCTGTGGCCTACGCCAACTGCCTGGTTTCGATCGACAGCTCGCACGTCAGGGATCTGCGCAGCGCGCTGGTCGCGCTCAGCCCGGCCGGCTGAGCAGCCGCCGGCCGCCGTAGCCGGCGCCGGCGAAGCAGAGGCCGCACGCGGGGGCCGTGGGGCCAGCCTGCGCCCGCGGGGCGCCGTCCAGCAGCCGCCCGAACTGCTCGAGCGATCGTCGGCCGCGAGCGACCTCCAGCATCGTGCCGACGAGCACGCGGTTCATGTGGCGCATGAAGGTGTCAGCCTCGATCCAGAACTCCAGCACGTCGTGCTCCGTGACCAGCCACCGCGCCGCGTAGACGTCGCGCTCGAAGCGCACGTGGTAGGTGTCGGCCGGCGTGAACGCGCGGAAGTCATGCGTGCCGACCAGCAGCGCCGCGCACGCCTCGAGCGCCGCGCGGTCGATTGGGTAGCGCCAGTGCAGCGTTCGCGCGCGATCGAGTGCCGGCCGTGCCGGCCGCGCCAGGACGCGGTAGCGGTAGGCGCGCGAGGTGCAGTCGCGTCGCGCATCAAAGCCTTCGGCCGCGGGCTCGGAGGCGATGACCGCCACGTCGGCCGGCAGCAGGGCGTTGAGGCTGCCCAGCGGGGCAGCCTCACCTGCATGGGAGGCGACCTGAGCGCTGGCGTGCACACCGGCGTCGGTGCGCCCGGCCACCGTGAGCGCCACCGGGTGGCGCAGCACAGTCTGCAGCGCGCGCTCGAGCTCAGCCTGGACGGTCCGCTGGCCTGGCTGGGCGGCCCAGCCCGCGAAGTTCGTGCCGTCGTATTCGATCGTCAGCCTGGCGCTCACCGGCGCAGTATCGCGGCACGGCGCGTCTGCGCGCCTGTCCGACCGCCTCGCTCCGCTCCCGTGAGCGGTGACCAGCGCTAGCCGGCGCCGGTCAGACCAGCTCGAGCAGGACCATCTCGGTCGAGTCCGAGCGCCGTGGCCCGAGCTTGAGGATGCGGGTGTAGCCGCCATCACGAGCGCTGTAGCGCGGCGCAACCTCCTCGAAGAGCTTGTAGACCGCGAACTTGTCCTGGCCGAGCGCCGACAGAGCCTGCCGGCGGGCGTGGAGGTCACCGCGCTTGGCGAGCGTGATGAGCTTCTCGAGCTCGGGCTTGACGGCCTTGGCCTTGGCCTCGGTCGTCTCGATGCGCTCATGCTCGATGACTTCCTTGGAGAGGTTCATCAGCAGCGACTTACGGTGTGCGGAGCTGCGCGAGAGCTGGTATCGGTTTCGTTGGTGACGCATGGAATAGGTCCTTGTGACTCGCGATAGCTTAGCCGTCGCGCAGCGTGAGGCCGCGTGCCTGCAGGGTCTCGATGACCTCGTCGATCGACTTCTTGCCGAAGTTCGGGATCGCGTTGAGCTCACCCTCGCTGCGGGACACGAGGTCTCCCACTGTCTGGATCCCGGCGCGCTTCAGGCAGTTATAGGAGCGCACGCCAAGCTCGAGCTCCTCGATCAGGATGTCGTCCATCGCGCTCGGCGCGCGGCCGCCAACACCGTGCAACGCGTCGATTCCGGCCAGTCCGGTGTCGAGGATGCCGCTCGTGTGACTGTCGCGCAGCTCGATCACGCGCTCAGCGTCGGTGAAGATCGCCAGCTGCGAGATCAGGATCTCGGCCGCTTCGCGGAGCGCGGCGTGCGGGTCGATCGAGCCGTCGGTCTCGATGTCGAGCGTGAGCTTGTCAAAGTCGGTCCGCTGCCCCACGCGCGCCTGCTCGACGTTGTAGGCGACGCGTCGCACCGGCGAGAAGATCGAGTCGATCGGGATCACGCCGATGGGTTGGTCAGGCGACTTGTTCTCCTCGGCGGGGCGGTAGCCACGGCCGCGCCCGATCGTGAGGTAGACCTCGAGCTTGGTCTGCTTCTCGAGCGTGGCGATGTGCGCGTCGGGATTGAGGATCTCGACACCGGAGGGCAGATCGATGTCCTTGGCGGTGATCTCGCCGGGGCCGCTGACGACCAGTGGCGCCTCGACCTCGCTGGCATCGGAGTGCATCCGGCACACGATCCCCTTCAGGTTCAGGACGATGTCGGTGACGTCCTCCTTGACACCCTTGATCGTGGAGAACTCGTGCGCGACACCCTCAATCCTCACACTCGTGACCGCCGCGCCAGCCAGCGACGAGAGCAGCACGCGCCGCAACGAGTTGCCGAACGTGTAGCCGAAGCCGCGGTCGAGCGGCTCGATCGTGAAAGAGCCGCGGTTCTCTTCGACTGACTCGCTGGTGATTCGGGGGACTTGGAAGTCAAGCATCGCGCGTTCCTAGCATCGTGGGTTCTGGTGCCGGCCCGCAGACCGGCGCTTCGAGGCCGCGCGCGTGGCGGCTGCGCCACCCGCACGCGGCAGGGAAAGGTTGTTTACTTCGAGTACAGCTCGACGATCAGCTGCTCCTGCACCGGAGCCGCGATCTCTCGCCGTTCCGGCCGTCGGAGCACCTTCGCCGTCAGCGAGTCGTGATCGGCCTGCAGCCAGGCGGGAACCTGGCCGGTGAGCTCGGTCGCGTCGCGGATCAGCTGGGTGGCAGACGAGCTGGCCGCGATCGCAATGACATCGCCGTCGCGCATCTGGTAGCTCGGTATGTTCACCCGGCGACCGTTGATCGTCCAGTGCCCGTGCAGGATCAGCTGCCTGGCCTGGCGTCGCGAGGCCGCGAAGCCAAGCCGCACGAGCACGTTGTCAAAACGGCACTCGAGCGTGCGCAGCAGGTTCTCACCGGTGATACCGGGCTGGCGGGAGGCCTTCTCGTAGTAGATCCGGAACTGCCTCTCGAGCACGCCGTAGTAGCGCTTGGCCTTCTGCTTCTCGCGCAGCTGCAGACGGTACTCGCTCTGCTTCTGACGCCCGCGGCCGTGCTCGCCCGGCGGATACCCGCGACGCTCGACGCCGCACTTGTCGGTCAGACAGCGCTCGCCCTTGAGGAACAGTTTCTGCCCCTCGCGCCGGCACTGCTTGCACTGCGGTCCAGTGTCTCTAGCCATGCTCCTAAACCCTCCTGCGCTTGCGGGGACGGCAGCCGTTGTGCGCTTGCGGCGTGACGTCCTTGACGCCGGTGACCTCCAAGCCCGCAGCCTGGAGCGAGCGGATCGCCGTCTCGCGCCCCGACCCAGGACCCTTGACGAAGACTTCGACCTTCTGCAGGCCGTGCTCAATGCCCTTGCGTGCGGCCGCATCGGCCGTCACCTGCGCGGCGAAGGGCGTGGACTTGCGCGAACCCTTGAAGCCAGCGCCGCCGGCCGACTCCCAGGCAATCACGTTGCCCTCGCGGTCAGTCAGCGACACGATGGTGTTGTTGAACGAGGTCTTGATGTGCGCTTGGCCGACGGGAATGTTCTTGCGAACGCGACGGCGGCCTCGCTGCGGCCTACGGGGAGCGGGGCTCATTGGCTACTTCTTACCTGCCTTCTTCTTGCCGGCCACCTGCATGCGCTTCGGGCCCTTGCGTGTACGCGCGTTGGTCTTTGTGTTCTGGCCATGCACAGGCAGGCCGCGCCGATGGCGCAGGCCGCGGTAGCAGCCGATCTCCTGCAGGCGTTTGATGTTCTGGGAGCGTTCGCGACGGAGGTCACCCTCGACGACCGCCGATTTGTCGATCAGGTCGCGCAGTTTCACGACCTCGTCCTCGGTGAGGTCCCTGACCTTGCGATCGGGCTCGATCCCGAGCTCCGCCAGCAGGCGATTGGAGGTCGGACGGCCGATGCCGTAGATGTAGGTCAGACCGATCTCGACACGCTTGTTGAGCGGGATGTTGACTCCGGCAATGCGCGCCATGCTCTCAGCCCTGCCGCTGTTTATGTCGCGGGTTGGAGCAGATCACCAGGACACGCCCGTGACGGCGGATGATCTTGCATTTTTCGCACATCGGCTTGACCGACGGTCGTACTTTCACGTCGCTTCGCTCTCGTCGTGAGTTATTGGCTCTGGATCCGCGCCGACGGCTCTGGCGACCGCTTCAGGTCGCCGCTACCGCGACGGGCTACGCACGCAGCGCAACCAGGCGCCGCGAGCGCAAAGGGTCATAGTAGCAAGCTGGTGCTCACGCCGCAGCGCGCGCCCCGGCCTTCGCCTGGTGCCAGGGCGTGAGGATCCGCGGCCCCTGCGGCGTGACCGCAATGGTGAACTCGAAGTGCGCGGCGAGCGACCCGTCGTCTGAGTAGATCGACCAGTTGTCTTCGCCCACGTGCACATCGCGCTGTCCCACGGTGACCATCGGCTCTACCGCCAGCACCATACCCGCCTCCAGCAGGACGCCGGTACCGGCCTTCCCGTAGTTGGGAACCTGAGGATCCTCGTGCATCTGACGACCAACTCCGTGCCCGACCAATGTTCGAACCACGGAGAAACCGTTTTCCTTTTCCACGTGGTGCTGGACCGCGTGGCCGATGTCGCCCAGATGCTTGCCGGGCACACACTGGGCCACGGCAAGGTGCAGAGACTCCTCGGTAACCGCAAGCAACCGCTCGGCCACGGGCGAGATGGAGCCGACGGGAAAGGTCCGCGCCGCGTCAGCCACCCAGCCATCTTTCACGACACCCACATCGACTGAGAGGATGTCGCCCCGTTCCAGCCGGTAGTCGCCGGGGATGCCGTGCACGACCATCGAGTTCGGCGAGGCACAGATGGAACCGGGGAACCCGTGGTAGCCCTTGAAGGCCGGTTCGCACCCCTGCGAGCGGATGAAGCGCTCTGCCGCCTGATCAAGCTCGAGCGTGCTGACGCCAGAGCGAATCTTCGACGCCAAAAGATCCAGTGTGCGAACCAGAACCTCTCCGGCTGCCGCCATCTGTTCGATCTGCTCGGGTGTCTTCTTGATGATCGCCATTGGTGCTCACAAGCGTAGCCGTCGGCCCGCCTACAGCGAGTCCTCCAGCAGCAGCGTGGCGATCAGCGCCCGGATGTGGTCGTGCACCTCGCCCGGTGCTCGCATCCCGTCGACACGGCGCAGCAGGCCACGGTCCTCGTAGTAGCTGATCAGTGGGGCTGTCTGTTCGTGGTAGACCAGCAGGCGCCGCTGAACCACCTCAGGCTTGTCATCGTCACGCTGGATCAGGCGCGACCCGTCCTGGTCGCAGACATCAGGCAGTTTTGGGGGGTCGTAATCGACGTGATAGTTGTGCCCGTTCTTGACACAGACCCGACGCCCGGCAATGCGCTTGACGATCTCCTCGTCCGGCACCTCGATCAGCAGCACGGCCGTGATGCGACGACCCTGCTGCTGCAGCTGGCGCTCGAGCGCACCAGCCTGGGCCAGGTTCCGCGGGAAGCCGTCCAGGATGAAGCCATCGCGCGTGTCATCCTCCTCCAGCCGCTCGGCCGTCATGGCCAGGATCAGATCATCCGGTACCAGGCCGCCAGCGTCCATGTGTTGCTTGGCGGCCATGCCGAGCTCGGTCTGAGCCTTGACATTCGCACGCAACATCTCCCCGGTCGCTATGTACGCCAGCCCGAAGTCCGACTGGAGGCGTTCGGCCTGCGTTCCCTTACCGGCACCGGGGGGTCCTACCAGGATCAGGTTGAGCTGCCGGGCCATGGGGTGGGGATCATATCGGGCAGGGACACCGACAGGCCGTCGAGAGCGTACGCGGGCAGCGCTCATGAGGCACGGGCCGGCTGCAGACGGTGGCGCTGGCGGCGCCGCAGCTTGCGTTGCCGCACCGAGGCCGAGCCGTACAACACCCGCGACTCGATAAGCCGCCAGCTGAGCGTCGCCAGACCGATGCTGATGGCGAATGTGACGGCCGCGTTCACATAGACGGAGCCTGCCGGTAGGTAGTGATACACAACGTTGCGCACCAGCAGGTGAAACAGGTACAGCCCGTAGCTGATCCGGCCGAGAAAGCGCAGGGGGCCGAGCGAAAGCGCGCGGGCCGGCAGACTTGCCGGGGCGCCGAGAAGCAGCACGATCAGCCCGATGCCGATCCCGCAAGTGCTCAGATAAGCCTCGACGCTGGGCAGCTCACGGTCAAGCAACAGCCCCATGAGCAGGCAGGCCAGGACCATGGCCAGCGTCGCGCGCAGGCCTGTGGCACCCGCCGCGACGGACCGCATCCGCACCGGCAAGCGGGCCAGGGCACACTCGGGCAGCCGCGCCAGTCGGTGCCGCCAGGCGACAGCCGCGAGGCATCCGGCGAGCAGCTCAGCCGATCGCGCCGCGGGCGAGTAGTAGATCCCGTAGCCATGACCACGGCCGATCGGCGCCAGCACCAGGAGCAGCACGATTGCCGCCGCGAGCAGCATTGCCACCTGTCGTGGCCCGGTCCCGCGCCGCAGCACCAGCAGCAAGAGCGGCGGCCAAAGCAGGTAAAACTGCTCCTCCTGCGCCAGCGACCAGGTCGGATTGAAGCTCCCGAGGCTGGCGCCGTGGCCGGTCGCCGCCAGCCAATTGCTGACGAACGTGACGCTGGCCAGCGCCTTGACGGCAAACGGCCATCCCGTGAGCTGGTAGCAAACGGTGTTGGCAATCAGCGCGAGCACGATCAGGACTCCGAGCGCTGGCAGCAGACGCCGTGCGCGACGAGCATAGAAGTGCTGCAGCCGGATGACACCGTCGCGGTCCCACTCCTCATACAGGAGGCTGGTGATCAGGAAGCCCGAGAGCGCGAAGAACAGGTCGACGCCAACGTAGCCGTTGTGCAGCACGTCGGTGTGCATCAACATGACCAGCAGGATCGCCAGGCCGCGCAGACCATCCAACACTGTCCTGCGGCCCAGCCTGCGCGGACTCTCGGACTGGGCAACCATTGCCCGAGCGCTACCCGCTCCGCCCGAGTGTCACCGCCCGACCAGCGTTCCGCTTACGCTGGCCTTACGCCGTGTTGACGCTTACTTTAGGAAGCCCTCGTAGTTGCGCATCATCAGCTGGGCCTCCAGCTGGCGCATCGTATCCAGCGCCACGCCGATCACGATCAGGATCGCGGTCCCGCCAAAGGCAAAGCTGGCACCGGTCTGCGCGATCAGAATGGTCGGTAGCGCTGCAATGAAGGCGAGGAACAGCGCCCCAGGGAACGTCAGCCGCGCGAGCACGCGGTCCAGAAACTCGGCCGTCGGGCGGCCCGGTCTGATACCGGGGATGAAGCCACCGTACTTCTTGAGGTTCTCGGCCTGATCGATGGGGTTGAAGACGATCGCGGTGTAGAAGTACGTGAAGAGGATGATCAGGATCGCCTCGCCCACCACGTAGTGCCAGCCGTCGGGCGAAAGGAAGTTTGCGAGCTCGGTGCCGAAGTTGTGGATGTGGTTCTGCCCGATGAGCTGCCCGACAGTCGGCGGCACCGCCATCACCGTCGCGGCGAAGATCACCGGAATGACGTTGGCCATGTTGACGGTGAGCGGGATGTATGTCTGACCGCCCTGAGTCATACGCTGGCCGATCACGCGCTTGGCGTACTGCACGGGGATGCGCCGCTGCCCAGTCTGGACGAACACGACCCCGGCCACGACAGCGAACACGATGAAGGGCATCATGACCTTGAACGACTGGTCAGGTGAGTTCCACCAAGACTGGACCCCGGTCGGGATTCCCGACACGATCGACGCAAAGATCATCAGCGAGATGCCATTGCCGATGCCTCGCTGCGTGATCAGCTCGCCGAGCCACATCACGAGCACCGATCCGGCCGTCAGCGTGATCGCGATCATGAAGACCTTGCCGACGTTGAAGTTGGGGATCAGATTGACGCCGGCCTGGGTCTCCAGGCTCTTGAATAGGAACACGTAGCCGATCGACTGCGCGAACGCCAGCGCCACGGTGAGATAGCGGGTGTACTGGGTGATGCGTGCCTGGCCAACCTCGCCCTCCTTGGAGAGCTTCTCGAGCGACGGCACCACCGCCGTGAGCACCTGCAAGACGATCGATGAAGTGATGTAGGGCGTGATCCCCAGCCCGAAGATCGCCACGCGGGCGAGCGCGCCTCCCGAAAAGGTGTTCAGCAGGCCGAGCACACCGGTGCCTCCCACCGACTGCTGGATCTGTCTGAGCGCGCTGGCGTTGACTGCGGGCGCGGGTATGTAGGAACCGAGCCGGTAGAGCCCGAGCATCGCAAAGGTGAAGAGCACCTTGCGACGAATCTCGGGCACGCGAAACGCGCCGAGGATTGTCGACATCATCGCGCCAGCTCTCCTCTGAGCGCCGCTCTGATCAGCTTCGGATGCGTGGCGCGGGCCACCACAGCCTGCTCAGGACTCGGGGTTGGTGCTCTCGATGAGCGTCACCGTTCCGCCGGCGCGCTCGATCGCGGCGCGAGCGCCCGCACTGACGGCGTGGACGTTCACGTTGAGCGCCTTGCCAAGCTCGCCGTTGGCGAGCACCTTGATCGGCACGCCTTTGCGCGTGGCAAGCCCGCTGGCCGCCAGTGACGCAGCGTCAACCACCGCGCCTGCTTCAAAACGAGCCTCGAGGTCTCCGACGTTGACGGCCTGAGTGCGCGTCCGGAATGGCTCAAACGGCATTGACTTCTTCATGTGCGGGCCGCGTAGCTTGCGCATCCGCATGTGGATCGGCATCTGGCCGCCCTCGAAGTTGGGGCGCGACTTCGAGCCCGTGCGTGCCCCGGCCCCCTTCTGGCCTCGGCCAGAGGTCTTGCCGGTACCAGAGCCCTCGCCGCGGCCGACCCGCTTGCGCGGGCGCCGCGAACCCGGCGCAGGCTTGAGGCTGTGCAGGCCGATCGCTTCCGGCGCGAGTGTCTCGTCCAAGTTGCTCATCCCTCCCGCACCTCCACCAGATGCCTGACCTTGTGCAGCATGCCACGCATCTGCGGCGTGTCACTGACCTGGACGGTATGACCGATACGCCGCAGCCCGATCGAGCGCAGCGTGTCCAGCTGACGCTTATCCGCTCCGTTTCGAGATTTCAGCTGCGTGACCTTCAGGGCGTCGCTCACGCGGCCTCCCCTTCACTTGCCTGGCTGTCCTCGCCATCCAGCGTGGCGGTCTCGCGCTCGACGGTGTTCAGGCCCAGCACGGTGTTGACCGACAGGCCGCGCAGTGCTGCGACCTCCTCAGGTGTGCGCAGCGACTCGAGCCCGGCCATCGTCGCCTTGACCAGGTTGATCGGGTTCTGCGAGCCGAGCGACTTGGAAAGGATGTCGTGGATGCCAGCGAGCTCGAGCACCGCGCGCACGCCGCCGCCGGCGATCACGCCGGTGCCAGGAGCCGCGGGCTTCAGGAAGACCTTGCCTGAACCAAACACTCCGGTCGTCTGGTGGGTGATGGTCGAGCCGTGCTTGGGAACCCGGTAGAGGTTCTTCTTGGCCCGTTCGACCCCCTTCTGGATCGCGACCGGCACCTCGTTAGCCTTGCCGTAGCCGACGCCGACCACCTCACGCTCGTCGCCCACCACGACCAGCGCGGTGAACGAGAACCGCCGACCACCCTTGACGACCTTGGCCACACGGTTGATCTCCACGACCCGCTCTTGAAGGTCGAGGCCTGCTGCTGAAACTGTTCGCTCTCGTGCCATGAATGTCAGTCCAGAGTAGCGTCCGGACGCCGCTTAGAAGGTGAGCCCGCCATCGCGGGCCCCGTCGGCGAGCGCCTGCACACGCCCGTGGTACTGATAACCGCCGCGATCGAACACGGCGCTGGTCACACCCAGAGCCTGCGCGCGCTCAGCCAACAGTTGACCGGCCTTGCGGGCCTGCTCACTGCCGCGCAGCTCGCGCAGCGCGGGCTCAATCCAGTTGACAGCCGCCAGGGTCCGAGCGGAATCGTCGTCGATCAGCTGAGCGGTGATACCACGATTCGAGCGAAACACCGAGATGCGCGGACGTGCGGCCGTTCCCTTGACCTTGGCACGCACGCGCCGCTGGCGGCGCAGACGCGCCGCCTGCTTCGTCTTCACACTCATGCTCGCTTACCGACCTTCCTCGCGACGTATTCGCCCTCGTAACGGATCCCCTTGCCCTTGTAGGGCTCCGGCTTGCGCTGCTTGCGTATCTGTGCAGCGATCTCACCGACCTGCTGCTTGGATGCGCCCCGCACGGTGATCCGCGTCGGCTGCGGCACCTCAAAGCTGATGCCCTCCGGCGCCTTGATCTCGACCGGGTGTGAGTAGCCGAGCGCAAGCTCGAGGTCGCGGCCCTTGAGGGCGGCGCGGTAACCGACACCCTGAATCTCCAGGTTCTTATGGAATCCGTCGGTCACGCCTGTGACCATGTTGGCGACCAGCGTGCGGGTGAGGCCGTGCAGCGCACGGTGCTCACCGCGGTCAGTGGGTCTCGACACAACGAGCTGCTCGCGACCGTCAACGCTGACCTGCTCGACACTGATGTCGCGCGCGATCCGCTCGGAGAGCTCTCCGCCGGGACCTTTCACGGTGACCCGCTCGGGCTCGATGGTGACGCTCACGCCGGTGGGCAGGGCTATTGGTTGTCTACCGATTCTCGACATTGCTTGATCTTCCTGGCCGCTACCAGACCTTCGCGACTACCTCGCCGCCGATGCCCAGCTGCCGTGCTTGGTGGCCGGTCATCACCCCGCGGGAGGTGGACAGAATCGCTGTGCCCAGGCCGCCTTCGACCTTTGGGATGCTGTCGTGACCGACGTAGTGACGCTGTCCCGGACGCGAAACGCGCTGGATGCCGCTGATCACCGGACGCCGCTCACGAGTGTACTTGAGCGTCACCACGAGTTCCTCGCCGGGCCGGTCGGCGCCAGCCGGCACCACTGAGTAGGCCTCGATGTAACCCTGCTCGTGCAGGATACGCGCCACCTCAACCTTGAGTTTTGAGGCAGGGCTCTTGACATCGTGGTGCTGCGCCTTGGCGCCGTTGCGCAGGCGCGTGAGCAGGTCCGCGATCGGGTCGGTCATCGACATCTGATCACCAGCTCGATTTCGTCATTCCGGGGATGTAGCCGTTGTGCGCGAGTTCGCGCAGACAGATCCGGCACACACCGAACTTGCGGTACACCGAGCGCGAGCGACCGCAGCGACGGCAGCGGGTGTAGCCCCGCGTCTTGAACTTGGGTGTCCGTGCCTGACGGACTCGTTGTGAGGTTTTGGCCACTGTTCGTTCCTAACTTTGTGCGGCGGTCTGGCGCCGCCCGCTCTTCGCGAATGGCATGCCGAGGGCCTCCAGCAGGGCGAAGGACTCCTCGTCGGTGCAACGGTTGGTGGTGATCGTGACGTCCAGGCCGCGTGTCTGGTCGACCTCGTCGTAATCGATCTCGGGGAAGATGATCTGTTCGCGCAGCCCCAGCGTGTAATTCCCACGGCCGTCAAACGCACGGGGGCTCACACCCTGAAAATCGCGGATGCGAGGCATCGCCACCGAGAACAGGCGGTCCAGGAACTCGTACTGGCGCTCCCCACGGAGCGTCACAGCCAGACCGACGGGCATGCCCTCGCGCAGCTTGAACTGCGCGATCGACTTGCGAGCCCGCCGGACGTTTGGCTTCTGACCCGTGATCAGCGCGAGCTGCTCGGCGGCTGCGTCAAACATCTTCGAGTCCTGCTTGGCGTCGCCAACACCCATGTTGACCGTGACCTTCATGATCTTCGGCGCTTGCATCGGCGTCTGGTAGCCGAAGCGCTCGATCAACGCCGGGCGTATCTCGTTCTCGTATTTCTGTTTCAGCCGAGCAGCCATCAGTCGATCCTCGTCCCGCTGCGCCGCGCCACACGTACCCGCTTGCCGTCCACAAACTCGATCCCTACGCGCGTCGGTTTGCCGTCCTTGGGGTCGGCGAGCGCGACGTTGGAGACATGGATCCCAGCCTCCTTCTCGATCACTCCGCTGACCTGGTTGGCCGTCGGCGACATCGGGTTGGCTTTCTGGTGGCGCTTGATCTTGTTCAGACCCTCGACGTAGACGCGTTCGTGCTTGGGGTCGACGCGCAGTACGCGTCCCCGCTTGCCGCGGTCCTTGCCGCTGATCACGACAACCTGATCGTCGGTCTTGATGCGGGCAGGCATGGTCAGAGCACCTCCGGTGCGAGCGAGACGATCTTCATGAAGTTGCGCTCACGCAGCTCTCTGGCCACGGGCCCGAAGATGCGCGTGCCACGTGGGTTGTTGTTGTTGTCGATGATCACCGCGGCGTTCTCGTCGAAGGCGATGTAGGTTCCGTCCTCGCGGCCGTAGGCCTTCTTCGTGCGCACGACGACCGCCTTGACGACATCCCCCTTTTTCACGGAGCCCTGCGGAGTCGCCTGCTTGACCGTGGCGGTGATCACGTCGCCGACACGCGCGTAACGGCGCCGGTGCCCGCCCTGCACGCGGATCACGAGGATCTCACGCGCGCCGGTGTTATCGGCCACCCTTAATCTGGTCTCGTTCTGAACCATCAGCGAGCCCTCTCAACGACCTGCACCAGGCGCCAGCGCTTGGTCCGCGAAAGCGGGCGCGACTCGCGCACAACCACGGTGTCACCCACGTGGGCATCGTTGTGTTCGTCATGCGCGTGCAGCGTGGTGGAGGTTCGCACGACCTTCTGGTAGCGACGATGCCGGCGCGCGACATCGATGCGCACGGTGATCGTCTTTTCAGCCTTGTCGGAGACCACGATGCCCTGCCGGGTCTTCTGCATCCCGCTCTCGTGCTCGCGCGGGGGCGTGGCGGTTCGCTCGTGTGCGCCCGCCTTCCAGCTCTCGCGGTCGGCGGCACGGCCACGGCGGCGTGCCAGCGCCTTCTTCGCGCGCAGCGCTTCTCGCTGCTCCTGACGCTGCTGCGGAGTCATCGCCACGACAGGCTTGGGCTTTGCGGCCCGCTTGCCTTTGGGCGCCGCGCTGCTGGTCTTCGGCTCCTGCGGAGCAGTCTCAGCCAGCTGCTCGGCGGCCACGGCCGTCGTCTCTTCGTTGTCGGTTTGCTCAGCCATTGATCTCGATTCCACGTTCCTTGGCGATCGTCAGCGCGCGCGCGATCTCACGCTTCGCACGCCGCATGCCCGCCGTGTTCTCCAGCTCGCCAGTGGCGTGCTGGAAGCGCAGCCCGAGAAGGTCCCGGCGCGCGCTATGAATTTGCGCAGTGAGCTCCTGCTCGCTTAGGTCGCGCAGTTCAGCTGGTTTCATGCTCATCCCTCTTCTCGCACGACGAACTTGGTGCGGACGGGAAGCTTGTGGCCAGCCAGCCGCATCGCCTCACGGGCGAGCGGTTCGGGCACGCCCGCGAGCTCGAACATCACGCGCCCGGGCTTGACAACGGCAACCCAACCTTCCGGTGAGCCCTTACCGGAGCCCATGCGGGTTTCGGCGGGCTTCTTGGTGTAGGACTTGTCGGGGTAGATGTTGATCCAGACCTTGCCGCCGCGGCGAATCTTGCGGGTCATAGCGATACGCGCCGCCTCGATCTGGCGGTTGGTGATCCAGCCCGCGTCGAGCGCCTTGAGGCCGAACTCGCCGAACTGCACCTTCACCTGGCCGCGCGACAGCCCAGCCCTGCGGCCACGGTGCTGCTTGCGGTGCTTTACACGCTTGGGGGCCAGCATCAGCCGTTACCTCCGTTTGACTGACGGGGAGCAGAGCCACCGGGCGCGGACTGGCCGCCCCGCGGCGGCTGGCCGCCCTGCGCCGGCCTTGGTCCACGGTTCTGGGGGGCGCCTGCGGGGCGCGGTCCGCGACCGCTGCCGCCTTGTGAGGGACCACGCCCGGCCTGGCCGGGTCCACTCGGGCCACGCCCAGCCTGGCCGGGTCCACTCGGGCCACGCCCGCCCTGACCCGCGTAGCCTCCCGGCCCGCGGCTCGCGCCTCCGGCGCCTGGGCCGCGTCCGCGACCACGTCCGGGAGCACCCGCGCCCACTCCGCCGGCCCCGGACCCGCCGGGCGCACCCTGACCGGGTGCGCGACCGCGACCCCGACCACCCGGCCCACCGGAGCCGCCACGCCCGCGACCATCGCGGCCGTCACGACCGCCGCGGCGATCACGGTCATTCTGCTGTGGCGAGGGGGCATCCATGATCGTCAGGTCGGCGCCGGTGTAGCCCTCGGGCATGATCTCGCCCTTGTTGATCCAGCACTTGACGCCGATCCGCCCGAAGGTAGTGCGGGCCTCGTGGAAGCCGTAGTCGATATCGGCGCGCAGCGTATGCAGAGGCACGCGACCGTCGGAGTAACCCTCCGTGCGGGCCATCTCAGCGCCGCCGAGCCGACCGGACACCTGGACCTTCACGCCCTTGGCACCCGACCGCATCGCGCTGGTCAGAGCGCGCTTCATCGCGCGGCGGAAGGCGACGCGGTTCTGGAGCTGCTCGGCGATGGACTGCGCAACCAGCCGTGCATCGAGCTCGGGGCGCTTGATCTCGAGGATGTTGACCTTCACCTGCTTGCCGGTGATCCGGTGCAGGTCACGGCGCAGCTGGTCCACCTCGGAGCCGGCCTTGCCGATCACGATGCCGGGCCGCGCCGTGTGGATGTTGACCTCCACCTCGTTCGCGCTCTTGCGGATCGTTATGTCAGAGAGACCCGCATGTGAAAGGCGGCCGACGATGTGCTTGCGGATCTCGGTGTCCTCATGCAGGTAGTCGGCAAAGTGCTTCTCGCTGAACCAGTTTGACTTCCAGTCGTGGATGTAACCCACGCGGATCGACTCGGGATGGACTTTTTGACCCATGGTTGTCTCTTCTAGTTCTTCGGCGTCAGGAGGATTGTCAAGTGCGCGGTGCGCTTGCGGATCTTGCTCGCGCGGCCCTGCGCGCGCGGACGAAAGCGCTTGATGGTCGGACCTTCATCGGCGTGCACCGCCTTGATGACCAGATCCTCGCCGTCGAGATCGTGATTGTTCTCGGCGTTGGCGATCGCCGACTCGAGCAACGTGCTCCAGTCACGAGCGACCGCACGTGGCGTATGCGCGAGGATAGCGCGTGCGTCAGTGACACTCTTGCCGCGGATGTTGTCGCAGACCAGACGCGCCTTGCGCGCAGATGAGCGCACGTACTTTGCCTGCGCACGGACGACCATGTCGGCCGCGGGTTGCTCACGACGCTTGGCGGCGCCGCGCTTCGGCGCCGCCTGCGGCTCGGCGTCAGGCGCAGGCTGCACCGACTCGCTCGTCTGCGCCGCGGTCGCGGTCGCCTTGGGCTTGGCTGCGCGGGTGCGCTTGGGCTTCTCGGCTGCGGCTTCCTCGGCGACGGGCGTGTCCGCCTTCGGCTTTACCGCGCGTGGCTTCCGCGCGGGCTTGGCGCTCGGCTCAGCCGCGGCCGGCGAGTCCGTCGCGGAGGGAGTTGTGTTCATCTCTCCCGGAGCGGCGGACTCGCCGTCCGCGGCAGGAGTTGCGTTCGTGTCTGGCGCAGCGGCGGACTCGCCGTCCGCGGCAGGAGTTGCGTTCGTGTCTGGCGCAGCGGCGGACTCGCCGTCCACGGCCTCGAGTTCCGGCGTCTCGTCGCTCATCGCTTCTTACCCGTTCCCGCGTGGCCACGGTAGAGCCGCGTGGGCGCGAACTCGCCCAGCTTGTGACCGACCATCGACTCCGAGATGAACACGGGCACGTGCTTGCGACCATCGTGGACGGCGATCGTGTGCCCAACCATGTCAGGGAATATCGTCGACGCGCGCGACCAGGTCTTCAGCATCCGCTTCTCGCCGGAGGCGTTCATCGCCTCGACCCGTGCCATCAGGCGCTCCTGCACAAACGGGCCCTTCTTGCTTGAACGACTCAACGCTTCTTACCCCTCTTACGGCCGCGAACGATGTACTTGTCGGACAGCTTGCCCTTCTTGCGCGTGCGGTAGCCGAGCGTCGGCACACCCCACGGCGTCACCGGATGACGTCCCGGTGTGGTGGAACCCTCGCCACCGCCGTGCGGGTGGTCGACCGGGTTCATGGCCGTGCCACGAGTCTGTGGCCGCACACCCATGTGGCGCTTGCGTCCGGCCTTACCGACCTTCACGTTCTGGTGGTCTGAGTTGCCGACCGTGCCCACCGTGGCACGGCACTGTGCCCGCACCATGCGCATCTCGCCGGACGGCAGCCGCAGGGTCACGTAGTCGCCGTCCTTGGCCAGCAGCTGGATGCCGATACCAGCCGAGCGGCCGATCTGCGCGCCGCGGCCCGGAGTCAGTTCGACGTTGTGCACGACGGTGCCGGCTGGCATGTTGCCCAGCGGTAGCGCATTGCCCACACGGATATCTGCGTTCGGGCCCGACTCGACCGTCATGCCGACACTCAGGCGAGCGGGCGCGATGATGTAGCGCTTCTCGCCGTCGGCGTAGTGCAGCAGCGCGATGTAGGCCGAGCGGTTCGGGTCGTACTCGATCTGGGCAACCTTGGCGGGAATCCCGTCCTTGGTGCGCTTGAAGTCGATGCGCCGGTACAACCGCTTGGCGCCGCCGCCGCGGTGGCGCGAGGTCTTGCGGCCGTAGGCGTTGCGCCCACCGGACTTCTTGAGTCCCTCGGTCAGCGACTTCTCCGGCGTCGTGCGCGTGATCTCGGCAAAGTCCGGATAGCTGACGAAGCGCAGACCGGGCGAGGTCGGCTTTGGCTTACGAATCGCCATTACTCACTCACCTCAAGGCCCCGGAAGATCGGGATCGTGTCGCCCGCGCGCACCTGCACCACAGCCTTCTTCCAGCGACGGGTGCGGCCCGCGGTCTGGCCGCGGCGCTTGGGCTTGGACTTGACCGACGAGGTCCGGACAGCCTCGACCTTGACGTCGAAGAGCTGCTCGATCGCCTGCCGGATCTGCGTCTTGTGCGCCGTGTCGGCAACGCGGAACGTGTACTTACCAACTTCCGCCAGCACATAGGTCTTCTCGGAGACCACGGGACGGATGATGACCTGGGTTGCGTCCATCAGCTTCCGGCCTCCTCGGGCTTCTCATTGCGGCCGGCAGCACGCGCCACCAGCTCCGGCAGCGCAGCCTCCGAGACGAGCAGGCGTGCGGCTCCGACGATGTTGGCCACGCCGGTGTCCGCGGCCGGCAGCACGAGCACGCGCTCGAGGTTGCGGAACGACAGTCCGGCCTCGCGCTCATCCTCGGTCAGCACCACAAGCGTGGGCACCTCCGGCCCCCAGCCCGCGAGCAACGCTGCTGCCTGCTTGCTGGAAGGAGTTTCGAAGACCGACGCGTCAAAGACCGCCACCGACCCGCGCTGCGCGTGCACCGACAGCGCGCTGCGCAGCGCCACACGACGCGCCTTGCGGTTGACCTTGAAGGTGTAGTGACGCGGACTGGGTCCGAACACCGTGCCGCCGCCCGTCCACAGCGGACTGCGCGACGAGCCGGCTCGCGCACGGCCACTGCCCTTCTGCTTCCAGGGCTTGGCGCCACCACCACGAACCATCCCGCGCGTCTTGGTCGCGTGCGTGCCCTGACGCAGAGCAGCCTGCTCGGCGCGCACGGTCTCGTGCACGACGGCCATGTTGAAGCTGGCACCAAAGGCGTCCGCGTCAAGCGTGACGGTCCCGGTACCTGTGAGCTTGTTGGCTGTGTTAGGCATCGGTCCGCACCTCCACGATCCCGCCCTTCGCACCCGGGACCGCGCCACGCACGAGCAGGAGGTTCTGGCTGGCGATCACGTCGACCACCGTCACCCCACGCTGGGTGACGCGCGCGGCGCCCATGTGGCCCGGTCCGCGAATGCCCTTCATCACCCGTGCAGGCCAGGCGGAGGCACCGATCGAGCCGGGGGCGCGATAGTTGTGCGAGCCGTGTGTCTTGGGGCCGCGTTTGAAGTTGTGGCGCTTGACGGTGCCCT
This sequence comes from Conexibacter sp. S30A1, assembly GCF_023330665.1. Classification (GTDB taxonomy): domain Bacteria; phylum Actinomycetota; class Thermoleophilia; order Solirubrobacterales; family Solirubrobacteraceae; genus Palsa-465. Next base: position 3,390,091 of record NZ_CP097127.1, on the reverse strand, counting down.
GGAAGCCCTTGCCCTTGGAGGTGCCCGAGATCTTGACCCGGTCGCCGGCGCTGAAGCTCTCGACGGTCACGGTGTCGCCCATCTGCAGCTCGGCGCCCTCGTTGCGGAACTCCACGAGGTGCTTGTGCGCTCCGACACCGGCCTTCTTGAGGTGCCCGAGCTCGGGCTTTGAGATGTGCTTCTCCTTGGTGCGAGCAAAGGCAAGCTGGACAGCGCTGTAGCCGTCCTGCTCGGGCCTGCGGACCGCGGTCACCGGACACGGGCCCGCCTCGAGCACGGTCACGTGCTCGACCCGCCCGTCCTCGAGGAAGCGCTGGGTCATCCCAATCTTCTTGGCGAGGATCGCGGTCATCAGGAGGCCAGACGGATCTCGATGTCGACGCCCGCGGGCAGATGGTCGAGGCGCTGGAGCGAATCGACGGTCTTGGGGGTCGGCTGGTGGATATCAATGAGGCGCTTGTGCGTGCGGATCTCGAAGTGCTCGCGCGAATCCTTGTCCTTGAACGGCGACCGGATCACGCAGTACACGTTCTTCTCCGTCGGCAACGGCACCGGTCCGGAGACGGTCGCACCGGTGCGCGTCGCCGTCTCGACGATCTCCTTGGCCGCCGTCTCAATCGCCGATGTGTCGTAGGACTTCAGGCGTATGCGGATTTTGTTCTGGGCGATGGTCGCCATGTCTAGCTCTTGCTCTTCTCGTGTTCAGAGCGGGCCGGCCCTTGGAGGCCTCTGCCCGCCCTAGTCGTATGTGCTGCGTTTTTTCCTGCCGGCTCAAGGGTGGGGCTGGTCCAGCCGGACCAGCCCCACCCGAAAACCGCTGCTACTTGACGATCTCGGAGACGACGCCCGAGCCCACCGTCCTGCCGCCTTCGCGGATCGCGAAGCGCAGGCCCTGGTCCATGGCGATCGGCTGGATCAGCTCAATCTCCATCTGGACGTTGTCACCCGGCATCACCATCTCCGTGCCCTCCGGCAGGTTGGCAACCCCGGTCACGTCCGTCGTGCGGAAGTAGAACTGCGGACGGTAACCCGTGAAGAAGGGCGTGTGACGGCCTCCCTCTTCCTTCTTGAGGACGTACACCTCAGCCTTGAACTTTGTGTGCGGGGTGATCGAGCCGGGCTTGCACAGTACCTGGCCGCGCTCGATGTCCTCGCGCTTGGTGCCGCGCAGCAGGCAGCCGACGTTGTCGCCTGCCTGCCCCTGGTCCAGGATCTTCTTGAACATCTCGACGCCGGTCACCACGGTCGTGGTGGTCGGCTTGATGCCAACGATCTCGACGGTGTCACCGGTCTTGATCACGCCCTGCTCGACACGACCGGTCGCGACCGTACCGCGGCCGGTGATCGAGAAGACGTCCTCGACCGGCATCAGGAACGGTTTGTCGAGGTCGCGTACGGGCTCCGGGATGTAGGTGTCGAGCTGCTCGGCCAGGTCGAGGATCTTCTGCTCGTACTCCTTGTCGCCCTCAAGCGCCTTGAGCGCCGAGCCGACGACGAACGGAATGTCATCGCCCGGGAAGTCGTACTCCGACAGGAGGTCACGGATCTCTACCTCGACGAGCTCGAGCAGCTCAGGATCGTCGACCATGTCGGCCTTGTTGAGGAAAACGACGATGTAGGGGACGCCGACCTGACGCGCGAGCAGGATGTGCTCGCGGGTCTGCGGCATAGCGCCGTCGGCCGCGGAGACGACGAGGATCGCGCCGTCCATCTGCGCCGCACCGGTGATCATGTTCTTGACGTAGTCCGCGTGACCGGGGCAGTCGACGTGGGCGTAATGCCGGTTGGCGGTCTCGTACTCGACGTGCGATGCCGCGATCGTTATGCCACGCGCCTTCTCTTCAGGCGCGTTGTCAATGGTGTCGAAGGCGCGAACCTCGCCGGTGCCGAAGTGATCGTGCAGCACCTTGGTGATGGCGGCCGTCAGCGTCGTCTTGCCATGGTCGATGTGACCGATGGTCCCGACGTTCACGTGGGGCTTATCGCGCTCAAACTTGGCCTTGGCCACTTTTTGGTGCTCCTTCGTCTCAGATGAATTCCGTCCGCCGTATGGGCGAACCTCAAGAATTTATCGGACTTTCCGTCCGATCGGTGTGCTACTTGCCCTGCAATTCGCCGATGACCTTCTCGGCGATGTTCGGCGGAACCTCTTCGTAGCGCTCGAACTGCATCGTGTAGGTAGCTCTGCCCTGCGTGTTTGAGCGTACATCAGTTGCGTATCCGAACATCTCCGCGAGCGGCACGAGCGCCGTCACAACCTGCGCGTTACCGCGTGGCTCCATGCCCTGCACCTGTCCGCGCCGGCGGTTCAGGTCGCCAATCACGTCGCCCATGAACTCCTCGGGGGTGACCACCTCGACCGCAAACACAGGCTCCAGAAGCACCGGCTTGGCGCGCTGGGTCGCCTCCTTGAGCGCCAGCGAGCCGGCGACCTTGAACGCGATCTCCGAGGAGTCCGTGTCGTGGTACTTGCCGTCCACCAGCGTGACCTTGACGTCCACCATCGGGTAGCCGGCCCTGGGGCCGTTCTCGAGCGCCTCCTCGATCCCCTTCTCGACGGCGGGGATGAACTCTGTCGGGATGGCGCCACCCTTGATCTGGTTGACGAAGTCAAAGCCCTCGCCCGGGTTGGGTTCGACGTTGATGTAGACGATGCCGTACTGGCCCGAGCCGCCGGTCTGGCGCACGAAGCGGCCCTCCACCTTCTCGGCCCTGCCGCGGATCGTCTCGCGGTAGGAGACCTGTGGGCGGCCCACATTGGCCTCGACCTTGAACTCGCGCATCATGCGGTCCACGAGGATCTCAAGGTGCAGCTCGCCCATCCCGGAGATCTCGGTCTGACCGGTCTCCTCGTTGGTGGCGACCTGGAAGGTCGGGTCCTCCTCGGCCAAGCGCTGCAGCGCGACGCCCATCTTCTCCTGGTCGGCCTTGGTCTTGGGTTCGATCGCAACCTTGATGACAGGCTCGGGGAAGTCGATCGACTCGAGCTTGATCGGCTGGTCCGGTGCGCACAGCGTGTCACCGGTGACGACCTGCTTGATCCCCACGCCGGCGGCGATATCGCCAGCATAGACGGCGTCGAGCTCCTCGCGCTCGTTGGCGTGCATCATCAGCAGCCGACCGATCCGCTCGGTTTTGCCGGTGGAGACGTTCAGCACCCGACCACCGGCCTCGAGCTTGCCGCTGTAGACGCGGAAGTAGGTCAGCTTGCCGACGAAGGGGTCGGCCATGATCTTGAACGCCAGAGCGCTGAAGGGCTCTTCGTCTGACGCGTGCCGCTCGGCCGGGATCTCGTTGCCGTCCTCATCGCGCTTGCCCGGCAGCACACCGTCGATCGCGGGGATGTCGAGCGGGCTGGGCAGGTAGTCGATGATCGCGTCAAGCAGCGGCTGCACACCCTTGTTCTTGAAGGCCGACCCGCACAGCACCGGGGTCAGCTGGCTCGAGAGCGTGGCCTTGCGGATCGCGGCCTTGAGTTTCTCGACGGGGATCTCCTGGTCCTCGAGGATCAGCTCCACGAGCTCGTCGTCGTAGTGGGAGATCTCGTCGAGCAGGTGCTCGCGGGCGGCTGCCGCCTCCGCCTCCATCGCGGGCGGGATTGCCACCACCTCCTGCTCCTTGCCGAGGTCATCCTTGTAGATGATCGCCCGGTTCTCGACCAGGTCAACGATCCCCTGCAGCTCGGACTCGGCGCCGATCGGCAGCTGGATCGGCACCGGGTGGGCGCCGAGCCGGTCGATCATCGTCTGAACCGCCTTCTGGAAGTCCGCGCCGATGCGGTCCATCTTGTTGACGAAGGCGATCCGGGGCACGTGGTACTTGTCGGCCTGGCGCCAAACCGTCTCTGACTGCGGCTGCACGCCCGCGACCGAGTCGAACAGTGCGATCGCACCGTCCAGGACCCTCAGCGAACGCTCGACCTCTGCGGTGAAGTCGACGTGACCGGGAGTGTCGATGATGTTGATGCGCGTGCCGTGCCACTCGCAGGTGGTTGCGGCCGAAGTGATGGTGATGCCGCGCTCCTGCTCCTGCTCCATCCAGTCCATCACGGCCGCACCCTCGTGCACCTCACCGATCTTGTAGGTGCGCCCGGTGTAGAACAGGATGCGCTCCGTCGTCGTCGTCTTGCCGGCGTCGATGTGCGCCATGATCCCGATGTTGCGGGTGTTCTCGAGGCTGAACTTGCGGGGCATCTTGTGAGTCGTTTCTTCTTTCGGGCTCGCGTGCGTGGCGCGTCCGGAGCGTTGATGCACGCGGACGCCGCACCGGGCGGGCGGACGAATCAGGGCGCGAAAAAGGGCCCCAGGGGCCCTGATCCGACACCGATGTCGCCAGGGATTTCGTCTAGTTCTGCAGGGTCTCCATGAGCAGGTCTGTGAGCGGCTGGCGCGCATGTGCGCAGCCCGACCGCGACGGCCAAGCAATATAGCAGCCGACGTGGGCCGGTGGCCGCGGCCCGAAACCAGGTCGCCAGCTGCTACGCGAACAAAAAGGGAAACGCGAGGGTGCCCGCCACACGGGACCGGGGGCTGTGGCGGAGCGACCCTCGCGTAAACCGATTGTACAGGCAACCTGCACATTTCCCAGGGTGCGATCTCGTCTAGCAGCGCCCTGGGCCTCCACTTGTCAGCAAGCTGACAAGTGGGGCGGGACTACCAGCGGTAGTGAGCGAAGGCCTTGTTGGCCTGCGCCATACGGTAGATGTCGTCCTTGCGCTTGTAGGCGGCACCCTGCTGCTGTTGGGCGTCCAGCAGCTCATTGGCAAGACGTTGGGCCATGGTGCGCTCGCGACGCTGCCGGGCATAGGTCACGAGCCAGCGCACCGCCAGCGTGCGCGCCCGGCGGGGCTGAACCTCGACCGGCACCTGGTAGGTCGCGCCACCGACTCGGCGGGAGCGCACCTCGAGCACCGGCGTGAGCGCCTTGACCCCGGCCTCGAGCACCTCGAGCGCGGGCTTGCCACTGCGCTCCTCCATGATCGCCAGCGCGTCATAGACGATGGTCTCGGCCACGGACTTTTTGCCGTCGAGCATCACCTTGTTGATGACCTGCTGGACCAGGCGGTTACGGTGAATGGCATCCGGCTCGACCGGCCGGATCTGTGCGGCTGCGCGGCGTGGCATGCGGCTACTTCGCCTTCGCGCCGTACTGCGAGCGCGCCTTCTTGCGGTCTGAGACGCCAGCGGCGTCAAGCGTGCCGCGGATCACCTTGTAGCGAAAGCCCGGAAGATCCTTAACACGACCACCGCGGATCAGCACAACCGAGTGCTCCTGGAGGTTGTGACCCTCACCGGGGATGTAGGCGCCAACCTCCATGCCGTTGGTCAACCGCACGCGCGCGACCTTGCGCAGCGCAGAGTTGGGCTTCTTGGGGGTTGTCGTGTACACGCGCGTGCAGACGCCGCGGCGCTGCGGCGCGGCGACCTTGGTCTTGCGGCCCTTGCCGGACTTGAGGCCCGGGGTGGCAAGCTTCTTGGCGGGCTTCTTGCGGCCCTTGTTGACTAGCTGGCTGGTGGTCGGCATTCGGGCTGGCAATTTAGCAGGGTCGCCTGCGACGGGTCACGCCCGTCTGGTCGCGCTGTCGGGCGCTGCCAGCTTGGGCGGCGGCCCGCTGGCCGCCGCCCGCGGGCGGGGCGTTACTTTGACGATCGGTGCGGGTTAGAGATGCTCAGATGAGGCCATACATGCAGCCGACGACCGGTAGACGTTTGCGACGCGTGCTGGCGGCAGGCACAGCGGCGCTGCTGCTCACGGCCCCGGCCGCCTTGGCCAGCGACATCTCCTGGCTCGGATCCGGCCAGGGCGCCACCTGGAGCACCGCCACCAACTGGAGCGGTGACGCGGCCCCGAGTGGCAGCGTCACCGCGCTCACCCTGCCACCGCTCAGCACCGGATGCAGCGGCTGGGCATGCGCCTACGGCATCGACGACATCCCAACGCTGACCGTCGGCGAGCTGCAGATAGACGCCGCCTCGGGCTACCTCGTCAGCCCGCTGACCGCGGCCGACGGGATCAGCTTGACCGGGGGTCTGACCTTCTCGAGCCCAGGCACGACCGCGGCCGGAGCGCCACTGAGCACGGCCTTCACGGTCCCGCTCACGCTCGCCGCGCCGCAGAGCTGGAACGTCGCTGGTGTGACCGGCACAGCGACGACGCTGCAGCTGGGCGCGGTCACAGGCGTGCGCTCCGCGCTGCACGTGAACCTCGCGGCCGGTGTCAAGCTGGCCTCTCCCGAGCTTGACACCGGCCCGCTGAGCATCGCGGGCGCCGGCACGGTCGAGCTGAGCAACCCGGGGCCAGTTCAGCCCCTGACCGGAACCGTGGTGACACCGCCGCCGCTGCTCGCACCGGCCGGCGTCAGCCTGACCTCCGGAGCTTCGCTGACCTTGACCGGCGAGGGCACCATCTCAGGCCCAATCACCATCGCCCCCGGCTCGGCTTCGACGCTCACACTCGGCCCGGGCAGCGCGCCCGCAGCAACGTTGCTGAGCTACGGGAACGTCACCCTGCGAGCATCCAGCGCGCTGGCCCTGTGGATCGACGCGCCCGCGGCAGCGGTGCACGCACAGCCCGCGGCCGGCAGCGACTACGCGCAGCTGCGGGTGCTTGGGAACCTCAGCCTGAATGACGCCACGCTGACGCTCGTGCATGGCTACACCGACACGCAGGTCGCCTGCGCCCAGCTCACGCCCGGTCAGACCTACACGCTGGCAATCGCCACCAAGCTGATCGGCACGTTTGCCGGGATCGCGAACGGCCAGGCGGTCGGGCTCGGCGCCTGCGACCCGCTCGCGCCCACCCCAACCGCGCTCATCATCCACTACAACACGACCACCCACCCACAGACCGTCACCGCGACGGTGATCGGCGTTCCACAGATCAGGACGCTCGTGAGCGCAGCGCTCACGCTACCCCCGCGTGCCGCGACCGCCCCCGGCCTGCTGCACGCGGGCGGCTACGGCGCCGTCTACGACGCGCCGGCTCCCGGCACGCTGGCGCTCACCTGGACCACCCGCCTGCACGGGCGCCTCGTGACCGTCGCGAGCGCGAGCAACACGGCCGCCCAGGTCGGACCGCGGCGGCTTGCGATCCGCCTCACCCCCGCCGGGCGAAGGCTGTTGCGCGCGCTCGCGCGCGCAACGCACGTGCCCAGGCCAGGGCGCGGCAGGCGTGCTCGCCGCGCTCCTGCTCGCGCCATCACGCTGACCGCCACCGCAACGCTGACACCGAATGCCCAGAGCCCGTCCACGCTCACGGCCCTGACCGTCAGGCGCGCGATCAGGATCAGCTGAGCGGACCCGGCGGACGTTACCCGTAGAGCTCGCGCAGCTCGATGATCCGCCGCCTGCGACTCGAGACCAGCAGGTCGGGGGTCCCGAGCTGGATGTCCCAGGCCGAGCCGTAGTAGTCACGCTCCAGCACACCCGCCGCCTTCATCAGCGTCAGCGCCCGCTGGGAGACGCTCCCCTGCATGATCCCGAAGTGGGCGAGCAGGTCCTTGACCAGCATGCCGCCGCGGCCGGGGTGAAAGAGCTCGTTGGCGCTGCCGATCGTCCAGCAGACCGCGGCCGCTGCCGTGGTGGCGCTGCCACGCCGGCGAAAGATCTCGGGGTTGCCGCGGGCGACCATTGCCAGGTAGCGCCGGCAGGCGGTTCTGTACTCGTGGTCGAGCAGCTCCTCGCAGCAGCGGTCGCAGAGCACGAGCGTCTCCTGCACCCTCGCGTGGGTGTCCTCGGGGATCCCCGACCAGTCAAAGCCCTCGTCGGGCAGCGGCTCATCGCGCAGTGTTGCAAGCGCCTGCTCGCCACCGACCTCCGCCAGCAGGATGCGCATCAGATACTCGCCGGGTTCCATCGGCTCCTGACCAGGCAGCTCCCAGGGCCCGTCAGGATCCACAACGCCCATGGCCGCCAGCAGCGCCATCGGCCCTTGCGGGCGCGATGAGCGGATCAGCTGCTGATATTCGGGCTCGTGCTCGTCGATCGCCGCGAGCGTCTCCTCTGTCCGCACGGCGCGGATGCCACGCTGGGCGTGGGCGTAGCGCACGACCGCGCGCAGCAGCCCGGGCGCCTTGGCGAGGTACGACGCAGGCGCCACCAGCTTTCGTGGGATCCAGTCCAGCAGGAGGATCTCAACCGCGACCGGGCTCCAGTGCAGCGGATCACCGGGGCCGTAGTCGGTCCCGTACCAGATGATCTCCTCGAGCAGGCTGCGGTGATCATCATCTCCGAAGGGCCGGCCCTGCTCGGAGGCCAGGAACGCCTTGGCGAGCGCCCGCCGCGCCCGCTCGGTCCACTCTTTCCGCTCGTAGCCACACCCACCGCTTGGCAGCAGCCGCATCATCCACTCGATCAGCGGCCGTGCCACCGGCCAGGTTTCGCTCTCAAACGGCGGGAACATCAACGCCCCGTGCTCGATCGACTCCTGCATTCGCGCCCGGGCGTCAGCCGGATCAAGCTCACGCTGGCTTGCAAAGGGACCGGACTCATCGGTCGCGGCGGCAACCATCCCGGCGAGCTCCGCGAGCGGACGCCCGACGACGAACCCGTCCTTGGCGACCGAGCCCAGGTTGTGATCGATGTAGAGCAGGCTCGTCAGCTCGTGCCCACCACTTAGACGCACGCCGACGAGCACGTCCTCGCCGTCGCCAAGCTCGTCGGCGACCTCGGCGCAGCCATAGGCGTGCGCGCGATCCAACTCACGCAGCCACAGCGGCAGCACATGGCGCCGGCCCGCCGCGGCCCTCCGCGCCCGTTCGCGTATCTGCTCATCCGGACCGAGCTGGGCGATCACCGCGAGCAGCGCCGTGGTTTCCGGCCGGTCGACATCGATGAAGGTGCTCAGCAGCTCTGCCGGTGTCGGCGCGCCGTCCTGCTCACCGCCGAAGCTGCGCTCGATCGGGCTTCGGCGCCGAGGGTCCACCACGGCGAGCAGGCTCGAGACCTCAGCCAGCAGATCGAGCGGCTCGCCGGTGCCGAGCCGTTCGCGCACCTCGCGCAGCAGCGGCGGCTCACCGGAGCTGGCAGATCGCGCCTCGCGCCTGGCCCGCGCGCGACGCGCGGCGTCGCGCCTGCGGCGGTCGTCGTGCGAGTTGCGCCTGGCCATCGCGCTAACGCTATCCCCGCGGCCGGACCGATGCGCGGGATAATCGGGGCGTGACCACAGAACCAAGCCCGTCTCGCCCATGGCGCTGAACGTTCTGGGCGGGCCGCTTGAACCCTGCGGCACCGACCCGCTCACCGGCTTCTACCGTGACGGCTGCTGCAGCTCCGGGCCGGAGGACCGCGGCAGCCACACCATCTGCGCGGTGGTGACCACGGAGTTTCTCGAGCATCAGCTCAAGATCGGCAACGACCTGATCACGCCCATGCCCCAGTACGGCTTTCCCGGCCTTGTGGCCGGGGACCGCTGGTGCGTGACCGCCGCCAACTGGCTGCGCGCCCACCTGGACGGCGCCGCAGCCTACGTGGTGCTGGCCTCAACCAACGAGCGCGCGCTAGAGATCGTGCCGCTCCAGGCGCTCGTTGAGCACGCGGTTGACGTGCCGCCCGACCCCGGTGCCCTGCTTGACTGGCCCTGAGCGTCGCACTCCACACTCGGCGGATCCGGCGGCGGCGCAGCGCTGGCTACCCAGGGGGCTGTGCCACCCCCGCAGCGCTTGGCACGGCTAAGCGCTTCTTCCTGTGGTGCTTGACTCGGGTTTCGCACTTTTGGGCCTGTAGCGGCATAGCGGCGTAGCAGGTGGTGGTGGTGGGCGGGGCCGTGGCGGGCTGGTGTGGCCTGTTGGCGCGGTGTCGGGGAAGGAGCATCGGCGGCTTGCGCGAAAGCGGTTGCTGTCAACATAACCCGTCCGTCGCGGCCAAGGGGAGGCACGCTGCGCGGCTTCTCTTGGAGGCTGCCGCCGATGCTCTGCGTCCCATCTTCGCTGAACGAGCTGCTTGTCCTGTTTGAGTCGTGTTTCACCCGTCCCACGTTTGAGACGTTCCGGGGGGTGTTGGTCGGTCAGGTCTCGCAGACCTCTCTGCGGTGCGTGACCGGGATGCTGACAGGCTCAAGGCTGTCGGGGGTGTGGCATCACGCGCGTTGCCACCGGTTCTTCGCCAATGCCCGCTGGTCCGTGGACGAGCTCGGGTTACGGCTCGCCTGCCTGATCGTTGAGCGGTTCACAGAACCGGGTGCGAGCGTGCTGGTCGCGGTCGACGACACGCTCCTGAAACGCAGGGGACGCCGGATCCACGGCACCTTCTGGCATCACGACGCGACCGCCAACAGCCGCTCAGGCTCGGTCGCGTGGGGGAACAACTGGATCGTGGCCGGGATCTGTGTCAAGCTGCCGTTCCTGCAGCGCACCGTATGTTTGCCGGTCCTGTTCCGGCTCTGGCAGCCGCGGCGCGAACAGTTCGTCAAGCAGCACAAGCCCGATCCTGAGCGGCCCGGGAAGGTCAAGCTGGCCAGGGCGATGGTCTGCCTGCTCGCCAAACGGCTGCCGGATCGCCAGATCAACGTGGTCGGTGACAGCGCCTACATCAGCCAGGCGTGGCGTGCTGCACCCAAGCGGGTGACGATCACATCGAGGCTGCGTAGCAACGCGGTGATCTACGCCCCTGCGCCGCCGCGCACCGGCAAACGCGGCCGGCCACGCAAATGGGGCAAACAGCTTGAAAGCCTTCAACAGATCGCAGCCGACCCCGCCACCGAATGGGTAAAGACGACCGTCAGGCGCTACAGCAAAACCGAGACGCTCGAGCTGGCTGAGATCAACTGCCTGTGGGAGCCGCTCGGCGCCGAAACCCCGGTCCGTGTGATCCTCGTCAAAGACGACACCAAGCCGTGCGGCTACCAGATCGCGCTGATCACCACCGACCTTCACGCCACCGCCGCGCAGATCGTCGAACGCTACGCAGACCGCTGGCCGATCGAAGTCGCCTTCCAGGACGGCAAAGAACTGTTCGGCGTCGGTGATGCCCGCAACCGGACCGAGAAAGCCGTGCAACGGACCGTCCCATTCCAGTTCTTGGCGATGGACCTCACGATCATCTGGTACGCGCTCTACGGACATCACCCCGACATCGTCACAGAGCATCGCGCCCGCGCCCCCTGGTATGTCTCCAAGACCACCCCATCATTCCAGGACATGCTCGCCAAGCTACGACGAGTGATCATCGCCACCCAATTTCAACCCGAACAGGCCCGAACCCCCACAACCCAGGAAATCAACCAAGTCCAGCAAGCATGGGCAGCCGCCGGCCTATGAACTGCGAAACCCGAGCTTGACGCTACGCCGTAAAAACGCGGTGACTGTCGCGCCACCGGATGCGGCATCAGACGACCGAACGGCTGCCAGCGGACGAGCAGGCCGGCGAACTGTGAGCGGCTTGGGCGGTGGGAGCCCGACCTGGGGGCGGTCCAGCGGGACCGCCCCCAGGTCTCAGATCAGACGGTCAGAGCGCGAGCGGCTAGAGACCCAGGGCCTCTTCCGGGGTCACGTACGGGACGCCGGCGACGGCGGCGACGGCCTCGTAGGTGACCTGACCGTTGGCGACGTTGAGGCCGAGGCGGTGGCCGGGGCTCTTGGCCAGGAACGCGGCGGCGCCGTGGTTGGCCAGGTCGATCGTGTAGGGCAGGGTCGCGTTGGTGAGCGCGTAGGTCGAGGTGATCGGCACCGCGCCCGGCATGTTGGCCACGCAGTAGTGGGTGATGCCGTCCACCTCGTAGGTCGGTGAGGTGTGGGTGGTGGGCTTGGAGGTCTCAAAGCACCCACCCTGGTCGATCGAGACGTCGACGAGCACCGCCTGAGGCTTCATCAGCGAGAGCTGCTTGCGGGTGACCACGTGCGGCGCCTTGGCGCCGACGACGAGCACCGCGCCAACCACGAGGTCGGCGCTGGGCAGGAGCTCCTCGATCGCCAGCGTCGAGGCGTAGAGGGTGTCTGCGCGGCCGTCAAAGGCGACATCGAGGTCACGCAGGCGGTCGATGCTGCGGTCAAAGACGGTCACCGTCGCGCCCATCCCGATCGCCACCTGGGCGGCGTGGTAGCCCACGACGCCGCCGCCGATCACCAGCACGTTGGCGGCCGCCACGCCGGGCACGCCGCCGAGCAGGATGCCGCGGCCGCCGAGCGGCTTCTCCAGCATGAACGCGCCCGCCTGGGTCGCGATCTTGCCGGCGACCTCGGACATCGGGGCGAGCAGCGGCAAACGGCCATTGCGATCCTCGACGGTCTCATAGGCGATGCAGGTCGCACCGGTCTTGGCCAACCCGTGGGTGAGCTCGACATCTGCAGCCAGGTGCAGGTAGGTGAAGAGCAGGTGGCGCGGCTCGAGCATCGCGACCTCGACCGGCTGCGGCTCCTTGACCTTGACGATCATCTCGGCCTCGCCGAACACGGCGGCGGCGTCGGGGAGGATCTTTGCGCCCTGCTTGACGTAGGCCTCGTCGGGGATCGCCGAGCCGTTGCCGGCCCCCTGCTGGACGAAGACCTCGTGGCCCGCCTCGACCAGCTCCCGCACACCCGCCGGCGTCATCGCCACGCGGTACTCGTCCACCTTGATCTCGGTCGGAACACCAACCTTCATTCTCCAGCCCTCCGGGTAGTAGTTTCTGGTGCAATCATCTTCATCGGGCGAGGATCAAACAAGGAAGGCTCAAGAACTTGGCGGATTCCACAGCGCTGGACGAGACCGACTTCCGGATCCTCAATGCGCTCGTCGCTAACGGAAGGATCTCCTTTGCCGAGCTGGGCAAGGCGGTGGGACTTAGCCCACACGGGGCCGCCGACCGCGTGCGGCGACTCGAGCGCGCCGGGGTGATCAGCGGCTTCACCGCGCTCGTCAACCTGGCCAACGTGGGGCGCTCGCTGGATGCGTTCATCGACGTTGCGCTGCTGCCCACCACCACCTCCGAGCGCTTCGAGCGCGAGATGCTCGAGATCCCCGCGGTGCAGGAGATCACATTTGTCACCGGCCGCTTCGATTACCACGTCCGCGTCGCCTGCCGCAGCGCCGATGACCTCGACCAGACCGTCCGCACGATCCGTGGCCGGGGAGTCGCCCGGACCGAGACGCGCATCATCCTGCGCTCGGCCCGCGGCCTCGGGACGATCGCCTGAGGCGCACCGGGCGCACCGCCCCTATCTGAGCTAGGCTTGTGGCGCGATGGTGCGCCACCACTACGGGTTTGCGTCAGTGAGCACCGGGAGTGCAGCTTGAGCCCGGCGGCAGACAATCCGCGCCCGGAGGAGGGCGGTGAGCATCGCCAGGGTGTCGAGCAGCAGCTCCGCGAGCTCTACGAGCAGGTCGAGGACGCGGCCGCGCGCGCATCTGAGCACCTGGTCGGCACAGAGGGCTTCGCCAGGCTGCTGGGTCAGCTGGCCGAGAACGCCGCCGCGTTGACGAAGCTGACCAACGACGGCATCGACCTGATGCTGCGCAACCTGCGCCTCGCCGGGCGCCGTGACGTCGTGCGCCTGGCGCGCCAGCTCGGGCGCACCGAGGACAAGCTCGAGCGGCTGCTGCAGGAGGTCGAAGCGATCGGCGCGAAGCTTGACCGCATCGAAGGCGAGCGCGAGCCGCGCAAGCCGCGCACACCCAAGGAGTAGGCGATGACGACGCTCGGCCGCCTGGTGTCGCTGCCCCGCGCCGCAGTCGAGTTCGCCAACGTGATCCTGACCACCCCCGACGCCAAGATCGGACAGAGCCCGCGCGAGGTGGTCTGGAGCCACCGCGAGACGACGCTCTACCGATACCGCTCGAACCGGCGTTCGCACCCCGTGCCGGTGCTGCTGGTCTTCGCGCTGATCAACCGGCCAGAGATCTTCGACCTGCGGCCGGGTAACTCGTTTGTCGAGTACCTGCTCGAGCAGGGCTTTGACGTGTTTTTGGTCGACTGGGGGGTCCCCGACGAGGACGACTCAGACCGCGGGCTCGAGGACTACGTCTGCGATGAGCTTGACTGGGCGCTGCGTGAGACGCTGCGCGCCGCCGGCGCCGACGAGGCTTCGCTGCTCGGCTGGTGCATCGGCGGGACGCTGTGCGCGATGTACTGCGCCATCCACCCGGACGGCCCGGTCCGCAACGCCGTGCTGTTGACCACACCGATTGACCCCTCGGGCTCGCTCTACGCGCGCTGGGTCGGCGGCGATGAGTTTGATGTCGAGCTGATCGCCGACGCCTACGGCTCCGTGCCGGGGTCGGGAATCGACTGGGCCAACAAGCTGATGAAACCCGTCACCAACTACGTAACGACCTACCGGCGCCTGCTGCGCCAGATCCTCGACGGCCAGGATCCCCGCGGCGCCTATCAGGCGATGGCCAAGTGGGTCGCTGACAATCCGCCCTTCGCGGGGCGTGCCTACCGCGAGTGGATCACCTGGATGTACAAGGAGAACCGGCTGGTGGCGGGCAGCATCCGCCTGCGCGGCCGCCGTGTCGACCTCGCGCACATCGGGCAGAACCTGCTGGTCGTGACCGCCGGCTCCGACCACATCGCCCCGCGCGAGGGAACGCTGCCGCTGCTTGATCTTGTCTCGAGCGAGGACGTGACGCACCTTGCCCGCCCAGGCGGGCACATCGGCCTGATGGCGGGCTCGAAGGCAAAGCGGGAAATCTGGCCTGAGCTCGCGCGGTGGCTCGGCGAGCGCTCCGGCCGTTAGCGAGAGGGGTTGCGATGGACGCAGGCGAGGGACAGGGCAAGGGCGGGCGCAGCGGCACGGCCGCGACCGGTGGCGCCGATCCACCGATCGGGCGTCCCCGGCTGCACGGCCGGGTCGCGTTCGTGACGGGCGGCACACGGGGGATCGGCGCCGCGATCACGCGCAGCCTGGCCGAGCGCGGCGCGACGGTGGCCGCCGGCTACAGCAGCAACGAGATCAAGGCGCGAGAGTACCTCGATCAGCTCAGCCAAGACGGGCTTGACGCGAGCATCCACCAGGGCAATGTCGGCCTGCCCGACGATTGCCGGCGTACGGTCGGCGAGGTGATCGAGCAGCACGGCCGGCTTGACATCCTCATCAACAACGCCGGCATCACGATCGACAAGACGGTGCTGAAGCTGACCGACGAGGACTGGCACAGGGTGCTTTCGGTCAATCTCTCCGGGGCGTTCTTCCTCAGCCAGGCGGCGCTACCGCACATGATCGAGCGCGGATCGGGCCGGATCATCAACATCTCATCGATCATCGGCGAGACCGGCAACATCGGCCAGGCCAACTATGCCGCGTCGAAGTCGGGTCTCTTCGGGCTGACCAAGACACTCGCGCTCGAGGCGGCCTTCCAGCTGGGGCGTGCCGGGAAACTTGACCCGGACGGCGTCGGGCTGACCGTGAACACGATCGCTCCCGGCTTCATCGCCACCGAGATGATGGAGACGATCCCCGAGAAGGTGATGGACGCGATCAAGGCAAAGATCCCACTCGGCCGGCTCGGGCGCCCGGACGAGGTCGCGCGTGTCGTGCACTTTCTGGCCGCCGACCAGTCCTCATACATCACCGGCGCCGTCTGGCACATCAACGGCGGGATGGACATGTAGCCGGGGGCGGGGCTCCGCTTGCGCGCTTGCCGGTTAGCTGCTAATCTGCAAGCAGATTCATCTCTCTCACTCTCACCCCAACACCAGAGGTTCACGATGGCCGCAAGCGAAGCCCCCACCACCCCGGCCCAGACGTTCGGGGCCGGTTACGAGCAGTACAAGCAGTTCAGCGATCAGGTCATGGACGCCGCGCGCAAGACCGGCGTGCAGACGGTTGACGCCTACCAGAAGGCTGTTGAGCGGGCGCTCGAGATGGAGCGCAAGCTCGGCGTCGCCACCAAGCAGGATTGGCTCAAGGGCATGATCGACAGCCACGCCGACATGGCGCACGAGCTGACCACCGCCTACACCAGCGCGGTTCGCAGCCTGCTCTCCTGAGCTGCGCCGGCCCGACAGCCGGTCTGCTAAACCGTGGGGCGCCGCCCGCTTGGCGGCGCCCCACCCTTATTACAGGAGGCGCACGCGCCCGATGAGCCCCGTACAGGTACCGATCTGCGCCCCTGAAGAGTCAGCTTCCAGCCTCCTAGAGAGCTGGTTTGAGCTGTGGCTCGAGGCGGGCACCGCCACGCTTGGGGAGCTGGGCCGCACGCTCACGCGTGGTCCGCGCACACCGCTCGAGCTCACCCGCTGGTTCGAGCTCACCACCGTACGCGGCCGGCCCGAGTGGTCAAGCCCGCACGCGATCGTGTGGACGGAGCCGCTCGCACGGCTGCGCGACTTCAGCCCGCCCGGCGCTGCCGAGGTGATCCCGACGCTCGTGCTGCCGCCGCAAGCGGGCCACGACTCCTGCATCGTCGACTACTCCCCCGGCCAGAGCCAGATGCGCACGATCCTCGCGGCCGGCCTGGAGCGCGCCTACGCACTCGACTGGGTGGGCGCCAGCGCGGCGACCGCCAACGCGACGATCGAGGATTACATCGCCGTGGTGGACCACGCCGTAAACCACGCCGGCGGCCGCGTCAACCTGGTGGGCGACTGCCAGGGCGGCTGGCTCGCGACCGTGTACGCAGCTCTGCACCCCGAGCGCGTCAACACGCTCACGATCGCCGGGGCGCCGATCGACTTCCATGCTGGCGAGCCCGTCATCGGCGAGGTGGTGACGCGACTGGCGCCCGGCGGGGACCTCGCCTTCTACCGAGCGCTGGTGGCGCTGGGCGGTGGCGTGCTCAAGGGCGAGCACATGCTCTCAGGCTTCATCCTGATCAACCCGCTGGACGAGTACACGCGCCAGGTCGATCTGCTGCGCCACATCGACGACGACCGCTACGTGGCCCGCTACCGCGAGTTTGAGGACTGGTTCAAGCACACCCAGGACATTCCCGGCGCCTTCTACCTGTGGATCGTCGAGCGCCTGTTCCGGGACAATGCCCTCCTCGACGGGACGCTTGAGGTCGGCGGGCGTGCGGTCCGACTCGGCGCGCTCGACATGCCGCTTAACCTGCTGGCGGGCAGCGGCGACCACATCACCCCAGCGGAGCAGGTATTCGCGCTGGCAGGCGCCGCCTCGACCCCGCCCGGCGAGATCCGCTACGAGCTGGCGAGCGGCGGGCACCTCGGGCTGTTCATGGGTCGCGAGGCGCTTGCTGACCACTGGCCGCCGCTGCTCTGCGCGGTGGCGGAGCGTTCGCGGCTGTGAAGGACTCGTAGATCTCGCGTAGCGCGCTGCGCTGGCGCGCGGTCAGACGCGGGTCGGCGGCGATCGCGTCAAGCACCGCGCTCGCCTCCGGCTCCTCACCCGGCGGCGTTACGCCCGCCTGCTGATAGAGCGTCTCCGCCGAGACCTGAAGCGTCTTTGCAATCGCCTCGAGCACCTGCTCTGAAGGCGCGCGCAGGCCCCGCTCGATCTGGCTCAGATAGGGGTTGGAGATGCCAGCCAGGTCGGCGAAGCGCCGCATCGATAGCTCTGCCAGCTCCCGTTGCTTGCGGATGATCTCACCGAGTGCGGCTGCCGAGCGATCCGTCATCTTCGGCCCGAGCATACCGCCAGGCCGCCAGCGCAGCGCTCAGTGTGCGGTCCAGCCCTGATCCATGGTCACCGGCACACCGGTGAAGGCACCGCCGCCCGAGCCCGCCAGAAAGGCGACCACCTCGGCGACCTCGGCGGGCTCGATCAGCCGTTTGACAGCCTGGGGGGCGAGCAACACCCGCTCGGTGACCTCCGCCTCGCTGAGGCCGTGAACCCGTGCCTGGTCTGCGATCTGGCGCTCCACGAGCGGCGTGCGAACGTAGGCTGGGCAGACTGCCGTGGTCATGATCCCGTCGGCCGCACCCTCCAGCGCGAGCGTCTTGACGAGCCCGAGCACGCCGTGCTTGGCCGACACGTAGGCAGCCTTGTACGGCGAGGCAGCCAGAGCATGGGCGGAGGCGATCACGATGAAGCGCGCCGCGGGGCTCCGGCGCAGCTCGGGCCAGGCTTGCTTTGCGAGCATGAAGGGGCTCGTCAGCAGCAGCGCGATCAGCGTCTGCCAGCGCTCGAGCGGGAACTCCTCGATGGGCGCGACGTGCTGCACTCCGGCGTTGGCGACGACGATGTCAAGCCGGCCGAAGCGCTCGATCGCGGCCGCGACCGCCGCCACATTGGCCTGCGGGTCGGTGAGGTCGGCGCCGAATGCGACCCCCGGGCCATCGGGATCGGGGTTCAGGTCGGCTGCAAGCACACTCACCCCTGCCCGCTCGAGCCGCTCGGCAACCGCCCGGCCGATGCCGCTGGCGGCGCCGGTAACGAGCGCCGCCCGCCCGGCGAGGTCGTCTGTCTGCTCGCTGCTCATAACTGGTCGCTGTCGGCCACCTGCGTGGACTCTACCCCTTGATTGCTCCGCCTTGGCGAAGCAGCCGCGCCAGGTCAGCCGACGAGCTCTCGGCCCCGCAGCGCCAGCCAGAACTCGATCCGGTCGCGCGCTGAACTGAGGTCCCGGCCGGTCAGCTCCTCGACCCGCCGGATCCGGTAGCGCAGCGTGTGCCGATGGCAGTAGAGGCGCTTGGCGGCGCGCTCCCACTGGCCGTTCTCCTCGATGAACGCCTCCAGCGAGCGCATCAGCTCACCGCCGTAGTAGCCCTCGCTGCGCTCGATCGGCCCGAGAATCGAGTCGCAGAAGAGCTTGAGCGCCTCGTCGTCCTGCAGTGAGAGCAGCAGCTGAAAGGAGCCCAGGTCACGGTAGGTGGCGACCTTCGCCTGGCGTGCGGTGATGCCCAGTGCCGCCGCTTCCAGCGTGCAGCGCGCTTCGTGAAAGCCCCGGCGCGCCTCCGCGCCGGAGACCGCGCGACCCACCCCCACGGTCAGCGGCGCTCCCGGAAGCTCGCCCGCGAGCCGCTCGGCGACGCGCTCGGCCAGCGCGAAAAGCAGCTCG
Source organism: Conexibacter sp. S30A1 (assembly GCF_023330665.1). Classification (GTDB taxonomy): domain Bacteria; phylum Actinomycetota; class Thermoleophilia; order Solirubrobacterales; family Solirubrobacteraceae; genus Palsa-465. Next base: position 3,371,219 of record NZ_CP097127.1, on the reverse strand, counting down.
TCCTCCATACCCGGAATCAGCGCTACCACCTGGTCGCGGTGCGCGACCAGCGCCGGCACCGCCTCGGCTCGCAGCGCCGCCGCCAGCGCGGCCTCGGCCGCCACCAGACCGGGCCCGCGTGAGCCTCCGCCAAACGCCAGTCCGGGCTTGGGCAGCGCCAGCACGCTGACCGTGCCGCCGAGTCCGAACGGCTCCAGGCGACGCTGCAGGTCGGCACCCGTCAGCTCACCGGCCAGCAGGCCGGCGAGCAGGTCCCCGGCGAGCCGCCGCTCAGTGTCGCCGGCGACGCGCTCGCGCAGCAGCTCCAGCGCGACGATCGTGACCGCCTGGCGCAACACCAGCCGGTCGAAGTCAGACAGGGGGGCGTCGTCCTTGACCGCGACCAGCCAAGCTTCGGGCGCCGGCACACCGCTGCCGGAGCCGCCCTCAGAGGCGACCGGAACCGCCAGGCCACGACTCGGGTCGGCAAGCGCGGGCATGAACGGCACGTGCTCCCGGCGACCGGCGCGCTCGCGGATACCCTGGCGCAGCGCCTCCAACTCCTCAGCCTCGAGCTGGCGTCGAAAGGCGTGCTGAGCAAGCGGTTCACCGCGCGTGCCGAAGACGATCACGGCTGCACCGATCAGGGTCGCGAGCGTCCCCACCAGCGCCTCCAGACCACGTTCTGCGAGCACCACCCGCTCGAGCCTCTCCTGGGCCGCGAGGGCGCGGCGCAAGAGCGCGTACTGCTCGTTCACGAGCTTCGAGAAGGCCGCCTCCGTGACCGCGATGAACGGCTTCTCGTAAGGCACCTCAAACAGCGGGAAGTCCCGCTCCTGCGCAGCCTTGACCAGAGCTGCCGGCACGCGCTCGTGGCCGAAACCGGTCCCGAATCCCAGGCCGGCCAGCTGGTGGTCGGCCAGCAGCTCAGTGAACGCACGCTGGCGCGCTGGCGTGTCGAGCTGCAGTCCGGTGGTGAGCAGAACCTCACCACCGGACAGCCAGGGGGTCGGGTCGGCCAGCTCGGTCATGTGGACCCAGCGGATCGGCAGATCGGCGTTGGCCTCGCCAGCGAGCAGACGCAGGTCGAGCTCGGCGGTCAGCTCACGAACGGTCAGCAATCGGGTCCCTCATGGGCGTGAAGCGCCCGGCGATCAGGCGAGATGCATGCGCCGGCCCGCCTCCTCGAGCACCGGCCGCAGCACCGCCTCAATCTCGGCGAACTGTTCGGGCCCGGCGATCAGCGGCGGGGCGAGCTGCACGACGGGGTCACCACGGTCATCCGAACGACAGATCAGCCCTCGGTTGAACATCTCAGACGACAGGTAGCCGCGCAGAAGCGTCTCTGCCTGCTCGTGGCTGAAGGTCTCCTTGGTCTCCTTGTTCTTGACCAGCTCGATCGCGTAGAAGTAACCCATGCCGCGCACGTCACCGACGATCGGCAGGTCACGCAGCGACTCGAGCATCGCGCGGAACGCACCCTCGTTGGCGGCCACGTGATCCAGCACGTGGTCGTTCTCAAAGGCGTCCAGGGTGGCCAGCGCGATCGCCGCCACCACCGGGTGTCCGCCCCAGGTCGAGCCGTGCAGGAACGTGTTGGTGCCCTCCATGAACGGCTCCGCGACGCGGTCGGAGGCGATCATCGCCCCCATCGGCGCGTACGCGCTGGTGATGCCCTTGGCCGTGGTGATGATGTCGGGCTGGTAGCCGATGGCCTGGGAGCCGAAGTAGGTCCCCAGCCGCCCCCATGAGCAGATCACCTCGTCGGAGATCAGCAGCACGTTGTACTCGTCGCAGATCTCGCGAATCCGGTCAAAGTAGCCCTCCGGTGGCACCAGGCAGCCGCCGGCGTTCTGCACCGGCTCCATGATCACCGCCGCGACGGTGTCGGGCCCCTCAAACTCGATGCGCTCGGCAACGGCCTCGGCCAGCTCCAGCGGGTCGTGGTCTGCAGGGAACCGGTACATGTTGGTGTTGGGCACGTGGCTCACGCCGGACAGCAGCGGCTCGAACGGCGTCCGATAGTCGGTCACACCGGTGGCCGTGAGCGCACCGAAGGTGGTGCCGTGGTAGGCGATCTGGCGAGCGATGAGCTTGTGCTTGTGCGGGTGCCCCGTGACGCGGTGGTACTGGCGGGCGAGCTTGAGCGCCGCCTCGACCGACTCCGAGCCGCTGTTGGTGAAGAACACACGGTTCAGGTCGCCTGGCGCGAGCTCAGCGACACGCGTGGCGAGCTCGATCGCACGGGGGTGCGTGTAGGACCAGCTCGAGAAGTAGCCGAGCCGCTTGGCCTGCTCGACACCCGCCTGGACCAGGTCCGCACGGCCGTGTCCCAGCTGCGTGCAGAAGAGCGACGAGAGCCCGTCGAGGTAGCGCTTGCCGTGCTCGTCGTATACGTAGCAGCCCTCGCCGCGCACGATGATCGGGATCTCGTGCTCAGCGCTGTACTCACCCATGCGGGTGAAGTGCATCCACAGATGCCGACGCGCCTGCTCCTGAAGCGTGGCGTCGGCGGTGGCTTTGCTGGCGGGTTCGCTGGTTGTGGTTGACATCAGACCTCTCCGAAAAATGGTTGGGTTAGACATCGGACGTGCCGATCAGTACAACGGTAGCTGGCCGCGAGGCCGCCGTGCACGGCCATGTGGCAAAGCTCACGTGCCCCGGCTTGTACAAATAGGCGCAGACGGGCCTTCGTTGGCCAGGCACCCGCGGCACATCCGGACGTTCAGCCGCTCGCAAACCCCGCGGCCCGCGCCGGCGCGGGCGTGAACCAGGCTGCGACCAGCACCAGGGCGAAAGCCGCCACCTGCGCGAGGATGCCGAGCGTGCTGGTCGGAAACGGGTCACCGAAGACCACCAGCCCGCCAAGGATCCCGGAGACGTTGGCAGCCGTCGAGGTGATCGCGATGACCGGCACCGCCTGGCCGTCCTGAAGCGCCCGCGCCGAGGTGAAGAACGCGACCACTGACGCGGCGACCATGACCGGCACCCACGGGAAGATGAAGCCGAGCAGGCCCTCGCCCCACTCCCCGGTGAGCGCCTTGATCGCCACGTCGCTCACACCAAACAGGATGCCCGAGGCGGCTCCCAGCATGACGCCGCGGTGGTGGCGCGGCGCCCCGATCCGTGGGCCGGCGATCAGCAGCGTACCGAGCGCGATCAGACCGGCCTCAAAGGCGATCATGCCCGGCAGCGAGTAGTGCGAGTGGGCGCCCTGCACGTGCGGCAGTGAGACGCCGAGCAGGATCAGCCCCGCGGCTGTCATCCCCAGGCCCGACCACTGGCGCGGCCCGACGCAGGCGCCGTAATAGCGCTCGGCCATGATCGCCAAAAGCACGATCCCGCCCGCCAGCACGGCCTGCACCACCGACAGCGGCACCAGCGACATGGCAGCGATGTGAAAGGCCCACGAGCCGCAGGCGATCAGCATCCCGATCGTGAACGCACGCGAGGAGAAGAGCTGGCGGGTGGACCACAGCGGTCGGCCGAAGTCGACCTCGGCAGCCGCTCGGGCGCCACGGTGCTTGTAGAGAAAGCCGAGGTTGGTTGCCACCGCACAGGCTGCGGCGAGGGCGATGCCCAGGATCATGGTCATTGCAGGCTGGTGTGCGGTGGAAGCGTTGGTGCGGTTGCGGCTGTGGTCGGGCGCTCAACGACCGTCCGGCGGTGGGCGCCCTGACGGCCTGCCCTTGAGTTTCGGCAACCGACCGGGGTTGCTTGATGCGACTGGACGCCAAGGACACTGTGACACACCGAGCTGGCCGCCGGTCCGCGGCGGCCAGGACCAGCCCACGGCCGGGCGGCCCAAACTGCAGGTGGGCCGCCCGGGGGCAAACGCGCGTCCGGGGGCCCGTGGCCCCCGGACGATAGGTCAGTGCTTGCTAGTTGAGATCCTCGGCGCCCGACAGGCCGTCGTCGCCCGCCAGCCCGAGGTCGTCGAATCCGTCGGCAAACCCGAACGAGGCATCGACGCTGCCGAGCGCCTCGAGGTCTGAGAGGTCGGCGTGCAACCCGCCGAAATCACCCAGATCATCGCCCTCGGCCAGGCCGAGCTCCGCCGCCAGGTCGTCGCTGTCGAGCAGGCCGATCTCGTCGATCCCACGCGGCAGCGGCTCGGCCGGCTCGATCTCGATCCGCCGGTAGCGCTTCAGCCCCGTCGCGGCCGGGATCAGCTTGCCGATGATCACGTTCTCCTTGAGGCCGTTCAGCCGGTCGATCTTGCCCTCAAGCGACGCGTCGGTCAGCACCTTGGTCGTCTCCTGGAAGGAGGCCGCCGACAGGAAGCTGTCGGTGTTCAGCGACGCCTTGGTGATGCCCAGGATGATCTCCTCGGCCTGCGCCAGCTCACCGCCGTCGTGCTCGACCGCCCCGTTGATCCGCGCGAACTCGTGCCGGTCGACGAACTGCCCCGGCAAGAGCTCCGTGTCGCCCTTCTGATCGACCCTGACCTTCTTCATCATCTGACGGACGATCAGCTCGATGTGCTTGTCGTTGATGTCCACACCCTGCGACTTGTAGACCTCCTGGACCTCGCGGACGAGGTAGAGCTCCGTCTCGGTGCGCCGCTCCTGCGGTGTTTTGCCGCCGTGAGCGAGGATCTCGTGTGGATACAGCGAGCCCTCGTTGAGCGGCTTGCCGACCTCCACATGCTCCCCGTCACGGACATACAGCAGCGTGCGCCGCGGGAACGGGTAGCGGTGCTCCTCACCGGCCGAGTCGGTGATCACGACCGTCACCGACTTGTCGGCCTCCTCCAGCGAGACGGTGCCCGACACCTCGGCCATCCGCGCGAGGCCCTTCGGCTTGCGCGCCTCGAACAGCTCCACCACGCGCGGCAGGCCGTGCGTGATGTCCGCGCCGGCGACACCGCCGGTGTGGAAGGTGCGCATCGTCAGCTGCGTGCCCGGCTCACCGATCGACTGCGCCGCGATGATTCCCACGGCGTCACCGATCTGCGCGAGCTTGCCGGTCGCCATCGAACGGCCATAGCAGGCCTGGCAGACGCCGGTGGGCGCCTCGCACTTCAGCACCGAGCGCACCGGTACGCTCACCAGCTCACCGGCGGCGGAGGCCTCACCAAAGGCCTCGACCAGCGCGGCCAGCTCGCCGCGGTCAATCTCGGCTCCCTGCTCGACGATCACCTGGCCGTCGGGCCCGGTGATGGTCTGGGCGGCGATCCGGCCGACGAGGTTGTCGTTGGGCTCAGCGGTGGGCCGCAGGCGCCGGCTGGAGGGATCGACGTCGGCCTTGAACACCGGTGCGGAGATGTACTCGCTGGTGCCGCAGTCCTCCTGGCGGATGATCACATCCTGGGAGACGTCCACCAGGCGCCGGGTCAGGTAGCCCGAGTCGGCGGTGCGCAGCGCCGTGTCGGCGAGACCCTTGCGGGCCCCGTGCGTCGAGATGAAGTACTCGAGCACGTCCAACCCCTCCATGAAGTTGGACTTGATCGGCCGCTCGATGATCTCGCCCTTGGGGTTTGCCATCAGCCCGCGCATACCCGCCAGCTGGCGGATCTGCTGGAAGGAGCCACGCGCACCCGAGTTGGCCATCATGAAGATCGGGTTGAGCTCGTCGAGGTGGTCGACCATCGCCTTGGCGACTTCGTCGGTCGCCTCGTTCCAGAGGCCGGTGACGGCCTCGTGGCGCTCCTCCTGATCCATCTCGCCGTTGTCGTACTGGGCGTCGATCTCAGCCAGGCGCTCGTCGTAGCGAGCCAGGATCTCCTGCTTGTCGGGCGGGGTCTGCACGTCATTCTTGGACACGGTGACACCCGCCTGGGTGGCGTAGTGGAAGCCGATCTCCTTGAACGCGTCCAGCACCTGGCTGATCGACGCGGCCCCATAGTTCTGGACCAGATCGTCGACCAGCTTGGTGGTGTCCTTCTTCTTCATCGAGCGGTTGACGAACTCGTACTTGGTCGGGTCGAAGTCCTCGCCCATCGCCTCCTCAACGGCACGCTCGATGCGGTCGTTGTAGATGATCCGCCCGACGGTCGTCAGCACGTGTCCGCGGTCTGAGTCGCGGGGACGGTATTCGGCGATGTCGTGGAGCCCGACCACACCGTGCTCGTAGGACCACTCCGCCTCCTGGGCGGTGCGGAACACGTGCGGGCGCGGCTGGTGCGTGGCCGGGTCGATCTTCGCAAGCTCCTCCGCCTCAGGACCATAGGTCAGGTAGTAGGCGCCGAGCACCATGTCCTGGGCCGGAACCGCCAGCGGCGCTCCGTGTGCCGGCGAGAGGATGTTGTTGGCCGACAGCATCAGGATCCGCGCCTCGGCCTGGGCCTCAGCCGACAGCGGCAGGTGCACAGCCATCTGGTCGCCGTCGAAGTCGGCGTTGAAGGCGTGGCAGACCAGCGGATGAACCTGGATCGCCTTGCCCTCGACCAACACCGGCTCGAACGCCTGGATGCCCAGGCGGTGCAGGGTCGGCGCGCGGTTCAGCAGCACGGGATGCTCGTGGATGACCTCCTCGAGCACGTCCCACACCTCCGGGATCATCGAGTCGACCATCTTCTTGGCGGCCTTGATGTTCTGCGCGGACTTGCGCTCGACCAGGCGGGCCATGATGAACGGCTTGAACAGCTCGAGCGCCATCAGCTTCGGCAGGCCGCACTGGTGCAGCTTCAGCCACGGACCGGAGACGATCACCGAGCGGCCGGAGTAGTCCACGCGCTTGCCGAGCAGGTTCTGGCGGAAGCGCCCCTGCTTGCCCTTGAGCATGTCCGAGAGCGACTTCAACGGGCGGTTGCCAGGACCGGTGACCGGGCGCCCACGGCGGCCGTTGTCAAACAGCGCGTCGACGGCCTCCTGCAGCATCCGCTTCTCGTTGTTGACGATGATCTCGGGGGCGCCGAGGTCGAGCAGCCGCTTGAGGCGGTTGTTGCGGTTGATCACGCGCCGGTAGAGGTCGTTGAGGTCCGAGGTCGCAAAGCGGCCACCGTCCAGCTGCACCATCGGGCGCAGCTCCGGCGGGATCACCGGCACCGCCTCGAGGATCATCATCTCCGGCTTGTTGCCGGAGTTCAGGAAGGCCGTGACGACCTTCAGGCGCTTGACGGCGCGGGCCTGCTTCTGACCCTTGGCGGTCTTGACCTGATCCTGAAGGTCGGCTGCCTCGGCCTCGAGGTCGACCTGCTGCAGCAGGTCGCGGACGGCCTCCGCACCCATGCCGCCGCGGAAGTACTCCCCATAGCCGTAGGGCGAGCCGAAGCGGTCCTTGAGCTCACGGAAGAGTGTCTCGTCGTTGACCACGTCCTTGGGCTTGATCGACTTGAACAGGTCCCACACCTGGCGGATGCGCTCGGCGGCGTCCTCCATGTAGGCCTCGGTGTCATCGATGTCGGCCGTCATGCTCTTGCGCACGTCCTTGATCAGCTTCTCGCGCTCCTCATCGGAGAGCTTGGCGACGTTGACATCCAGCGCGTCGGCCCACAGGTGGTCGTCGTCCGAGAAGTCACGCGTGATCTTGGCGCTCTGCAGGAACTCGAGCCGGCGTGCAAGCGACTCCTTGAGCTCGAGCATGCGCTCTTCCTTCTCGGCCGCGTAGCTGTCGAGCGTCTTGTTGACCTCGGTCTCGAGTGTCTCGAGGTCACGCGCGCGCGCCTCGTCGTCGACCCAGGTGACCATCGAAGCGGCGAAGTAGAGAACTTTCTCGAGCTCCTTGGGAGCCATGTCCAGCAGGTAGCCGATGCGGCTCGGAACCCCCTTGAAGAACCAGATGTGGCTGACGGGTGCCGCCAGATCGATGTGCCCCATGCGCTCGCGACGCACCTTGGAGCGCGTCACCTCGACGCCGCAGCGCTCGCAGACGATGCCCTTGTAGCGCACCCGCTTGTACTTGCCGCAGTAGCACTCCCAGTCCTTGGTCGGACCGAAGATGCGCTCGCAGAACAGGCCATCCTTCTCAGGCTTGAGCGTCCGGTAGTTGATCGTCTCCGGCTTGGTTACCTCACCGGAGCTCCAAGAGCGAATCTGCTTGCTGGAAGCGAGGCCGATCTGGATTGCGTCGAAGTTGTTGATGTCGATCAAAGTGATTCCTCTCGTGATCTTCGTGCTGCTGCCGGCGGCCCGCTGGCCGCCAGCAGCGCTGTGGGGCGGTGGTGAGACGCCCTATGCCTCGTCTTCTTCCAAAACACCCTCCGCCTCACCGGGGCCGATGGCGGCGTCGAGCATTGGGTCAAGCTCCGCCGCGAAGTCCTCGGCCTCCAGGTCTTCACCTGACTCCAGGTCGGCGTCCTCCTCCTCGAGCTCCTCGGCGGATGCCTCGAGCGTTTCGCCCTCGTGCTCGACGGCCTCGTCGGCCGCCTCCTCGCCGTTTGAGCGCACGCCGCTGAGATCGATGCCGAGCTCCTCCGCGGCCCGCAGCAGGTCGTCGTCCTCGTCGGCCATGTCAGCCCGCTCGCCCTCCTCGGAGACGACGTTGACGTCGAGCGCCAGCGACTGCATCTCCTTGAGCAGGACCTTGAAGGACTCGGGGATCGATGGCTCGGCGATGTTCTCGCCCTTGACGATCGCCTCGTAGGCCTTCACGCGCCCGACGGTGTCGTCGGACTTGATCGTGAGCATCTCCTGCAGGGTGTAGGCGGCACCGTAAGCCTCGAGCGCCCAGACCTCCATCTCGCCGAAGCGCTGGCCGCCGAACTGCGCCTTGCCGCCCAGCGGCTGCTGGGTGACCAGGCTGTAGGGGCCGGTCGAGCGGGCGTGGATCTTGTCGTCCACCAGGTGGTGGAGCTTGAGGATGTACATGCAGCCGACCGTCACCGGCTGGGCGAACGGCTGGCCGGTGCGACCGTTGAACAGCCTCACCTTGCCGGATGCCTGCTCACCCTCACGCCGGCTGAGATCCACGTCCATGCGGATACGACCGCCGGCAGCGGCGTGCTCCTGCTGCCACTGCACCAGCGCGCGGTCGACATCCTGCACCTTGGCCCCGTCAAAGACGGGTGTCGCGACATACACCTTCGGGCCGGCGCCGTCGACGCTGTTGGGTGCGACGGCACGGCGGGTGGCGTTCTTGCCCCGCTCGTTGTCACCGTCATACCAGCCGTTGAGCGCGACCCAGCCCAGGTGCGTTTCGAGGATCTGACCTAGGTTCATGCGGCTCGGCACGCCGAGCGGGTTGAGGATCACATCGACGGGGGTGCCGTCCTCGAGGAACGGCATGTCCTCGATGTCGACGATCTTGGAGATCACGCCCTTGTTGCCGTGGCGCCCGGCGAGCTTGTCGCCCTCGGAGATCTTGCGCTTCTTGGCGACGAACACCCGTACCAGCTCGTTGACGCCCGGCGGCAGATCGTCGCCGTCGTCGCGGCTGAAGGTTTTGACGTCGATCACGACACCACCCTCACCGTGGGGAACCTTGAGGCTGGTGTCGCGGACCTCGCGCGCCTTCTCCTTGAAGATCGCGCGGATCAGCTTCTCCTCCGCCGTCAGCTCGGTCTCGCCCTTGGGCGTGACCTTGCCGACCAGCAGGTCCCCGGACTGCACCTCGGCGCCGATGCGGACGATGCCGCGGTCGTCGAGGTTGCGCAGGCTCTCCTCGGAGCGGTTGGGGATATCGCGCGTGATCTCCTCGTCACCGAGCTTGGTGGTGCGGGCGTCGATCTCGTACTCCTCGATGTGGATCGAGGTCAGCTCGTCGTCCTGCACCAGGCGCCGCGAGAGGATGATCGCGTCCTCGAAGTTGTAGCCCTCCCAGGACATGAAGGCGACCAGCAGGTTCTTGCCAAGCGCCATCTCGCCCTGGTCCGAGGAGCTGCCGTCGGCCAGCACCGTGCCGGCCACGACCTCGGTGCCGACATCGATGATCGGCTTCTGGTGGATCAGCGTGGCCTGGTTTGAGCGCATGAACTTGTGCAGCTCATACTCCTCCTGACCACCCTCCTTCTTGTCAACGACGATCTTCTCGGCATCGACGTAGGAGACGACCCCAGCGCTCTTGGCCAGCACCACATCGCCGGTGTCCACGGCGGCGCGGTATTCCATGCCGGTGCCGACCACCGGCGCGTCGGCGACCAGCAGCGGCACAGCCTGACGCTGCATGTTCGAGCCCATCAGCGCGCGGTTGGCGTCGTCGTGCTCGAGGAACGGGATCATCGCGGTGGCCACCGACCAGACCTGCTGCGGTGAGACGTCAATCAGATCCACCTCGCCCGGCGTGACCGTCACATACTGGCCGGCCTGCGTGCGGCAGAGGATCTCATCGCCCTGGAGGCGACCATTGGCGTCCACCGCGGCGTTGGCCTGCGCGATCTTGAGGTCCTCTTCCTGGGTGGCGTCGACGTGGATGACCTCATCGGTCACCACCCCGTCCTTGACCACGCGGTAGGGCGTCGTCACGAAGCCGTGCTCGGAGATCTCGGCGTAGGCCGACAGCGAGCCGATCAGGCCGATGTTCGGACCCTCGGGCGTCTCGATCGGGCACATGCGGCCGTAGTGGGTGGGGTGCACGTCGCGCACCTCGATCGGCGCGCGCTCGCGCGTCAGGCCACCGGCGCCCAGCGCGCTCAGCCGGCGACGGTGCGTCAGCCCGGTCAGCATGTTGGTCTGATCCATGAACTGGCTGAGCTGCGAGCTGCCGTAGAACTCCTTGAGCGCGGCAACCACGGGGCGGATGTTGACGATCGTCTGCGGCGTGATCGTGTCGGTGTCCTCGGTCGTGAGGCGCTCGCGCACGACGCGCTCCATGCGGTAGAGGCCGATCCGGAAGGCCTCCTGGATCAGCTCGCCGACCGTGCGCAGGCGACGGTTGCCGAAGTGCTCGTACTCGTCGAGGTGCTCGAGGATCGGCTCACGCGGCATGTCCGCGGCCTCGGCGGCGTAGTCCTTGGCCTCGTTGTCCGGGTGCTCGGACATGCCGAGCAGGCGCGGCAAGCTGATCAGCTCCTTGACCAACGCGATGATGTCGTCGTGGGTCAGCGTGCGCGTGTCAAGGTCGATGTCGAGACCGAGGCGGCTGTTGAGCTTGTAACGCCCCACGCGCGTGAGGTCGTAGCGCTTGGGGTCGAAGAACAGCTGGTTGAGCAGCGAGCGCGCGGCGTCGACCGACGGCGGCTCCCCGGGGCGCTGCTTCTTGAACAGCTCGATCAGCGCCCCCTCTTCGGTGCGTGTGACCTCGGTGTCAGCCTCGAGCGTGAGGCGGATATAGAGCGAGTCGTCAAAGAGCTTGGTGATCTCTTCGTCGGTCGCGTAGCCCATCGCGCGCAGCAGCACCGTGACCGGCAGCTTGCGCTTGCGGTCGATGCGCACGTATACGCGACCCTTCTTGTCGATCTCGAGCTCCAGCCAGGAACCACGGGCGGGCATCAGGTTGGCGACGAAGACCTGCTTCTCGCGGTCCTTGGGCTCCATCACGTAGGCGCCGGGAGAACGCACCAGCTGCGTCACGACCACCCGCTCGGTGCCGTTGATGATGAACGTGCCGCGGTCTGTCATCCACGGAAAGTCGCCCATGAACACGGACTGCTCCCGGATCTCGCCGGTCTCACGGTTGATGAACGCGACGGTCACGGTCAGCGGCCGGGCGTAGGTGAGATCCTTCTCACGGCACTGGTCGATCGACGCGATCGGCTCGTCGAAGGTGAACTCGCCGAACTGCACGGCAAGGTTGCCCGTGTAGTCCTCGATCGGCGAAACGTCGTCGATCGTTTCGCGCAGGCCGCCGGCTTGGGGGTCTGTCAGCCACTCAAAGGAGCGGCGCTGGATGTCGATCAGGTTGGGGACTTCAAGGACCTGGTTCAGACGCGCAAAACTCCGGCGCGTCCGGGGGGCTTCAGCGGTTGCCAAGACGGCGACTCCTCGGGCAGATGGGGAGACAGGAGAGACACGGGTTTCGAGCCGATCGGGCCCTACGCACGCGGACTCAAAAAGATAGCACAGAGAAGCGATGCCCACAACAGGGGCGCTCGGCGCTCACGGACCCCGCCTCGGGCTCCGCGTATGTGGCGCGGCGCCGGTGTGTGAGACGGCTACGTCTATTGGCCGACGCCGGAAGTGTAGGCGTAGACGCCGCGCAAGGCAACCATGGGGTGCAAGGCGACCGCCGCCCTGCTTCGACACCCGCGGCAACGATGACGTAAGGTTTCCGCCCGTGATCGTGACCTCACCAGACCGCCGCAGCATCGAGGCGGCGCAAACGACCGAAACCACGGACACACGGCGCCATCAGGCGCTCTACCTGAGCGTCAGCGCAACGCTGCTGGCGCTGGTCTTTTTGGAGCGCTGGGTGCTGTCGGTCCACACGTTCTCCTTCGATGTCTGGTCGGCGAACGTCGGCATGTCGCACAAGGCCTGGCCGATCTGGGACATCACGCGCATCTACCAGCAGGTCGGACGGCCGCTGGTGGCGATCGGCGAGGTGCTCGTGATGACCGCCTGGCTGTGGCGCTCGAGCGGTGGCGGGGCGGCCGGCCGACGGGCCGTGGGCGGGCTCGTGGTGGCGCTGGTCGCGTCGGCGATCAACAAGGCGATCAAGATCGTCTGGGGCGCCACGCCGCTGTGGCGCACCCTGCCCCACCACGTGGGCGCCAACTTCCCAAGCGGCGTGGTCACGTTCATGGTCGCCTCGGTCGGCTACGTGGCGCTGGTCGGCTGGCGCCAGGGACACAGGACGGTGCCGCGCCTGCTCGTGCTGGCGATCATCGGCGCCGGCCCCGCCCGCGTGATCGGTGGCCAGCATCTGCTGAGCGACGTGGTGGGCGCCTACATGCTCGGTATCGCCTTCCTGATCCTGGCCTCGCGCTACCTCACCTGGACGCCACGGGCCAGCGGCGCGCCGACCGCCACCGCCTCCGGCTGAACGCTGCGCGGGAGCGCTTCAGGCGCCCGCAGACAACGGCTCCACGGACACCGGCACCGCTGGCCCGGGAGGGCGCTCGCTCGGCCCCTCGTCGCTGCCCCCGCGCCGGTGAAGCGTCTCGTAGACCTGGGCGCGATAGGGCGTCACCGGGATCACACCGCCGCGAAAGGCCGACACCCCCAGACCCGCGACGCGTCCCGCCCCCGAGGCCAGCTCATCGCCGATCGCCAGCGGGCCCGCGGCGAGCGCGAACACCCACACCTCGTCGGCCACCACTCGGCGCGCGGGCGCGACGCTGGCGGTACCGATCAGCTCAAGCTCATCCCAGCCGTGCCCCCAGCCGCGAAGCAGCCTGCTGACGGCCTCACGCAGTGCCGGTGGCACCGCACCAGGCGGTAGCAGTGCGGCCAGGACGGGTGCTGGTGGCAGCTCGTGGCGGCGGTGCATACCGACACTCTAGGGGTCACCCGCAGTCACGGGCTAGCCTTGGACGACATGCCCGCCCACAAGTCCGCCGGCCGCGCGCTGCTTGCGGCGCTGCTGAGCGTGCTGGCGAGCGTCGCGATGCTCCTCGCGCTGATCGCCGGCTCGGTCACGACACTCACCGGCTCGGGCTTTGCGGGTCGCGCGCTGCGCGTGGTCGAAGCCGGACCGCTGCGCTCGACGGTGATCAGCACCGTCACAGACCACGTGCTGGCCGTCACCGGCAATCAGGCCACGGTCACGCCGATCGTCACGCAAGCGGTTGGCGAGGCGCTCTCGAGCCCGGTGGTCAACGCCGAGATCGACGCCGCCGCCCGGTCGCTGCAGAGCCAGCTCGAGTCAGGCCAGACAGGCGTCTTGCGGCTGACCCTGCCCGATGTCGGTCCCAAGCTCGGTCGCCTGGTCGCCGGCCGCAGCCCGCAGCTCGCCGCCATCCTCGACCGCATCGGCACGGTCCAGGTGGTCGACATACCGCTGCCGCCGGCGGCGTCCACCGCCGGGCGCGATCTGGCCCTGCTCGGTCGCGACAGCACGCTGGCGATCGTGCTGTGCGTCGTGCTGGCCGGCGGAGCGCTGCTCATCTCCCCTTCGCGTTGGGGCACGCTCCAGGGGCTCGGCATCGGCGCGATCGCGAGCGGCCTGATCGCGGTGGGCGTCTACCTGGTGGGCGGCAACCTCGTCACCGGCTCGTTCTCGCTGCCGCTGGCACAGACCGCGGCCCGTGCCGCCTGGGACTCCTATCTCGGTGGGCTCGAGCCCGCCGGGCTCACGCTCGCCGGCGCCGGTCTGGCGGCCCTGGTCCTCGGCGGCGTCGGCCGCCTGCTGTTTGAGCGCTAGCAGGAGCCCCTAAACGACGGGAGGGCCGCCCCGGCGGGGCGGCCCTCCCGTGCTCGGACCGGGGTCCGGAAGCTACTTGTACTCGACGCTCGCGCCGGCCTCTTCGAGCTCGGCCTTGAGCTTGTCGGCCTCCTCGCGCTCGATGCCCTCCTTGACGGCCTTGGGAGCGTTGTCGACCAGATCCTTGGCCTCCTTGAGGCCAAGACCGGTGGCGGCGCGGACGACCTTGATGACCTGGATCTTCTTGTCGCCGGCGGCGGTCAGGATGACGTCAACGGTCGTCGACTCCTCCTCGGCGGCGGCGTCAGCACCACCGGCCGCGGCGGCAGCCGGGGCGGCGGCGGCCACGGCGGCCGCTGAGACGCCGAAGGCCTCCTCGAGCGCCTTGATCCGCTCGGACAGCTCGAGCACCGAAATGCCCTTGAGCTCGTCGATCCATTCTTCAGTGGTAGGCATGTGTTTCTCCTGGTGTTTCTGGTTGAAGGGGTGTGGGGGTTCTCAGTCCTCGGCCGCGGCCGGCGCAGCGCCGGCTGCCCCGCCGCCGAGCAGTCCCTGGTCGCGTATCTGGCCAAGCTGGATCGCCACTCCGGCGATCAGCGCGTTGAGCGTGCGCGCCAGGCCGGTCAGCGGCGCGGCGACGGTGCCGACCAGCTGGGCGTGCAGCACCTCTCGCGCGGGTAGTCTGGCGATCGTCTCAGCGTCGGCGGCGCTGAGCGCCACGCCGCCCATGTAGCCGCCCTTGAACGCCAACGGGCCGCGCAACGCCCGCGAAGTGTCGCTCAGGACCTTGGCGGCCGCGGCGACATCACCCTTGACGAGGGCCAGCGCCGTCGGCCCATACAGCATCGGCTTGATCTCGTTGACCCCGGCCTGGTCGGCGGCACGCTCCGCCAGCGAGTTCTTGGTCACCTGCAGCCTGGTGTCAAGCGGCCGCAGCTTCTCGCGCAACTCCGCGATCTGCGCAACCGTGATGCCGCGGTAGTCCAGCGCGAAGATCGCCCCGGAGCCGGTCAGCTCATCGGCGATCTGCTCGATCACTGCCGCTTTCTCTTCTCGATTCATTGGTCTCGCTCTCTACTCATGACACCCGTCTGCAGGCGGGCATCGAGAGCGGCCGACCAGCATCGCGCGGCGTCCGCTTCGAGGCTTCACCTGCTCTGGACTTACGCGCGCACGCGGCCGGAGGTCTTGGGCGTCGTCTCTTGAGGGCGTCAGTGTAGCCGCTCACCGCGCCACGGACCGGGCGGCACGATCGCGCGAGCGCGGACAACAACCCCGCGCCCCCAAAGCTCCACGACCACAACGTGGTTTGTGCAATCCGGGCGCTACCAGCGCGCGAAATGCACAAAGTGGCAGCTCAGGGTCTTGGTTTGGGGCGCAGGTGCTGTGCCCGACGGTCGGGAGCCGGCGGACCGCTGTCCGCCGGCTCCACGCAAGCGGGCGGTCTCAGGCGGGGACTGCGTCCTCGACGATGTCGCGGGTGCGGGTCGGGTCAACGCGCACGCCCGGACCCATCGTCGAGGCGAAGGTGACGGTCCGCAGGTAGCGGCCCTTGGCCGCCGCTGGCTTGGCACGCACCAGCTCCTCGATCACCGCCTGGTAGTTCTCGAGCAGCGCCCGGTCCTCAAAGTCGCGCTTGCCGATCACGAGGTGCACGATCGCGTTGCGGTCGGTGCGGTACTCGACCTTGCCGGCCTTTGACTCCTCGACGGCCTTACCGACGTCCATCGTGACGGTCCCGACCTTCGGGTTCGGCATCTTGCCCGACGGTCCGAGGATGCGCCCCAGCCGACCGACGACCGGCATCAGGTCAGGCGTGGCGATCGCCACGTCAAAGTCGTCAAAGCCCTCCTGGATGCGTGTTGCGAGGTCCTCGGCGCCGACCACATCGGCTCCCGCCTCCTCCGCCTCGCGCGCCTTGTCGCCCTGGGCGAAGACCGCCACCCGGACCTCCTTGCCAAGCCCGTTGGGCAGCGCCACGGTGCCGCGCAGCTGCTCGTCGGCGTGGCGGACGTTCAGCCCGGTGCGGACGTGGACCTCAACCGACTCGTTGAAGCTCACCGTCGAGAGCTGCTTGACCAGCGCGATCGCCTCCGCCGGCGTGTACTCACGCTCGCGGTCGAAGCGCTGACGCGCCTGCAGGTATGCCTTGCCATGGTTTGCCATCAGGCCTCCACCTCCACTCCCATCGAGCGGGCGGTGCCCGCGACGATCCGCTTGGCGGCGTCGATGTCGCCCGCGTTCATGTCCTGCATCTTCTTCTCGGCGATCGCGGTCAGCTGCGCCTGGCTGAGGCGCGCCACCTTGAGGCGGTGCGGCTCGGCCGAGCCGCGCTCGAGACCGACCGCCTGCTTGATCAGCACGGCAGCCGGCGGCTGCTTGGTGACGAAGGTGAAGGAGCGGTCCTCGTAGACCGTGATCACCACCGGAATCACCGTGCCGGCATCACCCTGGGTCTGCGCGTTGAACGCCTTGACGAACTCCATGATGTTGACGCCGTGCTGGCCGAGCGCGGGGCCGACCGGCGGCGCCGGGGTGGCCTGACCACCGACCGCCTGCAGCTTGATGTGTGTGAGGACTTTCTTTGCCATTTCGACTCTTCCTAGTTCTGGCGAGCAACACGGGCCCCCCTAGGGCCCGCATAAATCTCTCCTAGTGCACCTGCAACTTCAGGGTTACTACAGCTTCTTGACCTGGTCGAAGCCGACCTCGACCGGGGTTTCGCGACCGAAGATCGAGACCAGCACCTTGAGCTTCTGACCGTCTTCGTTGACCTCGGAGATCTCGCCCGAGAAGTCAGACAGCGGCCCGGAGACGACCTTGATCGACTCGCCGATCGCGAACTGCGCACGGCTGCGCGGGCGCTCGGCGGTCTCCTGGTGCAGCAGCCGGTCGACCTCGCTCTGGGTGAGCGGCACCGGCTCGCTGGAGGGACCGACGAACCCGGTGACCCCGGGCGTGCCCTTGACCAGCGCCCATGAGTCCTCGTTGAGGTCCATGTTCACGAGCACGTAGCCGGGCATCGTGCGGCGCTCGACGGTGACCTTCTGGTTGTCCTTCATCTCGGACACCGACTCGGTTGGGACGACGATCTGGCGCACGTTGCGCTGCTGGCCGAGCGAGACAACCCGGTGTTCCAGGTTGTGCTTGACCTTGTTCTCGTGTCCGGAATATGTATTGACTACGTACCAGCGGAACATTCTCTCTTCGCCTGTCTAGAGGATCAGGTTGATCAGCTTTGAGGCCACCAGGTCCGCGACCCCGAGGAACACCCCGGCGACGATCACGAAGCCGATGACGACACCCGTGGCCTGCATCACCTGCTGGCGGTTGGGCCATTGCGTGCGCTGAAGCTCGCGCCAGCTTCCGCGCAGGAACCCGACAAGCCTAGCGGGTGCCGACGGGCGCGGCGCAGCGCTGATGCCCGCCTGGCCCGGGTGCTCGTCGACCTCGTCGAGCTGATCGGGGTCAGCCACTGAAGCCTCGCCGCCGCCTAACGCGTCTCACGATGCGGGGTGTGCCGCTTGCACCACCTGCAGTACTTGCGCAGCTGCAGCCGCTCGGGGTTGTTGCGCTTGCTCTTGTTGGTCTGATAATTGCGGTGCTTGCACTCCTCGCAGGCGAGGGTCGCAGCGATCCGCACGTCTCCACGGGCCATATCTGTAGTCCCCGAATGCGGTTTGACTGGTGCTCGCCGAGACTGAGCGCGTGCTGACGCACGCCGCTCGGCGCGCTGGTGAGTGTAGCGGGTGAGCGCTGCCGTGGCGGCCCGCTGGCCGCCACGGACGCACGAGCCGCCGTCGGCGACGCTCGGCCAGGCTGCCGCTCAGGCGATCACGCGGATCGGCTCGCCGCGCAGGTGAGCCGCCAGGTCCTCAACCACCTGCGCGTACATCTCAGCCAGCGCCGCCGCGCTGACGTAGCCGAGGTGTGGGGTCAGCACGGCGTTCTCAAGCGACAGCAGCGGGTGACCGACCGGCAGCGGCTCGGTGTCGTAGACGTCCAGCCCGGCGCCGGCGATGCGACCGTCAGCCAGCGCCTGCACGAGCGCGGCCTCGTCGACGATCGGGCCCCGCGAGGTGTTGACCAGGTAGGCGCTCTGCTTCATCAGCGCGAGCTCACCGGCCCCGATCAGCCCGCGGGTGCGCTCGGAGAGCACCAGGTGGATCGAGAGCACATCCGACTGCGCGAAGAGCTCGGCGCGACTCACCAGGCGCGCGCCCGCGGCCTGCGCCCGCGGCGCCGTGAGGTTCTGGCTCCAGGCGATCACCTCCATGCCGAAGAGCCTGGCCGGAGCCACCATCTGGGCCCCCAGCCGCCCGAGCCCGGCCAGCCCCAGGGTGGCGCCCGCGAGGTTGGTGGGCAGCGCCTGCTGCCAGATCCCTTCGCGCATCGCCCGGTCCTCCGCGACGACGCGCTTGACCAGCGCGAAGATCAGCGCCCAGGCGACCTCGATCGTGCTGGGTACGCCGGGCGGCGGCTCGAGCGCGGTGCCGCCGTAGCCGGGGATGCCGGTGCCGTAGACGTGCACGCCCCGCGCCGCAAGGTACTCCACGTCCAGCGCGGCGTTGCGCATGCCGGTCGTGACCACCACCGCAAGCTCCGGCAGCTGTTCGAGCACCGCGCGCGGGAAGGCGGTGCGCTCGCGCATCAGCACCAGCGTGTCGTAGCTCGCCAGCACCTCTGACAACTGCTCACGCGGGATCGGCCGGTCGAAGAAATCGACCTCGACGCCGAGCGAGGACCAGTCGGCGAGCGTATGGGCGATCCGGTGATAGTCGTCGAGCACAGCCACGCGCATGGTCAAGCCAGTATCGCGGGTCGCGCGTTGCAGGGTGCAGGCAAGCGCCCATCACCGCCAGAATGTCGCTGCAATGCTGCGGCTGATCGGCATCATGATCGCGGTCGGGCTGGCGGATTCGCTGAACCCATCGACGATGGCGCCGGCGCTCTATATCGCCTCGCAGCCGCGCGCCCGTAACGCCCTGGCCCAGTTCACCGCCGGAGTCTTCACGATCTACTTCCTGGGCGGGGCGCTGATCGCGCTCGGGCCGGGCCAGCTGATCCTGTCGCTCGTGCCACGGCCTGACCCGACCGCGCGCCACGTGCTCGAGTCCCTGGCAGGGGTGGTGCTGCTGGTGGCCGCCGGCCTGCTGTGGGTGCACCGCGACCGGCTCGGCGCCCGACAGCTGCCGGTCTTCACCGGGCGCAACCGCGCACACTGGCTGCTCGGCGCGAGCATCATGGCGATCGAGCTGCCCACCGCGTTTCCGTATTTCGGCGCGCTCACGGCCGTGATCGGCTCGGGCGTCGACGTACCGCGTCGGCTCTTTTTGATCGGCCTCTTCAACGTGTGTTTCGTGATGCCACAGCTGGCGATGATGGCGGCGCTGACCTTTGCCGGAGACCACGCCCAGGAGTACCTCGGCCGCGCGAGCGCCTTCCTGCGCCGCCACTGGCCGGTGCTGCTCGCCGTCGTGGCGGTCGTCGCCGGCCTGATCACGATCGCGCTCGGCGCGACCGGCACCTACCGGGTGGCGCGGCGCCTGATAAAGCGTGCGGTGCGGGCGGTGAAACGGACGGTTAAGGCCGCGGTCTAGCGCCGGCGCGCCAGCAGCATCGCCGTCTCGTAGGTCAGCTCGAAGCTCCCGCCGGCGGCGTCGATCGCCGCCCCAACGGCCGTAAACAGCCGCTGCCTGGCAGCGTCAGCCAACAGGATGTGGTCTGAGTGGGTGCCGAGCAGCCCCAGGTACTGCTCGCGGCTGTAGCGCAGCGACCAGCGCACCGAGCGCTCTGTGAGGTCGCTGAACGCCGCATCCTCACGCAGCTCACGCGCCGTCCACGCGACGTTCTCAAGCGGCTGAGCACTCGGATTCAGGGGCCCGGACTTGCGCGCGGCGAAGTCCGACGCGACGGCCGCGTAGGCGACATCGAACGCCGGCGCCAGCGGGTTGCCGTCCCACAACGGGCGGTTCCAGAACGGCACAAGCGCACCGCCCGTCCTCAGCACCCGCGCCGCGGCCCGGCTGCGCAGCTCCGGCGTGACCCAATGCCACGCGGTCCCCGAGACAATCAGCGCAAAGGCACCCTCAGGCAGCTGCGCGTGCTCAAAGTCGCTGCGCAGGACCTCAAGCGCCAGCCCGGCGGTGGCGGCCCGCTGGCTCGCCACCGCCGCCATCTCGCCATCGGGCTCGACGGCGGTCACGGCAAAGCCCTGCGCCGCCAGCGCCAGGCTCACGAAGCCGGTCCCCGCCCCCACGTCCAGGACCCGGTCCCCGGGCCGCGCGCCCGCGTAACGGATCGCCGCGTCGATCACCTCGGGCGGGTAGCGAGGACGGTGGCGGTCGTAGCGCTCGGCGACGGCGCCGAAGCTGAGCCGTCGCTCGCGGTCGGCGCTGACGTCTGACTGTTCCGCAACCACCTCCGGGAGCATAGGCCAGGGGTCGCCGCCTGGACGAGGACTCACTGCTGAGCGCCAGCGGCGAACGTGCGTGCGCGCTGCGCGAGGAGCGCGAGCATCACCGCCGCCGCGGGCAACCGGCCGGCGGCGGGGTCGGTGGCCGCAAACACCCGCCGCGCCGGGTTATGCGGGGCAAGGCCGCGCACCACGAGGCCCGGCTGGCGACGGCTCAGGGCCAGCCTTGGTACGAGCGCAACCCCGACACGGGCGGCGACCAAGCCCTGAACGGTGTCGTAATCATCAGACTGGAAGCACACGCGTGGCTCAAAGCCGGCGCCGCGGCACAGTTCGACGATGTGTCGCGCGCAGGCGCTCTGCGAAGAGGTCTGGATCCAGTCCTCGTCGCGAAGCTCGCCGAGCGTCAGGTTGTGCTTGCGGGCGAGCGGATGCTCGACCGCCAGCGCCACCCAGAGCGGGTCCTGGATCAGCTCCACTTTGGTGAGACCCTCGAAGTGATGCTCCTGGCCGGGGAACTCGAACAGCAGCGCCAGGTCCAGCTCACCGGCCCGCAGCAGCGGCGCGATCTCCTCGGGCTCGCCTTCCTCCAGCGACAGCTCCACCTCCGGGTGCTGGCGGCGAAAGGCCGCGATCGCCTTTGGGACCAGCGTGGAGCCGGCGGACTGGAACGAAGCCATCCGCAGCCGTCCCCCGCGCACACCGAGCAGCGCCGCGATCTCATCCTCGGCGGTCTTGACCTGAGCGAGGATCGTTTCGGCGTGCGCGAGCAGCACCGCGCCGACGGCGGTGGCGCGCACACCGCGGCGTTCACGCACCAGCAGCTGCGTGCCGGCCTCGGCCTCCAGGCGCGCTACCGCCTGCGAGACGGCCGACTGCGTGTAGCCGAGCGTGTCAGCGGCGGCGGAGAAAGATCCGCAGCGCACGACCTCGCTCAGGATTCGTAGCCGCGGAAGATTCAGCATAAGGATCACTAATTGTGGCGATCGCCAGCGTTACTGGCAGTGATGCCTTCTGGGTGGGAGAGTTCCCGCCATGCCGGCGACGGCCATCGTCTCCTACGACGGAACCGACAACGACGCCGACGCGCTCACCCTCGCGCGCGTCCTGGGCGAGGCCGGCGCCAGGCTGCTGCTCGCCTACGTGCTCCACAGCGCGCAGGCGCCCGACGTGGATGCCGGCCGGAAGCTGCTGCGCCGCGGCGCCGAGATCCTCGACCAGCCCAGCGCGGAAACCCGCCTCATCGCCCACCCGTCCACCAGCGAGGGCCTCAGACAGCTCGCGGCGCGCGAGGCGGCCCAGCTGCTCGTGTTCGGCTCGGCGTACCGCACGCCGCTCGGGCGAGTGGTGCCGCAAGCCTCGACCCAGCGACTGCTGGACGGCGGCGCCACCGCGATTGCGATCGCCCCGGCCGCCTACGACGCCCGTGAGATCCGCACCATCGGCCTGCTGGCCGAGCTCGACGACGTGGCAGCGATCGACACGGCGCACGCGCTGGCCAGCCACTTCGCGGCTGCGGTCACCGACCACGGCCATGGCGTCGACCTCCTGATCGTCGGTTCGCGCCCGCAGGCGCGCACCGGCACGACGCTGCTGTGCGCACAGACCGAGGGCGCGATCTTCGAAGCCACCGCGCCGGTGCTGGTCACCACCAGGGGCGTGGCCCTGGACTTTCACACCGAGCTCTACCTGGCCTGAGCACGAGCGCGGCCTGAGCGCGCGACGCACTAGCGGCTGCGCTTGAGCGCCCCGTCGGCCAGCGCGTCGGCGGCCTCTCCGAGCCGCAGGCCGACCACGTCCAGGCGCCGCAGCAGCTCACGATGCTTGAGGGTCTCGTTGTCGATCGCCGTGTTCAGCAGCGCGCCGACTTGCTCCTGATAGAGCCGCCTGACCTGGCTTGCCGCCTTGCGCGTGGCCAACGTCTCGTGACGGACCTTGCCGCGCGGGTTACCCAGCTCGGCGACGGCACGCTTCAGACAGCCGAGCCCATCCACCAGGATGCGGCTCAGCTCGGTGGCGAAAGCGAGGCTCTCAGGACGGTACAGCGTGGCCTCACGCACAAAGTCACGGAGGTTGTCGAGCACGTCGTCGATCGAGCGCGACAGGCGGAACATGTCCTCCGCGTCGATCGGCGTCGTCAGCACCTTGGCGAGCGTCAGCACAAGTTGGGCGCGAGCGCCGTCACCGTCGTGTTCGAGCTCGCGCATGACCACGTGCGCCTCATCCGCACTGATCGCCCCGGCGGCGAGTGAGACGACAAGCTGCGCCGCCTGCTCGGTGGCGTCGAGCTGGTCCTCGAGCAACGCCACGAGCTCGCCCGTCGAGCGACCGGTCAGGTCGCGCGCCAGCCGCACGACACCGCGCGAAACCGGGTTTGCGCGCGGCGGGTTCATGCTGCCCTCGCAGCGAGACCGGCGATCGCCGCCACCGCGACGCTGGCCGGCAGCGTCACGCCCCACGCGCCGGCCATGCGTGTCACCTCGCGCCAGCGCACGCGCGTGCGCGACTCGCTGAGCCCGGCACCAACCAGCGCTCCGGCGACGGACTGACTCATCGTCAGCGGAATCCCGGCAAGCCCGGCGCCCATGACCACCGCAAACGAGCAGGTTTCGGCTACGGCGGCGTGACGCAGCCGCACGGCCAGGATGCCGCGGCCGAGCCTGGCGGAGATGTTGCGAATACCCAGCAGCACGCCCATGCCAAAGAGCAGCGGCAGCGAGAGCGCGAGATACCAGGGGTCGCGCACGACGCCGCCGGACGCCGTTCCGGCCGCGACCGCGAACAACGCGAGCATCTTCTGGCCGCCGTTGGCCGAATAGGCGAGGCATTGCAGCACGAAAGCGCCCCGGTGCCAGCGGAGCAGCGTGCCCTCTGCGCGGGCGCCGGCACTCAAGCGCAGCGCCAGCGGAGATAGCGCGAGCGCGAGCGCGGCGCTGACCAACGGCGCCGCCAACCCGACCAGCAGGATCATCGCAAGCTCACCACCCCGCAGCGGCAGGCCGGCGCCAAGGCCGGCGCCCGCGATCGCACCCACCAGCGCCAGCGTCAGACTGGTCGGCAGGCCAGCCCGGACGAGCGCGAACACGACCATCATCGCCGAGATCGTCGCCACCAACACAAAGCGGTCGGTGTCCGGCCCGCTGAACGGCACCAGGCCATGGGCGAGGGTCGTGGCGACACCTGTGCCGAACACCAGCCACGGACCGATCACCAGGGCAACCAGGAACACGCCAAGACTCACCAGCGGTCTTGTGCCAGACGGCCCCAGTCCGGCGGACAGCACGGAGCTGCCGTCGTTGGCCCCTGCCACAACCGCAAACATTCCAGCAGCGATCAGGAGGGCGTAAGACACGAATCTCCTCCTAATGGCCGAAGCCGGTGGTCAACCCCTCGAGACATAAAGTATCAGACTTCATACCTTTTACGGTAGTACCGGGATCGGCCCGTTTGCCGACAAAATCAGTCGCTTGCGCACGCTCGTGATCTCCGACCTGCACCTCGGCCAGGGTGGCGGCGTCAGCGTCCTCACGCGCCCGCGACCGCTGGCCGCACTGCTCGACGCGCTCGACGCCCACGACCGACTGGTGCTGCTGGGCGACACGGTTGAGCTGCAGGAGACGCACGGCTCTCAGTCGCTGGCGACCGCCGAGCTCGTGCTGCGCCGGATCGGTGAGCGGCTCGGCGAGCACAAGCAGGTGCTCCTGCTACCGGGCAACCACGATCACTGGCTGGTGCGCGACTGGTCGGCTCGCATGGGAACGGGGCTCGCTCGAGAGAACCTGGTCCCCCCGGATGCGAGCCCACAGCTCAGGCGGCTGGTGTCGGCGCTGTCCGACACCAACGTGGAGATCCACTACCCGGGCGTCTGGCTCGATGAGCGGACGTGGGCCACCCACGGCCATTATCTGAACCACTACCTGCACCCTGTCTCCTCGGTCGGCGTCCACCGGCCCGCGCCGACGGCCAGCGCACGACCTGCGAGCTTCGAGTACGTCGCCTCACACCGAACCGGGGAGCCGCACCTGAGTGAGGGCCTGTTGCCCGAGCGCGCGATCGATCGTCATCTCCCAAGCTGGCTGGCGCCACTCACCTCGGCGCTGCTCGATCGCCAGATGCGACGCCACGCGCTGCCGGCCATGCTCGCCGTGATCAGCGCACTCGGGGTCGATGCCGACCAGGTGATCTTCGGCCACGTGCACCGTCGCGGGCCACGTGCCCGCGACGACCAGAGACGCTGGGCGGGCCCGGGCGGGCGGCCGCGGCTGCTCAACACCGGCAGCTGGCGTTACGAGCCGGTGATCGTGCGGCGACTGGACGGCCGTGCCCCCTACTGGCCGGGCGGAGCGGTCAGCATCGGCGCCGACGGGCAGGCGCACAGCATCGGACTGTTGGAGAACCTGAGCGAGCGGGAGCTCGTGGCGGTGGCGTGAGTTGTCCTGTGCTGTGCCCAGGCGCTAGCGTTGGGATCAGCCGATGCCGAAACTCTGGATCTATACGCAGGCGCTGATCGTCATATTCGTGATCGCCGGAATCGTGATCGCGATCACGAAGCTCTCGTAGGGCCGGCTCACCTGACCACGCCACCGTTGCTCACCGCGGGCGTGGTGGCGGTCGGCGGGCCGCTCGTGGGTGTCGTGGTCGTGGTGGTCGTGGTGGTCGTAGTGGTCGTAGTCGTCGTCGTCGTGATCGGTGGCGCGAGCGGCCCGCCCTTGCTCGTTGCCGCGCCGATGTTCAGCAGGCCATAGCCATAGTCCACGTTCGGCTCGCCGTCACCAAGCGGGGTGGCCGTCGCCTCGAGCCGAGCGAGGATCGCGGCGGGTGTCGGGTGCGGGCCGAGCACGCGACTGGCGATCACCATCGCGGCCGCAGCCGACACATCCGGCGTGGACATGGATGTGCCGTACCAGCCGCCGGGCAGCCCGAACTGGGCGGGATGCTGCGTGTTGACCAGGGTCATCTGGTAGATGTCCGGCAGGTTGCGGTTCGGATGGCAGCTCGACCCGGGCACCGAGGCCGCGTCGTCGCCGCCGCCGGGCGCCACCAGGTCGAGCCCCCGGCCGACGTTCGAGTAGATCGCCAGGCAGCGGTCGGCGGTGGTCGCCCCAACCGAGATCGTGTCTGGCAGGGCCGCCGGATAGTCGACCGACGCGGCCTCGTCGTTGCCGGCAGCGGCGACGACCACCACGCCGTGGCGGTAGGCGTAGGCGATCGCCGACGCGACATCAGGGATCTCGCGACTGCTGGTGCCGGGCGAGAACTCGATGCTCAGGTTGATCACCTTGGCGCCGTGCTTGACGGCGTAGCGGATGCCGGCTGCGATCGTGGAGGAGTCACCGTTGCCCTGGGCGTTCAGCACCCTGATCGGCATGACCGTGGCCTGATAGGCCAGGCCGGTGAGGCCGATGCCGTTGTTGGTAGCCTCGGCGATCGTGCCCGCGACGAAGGTGCCGTGGCCCTCGCGGTCAAGCGCGTAGGGATCGGTGCAGCGACCGTTGCGGATGCTGCCGGCAACAAGATCGCAGGGGTGGATGAAGTGGCTACCGGCGAAGTCGGGTGAGCGCTTGAACTTGCGCCAGTTGCGGTAGGCGACACCGGTGTCGATCACCGCGATCACAACCCCTCGGGCACCGGGGCGGTGGTCAGCCAGGAGGTTGTACCAGGCCTGCGGAGCGTTCACACCGCTGCGTGGCAGGAAGTTCCACTGCAGCTTCTCCCAGCCGTGGATCCTGCCGCTGCGGCCTGGATCATCCGGGTAGAAGTCCCCGGCCATGTGGGCGATGTAATCGGGCACGGCGTAGCGGACCCCCGGCAGACGCGACACAACATGTGCGGCACGCTTGGGATCGACTCCGGTCGGGAGGGTGAGCAGCACCTCACCCGGTGTCAGCTCGGGGCGATCCGACACAGATGCGTGGAAGTGGGCGCCGGCGTCGATCTCTGCGACCAGCGCGGCGGCATGGCCACGGAAGCCGACGATCAGCTCGTGCGGGTCATACGGCAGCGCTCGCCCCGCCAGTGCCGTACCGCTGCCCGCTGCCAGCCTGGCCCCGGTCGCCACGCCAACGACGAGCACGCCGGCGACGAGCAGCGCAAGCGCAAGGCGCCCGCGCGGCAGGCGTGCAGCCGTAGGCGTCGTCGCGCGCTGGCTGCGTGGCAACGGCCCCAGTGGCCGGTCGTATGTGGAGATGGGTGGCGGCATCGGGCCAACGGCTGATGGGACTCTGAAGCAAACTCCGCAGTAGCCCACAAGGGTAGGGGTGTGCCACGCCAAACACCGCAGCAACGTTGAACGGAAACGTTCAGGCCACCGGGCAGCGCCCATGCTCAGCCCGGCTGCGCGACACTAACCCAGGTGGCCGAGCACTTCTTCCCGCGCGACGAGTACTACATGCGCCTGGCCCTGCGCGAGGCGGCCCGCGCCCTTGACCACGACGACGTGCCCGTGGGGGCGGTCGTCGTCAGAGACGGTGAGGTCATCGGCGCCGGCCACAACGAACGCGAGCTGCGCGCCGACCCGACCGCCCATGCCGAGACGCTGGCGCTACGTGAGGCGAGCGCCAGTCTCGGCTCCTGGCGGGTGCTCGACGCGGTGCTCTACGTGACGCTCGAGCCGTGCGCCATGTGCGCGGGCGCGGTCGTGCTGGCGCGCGTGCCGCGCGTTGTCTTCGGAGCCCATGACCCCAAGGCGGGCGCCGCCGGCAGCGTCGTCAACCTGCTGGACGAGCCTCGCTTCAACCATCGCCCCCAGGTCGCCGGCGGGCTGCTCGCGCAGGAGTCAGCCGACCTGTTGCGAGGGTTCTTCGCGAGCAGGCGCTGAGCGGCCCGCCTGCCCGGCACCGGAGCCGCTACCTTTGGTCACGCCTGACCCCGGAGAGGTGGCAGAGCGGTTGAATGCGCCGGTCTCGAAAACCGGTTTGGGCTTTCAGTCCAACGGGGGTTCGAATCCCCCCCTCTCCGTTTGTCCGTGGGCAGGCGGAGGTAGCCAGCCTCCTTGCGGGTCAACAGCTCAGCCCCGCTTATGGCGATTCTCGCCGGGTTGCGCTTTCGTGACCGCGCGGGCATCTGCTGAGGTCACGAGCGCGTCGTGACCTCAGCCTCGAACACAGCGGCGAGGTTTGGTGTATCCGTGAGGCCACAGGTGCGTGCCACAATTCGGTCATGACCAGAGCTGAGCTGCATGAGATGGTTGACCGCTTGCCTGATGAGGCTGTGGATGGCGCCGCGGTTCTGCTTGAGGAGATCACCGCTGGTCGGATCGATCCTGATCAGGCCTGGTTTTGGACGGGTGAGTGGCAGTCGATGGAGCGTGAGGCTGAGGAGGATCACCTCGCGGGCCGGGCTACCGCCTACGGCAGCGACGAGGAGTTCCTAGCGGCGCTGGACGCGCGCACCAAGCCGCTCGATGCCAACGCGTGAGGTGCTTGCGTCGTTCTGGCGCGATTGGGACCGGCTGACGCCGCAGCAGCAGCGCGCTTTTCGTGCCGCGCTCGTGCAGTTCGTAGCCGATCTGGGCGCGGGCGGGCAGGCCTTCAGTCCGGCGCTCGGGGTCAAGCGCACCCAGGGACATCCGCGTGTGTGGGAGATGAGCTGGGCACCTGATGGTCGCGCGACGTTCGCATACGGTCAGGAAGTCCGGTCAGGTGAGCCGCACGTGATCTGGCGGCTGGTTGGGACCCACTCCATCTTTCGCCGGCCGTAGGAGCAGGTGCCGCGAGCGCGAAGGCGCAGGCGGTCGGCCCGGTTCGCAAGAGTTGGTGGTTGGTGGCAATGCGGACGTCTGAAACGGTGGCCACACGGCTTCTTCCGGCCGCGCGAATAGTCCTGGGTTCGACGCGTCCACGACGCGCAGACAGCGCCGCCGTGGCGAGACTGGTGCCTGCATGCTGTTGCAGTGTGAAGTTCTCGATCGTTGTGCCAGAACAGCTCCAGTGGCTCACCCGCCCGCACGAACCCGGCGAGCCTGCTCGACACGTTGCCGAACTGCAGCCATCGGTAGGCTTTCGGGACAGTCGCGCAAACGTCTGGCGCTACGAGCCCGGGGCGCGCGGCAAGCGTCACGTGCACGACGAGCAGGAGGAAACCTTCGTCGTTCTCGCTGGCCGTCGACGATGCTTCTCGGCGATCCGCCAGAGCGCCACGAGGCTCCCGTGGGCGGCGTCGTCCACGTTCGAGCCGGAACTCCGCTGCAGACCGTCAACGATGGCGAGGAGGACCTCGTCGTATATGCATATCGGTCTCCTCCCGACGACGGCGCTGAGGTGCTCTCCTCCGCCGTGTAGACGTTGGCGGCGGCACTTGACGCGTCGCTGCTCCGCTGCTAAGGCGGCCACGTCGCACGCCCACGGGACGTCGCTGCTTGGCGCGGAATGCGGCCATGAGATGCGCGCCGACCGCGTGACCCTTATAGGCAAGCATGAGTCACGGTTGGGGCCGGCGCGGGGATGGTCGACGAGACCTGCCTTCGTTGCTGCACGGGCATCTCCTCGGCGATCACCCAGCGCCCTGCTTCGCGCGGCAAGCAGGGCGCTGGGTGATCAGCCGAATGTGCGGCGGAGGTCCTTGATAAGGACCATGAGGTGCAGCGCGTCCGTTGGTGACCGGGTGAATCCGAGGCGTTCGTAGAAGCTGGCGGCTCGTTCGTCTCGTGCGTGGACGAGCATCGCGCGGGCACCGACGAGATCGGCGGCCTGGAGCGTCCGGATGGCGGCATCGGCCATCAGCGCGCGCCCGTATCCTTGTCCCTGGAAGGACCCGTCGACCGCAAGGCGCGCGAGGAGGATGACGCCGATCGGACGGGCGGGCATGCCTTTGGCGTGCCGTTCGGGAAGCTCGTGTCGGTTGACCGCTGCGGGCGTCAGCGCGTAGTACCCAAGCACGCGGTTGCCGTTGGCTAGAACGTAAGTTTTGGCGGTGCCGGACGCGTCGGCCACGCGAGCGAAGCGGTGCAGCCATCGATCGAGCTCGTCGGCGCCACTCGCGAACGCTTCGAGTTGGTGGCCGCGCTCGAGTGGACCGATCCGAAGATCGCTCAAGGCGCGATCAGACGATCACGCAGCTCACGACCGCGCCGCAGCTCCGGCAAGTCCTTCGCCGGGCGATCCAGCTCCGCGACGAACCGATCCCAGGCCTCGGAGTCGAGAACGAACTCACGTCGATCAGCCAGCACCTTGTCGGCAGCCACGGACGCCGCACGCTCGACAAACGCACTCGTGCTTACGCCGGAAGCGGCGGCCGCGCGCCGGATCCGGTCGTCCGCTTCCTCGGCCAGCCGCAGGTTCATTCGTGCAGTCCTCACAGTGACACACATTGTATGCACTGAGCGGTCGAGTGCACCCCGCGACGGTCTCGGGGCCACGCCAGCGACCCGCATTGCCCTCAAGGCGTGCATCCTGACGCTCTTTCCGCAGGTCTGAGGGGCGATATCCCTCCCCCGCGGCGGGGCCGCTCGCTCAGTTGAGCGGGCCGCTGGTGTAGGCGCTGGCGGGAACGTCGAGGAGGTTGAGCAGTTGTTGCTGTAGCTCGGTCAGCTTGGGGTCGAAGGTCTTGAGGTGCTGGCCTTGGCTGGTGAGCTGGTGGCGTTGGACGCTGGCGAACTGCTCATAGACGCGGGCGGTGGTCGGCGCGGTGCAGGCGCGCTGCTCGTGGTAGAGCGGCAGCTCGCGGATCTCACGGCGTGCCATCGCTTGGCGCAGTTCCCGTTCGATCAGGCAGTTGATCAGCTGTGCGATGACCTGGCAGGTGATGAGAACGACGACTTCGCTTGGCCCCACCGTGACGGGGCGAGTTCCAGTCAACGTCGCAACAGTAGACAGGAAAACCCTACCGGTTGTGGTGGCGGAGCGCTACAGACCGGGGTGCTGCGACGGCGTGTGCCGAGCGTTCGACAGGGGGCGACGCGAGCCTCGTCGACGAAGTCGCAAGCGGGCCTACGAGTCGGTCGGTCGGTGCTTGTCGAAGCGCGCGCAAGCGGGAGCTCAGGGATCAGTCATCAGCGCTCGCAACGGTGCGGTCTGCACGGTCTGTTGCCGCGAGGTGTCGGTGCGCCAGCGCCCTTGCGCACGAGCGGCGGCTAACTGCCCCGCTCCGGGCCAGGCGACGATCCCGGTCGTAGTCCTGCCTCCTGCGCGAGCAGCCGCTGCAGCGTTGGTGTGATCGCCTCTTCACCGTCGAAGAACTGCGCGTCGATGTCCTCGACGATCGTGATCGCGCGCAGGGCCAGACCGACCCCCTGGGCGGTGAGGCGCAACCTGCGGGCACGGGTGTCGGCGGGGTCGATCTCGCGGGTGAGGAGCCCCTTGGCCTCGAGCTTGCGCAGCACCTGGGAGGTCATCTTCGGGTCGGTGCCGGCCTGGTGGGCCAGCTGGAGTTGATTGGGGGCATCTCCCTGGTCGGTGAGCCACCAGGTGCAAGCCAGCAGCACGAACTGCACGTGGGTCAGTCCCGTTGGCGCAAGCGCGCTGGTGATCGCGCGCTGCCAGGAAAGCGTGAGGCGCCAGAGCAGAAAGCCGGGACTGCTCGCCGGCCCCTCCGGGAAGCGGCTCACGCCCGTGCCGCGGAATCCAGCCGCGCGGCGTGTTCCACCAGCGCCTGAAGCGTCTCGGCGAAGTCCGCGCTGACGGCTGAGCCGATCTGCTCGGCCAGCGGACCGGTGGACTCCAGGCGATGGACGACCCGAGTGCGGGCGGCGTCCAAGCGCTCGAGGCTGTGGCTCATACGCACGACGGTGCCACCGAGCGTGGCCTCGTCGACGAATCGCACGCCGCCCACGACTTCGCTGAGACGCAGCTGGACCGGGTCCTGCCCGCGCGGTGTCATCGTGATCGTGCTGCCAGCGGCAAACGGGCCGCTCAGCTCGGCGCGGGTGACGCCCGCGTCCCACTCTGGCCAGCGCTTAACCTCAGCCCAGGCCAGCCAGATGGCGTCTCGTGAGACAGCCGTCTCGACGCTGTGTTCCATTCTCCACATACCCGTCTCCTTACTCTCCGCGTAGATGATCCGTGCGGAGAGCAACGTCCGTCGCTTGGCGCTGTCAACACTCTCATACCGCCGCAGGACCGCGCGGGCCTCGCTAGCGGCTGGCCGCGCGCCGGTAGCGGCGCACCGCCAGCGGCGAGAACACAAGCAGGATGAACGCCACCCAGGCGAACGCCTGCCACAGCTGGTCCGGTGAGGGTTGGCCGGTCCACAGCCAGCGCAGCTCGTTGACAATGATCGTGAACGGGTTGACATCGGAGAACTGGCGCAGCGGGGTCGGCAGCGACTGCCCCGGGACGAAGGCGGAGGAGATGAACGTCAGCGGGAAGACGGCGAGGAAGCCGACCGAGTTGGCCGCCTCGGGCGACTTCACGAGCAGCCCGAGGAACGCGAACACCCACGAGAAGGCGTAGCCGAAGGTGAGCGCCAGCACCAGGCCGATCAGCACATGCAGCACGCCGGTCTGGAACGAGAAGCCGATGATCAGGCCCGTGACAACCAGGATCGTCATCGACAGAGCGTTGGTCACGATGTCCGCCGAGGTCCGGCCCGCCAGCACCGCCGCGCGCGACATCGGCAGCGAGCGAAAGCGGTCGATGATCCCCTTCTGCATGTCCTCGTTGAGGCCGAGCGCGGTGACAAACCCACCAAAGGCGATGTTCTGAACGATGATCCCCGGGATCAGGTACTCCGCGTAGGAGCCACCCGGGACCCGGATCGCGCCGCCAAACACGTAGCGGAACAGCAG
This sequence comes from Conexibacter sp. S30A1, assembly GCF_023330665.1. GTDB lineage: Bacteria > Actinomycetota > Thermoleophilia > Solirubrobacterales > Solirubrobacteraceae > Palsa-465. The sequence goes on along the minus strand of NZ_CP097127.1, from coordinate 3,338,982 downwards.
CACGAACATGATCGGCTGGAGCGTGAAGGCCAACAGCAGCTCGGGGGCGCGCGGCAGCCGGATGAGGTTGCGCTCGGTTACCACGAGCGTGTCTGAGAACAGGCGTCTCATGCCTGATCCCCGTCCTCGGCCGCGTGCCCGGTGAGCGCCAGGAACACGTCGTCGAGCGTCGGTCTGCGCAGCGCGATGTCGTCGACGCCGACGCCGGCGCCGTCGAGCCTGCGCACCGCCTCGATGATTGCACCGCTGCGGCCCTTGACCCCGATGCGAATCAGCGCCTCCGAGAGCAGCGGCTGCTCATCGGACATCGTCGCGAGCGCCTGCGCGGCGGCGGTGGCCTGCGAGGCGTCCTCCAGGTGCACCTCTAGCCTTTCCCCGCCGACCCGGTCCTTGAGCTCGTCGGGCGTGCCCTCGGCGATCACGCTGCCATGGTCGATCACCGCAATCCGATCAGCCAGGCGGTCGGCCTCATCCAGGTACTGAGTGGTCAGCAGCACGGTCGTGCCCTGGCTGACGAGCTTCTCAATCACGTCCCAGAGATCGAGCCGGCTGCGCGGGTCAAGGCCCGTGGTCGGCTCGTCCAGGAAGAGCACCGGCGGCTTGGCGACGAGCGCCGCCGCGAGGTCGAGCCGGCGGCGCATGCCGCCGGAATAGGTCTTCACCGGCCTGCTGGCGGCCTCGACGAGATCGAACTGCTCGAGCAGCTCGCGGCCACGGCGCTTCGCGACCGCGCGCCGGAACCCGTAGAGCCGGCCCACCATCGTCAGGTTCTCAAGGCCCGTCAGGTTCTCGTCCACGGCGGCATACTGGCCCGCCAGCCCTATACGCTCGCGCAACCGGTTCTGGTCTGCCACAACGTCAAGGCCCGCGACTGAGGCTGAGCCCGCGTCGGGTGCGAGCAGCGTGGCGAGGATGCGGACCAGGGTTGTCTTGCCGGCGCCGTTGGGGCCGAGCAGTCCGAGCACCGTACCCTGCCTGACATCGAGATCGACCCCGCGCAGCGCGCGCACATCACCAAAGGACTTGGAGATGCCGCGCGCGCTGATCGCAGCCGCTGCGTTGACGGTGGTCTCGCTCCCGCCCGAGCCTTGCCCTTCGATCCTCGCGCGCACGCCCCCACTATGCCGCATCAAGGGGCCGCCACGCCGGCTCAGGAGCGGGCGCGGCGCGGCTTGCCGCGCAGGTCACAACCGAGCGCCGGGGCGAGCAGGCACACGTTCAGCGCCCCGGCGCCGAGCGGAACGAGCCCGACGATCGCGAGAATGATCCCGCCGGTGGAGCCGATCGCCAGGCCGGCCACGATCATGGCCGCACCAACGACGATCCTCGCGCCTCGGCCGACTGAGCTTCCCATGAATGAAACAACCGACATGACATCTACCTCCGGTTTCGTTTACCTGTACACCTGTTAGACGCGATGAGCGCCGAGAACTGGACAGCAGCGGCGGGCGAGGCGCGCGACCGGGAGCTCGCGAGCCACATCGAGCGCGAGCTGCCGGGCCTGCTGGCGTTCGCCACCCGCCTGACCGGAGACCCAGGCGAAGCACGCGGCGCCGTGCAGGACGCGCTCGAGCGCGCCTGGCGATCACGGGAGCAGCTGCGCGATCCCGCCGCCGCCGGCGGCTGGTTGCGGAGCATCCTCGCCCGGCGTGTGATCGACCGCCACCGCCGGCAGCGTGAGACGCCCGCGGGCGATTCGGTCGCGCTCGAGGAGCTCCTGCTCCCGGACGTGGCAGACCCTGCCGCCATCCTCGCGGCCTCCGAGTCGACGGCCGCGATGCGTGCCGCCCTGCGATCACTGGGCAGCGAGGATCGCATCGCGGTGGTGCTGCACGACGGCGAGGACTGGACCGCCTCAGAGCTGGCGGCGCTGCTCGGCATCAGCGTCGAGGCCGCGCACAAGCGTGTGCAGCGTGCCCGTGTGCGGCTGCTCACCGCGCTCGCCGCACCACACACGATCACGGCCCCATCGGGCGCGTGTGCCACGGTCCGCGCACACGCGCACGACTACTTGGACGGCGGTCTTGACGAGCCGGCCCGCTCGAGCGTGCGCGACCACCTCGACAGCTGCCCCCGCTGCCCGGCGGCGCTGCAGGCCGCTGCCGCGGTGGTCGACTCACTGGGCGCCGACCACGAGGTCGCCAGCGTCCCAGCCGCCCTGCGCGAGCGCCTGCGTCTGCTCGTGGCAGAGGCTGAGAACACCGACTGAGGCCCGACGCCCGGGCGTGACGGCGTTGGCTCACGCAGACCTATCTGCGGTTTATCTCACCAATCGAAAATGCGCGCCGTGGGGAACCACGACACATCGGCAAGGGGCGGCCGGCACAGCGAGACCTGGCTTGGCTGGTTGGCGCCGCTTGTCTTCATCGCCTCGGCCGCGGCGCTGGGGGCGATGCTCAAAGGGCAGCTGCAGGTGCCGCTCGTGCACCCGCTCAACCACTTTGGCTTCTTTGACCTGAGGATCTACCGGCGTGCAGCCGGGGTCCTGAGCGCGGGTCGGGCACTGTATAAGGCGAAGCTTGGACGCGGGCTGGGCTTCACCTACCCACCGGCGGCGGCGGCGATGTTCCTGGCGCTGCGCGTGCTCAGCGTCCACCGTGACGAGATCGCCGTCACCGTGCTCAACGTGCTGCTGGTCGCGGCCGGCGCGCACCTGGCGCTGCGCCTGCACCGGCCCGACGATGATCGCCGGCTCGCGCAGTTCGGCGTGGCGCGTCTGCGGCGGCGGCGCTGGGTGATCGCCTGGCTGGCGGCAGCGGCCGCGCTCTGGGCCGAGCCGGTCAGCACCGCAATCGGCTACGGCCAGATCGACGTGCTGATCGCGGCGCTGGTGGTCTTCGACCTCGCCTACAGCTCGACCGCCCCGCGCCGAGCCGACGGCACGCGCGCGGAGCGACCGTTGGCCGGTGTCGCGATCGGCGTTGCCGCCGCGATCATCCTGACGCCGCTCGTGTTCATCCCCTACCTCGCGCTGAGCGGCCGCTGGCGCATGGCGCTGCGCGCCGGCAGCACCTTTGCGCTGTCGATCCTCGCCGAGGTGATCGTCTTTCCGCGCGACGCCTGGACCTACTGGATCGACGGCAGGTTCATGGACGTCACACGCGTCACCGGCCGGCTTCACCTCGCCGGCTCCGGCGCCGCGGACCAGTCGCTGCGCGGGGCGCTCCTGCGCTTTTTGCCGAACCTCGCCGACCAGCACCAGGTATGGCTGGCCTGCTGCCTGGTGGTCGGGTCGGTCGGCCTGCTGCTCGCCGCCCGCGCCGCCCGGCGCGGCGACGACGCCTGGGGCTTTATGCTGACCGCCCTGACCGGCCTTTTGATCTCGCCGGTCTCATGGACACACCAGTGGGCGCTCGCTGTGGTGGCAGTGATCGGGCTTGTCGGCTCCCGCGGCTGGTCGCCGGTCGGCGCCCTGCGCGCGGGGCTGGCGGCCGCCTGCGGGCTGGCCGCCGGCAGGATCTGGCTGGTCGTCGCGCTCGGCCCCGGCCGGCAGCTCAGCCCCGGCGAGCTTTTGCTCGGCAACCTCTACGTGATCGCCGCCGCCGCCACGCTGGCGGTGGCAGCGGTGATCGACCAGCGCCACGGCGCACGCGCGCGGCCGGACACAGAAGCGGGGGCCACACGCCGACCAGCCCTGCCCGAGCCCGCGGCGCAGCCTACGCTGGCCGCACTCTCGGCCGGGGGTGGCGAGCCACCCGCGCTGGTCGGCAACGCGCTCCTTCAGAGCTGATTGGCGCCGGCGGAAGCGCCATGGCAGGGGCCGGCCAGCGGGCCGGCCCCACCGCTGTCAGGGTCGAGCGTCAGATCGGGTATTCGCGGCGCTCGTCCTGCACGCTGATCCAGCGCAGCTCGGTGAACTCCTCGGCCGCCCACTCGCCGCCGAAGCGGCCCCAGCCGGAAGCCTTGACGCCACCGAAGGGAGCCTGCGGCTCATCGTGGACGGTGGCGTCGTTGATATGGCACATGCCGCTCTGGATGCGGGCCGCAAGCTGCTCGGCACGCTTGACGTCGCGCGAGAAGATCGCGGCTGAGAGGCCGTACTCGGTGTCGTTTGCGACCTCGATGGCTTGATCGGAGCCGTCGACCTCGACGATCGACACCGCTGGGCCGAAGGTCTCCTCGTGGTAGATGCGCATCTGTGGTGTGACGCCGCGCAGCACGGTCGGTTGGTAGACCAGCCCGTCCGCGTCGCCACCGGTGAGCAGCTGCGCACCCTTCTCGACGGCGTCCTGAACCAGCTCACTGACACGGTCAAGTGCTGCGGCGTTGACCAGCGGACCGATCTGAGTGGAGGGGTCGCGCGGGTCGCCGACGTTCAGCGCAGCGGCGCGGGCGACGAGGCGCTCTGCGAGCTCGTCACAGACGCGGCGGTCGACCACGACGCGCTCGGTTGACATGCAGATCTGTCCCTGGTGCATGAAGGCGCCGAAGCTGGCGGCCGCCGCCGCGGCATCCAGGTCCGCGTCGTCGAGCACCACCAGCGGTGCCTTGCCGCCGAGCTCCAGCAGCACCCGCTTGAGATGCCGGCCGGCCTTTTCGGCGATGATCCTGCCGACGTGGCTTGAGCCCGTGAAGTTGATGCGGCGCACCGCCGGATGAGCGATCAGCGCCTCGACGACCTCGGCGGCGTCCGCGGGCGCGTTGGTGATCAGATTGACAACGCCGTCGGGCATGCCGGCGTCCTTCAGGCAGGCGACGATCAGTCCGTGGGTCAGGGGCGAGTTTTCCGACGCCTTCATCACAACCGTGTTGCCGTGGGCGAGCGGCGCCGCCAGCGCGCGCGTGCCGAGGATCACCGGGGCGTTCCACGGCGCGATCCCGACCACCACGCCCGCCGGCTGGCGCACCGCGCGCATGCGCTTGCCGGGAATGTGGGACTCGATCTCGCGGTCATGCACGGCGGCGGCATGCACCCCGGCGTCGCGCAGCATGCCGGTGGCGAGCATCACGTTGAACATGCCCCAGCCGAAGGTGCCGCCCGTCTCCTCGGCAACGGCCCGCGCGAAATCGGTCTGGCGCTCCTCCATCAGCGCCGCCGCCGTGGTGAGCAGCTCGCCGCGCCGGGCGACCGGCGTCTGCGACCACTGCTCAAACGCCGCCTGCGCCGCGTCGGCGGCGCGGCGCGCGTCGGCCACCGTTGCCGCCGCGGCGACCGAGGCCGGCTGCGCCGTGTAGGGGTTCTGGACCGTGAAGGTCGCGCCGCTGGCTGCGTCGCACCACTCACCACCGATCAGCAATTGCTGCCGGCTGACGCTTGCATCGCTCATCTGCTTGTACCTCGCCTTCTCATCCGCGCTCGAGCCCGGCGACAGCCTGGACGGACCAGGCCGCGTCGGCGCTGATCAGGCTGCTGCCCGGCAGCCGTTCATAACCCCCGTCGCGCATCACTGCCTCGAGGTTGCGCACGGTCAGCTCCGCATGAGCGCGCGCAAGCCGCTCGGCCTCGTCACCGTCACCGGCTTCGATCGCGTTCAGGATCTCGTGGTGCTGGGCGTTGCCGGTGGCGAGCGTCGGCTCGAACTGGCTGGTGTCAGCCTGCGCCTTGAGGAACGAACTGGGCTGCGCGAACGGCAGCGCGAGCACGTGCTCGTAGGCGGCACGCAGCACCTCGCTTCCAGCGAGCACAAACAGCTCGTTGTGAAACTCGTCGTTGAGCTCGACATAGAGCTCAAACTCCTCGCCGGTTGGCGCGCCCTCGGTTGCGACGATGCGGTCGAGCTTGGCCACGCAGGCGACGAGGTTGCCGAGGGCACGCGGGCCGTTGTTGCGCCGCGCCGCCAGCCGTGCCGCCGTGCCCTCGAGCACGCCGCGCAGCTCGATCGCGTCCACCACCTGCCGTCCGGTGAAGGAGCGCACGACGAAGCCGCCGCCGGCCACCGGCTCGAGCAGGCCCTCATGCTCGAGCTGGGCGAGCGCAAGGCGCAGCGGCGTGCGCGAGACCTCCAGGCGTGCCGCCAGGCGCACCTCTGAGAGGCGGTCGCCGGCGCGCAGCTCGCCGTCCATGATCAGTTGACGCAGCCCCAACACGGCGGCGAGGCCCTGCGAGACCGGGGCCTCAGCCATCAGCCCGCGCCCCTTGCAGCAGCGGCGGCGGCTCGGCGGCGGTTGATCACACGCGAGGCGACGACCGCGACCACCAGGAAGATGCCGTAGAACAGCGACTGCACATAGCTCTGCGCGCCGAGCAGGTTCATGCCGTTGACGGCGATCGCCAGGAAGAACACCGAAACACCGGCACCGATCGCGTTGAAGCGCCCGGGCTGGATCGTCGTGAACCCGAGGAAGGCGGCCGCGTAGACCGACAAGAGCAGCGTGCCCTGGTTCTGCGGCGTGGCCGCGCCCAGCACCCCGTCGTTGATCACACCGGAGAGCGCGGCGATCAGGCCCGCCACGACAAACGCCCAGAAGCGCGTGGAGCTGACCCGGAAACCGCTCAAGCGAGCGACCTCGCGCGACTGCCCGACAAACAGCGCCCGCTGTCCGAACGGCGTGAAGGTGAGCACATAGAACATCACGAGCATCAGCACTATCCCATACCAGAAGTCCAGTGGAATGCCGAGCACGTGTGTGAGCACCGTCCAATCCGCCAGGTGGGTCGAGATACCGGGGATCGTCTGCTGGTTTGGCAGCCAGAAGGCGATGCCGTCAAAGATGCTGCCGGTCGCCAGCGTGATGATGAACGGGTTTACGTCGAAGCGGACGATGATCCAGCCGTTGAGCGCACCGCAGAGCAGGCCCACGGCCAGCGCCACGAGGATCGCGGGCACGATCGCCCAACCCTGGTTGACGTTCAGCCAACCGACCAGCACCGCCGTCATGCCCGAGATCTCGGCCACGGAGAGGTCCAGATCGCCGTTGGTCAACGGGATCAGAAGGGCCATCACGAGGATGAACTCGACCGAGTTCAGCCCAAAGATGCTGGTGAAGTTAGACCACTGAAAGAAGGTGTCCGGCCTGGCGATGCTGAAGCCGATGATCACCAATAGGAACGCGAACGGCAAAAGCGACGCCTCCGCCAGGCGTGGGCTCAGGCGCCCACGTGAGCGGCGGGCGGCGGGCGGGGGCCCGCCGGCCTTCGCGGGGCCAGCCTCGTCGGCAGACGGCTCGACGTTGGTTGTCATGATCCGGTGCTCACCTCTCTGGCAGCGCCACCCGCGGTGGCTGAGTAGACAGCGCTCGTTATCTTGTCGCGGCTGTAGGGCGCTGCGAGCACGCCCTGGATCTCGCCGTAGGCGCAGATCAGGATCCGGTGAGATACGGCCGCAAGCTCGTCAAAGTCAGTCGAGACCCACAGGATCCCCGCTCCCTGCGCGGCGCGCTCGCGCATCAGCTCATAGATCTGATGGCGGGTCGCGACATCCACACCCTGGGTCGGTTCGTGCAACAGCAGCACGCGCGGGCCGCGCTCGAGCCAGCGCGCGAGCACCACCTTCTGCTGGTTGCCACCCGACAGCGAGGACATGCTGAGCGATGCGTCACGCGGTCTCACGTCGTACTCTTCGGTGCGCTCGTTGGCGACGCCGAGCAGTCGGTCAAGCCGCAGAAATCGGCTGTGCATGAAGCTCTCAAGCGAAAGCGACAGCATGTTCATGGAGACCGGCAGCTCCGGCACCGCGCCATGCGCCTTGCGGTCGGCCGGCACGAGCGCGACGCCGTGCCTGATCGACTCACGCGGGCTGAGCTGCGAGACCTGCCCGCGCCAGTCGCCGATACTGACCTCACCACCACCGCCCGGCAGATCGCCGAAGAGCAGGTACGGGAGATCCTCGCTGCCGGCCCCCAAAAGCCCAGCGATACCGAGGATCTCGCCGGCATGCAGCTCAAAGTCCACGTTGCGCACACGCCCGCCGCTGACACCGTGCGCCGCAAACACCACCGCTCCAGAGGCCGCCGCGCCGTCTGAGCTTTCGGCCGAGTCGCGCGCTGCGGCACCACCGGTCACGCGCTCGATCTCGGAGCGATCCAGGCGATGACCGGAGACCAGCTCGATCAGATCGGCGTCACTGGCCTGCTCCATGAGCACGTCGCCGACCTTGGCGCCATCGCGCAACACGACCGCGCGGTGGGCGATCTCCCGCACCGCGGTCATGTCGTGAGAGACGAACAGCACCCCGAAGCCCTCGGCGCTGATGCGACGCACAAGGTCAAACAAAAACACCTTCTCGTGCTCGGGCAAAAACACGGTCGGCTCGTCGAGCACGAGCACGCCACCGGCGCCACGGTTGTGCTCACGGTAATCGCGCAACTCGTAGGCGGCGCGAACGATCGCAAGCAGCGCCTGCGAAGTGGGCCGCAGGCGACCGACCTGCGCTGACGGGTCAAGCTCGACGCCGTAGCGCGCAAAGATCTCGCGGGCATGACGGCGCTCTGAACGCCAGTCAATCCGAGCCGCCGAGCGCAGGCCGCGGGTCACGCGCTGGCCGACAAAGAGGTTCTCCACCACCTGCAGCTCACCCGCCAGACCGAGGTCCTGGTATACGAAGCTGAGACCCACGGTGCGTGCCTGGCCAAGCGGCACCGGCAGCGGCACCTCGACACCGCTCATCCGCAGTGACCCACCCGGATCGGGCTCGTGGTAGCCGGAGAGGATTTTCACAAGCGTCGACTTGCCCGAGCCGTTCTCGCCCAGCACCGAAACGACCTCGGCCTCGCCGATCTCAAGATCAACGCCCTTCAGTGCGCGAAAGGCCCCGAACGTCTTGGCGAGGTTTCTCGCCTCAAGCGCCGGGGCGTTCGCGTGCGCGGGCCTCCCGGACGTCGCCTGCTCCATACCGCTGCTCATCTGATCAACTTGTACAGAACGAAAGTGCAGGCGACGCCCTGGGTCAGCGCTCTACTTCTTGACTTCCCAGAGCTTCAGGAAGTCGGTGATGAAAGCACCCTTGCTGTAGGCCTGGTCGCTGTATGCCTGGCCCCTGCCACCGACCGAGAAGATCTTCGCGTTCTTCTTGGTGAAGAAGATGTTGGGCGCGATCTCCTTGCCGACCGGTGCGGCACGCTTGTGTGAGAGCAACCGGATCACCTGGTCAAGCTGGTTGTAGGCGTCCCACTGCTCATTCGGACCGGAGTCACCGAGGAAGGTGTTGCTGATGCTGACGTCCTTGATCTCCGCCAGGCCGCCGCCCCACGCGTACATCTTGAGGCCCGGGTGGCTCGAGGCGTCCTGCGCGATCGTGCTCTCGATGCCGTCGGTCATGCCGTCGAAGGTGACGATCACCGTGTTGATGCTCGGGTTGGCCTGCAGATCGCTTGAGATCGCGGCGGTCTCGGTCGGGCCGCTCCACTCGGTCGTCGGGAAGTTCTCCTGCTTGACGATCGAGCAGCTGGTCGGGCACCACGCCTTGATCGCCGCCTTGAGGCCGCCGAGCGCACCCGAGTCCTGGGCAACCTGCGAGCTGTCCAAAAACAGGATCTTGGCCGGCTTGCCGTTCAGGTTGACCAGCGCGTCGGCGAGGTCGGTCTGCACGCCCTGAATGGTGTTGACGCCGCTCTCACCGGAGAGCCCCTTGAACGGGAACGCGGGGTTGCCGCCGGTCTGGTTGTAGTTACCGTCCACAACCGGGATGTGGTGGGCGGCAAGCGTCGCCAGCTGTGGCGCGAGCACCGCGGCGGTCGGACCGCAGAGCATGACCACGGCGCTTGCCTTGTCGGTCACCGCCTGCGCGAGGTTTGCCTGCCAGCCGGCGGGCCCGGTGTTTGACGACAGCGCGCGCACATGCGCGCCGAGCGCCGCGGCCTCCTTGTCGAGGTAGCCCTGCTGGCCCTTGGTGTTGCAGGCGTCGATCTCGGAGCTGATCGGGAACGTGACGATCGTCTTGCCGCGGAGCGCCTTGCGGGCGTTGACGGGCGGGCCGGGGGCGTACCACTTGGGCGCCTGCTGGGCCTTGGCCACGTCGACCTTCAGCTTCGCGAGCGTGGCCTTGCTGATCGTGGCGCTCGCCGGATGTCCGACCTTGCGCGCGGACGCGCTTGACGTCGCGATCACGCCACCTGCGACCGCGGCCGCGGCGACGAAGGGGACCGCGGCGATGCGCCCACGAGCCACCAGTCTCTGATACTTCGAACTCATGGAGGTACCTCTCTCCTCTGTGCTTTACACGCCGGACGCACAGCACAAGCCAAGCGCCCGTCAATCCTCACACCAGTGAAGCCGTCGGTGATTGCGCGCCGGTTAGGTTCGCGTTTTCCCCTTGGCTGCATGCAAAGGGTACCGAAAGCACGCAGGAAGTGCCAAGCGCATTTTTGAAGGCCATGCGCACGCCGCGCCGGGGGCCGCTCACAGCCCCAGCGAGCGCCCGATTATCTCCCTCATGATCTCGTTGGTGCCCGCGTAGATGCGCGAGACGCGCGAGTCGACGAAGGCGCGCGCGATCGGATACTCGAGCATGTAGCCATAGCCGCCGTGTAACTGCAGGCAGCGGTCGACGACACGCCCCTGCATCTCGGTGCACCAGCTCTTGGCCATCGCCGCGTCCACCGCCGAGAGCTTCCCCTCGTTGTGAGCGAGGATGCAACGGTCAACGTAGTGGGTGGCGATCTCAACCTCGCTGGCGACCTCCGCGAGCACGAAGCGACTGTTCTGAAAGCTGCCGATCGGCTGCCCGAAGGCCCTGCGCGACTTCACGAACTCGAGCGTGTGCGCAAGCGCCGTGCGCGCCATCGCCACCGCCGAGACGGCGATTGACAGACGCTCCTGCGGCAGGTTCGAGGTCAGGTAGCGAAAGCCCATACCCTGCTCACCCAGCAGGTTGGCCTCCGGTACGAACACGTCGTGGAAGAACATCTCCGCCGTGTCGGCGCTGTGCAGGCCGACCTTGTCGAGGTTGCGTCCGCGCTCGAAGCCGTCCATCCCACGCTCCACCACCAGCAGGCTCAGACCACCGTGGCGGTCGCCGGGGTCGGTGCGAACCACGACCACCACCAGGTCCGAGTTGATGCCGTTGGTGATGAACGTCTTGGCGCCGCTGACCACCCAGCCACCATCGGCGCGCACCGCGCGGGTCGCGATCCCGGCGAGATCCGAGCCGGCGTCGGGCTCGGTCATCGCCACCGCGGTCAGGTATCGGCCGCTCACGATCCCCGGCAGCCAGCGCTCCCGCTGTTCCTCGTTGCAGTAGCTGGTGAAGTACGGCAGGCAGATGTCGTTGTGCAGGGTGATCCCGCCGACGACGCCGCTCAGCCCCAGGCTCAAACCGACCTCGTGCAGCATCGCGTTGAAGCGGAAGTCGCGCACACCGGCACCGCCGTAGCGCTCATCGACCTCAAACGCGAAAAAACCGTCACGGCCCGCGGCGCTGAAGAAGTCGCGCGGGACGATCCCGTCGCGCTCCCACTGCTCGTAGCGGTCCTGCGCATGGCGGCGCAGGAACTCGCCAAACGACTCTCCCAGATCCCTGTGCTCAGCCTCGTAAAGCGTCCGTTCCATCTAGAAAACCCGCTCCTTTCCACCTGTGCCTGGCGTACCTGCCTGAGCTCCGAGTATGTCGCGCTAGGGTCTGGGCCCATGCGCGTACCAATCACACTCTCGCTTCACATTCCGAACTACAACTTTCCGGGCGTTGGCTCAGACCGGGTGTTTGAGCGGATCATCGAGATCGCCACCACCGCCGAAGCATCCGGTTTCAGCTCCATCTCGGTGATGGACCACCTACACCAGATCGGGCCCGTCGGCCCGCCGGAGAACTGGATGTTCGAGGGCTCGACGATGCTCGCAGCGATCGCGGCACGGACCTCGAGGTTGACGATGGGTCTGCTCGTCGGCAGCGTCACCTACCGCAACCCGGCGCTGGCCGCCAAGATTACCACAACGCTCGACATCATCTCCGGCGGGCGCGTCTGGCACGGGATCGGCGCCGGCTGGTTCGAGGCCGAGCACGTCGCCTACGGCTACCACTTCCCGACGCTGCGCACGCGCTTTGAGATGCTCGAGGACGCACTCCAGATCGCGCGCGCGATGTTCACCCAGGAGCGCGCACAGCACAGCGGCAGGCACTACCACGCAAGCGGCGCCTTCAACAACCCCAAGCCCCTGCGCGGCGACATCCCGATCCTGATCGGCGGTAGCGGTGAGCGCAAGACGCTGCGTCTGGTGGCCAAGTACGGCGACGGCTGCAACCTGTTCGGCGACGCGCAGCAGGTCAGACACCTGCTCGGCGTGCTTGAGACCCACTGCGAGGCGGTCGGCCGCGACTACTCGCAGATCACCAAGACGGGCACCGGGCGGGTGCTGATCGCCCCCACCCACGAGCAGGCGGAGGCAAAGAAGCGGGCGCTGCGCGAGCGCGGCGTACCACAGGAGTCGATCGACTCGATGATCGCCGGGGACCCCGACACGGTCGCCGAGCAGGCCTCAGAGCTCAAGCAGGCGGGGCTCGAGGGCCTCTGCTTCTCGATGGTCGGAAGCGAGGATCCGGAGACGGTCGCGCTGGCCGGACAGACCCTGTCCAAGGTCTTCCCGATGACCACGGAGGCCGCGTGATGACGCCGGCACAGCAGTCACACGCCACCCCGAAAGGCACGGGGCGATTTGAGCAGCGCGTCGAGGCGCTCGCGCAGCTGGCGGTCGGGATCGGCGCCAACGTCCAGCCTGGGCAGATCGTGACGCTGGCGGTCGAGCCGGGGCAGGAGCCGATCAGCCGCGCCGTGGCCGAGGCGGCCTACAGGCGCGGGGCGCAGTTCGTCGACGTCGGCTACTTCGACCCGCACGTAAAGCGCTCGCGGCTGCTACACGCCCCCCGTGAGACGCTCTCCTTCGTGCCGCCGTGGATCGGCGAGCGGATGCTTGCGATCGGCGAGGCCGGCGCGGCGCGGATCTCCTTCCAGGGACCGGTCGAGCCTCACCTGCTGGACGGCATCGACGCGGAGCTGCTCGGAATCGACATGCTGCCGCGCACCAGGGAGTCGATCATCGTCACCGGCAAGCAGCAGACCAACTGGTGCATCGTGCCGTTCCCGACCCCCGGCTGGGCGGCTCTGGTGCACCCGGAGCTCGAGCCGGAGGCCGCCTACGAGCGGCTCTGGCTGCAGATCGAGCGGATCCTGCGCCTGGATGAGCCCGACCCGACCGCAGCCTGGGAGGCGCGGCTCGCGCAGCTGAATGCGGTCTCAGCCCGGATGAACGAGCTGGCGCTCGACCACCTGCGCTACGAAGGCCCTGGCACCGACCTGACGGTCGGGCTGCTGCCGGGCTCCACCTGGATCAGCGGGGCGATGCAGAGCATCCACGGGGTGCGCTTCACCGCCAACCTGCCCACCGAGGAGACGTTCACCGCCCCGGACCCGATGCGGGTCGATGGCGTCGTGACCGCGACCAAGCCGCTGCTGGTCCCGGGAGCCGCCCCGATCGAGGGGCTGCGGGTGCGCTTCGAGGGCGGGCGCGCGGTGCAGATCGACGCAGAGACGGGCGCCGAGACGCTGCGCGCGATGTGCGCCAAGGACGAGGGCGCGAGCCGCCTCGGCGAGGTCGCCCTGGTCGACCGCGAGAGCCGCGTGGGCCAGAGCGGCTCGGTCTTCTACTCGATCCTGCTCGACGAGAATGCCGCCTGCCACCTGGCGCTCGGCAACGCCTACCCGTTCAGCGTCGCCGGCGGCCCGGACCGCGCGCGCGCCAACCAGAGCTCGATCCACGTCGACTTCATGGTCGGCTCAGAGCAGGTGGCGGTCACCGGTGTGCGCGCCGACGGCAGCGAGGTGCCGCTGCTGCGCGACGGGGCGTTTGTCATCTGAGCAAACCGTTGCGGGGGTGGTCCCGCTGGACCACCCCCGCCACCCACCGCGCCGCCGGCGACCGCTACGCTAGGCGAGATTCCCGGAGAGGTGCCGGAGCGGTTGAACGGGCACGACTGGAAATCGTGTAACGGGGATAACTCGTTCGGGGGTTCGAATCCCCCTCTCTCCGCTGGTTCACCCACCCAGCTCAGGACGCCAGCGCATCGCCGCGACCTGAGCACCGCTCCCACCGGGGTCAGCCAGAGAGCCGCGCCCGGACGACGAGCAGCAGCCCCGCGCCGACCGGAACCAGCGCCTCGCTGACGCCCCGCTCGGCGCTGACGAGAGCCCGGAAGGCGGCCACCTCATCGGCATGGGAGAGCACGTTGTCCACGGCCAACAGCCCCCCGGGTCTCAGCACGCGCAGCAACTCGGGCCAGTAGCCAGGGTAGGCGGGGCGTTCGGCGTCAAGGAAGACGAGGTCCCAGTGCGCGTCAGCGGAGCGCGCAAGGGCGTCAGCGGCGTCCTCGACGCGCAGCTCAACAACATCTGCAAGGCCGGCACGCTCGAGGTTCCCGGCGGCCTGTGCGCTGCGCCCGGCGTCGAGCTCGACGCTGGTCAGGCGCCCGCCGTGCTCGCGCACGGCCGCGGCCAGCCAGAGCGTCGAGTAGCCGTTTGATGTGCCCAGCTCGAGCACCGAGCGCGCGCAGGTCGCGCGGACCAGCAGCGCGAGTAGCGCCGCAGTCTCAGGCTCGAGGTTGCGCAGCCGGTCCAGGCGGTCGGTCTTGCCGGCGTCGTGTGCGACACCGTACTGGTGCAACTCGTCAAGCAGTGCGCTCAGGTGCTGATCCATTGGCGACCGGTTGCGGCAACGCTACCACCGGCCCAGCGGCGGCCGGCGGGCAACAGACGTCAAGCCCGCGGCGGCTGCGCAAGCACCTCGCGCACACGCCTGACGGTCGCGCCCGGCCGCACAAGCGGCCCGGGCGCCAGCTCCGTGACGCGCAGCTCTTCGAGCAGCCAGAAAAGCTCGCGCCACCGGCCGGCCGCATGCGCTTCGGCCTCGAGCTCATTGATGACCGCCATGCGCTGCTGGTCGGCTGCCAGGTTGCGCGGCAGACGTTCCAGCCGCCAGAGCGCCGCCCGCAGGTAGCGCTCGACGTCGGCGAGTCGCGCCATGCCGCTTGAGGCGAGCATGCCCTGGTAGACCAGCCGGCCGAGTTGGCGGGCAACATCCTCGCGTGCGGGCGCGAGCGGCGCGCTGGCGGGCAGCGACGCGAGCGCCGCGCGCACGGCGCTGGCCGTCTCGAGGATCGCGCCGAGCGCCTCCAGAGCCGCGAGCGTGGTGGGGCGAAGCTCGCCGCGGACGTGCTCGCACAGCGCCGCGAAGGCGGCCGCGTCCCAGGCCGGCCCGCCGCCGCTCGCGATCAAGACGTCCATTGCGGCGCTCACCGCGTCAGCCATGACCGCATCGAGTGAGCCGTGTGGCGCGGTGGCCAGGGTGAGCGTCAGCCGCGTCCCGAGCTGCGCCTGCACCCAGCTGCGCGGCGAGGGCACGGTGAGCAGCAACAGGCGGCGTGTGCCGCGCCACATGCTCGCCGCCTGCCGCTGCGCGCTGTCAAAGACCGCCACACCGACCAGTTCGCCCTCGTCGACGAGCGCCGGGTAGCCGAGAAGGCCGCCGGCGAGCGGCACCGTGCGCGGCAACGCCTCCAGCTCAAAGCCGCGCATCCCGCGGCGCTCGAGCTCCGGCGCCGCGCGCAACACCCGCGCCATCAGCACCGGCCGAAGCTCTTCGCGCAGCGCCGCAAGCGACGGCCCTGCGGCAAGCACGCCGCCGTCCTCGTCCTCGATCGAGAAGGTCATGCGCAGATGCGCGGGCAGCGTCTCAAGCGACCAGTCACCGGCGCCGATCGCCACGCCCCGCAGCCTCAGGATCGCCTCGGCCAGCACCTCCAGCAGCGGCCCCGAACGCGGCCTGAGCGCTGCCAGGAGCGCTCTGGCGGTGTCGGGGATCGGCACGAGCTGGGTGCGCAGGCGCTTGGGCAGGGAGCGCAGCAGCGCCACCACGAGTTCCTCGCGCAGGGCGGGCACAAGCCACTCAAAGCCCTCCTCCCGCACGGCGCCAAGCAGCGCGAGCGGGACGTGCACCGTCACCCCGTCGGCCGCCGCGCCGGGGTCGAAGCGATAGGAGAGCGCAAGCTCGGTGGTGCCCTGCCGCCACCGCGGCGGCCGACCGGCGCCGTCGGGCGCCACCTCGCCCCTGATCAGGAGCTCCATCGGGTAGTGAAGCAGCGCCGGGTCTGAGCGCCGCGTCTGGCGCCACCAGCGGTCAAACTCGCGCCCACCGACCACCTCGGCGGGCAGGCGCTGCGCAAAGAAGTCCTCGCGCAGCGATTCGTCGGCCAGCAGATCGCGGCGACGCAGCCGCGCCTCGAGCGACTCGACCTCCGCCACGCGCCGCTCGTTCTCGCGCATGAACGCGTGGTGCTGATCCCAGTCACCCTCAACCAGCGCGCGGCGGATGAACAGCGCGCGCGCAGCCTCGGGGTCGATCCGCCCGTACTGGACGGTTCGCGAGCTGACGATCGGCAGGCCGTAGAGCGTCACGCGCTCGGGCGCGACCACGGCAGCGCGCCGGCGATCCCAGCGCGGCTCACCGTGGGAGCGCTTGACCAGGTGCTCGGCCAGCCGCTCGACGCGCCGCAGCTCAACTGGTGCCGCCGTCCTACCCCACAGGCGACCGGTCTCGACGAGCTCTGCGACCATCACCCAGGCCGGTCCGCGGCGCGCGAGCACCGACCCCGGCGCGATCGCAAAGCGCGCGCCGCGGGCGCCCGTGTACTCGCGCCCCGCACCGTCCCGCAGGCCGATGTGCGACAGCAGCCCGGAGAGCAGCGCCGCATGGATCTCCGCGGGCTGCGCCGGTGCCTCGTTGAGCACAAGGCCGGCTTCACGGGCGGCGTCCTTGACCTGCGCGACGAGGTCCTGCCATTCGCGCACGCGCAGGTAGTGCAGGAATTCGGCGCGGCAGCGTCGGCGCAGCTGCGAGCGGGAGAGCTCCTGCTCAAGTGCGGCCAGATGGTTCCAGAGGTTCAACAGACCGATGAAGTCCGACGTGCGATCCACAAAGCGGGCGTGCAGCTGATCGGCCTGAGCGCGCTGTTCGCCCGGACGCTCGCGGGGATCCTGGATCGACAGGCCGGCGGCGATCACGATCACCTCGCTGGCGCAGCCGAGACTGTCTGACTCGATCACCATGCGCCCCAGCCGCGGGTCCAACGGCAGCCGCGCGAGCGTCCGCCCAATCGGCGTGAGCGGCACCCTTGCACCCGGGTCGAGCGCCCGCAGCTCGTGCAGCAGCGCCACGCCATCACGCACCTGACGGCGATCCGGTGGGTCCAGAAACGGGAAGCTCTCCACCTCACCGAGCCCGAGCGCGGCCATCTGCAGGATGACGCTGGCGAGATTCGTGCGCAGGATCTCGGGATCGGTGAAGGCCGGGCGCGCCGCGTGGTCCTCCGGCGAGTACAGCCGCACACAGACGCCGTCCGAGACCCGGCCGCAGCGACCCGCGCGCTGGTTGGCCGACGCCTGGGAGATCCGCTCCACCGGCAGCCGCTGCACCTTCAAGCGCGCGCTGTAGCGC
This sequence comes from Conexibacter sp. S30A1, assembly GCF_023330665.1. GTDB lineage: Bacteria > Actinomycetota > Thermoleophilia > Solirubrobacterales > Solirubrobacteraceae > Palsa-465. The sequence continues at coordinate 3,321,626 of NZ_CP097127.1, read as the reverse complement.
GAGATCCGGGCGAGGCCGGTGTCGACCACGTAGCGGATGCCCGGCACCGTCACCGAGGTCTCCGCGACATTGGTCGCGAGCACCACGCGCCTGCCCGCCGGCCCGCCTGGCCGGCGGGCGAACACGCGCTGCTGGTCGGCGGCCGCCAGACGCGAGTAGAGCGGCAGGACCTCGACCTGGGGGCCCAGCCGCCCGGCGAGAAGCTCCGCGGCGTCGCGGATCTCGCGCTCACCGGAGAGGAACGCGAGCAGGTCCCCGTCGCCCTCGGCGAGCAGCTCGACGACGGTGTCGGCCAGCGCCTCCAGCAGGTCCTCGTCCTCGCCCGGCGGGCGGTAGCGAACCTCGACCGGATAGGTGCGGCCCGAGACCTCGACGATCGGCGCGTCGGCGAAGTGGGCGCTGAAGCGCTGCGGGTCGATCGTGGCGCTGGTGATGATCAGCTTCAGGTCCGGACGCCGGGGCAGGATGCGGTGCAGGCAGCCGAGCAGGAAATCGATGTTCAGCGACCGCTCGTGGGCCTCATCGACGATCACCGTGTCGTAGCGGCGCAGCAGCGGGTCGCGGCGCAGCTCGGCCAGCAGCAGGCCGTCGGTGACCACACGCACGAGCGTCTCAGCCGAGCCGCGGTCGTCGAAGCGGACCGCATAGCCGACGGCGCCGCCAAGCGGCACGCCCAGCTCATCGGCGATCCGCTGGGCGATCGTCCGTGCTGCGATCCGCCGGGGCTGGGTATGTGCGATCGTGCCGCTCACGCCGCGCCCGAGCTCCAGGCAGAGCTTGGGCAGCTGCGTGCTCTTCCCCGAGCCGGTCTCACCGGCGACGATCAGCACCTGGTTTGAGGCGATCGCCGCAAGCAGCTCGTCGCGGTGGGCCGTGACAGGCAACTGCTGCGGGTAGCTGATCTCCGGCACCGACTCGCGGCGCCGGCGCATCAGCTCTCCCCGGGCTGCCTTCTCCACACGCGCCATCGCGATCCGAGCATAGGCCGCGACAGCGCCCGCGCTCGCCCCTGCCCACCGCTTACGTCCGGGCGATGCGGTTGCATGTGCAACCCCATGCATGAGACCACGCCAGAGGTTTTCCTGATCGCGCGGCCGTCGGTTGACCTCGAGGCCATGCGCGCCTACCTGGCCGCGGTCGGCGGGGACTCGTGGCTCGAGCTGCGCGAGGCCGACCGTGAGGAGCTAAACGACGGGGAGCTGCTGGCCGAGTTCGCCGGACGCATGTGCTATCGCAGCTGGGAGCCGGGGCTCAACCGCAATGTCACGCGGATCCGCACCGACCAGCGCGAGTACTTCGCAAACGTCCTGGCCAGCGCGCACGGCAGCGTGCTTGAGCACGCTAACTACAGCTTCGCGTTTCGCAACGTCTCACGTGTTTTCACTCACGAACTTATTAGGCATCGCGCCGGGTCGGCCTTCAGCCAGGAGAGCCTGCGCTACGTGCGCCTGGCCGACATCGGCTTCCGCGTGGCGCCGGCGCTCGAGCCGCTGCGCGAGCAGGTGATCAGCATCGTCGAGCAGCTTGAGGAGTTTCAGCGAGACGCGGCCGAGCAGCTTGACCTAGATGGCGAAGGACTGCCGTTTGCGGTCAAGAAGGAGATCACCTCGGCACTGCGGCGCCTGGCGCCGATCGGCCTCTCGACCGACATTCTCTGGACCGCTAACGTCCGGACGCTGCGCCACGTGATCGAGATGCGCACGGCGCCGGGCGCGGAGGAGGAGCTGCGGCTGGTCTTTGACGCCGTGGCAGCGCTGATGCTCGCGCAGGCACCCAGCCTGTTTCAGGACTTTGAGCGCCGCGAGGATGGCGCCTGGGTCCCGCAGTGGCGCAAGGTCTGAGTCCGGCTCGGAGCGTGGCCCCAGGGCGCGCGTGGCCTCAGCGCAGGCCGACGAGCGCCGCGCCGGCGTGCGCGACGAACTCGAAGACCGGACCGGGAATCACCCCGAAGACGATGCACAGCGCGCCAAACACGCCAGCCACCAGCAGCAGCTCGGGGTCGCCGGTCAGCCGCTCCACGCCGAGCGCACCACCGCCGGCCGACGCCTGCAGATCGGCCTCGGGCGAGCCGCCTGCGATCGGCGGAAAGGCGGCCACGGGGGCGCCGGCCAGCGGGCCGGCGCCGGCGACTGCGACACCGCGCGCGTCGGCGGGCGTCATCCAGATGGCAGCCACGACGCGCAGGTAGTAGCCCAGTGAGATCATCGCGCCGACCACCAGCACGATCGCAAGCCAGCCGTAGCCGCCGTTCACCAGCGAGTGGATCAGCTGGACCTTGCCGATGAAGCCGATCGTGCCCGGGATGCCGGCGAGCGCCAGCATCGCGATCGTCAGCGACCAGGCCAGCAGCGGCGACCGGCGCCCGAGGCCGGAGAGGGCCGCCATGCGGTCGCTGCCCGAGACGCGCTCCTGGTGGACGATCACGGCGAACGCGCCGAGGTTCATCAGCAGGTAGGCGACGACATAGAACATGGTTGCCGAGACACCCAGCCGGGTGCCGACCACCAGGCCGGTCAGCATGTAGCCGGCCTGCGCCACCCCGGAGTAGCCGAGCAGGCGCTTGAGCGAGCTCTGGCCCAGCGCACCGACGTTGCCGACGATGATCGTGACGCTCGCGAGCGCCGCCAGCGCCGGCGCCCAGTTGACGTGTTCGGCGGTCAGCGTGAAGTCGAAGAAGCGCAGGAACACGGCGATCGCGGCGGCCTTGGTGGCGGTCGCCATGAAGGCGGTGATCGCCGTCGGCGCGCCCTCGTAGACGTCGGGCGTCCACTGGTGAAACGGCGCGACGGAGGCCTTGAAGGCAAACCCGACGATCACCAGGGCAATGCCGGTGAGCAGCAGCGGGTCGCCGAGCAGACCGCCGCCCGACTGGCTGGCCAGCACGTGCGCGACGGCACCGAAGCCGGTCTGGCCGGTGGCGCCGTAGATCAGCGCGAGCCCGTAGACCAGCGTGGCCGAGCCGACCGAGCCGATGATCAGGTATTTGAGCCCGGCCTCGAGCGAGCCCTCGCGGCGGTATTCGGCGGCGCACAGCACATACAGCGGGATCGACAGCAGCTCGAGGCCGAGGAAGAGCGTGATGAGGTCCTGGGCCGAGACGAGCACCGCCATACCCATCAGGCTGAACAGCATCAGCGAGTGGAATTCACCCTGGCCCGCCTCCCGCGGCGCCCGGGCGCGCCACGCGAGCAGCACCGCCGCAACCGCTGCGACCGCACAGACCAGATCGGCGATCAGCGCCAGGTCATCGATCCGCAGCGCCCCGGCGACGATCGTCTGCGGGGCGTGGCTGAAGCGCCAGATCTCGGTGCCGATCGCGCCCGCGATCGCCACCAGCGTGAGCGTCGGCACCAACCGGGCGCGGACCATCTGGCTGCTCGCCAAGCCGACCAGCAGCACGACCAGGGCGCCGACGCCGAGCACCGCGATCGGCGAGAGCTCGGCCCAGCTGATGTGCGGTCCGTGGATGTGCGCGGTGGCGAGCAGGAAGCTCATGGCGTAGGGGTGTGCGTTCATTGCCCGCTCCCGGACCCGGATGACGCGGTGGTGTAGGTGTAGATCCGGCGAGGCTTGCCCGGCAGGCTGTGGCTGACACCCGCAAGCAGCGGGTAGGCCCACCAGCCGGCCGGGCCGTCCAGCGAGGCGAAGGTAGGCAGCAGCGCAGCAGCGGACTGCGAGCCGCGGAAGGCGCTCGTTGTGGCGGGCGCGATCGCCAGGTTGACCGACGCCTGCGAGCGGCTGAGGCCGAACTGCGGGTAGAAGGCGAGCACCAGGATGATCAGGCACAGCGGCACGATCGCGATCGCCTCAGAGCGCTTGATCTCAAACGACTGCACCCGGCCGCCGACCCGGTTGTGCATCGCGCCGATGAATAGGCGCAGCCCGTAGAAGGCGGCGCCAACGACGCCGAGCGACGCGATCAGCGCGATCGCCAGGTGCGACTGGAAGGTCCCGAGCAGGATCATGAACTCGCCGATGAAGTTCGAGGAGCCGGGCATCGCCAGGTTCGCGAGCGTGACGATCAGAAACAGTGTGGCGAGCAGCGGCGCGCGGAAGGCGATGCCGCCCATGTCATCCATGCGTTCGCTGCCGCCCGAGCGCGCGGCCACCGCGGCCACGATGAAGAACGCCGCCGCCGTGACCAGGCCGTGGTTGAGCATCTGCAAAAGCGCCCCCTGGGCGCCTGGGGCCTGCAGCGAGAAGATGCCCAGCAGGATGAAGCCCATCTGCGCGACGCTCGAGTAGGCGATCACGAGCCGCACGTCGCGGGTGGTGAACGCCATCGCCGTCGCCCAGAGGATCGAGACCAGCGCGATGATCAGCATCAGCACCTGGAAGTGGTGTGAGGCCTGCGGGAACAGCGGCAGCACGATCTGCAAGAAGCCGTAGCTTGCGACCTTCGCGACGACACCGGAGAAGACGGCCACCGCGGGGATCGGCATCGACTTGTAGGCGTCGGCCAGCCAGCCGTGGAACGGCACGACCGGCATCTTGACCAGGAAGGCCACCGCGAAGCCGAGGAACAGCCACTCGCCGTCGGTGCGCGAGACCGGCAGGTGCTCGAGCGCCCCGAAGGTGAAGTTCAGGGCGGTGTGGTGGTCGCCCGCCGCGATCACGCCGGTCGCGATCGCCGCCGCCAGCATCAAAAACGAGCCGACGGCCGTGTAGATGACCATCTTGATCGTCGCGCGCACACGCTCGCCGCTGCCCCAGGAGCCGACCAGGAAGTAGAAGGGGATCAGCATCAGGTCAAAGAACGCGACGAACAGGATCAGGTCCTGGGCGAGGAAGGCGCCGAGCACGGCGCTCTCGGCCAGCCCCAGCCAGAAGTAGTACAGCCGCGGACGCTCGATGTCGCGCAGCGCCGACCAGGCGAGCGACACCGTGAAGAGCACCGTGGTCAAGAGCACCAGTGAGACGTTCAGGCCGTTCATCGCGAGCGCGTAGTGGATCCCGAGCGACGGGATCCAGCTGTGGTCTGTGACGAACTGCGGGAACGGGTAGCTCGAGTTGAAGTTCGCCACGAACGTGACCGCGAGGGCGAGCGGCAGCAGGCTGAGCGCCGCCAGCGCCCGGCCCGTGACGCGCGCAGGCAGCGCCGCGCAGACCAGTGCCAGCGCAAGCGGCAGCCAGATCAGGATCGAGAGCGAGAAGGGCGCGGATGAGGCGTGGGCGAAGATCACGGTGCGAGGTCGAAGGTGACGGTTACTTTGCGGAGATCAGGAAGTAGAGGACAACAGCGGTCAGGCCGAGCACCACCGCACCGGCATACAGGCGCAGCAATCCGGTCTGGGCACGGCGCACGGCGGCCGACCCGGAGCGGACGATGCCGGTGACGCCGCCGGTCAGCGCACCGGAGATGAAAACCCGCTCGAGCACGGCCTGAGCGAAGCGTCCGAGGGTCAGCGCCGGGCGGACCACCACCACGTCGATCAGCTCGTCGAAGTACCACTTGTGCACGAGGAAGTTGTGCAGCGCCGCAAAGCGCGCCTGCAGCGCCGCGGAGGTGCCGGGCTTGGCGATGTAGACCCGGTAGGCCACGCCGATGCCCAGCAGACCGACGATCGCGCCGACGACCAGGCCGATCCAATCGAATCCAACGGATGGCTGATCTGCCGGAGATGCAAGCGGCGTGTGCACGAACGCCGTGGCAAGGAATTTGCTGATGACTGCGTCCACTCCGGCAACCTGAACAAAGCCTCCGACAAGCGCGAGGATCGCGAGGATCCCCATGGCGACCTTCATCGCCGGCTCGCGCTCGGCGATCACGTGCTCGGGACCGGGGAAGCCGACGTCGGTGTCCTCCTCTTCGCCGTTGGCGGGGTTGCGGTGCACCTCGGCGTGGGCCAGGTGCCCGTGCTCCAGCTCGCGCGCCTCGGGCGATGGCTCGCCGTAGAAGGCCCGGAAGATCAGGCGGAAGGTGTAGGCACCGGTCAGGAAGGCGCCGACGTAGCCGAGGATGCCGAGCACCTCGTAGATGCCGCCGCGGTGGTCCATGAAAGCGAGGATGTCGTCCTTGGAGAACCAGCCGGCGAACGGGGGCACACCCGACAGCGCGAGCCCGCCCGCCAGGAAGCAGATGAACGTGAACGGCAGCGCCTTGCGGAAGCCGCTCATCCTGTCAAGCGACTGCTCGCCGGCCATCGCGCCTATGATCGAGCCGGCACCCATGAACAGCAGCGCCTTGAAGAAGGCGTGCGTCATCAGGTGAAAGAGCGCCCCCGCATAGGCGCCCGAGGAGGCGCCCATGATCATGTAGCCGATCTGCGACATGGTCGAATAGGCGATCACCCGCTTGATGTCGGTGACGACCAGCGCGATCGTGCCGGCGATGAGCAGCGTCATGCAGCCGACGATCGCGCCGACCTCCGCGGCCGTCGGCGCGAGCTGGAACAGCGGGTGCAGGCGCACGATCAAATACACGCCGGCGGTGACCATGGTGGCAGCGTGGATCAGCGAGGAGACCGGGGTCGGGCCCTCCATCGCGTCCGGCAGCCAGGTGTGCAGCGGCACCTGCGCCGACTTCGCGAACGCGCCGACCAGAAACAGCAGGCAGCCGGCCACGAGGTCCGGCGAGTCGGTGTGGAAGACGTGCGGCGCCGCGGCGAAGCTGCCCAAAAACGACACCGTGTGGGTGTGGCGATAGATGAAGAACGTCCCGAGCACCAGGCCGACGTCGCCGAGCACGTTGATCACAAACGCCTTGATCCCCGCGCGGGTGGCGGTCGAGCGGCGGTACCAGAAGGAGATCAGCAGGTAGGAGGCGGCACCGACGAAGGCCCAGCCGATGATCAGCATGATGAAGTTGCCGCCGGTGACAAGCACGAGCATCGACAGCACGAAGAAGTTCAGGTACGCGAAGTAGCGCGAGTAGCCCTTGTCCGAGCGCATGTAGGCCGTCGAATACAGGTGGATCAGCGTCGAGACGCCGGAGACCACGAGCATCATGAAGACCGAGATCGGGTCGATCAGGATCTGCAGCTTGGCGTCGACACCGGCGCTCACGTCGTAGTTCCAGAGGCTCGAGACGACCTCGCGGTGGGTGCCCGTGCGTCCGAGCAGCGCGATCAGCGCGCCGACCGAGCAGACGAAGGCGAGGAAGATCGCGGCGGTTCCGATTACGCCGGCGGCCCTGCTGTAGGTCCGAAAGCCGAGGCCGATCGTGATCGTGCCCAGCAGCGGAAACAGCAGGACGAGCCAGCCCCAGGTGGTCGGGCTCATCCGTTCAGCTCGTGCAGTTTGTCGACATCGATGGGAAGGTTGCGGCGGCTGATCGCGACCAGCAGGCCGAGCCCGACGGTCACCTCGCAGGCTGCGACGACCATCACGATCAGCGCGAAGATCTGGCCGGCCTCGCCGCCGTGCATCCGCGCGAAGGTGATCAGCGCCAGGTTGGCCGCGTTCAGCATCAGCTCCAGGCAGAGCAGGACGACCAGGGGGTTACGTCGCACGAGCACGCCGCCGGCGCCGATGCAGAAGATCAGGGCCGAGACGGCCAGGTACCAGTCGAGCGCCATCAGCTCTGCTCCTCGGAACCGGGGGCGCCAGCGGGCACAACTTCGGTGACGCCGCCGTGGGCCTGTTCGAGCTGCTCGCGCACGCGCCGCACACCGACACCCTCGGCGATCGTGCCGGTGTAGGCCGGACGCGGCATCGCCAGCAGGTCCTTGAGCTCGAGCGCGCCCTCCTCAAGGCCACGCCGGCGGCGGGCCAGGACGACCGCGCCGATGGCGGCGACCAGCAACAGCAGCGAAGCCACCTCGAAGGGGAACAGGTAGTCGGTCAGAAACAGCCGGCCGATCTGCTCGGGTGTGCCGAAGCCGAGCTTGTAGGGCGCGCCGTAGCGGTGGATGCCGGAGAGCGCCGAGCCGAGCAGGGCGATGAACAGCTCGACCGCCAGCGCCAGGGCGAACAACGGCCCCAGGATGCGCAGCGTGCTGCCGGCTGAAACCTCCTCACCCCCGCCGACATACGCCACCACGAACACGTAGAGCACCATCACCGCACCGGCGTAGACGACCACCTGCGCGGCGGCGACGAACTCCGCGCGCAAAAGCAGAAACAGCGCCGCGAGCGCGACCAGATGACAGACCAGCGCGAGCACCGAGTACAGCGGGTTGCGCAACGTGACCACGCCGATCGCGCCGATGATCGCCGCACCCGCCGCCAAAAAGAACATGACAACCGACATCGCTTAGCTCCCGCTACTCCGCCGCCGTCCGCAGTGGCGTGCGCTCAAGTGGCTCCGCCAACAGCATCTCCTTGGTGAAGATCAAATCAGAGCGCGTGTAGTCGGACATCTCGTAGTCGTGGCCCATCGTGATCGCGTCAAACGGACAGGCGACCTCGCAGTAGCCGCAGAAGATGCAGCGGCTCAGGTTGATCTCATACACGGCCGCGTAGCGCTCGCCGGCCGAGACCCGGTGCTCGGGTGTGTTCTCGGCGGCGACGACACGGATGCAGTCGGCCGGGCAGGCGGCGGCGCACAGCGAGCAGCCGACGCACTTCTCGAGGCCGGGGTTGTCGGGATCGCCGGTCTCGAAGCGGTGCAGCTTGTGGCGGCCACGAAAGCGCGGGTAGACCGGCGTCTTCTCCTCCGGGTACTGGATCGTCAGGGGACCCTCGACCACGCGCGCGAGCGTCGTCTTCATGCCGCGCAACGTCTCGCCGAAGATGCGGTAGGTGCTGGCCGCCGCGCTGCGCGGCGGGTGGCGCATCACCTCCACTACGTCTTTACCGGGGTCGTATGGCATCGGTCTGTCCTGATCTTCCTCGCTAGTGGACGACGATGATCGCCGTGACCAGCAGGTTGAGGGTTGCCAGCGGTAGCAGCACCTTCCAGCCGAAGGACATCAGCTGGTCGTAGCGCAGGCGCGGTAGCGTCGCGCGTATCCAGATAAAGAGTGTCATGAACAGCATCATCTTGGCGAGCACCACGAACGGGTCCACCCAACCGGGCGGGTGGATGCCGAACGGCAACAGCCACCCACCCAAAAACAGGGTGGCCGCCATCGCCGAGACGACCATCATGTTCACGTACTCGGCGAACAGGTAGGCGACAAAGCCGGTGCCGCCGTACTCGGTGAAGTAGCCACCGACCAGCTCCGCGTCGGCCTCGACGAGGTCAAACGGCGCGCGGTTGGTCTCCGCGAATGAGGCGACCATGAAGATCAGAAAGCCGACGATCTGCGGGATGAAGTACCACATGCCACGCTGGGCGTTGACGATTCCGGTGAGCGAAAGGGTCTGGGCGGTGATCAGCACGCCGACCAGCGCGAGCCCCTGCGAGACCTCGTAGGAGATCAGCTGGGCAGCAGCCCGCATCGAGCCCAGAAACGAGTATTTGGACCCCGAAGCCCAGCCGCCGAGCAGGATCCCGTAGAAGGAGATGCCACCGAGCGCAAAGACGTACAGCGGCCCGATCGACACGTCGATGCCGTAGAGCCCGATGCGGGTGCCCAGGATGTTCTGCACGTTGCCCCAGGGGATCAGGGCCAGGCCGCCGACGGCGGTCAGGATCGAGATCGCCGGCGCCAGGCGGAAGAGGAAACCGACCGAGCCGGTCGGCCTGAACGCCTCCTTGCGGGCGAACTTGACGATCTCCGCCAGTGGCTGCATCAGCCCGTAGGGCCCGACGCGGTTGGGCCCGTAGCGGTGCTGGAAGCGTCCGAGCAGCTTGCGCTCATACACGGTCAAAAGCGGCAGCACCCCGAAGATCACCAGGAAGATCAAAAGCGCCTTGACGATCTGGATCCACCAGGGCTCAAAGTAGTTGACGTCGGCGAAGGCGATCATGCCCGCGAGACCTCGACCAGCGGCTCGGTCAGCGCGTTTGCCGACTCCTTGGCGATCCCGGCTGCCATAAACGCGGTGCCGGCGGGCACGCCGGAGCGGATCGCCGCGCGGCCGTGCAGCCGCGTGCCGTTCTGTGCCACCAGCACCGCACCGCCGTCCTCGATGCCCAACCGGTCGGCGTCGTGCGGTGAGAGCTCGACGACCTGCTCGGCGATGGTGAAGTGCAGCGCCGGTGAGATCTCGACCTCCGGCGCGGCCCAGATCGGTCGGTAGGTGCCGAGCCGCAGCCGGCCGTTCATCTCCGCCTGCGGCCCGCTGGCCGCAGACGTCGCCCCAGCGCCAGCGTGGGCGGTGATCGCCCCGGGCTCGGGCATCGCGTCGGCGGCCTCGGCCTGCGGCCAGCGCACGCCGCGCCCGCCGATCGCATCGAGCGTCAGACCCTCGTAGAACGGCACCGCGGCCACCAGTTGCTGGAAGGCCATGCCGGCGGTGAGCACGCCCGTGTCAAGACCGACCGCCTTGGCGAGGTCTGAGAGCACCTGCCAGCCGGCGCGCACCTCGCCGGGACGCCTGATCGCGCTGCGCAGGCGCTGCAGGCGGCCGTCGGGATGGACGATCGTGCCGTCCTTCTCGGCGCTCGACTCGGCCGGGAAGACCACGTCGGCGTGGCGGGCCAGACCGTCCGTGAGCGTGCTTGCGTGCGCGACCACAAGCTTTGCGCCTGACAGCGCCGCCTCCCAGGCTTCGCGGTCTGGCAGCTCGCGCAGCGGGTCGATCTGGAAGAGGTGAAGCGCGCCGATCTGTCCGGCCGCCGCGGCGGCGGCGATCTGCGGCGCCCCACGGCCGGCGGGCGCGTCGCTGTAGCCGGGTCCGGCACCGGGCAGCGCCCCCGCCTCGCGGATCCCGCGCGCGTTGGTGCCGAGCGGCACCTCGAGCAGGCCCGCCCCCTCGCGGCCGGCGAGCCCGAGCCGCTGCGCGATGCGCAGAAGCGACGCGCGGGCGGGCGCCGAGAGACCTTCGCCCCAGAGGATCACGACATCCTCGCCGCCGTCGCGCAGCAGCGCCGCGAGCTGGTGCGTCTCACCGGAGCCGGGGGTCCCGAGCGCCCACTCAAGCGACTCCAAGAACTCCGCCTCGCCGCCCGGGGCGTAGCGGATCGAAAGCTCGGCGTTTGCGTCCAGAGCACTGGGCCGCGCGCTTGCGATCGCGAGCTTCACACCGTTGCGCCTGACCCCCTTGCGGATGCGCAAATCGAGGATCGGCGAGTCGTCGAGCGGCTCGGTGCCGAGCACGAGCACGGTGTGCGCGAACTCGATGTCGGCCACGCCCGCCTGCAGCGCGGGCGCGGCCAGCGCCCGCATCAACCCCAGGTCAAGCTCGGTTGCGCCCGTCAGCCGCGAGTCGATGTCATGAGAGTCAAGCCCCTCGCGCAGCAGACGCGCGAGCAGGAAGGCCTCCTCGTTGCTCGCCTGGCCGCCCACCAGCGTGGCCGCCTGGCCGCGGTGCCCGGCCAGCGCGCTGGCCGCACGCAGCGCCTCATCCCAGCTGGCGGGCTCAAGCGTTCCGCCGGCGGCGCGCACGAGCGGCGTGGTGACGCGCTCGTCGACGTGGATCGCCTGGTAGGCGAAGCGCCCCTTGTCGCACAGCCAGCCGTCGTCGACGCCCGGGTTCTCGCGCGCAAGCACGCGCGTGACCTTGTCGTCGCGCACCGTGAACTCGACGTTGCACTGTGACGGGCAGAGCGTGCAGATCCCGCCTGAGCCCTCGATGTCCCAGGGCCTCGCACGGAAGCGGTAGGGCCGCGAGGTGAGCGCCCCGACCGGGCACAGCTCGATGATGTTGCCGGAGAACGGGGCCACGTAGGGGTGGCCGTCGTGGGTGCCGACGAACGTGTGCGCGCCGCGCTCGGTGAAGATCAGCTGCCAGTCCTCTGAGATCTCCTGGCTGAAGCGCACGCAGCGATAGCAGAGGATGCAGCGCTCACGGTCGATCGCGATCAGCGGCGAGAGCGCGAGCGGCTTGACGAAGTGGCGCTTGGGCTCGATCACCCGCGTGCGGCCCTTGCCCCAGCCGAAGGTGATGTCCTGCAGCGGGCACTCACCGCCCTTGTCGCACACCGGGCAGTCGAGCGGATGGTTGACAAGCAGGAACTCGACGATCGCGTTCTGCGCCTCCTTGACGCGCTCGACGGTCGTGTTGACGACCATGCCGTCGCGCACCGGGGTCGAGCAGGAGGTCTGCAGCTTCGGGATGCCCTCGATCTCCACCAGGCACATGCGGCAGGCACCGACCGGCGCCCCCAGCTTGGGCTCGTAGCAGAAGTAGGGGATCTCAACGTCCGCGGCCTTGGCCGCGTCCACCAGCATGGCGCCCTCGACGGCCTGCACCTCGCGACCGTCGATCGTGAGGTTTATGAGCTTGCGTTCAGGCCGTGGCATAGGTGAGTGAGTTGGCGCGCTCGCGCGCGGCCTCGATCTCCTCCGCGAGCTCGTCGCGGAACTTTTCGACGATGGAACCGACCGGCATCGCCATCGCGTCGCCGAGCACGCACAGACAGTGTCCGATGATCTGGCTCTGCGCAGAGGCGAGGATATCCAGGTCCATCGGCGTTGCCTCGCCAGCCTCGATCCGCTCGATCATCTTGAGCGTCCAGTTGGTGCCCTCACGGCAGGGCACGCACTTTCCGCAGGACTCGTGCGCGTAGAACTTGACGACCTTCTGCATGACCTCCAGCGCGCTGTGGCTGTCGTCGACGACGATGATCGCGCCGGAGCCGAGCATCGAGCCGGCCTTGGCCAGTGTGTCGAAGTCGTAGGCGAGATCGAGGTCGGACTCGAGCAGCACCGGTGAGCTCGAGCCGCCGGGAAACCACATCTTGACGCTGCGCCCGTCGCGCGGGCCGCCGCACAGCCCGTAGATGATCTCGCGGCTCGGGGTGCCTAGCTCGATCTCGTAGTTACCGGGCCGCTGCACGTCGCCGGAGACCGAGATCAGCTTGGTCCCGGTCGAGCCCTGGGTGCCGATCTTGGCGTACTCGGCGCCGCCCATGTTGATGATCGTCGGGACGGTACTCAGCGTCTCGACGTTGTTGACGAGCGTCGGGCCGGCGTAGAGCCCCTCGATCGCGGGGAACGGCGGCTTCAGGCGTGGGTTGCCGCGCTTGCCCTCGAGCGAGTCGAGCAGCCCGGTCTCCTCGCCGCAGATGTAGGCGCCGGCGCCGCGGTGCACGACCAGCTCGAGGCTGTGGCCGGAGCCGAGGATGTTCTCGCCGAGCAGGCCGGCCGCCCTGGCCTCGGCGACCGCCTGATCGAGGATGTCGGCCTGCAACTGGTACTCACCGCGGATGTAGATGAAGGCGCGATGGATTCCGGTCGCGTAGGTCGTGATGATGATCCCCTCGATCAGCGCGTGCGGGCACTTCTGCATCAGCTCGCGATCCTTGAAGGTGCCGGGCTCTGACTCGTCGGCGTTGCAGACCAGGTACTTGGCCATCTCGCCCTTGGGCAGAAACGACGCTTTCTGCCCCATCTGGAAGCCGGCGCCGCCGCGGCCGCGGATCGCGGACTGCTTGATCTCCTCGATGATCGCCTCCGGCGGCATCGCAAGCGCGCTGCGCAGGGCGCTGTAACCGCCGCGGCGCTCGTACACGGGGATCGTGTTGAGGCCCGGCTCGTCGATCCTGTCAAAGAGCAGATGTGGCATTGCGCTCCTAGTTTCCCTCTTGCCCGACCGGGGCGAGCCCGTCGAAGTTCTCCACCCGGCCCTTGGCGTCGGCGACCGCTCGGCGGCGCAGCTGCTTGTGCTCGAGCACCGGTCGGCCCGCCTCGACGTCCTCGACGATCAGCGCCGGGTCGTCGAGGTTGAGCGGCCCGACGTACTCTCCGTCGACCGATGCCATCGGCGCGATGTCGCAGGCGCCGAGGCACTCGAAGCCGCGCACGGTGATGTCGTGGCCCTCGGCGGCCTGGCACATGCGCTCATACAGCTCGTCGGCGCCGAGCAGCGAGCAGGTGATGTTGGTGCAGACGTAGACCTCGTGGGCGGCCTTGGGCTGCAGGTAGAACATGTCGTAGAAGCTCGCCACCGAGGTCAGGTAGGCCGGTGTCAGGCGCATCACGCAGGCGACCTGGGTGATCGCCTCCGGCGAGCACCAGCCGTGGTGGCGCTGGGCGATGTGCAGGGCCGGGATCGAGGCGGAACGCCGGTCGGGGTACTTGGCCATCTCGGCCTCGATCGCCTCGCGCAGCTGTTGGGGCACCGGCGTGAGCGCCGGGTCCGGTACGGTGGCGGGCGCCTTCTCGAGGTCGACCGCCTCATCCCACCCGGGCACACGCGAGCCGTGCGCGTAGCGCGGCACGGGCGGACGACGGTCGATCGCGCTCATCGGTCCACACCTCCAAGGACCGGATCCACCATCGCCAGGGTGGCGATCAGGTCGGCTATGTAGGCGTCCTTGACCATCGGCGCGGTCGCCTGCAGGTTGACGAAGCTGGGGTCGCGCATGTGCACGCGCGCGGGCTTGGCGGAGCCGTCTGCGCGCACGAAGCAGCCGAGCTCGCCGCGCGGCGACTCGATCGGGTAGTAGCACTCCCCCTCCGGCACGCGGAAGCCCTCGGTCACCAGCTTGAAGTGGTGGATCAGCGACTCCATGCTGGTCGCCAGCTCGTGGCGGGGCGGCAGCGCGACCTTGCGGTCCTCAACGATGTGGGGCCCCTCGGGCAGGCCGTTCAGCGCCTGCTGGATGATCTTGGTCGACTCATACAGCTCCGCGTGGCGTACCCGGAAGCGGTCGTAGTTGTCGCCGACGGTGCCGACCGGGATCCTGAAGTCGAAGTGGTCGTAGCTCGAGTACGGGGCCGCCTTGCGCAGATCCCAGGGGTTGCCCGCGGCCCGCAAGAGCGGTCCGGTGACGCCCCAGCCGAGCAGCGTCTGCTCGTCCAGCACGCAGGTGTCGCGCAGGCGCGAGAGCAGGATCTCGTTCTTCTCCAGCAGGTCCGCGTACTGGTCGGCGCGGCTGGGCATCTCGTCGATGAACCTCTGGACGTTGCGGGCGAAGCCGGCAGGGATGTCCTCGATCACACCGCCGACCTGGAAGTAGCGGGTGTGCATGCGCTGTCCCGATGACATCTCGAACAGGTCGAGGATCGTCTCGCGCTCGCGGAAGCAGTACCAGAACATCGACATCGCGCCCAGGTCCAGGGCGCTCGTGCCAAGCCACACCAGGTGCGACATGATCCGGTTGAGCTCGAGATGGATTATGCGCAAGTACTGGGCGCGGGGCGGCACCTCGATCCCGAGCAGCGTCTCCACCGCGCCGCAGTAGGCCATTGCGTTGAAGTAGTAGGAGAGGTAGTCCATCCGCTCGACGACCGGGATCGCCTTCCAGTAGGACTTCTGCTCGGCGGTCTTCTCGATGCCGGTGTGGACGTAGCCGATGATCGGCTTGATGTCGCGCACGACCTCGCCCTCGAGCGTCGCGATCAGCCGCAGGACGCCGTGGGTGGCGGGGTGGTGAGGGCCGATGTTGAGCGTCAAAAGCTCGTGGGTCTCACCCATGCCCACCGGCTCGCTGGACATCGTGATCGACTCCTCGCGGCGCCGGTAGTCGCTCAGGGCGCTCATCGGTCGGCTCCGTAGCCGTCGGTCTCGTTGTAGGTGAACAGCACCGGCTCGCCGCCGACCGGGAAGTCGCGCCGCTGCGGGTGGCCCTCGTAGTCCTCTGGCATCAGGATGCGGCGCAGATCAGGGTGGCCGTCGAAGCGCACCCCGAACATGTCGTAGACCTCGCGCTCGGGGAAGTCGGCGCCCGGCCAGAGCTCAAGCACGCTCGCGATGCTGGGCTCGTCGGTGGAGACGCGAGCCTTGACCGACACGCGGTCGACGTTCCTCATGTCGAGCAGCTCATAGATCACCCCGAGGCGCGGCTCGTGTGGGTAGTAGTCCACGCCGTGCAGGCTGGCCAGGAAGCTGTAGCCCTGCGCGCGCAGCCACGCAAGCACGGCCACGTTCTGCTCGGGGGCGATCTGGATCTCGGCGCGGCCGTGGGCGTGGCTGGTTGCGAGCACGCTGCCGGCGAGCGCTTCGCTCAGTTGCTGCGCGAGGGCCTCGAGCCCGGTCTGGTCAGGCACCCAGGATCTCCTCGGTGCCGACCGCGCCGTAGCGCTCGCGCCAGCCCTCCCGATCGGTTCCCTGCACCTTGTCGCGCAGCTTGAGGATGCCGTGCGCCAGCGCCTCAGGCCGGGGTGGGCAGCCGGGCACGTGCACGTCGATCGGCATGAACTTGTCGCTCGGCACCAGCGCGTAATTGTTGAAGACGCCCATGCTCGAGCAGCACGCCCCCATGCTGATCGCGAACTTCGGCTCGAGCATCTGATCGTAGATGCGGCGTATCACCGGGGCCATCTTCATCGAGACGCGCCCGGAGAGAATGATCAGGTCAGCCTGGCGCGGCGACGCGCGGAACGCCTCAAAGCCGAAGCGTGCGATGTCGAGCCTTGCCGCCACGATCGACATCATCTCGATCGCGCAGCAGGCAAGCCCGAAGGTCAGCGGGTAGATCGAATTGCCCTGCGCCCAGGCGACGGCGCGGTCGAGCGTCGTGGTCATCACGGCCTGCTCCACGTAGCGGTCCAGGTCATCACCCTCGAGCGATCCGCGCAGCATGTCGCGCGCCATCAGCTGGCGTGAGCGGAACTCGTGGTCCGGCTGGCGTGTCACTTCCATTCCAGTGCCCCCCGTCGCCAGACGTAGATGAAGGCGATCATCAACAGGATCACGAACGTGATCGTCTCGCCGAGCGCGAAACCGCCGAACGAGCGCAGCTCGACCGCGATCGGGTAGATGAAGATGACCTCGATGTCAAAGAGGATGAACAGCATCGCGATCAGATAGAAGCTGATCCCGAAGCGAAAGCCGCGCTGGATCTCAGACGGCAGGCCGCACTCGTAGGGAGTGGAGCGGTTGAGGTTCGGGCGCGTGCGGACGCCCGTCAGCAGGTTCAGGGTCGAGAACAGGCCCCCGACCGCACCGCCGAGGATCAGGAAGACAACCGCTGGCAGGTAATCCCTGAGCACATTTAGGAGTTTTATCACCGCTCGCCATAAGAAGGCTCCGCCAGGCGCCGCCGCGGCCTGCGAACGCGCACCGGGCGCGAAGGCTCTATCTTCGCTTGCGCCGTGAGGGATGTGCACATCGTCGTCGGAGTGCTCGCACTGGCACTCAACCTGGTCGCCTTCGTGATCGGCGCGGTCGCGTGGTTTCGCCGGCGCCCGAGCCGCGTCTTCTGGCGGACGCTGCGGGCCGGACAGGCCGCGGTCGCAGTCGAGGCGGCGCTCGGCGGGATCCTTTTGCTGATGGGCTATACGGCGGTGCCGCTGCACTACCTCTACGGCGCGCTGCCGCTGATCGTGGGCCTGATCGCCGAGCAGCTGAAGATGTCAGCGGCGATGATGATCCTCGACGCGCGCGGGCTCGCGAGCGCCCAGGCGGTCGCCGCCCTGCCCGCCGCCGAGCAGCGGGAGGTGGTGGTGGCGATCCTGCGCCGCGAGACGGGCTCGATGACGCTCGCCGCCCTGGTCGTGACCGCGCTGTTGTTCCGCGCCGCGACCGTCGTGCACTGAACCTCAGGCTTCCCCTGAAGCCCGTGTGGGGGCGGGCTGCATGCTCAGCGCATGCAGCCCGCCCCCACGTTGCGGCCGGCCGCGGTGCTCGCGGCCGCCACTGCCCAGAAGTGCTGCTCAGCGAGCCACGGCCGGCAGGTTGGGCCCTCCCATCGGGCCGGTCAGCTGGTAGAGCATGTTGTTGTCGTCGTCGCCGAAGTAGATCGCCATCTGACCGGGGCCGGTCATCGTCGCGGCGATCCCAAACAGCGCCCCTGGGGCCTGGTTTGGCAACAGGTCGCGGCTCGCGACCAACTGGCCCATTGGCGTGTATTCGAGCAGATCGTTGTTGCCCGCGCCGTTGACAACGAGGAGGTCGCCGTTGGCCGGGTTTATCGCGATGCCCTGGGGCGTGTTCAGCGCGCCTCCGCTGACCAGCGTCGTGGTCATGGGGCCGCCGACACTGTCGATGCCGGTGATCGCATCGATCGTGTTGTTGTAGTCGTTGGTGACATACAGGGTGCTGTTGCTCGGGTCATACACCGTTCCCTGTGGCCCGGCGGCGGTGGCCGCGGTCGTGCCCGGCATGTTGTTGTAAGGCAGACCGCTGGCCAGCTCGGTGTAGGAGGCGCCAAGCGGCTGACCGCTTACACCCGCCCCAGGCGTGAGCTGCCAGACGGTTCCGCCACCCATGCCGGTCGTGCCGTCGCCGACGTTGGTCCATATGAACGAAGGCTTGCCGTTGATCGCGGCGAAGGCCTGGCCCCAGACGCCCGAGAAGATCTTCGTGTCGGTGGTGGCTGCGTTGAAGGTGTACTTCAGCGTGCCGTTCGGCAGGATCACGTCGACGTTGGCGGCGGAGCCGTCGTACGCGCCAGAGGTGGCGTTCGCGGGGCCGTAGTCACCGACCCAGACGATGTCGTTGGTCGGGTTGATCGCGATCGCGACCGGTCCGACCAGCGTTGTCTTCCCCTGGAAGAAGGTCATGCTCTGCCCGGTCGTCGGGTTGATCTCGACGATCGTCGTGCCCGCACCCGCAGTGCCGGCAGAGTTGTTGAAGTTCGCCACCAGGACATCACCCTTGACGAGCTTGCCGGAGGTCAACGGCACCACCGCGACCCCGTAGGGGTTGGTGTCGCCGTTTGTTGCAACGGTCGATCCGACCGCCATCTCGTGCAGTCGGCTGAGCTGCCCCTGTACGCCGGGCGCCGGCATCGGCGGGGTCATCATCGGCTTGGCGGCCAGCGCCGAGCCGCCGCCGAGCGCCAGCGCCGCGACCGCGCCGGAGACGCCGAGTGCTCCCGCGATGACCTGCCTGCTTGTTCTTACTTTCATTGGTCCTCCTACGTCTGTCTTTGACGCCGCGGGCGCGGTCGCGCCCGTGGCCCTTGGACACACCGCCAGCAGACGGCCTGTCCTAGAGGTCTACGGGCCAGACGCCGAGATGGATTGCGCTGAGCGGAGACTTCGGAAGTTCTTAGCTTCAGATGCGCCTCGGCGCTAGCGTTTAGCCATCGTGCTGACCACGGCGCCAACCGACGAAGCGCTGCTCGAACTCGTCGCCGCAGGCGATCAGGAGGCCACGAGCGTGCTGGTCAGGCGCTATGAGCGTCGCGTGTACGGACTTGCGCTCGCCGTCCTCGGCGACCCGCACCGCGCCCAGGAGGCCGCCCAGGAGGCGATCGAGCGCGTTTATCGCCGCGCCGCAAGCTTCGAACCAAGCCGCGGCAGCGCCGCCGGCTGGATCCTCACGATCGCGCGCAACGCCGCGATCGACGAGCGCCGCCGCACAACCGGAGCACAGCAGGCGGTCGCACTGGACGGCCTGGAGCTCTCGAGCCAGGGTCCGGACCCGCTCGATCAGGCGATCACCAACGAGTCGCTGGCGGCGATCCGCAGCAAGCTCGCCGGGCTGCCGGAGGGCCAACGCCGGGCGCTCGTGCTCGCGGCCTGGGGCGGGCTGACCGCCGCCGAGATCGCCGAGCGCGAGCAGGTGCCGCTGGGCACGGCCAAGACACGCCTGCGCAGCGGCCTGCTGAACCTGCGGAGCGCGCTGGACGGACCGAATTCACCGCTGCCGCCGGCAAGCCACCAGCCGGCCGTCGCGTTCGGGCTCGCCGGCGCAACCCATGCCTACGCCGCCCGGATCGAGGAGGGCGCCTGAGATGAACGCCGATATGCACGGGACGCGCAGCCCGGAATGCCAGGCGGTGGCGTCCATCAGCGCCGAGCTCGCGCTCGGCCTGCTTGACGCCACCGAGCACGAGTCAGCGCTCAGGCACATCCACGCCTGCGACGCCTGCGCCCAGGAGATGCGCGCGCTCGAGCACACGGCCGTGGCTCTACTCGAAGCGGTGCCAGCGGCCACCCCCCCGGCGCCGCTGCGCGTCCCGCGGGCCCCACAGGAGCAGGCACACCCCGGACGGATGCGCCGCGGCTTCCCACGCCGAGGTTCACTGCGACGCGGTTCACTGCGACGCGGCCTGCTCACGCCGGCCTTTGCGGTCACGGCGGCGGCGCTGGCGGCGATCATCATCCTCGCCGGCGGCGGTCAGCTGTCGGCTCCGAGCCGCGCCTCCGCACAGCTGACGCTGGCCGGGCGGACACTCGGCCAGGTCAGCCTGACCACGGGACAACGGGTGGCGGTCGCGATCTCGCTGCGCAACGCAAAGGGCGTGCGCAGCGTGCGCTGCATCGTCTGGCAGCACTCGGGTCGGGGCGCGGTGATCGGCAGCTTCGCGGTCAGCGGCGGCCGCGCGAGTTGGAGCGGGCAGAGCCCGTGGCCAATCTCGACGCTGCGCTCGGTCGAGCTGGTCTCCACCGCTGGCCACAAGGTGGCCGTCGCCCGCATCCACACCTGAGCGCCCGAACTCGACCTGGCAGCCCGCTCCGCCGCCGGCCGCCGGCAGGCGGAGCTTCGCCCCAGCGCCGGCCGTTTCAGGTTGCCGCCTTGAGAGACGCCCGCGAGCCCAAGGGGGTGACGGGGCGGGCGTCGGCGGCCGGCGCCGGGGGTTGCTCAGCGCACCAGTTCGCCGTGCGGACGCGAAAACCTTCCGCTCACCGCTGGTGAGACCTTCTCGCTGTTGGTTCCGTATGATCCGCGGCGGATGCGCCACAAACGACTCTTCGCAAGCCTGCTGGCCGCAGTGGCCGTTGCCTTCGTGGTATCAGCCTGCGGCACCGAGGCGATCGGGGTCCCGAAGTCCGACCCCACCTACGCCTCCGACAGCATCGCCGCCCACCTCTTCAACGAGCGCTGTGGTGGCTGCCACACGCTCTCCTACGCAGGCACGCACGGCTCCGGGGTGAACCCCACGACGTTTGCCACGATCAGCGGCCCGAGCTTCAACCAGCGCTGCGAGCGGCCCGCGATCCGCGTGCTTTACGCGATCGAGAACGGCGGCTTCTCCGGCGCCTACATGCCCCAGAACATCTTCGTCGGCAAGCAGGCACGCGAGGTGGCTGACTTCGTCGCACGCTTCTCCGGCCGTGACGCCCCACCGGAGCCTGGTGTCACCCCGTGCGTCAACAAGCCGCTCCAGCTGCTGCCACTGACCGGGCCGCTGCCCGAGCTGAGCGGCTCAAACCACAGCTGAGCGCGCCACCCGGACCGCAGAACCACGCCCGCTGGTAGCGTGCTAGCGCAGAGATGCTGGACATCAGGCTGATTCGAAGCGAGCCAGACGCCGTCGCCGCCGCGCTGGCAAGACGCGGCGACGTGCCCGCGGACGCGATCAGCCAGCTGCTCGCGCTGGACGAGCGCTGGCGGGCTCTGACCGCGGAGCTTGAGGAGCTGCGGGCGCAGCAGAACCGCGCAAGCCGCGGGCGGCGAGGCGCGCCCAGCGAGGACGAGCGCGCGCAGATGGCCGCGCTGGCGGCGCGCGGCCGCGAGCTCACCGACCAGGAGACCCGGGCGCGCGCCGAGCTCGACGCACTGCTCATCACGCTGCCGAACATCCCGGCGCCGGACGCCCCGGCCCGTGACACGGTGCTGCGCGAGGCCGGCAGCGCCGGCGCAACCGGGCGTGACCACCTCGAGCTGGCCGGCACGATGATCGACATGGAACGCGGCGCCAGGCTCTCGGGCTCGCGCTTTGCCTACCTGCGCGGCGGGCTGGTGATGCTCGAGCTCGCGCTCGTCCAGTACGCGCTCTCCAAGCTGGTCGCCGAGGGCTTCGAGCCCGTGCTGCCGCCGGTGCTGGTGCGCGAACGCGCGCTGGTTGGAACCGGAATGCTGCCCGACACCGAGCAGCAGATCTACCGCCTGCCCGAGGACGACCTCTACCTGGTCGGCACCTCGGAGGTCGCACTGGCCTCGCTGCACCGCGACGAGATCCTCGACGCCAGCGAGCTGCCGCGCCGCTACGCCGGCTTCTCCGCCTGCTTCCGCCGCGAGGCCGGCGCCGCCGGCAAGGACACACGCGGGATCTTCCGCGTGCACCAGTTCGACAAGCTCGAGATGTTCTGCTTCGTCGAGCCGGACGCCTCGCAGGCCGAGCACGAGCGCATCCTCGCAATCGAGGAGTCGATCCTCACCGAGCTTCAGATCCCCTACCGGGTGGTGGCGATCGCGGTTGACGACCTCGGCTCATCGGCCGCGAAGAAGTACGACTGCGAGGCCTGGATGCCCGGTCAGGGCCAGTACCGCGAGGTCACCTCCTGCTCCAACACGACCGACTTCCAGGCCCGCCGGCTCGACATCCGCTACCGCCCGGCAGACGGGCGCCCGGCGACGCTGCACACGCTCAACGGCACCGCCGTCACCTGGCGCCACATGATCGCCCTGCTCGAGAACGGCCAGCAGCCGGACGGCAGCGTCGTGCTGCCCGAGGTGCTCACCCGCTTCGGCGCGCCGGCGACGCTGGACGCCGCCTGACGCGCCGCCGCACGAACGCGGCCGCCTCAGGCCAGCAGCTGCGCCCGCTCCTCGTCGTCGAGCCGCAGCCCGAGTCCCTCGGGCGCGTGCAGCGCGAGCATCTGCTGCTCCACGTCGCTCACGCGCAGCGGATCAACGAGCGAGATCCCGATCATCGTCGCAAACGCGACCGGCACCGAGACGATCGCCGGCTGCTCGAGCAGCGCCAGCGCCCCGCCGGTCGGCTCCCCGAGCGCCAGCCCCGCAAAGATCATGCCGGTTGCGACCAGCATGCCGGCGACCATGCCCCAGGCCGCGCCGCGTGCGGTCAGCCGCGTCCACCAGATCCCGAGCAGGAACATCGGGCAGAACGAGCTCGCCGCCAGCGCAAACGCCCAGCCGACGAGAATCGCGATGTCGACCCCCTGAGCAACGAGCGCAACCAGCGCCGGGATCACAACGGCGCCGAGCGCCGCCAGGCGGAAGTGCAGGCGCCTGAGCGACGCGCCCTGCGGCCGCCCGCGCGCAAGCCGCGGCCAGACATCGTGGCTGAAGGTGCCGGCCAGCGACACCAAAAGGCCGCTTGAGGTTGACAGGAAGGCGGCGAACGCGCCCGCGCAGGTGACCGCCGTGAGGATCGTGCCGCCCGCGCCCGGCCAGGCGATGCGCGGCAGCGAGAGCACCACATCGTCGGTCTGGCCGGTGATGTAGAGCTGCGGTGCGAGCACCCGGCCGAGCGCCCCATAGATGGCGGGAAAGAGGTAGAAGAGCGACAAAAGCCCCAGCACGCGCACGGTCGTGCGCCGCGCGGCGTAGCCGTCGG
Organism: Conexibacter sp. S30A1; assembly: GCF_023330665.1. Taxonomy (GTDB): domain Bacteria; phylum Actinomycetota; class Thermoleophilia; order Solirubrobacterales; family Solirubrobacteraceae; genus Palsa-465. The sequence continues at coordinate 3,298,555 of NZ_CP097127.1, read as the reverse complement.
GGTTGGTGTAGAAGCGCACGAGCACGTGCGGCAGACCCATCGTGCCCAGAAACGTGGCGATCAGCAGCGAGTAGACCAAAACCGGCGCGCCCTGACCGGTCCCACCCACCGGCCGTGACCACCGCGCCCCGGTCAGCGCGGGTGTGCCGGCGGCGACCGGGACGACCCCGCCCGGCGGGATGCTGATGGGCGTGTGCGCGGGCAGGCTGACCCAGCCCCCGGCGCGCACGTGCACCGTCTGTCCGTGCACGATGAAGCTTCCGGCCTGCGGAAACTGCGCCCGCTGGCGGCTGCCCAGGCGCACCGTGAGCCCTCTGGAGCCGGCGTGCGGCAGCGAGCGCCCAAACAGCGCGGCACGCTCAGGCAGCCCACCGAAGTGGATCAGCAAAAGGATCGCCGGCACCGCGATCGCAAACACCTTGATCCAGAACTGAAAGGCCTGCACGAAGGTGATCCCGCGCATGCCGCCGAGCGCGACGTTGACGGCCACGATCACCGCCACCACCACCACACCCACCCAGTAGGGCGAGCCGATCACAACGTTCAGCGCCAGGCCCGCGCCCTTCAGCTGCGGCACCAGATAGAAGCCGGCAATCACCAGCACGATCGCCGCCGCCACCAGCCGCAGCGTCGGGCTGTGCAGCCGTGCCTCGGCAAAGTCGGGGATCGTGTAGGAGCCGTAGCGGCGAAGCGGCGCGGCGACGAACAGAAGCAACGCCAGGTAGCCGGCGGTGAACCCGAGCGACTGCCACAGCGCGCTTGCGCCGATCTGCATCTCGAGGCCCGCGATCCCCAGAAAGCTCGCGGCCGAGAGGTACTCGCCGGAGATCGCGGCGGCGTTCCACCACGGCGTCACGAGCCGGCTTGCCACCAGCAGATCCGAGGTCGTGCGGGCAAAGCGCATCCCCCAGGTGCCGAGCCCGAGCGTGCCGAGCGTCACCCCGGCGACGGCAACCAGCGCGACGATCAACGCTCGACCAGCTCGCGGAAGGCCTCATCGGCGGCGTCGGCGCGCCGCTGGTAGATCCAGCCGATCAAAACGAAACCGGGCAACATCGGCACGACCACGATCCACAGGCCCAGGGGCACGCCGAAAAGCTCGAGCCGCGCGAAGGCCGGCACCAGGTAGAGCGCCAGCGGCAGCACGCCGAAGATCGCCCCAAAGGTGACGAGCGCCAAAAGCGACAGCGTCAGCTGCTGGCGCTGCAGGCCGCGCAGGTAAACATGGCCGTGGGCGGTGGCGTCGGCGAGCTCCTCGCGCGGCGTGCGCAGGCCGCGGCGCACGATCCGGCGCCGTCCCGGTACCGAGGGGCTCACATCCGCAGCCTCCGGCGCAGATCCGCCACCTGGCGGCGCGCGACCGGCACCTCGCTGCCGTCGACCATCATGATCGTCACCGTCCCACCGAGCTGCGGCCTGATCTCAACCGCCCGGCGCAGGTTGGCGATGTAGCTGCGGTGCACCCGCACGAACCCGTGCTGGGCCCAGCGCTCCTCGATGTCGGCGAGCGCCGCCCGCACCAGAAAACGCCCGCTGTCGGCGTGGATGCGCACGTAATCGCCCTCGGCCTTGATGTAGAGCACGCTGCTGCGGTCAAGCAGCTTGGTCGTGCCGCCACGCTGATGCTCGACGGGGATGATCTCGCCGGCGCCGTCGCCGTCCGGGCCAAGCCACTCCTCTCGGCCGCCGGCCCGCTGGCCGGCGGCCGGACCCCGGCCGCCCACCCCGCCGCCCCCCAGGACCCGCTCGAGCGCCTGCTCGACCCGCACGCGCGAGACCGGCTTCATCAGGTAGTCAAGCGGCGTCAGGCCGTGCTCGAAAACCGATACCGCACCGTCCTCGTAGGCGGATACGAAGATCAGCGCTGGCGGGTCGGCGAAGCGCTCAAGCGCCTTGCCGAGCTCGAGGCCATCGATATCGGGCATGCGCACGTCCATGAAGACCACGTCGAACTGACCTGCGGCCAACAGTCTGAGCGCCTCGGTGCCGCCGTCGGCGAGCACCACGTCCTCCACGTTCGGCGAGGTCTCGAGCAACCGCCCGAGGTCCTCGAGCGCGGGCCGCTCGTCGTCCACCACCAGCACGCGGGTCATGCCGCCCGGACCCCGGCGCGAAACTTCGGCAGGGTCATCGTGACGGTCGTGCCGTGACCAGGCTCGCTGCGCAGCTCCAGGCCGTAACCGGGCCCGAAGATCGCCTGCAGCCGCGCCTGCACGTTGGCGATGCCGACCCCGCCGCCCTGACCCGCCAGCACCGTCGCAGCCCGCTCCGCGTCCATGCCGACACCGTCGTCTGTGACCCGCAGCTCCACGTCGTGGTCGAGGTGGCGACCGACGATCTCGATGCGGCCGAAGCCGCGCCGCTCGACCCCGTGGCGCACCGCGTTCTCCACCAGCGGCTGCAGCGAGAGCACCGGCACCACCACCGGCAGCACCTCGGGCTCGACCTGCAGGCGCACCTGCAGGCGCTCGCCGAAGCGGGCGCGCTCGAGCCGCAGGTACTTCTCCACGTAGCCGAGCTCGTCGGCGAGCGTCACGTACGGGCGCTGGCTGCGGAAGGCGTAGCGCGTGAACTCGGCGAACTCGGTGAGCAGGTCACGCGCCTCGTCGGGGTTTGAGTGGATGTAGCCGGCGATCGCCGCCAGGGCGTTGTAGATGAAGTGCGGCGAGATCTGTGCCCGCAGCGCCCGCAGCTCGGCCCGCGCGAGCCGCTCGGCCTGCTCGTCCATCGCGTTCAGCTCGAGCTGCGCGCTGACCAGGCTCGCGGCCTCGGCGGCGGTGCGGGTGTCGTTGGGGGTGATGCGACGCCCGCGCGCGTAGAGCGCCACAAACGAGCCCACGAGCTCGCCGGCGACCAACAGCGGCGCCGCGATCACGGGGCCGAGCGGGCAGTCGGGATGCTCGCAGGCCAGGCGCGACTCGACGTGCAGGCGGTCCTCTCGCGCGGGCGCTGTGATCTTGATCAGCTCGTCACCGGCGTGGTGATGATCGTGCCCAAGGCCGTCAAACGCCAGCACCCGGCGCTTGTCGCCGAGCGCTACGGCGGAGGCCTGGGTGAGCGTCAGCAGATGACCGGTGACCTTCCGCGCCGAGTCCTCGGAGAGGCCGCGGCGCAGGTCGGGCAGCATCCCGTTGGCGGCGTGCAGCGCGGTCTGCAGGCCCCTGACCTCGTCGGAGACCACGCGCGGCGGTCGCAGCAGACGAAGGGCCGCCACCGCCGAGGCGGCTATCGCCAGGCCGACGACAACACCGATCAGGAACCCCACGCTCTGACAGCAGAGCATACCGACGCCCGCGAAGCGCCGGAGCAGCCGTCAGCGGACGCCGTTTGGCTCGCTTATCTGACCGTTCGGCGCACGGCACGCACCGAACGGCGCTTGCCGCACTTGACCGCCGCCGCGGAGGATATTGTGCCGCCTGTCACGTGTTCTCTTAGGAGAGGAGAGAAGTTGGCCACAGTAAGTGAATCAGGGGGCGCTCAGGGGCAGGCAGCGAGCAGCTCCTCCATGACCGGCGGGGCGAGCTGGATGCCGGCAAACCCGGCGCCGCTCGGGCTGATGGGCTTCGGCATCACAACCTGCACGCTGAGCTTCATCAACGCCAATCTCGTCGGCGCCGGGGCGACTGGTGTCGTATTGGGCATGGCGCTTGCCTTCGGCGGGCTCTGCCAGCTGTTGGCTGGCATGTGGGAGTTCCGCACCGGCAACACCTTCGGGGCGGTTGCGTTCTCGGGGTACGGCGCCTTCTGGATCTCGTTCTGGGTGCTCGTTAACTTCAACGCCGCCGGCCTGGGCAAGGAGGCGGCCGCAGGACTTGGTCTGTACCTGTGGATGTGGGGCATCTTCACGGTGTGCCTGTTCCTCTGCACGTTCGCATCGCCGCGGGCTCTGCAGCTGCTGTTTTTGCTGCTGGCGCTCACGTTCATATTCCTCGGAATCGGCAACAGCGGCGGCAACGCCAGCATCATCCACATCGGTGGATACCTCGGCATCGTCACGGGCGGACTCGCCCTCTACATCGCAACAGCCGACATCATGCAGGCGGTCTACAAGCGCTCCGTGCTGCCGGTCGGCTGAGCGCTCGCAGTTTCACAGATAGGAGACCGCGGACGCGCCCGACCAAGCCCTTGGTCGGGCGCGTCCCACGTTTTTAACGCGAGGGAGATTCGATATGGCACAGGGACAGACGGCGCGCGACGAGAACGAGCTCGAGCACGAGCTGGCGGCGATGCTCGACATCGAGCGTTTCGAGCCACCGGCGGAGTTCGTCAAACACGCGAACCTCACCGATCCGGCGATCTACGAGCAGGCGGACTCGGACTGGCAGGGCTGGTGGGCCAGCCAGGCTGAGCGTCTGCACTGGTTCAAACGCTGGGATCAGGTGCTCGATGACTCAAACCCCCCGTTCTACAAGTGGTTCACCGGCGGCAAGCTGAACGTCTCCTACAACTGCCTTGACCGCCACGTCGAGGCCGGCCTCGGCGACCGCGTGGCCTACCACTGGCATGGTGAGGAGGGCGAGGAGCTCGATATCACCTACGCCGATCTGCTCGACCGTGTGCAGCGCTTCGCCAACGCGCTGAAGGACCTCGGGATCGAGAAGGGCGACGTCGTCGGGATCTACATGGGCATGATCCCCGAGGTTGTCGTCTCAATGCTCGCCTGCGCGCGCATCGGCGCGATCCACAACGTCGTCTTCGGCGGCTTCTCGGCCGAGTCGGTGCGCGAGCGCATGGAGTTCTCGCAGGCCAAGGCGCTGATCACCGTTGACGGCGCCGCCCGCAAGGGCAACGTCGCCCCGGTCAAGCAGAACGTGGATGCGGTGATGGGCGACCTCGAGCACCTGAAGCACATCATCGTCGTGCGCTCCAAGGGCACCGAGTGCGAGATGAAGGCGGGACGCGACGTCTGGTATCACGAGATCGTCGCGGCGGCCGCCGAGGTCTGCCCACCGGAGGAGATGGATGCCGAGGACCCGCTGTTCATCCTCTACACATCGGGATCGACGGCAAAGCCGAAGGGGATCGTCCACACCACCGGCGGCTACCTGACCGGCGCCTCAAGCACGCACCAGAACGTCTTTGACCTCCACGCCGACACCGACACCTACTGGTGCTGCGCGGATGTGGGCTGGATCACGGGCCACACCTACATCGTCTACGGGCCGCTGGCCAACGCCACCACCGGGATCATGTATGAGGGTGCGCCGGACTACCCGCACCGCGGGATCTGGTGGGAGCTCGTGGAGCGCTACAAGGCGACGATCTTCTACACCGCGCCGACCGCGATCCGCGCCTGCATCAAGTGGGGCGCCGAGCATCCCGACCGCTTCGACCTCTCCTCGCTCAGACTGCTCGGGACGGTCGGTGAGCCGATCAACCCCAAGGCGTGGCTGTGGTACCACAAGGTGATCGGCGGCGAGCGCTGCCCGATCGTCGACACCTGGTGGCAGACCGAAACGGGGGCGATCATGATCTCGCCGCTACCCGGCATCACCGCCACCAAACCGGGGTCTGCGACCAGGCCGCTACCAGGCGTCCTCGCCGAGGTGGTGGACGAGCACGAGGGCAAGCCGATCGATCAGGGCCAGGGGCTCTTGGTGCTCAAGCGGCCGTGGCCGTCGATGCTGCGCACCCTCTACAAGGAGGATGACCGCTTCGTCCAGGTCTACTTCAAGAAGTTCGGCATCGACACCTACTTTGTCGGTGACGCCGCCCGCAGAGACAAGGACGGCTACTTCTGGGTGATCGGCCGGGTCGACGACGTCGTCAACGTCTCCGGCCACCGCCTCTCAACCGCCGAGGTGGAGTCGGCGGTCGTGGCCTGCGAATCGGTGGCCGAGTGCGCCGTGATCGGCCAATCCGACGAGCTGACCGGACAGGCGATCACAGCCTTCGTCACCCTGCAGGGCACAATCGACGGCACGCCCGAGATCGAGGATGAGATCCGCGCCGGCGTGGCCGAGCGGATCGGCAAGTTCGCCCGCCCCAAGCGGATCATCTTCGCCGACGATCTGCCCAAGACCCGCTCGGGCAAGATCATGCGCCGGCTTCTGCGCGACATCGCCGAGGGCCGCGCGCTCGGCGACGTGACAACCCTGCGCGATCCGAGTGTGATGGCCGTCCTGGAGGAGAAGATCCAGGCCGAGCAGGCCGCCGAGGAGAGCTAGGCCGCCGGAGCGCTGCGGCGGTGGGGGTGGCCAGCGGGCCACCCCCACCGGCTGACGGCCCCGCCTACTTGCGGCGCTTGCGCTTGGCGCGCCCGGCCCGGGGGTTCGGCGGCGTCTCGTGTGACTCGACCGCGGCAAATACCTCTGAGTCTGAGACACGGCGGCGGCGCTGCGCCTTGGTGCCGCGCTGGTCGGGTCCGCGCTGCAGTGGCGTCCACGGCATCGCTGTGCCGCTCTCCCAGGCCGGAGGGTCGCCGCTCGGCCAGCGGCGGTAGAGCAGCACCGCGGTTGAGGCCAGCCAGAAGCCCTGAACGATCGGGGTCAGCAGCGGCACGCCGATGATGAACAGCGCGCCCGCAACCACGCCCGCGTAGCCGATCGTGCGCGGGATCAGGCCGACGCGCATGACGCTCAGGACGACCAGCACGACGCCGACCGCCATCAGCAGGTCACCGAGTTCGAGCACGAGCTGTGGCAGGAACCAGATGGACGAGCTGAACAGGTGCGCCGCCTCCGGGTAGCCCTGGTTGCCGGTGGTGACGAACTGGTGGGCCTTGATCGTGAACAGCACGGTGTACACCATCGCCATCACCGCCGCGATCGCGGCGCCACCGGACGCCGTCCAGCGGGTCGCGGTCCGCAGCGTCGGCTCGCGCGCCTGGGAGATTCGGTGCAGCCAGTAGACCAGGGCGGACATGGCCAGCAGACCGATCATGTCGACGGCCGAGCCGATCAGGTCGATGGTCGCGCGGGCGTTCTCGGTGATCAGGGTGACGGTCGCTTCGCTGACCGGCGGCTGGGGTCCGGAGAGCTCGAGAAGTTGGGACAGGACCAGGCCGATCGCCGCGACAAAGGCGACCACCGCCCAGCGCGAACGGGTGCGCGACTCGTACTGAACCTGGTCTGAGACGATCGCCATTCGCAGGCGATGTTAGAGAAGCGCGCCGAGGGAGTACGATTGGGTCATGGAAGGCAGCGGCTTTGGCGGTCTCTTCGGGGACCCAGACGAGATTCAGCGGCGGCTAGGTGAGTTCGCCGAGCAGATGCAGGGCGCTCAGCGGATCGCCTGGGCGGACAATGCGATCAAGCTGGCCGTGGACCTGACGGTCGCGGCCATTAACCGCATGAACATCCAGGGGACCACCGAGCAGCAGGCAGAGCAGCTGCGCGCCACGATGGCGGTCGTGTTCCCTGAGGCAGTGACACTCGTGCGCGAGGCGCGCGAGGGTCTAGCCTGACATCGGGCGCGAGGCCGCGTGCTGCGGCTGCGTCCCTTTCGGGCTGATGACGAGCTGGCCGCCCGGGCCGCGCACGAGGAGATGCGGGCCGAGTTTCCGTTCCTGCTCGACTACGTGCCCAGCGACCCATGGTGGGAATACCTGCGACGCCGCGAGGCCAACCGGCATGGCGAGCTGCTGCCGACTCGCTGGGTGCCCACCACCTTCCTGGCGGCCGTGGACGACGGCCGCCTGGTGGGACGCGCATCGATCAGGCACGAGCTCAACGACTGGCTTGCCCGCTACGGCGGGCACATCGGCTACGCGGTCATGCCCGCCGAGCGCCGCCGCGGGTACGGCACCGAGATCCTGCGTCAGTCGCTGGTGGTCGCGCGGTCGCTCGGGATCGAACCGGTGCTCGTCACCTGCGACGTCGACAACATCGCTTCGGCCGGGGTGATCGAGCGCTGCGGTGGTGAGTTCGAGTCAGTCGTCGCCGGCGACGGCGCACCCAAGCGCCGTTACTGGTTTCGGTGAGCTGCCGATGACCGGCCATGGGATGCCGAGTCCGTTCTACCGCGTGTCGGTCAAGGCGCTGGTGGCAGACGGCGCGGGACGCCTGCTGATCCTGCAGAACAGCGACCTGACCTGGGAGCTTCCGGGCGGCGGCTGGGAGCACGGAGAGACGCTCGAGCAGTGCCTAAAGCGCGAGATCGACGAGGAGCTGGGAGTGGCGGTGGCGGCGATCGACAGCGGGCTCGTGCACCCGAGCGTCGGGCTCTCCCAAAACGCCAGCTACCCGTGGTTGAAGCTTGCCCTGCCGGTCGCGCTGGCCAGCCACGAGTTCAGGATCGGACGGCGGGAGGAGCGAATGCGCGCGGTGCGCTACATGACGCTTGCGGAGTTCGCCCAGGTGCAGATGCACCGCTCGGATCGCTGCCTGCAGAATGACGCCAAGCGGCTGTGGGAGATCGCGGCCTCAAGCAGCCTGGCCAGCGGGCACCAGACGTGAAGGACGAGGTCCCGACATGGCTGCTGGGTGTCGGCCGGTGCTACGGCGTGCTGACCGCGCAGCGCAGGCCGGGAGCGGCGGCGATGCGCCTGTCCAGCGTGACCAGGGCAGTGCTGGTGAGTTCGGCGAGCGCAACGTAGCTGCCGTCGTAGGTCGACAGGTTGTCTCGCAGCTCCCAGGCGCGCTTGGCGAGCAGCTCATACGGCCACTGTTCGATGGCGAGATGGAGCAGATCGAGGTGCGCCTGGGCCGCCTGATCGGCGCTGATCAGCCCGGCCAGCTCGTGGCGGCGGATGATGTTGGCGGCTTCGAACTCGATCAGGCTCGGCGCCAGCAGGCCCGCATCGCTCAGCTCGCTGGTCGCCCAGCGGCCATCCGGCCCGCCATCCAGCAGCATGGCCACGATCGCCGAGGCATCGCAGACGACTCGCCGGCTCACCGGCGGTCAGCGTCACGGGCGACGAGGATCGCCGCAGCATCAACGCGCGCGCCTGTCGCCTCCACCCGCCCGCGCGCGCGGGCGATCACATCCGCGACCGGCGGGTGCGCGGTCGCGTCGATCAGCATCGCGCGCAGGTACTCCTGCAGCGACTTGCCGGCGCGCGCAGCCCTTGCTGCAAGCTCGTCCCGAACATCGTCGGGCACGTCCCGAACCGTGATTGCCACACCCACTAGCTGCACTTTAGCAGCATTGCTGCTGTGATGCCAGCAACAACTGCATGGTTGCCTGCTCATCGCTGATGCCAGGAGTTGTCGCGGAGCCGGGGATCTGGGAGACTCGGGTCGGGAGCATGGGACGCAAGCCGCTTGAGGCGAGAGATCTGGGCAGTGTTCGGTGGGTGGGTGACGCACAGCTGTCTGCGGACGGCGCCCAGATCGCCTGGGTGCAGACCGCGCTCGACCGCGATCTCGACCGGCCGGTCACCAACATCATGGTGGCGCCGAGCGAGGGTGGCGCGCCTCGCCGTTTCACCGAGGGTCCCGGTGACAGCACTCCAAGGTGGTCCCCTGACGGGCGTTATCTCGCATATCTGTCGGTGGTCGAGGACTCGCCCGCGCTGCACCTCGCGCCGCTGGCTGGAGGCGTGCCACTGCGGGTCAAAGCGCCCGGACCGGTGAGTTTTCTGGCGTGGTCGGCGTCCGGGCACGCGTTGGTGTTGGTGGTCACCGTGATCGCTGAGCCGCCCGCAGCGGACGGCCCGAGCAGAGAGAGCGCGCCGAAGGTGGTCCGCGGTCTGCTCAACCGGCTCGACGGGCGCGGCTACCTCGCCGGCCGCAACCAGCTCTTCATCTACACCGTCGCTGACGGGTCGCTGCGACAGCTGACCACCGGTGACTATGACCACAGTCAGCCGTGCTGGTCGCCGGACGGCAGCGTGATCGCCTGCTTCTCAAACCGCACGCGTCAGCGCGACGACGACCTGCTCTTCACGGATCTCTGGCTGATCCCGACCGCCCAAGGACGCTCGCGCAAGGCCGTGTCGAGGGTGCTCGACGGGTCAGAGCCAGCGTTCTCGCCCGACGGCAAGCAGATCGCGTTTCTTGGCACGGTCGGCTCCGCCCGGCCACTGGTGGGCCGCAACCAACGCCTGCAGGTGATGCCGGCCGACGGTTCGGACCAGCCCATGCCGGTGGCAGCCGACCTTGACCGCCCGATCACGGCAGGGCTCTCGGGTAGCGCCTACACCTGGATCTCAAACCGTGAGCTGCTCTTCTGCGTCGCCGACCACGGCACGATCAGCATGCAGCGCGCCAGGCTCGGCGAGCGGCTGCCGCGGACCGTTGTCACCGGTGACCGGCAGGTCATGGGCGTGAGCGTCGCTAGGCGCGGTAAGACACTCTTGGCAGCCTTCACCGCCACCTGGGTCGATAAACCGACCGAGGTCTTCTGCCTTGACCTAGACGCGGAGAACGGTCGCGCCCGCCGGGTGAGCGACGCAGGTAGGGGCGTTCTGGATGCCTTTGAGCTTTTGCCGGCCAAGCGCCTCAGCGCCAGGGCGCGAGATGGCAAGGAGATTGAGTACTTCATCATCAGCCCCCGCTCCGGCGAGCGCCCGCCGCCGATGTTCCTCGAGATTCACGGTGGCCCCCAGATGTGGAACCCCCTCGACCCTGTGTTCTACAGCTACCAGGTGCTCGCCGCCGCCGGTTATGCGGTCGTTTTGCCGAACCCGCGCGGCAGCATCGGCTACGGCGAGCAGTTCGCAATGGCGGTCAACGAGGACTGGGGAGGCGAGGATTACCACGACCTGCTCGCGTGTGCCGATGATGCGATCCGGCGCGGCCTGGCTGACGAGGATCGCCAGTTCGTGGGCGGCTACTCCTACGGCGGCTACATGTCGGCCTGGATCATCGGCCACACGGACCGGTTCCGGGCGGCCTGTGTGGGCGCGCCCGTGATCGATCTGGTCGCCGAGTTCGGCGCGAGCGATGCCGGCCCGTGGCTGGCCGAGGAGCTTGGTGGCGACCCCTGGGATCCAAGCGGTGTGCTGCAGGAGCGCTCGCCGCTCAAACACGTGCCCAACGTGAACACGCCCGTGCTGCTGTACGTCTTCGAGGGCGACCTGCGTTGCCCGCCCGACCAGGCAGACGCGCTCTATACCGGCCTGCGCTGGCACCACAGGGAGGTCGAGTACGTGCGCTACCCGGGTGGGTCGCACATGTCCATAGCCGACTTTGGCGCGCCGCCGTCGCAGAGCGAGGACCGCCTCAACCGGATACTCGCGTTCCTGGCCAAGCACGGCGGCGTCAAAACTGGGCGCGCCGCCGTGGCCACGCGGCCAGCGCGCAAACGCCGCAAGCCGAACGCCTGACGGTCGGCGCAAGGCTCGCGTTCGGCGGCGGGCATCGCGGCTTCCTTGACCGCCTCCAGCCCCCAAACCTCCCGCCGCGAGCGAGCTTTGTGCACTTGGGGCGATGGCAGCGCACCACGTGCACAAAGCTCATGCCAGAGCGGAGATTTGGGGCCGAGGGGCGGTCAGAGGGGCCACTCCAGGGCTACGAAGCGATCGACTTCGCCCCTGGACGGTGATACCGTGTGATACATGGGCGCGAATGTCACGGTCAGAGACCTTCGAAACCACGGCGGAGAGGTCCTGGCACGCGTGCAGGAGGGCGAGACGCTGACCGTCACGTCGCATGGCGCGCCGGTCGCGGAGCTGCGCCCGATTAAAGGCCGCTATCTGACCACGGCCGAGCTCCTGGCGCGCAAGCGGAAGCTGTCGGCGATGGATGCGGACCGCCTGCGCGCCGACATAGACGCGGTCATCGACCAGACCATCGACGACCCGTACGCGCGTGCCCAGCAATCCTGAGCGCGGGTTGCTAGACACATCGACGTTCATCCACAGTGAGCGGGTGGCCAGTCCCGGCGACTCGCTGCCCGCCCAAGTCTGCCTGAGTGCAATCACTCTCGCCGAGCTTTCACTCGGGCCGCTGCTTGTGGACGATCCGGCCGAACGCGCCAGGCGCCAGCAGCACGTTCAACTGGCCGCCGAGGTGGAGATGCTGCCGTTCGACGCCGCCTGTGCGCAGATGTTCGCGCCGATCGCCGCGCACCTGCATGCCGAGGGCGGCAAGCGCCGAGCGCGGGCCTTCGATGCGCTCATCGCGGCGACAGCCATCGCGAACGGTCTGCCGCTCTACACCGGCAACTCCAAGGATTTCGAGGGCATTCCTGGACTCGACCTCCGTCCCGTGCCCGTACCGGCTGCCTGACGAGGCTCAGCCAGCCAGCACGGCCAGCACCTGCGCGTCGTGCTCGGAGTAGTCAAAGACTGTCGCGGACTGACGTCACCGCCAACGACATCGGCGACGCTACGGAACCTACGCGAGTCCAGAGAAGGGAGCAAAGCAGGCTCAGGATTAGTCATATATGCGGTGCGCGGGTGCTCGCGGTAGTGGGGCTTTCGTAAGCGTCGCCGGTGCCCAACGACCCGCGTCGCCTTTCCGTCGTGCTCTTCGAGGGATTCGAGCTGCTGGACGTGTTCGGGCCGGTGGAGCTGTTCGGCCTGGTGCCCGACCACCTCGCAGTCGAGTTCATCGGTCCCGAGGCGGGGCCGGTTGCGAGCAGCCAGGGCGTTGAGGCGGTCGCGACCATCCGCTACGCGAGGGCCCCGACCCCGGACATCGTGCTCGTTCCCGGCGGACAAGGCACGCGATCACTCGTCAGTGACAGCGCGTTTCTAACTTGGCTGCGTGACTGGTCCGCCTCCGCGTCGTTGGTGACATCGGTATGCACGGGTTCCGCGCTCCTGGCGGCGGCAGGCTTGCTCGACGACTACCGGGCGACATCTAACAAGGCGGCTTTCGAGTGGGTGCGCCAGCATGGCGAGAACGTCGAGTGGGTTGCGGAGGCTCGATGGGTCGAGGACGGCGACCGTTGGACATCATCGGGCATAGCGGCAGGGATGGACATGGCCGCCGCGCTGCTGGCGAACCTGTTCGGCAACGACGTGGCGGAGACTGCCACGACCCGCGCCGAGCTTGAAACTCACAAAGACGCGACCTGGGACCCATTCGCCAAGATCCACGGCCTGGTCTAAGTGTGCAGCGACTCAGGGCAGACGGAGAACGCGGGCTCGTGCCAAGGACGCCGACGGCAGCTTGGTATAGCCCGTTGTCGCCGGTCAGCAGCGTCGACCCTCTGACGGCCTCGGCCAGCGCGAGGTAGCTCGCGTCATAGCTTGAGAGGTTGTGGCGCAGATCCCAGACGCGCGGACGAAGCATCCGGTGGCGATAGCGCACGATGTGCGCGGCCTCCAACTCCTGCGCCGCTGCGTCGCCGTCGGCCTCCGTGATCTCGCTCCGACGGACTAGGCGACGAAGCGTATTCAGACACTCAAGGTCGATCATCTCGGGGGCGTGCATCGGCTCTCGGCCGACGACCTCGGCTACGAACGCAGCACCACCAGACCTGTCGAGCAACAGCTCGACAAGCGCCGTCGCGTCGATGACGATCACCGGTGACGGAGGTTCCCGTCAAGCTGCTCTTCGCGCTCAGCACGTTGGGCGCGTACAGCCTCAGCGATTGGCGGCCCGGTGTACGGCTTGTGGCCGGGCCGGGAGCGGATCTCCGCGAGCAGATCAGCGGCGGCAAGCTTCCCCCCGGCGTTGCGGAGCTGGTCATCCATCTCCGCTCGCTCGGCTAAAGTCATCTCTTTCCAGATATCGCGCGCGGTGCTTGACATACCCGCATCGTATTACTGCGCCCAGCAGCAATCCGCCCAGGCGAGCGCTACTCAGCCAGCGCCGCCAGCACCTGCGCGTCGTGCTCGGCGGGCTTGACCTTGCGGAAGACCGCCTTGACCACGCCGTCGGGGTCGATCACGAAGGTCGTGCGCTCGTTGCCGAAGTAGGTCTTGCCGTACATCGACTTCTGCACCCAGACGCCGTAGGACTCGGCCACCGCATGGTCCTCGTCGGAGAGCAGCGTGAAGCCGAGCTCGTACTTTTCGGCGAACTTGGCGATCGGCTTGACGGGGTCCGGTGAGACGCCGAGTACAACCGCGCCCAGCTTCGCGTAGTCGGCGCGGTGGTCGCGCACGCCGCAGGCCTGCGTCGTGCATCCGGGGGTATCGGCCTTGGGGTAGAAGTAGAGGACGACCGGCTTGCCGCGCAGCGCGGAGAGGGTCACAGGCTCGCCGTGCTGGTCAGGCAGCGTGAAGTCGGGGGCGGGGGTTCCAGGTTCGATGGCCATGGGGGCATCGTAGCTGCCGCTGGCACCACACCCGCTACGGACCCGCTTGCGCCTGGGCCAGGGCGCCCGACTCGTGCTGCAGGTCGGTCATCCGGTCCACACCTGCCAGCTGCGGGAAGAGTCCGGCCCAGCCGGCCGCGATCGCGACCGTCAAGAGGCCACCACCGACCACGGCGGTGATCGTGCCAAACAGGGTGGCTGCCAGCCCGGACTCGAAGGCGCCCAGCTGGTTTGAGGCGGAGATGAACACGAGCTCGACAGCATTGACCCGGCCGCGCAGCGCATCCGGCGTGGCAAGCGCCGAGGTCGTCGAGCGGATGTTCATCGAGAACATGTCGACGAACCCGCTCGCCGCCAGCGCCGCTAGCGACAGCTCGAAGTTGCGCGACAGGCCGAAGACGACGATGGACAGGCCAAAGGCCGCAACGACACCGAGCAGGACACGGCCCGCGTGCCTTGAGACCGGCCGGCGCAGCATGAAGAGCGCCCCAAAGATGGCGCCCACCGCGGGTGCCGCACGCAGCGCACCAAGGCCGACCGCGCCCACGTGCAGGTAGTGGGCGGCAAAGATCGGCAGCAGCGCCACCGCCCCACCGAACAGGACCGCGAAGAGGTCAAGCAGGATCGCGCCGAGCACGATCGGCGTGCGGCGCAGGAAGCGCAGCCCCTCGAGCACCGAGCGCAGGCTCGCGGCCTGCCTGCGAGCCTCAACGCCAGCCTGCGCCCCCACACCCGGGCCGATCAGCAGCGCCAGGGCGGTGCTGACGAGCAGCGCGACTGCGGCCAGCAGGTAGACCGCGGTGGGCGAGAGCGCGTAGACCAGCCCGCCGACCGCCGGCCCGATGATCCCCGCCCCCTGCCCGGCGAACGAGCGCAGCACCATGGCGTTGGGGATCAAATCGCGGCCGACGAGCACCGGCGGCATCGCGCGTGAGGCGGGCGAGCCGATCGCCATCGTCACCCCAGCACCGAGCGCCAGGGCAAAGTACGGTGTCGGCGCGTGCACGCCGGCAGCGGTGATCGCGGCCAGGCCGAGCGCGACGCCTGAGCCGAGGAAGGTTGCGGTGGCGAGCACGCGCTGGCGCGGGAAGCGGTCGGCGATGTGTCCGGCCGGCAGCGCCAGCACGAACAGCGGGATGAACTCCGCCAGCCCGATCCACCCCAGATCCAGCGCGCTGTGCTGGTGGGAGTAGACCGACCAGCCGATGATCACCTCGAGCATCTGCAGCGCCACGCTCATCGCGAAGCTGGCGCCAAACCACATGCGGAAGTCGCGCACCGCGAGCGCTGGAGCAAGTCGCCTCACGCGCTCACAAGCTAGCGGCCTGGGCAGAGCGTGCCGCTCGAGCGAGCAGTCAAGGCGAGGGGGGCGGCAGGCAAAGCCTGCCGCCCCCCTCATAAGGACAACCGCTAACGGCTCGGCCCTGTGGGCCGGTCCCGAAGTGCAGCTACAGAGAGCCCACGACCTTCGCGTCGGCCGCCGCGACCGCGGCTGGCAGCGGGGCAAACTGGATCGAGGGACCCTTCGCCTGCTCCTTGGCGCTGATCGCGAACTTGATGAACCGCTTCACCAGCGGCAGGTTCGCGGAGTTCGGGCGGACGAGCACATAGGTGAAGGTCGAGAGCGGGTAGGCATTGGCCTCCTCCTTCTGGAGGGCGGTGAGCTTCGGCGTGACCATCACCATCTTCTTGCCGCGCTTGACCTTCCGGGCCTTCGGGCCCGTGTAGGGGCAATCGACCACCGCCAGCGCGTTGGCGATCGTGTCGGCCGTGCCCGGGTTGAGGTTGCGGAAGTTAGGCACCTTCTTGAGGATCGCGCTGGCCGCGTCGGCCACGTTCTTCACGTACGGGTAGATGAACCTGCCGGCGTTGTTCTCGACAGCGACCGCGTGCAGGTGGTCGTCGTGGATGTAGAACCACGAGTTGTTGCCGATCGCGCCCACCGTGGAGCTGACGATCTCAGCCACACCGCTGTTGCCGTCGCCGCCGGTGCCGGTCGGCCAGTTGACCGACGTGGCGTAACCGACATTGGTCGCCCACGCCTGGCTGACATCGGAGAGGTAGTGCGTGAAGGCGTAGGTGTCACCCGAGCCGTCGCTGCGGTGCACGGGCGTGATCTTCAGGTTGGGAAGCTTCTCGCCAGGGTTGAGCTTCTTGATCGCCGGGCTGTCCCAGTTGGTGATCCGTCCGAGGAAGATCTCGGCGATCACCGGCCCGGAGAGCTGCAGCGTCTTGACGCCGGGCAGGTTGTAGGAGAGGCCCGTCGAGGCAAGCGCCCACGGGATCTCGATGCAGCCCGAGCAGGCGGCGGACTGTGACGAGGTCAGCGGCCCGTCGGAGGCGCCGAAATTGACCGTGTTAGCCGTGATCTGGGAGATCCCGGCGCCGGAGCCGACGGCGCCGTAGGTGACGGTGTTGCCCGTCGCTTTCTGAAAGTCTGGCGCCCAGATGTTCTCGACCGCCGGCGCGACGAGCGTGGAACCGGCGCCGGTGATCGAACCGGCAAAGGCGTTGGCACTACCGGCCAGCGCGAACGAGCCCACAGCCGCTGCGGCGACCGTCAGGCTCAGCAAGTGACGTCTCATAGTTACGAGCTTCCTCCTGGTTGATACGGGTACGCGCCACAGCGTCGCGCCTAACTCCAGGCTGCGCGTGACCAACCGGTGAGCATGCTGTTTCTATCTTGTGAACGCTTACGGCCCACTCCCCAGATGTGAACACAGGGCTGTTTATGATCCGCCCGCATGAGCATCCAGGGCACCGCCTCGAGCACCTCACTTTCACCCACCGGCCGGGCCGGCGGGCGCTTCGGCGACCGGCTGCTGACCGTGCTCACCAGTGGTGCAGCGCTCGCGACGATCGCGGTGCTGGTGCTGCTGGTCGAGCAGGTGGTGAACGGCTCGAGCCTCTCGATCTCGGCGTTCGGACTGGGCTTCCTGTGGCACTCGACCTGGAACCCGACGCTCTCAGCCGGCGCGGTGAACGCGAACGTCTACGGCGCCGCCGTGCTGATCTATGGAACCGTCGTGACCTCGGTGATCGCACTGGTCATCGCGGTGCCGCTGGGGGTCGCGATCGCCGTGTACCTGGCCGTGCTCGCACACGGGCGCGTGGGTGCGGTGATCGGCCCGCTGGTCGAGCTGCTCGCGGCAGTTCCAAGCGTGATTCTCGGCCTGTGGGGGATCATCGTCCTGGCACCCTTTTTGCGCACGACGATCGAACCGGCGCTGCACGCGGCGCTGGGCTGGATCCCGATCTTCGGTGCGCCGAACCCGACCGGCCTGGGCGTCTTCACCGCAGGTGTCGTGCTGGCGATCATGGTCCTGCCGATCATCGCCGCCGTCTGCCGCGACCTGTTTTTGACCGTGCCACAGGATCTCAAGGACGGCGCGCTTGCACTGGGCATGACGCGCTGGGAGATGATCCGCGGCGTGGTGCTCGACTCCTCGCGCGCCGGCATCGGCGCCGCCACGATCCTCGGCCTCAGCCGCGCACTGGGCGAGGCGATCGCGGTCACCCAGGTGATCGGTACCGGCTCGACGATCACCGCAAGCCTCTTTCAGAACGGCGACACGCTCGCAAGCCGGATCGCCGAGCAGTTCATCGGCACCGTCAGCCGGCTGCAGACGGCGTCGCTCTTTTACTGCGCGCTTGTGCTGCTGGTGATGGAGCTGATCGCAAACCTCGCCGCACAGCTCATCACCCGCCGCTTCCAGAAGCGCAGGGGGCTCGCGCTGTGAGCACGGCAACCGGCTCTTCGACAACGCTGCTTGGCGCCGAGGACCGCAACCTGCGGCGCCGACGCTTGACCGACAGGCTCATGCGCCTGAGCGCAACCGCAGCCGCCGGCCTTGCGGTTGCAGTGCTCGCGATCGTCGTCGGCTCGGTCCTCATCAAGGGCGCAAGCGCGCTCTCGATCCCGTTTCTCACGCAGAACCCTGCGGTGGGCCTCGGGGCCGTGGGCGGCGGGATCGCCAACGCGATCGTGGGCAGCGCGCTGATCGTCGCCGTCGGCACCGCGATGGCGCTGCCGCTGGGCATCCTGATCGCGCTCTACCTCACCGAGTTTGCGACGCCGCGCACGGCGCCGCCCATCAGGCTCGTGCTCGACCTGCTCAACGGCACGCCGACGATCGTGATCGGCGTCTTCATCTTCGGCCTGCTCGTGGTCTCCCACAGCCAGACCGGCTTTGCGGCGTCGATCGCGCTGGCGATCATCATGCTGCCGCTCATGGCGCGTACGACCCAGGAGATGCTGCTCTTGGTTCCAGGCGACCTGCGCAACGCCGCGCACGCCCTCGGCGTCAGGCGCTGGCGCATGATCCTCGGCATCGTTCTGCCCTCGGCGCTCGGCGGCATCCTCACCGGCGCGATCCTGGCCATCGCCCGCGCCTTCGGCGAGACCGCGCCGCTGCTTCTGTGCGACTCGGTCTTTGGCAACACCACCACCCTGAACATATTCGGGACCGCGATCCCGAACATCCCGATCGACATCTACCGCTACTCGGAGTCTGGATTCCCCAGCGATCACGCCCGCGCGTGGGGTGCCGCGCTGGTGCTGATCGCGCTCATCCTGGTGGGCAACCTCTCCGCTCGTGCGATGCTCGCAAGGCAGCGGCGGAAGCTGGCCGGCCGATGATCGCACCCAATCGACAAGGAGACCTGCGCAGATGAGCCTCAGCCCCCCCGAGAAGACCGCCGAACAGGAGCGCTCGCTGCTGAACGTGGAGGTCGCAGGCGAGAGCGCGGTGGCCACCGGCAGCACCGAGGTCGTCTATGAGCTGCGCGGCGTCGATGTCCATTACGGCCAGGCGCTCGCGGTCGGCGGCATCAACATGCGGATTCACAAGAACGTGATCACCGCGATCATCGGCCCGTCGGGCTGTGGCAAGAGCACGATGCTGCGAACCCTCAATCGCATGAACGATGCGATCCCCGGTTTCAGACTCTCCGGCGAGGTCCTCTACCACGACCGCAGCATCTACGAGCGCAACATCGACCCCGTCGAGGTGCGCCGGCGCATCGGCATGGTGTTCCAGCGCCCCAACCCGTTCCCGAAGTCGATCTACGAGAACATCGCCTGGGCGCCCCGCATACTCGGCCTGCGCGCCGATCTCGAGGAGCGGGTCGAGAACGCGCTGCGCGGCGCCGCGCTCTGGGACGAGGTCAAGGATCGCCTCAAGCAGAGCGCTCTGGGACTCTCTGGCGGTCAGCAGCAGCGCCTGTGCATCGCACGCGCGCTGGCGATTGAGCCGGACGTCCTGCTGCTCGACGAGCCGTGCTCGGCGCTTGACCCGATCGCCACCGCCTCGGTCGAGGAGCTGATGCACGAGCTCAGGCGCGACTACACGCAGGTGATCGTCACCCACAACATGCAGCAGGCGGCGCGCGTGGCTGACCGCACCGCCTTCTTCAGCCTGAACGTGGAGAACGGCTCGCGCAGCGGCGTGCTCGTCGAATACGACACAACCAAGACGATCTTCACGAGCCCCGGCGATCAGCGCACGGCCGATTACATCGCCGGCAGGTTCGGCTGAAGCAGCGAGGCAGGCAACGCCAGCAGGCAGCGGTGCGGTTCACGGGAGCGGCTCCGGCCTCGCCGGCCCACAGCAGCGCCAACCACGATGCTCCCGGCAGGCATCATCTACCGCGACACAAGTAGCTAGCATCAGGGTATGGCACCGACCCGGACGACCTTTACCTTGGACAGCGAGCTAGCCCTCCAGGCGCAGGGGTTGGGCATCAACATCTCAGCAGCAGCACGCAAGGGAGTGGCTGACGCCGTACGGACGGCGATGGCACAAGCCGATCGTGACGCGTACCTGCGAGCACCCGAACGGCCCGACAGCGGTTGGGTCCAAGCCGAATCCTGGGGCACGCCCTGAAGCGCGGCGAGGTCTGGCTCGCCGAGGTCGGCGCCAAGCGGCGTCCTGTGCTCGTGCTCACCCGGACCGCGGTGCTGGATGTCCGGCTGCTCGTGACCGTTGCCGAGATCACCACGTCCGTCCGCGGGCTCGCAGCGGAGGTCGCACTGGACGACACGATCGGCCTTGACCAGCCGTCGGTGGTCAACTGCGACGGCCTTCACACCGTGACGCAGGCGTCGCTCAGCGAGTTCGTCGGCTCGGTCAGTGACAGCACGATGTCACAGGTGTGCATCGCCGCCCGCTATGCGCTTGGCTGTTGATCGGGCATCACGTTTGGGGTCGAACGTCCTCTCCACGGGTCGCGCACGCCATGACTACTTCAAAAGCCGGCTGAGCCTGCGGTCCTTGAGCACCCTGCCGCCGGTCTGGCAGGTCGGGCAGTAACACATCACGTGCTCCTCGTAGAAGACGGCCTCGATCGTCGTCGCGCAGCGCGGGCAGGGCTCGCCGTTGCGCCGGTGCACGGCCAGCGGCATCGGCAGCTTGTCGGGCAGCGGCAGCGCGAGCTCCCGCTCGTAGTGGGCGACCGCCCGGCCCAGGCACTCATGGATCGCATCGGCCAGCAGCGCGGCCTCCTCGAGCGTCAGATCGCTGCCGCGCTTGAAGGGTGAGAGCCGCGCGGCGTGCAGGATCTCGTCAACCCACGAGCGGCCGATGCCGGCGATCACGTGCTGGTCACGCAGCGCCGCATGCACCGGGCGCGGCTCCCGCAACGCCGCGCGCAGCGCCTCCGGCTCGAGCGTGTCCGGCCACGCCTCCGGGCCGAGCGCCTGAAGCGTCTCATCGCGACCGAGCTCGCTGTTGCGGATCAGCTTGACCCAGGCCTGCTGCCTTGTCCCGAACTCGCGCAGGCGCAGCTCACGCCCGTCGGCCAGGCGCAAGAGCACCCGGGAGCTGCGGTCGCGGGGCGCGGCGGGGCGGTCGAAGAGCTGCAGGCGCCCCGCCGACATGAGGTGCACCACCAGCGTCAGGTCAGCCGGCGGTCCAGCAGGACCGCCGGCGTGCAGATCGATCAAAAACAGCTTGCCGCGGCGGCGAATCGCCAGCACCTCAGCGCCGGCGAGCACGGTGAGCGGCGGGTCGAAGCTCTTCACGGCGTTGATCCCGGGGGCGGTAGCCGACTCGATCACGGCTCCGGCCAGGGTGGCGCCGATCAGCCTCGCGGTGATTTCTACCTCGGGCAGTTCGGGCACGGCTGATCAGGGTATAGAGCAAGGTGCGATGCGATTCCTAACAAACCTTGATCTGGCTTTAACTGACGCGACCGAAGCTGAGAGACATGAGTGACATTCTCGCCATCGTCGAGCAGGCCGACTCCGACGAGCAGCTGATCGACGAGATCGCCCTGCGCCACCCGGATCGCGTGACCGTGCTGGTCGAGGACGGCTCGCTCGAGACAGCTCAAGCGGACGGCAGCCCTCGGTCGGGCGCACTCAGCGAACGGCTCGCCAGGCTCTTGGCCGCGATCGAGCAGCGCACCGGCGCGGTCGTGGTGGGTCTCGCGGGCAGTCGCGAGCAGCTGCGGGGCTGGCGCTTTGACCGCATCGTCGGCGCCCACGGCCCGATCCCGGCGCTCTGACGCCACCGGCCGCTGGCGGACCTGGGTGCCGGCTCAGCCCCGCAGCCGGGCGCGCCGCCCGTAAACCGTGCGCTGCAGCCGGGCCAGGAGTCGTGTGACGCGCGCGCTGTAGGGGAACATGAAGAGCTCCCGGCGCAGGCCGAAGCCGCTCACCAGGATCGACTGGGTGTGGCAGTACTTGCGGATGCCCTCGGCGCCGTGGCGGGTGCCCAGGCCCGAGCGCTTCCAGCCGCCCATCGGCAGGTTCAGCGCGAAGTAGTTTATCTGGGCCGCGTTCACACACACCGCGCCGACCTCAAGCCGGCGGGCGAGCCGCTCGCCGCGCGGCGCATCGCGCGTGAACACGCTGGCCTGCAGGCCGTAATCGGAGTCGTTGGCGAGCCTGACCGCCTCGTCGATATCGGCGACGCGCATGATCGGCAGCACCGGGCCGAAGGTCTCCTCGCGCATCGTCAGCATCGTGTGGTCAACGTCGACCAGCACCGTCGGCTCATAGAAGCGGCCGTCCCCGGAGCCGCGGCCATGGCCGCCCACGAGCGCCCGCGCACCGCGCTCGAGCGCGTCGCGCACGTGCGCGTCGATCGTCTCGAACTGCGGCGGGAAGGTGATCGCGCCGAGCTCGACGCTGCCGGGGCCGGCGGGCGGGCCCTGGCGCAGGGCGCGGACCTTCTCAACTACCCGGCGTACGAACTCGTCATAGACCGGCGCCTCGACGTAGACACGCTCGACCGAGATGCACACCTGCCCCGAATTGTTCATCGCGTAGTAGGCGGCGGCGTTGGCCGCCTTCTCGATGTCGGCGTCGGCGCAGACGATCATCGCGTCGTTGCCGCCGAGCTCGAGGTGACAGGGGATGAGCCGCTCGGCGGCCGCGACCGCCACCGCCCGGCCGGTGCGCGTGGACCCCGTGAACATCACGCAATCAACGCGCGCGACCAGGGCCACGCCCGTCTGAGCGTCGCCCGTGGCGACCTGGAAGACGCCGTCCGGCATGCCGCAGGCGGACAGCATCTCCGCCATCAGCAGCGCTGATAGCGGCGTCACCTCGCTGGGCTTGAGGATCACGGCGTTGCCGGCCATCAGCGCCGGGATGCAGTCGCCAAAGCCGTTGACAAGCGGGAAGTTCCAGGGCCCAATCACGCCCACCACACCCAGCGGCACACGGCGCAGCACGAGCCGCTTGCCCGCCAGGACCGGGTTGCCCCAGTAGTGGGAGCGCTCGTCTGCCAGGTAGCGCTCGCTGTGAGCGGCCCAGAAGCCGAGTGCCTGCACGCTGTAGCCGAAGTCGGTGAGCTGCGCGTCCTCGTAGGTTTTGCCGGTCTCGGCCACGACCGTGTCGATCACCCGCTGCGTGTTCTCAAGCAGCCAGCGCTGCGCCCGCCACATGACCGCCGCACGGGCTGCGAAGCCCAGCTCCTGCCATGCGGGCTGGGCCGCGCGCGCACGGCTGTGAAGCTCCGCCACCTGCGCGGCGTCCATCAGCGGCACCTCGGCGAGCGTCGCGCCGGTTGCCGGGTTGGCGACGGCGATCGTGCCCACTGCGCGAGCGGCCCGTCAGTCGCCGAGCTCGACCGACTCGATCACAGCGGGCTCCTTGGGCCGGTCACGGCCGTCGGTCGGCAGCCCCTCGATCGCGTCCACCGCATCCATGCCCTCGGTCACCTGCCCAAACACCGTGTGCTTGCCATCGAGCCACGGGGCCGATGCGGTCGTCACGATGAAGAACTGCGAGCCGTTGGTGTTCGGGCCCGCGTTGGCCATGGCGATCGCCCCGCGCACGACCTTGTGGTCGTTGAACTCGTCGGCGAACGTGTAACCGGGCCCGCCCGTGCCGGTGCCCAGCGGGCAGCCACCCTGAATCATGAAGTCCGGGATGACGCGGTGAAAGCTCAGGCCGTCGTAGAAGCCGTCCGTTGAGAGCTTGCGGAAGTTCGCGACGGTCTCGGGGGCATCAGCGTCGAAGAACTCGAGCGTGATCGTGCCGTGGTTGGTGTGCAGCTTTGCTGTGCTCATGCTCTGACCGTAGCTGTTCGGAAGACAAAACGGCCCGCCCATCCAAACCCGAGGCTTCAGAGCACGGGTGTCGGACCGACGGGCCGCTGTGCGACCGGTTCCGCCGCGCCCATCAATGCGGGCGCGGCGGAACCCTCCACGTTACGGCCGGACTGAAGCAGCCGTCGTGGTCGTCGTCGTCGTTGTCGCCGTCGTCGGCGGCGCCAGCGTCGTCGCGTAGACCGTGGCCGAGGCGTTGAGCACGCCCGCGCCGGTGATGCCACCGGTGGTGGCGTCCATGCAGGTCACCGAGGCGGTGCTGCTGTTCGGGCTCTCAGGCTGGATCACCGTCAGCGGGATCGACGCGGAGGCCGTCGCCTGGCCGACCGGCAGGTAGATGCTGACCATGCGGGTCTCGGTCGCCGTCGTGGCGGTGCCGGAGGCCAGCGTGCAGCTCACGTTGATGGTCTGCGCCGCCACGTCGTTGTTGCCGGTCACCGTGATGTATGGGGCGGCCTGCACCATGTACTCGGTCCCTCCGGCCAGCGACATGCTCGCGATCGTGGCCGCCGTCGTCGTGAACGGCTTGGCGGTCGCCACACCGGTGTCAAACTCGCTCGGCGAGGTGGACCCGCAGGTCACGCCACCCTCGATGTTGACCGAGGTCATCGCCTGGTTGGCAGCCATGCACGTGCCATTGACACGCAGCTGCACCTGGTTCTTGTCGACGCGTACGACGCCGACCGCGCCCGGCATGATCTTGCGATAGCCAACCGACTCGTTGGCGAGCTTCGGGTTTGTCACGGCAAACGTCCTCAGCTGGGCTGAGCCGACGCTGTGCGCGGGCAGCACCACTGCCGCATAGCTTGCACCACCGAGTGACAGGAACAGGGCGGCCAGTGCCACCATCATCGCCGGGGACGGCCGGTGCAGCCGGCTCGTTCGGCCGCGCAGCAGGGAGCTTGGTTTGCGCATATAACGCCTCCAGTTGTCTTTGAGTTACTTCCACTGAATCCAACACGGCGGGGCGTGCGGAGTCGCGGTCTTGGCTTTGTCCTGCCTATACCCGGATCGGCCCATTCCGAACAGGTCGCACGGGTAACTGCACAGACCGGGCCTGTAACTGCCCAACGCGCACGGTGTCAGACGCGCAATACCAACGCCGCCGCGGGCGGCGCGTGAAGCTCAGGCGCGGACCAGCTCGAGCCGCAGCGGCCGGCCGTGAAGCTCGACGCCGCTGGCTGCCTGAAGCACGTGGTCGGCGTCCTGGGCTGGGATCTCGGCGAACGCGTAGTGCTCGAGCACGACGACGTTGCGGACCGCCTCGCCGTCGAGCTGCGTGGGGGCCGTGAGCGCGCGGACGACATCGCGCGGCTCGACACCCTCGGCCCGTCCTCCCGCGATGATCAGCTTGCGCAGCTGCGGCTCGCCGCCGTCGCGCTCCGCGTCATGGGGCTTTGAGTGGCGCTTGGGGCGCGGGCGGGCGGGCTCCGCGTCGCCCTGTGCGTCCTTGCTCCAGGGAGTCAGCCTGACGCCCGAGTGCGCTTCGATCGCCTCCACGTCGCGTTGCTGACGCGCCTCGTAGAAGGTGATCGCGCGGCCGCTGCGGCCGACCCGGCCGGTGCGGCCAATGCGGTGCACGTAGATATCCGGCGAGTTCGGCATGTCGAAGTTGATGACGTGCGAGACGGCCGAGATATCGAGCCCGCGCGCGGCGACATCCGTTGCCACGAGGATCGGGGTGCGGCCCTCTTTGAAGCCGATCATCACGCCGTCGCGCGCCCCTTGCGTCATGTCGCCGTGCAGCGCCTTGACGTTCATGCCGTTGTCACGCAGTGTGCGGTACAGCTGCTCGCAGCGGATCTTCGTGCGGCAGAAGACGATCGCCTGGCGCGGGCGTTCGGCGCTCAGCACCTCGAGCAGCGCCGCCACCTTGTCCTTGGAGGCGACCTGCAGGCCAAACTGCGCCACCGTGTCGACGGTCAGCGTCGCTGCCTTGACCTGCACCACAACCGGGTTGTAGAGGTATTGGTCGGCAAGCCGCCTGATCTCAGGCGGCATCGTGGCCGAGAAGAGCGCCGTCTGACGGCTCGACGGAGTCAGCGCCATGATGCGCTCGACATCCTCGAGAAAACCGAGGTCGAGCATCTCGTCAGCCTCGTCGAGCACCACGAAGCGGCAGGAGTGCAGCATCAGCGAATGGCGGCTGATCAGATCCTTGACGCGACCGACCGTGCCGACCACGACATGCCCCCCGGCGCGCAGCTGCGCCTGCTGGCTGCGGATCGGGGCGCCGCCGAACACGGCGACGACATCCACACCCTTGCGCACGCCGTAGGAGCGCAGGGCCTGCGTCACCTGGATGCACAGCTCGCGTGTCGGGGTCAGGACGAGCGCCTGAACCTCGTGCTCGGTGGGATCAACGTAATCGATCAGCGGCAGGCCGAAGGCGGCGGTCTTGCCGGAGCCGGTCTGCGCCTGGCCGATCACGTCCAGCCCCTGCAGCAGATGCGGGATCGCCTGCTCCTGGATCGGGCTGGGTTCGTGGTAGCCGACGTCGGCCAACGCCTCGAGCGTCGGCTGCGACAGTCCCAGTTCGGCAAAACTCGTCATCGCAGCCCACGATAGACGGCCCCGGTCACAGGTGCGGCGCGCCTAACTGCTGCCCTCGGCCAGCAGCCAGTTGGGCTCGGCGCCCGCGTAGTGGACGCTGCGGCCGAACGGCTGCGAGCGGTTGACCACGACGCAATAGTCGCGGCTGCCGCTCACGTCACTCGCGCAGAAGCGGTAGATGAGCGGCTCCTGCATCACATAGGTGTCCAGCGTTCGCACGTCCGCCTGAAAGCTCGCCGGTGCGTGCGCGCCGATGTAGGCCTCCGCGCGGGCGGCTGCGTCCGCGAGTGCCGCGCGGTCGGCCCGCACCGTGCCCTGATTCACAAGACCGGCGGCCAAGAACGCCAGCGTGATCGCGAGCGTCAGGAGCGCTCCCGCATAGTTACGCGCGACCACCGCCGGCATGTCACTCCGCAGGCGGCGCACGACCTGCCCACCCGCGCGTCCGAGCAGCACGATCGCCAGCAGGTTGAGCACCGACGCGAGCAGCCAACCCCCCACCCAGGTCGCGCTGTCGCCGGCGGGCGGCAGCGCATGGATGATCGTCGCGTCAGCGAGGCTGAGGACCAGAAAGGACGGCCACAGCCAGGCGCCGCGCAGGCGCCAGCGCAGGCGGGTGAGGCTCATCAGGCGATCCTACGCAATCGCCGAGGCCCGGACCACCGCGCGCCGTATTTGCAACACCCGCACCCGCTCTAGGATGAATGACATGCCCGAAATGTGGGTCTGTGAGCTGGGCCAGGTCGGCTACCGCGACGCGCTCGCGCTCCAGGAGCGGCTGCGCGAGGCCCGCCAGCGGGGCGCGATCCCCGACACGCTGCTGTTGCTCGAGCACGACCCGCCCGTCTACACGCGCGGGCGTCGCTCTCAGCCCGGCGAGCTCAGCATGGGCGAGGCCTTCTACGCCGCCCGCGGCATCGAGATCATCGAGACCCGTCGCGGCGGCAAGGTCACCTACCACGGCCCCGGCCAGCTCGTCGGCTACCCGATCGTCGCGGTGGAGGACGTGGTCGCCTACGTGCGCCTGCTCGAGCGCGCCCTGATCGCCACGCTCGCGGCGCTCGGCGTAAGCGCCCGCGCCCGTGATGACGAGGGCCCCGACTACACGGGTGTCTGGGTCGATGAGCGCAAGATCGCCTCGATCGGCGTGCACGTCTCCCACGGCGTCACCACCCACGGCTTCGCGCTCAACGTCGAGGCCCGCGCGCTTGAGCCCTTCGGCTGGATCGTCGCCTGCGGCCTGCCCGACGTGCAGATGACGTCGATCGAGTCCGAGGGCCGCCGCGTCGGCGTCACCGACTGCGGCGAGCTCGCCGCTGCTTCGCTCGCCGGCGCGCTCGGCCACGAGGCGCTGCCGGTGACCCGCGCGGCGATCGAACAGGCCACCGGCGCACCAGCGGTACGCTTGTAGCTGTATGAGCGCCACCCGCGCACGCTCCAACCCCGGTGGAATCGCAGACGTCCTGACCGTGCTCGGGCCCGAGGTGCAGCCGCACCGCGGCCGCAAGCCGTCCTGGTTCAAGGTCCCCGCCCCCGGCGGACCGCGCTACCGAGAGCTGCAGTCGCTGATCCAATCGGAGAACCTCAACACCGTCTGCCAGGAGGCCGCCTGCCCGAACATCGGCGAGTGCTGGCAACGCGGCACCGCCACCTTCATGATCCTCGGCGACACCTGCACCCGCCGCTGCGGCTTCTGCAACGTGCGCAGCGGCAAGCCGACGTGGGACGATCCGCTCGAGCCGGCCAGGGTCGCGCGGTCGATCGCGCGCATGGGCCTGCGCCACGCCGTGATCACGAGCGTCGACCGTGACGACATGTACGACTACGGCGCCCACGCCTTCGTCGGCGTGATCCGCCAGATCCGCCGCCAGTCGCCGCAGACCAAGATCGAGGTCCTCACGCCCGACTTCCGCGGCCAGGAGATGCCGCTTGCGAAGGTGGTCGCCGAACGCCCCGACGTCTTCAACCACAACGTCGAGGTCGTGCCCCGCCTCTACACGGTCGCCCGCCGCGGCTCCACCTGGGAGCGCTCAAACCGGGTTCTGCGCAACGCCAAGGAGCTGGGCGGCGATGAGGTCGTCACCAAGTCCGGGCTGATGGTCGGCCTCGGCGAGTCCTTTGAGGAGATGGTGGACGCGATCGGCACGCTGCGTTCAAACCACGTGCAGGTGCTGACCGTCGGGCAGTACCTGCGACCGACCGAGAACCACCTGCCGATCGTGCGCTACTGGCACCCGGAGGAATTCGCGGCGCTCGAGGCGGAGGCCTACCGGCTCGGGTTCGAGCATGTCGCCGCCGGGCCGCTGGTGCGCTCGAGCTACCACGCCGACCAGCACGTCCCGCAGAGCCAACCGGGCGTTGGGCCGCTGGCCGCGGCCGCGGCGAGCTGAGGCCGGACCTGTGATGGGGCGCACGCGCCGATGAAACCGTCCCGCGGCAGGATCATCTTCGCGCTGGCGCTGGCGGCCACCGTGGCGCTGGTGCTCGCACCGGCGGCGTTGGCGTCGGCCGGCGGCGGCTCGGCCGGCTTCAGCGGTGGTGACGGCGGTGGCGGCGGCGGTGGCGGGGCGAACGTCTTTGTCGTCTTTTTGATCTTCCGCGTGATCATCGACCTGGCGATCGCCACCCACGGCGTCGCGCTGATCTTCATCGCCGCGGCTGCCGCGATCTGGTGGGTCTACACGCGCGGCATGCCGAGCTTTGTGACCTTCTGGGCCGCGCGCCAGCGCCAGGGCCGCGCGCACCGGCGTGAGAGCCGCCGGCGTGAGCGCCGCGTCGAGCTGGCGGCCGCGGAGGCTGAGGATGAGAACCCGATCTTCGGACCCACGGCGGTGCGCGAGGCCGCCGCGGCGCTGTTTTCAGACATCCAGCGGGCCTGGTCCGAGGATGACCGCATCGCCCTGCGCGGGCTGATCACGCCCGGGCTGCTGGTCGAGTGGGAGCGGCGCCTTGACGACTTCGAGCGTCGCGGCTGGCGCAACCATGTCGAGCCGGTCGGCGAGCCGAAGGTCCAGTACGTCGGCCTGTTGCGGCGCGAGCGCGGCGAGCAGGACGTGGACCGGGTGGTGGTCAGGATCGAAGCGAAGCTGCGCGACTACGTCACCGACCGCGGCGGGCGGCACATCAAACGCGCCGGTGCGGTCACCGAGTCGGTGCGCATGCGCGAGTACTGGACGCTCGAGCGTCGCGGCGAACACTGGGTGCTCGCCGCGATCGAGTCCGGCGCCGAGGGTGAGCACGCGCTG
The DNA here is from genome assembly GCF_023330665.1 of Conexibacter sp. S30A1. Taxonomy (GTDB): domain Bacteria; phylum Actinomycetota; class Thermoleophilia; order Solirubrobacterales; family Solirubrobacteraceae; genus Palsa-465. Next base: position 3,269,105 of record NZ_CP097127.1, on the reverse strand, counting down.
AAGGACCGGATCGTGCAGACCCACTGGGCCGACGAGCAACAGCTGCGCGACGAGGCCATGGTCGAGGGCGCGGTCGCCGAGTCGGCACCCGCCGGCGTGAAGGTGTCGGAGCTGGCGGCGCTGCAGTTCACCGGCGACGCGCACGCGGCGGCGATGGATCTGAGCCTGGCCGACGGGCGCTTCGCGCCCGACGTGCTCGAGGTCGCGGCACGCCACGCCGTGGACGCCTGGGCGCAGGCGGTCGACGGCTCAGACCAGGAGCTGCGCGCGCTCGCGACGGCAGAGGCGGTCAGAGAGCTGCTGCACCCCGGCGATCCGAGCGCCTCAACGCGCCTGGTCGTACGCGGGCCGCAGGTCGCGCGCATCCGGATCGTGGCGCTCGATCCCGCCGCGCAGCCGCCGACGATGACCATCGATGTGGACCTGCGCGGGCGCCGCTACATCGAGGACCGTGACACCGCCAAGGTGCTCGCGGGTAGCGCCACGCGGCCGGTCGGCTTCACCGAGCGCTGGACGCTCGCGCTGTCAGGCGACGAGGCGCAGCCGTGGCGGATCGTCGCGGTCAAGACGCCCGAGCTCAGCGCGACAGCGCGCTAGCCCAGATCTCCTGGTGCCCGGCTACGTAGCGCGTGGCGCGCGCCCAGTGGTCGCCGTGACCGCTTGCGTACATGCTCGCCCAGGGCTCAACGCCGGTCGCGTGCGATGAGCGCAGCAGCTCGTGCATCGCGGCCGCGCGATCGGCCATCGCACGCGGGAGCGCGGCTCGCAGGCTCGCGTCGGCCCCGTAGCCTGTGACGAACGCCGCCAGACACGCGGCGCTGTCTGCGGTGGGCGCCGCCGGGTCGTTGAGCGTGAACGCCTGCGCCGCGTAGGCGAGATCCCACAGGCGTGTGCTCGGCCCGGCGCCGTCCCAGTCGATGAAGACCCAGCGCTCACCGACGATCAGGTTCCAGGGTGCGAGGTCGCCGTGGCAGATGAGCTCGGCGCCGGGCGCGGGGATCGCCGCCGCCCAGTGCGGCTCCGCGCGCGGGACAAACCCGGCGCACGCCTCATGGATCGCACGCACGATCCCACCGACCCGGCCAAGCTCCGCGGGCGCCAGCGGGTCACTGTGCAGCGCGAGGGTGCCGGGCACGTAGGCGAGCATCTGGCGGCCGCGCTCGTCGCGCCCGAGAAAAGCGGGCACGTCGACGCCGGCGTCCCGCACGGCGGCCATCAGCTCTACCACCGCCGGCGTGGCGGCGCTCCAGGGTTTGCGCACCGTGTCGCCCACCCGCACGACCCGGCCGCCGGCGTTGCCTCCGGTTAGCGGCTGCTCGGGCTCGGTCACGGCGGGAGCGTAGCGGGATGGCGTCAGGTCCAGGCGCCGAAGCAGCGGCGAGGCGCCCCGGGGGTCAGGCGGCCACGAGTGGCTCGGCGGCGCGGCGGGCGCGCACCACGCGCAGCGCCATGGCGCCGCCGGCGGCGACGATGAAGCAGGTGAGCGCGCCGAGCGCGAGGCCGGCGCGGGCGCCGTACTGGCTCATCACCAGGCCGACGATCGGTCCGCCGATCGGGGTCGAGCCCTGCAGGGCGATGAACCAGAGCGCCATCACACGGCCGCGCATTTCGGGCGCGGCTGAGAGCTGAATCGTGGCGTTGGCCTGCGACATGAAGGAGATGCTGGCGGCGCCGACAAGGGCCAGCGCGACGAGTTCGAAGGCGAGCGTCGGTGCGAGCGTGGCAAAGGTCATCATCGTGCCGAAGGCGATGCAGGAGAGCACGAGCGTGCGGATCCCGGTCTTGCCCTTGGTCGCCACCACGAGGCCCCAAACCGCGGCGCCGGCGCCCATCGCGGCGGTCATGAAGCCGTAGGCCGCGGGGCCCGCGTGCAGGCCGTGCTGGGCCAGATACGGCAGCGAGACCTGAAACTCGTAGGTGAAGCAGCCAACGATCCCCATCATCATCAGCGGGATCACCAGGCGCGGCACGCCGCGGACGTAACGGATCCCCTCGCGCACCTGACCCTTCGTGCGCGGGGTCGGGGGCACCGGGTCGAGCTGGCTCTTGTCCATTCGCATCAGCGAGCTGATCACGGCGATGAAGCTGACGGCGTTGAAGATGAAGCACCAGCCGGTGCCGACGGCGGCGATCATCAGCCCGCCGATCGCCGGCCCGACCAGACGCGCCATGTTGACCATCGTCGAGTTGAGGCTGACAGCGTTACGGAGGTGCTCGCCACCAACGAGCTCGAGCATGAAGGACTGGCGCGCGGGACCCTCAAAGGCGTTGTTGATGCCGAGCACCACGGCCAGCACGCCGATCTCCCAGACGTGCACGTTGCCGGTGATCGTGAGGATCCCGAGCGTCAGCGCCTGGAGACCCATCAGCGCCTGGGCGACGATGGTGGCCTTGCGCTTGTCGACGCGGTCGGCGATCAGCCCGCCGTAGGGCGCGAGCAAAAGCACCGGCAGGGTCTGCAACGCGACGATGATGCCGAGCATGGTGGCCGAGTGGGTCAGCTGAATCACCAGCCACGACTGGGCCGCCATCTGCATCCAGGTACCGGTCAGCGATATCCCCTGCCCGTAGACGTAGAGGCGGTAGTTGGGGACCTCGAGCGCCGAGAAGGTCCTGGTGGAGATGCGCCGCAGCGGGCTCATGCGGACTCCTGGGTGAAGTGCTCGACGAGGCGCTCGAGCGCGGGCAGGGCGGCCTCGATCCGGTGGCGCTCAGCGTCGCTCAGACCGGCGAGCGCATCGTGCAGGGCGGCCGTGCGCTGCGCGCGGATGCGCTGGGCGAGGCGGCGGCCGGCGGGCGTCGGCGCAACCCAGGCGACGCGCCGGTCATCGGGATCGGGGAAGCGCTCGACCAGGCCGTCCTCCGCCAGGGTCGCGAGCGTGCGCGAGAGCAGCGTCGGATTGAGGCCCTCCTGCTCAGCCACGTCGGCAAGCCGCGCCCGGCCGTTGCGCACCGTGTTGAGCAGGACCGCCGTGCGGGTGGGCGTGAGATCGGCGGCGAGGGTCGCGTCCACCGGGCGCAGAAGCCGCGTCAGGTGGCCCACCACCCTGCGCAGGCGCTGGGCCACATCGGCCTGCACCTGCTGCTCTGCTTCCGCGATCCGTGTCATGCCGCCCCTTCAACCCGATCGCTCCCACTACGCGAGCGCCGGTATTTATTTGCTTGCCAGCAAGCATCTTAGCAGCAGCCCGCCGGATCGCAGACGCGCGCAGCGCGGGGATGGCGCACGCTTCTATCCCGACCACAGCGGTCGGATTTATGGATACGACTGGTATGCTCAACGTGGTTCTTCGCGTCGCCAGAGAAGTGAAGTCCAGCGCTCTCCTGGTCCTTTCGACCTCTCTACCTCGCGAGCGACCTGCCTGAGAGGCAGACGGGAGCTTGAATGGATGCCGCCAGAGCGGTGCGCGCGGTGAGACCCGGCGGCCGGTCGGCTGGCCACACCGGCTCCGTGCACATGCGCAAGCCCTCGCCCACGCGCACGCGGCCGGACGCATCGCGAGCGCACGCATCAGCAGCGCCACTGCGCATCGCGATGCTCGCACCGCCGTGGATCTCGGTGCCGGCCCCCGGGTACGGGGGCGTCGAGTCGGTTGTCAGCACCCTCACCGAGGAGCTCGTCCGCGGCGGTCACGACGTGACCCTGTTCTGCGCCCCCGGCTCGGTGTCAAGCGCCCACGTGGTGACACTCCTGAAGCGCTCCCATCCCGATGAGATCGAGCGCTCACTCTATGAGGTCGACCATGTCGCCCAGGCGTTTGACAGGATCGGCAGCGCCAGTGGCGCCGAGCGCTTTGACGTGATCCACGACCACTGCGGCTTCACCGGGCTGGCGATGGCAAACCGCATCGCCACGCCGCTCGTGCACACGCTGCACGGGCCGTTCACCGCGGATACCGCCGCCTTCTACGCACGTCACGGCCACAAGGCTGGCCTGGTTGGGATCAGCCGCGCGCAGCTGGTCTCCGCGCCGGCCACCCTGGGCACGATCGAGCCGATCCCCAACCCGATCGACCTCTCGATCTGGCCGCTTGAGGAGCGCAAGGGCGACTACGTGCTGTGGATCGGGCGGATGACCCCCGAGAAGGGTCCACAGCGAGCCATTGCGGCGGCGCGTGCGGTGGACGTGCCGCTGATCCTCGCAGGCGTGATCCAACCCGGACAGCAGGCCTTCTTCGAGCGCGAGGTCGCGCCCCACATCGACGGCAAGCGCGTGCGGTTCGTCGGCGAGGTCACCGGCGCCGCCAAGCGATCGCTGTTCGGCCACGCGCGCGGGCTGCTGATGCCGATCCGCTGGGACGAACCGTTCGGCATGGTCATGATCGAGGCGCTCGCCTGCGGGACACCGGTGATCGCCTTCCGTGAGGGCGCCGCGCCGGACGTCATCGTGGACGGACTGACGGGCTACCTGGTGGACGACGAGCGCGGTATGGCCGAGGCGATTGGAAAGCTCGAGCGCATCGCCGGCCGGGATTGCCGAGCCTGGGTCAGTCGCAACTGCGACGTCGCTGTGGTGGCCGCGGCCTACGAACGCACCTACCGGACCGCAGCGCTGCGCAGCGGCTCGTCGGGAGCAGCAGGTGTCTGATCAACCGCTCAGCGTGCTCGACGGGAGCACGTTCGTGATCGGTGACCGACTCGGCGACGTGCGTGCCGACGACGGCTCCGAGCACGGCTTCTACTCGGATGACACACGCTTCATCTCGCGCTGGGTGCTGAGCGTGGGCGATACCCCCCTTGAGCTGTTGAGCCTCGATCAGAGCGCACACTTTGACGCCCAGTTCTTCCTGACCCCGCGGGTCCGACCCGATCAGCAGGCGCCGTGCTCGCTCGTGCGTCACCGCCTCGTCGACCACGTTTGGATCGAGGAGATCGTGCTGACCAACCACCGCCACCAGACCAGTGTTCTGCATCTCACGCTCGCCGTGGACACCGACTTCGCCGACCTCTTCGAGGTCAAGGACGGGGCGATCGCGACCCGCGGGATCGACTTCACGCACACGGACTCGGCGCTGACCCTCGCCTATGAGCGCGACGGCTTCAGCCGCTCGGTGACGGTCAGCTCGAGCACCCGCCCGGCGGCGATCACCCGCACGGGCTTCGCGTTCGATCTGACGATGAAACCGGGTGAGCGCTGGTCCACGAGCTTCACGGTCTCACCGTCGGGCGCGCAGCCCGGAGCCACCTTTCCAAGGCGCCGGCCGCGCGCGACGCTCACGCGCCTGCTTGAGACCAAGTCGGCCGAGCTTGACAGCTGGCTCTCCGGTGTGCCGGCCCTGGAAGCCGAGGACCCGGAGCTGGCCCGCACGTACCGGGCGAGCCTCACCGACCTGGCGGCGCTGCGACTGCACCCCGACATCGGCGCCGGGGCGACGATGCCCGCCGCCGGGCTGCCGTGGTTCATGGCGCTCTTCGGGCGCGACAGCCTGATCACGAGCTTCCAGGCGCTGCCGTACCTGCCGGGGCTCGCCGCGACGACGCTGCGTGTGCTGGCCGCCCGCCAGGGGACCGTGCGCGACGACTTCCACGACCAGGAGCCCGGCAAGATCCTGCACGAGCTCCGCTTCGGCGAGCTCACCGCCCGCGGCGAGCGGCCACACTCCCCCTACTTCGGGAGCGCCGACGCCACCCCGCTGTTCCTGGTGCTGCTGGACGAGTACCACCGCTGGACCGGGGATGACACGCTGGTGCGCGAGCTGGAGCCCAACGCCCTTGGGGCGCTTGAGTGGATCGAGCGCAGCGGCGATCTGGATGGCGACGGCTACGTGGAGTACGCGTCGCGCAACCCCACCACGGGTCTCGTCAACCAGTGCTGGAAGGACAGCTGGGACTCGATCCAGTTCGCGGACGGCACGATGGCCACCGGGCCGATCGCCACCTGCGAGATCCAGGGCTACGTCTACGACGCGCGGCGCCGCAGCGCCCGGCTCGCGCGCGAGGTCTGGAAGGACCCGCAGCTCGCCGAGCGCCTCGAGCGCCAGTCAAAGGAGCTGCAGGCACGCTTCGCACACGACTTCTGGATGCCGGAGCGGGGCTTTCCCGCGCTCGCGCTCGACGGCCACAAGCGCCAGGTGGACTCCTTGAGCTCGAACATCGGCCACCTGCTCTGGTCGGGAATCCTCGACACCGGCCAGGCGGCGGCCGTGGCCGGGCGGTTGCTTGACTCAGAGCTCTACTCGGGCTGGGGCGTGCGCACGCTGGGCTCGGGTGAGGCCGGTTACAACCCACTCGGCTACCACACCGGAACCGTCTGGCCACATGACAACTCGCTGATCGCCGCGGGGCTTGCACGCTACGGCCACACGGAGGCCGCGGCCACGATCGCAGCCACGGTGCTGGCCGCCGCGCCCTACTTCGAGAACCGGCTGCCCGAGGTCTTCGCCGGCTTTCCGCTGGCGCTCGCCTCCGTCCCCGTCAGGTTCCCGACCGCGTCGCGACCGCAGGCGTGGGCGGCGGGGACCCCGCTGCTTTTGCTGACCACGCTGCTCGGGCTCGAGCCCGGCTACACCGACGCCCAGACCGACCAGACGGGCGCGATGGGAAAGATCACCATTCACAACAAAACCCACAGGAGGAACACATGACCACACATGGCGCCGATGAGGCTGACGACCAGGTGCAGGAACCGCCCCCAGGCGACACATCCGCCCGCGGCAAGCGCCTGAACGACGCGTCGCGCAGGATCAAGGACGCGGCCGACAAGCTGGCCGAGCGGATCAGGCTCCCCGGCTCGGGCGCGCGGTCGCTCGGTACCCCGCAGCGGTAGCGGAGCGCACACCGGCTGCCCAGCCCCCACTCCGATGCAGGTCACGCCGAGATGCTCGGCATACGCCCGGTTGCGCGTGCTTGAGCAGGCGGGCGTCACGGTGCTGGCCGGGCTCGCTGCTGCCGCCGTCAAGCGCGACGCGCAGCGAGCTGCGGCAGAACTTCCTTCAGGCCTGCGAACTGCAGCACAATGTATCCCTGCATGCAGATCACACCGGAGACTGAAGGACGAGCCGCGGCCAGCTCCTCAGAGCACACCGAAAAGGGCGTGCTCGCCGTGTGCGACCTTTCGCGCGGCGGCCGTGCTGCCCTGCGCTGGGCCGCGGACGCCGCGCTCGCCCGGGACACGCAGCTGACCGTGGTTGAGCTGGTGCGCCGCGAGCGCGGCGACGTGGGTTGTGGGCACTGCCGGCAGGGCGCGGCGCTGTGGAATCAGCACCTTGACGAGATCGCCTCCGAACGGCTGGCACGGGCGCAGGCGCTGATCGGAGACGGTCCCCGCGTCAGCTTCGAGGTGGCTGAGGAACCGGCCGTGAGCGCCGTCGCCCAGATCGCTGGGCGCGTCCGCCCGGACCTGATCGTGCTGCCCCGCCACGGCCTGGGGTGGCGTCGTGGAGCATCCGCCGCCGCGCGCCTGCGGCAGCTCGGCGAGTGGAGCGTGACGGTCATCTGATCGGCGTGAGCGCCGAAGGCGCCAGGACGGCGTCCGGGGCGGGCGGCGGCCGCCGCCACGCTCGCCTCAGAGCCGGTGGCGCGCCAGCCGTAATCCGCCGCGCGTCTCCTGCTCGCTCATCGCCTGGGCAGCGGGGACCAGCTCGCTGGTGACCAGGCCGTGCTCCGAGGTGATCTCGTCGATGATCTGAAAGGAGCGGGCGATCCGCTCGGGTCGGTCGATCACGATCGTGGTGACCGGGACGTGACGGCGGACCTGAAAGAAGCGGTCACCGTGCGCGGCGTGCTCGCCGTGAAAGCCCCAGATGCCGCGCAGGACGGTCGCGCCGGCTGCCTCGCTGTCGTGCATCAGCCGGTGAATGATCTCCAGGTGAAGCGGACGTCCGTGTGCGCCGGTGGCGTTGTGGGAGCTGTAGATCATCAGCTTCTGCCAGAGCGCGAGGCCGTGCTCGTCTGCGCCGGGCAGCTCGCGCGGCGTGGCGAGCAGCTCGCCGTCGCGTTTGCAGATGCGCACGCGCTCGAGCGTCAAAAGCGGCTGCTCGAGCAGGCCCCCGATCTCGGGCAGCACGGCCGCGATGCGCTCGCCTGCACCGACCGCGATGACCATCATCGGCACATCGGCGTTGCGTGCAAAGAACTTGGCGCGGGCGCGCAGACCGCCGCGGGTGCCGTCGACGCCGAGCAGCACGCTTGCGCCCGCAACTCCCCGGCGCTGCAGCAGCTCACAGATCGCCAGATGCGCCGGGGCGCCACCGACCCGCTCCCCCCTGCCCACATACACGGTCAGCTTGGTCGCCTCGCCGAGCTCCTCCGGCAGCTCAACGCGGCCGATCTCACCCGAAGTGAGCCGCGCGCGCTCAAGCGTGACCAGCCCACGGCGCTTGACCGCGAGCACCGTTCCGAGCACCTGCTCGATCCGCGCGCGCTCATCGACGGCGACCGAGACGACCGGCAGATCCTCCGAGGAGGTGAGCTGACGGTCGGTGTGCAGGTGGTGAAGACGCCCGAACCCCTCGGCGCCGCGCAGCAGGACGCTTGCGGCCAGCCGGTGGGCACCGTAGATGTCCATCAGCTCGTCGGCGAGCAGCCGGCCCGCCTCGGTGCGGTCACGCTCACCGAAGTAGGTGGTCAACTTCAGGCAGTCCTCGTTCATATCGAGCGTCCGATCGCACGTCCGAGCAGCGCCGCGGCGAACCCGAGCAGCAGACTGGCCACCGCGTTGACCACGGCCGGCCATGGCTCCGCGTCCTCGGCCAGCCGGTAGCTCTCGAGCATCCAGGTTGAGAACGTCGTGTAGGAGCCGATGAGCGCCGTGCCCGCCAGCAGGTCGAGTTCGCCGACCGCCCCCACCCCCGACAGGAAGCCGAGCACGAGCGCGCCGCTCAAATTGATCGCGAGCGTCCCCAGCGGAAAGTCACGCCCGAAGCGCCCGGAGATCACCGCGTCGGTCACGAACCTGACCACCGCCCCTGCCCCGCCGATCGCCGCCACCGCAAGCCACAGCCACCAGCTCATGCGAGCCTGGCCCTTCTGACGATCGCAGACGCCAGCCAGATAGCCACAAGGCCCGCGCTGAGGCTTGCAAACCCATAGCCACAAGCCAGCCCCCAGTCGCCCGCCACGGCCATCTTGACGATCTCCACCTGCATGGTTGAGAACGTGGTGTAGGCGCCACAGAAGCCGGTGCCGAGCGCCGGGCGGCGGTATGTGGACTGCGGCAGACGCTCCTGCAGGCGGGTCGCCAGGTACGCGAGCAAGAACGAGCCGCTGACGTTGATCGCAAAGATCGTCCACGGCCAGGAGGTATCGCCCTGCGTGAAGCGCTGGCTGAGCCACACGCGCACGAGCGCGCCGATCGCGCCCCCGGCGAAGATCGCCGAAAGCTCCCGCCTGTCCAGGCCGCTCATGCGCCCCGTGAGCCGCCGTACTCGTAGTCACCGACCACCAGGACCGGCGCGCCGTTCTCGATCAGCGCGGGCACCACGCCCTTGAGCAGCAGCCGGCCCGCGCGGCCCGCGCGATGGTGACCGGCGACGATCAGGTCAAAGCCGTGCGTGTGACAGTGCGCAAGCAGAGCCTGTGCGGGATCATCGCCCTCGATGATCTGGTGGCTGACCTGCACGCCGGCGCGGTGCGCGCGGTCGGCAACCTCCTCAAAGGACCCGGTGAGGTAGCGGTGCGCGGCCTGCGCTGTCTCCGCGCGATCGGCGGCGGTCTCCGCGTGCGCGGGCGAGTAGGCGACCGAGACGGCGACCAGCTCGGCGTCGTAGCGGCGGGTGAGATCGATGGCGGCGTCAAAGGCGCGCAGCGCGACCTCTGAGCCGTCCCAGGCAAGCAGGATTCGTTGAAACATCAGTGCAGTATGGGGATCAGGGACAGGGCAGCCAAGAGCGCGACGAGCATGTAGAGAAGGTAGGCGGACAGACGCCCGGACTGGGTGGCGCGCACGCGCGCAGCCACGCGCAGAGCCAGGTTCGTCGCGGGCCGGTAGAGGAAGCGGTCGACCGCGAACACGACGCGGGCCTCACGCACGTAGGGCTCGACCGCCTCATCCTCGCCCGCGGTGCGCACGCGGGTGTGGAAGCCGAGCGGGCCGCGCAGGATCACGCGCATCGGGTTTGAGTAGGCCGAAGGCCGGTACTGAACCGCGGGCAGCCGGGCGCCGCTGCCGGTGACCCACACCGGCGCGCGGCGCACGCGCCGGCGACGGTCGCCGCCAAGTGCGATCAGCGCCGCGAGCACCGCGTAGAGCGGCAGCACCAGGCTGAGCCAGGTCGGGTCGAGCACCGCAAAGCCTTTGAACACCGGGGTCAGCACCAGCGGGTGGCTGATCGTGGTGCTCGCGAGGTTGAAACCAAGCTCGGGCGCCAGGCCCGACCCGATCGCGTGGATCTCCCACGGCGCCACGGTGCCGAGGAACAGGACGACGACCGCGAGCGCGCCGGCGCCGAGCGGCCAGCGCGAGGGCTCGCGCAGGTGCGAGAGCCGTTCGCGCGCGCGCCCCAGGAAGATGAAGCTGTAGTACTTCGCGAAGGCGAGCAGACCGAGCCCGGCGGTCAGCGCGAGCGTCGCGGCGGCGAGCGCACACAGCAGCCTGGAGAGCAACGTCGGCATCCGGAAGGCCTGCAGCAGCGCCTGGAAGGTGAACCACTCACTGACGAACCCGCCGAGCGGCGGGATCGCCGCCAGGGTCAGTGTCGCCAGCCCCAGCGACACGGCGCTGAACGGCATGCGGCGCGACAGCCCGCCGAGCGGGTCCAGAGTGCGCTCACCGCTCGCCAGGGCCACACGGTCGATGCTGATCAGCGCCAGCGTCTTGGCGAGGTTGTGCGCGCAGACGTGCAGCGTGCTCGCCAACAGGCCGGCGGCCGCCAGCGTGCGGTCGTGGGCGGCCAGCCCGAGCAGCGCCACCGCAAAGCCGATCAGCGCGATGCCCGCGTGCTCGACGGTCGAGTAGCCCAAGAACCGACGCAGGTCATCCTGGGCCAGCGCGTAGGCGATCCCGCTGACCGCGGTGAGCGCACCCAGGATCAAAAGCGCGTCGCCGCAGGCGGTCGGCAACGGGCCGAGCACGTCGAACTCAAAGCGCCAGATGCCGTAGAAGCCGGCGCACAGCGCGACCGACAGCGACGCGGCGCCGAGCCTCGGCGCGGCGCTGTAGCCGGCGGGCAGCCCACCCTGCAACGGCAGCATCCCGACCTTGGTCGCAAAGCAGATCAGAAACAGCGCAAAGAGCACATCCCGCGTTCCCGCCGAGAGGTGGGCGTGGCGCCAGACCTCGATCGAGAAGCTGTGCGTGTGCGCGTAGAGCAGCGCGAAGGCGATGAGCAGCGCGGCGCCGCCGAGCTTCGCAAGTCCGCCGGTGAGGTAGCCACCGATGAAGTCCTCGCGGGTCTCACCGGCGCTTGCGATCAGGTACACGCAGAGTGTGATCGCCTCCCAGGCCAGGAAGAACAGAAAGCCGTTGTCAGCGCCGATCGCGACCGCGATGAAGAGCACCAGCGCGCTGGCGAGCGTGGTCAGCCAGCGCCCGGCGGGCAGCTCCGTGTAGGCGAGCGAGACCGCGGCGCCGGTGACCCCGGTGAGCGCCAGGAAGATTCCTGAAAGGCCGTCGGCGCGCAGGGCGCTGTGCCCGAAGGCGAGCCAGGAGCCGAGGTCAACGACCGGCGCCGCACCACCAAGCGCCGCCGCCAGGCCGACGATCACGAGCAGCACGCACCCGACGGCGGAGGACAGTGCTCCGAGGCGCTCGCGCCAGCGAGGCGGACCGAACCACGCCAGCAGCACCGCCAGCGCGAGCGTGCCCATCGCGACCCGGTACAACGCGCTCACGCCATCACCTGTCCCGCCGTCAGGATCCCGGCCGCCAACAGCAGGCCGTGCATGATCGCGATCGGCGCGGGCGGGGAGCCCGGCACGTACACGTCAACCGGCAGGATCCGGTCAACCCCACCCCAGTCGTGTAGCCCGCCGCCACAGGCGTCGGTGCCGACCGCCACCAGTGCTTTGGGCTGCGGCATCACCTCCCAGGTGCGCTCTAGCGGCGCGCGCATCGGGTCGGTGACCGGCCCGGTCACAAGCAGCACGTCGGCGTGTCTGGGGGAGTTGGTGAGAAAGAAGCCGAGGCGCTGGATGTCGTAGTAGGGGTTCCACAGCGCGGTGATCTCCCACTCCTCGGCCCCGTCGGAGCCGCAGTCGATGTGGCGCACATGGATCGAGCGGCGCAGCATCGCGGCCTGGTCTGCGAGCGCTCCGCGGCCCGGCTCGGCAGAGGCCTGGTCAGCGCCGGGACCGGTGAGCAGCGCCTGCCGGGAGCCTGCGGCGCTCTCATACACGGAGGCGAACGCGAACACTTGAGGCAGCGCGCGGACGCACTCGCCGCAGAGGATGCAGCGGCCACGGTCAAGCGACACGCTCCCGGCGTTGTCAACGGCGATCGCGCCGGTCGGGCACAGCTCGGCGAGCGCGGGCGGGACCGGCTCGCCGCTTACAACATCGATCCTGCCGTGAAAGCCTTCGGGGGCGGGCTCGGGGACCCGCGGATACCGGGTGGTGATCCTGCGCTTGCCAAGGCCCCGATAGATCCACTCGAGCATCAGCGATCGGCCCCCGCCGGCGTAAGCCCGAAGCTGTGCTCGATAAAGACGAAGTCGGTCAGCACGTCCCTGGGGAAGGCGTGATCAAAGAGCGCCCAGTTGCGCAGCGACGGCGAGGCGATGTGCACACGGTGGACGAGGCCCTCGTGCAGCTCGACCCAGAAGAGCAGCTCGCCCTGTGGCGCCTCGGCCCAGCCGCAGGCGGTGCCGCTGCCCCGCTTGGGCAGCGGCACCGAGAGATCTCGCGCTCCCCGCCCGAGATGCCCGGCGAGTTGGCGGATCAGCCGCAGCGACTCAAACAGCTCGCCGAAGCGGACGTTGATGCGCGCCATCGCGTCCCCCTCGCGCATCGTCACGACCCGCAGACCGAGCCGCCGGTAGTCGTCGTAGGGGCGCTCGTGCCGGGCGTCGGTGGAGAGCCCGGACCCGCGCGCCAGCGGACCGACGGCGCAGTGGCGCTCGACCAGTCGGCGCTCCAGCCGACCGGTGCCGATCAGCCGGTCGGTCATCGAGCTGGTCTTCAAAAACAGCCGGCGGTCGCGCTGAAGCTCGCGCTCGATCGCATCAATCGCGTTGATCAACTCCCCCGTGCTGAGCCCGGCTTCGCCGCGCACCCCGCCGGGCACGACCACACCGCGGCCAAAGCGGCTGCCGGACAGCCGCACGCGCAGCCGCTGCACGCTCTCCTTGAGGATCTGAAAGCGTGCCTGGCCGACATACAGCGCAGTGGTCTCGGCCTCCTTGGCGATCACGTCCAGGTGGCAGGCCATGCGCTCCAGCTCGCAGTGGATCGCCCGCCAGCGCTGCGCCTGGCGTGGCGGCTCGACACCCAGGGCGCGCTCGACGGCATGGGAGAACGCACACGCGTAGGCGACGCTTGCGATCCCCGCCACCCGCTCGGCCACGTGCACCCCCACATCGGGGGCGAGGCCCGCGAAGCGCGCCTCCATGCCGCGGTGCTTGAAGAACGGGCGGGTGTGCACGCGCATGACGTCCTCGCCGCCGGTCTCGATCAAAAACTGGATCGCCTCAAAGACACCCGAGCGGACCGGGCCGTAGGGGATCGCAAAGACATCCAGGCCGGCCACCTCGTGCTCGATCAGGTCGGGGTCCGGCGCGGTCAGGCGCTGTCCTGTCAGGGGATGCTCGCCGCCGCTGTGCGGCTCGCGCTCGAGCAGCTCACGCTCGGCCCAGGCGATCGCCGGCCAGCGGTCGGCGAGCTCTCCGAGCCCCGGGACGCCTCCGGCCTCAAGCGGCGCCTGCAACAGCAGAAGCTCGCCTTGCAGCGCAAAGACGGCGCTCAGCGCCGGCCGTGGCGTCTGCGCCGTAAACAGCGTGATGAAGCGCGCCTGCGCGGCGCGCAGCTCGTCCACCGCAGCGGCGAACTGGCCGGCGTCCACGGCCAGCCTGTGCTCGCCTGCGCCGCCCGGCTCGAGCCCGGCGCGCAGCCACTCGGGCAGCTGCTCGATGCCGGTGGCACTCATGCGCCCGGTACCTCCAGTCGGTGGCGGGCGCTATCGAGCAGCGCCACCAGGTCGCCGGGCAGGTGCACGCCGAGCCCGACGACCACCACCAGGCAGCCGAGCATGCCGGCGACCATCCACGCGCTGCGTTCGCGGGCGGCCAGCGGGCCGCCCGCAACGGGCAAAGCGCCCGCCGGCCCGCCGCCAGGCTGCGCGGACGCCGCAGCCGGGTCGCGGCCGATGACCATGCTCGAGCTGTGCCAGATCACGCCGAAGAAGGCGACGTTCACGAACACCACCAGCAGCGTGACACCGACGTACTGGGCGGCCTGAAACCCGCCTGTGACGATCTCAAACTCGCTGCGAAACACGCCGGAGAGCGGCAGCCCGCAGAGCGCGAGCGTCCCGGCCATGAACATCGGCCCCGTCCACGGCATGCGCCGGCCCGCGTCACGCACGTGCTCAACCTCCTTGGTGCCGTAGCCGCGCAGCAGCGAGCCGGTGCCCAGGAAGGCGAGCGCCTTGGTGGAGGCGTGGGTGATCACGTGCAATAGCGCGCCCGCGACCGCGAGCGGCACGCCGAAGCCGATCCCGAGCGCGATGATGCCCATGTGCTCGATCGATGAGTAGGCGAGCAGCCGCTTGAAGTTGCCCTGGCGCAGCACGAAGAAGCTCGCTGCGATCAGCGAGATCGCGCCGAAGACGATCAGCACGTGTTGGGCGAACGCGCGGTCACCGTTGGCGACGGCAACCTGAAAGAAACGCAGGATCGCGTATAGCGCCGCCGCCAGCAGCGAGCCTGACAGCATCGCCGAGGCGGGCGCGGGTGCCTCGCTGTGCGCGTCGGGCAGCCAGGTGTGCATCGGCACGAAGCCGACCTTGGTGCCGAAGCCGACGACCGCCAGCACGAACGCGAGCTTCACAGCGTCGGGGCTCAGCGTGTGTGCGTGGGCGATCAGGCGGGTGAAGCGCGGGATGTAGGCGCTACCGAGCGCCTGGGTGCCGGTCGCATAGATGACGATCACGGCCAGCAGCGCGATGCCCAGACCGCTCGAGGCGATCAGCACGTACTTCCAGGCGGCCTCGAGCGCCCCGTCGGTGCGGTCGATCGCGACCAGCAGCGCGGAGACGATCGTGGTCAGCTCGACCGCCACCCACAGCACGCCAAAGTCAGACGCCAGCGGCACCAGCAGCATCACCGCGCCGAACAGGTTCAGCAGCGAGAAGTAGCGTCTGGCAAACCAGCCAAAGCCGGCGCCTGCGCGCTCCACGCCGATGTAGCCGACCGAGAACACCGCCGCCATCGCATATACGAAAGCGGTGGCCAGCAGGAACACGGCGCCCAGCGAATCGACCCGCAGCCAGCCGGCGGCGGTGTCAAACACGCGGCCGTGGCTCACCCTGATCGCGATCGCGATCGCGACGCCGAGCGCGAAGAGGCCCGCGATCACCGTCACCGCCCGAGCCAGGCGCCAGTCGGGAAGCAGGCTCGCCAGGGTCGCGGCGAGCGGCACGGCGAGGATCGTGTAGAGCGCCCAGCTCATCCGGTCAGCCTGTCCAGGGCGTCGGTGCGGATCGCGCTGCGCTCGATGGCGAGGTACTGCACCAGCACCACAAACACGAGCACACCGACGAGCACGTCGAAGAGCAAGAGCAGCGCGAGGATGATCGGAAGCCCCGGCGCGATCACGATGCTGGCAACGGTGGCGGCGTTCTCGAGCGCGAGGAAGCCGAGCAGTTGCGAGGGCGCATGCGGGCGCAGCACCATCAACAAAAACGCCACCAGCACGCCGCCCACCGCGATCGGCAGCGCCGATAGCGGTAGCGCTGCCTCGGCCCCCAGATGCACGGGCGCCAGCGCGATGAACGCAAAGCAGCACAGGAGGATCGCCAGCAGGATCGCTGAGGGCACCCCGATCATGGAGCTCACGCGCGGCTCGGCGTCCAGACGCCGCAGGATGTAGCGGATCCCGAGCGGGAAGAGCAGCGCCTTCAGGCCGATCGTGACCGCGCCCAGCGCATACAGCGAGCCCTCGCCGTGCCCGGTGGCGGCGGTTATGAAAGCGAGCGCCGCGACCACCACCGAGCCGAGCGCGTAGAGCCGCAGCTGCTCCCAGACATCCTGCGAGCGCAGCAGCCCGAACTCGAGCAGCAGCACGATCACGGCGGTGATCGTCGCGCCCGCCCCGAACACGGTCAGCTTCAGATCGCCGTAGGCGGGCTCGAAGAGGAAGACCAGGACCGCCAGCACCGCGAGCAGGAAGCTCGCGACCGTGAACTCGGGGATCTTGTAGAGCCGCAGCTTGGCGAAGCTCGACTCGATCACCACCACCACCGCCCCGACCGCGAGCGCCTTACAGAACAGCAGGCCGATCGCGATCAGCACCGAGCCGAGGTTGCCGGTGGCGGCCATGCCCCAGGGGACGACCAGCACGTTCATCAGGATCGTGAACAGCAGAAGCTGCTTGACGCTCGCGCCCCAGCGCAGGAATGCGAGCCCGGGCCCGGAGTGCTCTGCCACCCGGCCCTCGTCGATCTGGCCGAACTCGAGCGTGCCACCGTGGTTCTCAACCGGGATGCGCCCGGTCTCGTTCAGCACCAGCATGAAGAAGGCCGCGAGCATCAGCAGGTGACTGGGCCTGAAGACCTGGACCGTCGCCGAGCGGATCGTCGCCCCGAAGGCGTAGGGCAGGTCGGTGTGCGTCGTGAGCGCCAGCACGAAGGTCACGAAGATCACGGTCGGCTCGTTGAACGCGCCGAAGGAACGCAGGCGGCTCGAGCCGAGCTGCGCGTAGGGGCTGCCGCTGTCCACCGCGGCGATCGAAACAACCCAGCTGGCCAACGCGAGGATCATGCCCACGCCGAAGAAGTCGGCCATGTAACCGAGCGGCAGCGGGAAGGTCGTGAGCACCGGGATCAGCAGCGGCACGGTCGCATACGCCGCAAAGCTCACATACGGGGCGGCGCGGAACACCGGCCCGGCCGGCTCCGGCAGCACGGTCTCCTTCTGCAGCAGCTTGAGGATGTCGTAGTAGGGCTGCAGGATCCGCGGCCCGCGGCGCTGCTGGATGATCGCCTCAGCCCGGGCGATGATCCCCGTGACAAGCGGCGCCATCACCAGGATGACGAGCACCTGGAGGACCTGAAGCGCCCAGTCGGGAAGCGTCGGCACCGCGGCTACCTACTCCTTTCGCGTCAAGTGACATGCGGATCACTGCGAAAGGAGCCATCAACCCTTGTTCCAAGCCTGGGCGGTTCGGGGTGTCCTGCGCCTGTCGGCGCCCGGCACTCGCGTCAGGACTCCATCTGACGCGACAAACGTATCACAGGTGCCCCCGCGTGCCCTGCAGGCGCGCTTCAGGGCGCGCGGGGGCGCGCGGGGGCGCGGAATTACGCGCGACCCGCGAAGCGGGCACGCGATCCGAGCTCTCCCTCGATGCGCAGCAACTGGTTGTGCTTGGCGACGCGCTCGGAACGCGCAGGCGCCCCGGTCTTGATCTGGCCCACACCGGTGGCGACCACGAAATCGGCGATGAACGGGTCCTCGGTCTCACCGGACCGGTGCGACACCACAGCCCGATAGCCGGCGGCGCGGGCGATCGCGATCGTCTCGAGCGTCTCGGTGATCGTGCCGATCTGATTGAGCTTGATCAGCACCGAGTTGGCGATCCCAGCCTTGATGCCGCGCTTCAGGATCTCAGGGTTGGTAACGAAGATGTCATCGCCGACGAGCTGCACCCGTGCGCCCATCCGCTCGGTGAACAGCCGGAAGCCATCCCAGTCCTCTTCGGCCATCGGGTCCTCGAGCATCACGATCGGATAGCGGTCAAGCAGGGGCTCCCAGTAGTCGATCATCTGCTCCGAGCCGAGTGTCCGGCCCTCGCCTTTCAGCTCGTAGGCGCCGTTCGCGAAGAACTCGCTGCTGGCAAGATCGACGCCGATCCCGATCTGCTCACCCGGGTGATACCCAGCCGCTTTGATCGCCGCCACCAGCAGCTCCAGCGGCGCCTCGTTGGATGTGAGCGCCGGCGCAAAGCCGCCCTCGTCACCTACACCGGTGGACAGGCCGCGTTCGTGCAGAATGGCCTTCAGCCGATGATAGGTCTCGGTCGCCATGCGCATCGCATCTGCGAACGAGGCGGCTCCGTACGGCACGATCATGAACTCCTGAAAGTCCACGGGGTTGTCGGCGTGCATGCCGCCGTTGAGCACGTTGAACATCGGCACCGGCAGCAGGTCTGTGCGCTCGTCGCCGAGGTAGCGCCAGAGCGGCTGCCCCTGCTCGGCGGCGGCTGCTCGGGCCACCGCCATGGACACGCCAAGGATCGCATTGGCGCCCAGCCTGGCCTTGTTCGGCGTACCGTCAAGCTCGATCATCACGCGGTCGAGCTGAGCCTGGTCCTCGACATCGAGCCCCCGCACGGCGGTGGCGATCTCGCCGCTGACATGCTCCAGCGCACGCGTGACCCCCTTGCCATCGTAGGCCTTGCCGCCATCGCGCAGCTCGACCGCCTCACGCGTGCCGGTCGACGCACCGGAAGGGACGGCGGCACGCCCGATCGCTCCGGACGCCGTGGTCACGTCCACCTCTACGGTTGGGTTGCCGCGACTGTCGAAGATCTGGCGGCCGTGGACTGCGGTGATCTTGGTCATGCCTCTCAACCTACCGCCTCCGACCAGCGGTGAGGGCACGGATTTCCACCGATACAAGTAGGGACTCTGGCCCCTTGTCGATGCCACGATCGCGACCCATCTATCAGTGAGACTGGCCACGGAGGGGCGCCCGCGCCGGCGCAAACGGCACCCGCGTTTGCCTGGCAGACCGCCGATCCACGCCGCGCCCGGGGCTGAGCTGCTCAGGCAGCAGCGGCTACCTCTGCGACCTGCGCGGGCACCTGGTGGAAGTCGCGCTGGCGGATCGTCAAAAGCGCCATGACCATGCCGAAGAGCGCGATCCCCGCGCCGATCAGCAGGATCGTGTTGAGCCCGTCGCCGTAGCTGCTGCGGGCAACCGAGAGGACCAGCCCCTGATAGCGGTGCGGGGCCTGGGCCAGCGCCTGGCTGAAGCCACCGGCGCTCAGCGCGGTCGCAATCGTGTGCGCCTGAGCGTGCAGCGGCGTCAGCGACAGCTTTGCGATGACGTCGGATCTGATCTTGCTGATCAGGATCGTGCCCAACAGCGCCACGCCGGTGGCGATACCGACCTGCCGCAGGGTGGAGTTGATGCCCGAAGCCATGCCTGCGCGCTGCGCCGGCACGACGCCCACCGCGGTGGAGGCCAGTGGCACGTTGATCAGGCCCGTACCCACGCCCGCGACGATGAAGCCGGGCAGGAAGTGCGTCCAGCTGCCGCCGGGGGTGACGCCGTGCATCAGCAGCAGGCCGACGGTGACCAGCGCGAAGCCGCCGCCGATGAGGAAGCTGATCGGCACCTTGGTCGTGAGCCTGCCTGCCACACCGGCCACCAGGAAGATGCAACCGCTGAGCGGCAGAAAGCGCAACCCGGCGCCGATCGCCGAGAAGCCCAGAAGGTCCTGGAAGTAGATGATCAGGTAGGTGAGCAGCGAGAAGATCGACGCCGAGACGGCCCATGCGGCGGCCAGGCCACCGTTGAAGGTCGGTACGCGCAGCAGGCTCATGTCGAACATCGGCCCCTTGATGCGGCGCTCGATGATGACGAAGGCGACCAGCAGGACCGCGGCAGCCGCCAGCGAGCCGATCACCTCGAAGCCGCCCCAGCCTTCGCTCTGGCTGCGGATCAGCCCGTAAACCAGCCCCGCCAGAGCGAGGCTGAAGGTCAAAAAGCCGAAGATGTCGGGCCGCGGCGCCCCCGGCAGCCGCGACTCCTCGACACGCCGCAGCGTGACGGCCAGCGCGATGACGCCGATCGGCACGTTGACGAAGAAGATCCAGCGCCAGGAGAGGCCGCTTGTGATCGCACCGCCCAGCACCGGTCCGATCGCGACCGCCACGCCGGTGACCGCTCCGAAGGCGGCGAACGCCACGCCCCGGTCGCGCGGCTCGAAGGCCTGCGCGATCAGCGCCAGTGAGGTGGCGAACATGATCGCGCCGCCGACGCCCTGCAGCGCCCGCGCGAGCGAGAGAAACAGCGAGCTCTGCGCGAAACCGCAGAGCGCCGAGCCGAGCGTGAAGATGACGATCCCGCTGGCGAACAGGCGTCTGCGGCCGAACAGGTCAGCCAGCGAACCGGCCGTCAACAGCAGCGCGGCGAGCATCAGCGCGTAGGCGTCGATCACCCATTGCAGATCTGAGAGGCTGGCGTTGAAGGCCTTCTCGATCTGCGGCAGGGCGACGTTCACGATCGTGAGGTCGAGCAGCAGCATGAATACGCCTGTGCAGACGGCGATCAGCGTCCACCACTTTCGGTCCATCCGCGAGCTCCAGTTCTAGGTCATTTAACTGAGTTCGCGCTCAGAATATCACTCGGACGCTGAGCTGCCGCTCAGAAAGTGTGCTGGCGACCAGCTAGGCTCCGTCCGGCGAGCGATGACCGACACGGACGAACAACCCAGGCGCAGGGGCCGGCCACCGACCGGCGGCCGCGAGGCGATCCTCGACGCCGCGCTCACGGTCCTGCGCGAACAGGGGATCGCACACCTGACAAGCCGCGAGATCTCATCGCGCGCCGGCGTCTCAGACGCGAGCGTCTACTACCACTTCCACGACCGCAACGGCTTGCTGGAGGCGATCTTCGAGTGCGGCATGAGACCGCTGTTTCTGGTGGGCGTGGAGGAGTCCGACGCGCGCGAGCCGATGAGCGTGCTCGAGCGCGCGGCAGACCGGCTCGAGCAGTTCTTTGACGACGTGCTCCCGATCCTGCACGCGGCCCAGTCAGACCCCGACCTCAAGGAGGCCGTCGCCCGCTATATCGAGGCCAAGGACCTTGGCCCGCACAAGGGGGTTGAGGCGATCAGCGCCTACCTGCGAGCCCAGCAGCAGGCCGGCCGACTCGGCGCAGGCTTCGACCCACGGGTCGTCGCCATGTTGGTGATCGACACGAGCTTCGCCCGCGTCGTGCGGCGGCAGATGCACCTCGGTGGCGAGGAGCGCCTGCCGCCGCGCAGCGCAGTGATGGAACAGATCTGGCGCCTGATCCGGCCCGACGCGGCCGAGCCGCGCGCCCTAACGGAAGTCGGCTAGCACCGTATTGAGCGTCGCGGATGGTCGCATCGCGGCGTCCACCAGCGCGAGGTTCGGGTGGTAGTAACCGCCGATGTCGACCGGAGCGCCCTGGACGGCTTCCAGTTCGGCGACGATCCGTCCCTCCGCTGCCGCCAGGCGCTCGGCGAGCGGACCGAAGCGCTCAGCCAGCTCGGGCTCGTCACCCTGCGCGGCCAGCTCCTGCGCCCAGTACAGCGCCAGATAGAAGTGGCTGCCACGGTTATCAAGCTCGCCCACCTTGCGCGACGGCGAGCGGCGCTCCTCAAGCACGCGGCCGGTCGCACGATCCAGGGTCTGGGCCAGCACCCTGGCGCGCGGGTTCGCGTCGCGGTCGGCGACCAGCTCCAGTGAGACGGCGAGCGCCAGGAACTCGCCCAGCGAGTCCCAGCGCAGGTGGTTTTCGCGCACAAACTGCTGCACGTGCTTGGGGGCCGAGCCGCCGGCGCCGGTCTCGAACATCCCGCCCCCATCCATCAGCGGCACGATCGAGAGCATCTTCGCGCTGGTCCCGAGCTCGATGATCGGAAACAGGTCCGTGAGGTAGTCACGCAGAATGTTGCCGGTGACCGAGATCGTGTCCTGGCCGGCACGAGCACGAGCCAGCGTGAAGCGGGTGGCTTCGGCGACCGGGAGGAACTCGATCTGAAGCCCCTGGGTGTCAAGCCGGGAAAGCTCATCCCGCACCTTGACAAGCAGCTCGCGGTCGTGCGGACGGGTCTCATCCAGCCAGAACACCGCCGGCGCGCCGGTCGCACGCGCCCGTCCCACGGCAAGGCGAACCCAATCACGGATCGGGGCGTCCTTGGCCTGGCAGGCGCGCCAGATGTCGCCGGCCTGCACCTCGTGCTCGATCAGCGTCGCGCCGTGCGCGTCGACGATCCTCACCGTGCCGGCCGACGGCGCCTTGAAGGTTTTGTCGTGTGAGCCGTACTCCTCCGCCGCCTGGGCCATCAGCCCGACGTTGGGGGTGGTGCCCATCGTGGCTGGATCAAAGGCGCCGTTGCGCCGGCAGTCGTCGATCGTCTCCGCGTAGAGCGCCGCGTAGCCGTGGTCGGGGATCACGAACTTCGTGTCCTGCTGGAGGCCCTGTGCGTTCCACATCTGGCCCGATGCGCGGATCGCCGCGGGCATCGAGGCGTCGATGATGACGTCGCTGGGGACGTGCAGGTTGGTGATGCCGCGGTCAGAGTCGACCATCGCAAGCGCCGGCTTGCCCTCATAGTTGACCGTGGTCCCGGCCGGCAGCGCGCCGAGCCCGTCGTCGGGATCCCAGCCCGGGGTCCCGATCAGCTCCGGGAAGAAGGTTGTGACGGCGTGGCCGAAGATGATCGGGTCCGAGACCTTCATCATCGTTGCCTTGAGATGCACCGAGTAGAGCAGGCCGCTCTCCAGAGCATCCGTCACCTGGTCGGTGAAGAATGCGCGCAGCTCGGCAACGCGCATGACCGAGCCGTCCAGCACCTCGCCGGCCTGCAGCGGGAGGTCGGGCTTCAGGATCGTGACCGTGCCGTCCTTGGCGACGTGCTCGATGCGCGCCGTGGTCGCCTCAGGAACCGTCATTGACAGCTCGGTCGCGCGGAAATCGCCGTCGCTCATCGTCGCGACGTGCGAGCGTGATTGCGAGGACCAGGGGCCCATCGTGTGCGGATGCTTGCGCGCGTACGCCTTCACCGAGGCGGGCGCACGACGATCGGAGTTGCCCTGTCTGAGAACGGGGTTCACAGCGCTGCCCTTGACACGGTCATAGCGGCTGCGGATCTCCTGCTCTTCCGCCATCTGTGGATCGTCCGGGTAGTCGGGGATGTCGAAGCCCTGCGCCTGCAGCTCGCCGATGGCCGCCTTCAGCTGCGGCACCGAGGCGCTGATGTTGGGGAGCTTGATGATGTTGGCCTCGGGGGTCTTGGCGAGCTCACCGAGCTCGGTCAGCGCGTCGTGGGTGAACTGCTCGGCGCTGAGGCGGTCAGGGAACTGGGCGAGGATCCGCCCAGCCAGGGAGATGTCTCGGGTCTCGACCTCCACGCCAGCGGCGGCGGCGAAGGTCTCAAGGATCGGAAGCAGCGAGCCGGTGGCGAGCGCCGGCGCCTCGTCGGTATATGTGTAGATGATCTTCATGCTGCCGGTCACGTTAGTCCTCAAAGGCGCGCGGCGATGCTGCGGGCGGCCTGCAGGCCGCTGAACAGGCAGCCCCCCAGGAACGAGCCCTCCAGTGCGCTGTAGCCGTGCATGCCGCCGCCACCGAAGCCGGCGACCTCACCGGCCGCCCAGAGACCACCGATCGGCCCACCGTCGGCACCGAGAGCGCGCGCCTCCAGGTCGGTGGCCAGCCCACCCAGGGTCTTGCGCGTCAGGATGTGCAGCCTGACCGCGATCAGCGGTCCCGCGGCCGGGTCAAGGATCCGGTGCGGCGCCACGACGCGGCTCAGACGGTCGGGCAGGTAACGCCTGGCGGAGCGGACCGCCATCAGCTGCAGGTCCTTGCCGAACGGGTTGGCCAGCTCACGGTCACGCGCGACGATCTCACGCTCGATCAGGTCGTGCTCGATCAGCCGCTCGCCCGTCAGCAAATTCATGCCGTCCACGAGCTCACGCAGATTGCCGGCCAGCACAAAGTCCTCACCGTAGTCAAGAAAGGCCTGGATCGGGCCGGGCACCTCCGGCAAAAGCCGTGAGCGCAGCGTGGCCTCGAGATCCCTGCCGGTGATGTCGGGGTTCTGCTCCGAGCCAGAGAGCGCGAACTCCCGCGCGATGATCCTGCGGTTCAGCACGAGCCAGCTGTGGTCATGACCGCTGGCGCGCAGATGCGCGAGCGTCGAGACCGTGTCAAACCCGGGAAAGAGCGGCGCGGGAAGGCGGCGGCCGACAGCGTCAAACCACATCGCCGAGGGCCCCGGAAGGATCCTGATCCCGTGGTTTTCCCACACCGGGTTCCAGTTGCGCACACCCTCCGTGTAGTGCCACATGCGATCACGCCCGATCCAGTGCGCGCCGGCTCGCTCCGCCACCTGGAGCATGCGCCCGTCGGTGCTCGCGGGGACACCGGTGAGCACCTCGCTCGGCGGCGACCCCAGGCGCTCCGGCCAATAGCGGCGCACCAGCTCGAGGTTGCCGCCGATGCCGCCGCTTGCAACCAGCACCGCGCCGGCACGCGCCTGGAAGCGGCCGACCGGCTCGCGCGAGCTCGCCTGGCCCCGACCGACGAGCGAGCGCGCGAGCAGCGCCCCGTCGACACCCACCACCCCGCCACGCTCAACGACCAGCTCATCGACCCGGTGGCGAAACGCAAGCTGCACCAGCCCGCGCCCGGCCGCCTCCCGCACGCGCCGCTCGAACGGCTCGACCAGCGCCGGCCCGGTCCCCCAAACCAGATGGAACCGCGGCACCGAGTTGCCGGGGGCAAGAGCGTGCCCGCCACCGCGCTCAGCCCAGCCAGGGCTCGGCAGCAGGCGCACGCCGAGCGAGCGCAGCCAATCGCGCTTCTCGCTGGTGGCGAACTCAACGTAGGCGCGGGCGAAGCGACGCGGGTGCTCATCCTCGGGCCTGTCAAAGCGCGCACTCGCAAGCCAATCCGACCACGCGAGCTCAAACGAGTCGTGGATGCGAGCCCGCCGCTGCTCGGGTGAGTCAACCAGAAACAACCCGCCGAGCGACCAGAACGCCTGACCACCGAGCGAAGCCTCAGGCTCTTGGTCAAGCAGCAGCACCCGCCGGCGCTGGGCCGCCAGCTCGGCCGTGGCGACCAACCCGGCCAGCCCGGCACCGACGACGATCACGTCGGCATGCAGCTGCAGATCGCTCACCGGTCCTGAGGCTAACGCTCGCTAGAGCCCCTTGGGGTGCAGGATCCGGTTGAAGCTCTTCAGGTAGGACGGGCTCGGGTCGAGGATGCGGTGCACCATCGCACCGCCGCCGTCGGCGGTGGATCCGCCGCTCTCCCACCACTGCCCGTCGATGTCGATGATCACGTGCTCGTCGTTGTTGGTGGTGTCCTCGCTGGGAACCAGGCGCGTCACGCGCACCGTCTTCCAGGCCCCCACCCAGCGTGGCAGCGTGATCGCGATCGCATCCGCCCCCCGCGCGCGCCGGCCGCGGGTCACATGCACGCCAAACGAGCTGGGTGCCACCACCTGGCGCACCGTCCTGGTCTCGCGCTTCTTGACGCGCACGCGCAGCGTCGCGATCGTGCGGTCATAGATCGTCACGTACCTGCCAGGGCCGCCCAGGATGCCCGGCGAGCCGGGGAGCGTCTGGGTCGTATCGGGCGAGTCCAGGTATCCGCCGGCGTGCAGCACGGCGGACACGAACCCCGAGCAGTCGTAGCCTGAGCCGACAACCCAGGCGGGGTTGGTGTGTCCGCCACCCCAGACGTAGGGGAGACCGTCGAGCAGGTGGGCTTCGTCGAGCATCGCCCTGATCCTCGCTCGCGGCGAGGCCGTGGCGGCAAGGTGCGTGTCGGTCGCCTGCGCAAGCGTCAGGACGGCCTGCGGGCTGACGCCGGCGCCGCCCAGCGCCGCGGCCACAGCGGGACCCGGGCGCTGGCGCGCGCCCGCCGCCGCCAACCTGCGCGCCACGCGCAGGAGCGCCGGGCTCGGGCCGGTCGCCTGTCTGGCGACCTGCGCGAGCACATCCCCGTCGATCGCGAGCGCGCCCGAGCTTCGTAGCTGCGCCGCGAGCGCCCGCTCGCCGTGCGTATCCACCCCGGCGCGCACGTCACCGTAGCCCCCGGTGACGTACTCAACCGCGGCCAGCAGCCGCCAGGGGATGCGGTAGCGAGCCGCCGCGGCACGGTAGTCGCCCATCAGCGCAGGTGCCGGGTCATAGCTGGTCGAGCCGCTGGCCAGGCTCACGAGATCGGCCCCGCTGAGCACGTGTGGCGAGGCTGCCACGGCGCCGGCCGCAGGCGGCGTGCGCACGCTCGCGTGGGCCACGCCGGCGGCCGCATGGGCGCGCGACCCGCGATCATGCACACCCGCGCGCAGGTTCTCGCGCACCACGACGGCCAATGCCGGTTGCACGGCCGGGCCGGAACCCGCCCGGTTTGAAAGCACGAGCGCGGCTCCAACGCCCGCCAGCAACAGCGCGATCACGGGTGCGGCGATCCAGCGCGCCGTCCGCGATTGGCGGCGTGCCACATCGGTCGCCGGCACCGGGCGATGGTGCGGGCTGAGCTGGAGCGGCGGGACCCGCCGCTCAGCGTCCGCTTTGTTCGCTTGCGTCGACACTGCCGCTCTCCACTTCGGCCAGCTGGTCGCCGATCGCCACACCACTGCGCGCGATCTCTCCGGCCGCGAGCTCAAGCACGTTGCGGGCGCCACGGGCGCCGCGCACCCGCCATGGTGGGATGCGCTCTGCCAATCCCACGACACGTAGCTCGCGATCCATAAACACAGCATCGAAGCGGAAGCGCATAAAGGCGCTGTGAATCGAGGACTCGCCACGGAACAGCATGCCCTCGCCGGCGGGCAGCGATGCGCGTCCAAGCAGGCCACGCAGCCGCGTGAGCGGGTTCTCGGCGACTCGCGCGCGGGCGCAGAGGACCGTCTCTCCGCGACTGCGATTGACGATCGTGACCTCCATCTCAGCGACCCAGCAGCTCCCGTTTGAGCACCTTCCCGGTCGGGTTGCGCGGCAACTCGGCCAGGAATGTGACGCTCCGTGGCACCTTGTATCTGGCTAGGTTCTCGCGCACGTAGCGTTTCACCTCCTCCTCGGAGAGCTGGACGCCGGGCCGGCAGACCAGGTACACGCTCAGGCGCTCGCCGTAGTTCGGGTCGGCGACGCCAACTGCGGCCGCCTCGAGCACCGCCGGGTGGGCGTGCAGCAGGTCCTCCACCTCGCCCGGAAACACGTTCTCACCACCGGAGACGATCATCTCGTCGTCGCGCCCGTCGATGAACAGCCGGCCGGACTGGTCGAAGTGACCGACGTCGCCGGAGGCGACCATCCCGCGGATCCGCTCCTTGTCGCCGCCACCGGTGTAGCCCTCGAAGCGGATCATGTGCCCCACGAAGACGCGCCCGACCGCTCCGGCCGGCAGCTCCCGGCCGGCCCCGTCGAGGATCGCGATGCGGGCGCCGCGCACCGGCCGGCCGACGCACGCCGGCTCGGCCGCCAGATCCTCCGGGCTTGCGATGGTCGCGTAGGCGATCTCCGTCGAGCCGTAGAGGTTGTAGAGCACCGGACCGAGGCGAGCAAGCGCCTCGCGCGCCAGCGCGGTCCCGAGCTGCGAGCCGCTCAGATAGACGATCCGCAGCCCCGAGAGATCGTGGCGCTCAACCTCCTCGCCCAGGGCCAACAGGCGCTGGAGCATCACCGGCACGGTGATCCAGGTGTTCACGCGCCTTGAGGCCAGTGCGGCGAGCGCCTGCCCGGGGATATAGCGCCGCTGCAGCACGAGTGTTGCACCGAGGCCGATCTGCAAAAGGCCCTGGGTGAAGCCGAGCGCGTGAAACAGCGGCGCCGAGATCAGGGTCCTGTCACCAGAGCGGAAGGGCACCTTGCTGAGCGGGCCCCCGACCGGCGCCAGCGAGAAGGGCACGTGGCGACCGGCGCCCTTCGGGGTTCCGGTCGTGCCGCTGGTCAGGATCACAAGCTGCGGCGACCGGGCCGGCTTAGGCGGCGGCGCGCTCGATGCCGACGCGACCAGCGTCGCGATCGTCGGCCCGGATGCAGCCGGGTCCTCGACCCACGCGCGCACGCAGCCGAGGCGCGGCTCCAAGCCCTCGCAGAGCGGCGCGAACTCATCATCGTGGACGAGCAGATCCACCCGCTCGCTGTCCAGCACCGCACGGAGCTGCGGAGGCGAGAACCCGGTGTTGACCAGGACCACGCGGGCCCCGCACTTCGCACCCGCAAAGAGCGCTTCAAGAAAGCCGCGGTGGTTACGCGTCATGATCGCCAGACCATCGCGTGGCATCAGCCCGGCGCTGCGCCAGGCGTTGGCGAGCGCGTTGACGCGGGCGTCGAGCTCGCCGTAGGTCAGGCTGCCGAGCTCGTCGATGACCGCGGTCCGCTCAGGGTGCCGGATCGCGGCCACCGCGACCCCGCCGCCCAGCATCCCATAGTCCGCGAGCGCGTTACCCACCGCCAGCACACGGGCCGGTGACTCGACTCCGAACATGCCGCTGCGCAGGCAGTACCCCAGGTAGCAGGCCTCGTTGATCAGACGCTCAGCAGACGTCCCCTCCAGAAGCCGTTCAGCACTCGCGATCTTCATGGTCAACCTCATCGACCACGATTATCGAGCGCTGAGGCTCAGCCCGCAGCGGAGGTGGTGGTCGTTCCCGTAGCGGAGGTCGTCGTTGGCGTGGTGGCGGTCGTCGTGCCCGGGGCGGGCGTCGTCTTGCTCGGCGTGACCGCTTTCACCAGGCCATAGGTGACGGTTCCGCGGTTGTCGACCTCGACGCAGATCGTCCGGTTGCAGGCGATCTGGCTGAGTGTCGCCTGCGAGGCCCGCTTGAGCGGGCGGGCAACGCTCCAGTGCCCGCGCACCGGGAAGTTGGTCGTGTAGACGTTGGAGGCGGCGTCGGCGGCCACACAGAAGTTGCGCAGCGGACAGGCGACGCTGTCGAGCACCCCGGCGCCCAGCGCGGGCGGATCCGAGCCCACGACCGAATTGGTCCAGGTCGCGGCGGTGGGCGTCGAGGATGCGGTCGCGAGCCCGGCGCCGGCGTTTCCGTAGCCGACCCCGATGCACAGCTTGAGCGTGTTGCAGTCAAGCGAGGCGATCACGGAGTCGCTTGAGCTCAGCGAGGTGACCGCCTTCCAGGCGCTTGCCCCACCGGTCGGGTCGGTGCTGTAGTAGCCGTCGGTGCCGCCGACCATGCAGAACGTCGCCGAGACGCAGTTGACGGCATCGAGCGTGACGCCGCTGCCCAGCGGGGTCAGGGTCCAGGCGCTGGCTGGACCTGTGGGGTCGGTGGTGACCGCCACCTGTCCGTTGGGCGAGTTGTCCACGGCCACGCAGAGCGTCGTGGTCGGGCACGAGATGGCCGCCATGCCGGCGAAGCCGCCACCTGTCTGGGTCGCCTTGTCGATCCGCCGCGGATGGGTCCAGTACTTCGCCCCGCCGAGCGGATCGAGCGTGTGCATCACCTGACCGTGGGCGTCGACCGCGACACAGAGCGTCGTGGACGGGCAGCTCACACCGGTGATGGCGATCGGCGGGTCGATCACCTGCCGCTGCCAGAACGCGGCGCTGCGTGCCGGGTGCGCTGACACCAGCACGTCGCCCCTGACATCGCCGGCCACGCACAGCAGCGCGCGCGAGCTCGCCACCGTCGGGGCGCAGCTGACCGCGTCCAGACCGCCGCCACGGTTGGGGTTGTCAAGCAGTACCGAGCGGTTCCACCTGACGATGTGCGTGGCGGCTGCCGCCGCGGCGGGCAGCACCAGCAGGGCGCCGAACACGGCGGCCAGGACCAGCAGGCGCTGGGTGCGATTCAGACTCGGGCTCATCGGCTTGGGGAGTTCGCTAGTTCTAGCAGCCGGCTTTACGGATTCGGCAGCAAAACGTGCAGGTCGCCCGTGGCTGGACGGCACGACCCGCACCTCAACAAACCCGACGCATGCACGAAGGTTGCGCGCCTGCGGCCGCACACCAACGGACCGCTCACGGCATCAGGACGATCTTGCCGGCCGGATGGCTTGCCTCAAGCAGCTCATACGCTTCGCGCACACGCTCGAGCGTGAACGTCGCGGCGACCGGCAGCTCGACCGCGCCCGCGACGATCAGCGCCGCGACCTGACCGACGGCGGCCACAATGTCCGCCAGCGCCGACTGGCCGTCGGCCTTGACACCGTGCTCGCGGGCGGCATCAAAGTCGGCGATCGTGTCGATCCGCTCGGGCGCTATCCCGAGCTCCAGGGCCAGCTCCACATAGCCGTGGCCAACCGTGTCGATCAGCGCCGTCGGCCGCCCACCGGCCCGCGCCGCGGCCGCCTGCACGCGCTCCTCAAGGCCGTCGCCATAGGCCACCGGCACGATCGAGCGTGAGCGCAGCCAGGCATGGTTCTTCTCGCTCGCCACACCGATCACGGCCGCGCCGTGGTGGACCGCCAGCTGCGCCGCAAGACAGCCGACGCCACCCGCCGCGCCCGCCACCACCACGCAGTCCTGCGCCTGCACGCCAACGGCCTCGACGGTCGCCACCGCCGTGCTCGCAGCCGTCCACAAGCCGCCCGCCACCGCCCAGTCAAGCTGCGGCGGGCGCACGAGCAGCTGGCTGGGGTTGGCGAGCACCAGCTCGGCATGGCTGCCACGGCCGGCACTCGCGCCGAACACCTCGTCACCGGGGGCCATGGTCTGCACGGCTTCGCCGACACGCTCGACGACCCCGGCGACATCGGTCCCCTGTGCCGCCGGGAAGCTCACCGGGATCTGACCGTCGAACAGGCCGCGTCTGAGCTTGCTCTCGAACGGGTTGAGGCCCGCCGCGCGGACGCGCAGCAGCACCTGATCAGCGGCCGGTACGGGTGTCTGCACCTCAACCACGGCGAGCACCTCCGGCGCTCCGTAGCGCTCAAACCTGACCGCTCGCGACATCACGTACCTCCTGGCCGGCGTTTGCCAAGAGACTTTGGCAGATCGGCCCCGACGCTCAGTCGGATGCCCGTTCGGCCACGAGCAACGTACGCGCCTCGAGCGCGGCGACCGCCGCGATCACCAGCGCCACCACGCGGTCAGCCCACCACCAGCCGACCAGGTGAAACAGCGCCAGCCCGATCAGCGCGAGCACCGCGGTACCGGAGCCGATCGCGCTGATCGTGCTGTCACCGCGCAGAGCGTGGCTTGCAAGCCGCGCTGCGGTCACGCGCTTGAGGGCCGCCAGCGGCGCCAGCACCACGAACGAGACCGCCGCGACGACGATCGTCAGCACACTTGACCCGGGGTGGCTGCCAGACAGCAGCGCGCTGAGCGACTCGTAGGCCAGCGCCAGCGCGATGAGCGCGAGACACCCGACAACGGCGCGGGTGGCGAGTGCCTCCAAGCGCTCGCCGTGGCCGCGCGCTGTGCGTTCTGACCAGAAACGCCACACCAGGACGATTGAGCTCATCACGTCGGCCAGCACCGAGAGCCCAGCGGCCAGCACGCCGAGGCTGTGGTCGGCGATCCCCGAGGCGACCGACAGCGACCCCGCCGCCAGGCCGAAGCAGATCGACGCCCAGGACAGCCAGAGCGCGTGCGCCAGCAGTTGCTGGCGGCTATGTGAGCGCGAGCTCGTGCTGGGCTCCGACGAGGACCTCGCGCATCTTCTCGACGATCTCGTCGAGCACGTCTTCATCTGCGATGAGCGGTGGCGCGATCTGAAGCACCGAGTCGCCGCGGTCATCGGCGCGGGCGATCAGCCCGGCCCGCTGCAGCGCCGGCACCATGTAGCCGCGCAGCAGGCGTTCACGCTCGTCGGCGTCAAAGCGGGTGTTGTCCTCGTCCTTGACCAGCTCCACAGCCCAGAAGAAGCCGGCACCGCGGACGTCACCGATGATCTGAAGCTCCTGCGCAAGCTGCTCGAGCCGCGCCCGCAGGCCGGCCTCGCGCGCGCGCACGTTCTCGAGCACGCGCTCGCGCTCGAAGATCTCAAGGTTCTTGAGCGCGATCGCGGCGCTCAGCGGATGACCGCCGAAGGTGACCCCGTGCATCAGCGTGCGCCGATCCTCATACAGGGGTGCGGCAACCCGCTCGGCGACCAGCACGGCGCCCATCGGCGCGTAGGCGGAGGTGAGCCCCTTGGCGACCGTGATCAGATCCGGGCTCACGCCGTAGCGACTGACGCCAAAGTACTCCCCCAGACGGCCAAAGCCGGTGATCACCTCGTCGGCGTGCAGCAGGATCCCGTAGCGGTCTGCGATGCGGCG
Source organism: Conexibacter sp. S30A1 (assembly GCF_023330665.1). GTDB lineage: Bacteria > Actinomycetota > Thermoleophilia > Solirubrobacterales > Solirubrobacteraceae > Palsa-465. The sequence goes on along the minus strand of NZ_CP097127.1, from coordinate 3,237,076 downwards.
CAGCCCCTCCCAGTATCCGGGTGGTGGCACCAGGCAGCCGCCGGCGTTCTGCACCGGCTCGGCGACGATCACGGCGACCGTGTCGGGCCCCTCCTCGATGATCGCGTCCTCAAGCTCGGAAAGCAGCTTGGCGGTCAGCTGCTCCCCCGACAGCTCGGAGCGGAATGCGTTGGTGTTGGAGACGTGGCGAGTGTGGATCGCGGGTGGGCCGAACTGCTCCTTGTACGCGGGCACACCGGTGAGCGCCAGCGCGCCGAGCGTCACACCGTGGTAGGCGATGTTGCGGGCGATCGCCTTGAGCCGCTGCGGCTCGCCGTTTGCCACGTGGTACTGGCGCGCGATCTTCCACGCGGCCTCAACGGACTCCGAGCCGCCCGAGGTGAAGAACACGCGGTCGATCCCGTCGGGGGCCAGGGCGGCGAGCCGGTCGGCCAGCTCGAGCGCCGACGGGTGGGCGGTTCCCCACATCGTGTTGAAGGCCAGCCGCTGCAGCTGCGCTGCCGCGACCGCTCCCATCTCCTCGCCGAACGAGTAGCCGATCTGCGCGCAGAAGAGGCTTGAGAGCCCGTCCAGGTAGCGGTTTCCCTGCGTGTCGAAGACGTAGGCCCCCTCGCCGCGCTCGAGCACCATCAGCTCCTGGCCACCGGGACCGAAGTTGCCGTTGCGCGTGAAGTGCAGGAGTGCCGAGCCCTGCGCGTAGGTACCTGCCTGTGGGGACATATGCCGCCTCCCGTTCTGGTCTTCTGCCACCGACTCTTCGTTTGGACTCTACCGAGCCGCCGCGGACAGCCCGAAGGCGCGCGCGCATCTCATACATCACGGCTCAGACGGCGACTGCACACGCGCCGCTGCGGCGCATCGGCCGGTATCGCGGGTCCAGTGAGCTGCGGCGCGGCGCTTCAGGTAGCGCGCCATACCAATCTCAGCTAGCGTGTATGAATCAATGCCGAACAGCATCGCGGCACCGCGGCAACTCGCCGACCTGTTCGACCGCGCGCGACTCACCCCGGTGCAGCGCCGGATCGCCGCGCACATCATCGAGCGCGGACCGCAGGCGGCGTTCAGCTCGAGCGTGGAGCTGGCCGAGCAGGTCGGTGTCAGCCAGCCGTCGGTGACGCGCATGGCCACGTCGCTCGGGTACGCCGGCTTTGCCGAGCTGCAGCGCGAGATCCAGGCAATCGTCCTGGAGCAGCGGGCGCCCAGCGGGGCGCCCGCCGCCACACAGAACAAGATGCAGCGCGCCGTGGACCACGCGATCGCATCGCTGCTCGAGCTCCGGCACCAGCTCGCCGACCTGAGCGCCGTGCAGCATGCCGCGGGGGTACTGTCACACAGCCCGGTGATGCCGGTGCACGGCAGCCGCAGCGCCGCCGCGTTGGCGGCCGAGTTCGCCTTCTTCGCGGCCAAGATCCACCCCGACGTGCGGCTGCTGTCCGGCTCGCGCACCGAGGTGCTCGACGCGCTCGCGCGTGCCGCCGAGGGCGGCGCCAGCGCGATCTTTGCGGTGTCGATGCCGCGCCACCCGCGCGAGCTGATCGAGGTGCTCGAGCTGGCGGCCGACCATGGGCTCGAGGTGGTGCTGCTCACCGACTCGTCACTGGCACCACCCGCCCAGCATGCAAGCGTGACGCTGGCCGCGCCGGTCAGCTCCGAGCTGGTGTTCGACGCGGCGGTGGCGCCGCTGGCGCTTTTGGCGGTGCTCCTGGAGGCGCTCGCCGACGCGCTGCCGGAGCGGACGCGCGAGCGCCTGGAGCGCTTTGACGCCCTGGCCGACGAGCGCGACTACTTCCTCTACTGATGGATCCCTCCGAGCCCGCATACGCCCGCGAGCTGTTCGAGCGGCTGTTTGCGCAGCTGAGCGCGATCGGGCTGGACGAGACCGGCGCCACCACGCGCCTGGCGTGGACACAGGAGACCACAGCCGCTGAGCGCTGGTTTGAGCAGACCGCCCGCGCGCTGGGACTCGCGCCGGAGCGTGACCGCAACGGCAACCTGTGGGCGTGGCTCGGCGAACGCGGCCCGGGTGCGCTGGTGACCGGCAGCCACCTGGACAGCGTGCGCGAGGGCGGGCGCTTCGACGGCGCGCTCGGGGTGGTGGCCGGGTTCGTGGCGGTGGCTGTGGCCGCCCGGCGCCTTGGCGTGGACACTGAGGACGGCGGCCCGCTGGCCGCCGTCCCGCTGGGGGTGGTGGCGTTCGCCGATGAGGAGGGCGGGCGCTTTGACACGCCGACGTTCGGCAGCCGGGCGCTGTGTGGCGCCCTGGATGTGGAGGCGGCGCTCACGCGTCGTGACCGGGCCGGTGTCAGCCTGCGCGACGCGCTTGAGGCGGCGGGGGTCGATCCGCAGGGGATCGGACCGGACCCTGAGCGCCTCGCGCAACTGGGGGCACTGGTTGAGCTGCACATCGAGCAGGACGCGCTGCTCGAGCGTGAGGGCTGCGCGCTCGCGCTCGGCACCGGCATCATGCCGCACGGCCGCTGGCGCGTTGATCTGCACGGCCAGGCCGCGCACGCCGGCACCACGCCGCTTGAGGTGAGGCGTGACCCGATGCTCGCACTCGCGGCGGCGATCCTCGCTGCCCGCCGCGAGGGCACGGCGCACGGGGCGCTCGCGACGGTCGGCAAGGTCGAGGTCTCGCCCAACGGGACCAACGCCGTCGCCGGCCAGGTGAGCTTCTGGCTTGACATCCGCGCCCATGATGAGCAGGCGGTGTCGGCCACGCTCGATCAGGTACTTGAAACCACACGCGCGCAGGCCAACCGTGACGGCGTTGCGTTCGAGCACCGGCGCGAGTCGTTCACCGCGGCGGTCGAGTTCTCGCCGGCGCTGCGCGCCCGGATCGAGTCGGTGCTCCAAGGCGAGGGCATCCAGACGGTGCCGATCAGCACCGGCGCCGGCCACGACGCCGGGGCGCTGGCCACGGCGATCCCGACGGCGATGCTGTTTGTGCGCAGCAGCGGCGGCGCCGGCCACTCGCCACAGGAGCATGCGAGCGCAGATGATTGCCTGACCGGCATCGCGGCGCTGACCGACGTGCTGATAAGCCTTGCAACCCAAAGGAGCGAAGCGCTTGCAGATGTCTGAGCAGACGGTTCTGGTTGGCGGTCCGGCGCTCACGCCGGAGGATGTCGTGCTGGTCGCGCGTCGCGGGGCTCGCGCGGCGCTTCACCCGGACGCGCAGGCACGGATCCGGGGCGCGTATGAGCGGATTCAGAGCCTGTCCGCGTCCGGCAACCCGGTCTACGGCGTCTCGACCGGGTTTGGGGCGCTTTCAACAACCCGCATCCCGCGCGAGCAGTGGACGCAGCTGCAGCACTCGCTGGTGCGCTCCCACGCCGCCGGCATGGGCGAGCCGGTTGAGCGCGAGGTGGTGCGGGCGATGATGCTGTTGCGCGCGCGGACGCTCGCGCTGGGGCACTCGGGCGTTCACCCGGACACCGTCGCGGCGGTGCTCGCGCTCTTGAACGCCGGGATCACGCCGATCGTGCCCGAGCACGGCTCGCTGGGCGCAAGCGGCGACCTCGCGCCGCTTGCGCACTTCTCGCTGGCGCTGCTGGGTGAGGGCGAGGTCACAGACCGCGAGGGCCGGCGTGTGCCGGCGGCCGAGGCGCTCGCCCAGGCGGGCCTTGAGCCGATCACGCTCGGTCCGAAGGAGGGTCTTTCACTGATCAACGGCACCGACGGCATGCTCGGGATGCTGTGCCTGGCGTGCATCGATCTGGAGCGGCTGTGCGCCACCGCAGATGTGGCGGCGGCGATGAGCGTGGAGGCGCTGCTCGGCACCGACTCGGCCTTTGACCCCGCGGTGCAGGCGCTGCGCCCGCACCCCGGCCAGGCGGCGAGCGCCGCCAACCTGATGGCGCTGATGGCCGGCTCTGAGATCGTCGCCTCGCACCGCGAGAACGATGACCGTGTGCAGGACGCCTACTCGATGCGCTGCGCCCCGCAGGTGCTCGGCGCCGCGCGCGACGTGCTCGCCTACGCGCGCGGCGTTGTGGCAATCGAGCTTGGCTCGGCGGTTGATAACCCGAGCGTGCTCGACGACGGGCGCCTGATCTCAAACGGCAACTTCCACGGGATCCCGCTCGGCTTCGCGGCCGACTTCATGGCGATCGCCGCCGCGGAGATCGGCGCGATCGCAGAGCGCCGCGTCGACCGGATGCTCGACGTCACCCGCTCGATCGGCCTGCCGGCGTTCCTGGGCGAGAGCCCCGGCGTCGACTCGGGGCTGATGATCGCCCAGTACACCGCGGCGGCGCTGGTGGCCGAGAACCGGCGGCTCGCGGCACCCGCGAGCGTCGACTCGATCCCCACCTCCGGCATGCAGGAGGATCACGTCTCGATGGGCTGGAGCGCCGCGCACAAGCTGCGCCGCACGCTGCACAACCTCACCCGCATCCTGGCGGTCGAGCTGCTCTGCGCGGCGCGCGCACTGGAGCTGCGTGCGCCGCTCGCACCGGCGCCGGCGACCGCCGCGGTGACGGCGCTGATCGACCCACAACCGGGCCCGGACCGCAGCCCCGCGCCGGAGCTCGAGCGCGTCGCCGGACTGGTCGCAAGCGGCGCGATCCTTGCGGCGGCTGAGGGGGAGATCGGGGCGCTCGCGTGAGCGCGCCGCTCGCGCTCACCGGCGCCGCGCAGGTGCTGCGCCTCCCCGACGACCGCCTCGAGCGCCTGGCCCAGAGCAGGGCGACGGAGCTGACGCTGGAGCCCGGCGAGGTCGTGACAGACGGCGAGCTGATCGCGGGCTTTGAGGCCGACGCGAGCTGCGTGCCTGTGCCCTGTGACGGCCTGTCGCTCTTACCGGGGTTCGTCGACTGCCACACGCACCTGCCGTTTGCCGGCTGGCGGGCGCAGGAGTACGCGCTGAAGGTGGCTGGCACCCCCTACGAGCAGATCGCCCACGCGGGCGGCGGGATCCGCGAAAGCGCGCGGGCCTTTGCGAGCTCAAGCGACGCGCAGGTGCTTGACCAGGCCCGCGCGCTCGCGGCCGAGGCGCTCGCGCACGGCACCACGACACTCGAGTGCAAGAGCGGCTACGGGCTCTCGGTCGCGGGCGAGCTGCGGGCGCTGCGCCTGGCCGGCGAGCTTGCGGCGACGCTGCCCCAGAACGTGAGCGTCACCGCGCTGCTCGCCCACGCCGTGCCGGACGGCCACACGGCCGCTGGCTGGATGGACGAGGTGGAGGGGATGCTCGCAAGCGTCCGGTCGGACACCGCCGCCAGCGCGCTTGACATCTTCGTGGAGTCGGTCGCGTTCTCAAACGCCGACCTCTCGCGGATGGGTCAGCTGGCCCGCGAGCACGGCATGACGCTGCGCGCGCACGTCGAGCAGCTCTCCTCGCAGGGCTCTGTGCCGGTCGCCCTGGCGGCCGGGGCGCGCTCGGTGGATCACCTCTCGCACATGCCGGCCCGGGACATCCCGGTACTGGTGGGCGCCGACTGCGCCGCCGTGCTTTTGCCCGGCGCCGAATTCCTTGGCAACGAGCACACCGCCCCGGGGCGTGAGCTGGCGGACGCAGGCGCTGTCTGCGTACTGGCCACCGACCTGAACCCTGGCACCTCACCGGTCGTCTCGCTGCCGCTCGTCGCGGGGCTGGCGGTGCGCCGCTACGGCTGGTCGATCCGCGAGGCGCTGCTGGCGATGACGCTCAACGCCGCCTGGGTGCTCGGACGCTCGCACGAGCTCGGCGCGCTCAGCGTCGGGCGCCGCGCCGACATCCTGCTGCTCGACGTACCAGCCGAGCACATCGCCTACCGCCTGGGGCACAACCCGGTGGCGGCGGTGATCATCGCCGGTGTGCCGGTTTGGGTGCGCGAGGATCATCGCTGGCGCTTTGCGCAGGTGAGCCGGTGAGCGATTCAGCTCACCTGTCGGGTCCGCTGATCCCGGCGATGGCAAACGTCCACTCGCACGCCTTCCAGCGCGACATGCGCGGCGCCGCCGAGCGGATCAGCGCCCGCAGCGCGAGCGATGACTTCTGGAGCTGGCGCCAGGCGATGTTTGCGGCGGTGGCGGCGCTTGACCCCGAACAGATGCACACGGTCGCGCTGGCCACCTACACCGAGATGGCGGCCGCCGGCTACGGCACCGTCGGCGAGTTTCACTACGTCCACCACCAGCCCGACGGGCGCCCGTATGAGGACCCCAACGCGATGGCCAAGGCACTCGCGCAGGCGGCACTGGAGGCAGGGCTCCAGATCGTGCTGCTGCCCGCCGCCTACCACCGCGGCGGCTTCAGCGACGGCGCCGACCTGGCGCCCGGCCCGGGACAGCTGCGCTTCTGCGACCCCGACGTGGAGGTGTTCCTTGAGCGTGTGGATCAGCTGCGCGCCTGGGCCGACTCGCAGGCGGGGGTGCAAGTCGGGATCGCCGCCCACTCGGTCAGGGCCGTGCCGGCCAGCTGGCTTGCGCCGATCGCTCAGTACGCGCAAGCCCACAGCCTGGTGGCGCACGTCCACGCGCAGGAGCAGCCACGCGAGCTTGCGGAGTGCCGCGCCGAGCACGGCTGCACGCCGATCGAGCTGCTGGAGCGCAGCGGCTTCCTGGGACCGCGCACCACGGTCGTGCACGCGATTCACGTCAGCGACGCTGACGTGAATCGCCTCGCCCGCTCCCGTACGATCGTTGCCGCCTGCCCCACCACCGAGGCCAACCTCGGCGACGGCTTCTTCCCCGCGATCCGCTACCGCGACGCCGGCGTGCGGATCGCGATCGGCTCGGACTCAAACGTCCGCATCGACCCGTTCGAGGAAACCCGCGAGCTCGAGACCCTCGCACGGCGCCTGAGCGTCTCACGCAACGGGCTGCTGGCAGCCAGCGGCGATCTGTGGGGCGAGCTTGCGGCAAACGGCGCCGCCAGCCTCGGGTTGGGCGCGGCACCAGGCCGGGAGCTGCGCATCGACATGAGCCACCCGTCGATCAGGGGGATCGCCGAGGCGGACCTGCCCTACGCGCTTGCCACCTGCGCGCAGCCCGGCATCATCGCCACGCCCAGCCCCGCCGGCGGGCCGCACCGTCACGAGCACTGAGACCCCGCATCGGGACGCCACCCGCAACCGGCACGCCGCGTCCGGCGGCGGACCGCTGAGGTTTCAGCGGATCCTCTGTGCGAGCTGCCAGACGATCTCGTCGGGCCCTGCGAGGCGGCTTACGTCAACCACCTCTGGCCCCCAAATCAGCGTCCAAACCTGAGCTTTGTGCATTTCGCGCACTCCAGTCGCCCCAGATGCACAAAGCTCCCCGAACCGAGGAGATTTGGGGGCGAAAGGCTGTTCATCGGGGGCGCGGTTGGCCTGAGGCGGTCAGGCTGGCGACTCATCCTGCGCCAGGCGCGTGACCCGCGCGAACCGCCCCGCCGTCGCCCGGCGCTCGGCGCAGGTGGCGACCAGGCCGACGCGCTCGAGCCTGTGGCGCGCCTCCTCGATCCGCGCCGCCGGCACGTTGCGGCCAAAGAGCGCCGCCTGCTCGGTCAGCGTAAGCCCCGCCGGGCCTGCCGCCCGCAGACCCGCCAACAGCCGCCGGCTGACCCCGTCACCGGGTTGGTCGCCGAAGATCCGCACCGCGCAGGCGCGCGTGTAGCGCCACAGCGCAAGCGCCGACTCGATGTGCCTGGGCCCCACCTGGGCGGCGCCGTCGGCGAGCGCATAGATCAGCGACATGCGCAGCACGTGCCGGGCACTGCGGGCCAGGGCGATGCCGAGCAGCCCGTCGGGGTCATCCTCGGCCAGCTCCTCGTAGGCGGCGCGCCACAGGCGCTCGGCGGTCGGCGTGCGCTGCAGCTGCCCGCTCGCGCGGGCGGCGACGGCCGCCCGCGCGAGCACTCGGCCGTATCGCAGATGCAGCTCGGGCGGAACGTTGCCCTCATCCGGGACGCTGCGCTGCCGGTGCACGACCGCGTAGACGAAGCGGTTGACGAAGCTCGCCGAGGCGTCGGTCATCGTCAGCTGCGGGCGCAGCTGATCCATCGTGGCGTGGCCGATCAGGCCGACGTGGTGGCGCTCTACCACCAGCCGCCGCGCCTGCCCCGGCAACTCGATCGCCGAGCCGTCCCAGGCGTTGCGCAGCAGCCAGGTGAGCGGGGAGCTCGGGCGCGAAGCGAGCGCGAGCGCGCGCGCCACACCCGGCTCGAACACCAGCAGGCGCTCATCCGCAAACGCTCCGCGACGCGGCGTCAGCGCCTCGAGCAGCGGGCGGCCCGTGCCGAGCCCCATCAGCACCCGCGCATGCACAAGGTGTGGGTCGATCACCTCCAGCAAATCGCGTGTCAGCGTCCACGACAGGCCGCGGTTTGACTTGGGGCTCTCGGCGACGAGCATCACGAACAGGCGCGCATTCTGGGGCCGGCTGCCGGCCATCATGTAACGCGCAGACCCGGCCGCGACACCAAAGCCGACGAGCGCGCTCAGCATCAGCGCCGCGGGATCGGCCTCGGTGTGGGCACCGACCTCCTGTACCCACGCACCCAGTGGCCCGCTGAGCGCGGCGCCCAGCTCGCTGTCCGGGTCGCTCAGAACCGCCCACCGCCGAGGCCGATGACCATCGCTGTGCCGGCGATCAGCAGCACCCCGCAGACCAGGGCGATCCCGTCGGCCAGGCCGAGCGCGACCGTTCGGTAGGTGGTGCGCTGCCTGGTCACGCCGAGCGCGCGCGAGTCGGCCACCAGCGCCATCTGACGACAGCCGCGCAGCGAGCCGACGAGGATCGGCACGGTCAAAAGCGGCAGCGCCTGCAGCATGCGCCTCGCGTAGTTGACGGCCGCGCGCGGGCGCCACCAGCGCTCCGGGCGCGAGAAGTCGTAGCCGCGCACCTCGGCGGCGCGCATCACCATGTTCAGGCGCTCAAAGAGGTTGGGGAGGAAGCGCACGCCGACCGAGAGCGCCAGCCCGAGCCGCTGCGCGACGAGCAGCCGGGTGGTGGCCCACACCACATCGGAGGGTTGCGTGGTGAACACGAAGATCAGCGCGGCGGAGGCGGTGACCAGCACCCTCGCAGCCTCATGTGCGCCGTAGACGAGCCCAGCGGTGGAGAGCCCGGCCGTCCCCGCCCACGCCATCGTGATCGGGTAGGCGAAGATCAGGTGGTCCTTGGGCGTCGTGTAGTAGAGGCCCTGGGACCAGATCGAGAGCAGGGCCGGCGCGACGACGATCACGGCGAGGATGCGCACGCGCACCAGCGACGGACGCAGGAGTGCCCAGGGGATCAGCGTCAGGCCGAAGAGCACATACACCCAGCGCCAGGAGAGCAGCACCGAGAGCACCCCGATCAGTGCCGGGTAGAGCAGCTTCAGGCGCGGGTCCAGGCGGTGGATGACCGAGTGCGATGGCTCGTAGGTCAGCACGTTGCGCAGGCCCCTGATGCCGACGAAGCGGATGAAAAGGGCCGGGCCGATCAACGGCACCAGGAAGCTGATCGCCCAGGCGATAGCCGTGCGGCCGACCAGCGTGTGCAGCATCAGGTGGTCAACGAAGTGCGGCATGCATGGTCCTTTCGCGGGTCGTTGCGAGCAGATTCGAGAGCTCGTGGGCACCCACGGCGACCTCCTCGGCTTCGGGGTCAAGGCGACCGTGCAGCGCGGCGATCGCCGGCGGTCGCACGCCACAGCTCTCAAGCAGCGCGGCCTGCGCGAACGCCCGCCGCGGCGTGGTGTCGAGCACGATCTCGCCGGCGCGCAGGGCGACCACACGGTCGGCGAAGCGCGCCACGAGCCGCATGTCGTGCGTGATCAGCACGCAGGTGAGCGAGCCGAGCGCGGTGCGCACACGCGCGAGCAGGTCAAAGAGCGCCTCCGCGTGCAGCTCGTCAAGGCCCGTGGTCGGCTCGTCGAGGATCAGCGCGCGCGGCGCGCGGGTCAGCAGCGCGCCCAGCGCGAGCCGCTGGCGCTCGCCGCCGCTCAGGTTGTAGGGGTGGGCGGCACCCCGGTCGGCGAGCCCGATCAGCGCCGCGACCTCCGCCGCGCTGGGCGCATCATGGCCCGCCGGCACACCGTGCCTGGCGGTGAACTCGAGCTCCGCCGCCACACTCGCGCCGAACAGCATGTCGTCGACGTTCTGGAACAGGTAGCCGACACGGTCGGCCTGCTTGGCGATCCGCCCGAACCTGACCGGCTCGCCGAAGCAACTGGCCCTGCCCGCGTCCGGCGTGAGAAAGCCCATCAGGGTGGCGCCGAGCGTGGTCTTGCCCGAGCCGTTGGCGCCGATCAGCGCAAGCCACTCACCCTGCGCCACGCGCAGGCTGAGGTCGGCGAGCGCCACCTTGCCCTTGTAGGAGACGCGCAGACCGTGGGCCTCAAAGGCGGGCGGGCCGGACGGCGTCGCGCGCGCAGCCGGCGCGGGTGACACCGTCTCGACCTGAGCGCCAAGCGCATCGGTGAGAACGAGGCGCGCGTCGGCCAGCGCCGCGGCGGCCGCCTCTACGCTCAGCGGCGCCCCAGCCGTGAACGGCCCGGGCACGAGCTCGGCGAGCGTGACCAGCTCGGGCGGCCGTACCCCCGCCGCGTGCCAGCGGGCGGTCGGCAGAAAGGCGCGGCGCGGATGCTCGTCGATGAGCACACGGCCGCCGTCGACCAGGATCACCCGGTCGGCGTAGCGGACGACCTCGTCGAGCTTGTGCTCGACGAGCACCACCCCATGCCCCCGCGTGTGGCTCAGCTCGTGCAGGATCTCCATCACCTGCTGGGTGCCGACCGGATCGAGGTCCGAGGTCGGCTCATCCAGGACGAGCAGCGGTGGGGCCATCGCCAGCGCCGCCGCGATCGCGACCCGCTGCTTCTGCCCGCCGGACAGGCTGCTGATCGCCTCCTGCGCCAGGTCATCCGCGCGCACCGCCGCAAGCGCGCCATGGACGCGCGCGACCACCTCCTCGTGCGGTAGCCCGAGGTTCTCCGGCCCGAAGGCGACCTCCGCCGCCACCTGGTACTGGATCAGCTGGTACTCAGGGTTTTGGAATGTGATGCCAACGTGCTGTGCGGCCTCGTGCAGCGGCAGGCTCGTCAAATCGAGCGCGACGCCGGTGCCGCTGTGAAGCGTCACCTGGCCATCCAGGCAGCCACCCACCCTGCCGGGCACCAGACCGGCGAGCGCGAGCGCCAGCGTGGACTTGCCGCTGCCCGATGGCCCGGCGATCACGACCATCTCACCCGGGCCGAAGCTGAGCTCGACACCCGTCAGTACGGCAGGGCCCTGCTCGTGATAGCGGAACGAGCTGATCGCCGCACGCAGCTCAAACCGTCCGGATTTGCGCCCGTGCAGCGCCGGCGCGCCCGGGCCAGCGCCCGGGCGCGCCACGTCGCTCTGCCGTCGCCGGCTCATGCCTGTCCGCGGCCGGAGTCGCCCTGGGTGCGACGCGCTCGGCGGCCCATCACGACCCACGCCGCCACGACCACCAGCTCAAACAGCACGCCGATGATGATCAGCGACGTCCCGGAGTTGCGCGTCTTTGCAAACGAGCCGCCGAGCACCGGGAACACCGGCGTGGCATCGGAGCTGAGACCGCCTGTGGCAGCCAGGATGATGCCGTCGGCCAGCACCGCCGTGGCGAGCACCGCGGCGAAGATCAGGAACCGCCGCAGCGGCCGCGTGTTCGTCATCGCCGCTCACCTCCGTGATCAGGCTCGCTGCCTGAGGACGGGCCGGCCGACCCGCCGGACCCGCGCGGACCACCCCGTCCCGAGCTGCCGTCACTGGCTGAGCTGCTGCTCGAGCGCAGGGCGGTGCCGAACCCGCCGGCGACCGCCGGGCCCGCCGCGACGGCGCCGAAGCCCGCGACCGCCGGGATGCCGGAGTCCGGCACAAGCTGACCCGGTCTGGCGCCACCGATCGTCGTGCCGGCGGCCATGCCAACCGCCCGCGCCACCGACACCGCCAGCGGCGCCGTGACGGCGGCCTCGATGCCGTTGCCGATCGCGTTGCCGAAGAAGCCGCCCGAGCCGGCGATGTTGGTGCCGATGAAGCTCGCCCAGGTGTGGATCTGGCCGTTCAGGAACGGGTCGAGCACGGCGTCGCCGACCAGCACGTTGGGACCGCCGCGCAGCACACCGATCATGAAGCCGTCGATCAGCATCGCCCGCGGACTCGAGAACAGGCCGGCGCCCCGGCTCATGATGAAGAGGTCGGTGAGGATCCCCTCGTCCAGCGCGTCGGGCCAGTTGGGGATGTTGAGGCCGTGGGTTGAGAACATGATCTCGCCGAGCACACGCTTTACGAAGATCAGCGAGGTGACGGTGCCCGGTTTGCGGATCGTCGCGACCGCGACCATCACGATGAACATGTAGGGCAGGTCCGGCAGCTGGATCCAGTTGAGGAAGTTGCCGGCCACCGGGATGCTCGAGACCAGCGGACCGAACAGCTGGTCGTTGAGAAACGTGTCCCAGGCCAGCAGCAGCACCGCCAGGATGGCGAGCACGAACACGTCCTCGGTGCTCCAGCGGTTGGCGCGGTTGCGCCGGGGCGCGATCACGAACAGGAAGATGACCCCAGCCAGCATCGCCAGCCAGGTGGCGACGTAGAGCAGCGCCTTGATCGCGTTGGGGGGGTCGAAGGTGCCGTACAGCCATCCATGCAGGGTGGCGGCGGCGGTTAGCAGCATCTGTTGCTCCTTTGTGGTTGGCGGCGTGGGCTCAGAGCACGCCGACGGCCGACGGTTGTTCGATGCCGACCAGGCGCAGCACCGCGTCGAGACCGCGGCGCTGGCCGGGACGGGCCTTGGGCAGCACGAGGCTGGTGCAGCCGGCGGCGACCGCGCCGCTGTCGGCGTAGCCGTTGTTGCCGACCATCACCGTCTGGGCGGGGTCCACCGCCAGCTGCGCACAGGCGATCGCAAAGATCTCCGCCTCCGGCTTGGCGATCCCGTGCTCGAAGGAGAGCACCCATGTGTCGATGTAGGTGTCAAGACCCGCCCGCTCGTAGCCCTCGCGGATGTTCCAGCCGGTGTTTGAGACGATGCCCACGCTGATGCCGGCCTCGCGCAGGGCGGCCAGCGTCGGCGCTGTGTCCGGGTAGGGGATCATCGACACAGGGCTCGTCTTGAACTGCTCGTAGAAGCTCTCCGCCAGCCCGGGGACGAGCTCGTCAAGCGGGGCATAGCACTCGCTGTAGTAGCGGCGGTGACCGTCGCTCGAGCGGTTGCGCCCGAAGATGAGCGGCTCGTCGCTGATCGCGTGCTTGTGCGCCTTGACCTCGAGCCAGGCTTCCCGTGCGCGCTCGAGGTCGAGCTGGCAGCCGAGCTGGGACGCCAGCTCGACGGTGGCAGGCGCGCGGTCTGCCTTGTGAAACAGCGTGTCGCCGTTGTCGAAGAGGACCGCTTGAAACCAAGTCACATGAACTCCTCTGGTTTGTTGGCCAGTGCCGCTGACAGCCGCGGCCACGGTGTTGGACAGTCAGCCCGTCCACAGGAGCAAGCTCAGCACCGGCCCGGGCGGTGGATGTCAACGACTTGAGAACCTGGGGCTACAGCCACAAGAAATCCACGCCATATGGGCCACCGCGCACGAAAGAAACGAAAGAAACGCGCGCGCCGCCGCCTCGCTCCGAGGCCACGACCAAAGCCCCGCTGCACAAGGTCCGTACAAGTTTCGTATAGACTTCTGTCACCGTGCAAGCCCTCAGGATCGGAGAGTTCGCCCGCCGCGTAGGCGTACCCGCCAGCTCGCTGCGTGCCTGGGAGCAGCGCTACGGGCTACTTGACCCAGCCCGCTCCGCCGGCGGCTTCCGCCTCTACGGCGAAAGCGACGCCCAGCGCGTGGCGGTGATGCTGCGCGGGCTGAAGCAGGGCCTGTCGGCCGCCGAAGCGGCCGCCGCAGCCCTGAAGACAGCCCCCGTCGGCACCGTCCGGACACAGACAGGCGACCTGCCGCGCGCACGCCAACAGCTGATCGAGGCGTTCAACACCTACGACGAGGGGACCGTCCACGCGGTCATCGACGCGGTGCTGGCGGCCTACGGGCTTGAGACCTGCCTGACGGAGCTCGTGCTGCCCGCGCTCACGGCTGTCGGCAGCGGCTGGGAACGCGGGGAGCCGTCGATCGGCCAGGAGCACTTTGCAAGCAACCTGATCCGCGCCCGCCTGCTCGCCCTGGCCCGCCTGTGGGGTCGCGGCGGCGGGCCGCTGGCGCTGCTGGCCTGCGTTCCGCGCGAGCAGCACGACATCAGCCTGATCGCCTTCGGGCTGGTGCTGCGCACCTACGGCTGGCGCATCGTCTTTCTCGGCACCGACACGCCTATCAGCACCGTGGCGCAGGCGGTCGCCGTCACCGGACCGACCGTTTGCGTGCTGTCGGCCTTCGCGCCCGCGCTGTTTGAGCAACAGGGCCCGGCGCTGCGCCGGCTCGCGCGCGAGGCCCCCGTGCTGCTCAGCGGCCCGGGTGCAGACGCAGAGATCGCGCAGCGCCTGCACCTGCCGCGGCTCGGCGGTGACCTGGTCACGGCTGCGCGCGAGCTCGACGAATCCTTCGGTCCGCGTCCGCGAGCCGCCTGACGCACACCGGCGCAGCGCCATCCGCTACCAGCCGGCCGTACCGGGACCGCCCTTGAACGGCCCCACCAGATCGCTCGAGATCCAGCCGCCATAGAAGTCTCCCGGCTGGGCCAGGACCAGCTCGTCGTCTAACCAGGCCGCCTCCAGGCGTCCGGGATAGAGGGCGATCGCGCCGGCCAGCGCGCCGTAGCCGGGGGCCGGGTCGTCGTAGCGCCAGCCGATCGCCGCAAAGCGCCGGCCGTCGATCACCGCGTCCAGGTAGCTGGCGCGCCCCTTGAACTCACACCAGCTCGACGCCTGCGCGCTCGGCTCGAGCAGGTCGGTGCGCACGTCGGCCGGTGGGATGTAGATCGTCGGGGGGTGGCTCGTCTCGAGCACGCGCAGCGCCCGCGTGCTGTCGGCCAGCAGCACCCCGGCGAGCACCGCCCGCACGCGCCGCGGCTGGGGCTCGACCGCCGGTGGGCGCGGGTAATCCCAGACGCTCTCGGGCATCGCCTCTAGCCGCGCGCGCGGCCAGCGGGCCGCGCGCGCGAGAGCTCAGGGTCGGCGGCGACGGCGCGGCGCAGCGCCTCGTCAAAACCGATCGTCGCGATCCCGAACTCGCGCATCGGCTCCGCGTCGGTGACGACGGTGGGCGAGGCGAGTCCCTCGATCAACGGGCGCGCCACCCCGGCGTCAACGGGCGTGACCAGTCCGATCCACAGCGACGAGAGCCAGGGGGTGATCAGCGGCACCGGCAGACGCGGACGCCGCGGGATCCCGAGGATCACGGCCATACGGTCGAGCATCTCGCCGTAGGAGAGCACATCAGGGCCGCCGATCTGGATCTCCCGACCGGTCGAGGACTCAAGCGCAAGGCTGGCCACCAGGAACGCGAGCGTGTCGTCGACGTGGATCGGCTGGGTCTTGTTGCGCAACCAGGCGGGCGCGATCATCGCGGGCAGCCGCTGCACCAGGTAGCGCAGCGTGCGGTAGGACTCGCTCTCGGGACCCACGACCATGCCCGCCCGGAAGTAGGTGAGCGCCGGGCCGTGCTCGCGCAGCACAAGCGCGGTCTCGTGGCGCGAGCGCAGGTGGCGCGAGTGGCCCTCGCCGAGTCCGCCGAGATAGATCACGCGCTCAATCCCCTCGGCCCGGGCCATCTGCGCAAAGGCGATCGCGCCCGCCCGCTCGCGCGCAGCGAACTCGCCTGGGTTGCCCCGCCCCATCGAGTGGATCAGGTAATAGGCCGCATCGATCCCCGTGCCGGCACCGCGCAGACTGCCCGGGTCAAGCACATCGCCCTGGTGCAGGCTGAAGCCCTCGCGCTCGAGTGCCCGCGCGCCGTCACCTGAGCGGCTGCGCACCAGGCAGCGCACCTCGGCGCCCTCCGCGGCCAGCTCGCGCGCCAGCCTGCCGCCGACGAACCCGGTCGCGCCGGTGACCAGGACGCGCTGACTCACGGCTCGGCCGACGACCCCGGCTCGACCAACGACCCCGGCTCAAGGAGCGGCCCGTCCGCCTGCGCGAGCTTGCGCCGCAGCCCCGCCAGCGCGTTGTCACCAACCGGCTTGAAGGCCCGGGCCAGCAGCGGGTCGCCGATGCGCAGAATGCCCTTCATGCTCAGCTGCGCATCGTAGGTGACGCGCGCTCCCGCCGCAGCGCCGAGCCCCTCCACCTCGATCGTGTCCAGCGACACCACCGTGGCGTTCTCACCGCGCAGCGTGATCAGCCGCGGCGGCTCGTAGCGGACCACGGTGTAGACGATCTCCGCCCGCCGCCCACGGAAGCTCGCGACCAGCCGGAAGCGAGAGCCGAGCTTGACCTCCGGGTCAAGCCGCTGTGCTTCGAGCACGCCCGGGTCCCACTCGGCGGTGGTGGAAAAGTCGCTCAGGTAGGCGAAGACCTCCTCGGCGTCTCTCGTGGTCTCAACTGTGGCTCGGTAACGTGCCATCGCTCGTCTCCCATGGTCGCTTCAGTGGTCTGTCGCTCAGGCCGGCCAGCTCCACGCAGGCCGACCAGAGCCGCTCGCGGTCCGCTTCGCCCTCGCGGGCGTAGCCGGCCACGTGTGTCGGGCGGATCCGGCGGTCGTGCCAGAAGCGGCCGCTGCTAGCGGCCGGCTCCGCGGCGGCGCCGAGCCAGACGATCGTGTCGGCGCCCTGCTCGGCGGTGCGCAGCAGGGGCCCCACCAGCCGGTGAAAGCCCGGTAGCGAGGCCCTCAGACCGGGGGTGTCCGCCCACCCTGGGTGCATCGCGTGCACGGCCACCGAGGCGGGGTCGAGCCGCTGCGCAAACAGCTCGGTGAGCACGACCTCGGCGCGCTTGGTGCGCGCGTAGGCGGCGGCACCGTCGAAGTGGCCGCGCTCGCTCTGCAGATCGTCCACCCGCAACCTCTGCAGGTACATGCCGCCGGAGGCGACGTTGATGATTCGCGCGGGCGCGCTGGAGATCATGCGCGGCAGCAGCAGGTTGGTGAGCAGAAACGGCGCCACCACGTTGACCGCGAAGGTCAGCTCAATCCCGTTCTTGGAGAGCTCTCGCGTCCGGGTCAGGACACCCGCGTTGTTCACCAACACATCAAGGCGCGCCCCACTCGCCTGAAACCCGGCCGCGAAGCGCCTGACCGAACCCAGGTCGCTGAGGTCACAGACCCCGACCTGCAGGCCCGTTCCCAGGCCGCGCCCGCGCAGAGCGCCGAGCGCCTCCTCGCCACGCGCCTGTGAGCGGACCACCAGCCAGACGCTGGCGCCCAGCTTTGCGAAACCGGCCGCGGCTGCAAGCCCGAGCCCCGATGCGGCGCCCGTGATCATCACGACCTTGCCCGCCATCGGCTGAAGCGCCGCCGCCGGCCAGGACCGCTGTCTGAGCCTGTAGCCGAGGCTCGTGTAACCGCCGAGCACGGTGCGGTCGAGCAGGTCGTCGATGATGGTGTCGAGCACGGTTGCGGGTTGCCCCAAAAGATTCTACAGAAACTGTACAGAGTCTACACAACTACAGCGACGCCGCCGGCGGCTCACGCCAGCGGAAGGCGTATGGTCCCTGAGGTCACAAGCAGCTGGCGGCAACAAGGACAACGAGGAGGAGAGCGGATGCCTGATCTGGCGACGAGCGAAGGGTGGCGGCGATGAGCTCGACGGCTTTGGAAGACGACTCGGTGCCCGGCCAAGCAGCGGCGCGGCCGGGCGGAAGGACGGCCGGAGAGGCGCGCTTTGACGACGTGCCGCTCGGCGAGGAGTGGCACTCGCCGCTGTACGCCATGGCATGCCGCCAGTTCGCGCGGGCCGCGGACGTGCTCGCGCTGGAGGACGAGCTGCGCACCCGGCTGCTCGAGCCGCGGCGCTCGCTGGTCTGCAACTTCCCGGCGCGGATGGACAACGGCGAGGTGATCAACTACACCGGCTACCGCGTGCAGCACACACTGGCGATGGGGCCGACCAAGGGCGGCCTGCGCTTCGCGCCCGACCTCGGCTTCGGCGAGTGCGCGGCACTGGCGATGTGGATGACCTGGAAGTGCTCGCTGGCGGGGCTGCCGTTCGGTGGCGCCAAGGGCGGCGTGCGCTGCGACCCCCACGCGCTATCGGCCGGCGAGATGGAGCGGATCACGCGGCGCTACACCGCCGAGCTGTTGCCGATCGTGGGACCGGACATGGACATCCCCGCACCGGACATGGGCACCAGCGAGCGCGAGATGGCCTGGTTCTACGACACCTACTCGCAGTCGGTCGGCTACTCCGTGCCGGCGGTTGTGACCGGCAAGCCGGTGGCGCTCGGCGGCACCATCGGGCGCCACGACGCGACCGGCCTGGGGGTCGTCTTCTCGATCGAGAGCGCCTTTGAGGAGCTCGGCTGGTCGCTGCCTGAGTCGAGCTTCGTCGTTCAGGGCTTCGGCAACGTCGGCTCCGTGGCGGCGCGCGAGCTGCACGCCCGCGGGGGCAAGGTGGTCGCGGTCTCAGACATCCGCGGCGCGATCGCCAACCCGCACGGGCTTGACATACCGGCGGTGCTGCGCTGGGTGGATGAGCACTACTACCTCGAGGGCTTCCCGGACGCCGAGCCGGTCAGCGGCGAGGCGATGCTCGAGCTCGACTGCGACGTGCTGGTGCCCGCTGCGCGCGAGGAGCAGATCACCGAGCGCAACGCCGACCGGCTGAAGTGCAAGCTGGTGGTGGAGGGCGCAAACGGCCCGACCACGCCGGCCGCCGACCGCATCCTGAGCGACCGGGGGATCAGCGTCGTGCCGGACATCCTGGCCAACTCGGGCGGTGTGATAGTCAGCTACTTCGAGTGGGTGCAGAGCCACCAGAAGTACAGCTGGCAGGCGCTCGAGGTGCAGGAGCGGCTGCGCACGCAGATGCGCTCCGCCTACGACCGTGTGCGGGGCGCCGCCGTCGAGCTGGGGGTCGACAACCGCACCGCCGCACTGGCGAGCGCGATCACGCATGTCTCGGAGGCCGCGAAGCTGCGGGCGATCTACCCATGAGCGCGTCCATCAGTGGGGCGGGCTCACCCCCGCGCTGCCGCGGCTGGCAGCAGGAGGCGGCGCTGGCGATGCTCGAGAACAACCTGCACCCCGACGTCGCGGAGAACCCGGCGGAGCTGATCGTCTACGGCGGCATCGGCAAGGCGGCGCGCAACCAGGAGTGCCTTGAGGCGATCAAGCGCGAGCTGACGGTGCTCGCCGACGACCAGACGCTGCTTGTGCAATCCGGCAAGCCGGTGGCTGTGTTTGAGACCCACGAGCGCGCGCCGCGCGTGCTGATCGCCAACTCAAACCTGGTTGGTGAGTGGGCCAACTGGGAGACCTTCCGCGAGCTCGACGCCGCCGGGCTGATGATGTACGGGCAGATGACCGCGGGCTCGTGGATCTACATCGGCTCCCAGGGGATCCTGCAGGGCACGTATGAGACCTTCGCGGCGGCGGCGCGCAAGCGCTTCGGCGGAGACCTGACAGGACGCCTGGTGGTGACGGCCGGGCTGGGCGGCATGGGCGGCGCCCAGCCGCTTGCGATCACGATGTGCGGCGGCACGGCGCTCTGCATCGAGACCGACCTGCAGCGCATCGAGCGGCGCATCCAGACCGGCTACCTGGACGAGCGCGCCGCCGACCTGGACGACGCGCTTGACCGGCTGGCGGCGGCGGCGCGTGAGCGCCGTGCGCTATCGATCGGGCTGCTGGGCAACGCCGCCGAGGTGCTGCCCGAGCTGGTGCGCCGGGCGGTTCCGGTTGACGTGGTGACCGACCAGACCTCCGCGCACGACCCCCTGAACGGCTACATCCCGGCGGGGCTGACGATGGAGCAGGCCGAGGTGCTGCGTGGGTCAGACCCGGACGAGTACCTGAAGCGCGTGGGTGAGTCGGTGCTCGCGCACGTCGGCGCGATCCGCGCGCTGCAGGCCGCCGGGGCGGAGGCCTTCGATTACGGCAACGCGCTGCGCGGGCTCGCCTTCGAGCACGGTGACCGCGACGCGTTCTCCTACCCCGGGTTTGTGCCCGCCTACATCCGGCCGCTGTTCTGCGAGGGCAAGGGGCCGTTTCGCTGGGTGGCGCTCTCCGGCGACCCGGCCGACATCCACGCCACCGACGAGGCGATCCTCGAGCTCTTCGGCGAGCAGGAGCACATCGCCCGCTGGATCCGCCTGGCGCGCGAGAAGGTGCATTTTCAGGGCCTGCCGGCGCGGATCTGCTGGCTTGGCTACGGCGAGCGCCACCTGGCGGGCCTGCGCTTCAACGAGATGGTCGCCTCCGGTGAGCTGCACGGCCCGATCGTGATCGGGCGCGACCACCTGGACACCGGTTCGGTCGCCTCCCCGCAGCGCGAGACCGAGTCGATGCTCGACGGCTCAGACGCCGTCGCGGACTGGCCGATCCTCAACGCGCTGCTCAACACCGCCTGCGGCGCCAGCTGGGTGTCGGTGCACCAGGGTGGCGGGGTGGGCATGGGCAAGTCGATCCACGCCGGACAGGTTGTGGTTGCCGACGGCAGCCCGCTGGCTGCCGATCGGCTCCGGCGCGTACTGCTCGCCGACCCCGGTCTGGGGGTGGTCCGCCACGCCGACGCGGGCTATGAGCGCGCCGCCGAGGTGGCCCGGGCGGGCGCGATCAGGATGCCGATGCTGGGCGGCGAGCCGGCGTAGGCGGCGCGCGACCTCAGTCGAGTGAGACAACCTGACGTGCGGCGGCGCTGCGCCGCGCGGCCTCGATCACGATCAACGCCGCGACCGCGTCATGCGGGTCGACCGGAACCGGCCCCTGGCCGTCCAGCGCCAGCGCGAGTTGCTCGTAGAAGCGCTGCCAGGCACCCCGCTCGGGCGTCAGCGGCACGCTGCGCTCGCCTGCTATCAGCCGCGGGTGCGCGTGCGCGGGCTCGACGCCCCAGTCGGCTGCGGTGTCCGGTCGCTGTCCCGCGCGCAGACGGTCCTCCTGCGAGTCGAGCTCGCGCACGATCAGTGCCGCGTCGCTACCGAGCACCCGCAGGCGCGGCCCGGGCGCGGCCGTCACAGCGGAGGCACGCAGGTGGCTGATCGTTCCTGAGCGATGCGTCAGGGCGAGGAAAAGATCGTCGTCGGCGGGTGTGCCACGCACGTTTGCGATCTCCGCATACACCTCTGAAACCGGACCAAAGTGCTGTAGCGCCTGGTCCACCAGGTGGCTGCCGAGATCCAACAGCAGCCCGCCGCCCTGAGCAGGCGCGCTGCGCTCGCGCCAGGCTTCGAGACGGGCCTGCGGCCGCCAGCGTTCAAAGCGAGACTCGTAGCGCAGAACCCGGCCGAGCGCACCGTCGGCCAGCAGCCGCGCCAGGGTCAGCTGGTCTGAGTCCCAGCGGCGGTTCTGAAAGACGGTGAGCAGAACCCCGCGCGCCTGCGCGTGCGCCACCAGCGCTCGCGCCTCGCCGGCGCTGGGCGCAAGCGGCTTGTCCACGACCGTGGCCAGCCCAAGGTCGATCGCGCGCATCGCCAGCTCCACGTGCGAGTCATTGGCGCTGGCGATGACCACGCCGTCAAGCTCCTCAGCTATCCCCCATAGCGCGTCGCTGCTCGCAAGCAGCCGCGCCTCGGGATGGTCGCGACGGGCCTGAGCCTGGCGCTGCGCGTTGGAGGTCACGATCGCCGCGACGCCGAGCCCCGGGGTAGCCGTGATCAGCGGTGCGTGGAAGACGCTGCCCGCCAGTCCGTAGCCGATGATCGCAACCCGCCGCTCAGGCACAGCCCGAGCTTACCTGGCGTGAAAGTCGGCTTCAGCGGCTCTGGGTCGCCAGCGCGTAGGCGTAGGGATGGTGAAAGACCTCAAGCGGCGACTGGTCGCGCCTGACGGGAACCGAGAACGCCTCGCCAGTGCGCCTGTCTTCCACGCGCACGAAGACCAGGTCGTCGGCCTCGCACCACAAAAGCGCCACGTCCAGTCCGTCCACCGAGCGGGTGTGCAGCTCCCGCACCGGGCGCTCGCTTGGTGGCCGTGGCCTGCGGGTCTCTGGTGCTGTGGTGTTCATCGCTCGGGCTCGTCGCTTGCGGGTGGCTTGGGGCTATATCTGTATGGATCGGCAGCGAGGCCGGGGGTGATGAGTCCTCCGAGGACCGGCCGACGCACAAACGGCGAGGGCCGTATGTGGCCCCTGTAGGCTGGCGTGCGATGTCGCGCCTGAACGATCCGGCCGCGGTCACCCGCGAGTACGCAACCGAAGTGGGGCTCGCGACCCGGCGATCGCTCTACGAGGGCCTCGAGGGCGAGGACATGAAGGAGCTGCTGGCGCAGGCGGTTCTCGCTCTGAGGCCCAGCTCGGTGCTCGAGATCGGGCCCGGCCGTGGCGAGCTCGGGCAGCGTCTCGTCGAGGCAGGCGTCTCAGACTACCGGGCGGTCGATATCTCACCCCGGATGGTGCAGCTCGTCCGCGCCCGCGGCCTGAGCGCGCAGGTTGCCGACGTGCAGGCGCTGCCATACGGCGACGGGGTGATCGCCTGCGTTGTGGCGGCCTGGATGCTCTACCACGTTCCTGATCTCGACCGCGCCCTGGCGGAGATCGCACGGGTCCTCGAGCCTGGCGGGTCACTGGTCGCGGTCACCAACAGCGAGCAGCACCTGCGCGAGCTCTGGTCGCTTGTCGGTGCAGATCGCTTCGAGCTTCCTTTCTCTGCCGAGAACGGAGAGGCCACGTTGCTCCGACACTTCGCCGCGGTCAGCGCCAGGCCCGTGGAGGCGTGGCTGACGCTGCCCGACACAGACGCCGCGCGCCGCTACATCAGCGCCTCGCCGTCACGCGCGCACCTGACCACAGCGCTCCCAGACCTGCCCGGCCCGCTGCGGGTCGGCTCACGCACCTGCCTGTTTATCGCGACCCGGCCTCAGCGCGCCGAGAGCGCCGGCTCGCTCGGGCATATCGGTTAGGCGAGTGCTCAGGACGGCAGCTTGAGGATCGACTCCATATCCGAAAGCTGGCGGCGAATACCGCCGCAAACCTGGTCACAGAGGTCGAACACGCTGTCATCGGTGATCGCATACACGACGCTCGTGCCACGCTTGGAGCGCGTCACCATCCCCGCGCCATGCAGAATCCCGAGGTGCTTTGAGACGTTCTGCTGAGAGGCGCCGAGCGACTGCTGGAGCTCGCCGACAGTGGCCTCCCCCTCGCGCAGCAGATCGAGCAGCCGGATGCGCATCGGCTCGCCGAGCACACGAAAGCGCTGGGCGACGAGGTCGACCAGCGGCTCGGACAGCGGGGTGGGCGGAAGCGTTCGGGCTGCAGTCACGCCTCACACGCTAGCACAAGCACTCGGTTGTGAATGTGAGCCAGCTGTCCGATGGCAGCGACCACTGGCCTCGCCAGCCGCCCACGCCGGCTACCACTACAACGTTGTATAGTTCACGGCGGTCGGCCCTGCGGCCGCCCGCATCCCACGACAAGGAGCAACAGATGTGTCGAGCAGTTACCTGCAAGCAGTGCGGCAAGACAACCTGGGCTGGCTGCGGCCAACACGTCGAGCAGGTCAGGCGTTCAGTGCCGGCATCACAGTGGTGCCCGGGTCACCCCAAGCAGCCCTCCTCCCGCAGCGGCCTCTTCGGTCGTATGTTCGGAGCCGCCGGCAAGGCTTCAAACTGACACAGCGGTGCTGTGCCAGTCCCACAGGCTCGCGCCCAAACGAGCGCGGTGGGACTGGCACAGACGAGCGGTGAGCAAGTCGCGCCGCTCACGCGAGCGGCGCCAGCCGGGGATTATCCGAGCGCTCCGACGCGTCGAGGACCGGTCGTTGGACGGCTAGTCGTGATGCCCCATTGCGCGATGCCCGCGCCTGATGATGTCGATCATCTTCAGGTTGATGACCGCAAAGCGCCAGATCTGCAAGGGCAGAAACGTGCGTTGAAAGACGGTGAAGCGTGTGGGCTTGGGCGCGTAACGAGCCTGATCATCCATCTCTTTACTCCGGTATACGGTGCCAGCCGGGCAGGAGCCTGGCCTTGTAGAGGAACATGTGGTGCAGCAGTATCTTGATCCAGTGTCCCGCCAGACCGATCTCACCGAAGGTGAGATCCATGTCGCGCCCATACTCCGGGTAGCGCTCGTGGTCAGGAACGATCGGGTAGACGATCATCGACGCGGCGGTCCCGGTGAAGGGATTGGCGCCGGCCGATGCGACACAGGCGGCCCCCATCTCGGCGATGGACGCCTCGTTGGTGGGCGCCGGGGCACCGCCGATCATGTCCACGATCGAGCGAGCCACGACCTTGCCGATTGTCGCCGACGGCTGACCGGTGCGCGGCGGGGCCGGCGTGATGACGGTGCCGTTCGGGCTGGTGCGTGGCACGGAGATCTGGTGCGGCGGCGCAAACGCGATACCGGCAGCGAAGATGTTGGGGTAGGCGGGAGACTGATAGGTCCGCGGCCAGTCAGCGGCCTTCCACTCCGTGTAAGGCTTCTGGCTGTAGTCCGCGTCGACACGCATGAACTCGCTGGGCAGGAATAGGCGGTCAGTTATGTCTGCGCCGTCCCGCCCGTAGGCCTTGAGCCCGACCCCGCTGAAGGGCGGTAGCAGCATCGCGAAATCAAACTCGCGCTCGGCGCTGACACCGTCGAGGGTCTCGTAATGGAGGCGGTCCTCCTCCACCTTCTGGACGTGGGCACGCGTGATCCAGTCGATCCCCCGCTCCGCGAAGAGCGAGCCGTTGAAGGTGCTGGACGGGATCACATAGCCCTTGTGGCGGATGTGCATGCCGCCCATCCCAAAGTCGCCGAGCTCGTATTCGTTGGTCAGCCAGGTGATGTCGGCACGATCACGCACACCGTGACGGCGCAGCTCGAACTCGAGGTTGACTATGTATTCAAAGGCCGCGCCTTCGCAGGTGCAGGTTCCATGGCCGGCGCCAACGATGAACTTCCGCCGCTCGCCGCGGCGCATGCGCTCGATCTCCTCGTTGAAGCTCTGGGCGGCAAGGCTGGCGTGATCGGGCGTGCAGACCGACATGCTGTGGCCGTCCTCCGGCCCCAGACCCTCCGTCTTGTCAAACCGCAGGGCCGGACCGGTGGCGTTTATCAGAAACTCGTAGGGCACCTTGTGAACCTTGCCGTCCGCGGCGACCGCGGTCACATACGGCGTCTGCGACTGCGCGTCGCCCTCCGGGTGGATCGACTGCGCGGCGGCCAGCACGAACTCAATGCCGGCGCGCTCATAGATGGGTGCAAGCGGAACCACCACCTTGGACGGCTTCATCAAGCCGACACCAACCCAGATGTTTGACGGGACCCAGTTGTAGTCGGGTCGCGGCGAGATCACCGTGACGGTGTCCCCCTTGCCGAGCCAGCGTCGCGCGAAGGCGGCTGCGGTATGGCCGGACACGCCGGCGCCGAGCACCACGACGCGACTCACGACATCCGCCCGATCGGTTCAGTTGCGGCTCCTGTGTTCATCTTGCCTCGCACTCCCGGTTGATCCTGCTCACTCATCCAGTACGTCGTTGGCCGGGTCGCGGCCTGCTGGCCACGCCGATCGCTGAACGTAGCGTATCGCACAATATCACCTCTTGTTAGTTGTGTGCTTGTAAGTGGGCCCTCTTCGTGGCTTGCAAATGGCCGGACTTGCACGCCGATACCCCATGGGGTATGCTCACCACCATGACCCATGCACAAGCACACAGTAGTAAAAGCGTTGATGCAGCCGAGGCGCCCCTTGGCCCCAACCGGATCGTCGTCGTGGGCGGCACCGCGGCCGGCATGAGTGCCGCTGCACGGGCACGTCGCCACAGCGAAAAAGCTGAAATCATCGTCCTCGAGCGCCAGCGCCACGTGTCGTCAGCAAGCTGCGCGCTTCCCTACTACGTGGGGGGCGAGATCGAGGACCCAGACGAGCTGACCGTGCACACGCCAGAGACGCTGCGCGCGTCACTGAACCTCGACATCCGCACGGAGCACGAGGTCACGGCCCTTGACGCCGAGCGGCGTGTCGTTGAGGTGATCACACCCAATGGCGCCGAGGAGATCGGCTACGACGAGTTGATCGTCGCGGTCGGCACCGAGACCGCTCGGCCACCCATCCCGGGCCTCGAGCACCCCCGCGTACAGACTCTGCGTACCGTTGACGACGCGCTGAGGGTCTACGAAACGCTGGCTGACGGCCACACCTCCGAGGGCCTTCCCAGGCACTGGCGCCCGCTGGTGCTGGGCGCGGGCTTCATCGGCGTTGAGATCGCCGAGGCCTTTGCGCTGCGCGACCTGCCGGTCACCCTGGTCGAGGCCGCGTCGCACGTGCTGCCGCCGCTCGACGAGGAGACGGCCGCCGTCGCCGCCGACGCGCTGCGCGGGCTCGGCGTCGACCTGCGGGTCGGGCTCACCGCCGAACGCATCGAGCACGGCGAAGACGACAGCGTGATCGAGTTCTCCGACGGGTCCGCGCTCAGCACCGATCTGATCATCCTCGCCACCGGCGTGCGGCCGGCCACCTCGCTGTTTGTCGCGGCCGGCATCGCCGACCAGCGTGGATCGCTGATCACCGACGAGCGCGGTCGCACAAATCTGCCCCACGTCTGGGCGGTCGGCGACGCCGTGCTGGCATCCGACGCGACCAGCGGGGAGCGTCGGATGGTCGCGCTCGCGGGGCCCGCAAACCGCGCCGGCCGGATGGTCGCCGACAACATCTTCGGCTTCCAGACGCGGCCACTGCCGCCGGCGGTCGGAACTGCGATCGCGCGCATCGGCGAGCTCACCGTGGCCAGCACCGGCGCCAACCGCCGGACCCTGCAGGCCGCCGAGATCCCCTATGTGACAGCGCACCTGCACCCCAGACATCACGCCTCCTACTTCCCGGGCGCGGAGGTCATGCACATGCTGCTGCACTTCCACCGCGAGAGCGGGCAGCTGCTCGGCGCCCAGGTGGTGGGCAGGGCCGGCGTCGACAAGCGCACCGATGTGCTCGCCACCGCAATCCGGGCCGGGATGACCGCGATTGACCTGGTGGAGCTCGACCTGGCCTACTCACCGCCGTACGGGTCGGCGAAGGATCCCGTGAACCTCGCGGGCATGGTCGGAGCCAACCTGCTCGACGGGACCCTGGCCCCGACCTACGCTCAGGACCTCCGCGAGGGCGACGATGGTCGCTTCCTGCTCGATGTGCGCTCGCGTGGGGAGTTCGCCTCCGGCCACCTGCCGGGCGCGGTGAACATCCCCCACACCGAGCTGCGCGAGCACATCAACGAGGTGCGCGAAATGGCGGGCGACAGGGCCGTCGTCGTCATCTGCGCGTCCGGCCTGCGCTCCTACTTCGCCCACCGCGTTCTGCGCATCGCCGGCCTTGACGCCACCAGCCTGTCCGGTGGCCTGACGACATACCGGCATGTGCACGGCTCGTTGAGCGCGCACGAAGCAAGCCCGCGGAGGCTCGCGGCATGACACCCTTGCCGGTCTCGGACAGCACGCCACAGAGCCAGACCCTCGCGCGCCACCATCAGATCGTCAACCGCCTGCGCCGCGCCCAAGGTCAGCTTGACGCCGTCATCCGCGCCGTCGAGGCCAACGAGCCCTGCGACGAGGTGGTCACGCAGCTGTCGGCCGTGCTGCACGCTATCGAACGGGCCGGCTTCAAGGTGGTCGCCGAAGCCATGCACGAGTGTGTGCGCAGCGGCTCCGGCGACGGCCCCGATCTTGACGAGCTGGAACGCCTGTTCCTCCGGCTCGCGTAGACAAACCCACAACCAAACCACACGACAGAAACGAGAGAACCATGTGTCAGGCAGTCAGGTGCAACGTTTGCGGCAAGATCACCTGGGCCGGCTGCGGCCAGCACGTCGACGAGGTGATGCGCAACGTCCCCGCGTCGCAGCGCTGCCAAGGCCACAGCGCCAGGGAACACGCCGCCGCGTCCGCCGCTCGTCGCTGAACGGGGGACCAAGTGCTGGGCCGGTGAGGCCAGAGTGGGCCTGCACCGGCTCAGCGCCCGGGGGGTCGAGGCACCGCGGAGTGAGCAGCTGAAGGCGTTGCCGACATCGAAGGCGTCACCCGGCCCGGTGGCGCGCCATGACCACCACGGTGTCAATGAGCCGCACACCGCCCAGAAGTTGGTCACCATGAGCACCCGGTCCTCGGAACCGCCACAAACACCTGTTACACCACTTCTACCGCCTCGACGGCAGCAACTCCGCCACGGCCACGCCAGCCGGCTGGCCCTGCGGCCGCGCCTGTCTGCGGCGGCGCATTGCGTGGCGACGCCTGCTCGGGCCACGGCCATGGCGAATACTCAAAGCACTCGCCTGCAAAGCAACCCTGTTGGAACACAGGCCAGCCGCAGTGCTGAAGGCCGCGACCGCGCGGCAGGATAGCCCAACCGTGGCGAACCGCTCGCGACACATACCTCTGGCGTGGGGAGTGCTTTTCGATCGTTGCGATATTGCCCGGGACGGCTGGGCGACGGATACGCTTAGCGCGGGATGTCAGACACGGTCATCGTCCGGGCCTGCGCCAAGCGGTGCCGGACGAACCTATCGGCGGGGATAGAGAAGCTGAGTCGGCCGCCGTCGTCCCAGGAGACGAAGTGAGTCGCGGCACTCGCGTCTGCGTGCGAGACATCACTACGCCGACGCCCGACGAGATCGAAGCTCTTGCAGAAATCTTCGATCGGTACCGCTTTCACTACGGCGAAGCTTCTGATGTCTCACGGTCACGGGACTGGCTGGAGCAGAACATCAACGCGCGACGCTTACGCGCATTCGTGGCAGAGGACGGGAGGAGCTTCGTCGGATTTGCGATGACCATGGAAGTTCCCGCGTCGTTGCGGCTTGCGCACTTCTGGCAAATCAGAGACCTGTTCGTCCTCTCGCGGCACCGGCGCCTCGGAGTTGGCCGTGCCCTCCTCGCTGCCGTCCGAGCGGCCGCGACGGCGTCGGGCGCTCTGCGGCTTGTATTGCAGACCGAGGAAGACAACGAGGCTGCTCTGCGGCTCTACGCTGACAGCGGCTACACGCTGAATAAAGGCTATGCCTCGCTGATGTTGACGCTCGGCGAGGCAGGCGAGTTGTAGCCGGACTGCCGAGCCCGGCAACCTCACGGAGGCGCACGACGGCTCTCAGGCCGGAACGGCGACTGTTCGAAGGGGTCAAAAGCACTCGTGCGCCGGCCCGACGATTCAGTTAGCGCATTGCCACGATTCCGCAACCGGCGCGGAAGACAGCACCGGCGCTTGCCGGTCAGCCGCCGCGCTGCGCTTGTCTGCTGATCCGCTTGAGCTTCCTGTCGAGTGTGAGAAGGTCCGCGTCGCTGACGAGCGCAGTGGCGAGTGACATCGCGTCGGGCAGGCGCAGCGACGCGTGCTCGGCACGGAGTTCCGCGGCTCGGCGAGCGACCGCCCGGTCCGCGATGACGAGCCGAACACCAGCCGCGTCAAGGAAACCATCCACCGTCGCGGCGCTTCCTTGCTGCAGAGGTCGAACAATCACCTCGGCGTAGACCGTCGCGCCGATCAGTAACTCGGCGCCGGCGGTCAGTCGCGGGCGGAGCTCTTCCACGGCGCGCGCGTGCTGTGCGTCCCCGGACTCCAGAAACGCGATCAGCAGATCAGCATCGAGCGCTACGCGCGCCACTGGTCCCGAAGCTGGTCCAGGTAGCCGGGCGGGTAGGTCCCGGCCGGCAGGCTCCCGGCGTACCGCTCGATTACGTCTTCGGCGCGCTCGACCTCGATGCGACCACGGCCGACGACGCGGATCACGACCTCATCACCGGCCTCAAGGCCCGCATCTTCGAGCACCCGGACAGGCAGCGTCACCTGATGCTTGCTGGACACCTTGCTCATCCTTTACCAGTCTACCAATCAGTAAAGCGGCGGCGCGGGTCCTGCTCTGCCACTCCCGCACGCATCGTGAACACGCGCTGCTGAGTTGCGCTCTGCGCGGCAAGCAGGCCACTCGCTGACTATCGCTCTTGTGATCGCGCGCCCGCAACAGCGACTTGTGCCTTGGCGACCAGGCACGCGTCCGGTTTTGGCGAATACGGGGGCTCTCGTGAGACGGCGGACGAGACGTGCTTTCGTGTTGGCACCGGCAGCGCTCGGCACAGCGTCCCGGCCGGATCAGGGAAGCGAGGTGGCCTTTGGGTTAGAGCGGTCCGACGGCCGACAGCGGAAGACCGGCACCGACGGCTCAAGCTGGTGGGTGGCTGCGCGACGCGACGCGACCCAATTAGGCAGCGGTCAGCGCGTGGGCTCGTGCTGCCTCATAGAGCGGCTCCGGCGCCCAGTCCAACTCGTCCGCCGGCCAGTACAGGGCTCCGTCGAGCACGGTGACGGCTGCGAACCGGGCGGGATCCTTCAGCGGCGCGAACACGCCGTCCCAGGGATCGTCTTGGAACGACACGTCGCCGACGGTGCCGTCCTCGAACAGCAACCGCAGCTTGTGATCGCCGATCACGGCGACGCCCTTGATCAACCAGGCTGGACATGTGTTGGGCATGCTTTGAATGCTAGGTCAAGGGGTCGATCTGATCCAATGGCTGGCGGGCACGCGCCAGCTCCCAGTTGCGTTCGAGTTCGGCTTGGTGAAGCAGCGTCCACTCGAGAACGAACCGCGCTGATCGGGCCGGCAGAGCACCTTCGATGAGTGTGCCGTCAAACGCGACCGACGCCTCAGCGTCACCGTACCGGGCGTGGAAGTGCGGAACCTGGTGAGCACCTTCGTTCCAATACATAGAGATCACGATCCCGAAGAACGAGCAGATGCGTAGCATCCACCAATACTCACGGCGCTGTCGGTCGGATTCGGGAAGGCCTCCTGACCAGCGCGAGCCGTGTTGAGGCGGACCGCAACACCAAACACGGTCGTCGAGCCAGCGGCGTCTGCGATCGCGCCGCGCAGCTGGTAGGTGCCGCACGGTTCGTCGCGCGGGTTGCGCGTTCGTGGCAAAGCACCATTCTCGATTCGGTTCGCTCTCTGCTTCTGCGTCGGCTTGTAGAGTCGACGGCATGAGACGTTCCGGTGGAGTAATCCGCGCGGGAGGATGGCTTGCGGCAACGGCGGCCGCCGCGTTGACATCCGGGTTAGCAGGAGCGCACACGAAGGGCACGGCTGGCTGGTGTCGGGCGAAACAGCTGTCCCTTCTCGGTGCCACCGGTCCGCGAAGCGTGCAGGTCCAAGCCGGTGGGGCGGTGCTCTGGTTCCTGCAGACGGCACCACGGCGCGCCCTCGTGCATGGTTGAGAGCCGGTTGACCTTGCTCAGCGACCGTGCCGCAAGCGGGGCGTCAGTAAAGCTGCATAGCTACCACAGCGCCGTCTTCGAAGGTGGAACGCAGCCCCTCGTGTTGCGTGAATCTCAGCGCGCCTTTGTGGAACTCTGGTACGCATCGCCTGCGACTCTGAACGGTGGCCGAGGTTGCCACGACAACGTCGTGCTCACGTTCGGTCTATCGGATGGACGGGGGACGCTCTCCGTTCGGCCACCCGACAGCATCGCCCAGTGTCCAGGCTCGCTGGGGATCTCCCGGACCATCAGCTCAGCAAGGTTCGTTCAGTTCATTCAGAAGTAGAACCCGCGGGAAGCCGCAGGCGCAATCGCATGGCGATGATCGTCGGCTTAGAGTGCTGCCTTGCCACGCAAAGGCAACTCGAGCCGTACCCGCTCTTCTGTCTCGACGGGCATCTCGCCGCGCGCGGCGGCCGACCTGCAACGCGCGGCCAGCAGGGAGCATGCGCGGTCGCTCAGGAGTCGGCTGGGAGGATCGTGAAGGCGCCGCCGTCAAGTGGGGTGACGGCGCGGAAGTGGCGTTCGTCGAAGGTTAGGATCCGGCGTGTTCGGTGACGGGCGGCGAGGATCACCGCTGAGCTGTCCACCAGTCCGAGCCCCAGATCGGCGTATCTGCGGTCAAGATCAAGCGCGATCGTGTAGTCGCCAAGTTCGAGACAGGCGACCGTGAAGCGCCCTGACGCCAGGTCTGTGAGAAATGCCTCACGGGCGCCGTGCCCGAAACGTGAGCTGAGCAGGTAGTCGATCTCGGCGGTCGCCGGTGCTGGAAGGATCAGCGGGCCCTCCTCGTCACGCAACGCAGCCAGCACCGCATCGCGTTGTGGTTCGCCTGGGTCCGCCAGCGAGACCAGTGGCGTGGTGTCGAGGATCAGGGTCACTCGCCGAAACCGGCGAGCAGCTCGCTGTCAGGGATCTGCGAAATTGGCCGGGGATCGCGGTCGACGCGCGAGAACCCTGCGGCGAGTGCGAAGTCTCGGTCGTTAGCGATCAGCGGGGCGTACGCGTCAACCGCTGCCCGTAGAACGTCTGCTTGCGAGCGACCCTCTATCTCGGCGATGCGAGCGAGCCTTGCCGCCCTGACTTCATCAAGATAGACGCTGGTCTTGCGCATGCCACTAGTGTAGGGCAGATATAGGGCACGTCAATCCCTGGCCTTACACCCGCATCCGTGTCGAGACCACTGCCACCCAACAGATGGCGATCGACGTGCTTTGCGCGGCAAGCGCGCGCGAGGGTGCGGGACGCGAACGACACCGAAGCGATGGTGCATCCGCTAACGGGCACACTTATGACGTGACCAGTCGACATCGCCGCATCCAGGTTCCGTGCGATCCAGAGCTCGACCGCGCGATCGCCCGCGCGCGCCGCGTGTTCAAGCCGGACGCCGCTTCGTCGGAGATCGTGCACGCCCTGGCTGTCCGCGGAGCCCAGGCGTTGGAGCAGGACCGCGAAGCCGAAGAGCACGCTCGCGCGTTCCTGATCAGCGTCGCTGAAGGTGCGTCGGGGCTCGACCTCGAGCGCCTTCGCGACGTTCGTGATCGTGCGTGGTGATGTGGGGCGGCGGGCCGTGGCTTGCGGACACCTCCGCCTGGGCGCGGGTGGCGCATCCGGCGGTTGCCGAGAACTGGAAGGCCGCGGCGAGGACGGGCGAGCTGATCGGCTGTCCGATCGTGACCCTTGAGCTGTTCTACGACGCTCCAGACCGCGAGCGCGTCGAGATCGTTGCAAGTGCGCTCGCCGGTCTGCGCCAAGCGCAGATTACAAGGACCGTGACCGACGCGGCGATCTCTGCAGTCCGCGAACTGGCCGCGGCTGGCGCGGGTGGCGCGCACCGGGTACGCGTCCCGGACGCGCTGATCGCCGCCGCCGCTGCGGAGCGTGGCTTGTCGGTTCTGCATTACGACCACCACTTCGACCAACTCGCGACGGTGCTCGGCTTCAGAAGCCAATGGGTCGCGGCGCCGGGCAGCATTCCATAGCTCGGCTCGGGCGCGGCGGCAGCAGCTACTCCACGTGACCTGCATTCTTGCCGCGACGCGGACCGCGACCGCGACCGCGACCGCGACCGCGACCGCGCCGACAGAGTCCCGCAACGCGCGGTATCCCAGTGAAGACGTTCATGAGGACAGCACGATCTCAAGCTCTGCGCGATCCGTTGGCGTGCCGTGCGCGGGGAGCACAACCTGGACCGGCAGATCAAGTAGCGGGCGGAGCCTTTCGACGACATCGTCACGCGTGACGTGCTTGCGGCCACCAAGCTGAATGTCGAGCCCCTCCCCGAAGTCCGAGAGTGAGTCGCCGGTGACGATCGCGTTGATCCACGGCAGCCACAAGACGAGATCGTTGTCTTCACGGCCCACATACGCACTGATGCCGAACGGCCACGACCCGGGGCCATGGAAATGCCCCTCACCTTCACCGGCTCGCAACCATCCCAGGTCGTCGCTCTCCATACCGCGCACACGGTCAGGATCGACGCCAAACTTCTCAACCCAATCCAACCAGGTATCTGCAGGCGGCGTGTAAACCGGGAGACCAAGCTGACGAGCATCCCGCTCGTGATACGGAGCGGTCAGAACGACCGCGGTCGCGCGCTCGCGCAACTCATCCGGCACGCAGAGCGGGTCGAACAACAGGAAGTCGTCGCCGATCTCGATCGCGTAAGACGAAACGAGCTCGGGCCACCACTGCTCCTCATCCCAATCGGGATGAGGAGCTCGCCAGTGCCACACACCGGGACGCAGCTCACGCACAGCGCGATCCTAAACGAGATGACCTTGACCTCAGGCGGAACGAGTCCTGCCATCACGCCGGCACACGCATCTCGCCCCGTCGAAGGAAAGACGCGGTTTGCGCGGAACGCGTGTACGCCGTCGGGCTGCGCTACCTCTGTGCGAAGAGAGCAGCCACTGACGCCAGGAGGAGCACGGCCGCGCTCGTGGCTGGAATCGTTCAGACGCGGCCACCTCGGTGAGTGCCGCCGCGGCCGACCGCTTCCATCATCCCGGCATCGCCGAGCACCGATCGCGATCGGAGCCGACCACGCCGACGATACGACCGAGATGATCGCTGTCCAGGAAACGGCTCTTGGCTGACGGACTCTCTGGAAATCGCCGTCACCCGGATCACAAGCCGCCTCGACAAAACGGTGACAACCATGACCAGATTGCCGATAGACGGCAATCATTAACTTCGCGACTGGCAGGGACTTTGAACGGGAGCGACGGGACTCGAACCCGCGACCTCCGGCGTGACAGGTCACACCGGGATCGGTGATGGAGGACGACTCACGGCGCGTATCGCCTTGAATCGCGGCACTTTGCAGGCGGTGGACGCGGCTATCGACAAGGTCCGTGAGAGTCAGTCCCTGCGGCGTTTCGGCCAAGATTGGGCCACGGCGCCGTTGGTGGTCGCACGGTTTTTAGCCCTGGCTCCGGGGCCGCTGCGCGGTCAGTGGACGGTGACGCGCATGCCTTTTGGCCCCCTGGCGAGGGCCTGGATGCTGGTGGCGCTGTGGGCGCTCGCAGTCACGATGCGGTGCCTGTCGCCGGTGGCGACGTGGCGGTCGCGGATGCTCCAGCGCCGCGTCGTGGGCGGGGTTGACGGAGGTGGTTGGTGCGGAGAACGTCTCAGAGCACCTAGATCGTTCTGTGGCCTGGCCCTCGTCAGGGGATCTGCTGCTGCACTATCTGTACCGGTGTATGCGATCCGTCGAGGGCGACCTCTTGACGGGCCCGCGGACGCTTTGGGGCATCGGCCCTGGACGGCTCCGGTTCGGCTGCGGCGGCGATCGCTTGCAGCGCAGCCAGGTGCCCGTGCAAGGCCGCGCGCCCCGGCTTGGTGAGCGCGACCTGCCGCCGGGAACGTGAATTCGCTCGCACGCGGGACACCTCCACGTACCCGGCTGCGGCGAGCGCTGAGAGGTGCTTGCTCAGAACCGAATCTGAGATCTCCAGGCTGTCGCGTAGGTCGGAGAACGGCAACGACCGTACCGGTGAGAGCATCGCGCATATTTGTAGACGCAGGGGCGCGTGAATCAACTCGTCGAACGCTGCTTCGCTCACCGCTGCCACGCCCGAGAGGCACGACGCCGATAGGAAGCCTGTGCGGCGAACAGGCAGGCTGCGACGATCACGCTCACGGCGCCACCGAGCACCCAGCTCGCAAGCGCCGTATTGCTGTGGGTGGCGAGCATATGGGGACCGACCACGCCGCCAACCAGCACCGCAACACAGATGAGCGTCACCTCGGTGATGTCCCACTTGGGCTTCGGGATCGAACCAAGCGGACGCCACCCATTACGAGCCGACATTCTCAGAAGCTCAGCGAGGAACCACACGACCGCGACGATCGACACCACATCTCCCGGCCCTTTGAACTTGGGCGTGATCGTTTGCGCTCCGCAGAAGACGCTCAACGCGAGGATGAACCCCGCTGGGAGCATCGCACGACGAGCCGATGCGTCGTGTGCCTGGCGAGCGGCCCGTAGCTGCGCTCGGGCCGAGGCGGGCGGGGCCGGACCCGACGACTGATTTTCCATACCGGAAAGCTAGCATATGACTTGCCGCTACGGAAAGTCAGGCGGGCTGGCGCTCCGCTCTGGCATGTGGGGGACGGATCGCGCTGGAAGGGGGCGATGTCCAGTGAACGTCGCAACCGTTCAAGGGTCCACCACTGGTCTGGGTCGAGACCCGTGCTTTGGCTCCGATGGCATGAACGGACTCGGTTGCCGAACTGCGGTACGATCCCGATTGCACCGGGTGTTCCGGTGCGGCGTTGAGCGCAGCGAAGTCCGGTTTGAGTCCGGCGCTGTCCCGCAACGGTGAAGCCTCCGGTATCCGGAGGACAAGCCCGGTCGCCTACCTCAGCGTCTCGATACCGGTCCTCGGCAGAAGGGCGGTTCGAGCGCGCATGGCGCAAGACCTCCTTGGCTCTCCGGCGAAGGAGGGCACGCACCACAACTCAAACGCAACGCCACCACCGCATGACTCGCGGTCGCAGAGCCTGCGCACGAGCCTGCCACTGCTGTTGTTGATCTGCACTGCGTTCCTGGCAGTGGCGATCACCGCCGGCGTCTGGCTGGGGTCAGTCGGACTCTCGCCCGGGAGCGTGTGGGCGGTCATCTGGCAGCACCTCACCGGTCGCGTGCACAACACCGTTACCAACGCGCTCGTCTGGGACCTCAGACTCCCGCGGGTACTGCTGGCGGCGGTGGTCGGCGCAGCACTGACAACCGCCGGGGGCGTCATACAGGTCCTTGTCCGCAATGCGCTCGCGGACCCCTTCCTGCTCGGCGTCTCGTCGGGAGCGAGCGTCGGCGCGACCGCTGTGCTGCTGTTCGGAGCGCTGACAGCACTCGGCCTGTGGGCCCTTGAGACCGGCGCGATCCTCGGTGCACTGGGGGCGATGATCATCGTCTTCGTCTTGGCGCGCCAGGGCGGCCAGCTCGCGCCCCTGCAGCTGACGCTCTCCGGCGTCGTGATGGCCGGACTGTTTGGGGCGATCACCAGCTTCATGATTTTCAAGGCCAACCCGCAGGCGACCCAGTCGGTGTTGTTCTGGCTCCTCGGCTCGTTCGGCAACGCCGCTTGGGCGCAGCTGCCCGAGCCGACGATCGCGCTGCTAGTCGCGATCGTCTATCTGATGGCTCAGGCACGGTCGCTGAACGCGCTGGCGATGGGGGCCGAGGTCGCGACCTCGCTGGGGGTCGACGTCAGCACGCTGCGACGCGACCTGTTTCTTGTGACCTCGCTGATCGCAGGCCTCTCGGTAGCTGTCAGCGGTGTGATCGGCTTCGTCGGGCTGGTCGTGCCACACATAGTGCGCCTGGTGGTTGGCTCCGACCATCGCCGCACGCTGCCGGTCGGCGTGCTGGTCGGAGCGTCCTTCATGGTCCTTTCGGACTTGCTGGCACGAACAATCGTGTCACCAGCGGAGATGCCAATCGGCGTGATCACAGCGATCATCGGAGCACCCGTCCTGCTCGTACTGATTCGCAGGCGCACCTACATGTACGGGGGCGCAGCGTCGTGACCCGAGGCGATCGATGAGCCTCGAACTACAGGACCTCAGCGTTGAGCTCGATGGGCGCCTCATCGTATCCGGGGTCAGCTTGACCGTCGCAGACGGCGAGTTCGCCGGGCTGCTCGGGCCGAACGGCAGTGGCAAGTCGACGATCCTCAAGGCGATCTACCGGGTCAACAAGCTGACCGCGGGACGGGTGCTGCTAGACGGCCATGATCTTCTCGCACAACCGCTGCGCAACGCGGCTCGTCGTGTCGCCGTAGTAGCCCAGGAGAGCGCGGTGGAGTTCGCGCTGACGGCGTGGGAGATGGTCATGCTCGGCCGCGTCCCCCACAGGCGCAGCTTCGATCGCGACCGCGGCGAGGACCGTGAGATCGTGGCCGACGCAATGCAGCGTGTTGGTGCCGCCGGACTGGCCAACCGGAGTTTCCACAGCCTCTCTGGCGGCGAGAAACAGCGTGTGCTGATCGCGAGGGCGATCGCACAACAGGCGGACCACCTGCTGCTTGACGAGCCGACCAACCACCTTGACGTGCGCTACCAGGTCGAGGTGCTCGAGTTGGTCCGCAGCCTTGGCGTAACAGTGCTCGCCGCCCTGCACGACCTGAACCTCGCCTCTCTCTTTTGCGATTCCGTTCATCTGCTGGCCAGCGGGCATCTCGACCAGCACGGCGCGCCCAACGACGTACTCACTGCCGCATCTGTGGAGCGCGTTTACGGCGCGGCGGTGGTCATCGTGACTCATCCCGACACCGGTGCTGTGCAGCCACTGCCACGCCGTCGGCAGACAGTAACACCAGAAAGGCCCATATAGATGTCCAAGCGTTGGCTCTCACCCCTGCCTGCCCTCGCTGCATGCACCACCGCGGCCCTGTCGGTCGCCGTCTTCGCCACCACAGGCGCGTCCGCCGCGGCCACCCATTACCCTCTGACAATCAGCAACTGCGGGACCAAGGTGACCTTCGCTGCGGCACCAACTCGGGCCGTTTCCAACGACATCAATTCGACCGAGGACATGCTCGCGCTCGGATTGCAGCACGCGATGGTGGGCGACTTCGGCGTTGACGGTGACGGGCCTGTCGGACACCCAGTACCGGCCCAGTACCTCCACGCGTTCCATCAGGTCCGCGACGTGTCGGCGCACTATTTCACGCTCGAGCAGCTAATCGCACTCAGGCCAGACTTCCTCTTTGCCGGCTGGAACTATGGTCTGCAGGCCGGAACCAGGCTGACCCCGGCGGGGCTTGCCCAGTTCGGCATCAAGACGCTCGCACTGAGCGAGTCGTGCGCGCACGTGCAGAGCGGCAGGCGTCCGCTGCTGTCACTCGTTGACACCTACAAGGACATCACCAACCTGGGCAAGATCTTCAATGTTCAAGCTCGTGCCACCAAGCTCGTTGACACGATGAGGGCAGAGGTTTCCTATGTGCAAAGGCACGTGTCCGGCAGGCGGCTCGTGCGCGTGTTCGACTACGACAGCGGCACCGCCGCACCCTTCAGTGGTGAAGGACTGGCAACCGTCAACGCGATCATCCATCTGGCAGGCGGCAGAAACATCTTCGGCCGGCAACTGACCTCCTGGGAGGACGTGTCATGGGAACAGGTCGTCAAGGCGCAACCGCAGTGCATCATAATCAACAACTACGGGACGCCGACCGCCACGCAGAAGCTGCACTTTCTGGAGACCAACCCGGCGACCGAGCGACTGCCGGCCATCAAGCACCACTGCGTGATCACGCTCGCCTATGACGAGGTTACGCCCGGGCCACGGAATGCCGAGGCAGTACTCGCGCTCGCCAAGACACTGCATCCAACCGCGTTTCGCAGGTAGCCCCGGGTATTCTGAGCGGATCCGTGAGAGTTGTCCGTAAGCGAGTGTCGCGGGATATGACAATGTCGTCTGCCAAACAGGATCACTGTCCCGGTGTGCTCCGACTGCACGATGCGGCCGACGGGCTGCTGGCACGGGTGCGCCTCCCCGGTGGCCGCCTGAGCGCGTCCGCGCTTGCCGCGGTCGCGGCAGCGGCCGAGCTGGGAAACGGCATCATCGAACTGACCTCGCGCGCCAGCCTGCAGCTGCGCGGCCTCAGAGACCCCGCACTCGCGACCGAGATCCTCGCAGATGCCGGTCTGCTGCCGACGCGCAGCCATGAGCGAGCGCGAAACATTCTCGCCAGCCCGCTCGCGGGTCGGCATCCGCTGTCGCAGCTTAACCCGGACACGGTCGTCGACGCGCTCGACCAGGCCCTGTGCAGCGATGATTCTCTGGTGGATCTATCCGGTCGGTTCCTGTTTGGCGTCGATGACGGCTCAGGCATGCTCGCCCATCCGGTTGACGTGCTGATCGGCCCGGGAGGGTCTGTCGAGGCAGCCCTGAAGGCGGCACGGCGCGGAGCGACCGGATTCATAACTGGAGCGCTGCCGACTCCCGGCCCGGCGCTGCCACTCGGACCGCTCGTGCAGTCCGACCGTCTGGTCGCGTTGACGTTCATGCCACCTCTGGCACGCCTGGACCCTACCGGCGCGCGAGCACTGGCCGGGCTGGCCTCCGGCTTCAGGCTCTCGGTCAGACGGACCCTGACGGTGCTGGACATCGACCCATCCCAGGTCCCGAGCCTCACCAGGCAGTTGAACGCGCTTGGCTTGGTCACGGACCCACGGTCTGGGTGGGTCGGCCTGACGGCCTGCGCCGGGCTCGGCGCGTGCCGGCGCGCGCAGTTCGACGTGCGGATCGCCGCAGCCCGGCGAGCCGAGCAGCGAGATGCCGCTGCCGGCGCGGAACATTGGGCCGCCTGTGAGCGCAACTGTGGCCTGATTCCCGGCGCCAGGCTGATGGGCACCAGATGAGCTACATACGCGACGGCGCGGAGATTTACAGGCGATCGTTCGCGCTGATCCGCGCAGAAGCCGATCTGGCTCGCTTCAGTCCCCGAATGGAGCTGGTCGCAGTGCGGATGATCCACTCCTGCGGAATGGTGGACCTCGCGGCCGACATCGACGCATCGGACGACCTGGCCGAGCGGGCGGAACTGGCCCTGCGGTCGGGCGCCCCGATCTTCTGCGACACGCAGATGGTCGCCTCTGGCGTGACTCGCTCACGCCTGCCGGCCGATAACCGGGTGATCTGCACTCTGTCGGACCCTCGGGTTGCCGGGCTGGCCGCGGACATGGACAACACCCGCACCGCGGCCGCCCTGGAGCTGTGGCGTGAGGACCTGGAGGGATCGGTGGTTGTGATCGGCAACGCGCCGACAGCGCTGTTCCACCTGCTGGACATGCTCGACGGCGGAGCACCGCGGCCGGCGGCGGTGATCGGCGTGCCGGTGGGTTTCATCGGTGCGGCGGAGTCGAAGCGAGCGCTCGCCGAGCGCGCGCCGGCACTCAGGGTCGAGCATCTCGTGGTTTGCGGTCGCCGCGGCGGGTCAGCCATGGCTGCGGCAGCCATAAACGCGCTCGCAAGCGAGGTCGAATGACCGCCAGCACCACGAAACAGACCTTCGGCCGACTCTACGGAGTTGGGGTCGGCCCCGGCGACCCGGAGCTGCTCACCTTCAAGGCGGCGCGCGTCATCGCCGCGGCTGCCGTGGTGGCGTATCCGGGTGCGGAGCACGGCCGCAGCGTCGCCCGTAAGATCGCCGCTGCCCACATTCGCAGCGACCAGACCGAAATCCAGCTGCGATACCCGCTGACCACAGGCACGACTGACCACCCCGGCGGTTACGAGGGCGCGATCAGCGACTTCTACGACGAGTGTGCCGAACAGCTGGCCGAACACCTTGACGGTGGACGTGACGTCGCGGTGCTGTGTGAGGGCGACCCGTTCCTCTACGGCTCCTACATGTACCTGCATGATCGGCTCTCCGGCCGCTACGTCACCGAGGTGATTCCCGGGATCGCGTCGTTCAGCGCGGCGGCAGCCGCCGCTGGAACACCGCTGGTGCGGCGCGACGACGTGCTCACAATCCTGCCGGGCACGCTTTCGACCGACGTCCTAGCCGCTCGCTTGGCCAGCAGCGACGCGGCCGTGGTGATGAAGCTCGGACGGACGTTCCCGTCCGTGCGCGCCGCCGTGCAGCGAGCCGAACTTGTCGAGCGAGGGATCTATGTGGAGCGCGCGAGCTCCGAGCACGAACGGGTGGCGCCGCTGGGCGAGGTCGACGGCAAGGTCCCGTACATGTCGCTGCTGCTGATACCGGCGCGCAACACGGACGCACACGACCCATCGGCCGCTGGGCGCGGACGAGTGGCCGTGGTTGGCCTGGGACCAGGCGGACCGCAGTGGCTCACCCCGGAGGCCGACGCCGAGCTCGCGGCTGCCGAGGTGCTGATCGGCTACGAGACGTACCTGGCACGGGTCCCTGCGCGGCGCGGCCAGACCCGGCATGCAACGGATAACCGGGTCGAGTCCGAGCGGGCCGCACACGCGCTCACACTCGCCGCCCAGGGCCGGCGCGTAGCAGTCGTCTCCTCCGGTGATCCGGGCATTTTCGCGATGGCGACGGCGGTACTCGAGGTGGCCGACGGCGACGAGCGCTTCGCCGACGTGGAGCTGCGTGTGGTTCCAGGACTGTCGGCGATGCAGGCCGCTGCCGCGCGGGTCGGTGCGCCGCTCGGTCACGACTTCTGTGTCATCTCGCTCTCTGACCAGCTCAAGCCATGGGGAGTGATCGAGCGGCGTCTGGAGGCGGCCGCCGCAGCCGACCTGGTGCTCGCGCTCTACAACCCGGCGTCCACAGCACGGCGCGAGGGGCTGAAACGCACGGTCGAGCTCCTGCGCGAGCACCGATCGCCGCAAACGCCTGTGGTGGTGGCGCGCGCGATCGGCTCGAACGATGAGGCCGTGCACGTGACGAGCCTGGCCGATCTCGACCAGGACTCGGTCGACATGCGCACGCTGCTGATCATCGGCTCCTCGATGACACGCATCAGCGGCGGCGTGAACCCTCGCGTATACACACCGCGTCGCTACCCGGCATGAAAGCGCGCCCAGTCAAGCGCCGCCGCAACCGTGGCAACGCGTTGGGCTTCGGGACGCGCCGGTCTACGCACGATCACCACCGGCAGCCCGCGCTGCCGCGCCGCGTCGAGCTTGGCGACGGTGTGCTCGCCGCCACTGTCCTTGGTGACCACCAGGTCGATCCTGTGAGCGTCGATCAGCCCGAGCTCTCCCGCGAGCGTGTACGGCCCGCGGTCGAGCAGCAGCTCATGCCGTGGCGGCAGCGGTGGCTCAGGCCGGTCGACGCAGCGAATCAAAAACCAGGTCTGGTCCAGGCCGGCAAATGCCGCAAGCCCCTGCCGGCCGGTGGTGAGCAGCACGCGACTGCCGAGGGCGGGGATCGCCTCAGCCGCGGCGGCCGGCTCACCGACCCAAAACCAGCGATCACCAGGACGCTCACTCCAGCCCGGTCGTATGAGCGCGAGCAGCGGCGTCCCGGTCCGTGCGCAGGCAGCCGCCGCGTGCTCAGAGATCCGCGCCGCAAATGGGTGTGTCGCGTCAACGACACATTTGACATCGTGGACGCGCATCCACTCCACGAGGCCCGTGGCGCCGCCGAAGCCACCGATCCGCACCTCCCCTCGCGGCAGCCTCGGGTTTGTGACGCGCCCTGCAAGCGAGCTTGTGACAGCGATGCCGTTGGCAACCAGAGCGTCGGCGAGTTGACGTGCCTCCGCCGTGCCACCCAGGACCAGGATCACCGAGGCCGGCCCATATGAGACGCATCCTCGCGGTGGGTGTCGGCACAGGTGATCCCGAGCAGATCACCATCGCGGCGATCCGGGCGCTCAACGAGGTCGACGTGATCTTCGAGCTGGAGCGGGCGACGACCGAGCTCAATAGGGCGCGCGTTGCGCTGCTTGAGCGCTTTGTGGAGCGTCAGCCGGGACCGCGACGTGTACGCGTGGATGAGCCGGCACGCGACAGAGGCGCAACCGCCTACGCGCAGGCGGTCCGGGACTGGCGCACGGGCCGGGCGGACGCATGGAGGCGGGCGATCACCACCGATCTGGCGGACGGTGAGTCCGGTGCGTTTTTGGTCTGGGGCGATCCGTCGCTGTATGACTCCACGATCGCGGTCCTGGATGAGCTCCTCGCACAGGGCGACTTGAGCTTTGAGTACGCGGTCATCCCTGGCATCAGCAGTGTGCAGGCGCTGACCGCCGCACACCGGATTCCGCTCAACCGTGTGGCCGGTGCGGTTCAGATCACCACGGGCCGGCTGCTGAGTGCCACCGGCTGGCCGGCGGGAGCGACGGACGTCGTGGTGATGCTCGACGGCAAAGGTGCGTACCGTGCCGTACTCGACGACCCTCTCGATGTCTACTGGGGCGCGTATCTCGGCACCCCAGATGAGCTGTTGGTCGCCGGTCGGCTGATCGACGTGGCCGACGAGATTGACCGGCTGCGTGAGGCTGCGCGTGAACGCAAGGGCTGGATCATGGACACCTATCTGCTGCGCTCGCGTGCGGCCGAATAGAGGTGACTGTCTCGAAAGCCCGAAGCCGTGAGCGCCGGCCCGACGATGATGATGGCACTCCGTTTGATTCCGGTGGCGTGCGTTTGGGCGGCGATTGTGTCGAGCGTGCCGCGGATAAGCTGCTCGTCTGAGTGACTCACCCGCACCGCGACAGCGGCGGGGCAGGCGGAGCCGTAGTGCTCTGCAAGTGTGCTGGCGATCTGGTCAATAGCCTGCGCTCCCAGATGGATCACGAGCGTCGTGCCATGGCTCGCCAGCAGGTCAAGTTCCTCGCCCGGTGGAAGCGCCGAGGCGCGCGCGCCATGGCGCGTGAGAATCACGGTCTGAGCGACCTCCGGCACGGTCAGCTCACGCGCAAGCGCCGCCGCGGCGGCGGCAAAGGCGGGCACGCCCGGGGTCATATCCCAGGGGATGCCGCGCTCGTCGAGCCTGCGGGTCTGCTCAGCAACCGCACTGTAGATCGATAGGTCTCCGGAGTGGAGCCTCGCGACATCTTCACCGCGGGCGTGCGCAAACTCGAACTCGGAAAGAATCTGGTCGAGGTTGAGACCTTGGCTGTCGATGAGTCTCGCGCCCGCCG
The DNA here is from genome assembly GCF_023330665.1 of Conexibacter sp. S30A1. GTDB lineage: Bacteria > Actinomycetota > Thermoleophilia > Solirubrobacterales > Solirubrobacteraceae > Palsa-465. The sequence goes on along the minus strand of NZ_CP097127.1, from coordinate 3,192,841 downwards.
GACAGTGACCGAGCACCTCGGGCGAGACGAGCGCTCCGGCGTAGACGCAGACTGGCGAGGAGGCGATCAGGCGTTGGGCGCGGAGCGTGATCAGATCGCCTGCCCCCGGTCCAGCTCCGATGAAGTGGATCGTCATGCGGGCTTCCGGGTTGACCACTGAACGATCGGCAGCGCCGGCCGCCAGGCACTGAAACGGCCGAGCGGCTCGAGCTGAGAGACCGATAACTTGACAAGCTCGCCTCGGTGGCGGCCGGCGGCTCCCAGCAGCAGCTGCTCCCCCTCGGCGGTGACGGCGTTGGCGACGAGACGGCCACCGGCGCGAAGAGCATCCCAGGCCGTGTCGATCACCTCATCGGTGAGACCGCCACCGACGAAGACCGCGTCTGGCGCCGCGAGGTCAGTGAGCGCCTGCGGAGCCTCGCCAGTGACCAGGCGGAGCTGGGGCACTCCCAGCGCGGCTGCGTTACGGGCGATCCGCTCGGAGCGATCGGCGCGAGACTCAATCGCGCAGGCGTGGGCGGTTGGCTCGCAGCGCAGCCATTCGATACCGATCGAGCCGCTTCCGGCACCGACATCCCAGAGCAGCGCTCCGGGCGTTGGCGCCAGCGCGGCGAGCGTGGCGGCGCGGACATGGCGTTTGGTGAGCGCGCCGTCGTGCTCATAGGCGGCATCCGGTAGGCCCGGTATCACCGGCAGCAGTGGCGTGTCCGCCGCGGCCACGCAGCGGATCGCCACGGCCACGAGCGGACCGCTCTCGCGGGTTCCCCAGGCGGCGGCGGTGCTCCGGTACACCAGTTCGTCGGGTCCACCAAGCTGTTCCAGGACGATGAAGTCGCTGGGGCCAAAGCCGCTGTCTGTGACCGTTCGTGCCAGCTCCGCGGCACCGTCCTGGCCGTGCACGTAGACGATGAGCCGTCGACCTGGCTGGAGCGCACGGTTGACCGCGCTGAGCGGTGTCGTGACCGTCGAGACGACGGTCACGTCTGCCTCTGGCCAGCCGAGCCGTGCACATGCCAGCGCCAGGGCCGAGGGGTGGCTGAGCACAGCAAGGCGACCTGCGTCGAAGGCGTCCTCACCCAGCCGGCGCGCGATGCTTGCGCCGATGCCGTGAAGCATCGGATCGCCGCTGGCCAGGATGCACAGCCTACGTTCGTCCGCAGCGTTGAGCCCGTCAAGAAACGGCCCGAGTGGCGATGGGAGGACACGCTGTGTCGGTCCTTCGGACGGCAGCATCGCGAGCTGGCGCGCTGATCCGATCACCTCGTCGGCTTGGAGGATCGCCGCGCGCGCGGTGTCGCTGAGTCCGACCCAACCGTCGGCTCCGATCCCAACCACGGTGATGCTCATAGGGCGTCTCCGAGCGCCAGCACAAGCTCCCGGTTGGTCTCAGCGTCGCGTGCGGTCAGCCTGATGTGGTTGGGCGTGAAGCCCGGGAAGGTGCCGGCGGATCTGACGGCGATCCTCCGTGCCCGCAGCGCATCGACCAGCCTGGGCCCGTTGGGAACTTCGATCAGCACGAAATTTGTAGCCGATGGCCAGACGCGAACGGGAAGCGCCTCGAGGCGGGCTTGGAGATCCTCCCGCTCAGCGGCCGCGCGACGGGCGAGCTCAGCCATCTCGGCTGGGTGCGAGGCGGCCGCCTGGAGCGCTGCGAGGGCGAGCGCGTTGACCGACCAGGGCGGCCGCACCGCACGTATGGCGTTAGCAAGCGGCACCGGCGCCAGCGCGTATCCGGCTCGCAGGCCAGGCACGGATAGCAGCTTGGTGAGGCTGCGGACCACGATCACTCCCTTGAGGCGCTCTCTGACCAGTGACCCGGGTTCGCCGGGGACCATGGACATGAACGCCTCGTCGACAACGAGGATCGTGTCGTGTCCCTGCAGCGCGAGGACCTCAGCCATTGTGCGCAGTCGGCCGTCGGGCGAGGTGGGGTTGGTGACCACCACCAGGTCAGCGGTCACCGTGCGGCCATCTGGTTCGAATATGCGCTCGAGCTGGATTCCGTGCATGCGCAGAGCTGCCTCGGTCTCGGTGAATCCTGGCTGGATCAGCGCCACATGACGCGGCCTCAGTGCGGGGCCGAGCAGCCAGAGCGCCTCGGCCGCGCCGTTTGTGATCACGACCTCGGCAGGCTCACGATCGTGCATGGCTGCGATGGCGGCGGTCGCCGCCTCCTCGTCGGGATAGCGGCTCGAGGCAGAGTTCAGCGCATCGAGCAACACCGCCCGCAGCCAGTCGGGCGGACCACCGGCCAGGACGTTTACGGCGTGATCCGTGTCGCCGGGCCGGACATCGCGGTCACCGTGATGACGCAGGTCGGGCTGGTCAGCCACGGTCGTTGGCGACGGGGCGTGTCGGCTGGGTGGCGGTAGCGTCAGTGGGCGGCCGGCGACGACGTAGACGACGCGATCAGCGGCGGCTGATAGGAGCTGAACCGCCTCGCCGAGCGCGTCCAGCCAGGCACGGGCGAGATGATCAGTCGGCAGTAACCCCTCCCCCGCCTGCTCCGCAACCACGATCACCTCGGCCACCGCGCTCGCCGCGATCAACTTTGCGATCGCCGGCGGGGCCGACTCGAACCGGCCACCCGCAAGCCAGGTGCCAAGGCCGTCGATCAGCGTCACACCGTCGCTGATCACGGTTGCAGCGAGGTCATCCTGCGCGAGTACCGTCTCCCACTCTGGCGGACGTCGGCTGACATGGGCCGCGATCCGGCTCGCCATGGTGACATCGGCCGGATCGGCGGTGGCGACATACCGCACCGGCCGGCTCGTATCGGTCGCGAGCGCCTCGGCGTGCGCACTCTTGCCGGAGCGGGTTCCGCCGAGCACGAGCGTCAGGCTCACGCTGAGACCGTCCGTGAAGCGCGTGCCGCCGCCACCACGAAGGCGGCGGGAATCTGAGGGTATGCGGCCCAGTGGACGTGCAGGTAGCCGGCCTGCACGCCGCCGGCGACAGCACCGTCAAGACGGGTCTTGCCACGAGCGCTGACCCTCCAGGCATGAGTCGGGGCCTGACCGGTTGCCGGTTCGACCTTTGTGTAGTGGAACTCATGCCCTCTGAGCGTCGTGTTCGCAGCCAGCCATGGTGTCGCTGTCGCAGCGGTGGCCTCGCGGTAGCCGAGGGTCAGCCGCTCCGTCATCCGCGCTGTGAGCGGCAGCACGCCGCACATCGGGTTCTCGTCGAGCTCGCGCACCAGGTAGAGCAGGCCGCCACATTCGGCGAGGATCGGAGCGCCGGCGGCGGCGAGCTCCGCCACCTCGGCGCGCAGCGAGCTGTTCGCAGCAAGCTCCGCCCCGTAGACCTCCGGGAAGCCGCCGGCCAGAATCAGGCCGCCGGTGCCTTCAGGCAGAGTCTCGTCGACCGTCGGGTCAAACGGAATGAGCTCGGCTCCGGCCGCCGTGAGCAGCTCGAGGTTCTCCTCATAGTGAAAGGAGAAGGCTGGGCCGTGCGCGATCGCGATGCGTGCCGCCACCTGCGTTTCCTGTTCGGGAGACCAGCGCTCGCCAGGGAGTTCGGGTGCGGAACGCGCCAGCGCCAGGACAGCGTCGAGGTCAACCTGAGCGGCGACCGCGGCGCTCAGCGACGCAAGGGACTCGCGAGCACGGGGCACACGCTCAACGACCGGTGTCAGGCCCAGATGGCGTTCGGGTGCTGAGAGCCGGGGGTCGCGACGCAGCACGCCGAGCACCTGCAGTGCCTCCCCGGGGACTGCGGCTGCAGCCTCGCGCAGCAGCTGCTCGTGGGTGTCAGACCCGACGCGGTTGAAGATCACCCCGGCTACGTTCAGCCGCGGGTCGAAGCTGCGGAACCCGTGGATCAATGCGGCCGCAGACCGGGCCATCGCGGAGCCGTCGACGACCAGCACGACCGGAGCCTCGAGCAGTTTGGCGACGTGCGCCGTGGAGGCCAGCTCGCCTCTGCCGGAGGCGCCGTCGAAAAGGCCCATGACGCCCTCGATCACCGCGAGCTCTGCCCCCTGTGAGCCGTGGCGGAAGAGCGGTGCGATCAGGTCGGGGCCACTGAGGAAGGCATCCAGGTTGCGTCCCGGACGGCTTGAGGCGAGCGCATGGTAGCTCGGGTCGATGTAGTCGGGGCCGACCTTGAAGCCCTGCACCACGCTGCCCCGTGCGCGCAGCGCCCCGATCAGTCCGGAGGCCACAGTCGTCTTGCCGGCACCCGATGTGGCGGCGGCGATAACCAGTCGAGGGATCATCGGGGCACCATCGTCGCGCTCCAGGTCACGGTCGGCACCGGCCCGGCAACGTGCATCCCGGTGGCGGGGTCACAGCCGTGGTCGGGGCACACCTTGAGGCTGCCACCGGCAGCGGCCACCGCTTCGTACAGCGGTCCGATCAGCTCGCGGTCAGCCGCTTCGATCGTCGCGATCTTGGCTGCGCGGTCGCGGTCGTGGGAAGCCTCATCCGGCCCTCCGACGTGGACGACGACGTGGCTCACGCCGTCTGCGATCGCCGCCTCGGCCGCGACTCGCTTGGCGCTCAGGTCGCTATCCGGGCGACCGGTCGCCCCTGGCGGTATCACGACCTTGGCCCCCATCAGTCCCCCGAGTCCGGTTGCGGCGCCGACCGCGCCGATTACCACGGTGGACTCGTCCAGGATCTTCGGCGGAATCGCCCCCTGCGGCCAGATGTGAACCGGCACCTCTCCGCCAATCCGGGGCTCCTCGTTGGCGACGATCACGAGCTTGTGACGATGCGGCCTGCTCCCCACGTCGACACGCCAGGCATGTTCGCCGGGCGCCAGAAGCATTCCACGGGCTGCGGCCTCAACCGCGCCGCGGTCAACCGGACCGTCCGGGATCCAGCCGAGCAAAGCCGCGATCGCGGTCTCTGAGCCGACCGGCACTTCAGGCGGGAGCAGCGCAATCCAGTCGTAGCTACCGCTGGCCCTCAGGGCGTCCAGTGCGGGTGTGCGAGCCTCCTCGAGCGTCGGCTTCGGCGCGTCGCAGGCCTCGGACGCACCGTCAAGGATCACAAGAACATCTACCACTCGATGCCCTGCTGCGCACGGATCCCGGCGTCCATCGGATGCTTGACCTTGGTCACCTCGCTGACGAGGTCGGCGAGCTCAACGATCTGCGCAGCAGCGTCGCGCCCCGTGATCACGACGTGCTGAAAGCCGGGCCGGTCGCGAAGCGTGGCGACCACATCATCGGGGTCGATCCAGCCCCACTTGATGGGATAGGTGATCTCGTCGAGCAGCAGAAACTCGTAGCGTTCCTCGGCGATCGCCTGCTTGACGTAGGCCCAGCCCTCACGTGCGAGGTCCGCTGACTCCTCGAGGTCCTTGGAGAGCCACGACCAGCCGTCGCCCATCTTCTCCCAGTCGATTCCGCCCAGAGCTTCGGCGGCCTTGGCCTCGCCGACCTTCCACTTGCCCGACTTGACGAACTGGAAGACCCCGCAGCGATAGCCGCGCGCCCAAGAGCGCATGAGCATCCCAAAGGCCGAGGTGGACTTTCCCTTGCCGTGCCCGGTCAGCACGATGACGAGCGCGCGATCCCGGGGCTTGCGGCGCCTTGTCTCGGCGCTGCCCGCATCCTCGCTCTCGGGGGCGATATCTCGGCCAGCCGGGTCGGCGGCACCTGCCGGCACAGGTTCGCCTGATCGATCGCTCATGCGGCTCTCCATCGGTTCGGTGTCGTTTCGGTAAGGCGGTGGACGCCCCCACCGGCGGCCAGCGCGATCCGTGCGGCCAACCCGAGCCGCACGCTCCCTTCCTCGGTGTCGACCACCGACACCCGGTCAGCGGCCTTGCCAAGCGCCTTCGCGGCTCGGGCGATGGCACCGTGTGGATCTGCGGCGCGTCCGTCGGTCAGCAGCACCGCCACGACGCGCCGGTCCGGCTCGCGCATGCGCTCTCCTCGGATCAGCGCCACAGCCGTGGACAGCCCCTCCGCGAGCGGCGTACGACCACCGGTCGGCATGGCTCGGATCGCGGCCGCAGCTCGTTCGAGCGGCGCACCCGCGGGCAGCACCACCTCGGCTGCGGCGTCCCGAAACGCAACGATCGCAACGCGATCCCGTCGCGCGTAGGCATCACGCAGAAGCTCAAGCATCGCGCCCTTCACGCGTGCGACCCGTCTGCGTGCTCCCATCGAGCCGCTGATGTCAACGATCAGGCAGAGCGTGGTGGACTCGCGACCGGCACGGACGTGCTCGCGCAGCGAGCCTTCGGGAGCTCCCAGCAGACGCGCACGCAGACTCGCGACCACCGCCAGATCCTCTGAGTCCGGGGGCGCTTCGCGACTGTCGATCGCCCCGCTCTGTGGACCCGCGCTCAGTGCTGTGCGACCGAGTGGTCCGCGGCCGCGGCTGTCAAGCGTGATCGCCTGGCGCGGCATCCGCGAGGGCAGCGGCGCCGAGACCCGCTCGGACGCCATCCCACCGCCCGAGGGTCCGTTGTGCGCCTGCGCCGGACCACCGTCCGGCGGGCCGCCGTCGGGGCCAGATGGTTGTGACCCGCCGCCGTCGGGCGGCCCATCGTCATCAGGCTGATCCCCGTGCTCGCGCAGCGCGCGCTCGAGCTCTCCGGGATCCGGGGCGTGACTCTCGAGCGGGTCCCGGCGGCGGCGATGCGTGAGCGCCAGAGCCGCTGCGCGCAGAACGTGATCCTCGTTGACCTCATCGAGACCCTCGAGCGCGGCCAGTGCTCGCGCGGCGCTGGCGGTGACGATGTCGCCACGAATGCCATCGACACCGAGCTGGGCGCAGGCACCGGTGATCCGCATCAGCTCGCGCTCCGGCAGCACCACCCGCGCGACCCGCATGCGTGCCTCTTCGATGCGGGCCGAGAGTGCAAGCTCATCCTCGGCGTAGCGCTCCACAAACCTCTCGGGATCCCGCTCAAAGGCAAGCCGACGCCGGACGATCTCCGCCCTCACCGCGGGGTCGGTCGGCGTCACGACCTCGACGCCCAGCCCGAAGCGGTCAAGCAGCTGCGGCCGCAGCTCGCCCTCCTCGGGGTTCATCGTTCCAACGAGCAGAAACCGAGCCGAGCTCACCTGTGAGATCGCCTCGCGCTCGACGCGGACCACACCGGTCGCCGCAGCGTCAAGCAGCGCGTCGACCAGGTGGTCAGCGAGCAGGTTGACCTCGTCTACGTAGAGGATCCCGCCGTCGGCCTTGGCGAGCAGGCCCGTCTCGGCGACCTGTTCTCCAGCCAGGGCTCTCCCAAGGTCCAGTGAGCCGACGAGCCTGTCGAGGGTGGCGCCGAGCGGCAGCTCCACCAGTGGTGCGGGGGCAAGCAGCGAAGCCAGTCCGCGCACTGCTGTTGTCTTGGCGGTGCCGCGATCACCTCGAACCAGGACGCCTCCCGCCTCGGGAGACACAGTGTTAATCAGCAGCGCCTCTAGCAGCTGCTCCTGGCCGACGATCGCCGAGAGCGGGAACGGCGGTGTCGTGCTCACGCGCCAGCCTCCTCGAGCTCGCCTTCGAGCGCCAGGAAGCGGTCGCGGATCGCGCCGAGGGTGGTTTCGCTCGGTTCCGACCAGAGGCCACGGTCCGCCGCCTCCAGCAAGCGCTCGGCGATCGACCGGGCAGCCCACGGGTTTGACCGTGACATGAACTCAGCCACGGAACCGTCGAGCAGGTAGCGCTCCGCCACCTGCTCATACATCCAGTCGTCCGCGACCCCGGCCATGGCGTCGTAGCCAAACAGGTAGTCGACGGTGGCGGCGAGCTCGCTGGCGCCCTTGTAGCCGTGCCGGATCATCGACGCGATCCAACGTGGATTGGCGACACGTGCCCTAAACACGCGACGCGTCTCCTCGCTCAGCGTGCGTGTGCGAACACGCTCGGGGTCGGAGCTGTCACCCAGATAGGCGGCCGGTTCCTGTCCGGTCAGCGCGCGCACCGTGGCGACCATGCCGCCGTGGTACTGGTAGTAGTCATCTGAATCCAGGATGTCGTGCTCACGGCTGTCGACGTTCTTGACCGCAAGCTCGATGCGCGCGTAGGCATCCCGCATCGCGTCACCGGCTGGCGCGCCTTGCAGGCCGCGGCCATAGGCGTAGCCGCCCCACGCCTCGTACACGGCGGCGAGGTCCTGGTCATCACGCCAGTCGCGCGTATCGAGCAGCTGAAGCAGCCCGGCTCCGTAGGTGCCGGGCTTTGAGCCAAAGACCCTCGTGCTCGCGCGCCGCTGCGCCGCGTCGAGGCCGAGCGATTGCACCAGTTGCCGAGCGTCGGCACGGACGTGCGCGGCCACATAGTTCTGCTCGTCGCTCTCATCCAGCCCGGCGACCGTGACAACCGCGTCGTCGATCAGGTTGACGAGCTGCGGGAAGGCGTCGCGGAAAAAGCCGCTGATGCGCACGGTCACGTCGATCCTCGGACGTCCAAGCTCTTCCAGTGAAATCACCTCAATGCCGGTCACCCGCTTTGACTGCCGGTTCCAGACGGGGCGCACCCCCAGAAGCGCGAGAATCTCGGCTATGTCGTCACCGCCCGTTCGCATCGCAGCGGTTCCCCAGGCCACCAGTCCGACCATCCTCGGCAGCTCGCCGGTCTCCTTCATGTGGCGCTCGAGGAGCGCGTCCGCGAGCCTTAGCCCAACCTCCCAGGAGAGCTCAGAGGGCAGCGCGCGAGGATCGACGGAGTAGAAGTTGCGGCCGGTTGGCAACACGTCGTGACGTCCACGGGTCGGCGCTCCCGACGGGCCGGCGAGGACGTACCGCCCGTTCAGCGCAGCCACGATCGCACTCAGCTCATTCGGAGTGCTACGGATGTTGGGCACCAGCTCGTTGGCGGCCAAGTGCAGCTTGGCCGCCAGCTTGGGATCCGCGCTCGTGGCGTGGGCCGGGTCCCAGTCATGGGCTGCCAGTTGGGCCAACGCCGCGTCCTCGTCTCGCTCGAGCCCGAGGATGGCGCCGACCAGCCCGGTGAGTTGCTCGCCAGCGGGCGAGCAACCAAGGATGTGCAGTCCGTCCTTGATCTGGATGTCCTTGACCTCACACAGGTAGCCGTCGATGTGCTCGACCAGCTTGCCGAGATCCTCGGGCCGCTCGTGCACGTCGAGGTCGGCCTGGAGGTTGGCGGCCTCGATCGCGGACCAGATGCGCGCCGCCAGCGCCGGCAGCTTGCTGGGGTCGAGGACTTCGAGGCGGGCGTACTCGTCGAGCAGTGACTCGAGCTCGGCCAGCTCGTCGTAGCTCTCGGCGCGCATCATCGGTGGCACGAGATGATCGACGATCAGCGCGTGAGCGCGGCGTTTGGCCTGCACTCCCTCCCCGGGGTCATTGACCACGAACGGGTAGATCAGCGGGATGTCGCCGAGTGCGGCGTCCGGAGCACAGGCGGGCGAAAGGGCGAGCATCTTGCCTGGCAGCCACTCCAGCGTGCCGTGCTTGCCGAGGTGAACGATCGCGTCGGCGCCCCACGCCTGGTCGATGAAGCGGTAGCAGGCCAGGTAATGGTGAGTCGGCGGGAGTTCGGGGTCGTGGTAGATCGCGACCGGGTCCGCACCGTAGCCGCGCGGTGGCTGAATCGCGACGAGCACGTTGCCAAGCTCCAGTCCGGCGATCACGAAGTCCTCACCGTCTACATACTGGTCCCCAGGCGGCGGTCCCCACCTGCGCTCGATCGATTCACGCAGCTGCTCGGGGAGCTCTGCATACCAGCGCAAGTAGTCGGCAACCGGCAAACGCAGCGGCGCGGCGGCGAGCTGGGCGTCCGTGAGAAATTCGGGGTCGTGACCACCGGCGGCGATCAGGGCGTGCATCAGCTGATCCCCGTGCGTGAAACCGTGATCTACAAGCATGCCGTCGGTGCGGAGCGCGTCGAACAGCTTCAGCGCGCTGGCGGGTGTGTCGAGCCCGACGGCCATCCCGATCCGCGCGTGCTTGGTCGGGAATGCGGTCAGCAGCACGGCGACCCTTCGTTGGGCTGCCGGGATGTGCCGGAGTCTGGCGTGTCGCACCGCCAGGTTCGCCACCCGGGCGCAGCGCTCGCGGTCGGCGACATAGCGAGGCACCGGGACCCCTACGGGCGAGTCGTGCGCGTCGCGTTCCTTGAAGGAGATCAAGCCCGCCAGCAAGCGCCCGTCGAACTCTGGGATCGCGACCTGGGTGGCGGCGTCGAGCGGCTGCAACCCGGAGTGTGATTCGAGCCAGGCCGACCGGGGCTGGGTGGAGGTGACAGCCTGAAGAACTGGTACGTCCAGCGCCGCGAGCGCGGACGCGTCCCATTGCTCCGCCTCAGCCGCGCCCGAGCCGCCGGTGGCGAGCATCGAGACGACCAGCGCGTCGACTTCGCCGGCGAGCAGATCGAGGACCGCGACACGGCCCTCCGGGTCGGCGCGCAGCGAGTAGCTCCAGACGGCGAAGACGCCTGCTCCGGCATCGTTGACGGCGTCACAGAAGGCGTCGACGAACTGCGTGTTGCCGGTCAGGAAGTGCGACCGGTAGAAGCAGAAGCCAACGGTGGGCCGACCCGGGACTTTTGCATCGCGGCGGTAAACGCCCAGGTCGTCCACCTCTGCTGGCGGCTCGAAGCCATAGCCCTCGAGCAGGAACGTGTCGGCCATAAAGCGCAGCAGTTGCTCGATGTTGTCGACGTCACCGTGGCGCAGGTATTCGCCCGCCTGCGCCACCGCGCCCGCTGGCGCGGTGGCGAGCGCGGTCATCTCCGCGTCGGGCTCGGCTTCTCCGCCCAGGGCCAGCAGCGTGATGTTGCGTTCGCGGCAGCGCTCGACGAGCAGGTCGATACCGTCCTGCCAGCCTCTGCGGCCGCCGAGAACTCTGCAGAGGACGACGCGAGCGCCGTCCAGCAGGTCGTCGATGAGCTCGGCGCTGCGTTCGGCGCCGAGGCCCGACGGGTTCGCGCAGCGGACCTCCGGAAACCCGTCTGGCAGGCGGCGCACCGCTGCGGCGGTGGCCAGGATCTCTGTGTCAGCCGTGGTCAGGAAGCGCAGCAAGTTGCCTCTTCTCGGTGGTGATGGTCGGGAGTTGTGTGCCGAGGCCCTGGTCGATCAGCCTGCTGAGAGCAGCGGTGTCCAGGTGCTGCTCGATCAGCTCGCCGAGGACATCCAGGCGCTTGGCGCGCACGTCGGCGAATGGTTGGGTCCCGGGGATGAAGCGCCGCCCGCTGCGCGCAGCGACCCAAGCCAGAAGTGCGCGACGGAAAGCGTCGTGCTCCAGCACGCCGTGCCATGAGGTGCCGAGCACGGCATCGCTGACGGCACCATCTGGTTCGCCGTCGTCGGCGATCAGCAGAGCCGGCAGGTTGGTGCCGCCGTTGAGCCGTGGTTGGCCGTGGCGGATCTCATAGCCACCCGCTGTGCAGTTCAGCCAGGGTGAGCTGCCGGAACGCAGGCGACGCAGCTTCTGCGCCGCGAAGTTGGTGGTAACGGGCAGCAGCCCGAGTCCAGGTACGCTGCCGCGGCGGGATTCGACCTCGTCGTGGATGTGCTCGCCGAGGATCTGGTAGCCGCCGCAGATCCCGAGGATTGGCTTGCCGAGCGCGGCCCTGGCGACCAGGGCCGTGTCCAGCCCGGCGTTGCGCAGCAGCTCCAGATCCTCAACGGTTGCCTTGGTACCAGGGAGAATGACAAGGTCGGCGCGTTCGATGTCGGCCGCCGATCTGGTAAAGCGGACGCGTACACCGGGCTCGCCGCGCAGGGCGTCGGCGTCGGTGAAGTTCGAGATGTGCCGTAGGCGCACGACGGCGACATCAAGGGTGTCGCCGCCAGGCTGCGGCGCGGACTCGGGTGCGGCGCCGCCCGCATCCAGTGCGAGTGAGTCCTCGACGTCGAGCCAGAGGTCCTGGACAAACGGGAGCACACCTAGCGTTGGGCGGCCACTCAGCTGCTGCAGCTGGTCGAGACCCGGAGCGAGGATCCTCTGGTCGCCCCTAAATTTGTTGATCACAAATCCGGCGACGTGGGCCTGGTCGTCGGGTTCTAGCAGCGCGAGCGTGCCGAACAGCGATGCGAAGACACCGCCGCGATCGATGTCGGCGACGATCAGCGTCGGCAGCTGGGCCTCGCGCGCGAGCCACATGTTGGTGAGGTCGCTCGCGCGCAGGTTGATCTCGGCGGGGCTGCCGGCACCCTCGCAGACGACGACGTCGTAGCGCGATCTGAGGTCTGCGAGTGCGCTAGCGACGATCGGCCGCAGCTCATCCTTGAGCGTCCTGTAGCTTCGGGCGTCCGCGTCGGTGTAAGGCTCGCCCATCACGATCACCTGGCTGTGACGCTCGCCGGAGGGCTTGATCAGTATCGGGTTCATCGCCGCCTCAAGCTCGGCTCCGGCGGCGGCGGCCTGCATCGCCTGTGCGCGTCCCACCTCCGCACCGCCCGCTGTCACAACCGAATTGAGCGCCATGTTCTGTGCCTTAAACGGAGCGACTCGCACTCCCTGGCGGTGCAGCCAGCGGCAGATGCCCGCGGTCACGACCGACTTGCCGGCATCCGAGTGCGTCCCTGCGACAAGTAGCGCGCCCTTCATGTGCGCGCCTGTGCAAGCGCCGCGCTGAGCAGCGCGGCGAGCGTGGCGACGGCGAACGAGAGCCGTGCCGCGCGCTCGATGTCCTGGGGCGTTGCCGGTTGGCCGCAGCCAAGGACCGGTCGCGCATCGGCTTCACCGCCATAGGCCAGCGGCCCGCCCAACTGGACATGGAGCGCACCAGCGAACGCCGACTCGGCGACGCCGGCGTTCGGGCTCGGGTGGGCCCGACCGTCGCGCAGGACGGTCCGCAGCGTCGCGTTGGGGGAACCGTCTACGAGCGGCGCGGCCAGGCACGTGAGCAGCGCGGAGGTCCGTGCAACGGGCCAGTTCATGAGGTCATCGAGCCGCGCGGCGGCCCAGCCGAACTGGCGGTAGCGGTCGTTCCTGTGTCCGAACATCGCGTCCAGCGTGTTGGCTGCCCGGTACGCGGCCACTCCAGCCGGACCGCCAGCGGCCGCCCAGAGCAGCGCGCCGACAACCGCATCGCTCGTGTTCTCCGCCAGCGACTCGACGACCGCGCGTGCGAGCCCCTGGGTATCGAGTTCGGCGGCGTCACGACCACAGAGGGACCGCAGGCGCTCGCGGGCGCCGGTCAGGTCCTCCCGCGCGATGTACGCATCAACGGCTCGCGCTTCAGCACGGAGCGAGCGCCCGCCGATAGATGCCCAGCCGACTAACGCCAGCGCGACACCGCGCGAGGTGCCACGCGCCAGCAACTGCGCCGCTCCGGCGGCACCGAGCACCAGCACCCCGGTGACGAGGGCACCGCGCAGGCGGCTGGGGGCGTAAGCCACGCGCTCGAGCTGGCCCGCCACCGATCCAAACCCGGCAACCGGATGCAGGCGTCGTGGATCTCCGAAGATCAGATCACCTCCGTAGGCACCGAGGAGCGCCAGGCCGCTCATCGTGCGCCCCGGTTCAGCGCCACCAGCTCCCAGTCGCCGTGGGTTGCCTGAAGCTCGGTGACGCCCAGCGGTTCAACCCTGATGCGCCACACAGCGGCGGCGTCGGCGCGCAGCGCGTGCGCGACCGCCGCCCTGATTACGCCGCCATGTGTGAACGCGATGACGCTGCGGTCAAGTGTGAGCTCCTCGTCAAGCCAGGCACCGACCCTGGCCATGAAGCTCCGCAGACTCTCGCCGCCGTGCGGTGAGCAGCCCGGGTCGGTCATCCACTGCTCGGTTGCCTGCGGTGACTCGCGATGGAGGTCTTCCAGCCGGCGGCCTGTCCAAGTACCGAAGTCGCACTCGGCAAGCCGTGGGTCGGTTGTTGCCTCGCGTCCGGCCGCGAGCGCGGTCTGGACTGCACGTCGCGCCGGACTGCTCAGCGTCAGGCAGTCGCGTGGAAGCTGGGTGGTCAGCTCGGCAGCCTGTGCGCGGGCCTCGTCGTCCAATGGCTCGTCCGCCGGGAACTCAGCGTCACGCGTGGCGCCGGTCGGTGCGTGCCTGACGAGCAACAACCGCTTCATACTGGCGCTGAACCTCCTGGGGATCGTGCGTCCCGTGGTCGGAAGGGGCGTGGCGGCGGAAGTTCTGGCTCCCGGAGCTGTCGCCCCGGTCACAGTGGCGCGACCGTCCCGGACTCGCACCGGGTTCCTCGCGCCGCCACGTAGGATGGAGCGGATCCTACAGCAGCTTTCCTGCGGAAGCGAACTGGGGCGACGTGGCACAGTGTTGTGTCCATGACTGGATTCGTTCGTCCCAGCACTCCGACTGGTTTTGATTCGTCGCGCGCGGCCGAGCGTGCCGCCGATCCGCAGGGATGGCGCTACGACCAGGAGCGGCTTCATGCGGTCTACGACGTGATCGCCGAGCGTCGGGACGTGCGGCGCTTCCGACCCGACCCGCTCGATGATGAACTGCTGCGCCGGATCCTGTCGGCAGCCCACCAGGCGCCGTCGGTCGGGTTGATGCAGCCGTGGCGCTTCATCGTCGTGCGCTCGGCGGATACACGGGTCGCGATCCGCGGCCTGGCACAGCGCGAGCGGCTGCGCCAGGCCGACCGCTTCGATGGGCGTGCGAGCCACTTCCTGGACCAGAAGCTCGAGGGCGTCGTCGAAGCGCCGGTCGGGGTGTGCGTCTGTTGCGACCATGGCGACCCCGAGGCTGAGATCCTTGGACGCGGAACGATTCCGGAGACCGACATCTACAGCACGGCGTGTGCAATCCAGAATCTCTGGCTCGCCGCGCGCGCCGAAGGCGTCGGGGTCGGTTGGGTCAGCTTCTATAAGCCCGCAGAACTCGCAGAGCTACTTGGGCTTCCCGATCGGGTCGAACCGGTGGCCTACCTGTGCCTCGGCTGGCCTGACGAGCGCCCCGTGCGACCGACACTCGAGACCGTCGGGTGGTCCAAACGGCTGCCGCTCGAAACCGTGGTGATGCAGGAGCGCTGGGACGCGCACCTGAATCCGAACCACAGCGACAGCGCCGGGGTTGATCGAGCCGCAGCGACCGCCGCACGGGACCGGCTCGACCAGTTGGTCAAGCCCGCGGGTAGCCTTGGGACGCTCGAGCTGCTGATCGAGCGTTGGGCTCAAATCACGGGCGCCGCCCCGCCGGAAGCCATCAGAGCCGGAGTCCTGATCTGCGCGGCCGACCACGGCCACGTCAATCACAACACGAGCCTGTTTGACAGTGCAGTCTCCAGCCAGGTCGCCGCCGCTGCCGCTCGCCGAGAAACGGCCGTCGGCGTGCTTTCCAGCCGCGGGGAGCACCAACTCGTGGTTGTCGACGTCGGCCTGGCCGGCCCCACACCAGCAGGAGTCCGCGACATGAAGGTCGCCAGCGGCTCCGCTGACATGACCCGCGGGCGCGCGCTCACCGATGCGCAAATCGATTCTGCGCTCGCCACTGGAGCCCGTCTGGCCAACGAGCTGGCGGACGCCCGCATCGACTGTCTCGTGCTGGGTGAAATCGGAATCGGGAACACAACCACAGCGGCGGCACTCGCGTGCACCATGCTCGGCGCCTCACCAGAGACGACGGTCGGTCGCGGAACCGGACTGGATGCGGCAGGCCTTGAACGCAAGCGCTCCGTCATCGCTGCGGCGCTGGAGCTCCACGGCAGTCGCTTGCACGCGCATGAGGCGCTGGCAGCCGTCGGCGGTCTCGAGTTCGCCGCCCTGGCAGGCGCGATCTGCGCGGCACGCCGACGCCGGCTGCCGGTCATCCTCGACGGTTACGCGGTCGGCGTGGCCGCTGTGCTGGCAAAACACCTTGATGCCCTGTCGGCGGAGGTGCTGATCGCCAGCCACCGCTCGGTCGAGCCGGGACACCACCTGGTGCTTCAGGAACTCGGGCTGGAACCGTTGTTGGATCTCCGGCTCCGGCTGGGAGAGGCGTCGGGAGCGATGCTCGTCCTTCCCCTGATCGAGGCGGCCGGGGCCCTGTACGCGCACATGGGCACCTTTGAGGAGGCCGGAGTTGGCCGCCCACACTGAGACGGCCTCTCGCAGGGACCGTCCCTGGCGGTCAGTCGCCGGTGGGTTCATTGACGCCTTCAGCTTTCTCACCATCTTGCCGCTGCCGCACGGTGCCGCGCAGCGCGATGACTTCAACCTGCGCGCTGCGGTGCCGTGGTTCCCGGTTGTGGGAGCACTGATCGGCGGTCTGGCCGGCGGTCTTCGCGTCGCGTTCGATCCCTTGGTTGGTCGTGGCCCGAGCACGGCAATCGCCATCCTGGGTCTCGTCGCTGTCACAGGCGGGCTGCACCAGGATGCTCTCGCCGATCTGGCCGACGGCCTCGGCGTCCGTGGCGACGCCGAACGCCGGTTGGAGGCGATACGCGATCCACGTATTGGCGCCTTCGGCGCGCTGGCGCTGATCCTCTGGGCGCTGCTGCTGTACACCTCGCTCGACCAACTCGACGCGGGGCGCGCACTCCTGACCTTGGTCGCCGCCGCAACAGCCGGGCGGGTAGCTGCACCACTTCAACGTTTGGTGGCGCCATCCAGCGGTAGCGGGGGCCTCGGCAGCAAGCTGAGTGCCAACGGGAGCACGACAGGCGCGGCGCTGCTTCTAGCGGCAGTGATCGCGCTCGCAACGCTCGGGCCTGCCCGCGGCGCAGTCAGCCTCGCCGCCTGCGTGACGATCGCGCTGTTGATGGGGCTCTTGGCACGTCGAGCGCTCGATGGCTCGACCGGCGACACGTTGGGAGCCGCCATCGCTGTCACAGAGGTGGGTGGTTGTCTGCTCATGGGAGGCATGTGGCGTCTTTAGACACCGCAGCCAAAACTTGCGCCCGGTGCTCAGGCCAGCCGAGGCCAGTGGGCGGTGGCGCGCGGTGCGCACACGTCACGCCTCCCGCGACGGGGGAGGCGCTGCTACACGCCGCATGAGCAGCAGTAAACAGCGCGACGGGTAGCTGAGCGGCTGGCGGAAGGAGAAGGGGCTGCCCGTGGATCCTCGACGATGCGCGAGCACTTGCGCAAGGGCCAGCGTGAGCTCGGATTGGCGACCGTGATGGATGAGGACCATGAGCGCTTGGCTCAGGCAATTCGCTTGCACGCGTCGCGCTCAATGCCAGCGGCGAGCCCGGGCGTTGCCGATCGGGCCATCGCGGACGGGGACCGTGTCCGCCCCGCAGCTAAGCCCGAAGTTCACCGCGGCACTCCGATCGGTAGCAATCTCGTTTCTCGCGCACTCCGCCGTTCATGTTCCTGGGCACCCGTCACATGCAGCCACTCAACGACTCCGGCCACGACTCCACCGTCGCCGACTCCATTGCCGCAGCCCAGTTGGCCCGTGCCCGCCATAACAGGCTCGCGACCGGGCTCCACTACACCGCAAGTGAGACCGGCGGTCCGAGTTGGCCCCACCGTCCGTCCGATGAGACAGGCCGGGCTGCGTTTGGTACCCACAGCTGGTACCCACGCCCTCAAGTGACCCTACGGAACGTCCAAGTACAACAAAAAGAACCGCCTGTGCAGGCGGTTCTTGAACGGGAGCGACGGGACTCGAACCCGCGACCTCCGGCGTGACAGTTAGGAAGCCAGTTTCTAACCTCAGCAAATGAGTTGCACCTGCATCCGATGAGCGCTGCTCATAGTGGCTTTATGCGGTAGCTTGGTTGCCTGTGGTGGCTGCCCGTAGTCGTAGTTGCCCGGGTTTCCTGGTTGCCCGCTCGACCGGTCCGTGCGGTAGTCTATGCCCCCATGCGAGAGACCATCGACGACCATAAAGTGCGATCTACGGCAAGACCGTTTGTGCGTCAGCGCGCCACCGGACTTTTCTGGTATGGCAAGTGGTATCGGTCAGGCAAGCCGGTGATCCGCGCGCTCGGGCGCGCCTGGGTTACTCTCGACGGGCACGGCAGCTTCAAGCCACGGCGCGGGCGACCAGTCGACGGTGCGCTGAGCGAAGCTCAGGCAGGCGAGAGGATGCTCGCCCTGATGCGCCAGCATGACGCGCAACAAACACGCCTTGAGCTGGATGCCGACACCCGCCGGCGAGAAGGGATCACTTTTCGGGAACTGGCCGCGGAATACCTGGCGTGGTTGGCGGAAGTCAAGGACGCGAAACCCTCCACGCTCGCGGGGCATCGCTACCTGCTCGCCGAGCCGGGGACACCTCATCGCCGCGGCGGCGGCAAAGCGGAGGGAGCGATCATGGCCGCGCTCGGCGACATGCCGGTACGAACGATCAGCACACGTGACATCGAAAGCCTGCTGCGCACGGTCGCCGGACCACGCAAGCGCTTGGTCACCGACGAGACTGGCAGGAAAGTTGCGGTCACTGTGCAGGTCGCGCCGCGGACCGTGAACGTGCATCGCCAGCTGATCTGCGCGATCTTCAACTATGGCATGCGACCAAGCACATACGGTCTGTCCTCCAATCCGGCAAGGTTTGCCGACCGCCGCCGCGAACCCGAGTACGGGCCGGTCGCCTTCTACAGCCCTGAACAGGTCGAGGCGCTCGCGCGGGCACTGGCCGCCGGCGCGCACCGCGACCCAAACTCGCCCAAGGTCGACGAGCCCGAGCGCACCGCCCGAGCGCGCGATGACGCCCGCGACGCGGAGCTGATCCGTGTGGCCGCCTACACCGGCCTGCGCCGCGGTGAACTGATCGCGCTGCGCTGGCGCGATGTCGACTTCAGCGCCCACAAGCTGACTGTCAGACGCACACTCTCCGGTGCCGTTGAGTCAAGCTCAACGAAGAGCCGCCGCGTGCGCGAAGTACCGCTTCCAGACCAGGCGGCGGCCGCGCTGGAGCGACTCCGCCAACGCCCCGAGTTCACCGCCCCGGACCAGTACGTGTTCCCCAACCGACTCGGCCGTCGCCTGGACCCAACCGCGCTTCGGCGGCGATACGAACGCGCCCGCGACGCAGCCGGCCTCCAACCACTGCGTTTCCACGACCTACGCCACACCTACGGATCACTGCTAGTCGCTGGCGGCATCGACCTGCAGAGCGTCAAAGCCGCGATGGGCCACTCACGAATTACCACCACCGAACGCTACCTACACGCACGGCCAGCGACCGAACAGGCCGCACGCTTTACCGTCGCCCTCGCACAACAACTACCCGCTGGCGGGGAACACGAGCAGGCCTCCTGAGCGTTCCGCCAACTGTCGCTCACGGCATCCGACTCGCCAGGATCCGCGGTGCGGCTCGCCCGCAACAGCCCACAGGGCATCCGCGCAGGCCAGTCGAAACCGATCCAACGAGTCTTGCCGCGCTTCCCCGTGTTCTAGCACAACCCGCGGAACACAGCCGCGGGAAACCTAAAGCGAACGTTCTTCGCGTGCCCGCTGATGAGCCAACTTGCCACTTGCCGCCTTTGGTGCAAGGCACCGCGCAACGTTGAAGCCCGGCCAGAGCCACACGGACGTGGGGCTTATGGCTATCATGGTGTGCCGTTCTCCTTACGGATAAGTCTAGTGGCCGCGCCGCCGTCTTGTTTTGCGTCTGACTTCGTGATAGAGGTCGGGTCGTTTTTCAACCTTAAGCTGGGTAGCTTTGGGGGCCTTGATCCAGGAGGTCCAGATGATGGAGAACGGCAAGCGCAAAGCTCGCCGGCAACTGTCGCCGGAGGAGAAGTGGGAGATCTTTTTGGAGGTCACCTCCCAGGAGATCTCGCAGGCGGACGCGGCCCGGAAGTATGGGGTGGATGTGTCGGTGATCATCCGGTTGCGAGCGCTTGCGAAGGATGCGGCGTTGGCGGCGTTTGCGTCGGCGAAGCCGGGTCGGGCAGCTTCACCGGAGCAGGTGGAGGTGGAGTTGTTGCGGGCGGAGAACGATCGTCTCTCGGAGGCGTTGAAAGAGTTGGCGGTGGAGCTCACACTCCACCGGGGAAGGCAGCGCTCGAGCTTTTCGGCCCGGTCCCCGCGCGGGTGAGCGCGGGGGTCAAGCTCGAGCTTCTGGGCCTGATCGATGATGCTGTCGGGCAGGGGTGGTCGCACGCCCGGGCGTGCCGGGTGCTGGATCTCGCCGATGTCAGGGCGCATCGCTGGCGTCAGCGACTCAGGGCGACCGGGAGCCTTGAGGATGGTGATCCGGGTGGTGGCGCGGTCCACAGCATCCTTGAGTGGGAGGAGCAGGCGATCCTTGATCTGATCGAGACCTGGGGGCCGGTTGACCGCTCGCACCGCAAGATCGCACACCGTGGCAGCTATACCGGGACGGTGTTCGTGAGCCCGTCCACGGTGTTGCGTGTGGCGCTCAAACACCAGGTCAGGTTGCCGGGTGAGCCGTTCCGGCCGAGGCCCGTTGCGATGCCGTTTCCCCAGATTCCATGGGAGAAAAACCGGATTTGGATCTGGGACGCGACCCACTTCACGCGTGCCAAGCGGGTTGCTTACGCGATCGTTGATGTCGTGACCCGCTACTGGATCGGCTACCTCTTGACCAGTGAGCAGACCTCAACCCAGGCGCAGTTGCTGTTCGCCCAGGCGCTCGAGGATCAGGACCTGTTGGACGCCGACGGGCTTGCCCCCAGCGTCGAGGATGGCGGGCTGCCGATCCTGATCGCTTGGTCAGATAACGGGACCGAGATGACCGCGATCGACACCCGCCAGTTCATGGCGATCATGGCAATCACCCAGCATCACGGCCGGCCCGGCACACCCACAGACCAGGCGCACATCGAGAGCTTCTTCAGCCACCTCAAGGGCGAACGGCCGCTGCTTGAAGCGATCAGCGACCCCGCTGTGCTTGACAGCGAGCTTGCCCGAGCCCGTGAGGAGTACAACAAGATCAGGTTGCACGCCTCGATCGGGTATGTCACCCCCGATGACGAGCACTCAGGCCGCGGGCCCGGCATCCGCCGCGCCCGCGCCGCAGGCCTCAGACGTGCACGTGAAGAACGGATCAAGCAGAATCGCAAGAACAGGCCACAGCGATGAGCGAGCACACCTCCAAAGCCAGCCCGGACGTACACAGGCCCGTGGGCACCAGCCAGCTCAACCACGCCCGCCAACGCCACGCCAACAGCCCCGGCACACACCCTCTTCCCAGCAAAAACCGGTCCCGCATTTCCACTCAGCGTTGGGTTGAAAAACGCGGCCGCTCTATCACAAAGTCAGATACACCGCAGTCTGACGCCGCGAGTAGGCCGACTGTGTCACGGTTGACCTGGGCGACGATGATCGCCCCGACCTCGTGGGAGACGGTCGTGTAGATGCCGAGCGCCTTCATCCGTTCGCACTGGGCGGCGTTGTCGTCGGTGGGTGCGACGTAGTGCACCGAGCCGGCGTTGTAGCGGCGCAGCAGGTAGAGGTGGGTGAGGGTCTGCAGGCGCTTGCGGCGCAGCGTCTGGTCGAATGTGTTCTGGTCCCGGACCGAGAGGATGGTCTCGCCTCTGCGGTCGCGGATCGGGGCGAAGACCACGTTTGCGAGCTTGATGTGCTCGCCGTCGAGCACCTCGAGCTCGAGCACGTCGGTCCCTTCGCGGCTGGGACGCAGGCGCACCTGCGGCGCCGTGCCAAGGTCGTTGGCCTGCGCCCAGGCCGCGAGCCAGTCCTCGAGCACCTTCTTCGGCAGCTCGGTGGCCTTGAGGTGCTGCACCTGGGTTGAGCCCTTGCCCATCGCCTTGGTGGTCGCCGTGCGCGCCGTGCAGGCTGCCAGCGCGGCGTCAAGCCGTGGCCCGCCGACATGGGTTTGCGGGGTGCGGTACGGGGATTCCAACAGACGCAGGCGTCGCTGCACCTGGGCGAGCGCGAGCATGCCGTCGTGCTGCAGCGCGGTTGCGAACTCCTCCGCGGCGACACCGTCGATCTGGTGCCCGCCGTAGGTGATGAAGTTGAACACGAACCCGGACTCGCCAAGCAGCCTCGGGAACTCGCGCATCTCCTCCTCCGACATGCCGGTCGAGTCCCAGTTGAACGACGGTGAGAGGTTGTAGGCGAGCATCTGCTGCGGAAACTGCGCGTGGATCGCCTGCGCGAACTCGCGCGCCTCGCCGATGTCGGCGCTGGCGGTCTCCATCCAGACCAGATCGGCGTAGGGTGCCACCGCCAGCGACCGCCTGATCGCAAGCTCGAGCCCGCCACGGACCTGGTAGAAGCCCTCCGGGGTGCGCGCCAGCTCCGCGTCCCAGTAGAAGCCGATGCCGAGCTCACGGGCCTTCTGACGCACGGCCCAGAACGATGCGGACTTTGCAAAAGTTCGCCAGTTTCCAGGGCTGATTGGCAGATCGGCGCCGTCCTCCTCCAGCATCTGCAGAGTCGCCAGCGCAGCCTCACCGATCGTCATCAGGCCCGCGTCCGCCTCCCAGCGCTCGACCATCGCCCCGAGGATGCGGTCGTAAGCCTCTTCCACACGCGGCTCCGGCTCACCGCTGACGGCGGCCGCGGCCTCCTCGGCGGCGCGGCGCAGGCCGGTGGAGCGCAGCCACGCCTGCGCCGCGGCGTACTCCTGCTCGCTGATCGCATAGAGCCTGAAGCCGTCAAAGGTCTCGTGTCCGGAGTCGTAGAAGACACGCATCAGCGCGAGCGTCGCGAGCTTGTAGGAGGGCACCCCGCGGGCGGTGGCGCCGAGGATGAACGGGTGGTCGCGCTCGTCGGCGCTTGAGTCCAGCAGGTTTGCGGCCTCCGCATCGGTGCGCGCGACGATGATCCCGGGCACACCCATGACGTCGAGCTGGAAGCGGGCGGCGCTCAGGCGCTTGATCTGCTCGTCGACACCAACCAGCACCTTGCCGCCCTGGTGGCCGCACTTCTTGGTTCCGGGACGCTGATCCTCAATGTGATAGCCGGTCACGCCGGCCTCCGCAAAGCGCCTGATCAGGTTGCGCACATGCGCGTCGCCGCCGTGACCGGTGTCGGCGTCGGCGATGATGAACGGCCGGTAGTCGATCGGCGCGGGCGCTGCCGCGAGCTGGGCGGCGGTCATGCGCGAGCGCATGTAGGTCTGGTTGCGGTCGGCGGTGAGCAGCGCACGCACGATCGCCGCCGCCTCCTCTGGCACCTGCGAGAGCGGGTAGCTTGCAAGGTCCGCGCCCGGATCCTCGCTGGTTGAGCCCTTGGCTGATGTCGCCCAGCCACCGAGGTAGATCCCCTCGATCCCCATCCGCTTGATCGTCACCGCCTGGCTCGGCGAGTAAGGGCCGAAGGTGGTGATCGCCAGACGCTGGGCAAAGAGCTCGCGCAGACGCTCATAGAAGGCTTGCGCGTTCTCGCGCGCAACCGTGTGGTCTGAGGCGATCGTGCCGCGCTGCTCGGCCACCTGCCGTGGCGAGTAAAGCCGGGTGGTGGCGGTGAAACGCTCGGAGTCCATGAACTGCTTGGCTGCGGCGAGGTTCTGGTCAAAGGTGGTCATCTGTGTGCCTATCTCGCGGTTCTCTCAAAGGTTGGTGTCAAGGTCGGGGTTATGGGTGATGCGCGTGCCATCACGCGCGAAGCTGTCGAGGTAGTCACGGATCCGCGTCTGGGCGGTCGCGAGGTCCGGTACGTCCAGGGTGAGGTTGAGCAGGTCGATGTACCAGGGCGCCTTGACCGGCTCGAGCACGTAGGCAGCGACGATTGCACGGGCGATCGGCAGCGTCGTCTGCTTTGAGTCCTCGTGCACATCCTGGCCACTGGCCAAAAGCAGCTTCTGGTACTCCTCCTCAAGCAGCGCCACAAACAGCTCACGCGTGAACACCTCGCCGGCGCGCACACCGCTTGACGGGTCATCGGCGCTCATCGCAGCCGACTTGTGCAGCCACTCCCACAGCACCGACAGGCGGATCTCGCCGGTCGCGGCGTCCTCCATCAGATAAAGCACGTCATCGTCACCGAAGAAGTCGGCGGGCTTGAGCGCCGCCGCCTGATAGCCGCGACCAAACGCGTTGCCGTACTGCAGACCGACGCTGATCAGGTCCCTCGCGCCACGCACCGTGCGCGGCCCATCCTCCAAAAGCCTGAGCGCCTGCGCATCCTCAGCGCTGTAGGTGAGCGGCACAAACTCGCGCCCCAACTGGTTATCGCGCCCCGCCTGCTCCCACACCGGCCGCACGATGTGAACCATCTTCCAGTGCGCAACCCACTTGCCTGAGGCGCCCTCACGCTCCTCGCGCCTGGCACCCTCAAGCGCCTTCTCCATCGCCGCCTTCACACCGGCCGCGCTGCCGACCGGGATGTTCGGCTCCATACCACCCTGCCACAGCGCAAAGTTGCCGTTGCGGTCGGGCGTGTTCACCGCCCGGCGCACCCGGTCCTCGTAGGCGCGCATGTAGCCGTAGGTCATGGTGACCTGGTCGATGTTCGGGTTCACAAACCCCTCATCCCACGCGTAGGCGTCAGAGAGCGAGTTGATGTAGTCCCAGCGCCCGGTGTTGAAGCCGACGAAGTGACGCCCCAGCGCGGCGCGGATCTCCATCAGCTGAAAGCACGCCTCGACCTGCTCGACAAGCACATAACACAGGATCGAGCCGGCCGCCAAACCCAGATGCTCCTCGAGTGAGTCCAGCAAAAGCCCCCAGTAGGCGGCCTCCGCGGCGGTCTGGATCTTCGGCAGATACAACACCAGCGAACGCCCCTGCGCGCGCAGCGCCGCCTGGTTGCCGACCACATACAAAACCAGGTCGGCGAGCGACGCTGAGAACCCACGCCCGTCCGCGTGCGCGAGGTGACGGTCATCCAGATGCAGCCCACGCACCCGGAAGATCCGGGTGGTGAACGACAGCTGCTTTTGCCAATCGTCGATGATCTCCCGGCCCAGAAAGCCCTTCGCCCAGGCGTTCATCTCCCCTGCGACCTGCTCGGCCACCGACAGAAACAGTCGATCGCCGCCGGTCATCAGCTTCAGGTTGCGCTGCGCGTCAAGCGCCATCGTCTGCACCTGGCCAAGCGCGTCCTCGCCATCGAACATCCAGCCATCAGCACCCGACAAAAGCGCGTAGGCCACGTTGCGCAAACCCTGCGCGGTCTGCGCCCGTGGCCTGGTCGCAGGACCCGTGCCCTGGATCCACTGCCGGCGCAGATCATCCGGGATCCGCGCGCCCACAAAATCCCCGGCCCGTGCCTGCGCCACCGTGATCCCGGTCCCCTCGATCACCCCGTCCTCAGGCAGAAACCCGATCGCCCGCCGCTCACGCGCACGCCCGGCCCGACGCGCCATCCGCGCGGCCATCAACTCGCCACGACGCGCGTCAAGACCGCTCAACGCCTCAAGCGCCTCCAGCACCTCGGGCGTGTAGAGGTCCGGGTAACGCTCACGCGCCTGCCGCGAAACCGCGATCGCCCGGCCCTTGACCGTAGCCCCTCGCGCGCACAGGTCAGCCACGGCCACGCACTCCCGCCCGGTCGAGCGTGACTACCGACACTTTGCCCTCGTCGCGGATATCGATGCTCCCGCAGCACATGCCGTTCGCTGGCCTCAGTCTCGTTCCAGGAGCATGGCGATTCCCTGCCCACCACCGATGCAAAGGGTGACCAACCCGAGCGAGAGATCGCGGTCTTCCATGTCGTAGAGGATCTTGGTTGTGATCGCTGCTCCGGTCGCTGCGATTGGATGACCGAGCGCGATCGCACCGCCGTTAGGATTGACCTTCGCAGGATCCAGCCCTAGGTCATCGATCACGGCAAGCGCCTGGGCCGCGAATGCTTCGTTCAGCTCGACCACGTCTACCTCATCCAGCGACCGTCCGGCGCGCTCGAGCACGCGTCGCACGGCCGGTACCGGGCCAATACCCATGATCGCCGGGTCAACACCGCAGGACGCGTAGCCGAGAATCCGCGCCCGCGGCTTCACGCCGAGTTCGCGCGCGCGCTCTTCGCTCATCAGCAGGACCGCGGCTCCGGCGTCATTCATGCCTGAGGCGTTTCCCGCGGTCACGGTACCGGCTTCCTTGAACACGGGCTTGAGCCGTGCCAGCGACTCGATCGACGCATCTTCACGAATGTGCTCGTCACGTGAGAACTCTGTGACACCGCGCTTCGCCAGAATGCGAACCGGCACGATTTGGCGATCAAAGCGGCCTTCGGCTCTGGCAATCGTCGCTCGGCGATGTGACTCGACCGCAAACTCATCCTGGCGCTCGCGCGAGATCGCTCCACGCTCCGCCAGGTTCTCGGCGGTGACGCCCATCAGCACGGCGCTGAATGGATCGGTCAGCGCACCGATCACGGGATCGACCATGTTGACCTCCCCCATACGAGCGCCCCATCGTGCTGAGGGCATCCAGTAGGGGCCACGGCTCATCGACTCGGCACCACCGGCGAGCACGACTGTCGCTTCACCCGTCTGGATGGCTTGGGCACCCGAAACGATTGCTTGGACGCCGGTCCCGCACAGCCGGTTGACCGTGTACGCGGGCGTCTCCTTCGGCACTCCAGCCTTCATCCCGACGACGCGCGCCATGTACACGTCGCCTGGCTCAGTGGCGATTACGTTGCCGAACACAACGTGATCAACGTCTCCAGGGCTCACGCCGGCACGTTCGATCGCCGCGCCCGAAGCCACCGCGCCGAGGTCTGAGGGCGGTACGCCGACCAACGCCTTGCCGTATGACCCAATAGCTGTACGAGCTGCAGAGGCAACGACTACGTTGGTCATCTGGGTCCCTTGGTTGGTCGGTGCGGGAGTGTCATCGGGCCAAGTGCTTCGCGATCACCACGCGCTGGATCTCGTTCGTACCCTCATAAATCTGCGTGATCTTTGCGTCACGCATCATCCGCTCGACCGGGTAGTCACGGACGTAGCCGTAACCGCCAAGCACCTGTACAGCTTGAATCGTTACCCTCATGGCGTTGTCCGAAGCAAAGACCTTGGCCATCGATGTCCACATGCCTAGGTCTTTCGGTGCTGGGTCTTGGTCAGCGAGGGTGCAGGCGCGATAAAGCAGCTCTCTGGCCGCCGCGGTCCCGGTCTGCATATCGGCCAGCTTGAACTGGATTCCCTGCATTTCGATGATCGGCCTCCCGAATGCGATGCGCTCCTGCGCGTATGCCACGGCGAAGTCGGTCGCACCCTGAGCGATGCCGACGGCCTGCGCGGCAGCACCGAGTCGTGTTCGCTCAAGCGTGCCGAGCGCTACCCGCATTCCGTGTCCGACGTCCCCGACGACATTCTCGGCGGGCACACGTACGTTGTCCAAGACTGGTGAACCTGTCGGTGAGCCCTTGATACCAAGCTTGTGCTCGTAGCCACCGATTGAGAACCCCGGACGATCAGCTTCAACCACGAACGCGGTCACTCGACCGGCGTCCCGGTCGGTGACGGCGAACACGATGTAGAAGTCGGCGACGCCGGCATTGCTGATCCACGTCTTCTCACCGTTGATCACCCACTCGTCACCGTCCTGAACTGCGCTGGTTCGCATCGCCGCGACATTTGAGCCTGCCTCGGCCTCCGACAGGGCGAACGCGGCGGTCCACTCACCCGTCGCGCACCTGGGCAGGAACCGCGCCTTGAGCTCATCCGAGCCAAATCGTGCGATCGGTAGTGTCCCTAGCTCCTGCAGCATGAGGATCAGTGCACAGGAGGCGTCCGCCTTCGCTATCTCCTCGACCGCGATCTGCAGCATGAGCGTGCCCGTACCGGTGCCGCCGTACTCCGCGGCAAATGGCAGCCCGAGAATGTCGCTATGGGCCAGCAGTTCCCTGATGTCCCGTGGATATTCGGCCTTCTCATCGATCTCGCGGGCACGCGGCGCGATCCTCTCCTGAGCGATCTGACGCACCATCGCGCGAAGGTCCTCGAACTCCTGGGGGATGTGGTAGCCCTGCGCAGGCGGCCGAGCACTCATAGCGAAGCCCCGACCGCCGCTAGCTCTTGGGCGTACTCATAAAAGCCACCGCCGCTCTTGCGGCCAAGGCGACCGGACGCCACCATGCGCTTCAGCAGCGGCGGCGCGGCGTACTCAGGAGAGTTGAACTCCCCTACGAGTGACTCGCAGACGGCCTGCAGGACGTCCAGGCCGATGAAGTCACAGAGTGTGAGCGGTCCCATCGGATGCCCGCAACCGAGCTGCATGCCCACATCGATGTCCTCGCGCGACGCGAAGCCCTGCTCATACATGCGCACCGCGGCCATCAAATACGGGACCAAGAGCATGTTTACGACGAAGCCGGCCCGGTCCTTCGTGCGGATGGCCGTTTTCCCGAGCGCATGGGCGAAGGCCTCCGCAGCTGAGACCGCGTCGCGGCTCGTGTCCAAGCCAACAACGACTTCTACCAACCGCATCACAGGTACGGGAGAGAAGAAGTGCAGTCCAAGCACTCGGTCGGGGCGCTTGGTATGGGCGGCTAGCTCCGCGATTGGCACAGAAGACGTATTTGAGGCGATGACAGCTGCGTGAGGCAGCAACTCATCCAACTCGCGGAAAATACCTTGCTTGATTCGTAGGTCCTCCGGCGCTGCTTCGATTGCGATCTCGACGTCGTGCAGATCCTCGACGTTGCTCGTGTACCGAACCGCTCCGAGCAAAGCATCGATGTCATCAGCGTTTGCCCGGCCGCGTCTAACCGCCTGTTCGCCAGACTCCTCGAGCCGCCGGCGCGATCGCTCGAGGGCTCTGCCATCCGGCTCGTACACGCGCACTGACAACCCAGCGGCAGCAGCAGCCTGTGCGATGCCGGACCCCATGAACCCAGCTCCCACGATGCCCACGGTCGATAAGGCAGCCGAGACGGCTTGAGAGGCATTGTCTTCACCCATGCTTGTCAGAGCTCCTGAGTAAGTGTCCCGTCGTGGCTAGTCGCATATCCGAACATGATTTCGTAATCGCGATCGAGCATACCACGTGCGAGCCTTACGTGCACGCTGCCGTTAGCGGCCGCCAGGCCGGTAACGGCAGTCTGGATGCGCCGGATGAAACCAAGATTCTCTGGGACAGCGAGCGTGCAGGCAGCAGCACACGGCCAAGCGCACGCCCCCGCGTCAGACGGTTCGCGCAAGCTCCAGGTGGCAACGCGACGGCGCGACCGTCACTCGCTGGTGCCAGCCGTCGAGCACAAATGCAAGCGCGTTAGAAAAGACGCCGCCCGGGTTGGAGAGTCGGAAGGCCTCCGCGCGTCAGCGTGCCCACAAACCATCAGCTAGCCGGAAGTTTTCGTAGGTTCTGAGCCGGATCGCCTGTTGTTGCGGGGCGATCCGGTTTCTTTGATCTGGTTGATGTAGCCAAAGAATTGTTGACTTTGCCTGGATGAAGCGGTAGGCTGTGCTTATGCCGCGACGGTCTGAGGGAGCTATTCATGTAGCCAGGATCAAGTCCAGGTACAAGGATCGGGAGTACGAGTCGCACATTCTGCGCCGCTCCTACCGTGAGGGCGGGAAGGTCAAGCACGAGAATCTGGGGAACGTCTCGCATCTGCCACCTGCCGCGCTTGAGGCGTTGCGGCGTGCGCTGGCCGGCGAGACGCTCGTCTCTGCGCAGGATCGCTTCCGGGTTGAGCGCTCACTGCCGCACGGGCATGTGCGGGCGGTGCTTGGCGTGTTGCGCTCACTGGATCTGGAGCGGCTTTTGTCACGCGAGCGCTGTCGGGAGCGGGATTTGTGTGTGGCGATGATCTGTCAGCGGCTGATCGCGGCGGGGTCGAAGCTGTCGCTCACCCGGCTGGTTTCCCAGACGACGCTCGCCACAGAGCTTGATCTCGGGACGGTGTCAGAGGCGGAGCTGCTCTCGGCGATGGACTGGCTGTCAGAGCGCCAAGACCGGGTTGAGCGCACGCTCGCGCGCCGGCACTTGGCGGCGGACGGGTTTGTGCTCTATGACCTGTCCTCAAGCTATCTGGAGGGCCGTCACTGCGAGCTTGAGGCGATCGGCTACTCCCGTGACGGTGTGCGTGGCAAACACCAGATCGTCTATGGGCTGTGCTGCTCACCCGAGGGTCGGCCGGTGTCGGTGCGGGTGTTTGAGGGCAACACCGCCGATCCCGCCACGCTCAAGGACGCCGTCTTGCGTGTCAAGCACCAGTTCGGGGTCGAGCATGTCGTGTTTATCGGCGATCGCGGGATGATCACCCACGCCCGGACAGTCGAGCTAAAGAAGCTCGGGGTTGGGTTTGTGACCGCGTTGCGCGCAACCCAGATCCAGAAGCTGACCGTCGCAGCGGGCTATCAGCTCTCGCTGCTTGACGAGATGGGGCTGTGTGAGATCGAGTCACCGGAGTTCCCGGGAGAGCGATTGGTCGTGTGCCGCAACCCGGCTGTCGCGGCTGAGCGTGCCCGCAAACGCCAGGCGCTGCTTGAGGGCACCGAGACCGAGCTTGCGAAAGTCAAGAACATGGTTCAGAGCCCGACCGGCCGGCTGCACGGTGCGGACGCGGGGAAGATCGGCCAGCGTGCCGGACGGGTTATCAACCAGAAGAAGATGGCCAAGCACTTCACCCTCAAGATCGCAGACGGCCAGTTCAGCTACGCCCGCGACCAGGAACAGATCGACCAGGAGGCCGCCCTGGACGGCATCTACATACTGCGTACCGACCAGCCCGCCAAGCGGCTCAGCGCCCCCGCTGTCGTGCGCGCCTACAAGCAGCTCAAAGTCAACGAGCGGTCGTTTGAGCAGATGAAGTCAACGCTCGAGATCCGCCCGGTCCACCACCGCCTCGCCGATCGTGTGCGTGCGCACGTGTTCCTCTGCATGCTCGCCCGCCATGTCCAGTTCGAGCTCGAGCAGCGCCTCGCGCCGATGCTGTTCACCGACCCCGCCCCACACGCGCCCGCTGACCCGACCCGCCCCGCACAGCGCTCCCACGCCGCGAGCATCAAAGCCGGCCACGCCGGCGCCGCCAGCCCCGAGGAGCATCCCGCGCACACCCTCCCCGACCTGCTCTCAAACCTCGCCACAATCTGCCAGACCACCATCCGGATCGGCAACACCAACACCACGATCATCAAGCACACCGAGCCGACCGATCTGCAAACCAAGGCGCTCGAACTGCTCGGCCTCACCAACAAGTAGCCAAGCAAAACCCCGCCCGGAACCGCGCAAACCCAGCGACTCCGGGCGGATCCGCGTTTCAACAGCGAAAACTTCCGGCTAGCGCCTGCCCGGGGCAGGCCACGGAACCCGCAAGTTCACGTCAAGCCGGCCCCGTCATTCAGCCACCCCCAAAACCGCCCGCTTGGCCAGCTCGACCACCCCTAGGTCCGGACAGGGGGGCCCTCCGGCGTGGCGTGCTCGCCGACAGCAACCACAACCGTCGCTCCAGCCCAAACCACGCTCATCTCCAGGATATCCGGCGTTCTCCGTTCTCGGCCGCACGGTCGTTGATCCCTCGGTTCTCTCACCTGCTGACTGCTCGGGCAGATCCGAGCCGAACGTATGACGCGCCTGCCGCGATCAGTGAGAGCACGATGGATGTGCTCAGAGCAACGACGAGGCCTGTGTGGAACGGCGCGGAAATCAGATGCGGGAAGTAGGTACGGCTGGTGAGGGTTGCTCTTGCCGAGGCTGTCAACAGCCCGAGCGCGTGGTATTCGCGGAGGAGATGTTCCAGCGGATTGACACCAAGAACTGCCGCGAACAGAGATGAAGCTGGTGGGAGGCCAGCGAGCCTGTGGGCGAGTGGATGCGCGAGTCCGGCTCGGGTTAACCCGCGGTAGAGAGTCGGGCGGAGGCTACCGGCGACGCCGGCGACGAGCGTCGTAAATACTACGGCGATTGAGACCGCGGTTGCGCTGTTTAGGAACGTCGACCGTGTGCCGGAGGCGACTCCGCGCTGCGACGCGGGAACGCTGCCCATGATCCACGAGGCGTTCGGTGACACGAACATGCCGGTTCCGACGCCGCCGAGGAGCAGGAGCGAGCCGAAGGCCATGAACGAGAAGTTGACCGGCAGCAGCATCAGACCCGCGAAGCTGAGCGCGAGCGTAAGAGCGCCGGCAGTCGCTATTCCTCGCGACCCCCAACGGTCGGACAGGGTTCCTGCGGTCGGCCCGGCGATCATGAATCCGAACGCTAACGGGAGCATGTATAGACCGGCGTAGAGTGGCGTTCGGGAGAAGGTGTATCCATGTAGAGGCAGCCAGATCCCTTGAAGCCAGATCACAACCATGAACTGCAGCCCGCCACGGGCCAGTGATGCCGAGAAGTTCGCTACGTTGCCGGCCGCGAAGGCGCGGATCCTGAATAGGCCTAGTTGGACCATAGGCTCTGAAACGCCTCGCTCGATGAAGCCGAACGCAATCAGCAGTGCGATCCCGCCGACGAGGCCCGCTAGGACCCACGGGTTCGTCCAGCCCGTCGTGCTGCCATCGAGCGGCTGTATGCCATACGTGCTGGCGATCAGTACCGCGCTCAGTCCCAAAGCGAAGGTGATGTTTCCCCACCAGTCGATCGTGCCGCCCGAGCGCTCGGCGACGTCTCGCAACCTCCAATACGCCCAGGCAGTGCCATAGATCCCAACCGGAACGTTGACCCAGAAAATCAGTCTCCAGTCGATCGCCGCGAGGATCCCGCCGGCAGCGAGACCGATGAACATTCCCGCCAGTCCGGCGATCTGGTTGGTACCGAGCGCGAAGCCACGCTGGCTGGCGGGGAACGCGTCGGTCAGGATCGCGATCGAGTTTGCCATAAGGATGGCCCCGCCGGCAGCCTGTGGCACGCGCCAAGCGATCAGCCAAAGCGCTCCGTCGGCCCCCCGGTAGGGGTCAACGGAAAGGACGATCGAGGCTACGGTAAAGATCGCGAAACCGACGTTGTAGAGCTTCACTCGACCGTAGATGTCGCCGAGACGTCCGGCTGCGACGACGAGCACGGACTGGACCAAACGGTAACCCATGACCATCCAGAGGAGGTAGCCGATGTTGCTTGGCGCCAGTGGGTCAAGGCCGATGCCCCTGAAGATAGCCGGCATCGCGATGAGCACGATCGATCCATCTAGCTGGGACATAAAGACCGATGCGGTGGTGTTCGCCAGCGCCACCCACTTGTAGTTGTCATCGACGTGCTTCACGCGGTGCTCGGTTGCGACCCCGGTCATCTCAGACAACCTGGGCAAGACGCTCTAGAAGCGGGGCCGCTGCAAGCAAGCGTTCGAGCTCTTCGGAGGAGAAGTTGACGGCCAATGCTTCTGCCAGTAGGGCGTTGCGCGCCTCCGCTCTCGCCTGGATCGCGGCTCGACCCGCCGCCGTTGTTGACAGCATCACGCGCCGCCCGTCGCTGGGGTCGGCCGAGCGAACGATAAGTCCGCCGGACTCGAGGGAGGCTACCGTGACGCCCATCGCCTGAGGGCTGATCTGTTCGAGTTTGGCCAGCGCTGATGCTGTCGTGGGTCCGTTGCGCTCGATCTTTGCGAGCGCTGAACGTTGTGGCAGCGTCAACTCTCCCGCTGCAGGCGGCTGGCGGAGCCGCCTAGATAGGAGGCTCACGCCAACGGCCAACGCGCTGGCCACGATCTCTGGAGTAGTTGGAGCGCCCCTGGGAATCATCATCAATCTAGATTGCTCAATCCCGCTTTACAAGTCTCTTGCTCATGGATCCCGTATGCAACAGCCACTACGTGGCGATCGAGGTCGACCTCATAACCGCTGAGGCCTGATGTGGCAGCGGCATAGCACTCCATCACGAGCTGGTCATAGCCAGTGCTCACGCTTCGGATGTTCTCTCGTGACTTCTAGCTAACGGGAGGGGGTCGGGCCCCCCTCCCGGCCTCCCCCCGTGGAGGGCTGTGACGTTGTCGGGTGGGCAAGGCCCGCCCTTTGTGTTCATGCTGTGTGGATGGCTGGCGTGGCGAATATCAACGACGTGCTCGACGGGCACGTGGCACTCGAGATCGAGTGTGTGGACAGGCTTTATCTGAACGCTTATCTGCCGAACCTGCAGGTTGGTGGGCAGGTGGTGCGGTTCCTGTGCGGTCATCTCGGCAAGCCGATCGCCTCGGCGGCGCTGCTGTCGCCGATCGGGAACCGGTTTCGTGCCGAGGTCAAGCGCTACGCGGCCGAGCACGAGATCCCGATCCTCGAGCTCGCCAAGCGCGATCACGGCGACTGGGGGGATCGCAAGCTTGATCACGTCCGCCCGCACCTTGAGAGGGCTGAGCGGGAAGGCCGCTACGGGGTCGTCGCGATCGTGCAGGGTCAGGAGTATCAGTGGGTGTTCTCCGGCCGCAACCGGCGCAAGCAGCCAGGGGTCAGACCGAACTTCGAGTTCTTCAAAGAAGACCGTCGCGTCGGGGTCTACTACTTCTACATCCTCGACCCTGAGTTCGGGGCCGGGTTTATCAAGCTGTGCACCTACTGTCCGTGGCCGGGGAAGGTCTGGCTCAACGGGCATGAGTGGGTCAAGCGCCAGGCACTGCGCGAGGGGCTCGGCTTCACCGAGCTTGAAAACGGGTTTGCGGCCTGTGAGGACCCCGAGCGGCTGCAGGCTATCTGCGACAGCTTCTCACCCGAGCACGTGCAAGCGTTCTTCGATCGCTGGAGCACCACCATCCCGACGCCGCTCACCTCCCAGGACCGGTCCGCCGGCTACTGGTGGGATCTCTCGATGCGCCAAACAGAGGTCTCGCGCACGCTCGTGTTCAACGCCCCAAGCCACGCCCGCAGCTTCTTCGAAGCACTGGTCGCCGACAACATCGGTATCGGCCGCCCCGAAGAGATCTCACTCGCGTTCGCCCGCCGCGCCAGCAGCAAGACCGACCGGTTCGCCACCCGGGTCGTCTCCCATGGCACCGACGTGCGAATCGACTTCCGCTACAAGCACTCCCGTGTCAAGCAGTACCTCAAAGGCGGTCGTGCGCTGCGCGTCGAGACCGTGATCAACAAGCCCGCCGACCTCAGCGTCAAGGCCCGACTGTCTAACCTCCCAGAGCTGATCGACAAAGCCCGGCAGGTGAACCAGCGGCTGCTTATGATCGAACAGGTGTTGACGGACACTCAGGATGGTGATGATCGCGTCATCGGGGGTGATGATCTGGGTCATGAACGACCGAACGACCAAAGCCCCTTGCAGCGTTCTCCTGTGGCCCTGGGAACGGCGGCAAGGAAGAGAAACAGGGGGCACGGGGGCGGGTGGTGGTGCGTTGCGCGTTTGTGACCGCTTCGCTGTCGCTGTTGATCGCTCGGCAGGGGCGTAGCGCCAGGACGCGGGATGTTGTTCGGGGTGCGGGGCGTGTGCGGTCCGAGCGATGCGACCCACCGCGCGTGGCCACCAACACCCCGGGGTCTCAGAACCCTGGTGGGTCGCGTCCCGGCCCGTGCAACAGGCCCGTCAACACCACAGCAAGCTCCCACGCTGACGCTGTCAGCTTCAGCCGTGACCGGCATGCCCGGGTCGCACGACCGAGCGCGTCAACGGCCCCAACCAGCGGGGGGCCGGACACGATCTGCTGGTCGGCTGACGGGTCAAGCGCACGCTCCCACAGGCGGGCTGTCGTGGTGATCGGCCCGGCGCGGCGTGTGAAGGTCCGCAACCAGCCACGCACCGTCCCTGGTGGGCGCCCGAGCGCCGCTGCGATCGTGCGGTGCCCCTGACCGTTGGCTTTGGCCAAAAGCGCCCGGCCGATCACCCCCGTCCCGTCACGCCGCCTGGCGAGCGCCCAGGCCGGCAGCAGCACGTGTGTCCGCTCACAGCTCCGACAGCACGCTCGCCGTGGCCGCAGCAAGCGTGTCTCATCAAGCAGGCGCACGGTGCGCTCGCGCGCAAACCCCCACGGCGCAAGCGGCCCGTCACAAACCGGGCAGCACAGACGCCCAGCCACCAGATCAGCCTCCACCGCCTGCTCTGCGCTCATCGCCATCACGCACACACCACACCACGCTCCTCAGCTGGGCCAGGCTCTCAACGACCCTCGCGCGAGACCCCCGGGGGAACTCGTGTTGCAAGCAATATCAGACGCTGGTCGTACCGGCAAACGCCGCCACCAGCATGGTGATAAGCAGCATCACCGCTGGCGGCAGGGCAGCGGTCCACGCCCGCAAATTACGGACGAACACGGCGACCCAGCCGGTCATCACCACGATCCTGGCGTTGACCGCGATCAGCAGCCGATCACATCACCACGCTCAACGGCGTTTGAGGGCCCAACCATCACCACCCAGCGTGTCGCTCAACAAGCGCCGGGGGGTGCAACTCCCCCCGGCGACTCACCCAACACGCCAGTTCATGGCGATCATGGCAATCACCCAGCATCACGGCCGGCCCGGCACACCCACAGACCAGGCGCATATCGAGAGCTTCTTCAGCCACGTCAAAGGCGAGTGGCCGCTGCTTTTAGCGATCAGCGACCCCGCCGTGCTCGACCAGACACTCGCGCGTGTGTGGTTTGCGTCTGACTTCGCGATACAGGTGGGCCTGTTTTCTAACCGTATGCGGGGTAGTGTGCGGGGCCTTGATTTAGGAGGTCCAGATGATGGAGAACGGAAAGCGCAAAGCTCGCCGGCAGCTCTCGCCGGAGGAGAAGTGGGAGATCTTTTTGGAGGTCACTTCGCAGGAGCTCTCGCAGGCGGATGCGGCCCGGAAGTACGGGGTCGACGTGAGCGTGATCATCCGGCTCAGGCAGTTGGCGAAGGATGCGTCGTTGGCGGCGTTCGCGTCCGCGAAGCCGGGGCGGGTGCTGTCTGCGGAGGCTGTGGAGCTTGCGGAGTGCCGGTCGGAGAACGATCGTTTGTCGGAGGCGATCAAGGAGATGGCGATCGAGCTTTCCTTGTACAGGGGAAGGCAGCGCTCGGGCTTTTCGGCCCGGTCCCCGCGCGGGTGAGCGCGGGGGTCAAGCTCGAGCTGTTGGGGCTGATCGATGTGGCGGTCGGGCAGGGGTGGGCGCACGCGCGTGCGTGCCGGGTGCTGGATCTGGCGGATGTGCGTGCGTATCGCTGGCGGGCGCGCCTGAGAGAGACCGGGAGCTTGGAGGACCGCGATCCGGGTGGTGGCGCGGTCCATGGGATCTTGGGCTGGGAGGAGCAGGCGATCCTTGAGTTGATCGAGACCTGGGGGCCGGTTGATCGCTCCCATCGCAAGCTCGCGCACCGTGGCAGCTACACCGGCAAGGTGTTCGTGAGCCCATCCACGGTGTTGCGCGTGGCGCTCAAACATCAGGTCAGCCTGCCGGGCGAGCCGGTTCGCGCCCGGCCGCTAAAGCCCGTCTTTCCTCAGATTCCGTGGGAGAGAAACCGGATCTGGATCTGGGACGCAACCCACTTCACCCGCTGCAAGCGCATCGCTTACGCGATCGTTGATGTCGTTACCCGCTACTGGATCGGTTATCTGCTCTCAAGCGAGCAAACCTCAACCCAGGCGCAACTGCTGTTCGCCAAAGCGCTCGAGGACCAGGGGCTGCTCGGCCCCGACGGACGACCGCTTGCCAGCGTCGACGCGCCGCCGCCGGCCGTCATCGACGAGGCTGACGAGCTGCCGGTGCTGGTCGCCTGGTCTGATAACGGCACCGAGATGACCGCGATCGACACCCGCCAGTTCATGGCGATCATGGCGATCACCCAGCATCACGGCCGGCCCGGCACCCCCACAGACCAGGCGCATATCGAGAGCTTCTTCAGCCACGTCAAAGGCGAGTGGCCGCTGCTCTTAGCGATCAGCGACCCCGCTGTGCTTGACAGCGCCCTCGCCCGCGCCAGGGAGGAGTACAACAAGATCAGATTGCACGCCTCGATCGGGTATGTCACCCCCGATGATGAGCATCACGGCCGCGGGCCCGGCATCCGCCGCGCCCGCGCCGCAGGCATCAGGCGCGCGCGTGAAGAACGGATCAAGCAGAATCGTAAGAACAGGCCACAGTGTTGACGGACACTCAGGATGGTGATGATCGCGTCATCGGGGGTGATGATCTGGGTCATGAACGACCGAACGACCAAAGCCCCTTGCAGCGTTCTCCTGTGGCCCTGGGAACGGCGGCAAGGAAGAGAAACAGGGGGCACGGGGGCGGGTGGTGGTGCGTTGCGCGTTTGTGACCGCTTCGCTGTCGCTGTTGATCGCTCGGCAGGGGCGTAGCGCCAGGACGCGGGATGTTGTTCGGGGTGCGGGGCGTGTGCGGTCCGAGCGATGCGACCCACCGCGCGTGGCCACCAACACCCCGGGGTCTCAGAACCCTGGTGGGTCGCGTCCCGGCCCGTGCAACAGGCCCGTCAACACCACAGCAAGCTCCCACGCTGACGCTGTCAGCTTCAGCCGTAGCCGGCATGCCCGGGTCGCACGACCGAGCGCGTCCACCGCCTGCACCAGCGGTGAGCCGGACACGATCTGTTGGTCGGCTGACGGGTCAAGTGCACGCTCCCACAGGCGGGCGGTCGTGGTGATCGCCCCGGCGCGGCGCGTGAAGGTGCGCAACCAGCCACGCACCGTCCCTGGTGGGCGCCCGAGCGCCGCTGCGATCGTGCGATGCCCCTGACCGTTGGCCTTGGCCAAAAGCGCCCGGCCGATCACCTCCGTCCCGTCACGCCGCCTGGCGAGCGCCCAGGCTGGCAGCAGCACGTGCGTCTGCTCGCAGCGCCGACAGCACGCTCGCCGTGGCCGCAGCAAGCGTGTCTCATCAAGCAGGCGCACGGTGCGCTCGCGCGCAAACCCCCACGGCACAAGCGGCCCGTCACAAACCGGGCAGCACAAACGCCCAGCCACCAGATCAGCCTCCACCACCACCAGCTCTGCGCTCATCGCCATCACGCACACACCACACCACGCTCCTCAGCTGGGCCAGGCTCTCAACGACCCTCGCGCGAGACCCCCGGGGGAACTCGTGTTGCAAGCAATATCAGACGCTGGTCGTACCGGCAAACGCCGCCACCAGCATGGTGATAAGCAGCATCACCGCTGGCGGCAGGGCAGCGGTCCACGCCCGCAAATTACGGACGAACACGGCGACCCAGCCGGTCATCACCACGATCCTGGCGTTGACCGCGATCAGCAGCCGATCACATCACCACGCTCAACGGCGTTTGAGGGCCCAACCATCACCACCCAGCGTGTCGCTCAACAACAGGCCGGCCAGAGCTGTGCCATCGGCTCTGCGCTTTTTGAGCGCATCCACCAGCCCTACCAAGATGAGGGCCAGCGCGCCGGAGCCGTGCGCTTCGGCGACTCGCGCGTCATGGCTCTGGCCGGCGCGCTGTGCTGTCTCCTACCAGCCGTCACCGGCTTCACCAACAAAAGCCTTCGCGGGCTCGTCGCCGGACTCCTCGGCCCCGACTACAGCACCACCAAGATGAGCTACGACCTGCGCCGCCTGCGGCTGCACGGACTCATCACGCGCCTGCCCCACAGCAACACCTACGTCCTCACCAGCGAAGGGATCCGCGTCGCCGTGTTCTACACCAAGCTGCAGAACCGGCTCCTGCGCCCACTCCTGGACGCCGACAAACCGCCAGCCACGATTGAGGTTCGCCGCGCACTGAAAACCCTCGAATCCGCGGTCAGCGACTACATCGAGAACGCGAGGCTCGCCCCCACCACATAAAACTCGTCACAAGATCACGACTTTCAGAGACCAAGTCGAACTAGAACCGGGTCTCAGGCCCATGAATATCGGGCAGTAAATGATGGGCTCAAACGGCCGGTAGCGTGCGCAGCTCTCGCAGAGATGAACGGCGCTGGACGACGATTGCGGGGCTCCGAAGATGCGCTGGGGTGACTGTCGGCCGCAATTGAGAACGACGACTTCGCTTGGCCCCACCGTGACGGGGCGAGTTCCAGCCAACGTCGCAACAGTTGACAGATCAACCCTACCGGTTGGGGTGGCGGAGCGCTACAGACCGGGGTGCCGTAGCGGGGTGGGAGCGGGAGCCCCGGAGGGGCGATGGCTCTCACCCCGCTACGGGCGCGGCTGCCGGGCGGGGGCACGGGGTGTCCTGCAGACCCCGCCGGACGGGCGCTTGCTGCTGTGCACGGCCGTTGGTCGTGCGTGGGCATAGCGGGCGCCAGCGTGTAAGCGCGCGCTGGTGCGCTGATGCCCGGTCAGGCGTGTGGCGGGATGTTGCTGGCCGTGGCCGTCGCGGGCTCTGACCCCGCTGCGGGCGTGGCCGGCACCCGGGGGCATGGCATACCGGCAGCGTGGCCCACGGCGACGATCTGGGGACGTTGTTTGCCAGCACGCACGATGCTGCGCATGTCACGCCGCGGCCGCGCTGGCGGTGATCGCGGCTGGCGAACACGCCGTCAACACGCTATGGGCGGGTGAGGCGCTGCGCTCGATGTCTATGCGGCGAGCTGCTCAAGCTCCATGTCCAACAGCTGCGCTGGGGTGCGCCACCCCAGCGTTCTGCGTGGCCGGCCGTTTATCTCTGCTGCGACACGCTCAAGCTCATCCGGGCTGTGCTGGGAGAGGTCGCTGCCTTTCGGGAAGTAGTCCCGCAGAACACCGTTCATGTTCTCGTTAGACGCCCGCTGCCACGGGCTGTGAGCCTCGCAGAAGAACACGCTTGTGCCGGTGCTGGCAGTGACCTGCTCGTGGCCTGCCATCTCGGTTCCTTGATCCCAGGTCAGCGACCGGCGCAGCGCCGGCGGCAGCACGGCGAGCTTGTGCTCAAGCGCTGCGTTCAGCGCCTGGGCGCCTTGCCCGCCGTCCAGGTGCAGCAACACCACAAACCGGGTTTTGCGCTCAACCAGCGTCCCGATCGCACTGCGGTTGTACGCACCCTTGATCAGATCGCCCTCCCAATGCCCGGCAATGCTGCGGTCCAGCGCCTCCTGCGGGCGCTGGTCGATCATCCGCATGCTCTCAGGCCTTTGACGACGCTGATCAGGGCGCAAGCGCCGCTTACGCCGCCGCCTGCGGCACGGGCGCGTGATATCCACCAACGGGTCATAGATCGCCTGATACACCGACTCTGTGCACAACTGCCGAGCGCGCTCACCCGGAAACCTCGTGTGCAGCTCGTGGGAGACCTGCTCTGGGCTGAAACGCCTGCCAAGCAGCCCCGTTACGGCTTCGTGCAGCACCGTGTCGGTAGCGACCCGACGCTGCCGCACACGACCAAGCCGCCCGCCGGCGAGACGCTGCGCGCCGTGCGGGCGATACGAACCATCATCACCACCGTTACGCGACAGCTCCCGGCTGACCGTCGAGGCGCAGCGCCCGATCCGGCGGGCGATCTCACGCACACCCAGCCCCTCGCCACGCAGATCCGCGATCCTCACCCGCTCCTCCTCGCTCAAATACCGGTCGCTACGCGGCTTTGGCTCAATGATCATCACCGGCGGATAGTGGCGAGGGCGCCCGACAGCAGACCGGACCGTCCGCCCATAACGCCACCTCACACCGGTCTTACGATCAACACCAACCTGCCGGCACGCCTCGCTGTTGCTCACACCCTGCGCGATCAGCAAAGCCCATCGTGCCCGCTTCTCAGCCTGCGGCGCCGTTCCCGGTGACCGTCTCTCTCCTGACATCGCAACCCCCGAACCGTGGTGGTGTTGCGACGATCACTCGAATCCGCCCTCTCACCCCGCCACGGGCGCGGCCGGCACCCCCGGGGGCACGGCACACCGGCGGCCTGCCGCACAGCGACGGTCTGGGGACATCGTGCGCGAGCACGCACGATGCTGCGCATGTCAGGACCCGGCCGCACTGGCGGTGATCGCGGCTGGCGAACACGCCGTCAACACGCTATGGGCGGGCGAGATGCTGCGCCCGGCGTCTATGCGGCGAGCTGCTCAAGCTCCATGTCCAACAGCTGTGCTGGGGTGTGCCACCCCAGCGTTCTGCGTGGCCGAGCGTTTATCTCTGCTGCGACACGCTCAAGCTCCTGCGGGCCGTGCTGTGAGAGGTCGCTGCCCTTCGGGAAGTAGTCACGCAAAACACCGTTCATGTTCTCGTTGGATGCCCGCTGCCAAGGGCTGTGAGCCTCACAGAAGAACACGCTTGTGCCGGTGCTGGCGCTGAGCTGCTCATGGCCTGCCATCTCGGTTCCTTGATCCCAGGTCAGCGACCGGCGCAGCGCCTCAGGCAGCACGGCGAGCTTGTGCTCAAGCGCCGTGTTCAGCGCCTGGGCGCCCTGCCCGCCGTCCAGGTGCAACAACACCACAAACCTCGTTTTGCGCTCAACCAGCGTGCCGATCGCACTGCGGTTGTACGCGCCCTTGATCAGATCACCCTCCCAATGCCCGGCGACATCACGGCTTTCAACCTCGCTCGGACGTTCGGTGATCATCCGCATGCTCTCAGGCCTTTGACGACGCTGATCAGGGCGCAGGCGCCGCTTACGCCGCCGTCTACGGCACGGACGCGTGATATCCACCAACGGGTCATAGATCGCCTGATAGATCGACTCTGTGCACAACTGCCGAGCGCGCTCACCCGGAAACCTCGTGTGCAGCTCGTGGGAGACCTGCTCCGGACTGAAACGCCTGCCAAGCAGCCCCAGAACCGTGTCGTGCAGCACCGTATCGGTAGCGACGCGACGCTGCCGCGCACGACCAAGCCGCCCGCCGGCGAGACGTTGCGCGCCATGCGGGCGATAGGAACCATCCTCACCGCCATTACGGGACAGTTCACGGCTGACCGTCGAGGCGCAGCGCCCGATCCGGCGGGCGATCTCACGCACACCCAGCCCCTCACCACGCAAATCGGCGATCTGCACCCGCTCCTCCTCGCTCAAATACCGGTCGCTGCGCGCCTTTGGCTCAATGATCTTCACCGGCGGATAGTGCCGGACACGGCCGATGGCATCCCGCGCCGTGTCGCCGTTACGCCAGTGCCTACCCGAGCTGCGGTCAACCCCGACACGCCGGCACGCCTCCCTGTTGCTCACCCCCTGCGCGATCAGCACAGCCCACTGCGCCCGCTGCGCCGTCAGCGGCGGACGCCCTCGCGGCCTTCCCGTCCCAGCCATCGCAACCCCCAAACCGTGGTGGTGTTGCGACGATCACTCGAATCCGCCCTCCGAGAAGTGCGGAACGAGAGCAGTACGGCGGGATGAAGGCTCAGGACGCGAAGCGGTTGAAGGAGCTTGAGCGTGAGAACGTCACGTTGAAGCAGATCGTCGCTGACAAGGAGCTTGAGGTCCGGGCGTTGAAGGAGGTTGCCCGGGGAAACTGGTAGGCCCAGCCCGCAAGCGCCAGGCGGCCTGGATGTTGCGCGACCGCCTTGGTGTGAGCGAGCGCTGGGCATGCCGGGTCGTGGGCCAGCATCGCTCTACGGAGCGCTATGAGCCCAGGCGGGCTGATGATGACGCCGCGCTGCGGGCGGAGCTGCGGCAGTTCTCCAAGGACCGGCCGCGGTGGGGGTATCGCCGGGCGCATCATCACCTCCGCCAGCAGGGGTGGGATGTGAACCGCAAACGGGTGGGGCGTCTGTGGCGTGAGGAGGGGCTACGGGTCCCGCAACACAAGCGCAAACGCCGCCGGCTTGGGGAGTCAACCTCACCGGACCGCCGTCTGGTCGCTGAGCACCCCAACCACGTGTGGACGTTCGATTTCCAGGCCGATCAGACCGCAGACGGTCGTGTGCTGCGGTTCTGCAACATCGTGGATGAGTTCACCCGCGAAGCACTCGTGATGCACGTGGCGCGCAGCATCGACGCCGACACCGTCGTAGCCCTGCTTGAGGGCCTTGTGGCTGAGCGTGGCGCCCCCGAGCATTTGCGGATGGACAACGGCCCGGAGATGACCGCACACGCTCTGAAGGACTGGTGTGAGAGCGCCGGCACCCAGACCGTCTACATCGACCCCGGCTCCCCATGGCAGAACCCCTACGTCGAGAGCTTCCACTCCCGTGTCCGGGACGAGCTGCTCGATATCGAGGAGTTCTCGTGTCTGGCTGAGGCCCGGGTGTTGACCGAAGACTGGCGGGAGGATTACAACCACCGCAGACCCCACAGCTCGCTTCAGATGCTCACCCCCGCCGCGTTCGCTGCCGGGTATGGCATCACCCCGGCCGTGCTTGGGCCGCTCGCAGACCCCGAGCCTGCCGAGAAGCTCACGGCATGAGCAGCACCCCGACCACCAGGCCGGGACGGCGACGCGCCCGCAGCGAGTGCCGCTTCGGCGCTCGCTGCGCTCCCGCCTCAGCGACACTGGCCGCGGCAGCAACCCCAAGCTGTCCGTCCGCCGGTCACGCTAACTTCCCGGCCGTCACATCCACCCACACTCTCACTCGTGGTGGACCGACAAACGGGGGCTGTCCATCTCCACACCACCCTTGGCGATCGCTGTCAACTGCACTCAGTTGCGACGGTGAGCAGCGAGTTGTTGTGACGCATCCGTTCCACCCGTGGGTGGGGCGAGAGTTCGTGTTGGTCGGGATCCGGCAGGCGTGGGGTGAGGATCGCGTGTTCTTCTTCGACGAGGGCGGGGCTCAGTGCTCGTTGCCGACGGGGTGGACGGACGCTGCCGCGCCGGACGCGTTCGTCGCGGTCTCGGACGGGCGTAGCGCGCTACGGGTTGTGGACCTGGTGGTGCTCGGCGAGCTGATCGACAGTCTTCGCCGGGCGGAACCAGGCGACGAGGTGTAAGGCGAATTACGCCACAAGCGTAAGGGCAATTATGCCGCTAGCTGGGCGGAGGCACCCGGCCTCGTGTTCCCACGAGGACGAATAGGCTGTGTATCTCCGGGAGTTGAGTCGTCTTGTGGATAGCTTCGTCCGACAGTCGCGGCATAATGTGCCTAACACAATTTGAGGGAGGTTGCGGTGGTCAGTGAGGGTGAGGATCCGAAGGTTCAGGCGCTTAGAGCGGAACGGAGCTTGAACCCGCGGCCTGAGGCGGTTCGTGATGAGCGCTTCGCGGCCTCGGAGTTCCTTGACCCGCGGGATCTGGTGCAGGTGAAGTACGAGATGGTCCGCCGTGTGCGGGTCGACGGGGACACGGTCGCGCGCTCAGCCCAGGAGTTCGGGTTCTCACGCCCGTCGTTTTATGAGGCGGCAGCGGCGCTTGACGCGGGCGGGCTCGCGGGGCTGGTGCCGGCCCGCCCGGGACCCAGGCGCGCGCATAAGCTGACTGACGAGGTGGTGTCGTTCGCTCGGGAGCGGCTCGCCGGCGATCCTGGGTTGCGCTCGACCGGTCTTGTTGAGCTGATCGCGGAGCGGTTCGGCGTGCGGGTTCATCGCCGCTCGATCGAGCGGGCGCTCGCGCGCGCTGACCGTCCGCGAGAGGAGGGCGATCGATGAGGGAGCCCGCGGCCGTGGTGATGTCGACCGGTATGAGCAGTT
Source organism: Conexibacter sp. S30A1 (assembly GCF_023330665.1). GTDB lineage: Bacteria > Actinomycetota > Thermoleophilia > Solirubrobacterales > Solirubrobacteraceae > Palsa-465. Next base: position 3,147,922 of record NZ_CP097127.1, on the reverse strand, counting down.
GCGCGGCCAGGCGCTCGCGGGAGGACCAGGCAGCGCGCGGCTCGGGCTTGCGCTGCTTGAGCACCGCGGCGTCAGCGCCTGGACGCGCGTGTGGCAGAGCACCGCGCCCGCGCCGCCCGTCACGCCGCCGCTTGCCCCGAACGCCGCCGCGCCGGTGGCCGAAGGGGAGATCGTCAGCGTGCTGGCGAGCATGGCCTTGGCGTGCGCCGCTGCGGCATGACCGGCCACAAACGACCCGAGAGGAGACACAACGATGAGCGCGCTGGCTTCGAACACGGCAGCGAAGGTCACCGCCGAGCATCTGCAACGGACCGCGTTTCTGTATGTGCGGCAATCGACCTTGCGCCAAGTGATGCAGAACACGGAGTCCACTCAGCGCCAATACGCGCTGCGCAGGCGCGCGATCGCGCTCGGCTGGCCGGTGGAGCGGATCGTTGTGATCGACACTGATCAGGGGCAGTCCGGCGCCTCCGCGGCGGACCGTGAGGGGTTCCAGCGGCTCGTAGCCGAGGTCGGTCTCGGGAAGGCCGGGATCGTGCTCGGCCTGGAGGTCTCACGGCTCGCACGCAACAACGCCGACTGGCATCGTCTCTTGGAGATCTGCGGGCTGTCAGGCACGCTGATCTGCGATGAGGACGGGCTCTATGACCCCGCTGATTTCAACGACCGACTGCTGCTCGGTTTGAAGGGCACCATGTCGGAGGCGGAGCTGCATTTCATCCGCGCCCGGTTGCAGGGCGGAATCCTGTCCAAAGCCCGCCGCGGTGAGCTGCAGATGCCGCTGCCGGTCGGCCTTGTCTATGACCCGTCCGGAAAGGTCGTGCTTGATCCTGACCGCAGCGTGCAGAACGCGCTGCACCACGTGTTCGCAACGTTTGCGCGGACGGGGTCAGCTCGCGCGGTCGTCTACGAGTTCAAGCGCGAGGGGCTGCTGTTCCCAACCCGGATCCGTAAAGGGCACCTGGCCGGTGAGCTTGCGTGGGTCGAGCCCGCGCACTGGCGGGTGCTGCGCGCGTTGCACAACCCCCGCTATGCGGGCGCGTTCGCGTATGGCCGGCGCAAGAACCGAAAAACCCCGGACGGGAAGATGACCTCCCATCAGCTCCCGCGCGAGCAGTGGACAGCACTGATCCCCGACAGCCACCCGGGCTACCTCACCTTCGAGCAGTTCGAGCAGAACCTGCGCACGCTCGCCGAGAACGCCCGCGCTCACGGGCAGGACCGCGCCGGCGGCCCCGCCCGCGAAGGACCCGCGCTGCTGCAAGGCATCGTCATCTGCGGCCGCTGCGGAAACCGGATGAGCGTCCAATACCACCAACGCCGCGGCGAACTCGTCCCCGACTACCGCTGCATCCGCGCCAACATCCAGCACCACACCGGGCAGTGCCAGACGATCCCCGGCCAGCGTGTCGATGAGACGATCAGCCGGCTGCTGCTCGAGACCGTCACGCCGCTCGCTTTGGAGGTCGCGCTGAGCGTCCAGGCCGAGCTCGAGCAACGCGCCGACGAAGCCGACCAGTTGCGCAGAAGCCATGTGCAGCGCGCCCAACAGCATGCTGAGCTCGCCCGCCGCCGCTACCTCGCCGTGGACCCCTCAAACCGCCTCGTCGCCGACACCCTCGAAGCGGACTGGAACGACAAGCTCCGTCAACTCAACGACGCCCAGGACGACTACCAGCGCGGCACCGAGACCGCTCGCGCTCAGCTGACCGAGCAGCACAAGGCCAGGATCCGTCAGCTTGCCGCTGACTTCCCGGCGCTGTGGTCAGATCCCGCCACCCCCGCGCGTGAGCGCAAACGGATCGCCCGGCTTTTGATCGAGGACGTGACCCTGAACCGCACCGAGGAGATCCACGTGCACGTCCGCTTCCGTGGCGGGCAGACCACCAGCCTCACGCTACCGCTCCCAACCCCGATCGGTGAGCAGCGCAAAACCCCGGCCGAGGTGATCGCCCAGATCGACCGGCTGCTCGACGAGCACACCGAAAGTGAGATCGCCGCGATCCTCAACGCCCAGGACCTGCAGTCGTTCGATGGCAGCCCGTTCACCGGCTACATCGTGAAGTGCCTGGGCAAGAACCACAGGCTCGGCAGCCACCAAGCCCGCCTGCACGCCGCCGGAATGCTGACGCTCACCGAGATCACCGAGCAACTCGGCGTGCACCACCACACGATCAAGGCCTGGGCCCGCGCCGGGCTGCTCACATCCCACAAAGCCAACGACCGCAACGAGCAACTCTACGACCCACCCCAACCCGACGACCCGAGGCTCGTCAAACACCTCGGCCAACGCCTCGCAAACCGAGAACACATCAAAACAAGCCCAGGAGGTGCACTATGAAACAAACGCCTTCTCATGGGCGCCCTGGATACCCACCAGCGTGAACCACGACTCATACAGGTAGTGCGAGCGCAACGCAACAAACCGCTCGCTCTCAACCCGGTTGCGGCCCTTCAACGTCTTCTTCGCCGCAGACTTCAGATTGTCGTATCTGATCGTCGCAAACACGCCCGTGAACCAGTCCAGCGCATGCACATGCCCCTCCAAAAACGCCTGCTGGGACTGCGACTCAAACGCCATCACAAAACACGCCCCCGAAAAGCACGAGCGCATCAAAAACAAGCCGAGCACCGTCAGCGTGCCAGCCACACTGACGGTCGCCTCACCCCAATCAACCTCCGCCGTCTGACCCGGATCATGCACCTGCGGACAGAACGCCTCCGCCAGCAACCCAAGCTCCCGGCGGCGCTTACGAACGTGATCACGCACCGTCGACTCGGCCACAACCACACCGCGCTCCTCCACAAGCCGATCCCGGATCCGCTTGGCCGTGTGCCGCTGCTTACGCGGCGCGTCCCGATCCGCGACCAGAATCCCATCAATCCACTCCCTAAACGGTCCAAGCGCCGGCGCTGGACGGCCCTCCGGCTGCTTACGCTCCGGCGGCAACGCCGATTCCAACGCCTGGTTGACCGTCCGGCGATGCACCCCATACCGGCGCGCCAGCTCACGCTTGGACACGCCCGCGAACTCGTGATCCCTACGGATCTTCTCAAACAGCTCCACTCTTGACATCCCTTCTGCAACCTCCGATCCGTGCTCCAAGAAACACGGACCATCAAGTCACGCTCGGACGGAAGGTGGGGCCAAATCAAGCTCGGCGGATTCGAGTGATCGTCGCAACACCACCACGGTTCGGGGGTTGCGATGTCAGGAGAGAGACGGTCACCGGGAACGGCGCCGCAGGCTGAGAAGCGGGCACGATGGGCTTCGTTGATCGCGCAGGGTGTGAGCAACAGCGAGGCGTGCCGGCAGGTTGGTGTGCATCGTAAGACCGGCGTGAGGTGGCGTTATGGGCGGACGGTCCGGTCTGCTGTCGGGCGCTCTCGCCACTATCCGCCGGTGATGATCATTGAGCGAAAGCCGCGTAGCGACCGGTATTTGAGCGAGGAGGAGCGGGTGAGGATCGCGGATCTGCGTGGCGAGGGGCTGGGTGTGCGTGAGATCGCCCGCCGGATCGGGCGCTGCGCCTCGACGGTCAGCCGGGAGCTGTCGCGTAACGGTGCCGATGATGGTTCGTATCGCCCGCACGGCGCGCAGCGTCTCGCCGGCGGGCGGCTTGGTCGTGTGCGGCAGCGTCGGGTCGCTACCGACACGGTGCTGCACGAAGCCGTAACGGGGCTGCTTGGCAGGCGTTTCAGCCCAGAGCAGGTCTCCCACGAGCTGCACACGAGGTTTCCGGGTGAGCGCGCTCGGCAGTTGTGCACAGAGTCGGTGTATCAGGCGATCTATGACCCGTTGGTGGATATCACGCGCCCGTGCCGCAGGCGGCGGCGTAAGCGGCGCTTGCGCCCTGATCAGCGTCGTCAAAGGCCTGAGAGCATGCGGATGATCGACCAGCGCCCGCAGGAGGCGCTGGACCGCAGCATTGCCGGGCATTGGGAGGGCGATCTGATCAAGGGTGCGTACAACCGCAGTGCGATCGGGACGCTGGTTGAGCGCAAAACCCGGTTTGTGGTGTTGCTGCACCTGGACGGCGGGCAAGGCGCCCAGGCGCTGAACGCAGCGCTTGAGCACAAGCTCGCCGTGCTGCCGCCGGCGCTGCGCCGGTCGCTGACCTGGGATCAAGGAACCGAGATGGCAGGCCACGAGCAGGTCACTGCCAGCACCGGCACAAGCGTGTTCTTCTGCGAGGCTCACAGCCCGTGGCAGCGGGCGTCTAACGAGAACATGAACGGTGTTCTGCGGGACTACTTCCCGAAAGGCAGCGACCTCTCCCAGCACAGCCCGGATGAGCTTGAGCGTGTCGCAGCAGAGATAAACGGCCGGCCACGCAGAACGCTGGGGTGGCGCACCCCAGCGCAGCTGTTGGACATGGAGCTTGAGCAGCTCGCCGCATAGACATCGAGCGCAGCGCCTCACCCGCCCATAGCGTGTTGACGGCGTGTTCGCCAGCCGCGATCACCGCCAGCGCGGCCGCGGCGTGACATGCGCAGCATCGTGCGTGCTGGCAAACAACGTCCCCAGATCGTCGCCGTGGGCCACGCTGCCGGTATGCCATGCCCCCGGGTGCCGGCCACGCCCGCAGCGGGGTCAGAGCCCGCGACGGCCACGGCCAGCAACATCCCGCCACACGCCTGACCGGGCATCAGCGCACCAGCGCGCGCTTACACGCTGGCGCCCGCTATGCCCACGCACGACCAACGGCCGTGCACAGCAGCAAGCGCCCGTCCGGCGGGGTCTGCAGGACACCCCGTGCCCCCGCCCGGCAGCCGCGCCCGTAGCGGGGTGAGAGCCATCGCCCCTCCGGGGCTCCCGCTCCCACCCCGCTACGGCACCCCGGTCTGTAGCGCTCCGCCACCCCAACCGGTAGGGTTGATCTGTCAACTGTTGGTTGCGGTGGGGACGGCCGTTGCTGACCGCCCCCCGCGCAGATCCCAGCGTGCGGGACTACCGCACTGGGCTCCTGTCTTGGGTTCTGGCGGCGAATCGCTGTTCAGGCCAAGGATGCAAGATACGCGGGGCTGGTAGCCATCGGTCAGCCAAGACGTTCATTCGCGTCCAGTCGATCCGGTTGCGCTGACTACGTCGCCGCAGCGAGTGTCGCCAGTACCGGATGATCTGTTCGCGGAAGACGTGGAGCGCCTCGCTGTTGTTGGGCACCGCGTAGTAGTTGTAGTGCCCTTGAAGGACCGTGGCAAGCCACTGGCCCTGCGCCGGAATGGGCTGGTGCATACGCCACGCCATCTCCCGCTTGAGAGCGTGCAGCTTGACGCGCATCCGTTTCGAGTCGGTGGTCCGCAAGAGCTTGAACTGTCCCGTCTTCCTCGCCTTCCCGCACATGTGCGTGAAACCGAGAAACTGGAACGTCTCAGGCTTGCCGAGCCCTCGGGCTGCACGATCACGGGCGGCAAACCGCCCGAACTCGATCAGCCTGGTCTTCTCGGCGTTAAGCTCCAGCCCGAACTTCGCGAGTCTCTCGCGAAGCTCAACCCAGAACCGTTCCGCGTCCTGCCGGTGCTCAAAACCCACCACGAAGTCATCGGCGAAGCGCACGATCACAACATGACCGTGCGCGTGCCGACGTCTCCATTGGTCAGCCCACAGGTCAAGGACGTAGTGCGCGTAAACGTTCGCCAACAACGGAGAGGCCGAGGCCCCCTGGGGAACGCCGTCCGGCAATGCTGTCCACGACCCGGCCTCGATGACCCCCGCGGCCAGCCATTTCTGGATCAGCCGCAAGACCCTTTCATCCGCGATCCGGTGCTCTAAGAACTTGACCAGCCACTGATGGTCGAGCCTGGAAAAGTAGTCGCTGAAATCAGCGTCGAGCACCCAGTTCACCCTCCGACGGTTGATCCCGTATGCCAGTGCGTCCAGCGCGTCATGCGGTGAGCGCCCCGGACGGAAGCCGTAAGAGAAACCGAGAAAGTCCTGCTCATAGACAGCGTTCAGCACCTCGACCACCGCCCGCTGAAGGATCTTGTCCTCAAGCGCAGCGACGCCGAGCGGCCTAAGCCGCCCATCCGGCTTCGGAATGAACACCCGCCGAGACGGTCTCGCTCGATAGGCGCCCCTGTGAACACGAGCGTGGAGATCCGTGAGGCTGCCCTCCAGATCCTGCCCGTAGTCGTCCCACGTGACGCCATCCACCCCCGGTGCGGCCTTTGGCCGAAGCGCAAAGTACGCCGCCCGCAGGCGATCGACGTCAACATGGTGCAGTAGCGCGGTGAACCGCACGTCCTTGTCCTGCCTTGCGATCCGTCGCACACGGTCAAGCGCACTTGGCGCGTCATGCCCGGCACAGTGTCCGGGACGCGTTTTGCCTGCCGCGTTCCCCTTGACCGGCCCGCTTCCCTCCACCGCCTCCGCCGCCCCGTCTCGGGCGTTGTTCGACAGCTTCACAGGTACTATCAGGCCGTCCGACTGCTCACGGTCGTGCGTCACGGGATTACCGCCACCGGCGTTCCCCGCGCGACCCGCCCCGCCATCACGACAGGCGGATAACCGCAAGCCCTCCCGGTTCTCAGCATGGAGAGATCACGCACATGCACAGGTTCTCCGACCCCGCCGGGCCTCACGACGACTCGCGATAACGCCGCCGCAAGTATTGCCTTCCACCGACGTCGACCGTGTCGGCACCCAGACTGTTCAGCATTTCGGGGCTCAATAGCCGGCCTGCACGCACCCCGACACCAACGCTTCGCTGCGCCCTCACGGAACGCCAACGCATGGGCAGGGCCACCGCGGTTCGCTAAATCTTCGATGTAGGACTCTCTCATTCCCTTCTCTCATGCCGGTTGTCCGGCGCTTTCCGACGTTGGCTGGAACTCGCCCCGTCGCACTGGGGCCAAATCAGGCTGGCGGTCTCAGCAATCCGCCCCTGAGTGAGAACGCCCCGTAACGGTGCGGCCAAGCGAAGCCGTCGCCCTCACGGAGCGGGGGTCTCTTGCATCTAAGTGCTCTGGCTCAGAAGTTCGCCCACGTATTGAGTCAGGCGGCGTGGGCGGCGGGTAGGTCGAGGCGGTGCGCGAGGCGGTCGAGGTCGGCGCGGGTGAACTTCCACTCGAACGGCGCGGCGATGTGCTCGTAGCGGCGGCCGAACGTGAGTAGCTGCTGCTGGAGCGTGGCGAGGTCGGCGAAGTCGTTGGGTGTCAGGACCTTGCGCTGGACGATGGAGAAGTAGATCTCGGCCTGGTTGAGCCAGCTCGCGTGGACCGGTGTGTGGACCAGGATCAGGTTTTCGTATCGGCCTTGGAGTCGTCTGATCGATTTCTTGCCGCGGTGCGCGGAGCCGTTGTCCACGATCACGAACACGCGTCTCGCCTTGCTGTAGGGCTCGACGGTCATGAACTGCTCGACCAGCGCATCGAACGGCTCGATCCCGTCGGCCGGGGCGCAGCGGTCAAACAGCTTGGCGCGCTTGACGTCCCAGGCGGCGAAGTAACAGAGCGCGCCGTTGCGCTCGTATTCGTGCTCGACGCGCTGCCCGCGGCCGATGCCGGGCGCGGACGGGAGCGTCTGATGCTTGCGGCGTCTGGCTTGGATCGAGGGCTTCTCGTCGCAGCAGACGACGTAGTCGCCGGGATGCAGCAGCTCGCCCTCCCAGCGGCCGGCGTACAGGTCGAGGATCCGGCCGGCGTTGGCGGTGAACTCGGGGTCCCGTGGGAAGATCCACGAGCGGTACTGCCACGGCTTGATCGCATCCTCAGACAGCCAGCGCCAGACCGTCACCCCGGAGATCTGCTCGCAGATCCCGCGCGAGATCACCTCAGCGGCCAGCTCGCTGGAGGACCAGCGCGCCAGCGGCACCTCGCTGTCGACGGGTCGCTCGCACGCCAGGCGGATCACCTCAGCCCGCACCTGAGGGGGGAAAAGTCGGCGGTCTACCGCGCCGTGGCCGGTCCTCGAGGCCGCCCAGGCGCTGCTCGAAGAACCGCTTTCGCCACTGCGAGACCACCTCGCGCCGACAGCGAAGCTCGGCAGCGATCTGGTCGTTGCGCATCCCCTGGGCCGCCATCAGCACCATCTGAGCACGTATAACCTGCCAGTACGGCAACGTATATGAGCGCGCGACGTGCTCCAGGACCGCGTGTTCCTCGTCGCTCAACTCGATCCGATACGGGCTGTGCCTCGGCATCAACGTCACTTCATGAGAGGACAGGATGCCAGACACGCTACGGCGTGGGCCGGATGCTAATACGTTAGGTTATTTATGTAGCGGAGCACTAAGCACCCAGTGGAAACTGCGCGCACTCGCCACTGGGTGGCGCACCTTTCGCTCCCCCTCCCTGCTCGTCCGTCGGCCTGAGCCCATGCATCGCCCGAGCGCCCGGATGATCGCGCTTGTTGACGGACACGTTGGATGGTGATCGCGGCGTCGTCCGGGATTGGTGATTGCATGACGAACGACCTAACGACCGAAGGGTCTGAGGCTAGCTGCAACGGCTGCCATTGAGGACGTCCGGGTCAGGCACTGTGTGTCGGTGCGCCGGTGCAGAGTTCGGCGGGACCGCCGCCGGTGACGGTCTGGCTGCGATGGCCGCGGCCGGCGGCGGCGAGTGCTGCGAGTTCTTGCTCGACACGGTCGGAGGGGAGGTTGCGTTGGCAGGGGTCGCGGCTCGGGGTGCGGGTCAGGCCGCTGGTTGATCTGGTGGACGCGGTGGGATCCGCGCCGCGGTTCTACGGCGCGGCGTAGCGCAGTACACGTACCTCGTGGCACAGCACCGAGCGCAGATACTCATGCTCTCCGCCATGCCTCGCCGGGCTTGGTAGGGTGCCTGTATACGTGCGAGTACCTGTAATCCGAGTCCGCCGACCGCGGAAGTACACCCATCATCCGCCGCCACGAGTCGATTAGCACGTCTTCGAAGTCGTAGTCGAAGCTGTCGCCGAGTTGCGACTCCAATTCGTCAATTTCGCGCGCTGTGGCGGACCGGAGCCAGTCGACCGTTTGGGCGATTCCGGTAGCGGTGTCGAACCGTTCGCAGTATCCGAGTTCTTCCCTTATCGCGTCGCCCCGCGTTGCACGATGCTCAGGCCCTGACCGGTACAGAGGATGTGCTGGTGTGGCGATGTCGAAGGGCATGTCGACGAACTCGACCTCGACATCCATGTATTGCGCTATGAACTCGATCCGTTGCCGCACCGTGTAAATGTCGTTGTCGGTGACAACATAGGACTTACCGGCGGCCATCGACTGGTTGTCAATGGCCGCCAACGGTGCGAGGCCCACGTTGCGAACAAACGCCCGCGACTCGAGGCGGAGCCCGGCGTCGGGAACGATGATTTGGCGTCTGCCGTCAAGGATCCGGCGGACAATGGCCCACTCGGGCGAACCCGGTTGTCGTGGTCCGTAGAGCGTCGGATAGGCAATGTATGTGGCGTCGAACGCGCCGCTTTGGCCGGCAGCGAGGAATTGTTCTGCCGCTTCAGCAATGCGGTAGCCGAGTTTGCCGTCGGACTCGGTGGCGATCAGCGGCCGCTGATCTTCGCGTACGATGGCAGGTCGACCCATCGCGCCCCAACGTGGGTCGAACCGGGGTGCCAGTGGTGTCATTGCACCGCCGACGGCGACCATGTGTCCCGTGCGACCGTTGAAGTAGTTGGTTATGTGGCGCAGTCGGCCGTACTGCGCAATCACGACGTCGAACTCGCTGCCGCCAAGCGCTTTGGCGATCGTTTCGGGGAAATGCGGGTCGCCGTGGATGTGTCGTACCTCCTCGGGTAGTGGGACCTCGTGCGTCCCGCTATGGAAGATCGTCGTCTCGAATCCACGCTGTAACAGTCCCTCGACCAAGTCTGGGCCAGAGGGCCCGGTGCCACCAACCACGAGCGCAGTCCGCCCGGCGCAAGGAACGATCGACGGCAAAGGCGACTTCGGCATGCCGCTTACGGCTCCTAGTGGCTCCGGAGAAACTCGATTTGACCGCCTTCTCCTTGCAGCTCGAAAACATCGCCCGCGTTGATCAGAAGATCGACGTGACCCAGTACTTCTGAGATCGTCAGTTGCACCTGCCGTACGGCTTCGTCAGGCCATAATTCGCGGGCGAGCTCGAACGCCGTCCGCGGACGTGCTTCGATCAGCTCAAGCAAGCGCTCGCAGCGACGCCGGTGCATCTCAACACGGGTCTTGATCAGTTCCGCGTGTGCGTGTACTGGGTCGCCATGCCCAGAGTAGACCACGTCTATTGGCTCGGTCGCGGTCTTCCCGAGCGAGTCCAGGTAGGTGGCAAGTGCCTGTGGTCGTCGATGCTCCCGGCCGTCGAGCGGCCGCGTCAGCACGGGATTGGACGAGATGTGGCCAAGCAGGTGGTCACCACCGATCATGACACGTGCGTCGTAGTCACAGAACACCGTGTCGGATGGCGAGTGGCCGGGTCGGTGTAGAACCGTGAAGGTACGGGTGCCGAGGCGTAACTCTTGTCCGGGGACGAGCGGGATCGTAACGTTGACGGGGGCACCCCAGCCGCTGGAACGCCGATTCATCGCGTCGACCACCAAACAGATGTCCCTTGGGACGCCATGGGTTAGAAGCGTCTCGCGCATGTATCGGTGTTGCGCGCGGATCGATTGGTCGTAGGAGGCCAGCCACGGTTGCAGCTCTTGGAGGGCGGCAACCTCGGCGCCGGTCTTTTCTGCCAGCAAGCCGACCAGACCGATGTGATCCAGATGTTGGTGGGTGACGATGATGAGCTCGATCTCGTTGATCTTGTGGCCCAACGCTGCCACACCGTCCTCGAGCGCGACGAGGGTGGTGGCAGCGTTCGGCCCGGCGTCAACGAGCGTGAGCGGGTCGTCCTCGATCAGGTACGAGTTGACCGGCCCGACAGGAAATGACGTTGGAAGCTCAACCCGGTAGATGCCGGTCCCATCGCCTGGTTCAGGCGCCCTCATCTCCAACCCCAACTACGAATCGGCGGTGTCCACGAGCGCGAGCGATGAGCGGCCGTGATAGCCGTCTTTGACCTCGGTCCCAGTACCGGTGACTCCGCAGGCATCAAGGGCTTCGAGCTCACTCCTCTCGAGCAAAAGTCGTTCTGCAAGGACTTCGGCGGTGTGCTCACCCAGCCTCGGGACCTCGCTCTCCTCGGGCGCAGGCGAGTCGGAAAGGCGCAGCGGGCTGCCGAGCGTCCACCAGTCTCGATCCTCACGGGAGTGGTACCTCAGCATCCCGCGCTCAGCTACTTGTGGGTCGGTGATGACCTCTCTCAGGGATTTCACAGGAGCGCAGGCGATGCCGGCGTCGCTCAATACCATGATCACATCGTCGGTAGTTCGAGTCGACGTCCAAGCCTCGACGACCGCATCGACGCGGTCGATGGATGCGGCACGTGCACGTCCGGTCTTGAATGCCGGATCCTCGATCAGTTCGGGGCGCTCCATCGCTCTGCATAGCGATGCCCAGTGACGATCGTGCAGGCAGAGGATCGCGGCCCAACCATCCTGAGTCTTGTACGAGTTATACGGGGAAACCTCCAACCCGCCATGGCGGTTCCCGGTGCGCTCTGGGATCGCTCCGTCGTTGTCGAGGTACCCTCCGATGTTCGAAGCGAGAGATGGAAGGATCGCGTCATAAAGCGCAACCTCGACGTGTTGACCCTTGCCAGTCACCGAGCGCTGCACGAGAGCAGCGAGCACCGCCGCGGTGAGGTGGGCGCCACCCATGAAGTCGACCACCGACGGGCCCGTGCGCACCGGAATCCCGTCAGGAAACCCGGTGGTCGCCATGACGCCAGACATCGCTTGGACCGTCAGATCCATGGCACGCAGCGATCGGTAGGGGCCCGTGCTCCCGTAACCGCTACCCGAGGCGAGGATCAGCCGTGGATTAGCGTCCAGCACTGCATCGACACCAATGAGACGATCGAATGTGCCGGGCGCGAAGTTCTGGATAACCACGTCGGCGGTTGCGGCGAGCCGCAGAAACAGCTCCCGTCCCTCAGGGTTCTTGAGATCGAGGCTGACGCTGCGCTTGCCGGCATTGAGCAGACCGAACTGCATCATCTCGGTGCCCTTGCGAACAGTCGGCCGCCGGTATGGCTCTCCCTTCAGCGGCTCCACCTTGATCACGTCGGCGCCCAGCCGTTGCAGTAGTAGCGCGCAGTACGGGCCCATAAACGCTTGCCCTAGATCCAGCACCGTGATGCCGGTCAACGCGCCCTGGCCCAGAGTATCAGTAGCAAACACTTCCGTTACCCCCATCTTTAGGTGCTGTCGCGTCCAGCACGACCTAGGCTTGTTGACCGACTGCCGGCTCCCCGTTCAGCGATCGCATGTTCGCGCAGCGCGGGTTTGTCGACCTTCTCGGTTTGGTTCGTCGGCAGACGTTCGCGGCGCAGATACCAGACGCTCGGTATCGCAAATGACGCGAGCTGCCCCTTAAGCCGTTCGGTCAGAGTCTCGCTCGTGTGCGTTCCGTCCGTGACTACGAACGCGCAGACTTCTTCGCCATATTCCGGGTGTGGGATGCCGACCACTGCGGCTTCCGTCACGCCGGGGACGGCTATCAGTGCGCGTTCGACCGCTGCCGGTGCGATGTTCTCGCCACCGCGGATGATTAGATCCTTTGCGCGTCCGGTGATCCACAGCCGACCATCCTCGTCGAAGTGTCCCAAGTCGCCAGTGTGCAACCAGCCCTCGCTGTCGATCGGAGACTCGTCGAGTCCGATGTAGCGTGTCATCTGCGTCGCGGAGCGGATCAGGACTTCCGGGTCTGGCAGGTCCTGGTGCGGTTCGAACCCGATCTCGACCAGCGGCAGCGGCCGGCCGGCCGAGCCGGGATGATTAAGCGTGTCCCTGCCAGACGCTGCCGTGGCCTGCCCGCAGTTCTCGGTCAGTCCGTAGCCGGTGGGCACGCCCGTCCTCACCCCCGGGAACTCTTGGCGGACTCGCTCCAACATTTCAGGATGAATCGGAGCGCCACCGGTCGTCAGTGCTCGCAGGCTGCTCAGATCTCTCTTGTGAAGGTCCGGGTGGTCGAGCACACGCGTAACCATCGTCGGAACGGCAGCCCATCGAGCGATTTTGTGACGCTCGATCAAGGCAAGCACCTCTCCCGCGTCGAAGCGACCGGATGGCATGATCACGGTGTGGCCTACGACGACTGAGCGCAGCAGCATCTGGGGGCCACCGACGTGAAAGAGCGGCCCGGTGTGCAGCACGACCTCGCCGGAGTTCTCATCAACCTCGTGAGGCAGCCGATGGGTGACCTGCAGTAGCATCTGGAGGTTAGCCAGAAGCGATCTGTGGGAGAGTTCGACTGCTTTGGGCTTGCCTGCGGTGCCGGAGGTGAAGATGATGACGGCGGCATCAGATTCGTCGCCGTCGCTAGGCGCAGCAGTGGCGCCATTTCCGGATTGGGTCATGTCAAGTTCCCAGATGGCACGTTTGGCTTTAGGGGGTAGACTGGTCGCACAGCGGGGATCGGCCAAAGTTGTCTTAGGCTCGACCAGTGCGAGTGCATCTGCGACCTCGGCTTTGCTCCACCATGCGTTAGCCAGTGCGGGCACGGCGCGCAGGTATTGACAGGCCCAGAAGTTGATGACCCAGTCGGGACTGTTCCAGCCGTGCATCAGCACGCGGTCTCCGGCGCTGACCCCGCTCTCCGCAAGCGTTGTTGCCTTGCGAACGACGCTGCCGAGCAACGCGTCGAAGCTAACCTCTCGCTCGCCCTGGACGAGGTATGTGCGCTGCGCCCAGCTATGCGCGAGCTCAAGCACCTCGGTCAGCCGACGGGGTCGATGGGTGTACATCCGGAACGGCGCCCCGCGTACCTGCTCGATCCCGATCTGGTCACCCCAGTTAACACTGTTGACAATCGACCCGACCGACGCGGCGGTTGCGGGCATCCTGACTTCCTGGGAATCTTGAGCAGCAGACATCATCGTGCCCTCTTACAGCGGTCGTTTTCAGAGCTCTCGGGACGCCGACCTCAAGCCCCCTCAAGCGCTATCCGTAATTACGAATATGCGGTCGAGTTGCTGAACAGTGTAATCTTCCCCGGCCGCCACTGTCAAGGAGAGCGCGCGAAGGGCTAGGTACTCGCGCAGGCCTGGGTCGGCCTAGCGTGCCGCCACGGCTCGCCGAGTTCCCTCAGATCGCTTCGCGCGCTTGGACCGAGCGGTGCTGCCACGAGTCGACGCGCTTGAGCAGAACCTCGGCCAGCTCTGCTCCTCGAGGCTCCAACTGAGCTGTTGGCCCGACCAGCGTCACGGAGGCCACCGGGGCCCCGGACTGGCCGTACACGGTCGTTGCGATAGCGAACCGGCTGCCGCCCTGCCGAACGTTTCTCGCTATCCGGGTCTGCTGAATCTCCCGGAGCTCCTCCAAGAAGCCTCGCACGGATTCAGCTTCGGACGGGTCACGCCGGCGCAGGTAGGCTTCGCGCTCCATCTCCGGCCAAGCGGCCAGCAGCGCCTTGCCTCCTGCAGTCTCCAGCGGCCTACGGCGAATGTTCGAGCGAGCTTCGAAGCCTGCTACGGGATCGCTTCCGACTTGGGAGATGTAGATCAAATGATCTCCAGCGAGCGTGCCAAGAAATACGGCTGCATCCGTCTCTTCATGAAGAGCCTCGAGGTCTGCGTGCGAGACCGACCCCGCGCGTATGTGACCACTAGCGAGCGTGAGCGAGTAGACAGCCGGGCCGAGATAGAAACGGTGGTCGGTCTCGTAGAGCCAGCCCTGGGTCAGTAGACCGCCGACGAATCCATGCACCGAGCTCTTCGGGGCATCCACCGCTCGCGCGAGTTCCGCGAACGTCATTCCGGGCCTGTATACGACCTCTTCGAGGATCCGTGTGACGCGATCCACAGTCCGATGGTTCTGCGGCATGCGTCGAGAGACTACATCGCGTGCCTGCGGCTTCGCTTGCGACGTCATCGATATCACGTCCCCGTGAAGATGGGATCCCGCCGCGCAATAGACGCCGACACCCCCTCCGCAAAGTCTTTGGTCCCCAGCAACGCGGTCTGAGCGTCGGCCTCGAGGTCGAGGGCGGCGGAAACCTCGGCGACGAGTCGGCGCCGCATTGTTGCTCTGATTGCGACCAGCGAGAGAGGTGCCGAACCTGCGATCTCAGTTGCGAGTTCCAACGCAGCGTCACGGACGTCGCCCTCGGTGACTCGATCACAGAGCCCGAGTTCAGCAGCTTCGGTGCCCGCAACTGCGCGGCCCGTGTACAGGAGATTCTTGGCTGTCTGGCTGCCGACCACCCAAGGGAGCGTGACTGACAGGCCGAATCCTTGGTGGAAGCCGATGCGAGCGAAGTTCGCAGTGAACCGGCTGTCGGGACGCGCAACTCGGAAGTCTGCGGCTAGCGCAAGGCCGAGTCCCCCACCCACGGCGCTACCTTGAACTGCGGCTACGATCGGACGCCGTGCGGTGAACAGCGCAAAGGCATGCCTATACATGCGTCGGATGCTGTCGGCGGTCGCATCTCGTAGATCGGCGCCTGCGCAGAAGTGCCTGCCCTCCGAGCAGAGCACCACCGACCTGACGTCCGAGCGCTCATCCAGAGCCAGCACTGACTTGGCGATTTGGCCGAGCAACTCCTCGTCGAAGAAGTTGTTGGGACCGCGATGGATCTCGACGATGGCTACATTTCCGTCGACTTCGGTGCTCACATCTTCCGTCATCCGTACTCCTCGTTGCGATGCTGGCTGTGTTGAGCCGATGTCGGCTCCGGTCGCGACAGGCGCGACCGATGCGCTGCCTTCACCACGCGGCGCCTAACAGCGTCTCGACATTGTCGCGGGTAACGGTGCGCGGGATGCGGCTGATTGTCCAGTCTTCGAGTACGTGTCGTGCGATGTCAGCGAGCGCGTCACCGTCCACGCCAACATCACGCAGGCGTCGCGGCACTGCGGCTGCCTCAAGCACCCGCTCGACCCCTGCCACCGCTGCTTCCGTGCCGGAGTCCGCTTCGCCGCCCGCATAGCCGAGGGCGCTGGCGACCTTGTCGAGTCCGTGCTTGACGACCGGGGCGTTGTACTTGATCACGTGCGGAAGGAAAAGCGCCTCGACGACGCCGTTCGATGTGGTTGACCGCGGTCCGGTCGCGTGCGAGAGCGCTTGCGCGAGACCGCCGCCAACATAGTCGCTTCCTTGGCCCGAGAGCACCGAGGCGAGCATTAGTTGCAGCCGTGTCTGATCGTCTTCGGGCTGGCGCACGAGCCGCGGGATCGAATCTCCGAGCATCCGAAGGGCATGCATCAATAGCGCTTCTGTCAGGGGGTCGTCCAGCTTCGACTGTAAGCCCTCGACGGCCATCGCGAATGCGTTCAGTGCTGCGCCGAGCGTCACGGGTACGGGAGCGGTGAGCGCCAAGGTGGGGTCGAGGAAGATGGCTTGTGCCCGCAGCTTCGGATCAAACAACGCAAGCCTGTCGCCGGTGGCTTCGTCTCTGAGCGCGCAGCCGGCTTTCGCGTAGGCAGTGGTTGGCGTCGTCGGGACGATCCATTGCTGGAGCTTCGGAGCGGTCAGCCTCGGGCTGATGAACTTCCCATCTTCGTCGCGCCGCGTGCAGAACTCGCGGAGGTTCGATCCTTCAGCTACGACGATCGACGCGCCGCGCGCGGTCACAATTGAGGATCCGCCGCCGACCACGACGACGGTATCGGCCGACTGATCCTCGAGCACTCGGGCGGCATCGAGCACGGTCCGCACTGGACTGTGTGGTTCGACAGCGTCGAATCTCCCGACTAGACGCTCCCCCAACGCAGATTCGACGCGTTGCAGAGCTTCGGCGTGACGGCTAGCAATCGATGGATCGCAGACGATCACGGCGCGTCGGAGCTTGAGCCGGTCGAGTTGCCCAGGTAGTGCGGCGAGAGCGTCCTCTCCGCAGAATGTCCTGAACGCCGGCGTCGCGTGCTGGAACTTCAAGGGCGCGGGCCCGCGATCGCTTGGCGCATCCGTGGTCCCTGACACCTCGCCAGGGACCACGGACCGATCACGTGGCATCGCGCTGTGGCAAGGCGATTGTCGCGATCCCGGGCATCACGTTCTTGCCGCGCTGATTGTTTGCCCAGGTCTCCACGTGAACGACGTGATCGCCGTCGGCGTCGATCTCCTTGCCGGTCACGCGTCCACCGAGACGGATCACATCGGAGAGGTAGACGTGTGCCCGGTATTGCGAGTCAGCGGCCTTGAGCGTGCCGGCGTCGCCCATCCAGTTCGTGAGCGAGTGGATCTGCCAGCAGGTGCGCTGAATCCCCACGTCATAGGCCGCCTGCGCACCCTGAAGCCTGGCCGCGTAGTCGTTGTAGTGGACCGAGTAGACCGGCTCGAGTGCTTTGGTCTGCGGGTCGCGGTAGGCCCACTTCGGATGCTTGCGGTATCGTTTGAGCGCCACGCGGTGGGCGGAGATGCGCGGGATGGGGGCAGCGCCAGAGGCGACGTATGCGATGAAGTCGGTGATTCCGAGCGGCCCCTTGGTGATCAGGTCTAACTCATCGCCGACGTTGACGTCCTCCCAGTAGCGCGGGTCTGAGCCCCGTGGCGTCTCGGCCATAATGTCCGATTCGATCTGCTCGATCTCGGCGTCGGTCCAGGGGTGAGGAATCTCGACTTCGCGTTCCTTGGAGCGGGACTGGGCCTCCGTGCGTTCAAATCTGACACGCGAGCAGATGAACGTGGCTACCAGCTCACCATCCTGGTTGCGGTATTCTTGGCGTAGGTAGTCCTTGATCCGTCGTCCTGCGAAGTTGCTGTCTGTCGGTCCGTCGAATCCGTCGAATACGACGGTCGCGAGGATGCGGTCGCCTTCGCGGATCGGCTTGTGGAACGTGCATTTCGTCTCGGCATGGAATCCGCCGAGCCCGCGCCAGCCCACCTGAACCGAGCCGAGGCAGGCGAAGATGAAGCTTGGGGGCGCAACGATTCCGCCGTAGACGCTGCCTGCTGCGTACTCCGGATCGGTCCACAGGGGGTTGTCATCACCGATTCCTTCGGTGAAGCGCAGGATTGCGTGCCGGTCCGCGTATTCGTTGTTGACGGACAGCTCGGTGCGGAGTTCCGTGCCGATCAACGCCCGCATCTCGGCGAGCATTTCATCCGTGAAGCGGCCGCGTGCGAGTTCGCTTTCGATGACCCCAAGGTCATCCTTTGAAGCTGTCATCTGTCTCCTTCGTTCGCGATTCCGATCTAAGCCTCGCACATACGAACAGAATATGCGTGGCCCCAACCGCTGTCAAGGCGCCACCGCGCCGCTGACGACGCCCGCGAAGATCTCCATCAGGGCATCGGGATCGGTGACCATGATCTCGTGGCAGCCGTCGAGCGCGATGTAGTCGAATGTGGCTTCTTCGGCGGCGCGCGTGCGCTGTCTTTCAAGGTCGACCTCGGGCAGCCGCGATGGTCTGCACTCGATAGCTAGGCCCGGGTGAGACCATGCGCGGTCGACCGTTCCGATCTTGTCGGTGTAGGTCTTGATCGGCTGCGGTGTCGTCTTGGAGTTGACCCAGGCGATCTGCTCGGGGTCGGTTAGACCCCACCAGCTCGCGTCTGAGACTGGGACGAGCCAGCCTTCGCCATCGGTTTCGGACATCCCGATCATGCGCCGTGCTCGTTCCCCGCCGATCAGGTCGAAGATCGACTCGCCCTCTTTCGGCAGGTGGGCGTCGAGCCAGATCACCGAGCGCACACGGTCGGCGATGTGTTCCATCGCGCCGGCAGTGGGCATTCCTCCGTAACTGTGGGCGACGAGGATGGCGTCCTCGATGTCTTCGTACTTGAAGACGGCGGCGATGTCGTTGATGTGCGTATCGAGCCCGATCTCCCGGCTCACGAGGTGCGCACGTTCACCGAGCCCGGTGAGCGTCGGTGTGTACACCTCGTGACCCAGTCCGCGGAGACGGTGGGCGATTTCTCTCCACGCCCATCCGCCGTGTCGCCCTCCGTGGATCAGTACGAACGGGGGTTTGTCGGTGGACATCCTCGCCTACCGGACGTTGTAGCCGGACTCGGCCTGCTGGGCGTAGACGCGTGCCACGTCCTCCTCTGCGAGCTTGAACGGCGGCACGCCGGCACGCTCCTGCTGAAGCTGCAAGAAGGACTGGCTGTCGCGATCGCCCCAGCCGCGGTTCAGCGCCTCGGTCATCTCCATCGTCGTGAGGTTGCAGAGCCGCATGGGCACGCCCGCTTCGCGGCCGAGCTGCATCGCCAGCTGCGCATCCTTGTAGGCCAGGCGCAGTTGGAAGCTCGGTGTGTCGAGCTTGCCCTGCAGGAAGCGGCGGCCGATGTTGTCGAATGCTCGCTGCCGGCCGGCGCCGCCGTTGCGGATCGCCTCCCAGAGCGTGAGCGGATCCACGCCGGCCTTGACCCCCATGGTGAGCACCTCGGCAACGACGGCGTTGATCGCGAGGCTGGCCATGTTGTGGGTCAGCTTTGCGATGGTACCGGCGCCGATGTCGCCGATGTAGCGTGCGTCATCGGAGATCGTGGCGAGAATCTCGGTGTGGCTGTCGTAGACGTCACGGTCGCCGCCGATCCAGATCGCCAGCCGGCCGTTGGCCGCGCCCTTCGGGCCGCCGCTCACGGGAGCGTCCATCAAGTGGACGCCCTTCTCGGCGAGGATCGCGTGCACCTTGCGGATCATCTCGACCGAGTTGGTCGTGAGATCGAACCACACGCTGCCTTCGCGAAAGCCTGAGGCCAGACCGTTAGGGCCGAGCGCCACGGCTTCGAAATCCTGCGGTGTCGGGAGCGAGGTGAACACCAGCTCGACCTGGGAGGCGAGCTCCTGTGGCGTGTCGGCCCAGGTCGCCCCGTTCTCGATGTAGGTTGCCGCAGCTTCTCGCCGTAGGTCGTTGACCACTAGGTCGTGGCCGGAGCTCTGGAGGTTGGCGGCGATCCCGCGTCCCATGGCTCCGAGCCCGATGAATCCGATCTTCATCGCTTCTTCCTTCCAATCCTTGGTGGTTCAGTAGCTGTGGACGTGCCTAGCTCGCGAGCCCGCGCTCACGCATGAGCTCGTCGGCGATCCGGAATCCGTCGCTTGCCGCGGGCAGCCCGCAGTAGACCGCGGTCTGCAGCAGGATCTCTTTGATCTCTTCAACCGAGCAACCGTTGTTGAGGGCACCCTCAAGGTGGTGGCGTAGCTGGTTGGGCCGGTTCAGCGCGACGAGCATCGCGATGTTGATCACGCTGCGCAGCTTGCGATCCAGTCCGTCGCGTGACCAGACGCGGCCGAAGCAGACCTCAGCCGAGTAGTCCTGCAGCACATCGTTGAAGCTGTCGCGCTGTGCTGCGCGCTTGGGCAGGTAGTCCTCGCCCATCAGCTCGCTCATTATGCCTTCGCCGATTTCAATGGTTGACATGGTTCTCTCCTCCGCGTTCTGGTTCGGTTTGCTCTCCGGCGAGTCGCGCGCTAAGCGCTGGCAGCGCCGTCGAAGATTCGTAGTAGTTCGTCGACGTCGTCGATGTTCTCGAGGCCTTGGCACAGGCTGACGAGCGTGTCTACGTCGAGGGTGGGCAGAGCGTCACGCCATTTGCCGGCCAGGTCCTGCCAGGTTGTGCCGCCTCGGGCGCTGTGACCCCTTGGCCAGTCGACGCGGTGAACGACCGCGGCGCCGTCGCGTGTGACGATTTGGACTCTGGCGCCACGGCCGTTTGGCAGCTCGGCGTCGAGCTCTGCGTCCGGCGCCACGACGATCACAGCGCGGATCCTCTGATACAGGTCGTCTTCGAGGATCTTCGGGAACGGGCTGGTGCGCAGCGATAGGCCGCCTTGCGCGAGCGCGGCGCCGAGCATGTCCTGAACGCAGATGTTGTGCATCTTGCGGCTGTCGACCACGCGCATGGCGTTGGTCGGCATCCCCACTTCGACGCCTCGGATGTCCTGGGGATCGATCGAATGCTCAGCGACGAGCGTCATGGCCGCTTCGACCACAGCATGGATCGGATAGCCGGCGTTTGTGAATTTGAAGTTGGCTCCCATCACCGCAAAGTCGGCGCCCAGCCCTTCCATGAGAATGTCGCGCGCGTCCTGCAGACCCCATGCCTCGAGTGCCCCGTCGGCCGCGCCAATCACGTCCTCGCAACCTTCGAACCCTGCCGCCGCGAGAAGTGCGGCGCTGATGCCGGCGGAGGCGTACTGGCCGTTGCAGAACGATTTGCTGATGTGCCGCCGCTCCTGGAACAGCGAGCAGAGACCGTTGGCCTGGAAGGTGGCAAGCGCCATGGCGTGACTGAGTCTTTCCGCGTCGAGTCCCAAGACGCGACTTACAGCGCTTGCGGCTCCAATGGCGTGCAAAAAGTCCGCGTGAAGATGAAGACGCGACTTGACGCCGAAGACGCCGCCGCAGGCGCGGATGAGCCGGTTGCCGATCTCGTAACCGAGGACGACCCCGTTCAGCAGATCCGCACCGGTCGCTCTTCGGTGCTCGCTTGCCGCCGCCACGGCTTGCACGATCGTGGCGCCCGGATGTCCGCCGACAACATGGGCGCCGTCAACCTCGTCGGCGTGACCGGCGGTGCCGTTGGCCAGCGCCGCGTACGGGGCCGTTGTCCGGACCGCGGTTCCTAGAACGCGACACGGTCCGGGGCCACCGATGCTGGCGACATACTGCGTGGCGAGTTGCCCCGCAGGACGCGTTTGACCGAATGCGGCACAGGCCAGTTCGTCCATCACGATCTGGCGGCCGCGTTCCCGGACCTCTTCGGGCATGTCCTCGACGGTCGTGGCGGAGGCATAGTCGGCCAGCGCGAGCGTCAGGTTCTTACGTGCGGCGTTGGTCATCTCGCAGCCTGCTGCTAGTCGGACGCGAACGTGCTTGCGTCGATGACGAAGCGATAGCGAACGTCGCTTGCGACGAGCCGGTCGAACGCCTGGTCGATGTAGCCAGCTTCGATGATCTCGACCTCCGCACCGATGTGATGCTCGGCGCAGAAGTCGACCATCTCTTGGGTCTCGGGCATGCCACCGCTCATGGAGCCGGCTAGTGATCGGCGGTGTGTCAGCAGCGAATAGGGCTCGATGCTGAGTGGCTTTTCGGGCACACCGAGGTTGACGAAGACACCGTCCTGATCGAGCAGGTTCAGATGAGCATTCATGTCGTAGCTGGCCGGCACGGTGGAGACGATCAGGTCGAGCGAGCCGGCAAGCTCGCTGTACGTGCGCGCGTCGGACGTGATGCGAAAGTCGGCGGCGCCCATTCGGCGGGCGTCGTCGGCCTGCTCTTCGGTCTTGTTGATCACGGTGACGTGCGCGCCGAGTGCGTGAGCGATCTGCACGCCGATATGACCGAGCCCGCCGAACCCGATGATCCCGACGCGCTTGCCTGACGCCGCTCCCCAGTGCCGCAGCGGTTGATACATCGTGATTCCGGCGCACATAAGCGGTGCGGTCTGATGCAACGGCATCGCTGACGGGATCAGGACAGCGAAGCGCTCGTCGACGACGATGCGTTCGCTGTAGCCGCCGAGCGTCACTCCGCCGTCGCGCCCGATCCCGTTGTAGGTCAGGACCTTGCCGGTGCGACAGTAGGACTCCTGGCCGGCCTTGCACTCTTTGCATTCTCGGCAGGAGTCGACGAGGCAGCCAATGCCTGCCGCGTCGCCAACCGTGAACTTGGCCACGTCGCTCCCGATCGCTGAGATGGTCCCTGCGATCTCGTGGCCGGGGACGATCGGGTAGTGGGTGTGTCCGAATTCCGCGCGCGCGTGGTGCACGTCGGTGTGGCAGATCCCGACGTAGGCAATTTCGATGAGCACGTCGTGGGGGCCGAGTTCGCGCCGTTCTATCTCGATCGTCTCGAAGCTCGCCGTGGCGCTCGTCATTGCCCGGGCGTAGGCGGTAATCGCCTGCTTGCGGGCGATCGCGGCGGTGTCTGCGTGCGACGGGCTCATCCGATCACGGATTTGTATTCAAGGAACTCTTCGATTCCGTAGCGCCCCATCTCGCGCCCGATGCCAGACAGCTTGAAGCCGCCGTGCGGGGCCTTCATGTTGATTGGTGTGCCGTTGATGCGGATGCGCCCTGTACGCAGCCGGGCGGCAACGGCGCGCGCATGTTCCGGGTCGCCGCTCCAGACTGCGCCAGCGAGACCATAGGAAGAATCGTTTGCGATCCCAATCGCGTCGGCTTCGCTGTCGAAGGGAATGATGATGTTGACGGGTCCAAAGATCTCCTCCTGGGCGAGTCGGTCGTGGTTGTCGCCGGAGAAGACGGTCGCCTTGATGTAGTAGCCGCAGTCGAAGCCTTCGGGTTGTTCCGCTCCGCCGACCAGCATGCGCACGCCGTCGGTCTGAGCTGAGCGGATGTAGTCGCGGATCCGTTCGCGCTGGCGCTCGGTGATCACGGGCCCCAGCGTTGTGCTGGGGTCCAGCGGATCGCCCATCAGGAAGCTCTCGGCTTTCGCGACAGCGATCTGCTCAGCTTCGGCCAAGCGGCTTCTGGGAACGAGCGTGCGCGACAGACCACCGCAAACCTGACCTGCATTGCGGAAAGCGTCGTCCAAACCGACGTTGATTGCCTGCTCGAGGTCTGCGTCCTCGAGGATGACGTTGGCGGACTTTCCCCCGAGTTCGAGTGCCATTCGTTTGATCGAGCGGGAGCCGAGCTCCATCACGCGGCTTCCGGCCCGAACTGAGCCGGTCAGTGAGACGACGTCGATCAGCGGGTGGGAGGCGATCGCCTCGCCGACGACGGGACCCTCTCCGCTGACGAGGTTGAAGACGCCTGCGGGGATCCCCGCCTCGTTCACGAGGTTCGCGAAGACGTAGGCGCTGAGCGGGGCGATCTCGCTCGGCTTGACAACGACGGTGCATCCGGCAGCGAGCGCCGCTCCCGCCTTCAGGGCTACTGAGCGCAGCGGTCCGTTCCATGCTGCGATGGCACCGACGACGCCGGCAGGTTCACGACGGACCATGAAGTCCTCGACTAGTTCGACCCACGCGACATCGTTGATTGCGTCGGCGAAGTGTCTGAGGTCGCTGACGGCGACGTCAGTCTGGGATCCGACTGCGAACGTAATGGGCTGTCCAACCTCGCTGACGATCAGCTTCGTGAGTTCGTCGCCACGGACCTCGAGCAGATCTGCAAGCCGGTGAATCGCGGCGGCACGCTCGCCGTTCGGCGTCTGTGACCAGCCGTCGAATGCGGCGGCGGCCGCCTTGGCGGCGAGATCTACGTCCTCGGCGGTGCCGCGAGCCACCTCGCCGATCGTTTCCTCGGTTGCCGGGTTGATGACCGCGATCGTCTCGGTGGCGGATGACTTGCGCCATTCACCGCCAACGAAGATGTCTGTCGCGGTCGTGTACTGAGCCGTGCGCTGCTCTTCGGAAACCGTGGTCATTTGGGTCGTTCTCCTCGTTCTGAAAATGAATGGGCGTGGTTGCACTCGGGCGCTAACCAACAGCTTGATACTCGAGAAACTCTTCAATCCCGAAGCGGCCCCATTCCCGGCCGATGCCGGAGAGCTTGAAGCCCCCATGCGGCGCGCGGCGGTTCACCGCTGATCCGTTGATGCGCACGCGCCCCACACGCAGCTTGGAAGCGAGCAGTCTTGCGTGTTCGTCCTCTCCGCACCAGATTCCGGCGGCGAGACCGTAGGGCGAGTCGTTGGCAATACGGATAGCGTCCGCTTCGTCGGCGAAAGGGATGATCACAACGACGGGTCCGAAGATCTCTTCGCGGGCCACACGCATCGTGTTGTCTCCTGTGAAGACGGTCGGCTTCACGTAGAACCCGTAGTCGAGCCCGACAGGCGCCTCCGGTCCGCCGGTCAGGAGTGCTGCTCCTTCCGCGATGCCCGTGTTGATATAGCCACGGATGCGGTCGCGCTGGCCCTCCGTCGCCACGGGTCCGATCGTCGACGCCGGGTCGAACGGGTCGCCCACGACGAAACCCTGTGCCGTCGCTACAGCCAGCTCGGCCGCCTGCGCCAGCCGTCGCTCGGGGACCAGAACGCGGGTCAATCCACCGCAAGCTTGTCCGGCGTTCCGAAACGCATCGGCAATTCCGTCAGCGACCGCTCTGTCGAAGTCGGCGTCCTCAAAGATGATGTTCGCCGACTTCCCGCCAAGCTCGAGCCCCACTCGCTTGACTGATTGGGCTGCGAGCTCCATTACGCGCCGACCGGCCCTCACAGAACCGGTGAGAGAGACCATGTCGACGAGTGGGTGCGAGACCAGTGCCTCGCCGACCTCTGGCCCGGTGCCGCTGACGAGGTTCAGGACCCCGTCCGGCACTCCTGCCTCCTGTGCGATCTCGGCAAAGATGAATGAGCTCAAGGGCGCGATCTCACTGCCCTTCAAGACCACCGGGCATCCGGCGGATAGCGCCGCGCCGACCTTCATGCAGATCATCAGGAGCGGAACGTTCCAGGGGGTGATCGCACCGACTACCCCCACCGGGAGCCGCTGGACACTCGTCTTCGCGATCTGCTCGCTCCAGACGACCTCCTCGATACTCGAGGCGATGATGCGCAGGTTCTCCGCGGGCGAGGCTGTCTGTAGCGCCGCTGCCAGACGCTCGGGCTGGCCCATCTCACTGACGATCGTTCGCGTGATGTCACTTGCGCGCTCGTCGATCAGGTCGGCCATCCTGTTGAGGACCGCCGCGCGCTCGTCGTGCGACGATGCTCCCCAGCTCTCGAGCGCGCCTGCAGCCGCCGTCACGGCGGCTTCGACATCCTGAGACGTGCCCTTCGGGACGACCGCGAGCGTCTCTTCGGTCGCAGGGTTGATGACGGCGATGACCTCGTCGCTTGTTGACTGCTGCCAGCTGCCGTTGACGAAGATCTTGTCGCGCTCGATCACGGTGTGGAGTCCGTCGTCCACGCCGACGGCTGCGCCTGTCGCGTTTCCTGCCTGTTTCACTTTCTCACTCAAACCTGTTCGGATTTGCGAATTAGCGATCCTAAATCGGAACGAACCACGTTACTCCGCGTGAGCCACCTCGTCAAGCCACCAGCGACGACGCGCGTTTGCTTTCCTCTCCCAGCGTCCGGATCGTGGAGGTGTCGAGCACAAACCGAAAGCGTACGTCTCCCGCGCGCACGCGCCCGTAGGCTCTTTCAACCTCGTCGGCCGAGATCACCTCGACCTCGGCACCGATTTGGTGGGCGGCGCAGAAGTCGAGCATCTGCTGGGTCTCCTTGAGATTGCCGATCCGCGACCCTGCCAACGCGCGTTGATTGATGATCAATGAGAACGCGTCGATCGTCAGGGCCTTACTCGGGACGCCAATGACGACGAACTTGCCGTCTACGTCCAGCATCGCGAGATAGGTGTTGAGGTCGAGGTTCGCAGGGACCGTGCAGATCATGAGATCCAGAGAGCTGGCCAGCGCCTCGAGAGATGCCGAGTCCGTGGCTGTTATGTAAGCATCGGCGCCGAGCCGGAGAGCGTCGTCACGTTTTGCCGGGTCGAGGTCGAAGACGGTCGTTCGTGCTCCAAGCGCGCGCGCGATCTGGAGTGCGACGTGGCCGAGGCCGCCGAGGCCGAGTACGCCGACTCGGGTTCCGGGGCCTGCGCCCCAGCGAGTCAGCGGCGAGTAGACGGTGATGCCGGCGCACAGCAGTGGTGCGGCCGTCTCGAGCGAGAGGGTCTCAGGGATTCGTACGACGAAGTCCTCCGTCACAACGATCTGTTCGCTGTAGCCACCGTCTGTGGCGCGTCCGTCTCGATCACGCGAGCTGTAGGTCGACGTACGCTGTCCCTGACAGTGGTTCTCGTGCCCAGCCAGACAGTTGTGGCACTCGCCGCATGTGTCGACGAGACACCCAACACCCACGCGATCGCCGGGAGAGAATCGGGTGACGTCACTGCCGACCGCCGACACGACACCGGCAATCTCGTGGCCCGGCACCAGCGGGAAGATGGTCCGGCCCCATTCGTTGTCGACGTAGGAGACGTCGGAGTGGCATATGCCGCAATAGGCGATGTCAATCAGCACGTCGAGCCGTCCGACATCGCGTCGTTCGATTCGTGTGCGCCGGAAACCCTGCTTGGGTCCTTTCGTGACTAGTGCGTTCGTTTTGAACATGCCGGCTCCTCTTGTCGTTAGAGCCCGAAATACGCGCTCTCGAGTGCCTGAGCGTCGGCGAACTGTGACGGCGGGCCCGACGTCACCACGTGCCCATCGTCGAGCAGCGTGACGTGGTCGGCGATCGCGATCGCCTTGTCGGCGAGCTGCTCGACCAACAGGATGCTCAGCCCGTCGTCGGCGAGGCTCCGAAGCCGACCGAAGAGCTCGTCAACGATCGCGGGCGCGAGACCGGCGGATGGTTCGTCGAGAAGGAGGATACTTGGCCTAGAGGCGAGCGCCTGCGCGATGGCGAGCATCTGCTGCTGACCGCCGGACAGCCCATCGGCCCGCTCGCTGAGCCGGCCCAGAAGCGCCGGGAACCCGGCCAATACCTGTTGGCAGAGCGCTTCGCGGTCTCTCCGGTTCAGTTTCTGGGTGTAGGTACCAAGCATCACGTTCTGCCAGACGGTGCGCTGACGGAAGATCCGCTTGCCCTCTTGCACCAGAACGATGCCTGCTGCTGCTCGGCGGTACGGCGCAAGGCGGTGTACGGGCCGGCCACCCAGAGTGATCGACCCCGTCCATGTTGGCAGCAACCCAGCAAGCGCTGAGAGAAGCGTCGTCTTGCCGACCCCGTTTCGGCCCAAGATGACCTCGATGCTGCCGGGCGCGACCGACAGCGAGAGGCCGCGCAGGACGCGCAGGTCTCCGTAACCGGACTCCAACGACTCAACAACGAGCAGCGGCTCAGCCGATGTGGCCGTCGCGACGACAGACTGCTCGGTCCGCTCGTGCCGGTCAGCCGATCCCGACTTCCCATGAGCTTCGCCTAGGTAACTCTCGATCACTTGACGGTCCTCGGCGATCTCCTCAGCGGTCCCAGTCGCGATCAGGCGCCCAAGATGCAGGACGTTGATGGAATGCGAGATGCTGCGTATGAACCGGAAGTTATGCTCGATTACGATTACCGCCGCGCCCGCCTGAGCCATCATCCCGACGAGCGCCGCCAGTCGTGTCGCTTCTTCTTCGTTGAGTCCGGAGGCGGGCTCGTCCAGCAAGATCAGGCCCGGGCCGGCGCAGAGTGCACGCACCACCTCAACCAGCCGGCGTGTTCCCAACGGCAGACTTGCGGCCTCTTGCGCGGCGATACCCGCGAGACCGACGCGATCGAGCAGCGCCATCGCCTCGCGGCGGTCAGCGCGTTGCGCTCGCCAGTACCGTGGCACGCGGAAAATCGATGCTAGGAAGCCCAGGTGATCCTTCGCGTAACGACCTGAGGCCACAACGTCACGAACGGATACACCGCGGGGGATTGCCGGGGTCTGGAACGTCCGTCCGATCCCCAGGCGCGCGATCTGGTGGGGCTTCTTCCGCAAGAGGTCCTGTCCGTCAAGCGTAACCGACCCGGACTGAGGCTTCGCGTACCCGCAAATGACGTTGAGCAGTGTCGTCTTGCCGGAGCCGTTGGAGCCGATCAAAGCGGTAACGCGACCTGGCTCTGCGCTCAATGTAACGTCCTGCAGTGCTCGAACGCCTCCGAAAGACATGTTGATGCCGGTAACGTCCAGACGCTGCCCCATGAGCTTCACGAGCCCCGACCCCGTTCGGGACTCATGGGCCGGGCGATGGCCGTGATGCGTCAGCCGGTCAAAGCCGCTGTCAACGCCCGGGTTAGCGTCCAAGATGGTCTCTGAGGCTAGACTTGGATCGAGCCATAGCGCAACCTTGTGAAGCCCGACCTTGCCGAGGCTGGCAACACCTCCTCGCAGCAACACAGCCGCAAGGATCAGGAATCCCCCATACACGACCGGCGAGTAGTTGGAAAACACCGCCGACTTCTCCGGGCCTAGCTGGAGGACTGCCGCGCCGAACAACACCCCGTACACGCTCTCGGTGCCGCCGAAGAGGCTTGCGGCGACCGTCCCGATCCCAAGGTTGAAGCCGAAGTCCGTGGGCTCAAGCACCAGCGTGAGGAATCCGTAGAGGCAGCCGGCGACTCCGGCCGGCAGGGCGCCCAGCGTATACACGCTGGTCTTGAGTCGGAATGTCGAGAAGCCCAGTGACTGCGTCAGGACCGGTGATTCGCGCAGCACACGAAACACAACCCCGTAGCGGGATGTCACTAGGTTACGGTAACAAGCAAACCACAGTACCGTCACCACCGCCGTAACCTCGAACAACCCTGTCTCACCTAGAGGAATTCCGAACAGCGATGGATTCGGGATGTTCGTAAGCCCGTTGAGCCCGCCCGTGTCGCTCTGAAAGATGCTCGTCAGGTCCGGAATCGTGATCACTAAGAAGAACGACGCCATCGCTAGTGCCCAACCGCCGATCCGCATGGCCGGCACCGCGACGAACACTCCGGAGACCGTCGCAACGAGGGCACCAACGACCATGAGCACGATGACGTCCGTGGTAACCCCTTGAGTGGCGAGCACCATCGGGATGTAGGCACCAATGGCGAACATGAAGACCTGCCCGAGCTGCAATTCGCCGGCAAACCCGAAACTGAGGTTTACTCCGCTCACCACCAGCGCAAAGCACAGGATGAGTGGAATCTCAAGCATCCAGTAGTTGCTTCCCGACCAAAACGGGAAGAGAATCACGGCGAGCGCCAGAACCATCGGCAAGGCAAATGGCAACCTCTCGCCAAGGAGCCATCGCGCCCAGTAGCGGCGCCATGCTGCGGCCTCCGAGCGCTGCTCGGGACCTTGATTCACGCTTTTGGCCTTGTCCGCGCTCCGCTTAGACAATCCGGGCATGAGCACCGCCCTTTCCAAGCCCCTGCGGCCGTAGCCCCAAGGTGACGAGCAGCAGCACCAGCACGGCAAGGTCGCTGTAGTTGGCTCCTAGGTAAGTGGATGCGAACGTCGCGACTATGCCAACCACGAAGCCGCCGGCGAGTCCGCCAGCGAAGCTGCCCTGCCCTCCAAATGCCGCGGCCACGAACCCGTAGAGCGCCAATGTGGCACCGAGTGATGCATCCGCATAGGTAGTCGGGCCGATGATAAAACCCGCGAGACCGCCGAATGCTCCGGCTGCGGAGAAAGCCGCGATTGAAAGCGTGCTGACGTTGACGCCTCGGAGCATCGCGGGGTCGCGGTCTTCGGCGACGGCCAGGCAAGCCTGGCCGCGCCGAGTGAAGCGAAAGAGCGCTTCGAACCCAAGTGCAGCAGCAATCGCAGACCCGACCGTGATGATCTGGATCGGCGTTGTTACGGCACCGAGTAAGTGAAGAAAGCCGCTCGGTCCGTGAAACGGCACGAGTAACGGAACGTATCCCCAATTTGCGCCCACCAGCCCGATGATCGCGGTCGACGCGCCCACAGTCGTGACCATGGCGTTGTCGACCGAACCACGGGCCCATCTGAGGGGTCGGACAGTCAATACCTCGCACAGAAGCCCCGCTCCCGCGCCTATCAACGTCGTCAGGGCAAGTGTCCAGCCAGTGGCGACGCCCGAAACCGACAGGAACTGATAGGTGAAGAAGGTACCCGCCACCACGATTGCCCCTTGAGCGAAGTTGAAGACGCCCGTCGGGACCATTGCGATGGTGAACCCAGTTGCCACAAGTGCGTAGACCGAACCTAGCACTAGCCCGGTCCAAATGATGTTGGCCATGAGACCCCTCAGACTCCCTGTCTGTACCCTAGGACTTGCGCGGATACAGCCTGCTGTTCTTCAGATTGCCAAGCGGCACGATGTCGTAGAAGCCGGCATCTTGGCAGGTGTCCTCATGGTTGCTGCGCGTCCAGCAGGCCGTCGGGCTGCTCACAAGACCCTTCGTTATCTTCAGCGTCGATGTCGCCTTGATGAGCGCGCTCGCGGAGAGCGATTTCGCTTTGGCGGCGGCGTCGGCGAGCATCACGATGGCCTGCCAACCGTCGCCAGCGATCGTGCACTCGATGTCTCCAGCGGGTGCGCTCGGTGCGTTCGCCTTCATCAAGTTCCAGTTGATTCCCTTGGCCTTGATGTTCTCGCAGTACTGCTCAGTCTCCCAGACTTTTGCCAGGCTCGTGCCCTTGGGCACGAGCGAGGCCAGGTTGACGGTCGAGCCGGCGACATCGAAATGGACGGGCACTGACCAGCCGAGAGCCGCCCTCGCGGCGAGAACGTAGCCGCCCGCCGGGCCGAGCGTCATTGCGAAGACCGCCTTCACGTTGTCGTTCTTCAACGTCTGCATCTCAGGCGTCAGGCTGACCGCCGTCGGCGGGAACGTCACGACCGTGTACTTGATGCCAGCCCTTCTCAGGTCGGGAAGCATATATGTCGCCTCAGATTGATCGTAAGTCCCCTGTTCCTGGATGATTCCGATCTTCTTGAAGCCATCCTTTTTGAGGGCAGCCGTGTCGGCGGCTTCGCCCGCTGAAAGGTCGCCGGCTTGAAGGAAGATGTTCGGGCAGTTGGACCCCTTCTGGCACTGGCCGTTGCCATCGTTTACAGCAGTCGTGTAGACGTGGTACTTCTTTACGATCGGGATGATCGCAGCACTCGTGGTACCTTCTTGGCCGGCCCAGACCATCGTATACTTGCTCGCGCCGCCTCCGCTCAGGTACTGAGAGGCGTCACTGGCGGCAGTGGCTGGGTCGCTGTTGTCGTTGACGATGTCGATCTTGATCTTGTGGCCGAGAATGCCTCCGCGCTTGTTGTAGTAGTTGGCGGCCGCCTGCATGCCCAGCGTCTCCTGCGTTCCGAAGATCGCAGTCGCGCCGCTGGTGCCGGTGATATCAAGAATCTGGATTGGCCCTGACGCGGCCCGGCCCTGATGCGCAGTCGCTGATGTGGCGGCAACCCCTGCAATGGCGGCAACTCCAGCAATGGCTGCGGTGCCTCCGGCCGCGTAAGCTGCGGCTCGAATCCTGAGACGTGTGATCCTCATTAAAGTGTTCTCCTCACCGTCTTGTTGTTTGCACGCTGTCGGTCGCACATGACGGAACCGACAGTCGTCTGAAGTGACCTAACCGATGGAGGCGCCTAGAGCGCCCCCTGCACCAAAAACATGCGGCCGGTCACGTAGCAAGTGAAATGTGCGTGCGACCCGCCAGCGCGAGCGGCACAAGCGGAATCAATTGCTTTTCCGTTGCCCTTCCTCCCTCTTTATATCCGCAATTGCGAACGCATAATCGGATGAGCGAACGATACATACCCGCGCGCCCGCTGTCAAGAATGCCCCTACGGCCTCGGGACTTGACTAGCGTCTAGCCGCCGCCCTTCTGAGCCCTGCGGCTGGCCATACGTGGTGGAGCTGCGTGACTACTGCTGGCGGAGGATCTGACCTGGGCTTTGCAGGTCTTGTGCGTGGCGACGATTGTGCGCCCCAGCTTGGCGGGCATGTTGCCGCTTGAGGGGTTGGTCTTTGGCTGGTCCCATCGGATGCGCAGCCAGTCGATCCCGGCAGACCTGGCAAAGGCTCCCACGACCTTCAGGGCCGCTGCCGCATGTCCGCGATGGTCGTCTTGGATGACGGCGGTGGATGGGCGCTGGAGGGGGCCGTTCCACTTCGGGACCCCTTCCGGCGTCCACACTCAGGCGCTGTTCGCCCCGGCGTTCCCTGGTCTGCAGCTGTCCGCCACCAGCACCTCCCCGTCCCTTTCCAGGTACGCCAGCAGCAGATGATGGCCGCAACCGCCCTTGAGCCTACCGTGGGCCTGCTCCTGCTCCGAGTGCACGCTGGTCAGCGAGCCGTCAACATCAATGACCGTCCGGTCCAGACGGTTATGCCGTGTGGACACCGCGCGCTCCGGTCTTGCCCCGCTCCTCCACGCCTCCGCCCGTCCTGCCGCGGCCGTCTCACGCAGACGGCCAAGCGTGTGCTCGTCGGCCGAGTCAGTCACCCGAGACGCGTTCGCGTCAGAGCCGAGGTTCCCGAACAGGTCAGGCCGCTCACGCTGGACGCGAAGATCGGTCAAGCTGTCACCGCCATCGGCTGGCAACACCGCCAGATCGCGCAAAGCGACCCCCTGGTCACGTGCCGTGGCGTGCTGGCGTGTCGAGACCATCGGCAGAGACAGCGCCCGTGTAGCCCAACCCGGTCGGCGACCCCAGCCAGCAGCGTGGTGTCCACATGCCCGGCCAGAGCGCTGCCGTCCGCACGAACATCCACCTTTACCAACAGCCCTTCATGCTGCACCACATGCGTGAGCCCCTGAGGCGCCAGCATGCGTGCAGCAACCCGTATTTTCGCTGTTCATACTCACGTTTTATAAGGGTTCAGGCGCCGGTCGTGCCGCGCGGCGAGTGGCATTGCGATCGATGGCACCTCGGGCTCGCTGCGTCCGACCCGTTCGGCGAGCCGTTCCAGGGGTTGCAGCTCGCTGTCTTGGAGGATTTCGTGGTTGACGTGGATGTCGGTTTGTTGCCGGGCGCGGGTGAGCGCGACATATGTTCCTTCGGCGGTGGTGTGCTCGGCGACGATGAGGTGGGTGGTGTCGGTGGTGAGGCCTTGTGCGGGGACGGGGTGCTGTACGTAAGCGAGGCGCAGGTCGGCTTGCTGGGCTTGCGCGCGGGTCATTTGGATGATCTGCCCGTCGGTGAGTTTGATCGTCAGCCCGGCCGCGGGTTTGATCGCGGTGATGGTGGCGGTGGTGCCGTTTCTGATCGGGCTGTCGGGGAGGGTGATGGTGTGACGGATTTGGATTTCATCCCCGGCCCGCAGCCGGTATGGCCGCCCCGGGATTTTCAGGGTGTTGTGACCGAGCTGCCGGTCACGGACCCGCAACGCCTGCGCGTGCGCGTTCAGCTCATCGAGGTGCTCGTTTGAGGTTTGGGTGATCACCAACGTGCGCTTGCCGGCGCTGCGGTCTTGGTGTGCTGCCTCAAGTGCTGCGTGTTCGGCGCTGGTTTGGTCGGCTGAGATGTGCAGGCGTCCACGTGAGCTGTAGCCTGCGAGTGCCTGGTGGTGCTTGCCGTCCCGGAACAGTGCTTGGTCGCGCTGGTCATCGGGATCGTGGGCGCGGAGGTTGATGCTCAGCTCCACGCGCGAGTGCTGGGTCTGGGCGAGGTGTTCGAGGCGTGACCACAGGCCGGCGGCCCCAACGGGTTTTGATTGCTGTGGGTCACCAACGATGATCAGCCGGGCGTAGCGCTGCTCGATGGTGTCGAGGAGTTGTTGTTGCTCGCGCGTGGAGGCGAGCGCCGCCTCATCATGAATCACCGTCGTCTGCGCGTCGACCTGGACCTGGCTGGTGTCGATCGCGTGCTTGAGCGCGATGGTGGAGTAGGCGGGGGCGCTGACCCCGACCTCCGCAAGATCGCGCGCGAGGCGTTCGGCCGCGGCGGCGGCGGTGCTTGTGACGATCACCTGCCGCCCATCGGCGTGGTGGGCGAGCGCAACAGCCTGCAGCAGGGTGCTTTTGCCGGTGCCGGCCTGGCCTTGGATGATCACGACCTGCCGGTCCCCGCACGCAAGCTCAAGGGCCTGCTGTTGCTCGTTGGAGAGCCGGGCGCCGTGTTTTGCCAGCCGCCGGTTGATCGTTGCGGCCGCCTGCTCCACAAGTCCTCCTGGGATGGTGTGGGAGCGTTCTCGCACGAGGTCTTTGAAGATCCCGACGGTCAGGTTCTCAAGCGCCCGGTGCCAGGCGGTGGTGCTGCTCCCATCCGCCAGCCTGAGGACCGCCCGTTCCTCGCGTGCCTGTGAGAGCACCGCGAGCGCCTGGTTGATCGGGGTTCCGGCGGCCTGCTCGAGCGTGACCGCCCTGGCGTCCCGGTCGGTGAACGTCGCATCAAACTCCGTAAGCCCAGCCAACAGCTCCCGCAACCCCGGGGGCTCAAGACCGGGTCTGTGCATGTCACGCAGCGCCTCCACGCGCTCCGTACTGAACCCCGCGCTTGACGCGGCCTTCTGCCACTGGTGGTCAAGCTCAGCATTGGTGGCGGGCTGTTTGCACTGACGCGTGGTGAGCGCGGCACGCCGCTCCCCGGCAGCACTGATCCGCTTATCACCGGTCCGCTCAAGCGTTTGGCGGATCTGGTCCTGCACCTGGTGATGGCGTGTTGACCAGGTGTCGATCAAATCCTGTGGCACACCCTGGATCTCAAAATACCGTGCGTCACGCCCGGTGCCACGCGTGATCTCAAACCCCAGTGCGCTCAGCTCGTGGGCGAGCTCGGTGCGGTAGGCGGCCCCGAGCTCACGGCGATGCACAAACCAGGAGCGCGAATCGATCGCAACCACCTTCCCATCCCCACGCACAGCGGCGTGCAACAACACATGGGAGTGCAGCTGCGGGTCCGGGACGCGCTCACCCACGGCTCGGGCGGTCGTGTGCCGCCAACTGGTCGCAACAACCCCCGTGGCCTTGGTGTGCACAACCGTGTCGCGGTCTGGGCGGTGACGAACCATCGCCACCTGTCCGACCGCGTAGCCGATCGCCCGGTCGATCGCCAGCTCGTGTACCGCCTCAATGCTGGCACGGAGCTCGTTGTCGGCCAAAGCCCAGATCGCGCTCACAGACTTAGGTGCTGAGAACGTCGCATCGATCGCCGCCACAGCCTCACCACTCGAGCCGGTGCGCCGCAACTGCTGTCCGGTCACGGGATGACGGACAGCCATCAGCTCCCGCAGCACGTCCCCACCAACCGGTTGCTGCGGATCACAACCGACCTGCTCGGCACCGGTGATCCAGCGGCCTGGTGCCTCGACCCGCTCCCCGTTCTTGAGGTAGTAGTCCCCAAGCACCGTCGGGGTGGTCTTGCCCTCCAAATACTGCGCGTACCCGGCAGCCATGCGGCCGGTGACCTTCGCGACCGTCAACATCCCGCCGCCCCCGGATCCGGGGTGGCCCGCCAGGCAGGGCTGGCGCCCGCTGACCCAACCGTCGTGCACACGACCTGACCCCCAGCCCCACTTGCCGGCGTTGCAGACCAGCTGCCGGCGGGAACCGGTCCGCAGCCGGTCGTAGCCGCAAAGAAGATCGCCGCGGCCCACCCACGCGGACACCGTCGCGGTGCGCTGCCTGCCCGGGCCTGCATGCCTGCCAGGGCTGGATGTCTCTTGAGCCGTTCGGGCTCTCTGTCCGAGGGGGCCACACTGTACGCACAGGGTGTGCTTGCCCCTAGACGTCCCAAGTCGTCCCGACGTATGCGGGGGATGAGTTTCCGCATGGAAGGGGTGGAGTGGTGGTGGGCTGCTGGGTTAGCGGCCGGCGGGGGTGAGCGTCAACAGCTGCCAGGAGACGCCGTCGAGGTGCAGCGCTTTGCCGGCAGGGATGTTTGCGATCTCACCGGCAGACAGCACCCGGGTGCGCTGGGTTGAGATCGTCTCAGCACGCTGCAACCACGCTTTCTCCGGTACCCGCATCCGGGTTTCTGAGACGACCTGGCGGTCATATTCACCCAACGTGACCGAGATCGTCTCAAGCGTCCGCTGATCAGCAACCCCGGGGAGGATCAGCTTGTCCCCGAACAGGGTCAAGAACCCGTCGGTGACGGTCCCCCACCGTCCACGCGCCTGGCTTAGGTCTTGTAGGACGGCGAGCAGGAGGAGGCCTTGGCTTCCGCCTTCTGAGGCGATCTGCGGTAGCTCAGGGATCGGGGCGATGTTCGCAACCTCATCCAGGGCGAACAGCACAGGCCGGTCAAGCACCCCGGCGCTATGTGCCTGATATGTCCCGCGACGGATCTCCGCCAAAAGACCGCACACCAGGGGGGCGGCGAGGTGCTGATGCTCAGCGGGGGCGTTGATGTAGATCGTGTCGTTGGATCTCACAAACCGTCCGGCATAAAAGTTCGGTTGCTCGGTCGCCTCAAGGGCTGCCTGGGAGCTGTAGGCGTCAAGCGCCCCCGCCGCGGTTGAGAAGATCGCAGAACGCTCCCTGTCCTCCACCGCAGCGATCCCGTCAAGCGCCTGTGAGGCAAGCGGGGTGCTCCCGTGAGCCGCAAGCAGTCCGGCCGGCAGATCAAGCTCATGACCTGACACCCAGCCAACCAGCGTGCTCATCGACTCCCCGCCGGTGGCGGCGGCATGCAACAGCCCGGCCAGCAGAGCCTGGGAGCGTCTTGCCCAATGATCACCATCCGTGACGCCGGCACCCACGGTGGCGGCCTGGACCATCGCGCGGGCCATCAACAATGCCCCATCCCAATCAAGCGAACAGGTGAGCGGTGACCAGCGCAACCGTTCAGCACCCGCCACCAGTGGGGCCTGGCCGGTCGGGTCAAACTGCCACACCGTCCCTGAGGCCTCTCGCCTATTCCTGGTTGCAGCAAGCACATCCGGTTTGGTGGAGGTCACAACCACCGGCCCACGATGAGCAGACACCGTCGGGATGATCACCCCGCTCGTCTTCCCGGAGCGTGGCGGGCCGATCACAAGCACCGCCCGCTGCGCCCTGGACCAACAGCCTGTCCCGCGCTCGTCGCGTCCAAGCCACACCCCCGCCTGCTTCCCGTCCGCACCCGCCGGCGGGACGGTAGCCGCTGCCGGGACCGGCTTGTTTTTGCCGGCGTACGGGTCACGGCTGTCGATCCAGCTCACAAACCGCCATGTAACCCCGCCGACGATCACCAACCCGACGATGTCTGGGATATGGCCATAGACCCATGCGAGCACCACAACCCCCACCAGCACCATCGTGACCCGGCCTGGTTGCGGCAGCTTCGGTTTCTGATGTGACGGCCCCCAGCTCACCACCCACCATCCTCAAGCAACCGCTCCAAGGCCGGGCGCAAAAAACGGTAGGCGCGCCCCAAACGACTGGCCGGCAACCGGCCCTGCCGCGCAAGGTAATACACCGTTGAGACCGGCAACGCCAACAGCTCAGCAACCTCCGTGGCGGTCATCACCTGATCCCGCGTCAACCCCACCCCACCGACCGGCACAGGCCGTCCCGGCACCGTCGCAGGTGCATGCCCTGCCGCCAGGCTGGCGGTCTGTCCGGCGATGAGCCCTCCGGCCTGCCCGGCCACGCGCGTGGGCGCGGGCGCCTGTGCTGGCGCCAGCGCCGATGTCCGTCCTGCCGTGCGTGCCGGCGCCCGTCTTGGCGCCAGCCCGGATGTCCGTCCTGCCGTCGGCGCCGGCCGTGCCGGCGTGTGTGCTGCTGTCTGTCCTGCAGCCCGGCTCGCGCTGACGCGGGCGGGGCGTCTGATGTGTGTTTGAGAAACGCTCATGCCAGCAACGATCCATGATCTGCTGGGACGTCTCTACCACGACTTGGGACGACTTCAAAGACGTCCTGGGACGAGTTGGGACGACTCGGGACGAGTTGGGACGACTTACACTCAAAGCGCCCACCATCACCCGAGATTCTAAAAACACGCGCAATGGCAAACAAGCAGCTCCGTGACGCGATCCAAAACACCGGGATCGACATCCAGGAGCTCGCCGACCAAGTGCGTGTCGACCCGAAAACGATCGAGCGATGGGTCGCAGGCCGCACCCCCTACCCCCGGTATCGGAGCCGGCTGGCCAAGGCGCTCGGCACCACCCAACAGCAACTATGGCCACACCTCACCCCCGAAACAGAACCCGGTGTGCCTGGCACCCGCCAACAACAGGCGGGCCGCACAAACGACAACAACATGGGGGGCGGCAGCGCCGGCGAGGATGACGACGCCGACCATGACGACGACGCCGACTACGAGGACGACGAATACGACACCAATTACGGTGAGGATGAGCAGCTCGTCCCGGTCTACCCGACGGTGGGCGACCTGGCTGTCCCGGGCTGGCGGCAGCTGGTCAAAGAAGCGAGCGTGCAGATCGATCTGCTTGATCTCACGCTCCACCACGTTCTCACCGAACCACAGGACGTTGAGCTGCTGGCCGGCAAAGCCCAAGAGGGTGTCCT
This sequence comes from Conexibacter sp. S30A1, assembly GCF_023330665.1. Classification (GTDB taxonomy): domain Bacteria; phylum Actinomycetota; class Thermoleophilia; order Solirubrobacterales; family Solirubrobacteraceae; genus Palsa-465. The sequence continues at coordinate 3,109,164 of NZ_CP097127.1, read as the reverse complement.
GGTTCGGGTGCTGGTCTCTCACCCCGAGTCGGCGCACCTGACGATCACAGAAGCTGAAGCAGAGGGCACGCATAAGCTCGCAGCCCGCTCCACCCTCGCAGACCAAGCCGTCCAAACACTCCAGCTGCTCAACACGGAAGCAGCCCGTGGGATCGAGGTTCGGGTGTTCGTGGCGGCCGGCTACCACAGCATCATCCGTGCCGACAACCAGCAGCTCATATCCCCACACCTCTACGCCACCCCCGCTGACCAGAGCCCGGTGATCTGGCTGCGCGCCGACCGCCAGCCGGTGCTGTTCAAACAGTTCGAAGACCACTACCAGCACATCTGGCAGCACGCCCAACCCGTCCAGCCCACCTCGAGCTAGAGGATCACGGACTGAAGACGAACCATGCTCGCCAACCCAAGGCCCTGGACGAGCTCCTTGACCGCAGCACCGGTGCTCTGCCTCTCAACATGAACGATCGCCTCAACGAACCGTGGATCGGAGCCGTAGCTCATAAGCACGCGGCGCAACAGCGCAAGGTCCGGGATGCCTAGAAGCAGGTGCACCGCCACCCACCCGCGGTCGGTCGCGACCAGCACATCCGGCCCCTGCACCATCCCCGGCCTGGCTGCAAGCTCCCTGCGCGAGCTGACCGAAACAACCGGTTCACCAAGCCGGCCGATACGCGCCATGAGCCACAGCCACACCACCGCAAGCTCTCCACGCAACCCCACCAGGTCAACGACCGGTACCGGCAGACTCGACCCGACCTCGGCGAGCCCCTCACTGGTCACGCGGTAGAACGGCTGACCGGCCGGCAGCAACCTGGCCCGCAACAACAACCCCCAGTCAACAAGACCATCAAGCACCGGTTCAGCCGTGTCCTGATCGCAGCCGAGCAGCACCCCCACCTGATCGGCCACAAACACCGACCAGGCCGATGCAAGATCCAGAACCTGCCGGTCATGCTCACCCAACACCCGACCATCATCCTCCCACAGGACCGCTCCAGGCCGCCAGCCCGGTTATGGGAGTGCAAGAGCGACCGCAACCCCGCTGGAACCCTCCGCGGGTGTCGGGCACGCAGGAGCCGACCGGATCGTCCACGACACGACACCAGCATCGTCAACAGGCTGCTCCGCGCCACCGATCACCACGCGTCTGGCCCCGACGAGCAGCACCGCGACAACCCGACCGCGGCCGACCAGCGAACCCGACGACCAGCCAACCAGACGACGACCACCCACTCGCGAGTCCCGCATCTCTCGGTGGCCACGGCGCAGGGACGCCGATTCAGACGGACGGCCTGATCTCGGACGGAGCGGCCACAAGGAGACCCAAGCAGCCAGCGCTACCGAACGACGAGAACCGTCGTGCTCACGGGCGTGGACGGCAACATCGGCAGCCGCGGGGAGCAGCCACGCGAAGCTGCCGTCCACGGTCACCCAGTCCGTTCCATCACCGAAGACATCACCAGACCCCGAGACCCACGTCATGTGCCTTCCGTAGCTGATCGCTTCGTCGCCAAAGCTGAAGCGGTGCCGAACGGGTCCTGATCGTGAAAGCGCTCGTCTTGGATTCCGCGCGGAGCAGGGCGGTTGTGATTCGCGGCGAGGGCCTCGTCGCTTCACGAATGCAGGGCGCTTGTGCGTGAGGTCAGGCGTTGCCGTTCTCGGGGCGCGGTTGCGGGTCTGCTGCGCGGTTACCCGCGCCCGGCGCCGTCGGTGGCCGGATGCTCGCCGGGCAGCTGGTCCGGGGTTGCGGCCCAGCTGGCGAGGAGATTGAGGGCCTCTTCGGAGCGGGTGCCGGGCTCGGCGGTGAAGACCGCGAGGCGGAGGTCGGTGTCCGCGGCGAGTTCCATGACCTCGTAGCTGAGCTCGAGCTCCCCAACCACGGGGTGATGCAGGCGTTTGGTGCCGGTCTGGTGGTAGCGGACGTTGTGCGCGGCCCACCAGACGCGGAACGCGTCGCTGCGGGTCGATAGCTCGCCGACCAGGTCTGACAGCGCGCGGTCGTACGGGTTGCGGCCAGCCATCTGGCGCAGGGCGGCGACGAGGTCCTTCGCGGCCTTCTCCCATTCGATGAAGAATTCCTGGGCGGCGGGGTCGAGGAAGGTGAAGCGGGCGCTGTTGGGCGGTCGTTCGCGGCTGTCGAACAAGGGGGCGTAGAGGGCGCGGCCGAGCACGTTGGCGGCGAGGTAGTCACAGCGCATATTGCTCACGGTCGCGGGCGCGTCGATGCTCTCGAGGATCCGGTGCACGGCGGGCCGGATCGGCTGCGAAGCCGATCCTGTCCGTCGGCGCTGTGGGGTGATCGCGCTGGCCGCGCGCGCAAGGTCGAAGAGGTGCGCGCGTTCGGCATCGTCGAGGCGCAGCGCGTCGGCTATCGCGGCGAGCACCTGATCGGAGGCGCCGGTGGCATTCCCGCGCTCCAGGCGTTTGTAGTACTCGACGCTCACGCCCGCGAGGGAGGCGACCTCTTCGCGGCGCAGGCCGGGCACGCGTCGCTGCCCGTAGCTCGGTAGGCCGGCCTGCTCGGGCGTGACCTTCGCTCGCCGGGAGGTCAGGAACTGCGACAGCTCGCTTGCTGGCTCCATTGACCGGACTCTACGCCCGCGCGAGCCGGCGTAGGGGTGCCCTGGCAGTACCCCTCTGACAGGGCCTCTCACATCTCGGCGGACGGTGCGAGAGTGACACCGGGCCTCATGACTTCCACGCGAAAGAGGACACGACTATGAGCACTCAGGACACCACGGGCCGGGTCGCGGTCATCACCGGTGCGTCGTCGGGGATCGGCGAGGCGACCGCCCGCGCGCTGACCGACGACGGCTATCGAGTCGCGCTGCTGGCCCGGCGTCTTGGTCGCATCGAGACGCTTGCCGACGAGCTCGGTAGCAGCGCGGTCGCGATCGAGGCCGACGTCACCGAGCGCGACTCGATCCTCGCCGCTTCCCGGCGCGTCCAGGATGAGCTGGGCCGCGTCGATGTTCTGGTCAACAGCGCCGGGGTGATGCTGCTCGGCCCGTTCTCCGCCGAGCTTTTCGGCGACTATCGGCGGATGATCGAGACCAACCTGCTCGGGGCGATCACGACGACCGAGGTGTTCCTCGATCAGCTCATCGCCGACGGCGGTGGTGACCTGATCAACCTCTCCTCGGTCGCCGGCCGGACCGCCCGGCCTGGCAATGCGGTCTACGCGGCGACGAAATGGGGCATGAACGGGTGGTCGGAGTCGCTGCGCCAGCAGTTGCAGCCAGACGTGCGGGTGATCGTGATCGAGCCCGGCGCGGTCGCGACAGAACTCACCGACCACATCACCCACACAGAGACCAAGGCCGCGGCCGAACGGATGTATGAGCAGACGTCGATCGCGGCACAGGACATCGCCGAGATCATCGCGTTCGCGGTTTCCCGCCCGCGCGGCGTGTCCCTGAACGAGATCCTCGTGCGCCCGACCGGCCAGGCCGGCTGAACGCGCCAACCCCGACTTTACGACGAAAGAGATCAATTCGACCATGACCGCCATCAGCACACCTCTCCTGGCCCTCAACAACGGCGTCGAGATCCCCGCCCTCGGACTCGGGGTCTTCCAGACGCCTCCCGAGGAAACCCGCGACGCCGTCCGCGCCGCGCTCGACGCCGGATACCGCCACATCGACACCGCCGCGGCCTACGGCAACGAACGCGAGGTCGGCGAGGCTATCCATGGCTCCGCCATTGACCGCTCGGAGGTCTTCGTGGAGACGAAGATCTGGATCAGCGACTACGGCTACGACGAGACCCTGCACGCGTTCGAGAAGAGCGCCCGCAAGCTCGATGTCGAGCAGATCGACCTGCTCATCCTCCACCAGCCGCTTCCGTCGGCGTTTGACCGGACGCTCGAGGCCTACCGCGCGCTTGAGACACTGCTCGCCGACGGCAAGGTCCGCGCGATCGGTGTCAGCAATTTCATGGTCGAACACCTCACCGAGCTGCTTGCGCAGGCCACAGTCGTGCCGGCGGTCAACCAAATCGAGTGCCACCCCTACTTCCAGCAGCCAGACGTCCAGAGCCTCGATGCCAAGCACGGGATCCTCACGCAGGCATGGTCACCGATCGGCGGGATCACCTTCTACCGCGACGGCGACCACGGCAGCACCCTCGATGATTCAGTCATCGGAGCCACTGCCAAATTCCATGGTAGGAGTCCGGCCCAGGTGATGCTGCGTTGGGGGCTGCAGCACGGCCGCTCGGTCATCCCCAAGTCAACCAAGCCAAGCCGGATCGCCGAGAACATCGCCGTGTTTGACTTCGAGCTTTCCGACGAGCAGATGACCGCGATCGACGCCTTGGACACCGGCCGGCGCGGCGGGCCGGAGCCCGACGCGATCACCCTCGGAGCCTTCGGCCGCGAGATCCCCGAAGCCTGAGAGAAGGAGACCGATCATGGAATATCGCCCGCTCGGACGGACCGGAGTGCAGGTCTCAAAGCTGTGCCTCGGCACGATGATGTTCGGCGCCTGGGGCAACAGCGACCACGACGACTCGATCCGCATCATCCACGCCGCACTGGACGCCGGGATCAACTTCGTTGACACCGCTGACGTGTACTCGAATGGTGAGTCTGAGGAGATCGTCGGCAAGGCACTGAAGGGACGCCGCGACGACGTCGTGCTGGCCACCAAGTTCTGGGGAGCGATGGGCGACGATCCCAACCGACGCGGGGTCTCGCGCCGCTGGATTATCACCGAGGTCGAGAACTCCCTGCGGCGCCTGGGCACAGACTGGATTGACCTCTACCAGATGCACCGCCCCGACCACGAAACTGACATCCACGAGACGCTCAGTGCCCTTACCGACCTAGTCCAGCAGGGCAAAGTCCGATACATCGGCTCCTCGTCATTCTCGGCCGGCGAGATCGTCGAGGCACAGTGGATAGCCTGCGATCGCCACCATGAGCGGTTCCGGACCGAGCAGCCGCCGTACTCGCTCCTGGTACGCGGTATCGAGCTCGACGTGCTCCCCACCGCCCAGAGGCACGGAATGGGGATCCTCACCTACAGCCCACTCGCCGGCGGCTGGCTCTCAGGCAGCTGGAGCGCCGACAGCTCACCAACCTCCCCGGCCCGGCAGCGTCTCGCCGCCCGTTTTGACATGACCCTCCCCGAGAACCAGCGCAAACTCGAAGCAGTCGAAAAGCTTGCCGAGGTCGCCGACCAAGCCAGTATCTCCATGATCGAACTCGCGATCGCGTTCGTCGCCAACCACCCGGCCGTTACCTCGGCGATCATCGGACCACGCACAATGGAACAGCTCGACAGCCAGCTCCCGGCAGCTGGAGTCGCGCTGGACCCGGCGATCCTCGACCGCATCGACGAGGTCGTCAAGCCCGGCGTCAACCTCAACCCCGCCGACACCAGCTACGGCGAACAGGTCCTCAAGCCGTCTCTTCGCAGGCGATAGACAACAGCCCCAAAACCACGACAGCAGCGGCCATCAGATGCCGCCCAAAGACTCGCAGGAAATAGCCGTGGGCCCGAGCAAACCGACTCGCACCGAGCGGCAAGGCGACGGCCCATTTTCACCCTCCCGCGACCGGCTGCTAGGCCAGCACAACTGTCCGGCGGTGCTCGTCGGTACGGGTTGAGCCGTCCACGCGCGAAGCGCACCCTTGCTCTGCGGCACCTTTCGGCGAGTTCCGCAGCCCTGGTGCAGGCGTCCATGCCCATGACCGACAGGGAATAGCCCCGGCACCGAATCGATTGCCACCCCCGGCGCGCCGCTCGGAAGCGTTGCCCTCTACAGCCCCCAAGGGCCGTCCGCAGCGACGAGATGCTAGATCCTCGGTATCCGACATCGTTCGCCAAATCGATGTCACGAGATCCTCGCCCACAACCTCCGGCAAAACGAAACCAAAATGGTCCTGAGCCGAATCCCGCGGTTGCCCGCCGCGGTTGCCCGTGAGTCACACCGGCGAGCAACGCGGGCTACGCGAGGATTAAAGTAGCGATTATCCAGGTACTTCTTTGACGGGAGCGACGGGACTCGAACCCGCGACCTCCGGCGTGACAGGCCGGCGCTCTAACCAACTGAGCTACGCCCCCTTGAGGGATCATCAGTATGACAAGCGATGAGCGGATGCGCCTGAAGCCCTCAACACTCGAGATGCGAGCAGAAAGCGAGCCGGCGATTCAGGCATCAGCGCAGGCGCCAAGCACTTCACAGGCCGACGATCCCGAAGCTTCCTAGAGCTCCCGAGAACCTCGACCGTGTTCGGGCGGCACCCAGCCCCCGAACACCGCCTCGAGTTCCAGCGCGACCGCGATGCTCAGATGATCAGCCCCGGGCGCGGCCGCCACCTGCACGCCGACCGGCAGCCCAGCTCGCGATACTCCCAGCGGAACCTCCGTGACCGGTACCCCGGCCAGGTTGAAGACGGCGGCCGGGGTCAGCAACCACGGCCGTCCGTAGGTGCTTCCAAGCCGGGGGGCCGGAGTCCGATGCGCCGGGTGCAGCAGCACGCCGTCACCGATCGTCTCAACCAGCTCGCGCCCGAGTTCCTGAGCCCGGTCCAAAACGCGCCGACGTTCGGCGGTACTGAGCGGCAGCAGCTCAGCGAAAAGCGTCAGCCTGGTTGGCAGGGTGTGATCATCACCGATACCCAGCAGCTGACCGATCCTGCCCAGCCGCCCATCAGCATCCCCCAGCAAGGAGGAGACTCGCGGCGCCTGCGCATCGTCACCCTTCTCGGGTTTCGCACTTTTGTGGGTTGAGCGGCGGCGTGTTGGCGGCGGCGGGGTGGCTGCGGGCTTGATGGCCTGAGCAGCTCGGGGCGGGAGAGGAAGGAGCATCGGCGGCTGCTGCGAAAGCGGTTGCTGTCAAGGAAACCTGTCCGTCGCAGCCAGGGGAGGCGCGCTGCGCGGCTGACCCCTGGAGGTCGCCGCCGATGCTCTGCGTCCCATCTTCGCTGAACGAGCTGCTTGTCCTGTTTGAGTCGTGTTTCACCCAGCCGACGTTCAACACGTTTCGCGCCCTGGTGGTTGGTCAGGTCTCCCAGACCCGTTTGCGGTGCGTGACCGGGATGCTGACAGGCGCCAGGCTGTCGGGGATCTGGCATCACGCTCGCTGCCACCGGTTCTTCGCCAACGCGCGTTGGTCCGTGGACGAGCTGGGGTTGGCGCTCGCGTGCCTGATCGTTGAGCGGTTCACAGACCCCGGCGGGCCGGTGCTGGTCGCGGTCGATGACACGCTTTTGAAACGTCGCGGACGCCGGATCCACGGCACGTTTTGGCATCATGACGCGACCGCTAACAGCCGCTCCGGGTCGGTCGCGTGGGGCAATGACTGGGTTGTGGCCGGGATCTGCATCCGTCTGGCGTTTCTGGAGCGGACGGTGTGCCTGCCGGTCCTCTTCAGGCTCTGGCAGCCCAGACGCAAACAGTATGTGAGCGCGTCAAAGCCCGATCCCGGACGGCCCGGCAAAGTGAAGCTCGCAAACGACATGATCTGTCTGCTTGCCGCCCGGCTTCACGATCGGCAGATCGATGTTGTCGGCGACAGCGCGTATATCAGCGGCGCGTGGCGTGAGCGGCCCAAGCGGGTGACGATCACATCCAGGTTGCGTACCAACGCGGTGCTCTACGCCCCCGCGCCACCACGCACCGGCAAACGCGGCCGACCCCGCAAATGGGGGGACCGGCTCCCGGCCCTCAACAACATCGCACTGGACCCGGCGACCGAATGGGTGGCTCACACCGTCTGTCGCTACGGCAAGCCCGTGACGCTCAAGCTCGCCGAGATCTGCTGCCTATGGGAGCCGCTGGGACCCGACAGCCCGGTACGGGTGATCCTCGTCAAAGACGACACCAGGCCGTGCGGCTACCAGATCGCGCTGATCAGCACCGACCTGCAGGCCACACCCACCCAGATCGTTGAGCGCTACGCCGACCGCTGGCCGATCGAGGTCGCGTTCCTCGAGGGCAAAGAGATCTTCGGGGTCGGCGAGGCCCGCAACCGTACCCCCAACGCTGTCGCGCGAACGGTCCCGTTCCAGTTCCTGGTCATGGACCTCACGATCGTCTGGTACGCCCTTTACGGCCACCACCCCGACATCGTCACCGAGCATCGCGCTCGTGCGCCCTGGTACCTCACGAAAAGCACCCCGTCCTTCACCGACATGCTCGTCAAGCTACGACGAACGATCATCGCCAACCAATTTCAACCCGAACAAGCCCGAACCCCCACAACCCGGGAAATCAGCGCCGTCCAGCAAGCATGGGCCGACGCCAACCTATGAACTGCGAAACCCGAGACCCTTCAAGACCGTCAGAAATGGCAACAACGCCCGCTTCCAACCGGGGCGGCTAACGAACCGGATGCGCGCCCCCGCGGCCGCCAAGGCGCCGGCCGTCCGTTCACGTGCGTCGCGCAGCTCGCGCGCCATCGGCCGTAGCGCACTGTCCTCCACGAGCGTGACGGTCAGCCCATCCAGCGAGGCCTGAGCCGGGTCGCCAAGCGCCATTGGAGCCACCCCATGATCGAACCCGTCAGGACCTGCCATGGTCTTGATCAACGGCAGCAGGTCCTCGGCGCGGCGAGCCAGAACCCCAAGCGACAGCAGCTTCGCGGCAGCGTCGGTCGGTGGCGGCCAATGACCGGTGCTCGGCAGGAGTCCTGCGGTGGGCTTGTGACCGAAGACTCCACAGAAAAGGGCGGGCACACGAATCGACCCGCCGATATCAGCGGCCACCCCGAAGGGCGAGCCGCCGGATGCCACCACGGCCGCTTCACCGCCAGACGAACCACCCGGGGTCCGCGCGGGGTCGTATGGGTTGACGGTACGCCCGTACAGCGGATTGTCGGACTCAATCCAGAGACCAAGTTCCGAGACGTTGGTCACACCGATCGGGATCGCGCCCGCGTCGACGAGACGCTGCACGACGGTCGCGCTGCGCGTTGCCAGCTGACCGCGCCTCGCAGGCACCCCAGCGGTGTGAGGCATGCCCTTGAGCGCGACTGACTCCTTCACCGTGAAGGGCACGCCGGTCAGCGGCGGCAGCTCGGTCAGCGCGCGTCCCCGCAACGCCGAGCCGCCAATCTGGCGGTCTATTTCGCGCGCGCGATCACGGGCCGCGGCAAAATTGTCGGCAACCAGTGCGTTCAAGCGCCGACGATCGCGCTCCAGCACCTCGATGTGGGCTTCCAGCACCTCCGTGGCGGTCACCTCGCGCCGGCGGATTGCCTCGGCCAGCGATATCGCGGAGCGCTCAGTCAAGGAGGCGGTGCGAGCGCTTGACCCAGTCTGATCTCTCAGTGACATCGGCCGCGCTCAGGCTAGCGGCTGCGACTCACGCCGCGGAGCACATTCGGGCTTTTCTCGGTCATGCGCACAGAACGCACCGCTCGTAACTGAAGCCGAGTCGCTGCAGGGCGTCAAGGCTAGCGTCGTTGTTGTGCCAGGAGCGGTTCAGGTGCCTGGCAAACGCGACCGCCGCCACGCAGCGCGCGCCGGCAGCCAGAAGTGCGCCGGCGGCGCTCTGGGCGCTTGCGCCGCTCGTCCACATGTCGTCGACCACGAGCACCGACTCACCCGCGAGCCTGCGCGTGGGGGCGTAACGGGCCGGATCGTAGACCCGCGGGATCGCCACCGAGTCCGATCTCACGAGCAGCCGTTCATAGCGCCCCCTGGTGACTTCGGAGAGCTCACCCACGATCCGCCGCAGCGGATGATGCAGATCCCTCATCGGGTCTGCGGACGGGACGGTCGTGATCCGGTCAAAGCCCTGAGCCAACCCGACTGCGGAAGCGATGCAACGCTCGTGGCCGGCGAGAAAGCGTTCACAGAGCTGAGCGAGCGCGGCGAGCGCCTGGGGGACCGAAGTGTCAGCCGCGCGCTTGTAGGTGATTATCAACCGGTGTAGATCCTCGCCGCCGACGCTGTAGGAGATCGGGACGACCACGGCGAGCCGCTGCTCGCCGTGGCGGCAGGCCCAACACAAACCCTCGCCGTCGGTCAGGTTCAGACAGCAGCGACACACCCCCGGGCCATGGCGAGGTGCGATGAGAACGCGCTCGGCGAGCAACCGCGGACCAGTCGGCTGCGGCCGCTCAGCGTCCGAAGAGATCGAGCACATCGCCGGGTTCACTGGCAACCACGACACCCGGTAGCTCCGCGAGGCTGCGCGCCCAGGCAGAGTTGAGGACCGGGCGCATGAGCACCACCAGACGACCTTGTGCCAGGGCCTGACGGGCCTGTATGCGCGTACCGCTGTGCTCGGACGCCTCGATGATGACGCTGCCCAACGACATACCGGACATCACCGCGTTGCGGGCCGGAAAGCTGCGGGCCGTGGGGGGCGAGCCGGGCCAGAACTGCGAGACAATCGCCCCGTGACGGGCAACCTGGGCCTGGAGCTCGGCGTGCTCCGGTGGGTAGACCCGGTCAAGTCCGGTGCCAAGCACCGCAATCGTCCGTGCCGCGACCGAGCGGGAGCGACGCGAGAACCCTCCGGATGGCTCAGGCTGCGAGGCGCGCAACGCCAGCACCGCGCGATGTGCTTCGGCGTCAACGCCGGCCGCCAACCCGGATATGACCGTGAAACCGGCGCTCGCAAGCGCCTCGGACACAGCACGGGCCGTCGCGAGCCCAGCGTCGCTTGCCTGTCTGCTACCGATCACCGCAACCGCGCGCTGGTCGCTGTTCAGCAGCTCCCCCATCACAAAGAGCAGCGGCGGCCGGTCGCCGGTGACACGCAGGTTCTCCGGATAGCCCGCTCCGGTGAACGTCAGGACCCGGTAGCCGGTCTCGCGCCAGGCGTGAAGATCCGACTCGGCGCGGCTGAGCGCGGCGTAGGACAGCAGGCCGAGCTCGCGCTCGAGCACCGCGGGCGCGGACACCGCTCCTGGCCCGTGCTTGCGTACCTCAAGGACATAGCGCGTCCACGCACGCCCGCCCTCGCGCAGAAGCGCGACCAGCGCCGCGGTCTGGTCTGACTCCGCGGTCAGTCCGCGTACTCGGCCGGATCCAAGTCGACCGGCGCGACCTTCGTCACGGCAGCGGAACTCGGCATCTGCGCCGTCGCGTACTGGGAAGGTACGTAGCTCGCCGCCTGGGGCTCGCCCACGGTGATGTCGCGCTCGAACGTCGGCGGAGCCTGTGCCGCGAGGACCGTCGGCGCCGCGGCAGTGGGGCCGGCAGCCGCGGCGGCCGGACCATCCAACGCGTCGTTGAACATGCCTCGCGCCTCGTCCTGCACGCCCTGCAGACCGTGGCGGAAGTCCCGCAGGCCACGACCCAGCGAACGTCCCACCTCGGGCAGACGCTTCGGTCCAAGGACCAGCAAAGCGACCACGAGGATCAGCAGCAGGTGCGTTGGCTGAATGATGTCTCCGAGCATGTCTACCCAGCATAACGGCGGCCGTGCGGATTTGGATCACTTTGCTGACAATCAGCCGACGTGACGCGTTAGGGTTCTGCTGTGCGCGCCCAGGAACGGCCACCCCGGATTCAGCCGCGGCAGCACCACCAGCCACAACCTGTAGGTCAACCCGCGGGTGTCTGCCGGGAGCACGAACGAGAAGCGGTAGGAGCCGCGCAAATCCGTGCGGACGGTTCCCAGCTGCTGGCTTCCGGGATATCCAACGATCTTGCCCTCGACGGTTACGTTCAGGCCGCGCGCGGGCACATGCCCGCCGAGCACGCGACCGCTCAGCGTCAGCCGCTGCCCGGCAGCAGCCTGAGTAGCGTTCAGAGTTACCCCGCCGGTGAAGCGCTCCGTGATCCGAGCTACCGCGGCGCGCAGCCTTCTCGTGCCGGCATAGGTCACGTAGACACTGCGACTCGCCCCAGCGCCAATGCTGACGCGATACGCGCCGGTAGCGCTGGTCGTGGTGGTGCCGAGCAGGACCGGCGAATGCCCTACCACCTGGCCCCAGACGTCGATCGGTGCGTGCGGGATTGGCCGACCCCCTGCCCTGATGTTGCGCAGCGCACCTGTCAGCGTCAGGCTTCGCCCGTAAGCGACCGCGACCGCGTGCGGCGCAACGGCGTCACGCGAGCAAGGTCTGGCTCGGCCACCTCGATTCCGTTCGCGACCGGCTGCATCGTTGGGACTGCAGCGCCGGCGAACAAGCTTCCCGGCCGACGCGGACAGAGCCTGCGGCGACCAGGCCAGGAGGTCATGTGCGGGCGCCAAGGGCACCGGCGTAAGGAGTTCGACATGAGCTGTCCTCACCATCCCGTGCAACGCCCGTCGCGGCAAGCCGCGCGGCTTGGCCTCTGTATGGCCGACCGGGCCGAGCACCGGGCTCGTCCCGACCAGCGCGCTGCTTGTGTTCGGCACGTAGGGCTGCAGGGGCGCCGGTACCGCCGGCACCCCTGCACCATGGACTCCCCCCGCCATCAGGGTCAGTTCCGTTGTGGCCCGCAGTGGCAGCTGCCACACGGTCTTCGTCCCCTGCGGCCCAGCGGTGATCTCCGCGGTGTTACCCGCCACATCACCAACCTGCGCGCTGAACTCATAGCTGCCGGCAGGCACATCGGCGTCGTCGAGGTTCACCTCATAGACATCCGTGCCGCCGGCGGCGAGCCGCGCGAGACCGAGGTCGTAGACGCTTCCGGTGACAGTGTTGGTCGCGTACACACGCACGTAGGCGACCCCCGAGGCCAACGCGCCGCCCGGATCGTAGACGCTGAGCTCGATGTCGTCCGGCGCGCTCGCTGAGATGTTGTCGAACTGACCAGCGGGCGGCGTGGCATCCTCCTCGAACTGGTAGGAGCCAAGCTGGTACACGTTGCCGGCAGCGTCCGTGGCACTGCAGGTGAGCTCGCCACCCGGCGGCGGGACCGTGACCGTGACCTGCTCCCCGCCCGCCGCATCGCGGTTGAGATTGTTGAGCGGCCAGCTTCCCGTCAGCGGGCCCGTGCAGGCGATCGACGCGACCGGCGCCTGCCCGGACGGCAGGTTGGCGGTGATCGTGATCGGTTGGGCGGTGCGCGACCAGGTCGACTCAGACGGGCCGTTGGAGTACGGGTCCCCACCGCCGTCAATCAGCGGCGAGCTACCCCACTGCGTGGTCCCGCAGCCCGTACCGCCGCACGCCGACGCCGGGTCCTGAACGTCGACGGTCTCAACGAACGGCTCACCGACCGTTCCGGCGCCGGTTGTCGCCACGCAGCTGATCTTGTTGGGGCCATTCCGGGTCAGCTCAAACGACGTCACGTAGCTCGCACTGAGGGCCGGCAGAGAGACCGGCGAGCCGTTGTCGGTGCATGCGATGCCCGCGATCCCCGAGAGGATCTGCGGCTGCCCGGTCGCGGTGTTGAGCTCGCCAGCGCTGACCACGACCGTGGGCGTTCCGGCTATCCAAGTTCCGTTGGCGGGCGCCCCGCTGTAGGTGACCGTCGGCGTGTTGGTGTCGATCGCGACGTCGAAAGTCGCAGGGTCAGAGGCACCAGACACCCCGGTGTTGGAGATCGCATAACAGCTCAACACGTGTGGGGTCTCGACGCCTGGGCTGTTGCCTGCGACAGTGATCTGGTCGTCCCCACCAACGGGCACCGGCTTACCGTCGACGAGGCAGCTCACCGAACGGAGCCCGCTGGGGCCAACATCGGGAACAACCGTCACTGTCTGCGCCAGGTCGGTCCAGCTGCCGGGGCTGTAGCCCTGATCCACGTAAGAGATCGTCGGCACCGTCGCGTCAACATCGAACGTGCCGGAGGTCGAGCCGCTGAGCGCGCCGTTGGCGTCGCCGTTGGCCGCCGTGCAGTTGACCGCGTTCACGCCGTTGGTAGTCGTTGGGACGGCCCAGACCGTAGTGCCAGCCCCACCGGTGCTGCCGCTCTGTAGCCGCGGCGTGACCGCGTCGCCGTTGTCGCTGCAGGTCAGCGACGCCAGGCCTGAGGGCCCCGTCGTGACGTTCAGCGACTCGCTGGTCTCGGCGGTCCAGCTGCTGGGGCTGGTCGCCCAGGACAGCGCAGGCGCCGTGTCGTCGATGTGAACAGCCCCGGTGCTCGCAACCGCTGGCGAGCCGTTGGGGCTGAACCCCTGCGCCTCGTAATTTCCTGGGTTTGACGCGAGCACCGACGCTGCGTAGGAACCGGACGGCAGGTTCGCGGGCAGGGTCCAGGTGCCGGTCTCCGTCTGGCCCGTCCAGCACGGATCGAGGCCGTTTGCAAACTCCTCACCAACCGGCGGGCCCGGGTCTGTGATCGCGGGGTTGGCATTGCCAAGGCTGCCGCTGCTCACGCTGGCAGCCCCCTGCAGCGCCACCGCGAGCGAGCAGACGCCCGCCGGGTCGTAGGCGGAGTAGTTGACGCCGAGCGCGCCGGTCTGAGTCTGGTACCACGCGCTGCCGTTGACCGACGCGCTCCAACTCGCGCCACCGCTGGGCTGGTTGTACGAGTCCTGGAAGTTTCCCGAAAGGTTCGTGACCGAGTAGTTGGCCGCGTCCCCGCTGCTGCAGTCGCCGTCTCGCGCACACCAGATCCAGAGCTTCAGCGTCTGATAATCGCTCTGTGGGTTGGAGGAAGGGTCAGTGGACTCCGCCTCGGCGTTGACGTAGTTCCAGCCCGAGGTGTTTCCGGTGGTGTTGCAGGTACCGGGCGCAACCCCGCCCGGGCCGGTGCTGTCGCGGGCAACCGGCGCGCCGTTGGCTATCCAGACGCGCGGCGCCGACTCGCTGACCGAGCAGTCCCTGGTCCACGGGAAGTTCAGATCGGTCGGCGCGCTCCCACCAGACCCGGTGAAACCCGAGGACAGGCCGCCCGTGTCGTCCTCGTTGGCGACGTTGAAGCTGGCTGAGGTGTAGGCGAAGCCGCCGAACTGGACGCCGCTTGGAGCGGTCCAGGGCACGCTAGCCACCGAGCTGTTGGCCGGGTACACACTGCCTGACGCCGATCCCTGAATGGTGCCCGCGTTCAGCATGCCGTTGTACGGATTGGCTTGCGCGGCCGCGGGAGCAAACACACCCACGAGCCCGACCAGGATCACAACCGCGACGCACTGCTTCAGAGCTCGTGCACGCTCCGAGCCGCTGACGCAGCGTGAACTGCCCCTGGGGGGTCCGCCAACCGCCGGCTCTCTGAGCAACCGGGGCTCAACAGGTGACCGAGAAGGCAAAGTCACTGCTTGTCGCATAGTCGGTGGTTGTCGTAAGTCGGACCGTAAAGCCGAGAAGATGCGCGCCCGGCGAGTTCGCGTCGTCGAACTCCGCGACGTAGGCGGTCGGCTCGCCCGTGGGACTCGAGCCGCTCGCCGGGGCGGCGTACGGGTCGGTGTTTGGCGTGACCAAGATCACCGGCTCGGTCGGAGTCGGCGCCGTGCAGTCATCGACCTCCACCGAAACACTCCCCGTACCTCCACTGACGACCGAGACACCAGTCCCGTAGGCGAGCTCTGGACCTGACGCGCCGTACACCACCTCTCCGTAGGCGTTCGGCCCCGTGCTCGCTCCCGCAGGCCCCGCCGGGCCGGTGGCGCCCGCCGGTCCGGCTGCCCCAGCAGGGCCTGCAGGGCCGGCCGGTCCCTGAGGCAAAGTCAGATGCAGGGTGTCCACCCCGCGGCGGCCCCGTGTTAGCGACGCGCGTGCGCCGTCCAGCGCGCTGGTCGTGGTGACATCGACCCTCGGGTTGAGCCGCACGGACGTGCCGTTGCGTCCGGCCGGCCCCCGCACGGCCCAGACAACCGGCCGTGAGCCACGCGGACAGCGAGCGTTGAGCGTCAGCACATGCGGCCAGGCGATGCCCTCGCAGGCGTGGATCTCCGTGCTGCGCGATGCGGCGAAGGCGTAGCCACCGCCGGCAAGGACAACACCGGCGAGGAGGCCGATCATGATCTGTAGGGGTCTCGGTCTGCTGCTCATGGTCGCCTTTCGCTCGTTCGCTTCCTGTCGCTCAGAGACTGCACGCACCGCCGTTGGTCACACTCGGCGCGCATCCGGATGCTCGGCGCGATGGCGCAACCTCGGTCGCTGCCCGCACCGGCGCGGTGACGGGCACCGTCTGCCCAGGCGCAGCGGGGCGGCTCGAGGCCACCGCTGCGGGGGGTTCGCCAGCGCCTGATGCCGCTGGGACGCCGGTGTGAGCGTCCCGCACTACCCGATCGCTCCGAGTCCCGTGGCTCGCTGCCCACTGGCGCCGGGAGCTCGCCGGCCTATGAGCCGGCCGCCCGGAGCGCTCGGCGGTGCTGCTCGTGACCGTCCGCACAACCAACTCGCGGACGGGGATCGTCTGCGTGACGGTGAGCTGGCGCGTATGCGCCGCAACCCTACGGGTGCTCCGCGACGGTGCCAGGCCCGCGCCCAACATGATGGCCGCGGCCGTACCTGCAGCCAGCGCCACAACCGCAAGGACAACCGTCTCCAGTCTACGCAGCCGCCCCGAGGACGCGGCCCTGGCAAGCGGCGCGGACGCGGCTGTGGCACCGACCACGGAGTCTGCGGCTACGTCGATCCACGCCTGGATGTGGTCGTCATCCTCTGACGCCCCAGCCACGGTCCGCTGCCCGCGTTGGCGCTCGCGCAGAGAACCCGGGTCTGGTCTAACACCCGGCTGGCGCGCGGGGCGATCAACCGGCGAAAGCTCGCTGACTCGCTCAAGTGTGGCGCTGTCACCGCCCCAAAAGTCCATTGCGTGGGTGAGCACCGCTGGCGGCTCGTCTCGCTCCGAGGGCTCCGTGCCGATCGGCACCAGCTCCGCTGGCGAGCCGTACCAGGGCCGCGGCAGCGGAACCACGTTGGTGACCGCTGCCCCACCCCCGCCCTGCTGGTCGCTTTCGAAATCCTGACCCGACACCTGATCCTCCCGGTCCGAACTTCCGTCCGGACGCGATGACATCATCTCAGTTCTTATTAGGCTCAGTTAGCTTCAATTACAAATATCGCATCCAACCCGTAGAATCAATGACTATGTTGGAAAACGAATTCGAGGAGTCGTTCCTGACCGTCGCGGAGGTCGCGGAACTCCTGCGACTCAACCAACAGACGGTCCGCAACTGGATCGACGCGGGCACACTGCCGGCCGTGCGTGTGGGTAGGCGCGTCAGGATCAAGCGCTCGGACCTCAACCGGATCGTGGAAGCTGGCTATCAGGGCTCACAGGCGCCAGCCTCTCCGATTTCGAGCCCGAGTGCAACTGACTTCTGGAGCGGCGAGGCGGTCGGGGTCGTGGAGCATCCGGACGTCGGGGGGTCGAGATGAGCGACACAGGCGCAACGAGCTTCGGCGATGACCTCGAAGCCGAACGTGAGCGCGTCAAACGACTGGTGGCGCACGCGAGCGCGAGCTGGGCGGAGGCGATCCGTGCCCACCGCTTCGCGCCGCCGGATCAGGGCTTCGCGGCCCGCCTGCTCCGGCTCTCAGAGGCCGCAACCGCAGAGCAGCTCGCCTGGCAGCAGGCGCACGACGCGGGGATGCAGTGGCGCCCGGTTCCCGGAGCCGCCGAGGCGGAGCCACCCTACGAGCTGCGACCCGGCACCGGCAGACGTGGCCCTGAGGATCTGTGGCAGCGCTTCGACACGGCCGTGGCCGAGATGAACCGCGCGATCGGCGGCTCGGACGCCGCGGCGGTGGCGGCGGCCTTCGGCGGCATGGCGGACGCGGCGGGGCAGCTCGCACGCGCAGTCTCCGACGAGGATGCGATCACAAGGGCGGCGCGGGAGCTGGCGCGCAGTCGCTCGGCCGCCTGACGCAGGCGCGACGCTGGGCCGCCTGACACACCGCGCCACAGGCTGAACACGCGAGGGGCGGCCGCGCCGCCTCAGCGCGACTGCGCAAGCGTGGTCACGACCGCCTCGTAGACACCCGCGCCGCAGCGCTCGGCGCTGACTCTCACGTTCCCCCACGCCGCCGCCGCGCCGCGCAGGTCCGGGTCGGTCTCGACCGCGTTTGCGACCAGCCAGAACGACCCGACGGAGCGGGCCATCTCAAGGTCCTCGTGCGAGTCGCCGCAGGCGATGCACTCCTCCGGCGCGTAGCCGCGTATGCGCATGTGCGCCGCGACAGCCCGGGCCTTCGACGCGACCGACGGGATCAGGTGATAGGCGTGCACACGCTCGCCCGGAATCCCCCAGCCGGCCGCCGGACCGACCGGCCCGTGCGCCGCCAGCAGGCCGTTGTCAACCAGCCTCAACCAGCCGAGGCCCGCCTCGCCGAGCAGCGCGTCGGCCTCCTGCACCGAGACGTTGCCACGAAAGAGGTGTGAGACCTCGCGGTCCTGCGACCACGGCGTGTGGTACTCGAGTCGCCCCGCAAAGGCGTCAAGCAACAGCTCCGGCGCACCGCTTGCGGCGATCTGGTCGTGGATCGAGCCGTGCTCGGGCGACGGCACACGGTCACCGGTCAACCAGTGAAGCTCGCCGTCCAGCACGAGGCCGCAGCCGAGCTCGAAGATGTAGGAGCGTTGGCCGATCAAACGCATCACCTCCCAGACGCCGCCCTGGCGGCGGCCCGTGACGATCACGACCTCCACGCCCGCGCGTGCACACGCCTCAAGCGCCCGGGCACCAAGCATCGTGAAACCGCCGCCGTGGCCTGAAAACAGCGAGCCGCCCCGGCCCACCAGGGTGCCGTCCAGGTCCACGTAGAGCGCGCGCAGCATCGGCCGCGACGCTAGCAGCGCCCCGCCATACTGACCTTGTGGCCACCACCAGAGCGAGCCGGAACGCCGAGCGCACGGGCGCCGGACACACGGGCGCCGGACGCACGGGCGCCGGACACACGGGCGCAGAGCCCTGGGAGAGCCTCCTCCAAGCAGGGCGCGAGAACTCCCGCCTGGTGCATGACCAGCGCACCCTGAGCCAGCAGGCCCACACGGCTCCGATCCCCGACGAACTCGACCCCCGGGTCCACGATGCCCTGGCCCGCGCCCGTATCAGCTCCCTGTACCTGCACCAGCGCGACGCGCTCACGAGCGCCTTCGCGCAGACGACGATCGTCACCACCGGCACCGCCTCCGGCAAGTCGCTGTGCTTCCAGCTGCCGACGCTCGAGACACTGATCACCGACCCGCTCGCGCGCGCGCTCTACCTCTACCCGACCAAGGCCCTCGCCCACGACCAGGCCCGTTCTCTGCACGCCTTCGGCCTGCCGCAGCTGCGCCCTGCGATCTATGACGGCGACACCCCGTCAGCGGAGCGCACCCAGGTCCGCCGCCGCTCGAACCTGGTGATGACCAACCCCGACATGCTCCATGTCGGCATCCTGCCCCACCACGCGAAATGGGCAGACTTTCTTGGCAACCTCGCGTTCGTGGTCATCGACGAGGCGCACGTCTACCGCGGCGTCTTTGGCTCCCACGTCGCCAACACGCTGCGCCGCCTGCGCCGCGCCGCCGCCCTGCACGGCTCAGAGCCGCGCTTCCTGCTGGCCAGCGCGACAATCGCCAACCCCGCCCAGCACGCCGCCGCGCTGACGGGCCTCACCGACGTCAGGCTGATCGACAACGACTCAGCGCCGCTGCCGCAGCGGCGCACCGTCGTCTGGAACCCGCCGCTCATCGACGAGCGCCTCGGCACCCGCGCCTCCGCGCTCGCCGAGGCCGCCGAGCTGCTCGCACAGCTGACAAGCGCAGGCGCGCGCACGATCTGCTTCATGAAGTCCCGCAAGGGCGTCGAGCTGATCCTGCGCATGACTCAAGATCGACTGGCGCCCGAGCTCGCACAGCGCATCACCCCCTACCGGGCCGGCTACACCCCCCAGCAGCGCCACGAGATCGAGGCGCGCCTGGTCTCCGGCGAGCTGCTCGGCGTCGTCTCCACCGACGCGCTCGAGCTCGGGATCGACATCGGCAAGCTCGACGCCGCCATCTGCGTGACGTTCCCCGGCACGGTCGCGAGCCTGCGCCAGATGTGGGGCCGCGCCGGGCGCCGTGGCCGTGGGCTGGCGGTCTACGTCGCCGGCGAGGACGCGCTTGACCAGTTCTTCGCCCGCCATCCGCAGGAGTTCCTCGCCCGACCCGTGGAGACGGCGATCATCGACCCACAGAGCCCCGAGATTCTCGGCCAGCACCTGCTCTGTGCCGCCTACGAGCAGCCGCTCACCGAGGCTGACACGCCCTACTTCGGCGAGGAGCTCATCGCGCGCGCACGCGAACTTGCCAACGCGCGTCTGCTGCGCGAGCGCGCCACCGGCTTCGTCCCCGCCCACCCCGACGAGTACCCGGCCGGACAGGTGGCGCTGCGCTCCGCAAGCTCAGACAACTTCGCGCTGATCGACGCCTCCACGGGCGAGATCATCGGCACGATCGAGTCGGTGCGCGCCTACTCAACCGTCCACGACGGCGCGATCTACCTGCACCTTGGGCGCTCCTACCTGGTCTCGGAGCTCGACCTGGACGCCCGCCGCGCGATCCTCACCCCTGACAACGGCAACTACTTCACCCAGGCCAAGCGCGAGAGCATGACCTACATCGAGCGCCTGCGCGAGACACGCTCAAGCCACGGCGTGCGCCTCTCCTACGGTGAGGTCGTCTACTCCGAGACGGTCCTCGGCTACCAGCGCAAGCTGCTTGCGGACCAGAGCGTCGTCGACTTCCAGTCGCTTGACATGCCAACCACCGAGTTCGCCACGCGCGCCCTCTGGTTTGAGCTGGATGAGCTCCTTGGCGGCCCCGGGGCGGGCGGCCCGCTGGCCGCCCACCCCGCCGAAGCGTTCCCGGCCGACCTCCTGCTCGGCAGCCTGCACGCGCTCGAGCACGCCCAGATCGCGGTCCTGCCGCTGATCGCGATGTGTGACCGCTGGGACATCGGCGGCCTGTCGACGGGCATGCACCCGCAGACCGGTGGGCCGACGATCTTCATCTACGACGGGCACCCCGGCGGCATCGGGATCTCCCGCCGCGGCTATGAGGCCTTTGACCAGCTGGTCTCAGACGCGCAGCGGCTGATCGCCGAATGCCCCTGCGCGGCCGGCTGCCCCTCGTGCGTGCAGTCGCCCAAGTGCGGCAACCTCAACGAGCCGCTCTCCAAGCGCGGCGCGCTCGAGCTGCTTGCGCGCATGCGCGCGGCCTGACTGCCACCCCGGTAGATTGCCCGGCGTGGTCCGCCTCGGCCTGAACCTCCCGACGTTTGACCCGCTGCGCGTCGGTGGCCCGCCCCGCTTCGTCCAGGCGGCCCAGGCCGCGGAGCGCACCGGCTTTGACGCGGTCTGGGTGGGCGACCACCTGAGCAGCCCCGCGCCGGTGTATGAGGCGAGCGTCGCGTTGGCCGCGGTCGCGGCCGTGACAGCGCGCGTGAACCTCGGTTTTGGCGTGATGCTGCTCGGCCTGCGCCAGCCCGCCTGGGTCGCCAAGCAGCTGGCCACGCTGGACGCCCTGGCCCCCGGGCGCTTGCTCTTCGGTGTAGGGGTCGGCGGCGAGTTTCCGGAGGAGTTCAGCGCCCTGGGCCTCGAGGTGGGGCGCCGTGGCCGCCTGCTCGACGACGCCCTCACCGCCCTGCCCAACTGGCTCTGCGGCCGCTCCACACCGGCGCTTTCACCGACGATCAGCCACATGCCGCCGATCTGGGTGGGCGGGCGCAGCGACGCGGCGCTCGAGCGCGCCGCGCGCACCGGCGACGGCTGGCTTGCGACCTGGACGAGCCCCGCGCGCCTGGGCGAGCGCGGCGAGCAGCTCGCCGCGCTCGCCCAGGCGCGCGCACGCCCCCGGCCGGCGCTCGGCCTCGCGATCAGCGTGCTGATCGACGCCAACGAGGGCCGCGCCCGCGAACAGGCGGAGGATTACATCCAAGCGATGTACGGGATGCCGTTTGAGCGCGTGGAGCGCTACACGCCGGTCGGCAGCCTCGAACGGGTCGCCGAGAGGTTGCGCGCCTACATCGACGTCGGCGTCACCGAACTGGTGCTCACACCGCTATCACCGGAACCGCTGGCCCAGGTTGGGCGCCTGGCGGAGCTGCGCGAGCTAATCTCGCGCCCATGATCCTCGTCGGGGAGTCGCGATGCGCCTGCTGGTGACCGGCACGCAGGGCCCACTCGAGGGCGAGGTCGCAATCCCGCCGTCCAAGTACCACGCCCACCGGGCGCTGATGCTGGCCGCGCTCGCACCGGGCCAGAGCACGATCGCGGACCGGACCGAAGCCCGCCACGTCCAGTTCACGGTGCAGGCGCTGCGCGAGCTCGGTGTCGGCGTCACGAGCAGCGGCCGCCAGTGGCGGGTCAGTGGCGCCACCGGCTTCTCGCCGAGGACCGACCAGGTTTCGGTCGGCAGCTCCGGCACAACCCTCTACTTTCTGATCGGCCTGGCGGCGCTGAGCGACTGGCCGGTGACGATAGTCGGCCAGCGCTACTTCCGCCGCCGCCCGATCGGCCCGCTGTTGCGGGCGCTGCAACGGCTCGGCGTGAGGCTCGAATACGAAGAGCAGACACTGCCTGTCACCGTCCACCCGGGGCGCCCGCGCGGCGGTCACGTGCGCATCGACGGCACGCTCTCGCAGTGGATCTCGGGCCTGCTGATGCTGGCTCCGTTCGCCACCGAGCAGGAGACCACGATCGAGGTCGTCGGCGAGCTCAACGAGCGCCCCTACCTGGAACTGACGGTGGAGATGATGCGCGACTTCGGCCTCGAGGTGGCGGTCGGCGAAGACTGGCGCCACTTCACCGTTGCGCCCAACCAGACACCGAAGCCGCGCCTGGATTACCTGCTGCCGCCTGACATCGGCTCGGCCGCCTTCGGCCTGGCCGCCTGTGCGCTTCACCCCTCGAAGGTCACCTTCACAAGCCGCGTGCCGATCCACGGCCATCCCGAGGCGTCGGTCCTGACCGAGCTGCAGGGCGTCGGCGTGCCGATGCGCTTTGCGCCCGACGGCCTCTCGATCACGATCGACCACGACGGCACCCCGCCGGTCGCCGGCCACCTTGACTGCCGCGACATTCCCGACATGGTCCCGATCCTCTCGACGCTCGCAAGCCGCGCCCGCGGTCACACCGTGCTCTCGCACGTCTCGCACGTGCGCCTCAAGGAGTCAGATCGGGTCGCCTCGATGCTGCAGCTGCGGCGCATGGGCGCGCACGTCGAGTTCGACGGCAACGACCTCGAGTTCCATGGCGTCGAGCGCCTGCACGGGGCGTCCTTGTCCTCCTTCAATGACCACCGCGTGCTGATGGCGCTGGCCGTAGCCGGCTCGGCCGCCGAAGGGATCACCGAGCTCTCCTACCCGCACGCCTACCGGATCTCCTACCCCGAGTTTGCCGCGCACATGAACGCGATCGGCATTCCGGTCAGCGTCGGGCGCGAGCTGACGCCCACGCCGTGAGCGGCTCGATCACCTCAAGCCTCGCCCGTCACGCGCGCGGGCGTGCAGACACGCCCGCCGTGATCGAGGTCGGGCCCGGTGGTACGAGGCGCTCGCTGACGTTCGCGGAGCTCGACACCGCCTCAAGGCGCTGGGCCGCAACGCTGGCACGGTTGGGTGTCGGCACCGGCGAGCCAGTCGCCTACCAGCTGCCCAACGTGCTCGACTTCGTGGCGATCTCGCTCGGCACAATGATGCTCGGCGCCGTCTGCGAGCCGCTGATGCCAATCTTCCGCGAACGCGAGCTCGAGTTCATGCTGGGCGCGAGCGCCACCCGGGTGCTGATCGTCCCGGGCACGTTTCGCGGTCACGATCACCTCGCGATGGCGCGCGGACTGCACGCCCAGCTGCCGGACCTCCGGCATGTCGTCTGCCTCGATGACGCGCCGGCCGAGGCGCCCAGCGCCCCACCGCCTAGCGACCCGCGGCCGGAGCTGACCGCGCAGCTGCTGTTCACCTCTGGCTCGACAGGCGAGCCCAAGGGCGTGCTGCAGACACACCGCGCGCTGCAGCAGGCCGCGCTGATCCACACCCGCCACTTTCGCCTGACCGCCAAGGACGTCATCTACGTCCCCTCGCCGCTCGCGCACCAGACCGGCTTTCTCTACGGGATGTGGATCGCGCTCGCGCTCGGCGCCACACAGGTGATCCAGACGACCTGGGAGCCGGAGATCGCCTTTGACGCGATGGCGCAGACGGGGGTCAGTTTCGTGCAGGCCGCAACGCCGTTTCTGGCCGACCTGGTGCGCGTCGCCCAGACGCGCGAGCGGACGCTGCCGGCGCTGAAGACGTTCGTTGCCACCGGCGCGGCGATCCCGCGTGAGCTCGCACGCGAGGCGCGCGCCGCGCTCGGCGCCGAGGTCGGCGGCGCGTTCGGCACCACCGAGAGCTGCCTGGGCGCGGCGTTCGTGCCCGGCGAGGACCCCGAGCGCGCCTGGTCAACCGACGGCCGCGCGCTGGAGGACATCACCCTGCGGGTAACAGACGACGACGGCAACACGCTTCCGGCCGGCGCGGAGGGCAACTTCGAGGTGCTCACCCCGACGCTCTTTGAGGGCTATCTGAACCGCCCGGAGCTGACCGCGCAGGCGCTCACCCCCGACGGTTACTACCGCACCGGGGACCTCGCCCGGATCGACGCGGACGGCTACCTGCACATCACCGGGCGCGTCAAGGACGTGATCAACCGCGGCGGCGAGAAGGTGCCGGTGGTGGAGGTCGAGCAGGTCCTCTACGCGCACCCATCGGTGCGGGAGGTGGCGATCGTGGCGATGGCGGATGAGCGCCTGGGCGAGCGGGCGTGCGCCTTTGTGGTGCTCGAGCCCGACGGCGAACTCGACTTCGAGGCGATGCAGCGCCACCTGGACGCCCAGCACGTCGCGAAGCCCTACTGGCCCGAGCGGCTCGAGCTCGTGGACGAGCTGCCGCACACCCCATCCGGCAAGATCCAGAAGTTCCTGTTGCGCGAGGCGCTCGCGCTGGAGAGAAAGGCGATAGCAAAATGACCACAGCCGCAGCGCTCGACGCCGCGCCGACACCGGTTGACGAGGACGAGTTCCGGGCCCTGAAGGCCGAGGTGCGCGCCTACGTCGATCACGAGGGCGAGGCCTGGACCGAGTTGATCGAGGCAGAGCACCGCGTCCCCAGCGAGCTCTGGGACGAGCTGCGCGCCCGCGGCTACCTCAGCCTCGCCGCCCCGCGCTCGCTCGGCGGACGCGGCCTGCCGTTTGCCCGCTATCTGGAGCTGATTGAGCTCTTCTCCCGCCCGCACGCCTCACTGCGAATGATCGTGCACGTCTCAAACGGGCTCTGGCGGGCGATGCTGCCGCACGCAAACGCCGAGCAGGTCGAGCGTTTTGTGCGCCCCCAGGTGAGCGGCGAGCTGCGGGTCGCCTTCACGCTCACCGAGCCCAACGCGGGCACCGGCGCCGACATCAAGTCCTCGGTGGTGCGTGAGGGCGATACCTACTACCTGAGCGGGCAGAAGCACATGATCACGTTCGGCCACAGCGCCGACTACCTGCTCTTGGCAGCGCGCCTTGAGGGTTCGCGCGGCGGCGAGGGCACGGTCGCGCTGATGGTCCCCGCCCACGGAGAGGGCGTCGATAACCGGCTGATGGCCGACACGATGGGCGTCACCGGCACCGACCACGCGCACCTGATCTTCGACCGCGCGCCGGTGCCGGTGGCTAACCGCCTGGGCGCGGAGGGCGACGGCCTGGAGGTCGCAGTCGGCGGCTTCCTGGTGCCGAGCCGCATCTCGGTGGCGATGACCTGCGTGGGGCTTGCGGGCAGGGCGCTCGACCTCGCGGTCGAGCGCGCCAAGCAGCGTGAGACCTTCGGCAAGCCGATCGCCGCGCGCCAGGCGATCTCGTTCCGCCTGGCGGAGATGGCCGCGGACCTGGAGGCGGCGCGGCAGCTGACGCTGTACGCGGCGCAGACCTGGGAGCGCGACCCGGCCACCGGGGCCAAGGAGTCCTCGATGGCGAAGCTGGTCGGCTCCGAGATGCTGCAGCGCGTGACCGACGGGGCGCTGCAGGTCTTCGGCGGTATGGGGTTCTTCAAGAGCCCGATCGAGCGGGTCTACCGCGACGCGCGCGCGCAGCGCTTCGAGGAGGGCACGGTCGAGGTGCAGAAGCAGACGATCGCGCGCGAGCTGCTGCGTTAGCCGGGCGTGCACGAGCACGTCTTCAGGCCCGGCCGGATCGGCCCGCTGGAGCTGCCCCACCGGCTGGTGATTGGGGCGATGCACCTGGGCATCGAGCGCGAGGACGACTCAGGGCGCGCACTCGCCGCCTTCTACGCCGAGCGCGCGCGGGGCGGCGCCGGCCTGATCGTGACCGGCGGCTCGGCGGTCAGCCGGGTCGGCGCCGGCGGTGCCAGCTACAGCCTGATCAACGAGGACGCCGACGCCGCGCGCCTGGCGGCCATCCCGCAGGCGGTGCACGCCGCCGGCGGGCGCGTGCTGCTGCAGCTCTTCCACGCCGGACGCTACGCGTCCAGGGACGTATTCGGGCTCGACCCGGTGGCGCCGTCGGCGGTGTACTCGCGCTACTCGCGTTGCGAGCCGCGGGCACTGAGCGAAGAGGAGATCCTCGCCACGATCGAGGACTTCGCGCGCGGCGCCGCCCGCGCCCGCGAGCTCGGCTTCGACGGGGTTGAGATCATGGGCTCGGAGGGCTACCTCCTGAGCCAGTTCATGGCGCCGGCGACCAACCTGCGCGAGGACCGCTGGGGCGGCGAGCTGGAGGGCCGGATGCGCTTCCCGCTGGCGGTGGCGGCCGCTGTGCGCAGCGCACTGGGCACGGGAGGGGCGCTCGTCTACCGGCTGTCGGGCGCCGACCTGGTGCCGGGCGGCGCGAGCATCGAGGATGTGCGCGAGCTCGGTAGTCGGCTGGCCAGCGGGCCAGCCGACGCACTGAATGTCGGGATCGGCTGGCACGAGTCCCGCGTGCCGACGGTGCAGGCGGTGGTGCCCCCGGGTGCCTGGGCGCCGTGGGCGCGTGCGGTGCGGGAGGCGGTGAGCGTTCCGGTGATCGCCTCAAACCGGGTCAACACTGCCGCCCTGGCCGACACGCTGGTGGGCGCCGGGATGTGTGACTTCGTGTCGCTGGCGCGGCCGTTTCTGGCCGACCCGCTGTTTGTCGAGCGCAGCCGCAGGCGTCAACGCGTGAACGTCTGCATCGCCTGCAACCAGTGCATCGACGCCTCGATCTTCGACCGGCGGGTCTCGTGCGCGGTCAACCCTCGGGCGGGGTTCGAGACCGCCACGCGGCTTGACGGCGAGGGCGCGCGCGTGGCGGTCGCGGGTGGCGGGCCGGCGGGCATGGAGGCGGCCAGGGCGCTTGCTGCGAGCGGCTTCGCGGTGACGCTGTGGGAGGCGGGCGAGGAGCTCGGCGGGCAGTTCCGGATGGCCCGCCGGATCCCCGGTAAGGAGGACTTCGGGCTCACCGGGAGCTACTTCGCCGGGGAGCTTGAGCGGCTCGGGGTGAATGTGCGCCTGGGGGCGCGGGCCTCGCTTGAGTCGGTTGCGGGCTTTGATCTGGTCGTCGTGGCGACCGGCGTGGTGCCACGGGCGGTGGCGCTGCCGGGCGTGGAGCTCCCGCACGTGCTCACCTACGCGCAGCTTCTGGGCGCGAGCGACCCGCGCGCATTGGTCGGGGAGCGGGTGGCGATCATCGGCGCCGGGGGGATCGGCGTGGATGTCGCGCACCTGTTGTCACTTGACCCCGCGGAGAGCTTCTACGGGCGCTACGGCCTCGATGGCGACCCCTGTGTCGCCGACCACCATCGACGGTGGTCGGCGACACAAAGGTCGGCGCAGGCTTCGCGGCGGGTGACGGTGATGCGCCGCAGCGGGCGGATCGGGGATGGTATCGGTGCCTCGACCCGCTGGGTCGTGGTCGAGGAGCTACGCCACGCGGGTGTCGAGCTGCTCGCCGGCGTCACCTACGAGCGGATCGAACCGGAAGCGGTCGTGGTCCGTACCGAGGACGGCACGCAGCGGCGGATCGGCGCCGACAGCGTGATCCTCGCCGCCGGCCAGGAGCCGGAGCGCTCCCTGGCGGACGCGCTCGCCGCCGCCGGACGCCCGCACATCGTGGTGGGTGGCGCCCGCGACGCCTCAGGACTCGACGCGGGACGTGCGTTCCGCGAGGGGTTCGAGGCGCCGGCCGCCGTGCTGCGCGCGCTCGGGTCTGCCCCGGCCTGACGGCTCGGGCCATTCGTGCGAGCTCGCCACCTGCCGGCCGAGCGGGCGCGGCCCGGCGTCGGTCCCGAGCGCCTGTGCGGGCGCCAGCCACCCCAGCGGCAGCCGGTGTAACAGGCCCTCACGCTCGGCCGCCGTGACGGCCTCGTCCAGCGATGCCTGACTCCAGTGGTCAACCCCGCAACGCCGGGCGATCTCCGTCTGCGGCGCCGGGCAGCCAAGGTGCCCGAGCTCGTGTGCCAGGCGATGACCGGCGCTCACGATCATGCTTCGATGACGCTCCGCGAGCGTCATCGAGAATTGGGTGTCGTGCTCGCGCGCGCCACGCAAGTCCGCCCCTTTCTGATCATTCCAGCGGTGCTCCTGCTCCATGCTCTCTGGCTACCCACGCCAACCCGCGCTTGCACAGCCCTTGTCACATTCCGGACAGCCCCATGGTCGAACCCCGGGCCACACCGGGACCGCCGGGGGTGCAGACCCTTCGCTAGCATCGGTGCCCTAGGCGGGATAGCTCAGCTGGTAGAGCACACGACTGAAAATCGTGGTGTCCCCGGTTCAAGTCCGGGTCTCGCCATACGACGAAACCCCTGCTAGTTGGCATCTTTTGCGGGTGAACTCAACCGGGCTCGAAGCCTCTAATTGGGCCAGTAAATGCCGGAATCGGCTTTTACTGGCCCAATTGACCAGACAACCGGGCGCATTCTGGACGCTGACTCGGGGTCCGGAGACGCTCATAGCGCTGGCTCCAGACGTCTGTGCAGCCGCGCACGAGCCGCCGCGCTCGCGGCCAGCTCGCCCGGTCGGGCCTCGGCCAGATAGGCGTCGAGCAGCTCGCGGATCTCGGGGTCGACGCTGCGATGGCTCTGCTGCGTGTAGATCTCGAGCGTCGTCTTCCAGTCGGCGTGCCCGACCTGGCTTTGCACGAACACGAGGTCCTTGCCGGCCTGGAAGGAGAGCGTCACGAAGGTTCGGCGGAACGTGTGCGGCGTTATCCGCTTGGGCAGGGGCGCGAGTCCATGTTCGCTGCGTAGATCGTTGGCGATGGCGACGATGTGCCGCAGCCGCCGACCGAGGTTGTGCCGGTCGCCGTGCCCGCCACCACGGACAGGGAAGACGGGATCATCGACCAGCGGTGCCTGCGCGAGCGATTCGCGGTACAGGCTCACTTCCTCACGGACGAACGGTGACATCTGGATCTCTCGCACGCCGGCCGGAGTCTTCGCGTCATCAAGAATGATCCGCCCGTGCGTCTGATCGACCCCGGTCCAAGCGAGCTCGGTGTGTTCACCGGCGCGCGTGCCCGTCAGTGACAGCAGCACGATCATCGCTCGGCGCCGGCGCGGCGCATCGCGCTTGGGCTTGATCCGCGAGCGGTAGATCGCGGTCGCCTCCGAGCAGCCCATCGCCTCGCCGACCTGCGCCCAGGTCTTGCCCTGCGCGCGCAGCTCGCGAGCGGTCCGCGCGTGTCTGAGGCTCGTTGGCGTTACGCCTTGGTCGACGAGATCGGCCGCTTGGATGAGGCTCAACACCTCGTCGGCTTCGAGGTGGTTGCGCGGTGGCCGGGGCGGCGTCTTCATGCGCAGCCCTGAGCGCCCCTTGGCGGGGTTGCGGTCGATCAGATAGTGCTCGCTCTCAACCGCGCGATCGAGGATCTGTCCGAGCAGGCGCACTGACTGGTTGATCGTTTGCGGGCCGAACGGACGTTTTGGTCGGCCTTGGCGGTCGATGAGTTTGAGGTTGTTGGCCTGGGCGAGCTTGAGCTGCTCGGACTCGGCGCGCAAGCGGTCGCGCCATTGCCTGACCGTCTCGTACGTGATCTCACTGAGACGGTGGTCTTTGAAGGTGGGCAGGATGTAGCGGCTGAGCACGTGGCCGTAGCCCGCGCGTGTGCTGTCGTCGAGGTCCGCCCCGTGCTGCTCCAGCCAGACGGTCGCGAACTCGTGAAAGATCGGGTCGTGTTCCTCAGCGTCGAGCTCCGGAGCCGGCGGCTGCCAGGTGCCGGCACTGATCGCTGCGACTGTCTCAGCCAGCTTCAGGTCGGCGAGCGCTCGGTTCCAGCCCTCGAGCTCGCTGCCGAGCCTGACGCTGATCCGCTCGCCGCGCCAGCGAACCCGCAGCGAGTAGGTGACGATCCCCGACTTCGCCTGGTGCTCACGGACCTGGCCGGTCTGCTGTGGCCCCCGTCCCGGGGTCTTCGTGACTTGTCGGGAGCGGCTAGCCATCGTAGACCGGGTGTAGGTGCTTGCGGCGCGTGCGCCGAGGCATTGCTTGAAGGGCGGCGGTGGTGGCGAGATCAGGCCGGCCCAGCGGGCTCATTGCAGCGGCCACGCGCTTTGCTTCAAACCGCAGCGGTGCGCGCTGGCTGGGGCCGAGCTTCACCCCACCGAGCCTCGCGGCGTTCTCGTACACCCAGGCCCGACTGACCTGAAACGTGGCGCAGACGTCCTCGACCGTCAGCATCGCCGGTGTGGCGGGCTTGACGTGCGCCAGCTTCAGCGCCAGCAGGTCGGCGAGCCGGTCCAGCTGCTCGTCGCTCAGCGTCAGAGCATCGTCGGCGTTCATCGCAGGATCTCCTTCCCGAGGCGTGGGTGGTCGAGCAGCAGGTCGGTGAGGTCGTAGCCGTCGCGGCGGTCCGGTGCGATGTCCAACACTCGTGCGGCCGCAAGTCCGTGGAGGTCCTGGGCGATGCGTTCTGCGGCGCGGCGTCCTTCCGGGTCGCAGTCCATGATGATCGTAACCTCGCGTCCGGTGAAGAGGGGCGCCCATTCGGGTCGCCACGTTTCCGCGCCGGGGACGGCGATCGCGGGTATGTCGCGGGAGCGGGCGGCGATCATGTCGGGTTCGCCCTCGACGAGCAGTATCTCCGTGGAGGGCTCGGCGGCGGGGTGTGGGAGCAACGCGCGGCGTGACCCGGGGGCGGCCAGCATTTTCGCTTGCCCGTGCTTCGGCCAGGGCTGGTAGCGCAGCAGTCCCACGAGCCGGCGGTCACGGTCACGAACGGGGATCGTGACGCGCCCGGCGTCGCAGCCGAGTCCGAGCTCGTGCATGGTGCTGTACAGCCAGCCGCGACCGCGGGTGAGTTTGGCGATCAGCTGCGTCTGCTCGGTGAGCGCTGCCTGCCAGTGCCGCACGTCGAGTTCGGTGATGGCGAGCCTCGGTCGGTGCGCTCGCTGCTCAGCCGGATTCGCGCGTCGGGCGGGTGACCTTCCCGCCGCGGCGCGAGCGTTCAGGGGCTTGGCACGCCGCTCGATCAGGCCGTGGCTGACCATCAGGTCGATCGCGGCCCGTGCGGTGTAGCCGCGGGCTGTGGCTGCGTCGTAGGCACCGCCGGCCGCGCCGCAGCCGTGACAGTGCCAGGCGCCGTGTTGGAGGTTGATGCTGCAGGAGGGGTCACGGTCGCCGTGATGGTGGGCGTCGGGGTCGGCAAAACAGCTGACCGACGCGTTGGTGCCCGCCCACACCGGGATGCTGATCCCGAGCGCGTGGTAGTAGCCGCGGATGTCAGCGCCGGCAAGCGTCTGGGTCATCGCACACCCCGGTTGGTGATGGTGAGCGTCGGCGCGGTGCGCTTGTAGAGATGGCAGGCGTTGACCCAGCGGCGGAAATGGAAGTGGCCGAACTCGGACGGGAACCCGGGTCCTGAATGCCTGAGATCCCAGAAGTGCGCGGCCCAGCGGATCGCGGCCTCCTCGCCCGGGGACCACCAGCGCTGCGGCTGGTCCAGTTCGTCGACGGCCGCCTGCAGCGAGCGTTCGGCCAGCACGCAGCCGCCGAGCTGCAACCAGACCGGCTCGCAGCCGGTGAGCAGGTAGACGCCGGCCTGCCACTCACCCATCTCATCCGGATGGAGCGTCGAGGCCTCGGCGAAGCTCAGATCACAGGCACGGAGCTGGTCAAGCCAGACGCTGAACCGCCGCGCCTGGGCGCTGGCCTGCACGGTGTGTACGTGAACCGGGTGGTCCTCATGCGGCGGCACGGTGCTCACGCCTTTCAGAGAGGTGGATGACGTTGTCGCCCTGGCACTGGGAGGGCTCGGCCCACTCGGGTGTGCGCATCACGATCCAGGCGAACTCGCCGCCGAGCCGCGGGACCTGGCCTGGTCGCCGCGAGCTCCATTCCGTCAGCTGCGAGAGGCTGAGCTGTCCGGCCCACATCGCCTCGATCCGCTCCGGGACGCTCATCGCCCACAGCGCCGCGATCTCCGCCGGGTCTTCGCGGACCGTCAGCTCAAGCGGCAGCTCGGCCTCGGTCCGGCGGCTCGGGCAGGCCGCATGCTGGACGTCGATGGTGGTAGTTGTGTGCTGTTGCATGTCGCTCTCCTGGTTGAGGGTGGCCGTCTGGCGGGACGCCCCGGCACGGGCGTCCCGCCCAGCCGCCGCGGTTACGCGGCCGCCTGCGCCGGCTCCTGGTCGCCCTCGACGTCGGCGTGGCGGTCCTGCGGCTTTGAGCCGTACTCGAGGTCAACGCCGTGCACCTCGAGCGTGACGCCGGGCTCGCCGTTGTTGCGCTTGTAGGACCGGATCTCCGGCCGGCCGCTGAACGCGACCGCCTGGCCCTTGACCAGGTATTTCAGGGTCTTGTGACGTTTTCGTGGGTTATTTGACCCGGTCTGGGAGTGGTGGGCAGAGCCCGGATAGTGTGAGCATCGCGAGCGCGATCAGCGCGTCGGCTGAGTGAAAGCCGAACGCTCGTCTGGTGATCAGCCTGATCTGGGTGTTGATCTGTTCCACGCGGGCGTTGGAGAGCCCGAGGCGGATGGCAGCGAGGATCCCGTCGCGTTGGGCTGTGATCGTTCTGGCGAGCTTCGTGAACGCCGGCAGCCGGCAGCGTCTGGCCCAGGCCAGCCATGCGTCCAGCAGCGCCTCGGCTTCCTCGTAGGTTGCGGACCGGTAGATCTGGCGCAGCTGTTCCTTGAGCAGGTAGGCGCGGTACAGCGGCCCGTTGAGCTTTCCGATCACCGCGAGCTTCTGGGCTTGGCGGTCGGTGAGATTCTCCGGGTTCTTCCACACACAGAACCGGGCGCCCTTGAGGTCCTTGGCGAGCGTCAGGTTCTTCTCGCGTCTGGCTTCGCGCCACAGCTCACGGCGGACCTCGTCAAGCGCGTCGGTTGCTAACCCGATCACGTGGAACGGGTCCACGCAACGCTGCGCGTCAGGGACCGCTTCAGCGACCGCGGAGCTGATCCATGAGGCCATGTCACAGGACACAGATTCGATCTCTTTGCAGCGCTCTTGGCCGAGCGCATCAAAGAACGAGAGCACCGTCTGGCGGTCGCGGCCAGGGGCGGCCCACACCAGCCGGCCGCTGTGATGATCAACGACGACGGTGAGGTATCTCTGACCGCGTCTGTAGCTGATCTCGTCGATCCCGATGCTCGTAAGCCCCGACAGCAGATCGACCTTCAAGCGGGCTTCGCCACAGACCCGCTCAAGGATGCTCCCAACAGTCCGCCAGGAGCAACGCATCAGCTCAGCGACAGCCTTCTTGGAGCAGTTCACCGCCAGCCAGCAGCACTGATCCTCAAACGCACGGGTGAACCTGGAGTCGTGCCTGGCCCACGGCACCCGGGCGACCACCACCCCGTGCTTGCTACAGCACACCCGCGGGGCGTCAGCCTCGATCCAGCACAGCGACGTGCCGAGGTCCAGCGCCCGCCAACGCCGTCGCCCGCCGCCACGATCAAAGCGCCCCGCACGCCGGCCACAGATCCCACAACGACCCCGCTCCCGCCAGCCCGGCCGGACCGCCACAACAACCTCCGTCCCCTCCCCAGCGTCGTTGACGTTGACCTCCTCGATCACCGTCCCGCGCAGCCCAAGCAGCCGCGCCCATACTCTGATGCTGCGCACGTCTCGTTCGCCTCCTAAGGAATCCAGCACTGAAGAAGCCGGAAACCCTAGAGCCAACGGGGCGTGCGCCCCGTTCTCAGCCGGTCACTACACCCACGAAAACGTCACAAGCGCCGTATTTCACGGCCGCCTCAGCCTGCGCCTCCCAGAGGACCAGGTCCACATACGCCGGGCCGTCGTCTGTCTTGCGTTGCTGGCAGGCGACCGACACGGTCGTAGCCGCCTTGCCTGAGGTGGTGTTACGCAGCTCGGGCGCGCGGGTGATGTTGCCGTTGCCGTTGATTGTGAGCATCTGGCCCCTCCTTGTGGGGGTCGGTGGTTGATGTAGCTCGGTCAGCGCCGGCCATAGAGCCGAGCGGAACCGAACGTGGTGAGGGGAAGGGAACGCGTGACCTTGAAGCGACCGGGGCGTTGCCGGCGCAAAATCCGTGGCGAAAGCAACCACCGGCACCCACAAGCGGCTCGTGTCCACACACGAGAACCAAGCGGCGCCGATCGAGCAAGCCGCGGGGTGTGCTGCCGATCGGGCTGGCGGGAGCCGATCCCGCGCAGCCAGCCTGAGCTTGAGATGTACGTGATCGTTGACAGCACCGGCAACCTCGTCGAGTCCTTCGACGACGAGCGGGAGGCCCGCGCGACGCTTGAGCAGATCGTCGGTGAGGCGCCGCAGGCGGCAGAGCACCTCGCGCTGGTGACCTACGACGAGCACGGCGAACCCGTCGGCGACGCGATCACGTTCAGCGCGCACGCCGCCACCCACTGAGCTGCCCGCCCGCAAGCGGGAGACGAGCCGCCGCCAGTCGTGCCGGTGTGTGTCTGCCGGCCGCATGGTGCGGGGTGCACCACGTCTCGAGGCCCGCGGCGCCGACCAGCAGCACTGCCGTGCTCGCGCCAATGACCGCGAGCTCGCGCACTGACGCCTGGCCGTGCCGGGCGGCCAGCCACGCGCTGGTAGCGACGGTCAGTGCAGCCCATTCCAGCGGGAGCTGCGGCAGGTACGGCACAAGCCGCTCCTGCCAGCGGCCGAGCGCGATCCCGACAGGGATCGTGCTGGCGGCGACCATGCCGGTGATGATCGCGTCGCCGCTGCGGCGCCCAAGGCGGCTTGCGGGGAACCGCAGTCCCGCCAGCAGAAACGGGACCGCGAGGACCCGCAGGTTGTGTTGAAGGATCCAGAGCGCGTCGGCGACGCTGCCGGCAAGTGCCGCGTGCGGCGCTGTGTCTCCAGCGAGCGTCGGGTCGATGAGCGCCATGAGCACACCCAGCACGGTGAGTCCGAGGACGGCGGTTGAGGCCAAGGCGATCCGGTGGCTCGCGGTCATGTGCGTGGCTCCCACTCTGAGACGACCCATCCGCCCGGGGTGTGGGTGAGTTGTGCGTAGGTGACGTGCAGCTGCGCAGGGAGCCCCTGGTAGTCACCCTGTCCGGTTGTCTTCTCGCTGGTGACGACCACCCACACCCCGGCCGCGGGGCCCTGGCCGGGCGCGATCGAGACAACCTGGCCGCTGTTGGCCACCTGGCTTCGCGCCAATGTCGCGTCGTGCTGGTAGCTCGCGGCCGCCTGCAGCGCCTGTGCGCGGGCGCCGGCGAGCGAGATCCCGGCAAGCCGCAGCTGGGTTTGTGCGACAGTGCCCGCACGCCAGTTGATGTAGATCCGCGCGTAGTGCTCGAGCGCCAGCCGCGGTGTCGGCTGGCCGGCACCCGCCGCGAGCGCCTTCCCGGCTCGTGCCGAAAGCCGGGGGATCGTGCCGCCACGCTCAGGGGTCGGGTCCGCGTCAGTGAAGGTTGTGGCGCTCGTGCTGCTTGTTCTCGCCGGTCGTGTGCGAGCCGGCGCGGCGGCACTGGTGCTGGCGTATGGGTTGGTGATCCCGCAGCCGGCGAGCGTCCCGGCGCTCAGAAGGGCAATCGCGAGCCGGTAGGCCGGGCGACGCATCAGAGGCCCTCTGGGTGGCGTTGCACGAACCCGCCGTTGCCGGCGGTCTGATCGCCGGCGTACTGCGCGGTGATGATCGAGGCTGGCTGCCACCGCGGGCCGCTGCCGGCCGGCGTGGTCGGCGCATAGTGCGCGGTGTCCATCACGACCCCGGCGACATCGATGAACGCGTGCGCACTGTTGGCGTAAACGGTGATCCACGCCCCTGGCCCCGGCCGACCGTATGTCTCCAGCTGCGTTGAGTCCTGTGGCCAGTCGCTAAACACACCCGCGCCATACAGGATGTAACTGGTGCTGCTTGAGCAGTCGTAGCTGTCGGCCAGGGTGGCCAGTGGCTGGCCGTGCCCACCCCCGTACAGGTAGGGCTTGTCGATCAGCTGGTTGCCGGCGGCGATCGCGTCCTTCACGGCGGCTGGAGCGTCCGCCGGGGCGGTCGCCTGACCGTCGGGGAGGATCTGTGCGCTCTGGCCCGCTGTCAGCGTCAGCTGCACGGTGTTGCTGGCGCACCCGCCACCCTGATTTGCGCTGGCCGGGGTCGGGAGCTGGTGGAGTGTCGCGGCGGTCCCGGAGGCTGGCGCCAGCTCGATCTCAACCGGGGTCTTCGTTATTCCGAGTTTTTCGGCGGCCGTGTGCCAGACGTCGATGCGGTAGGGGATCGTCTGGCCGGGTCCCTGGCCGTAGCCGACGTCACGCTTCACCAGCACCTGCTCGCGGACGCCGTTTGCGACACGGATCGAGGTGCCGTAAGGCAGGTTGCCCAGCGCGTTGGCGTCAGCGAACGTGAAAGCACCCGTGTTTGCCGGGTTGCTGTCAAGCAGCGAGAGCTCCGCGAAGCTGTCGGGGTAGGCGGGCAGATAGACGCCGCTCGCCGCGTACTCACCAGAGCCCGGATCGGACGGCCCGCCGTACTCGGTCGCACCGACCCGATACCAGCGGTCAGGCTGTAGCTCGAGTGGCTGGGCGAACATGCCGCCACCCGCGGTCGCGGCCGGCGTGGTGACCGTGTCGGGGCTGACGACCTGGCAGGGCGGGTTGCCGACGCCGGCCACTAGCACGACCGGCGCCAGCACGACCATGAACAGACCCGCGCCGGCGGCCGCCACCCAGCGGCCCGCGTGCCTGCGACGGCCGCTCATCGTGCCCCTCGGCTGGTCGTGTGGCGTTGGGTGTGCCAGTCGGGGTCGCAGAGCAGCGTGAGCGCCGCCCATGGATCCCCACCGCTGTCGCGCAGCGCGGCGTGGCGGGCAGGCTGGTCTGAGTCCGGGCTCGAGCTCGCGATCCAGTACTCCGGGTCGCTTGGCGCGACCCTGACCGCGCCACGGCCGCGCTTTGAGATCATGTACAGCGTCGAGTACGCGCCCTGCTGGCTCGGCAGCGCGAGGATCTCGCTGATGTCGGTGTCGGTCAGGCTGAGCGTGTCGCGCGCGGACTCGAGGTCCCGCAGCTCGTTTGGCAGACACAGCGCAACCGCATAGTTGCCCAAAAGCGCGCGGCCCTGTTCGCTGCGGAAGTCCGTGAAGAACTGGGTGATGAACGTCAGCCACAGGTCGTAGTGGCGGGCACGGCGCGCGTACTCGTTCAGCCACGCACCCGCAGCGGGGGAGGACAGCGGCTTCCAGCCCTCCTCGATGATCAGCTCCGCGCGCCCGGCCCACGGGCCGTGATCGGCAAGCTCACCGGCCACCTTGCACCGCCGCAGACGATGAACATGCCATTCGACGTAATCGGCGACAGCCAAAGTCAGCGCCGGCGCCAGGCGGTCAGACAGGCCGGTGAAATCAAACAGCACCAGTGGTGCGTCCTCCGCCACAGAGGTTTCGCGGTCGGCGATGTGCGCGAGCGTCCCGCCGCTCCCGTACGGGCCAAGGCGCAGCAGCAGCGATTGCAGCTTGTCGGCGTTTGCGCCGACAAGCTCACCGCTCGCGTGGCGCTTGCTGAGCGCGTCGATCAGCAGCTGCTCGCGTGGCCGCTGCCCGCTATCAGCGCAGCGCCGGTACACGGTGTTGATGGCCTCGCGGAGCATCGCTTCTTCGTCGGCGTCGAGTGTGCGGACCTGTCCTTCGGGGTCGTGCGCGTCGCCGATCAGCAGCGCGTGCATCGCCAGCAGAAACTCGATCTTCTGATCCGGGACGCTTGACAGATCGGGCACGTCCCACGGGCAGATCACATCACCGTGCGCGGTCCCGAGCTGCACCCGCCGCCCGCCCGGGATCAGCGACAGCAGCGTGTCGTAATGACCGCTCCCGCCGGTATTACCGCAATCGTCAGGGGTGGAGCTGCGGTCGGTGACATAAACCCGGCCGCCCTGAGCGATGAACCGAGCGGCCAGCAGGATGCTCGTGACCGTCTTGCCTCCCCCGCCCTTGCCGACGATCAACGTCAGCGTCGTCTGAAACTGCGGGTCATACGGGTCCAGGCGCTCGAGCGTGCCACCGGGGTCAGCGGTCCCGAGAATCAGCCCACCGGGGCAGCCGCACCGGCTCGAGGTCAAAGCGACACAGTGCGCGATGTTCCGTTGCGCGTAGCGCCGCCGTGCGCGAAGGGTGTCAACACCGAGCGGCAGCGTCGAGGTGAAGCCCTCAAGCGCAAGATGCCGTCCACGCACGACCCGGGCGTTGGTGAGCGCGTGAAAGTCCGCGCAGGTCTGCCGCACCGTCCGTCCGAACATCTCGGGGTCACCGCGAGGGTCACGGATCGCGCAGTAAATGCCGACCTGGTACACGGTCGCGCCGACCTCGGCGGCAAGCTCCGCGTCAACGATCGCGGCCTCCTCGAGTGCCTCTTCCTCATCGGAGCCGACCAGCCTTTCGTGACGGTCCTTGTAACGCACGGCGGCCCGCAGCCGCCGCCAGCGGCGGCGCTGGCGGTGCTTCTCGCGAGCCCGGACACCCACCTGAATGTGAACCGCCAATGTCGCCGGCAGCGGACATGTGAGCAGATGCGCAAGCCATGACGGATCGGTCGCAAGCGGCGGGGTTGCCAGATGGATGGTTTCCTCAAGCGTCCCATCGCTGTGTCGCAACCATGAGGGGTTCTCGCCGTAGTCAAGCTCCGCCCCGTCGGTGATCGCCTCGAGGATCCGGTGGCGGTCCTCCGCGGCCTCGGCCAGAGTGGTCGCGTCCGCAACCCGACACACCTGGGCGAGTCGGTTGAGTAGCTGCTCGTGATCTTCGACCTCGGCGGCGGGGTGCAGGCGCTCCCACAGCAGCGCCAGCGTCTCGGTGCCGCTGAGCGCCCAGGTCTCGATCCCGGCCCCGCGCAACCCCGCATCCACCTGATTGCGCAGCCGTAGGCT
This sequence comes from Conexibacter sp. S30A1, assembly GCF_023330665.1. Classification (GTDB taxonomy): domain Bacteria; phylum Actinomycetota; class Thermoleophilia; order Solirubrobacterales; family Solirubrobacteraceae; genus Palsa-465. The sequence continues at coordinate 3,070,127 of NZ_CP097127.1, read as the reverse complement.
CTCCTGCGCCGCCTCGCGGTGCGTGTCCCACAACGTCTTACCGCGCGCCCCGGCGAGGATCGCTCGCAGCTGAACGCGAGCGTCATCGACCACGGGACGGTAAGGGACCGCGACCCACCATCTGGCGGCGACCGCCGGCTGCTCGGCCCCCGCGGCGGCGATCACCGTCTGCTGGGTCGCCGCCAAAAGCCGCTCGCGCGCGGACGCAAGCTCAGGGTGGCCGCTGGCGCGATCCTGGCCGGCGGCGACACGGGTGGCGTGCTCGTCCGAGGCCAGGGCTTCGTGAATCGGGACCGGGTCGGTTTGCGCGAGGATTATCAGGCTCTGGCGATCGGGGATGATGCGGCAGAGCGCCGCGTACGCCGCCTCGATCCGCGAGAGCCCGGAGGGTTCGGCGGTGATCGTGTTCGGCACCCGCTCGCACAGGATCAGCCGCACATAGCTGCCGTCGGTGGTGATGACCAAACCGTCCGGCTCGACCAGCGACACGGGCAAAAGCGCCGCGATCGACCCGATGCGAGACTCGCGCTTGATCACGCCAACACCTCCCCGAACCCCTCGAGCCCGCCTGGCGGGTCAGACTCCGGAGGCCGGCGGTCGAGGACCAGGCCACGCTTGTCCGGTACGTCCGGCAGCCGGTAGCGCCTCGCCGCACAGTGGTAGCGGACGATCGCTGCCAGTTGCCGGCCCGGGGAGAGCGCCTGCCCGGACACGCCGGCGATCACCATCCCACTGAACGCAAGGATCAGCACAACGAGCGTGATCGTCGCCCTGACACCCAGCGGAGAGACCCTGACCGCCCCGTAAAGCATCCCGGCAGCGATCCCAACGGCGATCCACGCGGGCCAGGTGAGACCCCAGTACCGCTCGCGATCGTTGAGCCTGCGCAAAGTCGGGGTCATCGCTTGCGCCGCTTCGGAAGCCTTAGGGAGCGGGGTGTCTTCGGCGCCGGTGTGGCGGGCCGTCGGCCAGCCACAGGCTTGCTCTCAGGCGGCGGGGCCGGGACCCTGGGAGGCGGGCTCACCGGACTCTGTGGAGCTGGCGGGCGACCCGAACCCGGGGGCGTTGACGGCCGCAACGCAGGATGAGCCGGAGTCTTTGGCGCGGCGGGCCGCGCTGCACTTCCGCTGGACCCAGGTAAGCGAGACGGGTTGTCGCCCTGCCGGGCCGGCCGTCGGCGTGACCGATCCCGGGTGCTTGTAGACGCCTGACCATCACCGGACAGGGCGCGGCCCCGCGAAGCTCCCTGCGGCGTGTCCGGGCCGGGCGCTGGCCGGGTGTGGTTCCCGCCAGGCGCGTTACCACGGCCTTTACCGGTGGCGGTCTGCTGTCGAGGTGAGCCGTTGGTGCCTGCGGCCGTCGTCCGGCGGGGCGTCGCGGTCCAGCTCGCAGTCCCCGCACGGGCCATCCTGACCGCGACCGCCCCGGCGCGAGAGCGACCCACCCGCACGCCCACGGACCCGGCCGCGCGCTGAGCGCCGGCGCGTGCGCCCGCCCCAGCGGTCCCGACCAGGCCGCGACGCCCAACATAGCCCGCGGCCCGGCCAGCGCTCACAAGCGCCCCGCCACCCGGCACGGCCGCGGCGAGCTCGCCGCCAGCGGCGGTGCTCGCCCGCGCTAGCCTTGACCCGTAGTCGCGTAGCGACTGCCCGGTCGTTCTCCCACGCACGGCTGCGCCACCGGCGCGAGTGGTGTTGTGAGAGTGCCCGAGCGTGAGCAGCCCCGCGAGCTGCAGCCGTAGCAGCGAGCCCGCTTCCCGCGCCAGCTTGAGACAGAACCACAGGCTCGCGAGCCCCGCCAGCGCAAGCATCAAGCCGCCCATCAGCGCCCCGAACGTGCTGTTGCCCGCGATCAGCGGTCCCGCGGTGCCTGCGTCACCGATCAGCAGCGCGCCCACAGCGAACACGGTCGCCCACCCAATCCCGAGCGCGAACAGCGCCACCACAGCACTCGACCACGCTCTCGCCAGCGCACCGCCAGCCCTGGTCGGGACCAGACCGATCATCAAAGGCCCCGTCGCGTACAACAGCGCGCCGAGCAGGATCAGCACGACCTTCAAGAAGATCAGGCCGAGCAGCTCCACCCCGATCGCCGCCATCAGCCCGAGGTCAATCAGCTGCCAGCCACCGAGCGCGACCCCGTCAACCGCGTACTCCATCAGCTTGTACAGCCCGCGGCTGACGTCCGGCAAAGTCAGGATCGCGCCTGTGATCTGGTCACACAGCGCCGCCGCCTGCGACCACCAGTACGGGTAGGACGCAACCACCGCGGCGACCGTCACGACCCGCACCACCGGGACGACGACCGGCTCTGACTCGCCGATCATCGCGCGAGAGGTCGCATACGTAATCGACAGCGGCGCGACCGCGACCCCGAGCCACATGAACAGATCACGCAGCGCGTTGATCCCACCGAACCCGAACTCCTGCCCGCCCCCCGGCGCCGCGACCGTCCCCGCGTAGTTCGGGACCGCGACGATCCACTCCATGATCTGAAGACCGTTACTGACCCAGGAGCGCGGGATCAGCAGCCTCACCAACGCGCCGATCGTCGTCAGCACGAACTTCGACGCGAGCCCGATCGTCCACGAGAACGCACCCAGAACCACGTGCCCGATCGTCCCGAAGATCGAACCAAAGATGCCCGCGCTGACCATCGGCAGATGCAAGCCCGCCGCCCAGGCCGGAGGCGGCGCGGCGAGCAGCACAGCAAACACGAGCAGGAACGCTTTGCGGGAGATGATCACAGCCGCGTCAAGACCGCTCAGGCAAGAACCGCGGGGATCACGATCAGGATCAGCATGATCCCCGCGATCACACGGAACAGATGATCAGGCGCGCGCTGGGAGCCGAACATCATCAAACCCGCGATCAGCATCAACACCAACCCGACCCCGGTCCCGATCAGCCACTCCCAATTGCTGGTCAGCGTCGCGACCAGCTGCACGATCACCGCCGCGCCCTTGGGCGCAACCCCCGTCAATCCCGCCGCCTTCAACGCAGCTAGACACCCCGCACTTGCGGCGCTGAACAACACCAAGCCAAACAGCCCGCCACCAGCCCGTCGCAACAACATCACTCCGGCTCCCTTCATCGCGTGTGAACAGCACAAACCAGAAGATATGATCTAGCGCTAGATTTGTCAAGCGCTATGAGCTTGGCTTTGGGTGCTACGTAACGCCTTCGAGTGGCCGGCCCGGCGGGACCCCGGGCCGCCGTCTCAGCGCCGGCGCGCCGCCGTCCCTCGATCAGAGTTCCGGCTCGCGGCCGGGCGGAGCTTGACCGCCCGGGTCCTCAGGCGTATGACTAACGCTGCAGGGAGCGAGTTCGCTGTGGGGCTGGCAGCTGCCTGGGTTGCCTGCGCGCGGTGAAACTGAAGAACGGGTTGACGGATCGATTGGAGGGGACAGGCATGTCCAGTCAGAAGCGCACACGACGCGAGGCTCTGCGAAGGTTCGGCTCAGCAGGGCTCCTGGCGACGGCTGGCGCGGGCGTATCGTCGCTCTTTGGGTCAGCGCCGGCGCGCGCCGACACCCCACCGCTCACGCAGCTGCCGGTGACGATGGTCCTAAACGCGATCCCTGCCGGTGCGCCCGCGGGCCTGCGCGAGGCGATCGAGGCGGGGTGCTGCATCACCTATACGCGCGATGAGCACAACTGCGGGCCGGATAGCTGCCCAAGCGGTGAGTGCTGCTACCACATCCAGAGCACCGACTGCGGCATCGACTACGTCACATGCCTGGCGGTCAGCTGCGCGGAGGGGAACTTCAGCACCGGCTGCTGAGCCCCCGGGACACACAACCCTACGGATAGTCCCTTGGTCTACCTGCTGTTAGCCGCCCGGTGGATCCTCGCGGTCGTGTTCACAGCCGCAGGGGTGGCGAAGCTCAACGCTACCGGTGGACCCGACGAGACCGAGCGGGCGATCACACGCTACCGGGCGCTACCGCACCGACTGGTGGGTCCGGCGGCGAGGGTACTGCCCTGGCTCGAGGTCACGCTCGCGGTGCTGCTCGCCGCCGGCGTGGCACTGAAACCGACCGCGGTCGTGGCAGCGACGCTCCTGGCCGCGTTCGCGCTTGCGATTGTGTGGCATGTCGCCCACGGCCGGCGGTTTGGTTGCGGTTGCGGGTCCGCCAAGCAGATCAGCGGGCCGCTGGCCGCCCGCGACATCCTGCTGGCCGGGCTGGCCGCCACGGTCGCGGCCGGCCCAAGCGGCGCCCTGGCCGCCTGGCCTACCTGGGGCAATGATCCGGCCTCGCCGTCGTGGCGGGCGCTGCTTGCGGTCCCGCTGACCGTGATCCTCGCGACGATAGGTCTGCGGCTCTACAACACAAGCCGCCCGACACGCGCGCCAAACACCACCCGACAGCACCCAACCGGGAGCGTGTGATGCCTCTTTCCTGGATCGTGCTGCTCGTCGCGCTCTGGACCGCCGTCATCGGTCTCTCAATGCTCGTGCTCGGCCTCAACTCCCGGATGACCGACCTCGAACGCCGCCTACCACACACACACCAGTTACCGACAACACTCACGGGCGGGCCGGCACCAGGCGCACCACCGCCACGCGTCACGGGCCACGAGCTGCTTGCCAGCCTGCCCAAGCGTCAGGCCGGCCGGGTCGTGCTTTTCCTGAGCTCGACCTGCGGGCCATGCCAGAAGCTCGCCGCCGAGCTAGCCGCAGCCCAGGACGGCCCACAGGTTGCGTCGCACACGCTCTCGAGGTTCGAGCTGATCGTGGTCTGCGACGCAGCCGGTGCCAGCGCGTTTGGCGCCCTCGTTGTCTCCATGCTGATCACGCAGAGAGCCAACGAGCTGACGTGTGCCTGGCGTGTTCCCGGCACACCATTTGCCGTCGCGGTCGACCACACCGGCCTGGTGCGTGCCGCCCGCCTCGTAAGCAACCTCGAGCAGCTGCGCGATCTGGCAGCTATCCTCAACGGCAGCCCGTTTCACGCAGTCGACCGAGCGGTCTCGGGCGCTGTGAGCTAACCGAACCGTCTGAACACCGGCCCCGGAAAAAGTTTTCTGCCTGTCCGGGAACCCGCGCGGGTCCGGTGGCGTTAATAGGGGTTGTGATCGTGGAGCGTCCCGAGATCGGTCCCCATGTTGCGGGTAGGCGTCTGTCCCAGGATGAGGAGTTCCGGCGGTTTGCCGCTGAGGCTCTGCCTGGCTTGTTGAAGGGCGCCTATCTGCTGGTTGGGGATGTGGATCTTGCCGAGGACGCGGTCCAGGGGACGCTGCTGCGCGTCTTCAAGAACTGGCATCACGCACGTGAGGCACCAAGGCCGTATAGCCGTGCGGTGTTGGTGAGCGTCTGCCGCGACCACTGGCGCCACAAGCGTCGGCGGCCCAGGGAGATCCTCACCGGCGGGGCTGTCAACGAGCCTCACGCCACGGCGTTCAGCGACGCGTTTGATCAGCGTGACGCGCTCGCGCAGGCTTTGCGGGAGCTCCCGCGCGTGCAGCGCGAGATCCTGGTGCTGCGCTTCTACCTCGACCTACCGGTCACAGACACCGCACGGCTGCTCGAGCTGCCGGAGGGGACCGTGAAATCAAACACCTCTCGTGGCCTTGAGCGGCTGCGCGCGCTCCTGTCCACACCAGCCAGCGAGGAGAACGCATGTTGAGCGAAGACCAGCTCGCCAAGGCGCTCACCGAACGCCTCGAGGATCTCGTCGCTGCGATCGATCCGACCGCGGCACTGCGCGAGCGGGTCCAGCAGATCCCCGGCCCGCCCCGTGGCCGGCTTGCTCGCCTGGCTGCGCGCACACACCGGCGGTTTCTGGCGATCTCGATCCCAGTTACCGCCGCCGCGGCCGCTGTGGTCGCGCTGCTTCTGGCGGCCGCAGCGCCGCCGTCGTTTGCTGTCACCCAGAGCACCGGCGGTGTGATCGTGGTCACGATCCGCCAGATCACCGGCCTGACCGGCGCACAGGCGAAGCTCCGGTCGCTGCACGCACCGGTGGCGATCGTGCCGATCACCAAAACCTGCCAAAGCCACCTGGCGCTCAGCTACATGGCGGTCGGTGCTGTATCGGCGGGCGCGACGATCCGGATCACACCCTCACAGATCCCCGCGAACACGACACTGGTGCTCGCCGCCAAGCAGATCCCCGACAGCCGGATTGAGATCGCGGTCGGGCGCGTCAGCGGCCCGCCACCCACCTGCGCAGCCCCCGGACAGACCGGCCCCGGGCTCACCAACACCACACCCACCCCCGCCACGACGCCCTCGACACCCACGACCGCGTCAACGCCAAACATCTCCGCAACCCCCGCCAGCCAGCAGACGCCATGACGATCACCCAGCGACCCGCACAAGCAAGCAGAAACCCGCCAGACGCCGGCCAACACTCTGGTGTGGTGCCGGCAGCCGCAGACACACGCGATGCTCTCACAGAGCGCCAAGCGGCCCGGGAGAGGACCACGCCCGTTGCATGGCTCGGCCACGCCAAACTGACAGCTGCGGAATGGCAGGCATGCGGCAGGCGACTCACCATCGTCGCAAACGCCACCAACTGGTGGCTCGGGGACTGGATCCGGTTCGGCAAACGCCACTACAACGACCACCACTACCAGCTCGCCGCCCACATCACCGGCCACGACCAACAGACGCTCGCGAACTACGCCTACGTCGCCGGCCGATACGAAACCTCCCGACGTCGGGAAAATCTCACCTGGAGCCACCACGCCCAACTAGCCGCCCTCACCATCGAAGACCAAGACCACTGGCTCGACCAAGCCATCACACTCAAACTCAGCGTAAGACAGTTACGCGACGCCGTGTGTAAAAAAAGTGCGAGGAAGACGCCGCGCTCGCTCGACGGCGCCAGGGTTGCACCCCAAATCACATTCACAGAGAGCGCCATACTCGTCGCATGCCATCACTGCGGGGGGGTGACTGAGTTCCCGCTTAGCCACCTGCCTAACGATCTTCCGCGACTATCGTATCGCCGGTGACCACCCGCCTCCAACGCGCAGCCCAACAGCGCATATCCGATACCTAGAAGGGCGCTGAGGAAGTGACTTTTCGCACGGCGCGGATCCTCGATAGGTGTCGCGCGGCAGGCTGGCGTCGGTGCTTGTCGCGTGCTCGTCGGCAGCCCGTTCGGACTGTCGAGCGCTGAGGCTCGGGCTCGGGCGCCGTTCTCGGCCGGTGGAGACGTTCCTGTGGCTCCTCACCACGGTCACCCACCCGCCAGCGCGAGTCGCTGACCGATCGGGTTGCGGTTCACCAACGCAGCAGCCCAACTGGCCTGCAACGTCGCCTTCTTGGTGCCGATGTACCTGCCTTTGCGAGCGCCCTAGCAGACCGTGAGCAGACCGAGCAATCGTTCGATCCTCGGACGGGTGTGTCGTAAATGCTTCGCGGTTTCGGCATCGGCGAGCGCATCGCGGGCGGCGACGATCAACTCTTCATGCTCACCGATCTGGATTTGGCGGCTCTCCCGCCCGGGGCAGCACCGCTCTTTCAGCGGGCAGGACCGGCACGCAGCCCGGGAGATCCTCGCGGTCCGTGCTGCATCTCCGGGTCGATCGTGGAGATGATCCGCCCCGGCCTGGTCCCGCGATGCAACCTCGGGACATCGTCATCATCGACATCGAAGTCCTGGCCGATCAACTCGCCACGTAGATCGTACGCCGCTTTCGCCGTCTCATCGCCCAGCAGCCCGTCAGCCTGCTCGACCGCCGAGAGCGCGCGCTGCGCGTCCTGCGCGACCCGGGTCAGCATCCGCTCCCGCTCGCTCTTCAGTCGCCATTGGCAATCCGGCTTGACCCCCGGCTGCGCGTCATCGAACTCCTGGGTGAGTCGCCGGGGGGAGTTGCACCCCCCCGGCGACTCACCCACAGGCAGGCCGGGGTTGACGGAGTGAAGGACGACGCTTCTATACGAGGCTTGTCGGGTGCTTGTGACGTTCGCGTCGGTGTAGTGACGGGCTGAGATGGAGGCGTACGCCCCGGTGTCTCTGGGGTTTCTGGCGTCTTGAATGCTGGAATCCTTAGGAGGCGAATGAGACGTGCGCCGGCGCCGGACACTCCACCAGATCCAGACGCAACTGCACCACCATCATGTTCGCCGACCCCATCATCGCGCCCGGCCAGGACAGCACCACTCGCGAGCACCCCGCGCCCGCCCCGCCGCAACGCAGCACCCCGTCCAGCACCCGCCGCAGCACCGCCAGCCCTCAGGTTCTGTCCGACGTTCTGTGTGAGGTCTGGGTCTGAGTAGCGGCTTGTGGCGGCCGCGGTTCGGTGAGGAGCCCCGAGGGGCGACGAGCCGGTCCGTGGCGGGCGCGGCCCGGAAAGGACCCCACATGACCAAGACAATGAAAAGTTCGTCCGTCACGATTGATCGGGTGCATAGCGCCCCTGAGCCTGATGAGCATGCGCTGGATCGGCTGGCTGGCCTGTTGCCCGCTGATGCGCTCGGGCGGGCGGTGAAGGGCCTGACTGCGGATGAGATCACCGGCTCGGGCGGGCTGCTCACGCAGCTGGCGGGCCGGGTGATCGACGCGGCGCTGGCCGGTGAGCTGACCGACCATCTGGGCTATGAGCCCGGGCAGGCGCCGCGTGGCGGCACCAGGAACATGCGCAACGGCTCGACCCCGAAAACTCTTGCGACCGATCTCGGGCCGGTCGAGGTGAACACCCCCAGGGACCGCAACGGCAGCTTCGAGCCGCAGCTGGTGGCCAAGCGCCAGACCCGTTTGGCAGGCTTGGACGCGAAGATCATCGACCTGTATGCCGGCGGCATGTCGGTGCGGGACATCCAGTCGCATCTGGAGCGCCTCTACGGCACCACGAGCATCGGGCGGGACACGATCAGCCGGATCATCGACGCCGTGATGGAGGTTGTCAAGGAGTGGCGCCACCGGCCGCTGGAGTCGGTCTACCCGATCGTCTACCTCGACGCCTTGGTGGTGAAGGTCCGCCAGGACCGCTCCGTCCAGAAACGCGTCTGTTATCTCGCGATGGGGGTCACCGTGGACGGAGACCGGGACGTGCTCGGCCTGTGGTGGCAGGAGAACGAGGGCGCGAAGTTCTGGCTGGCCGTGCTCAACGACCTACACCACCGCGGCGTCGCCGATGTGCTGATCGCGTGTGTCGACGCGCTGGCCGGGTTCCCCGAGGCGATCGAGGCCGTGTTCCCGAAAGCCTGGGTGCAGACATGTGTCGTTCACCAGATCCGCTCAAGCATGCGCTGCGTCGCCTACCAGGACCGCAAGCGCGTGGCCGCCGACCTGCGGCCCATCTACACCGCCCCCAACGCCGAGGCGGCCGAGGACGCGCTCGACGCGTTCGATGCGTTCGATGCCAAGTGGGGTGAGAAGTATCCGATGATCGCCGAGTCCTGGCGAGCCCGGTGGGACTACATCATCCCGTTCCTGTCACTACCAGCCGACCTCAGAAAGGCGGTTTACACAACGAACTCGATCGAAGGGCTCAACCGCCAGGTCCGCAAGGCGATCAAGACCCGTGGACACTTCCCCGACGAGGACGCCGCCACCAAGCTGATCTACCTCGCGATCATGCGCGCCGAGAGCAAATGGCGCAAGGCCTACAACTCGACAGGCGCGCTCCGCGGCCTCAAAATCCACTTCGGAGACCGACTCCCCGACTAACCACAATCAACAAGCAGCCCAGGCCTCACACACAGAAGCCCGGACAGTCTCGTCTTCCGGAGGATCACATGCTCTCGCACTCTCTCTTTCGTCCGGCTAGGCTTGCCGTAATCGCCGGGGTGTCAGTCGCGGTGGCTGCCGGCGCTGGCGTGACCCCGGTGTTTGCCGCCTCCAGGGCGAGGTCCGCTGCCGGTTACGCCGCTCCTAGCACTTCTGCGCCCCGAGTTGCGTTGGCCAAGGGGACCGGCAAAGGCGGGCACCAGACGCCGTCACCCTCGCCTGGTGTGGTGCCAGTGGGTGGCGGTGGCGGCTGTGGTTCGACGCTCACCGCCAACGAGGAGCTGATCAGCGGCGCTGAGTTGTGCTCCCCCGACGGCAGCTAAACGCTCGACATGCAGACCGACGGCAACCTAGTCGAGTACAACGCCTCCGGGCAGGCGCTGTGGGCAACCGACACCTCCGGCCACTCCGGCGCCGATCTGGTGATGCAAACCGACGGCAACCTCGTTGTGTACTCGTCCTCTGGCCAGGCGGTGTGGGCGAGTGGCACCTACGGGATCGGGGGCGGCACGACCTACCTGAGCATCCAGAACGACTCAAACGTCGTGCTCTATGACAGCTCCGGGGCGGTGTGGGCGGTCCGGGACTTCTCGCCGCAGACCTACGCGCAGGAGATCATGTTCCACTTCGGCTGGAGCCAAGCGCAATGGACTTACCTCGACGAGCTGTGGCAGCGTGAAAGTGGCTGGCAGTGGAATGTCTGCAACGGCGGTGGCACCTACCCAACCTGCGACTACACGGGTGTCGCTTACGGTATTCCTCAGGCCAACCCCGGCTCAAAGATGGGTTCCGTTTGGCCAGACTGGCCCACCGACCCGTTCACGCAGATCACTTGGGGGGAGCAATATATAGCCGGAACCTATGGCAACCCGGAAAATGCCTGGAATCACGAAGTCAACTACGGCTGGTATGCCGTCACAGCTTCAGCCCGTTCGTAGCAGGTCGGGCATCGCACTGACCAACGAAAGACGACTATGTCCGCGCATCAGATACGTTTACTCTCGCCCTCTCGGCTGGCAGCACGCATTCTCGGCATCGTCAGCGTGTTAGTCATAGCTGGCGTATCGGTAACGCCAAGCTATAGCCGGTCTCTGCACAGACGCCAGCTTCAGCTCGCACCTATGAGCAGGCCCGTCACTGCAGTCAACTGGATGACAGTTCATCTTCCTGGTGCCTCAGAAGTCGTGCCTGGCACACGACGTGCGTGCGACATGGCTCCTTACGTGGATAACCACAGCCATCGCGCAGCCGCCTACTATTTCGTCAGCCACAAGCAGGATTACGCGGTGGTCCCGGCTGCCTGCCGATCCTTAAATCAGGCACAAGTCAACTTCTTCCTCTTCTCCATGCGACCTGATAGGAAGCCGCAGTTGCGCGAGGTGATCTTCCAATCCGACGGCGCAGCATCGGGCCTTTTGACGCGCGCGGTTCCCACCGCGGCCGTAGCGGCTAGTCACCCGCACAGCTGGTCCGGGTGGTTCCAGTGGGCTGGGCCGAATGAAGTAGGCACGAAGGCGATCCCGGCGCGCACGGTCGGCGTCCAGATCAAAGGCTTTGAGCTGTCAATTCGCGGCCTAGTGATCCCGGTGGGTGGGCAGCCGCCGAGTCCGACCTACACCGACCACGGCACTGTCCTGGCCAGCTACATATTCGGCTGGCATGACGGTCTGTTTGACTTCGTCCGCGCGACGGCTGGGGTGGCGCCGGCCAAGGCATAAGGCGGCCAACTTCGCGAGTCCTTGCCGGCGCACCGCCGCGCTTCGATGTTTCCGCGTCACGGCGTTACGCCAGCTGCGGCCCCGCACCAGCCAGAGCCGTTACTCGATCATCTGGCGGATCAACCACGCCAAGCGCCCTGACACGCGCGCACGGCGCATCGCCAAGTACCTCGACATGATCCGGCGCGGGCAAGCAATCAGATAGCGCTGCCAGCGACGTGCTTCCACACTCCGGATGTGCGCCGCCACAGCGCGTACGCCGTTCTCACAAAGATCGATCGCTGAGCAAGCGAGAACTCGCCTGGAATCTGCCGATCGATCCTGGCGGGGGTCGCGGCGGTCCAGACACGCCCGCCGTCGGTCGTCTTCCAGAGCACATCGCTGCCGGGCATGATCAGCCACGCGGCCGCTCGCGTGGGGGCGGCTAGGTCTCCCGTCGTGCCCGTTTCGGGCAGATCGCCTGCGGCCGGTATGTCGTTTGAGCGGGCATGCACGCCCGGCGTGCTGGCGGAAACGAGCTTCCATGTGCGCGCGGAGCTGGAGGAGCGCCACACGAGCTTCGCCTGTGTGCCCGCTGATGGTTTGGCGCCACAGAACAACCACAAGGAGGTTGGTGAAGCCGCCTGAAGACGCTGCGTGAAGCCGAAGCTGCGTGCCCCGCGGTTTCGCTCGCACGGGTCGCTGCGCCTAATCCAGGTTGCTCCACCGTCGGTTGTCTCGACTATCCCCGCATCCGCGGCTTGCTCGGTGCCGAAGCCCTTCACCAGCGCGAAGCCCACGTTCGCGCTGGGGCGCGCAAGGTCAGCCTCCCACCCACGCAGAGCGGGCAGTGTAGAGCGATAGGTCCAGCTGCGCCCGCCGTTGGTTGAGTCGTAGAGCCACATCACCGCCACCGCGTTGACCGCTGACGGCGGCGACTGGGGTCCTGCCGCGAGCGCCCAGATGTCGCTGCCTCGCTGCGCGGCCGCAACCACAGCCTGGCCGAGGTACGCACGCCACCAACGCTTGCCCGCATCGGTGGTCACGACGATGCTCGAGCCTCCGCCGCTACCGCCATAGGCGTAGGCCTCGCTTGCACTCCTCACCGCCAGGTCGCCAACAGCGCTGGCGCCGTCGGCGACCGGCAGAAAGAGGGCCGGCCCGTCGATAAACCATCTACGGCCACCGTCGGTGGTCTTCAACGGGAACTCCGATCCCTGCGGGCCACCGAGCGCGTAGCCAACACGACCGGTCGCAAACGCGATGTTGTTCACCTCGCTGAGCGCGACAGTGGTTCCGGCCCGCGGCTCATTCGTTCTCGGCGCATACGAGACCACGCTCGCCCTTACCGTCGACGGGACGACCACGCCCGCATCGGCGCATCCGGCGGGACTCGCGCCAGCAGTAAGGAGCAGCCCGACGAGCAGACCACCGCGGAACGCACCGATCTTGAGTGGCTCCTCCACGTTGGGGGTGGGTCAGGCGATGTGTGGTTCCCCCCGGATCGTGGAGGGTTGATCTATCGGGCTAGCGCCTCGAAGTTGACGGGGCTCATCTGCAGGATATGGCTGTGACGTCGGATGTGGTTATAGAACCCGTAGCACCATTCTTGGACGACGGCTTGGGCGTGCTCGAGGCCGCGGAACTCGGCGTCACGGAGGACCTCCCATTCCAGTGAGGAGAAGAACGCCTCGGCGGCGGCGTTGTCAAAGCACGAGCCGACACGGCCCATCGACTGTTGGATCTCGAGCTGCCGGCACAGGCTGGTGAACCGCTGCGCCGTGTATGTGGCTCCTTGGTCGGTGTGGAAAATGACGTTGCGGACAGCACCAGGCCCGCCACGGGCCGCGACCGCGGTCTGGATCGCTGAGCGAGCCAGGGTTGCGTTCGCGCTCATGCTCGTGCACGCGGCCAGGCAACGCCTTGAGTACAGGCAGGTGACGGTCGCCAGGTAGAACTTGCCGTGTCCTTCGACGGGGATCTCGGTCATGTCCCCGACCCAGCGGAGGTTCGGGCCACGGGCGGTGAAGTCACGCCTGAGGAGATCAGGGAACGGCTTTCTGGTCTTGTCGGGCCTGGTCGTGTTCCGCCGCCGCCGGATCCGGCGGGCGATGAGGCCTTGGCGGCGCATCGAGGCGGCCACTGTCTTCTCCGATACGGTCCAGCCGGCATCCCTGAGGTCGGCGACCAGCCGCGGGGAGCCGTGCTTGCCCTTGGCCGCGTCGAACGCCACACTGACCGCCTCATCCAGCGCCTGGCGGCGGGTCTCAGAGACGCTCCGCTCGCCGCTGCCGGCACGGCCAGCCCACTTGTAGAACCACGACTCCGACACGTTCAGCAGCCGGCAGCACGCGGCGTGTGGCACACGGAAGCGGGTCCTCTGATCAAGCGATGAAACGAGCCACCGTCATTTCGTCGCCTCCCGCGCCCAGAGGACCACGGATCGCTCAGAGGACATCACGCCCCGATCCGCAATGTCGCGACCTTGCGCCCGGAGCTGCTTTCGCTCCTCACGCTCATCCGGTCTTGAGGCCGCCCGGGTCAGCTGCGGCCCTCGCTTTCGCGACCCAGTTACCCAGGGTGCCCTCATGCACACCCAGATCACGGGCTATCTGAGCGATCGGCTTGCCGGACTCCTGAACAATCCGGACCGCGCTCGCTTTGAACTCCTGACCTGACTTCTTCCTGCTCTCTGACATGGGGACTCCTTATAGCTGGAGCCTCCACGGTCTTGGGGGAACCTCAGCACGCGACTTCGGCGGATCCGACGACGGCGGCTGCGAACTGTTCCGCGAGTCCCGATTGTCCCGCCGCTCCAGCTCCTCGATCCGCGCGTCCTGCTCAACGACACGCTTCCGCAGCGCCGCGTTCTCCTCGACCAACAGCGCGTTCTGCGCCCTCAGCTCACCAAACTCAACATCGCCGGCCACGCTCCATAACTACGCCCACACCGGCGAAAACCCTGCTCAGACCCCCTGAACACGCCCGTACCCTCCCGCAGGCCAACGACTTGGTCGCTGTCATTCCGCCGCCGCCCGGGAGCGTTTCGTCTTCACATCGCACCGCCGCTCACTACCGGAGATCTGAGACTACCCCGTGAGGCGCCGGATCTTCGCAGTTCGATCGCATGCTGGTACCGTCCACAATCACTTGACCGTACTTGGCCAGTGTGTTATACACGTTACATAGTCAAAGCCACTTAGGCGAGCCAGTGCCTCGCTGATCACTTCGAGCATCTACAGGGTGCTAGGCAATCGCCGGTTTCCGTAAGACCGGAGGTCAAAATGAAGATGCGCGTTGTCACCATTCTAGCTGCCCTCGCATCGAGCGCAGCAATCGCTGCGGTTTGGCTCGTGCCAGCCGCGTCGGCTTACTCGTACTGCGATTCTGGGAACAACAACCCGTGCGTCTGGCGCGATCCTGGCTACGCCGGCGACAACTCGCCAAACCTCATCATGGTGGGTAGCGGTAACTTTAGCGCCTACCAACCCGGCCCAGGGACAATCGACTTGCAAGGTTGGGCCTATCTCTACGGGAGTTGGCATAGCGACGGCACGTGGCCGATATCGGGTGGGGAGACGCATTACTTGTACCCAAGTCTCGCTACCAACGTCACAGTTCATGCTGAGGATATGAATGACATCGGCGCCTCAAACGTGACGCTTTACTTCCCATACTGAATGCAGCGACTGCACATTCCCGCGAGATAGTGGACTGACAGAGGCACCGTGGTCGTGAGTCCCCTGGTCGCTCGGGTCTGTGGGCTGCGCGACTACTCCCTGCTGGGTCTTATGCGTGTGCGGAGTCGCGCGGAAGCGTCGCTGGGGAGCCGGCGAGGGATCACTAGGCTGTGGTCAGTCGCGCTGTGCATAGTGTTGGCTACCGGTGTCGTCGCCTGCGGTGCGTCGGCTAACTCGGCGCACCCGGGGGGCGACACTTCGAAGCGACTCGCAGTTCGGTCTCAGGCGGTGCGCGTGGCGAGCGCTGAGTTTGGTCCGGATGTGCTTGACGTCATGTTTCCGAGGGACGGCCAGGATTTGGCGCAGCAGGTGCCGATCGATGCGTTCGCGCTCGGTGTCGACCAGAAGCAGGAGGCGGCCTGTCTTGCGGCGGTGGGCTTTCCCGCTCCGGGGGTCACTCTCGATCAGGAATCTCTGGCAACCGCGGCGTATGGGAGCGCTACGATGCCGAATCTGCCGTTGATGGTGCGGACCGGTACGGTCGGAAACCTGACCAGCTACCGTGTGCCGCCAGGGCCTGAGGCGTCGATGCCGCAAGCCGAGCGCAGTGCCTATGTTGCGATGCTCGGGAGGTGTAGCCGGCGCGCGTTCTCGTTGGGCGAACTTATGACGAGCAAGTCGAATCTCGCGCTGGTGTACGAATGGGATAACGCGATCTCGGCGGTGCAAGCGTCCGCGGCTGTGCGTGCGCTAAACGCACGGGCCGCAGCGTGTACCCGGCACACGGCGTTCTCAGCAGGGTCTGTGGAGGCGATGTACGGCGCGGTGATCTTGGCGGGCAACCGTCACCTTGATAACCCTTCGGCGGACGCTGCGGCGCAGGCTGCGGGCGTGCGGGTGATGGCTCGCTGCTTCGGCGCCGATATCGCCTACCAGGCGCGCGTGCTGACGGCGAAGCGGGCTGCTTTCTTCGCCGCGAACGCCTCGGCGATCCACGCGATTCTCAGCCAGGTCAACAGCGATGTGGCGCGGCTTGAACGTGCTGGTGACGCGCCGCGATCGGTGTTGACGGTCGGGCCGTGAGCTGGCGGTGGCACAACGCTAGCCCGCGGCCACGAGGTGGCGTCACCGGAGTCTCTGCGCGAGTGTGGGTCATGCGTGGCCGAGGGATGGCGTGAGACCGTCCGGGCCGCGCACGATCGGCGTGCTGATCGTGCTGTCGCTGGTGCTGGCCGGGGTGGCGTTCGTGGTCGGCTACAACGTCCGCAGCCCGGCGCAGGTACAGGCCCGCACGAAGGCACCGGCGCCGTCATTGGTGACGGCGCCGGTGCGTGTGACCCGCGCGGCTATCAAGCTCGTGCTGCGCGGCACCGTCACGATCGCTGGGACCGAGGTCATAGAGCCACCGTCAAGCGTTAGTGGTGATCTGCCGGTCGTGACCGCCTCCCCTTATGCGTACGGTTCACAGGTCGGGGCCGGTGATGCGGTGGTCGCGGTCGCGAACCATCCCGTGATCGTGATGCCTGGCAACATTCCGGCCTACCGCACGCTCGCCTACGGCGACAGCGGACCTGATGTCGCGGAATTGCAGGCGGCACTCGGCTTAGTCGGGCTGTCCGTCGGCAACGATCAGTCGGGGAGCTACGGTCTGGGGACAGCTGCTGCGGTCGCGGCCCTTTTCCGCCGGGCGGGTTACGCGCCGTCGCTGGTGTCGGCGATGGTTCGTGCGGCCACTGGAAAGCCCCGTGTCGAGCGGCTGGCGTCCGTGCCGTTGGGGGAGGTTGTGTTCGTCGCGCATCTACCTGGGCGCGTGCTCGCGGCTGCACGTGTCGGGTCGATATTGAGGGCGGGCAAGCCGGCGGCCGTACTCGGGACCGGGGTGGCGCTCATCCCGATCACGGTCAACGCCAACGAGGCATCGCTGATACGGCGCGGCGACAGCGCCTTCGCGTCGCAGGATGTGAGCGGCAGGGCGCTGCCGGGACGGATCAGCGCGGTCACACGCTCGCGGAATGCGACCAGCACCGGCGCGCCGCGCTACGTGGTCACGTTCGTTCCAGACAACGAGGCGGCGGCGGGGTCGCTGGCCGGCAAGAACCTCGCAGTGACGGTCCGGCTTCGGGCGAACAGCACAGATACGACCACCGTGCCGGACGCGGCTGTGGTCACCAACGCCAGCGGCCGCTCATACGTCATCGTTCTGTCGCACGGTAAGCAGAGGCCAGTGCGGGTGCGGGTCCGCCTCAGCTACCAGGGAGTTGACGTCGTCAGCCCGGTTGGCGGTGCGCTGCGCAACGGCGAGACGGTGGTGTTAGGCAGTGGCGCCTGACTGCTCCGGAGCGCGCCGGCACCCGCTTCGTAACCGCGCGCGCAACCAGGCACGGTAGAGAGCATGGCCACGCTTGGACACGAGACTGTGCTGCTTGAGCTCAACGGGGTAACACGCACGTATGCCGGCCCGCCTCGGCTGGACGCGCTAAAGGGGGTGTCTCTCACCATCGCGTCGGGCGAGATCGTCGCCATCGTGGGTCGTTCCGGCTCGGGCAAGTCGACGCTTCTGAACGTGCTCGGATTACTTGACCGGCCCAGTGACGGCGAATACCTGGTTGGTGGGGTCCGGGTCGCGGGCTGTGGGGACCGAGAGCTGACCCGGTTGCGATCCGAGTTCTTCGGGTTTGTCTTCCAGCAGTCGTTTCTGCTGGCCCGCCACACCGCGCAGGAAAACGTCGAGCTCGCCGTCAGGCCACAGAGAACCTCCGCGCGCGAGCGCCGCGAGCGAGCTGCCGCGGCGCTTGAACGGGTCGGGCTCTCGCACCGCCGTGCGGCACTTCCGGGGAGCATGTCCGGAGGAGAGTGCCAGCGGACGGCGATCGCGCGGGCGCTTGCGCAACACCCACAGGCGATCCTGTGCGATGAGCCTACCGGCAACCTCGACGAGCGCACAGCGGCTGAGATAACCGATCTGCTGGTCGGCCTCGCGGCCGGTGGAGCGGCGGTTGTCATGGTCACGCACGATCTCACGATCGCCGCCGCGCTGCCAAGGGTGCTGAGCCTGCGCGACGGCAGGCTGCGCGAGGGGCTGGACCCCGAGCTACTGGCGGCAGGGCACTTGCGATGAGCGGATCTCCCGCTCACCCGGCCCGCAGAGTCTTCCGCATCACCGGACGCGGTATGCCATGGGTGGCGCTGGCGGGCGAGGCCGCGATCAGCCTCGGCCGGCATCCTCTGCGGACCATCATGAGCGCGCTTGGGACCGTCCTTGCGGTCGGCGGGTTCGTGGCGCTCAGCGGGCTCACACAGTCCGCCAGAAACGCCGTCGCGTCGTCCTTCAACGAGCTGAACGCGACTACCGTCCAGTTTCAAAGCGGCCTGACGGGCGCACAGGTACTGACCGCGGGCGGCGTGGCGCGCCTCGCAAAGCTTCACGGGGTGCTCAGCACCGGCCTACTCTGGGCGCTGGACAACCAGACGCCACAGACCGTGAGCACCACCCCACCGAGCGACAGCGGCTACGGAACCAGCACGACACTGCCGTTCACGGCCGCAACGCCATCGACGTTTCAGGCGATCGGAGCACGCCTGCGATCGGGCCGCTTCTACGACGCCGGCGCGGATCGCTACCACGAGATGGTTGCCGTTCTCGGGTCGGCTGCCGCCTCACAGCTTGGGATCTCCTCGGTGGCAGGCTCGCCAGCGATCTTCGTTGACGGAACGGCCCTCACGATCACCGGCATCCTCAGCAGCACAACCCTGCAGTCACAGGTCGAATTGGGCGTCATCGTGCCGCCGTACGTCGCCACCGTGATCTCAAACAACGCGGGCGAGCGGACCGTGATCACCAGGACCGCTCCGGGCGCCGCGCAACTCATCGGCAAACAGGGGCCGGAGGCGCTCGCCCCCTACCACACCGCCGACATCACCGCTGAGATCCCGCCGCAGCCAACGACGCTGCGAGCCCAGGTCCAGGCATCGCTGTCGCAGCTGCTCTCGATCGTTGAGATCATCGGACTTACCGTCGGCATCATCTCGATCGGCACGGTCACCCTACTGTCGGTCACGCAGCGCCGGCAGGAGATCGGATTGCGCCGCGCGATCGGCTACGGCAGAGCTGACATAGCCAAGCTGATACTGACCGAAGCCGTCGGCACGGGCGCCCTTGGCAGCATCCTCGGGATCTCGGTCGGAGTCATCGCCGTGGCGGCCGTCGCCGCGTCAAACGGATGGGTCCCGATCCTCGCCCCGGGCGTCCTCGTCAGAGCCCCGGTCGCAGGCATAGCGATCGGAATATTCGCAGGCGCAGCACCGGCGATCCGCGCCGCCACGCTCACGCCGATGTCAGCCCTCCGCACCTAATCAGGCCCGCACCGACTCAGGCGCTGCTGAGCTTGAGGCGTACGGCAGCCAGGGCCACGACCGGACAGCTGGGCGGCGCTCACGGGGCGCCACCGTGTCGGTGATCGAGCCGTCCGGGAGCTGCGCTGCAAACGCGACCGTCACAGTCTGGGCTCACCGATTGACGTGGGTGACTCCGTCCCAGGCCGACGCTTACATATCACCCTGATCAGGGCTTTGTCAGGCTCTATGCAGGACCACAAGCCCTGTCAGGTGGTCGCTTGAACGGTGCACGAGGGCCCGGATGTTCCTGCTGGCCCGGCCAGCCTCGATTCCGTTAGGGTCGTCTTGGACGAGCGGTAGTTGATCAGCAACGCCGGGTTGCCGCTGACAGCGACGCTCGCGCACCGGCTCGGGCTTGCGGAGTTGGTCGATGAGTCGGTGTCACTGGGCGAGCTGCCGGGCGTTGCGTGGTCGAGCCGTAAGACGATGAGCCTGGTGCATCGGATGAATCCGCGGTGCGGACCCGCAGCGATGAGATCAACGACCTACTCGCCAGATCCACGCAGCCGATTCTCGGCCACCGTGTGATGGCAGCCTCCGACCTGGACGCGTCTTTGCGGGCATTCAGCTTCGGACATGTCCGCAGTCGCCGAACAACGCATCCCACCCAGCGGCCTGACCCTGGAGAGCGACAACGACTCCGCGGTATACACGAGCGCGACGAAGCTGGTGCTCTCAGGGCCGGGGATCGCACACCGGCGTGGCGGCTGCCGCGATCCCGAGTCCCGAGCGTTCACCGAACCCCGGTTGCGGTACTTCAAGGAACGCTGCATGTGGCACAACCAGTTCGAAACCCTCGACCGGGCCCGGGCGGTGATCGGTGCCTACATCGACCACTACCACGACTGGCCCGACAGGCGGCTGGCCCACCGAACACCAGCGAAGTCACACAAACTTGGGACGACGCAACCTGACAACTACCAAACAAGCGGGGAGCCACAAGCGGCCTAACCTGTCAACGCCAAGAGGGAGCGCTCCACGTGCCCGGATACCAAGGACGCGAGGTCCGGGGATCGTCACAGGAACTGTGTAGGCATCAGCGAAGGAGATCGCATGCCTACCACGACGAAGACCATGAGCAGTGATGTGTTGTTGGCCCAGCCCCCGTTCGGGGTGATGTCTCCCGCGCCTGGGTTGGGCGGGGAGGAGCGAAGCGACGAGCCGCCCAACCCAGGCGCGGCGCGGCCGGTGCCGGGGCTCGAGGAGGCGGTCGAGCGCGCGATCGCGCGTCGGCGGGTCCGTTGCGCGGTTGGGGGCGTTGAGGAGTCCTTGATCTCCGACGAGGTGATCGACGAGCTGCTGGCTGGCGCCAGGACCGAGGAGGAGATCCTTGGGTCAGGCGGGGTTCTTGGCCGGCTGACTAAACGGCTGGTGGAGCGTGCGATGAACGCGGAGCTGACCTGCCATGTCGGCTATGAGCCCCACCAGGAGCCCGCTGGCGGCGCGGCCAACCAGCGCAACGGGACGAGCGTAAAGACGCTCGTGAGCGATCACGGCAAGATCGTGATCGACGCGCCCAGGGACCGGGCAGGCACGTTTGAGCCGCAGATCGTCAAGAAGCGTCAGCGGCGCCTTGCCGGGATCGATCAGAAGATCCTCGCGCTCTACAGCCGTGGCCTGTCGACCCGTGACATCGAGGGCTACATGCAAGAGCTCTACGGCACGGGTGTGAGCCGTGAGCTGATAAGCCGCGTGACCGACCAGGTCGCAGACGACGTGCGTGAGTGGGCCAAACGGCCGCTTGAGACGATCTACCCCGTCGTGTTTTTGGACTGCATGGTGCTCAAGATCCGTGATGGTGGCAGCGTCGGGCACAAAGCGCTCTACATAGCGCTCGGGATCACCCTGGACGGCGACCGGGACGTGCTCGGCATGTGGTTTCAGGAGACGGAGGGCGCGAAGTTCTGGATGCAGGCGCTCAACGACCTGAAGACCCGTGGTGTGCGCGACATCCTGATCTGCTGTGTCGACGGGCTCACAGGGTTCCCTGAGGCGATCGAGGCGATCTTCCCGAAGACCACGGTCCAGACATGCATCGTGCACATGATCCGCTCAAGTCTCAAATACGTGCCCAGACGCGACCGTGAGCAAGTCGCCCGCGACCTCAAACCGATCTACACCGCGATCAACGCCGAGCAGGCATGGGCCGCACTGGAGGCCTTCGATGAGAAGTGGGGAGCGCGCTTCCCGATCATCACCCGGCAGTGGACCGCCGCCTGGGAGCACATCACACCGTTCCTCGCCTTCCCCGCCGAGGTCCGCCGGATCATCTACACCACCAACGCGATCGAGGCGCTCAACCGGCAGCTACGCAAAGCCATCAAAACCAAGGGCAGCTTCCCCAACGAGGACTCAGCCCGCAAGCTCGTCTACCTCTGCCTCCAGAACGCCGTCCCGCAATGGACCCGCTGCCGGAACTGGACAGCCGCGCTGCTAGCGCTCAAGATCCACTTCGGTGACCGGATCCCGGACGCAAGCTGACCACCACCCATTGACACGACGAGAGTAACTGTTAACCTGAAGAAACCACGCTTACACAGTTAACGTGACGCCCTCGAGGTCCGGTCCGCTAAGTGATCGCGCGCGTCATGGTGTTGCTGTGCCCTGTGAGGTATGCCCATCCGGTTTGGGTGTTGATGATGGCTCGCCATTGGAAGGTGTAGCCGGCGTCGGCGGGGAGGATCGGCATGTGTACCTGGAAGCTGCCGCGACGGTTGGTGTGGGTGGTGCCCCAGTTGGTCCAGCCGCGGAAGCCTTTGACGCCGTATTGGATCATGATGAGCGCGCCGTCGGTGGGGATGTAGCCGCCGTCGAGGTGGCCTTTCAGTAGGAGGTCGTGGCCGGGTTTGAGGGTGCCGGTGATCTGGATGGTCGCTTTGCCTTTGACGTGTTCTGCGATGTTGGTTTGCGCGCCGCGGGTGAGCGTGCTGCCGTTGTAGATCGCCAGGATGGTGCGGCTCGCGCCGGCGGGCACGTGGAAGCGGTAGCGGCCGTCGCGGCTTGTGCGGGTCACGCCGAGCCGGGTGATGGCGTGGCGGCCGAGGACGTGCTGGTCGATGGTGATCAGCGCCCCCGCGATCGGCTGGTCGTGGTTCTTGGCGTCCAGGAGCCGGCCGGTGAGGGTCGCGGCCTGCCCGTAGGCGAGCGTCAGAAACGCCGTCCTGCCCGCCTTGGCGCCCGGGCGGCCGCCGGTGCACTTGCTGTCTCTGCGCCCGTCTGCGCGTGCGGGTTTGCACGACGCCGCAACCGCCGAGGTTCGGCGGCCGTGGTGCGTATGCCGGCCGGTGGTGGCGCTGGCGATGTTCGCGGCGGGGTTGATGGCTTGCTGTTGGCTACCGTTGGCGGTCTCACCGGCGGCGGTGAGCGTCGCCTGGAGGGAGCTCATCGCGCGTAGCGGCAATGTGAGCGTTTCGGTGCCGCCAGCCTGGTTTGTGGTGATCTGGCCGCTGTTACCGGCGGCGTCGGTGGGGTAGGCGATGAACGTGTAGGTGCCTTTGGGCATGGTGCTGTCGTTGAACTGCGCATCCCATGTGTCCGGTTCTGCGGAGTTGCGGGTTGCCATCACCTTGTAGACCGGTCCGCCGTTCTGCTGCGCGCTGACCTGCACGGTCGCGGTTCCTGATCCTTGTGGCCCGTCTGTGATGTGCAGCTGAACGACGTCTGGTGCGGGCCAGGATGAGCGGGGGGCGAAGTACCCGGTCGGGGCTTGGTTGTCGATCTCAAACTCGTAGCTGCCGAGCGGGTAGGTGTTGCCGGCGATGTCTTTGGCGGCGCACGCGAGGTTCCCGCCGGGTGGCTGGACGGTCACGGTGATCTGCTCGCCACCGTTCCCGTAGGCGTTCTGGGTGTTTGCGGGGTAGGTTCCCCCGCCGGCGGCTTGTGAGGCGCCGGTGCAGGTGATCTGGCTGATCGCCGCCCCACCGGCGGTGTTGATCGCGGTGATCGTGACGCTCTGCGCGGTCTGATACCACGTTGTTTGCGAGGGCCCGTCGCTGTAGGGGTCAGCGCCGTTGTCGATCTCCGGGGAGCTTCCATAGCGCGTCAGGTCCGCGGCCGCGGGCGTGAGCGCCGCGTTATCGACGTTGACGGTCTCGCTGGCCGCCTCCCCCGTCGTTCCGGCCGCATCGCTCGCCTGGCAGGCGACCACATCCGCGCCGTTTGTGGTCAGCGCAAACGAGCTTGTGTACCCGTCAGCGGAGTCGACGCTCAACACGATCGAGGGGCCGGCGTTTACGGTGCACGCGATCTTCGTGACGCCGGACAGCACGCCGCCCTGCTCACCGCCGGTCACGACCACCGTCGGGGTTCCTGAGAGCCAGACGGGTGCGGGCTCGGCACCGCTGAAGCTGACGGTCGGCTGACGGGCATCGACCCACACCGCGTAGGTTGCCTGTCCGGTGACGTTCGTGTTCGACGTCGCTACGCACTTCAACGCGTGCTGGCCGTCGCCTGAGACAAGGAGTTGGTCGGCGCCGGCGCCCTGGAGCGGCACCTCGACGCCGTCCAGATAGCAGGTCACCGAATCGATGCCGCTGGGGCCGCCGGTCGCGGTGACCGTCACCGTCTGCGGCGCGTTGACCCAGGTGCCTGGCGTGTAGCCGGAGTCGGTGAAGCTGACGGTCGGGACGGTCGTATCGACGTTGTAGGTGGCATCCGAGGGTCCGCTCGTGAGCTCGCCGTTTACATCGCCGTTGCTGGCACTGCAGCTGAGCGTGTTCGCGCCCTGGGCGGTGGTCGGCACCGAGTAGGTGCCGGCACCAATGCGGGTCGCGGCGACCGGCGTGCCGTTATCGGTACAGGCCAAGGCACCGATCCCGGACGGGCCGGCGGTCACGGTCAGCTGCTGGCTGGTCGCCGCCGTCCACGCGCTGCTGGTGTTCGTCCAGCTGATCGTCGGGATCGTGTCATCGATGTTGATCGTGTTGGCGTAGCTTGCGACCGTCGGGGCGTTGCTGAGCCCCGCCCCGGCCTGCCAGTTCCCTGGGTTTGACGCGAGGACCGACAGGCTGTATGTGCCGCTCGCGAGGTTCGCGGGCAGCTGTGCGCTGCTGTTGACGGTCGCGCCGCCGGATCCGGGGCAGGGGGTGATCGAATCGAACTCGTTGCCGATCGGCGAGCCGGGGTTCTCCATCCCCGGCGAGCTGTCCATAACCTGCAGGTAGCTGCTCGCGGGCCCGGTCAGCCACACCCCGGTCGCGCAAACCCCCGCCGGGTCTGACGCATCCACGTTGATCGTCGGGGCGTTGCGGTCTGTCTGATACCACGAGCTGCCGTTGTTCGCGGTCCAGTACGCGCTGGCGGACGGCTGGTTGTTTGGGTCATCGACGGTCGCCGATAGGTTCGTAACGGTCGCGCCCGCTGATCCCCACTCGCGGCCGCTGTCATACGGGCAGGAGCCAGACTGGCAGAACACCGTCAGCCACAGGGTGCTGTACTCGCTCTGCGGGTTGGTTGCGGGCGAGGTGTTCTCGATCTCGGCGTTGGTGTAGTTCCAGCCGCTCGTGTTCCCGGCTGTGGAGCACGTCTGCTGACCGCTTGTGCCAGCAACCCGCATGTCGTCTGTCCAGTAGTGCCCGCTGTTTGTGATCGAGCAGTCATCCGTCCACGGAAACAGGATCGATGGCTGGTTGGCTGACCCGCCGGCACCAAACCCCGCCGAGACACCACCGACACTGCTGTCGCTCACCGAGCTGAAGGTCGCAGCGGTGTACGCGAACCCGCGAAACGCCGTGCCCGACGGCGCGCTCCACGACAGATCCCCATAGACGAACCCCGCCGACGCCGATGAGGTCCCAGACCCGACCGACACCGTCCCGGAAGCGAGCATCCCCGTATAGTCGTTGCCCAGCGCCACGGCGGGCGTCAGCAGACCGACCGCGACCGTCGCTACCAGCCCTGCGGCAAGCTGCGCGACCCGCCCGGCACGGACCCGCCGCCGTCCGGCGGCAACCCTGTGCGGCCGTTCACCAGTGTCGGGCCGATAGCCCGTCAGGCGTCCGGGGTAGCTGCGTTCGGAACCCATCAGCACGACACCGAGATCGAGAAGTCCGAGAGCACCGCGGCGCCGTTCACGGGGTTTGTGGTCGCGACGTCGACGACCAGGATGTTGGTGTCCGGCTCGGTTGACCAGCCGGTCACATACGCGGAGGCGACATTGGCGGTGTTGTTGGCGCCCTGCAGGTTGTCGTTGGGGTCCTTGTCGGCGGTCACCTGCACCACCGGGTTGGCGAGCCCCGCCGTCGAGCAGCCCTGAACATCCACCGCCCCGCCACCGACCCCGTTGCTGCCCTCCCCGACGATGTTCTGGCTTGGGCCCGGCGCGAGCTGCGCGGTGCTCTTGCCCATCCAGATCTCCCCGTAGGCGGTCGTGCCGGTGCTTGTGCCATTCGCGCCGGTCGCGCCGGTTGCGCCGGTTGCGCCCTGCGGGATCGTGAAGTCAAGGATCGCGCTCGAGCTGCTGCCGGTGTTGGTCACGCTCGCCTGGCTGCCTGGAGCGCCGGTGCTGACCGACCCGACCGCCACCGACCCAGCGGCACCAGCCGGCCCCGCCACCCCGCGCACGCCACGGAACCCGCGTGGTCCCCGTGGGCCCGCTGGCCCGCGGGTATCCCACACCAGCGGGCTCTGCGCCCGGTCGCAGCGCACGGCGACGGTCAGCACCCTCGTGCGCTTGTTCACGCACCCGTGGATCGTCGTGGTCCTGGACGCCGCGAGCGCGTACCCGCCACCGGCGATAAGCGCCCCGGCCATCACCGCGAAGATAATCTGGGCTGGCTTTAGGTTCATCGGCTCCTCCTCACACCACCCCGGCATCCTGGGGCTTTGATCGACGTTCAAGATCAAACGACCACACACGCGCCGGCGCTGCCGACAGCTCGCGGGACGCGTGGGCTTCTGCTCCCGGGCTCATAGCGCCGGCTTGCCGCAAGTCGTCGGTGCAAGCACCCCAGCGCCACCGCAGGAGCTGTCCGCCGCCGCCCCGCTGGGCGGCGGCGTACCGGCACCGCTGCTGGTACGCGAAGCGTCTGTTGAGGAAACCCGCGGCCGTGTCTGCACCGTGCCCGCGGATCCGTGTGCGTTGCTGGTCACGACCGTTCCGCCGCCGGCCGTGTTTCCGGGCACGCTGGAGCGCTGACGCGCGCCAACTCCGGGACGGGTGACGCTACGCCGCCCCGTCCCGGACGGCCCGCTGGCGTGGCCGCGACGAGCGGTGGTGCGTGCCGGCGGCGTGTCGTGAGCGCTCGTCTGCCGGGCCGCAGGCTTGTGCTCTACCCGGTGGCCGGCGCGAGCATCCGTGCTCACGCCCGCTGCACTCCCGCGATCGGCGAGCTGGGCGGCTGACCTGGCCGCGGGCTGCACGCCGAGCGAGATTGCGCTCACCGCCACCACCACCCCGGCAACAACCGCGACCGCGGCGCTTGTGAGCAGCCGACGGCGCGGGACACCGACCCCAAACCCACGCGGCAAACCGGCGTGCTTGCGTGCCGCCGCTCGAGCGTCCGCCTGCGACCGGGGCGCCACCCTCCTGGGGTGGCGCTTCGGGTGGCGGGCACGCGGCGGCGGGGCAGCGAGGTCCGCTGACCCGCGCGGCTGCCGCGGTGTCTCGCGCGCCTGTGCGCGCAGATGCCCGGCGGAGATCGCGGCGAGGATGCTGTCGGGCGTCGCCGGCGCGCCATCGCGCTGGCCGGCGCCCTCACTCACACCGATATGCGGCCGCTCAGCTTCGCGACGCTCACCGCCCTCGTCCGCGGTTTTATGCCCGGGCGTGTCGGGCGTGTCTGCCTGTAGGCGCGCGAGGTGCTCATCCGCGCTCAGCGGGCCCTGCTCGCCGGGCAAACTTACATCCGAGGCGAGATCGAGCGTGAACTAATACCCCGTCGGGTCCCCTGGCTCACCCTCGCGATCCCGCAAGCGACCAGGAGGGTTGCGTGCGGGTGGGTGGCGGCGGGCGCGGAAGCGGGCGTCATCAAGGCGCGTGACGTTGCTGTCAGGGCCGGTTCGTTGCTCTGGCTTGTCGCTCACACCAACCACCCCAACCACTCTAGCGCTAGATTCCTCAGCCCGCTAGGTTTCTGTGGTGTGTAGCGTTAGAATCACGGCGATGAGCGAAGACCGTGAGCTGACCGTCGCCGAGATCGCAACAACGCTCGGGCTGAACATCTCAACCCCGCGCGCGTGGGTCAGCACCGGACGGCTTGCCGCGCACCGCGACCAAGCCAACCCACGCCGCTGGCTCGTATACCAGCACGACCTCGACCGGTTCCTGGACAGCGCGCCGCGTGCGGACATCGGACGCCCAAAAGCCCGCGGCATGGTGATCGAGCCGACCGGCCGGGAGGACTGGAGCGACGCGCCGGAGCAGGCCACGCTGGATCTCGCGACCTCGCTGGAGCTGCCCGGGGGGCGTAGGTGAGCGACGAGCCGCTTGTGTCCGCTGCCGCGGCGCTTGAGCAGATCCGCAAAGCCGACCAGCGGTGGGAGACCGCGATCCGCGGCTTTGACGAGTACCCGACCCGGCTTCGGACACTCGCTGACGCCGCGCGTGCACGCAGCCGCGCGCTGCTGCTCGGCGATCTGGCGAACATCAAACAGAACCCAAGGCCTGGCGCGAGCTCGATCCGTGCGCTCGCCCCCGAGCTCGCGCCCACAGCCAGCCGGCCGGGACCCAAGGCGCTGTGGCAGCGCTTTGACACCGCCGTCAAACAGATCGGCGTTGCGCTCGAGGACGGCGAGATCGTAACGATCGCGCAAGCGTTCGCTGAGCTCTCCACCACCGCCGGCGAGCTCGCCGACGCCTGTGCGGACAGGAGCCAAACCCCCGCGCGCGCCAAACGCAGCGCCTAACACCCCCACAGCCGCCCGGGCGACCGGACGCGAACCGGCACGCGCGCCGCCGTGACGATCTTCACGCGGCGGTGGATGCGAGATCTGGCACGGCCCGCGAGCTTGGGCGTGAGGTCCCGGGGGGATGGGCGCGCGGCGTGACGCGATCGTGCTCCAGCCAGTCGTGGATGCAGCTCGCAGCGCCATGTGCCCCGCCGGTCAATAGTCGTTGATGAGACACCGGAAACCGTAGCGTGAACACGACCCTGCTGCCAACCCCCGACCGTCACGCTCCGGGCGCAAACAGTCGCAGCGGTCGCGTGCCGGCCGCCAGCGCGACTGTCTGGCCCAAGCGTGCGGCCGCGCAAACGCGACCGACCGCCCGCCACGGGCTGCTCGCCTTATCAAAGGACGGTGCGTAGCATCGGGATCTCGTCGTGTGCTCTGGCCTGATCAAGGTAGTCGGCGATCAGTGCTTGGAGCGCCTTGTAGCCGTCGTGCTGCATTTCGCGTTCGATCAGGACCGCGCGGCCCTCGGTGCCGGCGGGGTGGTCGCTGACCCTGACCCTTTCTGCCGGGTTGTTGGTGTCGTTGGGTGTCGGCGTAGAGCAGCTCAGCGCTGTCGCGCCGTTGTCTTTCTGGTGGTGCTCTGGCTGTTGTGGTTGCCGCGTCCGGTCTTGTGGAGCGAAGGCCCGGAGGGCCGAGCGCAGCAAGTCCGGACGCGGGCGCGTGCTGAGCGGGGGGTCGGGCGTGGCGGTCGCGCTCGGCCGCTTCGTTCGTTCTGGGTGGGTGTCCGCGGGTTGTGGTGTTGTGGTCGTTGGTGCTCGGCTCGTTTCAGCGACAGCGTGTTGATTTGCCTTCAGGGGTGAGCTACTGGTCAGTGGTTGACGAGCGGTTCGATCTCGTCCCGGTGTTCGATCGGTTCCTGTTTGAGGAGCGCGCCGCGCGTGGGCGGTCTGAGAAGACGACGGCGCAGTACGCGTCGGGCTTGGTCGAGTTCGCGGGCTGGGCTGGTGAGCGGGCGCTGCTCGGTGATCTGGTGTTGAGCGCCGTTGATTTTCGGGACGGTGATGCTTTTGTTCGGCGGCATCGGGGGGTGGGGTACGAAAGAAGAAGTAAGTCCGGGGTGGGGTCCCGGGCTGACGGCTGATCGGCTCGCAATGAAGGGCGGTCAGGGTCGTGGGCTTGCGGTTGCTTGTCGCGCGTTTGTGACCGCTTCGCTTTCGCTTTTGATCGCTCGCCATGAGGTGCTCAGGTTTCTGAGTGACCGGTCTGGTGGCGCGGCCGGGTGCTCGGCGAGCGATTCGACCCACTCGCGCGTGGCGGTAGGCAGCCGGCCGGTTATGTCCCGCTGCTGCTGGCGGCCCAGAGCTGGGCGGGTCGTCCGCCGGTCGGGATCTGGGTGCTGTGGACGCGGTGGGCGGCGTGCAGGGCTTGGAGGGCGTGGTCGATCTGCCCGGCGGGCTGGTTGTGGTTGAGGGTCTGGCTGATTTGGCTGCGGGTCAGTCCGCCGGGATGGTTTGTGAGGATGGTGTGGATCTGTTCGGCGAGTGGCTGACCGGTCGCACCGGTGAGCGCCCATGCTGCGGACCGGGTGGCGTAGTCCTGGAGCGCGAGTGCGGCGCTCAGGTGCGGGCTGCCGATCTGGGTTTTGCCGTCAGCGAGGGCGTAGAGAAGCGCGAGGCGGATGACGTGCGCTTCGGCGCGGGCGGTGATCTGGCCGATAATCCCGGCCTGTGGCTGGGCGAGTGTGCGGTAGGCGTGATGCCACATCTCCCGGGCGTCGGGATCAAGCTTGATCTGGCCGGCTGTGCGTGCTTGGCGTAGCGCCGTGGCGAGCAGGCGATCAAGGCCGGTGCCGGCGAGGGGGTCAGGTTCGCCGCCTTCTGGGAGCAGGCGCTGGCGGCGGCAGCAGACGATCAGGATCCGGTTCAGATACCCGTTGGAGAGCTCTGCCTGGGTTATGTGGCGGCGCAACTCGTGTTGGGTGATGTGACCGATTAGCGTGATGTGCGCGGTGCTGGCGCGCGCCGGCGCGGTGCGGGTCAGGATCGCCAGTGGCCGTCCATCCCACGCTGAGCGCAGAGTTGGTGAGAGTGTCGAGATCTCACGGCTTGCGGCCTTCAATACTGACGCGAATTCTGGTTCGATCACCAGCAGCCGCTGATCAGGGTGACCGGGATCCTGGCCGGCTGGGTCACGGACCGCCCAGATCAACCCCTCGCCACTGGATAGGCCGGTGAGAATCCGTGAGTCGATCGACGTGTCGACACTGACCAGAAGCCGACGGACATGATCCCAAGATGACCCCTTTCTCGCCTTCGCGCTGTCACCGACCAGCAGCATGAACTCGTTGGTGTGATGGCGGGTCGCTTCGACTTGGAACCACGCGCCACGACCGATGGCGGTACCGAACCCGACCAGCAGCTGGGTGAGGATCGCGACCGGGTCAGCCTCGGTGTGCGGGGCGACGCGGCCCACGATCTCGCCGAGCAGCTCGTGGTAGACGGCGGGTGCTGGTGCTTGCGGCCAGCCTGGCGGTGCTGGCAGCAGCCCGCTGTTTGTAGGCTGATCCTCCGGTGGCGGGTCAAGCAGCGACAGGGTGGCGGTCATTCGGCTGAGACCTCTGTGACGGCGACCCGTGCCGAGCTCTCATCCACGATCGCCTTGTTTGCCGCGAACGCGGCAACCAGCGCCGCGACAGCGAGGTTGTTGATCAACCTCGGCAGACCACGGGACGTGGTGTGGATCAGGCTGATCGCATCATCGGAGAACAGGGTGTCCGAGCGGCCCGCGAGCGCCAAATGATGCTGCACATAGCTTCGGGTCTCTTTCAGGTCGAGGCCGTTGATCGTGTAACGCACCGCGATCCTCTGGTCCAGCGCGGTGAACGTGCCGTTGCGCAGCCGACGCCGAAGTGTGGGTTGGCCGAGCAAAAGCAAACAGAACGGGGCGGTCTGGTCCATCCCCATGTTTGACAA
Organism: Conexibacter sp. S30A1; assembly: GCF_023330665.1. Taxonomy (GTDB): domain Bacteria; phylum Actinomycetota; class Thermoleophilia; order Solirubrobacterales; family Solirubrobacteraceae; genus Palsa-465. Next base: position 3,038,866 of record NZ_CP097127.1, on the reverse strand, counting down.
ACACCGGATCCCCTCCAGGCTCTCCGCGTCAAGCAAATGGGCTTCATCAATGATGATCACGACATGCTTGCCACGCTCCGCGCTCTCGGCGGCGAGCATCTCTTGGGCTTGGGGGATCAGAGCGGCGTGATGGAACCTAGGGGTGGCGCCCAGGGTGTTGATGATCAGCCCGTAGATACCGCGCAACCCGACGCCGGGGGTTCCGAGATAAAGCACCGTGTGCCTTGAGGCATCAAGGCTCGCCACAGCGGCGCGGGCAGCAACAGTTTTGCCGGCGCCGCACTCCCCGCTGATCACACCGATCGCCTGCTCACTGATGCACCACGCCATCCGGGCGACCGCCTCAGCATGCGAGCCATGGGCATGCAACATTCCCGGTGCCAGATCCTTCCCGAACGGCATGCGTGTGAACCCGTAATGGGCGCGCAACCTGTCAATACTCACTGCTCATCCCTCCTGCTTTTGGTTGATGTCACGATCCTTCTCGCCGTCGCCGTCGCCGTTGTTTGTGAGGCTGGCGTAGTCGATCCGCTGACCACCCAGCTCAGCGTCGCGCTGCTCAGCCAGCAGCTTCAGGTAGTCGATCCCTGTGCCGGCCGGTGGTGGCGGCAGCTCCCGCTGGGCTTGTGGGTGGGTGCGGCGGCCGATCACCAAAGGTGTGGCGGTCCCCATCGGGCGATGCTGGTAGCGAACCTCGATCATCGTGAGATCGAACGGGTCGAACACCAACTCGACCTTGCAGCCGGCGAGCGCGGCGTTGACCTCGTATTGGTTGGCGTAAAGCGACACGGTCGCGGTCTTCGTGACCGTCCGTTCCTGACTCCACAGAAACGCTTCGCGCAACAGCGCCGGGGTCGGCAACTGGGGTGCGCCCGCCGCATCAAACCGGGCCAGCGGGGCTTGCTTGGTCTCTGAGTGCACCCGGCGGTGATAAACGACCTCCACCCACGCGGAGAACCGACGGTTCAGCTCCGCCAGCTCGATGCCATCATCGATCTCCACCAGGAACTGGTCGCGCACGGTCCGGAAGAAGCGTTCGATTTTCCCTTTCGTTGTCGCCGCCCTCGGGCTTGCGTGAATCAGCCTCACACCAAGCACCGCACACGCACGAAATAGCTGTGAGGACACGAACGCCGAGCCGCGGTCAACCAAAATCTGGCCGGGCACCCCACGGCTCATCAACCCGGCACGGAGCGCGGCCTCGAGGCGGAACACATCCTCACCGGTCCCCCACCGCCACCCGGTCAGCAGGCGAGAGTGATCGTCGATAAACGCGACGAGCACCGCCCGCGCGGCGGTGCCGGCGAGCCTGGGGCCATGTAACCCGTCCCCAGTCCACAGCTCATTCCGGGCAGCGGCTTCGAACCGGCCATAAACCTTCCCTGCAGTGTGACCATCACCCCTGACGTTCAACCCGGCACGAGCCAGATGCGTCTGCAATGTCCGCAACCCCGGCACGTCCTCACCGTCCTTGACGCTGGCGAGCATGATCTGCCTGACCTGCGCGGCGGTTCGCTCCGGCCGCTCACGTTTCAAAGCGAACGCCAGCTCCAATGTCTCGGCCGGTGTCCTGACCGGGACGACCCGCCGCCGGGGAAGCAAAGCCTCGAACCCGCCGCGGCGATAAGCACGAATCCACTCATCCAGAGTGCCGCGCGCGACCCTGACGAGCTGCCCATCAGGCCCGACATGCTCACGCCCAGCCAGTGACCGAACGAGCCGGCCACGCTCAGCTTTCGACAACCCCTCATCGGCGGCGTCACGAATCAGGGTGTAACGAAACAGGCCGATCTCCCGGCGACGATCCTCATTCACCTCGTTGCTCTCCCGCGCTCTCGTTCATCCGAAGCGCAGGAGCGTCTCAGCTCACGCCGCCCACGGGAAGGCGGGAGCTCGTGTTGCCAACAGCACCCCGCCAGACAACCTGGACACAACCGGCCACGGATCCACCGGACCGAACCTCAAAACCCACGCCCTGGCCGTGACTGCGATCGCTTCCAACGCGTCCGCGACCACGCTCCCAGCCGGCATGATCGGCCCGAGCTCCGGGTCCAGCACGATCGCGCACCGCGTGAAATGCTCCCGAATCACATCCGCCCGCGCAGCGAACCGGCTCAACCAGCCCCGGACCGTGTCCGCCGGCAACCCCAACCACCCAGCGATCCGGCGATACCCCTGCCCAGCAACGCTCGCCTCAACCGCCGCGCCGATCACAGCCACCTCGTCCCGACGACGCAACAACCCGATATCAGGCAACAGCACATGGGTCCCCAGACACCCCCGGCACCTGGCCCGCCTGGGCACCAGCCGCCGGTCAGCACCCCGACAGCGCAACACCCGCTCCCGGCCATGACCCCACGGCCCCAACACCGCCCGGCATAACGGACACAACAACCCGCCAGCCAACAACTCAGCCTCGACCACGGCAGGCTCTGCACATACGATCAACATCGGGGTGCCACCTCCGGCATCCAAGAGAGCCCTCCCGGCAACCGCCAAGCTGACGGGAGGGCTCTCGCGCGTTCACAAACGCGCCAAGCCTGCCACCATCGCAGCAAACATGCCGCCGATGAACGGCGCCACCCACACCGCGCGTGCCGGATTCAAACGGCGCTCAACAATCTGGTCGCGTGCGCACGGAATCTCGGGATGTTTCAGTTGCATTTGCGCACGACGCCGATCACCCGTCCCGGCCGCGGCTGCGGGGCTGCTCGCAGCAACGACAGGGTCGCGGACGTGATGAGCTGTGTTCGTAGCTTCTACCGGTTCCAGGTTCGCGACGGGAGCGTTCCGGGCTCGGTCAACGAGTTGTTCTATGACGTGGTGGAGCCGGTGGGCGGGTCGATGCCGTGGCTTGAGCAGCTGCCGGCGATCGTCGCGAGGCCGCTGCACACGTTGCCGAGGTCGGGTGAGAGCGAGCCGCGGACGGCGAGCTTGGAGGAGTACGTCGCGATGATGGCCGCGCCGGGCTCTCTGCGCGACAAGTTGTTGATCTCGCTTTTGGCGCTGGCGGGGTTGCGGATCGGGCAGGCGCTCGGGCTGCGGCGAAGCGACTTGCACCTGATGGAGAACTCGCGGGCGGTCGGGTGCGAGGTCCGGGGCCCGCACTTGCATGTCGTGCGGCGTGAGGACAACGAGAACCGGGCGTTGAGCAAGCGTCGTCGCGAGCTGGTCGTGCCGGCCCATCCGGCGGTGATCGGTGTTTACGCCGCTTACTGTGATCAGCGCGACCGGATCCCGGCGGCGGCCCGGTCGGATTTCGTGTTCGTGAACATCGCCGGTGGTGAGCTTGGGCGGGCGATGACGGATGGTCGTGCGCGCGAGGTCGTAGCTGCGCTCGGTAGGCGTGCTGGGATCGACCGCGTTGTCACGCCGCACCAGTTCCGTCACGGGCTCGGGACCGAGCTCATCGAATCGGGCCGCACCCTTGACGAGGTGCAGATGATCCTCGGTCATGCCCGAGTTGAGACGACCCGCCGCTACGTGCGCACGTCACGTGAGCGGTTACGGGCCGCGGTCGAGAGCGTCGCACTGCCGGACGTGTCACCGGAGATGGTGCGATGAGGTCCGCGGCGCTGTCGGTGCCGTCGACCGCGCGGGTCGATGTCTCGCAGTTGGCGGCGAGGTTGGATCTGGCCGCGTTGATCGCACGAGGCTGGAATCCTGAGACCCGTGTGTTCGCGCCGGCCGCGGATGACCCGTTGTTCGGGTATCACTCGTGCGAGCGGGACGGCTGCCCGCGGGCGGGACAGTCAGATCGCGCACGGGCACTGGGGCTCTGTGACGCGTGCGCGCATAACTATCTGCAGCGCCGCGGCGGCAAGCGTGGCGCACCGATGACACTCGCGCAGTTCAAGGCGTTCCCGGCACGCCGGGTCGCTCAGTCCGATCGGGAGGAGCGACTGTGTCTGGTCTGCTGCACGCCCGGGCACGAGCGCGCATCCCGCAATCACGGGCTGTGCTCGGAATGCAGCCGGCAGCGCCATGACCGCCGGCAGACTGTCGAGGCGTTCATCGCCGGCGATGAACGCTGGCCGCCGGCAGTGCCGCGTCGTTCGTTCGGCCGCTGTGCCGTGGATCGCTGTCGACGCTGGGCGGTCACCGACGAGCAGTTCTGCGCGCCGTGCCGCAAGCGGTGGCAGCGGTCCCCCGGCGAGACGCGCCCGACGCGGATCGAGTTCGTTGCGATGGGTCCGTGGCAACCGTCCTTTGATGGCAAACGTGCCGTCATGCCTGAGGTGCCGGAGGTCGTCGAGTGGGAGCTGCTCGGCGGCCTGGAGCTGCTGATCGGGCAGTACGCGGCCCAGACCCCTTTGGACTTCCTGGGATCAGCTTGGGCGCATGTCGCTCGCGCCGATGTCGACTCCGTCATGGACCTGCGTGAGCTGCCGGGCACCTATCAAGCCCGCCGAGCGGTCGAGGCATCGATCGTTGCCGCCAAGCGTTGGAGGACATCACCGGAGCAGGAGCGGACCCGCGATGTTTGGGATCTTGGCGTGTTCGGGATCCATGAGCACCGCGAGATGAGCTTCACCCACATCCACCAGTGGTGGCTGCGGGAGGCGGCGAAGGGCTACACGATTGAGCGGCTCTCAAGCCGACGCCCGCTCACGGCGCTGCGGGAGCTGCGATGGCTGGGGTATCTATCGGACTATCTTCACGGACGCAACGACGGCGGAGAGGACCCGAGCGTCCTGACACGGGCGGACATGACCGGGTTCCTGTCATGGCTCGCGACAAGGGTGCCGGCAGCCAACCGCCGCCACATCGTCGTCAGCGCGACCCGTCGTCATGTGCAGTTCGCGCGCCGGCATCTTGCCGGACCTGGTCAGCCGGCCGCCGGGATCGGCGGCGGGTTTCAGCTCTACCAAGAGGACTATCCCGAGAGGACCCAGCGCGACCCTGACGAGCCCGGCCGAGCGCTCCCGCGCGTCGTGCTCGCGCAACTGCTGGACCATGATCTCCTGGCTCCGCTCGCTGACAGCTATCTCGAGTATCGCGTCGCGTTTGAGCTGATCGCGCACACCGGCCGCCGTCCAGGAGAGATCTGCGGGCTGACGGCAGACTGCCTGCACTATGAAGAGGAACCCGCTCCGGACGGCGGCAAGCAACGCCGACCGGTGCTGCGCTACCGCCGTGAGAAGCCACCCAGCAAATGGGTCAGCCTGCCGGTCAACCAGGACGCAGCCGTGCTGATCGAGAACCAGCGGCACCGTGTCCAGGAGCGGTTCCCGAACACGCCGCTGTCGAAGCTGCCGCTACTTCCGCGCCGCAGGACCAACCCAACGGGCCGACTGGTGATGTGCGCGCCGACGCTCAGCAACCGCATCACGAAGTGGGTCAAAACGATCCCGCCGCTGCTCGACGAGGACGGCAGCGTATTCGCGAAAGAGCACGTCTACCTGTACGCGCTGCGACACAGCTACGCGCAGCGTCACGCCGACGCCGGGGTGCCGATCGACACCCTGCAAAAGCTGATGGACCACCGGACCACAGCGACCACCCAGATCTACTACCGGGTCACCTGGTCACGAAAACGCGAAGCGATCGAGCTCGTCTCGCCGCTCACGATCGACAACAACGGTCGTCGGGTCGGCTTTCACGCCGTGCTGGTTGAGACCGAGCGGCTGCGTGAGGAGATCGGCCGGATCCCCGTTCCGCTGGGTTACTGCACCGAGCAGCACAACGTCAGGGCGTTGGGCGCGCACTGCCCGTTCAGTCACCAGTGTCTCGGCTGTCAGCACTTCCGCACCGACCCCTCGCACCTGCCCGACCTCTACGCCTACCTCGAGCGGCTGCTCGAAACCCGCGAGCGGCTCGCAGCCGCGGTGCCGCAGCTAACGGAGTGGGCGCGAGCGAAGGCGATCCCCGCCGACGCCGAGATCCGCGCCGTCCGCACGCTGATCGATGCGAGCGAGACAGCACTCGCCGAACTTGACGATTCCGAACGAGCAAAGCTGCTGGAGCTGTTCAGGGTGCTGCGCTCAACACGAGCGCGAATGGACGGCAGCATCGCGGTCGAGCAGATCGCCGCGACCCGCAACCCCGAACCGACGTTCCTGCCGCCCGCGTTCACGCCACTGCCATCAGTGCGCGCTGCGACCGAGAACCCGAGCGCGGCATGACCGATCGAGTCAGCGCGATGACAGGCGCCAAGCGCGCGATCAACGCGGAGAAATACGAGCGGGTCCGGGCCGTGATCGCACAGATCAAAGACCAAGGTCGAGACCGGGACCTCAAGGCCACGGTGATCGCCCGCCGCGCCGACGTGCACCGCTCGTTCGTAAGCAACCACTTCGCCGCAGAGATCACTCATGCGAAGGCCGAGATCCAGTCCCGGTTCATGACCGGGCTCGCCGGCCAGACGGCGCTCAGCGCCGCGTCCCTACGAGTCGAGCTCGAAACAGCCAAGCACCAAGCCAGGGCCGGGCAACAGGAGATCCGGGCACTGAAGGACCGCCTAGCCAGAACGCTTGGGGAGGAGATCGCCGCCGAGCACCCCGAGCACGGAGTCGCCGCCGCGACCGTGAGCAGCCTACGCGCGGAGATCGAGCAACTCACAGACACGCAGAACGAACTGCGTCGCCAACTGCGCGACACCGAAGAAGAGCTCCAGGCCGCCCGGCGTGTGAACCGAACGCTGATCCGTGAACGGAACGCAGGCACATCAGATGCCTGACCGCGTCAGGCGTCGGAGAGGACGTCGTGGCTGCCGACGCGCCACCAGATCACGGGCGGCGCGCCGGGGATCGCTTCGTCGCCGTACGCGACGTCGCGCAGGCGTCTGTCGCAACCGCGATCTCCCAGACATCACCGGTCCCGTGGACCCACGTCACGCGCGGCAGTTCCCAGCAGCAGCGGGCGGTTGTCGCTTCCCTGGTTATGGCGAATTGCGTGTTTCTCGTGGATCTCGCGCTCGAGACGTGCTTTCGCGTTCGCGCGCGCATCAGCCGCGTCCGCATCCTCGTTCAGACGTTTGCGAACCAATGAGCCGCGGGGAGGGGTCGGCCGTGCGACTCTCAGCTCTGGGCTTGCGAATGGAAACTTCGCGACGGATTTGGTGCTTGCGAGCGACATACACGGTATGACGACCATTGAGACGGATGCTGAGCTGCTGCGCCGCTCAGCCTCGGAGCCCGCGGCATTCGGCGAGCTATACAAGCGGCATGGAGTGGCGCTGCGGCGATATGTCGTGAGCCGGGTTGGCGTCGGAAGTGGCGAGGACCTGGCTGCCGAGGTGTTCGTCCGCGCCTTTCGCGCCCGTGAGAAGTGCCGTGCTGAGCACGACAGCGTCCGGCCGTGGCTGTTCGGTGTGGCAAATCATGTGATCAGCGATCACCGCCGGCTCGAGCGCCGCCGACTCGCCACGTTGGAGCGTCTGCTGGTGGAGGAGCGTGACCTGGCCGGAAATCCCGACGTCGGTCTGACGCTCGAGACGATCCACGCGCTGCGCCGTCTGCCAGCCACCGAAAGAGACACCTTGCTGCTCCTCGTATGGGGAGAGCTTTCGCGGGACGAGGTTGCAGCCGCCCTCGGAGTGCCTGTTGGCACCGTCAATTCCCGCATCGCCGCTGCGCGCAAGCGCCTGGCATCCGATCTAGCGCCGCTACGGCGGGTGGCGCGACCAGAGCTACGACTGAACGGAGAGAGCGATGGCTGATCTAAACGACACCCTGCTCGCAGTGAGATACGCAGGAATCCCGAATCTACCCGACACGGGCGACGCTGGTGACCGCCATGCGCAGCAGGCGCTTGAGCGCGAGATGACCGGCAGCGGGTCGTGGCGCCCGGCTTGGACGACACGACGGATACGGGTAGGTGCCTTTGCCGTAGCCCCGGTCGCCGCGCTGGCGGTAGCCGCGACCGCTGCAGCGGCCGCCACCGTGGCGGTCGCGATCAGCGCCACGAGTCTGTTTCAACAGAACCCGGCGGCGATCCCCGGCGGCCCGCCACAAACGGTCCTCCCGGCGACAGTGAGACAGGTCGACAGCGTCACGATTCCGGACTACGGCACGGTCGTCGCTTGGGGAGCGACGACGCAGCAGGGCGGACTCTGCCTGGCGCTGAAGCTGCCAGACGGTACATGGGCCGGCCTGCCGCCAGGAACAGCGACCGTCAGCGGCCCGGTCCCTGGCTGCTTCACGACCCGTCAGCAGATGGTCGTCAACCACGAGGCTGTCGCACCGGGCCAGCAACCAACTGGGTTGGCTCCCATGCCGTTGGAGCTGTGGCACGAGACGGTGGTCAACAGCACCGGGCAGCACTGGGACATCTACGTCGGATATGTCGAAGCGCAAGGCACCGCCGCCACCGTCCGCAGCCCCATCACGGGCGTAAGCGCGCCGGTGACGAGCGACGGCTATTACATGCTCGCTGAGCCCACCGCGCACGACGGTCAGATCCCAGGGATGGCTCCGCCTAAGAACGCACCGGCTCCGCCTAAGAACGCACCCCAAGGCGAGTACAACCCCAACACCCTCTGCGAAGGGTGCGATGGCGGTTACCTCCAGGTACTGAACGCCGCCGGACAGCCGCTCCAGCCCGACTACACATTCGGCAAGCTCTTACCCGGCTATTCATGGGGACCGACCAGCGGACCAAGCTCGTCAAACCCGTAGTCTCAAAGTCGTCGGGCGGAGCACGACGCGCCGCCCGACGACCAGTTCGCGTGCTCAGTCGAGCACGGCACGGAGAACCGGCTGGACTGCCAACTACCTCACCTGTCCGGACCCGCTTTGACTTCCGGACACGTGTTGTTCCGAGCTCTCGCATGAGCCTTGCATCGCGCGGATAGGGGGTGAGAGAACCCTTTGAGGATCAACGCTTTTAGCAGCCGAGACACGACCGAATCGTTGCCTCGTATTGAAGCTGCTCCAGGAACAGGTCGTACGGGGCGGGGTTGGTGCCACGTGGCTCGATCCGGTCCAACGCGTAGGCATAACGGCTGAGCGGGAGATCAGCGACGGGGATCCGGTTGCGCGTTCGTGCCTGCATCAGGTAGTCGCGAACGAGGGCCTGCATGTGCGCGTTGGCGCCAGCGCCGTGCTCCTCAAGGCCACGCTCAACGAGGTAGGCACGGCCTCCTGGCGTCAGAGGAACGTCGGTGACCCTCACCACTCCGAGCACTCGCTGCCCATACAAGATCCGTTCGCCGGTACTGGTCGAATAGCGACCCAGCTCCACGCGCTGGCCGGTCTGACCCCGCTGGCGTGTCGAACCCGCCGGCCCGATCGGATCACCGTCGCGATTGAGTTGATCCCCGCCGCCAGCCGGGTGCGCCCGCCCGTCGACAGCCGCCGCAGGACGACAGTTGTCGTCCTCGCTGCCGCCACATAGGCCGTCGAGAACGACAGGTTGCTCCGGCTGAAAACGCACCACGCCAGCTACACGCTGGCCGTAGATGATCCGGTCGCCTGTGGTGATCCGGTAGCGGGCAAGCTCGACCCGCTCGCCGACACCCGCCGGCTGCGCGGTGAGGGTGCTCATCGTGTGTGCCTCCACGTCGCGGCTGACCCGTACCCGTCGACTTCGCTGGCCTGGACGGCGGTGGCATAGCTGAGCGGCGGGTCGCCGTGAAGCTCACGCGCCTGGTTCTCTGCCTGGAGCTCCGCGAACGTGAAGCCGGTGTCGGCGATCTGCTTTAGCCGGTGGATCTCACGGCTTGCCTGCGCGCGGGTGTGCGGGTAGGTGAACGTCCCGCCGGTCCGTTTGGCGAGCGTGCGCAGGTAGGAGAGCTGCCGGCCGGTCGGCGGTATGTCGGTGGTGGGCGTCATGTTGTGGCTCCTTGGTGTCTGGGGGTTGGGCATGCCCGCGGCTGAACGCCGCCCAGACGCCGGGGCGGAACCACGGCGCGTGAGCGCCAGCGGGGAAGGGAGCCGCAGGCGACCTTGAAGCCCACGGCGTGGCGGTGGTAGAAGCAAGCGGCAAAGCCCAACCCCCAGACACCACGGTGCCGGCCGGCCACCACAGGCCATCACCGACCACAACCGGCGTGCGTACGCCCGCCTGTTTGCCGCCAAGCCCGCTGGTGCTCACCGCACGGCCGGCGAGCGCGCGCACGCGCCGGGCGGTGCTCTCCCGCAACGACCGCTGCCGGTCGCCGGGCTCGACGGTCGCGTTGACGGCAGCTGGCCTGAACCCCCAGCGCGTTGCCCGGCAGCGGACCGCCCGTACACCTGCTGGACAGTCGCCTCAGCACGCCGCTGGTCTGGTACTCACCCGCGCGGGCACGGGGGATTGGCGTGACCGTCGGCGCCGGGGCCTGCGCTGCACAGACCCCGGCAGCCGTGGCTCAGACCGCGGTGATCAGCTCGAGCGCACGGGTCTTTGTGCTGCTGTCGTCGATCGCCCGCCCGAAGCGTTGGGACCCTTCGTTTAGCGGGCGGATCCAGTCGGCGTGTTCGACGATCGCGTTGACCGCCGCCCACTTGCTGCCAGGGGCGTTGCCCTGGGTGTCGCCGAGCGCGAAGATCTCGACGATCCGCTGCTTGGTCTGCTCGCGGGAGCGCCGCGCCCGGTGACCGACATCAGCGGTCCCTGACGGGTAGAGCTCGTCGAGCACGTGGCGCAGCTGCGTCTCGCTGCAGCGCTCGCTGGCGAGCCGGTCACCTACCGTCTTGAACTGCTCGTAGTAGTTCACAGACAGCTCGAGCACGCGCCGAGCCTGCAGGACATGCTCGCGCACGCGTTCGGTGTGGCGGATCGAGTATTTCTGTCGCGCCCGACTGAGACCCCAGTTCAGTGTGTTCTGACAGACCACGCGCACGGGGGTCAGCGCGGCAATCACGGCTGTTGAGCCGTCGTGGCTGTTCATCAACAGGACGTACGGTCTTACGGGGTCGCCGCCGACCTCGATGTGCTCGGGCAGGGTCGCGAGCACCCAGACACGACGGCCACCATTCAGGCTGCCGGCGGTCTCGAAGTTGATCGCGCTGCCGAGCAGCTGGTCGACGAACTCGAACGCCTCCTGGTTCTGGACCAGGCGGTAGCGCTCTCCCACGATCCCGAGCACCTCCCCGCTGTCCTGGCGGACGTTGGCGTAGTAGCCGGGGATCTGCACGCAGCGTGGCTCCCACCAGTCCGCTGCGGTCGCGCTGTCGCCACGGTCGATCCCGATCGGTTCGCGCTTGACCTGCCAGCCCAGGCCGGAGCGCTCGATCGCCTCCGCGATCGTGGCTGGTGGCGAGTCGAGCACGGCACCGAGGCCGTGCCACGGCTCCTGGCGGACGGAGAACATCGAGTCGGTTACTGTCAGTCCTGCGGGCATCAGCGCCCTCCCTTACTGGGTTGTGGCCTCGCCGGATGCGAGCGCCGTTCCCCGACCCCGACGCGCCCCGCAAGGGGTGCGAACATCGGGAGGGGACGGGCTCGCACCCGGCGTGATGGCGACGCCTCCAGGTCCTCGACCTCGTCGATCCGCTCACCGTCGTGCTCGTCGGCCTGCGACCCATCCACCCGGCTGCCCGTGAAGTGGCCGTTGCCCTCGCCGGCCTGTGGCGGCTGCTCGGCCGCGGCCGGCCGTTCTGCTGGATCGCAGCGAGCCCCTTGTCATAGTCGGCGTTGGCCTTGAAGATCGCGTTCTCAAGCTGCTTGAGCGACACCGGCAGGTGCGACCCGGCGAGCTTGGCAAGCGCCTTGGCGACCTGGTCGTTGTGGGAGAACCAGCTGAGTGGACGCTGCTGCTGGCTTGACGGCACGACAAGCCGGCTTGCGTACCGTTAGGCGGCGATCACGACCAGTGCGCGTCCGTACAGCCCTGCTGCGCTGCGCGCCCCTTCAATGAACCTCCAACATCCACGCGATCGCGTCGTCAGTCGCCGTAGTCGACCCTTGACGCTCCGCGACACCCGTCCGCCCCGGTCTTGGTGACGTCGATGCGGAACGCTTCGATGACCAGGCCGATGGCGCTCACGGCGAGCTGCTTGGCCTTCTCGCCCGCGGTCCCGTACCCGCCGTGGTAGTCGCCGCCGAGCGCGGCGGCGACGAAGAAGCGGGCCACGAGCATGTCCTGCGGATCGACGGTTGCCAGCCCGATGCGCAGCGCCCACCCGAGGTCGAGCTTGACCCCCTGCGCCTTGCACGGCAAGCTGCCGCAGCTCGCGTCCGTGCTCGCGCTTGAGCTTCGCTGCGCGACCTGCCGGCCCGTCATCAGCACCAGCACCGCCGGCGGGCCGTGGTTTGGTCTTGCGCTGCTGGGTGAGTCGTTCGGCCTGCTGGCGCAGCTCCTCTACCGTGCGTGCGAGCGCCTGCTTGGCGAGCTCGCGGTACAGCGAACGGTCGACGATCACCAGCGCACGCTCGCTCTCGATCAACACCCCGGCCGCGCGGGGCTGGTTGACATCCAGCTCGTTGAAGCGGATCGGCGGCCGGCTGTAGGTGGGGCGGTTGACCGTCTTGTGCACCTGCTCGATCTCCGCGAGTTGCTCGCTGGCGTTCTTGCCGAGCGTCAGCTCTCCCACCTCGCTCTTGTTCAGGTGCGTGAGGCAGGCGGAAAACGCCTTGGCGCCCGACTTCCTCAGCACCCGGCCGATCACCCAGCCGACCTCGCTCTGCAGCCGACCGACGATCCACGCGCCACCGCCGGCGATGTGGGCGAGAACCTCCGCGAGGATCTCCGGGCTGGCTTTCCCGAGCTCGCGCAGCGTCTTCGCGCACGAGAGCGGGATCACGCCGTCGCCGATCAGCTTCTGCGCGCCAGCCTGAAGCTCAAGCAGCTTGATCCGGGCGCTGACCCGGGCCTTCGGTCAGCCGAGCGCCTGCACGGCACCGTCCTCGGTCAGGCCGCGCGCAGCCATCGCCTGCAACGCGAGCGGCTCCTCGTACGCGTTCAGTTGCTTGCGCGTCACGTTGTCGATCGCTCGCGCTGAGGCGACCTCGGCGCCTTCGCTGTGGTGGTCGCGCTCCAGCACGACCGCGTCGATCGCCGTGTGCTGCAGCTTCAAGACAGCGGCGTAGCGGTGAAAGCCGGGGACGAGCTCGTACTGAAAGCCCTGGCCCGCGATCTCGCCCTGAGCGACCGTGATCAGGACCGGCACCAACACGGCCGGCAGCGCGATCAACCCGGCGAGCGCGTCGAGGTGACCTGGGCCGAGGTCGCGCACGTTCACCGGAACGTAGACCCTGTCAAGCGGCACCGCGACCATCGTGGCCGGTGTGGTTGGAAATGTGCTGGCCATCTGGCCCTCCCTTGCGGGGTTGTGGCCCCACCGTGTGCGAGACCGTCCCCGACCCCCAGCGCCCACAGGGCACCACAATCGGGAAAGGGATGGTCCCGCGCACGGCGGTGAGCGCCGCCCGCGCCTCTCACACCGGCGCGCCGGCGGTATGCGTCAGGCGGTAGCCGACACCCCACACATTGATCAGGTAGCTCGCGCCATCGACGGAGAGCTTGCGCCGCAGCCGCGCGACATGCGAGTCAAGCGTGCGGGTGCGCGCCCAGTCGCCGAGATCCCAAACACTGGACAGCAGCTCGTTGCGGGTGAACACCCGATCGGGCTCGGACGCGAGCACCACAAGCAGCTCGAACTCGCGGTTGGTCACCTCGATCTCGGTCTCGGCGATCCAAACGCGGCGCGCACCGATATCGACGCGCAGCGCCCCGGCGCGCAGCACTTGGCGTGCGCGTCCCGCATTGGCGCGGCGCAGCAGCGCCGCCAACCGGGCCCGGACCTCGACATACAGCCACGGCTCGTAGATCACATCATCAGCGCCACGGTCAAGCAGCAGCAGCGGGGAAAACAGATCCTCGCTCGCGGACCCAGCCAGAATCGGCAGCCACGCGTCGATCGTGGGGTGACCGTCACCGCGCACAATGTCAACCAGCCTGGCCGTATCAGAGCCGAGGTCCACGATCAACGCGTCGACACGGTCCACAAGAAGGCTGCGCGCGTGCCCCAGACAGCTCGCAGCCAGCGGCCTGTAGCCGTCCGCCTCCAGATTCTCGGTAAGCGCCGTCCGTGCCGCGTCGTCCTGCACCGCGACCATCACACGCTGAGGTTCGGTCAGCATCACATGCCTCCTGGGCCTGTGGCCCCACCCGGGTGGCGGGGCCGGTTACCCGACCCACAAGGCGCCCGACAGGGCGCAAAAATCAGGGTCTTGTGACGTTTTCGTGGGTTATTTGACCCGGTCTGGGAGTGGTGGGCAGAGCCCGGATAGTGTGAGCATCGCGAGCGCGATCAGCGCGTCGGCTGAGTGAAAGCCGAACGCTCGTCTGGTGATCAGCCTGATCTGGGTGTTGATCTGTTCCACGCGGGCGTTGGAGAGCCCGAGGCGGATGGCAGCGAGGATCCCGTCGCGTTGGGCTGTGATCGTTCTGGCGAGCTTCGTGAACGCCGGCAGCCGGCAGCGTCTGGCCCAGGCCAGCCATGCGTCCAGCAGCGCCTCGGCTTCCTCGTAGGTTGCGGACCGGTAGATCTGGCGCAGCTGTTCCTTGAGCAGGTAGGCGCGGTACAGCGGCCCGTTGAGCTTTCCGATCACCGCGAGCTTCTGGGCTTGGCGGTCGGTGAGATTCTCCGGGTTCTTCCACACACAGAACCGGGCGCCCTTGAGGTCCTTGGCGAGCGTCAGGTTCTTCTCGCGTCTGGCTTCGCGCCACAGCTCACGGCGGACCTCGTCAAGCGCGTCGGTTGCTAACCCGATCACGTGGAACGGGTCCACGCAACGCTGCGCGTCAGGGACCGCTTCAGCGACCGCGGAGCTGATCCATGAGGCCATGTCACAGGACACAGATTCGATCTCTTTGCAGCGCTCTTGGCCGAGCGCATCAAAGAACGAGAGCACCGTCTGGCGGTCGCGGCCAGGGGCGGCCCACACCAGCCGGCCGCTGTGATGATCAACGACGACGGTGAGGTATCTCTGACCGCGTCTGTAGCTGATCTCGTCGATCCCGATGCTCGTAAGCCCCGACAGCAGATCGACCTTCAAGCGGGCTTCGCCACAGACCCGCTCAAGGATGCTCCCAACAGTCCGCCAGGAGCAACGCATCAGCTCAGCGACAGCCTTCTTGGAGCAGTTCACCGCCAGCCAGCAGCACTGATCCTCAAACGCACGGGTGAACCTGGAGTCGTGCCTGGCCCACGGCACCCGGGCGACCACCACCCCGTGCTTGCTACAGCACACCCGCGGGGCGTCAGCCTCGATCCAGCACAGCGACGTGCCGAGGTCCAGCGCCCGCCAACGCCGTCGCCCGCCGCCACGATCAAAGCGCCCCGCACGCCGGCCACAGATCCCACAACGACCCCGCTCCCGCCAGCCCGGCCGGACCGCCACAACAACCTCCGTCCCCTCCCCAGCGTCGTTGACGTTGACCTCCTCGATCACCGTCCCGCGCAGCCCAAGCAGCCGCGCCCATACTCTGATGCTGCGCACGTCTCGTTCGCCTCCTAAGGAATCCAGCACTGAAGAAGCCGGAAACCCTAGAGCCAACGGGGCGTGCGCCCCGTTCTCAGCCGGTCACTACACCCACGAAAACGTCACAAGCGCCAAAAATCAGGGGAGGGCCCGGCCCCACCAGCCGGAACCAGGCTGCTGCCTCCCGCATGTGGGCGCTGTTCCGGCTGCTACCCGAGGCCAGCGGTAGCCGCCGAGCGCTGGCGCTAGGCTCTCACGTTCCTCGCTCACCGGCGATTTCAGCGCGTTCGGCCGAATGACGTTTTGTCGCCTAAGCGCAAGCGGTGCAAGAGGCATCCAAAGGGCGAAAGCGATCACCGACTGGAAAGGTGATCCCGTGCGCTTCGCGGCTGTGCGATCGTTTCAGCGGCGCTGGGTTACGGGTGCGGGCGATTCTCGGAACCAACGTTGCTCCATCCTCCGCCGGCGTTGTATTGGGCAACCGCCCATAGGCGGCGATCCGGTTTGTCGCCGGTTCCGTAGTCAAGCCAGAAGCGAAACAGCTGGCCGGCGGGGACGCGGGCGTCAGCGGCGATGGTGCTCACGACGAGCTCGACTGGTCGCGTCGAGCCTGGCGCGATAGCGGTCGGCGGTTTTACCGTGATCGGGGCGGACCCAGCGGGGTCTGCTCCGGCACCAAGGATGTAGGCCACGGCGGTGCCGACGTTCTCGACCTCGACGATTGCCGCCTGGGACCAGATGACTTGTGGCGGTGGTGTCACTTGGTGGGGATCGTTGAGCCGATGCTGAGATGGGGGAGCGAGCACGAGGACCGGCTCAGTGATTGCCTGCGGGACGGTTGAGGTCCGATCGGTGGCTGCCGGCGGCTCCTCGGATGGGACCACCGACCTCAACACGGGCTCACCTGTTCGTGGCGTCGTGTCGGATCGCAGCTCCTTGGAGAGCGCTCGAGTTATCCGTTCGACTACGTGCGGGATGCCCATGTCGGTAGAGACGCCGATCCGGGTGGCTAGCATCGGGGCCTTCTGGGCCAGATAGTGCTCGTCAATCCCGTGCCATACGGGCAAGATCACCTTCGCGCCCGAGGTCGACTCCTTCGCAGCGAGCGCCTCGAGTTCCTGTTGGGTCCAGTACTTCGCGAACGCGAAGAAGCTCTCGCTGAGGATGACGACGCCGCAGCGGCTTTGGGCGAGACCGTCGTTGATGCGTTGCAACAGACTGTCGCCAAGGGTCAGCTCGTACTCGTCGAGCCAGACCTTCCACCCCGCTGCCTCGAGCGCCTCGGCGATCGGGCGTGCGACATTAGCCTTGTCCTCGCTCGCATGAGAGATAAACACCGTGAGCTGCTCCCCGTCGGGCGCGGCCACCACTGCGGGCGCGCTGAGTGGCTGCTCCGCTGCGGGCCAGTGCCATGTGGGGCTGCGGTGCAACTCATCGGCCCGGATCCGGAGGTAGTCGTCGATCGTTTCGGCCTCCCAGTAGTTCACGACGGAAGTGCTGACTTCCCGGACCCAAACCTCACTGGAGCTCTGAGGGGTGCTATTGCCGAGGAAGGGCGCCTCACGCTCCACGATCTCGGCGAGCGCCGACGGATGGACATTTACCCGCGCCGCAAGCTCCACGATGTCGTCTCTTGTAAGGCTTGGGTGATCGTCCGCCGCGAACCGTTCCCGGGCGCGGGACAGGGCCTCGTAGAACCCGGCGAGAAACGACTGGCCACCCTCGACCAGCCTGAGACCGAACAGTGAGAGGACCGCACGTTCAGGGTGGCCTGTCCGGAACCGCAGCGGTTGCGGCATGTCGAACACGATCGCCTCGACCGGGGTTGGCTTCCCGAGCCTGACGAACGCTCGCGTCAGATCGGTGAGCAGCGGCCAGGCACCGTCGCTGGCGAGCGCCGCGACGATCCGGTCGAGAAGCTCACGGTGCTCGTCAGCCCATGCAACGAACTGCGCTGGCATGAAGTCGAGCGTCTCGTCGGGCACGAGCGGATGGTACGTGCGCCCACGGCGCGCCCCGAACCGCGTGAGAGCCAACGCCGATGCGGTGCTTCGTGCTTGACGACCGGAAGAAACATCGGTTCGAGTCCGATCGTCATCTCGTCGCCAATGCAATCGTCGCGATGGGGCTATCTCAGTTTCGGAAGCGATCGTCAGGGCTGATCGAGTGCCGGGCCGGCCGTGGAGCAGGTAGAGCAGGATCGAGTAGTGGCCAGTCTGCCGACTCCGCCGAAGATCATCTCGGATGTGTTCGCGGCGGGCGGCGCCGTCAGCGAATCCCGCTCCGGGGAAGCGGTCCGGGGAGGCGGCGCCCGCACTTGACTGGACGTCGGCGAGGGCTGCTCGATTTACTTGCCGTTGCGCTCTCGGTGAGCGCAGCCGGGCCAACAGCAAGGTCGGCGCTTTCCATCTTCGAGCTCTTCTTGAGTTCGTCGGATGCGCCGCTCGCGGGTCGTCGACTGCTTCGCGTCTTCAACCCAGCAGATGAACTCGTTGCGAGCCAACGACGTGATGTCGTTCCAAGCCTCCAGCGCCGTCGCGTTACTGACAAGCGCGGCGCGCAGGTCGGCCGGAAGCTCATGAACTACGCCACCGGGCACCGGTACAGCGGCCATGCGCCGATCTTACCGAGGAGAAACGGGATCACGGTCGAGTCGGCGACCCGCGGCAGTTATGCCCAGTCGTCGCCTATGCGTTCACGTCGCTCGTGGCCTCTGGGACGGCGAAGCAATAGCGGTGGTCGCTGCCAGCGACAACGTGACGGGACCGTCCGCGAGCGAGCTCGCCGCTCAGGCCGTCAGGACGATCGGCGCCCGATCAGTGATCACGATCGTGTGCTCGAAGTGAGCGGCGCAGGATCCATCGCGAGTCTTGAGAGTCCAGCCATCGCCGGCGTCGTGTACCTCGCCGCTGCCGGCGGCGATGATCGGCTCGATCGTGATCACCAGGCCCTCGGTGAGTCGCTGGTCAAGCCGCGGGTGTTGGAAGCTGGGGATGTTCGGCGGCTCGTGGATCCGGCGGCCGATCCCGTGACCGGTGAGATCCCGACACACCGAGTATCCATAGCTGGCGACTGTGGTCTCGACCGCACGGCCGATCTCGTTGATCGGGACACCAGCGCGAGCGGCTCGCATGCCGCTGTGGAGCGCCCGCCGGCTCGCATCAGCGAGTCGCGCATACGAGGCGGATGTCTGCCCGACCTGAACTGACACGCACGCGTCGGCGTAATAACCGTTGAGCTCTGCGGTCACATCGAGCTTGACAAGATCACCGTCCTTGAGTCGTCGGCCGCCCGGGATGCCGTGCACGGCCTCGTCGTTGACACTAATGCAGTTGGTTCCGGGGAAGCCGTAATCCAGCTGCGGCCCGGAGCGTGCGCCCGCCCGAGCGAACACACGAGCACCGGTCTCGTCA
The DNA here is from genome assembly GCF_023330665.1 of Conexibacter sp. S30A1. Classification (GTDB taxonomy): domain Bacteria; phylum Actinomycetota; class Thermoleophilia; order Solirubrobacterales; family Solirubrobacteraceae; genus Palsa-465. The sequence continues at coordinate 3,020,102 of NZ_CP097127.1, read as the reverse complement.
AGCTCCCGCGTGCTGACCCCCGCCCGAACCTCGGCCCGCATCGCACGGATCGCGTCAGCCACTACACGACCAGCGGCTCTAAGCGCCTCAAGCTGCTCCTGGGTCTCGATCGACATGCCCCAAGCCTACGACGCAGCCACACCGAACCTCGCCGTCGGGATCGTGCGGATAGTTTCGTTCGCCCACGTGGGTGCGATCGTCAGAAACGCTCGCGAGGATGCTGGCTGCGTCGGCTCTGAACTTGCGCCGTATCGTTCGCGGTTGATGCCGCATATTTTGTTGATCTCCGGGAGCTTGCGAGCGGGCTCTACGAACACCGCGACGATCCGTACGGCGCAGCAGTTGGCACCTGTCGGTGTAACCGTAGAGGTGTACGAGGCTATGGGATCGTTGCCGCACTTCAACCCCGATGATGACCGGGAGGGCGAGGTCGTTGACGCCGCTGTTGCGGACCTACGCGCACACATCACCGCCGCTGATGGGGTAATGATCTGTACGCCCGAGTACGCGGGCGCGCTCCCCGGCTCGTTGAAGAACCTACTTGAGTGGACCGTTGGAGATGGCGGCACCTATGGAAAGCCAGTGGCGTGGATCAACCTGTCCGGACCGGCGGCGCCAACCGGCGGCGCCGATGCCCACGACTCGCTGCGCAAGGTGCTCGGATACGTCCACGCCAACATCGTCGAGTCAGCATGTTTGCGTCTGCCGCTAACGCGCGATGCGGTAGCCGACGACGGAACGATCAATGATCCAGCATCCCGCCGCGAGATCTCCACGGCGCTCTCGCTCCTCATAGAAGCGGCCACGGACTGAGGCGCCACGGCACAGGATCTCCGCGGCCCTCGCCAGCCCGGTCAGATTTCTACTTGGTCGCCATTGCGCTAGCGCGCCACAAACGCTCAGGAGGCGAAAGGGATAGTTCGCGCGCTTCGCCGCGGGCGACCTATGGGCCGGTCACCCGGCCTAAGTCGCTCCGTCCGGCAAACGATGTGGGCGCGACTGCACTGAGCCGTCTACTCGGTGTGGTGTGATCCCGACGATGCCAAAGATGCATCAGCCAGACAGCTTTGATCGTGCAGTTGCTCTCGTGGTCAGGCGCTCTGACAGAACCCCGACGGCAGACGCAGCGAAGAGCCTCTTGTTCGGGATTGGAAGCCTACGCACGGCGGGCGTGATGTTCCGAGCCGCCAACTACCAAGTGGCATACAACGCACAGCCGTTGGAGACGCTGCAGGCGCTCATCACCAGCGCCGAGTCTGTGTATCAGCACACACATTCTCTATCCGAAGGCGTGGCACACCTGATAGCGACAACCGCGAATCCGCCCCTCCCCACGGGCGGTCTCCAAGTCGTGGTCGAGACAGCCGAGAAAACCAATCACCCAATCGCACCCGCCCTACGCGCACGCCGCCGCGAGCTGCAGCTACTCAAGTGGCTTGGAACCGTCAGGAACAAGGCGATACAGCACCGCGCAGAGAACGGATACATCGACAACAACGCGATGGTCGCTCGAGACGTGTTTGTTTTGTTCCGCAAGCCGACCGAGCCGCCACTGGCTCTTGCCAAGAAGACACGCTCGTGCCTGACGGGCCTCATCAAGACGTTCTCCATACCGCTCGACCCAGGAACGGGGTCACGCGAGTCGGTGGCTTACCTTGACGCCGTGTCCCACGGCTTGCTTCAGGCGCATCCAAACAGAGCGGATCCCGCGCGCAGGATCGTTGAGGAGGCCGCCCAACATGACGTCCTGATGTCGGCGGCGGCACTCGACAACATCGGCTGGGCGCTCGCAAGTTTGATCGAGGTAGTTCCCGAACACCCGTAGGCCCTTGGCACAGTTGTGCCGTGACGCTCGACCCGTCGCCGAAGCACTCGCCGGCTCAGGCTCGTCGCTGAGGTGAAAGCGATTGTCTGCTCCCGATCAGCGCTCAGGTTCGGTTGAGCGCCTGCTCGTATTCGTTGAGGGCCTCCTTGTAGCTCAGCGCTTCCCACGGCCAGAAGCCTATGTGCCCGGTCTGCATCTGTGCGAGGGTGGGCGGTTTCGCGCCTTCGACATCGTGGGTGATCTGCCCGCCCTGCGACTCGGTCATGTGCGTGAACCGGCCGTGCGATGGATCGCTCAAGAGGATGTATGCGGAGACCGGCATGTCGCCGCCTGACCCGCATGACGGGATACACGTCTGAATGTCGCTTTGACCAACGCCGAGCGCCTGCGTCTTGCCCCAAGCCTTCCACCGCAAGTCTGTGACTACGTTTCCGCCATCTGCGCTGAACCCGATCAGGCTCGGCTCGCGACCTGTCCATCTGCCGATCCGAAGAACCGGAGTGCCTCGTCCGGCCGGTGGGCTCGCGGGTGGTTTGGGAGGGACGTAATTCACCGAGTTGTCGGCGGGCAACTCGACCCACTGGCCAGTGGAGAGCAAGCCTTCGCAAGATGCCTGACCAGCACTGCCGGCGGTTGATGAGGCATCGAGCACGGTCGCGTACTCCCAGCCGTTGTGGCCGCGTAGCCGGCACACCTGAACATCATCTCCGTACGCGCTGAAGTCCGTTGGTGTCTGCGTTGTCCAGAGGCTGCCGTTCTTGGCGGATTGCACGACCCATGCGTTGCACGTGGCGGCGACCGGATAGCCGTCGCCTTGGAACGTGACCAGCGCGCTACCACCCGTCAACCAAACAGTGCATTGGCTCGGCTGACCCGTGTGCGGCACCTTGAGCACGACAGGCTTCGAGTGATGCTGTACCTGCACTACCGTCACCGTCTTCGGCTCGGCCGAGCCGCACGCCGAGACGAGCAGAGCCACAAACACAGACCCTGCGGCTCCGCCCCACCATCCTCGTGATCGCGCGCGTCGACCAACCATCCGTGCGCGCAGAATAGTGCACCACAGCCGACCCGGGGGGCCACCCGGTCGTCTCGGGCGCGGGCTCTGCGTCGCCGAAGCGATCACTTCGGCGTAAAGCTGTCAGGCGTCAAAGCAGTAGCCTCGTCTCGGCGATCGGATCGCCGAGTGCAACTTTCAGGTACCAGGTCGAACTAGGACGGCTGGACAGCGTCCAGTCCGCGCCACGTCAGAGCGCTGGGTCCAACGTAGAGGTTCCAGACATCGCGGGGCCATGAGGTCTCGAGTGCTCGCTCCTGCTGGCGCCACCAGTCACCATCATCGAAGACGACGAGCCCCGCGACCCGGCAGCGCTTAGCGTGGATGTTGTTTCCGAGCTTGGCGACGTCAGCGGGAATCGACTCTAGGCGCGTCTTGTGTTCCCTCGCGCCGTCGGACCATCCCTTTACGCACCACTTGATCTCGAAGAAGGCCTCGTGGGTGCGTTCTCCAAATCTGATGGCGGCGTCCGGTCCCTCCACGAACTCGGCCAAGTCCAGCACAGCAACGTCAACACGCTGGATTGCCTCACCTTCGGCTAGGTCAGAACGAGTCCACTTTGCGATCGGGAACTCCTGATGCACTCCGCCAGGCCATTCCTTCTCAAGCTCAAGGCAAAGCTTCAGGCCGCAGTCGCGCTCAGACCAGACAGCAGGCCCAGAGTAATTGGATTTGTCTCGGTAACCACCCCACCCCCGGTAGCGGTATCCGCCCCAGCTCGCGTAACCGACCAGAAGTCGCTCGTAAGCGTTCATGACCTTGTCGCGAATCCCGCCTAACGTCTTCGGCGAAGGCGAAAGGTGAGCGCCCGCAATAACCAGCGAACGAATCCGCTCGAGCAGCGCGCCAACATAGCGCATGTCCGGGCCACCACTCTCTTGCCCGCCGTGGTGATCCCACCGCTGCTCAGCGAACAACGCCGTCCTCAGCATCGTCAGTCCATCCGGGACCGACCCGTCCTGGGCGAAGCGGTCCCGTGATGCCCGCAAGAAGTCCTGGAGCAACGCCGTGTTGACGGACACTCAGGATGGTGATGATCGCGTCATCGGGGGTGATGATCTGGGTTATGAACGACCGAACGACCAAAGCCCCTTGCAGCGTGCTCCCTGGCCCTGGGAACGGCGGCAGGGAAGAGAAACAGGGGGCACGGGGGCGGGTGGTGGTGCGTTGCGCGTCTGTGACCGCTTCGCTTTCGCTGTTGATCGCTCGGCAGGGGCGTAGCGCCAGGACGCGGGATGTTGTCGGGGTGCGGGGCGTGTGCGGCCCGAGCGATGCGACCCACCGCGCGTGGGCACCAACACCCCGGGGTCTCAGAGCCCTGGTGGGCGGCGTCCCGGCCCGTGCAACAGGCCCGTCAACACCACAGCAAGCTCCCACGCTGACGCTGTCAGCTTCAGCCGTGACCGGCATGCCCTGGCCGCTCGACCGAGCGCGTCAACGGCCCCAACCAGCGGCGGGCCGGACACGAGCTGCTGGTCGGCTGACGGGTCAAGCACACGCTCCCACAGGCGAGCGGTCGTGGTGATCGCCCCGGCGCGGCGCGTGAAGGTCCGCAACCAGCCACGCACCGTCCCTGGTGGGCGCCCGAGCGCCGCTGCGATCGTGCGGTGTCCCTGACCGTTGGCCTTGGCCAAAAGCGCCCGGCCGATCACCTCCGTCCCGTCACGCCGCCTGGCGAGCGCCCAGGCCGGCAGCAGCACGTGTGTCCGCTCACAGCGCCGACAGCACGCTCGCCGTGGCCGCAGCAAGCGTGTCTCATCAAGCAGGCGCACGGTGCGCTCGCGCGCAAACCCCCACGGCACAAGCGGCCCGTCACAAACCGGGCAACACAAACGCCCAGCCACCAGATCAGCCTCCACCACCACCTGCTCTGCGCTCATCGCCATCACACCCACACAACACCACGCTCCTCACCAGGCCAACGCTCCCAACGGCCCCTCCCACCAGACCCCCGGGGGAACTCGTGTTGAAAGGCATATCAGACCCCGGCCGCACCGGCAAACGCCGCCACCAGCATGGTGATAAGCAGCATCACCGCTGACGGCACGGCAGCGGCCAGCACCCGCAAATTACGGACGAACACGGCGACCCAGCCGGTCATCACCACGATCCTGTTTTGCGTCTGACTTCGTGATAGAGGTCGGGTCGTTTTTCAACCTTAAGCTGGGTAGCTTTGGGGGCCTTGATCCAGGAGGTCCAGATGATGGAGAACGGCAAGCGCAAAGCTCGCCGGCAACTGTCGCCGGAGGAGAAGTGGGAGATCTTTTTGGAGGTCACCTCCCAGGAGATCTCGCAGGCGGACGCGGCCCGGAAGTATGGGGTGGATGTGTCGGTGATCATCCGGTTGCGAGCGCTTGCGAAGGATGCGGCGTTGGCGGCGTTTGCGTCGGCGAAGCCGGGTCGGGCAGCTTCACCGGAGCAGGTGGAGGTGGAGTTGTTGCGGGCGGAGAACGATCGTCTCTCGGAGGCGTTGAAAGAGTTGGCGGTGGAGCTCACACTCCACCGGGGAAGGCAGCGCTCGAGCTTTTCGGCCCGGTCCCCGCGCGGGTGAGCGCGGGGGTCAAGCTCGAGCTTCTGGGCCTGATCGATGATGCTGTCGGGCAGGGGTGGTCGCACGCCCGGGCGTGCCGGGTGCTGGATCTCGCCGATGTCAGGGCGCATCGCTGGCGTCAGCGACTCAGGGCGACCGGGAGCCTTGAGGATGGTGATCCGGGTGGTGGCGCGGTCCACAGCATCCTTGAGTGGGAGGAGCAGGCGATCCTTGATCTGATCGAGACCTGGGGGCCGGTTGACCGCTCGCACCGCAAGATCGCACACCGTGGCAGCTATACCGGGACGGTGTTCGTGAGCCCGTCCACGGTGTTGCGTGTGGCGCTCAAACACCAGGTCAGGTTGCCGGGTGAGCCGTTCCGGCCGAGGCCCGTTGCGATGCCGTTTCCCCAGATTCCATGGGAGAAAAACCGGATTTGGATCTGGGACGCGACCCACTTCACGCGTGCCAAGCGGGTTGCTTACGCGATCGTTGATGTCGTGACCCGCTACTGGATCGGCTACCTCTTGACCAGTGAGCAGACCTCAACCCAGGCGCAGTTGCTGTTCGCCCAGGCGCTCGAGGATCAGGACCTGTTGGACGCCGACGGGCTTGCCCCCAGCGTCGAGGATGGCGGGCTGCCGATCCTGATCGCTTGGTCAGATAACGGGACCGAGATGACCGCGATCGACACCCGCCAGTTCATGGCGATCATGGCAATCACCCAGCATCACGGCCGGCCCGGCACACCCACAGACCAGGCGCACATCGAGAGCTTCTTCAGCCACCTCAAGGGCGAACGGCCGCTGCTTGAAGCGATCAGCGACCCCGCTGTGCTTGACAGCGAGCTTGCCCGAGCCCGTGAGGAGTACAACAAGATCAGGTTGCACGCCTCGATCGGGTATGTCACCCCCGATGACGAGCACTCAGGCCGCGGGCCCGGCATCCGCCGCGCCCGCGCCGCAGGCCTCAGACGTGCACGTGAAGAACGGATCAAGCAGAATCGCAAGAACAGGCCACAGCGATGAGCGAGCACACCTCCAAAGCCAGCCCGGACGTACACAGGCCCGTGGGCACCAGCCAGCTCAACCACGCCCGCCAACGCCACGCCAACAGCCCCGGCACACACCCTCTTCCCAGCAAAAACCGGTCCCGCATTTCCACTCAGCGTTGGGTTGAAAAACGCGGCCGCTCTATCACAAAGTCAGATACACCGCAATCCTGGCGTTGACCGCGATCAGCAGCCGATCACATCACCACGCTCAACGACGTTTGAGGGCCCAACCATCACCACCCAGCGTGTCGCTCAACACGCCGAGCCAGGACAAACAACGTGACCGTCAAAGCTCCCGGCAAAATGCACCGCCTCGGCCCAAGAAGCATTAGGCGCGGGTACGTCACGGACCGTGAGGCCGTAGTGAGGGATCCAACGATGCGCGGCCGATTCCGACAAATCCGCTCCTCTCCTCTGCCTGGCCAACAGACCCGAAGGGTTCTACCACATCCGGGCACCCCGACGGCAACGCGGTCTCGCCGCTGAGAAGCGCCTCATCGTCGCCAACGCAATAGCGTCGACCGCAAGTTCCCTGCCGTGAAAGCGATGCTCCGCGAGGTGCGCGAGTCCCGCCCATCGGACAGAAGGTAGTGCCGCAGCCGAGAGGCACGTAGCGGCACTAACACGACCGGCGAGCGTCGGAGAATCTCGTTATGCCTCAGCGCGGTCCAGTCGTCATCAACCTTCCCACGGGACCTAACACCGAGTGGTTTGGACCAGCTCTCACGCAGATATTCCAGTTCTCCACGCAGACGCACGGCAATGCCGTAGCCGTGGATCTGCAAGAGGGGTCCGGTTCGGTCACGAACTACATCAGTGCGACGCGCCTGTGTAGAGCGGGCGAGCTGCTACCCGACTCGACATGGGATCCGTTGCGAGCGCTTCAGCCCGTTGATCACGACCCGGCAACGGTGCAGCGGCTACGAAAGTGGATCCGAGACTTCCGGGCCGAAACTCGGCTTGAGGACAAAGATCAGTTCTGGCGAGAGATGCGCCCGTTCGCCGCTGACGTGTTCGTGTCTGGCCGAGACCTTCCGAACTACTTGGCTCAATGGATGCCTGGGTTCTTCGCCGAGCGGACGGAAGCATCTCTGTGGTTGATCACGGTTGATGATCTGCTGAGGAGCCGGATGACATTCCTGCGCGCGCAGCTCGCTCTGACGCTCACACCGGATGTGCCACTGACCCCGGGGCAATTCAATGGCTTCGGATTGCTCGCAGCTCATAGCTTGACGCGCGGCGGGACGGACTTCTCCAGCGCAATCACGCTCCCACTTGTGATGTTCGCTCCCGGTGTCATCGGCCTGCAGTTGAACTGGGCGCCTCACACTCTTGTGCTCCTCTTTGGGGAAGCGGCGAATCTGCACCTGCCCGATGCCTCAACTCCAAGCAGGGCATTGCGGCCGCGCGCGATGACGCGACCCGAGGGTTGGTTTGACTCGCATTACTGGGACAACCTCACCCCTGCCGAGATGGAGCCGCTGATTCCATGGTGGGTCGATCGCTTGAACGTCCTCTACAGCCATGCGGCCGACCCCACCCAGTTCGCGAACGCAGTTGGTCATCACGACGTCAGCGCTCAGGCTGCCTGGTTTCTCACCATGGAGCGCATGCTTGTGGACACCTTGCTCTTGGCTAGCGACCCATTAGCTCCTGATCTTGTCCGCGCGCAACTCGCCTTCGACATCCTCGACAAAGCCGAGGGGCTGCTGGACTACACCGAAAGCGGTGCCGGCTTCAAGGACTTGCTGCGCCGCTCAAAGACACTCCCGCGTCTGGGCCAGGCTTGGGAACAACTCCCGCCTAGCGTCCCCGCAACGGTGGTGCAGCGGCTGAAACGACACGGCAAGGCTGTGTTCGACGACCTCTACAGGGATGTTCGCGACCACGTCACGATCCCGAGCCGGCTCACGCCCAGAGGAATCAAGATCGCTACCACCGATCCAGCCACGCTACAGGCGGTCTCTATGGACGACTACGTCGGCGCCCTGTTGCGCGAGACCCGCAACACGGCCCACGGTCTCAAGCGCATCCTCCGTGAGGATCGCACTAGGTTCATCGTTACTTCGCACACGGGCGACATCCCACGCCAGGTCACGCACCTGGCCACGCTCATCACCCTCGCCCTCGTTGCCGACGCCGAGAGACTCTGCGCTGGCGAATGGTGGTGACGACCGTGCGGGAACGGGAGCAGGAATGCGACCGCGCACTAACTTGCGCCCTCCTCGCCAGCCGGGTGTCCGAGTTGCTCGGCGTCTCGTCGCCAAACCTATAGCCAGTGGCCAACGGTCCAAACGCTGAAAGCGATTGTGATCGCGGTGCCTCCCTTCCGCGCGTTGGAGAGAAGTTGACGGCGTGCGCGGGATGCCCGTGCCATTCGCAGGGTCGGTCTCAGTGGATGGCGATCACGCTGCTGGTGTACGCCTGTTGCAGCCACCGGGGTGCAGTGTCCGCTTCGCATCGAGACGGGCATTGCGAGCGAGGTTGCTGCTGGCGCGGTGAAGCAGAGCTGGCGGCGTGGCTGTCGTCAGTCAGCTACGACCGCGTAGAGAAAGCACTGTGGCGCCAATGTGCGCACGTGTAGCGTCGTGACGTCAGGCTGTTCGAGCAGAAGCTCGATGATTGGCTGGAGATCGGCCTGGTCGGTGACGACCGTGTTGTGTTGGTAGTTCATGGTGCCGTCGGCGCGATAGGCGCGCAGGACACGTGGGCCGGTGCGCAACTGCTCGGGCAGCCCGCCGGTCGGTGTATACCCCTCGCATCGCGCTGCGTGAATGTAGACGGGCCCAACCTCCCGCCACACCGACCGATGTTCAAACGGGGAGTAGGAGATCAAAGTGATCTGCTCGCCGGCCTGAGCGTAGCGAAGGCAACAACGCAGCGGCTCACCTTCGCCAGTGGCGGCGAACGGACATAGTTGGTTGCCGTGACCGTCTACGCCCGTCGTGCGGACGACTGCGAGGTGGGCCGGATCGATCGCGCGCACGAGCAAGCGACCTGTCTTGTGGATGAACATGGTGTCCCTGCTTTCATTCGGGATGGGTGTTTCTTTCAAGACACCCAGAAGAACGCTCAGGCGACGGTGGTTGTGAGGTTGGGCTGTCGCCCGTCTATCACTGTTCTGCGCCAGCTCCGCGGCGCGAGATGTCGCACGCTTGGAAAGTCTCGACCCCGAGCACCTCCTGTGCGAGGGACGGAAGGGGAAGGAGTGTTTCGGGGTCTTCCGGCATTGATGTGGGTACGGTGACCGCCGGATTCAGGGTTTGAGCAGGCGTTTGGCTGTCTGAGGCAGTTCGCGCAGGTTGCGCACGGCTGGGCGACACGCCCGCTGCCCTCGTGGCAGGCTGCTGGCTGTTAGAGGTCAAGCGGCTTGCAAGGAGGGACAGCGTGCGTGTCACGACAGCATTTTCCAGGCTTCTGCGGCTTTCGGGCGTGTGGGTCCGTGACGTCCAGTTCGAGCCTGACCGGGTGGTCGTGGAGGTGGCGCTCTGCCGCCGGCGGCTGATCTGTCCGGAGTGCGGGTATGCGACCGTGGCGCGCAAGGACACGCGGCCGCAGCACTCGGTCTGGCGGCACTTGGATCTCGGGGTCTGGCGTTTGGAGGTCCATTGCCGGCGTCGGCGGCTGTGGTGCCCGGTGCATGGGGCGCGGACCGAGCAGGTGCCGTTCGCGCGTGCGGGGTCGCAGTTCACGCGCGACTTCGAGGGTCTGGTCGCGTGGCTTGCCACAAGGACCGACAAGAGCACGATCAGGCGGATGCTCAGGATCGACTGGGACACGGTCGGGCGGATCATCGAGCGTGTCTGCGAACAGGAGCTTGACGGCGACCGTCTGGAGGATCTCTATGACATCGGGGTGGATGAGGTCAGCTGGAAGCGCCAGCACAACTACCTCACCTTGGTCGCCTGTCATCAGCGCCGCCAGGTCGTGTGGGGGTGCGAGGGCAAGGGGCAGGCCGCCGCCGATGCCTTCTTCGATGCGCTCGATCCACCGCTCGAGGACCCACGACTCGAGCACACCGACCGGCCGTCGTGGGAGCCGCCGCCAGCGATCATGGTGCCATTCGGCCCGTGCCCGACAGTGCCTGCCGGTCATGGCATCCACGGCGCCTGGCTAAAGCCCGGCGTGGAGATCGATCCGGTCGTCTTCTCGCGCGCGTCCAGGCTGCGGGCCGTGTCGATGGACATGACCGGCGGATACGCCAAGAGCGTCCGCACCAACGCCCCGCAGGCGACGATCTGCATCGACCCCTATCACGTGGTGGCGCTCGCTAACCAGGCGCTCGATGAGGTCCGCCGCTCATACTGGAACGAGCTGCGCTCCCTCGGCGACCAGAATGCCGCTAAGCGCTTCAAGGACGCCCGCTGGTCGCTCTTGAAGAAGCCTGAGAAGCTCACCGACACCCAAGCCGCGACCCTCTCCCGGCTCAAAGCCGCCGGCGGGGAGGTATGGCGCGCCTACGAGCTCAAAGAAGCCGTCCGTGGCATCTTCCAGGCAGGACTGGACCTCGACGACGTCACCGTGCTGATCGACCGGCTCCTGTCGCGTCTGTCCCGCAGCCGGCTTACGCCATTCGTCAAGCTCGGCAAAACGATCCGCAAACACCGCGACGGGATCCTCGCCGCGATCCGCCTCGGGATCAACCAAGGCCGCACCGAAGCGCTCAACAACAAGGTCCGGCTCATCACCAGACGCGCCTACGGCTTCCACAGCGCCAAAGCCGTGCTCGCGCTCGTGCTGCTCACCTGCGGCCCGATCACCCTTCACCTACCACACGAACTACACGCACACGAGACCGGGTGACAGTTGACCACATTCATGCCGAGAGAGCCGTGTTTCGTGCTGGCTCAGCCGCTGCGTCTCGTTCGGAGGCCGAGCGGCCTGACGTCCGGTGGGCGCCGCCGGCGGGCATACCCGCGCGAGCACGAAGGCAGATGTCAGGCGCGCTCTTCATGAGCGACCCGCTCCTCGTCTCAGTGAGAACCTGGATTGAGTCGAGTCGCGCTTGGTCGCCAATACGATCACGTTGATCCGCCGGCGCGAACGATAAAAGGAATAGCCGGAGCATGACTGCTTGCCGCGCGAAGAATGGCCAGCTTCTCGAGGGTCGAGATGCGCGTCTGCGCCCCAAAGCGGGCCGTTGAGGACCGGGGTCCTCGCGCTTGTCTCAATACGGCTTGGGTGTGCCGGCGACGAGCGTCCACCCATCGGCTGAGTGCTTCCAGAGAGCGTTCTGCGTCTTCACGAAGATTGATTGCTGGGCCAGGGAGAACTCCTGCGGGAATTGCGCCTCGATCTTGGAGGGGGCTGCGGCGGTCCAGGTGTGTCCACCGTCGGTCGTTTTCCAGAACATGCTGTTGCCGATGAGGATGAGCCAGGCGTCTGATGGAGAGGTGACCGAGAGGTATCCCGTCGTGCCCGTGTCGGGCAGCGTGCCGATGGCGGATATGTCGTTCGAGCGTACGTGTTCGCCAGGAGCGTTGGAGGCGATGAGCGTCCATGTTTGCCCGGAGTTCGAGGAGCGCTCCACCAGCTTCGCCTGAGCGCCGGTTGATGGCTGGGTGCCGCAAAACAGCCACAGCGACGTCGGCGAGGTTGCCTGGAGGCGTTCGGTGAAGCCGAAGCCGCGTCGCGCGAGCTGCTGCTCGCACGGATCGCTACGTTTTATCCAGGTCTCGCCGCCATTGGTCGTCTGCACTATCCCTGCCTCAGAGGCTCTCTCGAGGCCGAAGCCTTTGATCAGCGCGAAAGCTGTGTTCGCACTGGGCCGCACGAGATCAGCCTCCCATCCACGCACGTCGGGCAGCGTTGACCGATAGGTCCGGCTGCGCCCGCCGTCGGAGGAGTCGTAGAGCCACATCGGCGCTACCGCAGCTACCCCCGATGACGGTGTCTCAGGACCGGCAGCGAGCGCCCAGATGTCACTACCGTGCTGAGAGACCGCGACGACAGCTTGACCCAAGTACGTGCGCCACCAACGCTTGCCCGCATCGGTTGTCATGACAATGCTCGAACCGCCCTGGCCGCCGTAGGCGTAGGCCTCAGTTGCGCTCGTAGCGGCCATGTCGCTCACCGAAGCGGCCCCGTCGGCGACCGGCAGAAAGAACGCTGGTCCATCAATGAACCATCTGTGACCACCGTCGGTTGTCTTCAGCGGAAATGTCGATCCCTGTGGGCCGCCAAGCGCGTAGCCCACCTGCTCGGTCGCGAACTCAATGCTGTCCACCTGACTCAGCCGAACTGCCGTTCCGACTGGTGGTTCGCGTGTTCCCGCTCCAGGCCGGACTAGCGTCGCCCGAACCGTTTGCGGAACCGGCTCGGCCGCACCCGCACGCACGGCAGGACTCGCGGCGGCGGCAAGGAGCGCCGCGGTAAGCACACACGCGCAGATCCGGCTCCGGCCGCCGTTCAATCTAAAAGCCATCAACGACAGATCATTGCTCGATCAGGACATTATGTGACACGCAGCCAGGCGCACACCGAGGCGCTACGTCGAAGCTCCTCACGCGCCCTGTCCGCCGCGCAAACCACAACCGCCGGCGTCGAACGCGAGATGGGTGCCAGTACAGAAGAGCGGGTCTGTCAGGGAAGACGACCTGAGGTATTGAGCGCCGTTCGGCTTGCGATCATCTCGCCATGACCGCTGCGGGAATCGAAGATCTTGGAGGCCTGCGCGCCGAGCTCGGTCGCCTGCTTGGCTGGTCCGCTCGACCGGCAGTTGAGCCGCACGAGGTGCACGCGGGCGAGCGGCGTTTGGATGGGTATCGCGAACAACTGATCAGCTACAAGAATGTGGAGGGCGAAGCCGTCGGCGCGTTTCTGTTGCGTCCGGAGGGCGAGGCGCCGTTCCCCGCCGCCGTCGTCTACCACCAACACAACGGCGAACGACATCTAGGCAAGAGCGAAATCGCCGGGCGCGCGGGAGATCCGCTCCAGGCCATCGGGCCTGTGCTTGCACGTGCCGGGTTCGTCGTCCTCGCGCCCGACGCGATCTGTTTCGAGGACCGACGGCGTAACGCGAACGGGACCACGCCGCATGCGGGCGATGACGCCCAGCACTACAACGAGATGGCTTACCGCTTGGTCGGAGGCGACCTACTGATGCGTGTGGTGCTGGCCGACGCCGCCCAGGCCGTTTCGGTGCTGTCCGGGGTTGAAGGTGTCGATCAGCGGGCGATCGGTGCCGTCGGTCATTCGATGGGCGGGCACACCACACTGTTCAGTGCCGCGCTCGATCAGCGCGTGCGATTCGTGTGCATCAGCGGCGCGCTGGGCAGCTACCAGAGCCGCGTCGCGGCGGGCACAGGGATCGAGTTGGGACAGGTTATCCCGGGGATCCGCAAGCTCACGGACTTTGACGGGCTGCTGCGTCTGATCGCCCCGCGACCAGCGCTCGTGGTCTCGGCATCTGAGGATCCGTACTCTCAGGACGCAACAGATCTGATCGCGCGCGCCCAACCGACCTACCGCAGCCACAATTCTGAATCATCGCTCTGTCACCAGCACTGGTCCGGCGGTCACGCTCTCACCGAAGAGCGAATCGAAGCGATGACCGACTGGCTCATCTCGGCGGCGGGCACAATACGCCGCGCTGAGTAGGCCGAAACGCACGGGCCTCCGCATCAGCGCAAAGCGCGGACGTCGACCCTGCCCGCCGGTAGGCGCGTGGTGAGGTCAAAGCGGGGGCGCTCGGTGGACGACGCTGTGTCTGGAAAGGGTGGCTACGGTGTCGCGTTTCGCCAGATCTTGAGTTCGTTGTCGGGCAGGCGAACCGCGAACGCTCCGTTGGGTGATGCGTCGGCGAGGAGCCGACGAAGGTCGCGCTCAAATTGCGATAGTCGCTCGCCGAAGAGGTGCGGGGCGCTGGCCGACAGTGAGAACGTTTCGGCGACGAGGTCGTCGGCTGATCTGATGATGGTGCGCCCGTCGGGGACGACGACGAGTTCTGGGCCGGCGAACCCGGCGGCACGGAAGACCGCTGCCTCATCGCCGGGCGAGGAGTTACGGATGCCCTGGCCAGCCCGTCGGTTCTCACCCAGATACGAACGGCGCAACTCGGCAATACGCTCGGTCGGCGCCGGCGGGAGATCGTCGGCTGGAGCGAGGCCGTCTTGGTGGCGATTATCGACGTGCACGACAGCGCCGTCAGGACGTTCGAGCATCTCTCGGACGATCCCGGCGACGAGCGGACGGTTCATCCAGTGAAACGATGCCGCGAACGTGATCACGTTGAATCTCCCGAGATCAGCGGGCAGCTCTTCGGCCCGGCGGTGAACCCAGCTGGCGTTCATCACGCCGCGCTTCGCCGCCAGTCGTCGCGCCTCACGGATCATTTCAGTGTCGGCGTCAACGCCAACAACCTCCCTGAACAGGCCGGCAAGCGGCAGCGTCACGGTACCCGGCCCGGAGCCGACATCCAAAAGACGGCCTTGACCGTCAAGCCCAAACGTGTCGTTGAACGCCGCGGCGAGCCCCGGTGCGTTCGGCAGGCGTCCACGATCGTAGAAGGCGGCAGCCCCGGCAAACAGGGTCTCGTCCCACTCCCACTCAAACCACTCGCCGGGCACCAGACCAGCGTAACCACGCGTTGCGCGCGTCCGCTCGCCGAGGTCAGCGCCCAGCGTCCTGCTGGCCGCGCAAGGCGGGTGAGTTGCCGACATTGGCGGGATGCGCGCCGCAGCTTGACAGCTGGTCTTTGCGTTAGACGGGAAGGTGGCCGGCCGGGGCGCCGCCGTTGCTGTAGAGCCGCTGGCCGTTGATCCACGCGCCTTGCTCGGGTCGAGGCGGCAGAAGTGGTGTAGCGGGCGCCTGGGGGCTGGAGTGGTTCCGACCCAGGTGCGCGACTCTCGGGTTCGTAGTTGGTCAGGCCCTGTCAAGTCGATTGCATCCGCGATGATCAATGGGCTACAGGGAGCGTGTGTATCGGCTACTGCCTCCTAGGTGTATGCTGTTGCTATGGGTCCAGCGACGATCAAGCGCACCAACATCAATCTTGAGACTGATCTTGTGCAGGCCGCTGCCGACGTTCTCGGCACCAAGCGAACCACGGACACCGTTCATGCAGCGCTGCGCTCGGTTGTTGACCGTGACGCTCGTGAGCGCCTAGCCCGCCGAGACTTCCCGGCTCTCACACCAGACGTCCTGGATGAGCTTCGCGCGCCACGACGGGTCGTGTAGTTGAAGCTCGCTGACACGAGCACGTGGGTCTGGACCCGCGCGGTCGGCGGCAAGCTGCGCACACAGTTCGACGAGGCCGTGGTTTTAGGGGAGATCGCGACGTGCGCGATGGTCAAGCTCGAGCTGCTCTACAGCGCCCGCAACCCGCAGGAGTTCCAGGCAATGCGCACGGAACTCGACGCGCTGCCGGATTGCCCGGTTGCGGCCACCGGTTGGGATCGTGCGCTGGAGGTTTACGGACAGCTTGCAGACCGTGGTGGTCTACATCAGCGTTCCGTCCGGCATCCGGACCTTCTGATCGCAGCCGCCGCTGAGGCCGCTGGGATTGCCGTGCTCCATTACGACGAGGACTACGACCGGATCGCGGCCATCACCGGGCAGCCAACCGAATGGCTCGCCCCACGCGGAACGCTCAGCGCGTAGCTGATCGTCGCGACCCGGGTCGGTATCGCTTCCACACCCGAGACGACGCTTACCGCACGTTCCCTATGGCGACTTACCGCGTCTGGGACGGAGCTCCCGGTGCCGGCGCCACGGCCGATCGCGGCGGCGTTCCTGAGGCCATGCATAGGCATCGTGCTGGCGGACACGAAATCTCCCGTGCCCTGGTGTTGGCGAAACCCAGGGCCGCTGCGCTCCTCTGATGACCTCGGCGTCTTCCCTCGTATGACCGGAGGCTGTCGCACAAACCTGGGGTTCTGTCTGACCGGTTTAAGAGAATTTGGGGATGCCCCAGAATTTCATTGAGTGTGATCGTGAGCAGGCGTTTTTGATGCCTCCGTCGTTGCGGGATTGGCTGCCGGGCGATCATTTGGCGTGGTTCGTGCTGGAGACGGTGCAGCAGCTCGATCTGTCGGACTTCTATGCGGACTACCGAGCGGACGGGCATGGTCGCGCTGCGTATGACCCGTCAATGATGGTTAGCTTGGTGTTGTTCGCGTATTCCACTGCCCAGCGGTCCTCACGCGGGATCGAGCGTCACTGTCGCCAGGACATTGCCTACCGGGTGATCACTGCTAACCGGGTGCCGGACCATGCCACCATCGCCCGGTTCATCGTGCGTCACGAGCAGCGGTTGGGTGAGTTGTTCGGGATGGTTTTGAAGCTGTGCGCAAAGGGCGGTCTGGTCGCGTCCGGGGTTGTTGCGATCGATGGCACGAAGCTGTCAGCGAGCGCAGCGAGTGACTCCAACGTTGACTATGACCGGATCGCCAGGGGGATCATCGGTGAGGCGATCAAGCGAGATCAGGCCGAGGATCTGGAGCACGGGCAGGCGCGCGGGGATGAGTTCCCGCCCGAGCTCGCGACCGAGGCTGGGCGGCGTGCGTGGATCGTTCGTGAACTGGAGCGTGAGCGTGCCGGTGAGGATCAGCTGGCGAGCGCGGAGAACGGCCTGGAGGGGCAGCCCGACGCGGATCCGTTGGCTGGGTTCGACACCGAGCGGATCCTTGCAAGGGTGCAGGGCCGGGAGGGATGGACGCGTGAGGCGCGCCGTCAACTCGACGCGCAACGGGCACAGACCGCGGGGCCGGTCCCACGCTCACGCCAAGCGCGTTTGCGGCTGGCGGCACGGTGGCTTGAGGATGATCTCGCTGCGCAGAAGCGCGGCAACACGGCATATGAAGCGTTCCGTGAGCACCGCCGAATCCATGACCCCAAGCGGCTGGGTGGAACCCCGAAGCCGTACTCGCCGCCCCAGATACCCGAGGGTGAGGTGAACGTGACCGACCCGGACTCCCGGCGGATGAAAGGCAACCGCCGCTACATCCAGGGCTACAACGCCCAGGCCGTTGTCAACGAGCAGCAGATCGTGATCGCTGCGGAGATCACGACAGCCGCCGGCGACTTCTCACACCTCAGACCGATGCTCACAGCCGCGCTCAAAGAGCTCGCTAACGCCGGGATCGACGCACGGCCCGAGGTCGTCGTCGCCGACGCGCAGTACTGGAACGAGCAACACATCGACGACGTCACCGCCGGGCACGGAATCCCAGTGCTGATCCCGCCGGACTCCGGCAAACGCACCGGCGAGCGACCAGGCTGGACCGGCGGACGCTACGCGTTCATGCGCCGCGTGCTGGAGACCGACCTCGGGCGTGAGATCTACCGAAAACGTCAGACCCAGATCGAGCCCGTGTTCGGTCACACCAAACACAACCGCAAATTCACCAGCTTCCACCGCAGAGGCCGGGCCGCTGTGCAGACGGAGTGGCGGTTGATCACGATGACCCACAACCTCACCAAGCTCCACCGCCACCAGATAGCGGTCGCCAGAGTGTTGAGCGCCGTTTGAATCCGGCACGCGCGGTGTGGGTGGCGCCGTTCATCGGCGGCATGTTTGCTGCGATGGTGGCAGGCTTGGCGCGTTTGTGAACGCGCGAGAGCCCTCCCGTCAGCTTGGCGGTTGCCGGGAGGGCTCTCTTGGATGCCGGAGGTGGCACCCCGATGTTGATCGTATGTGCAGAGCCTGCCGTGGTCGAGGCTGAGTTGTTGGCTGGCGGGTTGTTGTGTCCGTTATGCCGGGCGGTGTTGGGGCCGTGGGGTCATGGCCGGGAGCGGGTGTTGCGCTGTCGGGGTGCTGACCGGCGGCTGGTGCCCAGGCGGGCCAGGTGCCGGGGGTGTCTGGGGACCCATGTGCTGTTGCCTGATATCGGGTTGTTGCGTCGTCGGGACGAGGTGGCTGTGATCGGCGCGGCGGTTGAGGCGAGCGTTGCTGGGCAGGGGTATCGCCGGATCGCTGGGTGGTTGGGGTTGCCGGCGGACACGGTCCGGGGCTGGTTGAGCCGGTTCGCTGCGCGGGCGGATGTGATTCGGGAGCATTTCACGCGGTGCGCGATCGTGCTGGACCCGGAGCTCGGGCCGATCATGCCGGCTGGGAGCGTGGTCGCGGACGCGTTGGAAGCGATCGCAGTCACGGCCAGGGCGTGGGTTTTGAGGTTCGGTCCGGTGGATCCGTGGCCGGTTGTGTCCAGGTTGTCTGGCGGGGTGCTGTTGGCAACACGAGCTCCCGCCTTCCCGTGGGCGGCGTGAGCTGAGACGCTCCTGCGCTTCGGATGAACGAGAGCGCGGGAGAGCAACGAGGTGAATGAGGATCGTCGCCGGGAGATCGGCCTGTTTCGTTACACCCTGATTCGTGACGCCGCCGATGAGGGGTTGTCGAAAGCTGAGCGTGGCCGGCTCGTTCGGTCACTGGCTGGGCGTGAGCATGTCGGGCCTGATGGGCAGCTCGTCAGGGTCGCGCGCGGCACTCTGGATGAGTGGATTCGTGCTTATCGCCGCGGCGGGTTCGAGGCTTTGCTTCCCCGGCGGCGGGTCGTCCCGGTCAGGACACCGGCCGAGACATTGGAGCTGGCGTTCGCTTTGAAACGTGAGCGGCCGGAGCGAACCGCCGCGCAGGTCAGGCAGATCATGCTCGCCAGCGTCAAGGACGGTGAGGACGTGCCGGGGTTGCGGACATTGCAGACGCATCTGGCTCGTGCCGGGTTGAACGTCAGGGGTGATGGTCACACTGCAGGGAAGGTTTATGGCCGGTTCGAAGCCGCTGCCCGGAATGAGCTGTGGACTGGGGACGGGTTACATGGCCCCAGGCTCGCCGGCACCGCCGCGCGGGCGGTGCTCGTCGCGTTTATCGACGATCACTCTCGCCTGCTGACCGGGTGGCGGTGGGGGACCGGTGAGGATGTGTTCCGCCTCGAGGCCGCGCTCCGTGCCGGGTTGATGAGCCGTGGGGTGCCCGGCCAGATTTTGGTTGACCGCGGCTCGGCGTTCGTGTCCTCACAGCTATTTCGTGCGTGTGCGGTGCTTGGTGTGAGGCTGATTCACGCAAGCCCGAGGGCGGCGACAACGAAAGGGAAAATCGAACGCTTCTTCCGGACCGTGCGCGACCAGTTCCTGGTGGAGATCGATGATGGCATCGAGCTGGCGGAGCTGAACCGTCGGTTCTCCGCGTGGGTGGAGGTCGTTTATCACCGCCGGGTGCACTCAGAGACCAAGCAAGCCCCGCTGGCCCGGTTTGATGCGGCGGGCGCACCCCAGTTGCCGACCCCGGCGCTGTTGCGCGAAGCGTTTCTGTGGAGTCAGGAACGGACGGTCACGAAGACCGCGACCGTGTCGCTTTACGCCAACCAATACGAGGTCAACGCCGCGCTCGCCGGCTGCAAGGTCGAGTTGGTGTTCGACCCGTTCGATCTCACGATGATCGAGGTTCGCTACCAGCATCGCCCGATGGGGACCGCCACACCTTTGGTGATCGGCCGCCGCACCCACCCACAAGCCCAGCGGGAGCTGCCGCCACCACCGGCCGGCACAGGGATCGACTACCTGAAGCTGCTGGCTGAGCAGCGCGACGCTGAGCTGGGTGGTCAGCGGATCGACTACGCCAGCCTCACAAACAACGGCGACGGCGACGGCGACGGCGAGAAGGATCGTGACATCAACCAAAAGCAGGAGGGATGAGCAGTGAGTATTGACAGGTTGCGCGCCCATTACGGGTTCACACGCATGCCGTTCGGGAAGGATCTGGCACCGGGAATGTTGCATGCCCATGGCTCGCATGCTGAGGCGGTCGCCCGGATGGCGTGGTGCATCAGTGAGCAGGCGATCGGTGTGATCAGCGGGGAGTGCGGCGCCGGCAAAACTGTTGCTGCCCGCGCCGCTGTGGCGAGCCTTGATGCCTCAAGGCACACGGTGCTTTATCTCGGAACCCCCGGCGTCGGGTTGCGCGGTATCTACGGGCTGATCATCAACACCCTGGGCGCCACCCCTAGGTTCCATCACGCCGCTCTGATCCCCCAAGCCCAAGAGATGCTCGCCGCCGAGAGCGCGGAGCGTGGCAAGCATGTCGTGATCATCATTGATGAAGCCCATTTGCTTGACGCGGAGAGCCTGGAGGGGATCCGGTGTTTGTCAAACATGGGGATGGACCAGACCGCCCCGTTCTGTTTGCTTTTGCTCGGCCAACCCACACTTCGGCGTCGGCTGCGCAACGGCACGTTCACCGCGCTGGACCAGAGGATCGCGGTGCGTTACACGATCAACGGCCTCGACCTGAAAGAGACCCGAAGCTATGTGCAGCATCATTTGGCGCTCGCGGGCCGCTCGGACACCCTGTTCTCCGATGATGCGATCAGCCTGATCCACACCACGTCCCGTGGTCTGCCGAGGTTGATCAACAACCTCGCTGTCGCGGCGCTGGTTGCCGCGTTCGCGGCAAACAAGGCGATCGTGGATGAGAGCTCGGCACGGGTCGCCGTCACAGAGGTCTCAGCCGAATGACCGCCACCCTGTCGCTGCTTGACCCGCCACCGGAGGATCAGCCTACAAACAGCGGGCTGCTGCCAGCACCGCCAGGCTGGCCGCAAGCACCAGCACCCGCCGTCTACCACGAGCTGCTCGGCGAGATCGTGGGCCGCGTCGCCCCGCACACCGAGGCTGACCCGGTCGCGATCCTCACCCAGCTGCTGGTCGGGTTCGGTACCGCCATCGGTCGTGGCGCGTGGTTCCAAGTCGAAGCGACCCGCCATCACACCAACGAGTTCATGCTGCTGGTCGGTGACAGCGCGAAGGCGAGAAAGGGGTCATCTTGGGATCATGTCCGTCGGCTTCTGGTCAGTGTCGACACGTCGATCGACTCACGGATTCTCACCGGCCTATCCAGTGGCGAGGGGTTGATCTGGGCGGTCCGTGACCCAGCCGGCCAGGATCCCGGTCACCCTGATCAGCGGCTGCTGGTGATCGAACCAGAATTCGCGTCAGTATTGAAGGCCGCAAGCCGTGAGATCTCGACACTCTCACCAACTCTGCGCTCAGCGTGGGATGGACGGCCACTGGCGATCCTGACCCGCACCGCGCCGGCGCGCGCCAGCACCGCGCACATCACGCTAATCGGTCACATCACCCAACACGAGTTGCGCCGCCACATAACCCAGGCAGAGCTCTCCAACGGGTATCTGAACCGGATCCTGATCGTCTGCTGCCGCCGCCAGCGCCTGCTCCCAGAAGGCGGCGAACCTGACCCCCTCGCCGGCACCGGCCTTGATCGCCTGCTCGCCACGGCGCTACGCCAAGCACGCACAGCCGGCCAGATCAAGCTTGATCCCGACGCCCGGGAGATGTGGCATCACGCCTACCGCACACTCGCCCAGCCACAGGCCGGGATTATCGGCCAGATCACCGCCCGCGCCGAAGCGCACGTCATCCGCCTCGCGCTTCTCTACGCCCTCGCTGACGGCAAAACCCAGATCGGCAGCCCGCACCTGAGCGCCGCACTCGCGCTCCAGGACTACGCCACCCGGTCCGCAGCATGGGCGCTCACCGGTGCGACCGGTCAGCCACTCGCCGAACAGATCCACACCATCCTCACAAACCATCCCGGCGGACTGACCCGCAGCCAAATCAGCCAGACCCTCAACCACAACCAGCCCGCCGGGCAGATCGACCACGCCCTCCAAGCCCTGCACGCCGCCCACCGCGTCCACAGCACCCAGATCCCGACCGGCGGACGACCCGCCCAGCTCTGGGCCGCCAGCAGCAGCGGGACATAACCGGCCGGCTGCCTACCGCCACGCGCGAGTGGGTCGAATCGCTCGCCGAGCACCCGGCCGCGCCACCAGACCGGTCACTCAGAAACCTGAGCACCTCATGGCGAGCGATCAAAAGCGAAAGCGAAGCGGTCACAAACGCGCGACAAGCAACCGCAAGCCCACGACCCTGACCGCCCTTCATTGCGAGCCGATCAGCCGTCAGCCCGGGACCCCACCCCGGACTTACTTCTTCTTTCGTACCCCACCCCCCGATGCCGCCGAACAAAAGCATCACCGTCCCGAAAATCAACGGCGCTCAACAGCCAGAGCCTGAAACGGCCTCGCGGCACACACCGGCCCAACCCCACCCGCGCCGGACGGTCCGCCGCCCAACGGGCGCCGACGGGCGTCCGATCCCCCGACCCTTTACGCGACAGCCTCACCGCAAAGCGGGTCTGCGGATCGGTGTCGCGCCGCCCAGCTGCGCGAACCCGCGGACGGAGGCAAGCAGGGCTCTGCGACGGATCACGGGCGGCCTCCGACGCACGACGACGCGGCACGCCTCGCTGCTGGCGAGGAGCGGGTCGGTAGCCGCTTGCTGCCTGTAGCCCTGCTTTCTCGACGGCGCAGGCACCGTTCGCATCAGGGTGATTTCTGGTTCTCTGACTGGTCGAGTGACTGGGCACTAGGTGTTTGCTGCGAGCGCCGATGGGGGGCGATTGAGCGTGGCGCGGAAGTCGCGAGCCATGTGGGCTTGGTCGAAGTAACCAAGCTCGGCAGCGACCTGGGCGAGATTGGGGGCGGTCGGATCGACGAGGCGGTCAGCCGCTTGTTGGCGGCGGAACCGCTGCATGACTTCCTTGGGGCCGACGCCGACATGACAGGCGAGCAACCGCTGCAGCGTCCGCGAAGACATCGCGAAGTCCGCGGCCAGATCGGTGATGTGCGTGCCGGGTGGGGCCGTGCGCATCGCGTTGATGATGTCCATCGCCAGCGCTTGCTGGCGGTCAGATGGCGGGCGGCGTGTTCGCAGGAACGCGTTGACGGCACCGAGGATCGAGTCGAGGTCGGGAGCAGCGGCCAGGTCGGCGTCCAGTTGTTCGCCGCCGGGACCGAACGCGTTGGGTAGCGTCAATACGCGCCCGGTGAGCTGCGAGAGCGGCCCGGGCCAGAAGCCAGAGAACCCTCCGGGCCGGAATTTCGTGCCGATCACGATCCCCTTGCCCGACAGCTCGTGCAACGAACGGGCTGAGCCTGGACCGTAGAGCAGCCGACCGGCAGGCTCGAGCGTGAGATTGACCGACGGGTCAGGCAGGACCTCGTGGCGCAGTGGCGGCAGCCCGCGTCGGTCCCAGCGCACAACCCAGTGCTGCTCAACGATGTCGGCGAGATCCGGCTCGGGCGCGAAACGAACCATCCCCGCGACCCGAGTGGCCGAACGCGGAGTGATCAGAGAGGCTGTCATCTCGTCGCATTTTTCCAAGCCACGCCGCCACAGACGATGGCACCCTGTGATCTATGAGCCACACCACACCAACCAACACGCTCGGGATCGTGCAACGCACCGACTTCGTGTCGATCCCCGTCCAGGACATGCAGCGCGCAAAAGTCTTCTACCGCGACACGCTCGGCATGAGCAGCCCCGACTGGAACGCTAACTGGCCAGAGATCGAGACCGGCAACGTCTCGCTGTACCTCGTCGACCCCACCCAGATGGGCACCTCTTTTGCGCCACACACCGCGCCCTTGGCTCTCCGCGTCGCGGATGTCGCCGAAGCCAAGCGGACGCTTGAGCAGCGTGGCGTTGCATTCACCGGCGAGCACGACAGCGGCGTGTGCAACATGGCCTTTTTCAACGACCCTGAAGGCAACGCCCTCATGCTCCACCGCCGATACGCCCCCTGAAGCGCAGGCCGCACCAACCTCTAAAGAGATGGCAACCGCCCGGGACGAACCAATTCTCGAGCTGCGCGATGGCGTCGCGTGGCAACGATGGTTGAACGTCAATCATGCGCTAGCGGCAGGCGTCTGGCTCAAGATCGCCAAGAAAGGCTCGCCGAAGGCGACCGTCACGCAGGCGGAGGCGATCGAAGAGGCGATCTGCTTCGGCTGGATCGACGGACAACTTGCCCGCCACGACGAGCACTTCTACCTCCAGCGCTTTACGCCTCGACGACCTGCCAGCAAGTGGTCGGCGGTCAACCGTGAGCGCGCCCTGCGGCTGATTGCCGAAGGGCGCATGCAGCCGGCCGGTCTGGCGGAATTCCAGGCCGCGAAGGTCGACGGACGACTCGATGACGCCTACGCCCCGCAGAGCACAGCAACGGTTCCAGAGGACCTGCGGGCAGCGCTGCACGAACACCCCGAGGCACGGGAGTTCTTTGACACGCTCACACGCGGCGAGCGGTACAAGTTCCTTTACCGGCTGCACCACACCAAAGACCCCAAACGCCGTGCCGAACGGATCACGGACTACGTCCGTCTTCTAAACCAGCGCAAGACGCTGACGCGCGACTGATCTCTCCGGGCTGCCTGCACGCTCCCGCACCCGAGCGTGAGCAGCACCGGCAATGCGAGCTCCCGGTTTTGCCAGAGACCAGGAGCCGCCGTGCGACCTTTGCCGCTTGCTCGACAGGCCAGCCTTCACGAACCGCAAAAACCCGCGCGCTGCGCCGGTCGAGACTTCTCCTCTCGACCGGATCCAGCAGCGCCGCGCCGGCCTGCTTTCGGTTCCCGGCGGGTCTCCTCCTCCGTGCCGGCGCGACCTCCCTCTGCGCGGGAAGGGCGCCTCGGCCGTGGTCCCAGCGTCCTTGATGTCATCGGTGCCACGACAGTCCCCGAGATCCGCACAAGGCAGGTGCGTCGCGGGGTGCGTGACGAGTCTGGCCGAATGGTGAGAGCAGGTGACGGTCCTTGATGGATGCTCGCGGCTGATCCCCACGGCACTCGATCAGGTGGTGCTCCGCTTTCCGACGTATTCGTTCACGCGATCGATCTGCCCGTCCTGGTTGACGTGGTAAACGAAACAGACCGGGACGACGAACGATTTCCCGCTCATCGCCCAGCCGACGATCTTCGCAAGACCACTGGTGATGATCGGGCGACCTCCAGTCAGCCGCCGGGCAAAAGCTTTGGCGTGGTTTGGGTCGATGGTCCCGCGGCTGGTGTATTCGTAGACGCCTGACTCGGTGGTGCTGAACTCGCCACGGACGTCGGGCCGCTCGCGGGTCGCGGCCGCGTCGAAGCCTGCGCGGATAAAGCCGATGACCTCATCACGTCCCCGGAACACAGCGCCTTGCGTGACCACGCTCCAAACGCAGCCAGGCGCGATCGTCGTCGCCAGCACAGACCACTCGCCCGACTGCCCGGCCTTCAGTTGCCGGTCCCATACCTCGGCGGCGAGGATCGGGGTCTGTTCGGGAGAGCTCACAGTCGGGCGCGCAGTTCGTGGATGTCGATACCGGCGAGCTCCAGGGCCCGAGGCACGCGGCCGTGTTCAGCACTGATGACGCCGAGCAGGAGGTTCAGCGCCGTGAGGCGCCGCTGGCCGCGCTTGGCTGTGATCCTGAGTGCACGCTCGATGGCCAGTTTTGCCGATGTGCCGAGCTTCGCGTCACCCCTCGCAGCGGACCCTGTTAGGTCGTACTGGGATCGATCGATGCCCACGGCGGCAAGACTGCGCTCCTCCTCGAGCGCGAGCGCGTCAGCTATCTCATCATGATCGAGACCAAGCTTGCGGGCCTCGGGCCTGCGGCTGAGCGCCAGCAACAGATGCTCAGCCTCGATCGCTGTCACGCCGGCCGCTTGCGCCTCTTTGCGAGCAGCTTCGACGCTCGTTCGCGTGTCACTCGCGAACCTTTCAAACATCTGTAGCTCCTCTCGATCTGGCAGCGAACCGCCGCGCATGCTTCTTATGCGCCGCCTGCCGGGTCACACCGAGGGCTTCCGCGATCTCGGTGAACGACCAGCCAACAGCCAGAGCCCGCTCAACAGCCGCGCCCTCCACTCGATCAGCCAGTCGACGGAGCGCTCCGACCGCCGCGAGAGCATCGGCGGGATCTTCGGGGAATGTGGGCGGCGCGCCGACCATGTTGTCAACCTTAGTTGGCAGCAGTCGAGCTGTCAACCTGGGTTGGCGATGCTGGTCTGTGAACGGTCCTCGCCACCATCCGCTGCCGGCACTTCAGGGCTATCGTCGAGCCGCACCGGAGTAGCGTCGCAGAGCGAACGCAGGCCTCGACGGCTGACACACCAGAGACGCGCAATTCGCCAGCAGCGCAACCGGCAGCCGTCTTCGGCCCAGGCTATGCCGCGAACGTCAACCAGAAGTAGCGCGTATTCATGAAAGCAAGGGCACGGTTGCGAGCCGCCATCGGACAGTGCGAGAGACCCGCAAGATCCGAACGCAGGGCAGACGCGCCTGTTCGCCGCTTCGCGCGGAAAGCGCGCAATCCGCTGACTATTGCTTTCGCCGGAGAGTCCGATCGACCGTGGCTATCGCAAAGGCGACCAAGCGCGCGTCCTGGTTCTGGCGAGGAGGAGGGACGAGTCGCTGTTGGAAGCTGGTTGTGCTTTTGTGCGGCTTCGGGCACGTGCTGCGCTCGCGGCGAGGCTCGGCACGTTGACAGTCCCTGGCAATATCTGCATATGCACACGCTTTCCTGCGGCCGGCGACGTCGCGAGTTAGCTCGTACTCTGAGCCTCGGCGCAGCCGTGATGCTCCTGACGGTGTGCGCCTGGGGGTTGGTGTGCCCTCGCACCGCTCGTGCTGATGCTGTACCGGCGTGCGCGTCCCGGTCGGTACGCCCGTTGCTCGAGAGTCCGGAGGGCGCAGCAGGGCAAGCGGTCGTATTCATCGCCGTAAGGAACAGCGGGGTGGCGTGTCATCTGCGGGCTGTGCTCAGCTTCGCAGTGCTCGAGAACGGACATCTCGCAACCGTGCGCGAGAACCCGCTCAGCTACCGCGTGCATCGGGACCTGGGGCACGGCAAGACAGTGCTCTTCGACGTCTGGTGGTCTAACTGGTGCGGTAGCCGCCGTGGCTCCAGGTTCACGGCCCGGGTCAGCCTCGGGCACTCACGAGCCGTGAGCCGCTACCCCCTGCTACCGGTCTGCCTCAGCCGCGTAAGCGGCTCGCGGCTCACCGCGCGCTCTCAGTGACAGAGGGACGCGCGCCGACACCTGCTTCCAGATGGCGAGAGGTGTCTCGAGCGACCTGCCCCCGAGAGACGCACAATGCGCGGAACGGGAGGGCGTGGCGCTCTTCCGAAGGATCAAAGCTTCAGCTCGAAGACCTGGCCATTCCAGCCACCGGGCGCGTCAACGGTGTAGGTGTCGGAGCGAACGAACCCCTGTCGCTCATACCATGCCACCAGGTCGGGAGCGTCCGCCCAGCAGTCGACTCGCAGCACCTCCGATCCGTTGTCCCGGGCGTCGCTCACCGCGCGGCTGACCAGGCTCGAGCCGATGCCGTGTCCAGCTGCGTCGCGATCGCTGATCAGGAGCAGCAAGTAGGTCTCACGCAGGACGGTCGGGCGAACATGCGCCGGGGGCTCGCCAACGATCACACTCGCGCCGACAGGCCGGCCGTCACATTCCGCGATCCTGAGGCCGGTGCCCCGGACCCATTGACGGACCATCTCCCGGTGCCGTGGCTGCTGAGACGCAGGCTCTACACCCCATTGCTGCGACTGCCCACGTTTGACCATCCACCTGATCGCTTGGTCCCACATCGCCAGCAACGCAACGTCATCGGTCGAGCGGCCGTCACGAATCTGAATGGGGGGTCTTCCGGCATTGATGTGGGTACGGTGACCGCCGGATTCAGGGTTTGAGCAGGCGTTTGGCTGTCTGAGGCAGTTCGCGCAGGTTGCGCACGGCTGGGCGACACGCCCGCTGCCCTCGTGGCAGGCTGCTGGCTGTTAGAGGTCAAGCGGCTTGCAAGGAGGGACAGCGTGCGTGTCACGACAGCATTTTCCAGGCTTCTGCGGCTTTCGGGCGTGTGGGTCCGTGACGTCCAGTTCGAGCCTGACCGGGTGGTCGTGGAGGTGGCGCTCTGCCGCCGGCGGCTGATCTGTCCGGAGTGCGGGTATGCGACCGTGGCGCGCAAGGACACGCGGCCGCAGCACTCGGTCTGGCGGCACTTGGATCTCGGGGTCTGGCGTTTGGAGGTCCATTGCCGGCGTCGGCGGCTGTGGTGCCCGGTGCATGGGGCGCGGACCGAGCAGGTGCCGTTCGCGCGTGCGGGGTCGCAGTTCACGCGCGACTTCGAGGGTCTGGTCGCGTGGCTTGCCACAAGGACCGACAAGAGCACGATCAGGCGGATGCTCAGGATCGACTGGGACACGGTCGGGCGGATCATCGAGCGTGTCTGCGAACAGGAGCTTGACGGCGACCGTCTGGAGGATCTCTATGACATCGGGGTGGATGAGGTCAGCTGGAAGCGCCAGCACAACTACCTCACCTTGGTCGCCTGTCATCAGCGCCGCCAGGTCGTGTGGGGGTGCGAGGGCAAGGGGCAGGCCGCCGCCGATGCCTTCTTCGATGCGCTCGATCCACCGCTCGAGGACCCACGACTCGAGCACACCGACCGGCCGTCGTGGGAGCCGCCGCCAGCGATCATGGTGCCATTCGGCCCGTGCCCGACAGTGCCTGCCGGTCATGGCATCCACGGCGCCTGGCTAAAGCCCGGCGTGGAGATCGATCCGGTCGTCTTCTCGCGCGCGTCCAGGCTGCGGGCCGTGTCGATGGACATGACCGGCGGATACGCCAAGAGCGTCCGCACCAACGCCCCGCAGGCGACGATCTGCATCGACCCCTATCACGTGGTGGCGCTCGCTAACCAGGCGCTTGACGAGGTCCGCCGCTCATACTGGAACGAGCTGCGCTCCCTCGGCGACCAGAACGCCGCTAAGCGCTTCAAGGACGCCCGCTGGTCGCTCTTGAAGAAGCCTGAGAAGCTCACCGACACCCAAGCCGCGACCCTCTCCCGGCTCAAAGCCGCCGGCGGGGAGGTATGGCGCGCCTACGAGCTCAAAGAAGCGGTCCGTGGCATCTTCCAGGCAGGACTGGACCTCGACGACGTCACCGTGCTGATCGACCGGCTCCTGTCGCGTCTGTCCCGCAGCCGGCTTACGCCATTCGTCAAGCTCGGCAAAACGATCCGCAAACACCGCGACGGGATCCTCGCCGCGATCCGCCTCGGGATCAACCAAGGCCGCACCGAAGCGCTCAACAACAAGGTCCGGCTCATCACCAGACGCGCCTACGGCTTCCACAGCGCCAAAGCCGTGCTCGCGCTCGTGCTGCTCACCTGCGGCCCGATCACCCTTCACCTACCACACGAACTACACGCACACGAGACCGGGTGACAGTTGACCACATTCATGCCGAGAGAGCCTGAATGGGCGCGTTCACCGCCGCAACCGTAGCGACCCGCTTCCGCATTTCGACAGGCATCTTGCAAGCCGGTCCAGGGGCTCTGCTGCGCGCGGGAAGTGCGTTTCTCAGCTGGCAAGGTTGCGCTTGTTGGCTGAGGCAACTCCTTCGATCTGAGACGCTGTTTGCGTGAAGGTCATCACGAGGCGAGCCCTGCCGTCCGATGCCGATTCGATCTCAGGTCTCTACCTGCTGGCACGTCGAGCGGCCGCGATCGCGGGGACGGTCCCCGCGCTCGTACATGACGATGATGGCGTCCGACGCTGGGTGGCTGACCGTGTCGTGCCGAGCCTTGAGTGCTGGATAGCCGATTACTCGGACCGTGCCATGGTGGGGATGCTGGTACTCGACCAGGACTGGATCGACCACCTCTATGTCGCGCCAGACCTGACCGGCCGGGAAATCGGCTCAGAGCTGATCACAGTCGCCAAGCGTGAACGCCCAGCCGGCCTGCAGCTCTGGACCTTCGTCTCCAACACGGGGGCACAGCGGTTCTACTCCCAGCACGGCTTCCGGGAACTCCAGCGCACCGACGGCAGCGGCAACGAGGAGCGCGCCCCGGACATCCACTACGCCTGGCAGGGCCCGAGCCCAGTCCTGCTTAGTTCATGAGAGGAGTACCGCACTCACCGCGATGCTGCTCTCGCTATGCGCGGATCTGAGGGAACGAGCGCGGGACACCTCAGGCGTCCGTTACCTATGCAGCACCGAGCGTAATCGCGGAGCGAGCAACCCCAACCTCCGACACGCAGGCGGCGCTGGACCACCAGTGCCGCGCTATCGCTTCGACCCGCGACGAGGGCGTCACGTTAACTGTGTAAGCGTGGTTTCTTCAGGTTAACAGTTACTCGGGTTTCGCACTTTTGGGCCTGTAGCGGCATAGCGGCGTAGCAGGTGGTGGTGGACGGGGCCGTGGCGGGCTGGTGTGGCCTGTTGGCGCGGTGTCGGGGAAGGAGCATCGGCGGCTTGCGCGAAAGCGGTTGCTGTCAACATAACCCGTCCGTCGCGGCCAAGGGGAGGCACGCTGCGCGGCTTCTCTTGGAGGCTGCCGCCGATGCTCTGCGTCCCATCTTCGCTGAACGAGCTGCTTGTCCTGTTTGAGTCGTGTTTCACCCGTCCCACGTTTGAGACGTTCCGGGGGGTGTTGGTCGGTCAGGTCTCGCAGACCTCTCTGCGGTGCGTGACCGGGATGCTGACAGGCTCAAGGCTGTCGGGGGTGTGGCATCACGCGCGTTGCCACCGGTTCTTCGCCAATGCCCGCTGGTCCGTGGACGAGCTCGGGTTACGGCTCGCCTGCCTGATCGTTGAGCGCTTCACAGAACCGGGTGCGAGCGTGCTGGTCGCGGTCGACGACACGCTCCTGAAACGCAGGGGACGCCGGATCCACGGCACCTTCTGGCATCACGACGCGACCGCCAACAGCCGCTCAGGCTCGGTCGCGTGGGGGAACAACTGGATCGTGGCCGGGATCTGTGTCAAGCTGCCGTTCCTGCAGCGCACCGTATGTTTGCCGGTCCTGTTCCGGCTCTGGCAGCCGCGGCGCGAACAGTTCGTCAAGCAGCACAAGCCCGATCCTGAGCGGCCCGGGAAGGTCAAGCTGGCCAGGGAGATAGTCTGCCTGCTCGCCAAACGGCTGCCGGATCGCCAGATCAACGTGGTCGGTGACAGCGCCTACATCAGCCAGGCGTGGCGTGCTGCACCCAAGCGGGTGACGATCACATCGAGGCTGCGTAGCAACGCGGTGATCTACGCCCCTGCGCCGCCGCGCACCGGCAAACGCGGCCGGCCACGCAAATGGGGCAAACAGCTTGAAAGCGTTCAACAGATCGCAGCCGACCCCGCCACCGAATGGGTAAAGACGACCGTCAGGCGCTACAGCAAAACCGAGACGCTCGAGCTGGCTGAGATCAACTGCCTGTGGGAGCCGCTCGGCGCCGAAACCCCGGTCCGTGTGATCCTCGTCAAAGACGACACCAAGCCGTGCGGCTACCAGATCGCGCTGATCACCACCGACCTTCACGCCACCGCCGCGCAGATCGTCGAACGCTACGCAGACCGCTGGCCGATCGAAGTCGCCTTCCAGGACGGCAAAGAACTGTTCGGCGTCGGTGATGCCCGCAACCGGACCGAGAAAGCCGTGCAACGGACCGTCCCATTCCAGTTCTTGGCGATGGACCTCACGATCATCTGGTACGCGCTCTACGGACATCACCCCGACATCGTCACAGAGCATCGCGCCCGCGCCCCCTGGTACCTCTCCAAGACCACCCCATCATTCCAGGACATGCTCGCCAAGCTACGACGAGTGATCATCGCCACCCAATTTCAACCCGAACAGGCCCGAACCCCCACAACCCAGGAAATCAACCAAGTCCAGCAAGCATGGGCAGCCGCCGGCCTATGAACTGCGAAACCCGAGCAGTTACTCTCGTCGTGTCAATGGGTGGTGGTCAGCTTGCGTCCGGGATCCGGTCACCGAAGTGGATCTTGAGCGCTAGCAGCGCGGCTGTCCAGTTCCGGCAGCGGGTCCATTGCGGGACGGCGTTCTGGAGGCAGAGGTAGACGAGCTTGCGGGCTGAGTCCTCGTTGGGGAAGCTGCCCTTGGTTTTGATGGCTTTGCGTAGCTGCCGGTTGAGCGCCTCGATCGCGTTGGTGGTGTAGATGATCCGGCGGACCTCGGCGGGGAAGGCGAGGAACGGTGTGATGTGCTCCCAGGCGGCGGTCCACTGCCGGGTGATGATCGGGAAGCGCGCTCCCCACTTCTCATCGAAGGCCTCCAGTGCGGCCCATGCCTGCTCGGCGTTGATCGCGGTGTAGATCGGTTTGAGGTCGCGGGCGACTTGCTCACGGTCGCGTCTGGGCACGTATTTGAGACTTGAGCGGATCATGTGCACGATGCATGTCTGGACCGTGGTCTTCGGGAAGATCGCCTCGATCGCCTCAGGGAACCCTGTGAGCCCGTCGACACAGCAGATCAGGATGTCGCGCACACCACGGGTCTTCAGGTCGTTGAGCGCCTGCATCCAGAACTTCGCGCCCTCCGTCTCCTGAAACCACATGCCGAGCACGTCCCGGTCGCCGTCCAGGGTGATCCCGAGCGCTATGTAGAGCGCTTTGTGCCCGACGCTGCCACCATCACGGATCTTGAGCACCATGCAGTCCAAAAACACGACGGGGTAGATCGTCTCAAGCGGCCGTTTGGCCCACTCACGCACGTCGTCTGCGACCTGGTCGGTCACGCGGCTTATCAGCTCACGGCTCACACCCGTGCCGTAGAGCTCTTGCATGTAGCCCTCGATGTCACGGGTCGACAGGCCACGGCTGTAGAGCGCGAGGATCTTCTGATCGATCCCGGCAAGGCGCCGCTGACGCTTCTTGACGATCTGCGGCTCAAACGTGCCTGCCCGGTCCCTGGGCGCGTCGATCACGATCTTGCCGTGATCGCTCACGAGCGTCTTTACGCTCGTCCCGTTGCGCTGGTTGGCCGCGCCGCCAGCGGGCTCCTGGTGGGGCTCATAGCCGACATGGCAGGTCAGCTCCGCGTTCATCGCACGCTCCACCAGCCGTTTAGTCAGCCGGCCAAGAACCCCGCCTGACCCAAGGATCTCCTCCTCGGTCCTGGCGCCAGCCAGCAGCTCGTCGATCACCTCGTCGGAGATCAAGGACTCCTCAACGCCCCCAACCGCGCAACGGACCCGCCGACGCGCGATCGCGCGCTCGACCGCCTCCTCGAGCCCCGGCACCGGCCGCGCCGCGCCTGGGTTGGGCGGCTCGTCGCTTCGCTCCTCCCCGCCCAACCCAGGCGCGGGAGACATCACCCCGAACGGGGGCTGGGCCAACAACACATCACTGCTCATGGTCTTCGTCGTGGTAGGCATGCGATCTCCTTCGCTGATGCCTACACAGTTCCTGTGACGATCCCAGCCAGAGAGCGAGCGGGCGCAATCCCGGTCCGGTCGGGGCGGGTTGTCATTGCTTTGCACTCGCTGCCGGAAGCGCTGTCGCAAGGAGCGCGGAGATCTCGACCACCTGCTGGGTGTCCAGCTTTCCCGGGCGGGCAGCGAGTTTGGCGATGTGCACCGGGTCGTCGACGCTGATTCGTCCTTCGCGTGCGCGGCTGTAGTGAAAGAGGCTGCGGCGCATGAATGGGAAGCAGAGCGCGCCGACAACCGGCACGTTCTCATGACCGTGGCGGTCGAGGACCGCAGCGACCTGTTTGACTTGGCGTTCGACGGCGTCGAGTTGGCTCGTGCGGTCGCGTCCGTTGATCAGCAGTTGCTCTCGGCGGTTCATGATCCCGGTCGTTGACAGCTGCACTTGACCGCGGCTGCTCTTGGTGTCGATCACTGTGACGCCGCCAGGGCCGATGGCGATGTGGTCGATGTTTGCGCGGCCGTGACCGGGGATCCTCCGGTCGTGAATCACAATCACACTTGTGCGGCGCAGGCGTAGGTCGAGCACTTGTGCTGTTGCGGCTTCGCCTTCGGCTCCTTGCTGCCAGGCGTGGATGTTTTGCGGCTCGCCAGCCAGGGCCGCGACCAGTGAGCCGAGAGGCCCGTATCGCTTGCGCACGTGATCGCGCCGGGCTTGCGCTCGTCGTTCGTATTCGCGCCGGGCGCTGGCACCGGCGGCGTTGCTGTCGGGCTTGGTCTCGGCCCGCGACATTTCTTGACCGTAGCTCTCGCTCCGGCAGATCACATCTCGTCGTGGCGGGCATCTGTCTTTCACAGTTCCTCCGGGTCGATCTCTTGATTGCGCAGGCCTTCGTGGTTCTCCTCGCCGGGCGTAGGGGCCAGGTCCGGCAGTGCGTTCTCGGCGTGCACGGCGATCTCGCAGGCATGTCGTCGACCTGTCGGATCGATCCTTGCGGGCGTTTGTTGTGGCAGCACGAACGGCTCGATGTTGGCGATCGCAGGATCGCCGGCAAACGGCGTGTAGATCACGGCCTGTCCTCGCCGCAGGGCGCTGAACACGTCGGAGCCGATCCGGAACTCGCGCACACGCCTGGCGCTGCCGCGCCCGGCGTGCCGGCTGCCGTCGGTTGCCTGTGTCTGCTGCCAGAGCGCGCGGGTGCCCATCAGCTTCGCCAGCCAGTCCCGGCTCTCCGGCGCCGTTTGGCGGTGCGCAACGATCCCAGAGAAGTTGTCGGTCAGGCTCGCCAGAAGCCCGGGTTGCGCGCTGAGCGCCTCAATGTCGGCGGCCGACTGGGTGATGACTACGACCTGACCGCCGTGGGAGCGGGCGCGTTGCAGGATCGCTACACCGCGTTGGGCGGCCATCTTGATCACCGCACCGAACTCGTCAAGCAGGAGCGTCCAGGGCGCACCGGCCTGCTCAGCGGCATCGTGCAGGTCGGCGAGCGCGAGGACTGACAGGGCTGCGGCTTCGTCGGGCATCGTGTCGGCATGGGTGCGCCACATCACTACCGCCCGCTGTCTGAGTGCCTCGACAAGCCGTACCGCGACCGTCTCCCCATCGCCTGTTACGCGCGGCGTGACGAGCTGCCGGCCGGCCAACGCAAGTGCAACCTCAAGCCGGTTCGCCCCACCGGCGAGGTCCTTGAGTCCCTGCGGGCTGTGAACGTAGCGCCCGTGCTCGGTGGCGCGCCGGATCAGCTGCGCACGCTGCACGGACAGCTGTTCGGCGATCGCGAGGATCGAGGGGTAGCGCAGCGGCTGGCAGCAGTCGATCAGGAACGGAACCGACGGTGGCCAGCGGTCCGAGGCGTGCAACACCTTGCAGACGATGTCCAGGTGGCGGCGCAGCGCGTCGTAGTAGTAGGGCTCGGATTGGCGCACCGGTTCAACGCACCGCGCGGCAACACCGTCGGGCGTGCCCCACAGCGGCTGCCACCGATCGGTCGCGTGATCCTGGGAGTCAAACAGGATGAACGGCACCCCGGCCGCGGCGGCCAGCAGCTTCATCTGCTCGACGTCCTCCTCATCGCCTTTCTGATCCAGTACCAACAGTGCGGCGTGCTGTGCCAGTGTTCGCCCAGCGATCAATCTCCTGGCTGTGGTCGTCTTGCCAGCGCCGGTAGCACCGAACATCACGACATGCTGCCCGTCACCGAGCGGAAGCCGCGGGCCGCGGTCGCGCTCGCTTGTCATTGAGACGTAGGCGATAGCACTCGGCCATGGTCGTTCGCGAACGAGTTCTCCCTGCCCTCGCAGATACACGCGTCCCTGATCAGGGCGGGCGGGCGCTGGCTGCCAGATCCAGCGTCTTGTGAGTTCGTGGTTGCGCAACTCCTCTCCCGCCCCGAGATCGCTTATCCGCCAGCGCCGTCCCGCCGCAGCACCGGCCACCCCCGGCGCCGCTGCCGGCAGCAGCACGATCACCGCCGTCCACCACCGAGCAGCAACAACCGCGCCAAGCGCCACGACCGAGATCACGGCGAGCCCGTAAAGGTTCAGTGCCGACAGACTCGTGTAGCGGCGCAGAAGCCAGGCGCCGGCGACGCCACCGCCACCTGTGAGAAGCGCGATCGCCAGGTCGATGACGATCAATCGAGACTGAAGCATCAGCTCACCGCCCGCGTCACCACCGACGGCGGTTCATGCAACCGGTCTGCACGCGCGGCGCGCGCGGCGTTGCGGACACTGTCAAGCAGCTCGACGCGAAGCGTCTTGCGGGCGACCTCAAGCCCGAAATCTGCGCCCTCACGCCTGACCCTGTCGGCGAGCTTCGAAGGGCCACACACGTAGATCACCGCTGTGGTCTTCCGCGCCGCGATCCATGAGGCGTGCAACGCCATGATCGCGCGCAGCCGCTTCAGCGACTTTGCCGCGAGCTCAACCTCAACAGGCAACACGGGGCCATCAGCCGTCAGCCCCACGAGCAGGTCCGGGCGATGCCCGCGGCGACGCAACCCATCGCGCTCGAGCCACTCCAGCTCGCCACGCCAGGACCGGTCCGTCAACAGCTCCCGCTCGCCGATCACGTGACGGCCCCTCGCGGTCATCCACGCAGCCGTCCAGGCACACGCCTCCAAATGCGCCCAGGATGTCGGTGCTGGTTGCCTTGGAAACGCCACGGCCAACACGCCGGCCGCCTCAACCCCCGCATGCGTGGCATACAGCAGAGAGCCGTGCCCGTGCCGGGTGCGGCAGCTGCCTGCAAGCCCGGCCCCAACAAGCCGCGCGCCGTGCGAGAACGCCGTTGCAGGCGCCCACCCCATCGCCACCCCCCAAGCCTCATACGGCGATGCACCGACCCCCGCAAGCCAACGCAGCCCAGCCATCGACGCCTCCCCAGGACCCACCGCGCGACCCACTCACACCACCCCCCGGCACCCATCCTGATCACAGCCCCGACCTTCCACGGATCCGTCACCGCAACCCCATAACTGAAGTAGCTGCAGCTGAAATCCGTTCCCTCTGTACTCCTTGTTGCTTGCAGCATTCGGTCCACTTGGCTGCTGCACACATCCGATTTGCTCCCGCCCCCGCCAGCACCTCTCATCTCCACAGGCCCGAGTCCGACTACCCGCAACCCACCCCACTGAACTTCCACGTGGGGGGCGGGTAGTCGGACTCGGGCGCACCACCAAACCCCAGTGCTGGCGGGGGCGGGACGGCAGCCAGCTACAGAACCGCACTCTGTAGTTCGCTCTGTAGCCAGCTATGTAGCCTGGGCATGCCGCCCCGGGACTGCCACCGGCGTCCGCTCCCCGCCGGCCGCTCATCGCGCCCGTCATCACAGCCCCTCCTGGTGCTCGTCAAGACGCTTGCGACGGATCATCTCCGCGACACCATCAGCTGTCTGAGGCCCTTCCTCGAGAAGCGCGATCAGCAGCTCGGTGAGGCTCGGCTTCCGCAACCTGGGATGCCGGTGCTTGACCTCGTCAATGAGCGCGCCGAAGCGGTCATGGAGGTCGACCGGGAGGCGGAAGTTGAAGAGGTTGGTGCTCCCGTAGTCTGACGACGGGTAGCGCCTTGGAGGCCGCGCGGCCTCCTCGCCAGCGACGGTCGCCAGCCTCTCGCGAGTTCCTTCCTGCGGCCGCGTTCGAGGCGGGCGACGCGCCGGGCGCGGGCTGTCGGGGGTGATCTCATTCTCGGTCGCGTCGACCTGAGTCGACGGTTCGGAGACCTTCGGATCCAGGTACGGGGCGTCGCTGATGCCGGTTGGCACCGGGGCGCTCATGCCGGGTATCAGCCGTCGTCGGACCGACGGCATCTCCGCTGCCGAGCTCATCGGTCGACCTCTGTGAGCAGTAGTCCGGCGAGCTGCCGGTAGGCATGGGTCACCATTGAGTCCGGCTCCAGCACGGCCGTCGGCGCCGAGTGCCGCGGAGCCGACGCAACCCGCACAGCCCGCGGCACCCACACCGGCAGCACTCGCATCTGATCGGTCATCATCCTTGCGGCCGCTTCTCGTGTAACCCGCCAGCGCCGCTCGCTCGCGGCGATCAGGACACCCAGGATGCGCAAGTCCGGAAGCTCATCCTCGACCAGGTCGTAGACCTTGCCAGCGCCGCGAACGTCGAGGTCGGCGGCCAACGCGGGGATCACCAGGCCATCGGCTGCGTGCACCGCCATCCCCGACAGGACCCCGCGCCCTGGAGGTGTGTCCAGAAGGATCAGATCGAACCGATCACGCAGCGGTTCAAGAACTTCCCGCAACCGATCCTGGTACTCCGGACCAGCTGTCGTTCGTAGCTCTGCAGCTACGTCTGCCAGCTCATCGGTCGCGGGGATGATCCGCAGCCGATCGCGCCACGCCACCTCGGGCGCTATACGGTCTCGGAGCGCCCGAGGTGGGGTGTAGCGATGAGCAGCCTCGGGATGGGCGAGTAGATCCTCCAGCCGCTCCGAAGGCAGGTCCTCACCCCACCCGAACGTCTCAGACAGGTTCGCCTGCGGGTCGCAATCGACGAGCAGCACCCGCCGGCCAGCTTCAGCGAACATCGCGCCAAGGTTCGCCGTCGATGTCGTCTTCGTGACGCCGCCCTTGTGATTCGCAAGCACGATCACGAACGCACCCGTGTCGATACGCACACCTCTACCGTCGTCTTTACGCCCGTCTACGCGACCGTCTTTACGCCCGTCTACATGTGCGCCGGGATCGGCGTCTACACACTCGTCTTCGTGTATGTCTGGATGGATGGAT
This sequence comes from Conexibacter sp. S30A1, assembly GCF_023330665.1. Classification (GTDB taxonomy): domain Bacteria; phylum Actinomycetota; class Thermoleophilia; order Solirubrobacterales; family Solirubrobacteraceae; genus Palsa-465. The sequence goes on along the minus strand of NZ_CP097127.1, from coordinate 2,981,390 downwards.
GTACCGGTCGCCATGAGCGCTCCTTGTGATCGTTAGTGGTGAGGTCAAGGACAGGGCTCGATGCACCGGCCCAGCGGCAGCACGACTCGAGCCGGACAGAGCCCGGAAAACGCACCGCCGCAACACCGGCGACCAGTCAACCCCCGTGTGGTTAGAAGCCCGACGATGGAGCCGCCAGGGCTACATGGGATCGCTGCGGACTCCGGCGAGATCGCCCGCGATGGGCGAGCGTCAGACGGCGGAGCGTCGGCCCGAGCCGCGCCGAATGTGCCGTCGGAAGTTTCTGGGCCAGTGACTCGATTTACTGGCCCAGAAAGGCCTGGGCTGCTCGCAAATAGCGGACAACATGACCGCACAACATGATCCATCCCAGGCAACTTTTGCCCTGGAAAGGGCCAGTTTTGAACACCGAGGATTCCTCTCCTGAAAATCGTGGTGTCCCCGGTTCAAGTCCGGGTCTCGCCATCCAGCTCGGGTTTCGCAGTTCATAGGCCGGCGGCTGCCCATGCTTGCTGGACTTGGTTGATTTCCTGGGTTGTGGGGTTCGGGCCTGTTCGGGTTGAAATTGGGTGGCGATGATCACTCGTCGTAGCTTGGCGAGCATGTCCTGGAATGATGGGGTGGTCTTGGAGACATACCAGGGGGCGCGGGCGCGATGCTCTGTGACGATGTCGGGGTGATGTCCGTAGAGCGCGTACCAGATGATCGTGAGGTCCATCGCCAAGAACTGGAATGGGACGGTCCGTTGCACGGCTTTCTCGGTCCGGTTGCGGGCATCACCGACGCCGAACAGTTCTTTGCCGTCCTGGAAGGCGACTTCGATCGGCCAGCGGTCTGCGTAGCGTTCGACGATCTGCGCGGCGGTGGCGTGAAGGTCGGTGGTGATCAGCGCGATCTGGTAGCCGCACGGCTTGGTGTCGTCTTTGACGAGGATCACACGGACCGGGGTTTCGGCGCCGAGCGGCTCCCACAGGCAGTTGATCTCAGCCAGCTCGAGCGTCTCGGTTTTGCTGTAGCGCCTGACGGTCGTCTTTACCCATTCGGTGGCGGGGTCGGCTGCGATCTGTTGAAGGCTTTCAAGCTGTTTGCCCCATTTGCGTGGCCGGCCGCGTTTGCCGGTGCGCGGCGGCGCAGGGGCGTAGATCACCGCGTTGCTACGCAGCCTCGATGTGATCGTCACCCGCTTGGGTGCAGCACGCCACGCCTGGCTGATGTAGGCGCTGTCACCGACCACGTTGATCTGGCGATCCGGCAGCCGTTTGGCGAGCAGGCAGACCATCGCCCTGGCCAGCTTGACCTTCCCGGGCCGCTCAGGATCGGGCTTGTGCTGCTTGACGAACTGTTCGCGCCGCGGCTGCCAGAGCCGGAACAGGACCGGCAAACATACGGTGCGCTGCAGGAACGGCAGCTTGACACAGATCCCGGCCACGATCCAGTTGTTCCCCCACGCGACCGAGCCTGAGCGGCTGTTGGCGGTCGCGTCGTGATGCCAGAAGGTGCCGTGGATCCGGCGTCCCCTGCGTTTCAGGAGCGTGTCGTCGACCGCGACCAGCACGCTCGCACCCGGTTCTGTGAACCGCTCAACGATCAGGCAGGCGAGCCGTAACCCGAGCTCGTCCACGGACCAGCGGGCATTGGCGAAGAACCGGTGGCAACGCGCGTGATGCCACACCCCCGACAGCCTTGAGCCTGTCAGCATCCCGGTCACGCACCGCAGAGAGGTCTGCGAGACCTGACCGACCAACACCCCCCGGAACGTCTCAAACGTGGGACGGGTGAAACACGACTCAAACAGGACAAGCAGCTCGTTCAGCGAAGATGGGACGCAGAGCATCGGCGGCAGCCTCCAAGAGAAGCCGCGCAGCGTGCCTCCCCTTGGCCGCGACGGACGGGTTATGTTGACAGCAACCGCTTTCGCGCAAGCCGCCGATGCTCCTTCCCCGACACCGCGCCAACAGGCCACACCAGCCCGCCACGGCCCCGCCCACCACCACCACCTGCTACGCCGCTATGCCGCTACAGGCCCAAAAGTGCGAAACCCGAGATCCAGTAAAGGCGGGGGGTTTCGCGTTACGACCCCGACGCAGCCTCGGCACCGACGTCCCGAGAACGTTCCGGAGATTTCCGCCGAGCCTTCTGAGTCTGTTCCTCAGCGGCCAGTTACGCCAGCGACCGTGCGCCCGCATGAGCGATGGCGGACACCATCGCCGCCGGTTAGAGCTTGTCGCCATCTGAGAGGCGGGCTCTGATCGCTTCTGCCTGGGAAGGAACAAGGCAGACGATTACCCACTGCCGCTGCCCCAACGGCTCCCGCAAGGGGCTGAAAGCATTCGCGACGCCGTCCTGTAACACGACCAGTCGTCTGCGGACGCGGTTGCCTGCGCCACGTTCAACCTCGCACGATGTGACGATCTTCGCTACGACATCAAGGGCGACGCGCTGACGCGCGCCACCGGACGGCACTTGAAGGACGGAGTATCTTGATCTCATGGCAACGCGCACCATCAACCTGCCACTCGACGAGGCTCTGGTCGAGCGAGTCCGCAAAGCTGGCCCCACGCCCGACGTGATCAGTGACGTTGATGCAGTCGAACGCGCGCTCGCGATCTATCTCGGCGACCTGGCAATCGAAGCCGCCCAGGCCGCAGAGCCGCTCGACGAAGACGAGGCCGAACACCTCGCCGTCGAAGAGCTGCACGCGATGCGCCGCGAACGACGCGACGCGGCTTGATCGCAGCCGTCGTAGACCCCAGCGTTCTCGTCGCGGGCTTCATAGGCGATTCAAGCGCGTCACCTGGCCGCATCCGGTCCGCATGGCGCGAAGAGCGGTTCACACTCGTGATCTCGCCGAATCTCATTGCGGAGGTTGAAGACGTCCTGAGCCGCCGTAAGTTCGATCGGTGGGCTCGCGATGGCCAGGGCAGTGCCTACGTAGCCATCGTCTCGGCCATCGGCGCCACGTACCCTGACCCGCCGACTCCAGCCAGCGAAGTCCGCGACCCCAAAGATGACTATCTGGTCGCCCTGGCAAGAGCGACTGGCACGAGCGTGATCGTCTCAGTCGATCTAGATCTGCTTGAAGCCGATCTACCCGGAATCGCGGTGTACCGGCCACGCGCCTTCCTCGAACTGCTGGACCGAGCCTGAAGGGCCCACCGGCAGGCTGAGACGTCCCCAAAGCGTCCCCGACCAACCACACGAGCGACGACTGCGACGTCCGGCACCCCGGCTCACCGCCCGGTTTTACTGCACCCACGCGTCGCCGATATCACGCTTTCGTTCCGGCTACGACTGAAAATCGTGGTGTCCCCGGTTCAAGTCCGGGTCTCGCCATACGACGAAATCCCTGGGTTCCAGAGGCGACTGACAAGGCGGCGTCGTGTCCGGTCGGCTGGGCTGGCCGCAGCTTGTGCTTCGCTGCCACCGGTCAACCCAGCCACCTCGCCGCCTGGGAAGACCCGCTCACGCTCGCCGGCAGCGTGGCTGATATTGAGTCCGCACCGAGCTAGCCTGGGCGGTCGACGTACCACGTGATCCTTGACAGCAGCGGCAACCTTGTCGAGTCCTTCGATGAGGAGCGACAGGCCCGCGCGACGCTTGAGCAGATCGTCGGTGAGGCGCCGGAGGCGGCAGAGCACCTCGCCCTGGTGACCTACGACGAGCACGGCGAACCCGTCGGCGACGCGATCACGTTCAGCACACACGCCGCCACTCGCTGAACCAGCCGCCCAGACGGTCAGCAGCACCGCCACGGTAGCGCCCAGGACCGCGAGCTCGCGCACACGCCGGCGCCGTCTCGCGTCCGGTCGGTGGCGTACAAACGTGGGCATGATCGACGAGCGCTTACTCAACAGGGTTCGGGAGTTGCGAGCACAGGGCTACGCGCCGGCGGAAGTCGCACGCGCGCTGGCGATCAGCAAGAGCGAGGCCACACAGCTCATAAGGGCGGTTGCAGCCGAGTCGCAGGGCGCGGCGTCCGGTCGAGCCGCCGATCGGGTCAGATGCTGGATCAACCCAGGCTGGCGGCAAGGGCTCAGGATCGACGGTCACGATGATTGGCCGGACGAGGAGGACGACGCTCAAGTCGGTGGCATCGCCGTCGTAATGACCGCGAGACCGTGCGGACGCGACCAGCTGCAGGTCTGCACCTTTCTGGTGGACACCTGGTGCCTTGGCGTCAAGAACGCGATGGGACCGCAGCGGATGCGGACCCGTGAGTTCGACGCAGCCAGGCTGCATCACTATGAACCGTGGCACTCCCAGGGCCTCGCGGTACCGCTCGAGATGGGGCAGCACCTGGTGCTCGGTGCCGTCGAGTTCGCGCGCGAGCTCGGCTTCGAGCCCCACCCGGACTTCAGGCGCGCTTGCCCTGCGCTGGGCAGCTGGTCAGGACCAAGCGCGATCACGTTCGGCAAGGACGGCAGGCCCCACTACGTCAGCGGGCCCTACGACGATCCGCAACGCGTGCTCGCGACGCTGGAACGTGCCGTGGGCCGTGGCGGCTTCCATTACTCAGCCGTCCTCATCGACACGGGCGAGGATCTGAGCCAAGCGGCATAGCGCGCCGCGACCACCAGGCCTTCAGCCTTCGACCCAGACGAGGTCTTGCCGATCGTCGTCACGCTTGCGCAACTCATGCTCGAACAGTGCGCCGGACTTGGTGAGCGCCAGCTTGTAGGGCCGCGCCGTCCTGCAGGCCTCGTGACGGACCGGGAGCTCGGCGGCGTCGACACGGTGGTGCACATGCTGGCGACGGCGCTCGGCCAGCGACCACTTGAGGCTCCCGCGCCCTGCCCGTGCGGCGCCAGCCGGGCCAGCTGGCAGAGCGGCCGCGCCTGGTCGGCGGAGTCCGGAAGCACGATCGGTGCTCGTCGCGGCAAGCGGTTGCGCGAGCCTCTCGGCGGCTGCGTCGCTCATGGGCTGATCGAGTTTGTGGACACCCAGAGGCTGGTGCCACACGAGTGTCATGAACCGGGCAGCGCACCATCGCAAACTTGTACGCTTCAGATCAGAGACAGATCGGAGAAACAATGTCGGCGACGATTCGGAAGGTGAACGTGGCGGGCAGAGCTTTTGTGCTGCGGGCCAGCCAGGTCGAACGTTCGATGCGATCCGTGCTTCCCGAGCCGCTCAGGGACCACTTCGTGGTGATCGGAGCGCGGCGGTATCCGCCGAAGCAGGTGCTCAGCGAGATCACCGGCCTGGACAGGGCGGCGTTCACGAGCCATCACGCCCGCCGGATACTCACCGGTTTGGGGTTTGCCGCCGGGCGGCGGCCGGCGGACCTGGCGCGCGCGACCGGTACCCCGCCCAGTGCCGCCCGGCGAGCGGCGGGCCGCACACGTCCGGCGGCAGAAACGCTGGAGCCGTTCATCGGTCAGTGGGTGGCGACTAAGGGGCCGGAGGTCCTCGTCGCGGCATCTGATCCTCGTTCCGTGGTCGGCTGGCTCAGCCAGCACCGCCTGAAGGCGGACAGTATGTTTCGGGTTCCCGCCAACGAACTCGAGGCAAGCGGGCTCGCGCCGCGATGAGGCATCGCTTCCAGACGCTCCCCGGACAGGCGGGACGCGCTCGCCCGGTCGTGGATCTCGTCGTCGAGGGACTCGAGATGGCTCCTCAGGCATGCCTGATCGACACCGGGGCCTCGGAGATCCGGATGGGCCGCCATGTCGCGGAGCTTGCCGGACTCGATCTAACCGACGCGGTGTCGGGCGAGGTCATCGTCGGGGGCTCCGAACAACCTCGGCGGTCATCCCCGTGAACCTCGCGCTGAGGCAAGGCCAACAGAGCCATGCATGGAGCCCAACGGTCTACTTCTGCGAGCCCTGGCCATGGGCCTTCGGGCTGCTCGGGCTTGCCGGCTTGGATCCATTTCTCGTGACGATAAACGCCTACGACGAATGGTCCGAGCTCAGGCCCCGCCGAACGTGAACCGGCACGCCACCACGGCTACCGCCGCGGCCCCGAGTCGTAGCGGCGGCGCTCCCTCTTGGTCGGGCGCCCACCGCGATCAACCGGGCCGGCCAGACGGCGCAGCTCGGCCTGACGCTCACGCTCGGCGATGCTCTGCTTGGTTTCCTCGTAGAGCTCTGCCGCTTCTGGCGCCGAGACCCGGTGCTCCGCGGCACCCCGGACGATCACGGTGCGGCGCAACGGGCCGACCGTGAGCTCCAGCTCGTCACCAGCCACGACCTCGCGGCTCGGCTTGACGGCGATGCCGTTGATGTGAACGCGTCCGCCCCTGGCGGCCTCGGTGGCCGCCGCGCGCGTCTTCACAAGCCGCACTGTCCAGAGCCACTTATCGACGCGCGTCATCGCCTCACGGTATCGCCTCAAACGTGGCGCGGCGACGGCCATCAATCGTTTAGCTGGCCCCGCAGAGCCGACCCGTTGGCCTCGCTATAGTTGACTACTCAACTATCTTTTCCGCAACCGTCCCAGAACGTCATGACCTCAACTGAAAGCATCCAGACCAACGCCAACCTGCTCGCGCTCGAGCCAGCCGCCCAGGAGCTGCTGTTCACCGCCGCCCGGACCGCCAACACGTTCTCCGCGGAGCCCGTCAGCGACGAGCAGCTCAAGGCGATAACCGAGCTCGCGAAGTGGCCACCGACGATGGCCAACACCAATCCGCTGCGGATCCTGTTCGTGCGCAGCCCCGAGGGCAAGAAGCGCCTGGGCCCGCTGATGAACGAGGGCAACCGCGCCAAGACGCTCAGCGCTCCAGCGGTGGCCATCCTCGCGGTCGACAACGAGTTTCACGAGAAGATCCCCGAGCTGCTGCCATACCGGCCCGAGCTGCGAGACGCGTTTGCGGGCGATCTGGAGAACCGCAAGCGCCTGGCCAAGTTCAACGGCGCGCTGCAGGCGGGCTACTTCATCCTTGCCGTGCGTGCGGCGGGCCTGGCGGCCGGGCCGATGCTCGGCTACGACGCTGAAGCGATCGACCGCGAGTTCTTTCCGGACAGTCCGTGGCAGACGATCCTCGTCGTCAACATCGGCAAGCCTGGAGTCGACCCGTGGTTTGACCGGCTGCCGCGCCTTGCTCACGAGGACTTCGTCGCGTACGTGTAATCGTCATGGATGCCGCCGACACGCCAGAATCGGTGCGGTGGCCCAGCAGAGCGAAAGGACGAAACGCATGACCGAAGGACAGCTGCGGTGGGGACTCCTCGGAACCGGTCTGATCGCGGCTGCGTTCGCGACGGATCTGGCACTGAGCGACTCGGGCGTCGTTGCGGCGGTCGGCTCACGCAGCCAGGAGTCGGCGGAGCGCTTCGCCAAGGCGCACCGGGTTTCGCGTGCGCACGCGAGCTACGAGGCGCTCGTCGGCGACCCTGAGGTTGACATCGTCTACGTGGCAACCCCGCACCCGATGCATCGCGACAACGCGCTGCTTGCCCTGGAGGCCGGCAAGCCGGTGCTGGTCGAGAAGCCGTTCACGATGAACGCGCAGGAGGCTCGCGAGGTGGTCGCGGTTGCGCGTGAGCGGCGGCTGTTTGCGATGGAGGCGATGTGGACACGGTTCCTGCCCCACATCGCCGTGGTCAGAGAATGGCTCGCGCAGGGCACGCTCGGCGAGATCGTGACGGTGAGCGCCGATCACGGCCAGTGGTTCGCCGAAGACCCAGAGTTTCGCTTGTTCGCCCCGGCACTCGGAGGCGGCGCACTGCTCGACCTTGGCATCTATCCGGTGTCGTTCGCATCGATGGTCCTGGGCAGCCCTACAGAGATCGTCGCGATCAGCGATCCGGCGTTCACCGGCGTCGACGCGCAGACCTCGATGCTGTTCAGCTATGCGAGTGGCGCCCAGGCGGTGCTGACATGCACTCTCCGAGCCAAGAGCCCAACCAGAGCCGCGATCGTCGGGACAGATGCGCGGATCGAGATCGACGGCGCCTTCTACGCCCCGGCCTCCGTCAGCCTGATCCCGCGCGACGGCGAGCCAACCGTGGTGCGCTCAGAGCACCAGGGCCGCGGGCTGCGCCATCAGGCCGACGAGGTCGCTCGCCGTCTTGCCGCAGGCGAGCTCGAGAGTCCACTGATGAGCCTCGACGAGACCGTCGCGATCATGGAGACGATGGACGCCGTGCGGGCCCGAGCCGGGGCGCGCTCATGAGCGGCGATGAGCAGGAGCTCATCGCCCAGCTCGAGGCGCAGGAACGCGAACTCATATTCGGCCGCTTCGACAACACCGATGCCTGGAAGCTGGGCTGCGCGATGGTCGCGGCGGCGAGCGCGCGGGCGCTGGCCATCACGATCGATATCCGCCGGCACGGTCATCAGCTCTTTCACGCGGCGCTCGATGGTACGACGCCGGACAACGACGCCTGGATCGAGCGCAAGGTCAACGTCGTCAACCGCTTCGGCGCCTCCTCCTACCTTGTTGGCCGCCGCCTGGCGGCCGCTGGCAGGGAGCTCGATGCGGCGCTGGGCGTCGAACCCGTGCTGTTTGCCCCCCACGGTGGCGCGTTCCCGATTCGGATTGCCGGCGTGGGCGTCGTCGGAACCGTCACCGTCTCCGGCCTGCCCCAATCAGAGGACCACGCGTTCGTGGTCGAGATGATCTCCGCGTTCCTCGCTGGTCGATCCGGCTGAGCAGGCCGGCAGCGGCGCTCAATCGCGCGAGCGCCCCATCACCGGTGCGCGGCACCGCCCATGGCGTCAACAGCGACGCACGGCCGCCGCGAAACGTTCCGCGGCGCCGGGAATCAAGCCCAGGTAGAGGATCGGCTCGATCGCCTCCAGCTCGATCACCACCGGCGCGCCGTCGGGGCCGGGGACCATGTCGACACGCAAAAACAGTGGCTCGCCGAAGCGCTCCGCGACCTCGCCGTGGACCCGCTGGGCGAGCTGCAGCTGCTCGGCACTGGCGCTGCCAGGCACGACGAGGTCGGGATCGAGCATGATCGCCGCCGGGGCGTGGGCGGCGTTCGCGACCGGGGCCACACCGGGGTCACGCAGCACCGGGCGCTTGTGAAGCACATGCGAGAGCTGCCCGCCGAAGAAAACCACGGCGCGCTCGCCGTCGAGATCCACACCGGACAGGTAGGGCTGCATCAGCACCGCACGGCCACTGCGATGGATGCGGTCAAGCAGCCGCACGGCCTCGTCCGTGGCGTCAGGGGTGAAACGGCCGGTGTCGCGTGCGCCCGCGGAGATATTCGGCTTGAGCACAACCTCGTCGGTGAAGGCGGGCAACGGGTCACCGGGCTCGAGCAATCTCGTCGGCACTGTCGGAGCGTCGAGCGTGGCCAGGTAGCGCTTGTCAGCGTTGAAGGCAAGCAGCTCCGGGCTGTTGCGCAGGCGCCCGCCGCCAACAACCCGCACCCAATCGAGGAAGGCGTCGAGCTTGGCGGTGTAGTCCCACACGGACCGCACCACGACGCGGTCATAGGCGTGCCAATCGACGCTCTCGTCATCCCAGATCTGGAACTCGGCGCCGACCAGCTGCGCCGCCGGCCGGTCGTCTGGGATTCCCGAAGGATGCGCCGCGCACGTCGCAAAGGCGACGGCGGTCATCGGGGCGTGCCCGGCGCCGGAGTTGTCGGAGCTGCGCGCTTCACAGGCCCGTGAAAATAGCGAGCCGATCGAGCCCGGATGCGCGAACTGCGGCGGTTGTGTGCCGGCTGTCAGGTGATGGTGATCGTGTGGTGGGTTGTGATCAAACGGTGCCCGTGACGGTGTGTGAGGATCAGGGTGTAGCGGCCGGGTCGGGTCCCCCGGCGGACGTGGAGCATGAGCCGGCCGTGACGGATGCTGCCGCTCGCATACAGCACGTGACCTCGGACCAGTCGCGCACGCGCTCCGGTCGTTGTGAACCTGACGGTGCCGGTGATGTGTCTGCTCGTGCACCTGTAGCGCCTGACCTTGACCCGGTGGCCGTGACGCCTGATCGTCGCGATGACCGTCCGGCAGCTCACCAGCAGGATCTCGCCCGGGCGGCCCCTCGCGCCCCTGGGTCCCGCTGGGCCGGTTGCGCCCGCTGGGCCGGTCGTGCCCGCCGGGCCGCTGTTGGCCGGCACCCCGTTACCCGACAGCGTGATGCTCGCCGGGACCGGCTCGTTGTCTTGAAGGCTCAGCGTCGCGGTCCGTGCACCCGCAGCCGACGGCGTGAACTGCACCTGGATCGTGCAGCTCTGCTCAAACGCAAGCCGCCTTGCCGCGCAGCTATCGCTGGTGATCGCAAAGTCGCCGGGGTCAGCACCACCGAGACTCGCGCCTGCGATCGAAAGCACCTGTGAACCGACGTTGGTGACCAGCAGCGTCTGCACCATCGACGGTTGCGCGACGGTCTGGTCGCCAAACCCGCCGCCGGTCACGGAGGCCTCCGGTGCCGGTTCAAACACCTCCGCGCTCTGGAGGTAGCCGCTGGTGTTGCCTTCGCCGCCGGCGATCAGCACCTGCCCGTCAGGCAGCGGTGCCGCCGCCGCCCCCTCGCGTGTGGTCGTCATCGACCCCGTAGCCGTGAACGTTCCGGTCGCCGGATCAAACACCTCCGCACTCGACACGAAGCTGGAGCTCGAGTCCTCGCCGCCGGCGATCAGCACGTTCCCGTCCGACAACGGCGCCGCGACCGCCCCGTAGCGGGCGACGGTCATCTGCGCCGACAGCGCCGTGAACGTCCCGGTCGCCGGATCAAACTCCTCCGCACTCTGCAAGACGGTGCCGCTGCTGCTATCTCCGCCGGCGATCAGCACGTTCCCGTCCGACAACGGCGCCGCCACCGCGCCCTTGCGTGCGGTGGTCATCTGCGCCGACAGCGCCGTGAACATCCCGGTCGCCGGATCAAACACCTCCGCGCTCGACAGGGGGCCGGTCAGATTGGCCCCACCGGCGATCAGCACCTGCCCGTCCGGCAGCGAGGCCGCCACCGCGAACGCGCGTGGGGTGGTCATCGACCCAACGGTTTTGAACGTGCCGTTGGCCGGGTCGTACACCTCTGCACTCGTCAAGTAGGCGCCACTGCTGGCGCCGCCGGCGATCAGCACGTCCCCGTCCGGCAACGGCGCCGCCACCGCCCCGTAGCGCGCGTAGGTCATCGACCCCGTCGCCGCAAACGTCCCGGTCGTTGGATCGAACACCTCTGCGCTCGACTGCGGACCGCTGCCGTTCTCGCCGCCGGCGATCAACACCTGCCCGTCCGGCAACGGTGCCGCCGCCGCCCCGTAGCGCGCGATCGTCATCTGCCCAGAAAGCGCCGTGAAATAAGAAGCCGACGAAGCCGCCCAGGCACCCGGCACCCACACACCAAAACCGCACACGGTCACCGTGGCCAACGCCGCCCACCGCCGCGACACTCCCACACGCTCCAGCATCCGCTCGCTCCTGACCAAGATGGGGACGATCACCTGGCACGCGCGCGAATCGCGCGGCCGCCAAACTCTACGCGCGCGCGACCGAGAGTCCTCCCAGTGCCGTTCAGTCCCGGGCCTCGCGGGCGGGCATCTGTGGTGAGCCCGGCCCCGGCTCGCCGGCGTTCGCGCCGGCGCGCAGACTCATAAAGCGTCTGAGCGCCACAACGGACCACAGCGCCTCGACAACCCCGAACGGCCAGGTGCCGGCCAGAAAGCCGTAGCTGCTTGACAGCAGACAGCCGAACGCGAAGGCGAGCACGAACCGCGACCCGCGCCGCTCGAGCGCGTACATGAGCATCATGAACGTGACCGCACAGGCGCCGTAGACGGTGAGCATGCCCAAAGCAACCTACTACGCGATCCCCAGTCCCGGGCGCCTGCCCAGCCCGTCGCCGGCGGTAAGGTGGCTGGGTGCAGCTCAGCCGGAGCCACGATCCCAAGCGCTTCCTCGCCGACGCCACGCAACTGCTCTCAGGCGATCCGTTCAGCACGAGCGTGATCGCGACCAACGCGCGGCGCCGTGCCGCCACGCCCGAGCCCGGCCACGAGGACGATCTCTGGCTGATCGTCACCGACGCACATGGCGTTGTCGGCGTCGCCATGCACACCCCGCCCCACAACCTGTTCCTCTCACGCATGCCACAGACGGCGGCGCAACTCTTGGCCGATGAGCTCCATCAGACCGGCCGCGAGCTGCCTGGCGTGACCGGCACCAGCGAGGCGGCCAGCACCTACGCCGAGCGCTGGGCGCAGCTGACGGGTGCGGGCGTCACGCAGCTCGCCGCGATGCGCATGTACCGCCTGCAAACGCTGAAGCCGCCAACGGGTGTCCGGGGCGTCGCGACCCTCGCCACCGATCCGCCAGACACCCAGCTGCTCGTCCGCTGGTTGCAGGCCTTTCACGAGGAGGCCCTGGAAGGGGACCCGCCGCAGGACTGGCAGGCGTTGGCTCAGCGTCGGATCGCCGCCGGCGAGGTCCAGCTCTGGCGCGCGCCGCAGGCAGGCGCGAACGGCGGCGAGAGCGACTACGACGACGAGACCGTCTCACTCGCCGCAGTCAGCGCGCCCGCCGCCGGTGTCGCCCGCGTCGGCCCGGTCTATACGCCGCCGGCGCACCGCCGCCACGGCTATGGCGCCGCCGTCACGGCCGCCGCCAGCGCCGCGGCGCTCGCCGCCGGTGCCGAGCACGTGGTGCTCTACACCGACCTGGCCAACCCCACCTCCAACGCGATCTATCAGGCGATCGGCTACCGCCCCGACCACGACGCGCAGCAACTCGCCTTCATCACAGCACCACCGAAACCTTTCAGCCACTAGATTCCAGTACTGGCAGGCACACGCCACCAGCCGGATCAACATATTGATCCGAAACTTTCGAGGAGAGAAGGCTCTCGTGATGACCCCCGCACCGACACGCAGCGACAAGTTCTCGTTCGGCCTCTGGACGGTCGGCTACAACGGCACCGACCCGTTCGGCGGCCCCACTCGGCCGCCCATGGATGTCGTGCACGTGGTGCACAGGCTCGCCGAGATCGGCGCCTATGGGCTCACCTTCCACGACGACGACCTGTTCGCGTTCGGCTCAAGCGACGCCGAGCGCCGCCAGCAGATCGACCGCCTCAAGGGGGCGCTCAACGACACCGGCCTGGTCGTCCCGATGGTCACGACCAACCTCTTCTCGGCCCCGGTCTTCAAGGACGGCGGCTTCACCTCAAACGACCGCTCGGTGCGCCGCTTCGCGCTGCGCAAGGCCATGCGCCAGCTCGACCTGGCCGCCGAGCTTGACGCGCGCACGTTCGTGATGTGGGGCGGGCGTGAGGGCGCCGAATACGACCATGGCAAGGACATCCGCGCCGCCATCGAACGCTACCGAGAAGCGGTCAACCTGCTCGCCCAGTACGCCACCGACAACCACTATGAGATCCGTTTCGCGATCGAGCCCAAGCCCAACGAGCCGCGCGGCGACATCCTGCTGCCGACCGTCGGCCACGCGCTCGCGTTCATCACGACCCTCGAGCGGCCCGAGCTGTTCGGCGTGAACCCCGAGTTCGGCCACGAGCGCATGACCGGCCTGAACTTCGTCGCCGGGATCCAGCAGGCGCTTGAGGCAGGAAAGCTCTTCCACATTGACCTGAACGGGCAGCGCGGCCTCAAGTTTGACCAGGACCTGTGTTTCGGCCACGCCGACCTCTACCAGGCCTTCGCGCTCGTTGACCTGCTCGAGCACGGCGGCCCGGATGGCACCGCGGCCTACGACGGCCCTCGCCACTTCGACTACAAGCCCTCGCGCACCGAGGACGAGAGCGGCGTCTGGGACTCGGCGAAGGCGAACATGACCAACTACCTGCTGCTCAGGGAGCGCGCCGCCGCCTTCCGCGCAGACCCCGAGGTCCAGGAGGCGATGGCCGCCGCGAAGGTCGCCGAACTGCGCCAGCCGACGCTCGCTGCGGGCGAGGACCATGCGCAGCTGCTCGCCGACACCTCCGCCTGGGAGAGCTTCGAGCCGGCGGCGCACTTCGGCGCCCGCGGTTACGGCTTCGTCAGGCTGCAGCAGCTGGCAACCGAACACCTGTTGGGCGCGCGCTAGGGGCGCGCGTGTTTTCAGGACCGGGGAGGCTCAAGTGACGCTCGTCTGCGGAATCGACAGCTCCACCCAGAGCTGCAAGGTCCTGATCCGCGAGTTGGAGACGGGTACGCTCGTGCGCTCGGGCAGAGCACCACACCCGGACGGCACGGAAGTCGACCCCCAGGCGTGGTGGGAGGCGCTCCAGACGGCGATCGGCCAGGCCGGCGGCCTGGCCGACGTGGCGGCGGTCGCGATCGCCGGCCAGCAGCACGGCCTGGTCGCACTCGACGCGGACGGCCAGGTCATCCGCCCGGCGCTTCTGTGGAACGACACGCGCAGCGCACAGGCGGCCCGGGACCTGGTCGCGGAGGTTGGCGCCGAGGCGCTCGCCCGGCGCACCGGCTCGGTGCCGGTCGCCTCCTTCACGATCACGAAGCTGCGCTGGCTGCGCGACCACGAGCCCGCCAGCGCGGCGCGCGTGGCGGCGGTCGCGCTGCCCCACGACTGGCTCACCTGGCGCCTGCGCGGCTACGGCCCGCGCGGCCAGGGGCCGCTCGGCCCTGACCTCGATGCGCTCGCCACCGATCGCTCCGAGGCCTCCGGCACCGGCTACTTCGACCCCGCTGGCGATAGCTACGACCGCGAGCTTCTGGAGCGCGCTCTGGGCCGCGCCGTGGGGGTCATCCTGCCGCGCGTGCTCGCACCCGGCGAGCGCGCCGGCGCCACGCCCGACGGCACGATCGTCGCCGCCGGCGCCGGCGACAACGCCGCCGCCGCGCTCGGGCTCGGGTCAGAACCCGGCGATGTGGTGATCTCGATCGGCACAAGCGGCACCGTGTTTGCGACCAGCGAGGCCCCGAGCGCCGACGTGACCGGGACCGTCGCGGGGTTCGCCGACGCCACCGGCCACCACCTGCCGATCGTCACGACCCTCAACGCCGCCCGGGTGCCGGTCGCCCTCGCCAGGCTGCTCGGCGTCGACCTCACCGAGCTGGGAGAGCTCGCGCTCAGAGCCGCGCCCGGATCGGACGGCGTCGTGCTGATCCCCTACTTCGAGGGCGAGCGCACCCCCAACCTGCCCGAGGCGACCGCCTCGCTGCTCGGGTTGACGCTCGCCTCCGCAACGCGCGAGAACCTCGCGCGCGCCGCCTACGAGGGCGTGCTGTGCGGTTTGGCCGCCGGCCTCGACGCGCTGCGCGCGGTGGGTGTGCGCGAGCGGCGCCTTACGCTGATCGGCGGCGGCGCCCAGAGCGGGGCGCTGCAGCGAATCGCCACACAGGTCTTTGACGCTCAGGTCACGGTCCCGGAGCCCGGCGAGTACGTCGCCCACGGTGCCGCCATCCAGGCGGCATGGGCACTGACCGGTGAGCGGCCGTCCTGGCCGCTCACCCCCACCACCGACCTCAGCCCCGACCCCCACCCCGCGATCCGCACCCAGTACACCCGCGCGCACAAGCAGCTCTCCTACACGCTCGCTTCGCCGCTCTGACCGGCGCCGGCGGCCGGCCACAGCGAGGACCGTCTAACTTTTTCGCGGTGGGCTTGGCGGATGAGAAATATGTGCTGGTCACGACGTTCCGCCGAGACGGGCGGGCCGTGGCGACACCCGTTTGGCTTGTCGAGCTGCCGGGTGGGGCGTTCGCGTTTTCAACCGGAGGCGATTCCGGCAAGGTCAAGCGCCTGCGGCATACCACGCGGGTGACGCTGCAGGCCTGTGACCGGCGCGGCGCCGGTGCTCACGGCCCGGTGTATGAGGGCCAGGCGCGGTTGGCCACGGGCACAGAGCTCGAGCAGATACTGGCCGCGATCAAAACGAAGTACGGCGCGATGGCCACGCTGATCGATTTCGCGGCCTCGCTCACGCAGCGAATCAGCGCCAAGCGGTCCGGGTCCGAGCGCGTCGGGGTGCTGATCAGCCTGAGCTGAGGCCGATCGAGCCACCGGCACTCACATCTTTCTTACACCCTTTCTACGCCGCTCTGACAGGCGCAGCGCAGTCTGTGTGCATGAACCGAACGCTGACATTGGGCGGCCGCATCGGCGACGGGCCGCGGCTGCGCGCCCGGCGACCCTGGCACAGCGAGCGCTCGGTCGATGTCGCCGCCGCCCTGGGCGGGCTCGGGCTCGGCGTCGTGATCGCGATGGCGGTCACCGCCCAGAGCTGGCACACGCTGAACGCCCCCGGCGGCTGGACGACCTTCGCCGCCCGTCTGGCGGGCCTGACCGGCGCCTACCTGCTGTTGATCACGGTGCTTTTGGCCGGACGCATCCCGGCGGTCGAGCGCGTGCTCGGTCACGACCAGCTGATCCGCTGGCATCGCCGGCTGGCGCCCTGGGCGCTCGTGCTGATCGCGCTGCACGGCCTGCTGGCTGTGATCGGCTACGGCCAGACCCTGCACATCGGGCCCCTGCACCAGTTCTCACGTCTGATCACGAGCTACCCGGGCATGCTCGCCGGGGTGGTGGCGTTCCTTTTGCTGGTGGCGGCCGCGGTCACCTCCGCACGGATCGCGATGCGGCACATGCGCTACGAGACCTGGTGGGTGGTTCACCTCTACACCTACCTGGCGCTCGCGCTCTCGCTCTCACACCAGCTGACGACCGGAGTCATGTTCATCGGCCATCCCGTGATGCGTGCGCTGTGGACGGCGTTGTTCATCGGCACCGGCGGGGTTGTGTTCGTCTACCGGGTGCTGCTGCCGCTCTGGCGCAGCGTCTTTCACCAGCTGCGCGTCGTGGCGGTCACGCCCGAGGCGCCGGGCGTCAACTCCGTGCTTCTGGCCGGGCGGGGCATGCGCCATCTACCGATCTCCGGCGGCCAGTTCATCCAGCTGCGCATCCTGCGCCGCGGGCTGTGGTGGCAGGCGCACCCGTACTCGGTCTCGGCGGTCCCGGACGAACAGCACCTGCGGATCACGGTGCGCGCGGTCGGCGATCACAGCGGCGCCATGGCAAAGCTCGAGCCCGGCACGCGCGTCGCCATCGAGGGCCCGTACGGCGCCTTCACGGCCGACGCGCTGCGCAGCGACCGCGCCCTGCTGATCGGCGCCGGCGTCGGGGTCACGCCCCTGCGGGCCCTGCTCGAGGATCTGCCGGCGAACGTGGATGTGGTGATGCTCACGCGCGCCCACGACCAGCAGAGCCTGATCCTGCGCGAGGAGCTGCACACGCTCATCAACCATCGCCGTGGCCGCCTGCACGAGCTCGTCGGCAGCCGCGAGCACGTCCGGCTCGACGCGCGCACCCTGCGCAAGCTGATCCCCGACGTGGCCCACCGCGACGTGTTCGTGTGCGGGCCGGCGGGCTTCACCGAGCTGATGCTGAGAGCGCTGCACACGCTGGGCGTACCCGACGAGCGCATCCACCACGAAGCCTTCGCCTTCTAGAGCACAGGAGACAAACGATGACACGCGCACCAATCGTGATCGCCGGGACGGCCGCGGGAATGGCGGCGGTGATTGGCTATCACGTCAGCGGCCCACGCGGACCACTGCTCGCAGGCACGAGCGTCGGCGCCACACGCACGGCGAACACCACCGCCGGCTCGACACAGACGGCCTCATCGGCCAGCACGGCATCCGGGTCCGGTTCGGGCGCCAAAACTACACAGGCCGGCACTGCGGGAGTGGTCCCCACCGGTACCCGCACGGCGACCGGCACCGACGTTCAGTACGGTTACGGCGACCTGCAGGTCTCGGTGACCGTGAGTGGCTCCAAGATCACCAACATCTCGCTGGTGAAGGCGAACGTTGCCGACTCGTACTCCGGCACGGTCGACCAGGTCGCGCTGCCGCAGTTGCGCCAGCAGGCGCTCAGCGTGCAGAGCGCGAGAATCAACGGCGTGTCCGGCGCGACCTACACCTCCGATGCTTACGCGCAGTCGCTGCAGGCGGCACTTGACAAGCTGAAGGCCTGAGGCGGTGGCCGCGGCAGAGGTGATCCTGCGCCGCGCCGAACCGGTGATGGGGACGGTCGTATCGTTTGACCTGCGGCCACAGGGTCTCGCGGTGGACGTGGCGCGCGAAGCAATGGCTGCGGCGTGCGCCATGCTTCAGCACGTGGATGCCACCTTCAGCCTCTACAAGCCTGACAGCCCGATGTCCAAGCTTGCACGCGGCGAGCTGACGCTCGCGCAGTGCCCTCCGGAGATTGACGCCGTGCTCGAGCTCTGCGATCAGGCAAAGCGGCTCTCGGACGGCTGGTTTGACCCCTGGAGCCTGCCAGGCGGGCTTGACCCAACCGGCCTGGTCAAGGGCTGGGCAGCTCGCGAGGCGGCCGCCGGGCTGGTGCGGTCGGGCGTCGGAGCGGGCCTCGTCAACGCGGCCGGCGACATCGTCGGCTTCGGGGCACCGCAGGGGCAGGACAGCTGGCGCATCGGGATCCGTTCACCGCAGTCACCGGAGCGGCTGGCCTGCGTCATCGAGCTGCACGGCGCGGTGGCAACCTCGGGCACCTATGAACGCGGCAGCCACATCTGGGATATCAGGCGCGGACGCCCGGCCCGCGGGATCGCCTCGGCGAGCGTCTGCGGGCCGGATCTGGCCGTCGCGGACGCCCTGGCGACCGCGCTGATAGCCGCTGGCGAGCAGGGCTTTGACTGGATCCGAGCGGCGGGGTATGAGGCGCTGATCGTGCTTGACGGCGGCGAGACCCACAGCACCGACGGCTTCCCGGCGCTCGCCGACCCGGAGGCCTGAGAATCGGTGGCGGCGACCGTGCGAGCGCTCGTGATCGAGGACGACGAGGCTGTTCGTCAGGCGATCAGGCGATCACTTCTGCTGTCGGGTTATGAGGTGATCACGGCGGCCGACGGCGAGGAGGGCCTGCTCGCGCTGGCCGAGACGATCCCCGACGTGGTGGTGCTCGACCTCGGCCTGCCAAAGCTCGACGGGATCGAGGTCTGCCGGCGGCTGCGCGCGATCGGCGACCGCACCCCGGTGCTGATGCTGACCGCCCGCGACGCGGTGGAGGATCGCGTCGCCGGGCTCGAGGCGGGTGCCGACGACTACCTCATAAAGCCCTATGACGTGCGCGAGCTGCGCGCCCGCCTGGCGGCGATCATGCGCCGCCATCTGCCCGAGGCCGAAGGCCGGGCGCTGCAGTTCGGCCCGCTCGAGCTCGATGCCGACGCCCACGCGGCGTGGCTTGGGGAGCGCAAGATCGAGCTGACGCGGACCGAGTACCAGCTGCTGGAGCTGTTCATGCTGAACCCACGCCGGGTGCTGCGCACAGAGCTGGTCTACGAGCGCATCTGGGGCCACGACATCAGCGTCACCTCCAACTCGCTGCGCGTCTACATCGGCTACCTGCGCCGCAAGCTCGAGGCGGGCGGTGAGCCACGGCTGCTGCACACCGTGCACGGCGTCGGCTACGTTCTGCGGGAACAGTGAGCCTCCATCGCCGCATCACAGCGGCGGCAACCGTAGCCGTCGCAGCGGTCTGCCTGGTCTTTGCGCCGGTCAGTTACCTGACGACCAGGGCGAGGCTGATCGACCAGATCAGGTCCGAGCTCGCACGGCTGGCGCAGCCGGTGATCGAGCCAAGCGGCCTGCCCGCCGGGAGGGCGCGCTCAAGCGCCCCCGGCGCCCAGCGGGGCGCCGGGGGCAGGTCAAAGCTGGGCGACGATGACGCCGGCATGGACACCTGCGCGTTTGCGAAGATGACCAGCGAGGATCGCGTTGAGACGACGCTTGGCGGCCCCACCGGCTACTTCCAGTCGGTCTGCGCGAACGGCAGCGTGATCGCGCAGAGCGGCGGGCGGCCGCAGCTGCCGGTCACCCGGCGGGCACGCACGGTCGCGCGCACCCTGCGTGGCGCTTACTACTTCAGCGCCGTGGTGCGGGGCACTCGCCTTGAGATCTACGTGGTCCCCGATCCGGCCGACCGTAAGGCGGTGGAAGTGGCGGTGCCGCTGAGCGGCACGGACGCGGCGCTGCGCGGGCTGGCTCTGACCGACGTGCTGTTGGTCGGCGGCGGGATCCTGCTGGCCGGCCTGATCGGCGCGCTGATCGCGCGTGGCGCGCTCGCGCCAATCCGGCGCTTCACGGACGAGACCGAGCAGGTCACCAGCGCGCTCGAGGAGCCGCGGCGCCTGGGCGAGGAGGGGGCGGTTGAGATCAGGCGGCTGGCGGCGAGCTTCAACCAGACGCTGGCGGCGCTCGAACAGTCGGTAGAAGCGCAGCGGCACCTGATCGCCGACGCCTCGCACGAGCTGCGCACGCCGATCGCGGCGCTGCGCTCAAACATCCAGATCTTCCTCGAGTCCGAACAGCTGCCGGCGGACGAGCAGGCCGGGTTGCGCGACGCGATCCTGGCCGAGCTCGACGAGCTCACCCAGCTGGTGGCCGACGTGCTCGAGCTGGCGCGCGGCGCGCGGCGCGACGAACAGGTTGATGAGGTGGAGCTTGATGCGATCGTGCAGGACGCGGTCGAGCGAGCGACGCGCCGCAGCCCAGACCTGCGCTTCACCGTCGAGCTCGAGCCGACCACGATCGCCAACGCTGCCGACCGGGTGGCGAGAGCCGTCGGCAACGTGGTTGACAACGCGCGCCGCTGGAGCCCGGCGGGCGGCGAGGTGCAGGTGCGGCTGCACGGTGGAGTACTGAGCGTGCGCGACCATGGCCCCGGGTTCCGCGATGAGGACCTGCGCCACGTATTCGAACGGTTCTACCGCTCCGCCGACGCCCGCCGCATGCCCGGTTCAGGGCTCGGGCTCGCGATCGTCAAGCAGGCTGCGGAGGCGCACGGAGGCTTCGTGAGCGCCGGCAACGCCCCCGACGGCGGGGCGATCGTGCAGCTGTCGTTCGGCCCGCCGGTGCGCGCCGGCGTGCCCACCTATCCTTGAGTGCAGGGACCGTGCCAGCCGACGATCACCGCCACGACATCGAAACCCGCGCCGATTGCGAGGCGCTGGTCCGTGCCTTCTACGGGCGGGCGCTCGCCGACCCCGTGATCGGCTACCTGTTCACCGACGTGGCCCACCTCGACCTCGAGACGCACGTGCCCCGGATCACCAGCTTCTGGGAGACCGTGCTGCTCGGCGCGCGCAGCTACGGCGGTGGCGCCTTCCGGCCGCACCTGGAGCTACACACGCGCTCGCCGCTGCGCCACGGCCACTTCCTGCGCTGGCTGGCGCTGTGGGCGCAGACCGTCGATGAGCTCTTCGTGGGCGAGCGCGCGCAGCTGGCGAAGGCCCACGCCGAGCGCGTGGCCAGCGCCTTCGCCTCTCGCCTTGACTCGGCCGATGATCGCCGTGAGCAGGCCACGCCGGAGTTCGGGCAGGGCGGCGCCCTGCCGCTTGTGCACCACTACCGGCCTGCGCGCGCGAGCGGCGCGGGGAGCACCGCGGTCGCGAGTGGCGCACTCGCGAGTGGCGCGGGCAGCGCCAGTGGTGCCGGCAGCGGGCAGCGCTGAGTTGGCCGGCAACCCGTTCACCACCCGCTCCGAGCGGCTGCCGGCTTCGCTCGGCGTGCGGCTATTGCGCTGGTGGATACCGGGCGGCCTGTGCCTGATCGGCACCGTGCTGCTGGTCGCCGACGGCTTTGACACCTTCGGCGCCTCGGCCTTCGGCGGCTTCGCCGGCGCCGGCCTGTCGGTCTGGCTGATCAACTTCCTCTGGCGCATGGGCGTCAGCGGCGACGATGAGCGCGAGCTCGAGGGGCAGGACCGCGTCTTTCTGGCCACCCGCGGCCGCTGGCCGACGACCCGCGAGCGCGCCCACATGAAAGCCCACGGCCACTGGCCCGACGAGGAACGCACGCCGCCGGACGGCGCCAATTGAGCGCCTGCGCGCGAACCCGTGCGACCGGCCGGACAGCGACTGAGCGGCAGGGACCCTGGGCGTGAACCTCGTCTTCACGGCGTCACCGGAGCGCATCGTGCTCGGCGCCGGCGTGGCTCGGCGCGATCGCGCTCGCCTGCCAGCACAGCGAGCCTGAAAACCCCCACGCGCCACGGCTCACGGGTTAGGGAGACCAAAGCAGGCACGCCTTTGGCGCTGGGCGTTACGCTGGCAGCCGTCCCCCGACGAGAGGCCCAGATGAGCGACCGCCAGCCCGCCGAGAACGATGTCAACGCCGCCGTCCGCGAACGCCTTCTGAAGGCCTGGCGTGGCGAGATCCAGGCGCGCGCAACCTACGAGCTGATCGCGCGGCGCCTGCCTGAGCGCGAGGCGCAGATCATGATGCGCATGGCGGAGGCTGAGGCAAGCCACCGCCAGCGGCTTGAGGCGCGGATGGGCGAGCTGGGGATCGAGGTGCCAGCCGCGGCGAGCGTCAAGCTCTCCTGGTACGCGCGCATGCAGGCACGGCTTGCGCCTATCGACCGGCTGCTGGCCGCGCGCGAGGCGGCCGAGGATGACGAGGTGGGCGGCCTCTACAAGCAGCCCACCGGAGACCCCACCACCGACGCCCTCCTGCACGCGATCCGCGCCGAGGAGCAGGAGCACTCCACCGCGGTGAGCGAGATGCGCTCGGCCGAGCAGAGCGACCAGGACAGCCGGCAGAACGGCCAAGCGCAGGAGCTGAGCCCCAACCAGCAACGCGCCAAGACGCGGCTTGGCAAGATCCTCGGGCGCGAGACCTGGCACCGCACCGGCGGCGGCTGGATCAGCGGCGCGATCTACGGCGCCAACGACGGCCTCGCCTCCGTCTTCGGGATCGTCGCGGGCGTCTCCGGCGCAACCGGCGGCTCGACCTTCGTGCTGACGGCCGGCGCCGCCGGCGCGATCGCCGCGTCGCTGTCGATGGCGACCGGTGCCTTCCTGGCCGAGCGCTCCGAGGCGGAGGTCGCACACGCCAACTTCGAGCGCGAACGCCGTGAGGTCGAGCAGCACCCGGAGGAGGAGCGCGAGGAGCTCTCGCTCTTCTACCAGCTCAAGGGGATCGACCAGCAGACCGCCGACACGATGGCCGCACAGCTGGCACGCAACCCCGACGCCCTGCTCAAGGCACTGGCCATGGAGGAGTTCGGGATCTCCGACACGGGCGGCTCAAACGCCGGCCAGGCGGCGATCGCCGCCGGGATATCGACGGGCCTGGGAGCAATGATCCCGGTGATCCCGTTCATCTTCACCCACGGCGTTTTGGGGATCGTGATCTCGGCCAGCGTGTCGATCATCGCCCACTTCCTGGTGGGCGCCGCCAAATCGTTTGTGACGCTGCGCACCTGGTGGGCGGCCGGTCTGGAGATGACCCTCGCCGGCATCATCGTCGGCGGCGCAACCTTCCTGGTCGGCCTGGCGCTGCCAAAGTAGCGTTCCCGACCGAGGCCCGCTGTGGCAAGCGACCCCTTCCACGAGCACCGCCCGGCGGCCTACTGGTTCTGGAGCCACATACCCAGCCGGCTGGAGGCCGCACGCCAGCTTGAAGAGTTCGCGGCCGCCGGGTTCGGGACCGTGATGATCCAGGCGCGCCGCGCCTTCCCGCTGGAGCTCTACATGTCCGAGCCCTACCTGCACGCCTACCGTGAAGCGGTGCAGTCGGCGGCACAGGCCGGCCTGACGGTCGGCGTCTACGACGAGTACTGCTGGATCAGCGGCCACGGCGGCGGCCGCACCGTGCGCGGTGCTGAGGAGCTGCGCGAGCGCCACCTCTTCTGGGCGACCAGCAGCGCCACCGACCCCCGGGTCGCGCGCATCAGCCGGATCCGCTCGGAGTGGATCGACGGCCTCGGCGGAGCCGAGCGCGACTGGCTCTACGAGGGTGGCGAGCGCCGCTTCGATGAGTGGCACGTAGTCGCCGTGATCGGGCGCCCGCCGCAGGCCGCGACCGCCCCCGACGCCGGCGCCGAGCAGGTCGATTTGAGCGCCTGGGCGGTCTGTCAGCCAGCCGACGACGGCGCCGTGGTCAGTGTGGCGCCCGACGCGCCGCTGCCCAAAGGCTGGCTGGCGACCGCGTATGTGAGCGCCAGGGCCGCCAGCTCGCGCCTGATCAACTACCTGGACGCCCGCGCCGCCGAGCGCTTCCTGGAGGTCGTCTACGAGCCCTACGCCCAGGCGCTTGCAGGACTGCTCGGTGATCCTGTGCGCTTCTTCGCCTTTGACCACCCGTACGCGGGCTTCTACGACTGGGATGGGCGCGACGGCCTGATCGGCAACAGCCTGATGTGGCTTGAGGACACCGCCTGGCTCAAGCAGCTCGCGGCCGACGGGCTTGGCCGGCTGCTGTGGGAGGTCGTCCACGACCGTGGCGAGAACGGCCGGCGGCGGCGCTGTGAGTTCTTCGCCGCGTATTCGAGTCTCGGGATCACGAGCTTCTTTGGCACGCTTGCGCGCTGGGCCCAAGCGCACGGGGTCGGCCTCACCGGTCACGAGTACCTGCCGTTCGTGGGCGGCTGGGGTCTCAATGACGGCTTTCCCGAGGTGGATGCGCGCGTCAACTTCGGCTCCGACCACTTCGCGATCGATGCGCACCGCACCCAGACGCTGGTTGACGCCGCCAACTTCCAGGCGCAGATCTCTCCGTGCTTCGGCGCTTCGCTGGCGCGCGCGCACGGCCGCGAGGGCGTCGTCGTGGAGCAGTACGCCTCGCGCACGAGCGGCCACTATGCCGCCGGCTACTGGGAGCTGACGGCCGATGAGCTGCGCACGGCGGCGCTGCGGCTCGAGCTGCTCGGCGCGCGCCAGTTTCTGATGCACGCCGTCAGCCAGAGCAACGGCGAGCCCTGGAACGGCGAGCTGCTCGCAAACCCGCGCTTTGACTTCCCGCCGGCGATCAACTTCGAGCCGTGGTTTGACCAGCTGCGCGAGGTATCCGACGAGTTGGCGGCCGTCGCTGGCTTCATCGCCGGCGCGCGGCCCCTGCGCGAGGTGGCGATCGTCTACCCGCTTTACACGATCTGGGCCGATGGCCCGGACGCCCCGCACGCACGGCTGATCGGCGAGTGGGCGGCGCTGCTCGCCCAGGCGGGCGTGGGCTTTGACCTGGTTGACGACCGCTCGCTGGCGCAGGCAACGACCGCCGCCGGGCCCGTGCTGCAGACCGGCCGTCACGGCTACGCGGCGATCATCCTCGCGGGCGTGACGATGCTCCCAGACCCAGACTGCGTGGCGGCGCTCGAGCGCTTCGCCACAGCCGGCGGGCTGGTGCTCGGCTGCGGGCCGCTGGCCGCGGGGTTGGAACGCACCCTGTCCGAACCCCCTCAGCACGGCGTGCCGGCAAGCGTGCCGGATGGGATCCTTCACCGCCTCGACGGCATCACGGTCACCGCCAGCGGCGACGGCACGCTGTGGAGCTGGCAGGGCCGCGATGAGCACGGCCTGCGCGTAGCGCTGCTCAACGACTCCGACGCGCCTCGGCTGGTCTCGCTGCAGGCGCGTGACAGCCAGGCAGCCCTGTCGCTCACACTGGAACCGGGCGAGGTCCGCACCGCGATGATCCGCCCCACGCTCGTGCTCGAGCACGGCTGGCGGCTGACCGCCGATGGTCGCAAGGACGTGCCCGTCGACCCCTCGGCGGGCTGGGAGCGCCAGGGCTTTGCCAGCTTCGCCGGCAGCGGCCTCTACCGCTGCGTCTTTGACATCGCCTGGCCCGACCTGGACGACCCCGCATACAGCCACGAGCTGACGCTGCCCGCCGTGCACTGCACCGCCGGCGTGCGCCTCAACGGTCAGGGCCTCGGAACCAAGCTGCGCAAGCCGTATCGCTTCCCCATACCCGGCGGGCTGCTTGCGGCGAGCAGCAACCTCCTCGAGGTGGAGGTCCGTAACAGCGCCGCCAACCGCTATTACGCGGGCAGCCCGTTCCAGTCCGAGCCGCAGCCCTCCGGGCTTGCGGCGGCGCCGCTGATCACCAGCGTGCGGCTCTGAGGCAAGCTCGGGGCCCGCACCGCCCCGGCGGGCACCGGCCCAGCGCACACCACCCCGGCGCACACCACCCCGGCGCACACCACCCCGGCGCACACCACCCCGGCGCACACCACCCCGGCGCGCGGGAGAGGATGATCCAGGCATGAGCACGCTGCTACCCGACCGCGCCTGGGGCACCTGGGACGAGCGCTTCCCGGCCTGCATGATCCACATCCCGAGCCGCTTTGCGGTGCGCGTCACCGCCTTCAGCGCCACCGCGGGCCGCTACGAGGAGCTCGCCTACGACGCCTCCGAGCGCTTCAGGCTCGGCGAGCACAGCTCCGACAGCAACTTCGTGTCGCTCGAGGTCAGGGTGCACGGCAGCCGTCTGCTGATCGAGTTCGCCAAGGGAGCCTGGTCCGGTGTCAGTGGCCGCGTGAGCATCCTCGAGCCCGGCGAGATGCTCTTTCGCCTGAACGTGATCATCGAGGCGGGCTTCATCGCGCCCTTCACGGCGAACCCGGCTGAGACCCGGCGCCTGATGGTGGACGGGCACACGCGCGAGCTCTCGCTCGTTGAGCGCAGGGCAGGTGATCACCGCACACCGGCCGCGGGCCTCGGACGCT
Organism: Conexibacter sp. S30A1; assembly: GCF_023330665.1. Lineage (GTDB taxonomy): Bacteria > Actinomycetota > Thermoleophilia > Solirubrobacterales > Solirubrobacteraceae > Palsa-465. Next base: position 2,955,056 of record NZ_CP097127.1, on the reverse strand, counting down.
GGCGCAGCCAGTGGTTTGCGGTGGCCGTCTCAGAGACGCCCGCGCTGGCCGCCGCCTACCCGGACAGCGCCGCGCTCGCCGCCGACCTGCAAACCCGCGGCTGGCTGTACCGGCCGCAGGAGCCCACCACCGGGGAGCTGCTCGCCTTCCGCTTCTACGGGGACCCGCGCCAGGTGGTCCGCTTCGCGGTCGCCCAGGACGCAGACCCCGAGCCCGCCGCCGCGGCTGCCGCCGCCCGCCTGCAGGCGGTCGATGAGCTGATCGAGGTCGCGCGGCGCGAGGCCACCCAGCCGCCGGAGCCCGCGCGCGCCGTGCGCGACGTGATGGCCTGGAACACGATCTGGGACCAGTCAAACGCCCGCCCCTACACCACCGCCTCACGCGCCTGGGTCGCGGGCTTTGGCGGCTGGGGTGTGTGGATGAGCGACACCTACTACAACGCGCTGATGTGCGCGCACGTGGGGGACACGTTCATGGCCCGGGCGAACCTGCAGACGGTGCTCGCGGCACAGCAGGCCGCGGGCAACGTGCCCAGCCTCACGGCGGCCGACGACGAATGGGTTGACCGCAGCCAGCTGCCGGTCGTCTGCTACGCGGTCTGGCGCACCTACCTAAAGACCGGCGACCGGACCTTGCTGGCCGAGCTCTACCCGGCGCTCTGCCGGCAGCTCGAATGGGTCCGCGCCAACCGTGACGGCAACGGCAACGGGCTCTACGAGTACGGGTCATCGCCGGTCGGCCGCGCGCAGGGAGTGAGCACCAAGCAGGGGGCGCTGAACGAGCCCGGGATGGACAACCTGGCGGTCTTTGACCAGGCCCGCTTCAACCTCAGGACCGGCACGCTCGAGTTCGAGGAGCCCGGCCACAACAGCCTGCTGGCGCTCGAGTGGGAGCTGCTGGCCCGTGTCGCGGCCGCGCTTGGCCGCGACACGGAGGCGAACGCTCACCTGCGACGCTCGCGCGAGCTCGCGCAGCTGATCTCAGCGCAGCTGTGGGACCCGGCGCGCCGGGTGTTCGCCGGGCGCGACTGGGATGGGAGCTTTGCGGCCCACATCTCGCCCACGAGCTTCTTCCCGCTGGTCGCCGGCGCCGCCACGCCGGAGCAGGCGCAGGCGCTGGTGCATGAACACCTCCTGAACGAGTCCTCGTTCTGGGGGACGCTGCCGCTGCCCTCGGCGCCGTTTGACGATCCGGTGAACGCGGATGACAGCTACTGGCGCGGGCGGATCTGGGCGCCGATGCTCCTGTTCGTCTGGGAGGGGCTGCGCCGCAGCGGCTTTGCGGAGGTGGCCAGCGAGATGGCGGCGCGCGCGTGGCGGATGTTCGCAGACGACTGGGAGCATCGGCGTCACTGCCACGAGAACTACAGCTCGCGCGACCCTGACGGCCACGAGGCCCACGACTCCGACCCGTTCTACTCGTGGGGGGCGCTGATTGCGTTCATGCAGGCCTGTGAGGCACGCGACGTCGACCTCTGGACGCCGACCGGCGGGTGAACCTATAGGCTTTAGCCGGGCTTTGGGAGAGGTCGCGCTGTACCTGTAGAGGCCACCGAGGAAGGAGCGCAGATGGCGGTGCAGACCCCGCAGCACCTGATTGAGGACGCGCCAGTACCCGACAGGGTGCCCAAGGGCGTTGAGGCCAACGGCATCAACAGCATCCCGGAGCACGAGCACAAGGGCCGGCCGGCCGGCCTGTTTCTGCCCTGGTTTGCCTCAAACGTCGGTGTCTTCGGGATCAGCTACGGCGCCTTTGCGCTGACCGCCCTGTTCGGGCTGTCGCTGTGGCAGGCGATCGTCTCCGGCGTCGTCGGGATCGTGCTCTCCTTCATCCTGGTCGGCATCGTCGCAATCGCCGGGCCACGCGCTTCGGCGCCCACGATGATCATCTCCAGGGCGGCGTTTGGCGTGCGCGGCAACCGCATCGCCGCGATCCTCTCCTGGATGCTCAACGTCGGCTGGGAGACCTCGCTGGTGGTGGTCGGCACGCTGGCCTTCGCGGCGGTCTGCGAAAAGCTCGGCCTGGGCGGCGGCACCGGCGTCAAGGTCGTTGGCATCGCCGTGATCCTGGTGCTCACGATCCTCGGCGGGGTGGCGGGGTTTGATGTGATCATGCGCCTGCAGGGCCTGATCACGGTCGTCGCCGGTGTGCTCACGGTGCTCGTCATCGCGCTCAGCGCCTCGCACGTGCACGTGGCGATCGTCAACCGGATCCCGAACGGGTCGACGGCGAACTTCATCGGCATGATCGTCTTCTCGATGGTCGGCTTCGGGCTCGGCTGGGTGTACTCGGGCGCCGACTACTCACGCTACCTGCCGCGCAAGAGCTCGCGCTCGTCGATCGTCTGGTGGACCACCTTTGGCGGCGCGGTCGGGCCCGTGATCCTGTTCGTCTACGGGGTGCTCTTGGCCGGTTCCTCCAAGGCGGTGCTGAGCCGCATCGGCGGGGACCCGATCGGCGCGCTCACGCAGGTGCTGCCGCAGTGGTTCCTGGTGCCGTTCATCGTGCTGACCGTGCTCGGCCTGGTCGGCGCAACCGTGCTCGACATCTACTCCTCGGGCCTGAACCTGCAGAGCGCGGGGCTGAAGCTGCCGCGCTACAAGGCGGCCGCGATTGACGGGACGATCATGACCGTGCTGGGGGTCTACGTGGTCTTCTTCACGACCAACTTCCTGGGTGTCTTCCAGGGCTTTTTGATCACGCTCGGGGTGCCGATCGCCGCCTGGGCGGGCATCGTCATCGCCGACACGATCCTGCGCCGGCGTGACTACGCGATCGGCGAGCTCTACGACACCGCGGGCCGCTACGGCGATGTGCGCGCCTGGCCGATGTTCCTTTTGGTGGCCGGCAGCGCGGTCGGCTTCGGCCTGGTCGTCAACACCTACGCCGGCTGGCTGAAGTGGCAGGGCTATCTGCTCGGGCCACTGGGTCTGGGCGGCAAGACCGGCACGTGGGCCAACGCCAGCATCGGCGTCATCGTGGCGCTCGCGATCGGCTTCATCGGCACGCTGCTGACGCGCGGGCAGATCCGACACCAGGAGGCGGGCGGCGAGGTCGCAGCCGGCGCCGCCTGAGGTGCGGAGCTGGTCGGCCTCGCGCGGGGCGGCAATGGGCCCGGCCGGCGGTCGCGGTTCGGCAGACGTTCAGGTGGCCGTCGTCGGCTCGCTGAACCGCGACCTGACGCTGGTGCTCGACCGTCTGCCGGGACCCGGCGAGACACTGCTCGCGCAGCGGGCGCTGCGTGGCAGTGGTGGCAAGGGCGCAAACCAGGCGGCCGCCGCCGCGGTCGCCGGCGCGCGCGTGAGCATGATCGGCGCGGTGGGCGACGATGAAGCGGGCGCGAGCATGCTCGCCGACCTGCGCTCCCTTGGCGTCGACACCAGCGGCGTGAGCACAATTGCGGGCGAACACAGCGGCGGGGCGACGATCCTGCTCGATGCCGCGCGAGCCGAGAACATGATCGTCGTCGATCCGGGGGCCAACGCGGCTCTGCAGGCGGATGACGTCGGCGTGGCCGCGGTTCGTGAGGCATCCGTGCTGCTGACCCAGCTGGAGACGCCGGTTGAGACCGTGCTGGCCGCCGCGCTCAGGGCCACCGGCACGGTCGTGCTGAACGCCGCGCCGTACCACGAACTGCCAGACGAGCTGCTCGGCCGCGCCGACGTGGTCGTCGTCAACCAGTCGGAGCTGGCCGGCCTGGCGGGTGCCCCCGAGCCAGGGTCGCTCGCGGACGCCGAGGCGATCCTCGGGGATCTCGAGCCCCACTACGCGGTGATCGTCACGGCCGGGGCGGACGGCGCGCTGGTCTATCAACCACACCGGCCGGCGCGCACCGCGCCCCGCTTCACCCGCGTGCCCGCGCTCACGCTCACGCCGCTCGACAGCACCGGCGCCGGCGACTGCTTCTGCGGCGTGCTCGCCGCCTGGCTCGCACGCGGCGCGGGGCTTGTTGACGCAACCCGAGCGGCATGCGTAGCCGCCTCGCTCTCCACGCTCGCGCTGGGCGCGCGCGGCGGCCTGCCTGACCGGGCGCGGATCGAGCGAGCGCTCACCGGCCTGCCCGGATAGGGCGTTGATCCCGCGACGGCGAACCCTGTGAGTTTGACCACCGGATCTGGTGGTCAAACTCACAAAGAACGCGAGCGGGGCGGCTCACGTACCGGTACGCACACCGCTCCAGCGCCGCCCCGTGGGACGGCGCTCGCGGCCCAGGCCCTCAGGCGAGGCTTGGCGTGGTGACGCTGTTGATGATCGGCTGGGTCACAGCCGCTTCGATCGCGGCCGCGCTCGGGTAACTGACCGCGGTGAACCCCTTGCCTCCCTGCACGAACGGCAGCAACACGGGAACGGCCGCCGACACGCTCGCGAACAGCGCGTCCTCGAGCACGAGGTTGTTGGGCGGGTTGCTGCCGGACGTCACGCGTCCGAGCGCACGGTGCTCGGCCTCAACGCCCATGATCTGGGCGGCCGCTTCGGCAAAGACCGGCTGGGACGTTGTGGCCCAGTAGTTGACCGCCGCGAGGTAGGCGCCGATGAAGGCGTTCTCGAGCGTGTTGAGCAGCGACAGGAAGCTGCCGGCGCTGTCGAAGGTGCCGTTGGGGAAGTACAGCGTGGGCGCCGTGCTGCCTGTGAGGCTTGCCGCGCCGAGGTTGGTCAGTATCTGCGTGTGCTGGTACTCCTGCCAGAGCGCGGCCTGGAAGTAGTTGAGGTTGTTGTTGTTGTGCACCGGGCCGAGGCGCGGTGCGCTTGGACCGGCGACGCCCTGGTAGTAGAACGACGTCGCGATCTGCTCGGCGGTCAGCGCGGCGTCGACGATGCTCTGCGTGAGGTCGGCTCCGGACGAAGCAAGCGCGGGGCCTGCCAGGCCGCCGAACAGTGCGGTGAATGCGACCGTCCCTCCCGTTGCCTTCAGGAAGCGTCCGCGCGTGAGGACCTTTGATTCGGCGTCCTGCGTTGCTGGTGCTGATGGCTCGCTTTGCATTTGAGTCTCCCTCTGCTGGTTTGGACCGGATGGGACGGTGATCTGCGCATTGGCCCCTACCGGCCGTACGCACCATCCGCCTCCCCGGATCAGTCAGGCGGGGTCGTCCCTCCACGGGTTTCGCTCGAGGCACCGCCGCCGCGCGCCTCGAGCCAACGCGCGCCACCACCATCACGCGCGCGTCATAGGCTTATGGGCATGGGATCACCGAAGCTGAACGCCGAGACCGACGCCGTGCTGGCCGTGGATGTGCAACGGGGGTTCATGCCGGGCGAGGAGCCCGGCTACGGCGAGCTACCCGCCCCAGGCGGCGACCGCGTCGCCGCGCCGCTGGCGGCGCTCGCCGGCCACGTGCGGATCTTTGCGGCGAGTGGCGACAGCCACCCGGCCGACCACAGCTCCTTCACCGCCCAGGGTGGCATCTGGCCGGTCCACTGCGTGGCCGGCACCCCCGGCGCGCGCCTGCACCCACTGATCGAGCGGACACTGACCCCCGGCTGGTTCTTTGCCAAGGGGACAACCCGTGAGGCAGACGCCTACTCGGCCTTCGCGGTCACCGATCTGGCCGAGCGCCTGCGCCAGGCTGGGATCAGGCGCCTGCTGGTCGGCGGGCTGGTGACCAACGTCTGCGTGCTGGCCACGGCCATGGACGCGCTCGCAGCCGGGTTTGAGGTTGTGGTCCTGACCGACGCATGCGCCGCCGTGCAGGCCGAAGGGGTGCCCTCGGAAACGGAAGCGCTCGCGCAGCTGCGCGAGGCCGGCGCCACCCTGGCTTCAAGCCGCGAGCTCCTGGACGGCTGAGGCCAGCGTCCGTCAGGCGCCGGTCAGCTGCTCTCCGGTCAGCTCCTCGAGCAGACCGGCGATCTGAGCGACCCGCGCCTCCAGCCGCTCGAGCCGTGCCTCAAGCTCTCGCGTAGCGCTCGGTGCCGCCGCGCTCGGCTGCGGGCGGGGCGCCAGCGACGGGACGGCCGCCGACGCTGACGCAGCAGCCGACGGCGTCGGCGCGCGCTCGGGCAGGAGCGCCACCGAGTCGGTGCTTGAGCCGAGCGTGTGGACGTAGCGCTCCTCCTTCTGCCCCGGTCGCCGCGGCAGTGCCTGTACGTAACCGCGAGCGACCAACTGCGCCAACACCTCCTCCAGCGCCTCCAGTGACGCAAAGCCGACGAGGCGGTCGCTGCGTGATTTCAGCTCGCCGGGCGTCTGCGGCCCGCGCAGCAACAGCACCGCCAGCAGCGCGATCTCCTCCCGCCCCAGTCCGAGCGCCTCCTCCGCCAGGTGGCGGTACTTGGTCGCCCGGCTGGAGTGGCCACTGGCCAGGCGCACCAGCCCGTAGCGAGTGAGCCGCTGGGCGGCAGCGTTGACGGTCTCCTCGTCGTAGGCCACGACCGGGTCGCGGTTGGTCGCCTGGTTGCAGGCCAGACGCAGCGCGTTCAGCGTCAACGGGTACTGGTCGGGGGTGGTGAAGCGCTTCTCGATCAGGCAGCCGAGCACCCGCTGCTCGGGTTCGGTGAGCGTGTCCAGGTGCATCCTCGCGAGCGTAAAGCATCACCGCGACCCAGACCCACAACCAACACTTCGCAACATCATATGCACATATCTTTATATGCGCTCACCAATCTGGTAGGCTTCCGCCCCCATGCTGCTCAGCGTTGAAGACCAACCCGAGCTCGCCTCCGGGCTCGAGTTCGATCAGCTCGTGAGCACGCTGCGCGCTGTCGCCGAGCCAACGCGCCTGCGCCTGGTCGCGCTGCTGGCGCAGGAGGAGCTGACCGTCACCGAGATCAGCCGCGTGATCGGCCAGAGCCAGCCGCGCACGAGCCGTCACCTGCGGCTGCTGGTCGATGCCGGCATCCTCGAGCGCGCGCCCGAGGGCGCCTACGTCTACTACCGCCTCGCCGAGGACAGCGCCGAAGCTGAGGTCGCTCAGGCGATCGCCACGCTCGCCCCGCCCACAGATGCGACGATCGCCGGAGACCTGGACGCGCTCGCGCGCGTCCGCCAGGCCCGCACCCAGGCCGCCAGTGCGCTGCGCAGCGCCCACACCGAGGAGCTCGAGGCGCTGCGCGGCCTCTACGCCGGCGAGGAAGCCGTCGAGGCGGCCCTGGTCGAGATGCTCGCCAGCACCGGCCCGATCGGCCGCCTGCTCGACATCGGCACGGGCAGCGGCAGGATCCTCGAGCTCCTCGCCCCCCACACCAATCAGAGCGTCGGCCTTGACTCCGACCACGACATGCTGGCCCTGGCGCGCGCGACGCTCAGCCAGGCGCAACTCTCGGGCGCCACCGTGCGCCACGGCGACCTGCACCGCCCGCCATTTGAGCCGGCCAGCTTTGACGTGGCCGTGATGCACCACGTGCTGCACGCACTCGACGCGCCGGGCAGCGCGCTCGCTGACGCCGCCCGGCTGCTGCGCCCGGGCGGCAGGCTGCTAGTCGCCGATTTCGATGCCCACGATCTGGAGGAGCTGCGGTCGCTGCACGGGCACCGGCGGCTCGGCATCTCAACGGCCGAGCTCTCGGGTTGGGCGACCGATGCGGGCCTCATGCTCGAGACAGAACGCGCGCTGCCACCGGGTGGCGACGGCGAGTGCCTGACCGTAAACCTCTGGCTGCTGCGGGCGCAGGAGGCGCCCGGCCGCTGATGACCCGCATCTCCTTTGAGGTCTTCCCGGCGCGCACCGAGGCCGGCGAACGCAACCTCTGGCAGACGCTCGAGCGTCTGAGCCCGCTTGAGCCGGCCTTCGTGTCGGTCACCTGCGGCGCAGGCGGCGGCAGTATCGACGCGACGCTCGGTGTGCTCGAGCGGCTCAACGCAGCCGGGCGGCCGCCCGCGGCCGGCCACATCACCTGCGTGGGGCGCTCCCGCACAGAAACAGACGCGCAGCTCGAACGCTACTGGCAAGCGGGCGTGCGCCACGTGGTGGCGCTGCGCGGCGACCCGCCCTCAGGCCAGGAGCGCTTCGCCGCCCATCCGGACGGCTACCAGAGCGCAACCGACCTGGTCGCCGGCATCAGCGCCGTCCACCCCTTCGAGATCAGCGTCGCCGCCTACCCCGAGCCGCACCCGGAGTCGCAGTCGATCCTGCATGACCTGCGCGTGCTGGCCGCCAAGGCGCAGGCCGGCGCCACTCGCGCGATCACACAGTTCTGCTTCGACACCGCCGCGATCGTCGGGCTGCGAGACCGGATCGCCGCCGCCGACATCCCGCTCACGCTTGCCCCCGGGATCCTTTTGGCGACCGACTTCCAGGCCGTCTCGCGGATGGCTGGCCGCTGCGGCGCGACCCTGCCCCCGTGGTTGGAGGCGCGCTTTGCGGGCCTCGAAGACGAGCCCCACGCGCGCAGCCTGGTGGGCGCGATCGTCGCCGCCGCGCAGGTCGAGCGTCTGCAACATGAGGGGTTTGAGGAGTTCCACTTCTACACGCTCAACCAGAGCGACCTCGCGCTGGCGGTCTGTCGCCTGCTCGGGGCCGGGGCGGCGCCGGCGCGGAGCGCAGCATGACGACCGAGCCGCCCACCAGCGCTTCCACGCACGCGCGCGAAGCCCGGATCGCCGCGCTTGAGCAGGCCGCCACCGAGCGCATCCTGGTGCTCGACGGCGCCTGGGGGGCGCAGATCCAAAAGCACCAGCTGACCGAGGAGGAGTTCCGCGGCGAGCGCCTGGCAGAGCACCCGCAACCGCTCAAGGGCAACAACGACATCCTCTGCCTCACCCGCCCGGCGCTGATCGCCGCGCTGATCGGTGACTACCTGGAGGCAGGCGCGGACATCGTCTCGACCAACACGTTCAGCTCAACCACGATCGCTCAGGCCGACTACGGCACGGGCCACCTGGCCAAGGAGCTGAACCTCGCCGCCGCCACGCTCGCGCGTAGCGCAGCCGACGCCGTCACGGCCCGCGACCCCGCAAAACCGCGCTGGGTGGCGGGCTCGATCGGCCCGACCAACCGAACCCTGTCGATGTCGGCCGACGTCAACGACCCCGGCGCGCGCGCCGTCGACTTCGACCAGGTCTACGACGCCTACCGCGAGCAGGTGGTCGGCCTCTACGAGGGCGGTGTCGACCTCTTCCTGGTGGAGACGATCTTCGACACGCTGAACGCCAAGGCGGCGCTCAAGGCGATCCTCGACCTGCGTGACGAGGGCCACGTCGAGCTGCCGATCTGGATCTCCGGCACGATCACCGACCGCTCCGGCCGCACGCTCTCGGGCCAGACGATCGACGCCTTCTGGATCTCGGTGCGCCACGCCGAGCCCTTCGCGGTCGGCCTCAACTGCGGCTTCGGCGCCGAGCAGCTGCGGCCCTTCCTGGCCCAGCTGGCGGCGGCCGCCGACACCCTGATCGCCGCCTACCCCAACGCCGGCCTGCCCAACGAGCTGGGCGAGTACGAGCAGGGCCCGGAGGCGATGAGCACTCAGCTGCGCGAATGGGCACAGGCGGGGCTCGTCAACATCGTCGGTGGCTGCTGCGGCACCACGCCGGAGCACATCCGCGCCATCGCCCAGGCGGTCGCCGGGATCCCGCCGCGGCCGGTCCCCGAGCTGAAGCCAACGCTGCGACTCTCCGGGCTTGAGCCGTTTGCCGCAACCTGAGCAACCGAGCCACAATCAACGACAAGTGACGCCGATGGCCACCGGTACCCAAACCCTCGCGACCTTCATTCACATCGGTGAGCGGACCAACGTCGCCGGCTCCGCCCGCTTCAAGCGCCTGATCCAGTCAGGCGACTACGGGGCGGCGCTGGCGGTCGCCCGCGAGCAGATCGAAAACGGCGCCCAGATCATCGACGTCAACATGGACGAGGGCCTGCTCGACGGCGAGCAGGCGATGACGACCTTCCTGCGGCTGATCGCCTCCGAGCCCGAGATCGCGCGCGTGCCGATCATGATCGACTCCTCCAAGTGGAGCGTGATCGAGGCGGGGCTCAAGTGCGTGCAGGGCAAGGCGATCGTCAACTCGATCAGCCTCAAGGAGGGCGAGGCACCGTTTATCGACGCGGCCAGGAAGATCCGCCGCTACGGCGCGGCGGTGGTGGTGATGGCCTTTGACGAGCAGGGCCAGGCCGAGACGGTGGAGCGCAAGGTCGCGATCTGCGAGCGCGCCTACGACCTGCTCACCCAGCACGCCGGCTTTGACCCCGAGGACATCATCTTCGACCCCAACATCTTCGCCGTGGCCACGGGGATCCCCGAGCACAACGACTACGCGCTCGCCTTCATCGAGGCGACCTGGCAGATCAAGGAGCGCCTGCCGGGCACGCGCGTCTCGGGCGGGGTCTCGAACGTGTCCTTCTCCTTCCGCGGCAACGAGCCGCTGCGGGAGGCGATCCACGCCGTGTTCCTCTACCACGCGATCGCTGCCGGGATGGACATGGCGATCGTCAACGCCGGCCAGCTGGGGCAGTACGAGGAGATCGACCCGGAGCTGCGCGAACGCATCGAGGACGTGATCCTCAACCGCCGCGAGGACGCCACCGAGCGCCTGCTGGAGGTCGCCGAGCGCTACCGCGACTCAGGCGCGGCAAAGCGCGAGACAGACCACGAGTGGCGCAAGCTACCGGTGCGCGAGCGGCTCGTGCACGCGCTCGTCAATGGGATCAACGAGTTCATCGTCGAGGACGCCGAGCAGGCACGCCTGGAGCTCGGCGAGCCGCTGCGCGTGATCGAGGGGCCGCTGATGGACGGCATGAACGTCGTCGGTGACCTCTTCGGGCAGGGCAAGATGTTCCTGCCGCAGGTCGTCAAGTCAGCGCGCGTGATGAAGCAGGCGGTGGCACACCTCGAGCCCTTCATGGAGGCGCAGCGCACCGACGCGCGCGGCGCCGGGCGCGTGGTGATGGCCACCGTCAAGGGCGACGTGCACGACATCGGCAAGAACATCGTCGGGGTGGTTCTGGGCTGCAACGGCTTTGACGTGATCGACCTGGGCGTGATGGTGCCCGCCCACCAGATCCTCGACACGGCGATTGAGCGCGGGGCTGATGTGATCGGGCTGTCGGGGCTGATCACGCCGTCGCTTGATGAGATGTGCTCGGTCGCGGCCGAGATGGAGCGCCGCGGCATGAGCCTGCCGCTGATGATCGGCGGGGCGACGACCAGCAAGCTGCACACCGCGATCAAGATCGACCCCTGCTACACGCGCGGCCAGGCAGTTTATGTGCCGGACGCCTCGCGTGCGGTCGGTGTCGCAACCGCCCTGGTGGACCCCGAGCAGCGTGCGGTGCTGGCGTCGCAGGTCAAGGCCGAGTACCGCGAGATCGCGCAGCGGCGCGCCAGCGGGCGCGCCGCCGCCAACCGTTTCACGCTCACCCAGGCCCGGGCCAACCGGATGCAGATCGACCTCCAGGCGCACCCGCCGGCCACGCCGGCCCGGCTCGGTGTGCACACCTTCGACGACTACGACCTGGCGGAGCTCGTCCCCTACATCGACTGGACGCCGTTCTTTCGCACCTGGGAGCTCAAGGGCACCTTCCCGAAGATCCTCGATGATCCGGCGGCCGGTGAGACGGCGCGCTCGCTCTACGCCGACGCGCAGGCGATGCTCGAGCGCCTTCTCAGCGAGCGCTGGGTGAGCGCCCGCGCGGTTGTCGGCCTGTGGCCAGCCGCCGCCGACGGCGACGACATCCACGTCTACGCCGACCCTGAGCACAGCACTCGCCTTGCGACCCTGCACACGCTGCGCCAGCAGCTCGCCCGCGACAGCGATCACCCCAACCTGGCGCTGGCTGACTTCATCGCGCCGCTCGACGCGCGCGTCGGTGATCACATCGGCGCCTTCGCGGTGACCACCGGGCACGGCGAGCGCGAGCGTGCGGCCGCCTTCGAGGCCGCCCACGACGACTACAACAAGATCCTCTTCACCGCGCTCTGCGACCGCCTCGCGGAGGCCTTCGCCGAGCGCCTGCACGAGCGCGTGCGCCGCGAGCTGTGGGCCTACGCGCCCGATGAGCGCCTGAGCACAGAGGAGCTGGTCGCCGAGCGCTACGTCGGCATCCGCCCCGCGCCCGGCTACGGCTGCCAGCCCGACCACACCGAGAAGGCGACGATCTTCGCGCTTTTGGCAGCACCCGAGAGCGTCGGCATCGAGCTCACCGAGAGCTTCGCCATGAGCCCCGGCTCCTCGGTCAGCGGCCTCTACTTCGCCCACCCGCAGGCCCGCTACTTCGGTGTCGGCCGGATCGGTTCCGATCAGCTCGAGGACTACGCGGCGCGCAAGCGCTGGAGCCTCGATGGGGCGCGCCGCTGGCTGTCCACGCTGATCGAGGATTGAGGCCCTGCACGTCTCGCGCGCGGCCCGCTGGCCGCGCGCGAGCTGCACGCCGGTGGCTATCTGCCGCGGTCAGAAACCGAGGCTGTTGAGGAGGGCCGCCAGGCCGCCCCCGCCTCCGTAACCACCGCCGCCGTAGCCACCGTAGCCACCGTAGCCACCGAAACCGCCGCCGTAGTAGCCGCCGTAGCCACCGAAACCGCCGCCGTAGTAGCCGCCGTAGCCACCGAAACCGCCGCCGTAGTAGCCACCGCCGTAGCCGTAGGGGTTACCCTCGCCGTAGCCCGAGCCGCCCGAGGATGGCAGGCTGAGCGTGGCCCCGTACCTGACGGTGAAGGCGGTGCCGTTTTTGGTCAGCGACGTGGGCGCGGCACTTGCGCTGGTGCTGAAGCTGCTGAACTGGCCGCCGCCGAAGCCGCCCTGGAAGTAGCCGCCCGGGCCACCACCGAAGAAGGTGCCGGCGGAGGGCGCCAGCTCGACCGCCTCAGCCGTCCAGCGCGAGTCAGTGATCGTGCCGGTATGGCCGGCCGCCGTGGCGTGGGCGTCGCCGAAGGTGGCCTTGGCGAAGTTGGCCAGCGGCAGCGGCGTACAGTTTTCGAGGTTGCCGCCAGCGCAGTGCGATGGCGCCTCGGTGATCCACTCGGCGGTGCCGGTGTCGGGCGTCGTCGTTTTCATCGTCAGCGTCTTCTGCCATCTGCGGTGGGTCGTCTGGTCGATGATCGTGAGGCTCACCCTGTCGCCGTGAACGGCGGTGCGTGCCCAGAGGCTGTTGCCGGGCTGAATCGCCAAAGACAGCTTGACGGGCGCCGAGGGAACCAGCTCATACCAGGCGTAGTAGCGAGTCTGGCCGGCGGCGCTGCAATCGGCCTGGGTGCCGATCTGCTCGAGCGCCGTTGACTGCTGGCCGCCACCGCCAAGCCCGACCCAGTACGCCGAGTAGGTGGGCTGCGAGTTGGCCGTGCAGGACACGCTCGGCTGGCGCCATTGTCCAGAGACGGCAGAGAAACCGCTGGCATCATTCGGGGTGACCACGTAGCCTGCCCAATTCTCGCTGGCACCCTCCTGGGTTGTCGTGGCGAGTGCAGGCGCGGCGAACGCGAGACACGCGAGCGCCGGGATAATTGAGACCAACACTCGTTTCTTCATACGTCTATCGTTCACCGGCTTCATAAGAGACCTTTAGGAGATCGCGAAACGCAGGCGAAAAGAGCGCACCCACAGCCGGAAGGATCAGACCATGACCGCGACCACCACGAAGCTTCTTGACAACTACATCGGCGGTGAGTGGACCGCGCCCAGCGCCGCCACGGGCGAGCTGGATGTGACCAACCCGGCCAATGGCCGGACGCTGGCCAGGGTGCCGCTCTCCGGTCGTGCGGATCTGGACGCGGCCGTGGCGGCGGCCAGGGGGGCGCTGCCGCAGTGGCGTGCGGTATCGGTGATCGCCCGCGCGCGCAAGCTCTTTGAGCTGCGCGAGCGGCTGGTGGCGCGCCAGGAGGACCTGGCGCGGTCGGTGACGACCGAGATGGGCAAGACGATCGCCGACGCCCGCGCTGAGGTGGGGCGCATGATCGAGATGGTCGAGGCGGCGACCGCGGTGCCGACCACGATGCAGGGCCGCACTCTCGAGGATGTCTCGCGCAACATCGACGCCGAGACGGTCCGCCAGCCGGTGGGTGTCTGCGCGATCATCGCGCCGTTCAACTTCCCGGCGATGGTCCCGTTCTGGTTTCTGCCCTTCGCGATCGCCTGCGGCAACACGGTCGTGCTGAAACCATCCGAGCAGGTGCCGCTTACCCAGTCGATCGCGTTTGAGGAGCTGCATGCCCTCGGGCTGCCGGCGGGTGTGGTGAACCTCGTCAACGGCGGGCGCGAGGTGGTCGAGGGGATCCTCGAGCACCCCGGGATCGACGCGGTGTCGTTCGTCGGCTCGGCGCCGGTCGCCAAGCTGGTCTACGAGCGCGCCGCCCAGACCGGCAAGCGGGTGCAGGCGCTCGGCGGCGCCAAGAACCACATGGTGGTGATGCCCGACGCGGTGATCGACAGGACGGTCGAGGGGATCATCGGCTCGGCCTTTGGCGCTGCCGGCCAGCGCTGCATGGCCGGGTCGGTGGTGGTGACCGTCGGTGACGCGCACGGCCAACTGGTCGGGCCGCTGGTCGATGCGGCACGCGCGCTGCACGTGGGTGATGGGCTGGATGAGCGCGTTGAGCTCGGGCCGGTGATCTCCTGCCAGGCGCGTGACCGGATCGCCGGCTACATCGAGCGGGCGCTCGCCGACGGTGCCAAGCTGCTGCTCGACGGCCGTGAGGTGAGCGGCGACGGGCTCGATCCGGCGGGCGCCTACCTTGGCCCGACGATCGTTGACGGCGCCAGCGCGGAGATGGAGATCGCCCGCGAGGAGGTCTTCGGCCCGGTGCTCACGCTGATCCACGTCGCGACCCTCGATGAGGCGATCGCGCTGGTCAACTCGAGCCGCTTCGGCAACGGCACCTCGATCTTCACCGAGTCGGGCGCCTCGGTGCGCCGCTACCGCCACGAGATCCAGGCCGGGATGGTCGGCGTCAACATCGGCGTCGCCGCACCGGTCGCGTTCTTCCCGTTCAGCGGCTGGAAGGACAGCTTCCTCGGCGATCTGCACGCGCACGGCAGCGACGGGGTCGAGTTCTTCACCCGCAAGAAGACGATCACCAGCCGCTACTTCTCATCCGGCCAGGGCTCTGGCAGCTACTTCGTCGAGCGCTGAGCGGCCGGTGGGTCGGGGCGTGCGTCCCGGCCCACCCACCTTGCTAGGTCAGCACCCCGTACGCGTCCGGACGGCGGGTGGTGAGGAACGGGAACAGCTCGAGCCAGTCGCGGCGCTGATCCAGGTCGAGGTCGGCGACCAGCACCGCCGGACGGTCACGCGGCGCCTGCACCAAGATCCGCCCGTAAGGGTCTGAGATGAAGCTCGAGCCATAGAAGGTGAGCGGCCCCTCCACGCCAAAGCGGTTGACCGCCACCATGAACGTGCCGTTGGCGATCCCGTTGGCGACGATCACCTGCTGCCACAGCGGCTCGGTGTCAAAGCCGGGATGGTCGGGCTCTGAGCCGATCGCGGTCGGGTAGACGAGCACCTCCGCGCCCGCCAGCGAGTAGGCGCGCGCGAGCTCGGGAAACCACTGGTCCCAGCAGGTCGGAAGCCCCAGGCGCGCGCCGAGCTCGGGCAGCGCCACGACCGGAAACGCGTCACCGTCACCAGCAGCCGGCCCGGGCCGGAAGTACTTGTCCTCGTAGTAGCCGGCGGTGACGGGGATGTGCAGCTTGCGGGTGCGCTGCACGAGCTCACCAGCCGGCGAGACAAGGATCGCGGTGTTGTAACCGAGACCATCGCCACCTTCGGCCCGCTCATACAGCGACGCGTGCACATAGGCGCCGGTCTGTGCGGCCGCCCGCCTGGCGAAGCTGACAGTCTGGCCATCCTCGAGTGACTCGGGCGCGACATCAAGCGCCGCCGCACCCTCGGGTGTCACCGCAAAATACGGTGAGAGCGTCAGCTCCTGCAGGCACACGATACGGGCGCCGTGGTCGGCTGCCAGCGCGATCCCCTCGGTCAGCATCTGCTCAAGCACGGCGGCGTCCGGGTGCCAGCGCTGCTGAACCAGGCCCAGCCGCAACGGCTCCCGTTCCGGCGGGCGCGTGCGCGCCGGCGAGTCGGGGACGGTGTCACTGATCTTCAGGACATAGTCAGTCATCTTCTCTCCTCAGACCGCGGGCACCTGCTGGGTTATGCAGTGCGGACCGCCGCCACCGTAGGCGAGCGTCGCGCCCGGCACCGGCACGACCGAACGACCGGGGAAGACCCCGCCGATGATCGCAAGCGCCTCCTCATCGAACTCATCGCCGCTCACCGGCACGATCACCGCACCATTGCACACATACAGGTTGAGATACCCGACGACGACCCGCTCACCCGCCACCTCCCGGTAGGGAAGCACGGGCAGCTCGACCGTCTCATAGCCGGCCGCGTGCAGACGCTCGACGTTCTCGGCCAGGCGCTCGTGATTGACGTTCCCGGGCGGGGCCGTCTGCACGAGCACGCGCCGGTCGGGTGTCACGGCCGCGATCAGGTCGACGTGACCGTCGGTGTCACGATCCTCCACCAGCCCCTGGCCGAGCCAGACGACCCGCTGCGCGCCCAGGTGCTCTGCCAGCAGCTCCTCGATCGCCGCCTGTGACAGCGACGGATTGCGGTTTTTTGCAAGCAGGCACTGCTCGGTGGTGATGATCGTGCCGGCGCCGTCGCTCAGCACCGAGCCGCCCTCAAGCACGAGCGGCGCCTCCACGACCTCATCACCGAGCTCGCGGGCGATCAGCGCGCCCACGGCGGCGTCTTGCTCCCAGGGCGTGAACTTCTCGCCCCAGGCGTTGAAGCGAAAGTGCACCGCCAGCCTGCCGCCCTGGTCGTCCACCACGTAGATCGGGCCTGAGTCGCGCAGCCACGAGTCATCGATCGGCAGCTGCACGACCGCGACCCTGCCGGTGCACGCACCGCGGGCGGCGCGCGCGTCCTGCGCCGAGCCGGCGATCATGGTGACGTCCTCGAAGTCGGCGATCGCGTTGGCGACCTCGGCATAGTCGGCCCGCGCGCGCTCGAGCGTCGGCCCCCAGAGCTCGGCGCGGCATGGCCAGCCCATGATCGTCCGCTCGTGCGGCTCCCACTCGCCCGGGTAACGCATGCGCGCCAGCGTAGATCAAACGGGGTGCTCCGGCCTCTGCCGCCGTGGCGCAAGCTGACCGTCGGCGTGGCCGCTCCGCCCGGCGGCAGCCCGCCGGGATCAAGTCAGCGAGCGCGCAGCCACCGCCGGATAGCGGGCCTGAGCCACGATCGCCGTCAGGGCGGTGAGCATCGCGAGCGCTATGGCACCGAGCAGCAGCGTCGCCGCCACGGCGAAACGCTCGAGTTCGGCGAGCACGATCGGTGCGGCGAAGCCGAGGTAAGTCAGCGCGTAGAAGATGGCCGTGATCGAGGCGAGCTCGTCTGGGGGTGCGAGCCTCTGTACCTCGAGCAGGCCGGAGACGAGGCAGAGCCCGTACCCGGCACCGAACAGGATCGCGGCGGGAACCACAAGCAGCCACTCATGCGTGTTCGCGGCGAGGGCGCCGAGCAGCAGCGCCGCGCTGATCGCCGCCAGGCCGGCCACCACGCCACGGACCCCAGGGGTCCCGTCAAGCCGCCGGGCCACGGGCTGGATGAGGATGCCGACGCCGAGGGTTACGCCCGCGATCAGGGCGGCGAAGCCGACGCGAAAGCCCGCCGTTGAATGCGTCACCAGGCCGGGGAGCACCGCGAAGGAGACCGACGGAGCGAGAAAGACCCAGGGCGCAATCGGCGCCACGATCAGCCGGAAGCGCATGTGGCGGACGCTCGCCGGGACGCTCGGCCTGCGGCCACCGTCCGCGTCGCCGACCGTCTCGGGGGCGGTCAGCACGACCGCGAGCGCTAGGGCGATCACGACCAGGTGGGGCAGGTAGGCCGCGCTCAGAGGGTCCGGAGCCCATTGGGCGATCAGACCGGCCACGAGCGGGCCAAGACCGAAGCCGGCTGACAGCGCGATCGCAGAGCGGCGAGCGCCAGCCTGCTCACCCGCGGCCGGGTCGTGCGGCGGCCCGGAGAGCTCCTTGACCCAGGCGGTCCCGGCCGCGAACGCGGCGCCGCTCGCCAGGCCGGCGAGGAAGCGGCCGAGGTAGAGCAGCCCGAGCGCATGGTTCCCCGCGATCAGGGCCAGCGAGGCGAGCAGCGAAACGACCCCAGCGGCGAGGACACTGGTTCGACGACCACGGCGGTCGGAAATCGGCCCGACGATCAGCAGCGCCGGGATCAGACCGAGCGCGTAGACACCAAACAGCGCGTCCGCAGTCGTCTCCGAGACGCCCCGATGGATCTGGTAGGCGAGCAGCAGCGGGGAGAACTGGTTCGCGCCCCACCCCACCCCGAACATGAGACCGGCCACTCGGGCCCAGGGCGGCAGTGGCCGTGGTACCCCTCTGCGCATGCGACGAGCTTAACGGCCGGTTCGCGCGGCCCAGTGTGCGCCGACCAGCCACTCGAGTCGCATACCCGCACCGCTGACAACCAGCCGGCGGCGCTTCAAGGCGACCCCTACGAGCATCCGGCCGGCTCAACCGAACGTTGTGGACCCAGACATCGGACGGGCACAGAAGCCTGGAAATGCTGTTCTGACACGCACGCCGTCTCTCCTTGCAAGCCGCTCGTGCTCGAAGCGCCGGCGGCCCGCCATGAGCGCGGCGGGCTATGCGCGCCCGGCGGGAGTGGCGTCCAGCTCCAGGCCGGCCGGGGCGCCGGGGTGCCGCTCGCCCTCGCCGGCGGGACCGTCGGCGGCCTGCGCCTGGTCGCCGTGGTGGTATATGCCGCCGCGCATGGCGGAGGTGACCGCGGCGATCAGACAGGCGACGATCGCGAACACGAAGGCGGTGTGCAGGCCGTCGCGGAAGGGCCCGGCGATCAGCGCCGGGAAGAAGGAGCGACCGGTCAGGGCCGCGGCGTTGTGGGTGGTCAGGTGGCGCAGCACACCGGCACCGAGCAGGCTGCGCGCCGGGTTGTAGCCGAGGAAGGCGGAGAACAGCACCGACACCGCCGGCACGTGGCCGATCGCCGTGGCCTTGGCGAGTGGTATGCCGTGGGCCCTCAGGCCCGCGGTCAGCGTGTGCGGCAGGTTCGCGGCCAGGCCGGCGATCATCAGCGAGAAGAAGATGCCGACCGAAAGCACCTGGGCGCTGTTCTGGAAGGTCTGGTTCATCGCGCCGCCGGCGCCGCGGTCCTCGGGCGGCAGGCTGTTCATCACCGCGGCGCGGTTGGGGGAGGCGAACATACCGAGTGAGACGCCCATCAGCAGGAGCGCGCCCGCGAACTCCAGATAGTTGAAGTCGATCGGCAAAAGCCACAGCCAGACGAACGTGCCCGCCGTGGCGAGCATCCCGCCGGTGGCAAAGCCGCGCGCGCCGTAGCGATCCGAGAGCATGCCGGAGAGCGGGCCCGCGAATAGCATGCCGATCGTCAACGGCAGCATCGCCAGCCCCGCCTGCAGCGGCGTGCTGGTGAAGCTCACGCCGTGCTCGGGCAGCCAGATCCCCTGCAGCCAGATGATCAGCATGAACATCAGGCCGCCACGCGCGATCGCCGAGAGGAAGGTGGATATCGTGCCGGCGCTGAAGGCGCGGATGCGCAAAAGCGACAGGCGAAACATCGGGTCCTCGGCGCGCAGCTCAATCATCAGGAACGCGACCAGGCACAGCACGCCTGAGCCGGCCAGCGCGAGCACCCGTGGGCTGGTCCAGCCCATCGCGTCCGAGCCGTAGGGCCGGATCCCGTAGGTGATCGAGACCATGATCAGGATCAGCCCGAGCGCGAAGGTGACGTTGCCAGCCCAGTCGATCCTCGCGCCGCGTTGCGTGCGCCCCAACTCGCGCAGGTTCAGGTACGCCCAAACGGTGCCGAACAGCCCGACCGGGACCGAGATCAAAAAGACCAGGCGCCAGTCAATCGGCGCCAGCAACCCGCCCAGCACGAGCCCGACGAACATGCCGCTGACGCCGACGATGTTGTTGATCCCGAGCGCCATGCCGCGCTGATTTGAGGGGAAGGCGTCGGTCACGATCGCCGCCGCGTTGGCCAGCAGGAAGGCTCCGCCGACCCCCTGGAAGAGGCGCAGCACGACCAGGTAGGTGGCGCCGGCCGCGCCGGTCATCCAGTCGATCGTCAGCAGCAGCGACGCGACCGTGTAGACCACGAAGCCGAGGTTGTAGATCTTCACGCGGCCGAACATGTCGCCGAGGCGTCCGAGGCTGACGACCAGCACGCTCGAGACGATCAGGTAGCCGAGCACCATCCACAGCAGGTAGAAGCTGTTGCCCGGTTGCAGCGGGTTCAGGTGGATGCCCCGGAAGATGTCGGGCATCGCGATGATCGTGATCGAGCCGTCGAGCGTCGCCAAAAGCACCGCCAGCGTGGTGTTGGACAGCGCGATCCACTTGTAGTTGCCCGGCACCGGCCCGTCGGTGCGTCTGTTCGATGACAGCCAACGAAGCATCGACGTAAATATACAGGCTACCTGCAGATATGATTTACGTAGCCCTTAGATCCCGTATCCTCAGCAATGACAATGCCCGCCCCGGCACACCCAACCGCAGCCACTCCACAGGACCACATGGTCGCCGAGCGCCTGCCGACCGAGCTACGGATCGTCCTCGGACGCTTGATGCGGCGTTTGCGCGGCGTGCACCGCTTCCCGCTGACGCAGGCCGCGGTGCTCGGCCGCCTGGACCGCGAGGGCGAGCAGAGCATCGGCGCGCTGGCCGCGTACGAGTCGGTGCGACCGCAGTCGATGAGCCAGACGATCTGCGAGCTGGAGGCCGAGGGCCTGGTGCAGCGCCGCGCCGACGCAAGCGACGCCAGGCGCACGCAGGTCGCGATCACCACCCGGGGCCGGGCCGCCGTGGAGGCCGACCGCGCCGCCCGCGAGGGCTGGCTCGGCGAGGCGATCGCGCGCCTCAGCGATGAGGAGCAGCGCACCCTGCAGCAGGCGGTGGAGCTGCTCAAGCGGCTCACAGAAGCCGACTGAGCGCCAGGCGCGCCCGCACGGCGCGCTCGCCGGGAGGGCAAAAGTGGTTCGCTAACCTAACTGTGTGGCTCCCGAATTATCCCTCCCCGCACAGACGGCGCAAACCGAACCGCCCCCCACGCACAACACCCCCGCCCACCCCGGCCACACGCTCGCGCACATCGCCCGCATCGTCGAGCGCGCCGTTGCCACCACCGACCTCTCGCTCTCCCAGTATCGCGTGCTGGCCACCCTCGGCGAGGGCCAGGAGGCCGCCTCACGCCTGGCCGAGAAGCTCGCGGTCAGCCGCCCCAGCATCACCGGCGTGGTCGACGGCCTGGTCGCCCGCGGCCTGGTGCACCGCGAGCACGCAAGCTGTGACCGCCGTCGCATCGACGTCGGGCTGACCGACGCCGGCCGGGCGCTGCTCGCGCGCGCCGACGCGGCCGTGGAGGAACGGCTCGAGCGGATCGGCCAGCTGCTCGAGGAGCTGCCGCGTTGAGCGCCCTCGCCCCAACAGGCCGTCTCGCCCCCGCACCCGAGCCCTCCCGCTACGCGCCGCCGCGCGCCTGGATCGACACCGACCGGCGCAAGAGCTGGCTCCGCCGCGCGCTGCCGATCGTGCTCGCGCACCGGCGCATGCTGATCTCGGCGCTCGTGCTCTCCTTCGTCTCGCTGCTTTTGCAGGTGCAGATCCCGAGCCTGCTCAACGGGGCAATCAACCATGCGGTTGTGAGACACACCACGCCGCTTGCCCACTACGTGCGGATCGTCTTCGCGCTGGCGGTCGCCGCGGGCCTGACCGCCTACCTCTCGCGCCTGCTGCTGATGCGCACCGCCTACGCGATCGAGGCCGACCTGCGCAACATCATCTACACGCACCTGACGCGGCTTGACTTCCAGTTCTACGACCGCGTCCAGTCCGGCCAGCTGATCTCGCGCGCCAACTCCGACATCCGCTCGGTGCAGCGCTACCTGATCTTCGGCCCGAGCATCCTCGTGCAGTGCTCGATCGCCGTGGTCGCCTTCGCCTACATGCTCACGATCAACGTGCCGCTGGCGTTCGTGGCGCTCGCCACGCTCCCACTGGTCTTCCTCATGGGCCTGCGCATGCGCAAAAGCATCTTCCCGGTCTCCTGGCTGATCCAGGCGCGGCTGGCCGAGATCGCGATGACCGTCGATGAGAACGTCAGCGGCGTGCGCGTGGTCAAGTCCTTTGTCGGCGAGCAGCGCGAGCTGCACAAGCTGCAGGGCGCCGCGCGGCGCGTGCGCTGGGCCTACATCAAGGACGCCGACATCCGCGCGCGCTTCACGCCGCTGGTCCAGAACCTGCCCCAGCTCGGGCTCGCCGCGATCCTTCTGTGGGGCGGCTACCTGGTGATCCACCACCACCTCTCAGACGGCGCGATCCTCGCCTTCAGCCTCTACATCGTGATGCTGCAGGCGCCCTTCCAGATGCTCGGCATGCTGGTGATGCTGAGCCAGCGCGCCGCCGCCTCGGCGGTCCGCATCTACGAGGTGCTGGATGAGCAGCCGAGCGTCGTCGACGGCCCGCTGGCCGTCGACCTCCTGGACGCCCGCGGCGCGATCGCCTTCGAGCACGTGCGCTTCGCCTACACCGACGGCGGCCCGGCCGTGCTCGAGGACTTCAACCTGCGCCTTGAGCCCGGCGAGACGGTGGCGATGGTCGGGCGCACCGCGAGCGGCAAGAGCACGGTCGCACGCCTGCTCTCCCGGTTCTACGACGTCGACGCCGGTGCCGTCAAGGTCGATGGCCACGACGTGCGCGCGCTGACGCTCACGAGCCTGCGCCACCAGGTCGGCGTGGTGCTCGACGAGCCCTTCCTGTTCTCCGCCTCGATCCGCGAGAACATCGCCTACGGGCGCCCCGACGCGAGCCTCGAGGAGGTCCGCCAGGCGGCCCGCGCCGCCGGCGCCGAGCGCTTCATCCTGGCGCTGCCAGACGGGTATGACACGGTCGTCGGCGAGCGTGGCTACACGCTTTCGGGCGGACAGCGCCAGCGCATCGCGATCGCCCGCACGCTGCTTGTCAACCCGCCGATCCTCGTGCTCGACGATGCCACAAGCGCCGTTGACGTGCAGGTCGAGCAGGAGATCCACGAGGCGCTGCGCACCCTGATGCAGGGGCGCACGACGCTGATCGTCGCCCACCGGCTGTCCACGATCGCGCTCGCCGACCGGGTGGTGCTGCTCGACGCCGGGCGGATCGTCGCCGACGGCACGCACGCCGAGCTGATGGCCAAATCACCGCTGTATGTCGAGGTGCTGGCGCAGTCCGAGGCGCAGGAGCGCGAGCGGCTCGAGCGCTCCGGCGCCGCCGGGGGCGTGGCGCGGCCCCCGGCGGCGGGCCGAGCGGTGGCCATCGAGGTGCTCCCGTGAGCTTCGGGGGCTTTGGCGGCGGCGCGCCGATGTTCGGCGGCGGCGGGCACGGCGCCTCGCCCGGCGGCGGGCTGCCGTTTGCGGGGATCCCGTCGGAGCTGCAGGAGGGGGTCGACAAGCTGCTTGCGCGAGAACCGGAGCACGCGGACCCGGACGCGGTCTTCAACTACACGGGCGCCGACGAGCGCGATCGCAACCTGACCCTGCGCCAGCTGGTCCTGCGCCACTGGCGGCTTGGGCTCTGGGCGGTCGTGCTGGTCAGCGTGGTCAGCGTGCTGGGCCAGGTGGGACCGCTTTTGATCGAGTACGCGATCGATCACGGCATGCCGCCGCAGGCGCACGGGAGTTTCGCCGTGGTCGCAGCCTGCGCCGGCGTGTTCGCGCTGGCGACGGCGATCAGCGCGCTGGCACAGCGCTCACAGGTGCGCGCCAGCGGCCGGCTGGCGGCGGGTGTGATGTACGACCTGCGCGTCAAGGTCTTCGCGCAGCTGCAGCGTCTCGGCCTTGACTACTACACGCAGGAGAAGGCCGGCGTGGTGATGACGCGCATGACCGCCGACATCGAGAACCTGCAGCAGCTCTTGCAGGACGGCCTGGCGCAGCTGGTCGCGCAGGCGCTGACGATGATCGTGATCACCGCGATCCTGTTCGCCCAGAACGTCGAGCTGACGCTGATCACGCTGGCGCTGATGGTGCCGCTTTTGACCGTCTCCACGATCTGGTTCACACGCGCCTCCCAGCGCGCCTACCTGCGTGTGCGCGACGCGATCGCCGGGGTGCTCGGCGACCTGTCAGAGAGCCTGCAGGGCATGCGCACGGTCGCCGCCTTCAACCGCCAGGCGCGCAACGTGGTCGCGCACCGCAGCGTTGTGGGCGAGTATCAGGACGCCAGCAACCGGACCGCGCAGATCAACGCGATCTACGGGCCCGGCACGCAGCTGCTCGGCTATCTCGGCCAGGGGGCGCTGCTTGCGATCGGCGGCGAGATGGTGCTGCACCATCAGCTGCCGCTCGGTGCGCTGATCGCCTATTTCCTCTATCTGAACCGCTTCTTCGCACCGATCCAGCTGCTCGTGCAGCAGTACACGACCTTCCAACAGGGGCAGGCCTCGGTCGTGAAGCTGCGCACGCTGTTCCGGACCGAGCCCAACACGCCTCAAGCCGCTGACGCGGCCGTGCTTGCGCCGGTGGCCGGCGAGATCCGCTTTGACCACGTGAGCTTCGGCTACTTCCCGGGCCAGGAGGTGCTGCACGACGTCACGCTTGCGATCGCGCCGGGCGAGAGCGTGGCCTTTGTCGGCGAGACCGGCGCCGGCAAGTCGACGATCGCCAAGCTGATCACGCGCTTCTACGATCCCACGGCGGGTAGGGTGCTGATCGACGGGGTTGACCTGCGCACGGTGACACTCGACTCGCTGCGCCGCCAGCTCGGCGTGGTGCCGCAGGAGCCGTTTTTGTTCGCCGGCTCGCTGCGTGAGAACATCGCCTTCGCGCGGCCGGACGCCTCTGACGCGGAGGTCTGGGAGGCGATCGACGCGGTCGGCCTGCACGAGGTGGTGGAGCGGATGCCCGACGGGCTTGACACGGTCGTGCACGAGCGTGGGCAATCGCTGTCCTCGGGCGAGCGCCAGCTGATCGCCCTGGCGCGGGCCTTCCACGCCCGCCCGCGGGTGCTGGTGCTGGACGAGGCGACCTCGAACCTCGACCTGATGTCGGAGACCAAGGTCGAGGCGGCGCTCGACGTGCTGCTCGAGGGGCGCACCGCGGTGCTGATCGCGCACCGCCTGAGCACGGCGATGAAGGCCGACCGGATCGTGGTGGTCGACGGAGGGCGGATCGTGGAGACGGGCTCGCACGAGGAGCTGGTTGCACGCGGCGGGCGCTACGCCGAGATGTATGAAACCTGGAGCGCGCAGCTGGAGCTGGCCGCCTGAGCAGGGAGCTCGCTGGGGCTAGCGCCGCGTGCGCTGCAGGTCGCCGCCAGACTCAAGCAGGACGCTGAACTCCTCAGCGCTCATGGGATGGGAGAAGTGAAACCCCTGGGCCGAGTCACAGCCCAACTCGCGCAGCTGCGTGACCTGCTCGGCGGTCTCCGCGCCCACACCGATCACGCGGAGTCCAAGCGCCCTGCCGGTGGCGATCACCGCCTGGGCGATCGTGGCGTCCGCGTCTACCGTGCCGAGCGCGGTGACGAAGCGCCGCTGCACCTTGATGGTGTCAACCGGCAGCGCCGCCAGCTGGCGCAGCGACGAGTCGCCGGTGCCGAAGTCGTGGACCGCGATGCGTACGCCGCTGCGCTTCAGCAGCCTCAGCACGCTGCGCATCTGCTCGGCCTCGTCACGCAGCACGCTCTCGTCGAGCTCCAGCGCCAGCGTCTGGGGCTCGATGCCGGCTGAGGCGATCGCCTCCGCGAGCGCTTCGGGAAAACGCGGGTTCTGCAGCTGCGCCACGGAGATGTTCACGCCGACGCGGATCGGTGGCCGGTCGGGGTGCAGCTGTTCCCAGCGGGCGGCGTGAGCGAGCGCCTCATCGATCACCCACTGGCCAATTCGGTCGACCAGGCCGCTCTCCTCCGCTACGGTGATGAACTCAGCCGGCGCCAGCTCGCCGCGCGAGGGGTGTTCCCAGCGCAGAAGCGCCTCGACACCGTTGACGCGCTCGGTTCGGATGTCCACCACCGGCTGGTAGACGAGCCGCAGCTCATCGGCTTCGAGCGCGCGACGCAGCTCGCCCTCGATGCGGTCACGGGCCAGCGCACGCATCCGCAGCTCGTCGTCAAAGACGTCGTAGCGGGCACGGCCACGCTGCTTGGCCCGGTACATGGCGGCGTCAGCGTCGCGCAACAGGGCCTCGGCCTGGTGGTGGCCGTCGGCCAGCGCAATCCCGATGCTGGCGGTGATGAACTGCGAGCCCGCCTCGAGCACGAACGGCCGCGCGAAGCTGGCCGCGATCCGCTCCGCGGTCGCGATCGCGGAGCGCTCATTGGCGATCTCCTCAAGCAGCAGCCCGAACTCATCACCGCCGAAGCGCGCCACCGTGTCGGACGGGCGCACGGCCTCGCGCAGCCGCGTGGCCACGGCGACCAGCAGCTCGTCACCGGCCTGGTGTCCGAGCGTGTCATTGACCTGCTTGAAGTGGTCGACGTCGATGAACAAAAGCGCCGCCAGCAGGCCGGAGTGGCGGCGCATGCGCTCCAGCGCCTGCTCGAGGCGATCGGTGAAAAGACCGCGGTTGGGCAGGCCGGTGAGCAGGTCGTGCAGGGCGCGGTGCTCCATCGCGTCCTGGCTCTGCTGGCGCTCGAGCGCCTCGGCAAGGATGTTGGCCAGCGCCACGACGAAGTTCACGTCGTGCTCGGTGAACGCCTGCGGAACCTGGCTGTAGGCGCCCAGCAGGCCCCACACCTGTGGTGCGCCGGCGATCGGCACGGTGACGCTGCTCTTGATGGCGCGCTGCTCCGGCGGCAGCACACGGATCAGGTCCGGCTCATCGTCCAGGTTCTCAACGAGGACCGGAGCGCCGGTCGCCACCGCCGTTGCCCCGGGCGATCCCGCTGTCAGTAGACCGGTGTGCAGCGGCAGTGCCGCGGCGGTGGTGCCGCTCGAGGCGCGCAGCTCGCGCGTGCGTGAGTCGGCGCTGATTCGCCAGGCGAGCGCCGCATCCGCTCCCAGCACGTCGGTCAGCGCGCGGCAGCTCTCCTGCAGCAGCTCGCCGATCTCAACGCCTCGCAGCGCCAGCTCGCCGAGCCGCGCAACGGTCGCCTGCGCGCTGGACTGGCGCTCGAGCTGCTGCTCCACATGCTTCTGGTCGGTGATGTCGAACATCACCCCGTGCCAGAGCAGCGTACCGTCGGGGCCCGGCGCCAGGACAGAGTCCTCGCGCACCCAGACGAAACGGCCATCACGGTGAAGCATCCTGTAGCTGCGTTTGAACCCGTGACGGCGGGGGTCGTCACCCGCAGCGAGCTCGGCCTGCGCCCGGGCGACCGCGGCAGCCTCGGCCGCGAGCTCGGCCTCACGGTCCTCGGGGTGCAGCTGACTCGCCCACATGCCACGCTGGCCGGTCCACTCCTTGACCGTGAAGCCGAGGATCGGCTCGATCCACTCGCTGACATAGATCCAGCGTGAGTGCGGCCCGGTCTCGGACACAAACACGATCGCGGGGACCGTCTTGGCGATCACGCTGTAATCGATTGGCTGCGGCGGCTCGCTGTTGTCCATATATGGGCCTTACTCGGCAATACGGTGCGGCTTGACAAGTCTGGTACACGCCTTGCGCCTGGCCGCGTCGGATTGCTGACCGATGGCGGTGGCCATCAGATGCCCTCGGTAAGCTCGCCCAGCCGGCGCCGTTGCGCGCCCGTGACACCGAAGTTGTCCGCTGCAAGCCATCCTGAAACGTGCCGCGCAACGCGGGCTAGCGCTGCCCGGCGCGCCGGCTCAAGCGGTCTCAGGACCACACGCGCACCGGTCAGGGGTTGTCGCTGCAGAAGCGCGCGCTCCGGGCGCGGCGCGCCGGCAAAGGACACCCGCTCCCCCAGCGGGCGCCCAGAGTTCTGGTCCATCGTGTGAGCTTACCGTCGTGCGCAGGGTTTGTGGGCCCGAGCAGGCAGCATTTCGGCACCGGACGGGCCGCTACGGTTGCGCAGCGGGCACAGCGACGCTAGCCGAGCGCGGGCCGCAGGATCAGCACCTCAGCTGGAACCTCCGACAGGAGCCACGCCAGGTCGTGCTCGGCCAGGCCGTTGCCGGGCTCCCCCGTCGCGGCGATCACCACGCGCTCAAAGGGTTCCTGCGCCAGCAGACGCCCGAGCGCATCACGGTATGTGCGCCCGCGGCTGACACGCGCGTCGACAGCCACGCCCGCTGCGCCTGCCTGCTGCTCTATCACCTCCTGCAGCGGCATGCCCACCGAGCAGGCCGCCGGCAGTGGCGAGTCAAGCGGCAGCGTGCGCGGCACGCGCACGAGGAACGCCGGGACCACCGTCGCGCGCTCAGCGCGGGCGAGGCGCAGGGCGGCGTCGAGCGCCCGCTGCGACAGCCCCTGAGCGGTGAACGGGATCAGGATCCGCCCTTGCGCGGCAGTCTGCGCCTGCTCGCTTCGATTCCTTGGGATCTTCATCTCTCACCTCGTTCCTCGCGCCGACCTCGGTCGGCGACGATCCGCACATCGACACCGGGCAGCAGGTCCATCAGGCGCAGCGGCAGCGCCACGCGCAGGCGAGCCAGGCCGCGTGCCGGGCGTGGCCTGCCCATAAAGATGTAGGTGCAGCGCCGCCTGCGGGCGACGGCGGCGATCGTCTCGACCAGCGTGTCTGACTCTTCGACGATGAAGTGCGCGCCGAGCATCGAGGCGAGCTGCATGAGCGCGCTCAGCGAACGCTCGTGCTCGACGTCGAGCGCCCCCGGCGGGCGCACCCACAGGAGGTCCAGCTCGGCGCCCAGCCGCTGCGCGGAGCGCCAGGCCCGCCGCACGACCCGCTGCGTGCTGGGCTCTGGCTGGACCAGCACCAGCAGCCGCTCGCCGACGGCTTGGCTGGCCGCGGTGTCGAGCAGCTCGGCGCGCGAGCCCGCACCCGCGGCGGCCATCCGGCGCTGGCCGACCTCCTCGGCCACCTGGCGCAGCGCCACCTCACGCAACGCCGTCAGATTCTCGATCCGGAAGAAGTTGTTGAGCGCCGACTCGATCCGCGCCTGCGGGTACACCTTGCCGGCACGCAGACGCTCGAGCAGCTCCTCCGGAGTGAGATCGACGACCACCACCTCATCGGCCCCCGCCAGGACCGCGTCCGGGATCGTCTCCCGGACGCGCACGCCACTCAGCTCGGCGACCTGGTCGTTAAGTGAGTCCAGATGCTGCACGTTGAGCGTCGAGAGCACGTCGATGCCGGCCGCCAGCACGTCCTCGACATCCTCGTAGCGCTTGGCGTGCTCCACACCGGGCGCGTTGGTGTGGGCGAGCTCGTCGATCAGGCACAGCTCGGGCGCGCGCGCGAGCACCGCGGGCAGATCCATCTCGGTGAGCTCGGTGCCGCGGTAGCTGACCGTGCGTCGGCCCAGCATCTCCAACCCCGCGGCCGCGGCCGCGGTCTCCTCACGACCGTGCGTTTCAAGCAGCCCGATCACGACATCCCGGCCCGCGCGAGCCTCCGCGTGCCCCTCGGCGAGCATGCGGACGGTCTTACCGACACCGGGCGCCATGCCGAGGACGACCCGCAGACGCCCACGGGGACGTTCAGCGGAGGATCGTTCGTCGAGGTCACTGGCCACGGGCATGTGCGGCGCGAGCCTGCTGGGCTCACGCCCCCAGCAGGTTGTGGACGATGAGATCGATCAGCTTGATCCCGATGAACGGCGCCGCCAGCCCGCCAAGCCCGTAGATCAGCAGGTTGCGCCGCAGCAGGGCGCTGGCCCCCACCGGCCGGTAGGAGACACCTCGCAGCGAGATCGGGATCAGCAGCGGAATCACGATCGCGTTGAACACGATCGCCGAGATCACCGCCGAGCGCGGGTCGCCAAGGCCCATCACGTTGAGCACGCTGAGCGGCCCCTTGCCGCCGCGCACAGTCGCGTAGGTGGAGATGAAGATCGCCGGCAGGATCGCGAAGTACTTGGCCACATCGTTGGCGATGCTGAAGGTCGTCAGCGCGCCGCGCGTGATCAAAAGCTGTTTGCCGACCTCGACGATCTCGATCAGCTTGGTCGGGTTGGAGTCCAGATCGACCATGTTGCCCGCCTCACGGGCCGCCTGGGTGCCGGTGTTCATCGCGACGCCGACGTCGGCCTGGGCGAGCGCGGGCGCGTCGTTGGTGCCGTCACCGGTCATCGCGACCATGCGCCCGGCGGCCTGCTGTTCGCGGATCAGCTCGAGCTTCTTCTCCGGGGTGGCCTCGGCGAGGAAGTCGTCGACACCGGCCTCCGCGGCGATCTTCTTGGCGGTCAGACGATTGTCGCCGGTGATCATGATCGTGCGGATGCCCATGGCCCGCAGCTGGTCGAAGCGCTGGCGCATCCCCTCCTTGACCGTGTCCTTGAGATAGACGACGCCGAGCACCTGGTTGTCGCGGGCGACCGCCAGCGGCGTGCCGCCCTCGCCGGCGATCCGGTCGAGCGTCTGGCGCAGCTCCGCGGGCGGCTGGCCGCCCTCGGCCGCCACCATCGCGATCACAGCGTCTCCGGCGCCCTTGCGCAGCCGCTGGCCATCTATGTCCACACCGCTCATCCGGGTCTGCGCCGTGAACGGCACGAACTCCGCATGCATCTGCGTGAGGTCGTGCTCACGGATGCCGTAGCGCTTGGCGAGCACCACGATCGAGCGTCCCTCCGGGGTCTCGTCGGCCAGCGAGGCCAGCTGCGCGACCTCCGCCAGCTCCACCTCGCTGACGCCCGGCATCGGCACGAACTCCGACGCGAGCCGGTTGCCGATCGTGATCGTGCCGGTCTTGTCCAGCAGCAGCACGTCCACATCACCGGAGGCTTCGACCGCCCTACCGGATAGCGCCAGTACGTTGCGGCGCACCAGCCGGTCCATGCCGGCGATGCCGATCGCCGATAGGAGCGCCCCGATCGTCGTCGGGATCAGCGCCACCAGCAGGCTGATAAGCGTGGTGTCGGAGATGTTGGTGCCGGCGAACAGGCCAAACGGCCGCAGCGTCGCGACGACGATCATGAAGATCAGCGTCAGCCCGGACAGCAGGATGCCAAGCGCGACCTCGTTGGGCGTCTTGCGCCGCTGCGCACCCTCGACCAGGTTGATCATGCGGTCCAGGAACGACTGGCCCGGCTCCTGCGTGATCTCGACGACGATGCGATCGCTCAGCACGCGTGTGCCGCCGGTGACGGCGCTGCGGTCGCCGCCGGACTCGCGGATCACGGGCGCGGACTCGCCGGTGATCGCCGACTCGTCGACCGAGGCGATGCCCTCGACCACGGTGCCGTCGCCCGGGATCAGCTCACCCGCCACGACCACCACCCGGTCGCCACGGCGCAACTCCTCCGCCCGGCGGGTCGAGCCGTCCTGCATCGTCGCGACCGTCTGCTGGCGCATCGAGCGAAGCGTGTCGGCCTGGGCGCGGCCGCGGCCCTCGGCGAACGCCTCCGCGAGGTTGGCGAAGATGACCGTCAGCCACAGCCAGATGGCGATCGTGAACGTGTACCAGGCCGGGTCGTGCCCGCCCAGCGCCGGCTGGCCGAAGACCTGCGCAATCCAGGTGCCGGAGGTGATCACCGCGCCGAGCTCGACCACGAACATCACCGGGTTTCTGACCTGCACCCGCGGGTCGAGCTTGATGATGCTGTCGCGCAGCGCGCGCCGGGCGATGTCGCCGCGCAGGACCGATACCGCCTGGCGGCGTCCCGGCGAAGGTCCGGCGGCGGGGGCTTGTGCGGTGGTCGTGCTCATGGGTGTGTCCTCTTGTTTTTCAGGTTTCGGTCACAGACGGTCAAGCGCCAGGTTGAGCTCGAGCACGTCAACCGACGGCTCGCCGAGGAAGCCCAGTGAGCGCCCGATCGTGTACTTGGCCACCAGCGCATCCACGGTGCCAAGCGGCAGGTGCCGCACGGCCGCCACGCGATAGGCCTGGATGCGGGCGTTGGCCACCGAGATGTCGGGGTCAACGCCCGAGGCCGAGGTGTCGGCGGCGTCAACCGGTACCTTTGCGGCCGTCAGCCCACCCGGGTAGTAGCGGCCGTTGAGCGCGATGTAGGCGGCGATGTTCGCCGCGATCGCCTTCTCGGTCACGGTGCTGTTGGGCCCGTAGTTGGCAAACGACGTGGCGGCGTCGTTGTCGGCCGGGGTCGTCCCGGACGGCCTGGTCTGGAAGTAGCGCGGGTCAGGGCGCGTGACCAGCACGCCATGCTGATAAAGCGGCTTGCCGTGGCGGTAGACCGGCAGCGCGAAGTTCTGCCCGATCAGCTTGGAGCCGACCAGGCGTCCGTGCACATGCACCAGTTCCCCATTCGCCTGCGAGCGGAAGGCGAGCTGGCCGATCCCGGTCACCACCAGTGGGTAGGCGACCCCGAGCAGCAGCGTGAAGACGAGCATCGCGACAAGCGACCTCACAAGCTCTTTGCGAATCGTCATGGCGTCAGTCTCCCGTTGCCTAGTAGAGGTGTCCGGTCAGGCCCTGCACGATCGGTCCGAGCAGCAGGGCGGGGAAGAAGGTGAGCGCGCCGACGAGCACGATCACACCGATCAAGAGCACCACGAAGGTGGGGTTGTCGGTGCGCATCGTGCCCAGACCAGCCGGGCTCACGCGCTTGTTCACGAGCGTGCCCGCGACCGCCAGCGCGAAGAGGATCGGCGCGTAGCGCGCGAACAGCATCGTGAAGCCGCCGAGCAGGTCGGCGAAGGTGATCCCGTGCGAGCCGACGTTGCCTGCCACCGGCTGCACGAAGCCGCTGTAGCCGGCGAACGCCGAGCCGTTGTTGTTGGCCTGGCTGAGGTAGGCGTAGAGCGTCTCGCTGAACGCCTGCGGTCCGTGTGCGATGGCCGTGTCGATCGACGCTCGCCCGGCGCGGGTGGCGGTCGCAAGCGCCGTTGAGAAGAGCGCCGAAAGCGGCGTGATCAGGATCCCGAGCGCCACCAGCTTGATCTCGCGCGCCTCGACCTTCTTGCCGATGTACTCGGGCGTGCGCCCGACCATCAGCCCGCCGAGGAAGACCGCGAGCAGCACGTAGAGCAGGATCGAGTAGAGCCCCGTGCCGACGCCACCGAAGATCACCTCAGAGGCGCTCAGGTTGGCAAACGGGACCGCGCCGCCGATCCCGGTGAAGGACTCAAGCGCGCTGTTGACAGCCCCGCACGAGGTCACGGTCGTGACCACGTTGAAGAGCGCCGAGCCGGCGATCCCGAAGCGCTGCTCCTTGCCCTCCATGTTCCCGCCCGTGGTGCCGGCGCGCACCGCCGTGTGCAGCCCGGCGACGTGCTGGGCGGGCGAGCCGTGCGCCTCGGCGATGTAGCAGACGGCCGCCGCCCCCAGGAACATCAGCATCATCGTCGCGTAGATCGCATAACCCTGGCGGCGGTTGCCGGTCATGCGCCCGTAGGTGAAGACGAGCGCCGCCGGGATCAGCAGCACCGCCAGCATCTCCACGAAGTTCGTCAGGCCGTTGGAGTTCTCGAACGGGTGCGCGGAGTTGGTGTTGAAGAAGCCGCCGCCGTTGGTGCCAAGCAGCTTGATCGCCTCCTGCGAGGCGACCGGTCCCATCGCCAGGGTCTGCGCTATGTGCGTGATGCCGGTGAAGCTCAGGTAGCGAGAGAAGTTCTCGATCACCCCCTGGGAGAGCAGGATCAGCGCGATGATCAGCGAGATCGGCAACAGCACGTAGAGGACGGTGCGCACCAGGTCCTGCCAGAAGTTGCCGATGCTGTGCGCCTTAGCGCTGTCGCGCTCGCTCGTGGCGACGTGCGTGACGATCCCGCGGATCAGGGCCACGGCCACGGAGATGCCGACGGCGGCGGAGACGAAGTTCTGGACCGCGAGCCCCGCCATCTGGCTGAAGTAGCTCATCGTCGTCTCGCCGCCGTAGTACTGCCAGTTGGTGTTGGTCAGAAACGACGAGACCGTGTTGAAGGCCACGTTCCAGGGCATCGAGTGATACCCCATGGGATTGAGCCCTGTGAAGCTCCACAGCGTCTGCGTGCGCAGGATGAAATACAAAAGCAGCCAGCCGACCAGCGAGAAGGCGATCAGGCTGGTGGCGTAGCGCTTCCAGTCCTGGCCGCGGTCGACGCGCACGCCGATCACCCGGTAGAGCAGGTGCTCGGGGCGCGCAAGCAGCGGGTCCATGAAGGTCCGCTGGCCCGTGTAGACCGCCGCCATGTAGCGTCCGAGCGGCAGCGCCAGGGCGGTCAGCACCAGCGCAAAGACGACGATCAGGCCCCAGCCGTAGACGGTCATCAGAACTTCTCCCCACGCAGCAGCGCGTAGAGCAGGTAGGCGCAGACGAGCACGGAGACCACCAGCCCGAAGAGGTCACCGCCGGAGATGGCCGCGATCAGCATCGCTAGATCCGGTCGATCGCGTAGATCAGCGCGTAGAGCAGCGCGAACATCGCGACCGCGAGCGCAATTGCAAGAGCATCCATGCGCTTGATCTTCCAGCCCGCCCCGTGCCGGATCCGTGCAGGAGCGCACGCGCGGCATACAGGTTCTGTGCAGGCGCCCCTGCCGGCGCCGGCCCGCTGGCCGGCGCCGGCCCTACAGGCTCCGCTCAGGCGGCGAAGCGGTAGCCGACGCGCGGGTCGGTCTTGACGTAGCGTGGCGGCCCGTCGGGCGGCTCGATCTTGCGCCGCAGGTTGGCCACGTGACCGCGCAGCACCTGCGTGTCCTCGCTGTAGGCGCTGCCCCAGACCGTCCGCAAAAGCTCGCGGTGGGTCACCAGGCGGCCGCGGTTGAGCGCCAGCACGCGCAGCAGATCGAACTCGGTGGGGGTCAGGTGCACCTCGACGCCATCACGGCGCACCACCCGCGCGGCGAGGTCGAGCTCCAGCCCGTCAGCCCGGATCACCGGCTCCTCGGGCCCCGAGCCGGCACGCCGCAGCGCCGCCTGCAGCCGTGCGATCAGCTCGCGCGGGCTGAACGGCTTGGTGACGTAGTCGTCCGCGCCCGCCTCAAGCGCCGCCACCTTTGCGTCCTCCTCGCCAACGGCCGAGAGCAGGATGATCGGCACGGCGCTCCACTCGCGCAGCCGCCGGCAGAGCTCCACACCGTCCATGTCGGGCAGCACCAGATCGAGGATCGCGGCGTCCGGGTTGTGCACCGCCGCGAGGTCGAGCGCCTGCTCGGCACTGTCGGCCGGCAGTGCCTCAAAGCCCGCGTCACGCAGGACCACGCGCAGCGCGCGCAGGATCTGGGACTCGTCGTCGCAGACCAACACGCGCGGGCGCTCACCGCTACGCAGCCGCTCGCTCATGCCGGGAAGCTCACCACCAGGCTGGTGCCCTGACCGGGCAGCGACTCGACGCCGATCACGCCACCATTGGCTTCGACGAAGCCCTTGGCGATCGCGAGCCCCAGGCCGGTGCCCTTGAGCGCCCCCGCGTCGCTGCCGCGGTAGAACGGTTCGAAGACCAACTCCT
Source organism: Conexibacter sp. S30A1 (assembly GCF_023330665.1). Lineage (GTDB taxonomy): Bacteria > Actinomycetota > Thermoleophilia > Solirubrobacterales > Solirubrobacteraceae > Palsa-465. The sequence continues at coordinate 2,919,732 of NZ_CP097127.1, read as the reverse complement.
GCTCACCGGCCGGGATACCGGGTCCGCGGTCGCTGACACGCACCACCAGGCGCGAGCCGAGCCGGCGCACGCTGACGTTGACCGGCTGCTCGCCGGCGTAGCGCAGCGCGTTCTCGAGCAGGTTGGCGAACGCCCGCTCGAGCTGCGCGGCATCGGCCACAAGCGTCGGTGTGGCCGGATCCACCGTCAGGTGCACCATGCCAGGGTCAGCGCTCACGGAGTCCTCGGCGGCGAGCAGGACCTCCTCGAGCGAGACCGGCTCGCGCCGTGGCTCGACCCGACCCGCCTGCAGGCGCGAGAGGTCAAAGAGCTTGTCGATCAGCGCCCCCAGACGCGCGCCCTCCTCAACCACCGCGCCGCTCAGCTGCTCGCGCTCCTCGGCACTCAGCGAGCCGGAGCCGAGCGCGTGCCCGGCCGTGACGATCGCGGTCAGCGGCGTGCGCAGATCATGCGAGACGGCCCGCAGCAATGCCGTACCGAGCTCGTTGCTGCGCCGCAGGGCGGCGGCCTCAACCGCCTGCGCGACGGCCGCGTCGCGGTCAAGCGCCACCGCCACGAGCGCCGCGAGAGCTGGAGCGACCTGCGTGCGCAACCGCACCAGCGTCTCCTCGGCCAGATCATCGCCGACGAGCAGGGTTGCGCGCCGGTGACCGGCGGAGTCGGTCAGCGCCAGGGCGAGCTGTCCCGCCGCCGGCTGGCGCTCGCCAAGCTCGATCGCCGCCGCTGAGAGCGCGAGCGCGGAGCGCAGACGCTCGGCGGTGGCCTTCAGCGCCGCCTCGGTGCGCTCCCCAGCGAGCAGCTCGCGCGCGAGCGCCGCCGCAAGGTCCGCCTCGCCTCGGCGGCGCTCCGCCTCGGCGGCGCGGCCGCGCGCGAGCTCGGCCATCGTGGCCACCACGACCGCGACCAGCGCGAAGGCGGCCAGCGCGACCCAGTTGCTCGAGTTGGCAATCGTGAAACGCCCGACCGGTGGCAGATGGAAGAAGTTGAACGCCGCAGCGCTCGCCAGCGAGGCCAGCAGGCCGAGCGCAAAACCCCAGTAGGCGGCGATCAGCAGCACGGCGGGCAGGTAGACGACGCCGAGTGAGACGGTTGGGGCAACCTGCTCGAGCGGATAGATCGCAAGCGTCGCCAGCGCAACCGCGAGCGCGGTCGTGAGCAGACCGCTCCGAGCTGTGAGTCTGCGGTTGAGCATCGCCTGCAACGATAATCCGCAGTGGTGACCCCGACCAGCCAGGCGCAAACGACCGACACGGCCATGACCAGCGCCGAGCTGTGGCGCGAGCGCCTGCCCTGGACCTGCGGCCCGGAGGTGGTCGCGGCCGCACTCGAGGGCGAGCCTCACCTGTGCAGCCTGTCGGGCGTCTGGGCCGGCGGTGGCGCCGTGGTCGCCTGCGAGCCGCTGCGAGTCGCCACACCGCAGGAGGATCCCTTCGCGCTGCTCGACGAGCTGCCCGCGGTCAGCCACGACGGCGCCGATGCCTGGGGGGCGATCGGCGGCGGCTGGTTTGGCTGGCTCGGCTACCGCCTGGCCGCCCTCGTCGAGCACGTGCCGCTCGTGGACGTCCGGCCGGTGCCGCTTGCGGACTTCCACCTCGCCTACTACGACCACCTGCTGCACCGCGACGCCGGCGGGTCGTGGTGGTTTGAGGCGCTCGTCACGCCGGCGCGCACGGCGGCGCTGCAGGAGCGCCTCGAGTTCCTGCGTGCACGCGTCGAGGCGGAGCTTGGGCGGCCCTCGCGGCCAGCGGCCAGTCCCGGCCCGTTGCGGTTGGACAGTGACGCCGCCGCGCACCACCTGCGCGCGGTGGCCGCCTGTCGCGAGCGGATCGCCGCGGGCGAGATCTACCAGGCCAACATCTGCCTGCGGCTCGAGGGTGAGTATCAGGGGAGCGCCAGCGCGCTGTTGCGCAGCGCGCTCGTGCACGGCCGCGTTCCCCAGTACAGCGCGGCCTTCGACACCCCGGCCGGCGGCATCGTCTCGCTCTCCCCCGAGCTGTTCCTGCGCCGCCAGGGCCGGCTCGTGAAAAGCGGCCCGATCAAGGGCACAGCTCACCGTCCCGATGACCCCTCGCGCGCGGTGCTCTCACTCGAGCAGCTGCAGACCTCGGGCAAGGACGCCGCCGAGCACGTGATGATCGTCGATCTGATGCGCAACGACATCGGCCGGGTCTGCGAGTACGGCTCGGTGAGCGCGCCGCGGCGCCCGACCGCCGAGGCGCACCCGGGGCTCTGGCACCTGGTGACGACCGTGCAGGGCCGGCTGCGTGCCGGCACCGGCAACGCGGCGCTCGTCCGCGCTTGCTTTCCGCCGGGCTCGGTGACCGGCGCGCCGAAGGTGCAGTCGCTCAAGGTGATCGCCGAGCTGGAGCGCTCAGGCCGCGAGGTCTACACCGGCGCGATCGGCTACTCGAGCCCACTGGCGGGGCTCGAGCTCAACGTCGCGATCCGCACGTTCGAGCTCGCCCACGGACACATCTGGCTCGGAGTCGGCGGCGGGATCGTCGCCGACTCCGAGCCCCAGGCCGAGCTCGAGGAGGCGCTGATCAAGGCGCGGCCGGTCGCCGCGGCGGTCGGCACGAGCGTGGTCAGCGCGTGAGCGCCGCGCGGGCCCTGGGCGCGCGGTGAGGGTCGCGCCGCCGCGCCGCGCGCTCGACTACGGCGAGCGCCCCGACCCGGCGGCCGGGATCTTCGAGACGCTGCTCGTGCAGGGGCGCACCGTGGCGCGCTACAACGCACACCGCGAGCGGATGAACGCGAGCGCCCAGGCGCTCTACGGGGTGGCGCCAGCCGCCGTGACGCCGCCGCAGGTGCACCGTGGCGACGGCGCCCTGCGCCTCACCTTCGTGCCCGGCGTCGGGCTGAGCGTTCATGAGCGAGCGCTGTTGGGCGACCCGGTCGTGCGTGGTTTTGCGACGTTTGAGCTGCCGGGCGGACTGGGACCGCACAAGTGGGCGGACCGGCGGCTGCTCGACGCGCTCACGCAGGCCGCCGACGGGGCGCTCGTTCTGCTCATCGACACCGACGGCGCCGTGCTCGAGGCGAGTTGGGCCAGCGTGCTGATCGAGGAGCGCGGCCGGCTGATCGCCCCGCTCACCGCCGGCCGCGCGCTGCCCGGGATCGGCCGCTCACGGCTCTCATACGACGAGGAGCCGGTCGATCTCGACCGGCTCCTCGCCTCTGACGCCGTGGTCCTGACCTCGGCGCTACGGGTTCTGCGAATCGCTAACCGCTAGTCAGCCTCACGACCCGGCCTTGGCGAAATCGTTCGCAAGCGTGGTCAGGTTCGGGTAGCCGAGCCCCGCGCCCGGGACGAACGTCGCGCCCGCGGTGCCGGTGTAGTAGATGTTGTCGTTTGAGGGTCCGCTCGCGTTAAGCGACGTGAACGGCGAATTGGCCTGCTGCGCGAACCGGTAGATCATCGGGTTCCAGAAGCCGGTCGGCGGCAGGTGCTTGGACGCCAGATAGGAATCGATCACAGCCGCGGCACCGTTCATCTGCGGCGCGACGAAGCTCGTCCCGCCCCAGCCCGGCTGGGTCGCCGAGGCGATCCCGTCCTGGCCGGCACTGCTCGGCGCGTACAGGATGTAGCCGGTGTACGGGTCGGCGTCGGCCGCCAGGTCCGGCATGGCGCGCCCCGTTGCGGAGCCTGTGGTGAGCCCGGGGTTGGGGTTGAATGTCCATGCCGTGGGCAGGTAGATGCCGAGCTTGTGGTTGTAGCTCGTCGGTGTCAGATACGGGACGGCCGTGAAGCTGGTCGTGCCGTTCACACCGCTCTGGTAGCTCGGCTGGGGCTCTATGACGCTGAAGCCGCCGCCGCTGCCGACGACCTGCTCCTCCGCGGAGGTCTGCAGGCTGATGCTGTTGAGCACAGACACCGGCTGCCAGAGGTAGTCCCAGCCCCAGATCCGCTGGGCGGTTACGTCGACGGATGCCCCCGGCGCGAACGTCTCGCTCCACGGCAGCGTCGTGCCGCCGGCGGCGGTCGTGTAGGGGCTGTCTGACGGGTTGTCCACCGATAGGTTCGTGGGCTGCGTCGAGCCCGAGAACTGACCGTAGGCGTCGTAGGCGCCGCTGTCGCCGGAGGCGATGAAGCTCGCCTGGCCCTGGGCGTCCATCTCGAGCAGCGCCTCGTCAAAGGCCTGCACGTAGCCCGAGGACTCCTGGCCGAGTGCCTGCGCCGCCTGGATCACCGTCTCGGCCTCACCCCAGCTACAGGAGACAGATCCCGCCACGTTCTGGCTGGCGGCGGTGAAGAACGCGTCGATGAACCCCGAGTCGGTGTTCGGCGCGGTGTAGACGACGATGTTCGCGCCCGGGGCAACCGAGCCCGACTGCTCGATGTCCAGGTCGGTCTCGCCGCTGCCGGCGTTGTAGCTCGGGGTGCCCGCACCGCCGTCGACGTTGTCAAAGCTCAGCGTACCCTGGCGATGGACACCGGCGATGTTCTTCCAGAAGTACTGCGGCGCGCCCGGGTCGACGCTCGCCAGCGTGATGATCCCGAGCGTCTGGCCCGAGCCGGTGCTGTGGAGCCCGGTCAGGCCGTACTGCTGCTCGAAGTTGCTGGGCAGGTTGCAGTCGTCCGGCACGCCGGAGGATGCCAGGCAACTGGAGGACGGACTCGGCTTGGCGCCGGCGTGGCTGGTGAGCGCGCGGCTCGTGTGGGCGGCGTTGCTGACCGACGGCGCGTAGTTGCTGAGCCCGAGGATCGCCACCAGGTCGCTGGCGATGTTGCTCGGCAGCGTGGGCAGGCTGCTCGGCGCGTGGAAGGTCTGCGCCTGGACGGTCGTGCCCCCGCCGCCGCCACCGGCGGCGGAGCTCTTGAGCGCCGGGGTGTGGTAGTCAAGCTGCGTGACAGTCAACGCGCTGTCAAACTCGCCGGCCGTACCGGTCGCGACCACGTCGATGTTGTTGGCATACACCGTGGTGCTGATGCCGTAGCCGGCAAGGTAGCTCTGGAGCTCCCCGATCAGCGTCGTTGAGGCGCCGTAGGTGCTCGCGAAGCTCTGCACCGACATGTACGGCGCCGTGAATCCGCTCTGCGCCTGCGTCTCAAGCCCGCTCAGATTGTTCTCCTTGAAGATGAAGGAGACGGTCTCCGGCGTGCTGGCCGGCGTGTTGCCGAGCACCTTCGCACCGCTGATCGCAGCCGCGTTGATCCCGAGCGGGACCGTGCTGCGACCGCTGGCGCCGCTGCTGTGCGGCCGGCTGTGCGGCCTGGCCGCCAGCGCCGGGGCCGCCGCCAGTGCGCCCACACCGCATGCGAGCGCCACCGCGCTCGCACCCTTGAGTACTTTGATCACTGCAATCCTCCCTGAGGTTGCGTTTATGAATCTGGAGGCGAGCCTACGACGTTCTGCGGGCCGACGCGCCGGTTGGGATCTGGAGGCTGTGGATGGCGCGTGGGAGGGCGGGCCGGATTTCCGGCCCGCCCTCCCCAGGACCTGGAGGCGCTAGGAGGCGGCAGGCAGCGAGCTGACCGGAGCCAGGCCGCTGACGGTGAGCGGCAGGCTCGCCGAGACGGCGCCGACGTTCCAGGGCCCGCCGCCGATCTGCACGCGCAGGGCAAGCGCTCCGGGCTGGCCCTCGCGCAGGCTGAAGGCAAACGTGGAGGCCCGGCTCAGGCGACCGACCGCGATGTCAAACCACTGGCCAGCCGCGTTCTGCTGCTGCAGATACAGCCAGTGGCCGGGGTGGCCCGGGGTCACGGTCCCGGTCACCTGAACGCTTGCGCCGACCGTGACGGTCGGGCTTGAAAGCGAGGCGCTGACCACGTCCTGGACCCCGATAAACAGGTTCGCGGTGCGCGCCGCCGGCTTCGAGCCGGCGACGACGTGGTAGACGGTGTTGTGGATCGGCATGACCGTGAACGAGTAGGCGCCCGTGGCGTTGGTCGTGGTGCTCGCGAGCGCCTGCGCGCCGCCGCCGTGCAGCGGACGGGCGTAGAGGGTCACCGGCACGTTCGGCGCGGTCGTGGTGGTCGAGCCGCTCGGATACAGCGTGCCGCTGATCGTGGCGCTCTGCCCGTCGGCGATCGTGGCGGCCGAGCCGGCGATCGTAAACGACGGGTTCTGCTGCTGCTGCACGGTCACGGTCAGGCTGGCCGACTGGCCGGGGAGGTTGCGCGGGTCGTTGGGAAACAGCGCGCGCAGCGTGTAGCTGCCGGGCGACCGGAAGCGGTGGGCGATCGCGTAGTGCGAGTACGCACCGGTGAGGCCTGCCGCGACCGTCCTCCAGCCGTTGCCCGAGGCCGCGTTCTGCTCCTGCAGCAGCACGCGCTGGTGGGGGTGTAACGGGGTGACGGTGCCGTAGAAGGTCACGGTCTGTGCCGTTGAGACGCTGGCGCTGCTGGCGGCCGTTGCGAACGTCACCACGGAGGCGACGTGCTCGTGGAGGGTGCGGCTGTGCGTGCGGTACGGGCCGACGACAAACCAGCTGCGGTTGGTGTTGACGACCCCGTCGGCGCGCACGAACTCATAGAAGCCCGCGGCGTCGGTGCGCGTCACGCTGATCGGTGTGAAGCGCGGCGCGCCAGCCAGGCGATGCAAGAGCGTGATACGGCGGTCGGCGCGGTGGGGCCCGTACAGCCGCCCGTAGATCAGGACACCCTGGCCGGCGGTGATCCGGTTGGGTGTGGCGGCGATCGTCAGGCCGCGGTTGCGCAGCGGCGCGGCGCCGGCGCGGCTCGGCAGCGCCATCAGCACGGCCATGAGGATCAGGAGGAACAGCAGACCCACCCCGATCAAGGTCGTGCGATGGTGGTGGTGCATGTGCCTGTGGTGCATACGTTCCAACTCCCTCCATGCGAGTCGTTCTTCCGTCGCATCCGACGGCTGCCTCTAGAACACAACTACCCGGATCGCGGTGCGCTCCACCTGTTATGTCTGCGTTAGCACAGCTTTACCGCCCGATTAGCCGGTCTGTCAACCGCCGCCGCAGGCTCGTGGGGTGCGCTTTTTCCCGCGCGGCCGCAGCGCGTCGCTAGGATCGCGCGATGGCGGTGGTGAGGGTCCGGGGACCGCTGCGCGCGCTGGCCGGCGGGCGTGGTGAACACGAGCTGGAGGGGCCGACGGTGCTTGAGCTGTTGCGCAGCTTCGAGTCGCGCAACCCCGACACGCGCGGCTGGATCCTCGACGAGCGCGGCCACATCCGCCCGCACATCAACGTCTTCGTGGACGCCGAGCGAGGGGCCGAGCACACGCCCGTCCCGGCCGGCGCCCGCGTCGAGGTCATACCCGCGATCACCGGAGGCTGAAACGATGACGGAGCTGGCAGTCGGGACCAAGAAGGGGCTGTTTCTGCTCGAGGGCGACGCCACGGGCGGCGGTGGCGAGTTTGGGATCAGCGCGCGCGCGTTCGCCGGCGAGCCGGTGGACTACGCGCTGCGCGAGACGCGCAGCGGGCGCCTGTTCGCCGCCACGACCTCGCCGTTCTACGGCCCCAAGCTCTTCTACACCGACGCTGACCCGGCGGGCGAGTGGCAGCAGGCCACGGGCGTCGAGCTGCCCGCGGGCGGCGAGCAGACGCTCGCGCGCATCTGGGTGATCGCCGCCGGCGAGACGCCGGGCACGCTCTACATGGGCGCCGACCCGGGCGTGCTCTTTGAAAGCCACGACAACGGCTCTAGCTGGCAGCTCAACTCAGGGCTCTGGAACGAGCCCTCGCGACCTGACTGGCAGCCCGGTGGCGGCGGCCTGTGCCTGCACTCGATCTGCACCTGGCCGGGTGACCCGCAGCGGCTGGCGGTCGCGATCTCGGCGGCTGGCATGTGGCTCTCAGACGACGGCGGCGCGAGCTGGCGGCGCGGCAACCGGGGCCTGAATCCGCGCTATCTGCCGGAGGCCGACATCGACCCCGAGACCTCGGCGCTGTGCGTGCACCACGTCGAGCGCTCGCGTACGCGTCCCGAGCGCATGTTCATGCAGTTCCACGGCGGCGTCTACCGCTCAGACGACGCCGGCGAGAGCTGGACACCGATCGGTGACGGGCTGCCATCGGACTTCGGCTTCCCGCTGAAGGTCGATCCTGCCGACCCCGAGAGCGCGTACCTGATCCCGCTGGTCGCGGACATGGACCGGGTCATGCCGGACGGTCGGGTGCGGGTATATGAGACCCGGGACGGCGGCGCGAGCTGGACGCCGCGCGGGGACGGGCTGCCGGCGCAGCACGCCTACCTGACGGTGCTGCGCCAGGCGTTTGCCAGCAGAGGCAGCGGACCGGGTCTGGAGCTCTACTTCGGCGCGACCTCGGGCGAGCTCTTCGGCTCCGGCGACGCAGGCGCCAGCTGGCGCACCCTGGCGCAGCGGCTGCCGCCGGTTTTCTCGGTGGCAGCCGCCTGAGCGGCCCACCGGACGGGACCTCGCCCGGTACGGTCGAGCCGGGCGGCCGAGCCAGCGGGCCGGCCGCCCGGGACAGACGCTAGCCGGCGCTGCTGAGCGCGCCCGGCTTGACCCAGCGCGACGTGCAGGGGATCTTCGCGAGATCGCAGCGGTGGGCGTAGGCGCGCGCGATCTCGGTGACCTCGCCGAGCAGATCGTTGCGCAGCGTGGTTGGTTCGAGGCCGAGCTCGAGGAAGTTGTCGTTGGCGACGAACAGCTCGTTCTCGGCGGCCTCCTTGCGCGGGTTGTCGACGTAGTCGATGTCGGCGCCGGTCAGCTCGGAGACGAGCTTGGCCAGGTCGCGCACCCGGTGGGTCTCGGTCATCTGGTTGAAGACCTGGACGCGCTCGCCGCGGGCGGGCGGGTTCTCGATCGCCAGCTGGATACAGCGGACCGTGTCCTGGATGTGGATGAAGGCGCGCGTCTGTCCGCCGGTGCCGTGCACGGTCAGCGGATAGTTGACGGCGGCCTGCATGAGGAAGCGGTTGAGCACGGTGCCGAAGTCGCCGTCGTAGTCGAAGCGGTTGATCAGCCGCGGGTCAAGCCGCGTCTCCTTGGTCTGCGTCCCCCAGACGATCCCCTGGTGCAGGTCGGTGACGCGCACCAGGTCGTTCTTGGCGTAGTAGGCGAACATCAGCTGGTCGAGCGTCTTGGTCAGGTGGTAAACGCTCCCGGGGTTGGCCGGGTAGAGGATCTCCTGCTCGATCTCGGTGCCGTCACCGGTTTCGACCTTGACCGACAGGTAGCCCTCCGGGATCTGCATGCCGGCGGTGCCGTAGCCGTAGACGCCCATCGTGCCCAGGTGGACGATGTGAATATCGAGCTCCGCCTCGACCGTGGCCGCAAGCACGTTGTGGGTGGCGTTGACGTTGTTGTCGACCGTGTAGCGCTTGTGGTCTGAGTCCTTCATCGAGTACGGCGCCGCGCGCTGCTCGGCGAAGTGGACCACGGCGTCGGGGCGGAACTCGCGGAAGAGCTGCAGCAGCCGCGCGTAGTTGTTGGCCACGTCGAGCCGGTGGAAGGGGATCTCATTGCCCGACACCTCATGCCAGGCGGCCAGGCGGGTTCCGATCGGGGTGATCGGCGTGAGCGACTCGGCCTCCAGCTCGACATCCATGTTGCGCCGCGCGAGGTTGTCCACGATCGCCACTTCATGGCCCTGGGCCGAGAGGTGCAGGGAGGTCGGCCAACCGCAGAAGCCGTCTCCACCCAGAATCAAGATGCGCAAGAAAACTCCTTTTGAGTCGTCTGGAAAAGCGGCCGGCGCTACTTCCCCGAGCGTGATCGCACGGGTCGCGTCCAACCGACGTGCGCCACGATCGCTGCCCCAGCCATGGTGAGTAGCTGACAAACATAGCGCCAGAGAGCCGCCGGCGCTCGACTTTGCGCCGCTCAGCCTTACACCAGCCTTACACGTGATTACGCCTGAATCCGGCGCCCTGCGCGGTCGATCAGGCGTGCGGCGGCGCGCCCGGATGACACCCCGGAGCCACGGACGCCGGGTCCGCTCGCCTGCGGCTGCGTACGCTCTCTAGCGGAGCCCATGCGGCGTCGCCGGCGGCTGCTGACCGCGACACCCACCTCCGCCAGAACCGAAACGAACGGAGACCTCTATGACACAGACATTGGCACAGGCGAGCGGCAGCTTCGCGATCGGCGGCGAGCTGACCGTCAACAGGCTCGGTTTCGGCTCGATGCAGCTGACCGGGCCCGGCGTATGGGGTGAGCCGAAGGACCGGGATGAGGCCTTGCGGGTGCTGCGTCGAGCTGTGGAGCTTGGCGTGAACCTGATCGACACCGCCGACGCCTACGGCCCGGTGGTGGCGGAGCGACTGATCCGCGAAGCCCTTCACCCCTACCCCGACGGCATGGTGATCGCGACCAAGGCTGGGCTGACGCGCCAGGGGCCGAACAGGTGGACGCCGGTGGGCCGTCCCGCGTACCTGCGCCAGCAGTGCGAGCTCAGCCTGCGCAACCTCGGCCTGGAGCGCATCGGTCTCTTCCAGCTGCACCGCATCGACCCGGAGGTTCCGCTCGAGGACCAGATCGGCGAGCTCAAGGCGCTGCAGGATGAGGGCAAGATCGCCCACATCGGCCTCTCGGAGGTGAGCGTCGAAGAGCTGCAGGCGGCCGAGCGCGTGGCGCCGATCTCCTCCGTTCAGAACCTCTACAACCTGACCAACCGCAAGGCGGAGCCGCTGCTTGAGTACTGCGAGGAGCACGGGATCGGCTTCATCCCCTGGTTCCCGCTGGCGACCGGCAAGCTGTCGGAGCCCGGGGGCCCGGCGGCCGCGATCGCGCAGCGCACCGGGCACACGCCCTCGCAGCTGGCGCTCGCCTGGCTGCTCGAGCGCTCGCCGGTGATGCTGCCGATTCCCGGCACCTCGTCGGTCGCGCACCTCGATGAGAACATGGCCGCGGCGGCGATAGAGCTGAGCCAGGAGGACTTTGAGGAGCTCGCGCGAGCGGCTTCATAGCGCGCGGTCGCCAGCGCGTCCGCGGGTGCGGACACCGGGGCGCCCGGGCCGGCCGGTCCGGAAAACCCGCTGGGGCCGCGGCTGACAGCCGCGGCCCCGGTCGCCCAACAAACCGGCTGTGCGCTTGCGTGGCTCAGGCGACGCCCACCGGCTCCGGCGTGCTCACGCCAGTGTCGGTCGCGCTGCCCTCGAGCACCTCGTGCGCGCCGTTGCCCTCGGCGCCGGCCACCGAAATGGTGACCTTGCGCGGCTTGATCTGCTCCGGCTTGGGGATGCGGACCTCGAGCACGCCGCGGTCAAAGCTGGCCGCCACCGCCTCGGGGTTGATGCCCTCAGGCAGCGTCAGCGAGCGGGAGAAGCTGCCGTACGCGCGCTCCACGCGGCGGTAGCCACCCTTCTCGTGCTTGTGCTCGATCTTGCGCTCCCCGGAGATCGTCAGCACGTTGGATTCGAGCTCGATGTTGACGTCCTGCTCTGAGAGCCCCGGCAGGTCGGCGCGCAGCACGTAGTGGTCGCCGGTCTCGACGAGATCCATCGGGGGAATCCACTGCCTGGCGTCGCCGGCCTGGGCGCGGACGGGAGTGTCAAACAGTGAGTTGAAGAGTCGGTTCATCTCGCTCTGAATGGTGCCGAGTTCGACTGCCGGCTCCCAGCGGATAAGTGCCATTGCGAACCTCCTGAAACGGTCGTGTAGTGATCTGTTGACGATCATAAAATCTGAGTCGTTATCTGTCAAGTAATTGTAGCTGGACGGACTCGATTTGCTGGATCTCCGGCGCGGTTGTCAGCACGGTTACATCGCCGCCGCTCAACCGCCGCGAACCCCGAACCGCCACGGACCCCCAACCACCCCGAACCCCCAACCACCCCGAACCCCCAACCACCGCGAACCCCCAACCACCCCGAACCCCAACAACCCCTGAGCCCCAAACTGCGCGCGCTAGGCGAGCTTTGTGCATTTCGGGCGCTCCAACCGCCCGAAATGCACAAAACTCCAACTGGCTTGCAGGTTTGGGAGCTGGAGGCGGTCCGGTAGCGCCTCCGTAGCACGCCCGGCCGCACGGCGGGCCGTTGCGAGCGCCCGCGATCAGTCCTGCGAGCGGGCGACCTGAGGCACGGCGTGAGCGGCCGCGCGCGAGCCGGGATCGCGCAGCAGCAGCGTCCCGTCCGCCTCGCGCGCAACCAGGCCCTGCTCGGTCAGCTTCCTGAAGGCGGTGGTGACCGAGGGCCGCTGTGCGCCGAGGATCTCGCTCAGGACCTCGTGCGTGACCCGAAACGGGATGCGCACGCCGCGCGGCGTCACCCTGCCCCAGGACTGCGCCACGAACCACAGGGTCTCCATCAGCCGGTCCTCGACACGGGTCTGGTGGCTGACCGCCATCAGGTAGGCGGCCGCGCGTGCGCGGCGCAGCAGCCGCGAGGAGAAGTTGACGACCAACTGCGGGCGACGGCCGATCAGGGTCGTGACATCGCCGTCCAACACCGCCAGGCGCAGCGGCCGGAACACCCGCCAGTCGAGCGAGTATTCACTCAGGCCGAACAGCGGCTGCTCCCACGGTCGCATGATGTCGCCGGTGCTCAGGAGCTCGGTGGCGACCGCGCGGCCGACGCGCAGGCGCCGTCCGAGAAAGCCCTCGAGCACCAGCAGTCCAAACGATGTCTGCGGGTCGTATGTGGGCGGCACCCAGGTCGGCCCCGCGGCGACCAGCACCGGCGCCACAAGCGCCCTGGTGGCGGCGACCAGGTCGGTTTCGCTGAGCCCGGCGCCGAGGTCGGGGTCCTCTTCAAGGATGTGACAGCGCGCCGGCGGCCCTTCGGGATCAGACTCGTGGATCGCCTCCGTGTCCGCGGCCGGCTCTGAGCCCATCGAACTAGACCCTCCCGCGGCCGTCTGCGCCTGCGACGACCGCCGCGCACGCCTCACCGCTGACCACGTTTCGCCCCATGCCTCTCATTGTGGCTGATGCGCAAACAGAGTCACCAGACCCTCCGGGCGACCGGCCGCCCGTCAGAGCCGGAAGGCGCCGCGCGGGATCTCGTCCACGAGCGCGCGGGCAAGGACCCGCGCCTCGTCTTCGGACAGCTGGTGGTCTGAGACCAGCTCCGCCAGATAGCGCGCGTCCAGCCGGCGGCTCATGTCGTGACGCGCCGGGATCGAGCAGAGCGCGCGCGTGTCATCGACAAACCCCGAGGTCTTGTAGAAGCCGGCGGTCTCCGTGACCGCCGCGCGGAAGCGCCTGACCGCCGCGGGTGCGTCCAGAAACCACCAGGGCGCACCGACATACACGCTCGGATAGAAGCCCGCAAGCGGCGCGATCTCACGCGAGAACGCGGTCTCGTCGACGGTGAAGAGCACGAGGCGGAAGGCCGGGCTGGTGCCGACGGCGTTCAGCAGCTCGCGCAGCGGGCGTGCGAACTCGGTCGCGACCGGGATGTCGTGCCCGGTGTCGGGCCCGAAGCGCTCGTGGGTCGGCCGGTGGTGGTTGCGCAGCACGCCGACGTGCAGCTGCATCACCAGGCCGTCCTGCGCGCCCATCAAACCGAGCTGGTAGAGCATGTTTCGCCGGTAGGCGAGCGCCTCTTCGCCACTGACCTCGCCCGCGAGCGCGCGGCGGTGGATCGCCGCCGCCTGACCATCGCTGAGCGGGGTGGCCCAGGCGTCCAGCACCCCCGTGTCGGTGGCGGTCGCGCCAAGCGCACGGAAGTACTCCCGGCGAGCGCGAAGCGCGTCGAGCAGCCCGGGGTAGCTGCCGCAATCCACCCCCGAGACCTCGGCGAGCGCGTCCAGTCGCCCTGCCCAGCCGGCGTCGGCCGGGTCCATGTAGGCGTCGGCGCGCAGTGTCGGGATCACGCGCACACCAAGCCCCTCGGCCGCAAGCCGCGCGTGCGCCTCGAGCCCGTCGGCAGGGTCATCGGTCGTCGCGAGCACCTCGACGCCGAAGCGCTCAAGCAGCGCCCGCGGCCGAAACTCCGGGCGCGCGAGCTGCTCGGCCAACTGGTCGTAGAGCCGCTCGGCGCTGGCCGGACCGAGCTCGGCCTCCAGCCCGAAGACCCGCGCGAGTGTGTCCTCGAACCAGTACCGCACGGGCGTCCCGGCAAAGCGCCTCCAGTTCTCAGCGAGCGTCCGCCACACCGCACGGGGTGCCGCCGCCCCGCTGGGCGGCGGCGACTTTCCTGAAGCCCCCACCCCGAGCGCCTCCAGTGGAACGCCTGAGCCGTGCAGCAGGCGCGTGACGTAGTGGTCGGGGGTGATGAGCAGCGCCGCCGGGTCGGAGAACGGCTCGTCGTCGGCAAGCATGCGCGCGTTCACATGGCCGTGCGGAGAGATGATCGGCGCCTGCGCCACCGCCTGGTAAAGCTCGCGGGCGCGCTCCCTGACACCGGGCTCCGGGCTGAGCAGACGGTCAGGGTGAGGGGACATGCGTGTCAGCCTAGCCATATCGTTTGGCACCGTGCCCACCCAACGACTTGACCGCACAAGCTGGCCGGCACCGGCCCGGCCGGTGCGGATCGTGCATCTGGGGCTTGGCGCCTTCAGCCGCTCGCACCTGGCGGCGTATACGGCCAGCGCCGAGCTGGCCGGCGGCTGGGGCATCAGCGGCTTCACCGGCCGCAGCCCGCGCCTGGCCGCGCCGCTCGCGCCGCAGCAGGGACTCTACGCACTGGTTGAGCGGGGCCCGGCCGCGGATAACGTCAGCGTCGTGGACGCGGTCGTGGAGGTGCACGGCGCTGGCGAGCTTGCGGCGCTCACGGCCGCGCTTGCCTCGGCCGAGACGGCGGTGGTGACGTTGACGGTGACCGAGGCCGGCTACCGGCCGCCGGCGGCGGCAGAGCGCGCCGCCGCCGGCGCTGGGCGGGGACTGCCGACGGTTGGCGAGCGCCTGGCGGCGGGGCTGGTCGCGCGCCGCAACGCGGACGCCGGTCCGCTCGCCCTCGTGAGCCTGGACAACCTCGCCGCCAACGGCACGGTCCTGCGGGAGCTCGTTCTGGGCGAGCTTGCGCGGATCGACCCGCAGGCGGCCGAGTGGGCGCAGCGCCAGGTGTCGTTTGTGAGCACCTCGGTTGACCGGATCACGCCACGCACGACCGACGAGGACCGAGAGCTGGTGGAGCGCGAACTGGGGTTGCGCGACGAGGCGCCGGTGGTCTGCGAGCCGTTCAGCGACTGGGTGCTGTGCGGGGCGTTTCCGGCCGGGCGGCCACGGTGGGAGGATGCCGGCGCGCGCTTCGTGGACGAGATCGGACCGTGGGAGGCGCGCAAGCTGTGGCTTTTGAACGGCGGCCACTGCCTGCTTGCCTACCTGGGCCTCGGGCGCGGACACGAAACGGTGGCGCAGGCGGTCGGCGACCGGGAGCTGGCGGCGGCGCTGGAGCGCTACTGGGACCTGGCCGCGTCGCTGCTGGCCGGCGGCGAGCTGCTCGAGCTGGACGCGTATCGGGCGGCGCTGCGGGAGCGCTTTGCCAACGCCCGGATCGGCTACCCGCTGACGCAGATCGCCTCTGACGGGTTGGAGAAGCTGCGCAACCGGGTGGTGCCGGTGATCGTGGCCGCGCGGGCGGCCGGTGCTGACGCCAGCCCTGCGCTTGCGATCGTGCAGGCGTGGGCCGACTGGCTGATCGGCGACCCAGCACGGGCGGCAAGCGATCAGAATGGTGGGGCGCTGCGCCCGGCGCTCGCCGCCGCCGGCGGCGAGCAGGCAAAGCGTGCACTGTTTGAGCTACTGGAGATCTTCTGAATGAGAATCGCTGCTGCCGATGTCGTGGTGACGAGCCCGACCCGCAACTTCGTGACGTTGAAGCTGACCACCGACGACGGTGTCACGGGGCTCGGTGACGCGACGCTGAACGGCCGTGAGCTGGCGGTCGCGGCCTACCTGCGCGAGCATGTGGCGGCGCTTCTGATCGGCCGCGACCCGGCCCGGATCGAGGACACGTGGCAGTACCTCTACCGCGGTGCCTACTGGCGGCGCGGGCCGGTGACGATGGCCGCGATCGCCGCCGTGGACATGGCGCTGTGGGACATCAAGGGCAAGGTCTGCGGCGTGCCTGTTTACCAGCTGTTGGGCGGCGCCTCGCGGGAGGGGCTGCTGGCCTACGGCCACGCCTCTGGCACCTCGTTTGAGTCGCTTGGCGAGTCGATCAACATGCACCTGGAGAAGGGCTACCGCGCGATCCGGGTGCAGTCGTCGATCCCAGGGGTGCACGCCGTCTACGGGGTCGCCGCCCAGGCGCAGGCGTCCGGTGAGCGCTACGACTACGAGCCCGCCGGCCGCGGCGCAGCACCGGCGCAGGAGGACTGGGACAGCGCCGCGTACCTGCGTCACGTCCCGAAGGTCTTTGACTATGTCCGCCGGGAGTTCGGGCCGGAGCTGCCGCTGCTGCACGACGCACACCACCGCCTGCGTCCGATCGAGGCCGCCAAGCTCGGCAAGAGCCTCGAGCCCCACAACCTCTTCTGGCTCGAGGACTGCACCCCGGCGGAGAGCCAGCAGGCGCTGCGGCTGGTGCGCCAGCACACGGTCACGCCGCTTGCGATCGGCGAGGTCTTCAACACGGTCTGGGACTTCCAGCAGCTGATCTCAGAGCAGTTGATCGATTACGTCCGTGCCGCCTCAACGCACTTCGGTGGGATCACGCCGCTGCGCAAGCTGATGGACTTCGCCGCCCAGTACCAGATCCGCTCCGGCTTCCACGGCCCCACCGACGTCTCCCCCGTCGGGCTGGCCGCACAGCTGCACCTCGGGCTTGCGATCCACAACTTCGGCATCCAGGAGTACATGCCCCACAGCGAGCAGACCGACGTGGTGTTCCGCCAGAGCATGAGCTTCACCGACGGCATGCTGCACCCCGGCGAGACTCCCGGCCTGGGTGTCACGCTCGACGAGGAAGCCGCCGCCCGTTACCCATACCAGCCCGCCTACCTGCCGATCAGCAGGCTCAAGGACGGCACCATGCACGACTGGTGAGCGCCCGTCACGCCGAGTGCGCGTTGATCTGGTAGCGTCGCGCGCCATCACCATTAAAACGGAATTAGGAGTTTCCTCGAGTTTCGGGCTTTTCGAGGTCGCTGGGTGAGGGTTGGCGCAGTCCGATGTGCGGTGTCAGCTGGCGCGTAGACAGCACTTCTTGTACTTGCGTTCGCTTCCGCACCAGCAGGGCTGGTTGCGCTCTGGTGGCCAGGGATGTGTTGTGGTTGTTTTGAGGAGTTCGGTGGCGTAGCTCGCGCGGGTGTCTGATTGCTCGGGATCGCGGTCGTGCTCGGCGGACCAGGCGAGGTAGCTGTCGATCGTGATTGGCACAAGCGCGAGCCGCGCGACGCCCTGGGCTCTGAGCTGTCGGAGGAGCAGTTCGAGCCGGGCGCAGTATGCGTCGTAGGGTCCGTGCTCGTAGTCCTCGGCGAAGCTTGGCCAGGTCTCGAGCGCTCGCTGGTACTCCTGGGCCGGGAACCAGGCAAGACCGACCGACGCGTGCTTTGGCGGGACCGTCCGCGTGCTCTGGTCTCGGTAGAACGCGTCAACGCGTGCTCGTTCGGCTCGTTCTTCGCGATCGACGAGTTCTTCAGCTTGGAGTTGCAGTTCGTCGGGTGGTTGGCTGAGCGCGTCGAGGGTTTCGGCTCGCTCGCTGGTGAGCATCCAGAGCATGTCGCTGTCGACGTTGGTGGCGAGCGCGAGCGTGAGGCCTTTGGTCTGCCACGGCAACGCCTTGTTGTGCAGTCCGACGTCCGCGTAGGCGAGGCCCGCTGTTTGGTGCAGCCACGGGTTGCCGGGGTCCTCGCGCTCGGCGTTTAGCCAGGCGATATCGGCCTGGTCTGTGTGTCCTGCGTGCAGCAGCAGATCGGCGATCAGTGCTTGTGCGCTGGGGTGCTCATCAAGGTCGCCGTCCCATCCAGCGGCGACGGCTTGGCGCATCGCGTCGACCGCTTCGTCGAACCGGCCGAGCTGCTGGTAGGCATACGCTAGCTCGTCGAGGTACTCCGCGCGGTGCCGCTGCGTCTCGGTTAGTTCGAGCGCGCGCGCGATCAAGCGAACGCGCGCCGTGTTGTCATCACGCTCGCGGGCGACATCGAGTTCCCGCTCGATCGCTGCGAGGTCAGACACAAGCGGAAGGCTAGCCTGCGCGTCAGGCGCGGCGACCTTGGCGCCGCGCGACGGATCATCCCGCGCCTGGAGCACGGCAAGGAGAAGGTCGCGGCGACCCGAATCTGGTGCGCGACAAGCCGATCTGGCCACGAGACGCTGACACGTTCCCGCGGCCCTTTGCACCAGGAGTCGCCGCTATGCCAAGTTCGCTCGCCGGGCTGTTGTCCCTGCTCGCGCCATCCTTCACGCAACCAACGTTTCAGACGTTCAGCATGCTGGTGGTCGGGATGGTCGGCCGGGTGCGGGACTGCACCGTGACGGGGATGCTGCAGTCCGCCGGGCTCGCGGGCGAGTGGCATCACAGCCGCGCGCACGACTTCTTCGCCCGCCGACGCTGGGAGCCTGACGAGCTCGGCGTTCGGCTGTTGGACTTCCTCATCACGATGTTCGTCAAGCCCGACGGCCCGATCCGGTTCGCCGTTGATGACACGCTCTTCGGCCGCTCCGGACGCAAGGTGTTCGGCGCGCACTACCTCCACGACGGCGCGCAACCCGAGGGATCCGGGCAGCGGACCAGATGGGGGAACTGCTGGGTCGTGCTCGTGCTCGTCGTGGAGCTTCCGTGCCTCGACGGCCGGCAGGTTGGGCTGCCGGTCCTGTTCCGGCTGTTCCGCCCGAAGGACGAGCAGCATCCGGACCGCCCGTCACAACCCGAGCTCGCGAGGCGGCTGATCGACATGATCCTGAAGCGTTTCCCGGGCCGGGTCGTGGAGCTGGTGATGGACGGCGCGTACGCCAGCAAGGCGTGGCAAGGGCTACCAGACCGCGTGACGCTCACGACCAGAATGCGCTCCAACGCGGCCGTGTTCGCGTTCGCGCCGGAACCAACCGGCAAGCGGGGACGCCCAGCGCTGAAGGGCGCCCGGCTCGCGAGTCTCGCCAAGCTCGCCGCCGCTGCGGCGTTCACGCCGGTCACGGTCACCACCCCCGGCGGCCGCGAGCGGACCGCGCACATCCACGCGTTCACGTGCCTGTGGTACGGGCCGTTACACACACGGGCGGTAAAGGTGATCCTGATCCGCAACCCCGGCACCAGCGAAGGGTTCGACATCGCACTCGCGTCAACCGACACGACCGCGACCGCCGCGGTGCTGATCGCCCGCTACGACAGCCGCTGGACGATCGAGACCTGCCATCAAGAAGCGAAAGCACACGGCGTCGGCGACCCGCGCAACCGCGTCCAGAAAGCCGTCGAGCGGACCGTCCCGTTCGGGTTCCTCACCCAGACGATCACGATCGCCTGGTACCAACTGCACGGCAACCCCGAAGCCGACCTCAAAGCCCGACGGCGCGCCGCCCCGTGGTACCGCCAGAAAACCAGCGTCAGCTACACCGACATGCTCGCCACGCTCCGCCGCGAGCTGATCCGACACGAATACTGGGCACAAGCACCCCAGACAACCACCGAACCACAAATCACGCCCGCCCTGTCACCGTCAGCCCAAGCCGCCGCCTGAGATCACGAAAGTCGAGAGTTTCATGTGGGGCGCTTTAAGAAGCACGCCTGGACACGGCGAGTTCCAGTCAACGTCGCAACAGTAGACAGGTCAACCCTACCGGTTGGGGTCACGGAGCGCTACAGACCGGGGTGCCGTGGCGGGGTGGGAGCAGGAGCCCCGGAGGGGCGATGGCTCTCACCCCGCCACGGGCGCGGCCGGCACCCCCGGGGGCACGGCACACCGGCGGCCTGCCGCACAGCGACGGTCTGGGGACATCGTGCGCGAGCACGCACGATGCTGCGCATGTCAGGACCCGGCCGCACTGGCGGTGATCGCGGCTGGCGAACACGCCGTCAACACGCTATGGGCGGGCGAGATGCTGCGCCCGGCGTCTATGCGGCGAGCTGCTCAAGCTCCATGTCCAACAGCTGTGCTGGGGTGTGCCACCCCAGCGTTCTGCGTGGCCGAGCGTTTATCTCTGCTGCGACACGCTCAAGCTCCTGCGGGCCGTGCTGTGAGAGGTCGCTGCCCTTCGGGAAGTAGTCACGCAAAACACCGTTCATGTTCTCGTTGGATGCCCGCTGCCAAGGGCTGTGAGCCTCACAGAAGAACACGCTTGTGCCGGTGCTGGCGCTGAGCTGCTCATGGCCTGCCATCTCGGTTCCTTGATCCCAGGTCAGCGACCGGCGCAGCGCCTCAGGCAGCACGGCGAGCTTGTGCTCAAGCGCCGTGTTCAGCGCCTGGGCGCCCTGCCCGCCGTCCAGGTGCAACAACACCACAAACCTCGTTTTGCGCTCAACCAGCGTGCCGATCGCACTGCGGTTGTACGCGCCCTTGATCAGATCACCCTCCCAATGCCCGGCGACATCACGGCTTTCAACCTCGCTCGGACGTTCGGTGATCATCCGCATGCTCTCAGGCCTTTGACGACGCTGATCAGGGCGCAGGCGCCGCTTACGCCGCCGTCTACGGCACGGACGCGTGATATCCACCAACGGGTCATAGATCGCCTGATAGATCGACTCTGTGCACAACTGCCGAGCGCGCTCACCCGGAAACCTCGTGTGCAGCTCGTGGGAGACCTGCTCCGGACTGAAACGCCTGCCAAGCAGCCCCAGAACCGTGTCGTGCAGCACCGTATCGGTAGCGACGCGACGCTGCCGCGCACGACCAAGCCGCCCGCCGGCGAGACGTTGCGCGCCATGCGGGCGATAGGAACCATCCTCACCGCCATTACGGGACAGTTCACGGCTGACCGTCGAGGCGCAGCGCCCGATCCGGCGGGCGATCTCACGCACACCCAGCCCCTCACCACGCAAATCGGCGATCTGCACCCGCTCCTCCTCGCTCAAATACCGGTCGCTGCGCGCCTTTGGCTCAATGATCTTCACCGGCGGATAGTGCCGGACACGGCCGATGGCATCCCGCGCCGTGTCGCCGTTACGCCAGTGCCTACCCGAGCTGCGGTCAACCCCGACACGCCGGCACGCCTCCCTGTTGCTCACCCCCTGCGCGATCAGCACAGCCCACTGCGCCCGCTGCGCCGTCAGCGGCGGACGCCCTCGCGGCCTTCCCGTCCCAGCCATCGCAACCCCCAAACCGTGGTGGTGTTGCGACGATCACTCGAATCCGCCCACTGATTTTGTGCGCCATCTCGGCCATCGCCGCCGGCGCCATACCGGCGCTCGCGTCGAGCAGTAGCCGCCACGGTAAGCCGGTGGCGAGGACGGCGGGCGCCGGCTCGACCAGCGTCGCGTACGACTACGACCGCGGCCCCGCGGGACCCAGGGGTGCCCGCGGGCTCCGGGGCCCACGCGGGTTCCGGGGCCCTCGCGGCCTGCATGGCGTGCACGGCCTGCACGGCCTGCACGGCCTCCAGGGCGGGACCGGACCCGCAGGTCCGCAGGGACCGCAGGGCACGAGCGGACCGCAGGGCGCAACCGGACCGCAGGGCGCAACCGGACCGCAGGGCGCAACCGGACCGCAGGGCGCAACCGGACCGCAGGGCGCAACCGGACCGCAGGGCGCAACCGGACCGCAGGGCGCAACCGGACCGCAGGGCGCAACCGGACCACAGGGCCCCCCCGGCCAGGCCGTATTCGCGGAGGAGGAAACCGCGCTGTACAGCGGCCTCAACACCCAGCTCACCGGGTACAACCTCGTTGACGTGCCGATCTACCCCTACCAGGGCGGGGCCGTCGACTCCGCGAGCAACGAGGTCAACCTGGTGACACCCATCAGCCTGCCAGCTGGCAAATACATCGTCACGGCCAGCGCGCAGTTCTACCGCTACGTAAACCAGAACTACGACGGCGACTCAAGCGCCAGCTACAACGAGTGGGGCGACATGATGCTGTACCTCGGCAGCTCGCAGAGCACAGCGACGCGGGTCGTCTCGAGCTACAGCAACGCGATTCCCCAGGCCCCCGACGGTACGATTGCCGCGCAGGACAGCGGCACGTTTCCGATCACGGTGCCGAGTGGTGGGGCGACGCTCTACCTGGAGGGCGCGGTCCAGACCAACGACCCGACCGCAACCGGGGTTCCTGCCCCGAGCGGCGACGTGCGTCAGGCCGGAGCATCGATCATTGTCTACAACGTGAACTGATCAGCCGCCAGCGTCGGGCTGGCGACGCGCATCACTGACACCTCCGGGGCCGTCCTCGCCACGAGGACGGCCCCTGGACCAGTGCCCTGACACGTATGATCGGCCCCCCGCACGCAGGCAAACAGCCCGCGCGGACCGACACTGGAGGTAGCGAAGGCATGGAGATCACACGCTCGAGCATCGAGACCACGAAGGGGCCGGCCGACTGGTTCACCGGCGACGTCTACCTCGACGCGGTCGCGGCGCCGGGAGCGGGCTCGGCGGTCGCTGCGGCGCTCGTGCACTTCACCCCCGGTGCGCGCACGGCCTGGCACACCCACCCGCACGGCCAGACGATCTTCATCACCGAGGGGGTTGGGCGCTGCCAGCGCGAGGGCGGGCCGGTTGAGACGATCCGCCCCGGCGACCGTGTGTTCTTCGCGCCGGGCGAGCGCCACTGGCACGGCGCGGCGCCGGACCGGCTGATGGTGCACCTGGCGATCCAGCAGGCTGACGCGGCAGGCGCCACGGTCAGCTGGGGCACGCACGTCAGCGACGCGGAGTACGAGCCCGACGCGGAGGACCAGCCCGAGCGCTAGTCGCCCAGCTCAGCCGAGCAGGCCGCGGACGTCCTCGGCGGTGATCTCGCCGGCGAACACATCGCCGTCATCCATCACACCCTTGAACAGCGCCGCCTTGCGCTGCGCGAGCGCCAGCACCTTCTCTTCGATCGTCTCCTCGGAGATCATCCGGTAGACCATCACCTGCCTGGTCTGGCCGATGCGGTGAATACGGTCAATCGCCTGGTTCTCGGTCGCCGGGTTCCACCACGGGTCAAGCAAAAAGCAGTAGTCGGCCTCGGTCAGGTTGAGGCCAAAGCCGCCGGCCTTGAGGCTGATCAGAAACACCGGATCATCGCCACCCCGGAAGCGCTCTATCACCTTCCCGCGCGCGCGGGTGCTGCCGTCCAGGTAGCAGCAGCCGAGCCCCTCGGCCTCGAGCCGTGCCCGCGCGAGCGACAGAAAGCCGGTGAACTGGCTGAAGACGAGCGCCCGGTGGCCGCCGTCGCGCACCTCAGCCAGCTGCTCGACCAGCGCGTCGAGCTTCGCGCTTGCGACCTTCATGTGCTTCTCCTCGACCAGCCCGGCGTGCAGCGCCAGGCGCCGCATGCGCGTGATCGCGGTCAGCACGGTGAAGCGGTTTGAGTCAAAGTCCTCGAGCAGCCCGAGGATCCGCTGGCGCTCGCGCTGCATGTGCGTGTCGTAGAGCTTGCGGTGGCGCGGCGTGAGCTTGACCGACAGGACCTGCTCCTGCTTGGCTGGCAGCTCGGCGGCCACGAGCTCCTTGGTGCGGCGCTTGACCAGCGGGCGGATCCGCTGGCGCAGCCGCGCGAGGCGCTCGGCGTCGCCATGGCGCTCGATCGGCCGAGCGTAGAGCTCGTCGAAGGCGGCCGGGTCGGGGAACAGCCCCGGTGCGGTGATCGACAGAAGCGCCCACAGCTCGCCGAGGTGGTTCTCCATCGGCGTGCCGGTGATCGCCAGCTTGAACGGGGCGCGCAGCCGCCTTGCCGCAAGGTGTGTCTTGGCGTTGTGGTTCTTGACAGCCTGGGCCTCGTCGAGGATCACCGCCGCCCACTCCACGGTCGTGTAGTGCGCCTCGTCCAGGCGCAGGAGCGTGTAGGTGGTCACGACCACGTCGGCGCCAGCGGACAGCTGCGCGATGGTCGTGCCGGCGCGGGCCAGCGTGTCGGTCAGCGCCCTTACGCGCAGCTGCGGGGCGAAGTGAGCGGCCTCGCTGACCCAGTTGGGCACGACGCTGGTGGGCGCGATCACCAGCACCGGGCTGGTCCGCCCGCCGGCCAGCGGGCCGGCGGGCGAGGTGGAGCGCTCACGGGCATGCAGGATCAGCGCCAGCGCCTGGAGGGTCTTGCCGAGCCCCATGTCGTCGGCGAGGATGCCGCCGAGGCCGAGCTCCCAGAGGGCGGCCAGCCAGCGGAAGCCGTCGAGCTGGTAGGGGCGCAGCGTCGCCTTGAGGCCCTCGGGTACCGGGAGCTGAGCGAGGTCGTCTAGGCCGCTGAGCGCCTCCACCTGCCGCCGCCACGCCTCGGCCTGCTCGCGCACCACGCCGATCGCCACAAGCTCCTCCCAGAGACCGGCCTGATACCGGCTGATGCGCAGCGCATCGGGCCGGCGGGCGTCCTGTAGGAAGCGGGCCTCCTCGATCAGCTGACGCAGCGTGGCAAGCTCGGGGGCCAGCAGCGAGAAGTGCGCGCCGTCGTCCAGCAGCATCCGTTCCTCGCCGCGTGCCAGGGCGGCGAAGAGCGGCGCGAACTGAAGCTCGCGGCCCTCTACGGAGATGGTCACGTTGAGGTCAAACCAGTCGTGCTCGCCGTCGATCGCGGCTGTCGCGACAGCGATCTGCAGCTGGTCGTCGACGTCGCGGTAGGCCACCGGTGAGCCGCTGCACTCGAGCCCCACAGCCGCGATCTCTTCAAGCGCCGGCAACGCCTCGGTGACGAAGCGCACCGTGTCCAGGCCCCGCAGCGGCGGTGTGTGGGCGGCGGGCCGGCCGTCGGCGTCGAGCAGGCCGAGCGCGGCGAGCCCCTCGCCAGCCGAGAGGTCGAGTGAGTCGAGGATCGCGCGCTCGCGCTGTGTGTCGCGCAGGCCCGGCAGCGTGTCAGCGCCGCCCAGCTCGAAGCAGACACGCTCCTCGCCGACGGTGTAGACCCAGTTCCAGGCGAGCTCGGTGACGTGGTCGGCGCCGTGGTGGGCGCGCAGAATCAGCTCCGGCGCTGAGATCTCGGGGAGGGCAAAGGACCCGTCGGAGGAGACGACGGGCGCGACGCTGCGCAGCGCCGGGGCGATCTGGGTCGCAAAACGCGGTAGGTCGCCGGCGGGGATCGTGAGCTCGCTTGCCTCGAGCAGCATCCGCTGAAGCTGGTCGGGCGTCTCCCTGGCCAGCCGCAGGAGCCGCACCGGCACGCCGATATCCTGCGGCCGCTGCGCGCGGCTTGTGCGCCCGGTGGCGCGGGTGGCGTCCGCTCGCGCCAGCACCAGGCCGTGGCCGTCCTGACCGAGGAAGAGCACCGGCTCGAACTCTCCGATATCTCCGGCACCGTCGATCCGCAGGGCCGGGCGCAGGCGCCGCGCGCCGTCGGCGGTCGCGGTCACGTCAAGCACCAGCTCGGCGCGGCGGTAGCGCGGCACCTCGCCCAGCCGCGGCGCGGCGTGGACCGTGACCATGCCGATCCTGTCGGCGCGGTCAAGCAGCGACCACAGCTGACTGGCGTCCCAGTCGCTCAGGTCGAGCGTGCGCTCGCGCTCGCCGTAGCCGTAGTAGTAGCGCGAGCTGGTGGCCATCCGCGCGCGGTGCACCGACTGGAACTCGCGCGCCAGCTCGAGGTGGTCCTCGCGATAGTTGCCCTGGCGCAGATGCCAGGGCTCCAGCGACCCCCAGGAGAGCGAGCCGTTGACCCACCCGCCGCGCGCGCCGGGTCGCATCAGGCGCGCCTGCAGGCGCAGGGCACCGGGGCTCGAGCCATAGGCGGTGGACACCAGCGCGAACTCGATGGCGAGCGGATCACCTGTGGCGCGGGCGGTCGGTGTGGGGATCAGAGCCCGTAGCGGCGCCTCCCAGCTCGGCGGCGGCGGTGGCGTCGGTGGCGGCGACGGGTTTGCGGGTGCCTGGGGCTGGTGGGCGCCGCTGTGGCGTGCAGGCGTCGTGCGCTGGCCGCGCGCTTCGCGTGCGCTCCGCGAGTCGGGCTCGCCCACGACGCTGAGCACGAGCGCCGCCACGTGCTTGCAGTTCCAGCCGACCGGGCAGGAGCACTCGCCCTCCTCAAAGACGAGCGGCGCATCGTCCTCGTCGTCACGACGCGAGAACTGGGCCCACGTTTCGTAGATCGCACCGTTGCCGACCACGCGGGCATCCAGCATGAGGGTCTCCTCGTCCCAGCTGGGTGAGAGCACACGGTGCGCGCGGGCGTATGCCTGACCGCGTTTGAAGGCGGCGGCGCCGCACTCCTCCTGCAGCTCGGCCAAGTCGATCTCGATCCGGGTTTCAGCCACGGTCGCCATGGCAGCTGAGGCTACGCGCCGAGCTGGACGTATGGACGCTGGTCGGCTTGCAAGAGCGCGCAGATGACCGCAATTTACGGAGTCCCTGCGCGCCGGAGCCGGGACCAGCACCGCGCCACTGCGGCCAGACGCGACGGCTCGCGTGGGATAAGCTCCCTGCCATGATCGACTTCGGTGGAGAGCATGGCGCGCGCGCCCTGGCTCACCTGCGCCAGGATCCAGTCATATGGCTCACCACGGTGTCCCCGAGCGGCGCGCCGCTGCCGATGCCCGTGTGGTTCGTGTTCGACGGCCAGGAGTCGCTGCTCGTCTACAGCATCAACGGCACCCGGGTGCGCAACGTCGGAGCAAACCCGCTGGTGGCGCTCAGCTGCCCAAGCGACTCCGAGGGCACCGACGTGGTCGTCTTCTCCGGCGAGGCGAGTTTCGACCCGGACGCCCCTCCCGCCGATCAGAATGCCGCCTACCTCGAGAAGTACGAGCAGCGGATCGGCGGCCTGGAGATGACCCCGGCGAGCTTCGCGGAGACCTACGACACACCGATCCGCATCCGCCTCACCCGCCTGCGCGGTCAGTGAGGCCCGCTGTGCGCAGGCGAGCCACCAGATCGGCGCGGCATCCGCGAGTCGTAGGGTGCCGGCAGCTGCAGGCCGCATCGGTAGGCACACGACGCAACGGCCAGTCGTGCCACACCGCCGGCCGGCCTCATGCTCGCCGTGAGCCTCTTCTGCGGAGCGCTGACCGTCACGCCCTCGCGCAGAGGACCGGGACACGTCGTGACCAGCGTCGCACTGGCGTGACTTGTCGTCGAGTTGCCCAGGTTGTCGGCTCGTAACAATTGGCGCGCGTTGCGTTCGGCGCCAAGACGCAAATGGAACCTCAGCGAAGTTGCGCTCATCGCTGCCGCGGTGCTTGTCGGTGGCCTCCTCGGCCCGCACCTGCTGGCCAGCCCCAACAGTTCGACATTCATCAGCTGGGGACTTGGCGGGGCCGTGGCCGGCACCGTCGCGGCGTGTCTGTTCAGCGCCAGCACCTCCTATCGACATCACAGCGCCCGAGCGTGGCCGTCATGAGCAAAGCAGCGTTTGACGAGTCGATCCACGCGCCGTTGCGTCTACGCAAATGCGCGATGCTCGCGCCCGTGCAGTCGCTGCCGTTCGCCAACATCCGCGACAGCCTGGAGATCTCCGACTCGGTACTCAGCAAGCACCTCTCAGCGCTCGCCGAAGCCGGATACATAGAGCTCTCCCGCGTGCGCGCGAACTCGAGGTCCCGGCGGCAGGTCACGCTCACCAAGCCCGGACACACCGCTCTGCACGGACACCTGGCAGCCCTGCAAGCGATCGCCGCCACCGCCGAGCCGGGCAAGGGTACCGAGCCGTCGGGCACCGCCAGCCCGAAGCGCTCCCGGCCCCAAACGCAAGCCAGCGTAGCCCTCCGACCCGCGTGAGCAGCGGGCACACGCCACCCGCGAGCACCGAAACGCCGCGCCGAGACTGCGGCCACGGGCGTTCCGCGCGAGGCCTGCCGGAGACCCGGTATGCAAGCGACGTGCGCGGACATCGATGCAGGCGACGGTCCCGCTCGCGCTCTGGCTGCTACGACTGCGGTCCTCGGTATCGCCACCGCACGCGCAGTTCAGCGCTCGTCATGGCGTTCAACCGCAGTCACGTTGCCCGCGTCGTCTGTGACATACAGACCTTTGGAGAGATCCACCAGAACCAGGGTGTTGCCGAATGGGTCAAGGACGACGGCCACTCGGCCGACTGGGATGTCGGCCGCTTCGGATATAACCTGCCCACCCGCCGCCACAATGACAGCAACCGCCTGGACGACATCAGCAACGAGCCAGTCTGGCTCATACCCAAGTTCGGTGCTCAGGACAATCTCGGTCTCGCTGTCGGCCATGGCCAAGGCAGCCTGACCGATGGCATCGTTGCGCCAGCGCAAACGATGCCCGAGACCATCGCGGTAGAACCGCAGACCCGCGTCAAGATCCGGGACAGGAATGGTCACCGCATCAACCTTCTGAAACAGACACCGCGCCATCCACCCAGTCTTTCAGGTCTCACGCCCCACCGCTTGACACACCGAGTCGCTTGCAAGCCTGAGAGCCCCCCGGCCAGCCACGGCGTCGCCAACGCCCAGGACGCACTGGCCGACGCCGAGACCTCGCGTGCCAACCACGTCCTGAACGCCCTCGTCGGACCGATCGCTGCCGTCTCGCCCGTGAATACCCTCGTCATGACTCCCCTGGAGGGCCGCAACAAACTGGTGTTGCTGCTCCGGGTCGCCCCAGCGGTCCGCCAACCGCTCGCCAAGGCGGCTGGCGAGGCGCCTCGGTCACACTCGTGGGTGTCATTCTGGCGCAGGAACAGCAAGCGCGGCGGTCATCGGAATCTCCGAGGCCCTCACGGGAGCATGCACACCGTCGATGTCGACGGGCTCACCGGCCGTCATCACCGGCCTCGTCGTGGCGCTCACGAGCTTCGCAACTCTGATCCCCTCGCGCCACAAGCCGGGAGACGAGGCGACGTGACCTCACGATCGAGTGAGGCGTGGTTGTCCGTACGATGAGGGCTGTGGCAACAATGCAATCAGCGCCTCCAGCGTCCACGGTGGGCCGGGCGCCAGCGGGCGCCCGGCCATCGGCCCGATCGTGATGGGCGACCACCTGATCGTCTTTCACTCTGCGGTGCGGGCTTGCGCAGGCTACAGCCGCCATGAGGCGCCATCGATCCTGTTGGGCGGCTCCTCGCTGGCGAGCGAAACCGAACACGGTCGCGCGATCGCCGCGCAGCTGACACGCCGCCACGAAACGCTCGAGCAGGCGATAGACGCCGGGGTGTTCGGACTTGCCGCCGCCGGGTTGCCCAAGAGCATCCAGCGGCAGGCGCGAGCGGCGTGTGAGGACTATTTCTACAGCCGGCTTGACCTGCCACCAAACCACAATTTGAGCGGACCCCGAGAGTCGATCGAGACGCTCGAGCTGATGCCCGAGCCGATGTACCGCGCGCTTGAGCAGATCGTCGGCCTCGTCGTCGACGGCGAGTACGAGGAGCTATGCGCTGCGTCTGATGGTCGGCTGAGGGTCGAGGACCTGCGCCGCCGCGTCGAGGACGACTGCCCCGAGTCCCTGGTACTGGCGCCACGCGAGAGCTACCAGGTCGAGGCGATCACCCGCTCAGATGATCCCGACCTGCCGGGGTGGACGTACTTCCTTGACCTATGGACCGACAACGGCCCGGCCCGCCTGCACATCGAGGGCGAGCTCGAGGAGTCAGGCGAGCGATTCACGGCAACACTGAAGGACATCCTGCCCTGACGCGCCGCCGGACTGGCCGTTAAACGCGGAAAGCCCACCCGTAAGTGGACTCTCGGCCATCAGAAGATCAGGCGGCTTTCGCGGGAAGGGGACATTCAGATGAAGGTCTCGCCCTCAGGTTGCCTTCGCTGTCTGACCATCAGAGCGTAGCGCACCCCCCATTCGACCAGCCAGACCAGAGTCCACCTCCTGCTGCTGAAGGCAGGCAGCAAACTTGGCATGTCCCTCTACGGCGGTGGTCCGACCGGCCGTCAAGCCGGCTTGATGGGCGGGCCCGCCGCGTCGGGGGTCGCGGCGTGGGTCGCCGACGTCCAATTGGTCGCAGGCCCGGGCACGGAACCTACCGCGGACGCGGTCGGTTCGCTCCTTGTTACTGCTGGCTGCGACACTTCGGGCATGCGCGAGGGTGCGGCATTGAGGCTCGACAGCGGCGAGGAGCTGCGGTTCGACATCGACCGAGACGGCCTTGCGCGTGACGAGCCAGTGCTGCGGCGGCCCGCCGCCAACGCGGGCCCGCTGAAGGACCGCCTGGCAGTGCTCGACAGCATCATCGCCACCGCACTACCTCGCCCAGCCGGAACGACCGATCGCCTGCTCGCGGCCGACCGCGAGCGCTGAGCGCCCGGCATATACCGCGACACCTCCGCGCTCAGACGCCGCTGCAAGGACGCCCAACGGGCCGCAGGCGTCCACGAACTGCGCTGGCACGATCCACGCCACAGCAAGGGCTCGCTGCTGGCTTGATTGCACTCAAGAGCCTCCTGCGACCAACTGAACACGTACTGAGAGCCCGCAATTTCAGGCCCTTCCACGAGTACTCGGGTTTCGCACTTTTGTGGGTTGAGCGGCGGCGTGTTGGCGGCGGCGGGGTGGCTGCGGGCTTGATGGCCTGAGCAGCTCGGGGCGGGAGAGGAAGGAGCATCGGCGGCTGCTGCGAAAGCGGTTGCTGTCAAGGAAACCTGTCCGTCGCAGCCAGGGGAGGCGCGCTGCGCGGCTGACCCCTGGAGGTCGCCGCCGATGCTCTGCGTCCCATCTTCGCTGAACGAGCTGCTTGTCCTGTTTGAGTCGTGTTTCACCCAGCCGACGTTCAACACGTTTCGCGCCCTGGTGGTTGGTCAGGTCTCCCAGACCCGTTTGCGGTGCGTGACCGGGATGCTGACAGGCGCCAGGCTGTCGGGGATCTGGCATCACGCTCGCTGCCACCGGTTCTTCGCCAACGCGCGTTGGTCCGTGGACGAGCTGGGGTTGGCGCTCGCGTGCCTGATCGTTGAGCGGTTCACAGACCCCGGCGGGCCGGTGCTGGTCGCGGTCGATGACACGCTTTTGAAACGTCGCGGACGCCGGATCCACGGCACGTTTTGGCATCATGACGCGACCGCTAACAGCCGCTCCGGGTCGGTCGCGTGGGGCAATGACTGGGTTGTGGCCGGGATCTGCATCCGTCTGGCGTTTCTGGAGCGGACGGTGTGCCTGCCGGTCCTCTTCAGGCTCTGGCAGCCCAGACGCAAACAGTATGTGAGCGCGTCAAAGCCCGATCCCGGACGGCCCGGCAAAGTGAAGCTCGCAAACGACATGATCTGTCTGCTTGCCGCCCGGCTTCACGATCGGCAGATCGATGTTGTCGGCGACAGCGCGTATATCAGCGGCGCGTGGCGTGAGCGGCCCAAGCGGGTGACGATCACATCCAGGTTGCGTACCAACGCGGTGCTCTACGCCCCCGCGCCACCACGCACCGGCAAACGCGGCCGACCCCGCAAATGGGGGGACCGGCTCCCGGCCCTCAACAACATCGCACTGGACCCGGCGACCGAATGGGTGGCTCACACCGTCTGTCGCTACGGCAAGCCCGTGACGCTCAAGCTCGCCGAGATCTGCTGCCTATGGGAGCCGCTGGGACCCGACAGCCCGGTACGGGTGATCCTCGTCAAAGACGACACCAGGCCGTGCGGCTACCAGATCGCGCTGATCAGCACCGACCTGCAGGCCACACCCACCCAGATCGTTGAGCGCTACGCCGACCGCTGGCCGATCGAGGTCGCGTTCCTCGAGGGCAAAGAGATCTTCGGGGTCGGCGAGGCCCGCAACCGTACCCCCAACGCTGTCGCGCGAACGGTCCCGTTCCAGTTCCTGGTCATGGACCTCACGATCGTCTGGTACGCCCTTTACGGCCACCACCCCGACATCGTCACCGAGCATCGCGCTCGTGCGCCCTGGTACCTCACGAAAAGCACCCCGTCCTTCACCGACATGCTCGTCAAGCTACGACGAACGATCATCGCCAACCAATTTCAACCCGAACAAGCCCGAACCCCCACAACCCGGGAAATCAGCGCCGTCCAGCAAGCATGGGCCGACGCCAACCTATGAACTGCGAAACCCGAGCGAGTACCCCCAGCCGGGCTCGAACCGGCGATCTCCTCCGTGAAAGGGATAGGAAGAGGGTGTCATCTCAGTAAGTACGGGCAGTTTAGCGTTGCGAAAATGCCTGTAAAAACGCTATGTCAGACTTGTTTGGTAGCCAAATTGGTAGCCAGATCAATTTGGTAGCCACGTGGTAGCCAAAGCGTATGATGGGCTCATGACCACCACTCCGACGCTCGTGATCAGGTCCCATAACGGCAAGCCGTACTACGAAGCGAAGTTCCGTGACGCGGAGCGTCAGGTGATGCGCCGGATCGGTCCCGCCTGGCTTGAACCGGGACCCGGCCGGGTCTGGGTGCCA
The DNA here is from genome assembly GCF_023330665.1 of Conexibacter sp. S30A1. Classification (GTDB taxonomy): domain Bacteria; phylum Actinomycetota; class Thermoleophilia; order Solirubrobacterales; family Solirubrobacteraceae; genus Palsa-465. Next base: position 2,887,592 of record NZ_CP097127.1, on the reverse strand, counting down.
CGCAAGGGCCGGGTTCCCGAGGGCTACTTCGACGAGCGTCGCGCGCATGTGCGGGCCGCGGAGCTGGTGTCCGCGTATGTGGCGGAGAAACCGAAGAGCGGTCGTGTAGTGCAGCGCGCCACCTTCCGCGAGCTCGCTGCCGACTACATGCGCTGGCTTGAGACGGATTACGGCGCAAAGCCGACGACGCTGCGTGATCACTCCTACAAGCTGGCCGAGCCCGGAACGTCGCACCGGCGCGGCGCCGGCGTCGCCCAGGGCCGGATCATGCGCGAGCTCGGCGATCGTCTCGCCGCAGACATCACCGGCGAGGACGTGCGCCGGTTGCTGTCGTCGATGACGGCAAGCGGCATGTCGGCACGCAACGTCAACAAGCACCGCAACCTGATCGCGGCGATCTTCAACCACGGAGCCAGGCGCGCCACCGGCCGCTTCAAGCTCGAAGCGAACCCGACCGTCGGGATCGAGCTTCGGCGCGAGCCCAAACCAGCGCCGCTCTTGTACTTCTCGCCAGAAGAGATCGAAGCGCTGGCCCGGGCGCTCGAGACTGGCGTGCACCGCACCCGCGTGGGTGACGGCGATGCCGCGGAGCTCGAGCGCCGAGCTGGACAGGATGCACAGGACGCGGAGGCGGTGCGGCTCTCCGCATACACCGGTCTGCGGCGCGGCGAGCTTGTGGCGCTGCGCTGGAAGGACATCGACTGGACCGGCGCCAAGCTGACCGTGTCCCGAGCGCTCAGCCTCGGTGTCGAGGGCTCGCCCAAGAGCGGCAGCTTCCGGGATGTTCCACTGTCCGATCAAGCGCTCGCCGCGCTTGAACGGCTGTCGCACCGTCGGGACTTCACAGGCCCTGACGACCTGGTGCTGTGCAACGCCTACGGACGTCATCTCGACGCCACCGCGCTCGGGCGCCGCTACAACCGGGCGCGCGACGCGATCGGCCTCAGACCACTGCGCTGGCACGACCTCAGGCACACGTTCGGATCGCTCCTTGTTGCTGCTGGGATCGACACCGTCACCGTCAAAGCAGCCATGGGACACGAGCGCATCACGACAACGGAGCGCTACCTGCACGCACGCCCCGCCACCCAGCAAGCAGCCGCGTTCACAGCCGCGTTCGCCGCTCAAAGTGCGAGCCAGCCTGCACTGGCACACTGACTGGCCCCTTTCGGTCCCGCATCCCAGATACCCCCGGACGGCGTGCTCCCCCGGAGGAGACCCAACCGCTTAGAGAACTCCGGCTACCGCCACCGACAATAGTTGACCACTTCCGTGCGCACTGGTTGCCCCAAAGAACCTCTTGCGACGCTCTCGGCTCCTCTTAGCTACACGCTGGACGGGTTGGCGGCACCCTTACCTGCCCCCTTTGGGCAGCATCGTTCCCGCGAGCGCACTAGACTGTTTAGAGTCTCTGGCCAGCCCAATGGCGTCCACGCGGTCGGCCCATCGAACGACTGTGGTTCCCCCCGGATCGTGGAGGGTTGATCTATGCGGCTAGTGCCTCGAAGTTGACTGGGCTCATCTGCAGGATATGGCTGTGACGTCGGATGTGGTTGTAGAACCCGTAGCACCACTGTTGGGTGGCGGCTTGGGCGTGCTCGAGGTCGCGGAACTCGGCGTCACGGAGGACCTCCCATTCCAGCGAGGAGAAGAACGCCTCGGCAGCGGCGTTATCAAGAAACGACCCGACACGGCCCATCGACTGTTGGATCTCGAGCTGTCGGCACAGGCTGGTGAACCGCTGCGCCGTGTATGTGGCTCCTTGGTCGGTGTGGAAAATGACGTTGTGGACAGCACCAGGCCCGCCACGGGCCGCGACCGCGGTCTGGATCGCTGAGCGAGCCAGGGTCGCGTTCGCGCTCATGCTCGTGCACGCGGCCAGGCAACGACGGGAGTACAGATCGATCACGGTCGCCAGATAGAACTTGCCGTGCCCTCAGGCGGGGATCTCGGTCATGTCCCCGACCCAGCGGAGGTTCGGGCCACGGGCGGTGAAATCACGGCGCAGCAGGTCAGGAAACGGCTTTCTGGTCTTATCCGGCCGGGTTGTGTTGCGACGACGTCGGATCCGGCGCGCGATGAGCCCCTGTCGGCGCATCGAGGCGGCCAGCAGTCTTCTCTTGAGACCGTCCAGCCGGCCTCGCGCAGGTCGACGAGCAGCCGCGGTGAGCCGTGTCTGCCCTTCGCCTTCTCAAACGCTAAAGCGACCGGGTCATCCAGCGCCTGGCGGCGCGTCTCAGAGACGCTCCGCTCACCGCTGCTGGCACGGCCCGTCCATTTGTAGAACCACGACACAGACACCCCCAAAAGCCGGCAGCACGCGGCGTGTGGCACACGGAAGCGGGTCCTCTGATCAAGCGATCAAAGCAAGCCACCGTCACCTCGTCGCCTCCCCCGCCCAGAGGACCACGGATCGCTCAGAGGACATCACGCCCCGATCCGCAATGTCGCGACCTTGCGCCCGCAGCTGCCCAGAGCTCCTCACGCTCATCCGGCCTTGAGACCGCCCGGGTCAGCTGCGGCCCTCGCTTTCGCAACCCAGTTACCCAGGGTGCCCTCACCCACACCCAGATCCCGGGCTATCTGAGCGATCGGCTTGCCGGACTCCTGAACAATCCCGACCGCGCTCGCTTTGAACTCCTGACCTGACTTCTTCCCGCTCTCTGACATCGGGACTCCTCATAGCTGGAGCCTCCACGGTCTTGGGGGAACCTCAGGTCAGGCCCGCAAATTGCGGACGAACACCACGGCCCGGCCGGTCATCACCACGATCCTGGCGTTTACCGCGATCAACAGCCGATCACATCGCCACGCTCAACGACGTTTGACGCCCGAGCCGTCGCCACCCGGCGGGTCGCTCGACACCCACCGTGACCAGAACGAGCTGCGGGAGGACCCACCAGAGCGCCGAGGCGGTGCGAGTGGCCGCCTACGCAGGACTCAGGCTCGGCGAGCTTCTCGCACTGCGCTGGCGCGACATCGATATGCCCGGAGCGGCCTTGACGATCAGCCGTGCGATCAGCGCCGGGATCGAAGGCCCCACTAAATCTGGAGAGGTGCGGCGCGTACCAATAGCCGACCAAGCGAGACTAGCCCTCAGACGGCTTGGCCAGAGAGCCGACTACACAGCGCCTGACGATTTCGTGTTCGCCAACGCCCTCGGCCGACCGCTCGACGGCTCCGCGTCACGGCGCCGGTACAAACGCGCGCGCGTCGCCGCCGGGCTTCGACCGCTGCGATGGCATGACCTACGCCACACCCTCGGGTCGCTCCTGATCGCCAGAGGCGTGGATCTCGTCAGCGTCCAAGACGCCCTCGGACACTCCCAACTCCCGACTACCAGCCGCTACTTCCACACCCGCCCAGCGAACGAGCGCGCCGCCGCATTCACCGCGGCATTTACAGACCGTTCGTGAACAGCACGCACGTCCCGGTCCTCAACTTCACCTGCGGCCGTTCACACTCGCCCGCCACACGAAAAGCCACCGTGATCTGACGCCCTCGGCCGACCAAGAAAGCGGCTTTTGCCTGGTACCTCGCCCCTTCTCGGAGGTCTACGATGCGGTGGTTACCGTGTCGGGCTACTGCCCTGCAGCAGTGCCCAAACTCTCTAGTGACAGATGACAGCGTATGGCTCTGCCAGGCGCGAGCTCGCGCAAGGGTGGTTCTTCCTGGCTACACTTACCGTCAGGCAGCCGCCGCTGGCAGCGTGTATTGAACACACAACCAGTCGGCGGCTCTGACGGGCTTGGTATCTCGCCCGTCAACTTGATCCTTTCGTCCGCCTTCTGATCGAGGGTCGGGACTGCTGACAGAAGCGCTTCCGTGTATGGATGGTGCGGCCCGGCGAACACCGCCGCTGCGGGACCGTATTCCATGACGCGCCCCAGATACAAAACCAGCACGCGGTCGGCGAGATAGCGCACGACGCCAAGATCGTGAGAGATGAATACGTAAGCAATATGCTCATCCTGCTGCAGGTCAACGAGTAGGTTCAAAATCGCGGCCTGGACCGACACATCGAGCGCCGACGTCGGCTCGTCACACACGAGCACGCTGGGGCTGCCCGCGTACGCACGAGCTATCGCGACCCGCTGCTTCAGGCCACCCGAGAGCTGAGCCGGCCGCATCGCTAGGTGGCGTGGCTCCAGCCGTACCGAACCCACGACGTCTGCTATGCGCTGCTGCCTTTCGCCGCCCTTCAAGCCGCCGAGCTTTGTGACGGCCCTGCCGATGATGCGGCCGACGCTGTGACGGCGATTGAGCGCGGCGTCAGGGTTCTGAAATATGATCTGAACCAGCTTTAACTGCTCTCTGGAGCGATTCGCTACGATCGGCGCGGCCGCCTCGCCGCGAATTTCGACCCGCGAGCCAGGGTCAGGCGCCGTTAGCCCAAGCAGTATCCTCGCCAGGGTCGTCTTGCCACACCCGGACTCGCCCACCACTCCAAGCGTATCCCCTGCGTATAACTCGATATCGATGTCGTTAAGTGCACTGACCCGCCCGCCTTTACGACCAGGGAAGGTCTTTGACACGCGCTCAAGCCGAACCAGCGGCTCGGTTTCGGCTGGTGTTGCCGTTAGGCATCGGGAAGCATTATCTATGCGTGGAATGCTCTCCGCTTCGCGGTGCTTAAAGCACCTCGAGAGATGTTCCTTCCCCACGTCAAACACTGGTGGCGCATCAGCCCTGCATCCGTCGTCAGCTAAGGCGCACCGCGGCGCGAACACACATCCGACCTGCATCAGGCCCGGCTCGGGCAAGAATCCAGGGATCGTGTCAAGTCGATCTCGGTCCTTCCTTTGAGTCCGCTTCGGAATGCACCGCAGTAAGCCGACCGTATACGGATGCTGGGGTCTCTCCAAGACGTCTCGGGCCAACCCCTGTTCGACGATCTCTCCCGCATACATCACAGCTACCCGATCACACATCTTTGAGATGACCGCCAAGTTGTGGCTGATGAACAGCGTCGACATTACCAACCGCTGCCTGAGCGAGGCCACCAGTTCCAACACCTCAGCTTCAACGGTCGCGTCGAGCGCGGTCGTCGGTTCGTCGAGTATCAGGAGCGTAGGCTCAGACGCGATCGCCATCGCGATCACAACGCGTTGGAGCATTCCCCCGGAAAGCTCATGCGGATAGGCGCCCATCACCCGCGGCCCGTCTGGGATCTGTACCGCATCGAGCGCGTCGCGGGCCCGCTGCATAGCCTCCATCTTGGACGCCCCTAGAACCCGAAACACCTCGGCGACTTGGTGGCCGATCCTCACGGATGGCGTGAGTGCCCTCCCAGGCTCCTGGTACACGACAGAGATATCTCTGGCGCGCAGCTCTCGAAGCTCCGGTTTGCCCAGTCTCGCGATGTCCCGTCCCCGGACCAAGACCTGTCCGCCGGTCACCTTCCCGTTTCGCGCCAGATAGCTCGTGATCGCCTGCACGGCCGTGGACTTGCCGCATCCAGATTCGCCCACGAGTCCAAACGACTCGCCAACATCGATCTCGAAGCTCACGTCTCTCAATATCGGAAGGTCCACGCCGCGCACTCTGTAGCACACCTCAAGGTGAGACACTTCCAGCCCTAAAGCCTTAGTCTTGCGCCCACCGTTCACGGCCAAAGGGACATCTGCCATCTCGTCAGGCCGCACGGCTGCACACCTGTTCCCTCGGATCGGCACCGGCTGGTCCGGCATGACCGTGCACAGCTCCTGTCGGGTGCCCGGCTTCAGTAACCGCCGCATTAACAGTCACCTGCATGAGGCATCGGCTATTCTTTCCTCTAAGCGGCCGCTCGCGCCTAGAGGTGAGCCTAGACCACGTGATCGCTTTGCGGTTAAACGTAACAGAGCTCATCGCCGCTCACCCTATGAACGTACTCTCAAGCGCACTACTGATCATATTGATTGCCGTGACCAAGGAAACAATAGCCAGCGCTGGAAACAGGGTTTCCCACCAATATCCGGCAGACAGATACTGATAGCTTGCAGCAATGTCGGCTCCCCAGTCTGGCGTCGGCGGCTGCACTCCGAGGCCGAGGAACGATAGCGATGCAACGGTAAAGATCGCATAACCCAGTCTGATTGTGAACTCTACGAAAATCAGTGGCAGGACGTTGGGAAGCATTTCGACAAACATCACGTACGGTCCGCTTTCGCCCCGCAGTCCTGCCGCGGCAACGTAGTCCAGCTCCCGCTCGGCCAGCGCAGCCGTCCGCACCGTACGAGACACGATCAATGCGAAGGCTAACCCGATCACGATCACGAGCGTCGCTGTCGACGGTCCCAGCGCCACGATGAACAAAAACGCAACAATCACGGTGGGCAAGGCTAAGCCAGCTTCCACCAGCCTGCCCGTGATCATGTCAGCGACCCCTCGATAGTACGCTTGAGCCAGACCCAGTACCGTACCGCCCACGACGCCAACGCCAGTGGCCAACGGAGCGATGATCAAAATCGTCCGCGAGCCGGCGATGACCCGCGATAGCACGTCGCGGCCGAGATTGTCGGTCCCGAACCAGTGCGCCAGTGACGGGGCTTGATTGATCGCGTTGAAGTTCTGCACCAGGGGACCGTACGGCACGAATAGCTCCCCGAATGCTGCGCACACGACCCAGAACAGGAGCACCACGCCCCCAGCTTGGAACGCGCGTGACCGGAACAGCATCGTCCATCGCGGGTTCTCGAGCTCGTGTCTGGCGGTCTTACGGGCTTCGCCGCCGGTGACGCCGCCCAGGTCACCGCGCTCGCCCTGCGGCTCAGTCGTCTGCGTAGAGCGCACGTTCATGATGGCTATCAGACCGCCGGTCTAAGATAGGGAGCAGCATCAGTCGCTCGCTTCGAAGCGGACGCGGGGATTGAGGACTACGTAAAGCACGTCCGCGATCAAAGTGCCGAGCACGAAAACCACACCGATTACGAGGACTCCGGCCTCAAGCATAGGGAAGTCCTTGTACTGCGCTGCCTGATAGATTAGTCGGCCGAGCCCAGGATAGTTGAATAGGGTTTCTATTACGACAAGCCCGCCGATCAAAAAGCTCACCTCAGTTGCGATCACGGTGACTGCGGGCGACAACGCATTCCGCAACACGTGCCGACGGACGACTTGCCAACGCGGGAGTCCTTTCAGTGTGGCGGTCCGAACGTAGTCTGACTCGAGGGCATCGACCATGCCCGCGCGCGCCACCCTGAGGATGTACCCAAAGATGACACCGTCTAGTGACAACGCGGGCAAGAGGAGGGATACCAGTCTGCTACCGAAGCTGCCCTGGGCTTCGGCCTCAACGGGTAGCCACTTCAGGCCTAGTGCAAATACGACGATCAGGATCGTGCCCGACACAAACTCAGGCACTGTAGCGAGTGAAGACCCAAGCGTCGTGATTATCCAGTCTAGGCGTCTGCCTCGGTATAGCGACGTGACTACGCCTGCGGCCAGCGACGTTGGCACCACAATCACGAATGCCAAGCCTCCCAGCTCAAGTGAGCGAAGCAACGCGGGCCATAAGAGGCCAGCAACGGGTGCGCGATACTCATACGATTCGCCAAGATCGCCGTGCAAGATGCCACCGGACCAGCGAAGGTATTGGGTAAACAGCGACCTGTTCAAACCGAGTTGTTTGTCGAGAGCCGCAACAGCAGCGCGTGACGCGCTGTTGCCGAGGATCTCTCGCCCTGGACTGCCCGGGAGGACTTGACCCGCTACGAAAACGAGAATCGTGAGCAACACCAGCGTCAGCAGCGCCGCGCCGACACGCTTGACTACATAAATGAATATGTGTCACGCACCTAGGTTCGACCAGCACTCCGGTTCATGTCGCGCCAGCCTGCGCCGCGGCCAGGTGGCACGCGAATGATTTCTAGCCTCATGGGCGACCGTCCTGAACAGCAGGAGCGATGCCAGCTAGGCAGTGCAAGAGTGCGTGGGATGCGATCACATGCAACTCAGCGGCCCCGGGCGGGACGGCCATAAACGACAGCCCGGCGAGCCGTTGCCGGCCGGCTGCTCGTGCGAGCGCCTCCACCATTAAAATGAGTTCGTCGGCGCTCGGCCCGAAGGGCTCGCCGACGAAGCTTGGATTCGAGCCCATATCCAGGACATCAACGTCGATCGCGATCCATACGGCGGGCGTCTCCGCCACCACCTCCGCGGCCCACGCAGCGGCCCATTCTGCAAAGCCCGCCTGCCGGGCGCGGCCTATCGCACCTGGGTCCAGAATCTGCGCCCGCTCAACGCCAAGATCTCGGAATCGGTCAACCACACGCTTGTCGTTAACCGGTCCGCGCAGCCCTACGTGGTAGAAGCGGCGCGCATCGATGTCCGGTCGTTCGAGCATTTGATGCACCCAACTACTTCCCCAGCTTGAGAACGCGGGGTCCTCAGCACGCCAGTCGCCAGGCCTGTTATCACCATGCGCGTCAAAGTTGACGATGGTGACCTCACCGTCCGCCTCTTGAGCGATTCCGCTGATCACTGGGTACGAGGATGGGCCCGCATTACCGCCATAGCTGATCACCACGCATCCGGCGCGTCTGATGGCGCGCGTGCGCGCCTCGATTCGCTGCAGCATCTCCTCCATGTCGCCGCTCACAGCGACATCGCCAGAATCAACCAGCTTCACACGATCGAAGATTGCCATGTTCAATTCAAGTAGGAACCCACCGCGATGGCGTAACGACGCCCGTCGGAATATCCCTGGACTCATACCCGTTACCCCGAAGTTCGCGCCGCCCCCCGTGAACGCAAGATCGGGTCGCACGGGTGCCGCCCACGGGATTCCCATGAACACCGCGTCAGCATCCTGAAACCCATCGTCCTCACGAACAAACGGTCTTCCGTATGCCGTGGGGGTACTACTGCCAATCATGGGCAGCGCCAGGCTCACCCAATCGCGATCGTTCGGTTGCATTCCCTCACCGCCTTGCGCTAATAGTCGATGCCGCCATCGGCGCCACATCTAGCCCGTTGTGGGTCGCGTTCACGCTGGCGTCACTCCTTCGTCATGTTCCAATAGAACAGGCCACCCGGCACCGGGAACACGCCTAGCGTGCCTTTGCCCATGGCGGTTAAACTGTTCGCGAAATAAGGCACCGTCACCGGAGTCTGGTCTAACAGCAATGTCTCGATCTGCCCAGCGAGCCGCCGTTGCACCGCCAGATCTACTGTTCCTACGAGTTTCACCGCGAGCTCGTCGCATCTCTGATTGCTGAAGTGAGCACTGTTCCAAGCACCGCGCCCCGTCTTCGGGTCGTACGTCATCAGCGTCGCGTCCAGCAACGTGCTTGGCACTGTGTCCCGACCGAAATAAGCCATGCTGACCGTCGTGTCTAGCCACGGCGATTGTCCGAACGTCGCCGACCCATAATACTCGCTGGCCGCCATCACAGATAGTTCGAGATCGATGCCAATTCGTGCTGCGCTCTCCTTGTAGATTTGCGCGACCTCCGGCGCCGAGAGCGAATCCACCACCGCCATTTGCGCCTTGAACCCTCGCGACACGCCAGCGGCCGCGAGCAGTTTCCGCGCCTCGCTCAAGTTCTGATGCCGCTGCGGCACGTCACGATTAGTCGACGGGTAAACAGGCGCAAACGGACTATCATTCCCAACCTGAGCGTGCCCCTTGAAGATCGCCCTGACGATTCCCGGACGGTCCAGCGTAAGCGCCAGCGCCTGACGGACCAGCTTATCCCTGAACGCTCCCGCGTCACATCGCATCGACGTCATGTTGTTGTTCGAGGCCGCCTTCGAAACGACGTTGTAGCCGCCCCCAAGGAGCTGGGGGCTATTGGCTACCGAAAAGCTGTCATCCACATCTATGTCGCCACCAGACAGAGCTGCAGTCTCCGCTTGCTCGTCCGAGAAGTAACTCAGAACGATCGCCGCCGGTTTAGCCGGACTTCCCCAATAGTGTGGATTGCGCACGAACTTACCCCCAAGCTGGTCTGAGTAGCTCACCATCTTGAAGTGTCCAGTGCCAGGGAGTTCCCGGTTGAACTTCGCCCAGTCGTACCCGCGCGGAACAATACACACGTTTCCGTTTTGCTGCGACACGCCGAGGTTCGGCCAGGCCGCGACAGGACTCTCGAGCGCGAAGCGGACATAATGGTCGCCTACCTTATGGACCCCATCTGGTGTTAGCACGCCACCGAAGATGGAGGCAGCGTTGACGCCGATCTTTGGGTCGGCTTGCTGCTTGAACGTGTACACGATGTCATCGACTGTCATGGGCGTCCCGTCGTTAAACTTGACGCCGCCACGGATCTTGAACGTCCAGACCGTCGCATCGTGATTAGAGACCCAGCTTTCTGCGAGCCACGGGTGTACTGTAAGGTCGTAGTCGACAAGCGTCAGCCATTCGCCCACCAACTGCATCGTCTCAAATGCCCCGCTGGTAGAAGCGGTAAGGGGATTGACTGGGCCACCAGGCGCGCTCTGGCCGGCGCGGATAGTCGCACCAACCCCTCTCGCGGCGCGCGCGAGCCCGCGCGGTGTCGAAGCGACCGCAGATCCCTCTGAGCCCTGCAGGATTGCTCCCACTACTGACAGTGAGATTCCCGCCGTAGTTGCGTGGCGTATGAAGTCTCGTCTAGAGAGATGACCGTCGACGAATTCGTCTATGATGTGCTCTTGGACTGGTGACCCTTGGCGTCGATAGCGCTCGAGCCGGCTGCTGGCGTCTGACATAGTGATCCTCCCTTTGTTGCAGCTTGACCTGGCTGTGACGCTGCGGACCGGCAGCGTCGTAGATACTGTTTTTTTGTGGCGTCGTTACTCGTGGCGTCGTCGTTGGGCTCGTGCGTACTTTGGCACGGGGGCACATGGGTCCTTGGGTCCGAAACGAACTCAAGCCCTCCCCGGTCGACGCGAACGACTGTTACTGGTACTTCCATCGGCTGGTGCCGCTTTGACGGCATCGGCGTCATTGGGGCTAAAGGGCGACGGCTCTATCGTTTGGCCAGCCGCAATAACGGGCGCATCTACGCTGATTAGGTCGGCATACTTTGTCCCAGTGCCGGTGTTCACGGCGACGACGGTGCTGTCGGTGTCGAGCCATCCGCTATCACGCAGTTTTGATACAGCAGCGACGGTCGCTGCGCCTTCTGGGCAAACAAAGCAGCCCTCTGTGGCGGCGAGACTGAGTTGGGCTGCGAGTAGTTCCTCGTCGGTGACACTGATCGCGGTCCCGCCCGATTCATACAACGCGTCTAGAATGAGAGCGTCACCTAGGGGGTTAGGAACAGTGATGCCGAATGCGACGGTGTGCGCGTTGCTCCACGCCTCAGCACGGCGCGCTCCCTGCTGAAAGGCCCGCACAATGGGGGCGCAACCAGCAGCCTGCACTGCGACGAGCTTCGGAACGGTGCCATCGGTCCAACCGAGCTCGCGCAGCTCCAAGAATGCCTTGTGCATGCCAATGAGACCAACGCCCCCACCCGTGGGGTATACGATGACCTCGGGTAGGCGCCAGCAAAGCTGCTCGGCGAGTTCTAGGCCCATCGTCTTTTTACCCTCCAGCCGGTATGGCTCCTTGAGGGTCGAGACGTCGAAGTACGGGGCGTTCACGCCTGAAATTAGCGGTTTGAGGGCCGCGCCCGCATCGCCGATCAAACCTTCGACCAGATACAACTCGGCGCCCGCTGCAAAACATTCGCTGCGCGGGATCGGGGGGGCGTCGACCGACATTGTGATGGCAGCCCGAATCCCGGCCCGCGCGGCGTACATCGCCCAAGCCGCGCCGGCATTGCCGTTCGTGGGCATCGCAATGCGGCCGATCCCCAACTCCGACGCACGCGACACACCCACCGTAGCCCCGCGCGCTTTGAAGCTCCCGGTGGGCAATAGCCCTTCGTCCTTAAGCATGAGGCGCTTCAGGCCCAGTTCCGCTCCGAGCCGGCTTAACGGCAGGAGAGGCGTCAGCCCTTCCCCAAGCGTCACAATATGCGTCGGGTCTCGCACTGGCAGCAGCTCGTGGTAGCGCCAAAGGTCTGGACTGCGTGTCGCAAGGAACGCGGGGCCTCGAAGGTCTGTGGCTAGTGCCGCCAAGTCGTATCGCGCAAGCAGCGGTGCCCCGCACGAGCACAGGCCCTGAACCTTGTCCGGGTCATACACCCGGTCGCATGCGCTGCATTCAAGTGTCTCCAAATAGCTGAACCGGGCGCTCATTTATGTGTCGGGTCCTCGTTCAGCAAATTCGCAACACGCGCGCGGTCACGTTCCCCGAGTCGGACGCTACCCGCTGCGTTTTCTAGTACAGAGCGGAGATGCGCTCGACACACGCCGCGAGCACCGTTTCCGTCGTGATCTGCAACCGCCCGAGCCATGGCGATGTGCTGACCGAGCCACACTCTCGGTAGGCGTTCGTCGCTCCACGCGCGGTCCCTCACTGACCGCCAGAGGCGTCCGTCAGTTCGTCGCAGTAGCGTCTCCGCCGCTTCAGCCAGCACTCGGTTACGACAGATCCGCACCAGCGCGCGATGCAACGCTAGGTCACTACAGCAATCAAGCGAGTCTCGAACCAACGCGAGTTCCATCCCCTCAAGTGAGCGGTCGACCGTAGCCAGACCTCCCGCGATGGGATCGACAGCTGCGTGGTAGAGCACCTCGGGCTCAATCACTAGTCGCGCCTCGAAAACATCCACGATGTCTGACGGCCGCTCGATCAGTGACGTCGCGATGGGGCCTTGACCTACCGCCGCTGCCGACACAACGACCGACCCGGCGCCGCGTGTACTCTCGATATACCCGCTGAAATGCAGCGAGCACAGGGCTTCCCTCACCGTTGGACGGCTGACGTGAAACTGCTTCGCAAGGACGGCTTCACTTGGTAGGCGGGTGCCTACTGCGATCTCGCCGGTCTGGATCATTGAAGCGAGCGCGCTAGCAACCTGAAGCGCCACCGGCACTGATCGGTCTACTGCGCTGATCTGTAGATCATCGCGCTCCCGCGCGCGCGCCGCCCTGCCCGCGGAGTCCCCGCTGTGCGTACGTTCCGCAAAATGAGCTGCCTCCATCGAGACGCCATGCTACCTGGTTGCCTGGCAGCTTGTCAAGCTAAGATCAAAACGGGGCCGCCGGGCACCCGGTGAGACCCGTTGAGTCCCGATCGGCTCAACTAGCTGTTCCGGCTGCGGGTTCGCGTTACCTCGATATTGGAGGGGTTTTGCGATGGCGCCGGCCCTGTTAGGGGCGCTCGGACCGTTCTACGAGCCTGAGGCGATGTCCGCCCTTCCGGTCACCGCGACTCCCGGCGGCTCGACGCCGGCCGGCTCGGCGCCCCCGGGGCTGCTGCGGCAGTTCACGCGAAACTGGCACGATTGAATCAACCTTGCCGACCGCTGGTTTGCGGAGCTGATTACCGCGCACCTTCAATGTGGCCCACACCGTTCCGTGCGAGCGCTGATAGCAGCCGGCGAGACTGCATCGTCGCCGAAAAGCGAGAATCTCCGCAGTTTCATCTAGACGAACCGGCCGCGCAGCTCCTCGACTCATGAAGGACGCCTGCAACCGAATCAACCAAACCGCAGACTGAGCGCGGGTTGCGCCCAGACCGAACTCGATAGTGGTGTATGATAGGCGCTGAGTAAGTGTCGTTCTGACATACCTGAACTCAGACAGTGGAGAGCGGCCCGGACCTAAAGGGAGCGACGTCGATCCTGACATCCTAGTCAGAAGGTTCAGTGCTCACGTCCCGTGTGGCTCACGCTGAGGGCGGCGCGGTGACGCGGTCGGCATGTGCGTTCTTGACCTCGGGCCACCAGTGGATCAACACACACGTCACGTGCTCGACTAGGACGGTTTGGGTCGCATGCACCTAAAGGCTGTCAACCCAAACAAGCTTGGGAGGCATGTTGTACAACAGCCCAGGAGCTGCAGCCGATGACAACCACGGGCGCGACGTTGACGTATATGAGCCACGCGGAGCGCTGGACAGCCATGCCGCGGTGGACCCAGTCGCGGTCGACGCCGGGGCTCCACGCGTGGCGTCGGGGGGAACGGATCTGAAACTCGTCGATCCACTGCGGTTGGAGCTGCTCCTCGCCTCTGGCCGGGAGCGCCGGGAGGGCGTCGCCGCTCCCCGGTGCCGCGCCGACAGCGTGCGTCTGCTCCGAGGTGCGCAGTGGCAGTGCCTCGATCGACCGTTGGCGCGGGCGAAATCGATCCAGAGCAAGCACCCGATGGCCGCCATTGATGGCGACGTGATGCCGTTAGTAGTGGGCCCAGCCTGCCTCAATGGCGCCAGTCCTAGAGTCCCGGGGCTGGCGCTGCGCTCCACTCTGATCGGCACCGGTTGTGGAGTCCGCTCGTTCACATGACCGAGAAGCCATCAGTCAGGCCCAGCGGAGATCGTGCGGTGCTTTTACAGCTCGCAAGGAACCGAGACGTGCACGCAGTTACCCGTGCTGCGCGGATGCATTGGGGCGGCGAACTCAGAGACGTCGTGCCCGGCCACAGCACCGTTCTGCTCGTTTGGGAGACTGCGCGGCCTGACGTACGTGCTGTCACGTCGTTCCTGGGCCAATTCGCTGAACAAGGAAATTGGCTCGGAAATGGCGCAAGCGCGTCTGCCGAAGCTGCAGCTGAGCCGGTCATCATCCCTGTCCGCTACGACGGACCCGATCTGCCCAACGTCGCCGCTCGGCTAGGCATCTCGGAAGGCGAGGTCGTTCGGCTACACAGCACGGCGCGATACACCGTCGCGTTCAGCGGCTTCGCGCCAGGGTTCGCCTACCTGGTCGGCGGCGACCCACGGCTGAACCTGCCGCGCCTTGCGGTCCCACGGACCGACGTTCCAGCTGGATCCGTGGCCGTGGCCGCTGGCTATTCAGGCATCTACCCGCGCCGCTCGCCAGGTGGCTGGAACCTGCTCGGCCGTACGGAGGTCGTGCTATTTGACCCTGAGCGTGAGCCTCCGGCACTGCTCACGCCGGGGATGCACGTGCAATTCGAGCCGCGCCCGCTGGCGAGATCATGACGATACTCGAGGTCATCTCCTCTGGTCCACTTACCACAATCCAGGACCTCGGCCGTCCCGGTCTTGCGCACATCGGCGTCCCTCGCTCAGGCGCCGCAGATCGGCCGGCACTGCGCCTCGCAAACACCTTGGTTGGCAACCGAGCGGACGCACCCGCACTCGAGACGACACTTATAGGCCCTAGGCTCCGAGTGCGCGGAGCGGTTGTAATCGCGCTGACTGGCGCCCCGGTACCAGCACGCGTCGGCGGCAATTCGATCCCGATGAACACGGCAGTAGCGATCGGCGACGGGGAGGTCCTCAGCATTGGCACGGCTCGCACCGGCCTGCGGACCTACGTAGCGTTCGCTGGCGGCATCGCCGTCCCCCTGACACTCGGAAGCGCCGCCACTGACCTGCTGACCGGCATCGGGCCAGCACCGCTAGCACCCGGTGACGCTCTCGAGCTCGGCGCCGCGTCAGCCCTAACGGATTCGCCGCGCGGTGGCACGATAGAGGAGACCACCCATGTGATATCGCATGCGCCGCACTCGACCCAACCCGCCGGCCAAGCGCTGCTCCAGATCTCCTTCGGTCAGCGTGACGACTGGTTCACCGCTGCCGCCTTACGGCGGTTGACCGCGGATCCGTTCACCGTTACACCTGAATCGGGCCGCATCGGCCTTCGCCTTTCCGGCCCGCTACTTGAGCGCGCGCGCGACGGTGAGCTACCGTCCGAAGGCATGATCGAAGGTGCGATTCAAGTGCCGCCGAGCGGCCACCCAATCCTGCTGCTGACCGACCACCCCACGACCGGTGGCTACCCTGTCATTGCAACCGTACTCAGCGGCAGCCTGCCGCTGGCCGCCCAACTCAGGCCAGGTCAGAAGCTGAAGTTCACCACAAGCGACAGGGCATTCGAGTCGTGTGGCGTGTGCGGTCTTGGGTGACGACGATTGTCTGCTCGTGGTTGTCCGGGTCCTCGGTGACGGAACGGCGCGCGAAGTGGCAGCCGTCGGGAAACTCATCTGGTCCGTGGTGTGCGACGAACTGGGGTTCGCGTCCGTCCGGCTAGCGACGTTCCTGGACTGTGTTGTCGGGCGTCTCGGTCGGGCTGTGGACGAAAGTGCTGGGCTTGTCTGGCGGCTAGTCGGCGGCCACCACCGGCCGATGCCCCGGGTGCTTCGTAGGCGCGGATGTGGCAGATGCCTTGCATGCCGCCGATGCCCGGAAACGTCAGCAGTAGCTCCCACTCAAGCTGCATCACGCCGATCCTAACGCCGGCCGTTCACGGTCTGAAGAAACCTCAGGTCTCGCTGCGGCTGGCTGTCCGGGTGAGAGTTCGTGTCGGGACCGCAACCCGGCCTGCCGGCAGCGGGCGCGCAGCAACAGTGACGCTCGTTCCGGCAGGCATGGTCTGCGCCGTGATGGAGCGGAAGTGGTGCTCATAGCTCGTGACCGGATGTCCGATCCCGTGTGCGCAACTCCGGTTCCCGCTCCGGTCCGTCTGGCTCGATGACGGCTCTCCCGGGCCAGACACGTCGTGTATCGCCCTTGCGCCTGTCGTCGTGGCCGATGTTGATTGAGGGTGCGGGTGCCGGTCCGCCACTGTCGCGCGCGACTCCGCCATGCTCACTGTTGTTCTCTTGCGGGTCGTGGTCCAGTACCGCGGGATCGCGCTCCGGCTCACGGTCACGTCGTATAGGTGGCAGTGTCTGCGACCTCGCATGCCTCGGTGGCGTCCGGTCGGGTTCGTACTCGATCTCGTTGCGCCTGCCCGGCACGACCCGTTGACCGTCGGCTTCAAGCTCCGCGATCGCTCTGACCGTCGTTTCGTGTGCGAGGGGGGTGTTGATCGATGGGACCTCCGGCTCGGTTTGGCCGACCCGCTCAGCAAGCCGCGCCAGCGGATCCACGGCTGGCGTCGTCTGGTCGATGTCAGGGGCGTGGTAGATGTGTGTTTGCGCTCGTGCGCGGGTGATCGCGACATAGGTCCCTTCCCGGGTCGCCTGGGTGGTGATGATCACGTGTGTGGTGTCGGTGGTGTGGCCTTGGGCGGGGAACGGGTGCTGCACATACGCCAGCCTGAGATCCGCTTGCTCGACCTGCTGGTGGTCGAGCTTCACGCGAGCCCCGTCAGCGAGACGCAGCTCAACCTCATGCCGCTCAGCATCCACGGCCGTGACTGTTGCGTTGGTGCCGTTACGGACCGGGCCGTGGCCGGGATGGTTGATCGTGTGCCGGACCTGGATCTCGTCGCCCTCGTGTAGCTCATACGGCCTGCCGGGGATCTCAAGCCCGTGCTCGCCGAGCTGGCGGTGTTGTTTGCGGATCGCCTGCGCACGTGCGTTCAGCTGTTGAGCGACACGCTGGATGGTGACGGTTGGGCCCTCAAACGTCGTTGAGCGTGGTGATGTGATCGGATGCTGGTCGCGGTCAACGCCAGGATCGTGGTGATGACCGGCCGGGTCGCGGTAGTCGTCCGCAATTTGCGGGTGCTGGCCGCTGCCCTGCCGCCAGCGGTGATGCTGCTTATCACCATGCTGGTGGCGGCGTTTGCCGGTGCGACCGGGGTCTGATATGCCTTCCAACACGAGTTCCCCCGGGGGCCTCGTGGGAGGGGCCGTTGGGAGCGTTGGCCAGGTGAGGAGCGTGGTGTGGTGTGTGCGTGATGGCGATGAGCGCAGAGCAGGTGGTGGCGGAGGATGATCTGGTGGCTGGGCGTTTGTGTTGCCCGGTTTGTGACGGGCCGCTTGCGCCGTGGGGGTTTGCGCGCGAGCGCACCGTGCGCCTGCTTGATGAGACACGCTTGCTGCGGCCACGGCGAGCGTGCTGTCGGCGCTGCGAGCGGACACACGTGCTGCTTCCAGCCTGGGCGCTCGCGCGTCGGCGCGACGGAACGGAAGTGATCGGCCGGGCGCTTTTGGCCAAGGCCAATGGTCAGGGTCACCGCACGATCGCCGTGACGCTGGGGCGCCCGGCGGGAACTGTGCGTGGCTGGTTGCGGACCTTCACGCGCCGCGCCGGGGCGATCACCACGACCGCCCGCCTGTGGGAGCGTGTGCTTGACCCGTCAGCCGACCAACAGATCGTGTCCGGCCCGCCGCTGGTTGGGGCCGTTGACGCGCTCGGTCGAGCGGCCCGGGCATGCCGGTCACGGCTGAAGCTCACCGCGTCACCGTGGGAGCTTGCTGTGGTGTTGACGGGCCTGTTGCACGGGCCGGGACGCGACCCACCAGGGTTCTGAGACCCCGGGGTGTTGGTGGCCACGCGCGGTGGGTCGCATCGCTCGGACCGCACACGCCCGCACCCCGACAACATCCCGCGTCCTGGCGCTACGCCCCTGCCGAGCGATCAACAGCGAAAGCGAAGCGGTCACAGACGCGCAACGCACCACCACACGCCCCCGTGCCCCCTGTTTCTCTTCCTTGCCGCCGTTCCCAGGGCCACAGGAGCACGCTGCAAGGGGCTTTGGTCGTTCGGTCGTTCATAACCCAGATCATCACCCCCGATGACGCGATCATCACCATCCAGCATGTCCGTCAACATCAGCTCATCCAAATGCTCATTCGAGGTTTGCGCGATCACGAGCGTCGTCTTCCCCTGTTCCCGGTCTTGGTGGGCGGCTTCGAGTGCCTGGTCCTCGACCAGGCGCTGGTTCTCTGCTTGGTGGATCCGGTCGCGGGCTGCGTAGGTGCGGATCGCAAGCTCGGTCTCGCCTTTGCGAAACAGGGTTTGGCTGTGACGGTCACCAGGGTCCTGGGCGCGCTGGTTGACCGTGAGCGCCACCAGGGCGCCTGTGTGCCGGGTCATGGTCTCGATCCGGTCCCAGAGGCCGCCGGCACCGACCGGCTGGTTTTGTTGCGGGTCCCCAACAGCAATCAACCTCGCACCAGCGACCTCCACGGCGTGCAGCAACCGGAGCTGCTCACGGGTTGACGCCAGGGCGGCCTCATCATGGATCACCGTTGTGTCCGGCCCAAGCTCGATCCGGCCGTGGTTGAGGGCGGCATGCAAACCGACGGTCGAATACGCGACGCACTGAACGCCGTGTTCCTGTAGCTCGCTGGCGAGTCGTTCCGCGGCTGCGGCAGCGGTGCTTGTCACAACTATCCGGCGGCCCGCGTTCTGGTGTGCGCGCGCGATGCCGGTCAGGGTGGTGCTCTTCCCCGTCCCGGCATGCCCCACAATGACCACGAGCGGGTGCTCACCGCACGCCAGGGCAATCGCGGCACGCTGCTCGTTGGAGAGCCGTCCGCCATAGGCGGCGAGCTCTTGATCAAGCCGCCCCGTCTCACGCCTGGTGGTCTCTTCAGGGATCGGCGTGACCGTGGTGGTGCTGAGGCGCTGGGTGATCGTGATCACCGCACGCTCATACCCGCGATGGTCTTTGGTGGTGCCGCTCCCGTCCGCCAACAACAGAATCTCACCGCTGGCTCTGAGCGCCCGGAGCTGGTCCAGCGCCGCGAGGATCGGGGTGCCCGCTGACTGCTCAAGCGCGGCTGCCCTCGCTTCGCGGGCGGCGAACGTGGAGTCGAACTCGGTGAGCGCGACCAGCACCTGTTCGGGGCTTGCCGGCTGAAGGATCGTTTTGGGTGTGTGGCGCAACACTTCGAGGCGTTCGCGGCTGATCCGATGCCGGATCGCTTCCCGCTGCCATTCGCTGTCGAGGTCCTGGGTGGTGGCCGGCACCTTCACGCTACGGGTCAGAGTGCCCATCAGCCGGTCCTGTTTCGGCGGCAGCTGCCCGGTCGCATGCAACCGCTCAAGCTCGATGATCGCCTCCTCCGCTTCTGGGCCACCGTGGGTGATCAGCGTCTGTAGCGCACGCTCCCGGTCGGTGAGCCGCTCACGGATCGCGGCCTTGACCTGGTGGTGGCGACTCGACCAGCGGTCAAGCAGGCTCTGCGGGATGCTTGCGATCTCGAAGTACCGGCCACCACGACCCGTGCCACGCACAATCTGAAACCCAAGGGCCTGCAGCTCACGCGCAAGCTCTGTCCGGTACGCAGCACCGATCTCACGCTGGTGCACAAGCCAGGAACGCGAGTCGATCGCCACCAAACGGCCGTCCCGTCTGACGGCGGCGTGCAAGAGGACGTGGGAGTGCAGTTGCGGGTCGGGGAGCTGACCTGAGACCGCGCGGGCGGTGGTGTGCCGCCAGCTCGTCGCAACAAGCCCCGTTGCTTTCTCGTGGATCACCTCGGTGGAGTTGACACGCCGGCGCAACATCGGCACCTGCCCTGTCGCATAGGAGAGCGCACGGTCAACCGCGGTCTCGTGCGCCCGCTCGATCTTCTGACGGAACTCCCGGTCGCTGATGGCCCAGGCAGCGCTCACGGACTTCGGTGCAGAGAAGGTTGCGTCCACAGCCGCGACCGCCTCACCCGAGCCGCCGGTGCGCCTGAGCTGCTCACCGTTGTCTGGGCGTCTGACCGCCATCAGCGCTCTGAGCTGCTCCCCGGTCACCGGTCCTGACCCGTCGAGGCTGAAGCGTTCAGCACCGGTCACCCAGCGGCCTGGTGCCTCGACCCGTTCGCCGTCTTTGAGGTAGTAGTCCCCAAGCTCCGCTGAGCGGGTCTTGCCGTCCAGATACTCGGCGTACCCGCCCGCGCCGCTACCGGTGATCTTCGCGACCGTCAACAACCCAACCACCCGTGGACCCGAGCGCCCAGTGGCCCGATCAACAGCGACACACTCCACGCACTCGGTGCTCGGCCCGCAAGTTGTCCTACTTGTCCGGGTCGCCCTTGACTGAACCGGCCCGTGTCCGGGGTGGTCCGGGGGCTCCGGCTCAGGGTGGAATCCGCCTGCTGTGCGATTGGCCGGTGCATCATGCACAAACCAAGGCTCAGCTCGCGAGTTTTTCTTCGATCCGGGGCCGTAGAAACCGCCATGCGCGCCCGAACCGGGACGCGGGAATCTCCCCGCGCCTGGCGAGGTAGTACACGGTTGAGACTGGGAGCTGGAGAAGCTCCGCGACCTCTATGGCGGTCATCACCTCATCGCGTGTGAGGCCGTGGAGCCGTGGGGTGGCTGGCGCATGAGCGCCGGTGTAGGTGGTGCTGGTGGGCATGGCCAAAACATGCACCAGACGCCGGGACGGCTCAAGGACGTCTTGGGACGTCTTGCAAGACGTCTACGGACAACTTGGACATCTTCAGGACAACTTCCGGCCACCTTCACGGCCCGGACCGCGTAAAGTCCTGCAAGAAGCCACTTTCAAAGTTGTCCGCAGCCGCACTGGTCTGCTGGCGGTCGAGAACCGCCAAAACGAGCTGGACCACGCCGGTCTCGCGCCGGGCGCGGCCAGCACCACCAGCACCGCCGCCAAGACAGCACAGTTATCCGTGCCTTCGCAACAGTGCCGCTGGCCTCCCCTGCAAGACTTCACTTGCGGCGAGGAGTAGCCCGGCAAGCGAGCCTCCGCGCGGGCGGGGCACCTGCGCCACTCCGGCCTTGCGGCCTCGCGTGCCGCTGTACGGCCCCGTCTTGCGGCGGCGCCAGCTGGATGGCGGCGTTGCCGCAAGCCGTGTCCAATCCGGCGCGCGGTGTTTAGGCGACGCCTCTCCCGGCCGTTGTCCGCGGTCCGCCGGCCCGTTGACGAACTCGCTGGTCCCACAGCGGTGGGCGTGATGGCCCCCTTCCCGGACGGGTGGAATAGTGGCGCCGGCAGCCGGGCCGTCAAGGTCGCTTCGCTCCCTTACCCTCGCCTATGGCTCGGTGACCGCCCGGCCGTCCGGCGCAAGAACGCTGGGACGTCCGGGAAGGGGGCCGTGTCGCGGAGCTGTCAGGACGTCGGAAGCTGATGGCACGCGACTCGGGCCAAGCTGGTCTGTGGGCGAGGACCATCACAGGCGCGTCTTGACTTCGCTGTGGATGCCCGGTCCGTTAGTGCAGCCGTCGCTCTTTCATCACATCGCCCCCCGATGGTGCTCGTTGTTGGGGGTCAGGGGGCGTAGCGTCGGTGGAGCATCAGGCCGTTGCCTTCGGTGTCGTTGAAGAACGCCATTTTGCAAACGCTGGTGTCGTGCTCGCCTGAGAGCTGGACGCCGCGCTGCTGGAGGGCTTGCTTGGCTTCGGCGACGTCGGCGACGTGGAGTGCCAGTGGCGCGGTGTGCGGCGAGAAGGTTGCGCCCGTTCCGGTCGGGTCGATGAGGTAGACAGAGACGTTGCCGGTCTCGATCTCCGGCCAGTTCTCTTCCCAGTCGGGACTGTGCATGTCGAGCGTGTCGCGGTAGAACGCCTTGGCGCGTTCCATGTCCTTGACCGGGATCGAGCCCAAGTCGGTTCGTTGCGCGCTCGCGACCGGCGTGCTGGAGTCGGTGTTGGTCATGTGCCGCAGTATCCCAGTAACACGCCGCGGCGGCTTGGAAAAGTGCGACTCAGGTTGAAGCGCCCGATCACATCTCGTTCAGCCGGCGCGCTCACCGGCATGATCAGCGCCGCGCCTAATGCAACGTCCAAGCATAAACTGACGCAAGCCCATGCAACCGGGCCGTTAGGCGTCGTCGCCGTACTTGCGTAGCCAAACGTCAGGCTCAGTCACGCCGCCGACAGTGGTTACGGTCACCTGGGCGCGTTGGATCGTGAGCTCGGGGTTCCCGGCAGTCATCTGTGCCGCATTCAGGTTGAACTCGTGTTGATAGGTCGCGAGCCCCTGCAGGATGCCTCGCCACGCAGCCTTCAGGATCGCGGTTGAAATCGCGTCCTGGTCCCTCACCGACAGCTCCGTCAGGGAGGGGGCTCGATCGACCAGTTCCCGGACTAGGTCGTTGGCTATCTGTTTCACGAACGGCGTTACGTCTGTTGGGTCATCGCTCATGGGGCAGAGCTCCTCTATCGCATGCTGGTGAGCGGAACATATCCGACGACGACCTCGGCAGCATAGGGGTCTCCGCTACCAGCTTGCGGGCCCACCAGTCGGCCCAGGTGATAGGGTGGCGTCTGCAAACGCGTCAAAAGGCGGGGCCGATGGGCGACTATCGAGTGACGGTCAGCATGCCTACCGCGGCATATGCAGATTACCCGACTATCGTCGGGTTGCTTGCTGCGGACGCCCTGACCGAACCACCGATCCTCCTAGAGATGGACGATGAAGGCAACATCAAGTCGCTGCACCGTGAGCAGGGACAGCCGCAGCCTGAGTCATTGAGAATGATGATCGGCGTTCGAGTTCACGGTGTTGGACCGCTCGAAGCCGTCACGACGGCGTTTAATCTCGTGGCGCAGAAGATGGGCGTGGCGAAGCTCGATGCCCACTATCCGACCGTCTACCACGTCCTGCCTGTCAAGGAGTGATTGGGTAGGTCACCTCACCACACCGACGACTGTGGTGATCAGCGGCCATCGACGACGACCGAATCTCCGCCCTACGCAGCGAGTCGTAGCCAGACGGTGTATCGGTCCCACCATGCGAGCTGTACCCACTGGTAGGACGCGCCGCAACAAAGCGGCCCGACCGAGTACGGGAGCTGTGCGGTCCGTTCCGGCGGAATTACACGCCCGCACTCCATCAAGGTGGTGACGGTCTGTGTCCGCTGGCGCGACTTCGACGTTGCCAACCCGGACTAGTCATTAAGGGGTCTCCGGGCGTCGGTGTGGACATGGTGAGCGTTGGATTCTGGGTTTGAGGAGGCCTCTCGCCGTCTGAGAAAGCCTCGCATGCTGCGCGCTGGTTGGCGACACGCTCGCCGCCCACTCCGCAGTCTGCTGGCTCCTGACCTGGATCTTGCATTAAGTAGTCGCGCCCCGGGCTTGCCGGGGCGCGAGAACGTCCGCCTGAGCAGCGAAAATGTGGGTTACCACGCTCACGTTTCCGGTTCAGGAGGTTCACCCATATGGTGCAGCATGAAGGGCTGCTGGCAAAGGTAGATGTTCGGGCGGACGGCGCCGGTGTGGCGGGGCATGTCGGCAGCGCGCTTTTGGCTGGGGTGGCGGACCGGGTTGGGCTCACACGAGCGCTGTCTGTGGCGATGGCACCCAGTCGCCGGCGGCGCTCCGCGCACGACCCGGGGGTTGTTTTGCGTGATCTGGCGGTGATGCTTGCTGATGGCGGGGACTGTTTGGCGGATCTCGGCGCGTTTCGTGACCAGCCTGACCTGTTCGGGAACGTGTGCTCTGACTCAACAGCGTTTCGGGTGATCGACTCGATCGATCAGGAGTGTCTTGCCCGGTTGCGTGACGCGGTCGCGGTCGGCAGGGCCCGCGCGTGGGAGATCGGCGCAAGACCGGAGCGTTCACTGGCACGCTGGCATAACCGGCCGGAGCGGACCGTGATCGACATCGACGCGTCGCTGACCACCGCGTACTCGGAGAAGGAGCAGGCGCACGGGAACTTCAAGGGCGGCTACGGGCATCATCCGCTGCTTGCGTACCTGGACGGGACCGGGGAGGCGCTCGCAGGGATCTTGAGGCCCGGGAACGCGGGGTCGAACACCGCCAGCGATCACAAGCAGGTTTTGGATCTCGCGCTTGCGCAGCTGGATGAGAAGGCGCTTGATGGGGAGATCCTGGTCAGGGCTGATGGTGCCGGCTCAACACATGAGCTGTGCGTTTACTGCCGTGAGGGTGATCTGCGGTTCTCGTTCGGGTTTGACCTCTCCCAGCCCGTTCGTGAGGCGATCATCGCGATACCTGAGAGCGCCTGGGAACGGGCGCTCCGTCGGGACGGAACAGAGCGCGAGCATTCCTGGGTGGTTGAGATCACCGATCATGTCGACCTCTCCGCATGGCCTGAGCGCTCCAGGCTGATCGCCCGTCGCACCACCCTTACAGACGGTGATCAGCAGTCCTTCGCAGACCATGACGGCTATCGCCTGGCGGTGTTCATCACCGACCAGCAAGACGGCGACATCCGCCAGCTTGACCTGACCCATCGTGGCCACGCCCGGGTTGAGGACCGCATCCGCCAAGCGAAGGACTGCGGGCTGCGTAACCTCCCGTTCCGCCAGTTCGCCAACAACCAGGTGTGGCTCTGGCTCGTGATGCTCGCCCAGGACCTGATCGCCATAACCCAACAACTCTGCCTCAAAGACCAGGCACGTCGCTGGGAGCTCAAACGACTGCGCTACCGGCTGCTGCACCAGTCAGGCCGCATCAGCCGTCACGCCCGCCGCAGCGTGCTGAGACTCTCCGGCTCCTGGCCGTGGTCAGCACAGCTCGCCGCCGCGTTTGCGCGTCTGAAAGCGCTCGAAGCCCCCACGGGCTGACCCACGCGGCGCTGCTCAGCGCCACGGCCACCCCACCGACGATCACTCCCGCGACACCCCGGGCGTCAGCCTGCCCAAAAACAGCACCCCAACCCGCCAGAGGGACCCCGACCGCGCCACACACCGATCCGCAAGCGGCCAAAGAGACCCCGCGCCACCCGCACCAACGCTCCCGCGCCCCCCTGACAACCAACCCAGCCGCTTACTGCAAGATCGAGGCTGATGGTCAAGCGGCCCGAAGCAGAAGACGACGATGCCTGTCACGACGGCATTTTCCAGGCTTATGCGACTCCCGGGGCATGGGTGTGAAAGGTTCGCTTCGAGCCCGGCCGGGTGGTCGTCGAGGTAGCGCTCAAGCGGCGGTGGCTGATCTGCCCTGAGTGCGGCTACTCGACGAGGGCGCGCAAGTACACGCGCCCGGAGCACTCGGTCTGACGGCACCTGGATTTCGGCATCTGGCGGTTTGAGGTCCATTGCCGCCGGCGCCGGTTGTGGTGCCCAGAGCGAGGGGCGATCACCTCGGGGGTGCTGTTAGCGCGGCCGGGCTCGGAGTTCACACGCGACTTCGAGTGTCCGGTCGCGTGGTTGGCAGCCAGGACGGACAGGTCGACGATCAAGCGGATGCAGCGGATCGATTGGGATACGGTCGGGCGGATCATCAAGCGCGTCTGCGACGACGAGCTCGATCCGCGGCGTCTGGAGGAGCTCTATGAGAGCGGCGTTGACGAGGTCCGCTGGAAACGCCAGCACAACTACCTCACCTTGGTCGCCGACCATCAGCGCCGTCAGATCGTGTGCGGATGCGAGGGCAAAGTGGTGGCCGCTGCCGACCGGTTCTTCGAGGATCTCGACCCGCCGCTTCAGGACCCGCCAGCAGATACCTACAAGCCGTCGGGGGAGTCTGAGCAGACGATCATGGTCCCGTTCGGCCCCTGCCCGACAGTGCCCTCGGGCAACGGCATCCACGGCACGTGGCTCGAGTCCGACGTGGAGATCGAGCCCGCGATCTTCGCGCGCGTGGGCAAGCTGCGGGTCGTGTCGATGGACACGACCGGCGGCTACGCCAAGAGCGTCCGCGCCAACGCGCCACAGGCGACGATCTGCATCGACCCCTACCACGTGGTAGCGCTCGCCGACCAGGAGCTTGACGACGTCCGCCGCGCCTACTGGAACGAGCTGCGCTCCCGCGGCCACCAGAACGCCGCCAAGCGCTTCCAGGACGCCCGCTCGTCGCTGCTAAAGAAGCTCGAGAAGCTGGCCGACGCCCAAGCCGCCACGCTCGCCCGACTGAAGACCGCTGGCGGCGAGATGTGGCGCGCGTACACGCTCAAAAAAGCCGTCCGCGGCATCTTCGAGCGTGGCCTGGATATCGACGACGTCACTGTCCTGATCGACCGACTCCTCAGCCGCCTCGCCCGCTGCTGGCTTCAGCCGTTCGTCAAGCTCGGCAAGACGATCCGCAAACCGCGACGGGAGCCTCGCCGCCATCCGTCTCGGGATCAACCAGGGCCGAACTGAGGCGCTCAACAAAAAGGTCCGGCTGATCACTCGCCGTGCCTACGGGTTGCGCAGCGCCAAGGCCGCGCTCGCGCTCATCCTGCCCACCAGCCGCCCGATCACCCTTCACCTCCCACACTAACTGCACGTGTTCGAAATCGGCTGACACTGACCACATCGATGCCGAGAGAGCCTCAATAAAGCGCCGCGCCCCCGCAAGCCCAGAACGCGACCACTTAATCCAAGATCCAGGTCGTCAGGCGTGTTCCGGCCTCACTGAAACTTGCTGGTGGGGCGGTCAGCCGCCGGATTGTGCAGCGAAGCTCCCATCGCTCGGCTTCCATGACCACCATATTCCATGGAGGCCGCCAGCAACCTCAGGCACCCGAACCCCCGCGGACAGCGCGAGCTGCCCGGGAGTCGATGCCACCCGCACCCGCGCTCCGACGGTTCGGGACCGCGCTCGTGCGAGAGGGCGCTGTCAACCACTTGGCGCCGGGCCGAGAATGGCGCGCGCAGACTTCGTGCTCGACCACGGAGAGCCCCAAATGATGCACTCCCGTGATGCACTTTTCGCGAATCTGGCCCTAGCCGACCAGCAACACGCCCAACAATACGCCGGTTTGCAGGCGGTTCATGGATGGGCGGTGAGGGGCTCGAACCCCCGACATCCTGCGTGTAAAGCATCCCGGACTCGGGTAGGCCGAGCGTCCGCCCTCAGTGTTCCGCAAGAGGCCATCGCCCCAGGGCCTTGCCGCACTGGACGAACTCGTTGATCCTACCGGTGGAGACGCTGCCGGAGTCCGGCACCGAAACGTTGAACTGAAGCACGCCGTCCTGGCATCCGCAGTTGTCTCAGACCGCAGCAGAGCCCCCGGGCGCGCGGCGCTCGCGCGAGCGGCCCGCATAGCCATCTGCCCGACAGCCTTGCGACCGAGCGACCTCGCCGGCTGCGCGAGCATCACAGCCCGCCCGCCACGACAAACCGGCTCTCGTTTGGTAGCCAAAAGTGGTAGCCAAACCCAAATGGCCCCACTTTGCCACCCTCTGATCGCCTCAACAGCCATCGATTTGCAGGGCTTTCTTGAGTACCCCCAGCCGGGCTCGAACCGGCGATCTCCTCCGTGAAAGGGAGGCGTCCTAACCACTAGACCATGGGGGCGCGAAGCCCCATTGTATGGCGGGCGGTCCGCCGCCCCGGACGGCCGCCGTCAGCGCCGTGAACGGCCGTGGCGACCACCGATCGACCACAGGCGCAGACGACCCTGCAACTACAGTCAGCGGTAGACCGAGATGACCGTGCCCGCCCATCCAGACTCCCGCTCACCCGCGCTGTCGGGTGTCGCGCTCGCAGCGCCACCGCTGGCCCTGCCGCTGACGGGCGCGACCATCGACCGAGCCAGTGACCTGCGCGACGACCGCAACGAGATACTGCGCCTGCTGGATGACCCGCAGGCCGCCGTGCTGGGCGCGAGCGCCGACCGCGTGCTGATCGGCGACTCGCCGCGCCCGCACCTGCTGCGCCGCCCGCTCGCCGGCAACATCAACCCCCACCAGCCAATCCTGCTCGGACTCGATGCCGGTGCGCCGCTGTTCGCCGCCGACCTCGACGACCCCGAGGCCGCGAGCCAGGCAAGCGACACAGGCCTCGGCCGCCTGGTCACCCTGCGTGAGGCCGGCCTGCTGCTGCCGCAGGCCGAGAGCGGGCTTGCGGCCTATCTGGTGGCGCTGCTCGGATGGCACCGGAACCATCGCTTCTGCGCGCGCTGCGGCAGCCCGACTCGGGTGAGACAGGCGGGGCTCGCGCGGCGCTGCCCGAGCTGCGGGGCAAGTCACTTCCCGCGCACCGACCCGGTCGTGATCATGCTCGTCGACGACGGCTGTGGCAACGTCCTGCTCGGCCGGCGCATCGGTTGGGAGCCGGGGCGCTTTTCGATCCTGGCAGGCTACGTGGCACCCGGCGAGACACCCGAGGAGGCCGTGCTGCGCGAGGTCCACGAGGAGTCAGCGGTCCGCGCGCATGCGCCGCGCTACATCGCCTCCCAGCCGTGGCCGTTTCCGGCCTCGCTGATGCTGGGCTACGAGGCGAGCGCCGAGCGAGGCGGCGCGCAGCCGCCTCGCCCACAGCCCGGTGAGATGGTCGAGGTGGCGTGGTTCAGCCTCGACGAGGTGCGCGAGGCCACCGGTCCCGAGGATCGCCCGGCCAACAACGAGCACGCCAGCGGTGCGCTGCGCCTCCCGGGCCAGGTCTCGATCGCGCGCCAGCTGATCGACGCCTGGGTCGCCCGCGGCGGCCACCGGCTCGACTCATAGGCGCGCCTCCGGCTCCATGGCACCTCCCGCTCTGGGGCGCCTCTCGCTCTGGGGCGCCTCTCGCTCTGGGGCGCCTCCGAGTCGAGGTCGAATCCGCTTTGGCCAGGTGGCCGAAGCAGCCGACCGGCCGAGGCGGCAGAATTCGCAGCCCGAAAACCACCAGACCACCGCGGAGGGGTCACGTGAACGCGACGCTCGAGTTGAGCAGTGCACATCCGGCCGGCGGCTCAGTCACCGACGAGCCGCTGTTTGAGACAAAGGGGATTGACTACATCCCGCTCGCCGAGCGCCGTGGCGTGCCCCGGGACCTCGCCTGGATGTGGGCGGGCGCACTCTTCAACGTCGAATACGTGGTTTACGGGGCCCTGCTGATCGTCGGCTTCGGCCTGCGCTTCTGGCAGGCGCTGGTCGTGGTCCTGGTGGGCAACCTCTCGTATCTGGTCAACGGCCTGGGCTCGCTGCAGGGGCCGCGTGCCGGCACCGCCGCGTTCACGATCAACCGGGCGCCGTTCGGACCCGCCGGCGCGAAGCTGATCGCGGTCTTCAACTGGATGACCCAGGTCGGCTACGAGGTGCTGGGGCTCTACCTGGTTGTCTCCGCCGGCCTCGCGCTCCTCAACAAGGCGGGTGTCGGCACCTCGGACGGACTCAAGTGGGCGCTGATCGTAACCGCCACCTGCGTGCAGCTGGCGCTGCCGCTGTTCGGCCACCGGATGATGCTGCGAACGCTGCGGATGATGGTCGGCCCGTTCGTCGTGCTGTTCATCCTGCTGGCGATCCAGACGATCGGCAAGGCGCATCTCGGCGCGGGCCACGACGCCAGCTGGGCGAGCATGATGGCGGCGCTCGCGTTCGTGCTCTCCGCCGGCGGCTACGGCTGGCCGATGAACGCCAACGACTTCTCCCGCTACCTGCCGCCCGACACCAGCCCGCGCAAGATCGTCGGCTGGGTGGCGCTCGGCGGCTTCATCCCGACCACCCTGTTGATGCTGCTGGGCGCCGCCGTGGCCACCGCGATCCCCGACGCCTCAAACCCGATCGCCGGGCTGCCGCACGCGCTCTGGGGCTGGTTCATCTGGCCCTACCTCGCCTTCGTGATCGTGCAGCTGTTCGCGATCAACTCCATCGACCTCTACTCCTCCGGCCTGACCCTGCAGGCGATCATCCCCGGCATCAAGCGCTGGCAGTGTGTGCTGCTCGACACGACGATCGCGGGCGCGCTCACGGCGGTCACGGTCTTCTCCACGAGCTTCTACTCGTTCCTCGAGGACTTCGTGCTGTTCATGCTGATCTGGATCGCGCCGTGGGTGGCCATCTACCTGACAGACTTCTTCCTGCGCCGTGGCCACTACGACTCCGGCGCGCTGATGCAGACCGCCCGCGGCCTCTACCACCGCTCCGGCGGCATCCACTGGCCGGGCATCATCGCTCAGCTGGTCGGCATGGTCGCGGCCGCATCCTGGCTGAACGCCTATCCGGCCTGGATCTCGCCGCTCTCAAACCAGACCGGCGGCGCGGACTTCAGCGTCTTCATGGGCGCCCTGTTCGGCGCCGGCACCTACCTGCTGCTGAGCCGCCGCACGGTACGCGCCGAGGCGTCCGCCGCGACCGCCGACAGGGACGAGGCCTGGCTGGCGGAACTGGCCGCCGAGGGCTGAGATCGGTGGGCCGGCCCCGCTGGGCCGGCCCCACCAACGACGCCTTACACAGCCGCGCTCACTCCCCGAAGTGGGCGAAGATGCGGCGCATCTCCGGTGCCTCGAGCGGCCCCAGCGCGGCGCTGAAGGGCATTGTCAGGTGGTCGCCGTCGTGGGTCGTGAGCATGTGGTCGATCACGCTCGGGCAGACATTCTCGGCGCAGAACCACTGCACGGTCGGGATCCAGGCCAGACGCCGCGCGACGAACATCGACTGGATGTGGTTGACGAGGTCGTGGTAGGCGGGCGTCTCCGGCGAGGAGCAGGTGCGCTGGGTGGCGCCCGGGGCGGTGATGCAGGCGGCGGTCTTCTGCAGCTGACCGGGTGGGTCCTCAAGCCAGACGCCGTGACGCACATCGCGCATCACCGACCGCAGCTCGGCGGTGGTGCTCACGGGATGGTGCTCCAGGTAGCCGCCGGAGAGCTTGAAGGCGACCAGCGTCGCCACCGGGTGCAGCTCGCGGTCCTGCTGGATCGCCCAGCGGTACCAGTCGGCGCAGGGGAAGCCGGGCAGGTTGGTGTGCACGCGGTTGACGAAGCAGCCGGGCTTGTCGAGCACCACCACCGCGAAGTGCTGTGCGCGCGCCACCCGCAGCAGCCCTGGCACCCACATGCCACCGTGGGAGTCGCCCACGATCGCGACCACCCTGTTGGAGGTCGGGTCGCCGAGCTTGCAGATCTTGCTGGTGATCCCGGGGCCGAAGGCCGGCTGGCAGCCGCGCGGGATGTCGTAGCTGATCAGCACGTTCTCGCGCGCGAGCGTGGCTCCGTCCGGCACGAGGATCTTTGGCAGCGGCGCGTTGGCGCGCACCGCCGCGACCGCCGCCAAGAGCGCCGGCAGCGGTTTTGCGTCGAGCAGGCTGATGGGATCCGGCTGCCCGGGCGCGGGCCGCAGCGGCGGCACGACGATCTTCTGGGCGGCCTGCGCCTCGGAGACAAGCGTCCCCTCGACGATGAACGCCGGCACCATGATCGCCGTCAGTGAGGTGCCGATCGAGATCGGCACGAGCAACGCGGTACGCCAGCCGCGCAGCCAGCGGGCAAAGCGCAGTGGGTTCTCGTAGAAGTGGAAGGTCAGCGCTGAGAGCGCGAAGGCGCCAGCCAGGAGCCCCAGGTTGTCAATCACCGGCAACTCATGGCCAGCCGCCTGCCAGGCGATCACGAGCGTCGGGTAGTGCCACAGGTAGAAGGTGTAGGAGCGGTCACCGACGTAGGCCATCGGCCGTGTGGCCAACAGCCGATCAACGCCCCGGCGGGTGCTGTGCAGGCCCCCGATGATCAGCAGCGCAGCGCCCACCACCGGCAGCAGCGCCGCGTAGCCGGGAAAGATCGTGGCGCTCGAGAAGACGAAGGCTGCCGTCATCACCATCCCCAGCCCGACCCAGCCGAGCACCTCGCGCAGCACCCGCGAGAGCCGTGCCGCGTACGGCGCCGCGAGCGCCATGAGCCCGCCCAGCCCGAGCTCCCAGGCTCGCGCGAAGGGCGAGAAGTAGGCGCTCTCTGGGTTGGTGTAGCTGTCGTGGATGGAGTAGATGAGCGACCCCGCGCAGACGAGCACCAGCGTGACGGTGACGAGCTTCACGGCGCGACGGCGGTCAAAGACGCCGTGGCGGTGTGAGACAAACAGCACAACCGCCAGCAGCGACGGCCAGACCAGGTAGAACTGCTCCTCGACCGACAGCGACCAGAAGTGCAGGACCGGCGAGGGCAGGCCCGCGGCCGCGTTGGCGAAGTAGTTGGTGGCCGTGGCGGCGAAGTGCAGGTTGGCGTAGAAGAGCGCCGCGGCCAGCTCGTCCAGCAGCACCGGCCGGGTTGCGAGCACGTCGGCGCGCCACACGTCGTAGACGAAGTAAACGGCCACCGCGGTGACCGCCAGCGTCAGCGTCGCGGCCGGCAGGATGCGGCGCGCGCGCCGCGCGTAGAAGCGGGGGATCGAGACGCGCCCGGCGCCGTGCTCGCCGTCGCGTCCATGGACGCCTCCCAACCCCTCGCGCAGCAGCAGCCCGGTGATGAAGTAGCCCGACAGGACGAAGAAGACATCGACGCCGATGTAGCCGCCCGGCAGGAAGGGGACGTTGGCGTGGTTGAAGGCGACCAGCAGCACTGCGAGCGCGCGCACGCCCTGCAGGTCGCGCCGGCGCTCGGTGGCCACCGAAAGTGCCCCGGTCCCGCCCTGCCTGTTGGTTGCGTCCCGCCCGTCACCCGAGCGCGCCTCGCGCTCCGGTTCGTGCCCCCCTCGCGTGACGATTCCAAGCTGCATCCGCAGACCGCCTCTGGAGGTGTTTGGCGGAGGGCGACCGCCGCCCTCTCATGATGCTCGCAATACCCCAAGCTTAGGTCGCCAAACCCGATCGCAGAGACATTCTTTTGGCTCTCGCGCCGACGGCGCCGCGCCGCGAGGGCCACCGAGGGCTAGTCGCCGTCCTCGTCCTCCAGGGCTTCGATTCCCTCGTGCACGGCCAGTGCCGCGATCGCCAGCCCAATCAGCGGGTCAAGCCACCAGGCGCCGAGCAAGGTGTTGGCGAGCAGACCCACGAGCACGCCCGCCGCCATGTATGCGCAGAGCAGGTTCTGTGCTCCCTCGCCGATGGTCGCGCGCGAGTCGAGCGCGCGCCCGAGCCGCTGCTTGGCGCCCCCCAGCAGCGGCATCACGACGATGCTGGCGAGCGCCAGCGCGATGCCGACGCGGCTCGTGGACGGATGCTCTCCGGTGAGCAGCGTGCGGACCGCATCCTGAGCGACGTAGGGTGCGAGCAGGAAGAAGCTCACGGCGACCAGGCGCTGGGCGCGGTGCTCGGCGGTCTCCGAGGCGAGGCGGCTGCCGCTGAAGCGCCAGATCACGATCAGCGCCGCGCACGCCTCGATCGCGGAGTCGATGCCGAAGG
The DNA here is from genome assembly GCF_023330665.1 of Conexibacter sp. S30A1. Lineage (GTDB taxonomy): Bacteria > Actinomycetota > Thermoleophilia > Solirubrobacterales > Solirubrobacteraceae > Palsa-465. Next base: position 2,854,048 of record NZ_CP097127.1, on the reverse strand, counting down.
CCAGCAGCGCGACCGAGCCGGCAGCGGCCGCAGCGATGATCGCCACGGCGCCCTCAACCGTCATCCAGCCGAGACTGATCCACGAGAGCGTCCTGACGCGCCCTGCCACCGCAGCTGCGTCCTACTCGGCCTTGCGCATCGTGACGCGGACCAGCCGGCGGGGCAGTGGCCCCTCTTCGAACGGTTCGACCGAAACCAGCCCGTAACCCTCGGCGAGCCGCGCGATGGCCTCGTCGGAGAGGAAGTGGACGATGAAGCCGCCGCTCTCGTAGAGGTTCTCGCCGTGGTGTGTGCCCTTGCCCCAGTCGGGGTCGCTGGTGCTGCGGGCGGTGTATACGTTCAGACCACCAGGTCTGAGCACCCTCAGAATCTCCGCCGAGAGGCGCGCGAGCTGCGCCTCAGTGAAGGCCATGCAGTAGAGCATGTGCGAGTAGCAGGCGTCGAAGCTCGCGTCGGTGAACGGCAGGGGTTCGCGCAGGTCGTGGCCAAGCACCCGCACCCGGTCGGCCAGGCCGTGAGCTGCGAGCCTGGCGCTTGTCGCCGCGGTCGCGCTCGCGGCGTAGTCAAGGGCGGTCACCAGGAAGCCGTTTGTGGCGAAGAACAGCGTGTCGCGCCCCTGCCCGGCGCCGAGCTCGAGCAGACGCGTGGCGCCCACCTCCCGGAAGGCTTGCGCGGCGGCTCGGGCGGGTACGCTCGCGTCTGTCCCGAAGCGGTCTGGGCTCGCGGCGAGAATGCGCTGCCAGTGCTCCTGCTGGGCGTCGAGCTCGGTGTGTCGGTCCGGAGCAGACATCACAGAAAATGCTACGCGGAGCGGCGCCTGCGGGGGAGCGGGCGGGCTAGCTGAGGTGTTGTGCGTACGGGGTCTACCCTCAGCGCCCGGCTCCCGGTGGCGCCCCGGTCGCCCTGCAGCTCGGGGGCAGGCTCCCGAGCTGCTTCGGCGGTGTTGATGCCGCGCCCGGGAAGCTAGCTGGCGGGTCGGACGTGACCGCGCCAGAAACAAAAAAGGCGGTCCGGGGGCGACGACCGTGCCTGCTCTCACGCGTAGCCTGCGCGCGGAAAAAAGCTCTGTCGCCAGCCGTCGGGAGCCGCCTCGCTTGGCTTTCGCTGGGCCTGCTCCCTCCCGAACCGCTGCGCTGAAACTTACCCCAGCGCCTGTGGTGTTTGCAAGCCGTCGCAGCGAGTGTTCGCGCAATTTGGAGAGAAAGCGCGCACCGGCGAGCAGGCCGGCGCAACCGACGCCGGCGGGGACCAGCAGCTTCGATCCGCACCTCCTGATCGAAGTCGCAAGGCCGTAAGCGTCGCTGGGCAGGCTGGTCTACACAATGGTCGCGATCAGCGTGTTGTAGATCGTCGTCTGCGCCCCGCCGACGGCGAGTGCGGCAATCACGGGCCAGCGCGGCGAGCTCGCCTATCGTCAGCATTCGCTCCACGCGCCCAAGGAAACACCCTGAACCTACTCGAAGGTCAAGGCGATCATGAGTCGCAGTGATCGGGTCCTGATCAGCACTGTCGGCGAGCTCTCCGTGCTCGCCGACCCCGACCGCCCAAGCGGCCGGTTGCTGCGCCAGGACGACATGGACGCCTCCTACGTAGACCTGGCCGATTCAAGCCACCTGGAGTTCGACTACCTGCGCTGGATGCGACTGGTGCTGCGGGCCGCAGGGGCCAGACGCGTGATCCACCTGGGCGGCGGCGCGTGCACACTGGCGCGCGCGCTGCTGGCCGACGATCCAGGCTCGCGCCAGCGCGTCTACGAGCTCGACGCCCGCGTCCTCGAGCTGGCGCGAGCGCACATGGGGCTGCGGCGCCAGCCGGGCCTCAGGGTGCAGGTCGGCGACGGCCGCGGGGCGCTGGACGGGCTGGCAGACGCGAGTGGCGACGCGATCGTGATCGACGCGTTCACCGGCGCGCGAGTGCCTCGCCACCTGGTCACCGTGGAGGCCCTGCGGGACTGTGCCCGGGTGGCGGCGCTGACGCTGGTGAACGTGGTCGACACGGCGGGGCTCGCGGACGCGCGTGCGATCGCGGCCGGACTCGCTGAGGCCTATCCCGCCGTTGCGGCGCTGGCTGGACCCAAGCGCCGCGGCAACATCGTCCTGTTTGCGGCAGCAAGCATGCCCGATCTGGCGGGGATCGAGTCCCGCGCCGCCGGCGACCGCTCGCCCGCGCGACTGGTGCGTGGCGGCGAGCTGGCTGGAGCCGGTGCCTGGCGCGACCGTTGAGCGGTGTCTGCGACCGCTCAGCTGATGCCGAGCTGGCGCAGGTCGGCCTCAAGCAAAGTGGCGATGTGACGGTAGCCGCGGTTGTTCGGGTGACCGGCGGTGTAGTTGATCATGGTCCGGTCATCGCCGGTGCGCTTGACCCAGGAGCCGGTGAACCAGCGCTGCGTAATCGGGTCGATCCAGAGCGTGCCGGGGACCCGCTCCTGGGCCAGGTGGATCGCGTGGTTGACGTAGAGCGCCTTGCGGTCCGGGTGGCCGTTGAGCCAGATCGGGCCGAGCACCACGATCGTCGCCTGCGGCAGCGCCGCCCGCAGCGAGCTCAGATCCCGCAGCGCAGCGGCCTCCGTCTGCGTGTAGGGGACGTGCGGCATCGCGTCGTTGTGGCCGCTTGCGACGATCACCACCCGTGGCTGGGCGGCGATCACGGCCGGTAGCCCAGCGGCGATGTTCTTGTGGTCGCGGATCGCGACCCGTACGTAGCCGCTGCCGGGAAGGCCGACGATACGGGCGGTCCAGTGCTCGGCCCGGGCGACGAGGTAGGCGTACCCGTCGCTCGGCTGCGTGGCGCCCACGCCGAAGGTGTAGGAGTCACCGAGGAAGGCGGCGTCAAAGGGCGCGCGCGCGGCCGCCGGCGTCGCCGCGGCACGGGCCGTGGCCAAGCCGCCGAGCGGCACGGCAGAGGCGCAGACCGCCACCACGCAGAAGGCGGCAGCGACGCGGAGCTTCTTGAACAGAGGTCCGGACACGCGCTAGCTATCGGCACCGTGTGCCGGCGCTTGAACGGTCGGGCTCAAAATCGGACGGGCTCCGGCTCGGCGGGAGGCCTGCGGTCAACGGACGCTGACCGCAGGCCGGGGCTCGGCGCAAGCGCGCGCGGACGCCCGCGTGGGATGATCCAGTTCATGTGCGCAGGCTTTCTGAGTAGGGTCGACAGCTACGGCCGACGCAACCGCGCGCGGATCCACGTAGGCAGAGGGGGAGTGTAGGTGACCACCACAGGTGAACCGTCGCGGGCTGGTTTGGGCGTTCGGGCGACCCAGGTCGGCTGGATCGGGACCGGCGTGATGGGCGCCTCCATGTGCGGGCATCTGCTGAGCGCCGGCCACGAGCTCACCGTCCACACGCGCACACGCGAGCGCGCCGAGAGCCTGATTGCGCGCGGGGCGCGCTGGGCGCAGACGCCGGCCGAGGTCGCGGCCCAGGCGGAGGTGACCTTCACGATCGTCGGCTACCCGGCTGACGTGCGCGAGGTGATCCTGGGTGAGCACGGCGTGCTCGCGGGCGCGCGACCCGGCAGCGTGATCGTCGACATGACGACCAGCGAGCCCGCGCTCGCGCAGGAGATCTTCCAAACGGCGGCCCAACGCGGGGTGGCGAGTGTCGACGCGCCCGTCTCAGGCGGCGACGTCGGCGCGCGCACCGCCAGCCTCGCGATCATGGTCGGTGGCGAGCCGACGACGGTCGAGCGGATCATGCCGCTGCTTGAACAGATGGGCAAGACGATCGTCCACCAGGGACCTGCCGGCGCCGGGCAGCACGCCAAGATGGTCAACCAGACGCTGATCGCGACCGGCATGATCGGCGTGTGCGAGGCGCTGCTCTACGCCCACCGTGCCGGCCTGGACCCCGAGGTGGTGCTCGCGGCCGTGGCGGGCGGCGCGGCGGGCTCCTGGTCGCTGTCCAACTACGGGCCACGCATGCTGCGCGACGACTTCGCGCCCGGCTTCATGGTCGAGCACTTCATCAAGGACATGGAGATCGCGCTCGGCGAGGCCAGACGCATGAACCTGGCGCTCCCGGGCCTCGCGCTCGCACACGAGCTCTACCTGGCGCTGCGGGCCCAGGGCGGTGGCCGTGACGGCACGCACTCGCTGATCCGCGCGCTCGCCCGGCTCTCGGGCGAGGAGTGGCAGCCGGGCGGGCCAGCGGCGGATCAACCGAGTGCAAGCTTGTAGTAATCGTCGGTTGCCAGGGCCCTTAAGCCGACGGCCGTGTACAGACCAAGCGCGTGCTCGTTTTCGACCTCCACCTCCAGGTCCACGTACTCCACGCCCGCTTCGAACAAATCGGCACAGGCCCAGCGCAGCACACGCCCGCCGATCCCCCGGCCACGCAGTGACCGGTCGATGACGAAGCCGTAGACGCCGCCGCGGGCGCCGTCACGCGCAAGCGCGATCGTCCCGACCGCCGTCCCGTCAAGCATGATCACGAGCGTGCGCGAGCGCTCCCCGGAGAGCCTGTCGGGGTTGACCGCGGCGTCGCCGAACGCGTCGAGGTAGAGCCCCGAGAGCAGCGCAATGTCCTCCTCGGTCGCCTGGCGCAGACGCAGCTGCGGACCAGTTGGCGCGGCGGCCGGGCGCGCATCGAGGCGCAGCGCGTGCTCGGAGTGCTCATAGACCATCCCGTAGCTCTGCGCGAGCGCATGCCCGCCCGCGGATACCCGTGGGACCACCAGCAGCACCTGCCCGCCACCGAGGGTTCGCAGCAGCGCGAGGGCCTCGTCGAGCAGCGCACGACCGATGCCGCGACGCCGCCCCAGCGGGTCGACCATGCCGGTCACCTCAAAGACACCAGCCCGGTAGCCGTAGATTCCGAGGAAGCCGCAGAGCTCACCGTCCTCCCACCAGAGCAGGTCGCGGACCTCGCCGGCCTTGCGGCTGCGCAGCGTCCCCCACTCGAGCTTCAGACGGCCGCCGTCGGCGGCCAGGCAGCGGCGCTCGAGGTTCGCTATCGCCTCGAGCGCCGCCGTGTTCAGTCCCTGCGCCTGCTCGATCATCGCCGCCCTCCCCAGCCGTGACGCTGGATCAAGCGCTCACGCCCAAGCTCGACCCGGTCCTGGATGCACAGTGAGCGCCGGCGAGCCTGGTCGAGCTTCATCCAGACTGTCTGTGGCACATCACGGCTCGCGCTGAGCCATCGTCTGCCGGGTAGCACCATCGCCGCCATCGTGCGGGTCAACATGTTCTTCCTCTCTGTGAATGTATGTAAGGTCAGCGTCGAGTGACACGTCCGCAGGCGTGTCCGACCGCCACGCCGGCCGCGCGTTAAACGTCACTATCTAGAACCTGCTGGTGTTACTTCTGGCTACTGCTCATCATGTCGTACGCGTTCAGGGGGTCGCCGGCGGAGTTGGCGGCGTGATCGCGGCTCAGGGCCCGGCTGGGAGGAGTGACGGTAGCGGCTGTCGGTGGTGGGCGGCTTCCGCGGCGCTGATGAGGTAGTCGAGCACGGGGCGGTCTTGGAGGCGTAGCGTTTCGCGTACGGAACAGATCCGCTCGACCCAGCGGCTGCCTTCGTCTGATTGGGTGCCGCCCTGGATGCGGCGTAGCAGCACCGCGTGTCTGACCGCCCGCTCCGCCGCGTTGTTCGTGAGCGGGATCTGGATGTTCTCGACGTCGCAGAAGGTCCACAGCGCCTCGTACTCGTCAAGCAGCCCTGAGCAGAAGTTGGCGGTGCGCTGGTGCCGGCCGCGGGCGCCTTGCTCGAGCAGTGCTTGGATGCGCTCGCGTAGCGGTTGCAGCTGCTCGCGCAGCCAGTCCAGATCGTGGTCGTCTTCGAGGTAGCGGCGGTGGATGTTGATCACCTCGCGCGCTGCCTTGACCAGCTTCTTGCCGAGCCTGCCCGCCGCGCGGTGGCGCTCGGAGACCTCGACCAGTTGGCGGATCACGTGGCACCAGCAAAGCTGCTGTTGCAGCACGTCGAGGAAGTGATAGCCGGCGTAGCGGTCTGAGACCACGAACCCGCCGAAGTTCTCGCCCAAAAGCTCCTTGGCCGCTGCCTGGGAGCGGTGCGGGTCGATCCGATAGCACGCCGCCAGCGCGCTGGAGGCCAGCCACAGGTACTGCTGCGCGCCTCGAAGCCGCCAACTGGTCTCATCGGCGTGCACCAGCCCCGCCTGCTGGATGTACTCGCGCAGCTTCTCCCACGGATCCTTCAGGACCTGCGACATGCGCATGATCGCCGCGTCGACCGCGCCGAGCGAGATCGGGATCCCGAACACCTCCTGGCAGACCTCGCGCACCTGCCGACGCGAGAGCCGGTACACACCGGCCAGCGTCGCGATATGCGCCTCCAAACGAGCCGCGAACGCCGACCACGACACCCCCGCAGGCAGCTCAGCCAGCCGCGGCTTACCGCAGCACGGGCAGCGCAACCGCAACAGCTCATACTCGAACACCAGCGGGCGGATCGGCGGCAGCTCCCACTGCTGATGGATCACCGGATCGTCAACCCGCTCCTCCGAGCCATCGAAAGTATGCCCGCACGAGCACGCCTGCGGCAGATGCTGGCTGCGATGATCAACACGCTCCGGCGGCACCATCTGCCGATGCTTGCCCTCATGCCCAGGCTGCCCACCCGGCTTGCGCTTGGACTTCGAGAGCTGCTTGAGCTTCTCCCGCGCCTCCCGCCGCCGCTCAGCCCGCGACTTCGGCGGATCCGACGACGGCGGCTGCGAACTGTTCCGCGAGTCCCGATTGTCCCGCCGCTCCAGCTCCTCGATCCGCGCGTCCTGCTCAACGACACGCTTCCGCAGCGCCGCGTTCTCCTCGACCAACAGCGCGTTCTGCGCCCTCAGCTCACCAAACTCAACATCGCCGGCCACGCTCCATAACTACGCCCACACCGACGAAAACCCTGCTCAGACCCCCTGAACACGTACATCATGTCCGCCGGGCCGGTGGCCGACCCCTCACTCGTATGGCGCCTGCCCTCATTTGGGCAACAAAAAAGGGCGGCCCCGATGGGGTCCGCCCTCGCATGCTCGGTATGTGATGCGCTGATATCAGCGCATCCACCTCACAGCGAGAAACCCACCGGTGCCATCCGCCGTGCCCGGCATCGACAGGCTGGCGGACGTGAGCACGCCGAATCCAAGCCCGGCGGCTGCGGTCACGTTGAGCGTGTGGTTGGTGAAGATTTCCATGACTTACCTCTTACGGTACTACTGCCTGGCGGGTGACATTACGCAATCAGATGCGGGAATGCAAGTACCCGGCCAGGAAAGTTCGTGAACGTCGGTGCCTGGTCGCGGCAGGCACCCGCATATCACGCCGCGGCTCGGACGGGCCTCGCTTGCGCTCAGGCTCCGTCTTCAGTCACAAGCTCGCCGTCGCGCATCAGCACCACGGCGCCACCGTCAAAGACGGCGCGCAGCTCCAGCCTGCCGCCGAGCGCCGCCACAAAGCGCGCCAGCACCTCCTGCCCCACGTCCACGCTGGCGTCAGCGGCGACCCTGTCCGGATCCGAGGCCGACAGCGCCTCCACTATCCGCGCTTGCTCGATCCCGATCTTCGCCGCGTGGGCTGCGACCAGCGCCTGGGCATCCATCAGCACTCCGTAGTTCCGCACGTCCTGCTCGTTCAGCGCGCGCTCGGCTCGTATCTCCCGCCAGCTTCGCGTCCCCTCTGCCAACTTCGCCCACCTCCTCGAATGCTTCGCAGATGATTGTCGTACAGGCGGTCGGCCACCGGGATGCTGCGGGCGTACCAGCCCCGCCAGTCATTGGTCTTGTCGCCGCCGACCAGCACGATCGCGCGCCGCCGGGGGTCGAACGCGAACAGCACGCGCAGGTTGCCGCCGATTGACCGCAGCTCCTTCATGTTGTGGTGACGCGAGCCCTTGACCGAGTCGACGAAGGGTCGGCCCAGCCCCGGCCCACGCTGCTCGAGACGATCCAGCGCCACGGCCACCCTCGTCGCCGACTCACCGTCGAGCGCCCGGTACCAGCTCACCACGCCCGCCGTCATCTCGATCTCCCAGCCCATGTCGAACATGCTCGCGCACCCACGCAAGCGCCGCGCGAAAAGACACACTTTCCTGACAGTCCGCGCCACAGGGTGACGCGCTGGCGCACGCCGGACGGGCTGCCTCAGCTCGTGGGCCCGGGCAGCTGGCCTGTTGTGAGCTTGGTGACCATATCGTCGGTCTCCTCGCGGTATACCGTCCCGTCGGCGAGCTCCAGCACCGGGAGATACTTCTGGCCGCTCAGCCTGACGACCTCTGCACGCGAGCGCTGGCTCTTGCCGAACCCGTGCTTGACGACCTCGTAATCGACACCCTGCTCGTCGAGCGCCTTCTGCAGCCGCGAGCACGCGTCGGCGTCCACATGCAGGAAGGTGTAAGAGCAGCGGTGGAGTCTGACCTTGGTCACGCCACCTCACAGTAGCCGACCGCCACGGTCTCGCGATCGCACCTTGGTTTGGGGGTACACCGTACGCTTTAGTCGGACACATCGGCACGGCGCGGATCGCCCGCAGCCTCGCCGAGGGCTGGCGCCCGCAAGCCGGTCACGCTCGGGTAATCGCAACAACATGGAGGCAGGATGGCTCAAGCACAGGCGACGACCTCGGTTGACGACGATCGCGTGCGGGTGACGACGTGGGTCTTTGACCCCGGCGCCTCCACGGGCGCACATCGCCACGAGCTCGACTACATCGTCGTGCCGATCACCGGCGGTCGGTTTCGTGTGATCAACGCGGACGGGACGGAACTGGAGCGAAGCCAGGTTGCCGGTGCCCCGTACGCCGGTACCGCCGGCACGGAGCACGACCTCATCAATGCGACCGATGCCACGGTGAGCTTCGTGGAGATCGAGCTCAAGCACTGAGTGCGCGATCAGAGTCCTACCGTGTGAGCCGTGTACGAGGCGCTCTTTGACAGCGTGCTGCGCCGCATCCCGCCGCAGCGCGCGCACGCGGCCGCGCTCGGCGCCATAGACGCCGTAACGAGCAGGCCACGACCGCGCCGCTGGTTGCGGCGAGCCACCCACCGGCAGAGCGGGGTGATCGCGATCGAGGCGCTCGGGGTGCGCTTCCCGTCGCCGCTCGGCATCGCCGCCGGCCTGGACAAGGATGCAGAGCACTACGAGGCGCTCGGCGCGCTGGGGTTCGGCTTCGTCGAGGTTGGGACGCTCACGCCGATGGCGCAGGCCTCAAACCCACCACCGGTCCTCGCGCGACTCCCGGCCGACCGGGCGCTGCTGAACAGGATGGGGTTTCCAAACAAAGGCGCCGAAGCAGCGGCGAGGCGCCTCGCTCGTCGCCCGCGCCAGACGCTCGTCGGCGCCAACGTCGGCAAGAACCGTGAGACCCCACTCAAGCGGGCCGCCGATGACTACGTGAAAGCGGCCACGGCGCTCGCGCCGCTCGCCGACTACCTGGTGCTGAACGTCAGCTCGCCCAACACACCGGGGCTGCGGGAACTCGAATCGGTGGCGCGGCTCGAGCCACTGGTGCGCGCGACGATGCAGGCCGCAGGCACGACGCCGCTGCTGGTGAAGATCAGCCCCGACCTCGCGGACACGGCGATCGATGCGCTGGCCGACATGGCAGTCGACCTCGGGCTGGCGGGGATCGTCGCGACCAACACGACGCTTGACCGCGACGGACTCGCAACTCCCGCCGAGCGGGTCGCGCGCGAGGCCTGGGCTGAGGGCGGCGGGGTATCGGGGCGTCCGCTGAAGCACCGCTCGCTGGCCGTGCTCACACGGCTGCACGCGCGGGTCGGCGGCCGCCTGGTGCTGGTGTCCGTCGGTGGCGTCGAGTCGGCCGATGATGTCTGGGAGCGCGTGCTCGCCGGCGCGAGCCTGGTGCAGTCCTACACGGGTTTCGTCTACGGCGGTCCCGCCTGGCCGCGGTCCGTGAACCGGGAGCTCGAGCGGCGCACGCACGCCGCGGGTGCGCAGACCCTGCAGGAGCTTGTCGGGGCGAAGGCGACCCCGCGGGCCGGCGAACAGCGGGCTGACGCGGACCACCTTCAAGCCGGCTGAAGAACCTCTTCCCACACGTCAACCTGACGTGTGACAATGGCATCGTGGTCAGCGGCAGCGATCCAGCAGCACAGGCCTCAGCGCCCGCCACGTCAAAGGCGGAGCTGCATGCGGCAGAGCTTCGGCGCGAGAACGAGCGCCGCTGGCTGGAGTTCGGCTCGCGGGCTGAGTTCAATGACCCGCGGCTCGAGTACAGGCGCCTGTTCGCTGAGCTGCTTGGCACCTTCATGCTCGTGCTGGTCGCCGCCGGCGCCGGCCTGTTGCACGCGGAGGGTCAGATCAGCCTCAACGCCGCCGTGGTCGCCCCCGGCCTGATGGTGATGGCGATCATCCTGTTCATGGGGGCCGTCTCAGGCGCGCACCTGAACCCCGTCGTGTCAATCGCCTTCGCGATGCGCAGGGACTTTCCCTGGCGGCGTGTGCCCGCCTACATCGTGGTGCAGCTGGCTGGAGCGGTTCTCGCCGGCCTTTTCCTGCTGGCTGTTTTTGGAAACGTGGGCCACCTCGGCGCGACGCTTCCAGGGCCGGGCTACGCGGCCTGGCAGGCGCTGCTGATCGAGGTCGTGCTCACCGGCATCCTGGTCAGCGTGATCCTCGGCACCGCATCGGCCGCGCAGAACGTGGGTGCGATCGGCGCGATCGGCGTCGGCGGGTACATAGCGCTGGCCGGGATGTGGGCGGCGCCGGTGAGCGGGGCCTCGATGAACCCAGCGCGCTCGCTCGGCCCGGCGCTCGTCGCGGGCGACTGGCGGGCCTTCTGGGTATATGTCGTGGGCCCGCTGGCCGGGGCGGCGCTGGCGGTCGGCGCCGCCGTGATCCTGCGCGGCAACGGTGGCGACCGGGTGGCGCAGCTCGCGGCCTCGGGCAGGCTCGGCTCGAGCCTCGACGAGCACCCGGCGGTGAGCGGCGAATGACTGCGCCGGATGAGCCGGCCGGGGCCGTCCACATCAAGTGGAGGCAGACGGTCGCCGATCACGACTACGCGGCCGCCACGGCCTACCTATCACTCAAGCTGGGAGACGACGCCGTCGAGAACGCGGTGCAGCGCCTGCGGGACGCCAAGCTCACAAGCCGACGCGCCAACGACATACTGCGGGCCGCGGGGCTGACCCCGGCGCCGCTGGACGACCCCGGTGTGATGAAGGACCTGATCAAAGCCGTGGAAGGTGAGGAGCTGAGCCCGGTCCTGGTGCTGAGCGGCAAGCGCGGTTCCGACATCGCCGACGGTTTTCACCGCGTGTCGCTCGTCTACAGGCTCGACCCCTACGCGGTGGTGCCGCTGAAGATCGGCTGACCCCCTCGGGCCCGCGATCCACACATCCCGAGGCCGGTGGGACAAACGACGCCGCACCGGGTAGCGATCAATAAGCTGGCCGGTGAACCGCAAAGCAATCTGGAGGCCAAGTCATGCAGCTGGGAATGGTCGGACTCGGGCGCATGGGCGCCAACATGGTGCGTCGGCTTGTCCGGGACGGGCACGAGCTGGTGGTCTTCGATGTCTCCTCAGACGCTGTGGTGTCGCTCGCGCAGGAGACCGGCGCCACCGGCGCCACCTCACTTGAGGATCTCGTCGCGAAACTGCAGCCCCCCCGGGCGGTGTGGACGATGGTCCCCGCCGCATTCACCGACGACACGATCTCCAAGCTCGCGGAAATCGTGTCAGAGGGCGACGTCCTGATCGACGGCGGCAACAGCTACTACCGCGATGACATCTCACGCGCCGAGAGGCTGGAGCCGCGGGGGATCCATTACGTCGACGTTGGCACCAGCGGCGGCGTGTTTGGGCTCGAGCGCGGGTACTGCCTGATGATCGGCGGCAGCGACGGCGCGGTCAACCTGCTCGATCCGATCTTCAAGTCCCTCGCGCCTGGTCTCGGTGAAATCGAACGCACGCCGGGTCGCTCCGGCGACCCGTCAACCGAGGAGCAGGGCTACCTGCACTGCGGCCCCGCCGGCGCTGGCCACTTCGTGAAGATGGTCCACAACGGCATCGAGTACGGGCTCATGGCAGCCTATGCGGAGGGACTGAACATCCTGCACCAGGCGAACTTCGGCAAAGAACAGCAGGTTCACGACGCCGAGACAGCCCCGGTTCCCGGCGCGGAGCGCAACTACGCCTACGACCTGGACCTGACCGCCATCACCGAGGTGTGGCGACGCGGCAGCGTTATCGCGTCATGGTTGCTCGACCTGACCGCAGCGGCGCTCGTCGACTCACCGGCGCTTGAGGAGTTTCATGGTCGTGTCTCGGACTCAGGGGAGGGGCGGTGGACAGTGGATGCCGCGATCGACGCGGCGGTGCCCGCCTACACGCTCAGCGCCGCACTGTTCACGCGTTTCAGCTCACGCGGCAACGCGGACTATGCCGACAAGCTGCTCTCGGCGATGCGCAAGCAGTTCGGCGGGCACGCGGAAAAGGACTCGTGATCGCCAGGCCGCCTGCGATGGGCGCGCCGCCTCAGTCGCCGGCGGCCACCTCCCGCCGCGATGGTTCCGCCCACAGAGTGTGGAAGCTGCCATCCCTGTCGGTGCGCCGATAGGTGTGCGCGCCGAAGTTGTCCCTCAACCCCTGGATCAGAGACGCGGGCAGGTGCCGCCGGCGCAGCGCGTCGAAGTAGGCAAGCGAGGAGGCGAACGCCGGTGCAGGCACCCCGGCAGCTGCCGCCCTCGCCACGACACGACGCCATGAGTCGGTGCTCTCCCTGATGGCGTCAGCGAAATAGGGGGCGGCGAGCAGGGTCGGCAGCTCGCTCTGCTCGTCGTAGGCCTCACGGATCCGGTTCAGGAACCACGCGCGAATGATGCATCCGCCGCGCCAGATCGATGCCACCCGGCCCAGGTCGATCGCCCAGCCATATTCTGCGGATGCTGCCCTGATCTGGTCGAAACCCTGCGCATAGGCCACGATCTTTGAGGCATACAGCGCCCTGCGCACGTCCTCCATGAACTCGCCGGCATCGAGCTCCTGAGGGTTGACCGCAGCGCCGAAGGTCTCGCGCACCAGCGACCTCTGCTCGACATGCCCTGACAACGAGCGGGCAAAGGTCGCCTCGGCGATACCGGTGACAGGGATTCCCAGGTCGAGCGCGCTCTGCACGGTCCAGCGTCCCGTGCCCTTCTGTTCGGCCTGATCTTGAACGATGTCGACGAACGGCCGGCCGGTCTCGTCGTCTGTGTGAGCCAGCACCTGCATCGTCAGCTCGATCAGGAACGACTCGAGCTCGCCCGTGTTCCAGTCAGCAAAGACGTCCGCGAGCTGCTGCGGCGAGGCCCCGGTGATCTCGCGCATCAGGTCGTAGGCCTCAGCGATCAGCTGCATGTCGGCGTACTCGATGCCGTTGTGCACCATCTTGACGAAGTGGCCGGCCGCGCCTGGGCCAACATGCATGCAACAGGGCTCGCCATCCACGTGGGCGGAGATGCGCTCGAAGATCGGGCCCAGTTTCCGGTAGGAGGCCTCGCTGCCGCCGGGCATGATGCTCGGACCGTGCAGCGCGCCCTCTTCGCCGCCAGACACCCCGGTGCCGACGAAGTTCAGGCCGCGCTGCGCGAGCGCCGCTTCGCGCCGGGCGGTGTCTGCAAAGTGGGCATTGCCGGCGTCAACGACGATGTCACCCTCCTCCAGCAACGGAACCAGCTCATCGATCACCGCGTCGGTCGGCGCTCCCGCCTTGACCATGATGATGATCGCCCGCGGCCGCTCGAGGCTTGCGACGAACTCCTCAATCGAGGTCGTGGGGATGAAGTCTCCCTCATTCCCGAACTCTTCCACCAGCGCGTCCACGCGCGCCTGAGTGCGGTTGTGCAGCGCAACCGTGTAGCCGTTACGCGCGAGGTTCCTGGCCAGGTTGCGTCCCATGGTCGCCAGGCCGGTGACACCGATGGCGGCACGACCCGTGTTAGAGGTGTCCGTACGCTGCACGTCGCCGCTGTCGCTCATGATCTGCTCCTGTCTGCGAGTCGGTGGTCACATCGTGGGCTGGCGTGCAGACCGGGCCCCGACGGCCTTGGCGACCGGGGCCGGGCACGCTCCCAGCGGGACCATATCCGCCCGGACCGTTGCGCGCAGCCACGACGCGCGACTCCGAACGGCCGCGCCGACGACCTACACTCTCACCGCGCTGCACACGGGCGGTTAGCTCAGCTGGTAGAGCGCCTGCTTTACACGCAGGATGTCGGGGGTTCGAGCCCCTCACCGCCCATCGCTGAACTGCTCGTGGTCACGGGCGATGCGGGCTCTGGCAAGGTCGTGCGGCATTGGCCGGGGGCCGGGCTGGAGGCCTTTTTGAAGCCAAACTGTTCGCAGTTATTCCGGCTAGGTTTCGGAAGACAGAACAAAACGGTACCGCCAGGCGAAACCTCGAGCTACTCCGGATAGGTGTCGGCGAGTGGGGAAGAACGGCGCAGCCACTCCTCGAAGAAGGGGTCGACAATTCGCCAAACACCGCGATGCTCGTCGATCAATCCGCGCCGCTGGAGGCGTAGCAGCGTCGGTTTGATCCGAGCGGCGCTTGAGAAGCCATAGCGCGCGACCAGCGGCCGGCTGGTGAGCTTTTGCCCTCCTCGATCAGCGAGCATCTGTAGCGCGCGAACCTCGTTGACCTCGCCGTCATCGCCGCTAATGAGCAAGTCCAGCATCGCGGAAAATTCTGAACGCTCGATTGTCTGAACTAGGTCGTTGTGGGCGTCGATCACGGTCTGCAACTGAACGGGTCTCCCGGGCCGCGTCTCGTTCCAGCATTCCCAGGCGAGCTGCTGGGTTCGCCGTGGATGAGCGGCCGTTAGGTTGAGTAGATGCTCCAAGGCCGCTTCTTCGGCTGGCTTTGAGGTGGCCTGGAACTGAAATTCGAGGTATTCCAGGAACTCGATTCGCCCGATCACCGGCAACTGCAGTTGCGCGGCCTCACCGAACAGCGGTTGGCTTGAGTCCTCGAGCATCATCTGGAGGACGGTCCGGATCGAGCCAGTGAAGAGCAACGACACATGGTTGGCCCCGGAGCTCATTAGGGCGGAGCGGATCACCGCGAGTGGATCCCCGGGACAGTGAGCCAGTCGCTGAAACTCATCGAAGATCACGACCAGATGGTTGGAAAGCTTGCGCATGCTCACAAGCTGGGCGTGAAGTGCTTCCGCGTCCTGCTCGGTGGTACGCGCCACGCTTTTGACGCTCCCCTTGATCACCTTGATGTCGAAGCCGATTTCCTTCTCCAGAGCTTCGAACTGTCGTTGCGCCGAGCGCCGCAGGTGACGGTCAGGGTGAGCCGACAGGGCGTCATGCACGCAGCCGATGAAGCCGGGGATGCTCACGACACGCTGAAGATTGATCTTTACAACGTCGAACGCGGGCGCATCCGGACCGTGGTCACGGCCGAGCTCCAACGCGAGCTGGTTGGTGAACGTCGTCTTCCCGGTATCACGAGGCCCGAACAGCGCGACGTTCGTCTGACCCTTGAGCGTCAACGCCACCTGCTGCGCGAACGCGTCCATGCCGACGATCTTCGCCGGGTCGTCCAGCGGCCGGTCCCAGATAAACGGGTTGAGTGCTGCCATCAGTCCATTGATTGTACCGGCCAGCGAAACTATTTTGTTTCGCAGGCCGGTACGCATCTCGGCGATGGCGCTCCGCGGCATCAGCAGATCGACGAGACTCTGCTTGCACCGACCAGGCGACTTTCACTAACGATCAGATTCCTCGTTCCTGTGGCTCTCATGAAAGCCTTATGGAAGCGTCAGCCGCCACGATTGCATCTTCATTCGACCGTCAGCCACAAGCCGAGCCCGGTAAACATTGAGCATCCGTCACGCCTCCCGGGCCCGGATCGCGACCGCCCACTCGTTACACGCAGGACGTCGGAGGTTCGAGCCCCTCACCGCCCATCGAGGAATTACCTCGTATTGCGTATTTTTGACGGATCAGCGTGACGGATTGGCGCTCGGTCGCCCGATATGGCTACCAAGCGGAGAGCAGACCCGCTGCACGAGCACCGCGCGAGAGCCACCAGCGCCTTGGCACCGGCCAAGTCAAGCAACAGCATGGACCGGGGTCTGCCCTCAACCAAGAGCCCGATCGCAGATCGGTTCCAAGCGTCGCTGATCAGCTCACCCTCCCAGCGTCCCCGGTCCGAGGCGCCCTACGGATTCGACAGCTCGGTACGGCCAGCGCGGCGTTCGCGGCGGTGATGCTCTGCCGCGCGACGTCTGCTCTGTCGGCTTCCGGTCAGAAGCGTGAGCCTCCCCCTGCCGACAGCGGTCGCGACGGGCCCGTGGGTCAGCCAGACCTCGCGCTGCCGACCAGCAATCTCATAATCCGTCTATGCCAGTCGCGCTGACCGGAGTCCGCGTGGTTCTAGCCACACCCGGCGGCCCGGCAGGCGCGCGAACGCTATTTCGGAAGACCCTGAGGCTCTTGCCGCGCGGCCTTGGCACCTCCCCCGTGACCCTGCCCGCCTTCGGCCGGTCACGCGGTCGGTGTGCGGGCTTCTCCGCGAGGCCGAGGCCATGCGTCGCCCCGGCTCTGGTCTCGGCCGCGGCCACCATCGGAACTAACTGATCGTGATTGGCGTGCCGGCGCCAACGCGCTTGGCAAGCCAGGTGATGTTCTTGTTGGCGAGCCGGACGCAGCCGTGCGACTCCGCTGTTCCCAGACGCCCACCGAGGTTTTGGAGCCCGTGGATGGCGATCTGCCCAGGCCCGCCGTCGAACTGTTTGAGGACCGCCGACCGATCGCTTGTAGCCAGCGCGAAGGGACCGCCGGGCTGTCCGCTTGAGAGGATGACATCCTCCTCGACGAAGTACTGACCCGGTTGGGTGGGTGTTGAGGGCTTGCCGACGATCGCCGAAAAGCGCCGCACCGAATGTCCGTCGTCGTAGACGGTCACCGTCCGGGAACCGAGATCGACAACGATGTGCCAGAGCGTCACGCGAAGCTGCGTTTGCGCAGCGTTGATCCAGCCCGAAGCGGGCGGCGGGCGAGTGCCGAGCGTACGGCCGGGCAGCCGCACCCGCAGCCAGGTCCGACCGCTGCGGTCGGCTGTCCGGGAGAGGATCGGCAGCACGGTGGGCCCGCCGGTCAGGGGCCTTCGGGCGAGCACGATTGCGATGCGCCGACCATTTGGTGCGGCACGCACCGCTTCGTTCGCGGTCAGGACCGCGACCAGCTGCTGTTTCGCTACCCGCGCGCCTGCCACCGCCGGCTCTGCGAGCGCGGCGCCGATCAGCGCGAGGCTGACTGCGAGCGAACCGACGATGGCCCACAGCGCCCTCCAAAGCCTGCCATGCCGCTCCCTCACGTAAGGGCTAGCCATCAGTGGTCACCCGTTGCACGCTCTGGCGGTCGTCAACCTGTGAACCCGACGACGGTGATCGGCTGGGCGGGAGGTGATCCTTTGAGCTTGGCTGCCGCGCAGGCCCTGTAACGAATGTGGAGCAGTTTGGCGTGCGTCGCGTCCATGAAGCTGACACGCGCGGTGATCAGACGAATCCCACCGACGGCGCCCACACTCGCGCGGAACGGCCCCCGGTGTTCTCTGGCGATGACCCTGCGTCCTAGAGAGAACACCACGAGGCGGATATGGCGTCCGGTCACGGCAACTCGGAAGGCTTGGCGGACACGCCGGCTCGTACCGTGGCGGGCGATTCCGTTGCCCACCGCGCGCGGGATCGTGGCCAGCAAAGCGGTACCGGCGTGCGTGCGCTTGGCCTTCCCGCCACCCGTTCCGGTCACCGGCGCCCCGGTGGAACTCGTCCCGGTCGTGCTGGTGGAGGTCGTGCCGCCGGCTGTTGCGCACGCCGACGGCGTGATCGTGTCATCGATGAGCGTGACGGCGCCGTTGCGCGCGAGCGCGCGTCCGAAGACGGTGACGTTGTCATTGAGCGATACCGACGTGTCGGCGAGGATGTTGCCGACGAACACCGATGAGGCTCCAAGGGTTGCCGAGCTGCCGACCTGCCAATAGACATTGCACGCCTGGGCTCCATTGATCAGGTTGACCGCGCTCGCAGACGCGGTGGTGAGCGTCGAGCCAGCCTGGAAAATGAAGACCGCGTTCGGGTTGCCTTGCGCGTCTAGTGTCAACGTCCCGGTAAGTCCAAGGGAGGACGCTGAGTTGTAGACTCCCGGCGCGAGCGTCTGGCCGCCGAGGTCGCTGGTCACCGTTACGACCGGAGTGCGCCCGGCCGCATCGTTATAAGCGGTGGTGAGATCCGACTGTGCCTGGACCGCAACGGCGTCCGCCACGTGGGTGGTGCCGTTCACATTCCCGGGTGGGAAGCCCGTTATGGCCGTGCCCGGACTCAGGCCGAGGTCACCGTTCAGCGTCGATGGGCCGGTATTAGTCACAGTCGAGCCGGCCAGCACGGCGAAGCTGCTTGCCGTGCCTAAACCCACAGGTGCCTGGGCGGCGTACGCGTTGTATGCGGGCCAGGCGAGCGCCAGTAACGGGAGCAGCGCAAACAGCCACAGCCGCCGCCTTCCGCCCCAGGTCGACATCGTGCCTCGTGGCCGACGTTGCGTGTTGCTTCTCATGCGACAACTCCCGTTCCCGGGAGGGCAAGTTGTCGGTGCGGTCCCGCGCAGATGTTTTGAGGTGGCCGTCCGGAGTCAGCTGCGTTCACAAGCAGCGGCGTGCAGACAATCCCTACCTACCTGCCTGTCAGTATAACACGCGGTTGGGAGCCTTCTGAGGTACGGTTCGTGGACGTCAGCAGCCGCGGTGTAACGAGCGCTTGAGGCCGGAGTGCGTGGCACCACCTGAGCAATCGGGACACTGGTTGAGCACAAAACGAGGTTTGTGGTGTTGTTGAACTTGGACGGCGGGCAGGGCGCCCGGACGCTGACCTACGCACTTGAGCTCAAGCTCTCCGCAATCACTAAGGGGTTGCGCCGGACACTGACCTAGGATCAGGCACCGGGAGGGTAGGCCATGAGCAGGTCGCGGCCACCGCGGGCGCCTGCGTGTTCTAGTGTGAGGCTCACCGTCTGTAGCAGAGCGGCAGCAACGCGAACACCGACAGTCAGGCGCGCCAGCACTTCCCCAGGCGCAGCGACCTCGATCGCGACAGCGCCGAGAACCTGGCTGCTGAACACCAGGCCCGCCATCGCCGGACCCACATCGATCAGCGAGGAGCGCTCAGCGGTCCGCCCCCGCAGACACTCACGCGGCTTCGGTCGTGGCCGTTCACGTATCCACGAGGGCACGGGTGAGCATGATCACGGTGACAAAAGTCTGATAGAGCCGCAGCGGGTGCTCGCCCGAGAACGTGACGACGCGCGTGCTCGTGCGACTCACCCCGTCAAGCCAGCTGGCCATCTCGGCCATGTCGGCGGTCAGGAACGTGATCTCGATCGTGGCCGGCAGCCTGATCGCTGGTGGCTCAGCTTCAGCGACTCGGTCAACGGCGCGGGTGGCCGCTTCGCGGATCAGCTCACAGGCGCGCCGCGGATGCAGGCTCTCAGCCGCAGAGCGGCTGAGAGAACGCTTGACCACGACCCGCTCGGCGGATGGGAGAAATGGAGCCGCCTCCTCGGCGGTCGCCTGGTCGCCGGTGATGAGCATGACCGGCACACGATGGTGAAGCGCGACCAGTGCATTCAGCGCGCTCTCTCCGACCTCGACACCGCTTAGCCGCACGTTCCAGACCGCGCGCGGGTTGAAGGTGTGTGACAACACGGCACGGTCGGCACTGACGCCGCCGTGGTAGGCGACCATCCTCGATCTTGCAGTAAGCGGCTGGGTTGGTTGTCAGGGGGGCGCGGGAGCGTTGGTGCGGGTGGCGCGGGGTCTCTTTGGCTGCTGACGGATCGGTTTTCGGCGCGCTCACGGTGCCCGGGGCGGTGTGGGGTGTTGTTTTTGGGCAGGCTGACGCCCGGGGTGTCGCGGGAGTGATCGTCGGTGGGGTGGCCGTGGCGCTGAGCAGCGCCGCGTGGGTCAGCCCGTGGGGGCTTCGAGCGCTTTCAGACGCGCAAACGCGGCGGCGAGCTGTGCTGACCACGGCCAGGAGCCGGAGAGTCTCAGCACGCTGCGGCGGGCGTGACGGCTGATGCGGCCTGACTGGTGCAGCAGCCGGTAGCGCAGTCGTTTGAGCTCCCAGCGACGTGCCTGGTCTTTGAGGCAGAGTTGTTGGGTTATGGCGATCAGGTCCTGGGCGAGCATCACGAGCCAGAGCCACACCTGGTTGTTGGCGAACTGGCGGAACGGGAGGTTACGCAGCCCGCAGTCCTTCGCTTGGCGGATGCGGTCCTCAACCCGGGCGTGGCCACGATGGGTCAGGTCAAGCTGGCGGATGTCGCCGTCTTGCTGGTCGGTGATGAACACCGCCAGGCGATAGCCGTCATGGTCTGCGAAGGACTGCTGATCACCGTCTGTAAGGGTGGTGCGACGGGCGATCAGCCTGGAGCGCTCAGGCCATGCGGAGAGGTCGACATGATCGGTGATCTCAACCACCCAGGAATGCTCGCGCTCTGTTCCGTCCCGACGGAGCGCCCGTTCCCAGGCGCTCTCAGGTATCGCGATGATCGCCTCACGAACGGGCTGGGAGAGGTCAAACCCGAACGAGAACCGCAGATCACCCTCACGGCAGTAAACGCACAGCTCATGTGTTGAGCCGGCACCATCAGCCCTGACCAGGATCTCCCCATCAAGCGCCTTCTCATCCAGCTGCGCAAGCGCGAGATCCAAAACCTGCTTGTGATCGCTGGCGGTGTTCGACCCCGCGTTCCCGGGCCTCAAGATCCCTGCGAGCGCCTCCCCGGTCCCGTCCAGGTACGCAAGCAGCGGATGATGCCCGTAGCCGCCCTTGAAGTTCCCGTGCGCCTGCTCCTTCTCCGAGTACGCGGTGGTCAGCGACGCGTCGATGTCGATCACGGTCCGCTCCGGCCGGTTATGCCAGCGTGCCAGTGAACGCTCCGGTCTTGCGCCGATCTCCCACGCGCGGGCCCTGCCGACCGCGACCGCGTCACGCAACCGGGCAAGACACTCCTGATCGATCGAGTCGATCACCCGAAACGCTGTTGAGTCAGAGCACACGTTCCCGAACAGGTCAGGCTGGTCACGAAACGCGCCGAGATCCGCCAAACAGTCCCCGCCATCAGCAAGCATCACCGCCAGATCACGCAAAACAACCCCCGGGTCGTGCGCGGAGCGCCGCCGGCGACTGGGTGCCATCGCCACAGACAGCGCTCGTGTGAGCCCAACCCGGTCCGCCACCCCAGCCAAAAGCGCGCTGCCGACATGCCCCGCCACACCGGCGCCGTCCGCCCGAACATCTACCTTTGCCAGCAGCCCTTCATGCTGCACCATATGGGTGAACCTCCTGAACCGGAAACGTGAGCGTGGTAACCCACATTTTCGCTGCTCAGGCGGACGTTCTCGCGCCCCGGCAAGCCCGGGGCGCGACTACTTAATGCAAGATCCGGGCCATGAAGACTGCGTCGAAGGTCCCATCCAGGCCCTCCATCATGTACAGCGGCTTGTGCCTGCCCGATAGATAGGACGCGTCATGGTGAAGCTCGTCAGGTTTGAGGTTCTGCATCGTCCAGTGCGAGTCATTGACGACAAAGGAGTCAGCGCCCGCCTGAGTGGCGCCGTCGATTGCCGCGTTCACCTCGGCGGTCAGCAGTCGGCGACCCATCTCATACTCAGGTCCGGGTCCGATCACCTGCTGCCAGTCGACGATGCCCGCTGTACCTTCGATGTCTGAGGAGATGAAGATCTTCACGATTACCTCGTTGGGTTACAGGGCTCGTGCGCCAGAGCGGCGTGCTCACGCACCATTGACGACCGTCAGCTGCTCGCGGTAGATCGCCGCTCGGGGCACCCCATCTGCACCGATCTGCCCGCGATACATGCCCTGGCAGTTGAACGGCATCACGACGGCGCCGGCCGCATCGACTGCGATGAGGCCCCCATCGCCACCGGCAACCTGCAGTTCGGCGACGACGTCAGCCGCCGCCTGCGCCAGTGGCTGCCCGCCGATCCGCATCCGGGCGGCGATCTCGTGCGCCGCACCGAGGCGAATGAACACCTCGCCGGTACCGGTCGCCGAGACCGCACACGTCCCGTTCTCAGCCCAGGTGCCCGCACCAAAGACAGGCGTGTCGCCGACGCGGCCCGGTGCCTTGGCCGTGATTCCCCCGGTTGATGTCGCCGCCGCCAGATTGCCGCGGACATCGCGCGCCACGGCGCCAACGGTCCCGTGCCGGTCAGCATCGTCGCGATCGTCGCGACCGCCGTGACGGCGTCGGTGAAGTTCTCGCTGCAACGCCTCCCAGCGCTGCTCCGTGTAGAAGTATCTGGGATCCTCGAGTGCGATGCCGTGAGCCCGGCAGAAGCTCAGCGCGCCCTCGCCCACGAGCAGGACCGCGTCGGAGAGCTCCAGCACCGCCCGGGCGGCAAGCACCGGGTTGCGCGGCCCCACGACCGCGGCCACGGCACCAGCGCAGCGGTCCAGACCGTTCATGACCGCAGCATCGAGCTGCACCTCGCCGGCCGACGTGAAGACGGCACCGCGTCCTGCGTTGAACAGCGGGTTGTCCTCCAGCACCACAACGGCCTGCGTGACCGCATCAACGGCGCTGCCGCCTGCAACCAGGAGCCTGTAGCCCGCGGTCAGAGCGGCGGCGAGACCGGCCCGGTAGGCGGCCTCGAGCTGGCCGTTCAGGCGCGACGGGCTGAGCGCCCCGGCGCCGCCGTGGATCGCGAGCGAGAACGGGGAGTGCGCGCCCGGAGCGTCGTGTTCGGTAGCGGGCCGTCCCGGCGA
This sequence comes from Conexibacter sp. S30A1, assembly GCF_023330665.1. Lineage (GTDB taxonomy): Bacteria > Actinomycetota > Thermoleophilia > Solirubrobacterales > Solirubrobacteraceae > Palsa-465. The sequence continues at coordinate 2,831,302 of NZ_CP097127.1, read as the reverse complement.
CCGCTCAGCCCGCGAACTCACACTGGCACCTGAAACCGCGTAGACCGAGCTGTGGGTTGGCACGCTTGACCGCGAGCATTCGTAGTCAGGGGCGCAGTACCGCGAGGGCCTGTTTCCCCATTCCCCTTTCAATCCGTGCGTGCGGTTTTCCCGCACACGGCTTACCGATGATCGTCCTGATGGTCACAACGCAACCCCCGGGTATCGAACGGTGCCACGCAAGCGATAGAGACCCAGGGCCTCGAAGAACTCGCGTGTCCAGGCCGACGTCTGTCCAGGCTTGAGGTTGCGGCCATAACGCTTGACCATCAACTTGCGGAGTCTGAACACGACATAGGAGTCGATCTGGTTGAACTTGATAGCGGCGTTCCCGGTTCGAAAGTAGTTGCCCCACCCACGCAGGATCGGGTTGAGATCCGCGATCACGTCACGGAGGTCTGCCCCGACCCGGCCGCGTCCGGTCAGGGCCTTGACCCTGGCACGAACCCGACCCATCGCCCGTTGGGAAGGCCACCGCTGGAGGTAGTAGCGGCGAACGCCGCGCTCCAGCAAACGACCCGACACACGAGCATGGAAATGGCAGCCGAGAAAATCAAACCCTTCCCGGCCTTCTCGTAGGTCAACTATCTTCGTCTTGTCCGGGTGCAGCCCCAAACCCAGGCTGGCGAGAACGTCCGCCGCCAACCGTTGTGCTGCGCTGGCATCAGCTTTGCTGCGACAAGCCACGACGAAATCATCCGCATAGCGGATCAGTCTGCCGTGAGCCTCATCAGCAAACGCCCGATCGAGCGCTTGGAGATAGATGTTTGACAGCAACGGAGAAACCACCCCGCCCTGGGGCGTCCCCGCAACCGACCGCGAGAACTGCCCATCATCCATAACCCCCGCTTGGAGCCACAAACGGATCAGCTTGACCACCCGCCTGTCCGAAACCCGCTCCGCGACAAGCGCAAGCAAACACTCGTGCTCGATCGAGGAGAAGGAAGACACGACACAAGACCCACCTCGATGGCTTTCCGTCAACGGTGCGGATCGTTCGGCGTGCGCATGCGTGGGAGGGACAGCCGCTTGAACTGATGGGCTGGATGCACCGGCGTGGGCGGCTGGAGCTGATCCTGGTCCTTCCGGACGCCAGCCATTTGATGGTCCCGGCAGCGTGGACCGATCTGCAGGCCGTGCCGGAGCCGGTCGGGACAGGGATGCTGTGTTTGCTTGAGGATTTGCTGGCCACCCGGCGGGTGCTGGCGCCGTTGGTTGAGCGTGTCGTCCTGGGCGAGCGCGATGATCATGGTTGCGAGGAGATCGATCGTGCAGCTGCGACTGGATTTGGCCGAGAGTCCGGCACCGGCGGCGGTGTTGTGGGAGCTGGTCGGCGAGCAGCAGCGTCAGACCGCGGTGAGCGTGCTGGCAGCGTTGATCGCGCAGACGGTCGCGACCGAGGCGGGCGGCGATGAGCGAGTACCGGGAGCGTGTGCTGACCCGTCTGGATGGCAGGACGATCAGCCGGGTCGGTGGTGGTGGCTTGGAGCTGGTGACGGTGTGCCTGAGCGATGAGGACACTGGGGAGAGGTGTGACGAGTTCGGCTCATTGCTTGAGCCGAGCTTGCCGGTGTTGGCGTATCTGCGCCCGGATGAGGCGCGCAGGCTGGCGTTCTGTTTGCTTGAGCTGGCCGAGCTTGCGGATCGGCGTTCGGGGCTTGGGCGATGAGCGAGCGTCAGAAGCTGACCGGCTCGCATCTGGGTCGTCAGGCGTTCGTGTATCTGCGCCAGTCCTCTCAACAGCAGCTGGAACGCAACACGGAGTCGACCGCCCGCCAGTACGCGCTGGTTGAGCGCGCGATCGAGCTGGGGTTCTCTCGCGAGCAGGTCGTCGTGATCGACGAGGACCTCGGGATCAGCGGCTCCGGCATGTCTGACCGCTCCGGGTTTGCCAGGCTGGCGGCGGAGGTCGCGCTCGGGCACGCCGGCCTGGTGCTCGGCCTGGAGGTCTCCAGGTTGGCGCGCAACAACGTTGACTGGTACCGGCTTTTGGACCTGTGTGGGGTGACCGACACCGTGATCGGTGATAGCGACGGGCTCTATCACCCCGGCTCGTTCAACGACCGGCTGCTGCTCGGCCTGAAAGGCACAATGTCGGAGGCTGAGCTGCACGTCCTCAGGGCCCGTTTGAACGGCGGGATCCGTAACAAGGCCCAGCGGGGGGAGCTGCGCAAGATGCTGCCGGTCGGGCTTATCTGGGGCGAGGAGGAAGGCGAGATTCTGCTCGATCCCGACGAGGCGATCCGTGGTGCGATCCAGACGATCTTTGACCGGTTCGCTGAGCTCGGGTCGGTGCGCCAGGTGTGGTTGTGGATGCGTCGTGAGGGCGTGAAGTTCCCGTTGCGTCGCTGGGAGCACGACGAGCTGCGGTGGGTCACCCCGACCTACCATCAGATCCACAGCGTGCTTGAGAGCCCCGTTTATGCTGGCGCTTACGCGTTCGGGAAAACCCGCCGTGAGCGCTATGTCGATGAGCACGGCAACACACGTCAGCGGTTGCGTCGCCTTCCCCAGGCAGAATGGGGGGTGTTGATCTGGGAGCATCACCCCGGCTACATCGACAAGGCCACCTACCAGGCAAACCGTGAGCGGATCGCCGCTAACACCCGTCCGCGCGCGCACGAGCCCGGCGGCGCGGTCCGCGAAGGCCAAGCGCTGCTGCAAGGGATCGCTGTGTGCGGCCGCTGCGGACGGAAACTGAAGGTCCACTACCAGGGCAAACGCGGGCAGCAACGCCCCAACTACCACTGCCCCGCCAGCATCCTGGTAGAGAACCGCGGCAGCTGGTGCATGCGTGTCGGCGGGATGCAGATCGACCAGGCTGTCGCCGGGGCGCTGTTGGCGGCGCTCACCCCAGCCGGTGTGAAGGCCGCGATCATCGCGGCCGAAGCGCTCGAGCACGACCATGATGCCGCGCTGAAGCAGTGGCGCCTGCAACTCGAGCAAGCCCGCTACCGGGCCGAGAAGGCTGAGCGCCGCTACCGACAGGTCGAGCCTGAGAACCGGCTCGTCGCCCGCGGCCTGGAGCGTGACTGGGAGAGCGCGCTGCAAGAACTCGCCAAAGCCGAGGCGGAGCTTGCGTTGCGCCAGCAACAACACCCGCGCACCCTCACCAAACAAGAGCGCGAAGGTCTGCTTGCGCTCGGCACCGACCTCGGGCGCGTGTGGTCCGCCCCAACCACCAGTGACCGTGACCGCAAACAACTGATCCGCTGCCTGATCGAGGAGGTCATCCTCAACGTCGACCGCGACAAGGACCAAGCGACCGTCACGATCCGCTGGCACGGCGGCGCGATCACCGAGCTCACGGTCCCGTTGCCACGCCACCAGCCCACGATCCGCACCGACGAGGACACGATCGAACTGCTCACACGCCTCGCGACCCACTACGACGACGGCACGATCGCCGGGATCCTCAACCGCCAAGGCCGCCGCTCCGCCACCGGCGAGCGGTTCACCCAGATCATCGTCGGCGGCCTGCGCCGCTACCGCCACATCCCCGCCTACCAGCCAGCCACCGACCCGCCCGACGGGGAGCTGCTCCCGATCGCCAAAGCCGCCGAACAGCTCGGCGTCGCACCCTCCACAATCCACCGCTGGCTCCACGACGGGGTCATCCGCGGCGAACAGGACACCCCCGGCGCACCATGGCGGATCCGTGTCAACGACCAGCTCCGCGCCCTGTTCGTCGACGACGCCCCACCCGGATACATACCGATGTTCGACGCGATGCGCGCCCTCGGCGTCTCCCGCCAAACCGTGTTGCAACGTGTCAAGCGCGGCGAGCTTGAAGCCATCCACGTCCGCAACGGACGCCGAAAAGGCCTGCGAATACTGGTCCCACACGCCGAAAACACCCTGTTCGACACCACCCCCATGAACGCAAAGGCAGTGTGACGATGGCTCCAAATAGTCCCGGATGTCAGCCTCAAAAACGAACTGATACCCCTCAATGAACGACTTGCGGAGCACCTCCTTCGCATCCGTCGCTGACCGTCGCGGACGGAACCCAAACGAGCACGGCTGAAAGTCCGCCTCAAAAATGGGCTCAAGCACAATCCTTGCGGCCTGCTGGCAAACCCGATCCTTCACGGTCGGAATACCTAACGGCCGCCTACCACCCTGCGGCTTGGGAATCTGGACCCGCCGAACCGGCAACGGACGATAGATCCCCTCCCGAAGCTCAGACTGGAGCTCTGCAAGCAGACGCTGCACCCCGTGCTCCTTGACCGCATCAAGCGTCTGCCGGTCAATCCCGGCAGCGCCCTTGTTCCTGCACACCCGCTCCCATGCCTCCCGAAGGACGTCACTCCTCCAGATCCGGTCAAACAGAGCATGAAAACGGCGATCCGGGGACCGCTTGGCGGCCACCCATAGCTTGCGCTGAAGTTCTCGCGCATCCCCACCGCAGAGCAAAAGCTCACCGGCCGGGCCAACAGGCAAAAGCCTGCCAGGGTTGTTGGGCTGCTCTACAGCAACCATGCCCTAACGCTTACCTCCCACACAACCATGATCAAAGTCAGGGCCCTTCGCTACCGGCGCTTTTACCTTTCCGCCGGTCATCACTACTACGACCCCGTCGGACTCCCGCTGCCCTCCGCTCGATTTCACCATCGGCTTATACAAGCGGTCTTTGCCTGACAAGGCCAGGCAGACGGGCCTCCCGTGTTCCGCGATCAGACCATGCGCGCGTGCAAGTCTCCCTACCCCGCAGGGACCCGCCACACCATTTCTGGATCGGACGTGACGGACATGGCCTTCACCGTGAAATGAGCGGCTCGGCTCCCCAATTGTTTCTCTAACGAGGCTGCAATCCCAGCCCACGCGCTTGCTCCCTCCAAAGAGGCTCTCGACACCCCGCTCAGCCCAAGGGATCTCTCCCCAAGACCGGGGCCTGCTACCGGGCGCTCCAGCGCCTACCCGGACCGGACTCCCACCGGCTGGCCTACCACAGCTTTCACGGCGCAACATCCCATGAGCGTAGGCGGACGCGATGGGGAGCGCGTCCTGCCCTCCCGCGCCTGGGGGCTGCATCATCGCAACCGGATCCGTGGCTGCGGCGACGTCGAGCTGACCGCCGGTCAGATCCTCGCGTTGACGCGCAGGTGTGCGCTGCCGCAGGGACAGTGGTCGACAGCAGCGTTCCGTTCGACGTCTTGACCGATGACGCGCCCTGGCTCGAGTGGTCACAAGCGGGCTTGACTGAGGCGGCACAGCCCGCGTCGCTGGTGCGCAATGCCATCGTGCTCGCGGAGACCCCCTGCTCGCGAGAGACCCAACCCGCGCCACGCGCCAGGTCCCAGGCACCGACCTCATAGCGCCATAAGCCTCAGCGGTAGCAACGCCACGAAAGATCGGTGAGCCGCCTTTGTCACGCCCCCACCCGGCAACCGGCATGACCCGTTGCCGGTTCCACGGTCAAGCCCACAGTTCAGCAGATGCCGTCCTGTCGGCGCCATCCATCCACGCTCCAACCACACTAACTGACCCGGCACTACGATCCTCGTCATGTTGCAGGTCACGCCAAACGGCCCCTGGGGCAAGGACGTTCACCCAAACATGCCGGTCTCGACCACGGAGCTTGTCGGTGACCTGTGCGCGTGCTTTCACGCAGGCGCAACCGGAGTGCATCTGCACGTTCGCGATCAGTCAGGGGCAGAGACGCTCCACCCCTCTGCCGTTGCTGACACATGCAGCCAGGCACGCGCCGCCGCCCAGCGCCTGGGCGTGAAGGTCGAGATCGGACTCACAACCGGAGCGTGGATCGAGCCTGATCTGGCGTCGCGGATCGCGATGATCCGCGAGTGGGAGGGCGTTGATTGCGCCACCGTGAACCTCTCCGAGGAAGGGTTCGAAGACGTGATGCTCGCCATGCTCGAGACAGGCATCGGCATCGACGCGGGGCTGTGGGGCCCCGATTGAGGTGGACCGGCTGGCTCGGTCAGGGCTGCTCACCAGGTGCAGCGCGTCAGCATCGAACTGGCTCCGGGCGAGCCGCATTTTCTTACTGACACCGCAGCGGGCGTTGCAGGACAGATGAACGAGCTGCTGGACGACGCCGAGTCCACCTGCCGCAGACTGACACACGGGATGAACCACTGGACTTGGCCGCTCGTACAAGACGCGTTCGAGCGCGGCCACGATACGCGTGTCGGCTTCGAGGACTCCCTGCTACTCCCGGACGGGACCAGAGCGGACAGCAACGCCGAGCTCGTCAGGTCGGCAGTGCTCATCGCGGCGCGCATACACCACCCGAGAGCCTGAGCGGCATCCGGCTCGCCAGCCGCGCACGCTCGCGCGTCCGCGTAGCGATCGGCTCACGTTCGCGAGGCGGAGAACCGGAACTCAGCGGCCATGGGGTCCGGTAGGAACCAGCCCGTATCGGGGTCAACTTCCCCCGGTGGACTGGTGAAGAAGGCGTCCTGCAGGCACCAGCCGGTGCTCTGCAGATGGATGATCGCCCTGAGCAGCTGTTCGGCCGGCAGCGGTGCGTCATCCAACATTTCGCCCTGCAGGCCCAGCACACCGTCCGGCAGCTCAACGGCGTCCGCGGCCTCGCCGGACAGGCTGATGAGCCATCCCAGGTCGGTGACCGCGCGTGGCGCGAGCAGCCGCGAGAGCGGCTTGATCGCCTCCCAGACGGTGTCGGTGACGCTCCCCGCCTCGAGTGTCGGCGCGACCACCGGCTTGGGCACGAGGCCCGACACCACCAACTCCTGCAGCAGCTCGAGCCGCGCTGGAGTCGGACGCGCGCCGGACAGTTCCGTGCTGAGCCGAAGCAGCTCAGACAGCGTGTCGACGACCATCCCCCGCTCACTCTCGCGCTGGCGCTCGAGCTCGGCCAGGGCCTGGTCCTCCTCCGCGAATGCGCGGCCGTTCGACAACTGCCAGAGTTCCAGCTTCAGCACCTCGGCGCGCAGGACCAGCTCAGACACCAGCCCCACCGCCGCGATCACCGATATCGACGAGCCCGAACCCACACATCGGCGATCAATCCTACGCTCGCTCCCAGCGAACGCGCGGGGACCCCAAGAGCCCAGGCCCGAGCCCCAGCTCGACGCGAGCTCAAATCTGCAGCTGGCCCGCACACGCATCGCCCGCCCGGCGCGTCAATCGTCGATCCGGCCTCGGCTACCCTTGCAACCACGTGAGGCGACGCCGGTGCGCAGACACCGTGCAACCCAGAGATGCGTGTGGCAACCAACATCCGCTGCGGCAGCCGCCGTACCAGTGACTCCGGCCGCACTCGCCGGGCGACCAACCCTGAGCTGTGACGATGCAGAGCGGGCCCGTCAAGCAGGCAGATCCGCAGGTCGAACCCGGTCCCGCGCCGGTGGACGAGCGGGCGCTCGCAAGCGGGACTCCGACCACAGCCACGAATGAGCGCTGGAGCCGCCCGATCGGACGGCGCACGGTGCTGACGGTGCTCGGGCTCGGTGCGCTCGGAACGCTGTTTGGCTCGAGCGTCCAGTCCGGGATCACAGGTGCGCTCGACGCGGTGCACGCGCAGGGCGTCGCCAGCCTGCTGCCGGGCGGCGGCGGCTTCACGATCTACACCGTCACCGGCGGCTACCCTGCGGCCCCCGTCGACTACAGGCTCCAGGTCGGGGGACTCGTCCAGAAGCCACTGGCCCTGAGCGTCAGCGACCTGCGCCACCTGCCGGCCACGTATCTGACCAGTGACTTCCAGTGCGTCACCGGCTGGTTTGTCCCGAATGTCCACTGGGTCGGGGTGCGCCTCGTCGACCTCGCGGCGCACGCTGGTGCGCTGCCCCAGGCAACGGCCTTCGAGTTCCGCTCCTTCGACGGTATCTACACGGAGAGCCTGACGCTCGCCCAGGCGCGCCAGAGCGGCGCGATCGTCGCCTACTCGATGCTCGGCGCCCCGGTCACACGCGAGCACGGCGGCCCGGTGCGCCTGTTCGTGCCCGACATGTTCGGATACAAGTCGATCAAGTGGCTTGAGCGGATCGACCTGGTCACACGCCCGACGCCCGGCTACTGGGAGCAGAACGGGTATCCGATCAACGCCTGGATCAGCGGCCATCCACCGGCCCGGGCCGTCCGCGCCTAGCCCGGTGAGCACGAGCCCAACCGAGATCTCGAGCACCGACCAGTCTCCGCTGACCCCGGCGCGGACCGGCCACCTGGTCCGCTTTGACCGCGTCGGACGGGCGGTGCACTGGGTGAACGCGCTGCTCTTCATCGTGCTGATCGCAACCGGCGCGGCGCTGTACTTCACGCCGTTGATCGCGCTCGTCGGTCGTCGGCGGCTGATCGAGCAGATCCACCTCTACAGCGGCCTCGCGCTGCCACTGCCGCTGCTCGCCGGGCTCGCCGGCAACTGGGGACGGGCACTGCGCCGCGACGCGGGCCGCATCAACCGTTGGAGCGAGGCCGACCTCGCCTGGCTGCGCGGCCTGATCGACGGCTCGCTCGACGAGCCCGGCGCGCGTGCACCGCGACTTGGCAAGTTCAACCCGGGCCAGAAGCTGAACGCGGCCTTTGTCGTCGGCGCCGGGCTTGTGATGCTCGGGACCGGCGCGCTGCTGCGCTGGTATCAGCCCTTTCCGCTGGCGTGGCGGTCAGGCGCGACGTTCGTGCACAACTGGCTCGCCGTCCTGATCTTCGTGACGGTCACAGGCCATATCGGCTTCGCGCTGTCCCACCCGGAGGCGCTACGCGGGATGCTCACCGGCCGCGTCAGCCGCGCGTGGGCCGCACGGCACGCGCCAGCCTGGCTCGAAGGCCGCGACGACTAGATGAGTAGTGCCACGGCCGGCGGCGGGGTCGTGGCGTTGAAGGAGACATAACAGCGCAGGTCGAAGTTGGCGGTACTCAATACCCAGCGCCGACCCTGTGGAGGGACTCGATGGACGCCAACCTCGACCTGCTGCTTACGGTTGTTTACTGCATCGTTGACGATTTCCTGCCTCAACGGCCCGGAAACGCGCGTCGGAAGATCACTGATGCGGAGATCATCACCATCTCGATCGCGCAGTCGATCATGGGGATCCCGTCCGATTATCGGTTCCTCGCGCTCGCGCCCCGGCAGATCGGGCATCTGTTCCCCCACCTGCCGGAGCGAACCGCCTACCACAAGCGACGGCTGCGGCTCTCGCGGCAGATCGAGGCGCTGATCAGCGAGCTCGCCCGCCGCAGCGCGGGATACATGGACGACATGCTGCTGGTCGACTCCACCCCGGTGCAGTGCGCCCGATCGCGGGAGACGGTCAAGCGCGGCGGGCACTCCAGCCTGACTGACGCGCTCGCTAACGCCGCCGACTACGGGTATTGCGCCAGCCACAGCCGCTACTTCTACGGATTCCGGCTGCACGCCCTGTTCGCCCCCGACGGCACCCCGCGGGCGTTGGCTTTGACCTCCCCGAAGATCGACGAGAAGCTCGTGTGCCTGCAGATGGTCGCGCGGTGCGAGCGCCAGCCCGGGGTGATGCTGATGCTGATCGGCGATAAGAACTTCCGCGGCAAGGAGTTCGAGGCCGAGCTCGCTGAGCTCGACGCGACGATCCACCGTCCCCGTCGCAAGGACGAGAAGCGTCAAGCCGCCAGCACCGCGGCAGCATCGACCCCGGCGCTCCGACCGGCCTCTGAGATCACTCCCCAGCCCCGGCGCACCCACGCAAAACCCCACCAGCTGCATCTCGCGCCGATCCGCCAACGGATCGAATCGATCTTCTGGACCTTCAAAGACATCCTCACCCTGGAGCGCCACGGCGCGCGCACCCTCTCCAACCTCCGCGTCCGCCTATGCGCACGCTTCGCCGCCCTCGCCGCCGCCGTCATGCTCAACCACGAACTCGGCCGCCCCACCCGCGCGCTGGTCGACTACACCGCCTAATCCCGTGGCACTACTCATCTAGACGAAAGGTCGCGCCCGCCCATGCCACGGCGTCTATCGAGCCCCACATTCGTCGGCCGGCACGAGCATCTGGCCGCACTCAGCGAAGCGCTCGCCCGCGCCCAGCTCGGGTCACCCAACGCGGTGCTCCTGGCTGGCGAGGCCGGCATCGGCAAGAGCCGCCTGGTGAGCGAGTTCGCGCGGCGTGCCACAGCCACGGGCGCCCAGCTTCTGGTTGGCGGCTGTGTCGATGTGGGTGGTGAAGAGCTGCCTTACGCGCCGCTCATCGGAGCGCTGCGGTACCTGATGAGCACCATCGGAGCCCGGGCGACCGGCCAGCTCGCGGGTGCTGCCAGCTCCGACCTGCAACGGCTCGTACCGGAGATCACCGTGGGTAGCGAGCCGGGGGGCCCGGACAGCCAGGGCGCGGTGGCCGACCCGCTCGCCCAGTCCCGGCTCTTTCAGGGCCTGCTCGGACTGCTCAGCCGGGTCGGTTCCCGAACCCCCGTGGTGCTCGTGATCGAGGATCTGCACTGGGCCGACCAGTCAACCAAGGCGTTTCTGTCGTTTCTCTTGCGCAACGCACGCAGCGAGCGACTGCTGCTCGTGGCCACGTATCGCAGCGACGAGCTGCACCGCCGCCACCCACTGCGCGTGTTCCTCGCGGAACTGGAACGTCTGGCTGCTGTCGAACGGCTCGAGTTGAGGCCATTCGAGCGCTCCGAGCTGGCCCAACAGCTGGCCACGATCAGGGGCGAGTCACCGTCGCCCGAGCTCCTTGACGCGCTCCTGGCGCGGTCTCAGGGCAACCCGTTCTTCGCAGAGGAGCTGTTGGCCGCGGCCGACAACACCACCACCCAAGGACTCCCATCAAGCGTCCGTGAGCTGGTGCTGATGCGTGTCGAACGCCTCTCGCCACCCACGCGAGCGATGGTCCGTCACGCCGCCGTCATCGGCAGTGGCGCCGGTCACCGGCTGCTCGAGGCGGTGAGCGGGCTCGAGGCCAGCGCTCTGGCGCAGACGCTGCGCGAGGCCGTGGAGCACAACGTGCTCGTGCCTGCCAACTCGGATGAGGGTTACTCATTTCGACACGCGCTGTTGCGAGAGGCCCTCTACGACGAGCTGCTGCCGCACGAGCGGGTCTCGCTGCATGTTGAGGTCGCACGCGCGATCGAACGCGACCCGAGCCTGGCCGTGGGATCACATCGTGCGGCAACCCAGCGCGCCACGCACTGGTACGCCGCGCACGAGCAGGCCGCGGCACTGGAGGCCTGCTGTCAGGCGGCGACCGAGGACGAGCTGGTCTGGGCGTTTGCCGAAGCGCTCGGTCATCTGGAGCGAGCCCTGGAGCTCTGGGAGCGAGTGGCGGCCGGGCAGCGGCCAGACGGCACCTCGAAGCTCGACCTGCTGGCGCGCGCGGCAGAAGCGGCACACCTTTCCGGTGACAATCATCGTGCGATGGCGCTTGCGCGCAGCGCGCTTGCCCTGCTCGGCGACTCCACCGACACCGAAGCGCTGGGCGTCGCGCACGCACGGCTCGGCAGATACCTTTTGGCCGAGGAGGGCGCTGCAGAGCAGGCTCTGGCGGAGTACCAAACGGCCGCGTCGCTGGTCGGCGAGCGGTCGGCGCGGACGCGCGCGAGCATCCTTGCCGGCCAGGCGCACATCCTGATGTTGCAGGGGCGCGCGCTCGAGGCACGCGGGCCCTGCGAGCAGGCGATAGAACTGGCGCAGGCCGGCGACGACCGGGCCACAGCCTGCGATGCGTTGAACACGCTCGGCGCGATATTGGTGATTCTGGGCGCACGGGAGCAGGCGACGGAGCTGCTCAGCGAGGCCCAGACGATGGCCGAGAGCCTGGGTGCCCTGGAGCAGTTACGCCGCGCCTACATCAACCGCGCCGAGGCGCTCGAGCAGCTTGGACGCCTGGGCGATGCCGCCGATCTGACCCTGGCAGGCTGGGAGCGCCTGCGCGGTCCGCTCGGCGCTTCAGCGATCTTCCTGGCAGCCGAGGCCGGCCTGCGACTGACCAGACTCGGGCGCTGGCAGGCCGCGGATAGCCTGCTGCGCGACGCGCTCGAGCAGGACCACAAGACGCCGTTCGCCGGCATGACGTTGGCGGCCCTGGCGGAACTCAAAGCCATGCGCGGCGAGACCGACGAGGCCGAGCGGTACCTGCGCATGGCGCGCCCGCTGATGCCGCCGCATGGCGACTGGCCGATCGTTTACGCCCGGGCAGCCGCGGTGCTGCAGCTGGCTCGCGGGGACTTCACCCTCTCCACACGACTCTTAGACCCAAGCCAGCTCACCCTGCACGCCGGCCATGCGGTATTCGCCTTACCGGTTCTGGCGCTGGCGCTGCGGACCGAGGCTGAGCTGGCAGCGCAGGCGGGGCTCAGCGCTGACGGGCCGGTGCAGCAGCAGGCGCAGTCACGATCGTTGGCGTTACTGAAACGGGCCCGGGCTCTCGCTGGCCGCGAGACGTGGCCGTTGGCGGACGCGCCTGCCCCGACCTTGGCTGAACTCGAGCTCTGCGAGCTGGAGCATCGGCGAGCACTGGCCGTCGGTGACTCGATCAGGTGGCACGCGCTGGCCGATCGCTGGCAGACACTCGAGCGGCCCTATGACTGCGCATACGCGCGCATGCGCGAAGCCGAGGCCGGGCTGGCCGACGGACACGAGCGCGACCGGATCGCACAGGCGCTTCAAGTGGCTCGCGCGCTAGCTCACGCGATCGGCGCAGGTCCGCTGGTCGGGCAGATTGACCAGGTGGCGCGCAGAGCGCGGGTCCGCGTCGGTGACAATGCGCCGCGCGCAGCGTCGCAGGAACACACCGGCCTGACCGCACGGGAGCTCGAGGTGTTGGACCTGGTCGCTGCCGGCCGGACCAACCGGGAGATCGGGCAGACGCTTTACATGAGTCCCAAGACCGCGAGCGTGCACGTTTCGCGCATCCTCACGAAGCTGGACGCCAGGACCCGGGCCGAGGCCGTGGGGGCGGCCTACCGGCTCGGCCTGCTTGACGCTCACGGTCGCCATCAGCCGCCCGCGAGCGATGCCTGAGCGCGCCCGGCGCCCCCCACAGCGGTCCGCTTAGGACGCAGACAGCAGCGCTTAAGCCGTCAGCCGGCGACCAGAATGGGCGTTTGCCCGATGCGCGCGGTGGCGCTTAGCCGCATCCTGAACGGCGTCACCGTGCGAATCAGCCCGATAGGAGCTCCCTTGACCAAACGTGAATCGGAGAGCCTGGCTCACAGGCTCATCAGACCAAGACGCGTACTCGCCCTGCTCGTGGGTTTGGCAACTCTGGCGACCGCCTCCACCGCGCAAGCTGGGACGGTCCTCACATCCACGTCGTTCACGACGCCGGGCACCTACGGCTTCACCGTGCCCGCGGGAGTGACACAGATCACCTTGGAGGCGATCGGCGGGGCAGGCGGGTCATCCTGTGGCCTGGGGTCGACCAGCACCCCGGGCGGTAGCGGCGCGGCGGTGGTCGGCTCCTTCGCGGTAACGCCAGGGGAGCAGCTGACGGTTGGTGTCGGTGCCGACGGGGCCAGCAACAGCGTGGACTGCCAAAACCCGGTGGTGCCCGCTGGCACGGGAGCTGTCGGTGGTGGTGGAGCCGGCGGCACGGGCGCCGACACCGGACCCGGCGGAGCCGGCGGCGGCGGCGCGTCGGTCGTGTCGCTCTCAGCTTGGCCGGACTCCTATCTGGTCGTCGCCGGAGGCGGCGGCGGTGCCGGGTCCTTCGGCGGTGCGGGTGGTGACGCTGGTGCCGCTGGCGGGCTTGGCGGCTTCCCAACCGGGGCGGGCGGTGGCGCGCCTGGAACCACCTCTGCCGGCGGAGCTGGCGGCGCAGTTGACGGCGTTGGCACGAGCGGTGGCAACGGCATTGCTGGTGCTGGCGGCGGCGGCGGCACCGGCGGTGACACCTCAAACCTCGGCTGGGGTGGCGGTGGTGGCGGCGGCGGTTACTACGGCGGTGGTGGTGGCGGGGGCGCCACCGAGGCAGGCGGTGGCGGTGGCGGTGGCGGTGGCGCAAGCTACATCGCTCCCGACGTGATCGGCACGGGCGACCAGGGGCTGAGCTCCCAGGCGCCAGCGGTGTACATCACCTATGCGGCACCGGCGGTCACGCTGAGCAGCAGCGCGCTCTCGTTTGGCACCGTTCCACAGGGATTCGCCGGCGTCGGCCAGGTGCTGAGCGTCACCAACACGGGCTCCGCGCCACTGAGCGTCTCGGGGGTCGTTCTGTCCGGTGCGGATCCGGGCGACTACCTGGTCAGCAATGGTTGCCAGCAGCAGGTCGCCGTCGGCTCCAGCTGCCAGATCACGCTCCGCTTCGACCCCCAGGCGCAGGGTGCCAGCGCTGCCACGCTGACGCTGCTCACCAGCGCTCCGCAAGCTCCCGGCTCGGTGAGCCTCACCGGCACCGGTGGCCAGCTGCCCATGGGGTCAGCCGGCCCGCAGGGACCTGCCGGACCTCAGGGTCCCGCCGGGCAACAGGGCGCGACCGGACTGACCGGTCCCGCTGGCCCGCAGGGTCCCGCCGGCCCCGCCGGCCCCGCCGGCCCGCGAGGGCAGGCAGGTGCGCTTGAGCTGGTCACCTGTCTGACGGTGACCAGGCATATCCACGGCCACAGGTTCACGCGCCGCGAGTGCGTCACCAAGCTGGTGTCCGGAAGCATCAGGTTCGTCGTCCGTGGCGCGCTGGTCCACGCACAGCTCCTGCACAGAGGCGTCGTCTATGCGACCGGCGCGAGTGTGCGAGTCGATCGTCGCGGCCTGCGGCTATTGCTCCACGGTCGCCGTCGCCTACAGGATGGGCGATACACGCTGGTGCTGCGCGTACATAGCGGCGGACGCTGGCGGCGCGTGGCCATCGCTGAGAAGCTGGGTGCCTCCCGGCAGGCACGCTGCCGCCCCCGTGTGTGCTGAGCTGTGAACGGCCGCACACGCTCGTGACCCGCTGGAGCGCGAGCGTACATGGCGACCCACGCTGCCGTATACCTCCCAGGCAGCCGGCCCGCAGCGCCAACCCCGGCGCGCCGCCGCGAGCAGCCACCGATGAGCAACGACACGCCACCAGCCCGCGACCAGCAGCGCGCCGTCGTGCTGCTGGTCGCGGGCTGCTTCTTCATGGAGATGCTCGACGGCACGATCGTCACAACCTCGGCGCCGCGCATCGCCCGTGCGCTGGCGGTGCCGGTCGGCAGCATCGCGCTGGTGATCACCGCCTACCTGGTGACGCTGGCGGTGCTGATCCCGCTCAGCAGCTGGCTCGCCGCGCGCGTCGGGGCGAGGGCCACGTTCCTGGCGGCGATCGTGCTGTTCACGCTCGCCTCCGCCGGTTGCGCGCTCTCCGCAAGCTTCGCGGAGCTCGTGGCGATGCGCGTCCTGCAGGGTGCCGGGGCCGCGATGATGGTGCCCGTCGGCCGCCTGATGGTGCTCGCACCGGCGAAGTCAAGTGACCTGCTGGCGCTCACGGCGCTGCTCGTCTGGCCCGGGCTCATTGCACCGGTCCTGGCGCCGCTGGCCGGTGGCCTGATCACGACCTACGCGAACTGGCATTGGCTGTTTGCGATCAACCTGCCGCTCGGCCTGCTCGCGCTGCTGGTGGGCGTGCGGATCGTGCATCCGCCCTCGCTCCCGCCGGCAGGTGGGCTGGATGTGGCGGGCCTGCTGCTCGTCGGCACGGGGCTCGGCGCCATCACGTTCACCGCCGACCTGCTGGCGCAACAGCGCATCGACTGGCCGCTGGTCGCGGCCATCGGCCTACCATCGGCGCTGCTGCTCGCCGGGGCCGTGGTGCACCTGCGCAAGGCCACCGAGCCACTGGTCAACCTACGCCTGGCCCGCATCCGCACGTTCCGTGCGGCCCTGGCCGGCACGGCGTTTCACTTCACCGCACTCAGCGCCGCGCCGTTTCTGGCGCCGCTGCTATTTGAGGAGGTCTTTCACTGGAGCCCGGTCCACGCCGGCTCGGTCGTGCTGCTGATCTTCGTCGGTAACGTCGGCGCCAAGGCGGTGGCCAACAGCCTCTATGGCCGCTACGGCTTCCGGCCGGTGCTGGTCGCCTCCACCGCGGCGCTCGCCGTGTCGCTCGTGCTGCTGGCGCTCACCGGGCCCGCGACGCCACTCGTGCTGCTGGCCGCGGTCCTGTTGCTGTCCGGCGCAGGCCGCTCGGTCGGCGCCACCGGCTACGCGGCCGTGATCTTCGCCGACGTTCCCCCGGCCGAGATGCGCCATGCCAACACGCTCTCACTCACCACCCAGCAACTGGGCGGCAGTTGGGGGGTTGCGCTGGCGGCGATCGCACTGCGCCTGGGCGACCCGCTCGGCCGGCTGTTCGGGGGAACTGCGGATGCCCGCACCGCCTACGCCGTCGCCCTCACGCTGATCGCCTGCGTGGCGCTCCTATCCACGGCGCAGGCGCTGCGCCTGCATCCGGCGGCAGGCCAGGCGCTGCGCGGCTAGCCTCAAGCACGCGATGATCACCGTCTGCCTGCCCGACAGAAACGCGCTGGAGCTCACCGAGCCGCTGCCCGACGGCGTACGGGTGATCCTCTGGAACGGCACCGGCACCCCACCTGCGGGCATCGAGGAGACAGAGTTCGCGCTCGCCGGGCAGGGTCTGCCACTTGAGACGATGCTCGCGCGGATGCCGAACGTGCGCGTGGTCCAGTCGCTCAGCGCGGGTGTCGACCACCTCTCCGGCAGAATCCCCGCCGGTGTCACGCTCTGTGACGCGCGCGGCGTCCACGGCGCCGCGGTCGCCGAGTGGATCCTGGCGGTGATCCTCGCGAGCCTGCGCGAGCTGCCGCACTTCATCCACGCGCAGGCGCGACACGAGTGGTCAGCGCAGCGCCCCGCCGCCGAGCTGGCGGGCAAACGGGTGCTGATCGTCGGCGCCGGCGACCTGGGCGAGCAGACCGCCAGCAGGCTGCGGGCCTTTGACGCCTCACCGACGCTGGTCGGGCGGCACGCTCGCAACGAAGGCAGCGTCGCCGTGCACGGGACCGGCGAGCTACCTGGCCTGCTTCCCGACGCGGACATCGTGGTGGTGGTGGTGCCGCTCACCCACGAAACCGAGCGCATGGTGGACGCCGCGTTCCTGGCGGCGATGCCCGACGGCGCGCTGCTGGTCAACGCCGCCCGCGGACGGGTGCTCGACACCGCCGCGCTGCTCGCCGAGCTCGAGGCGGGCAGGCTGCAGGCGGCACTGGACGTGACCGACCCGGAGCCGCTGCCGGCTGACCACCCCCTCTGGAACGCCCCCAACCTGTTGCTCACACCGCATGTGGCCGGCACCGTCGTGGGCTTCCCGGCGCGCGCCTACGCGCTGGTGCGCGCGCAGCTCGGGCGGCTTGTCAGCGGCGAGCCGCTCGTCAACGTCGTGCAGGGCGAATACTGATCAGGACGGCCGCTGCTCGGCCCGGAACTGCTCGAGCGCAGCCCGCTCACTGTCGCTCAGCGGTCGCGAGCGCCGCTGCTGCACATCCCAGGCAACGAGCACCGAGACTCCGTCGGCCGCCAGCTCGCCGTCGGCCCGCACGATCCGCTGTGCGGCTGTGATGCTCGAGCGCCCGACCTCGAGCACCTCCATCGTCACCTCGACGTGGCGATAGGTCAGGGGAATCTCGCGCCGGTAGTTGAGCTCCACCCGCGCCAGCACAAATGCGCCGCCCGCCGGCGTGGCCAGCGCCTGCATCATCGCGATGCGTGCCTCCTCCAGCAGCTCGTGGTAGACGGCCTGGTTCAGATGCCCGAGCGCATCCATGTCGCCCCAGCGCAGAGCCACCTGGTAGCGACCCGTACGGTCCGGCTGCGGTGCTGTTGCTGACACTTGGCGGCGTTCCCTTCTACATTGCGAAGATCAGTGGGATCTGTAAAGGAAGCACACCCGCTTGACCCGATGGCGGACGAGCCCGCGGAGGGGCGCGTCTACGCCATCCATCGGCGCGCGCATCTGGCCGACTGCGCGCCCTCAGGCAGGATGCGGTTGGACGCCCTGGCGCGCTGGATGCAGGACGCCGCCTACGCCGACATGGAGGACGCCGGCCTGGAGCGCGTCGCCGTCTGGGTGCTGCGCCGCCACCGCGTCAAGGTGCTGCACTTCCCGAGCTTCGGCGACAGCTGCGAGGTGCGCACGTTCTGCAGCGGGATCGGCCGCATGTGGGCCGAGCGCCGCACCACGGTCACGCTCGCATCCAGCACGAGCAAGCCGCTGGTCGAGTCGGTCGCGCTCTGGGTTCACCTCGATCCGGAGCGACGCCTGCCAAGCCTGGTCACCGAGACCGAGCGCGCCGTCTACGCCGCCGCCGCCGGTGGCCGCAAGGTGCTCGCCCGGCTGCGCCACCCCCGTCCAGAGGGGCGCACGATCGACAGCCAGTGGCGCTGGCGCTTCCGCCGCACCGACGCCGACATCGCCGATCACGTCAACAATGCCGCCTACTGGGAGCCGCTCGAAGACGAGCTGCTCGGCGCCGAGCACGAGCTCACCCAGATCGACGCCGAGCTCGAGTTCCGTACCCCCGCCCAGCCCGGCCCGGCCCGCATCCTGAGCGCCGGCCAGCGCCGCTGGATCGCCGCCACCGACGGCGATGAGCTCTACGCGTCGTTTGCGCTGGAGAGCATCACCACCGCGCCGCGCAGCGGCTGAGCGCAGCGGACGATCTCTGGACATCGGGACAAAGCACCCGGCGCCGCAAACCGCGATCATCTGTACAAACCTCACGATCGCGGGAGGCGAAGATGAACACTGAACGAGCCCGGGCATACCAGCGAGTCGTCCACACCCTCTCCGAGCTGGGTCCCGCCAAGCTGCAGCCGGACGAGCAGGAACGGATCCGCTACACAGCCGACAACCTCATCCTCTGCGCCGACCTGAGCGACGACGACACGGCCCGTGACTCGCTTGAGGACACCGAGCTGCTCTGCGAGGTGCTGGTGCAGAGCGGCCGTTGGGAGCGCGTCACCGCCGAGCGCCTGATCGAGGATCTGCGCGCCTGTGGCCCAGAGCTGCCGCGCGACCTCACGCACGCCCGCTGAGAGCGCTGGCGCGGGCCCGCTGGCCCGCGCCCACCGACGCCGCTACGTCAGCGCCGCCCACAGCTGTGCGAGCTCGGCGGAATCCGGCGCCCAGCGGGCCGCGGCGGCGTTGGCCTGCACCTGCTCGGGGCCGGTCGCGCCGGTGATCACACTGGCGACCGCGGGCCGCGCGAGCAGCGCGCCGATCGCCACCTCCGCGGGTTCCAGGCCGCGCGCGGAGGCGTAGCTGCAGAGCGCCTCGACCACCCGCCACTGCTCCTCGCTTGCGAGTTGCTCACGCCCGGCCAGGCGCGCGCCAGCGGGCGCCGCCTGGCCGCGACGGTACTTGCCGGTCAAGAGACCTGAGGCGAGCGGGTAGTAGGGAATGAAGGCCAGCTCGAGCTCATCGCAGAGCCCCAGCACCTCCTGCTCGGGCTCGCGGTGCAGCAGGCTGTATTCGTTCTGGATCGCGGTGAAGCGGGTGAGCCCGTGCGCGCGCGCCACCTGGTCGGCCTCGCGGATCTGGGCGGCGCTGAAGTTGGAGGCGCCGATCGCGCGCACCTTCCCGGCCCGCACCAGCTCATCGAGCGCCTCGAGCGTCTGGTCGATCGGCGTCACCCCGTCGGGGCGGTGGTACCAGTAGAGGTCGATGACATCGGTCTGCAGCCGGCGCAGCGAGCCCTCGCAGGCGTGGCGGATGTACTCGGGCGCGCCCCGCGGCCCCTCCCAGCCATCACCCAGGTCCATGCCGAACTTGGTGGCCAGCACGACCTCCTCCCGGCGCGACCTGAGCGCCTCGCCCATGTACTGCTCGCTGAGCGTGTTGCCGTAGCGGTCGGCGGTGTCGAGGAACGTGACGCCGAGCGCGATGGCGCGCTCCAGCACCGCGCGCGTGCCGGCGAGGTCCAGGCGATTGCCGAACTGGTTGCAGCCGAGGCCGATCACCGAAACGGGGATGGCGCTGTGCCCCAGCGGGCGGGTGGGGATGGTCGTCATGCCCATGATGGTGGCAGGCGATCGACCGCCGCGTAACCGCGGACGACGGGGTTTGCTTACACGAACCTGACACGTGGCCAGCTAGGCTGGGTATAGAAGACAGGCGCGGCTAGAATCGTCGCGCTAGAGTCCGGCGCGGGCCCGCTGACGCGGTTACTCCTACGTCGGGCGACCGTCATAGCAGCTGTGATCCCGACTCGCTACCAACCCTCCATGGAAAACCTCGCGGAGTTCATCCGAGAGCACCCGTGGTGGCAGTGGCTCACGCGGACCCCCTTCTCGGCGAAGATGACCAAGTACGCGCTGAGCTCGGTGATCGCGTTCATGCTCTCGAACGTCGCCTTCGCCTTCAGCTACTGGCTCGGCTTGGGCACCACGGCCTGCTCGGTGATCGCCTTCGTCTCCGCGGCGGTCCCCAACTGGATCATGAACCGCCGCTGGGCATGGCAGCAGACCGGCCGGGCTCCCGTGAAGCAGATCGTCGCCTACGCCGCCGTCTCGGCGATCGTGCTGGTCGCCACGTCATGGGCCACGGGGCTGGCCAACCACGAGGTTCACGTCTACAACATCCCCAACCACACGGGCCTGCGGTTGCTGATCGTGACCGGATCGTTCGTCCTGATCACGGTCGTGCTGTTCTTCGTGAAGTTCGCGATCTACGAGTTTTTGATCTTCCCGGGTCGCCGCGAGGCGCGGCGGGCGCTGGCTGGGCTCGATGCCCAGCGTGGCGCGCTTGCAGCCGAGCCGCAGGTCGAGCGCGAGCCCGCGCTCTCGACGAGCATCTCAGCCTAGGCGGGCCCGGCTATGCG
This sequence comes from Conexibacter sp. S30A1, assembly GCF_023330665.1. Classification (GTDB taxonomy): domain Bacteria; phylum Actinomycetota; class Thermoleophilia; order Solirubrobacterales; family Solirubrobacteraceae; genus Palsa-465. Next base: position 2,810,566 of record NZ_CP097127.1, on the reverse strand, counting down.
CCGCGGCGTCGGCGCCTCAGCTCGCGCCAGTAGGTCGTCAGGATCGCGCGCGCGAAGCGCAACCCGTAGAGCAGGTTCGGCCCCTTCTTGGTGAGCGTTGCACCGTCCGGGCGGTCGCGCATGGTGGTCGGCACCTCCATGATGCGGAAGTCGTTCATGGCGGTGGCGATCAGCAGCTCTGAGGTCTGGTACTGGGTCTGCTCGAGCTTGACGGTCAACGGCACCACGGTGCGGAAGGCGCGGATCCCGGATGCCGGGTCGGTGATGCGCTGGCGCAAAAGCAGCGTGATCAGACCGCCAAAGAAGATGACGCCGGCGTGGCGCACCGGGTCGGTCGTGAGCTCCGTCCCCAGGCGCCGAGAGCCGTTGACGAAGTCCGCGCGACCGTCCAGGATCGGCTGAAGCACACGGTCAAGCTCGCTCTCGTTGTACTGCCCGTCCGCATCCGTGGTGGCGATCACGGTCGCACCGCGCTTGTAGGCCAGCCAGTACCCGAGCATGAAGATCAGCCCCTGACCGCGGTTGACGGGCACGGCGCAGACGAGCGCGCCGGCGTCCGCAGCCTCCTGGGCCGTGCGGTCGCTGGAACCGTCGTCGACGACGATCACCTCCACGGCCTTGCCGGCGATCTCGCGGGGGATACCGCGCACGACCGCGGCCACGGTGGGCTCCTCGTTGAAGGCCGGGATCACAACGGCGATCGGCGCGCCTTCACCGGCAGGATGGGCACTGAAGAACGTGCGCACAGCGTCTCGCTCCTCGGCCGGGCGGGCGAGGATCTCCTGCTCGAGCGTGGCGGCGCCCGCTTCTTGAGCGGTCACCGGCGTCCCTCGTCGCTAACCGTCTGATGACTGCGGTCCATCAAGTCTCCTTTTGCATTTCAGCCGGCCTGCGGCAGTGGCCGGCGGGCCGTCCAAGGCGCAGCAGAGTGTGCGCTCGGGCGCCGCACCGACGGCCGATGGTAGCGAGCGCACGCCAGGACTGGCGGCTCGGCCTGCCTGCACGGGCTGTTGCATGCAACCTAGCCTGGTGCATGCAAGTTCGGGTTCAGACGGCTAAGCTGCACCCCTGGAGACGACTCTACTCGGGAGGGATGCGATGGGGAGTTTGCGCGAGAGCCTGGCTGCGCCGGAGGCGTTTGTGATCGCCGCGGAGCTTGTGACGAGCCGCGGCGTGCTCGAGCAGCGTGACGGCCAGCAGGTCTGGGACCTGGCCCAGCAGCTCGCCGAGTGTCCGCAGGTGGATGTGGTGTCTTTGACCGACAACCCCGGTGGCAATCCGATGATCGCGCCGGACATGCTCGCCAACCGCATGCGCGAGCTGGGCCAGGAGGTGATCCTGCACTTCGCGTGCAAGGACATGAACCGCAACGGCATCGAGTCGCGCGCGTGGAAGGCGGCCTCGGCCGGCCTGAACAACATCCTGGCGCTGACCGGCGACTATCCGGTGGCGGGCCAGTCGGGCACGGCGGCACCGGTCTTCGACATCGACTCGGTCGGGCTGCTGAAGCTGCTTGCCGACATGAACGCCGGTGTCGAGGAGGCGCGCGCGCCGGACGGCCGCCTGGCGCAGACCGACTTCTTTCTGGGCTGTGTGGTCACCAACCACAAGCTGCACGAGCGCGAGGTGATGCCGCAGTACCTCAAACTCGAGAAGAAGGTGCGGGCGGGGGCGTCGTTTGCGATCAATCAGGTGGGGTTCAACGCCCGCAAGGACAGCGAGCTCTTGCTCTGGACGCAGGCGCGCGGGTTGCCGGTGAAGCTGATCGCCAACGTCTATCTGCTGACGCGTGGGGTGGCACGCGTCTTCCACGCGGGCCGCATCCCGGGCGTGGTCGTCTCCGACGAGCTTTTGGCTCTCGCCGAGCACCACGGGGCCGGAGCTGACCGCGGCCGCGAGTTCTTCGTCGACTTCGCCGCCAAGCAGGTCGCGGTAGCCCGCGGCATGGGCTTCGCGGGCGCCTACCTGGGCGGGCACATGCCGATCGACACCTACGTGGAGATCCTCGAGCGCGCCGCCGCGATCTCAGGCGATCAGTGGCGCGAGGCCGCACGCGAGATCCATTACGGGCGGCCCGGGGAGTTCTACCTCTACGGGCGCGACGAGCAGACGGGCCTATCGAACGGCATCGAGCGCGAGGAGTACCTGGAGAGCCGCCGCAAGCGGCGCACCGACCTGAAGGTCCCAGCCCGCTACCGCCTGAGCCGCGTGATGCACAACGCGCTCTTCGCCCAGGACGCCCCGCTGTTCGGGGTCGGCACGCGCGTCTACGGGCAGCTCGAGCAATCCTCGCCCGGACTGAGGCGCGTCGCGCACGCGTTCGAGCAGGCGGTGAAGGTGCCCATGTTTGGCTGTCAGGACTGTGGCGACTGCTCGCTGCCGGACATCGCCTACGTCTGCCCGGAGGGACCGTGCGCGAAGAACCAGCGCAACGGCCCCTGCGGCGGCACCCGTGACGGCCTCTGCGAGGTCTATGACAGCGAGTGCATCTGGGCGCAGGCCTACGAACGGCTCAAGGCCTACGGCGAGGAGGACGGCCTCGTCGACGGGCCGGTGGTGATCAAGAACAACGCGCTGCGAGGCACGAGCGCCTGGGCCAACACGTTCCTGGGTCGTGACCACAACGCCAAGCACAGCGGCACCGCCGACACGGGGCCGGACAGGGGGAAGCACTGAAGATGAGCCGATCGAACGTCGCCAGGCTGCTCGTTTCCTGCCGCGACCGCGAGGGGATCGTCGCCTCGCTGTCGGGCGCATTGGCGGATGTGGGCGCCAACATCATCACCTCCGACCAGTTCTCATCAGACCCCTACGGCGGCAGCTTCTCGCTGCGTATGGAGTTCTACGTTCCCAACCCGGACGAGCGGCTGGCGCAGCTCGAGCAGCGCCTGGCGGAGCTGGGCTCCAAGCTGGAGCTCGACTACCGCCTCGTCGACGCGCGCCGGCGCAAGCGGGTGGCGCTGTTCGTCTCGCGCTACGACCACTGCCTGCTCGACCTGCTGTGGCGCTGGCGTCGCGGCGAGCTCGGGATGGACGTGATCGCCGTGGTCTCAAACCACCCCGATCTGCGCGACGAGGTGGCCCGCTTCGGCGTTCCCTACCACCACATACCGGTGAACAAGGAGACCAAGTCAGACGCCGAGCGGGCGCAGATCGACCTGCTCTGTGGCGAGGCCGAGCTGATCGTGCTGGCCCGGTACATGCAGGTGCTCTCCGACGACTTTTTGCGGCGGATCGGCTGCCCGGTGATCAACATCCATCACTCGTTCCTGCCGGCGTTCGCCGGCGCGGGCCCGTACCTGCGCGCCCACCACCGCGGCGTGAAGCTGATCGGCGCCACAGCGCACTACGCCACCGAGGACCTCGACGAGGGTCCGATCATCGAGCAGGACGTGATCCGCGTCACCCACCGCGAGGGGCCCGGTGAGCTCGAACGGATCGGCGCGGACGTCGAGCGCACGGTGCTCGCCCGCGCGGTCAACTGGCATCTGGATGACCGCGTGCTGTTGCAGGGCCACCGCACGATCGTCTTCTGAGCCGCCGCGGGCCGTTGGCCTTGCATACAATGGCGCTAGCTGCATGCAATAACTCAAAGAGGAGGAGAGGAACTTGACACCTTCCAACCTGCAGGAAGTGCTTGACGGCGCCGGCAACACCGTCAAGCTGCTGCGCGACTCGAAGCTTGGCACCTATATCTACCCGGTCGTCCCGGCCGAGTTCAGCAACTGGCGTCGCGAACAGAAGGCCTGGCGCGAGACCGCGGTGCTCTACGACCAGTCCCACCACATGGTCAACGTGTTCCTCAAGGGCCCGGACGCGATCCGGCTGATCGAGCGCACGGCGATCAACTCGGTCGCCAACTTCCCCGTCGGGCGTGCCAAGCAGTACATCCCCACCGCCTCAAACGGTGGCGTTATCGGTGACGGCATCCTGTTCCATGACGCAGAGGACAGCTACATCTTCGTCGGCCGAGCCCCGGCCTCCAACTGGCTGAAGTACCACGCTGAGACCGGCGGCTACAACGACCTTGAGGTCATCTACGACGACCGCTCGCCGTCGCGCCCCTACGGCAAGGCCGTCAGCCGGCGGCTGTGGCGCTTTGAGATCCAGGGTCCCAACGCCTGGCCGGTGATCGAGAAGCTGAACGGCGGCCCCGTGGACCAGCTCAAGTTCTTCCACATGGGCAGCATGAAGATCGGTGGCGAGACCTACCCAACGCTGCGCCACGGCATGGCCGGCGCTCCCGGACTCGAGATCTGGGGTCCGTATGAGAGCTACGAGCGCGTCCGCGAAACGATCCTCGAGGCCGGCGAGGAGTTCGGCCTGCTGCCGGTCGGCTCGCGCGCCTACTCGTCAAACACGCTCGAGTCCGGTTGGATCCCCTCGCCGCTGCCGGCGATCTACTCAAGCGAAGCCGAGCGTGGCTTCCGCGAGTGGCTACCGGCCAACTCCTACGAGGCAACCCAGGTGCTCTCAGGCAGCTTCGTCTCAGACAACATCGAGGACTACTACACCAACCCCTACGACCTCGGCTACGGCCACATCGTCAAGTTCGACCACGACTTCATCGGCCGCGAGGCGCTTGAGGCGCTCGACCCCGAAGCCCAGCGCAAGAAGGTGACGCTCGCCTGGAACGCGGATGACCTGACGGAGATCTTCGCCTCGCTGCTGGACGTCGAAGGGCCCGGCTACCAGGTCTTTGACCTGCCCAACGCCAACTACGGCTCGTCGAACTTCGACTCCGTAGTGGACGCCGACGGCACCGTTGTGGGCTTCTCGATGTTCACCGGCTACAGCGCCAACGAGCGCCGCGGGCTGTCGCTGGCGACGGTCGCGCCCGAGATCCCGATCGGTACCGAGCTGCACGTCGTCTGGGGCGAGCCCGCGCCAACGGGCAAGACCAACGTCGAGCCGCACATCCAGAAGCACGTGCGCGTGGTCGTCTCGCCGGTGCCCTACGCCGTCACCGCCCGCACCGAGTACGCCGAGGGCTGGCGGACCGCCGCCCGCTAGGCGGGCGCTCTCCCTGAGCCGCCGGGGCCGGCGCCCTTCGGGCGCCGGCCCCGGCCAGAGAGGAGAGAGATGAAGCTCTGGCTCGCCCGCCGCCCGGGCGCGTCCCGCGGCGGCGTCGAAGAGTTCACGGATGGATCATCGGTCACAGCGATTGATATGTCCAATACGGATATTGCTCGTAAGCCATAAGGGTTAGCGATCAATAACCGGGATCGGCGCTCAGGCCCTCACCGCACCGGCGAGCGCCGTTTCGAGCGCACGCTCAAGCCCGGCGTTGCCCACCTCGAGCACCTCCAGCGGCAGGCCGATCCGCGCCGCGGCGCGCTCCGCCGCGGCCTGGTTGGCGGGCGTGCGGCGCTGCGCCAGCCACAGCACGCGCGTGTAGTTGCCGAAGTAGTCGCCGAGCAGCTCGGGGTGACGGTCAAGCCCCAGCTCACGCACGACCGTGTGCTCGAAGGTGCGGGCCAGAAAGTCGGTCAGCAGGTAGGTGCCGGGCTGCTCCTCGAGCGCCGCGCGCACCTCCTCGCGCGCGAGCACGTCGTAGCAGCTATCACCCTGAAGGCGCTCGATCCCCTCGTGGCGCTCGAGCAGCTGATCGAGCGCGCCGTAGGTACCGCAGTCGCCGTAGGCGATGAGCACGCGGTCATACTCGCCCTCGAGCCGCTCGAGCTCGGCCTGCACGGCGTCCGGGATCTGCGCCGGGCGGTTGTGCAGCGGCGCCGGGACGGGGTAGAGGTCGACCGCCCAGCCGCGCGCGCGGCTGATCGCGCGCACGTCGAGCGCCAGCGCGCCGCAGGCGATCACCGCAACCCGGCTCACCCCGGGAACGACAGCTGGTCGATGAACAGGTCGTTGAAGTCCGTGCGCCCGGAGAGCTCGACGTACTTGACCTCGTGCACGATCGCGTCCGCCTCGGCGCGCTCACGGGCCGAGAGCGCGGCGATCTTCGCGCCCTCCCCGGCGACGTTCCCGGCCGAGATGATCCGTGGCAGCGCGAGCTTGGGCACCAGGCCGATCCGCACCGCTGATAGCGGCGTCAGGTAGGCGCCGAAGCTGCCCGCCAGGAGCACCTGCTGAATATCTGTGGCCTCGACGCCGAGGTCGCGCAGAAGGAGCTGCCAGCCGGTCGCGATCGAGGCCTTGGCGAACTGCAGCTCGCGCACGTCGCGCTGGGAGATGAAGACCGAGTCCTCGGGGCCGTCGCCGCGCGGGTGCAGGATGAAGACGCGCTCCTTGCCGATCATCGCAAAGCGCTGCGCCAGCTGCGGCCGGCCCGAGGCAGCCACCGCCTCGGCCTCGGCGAACCGTCCCGAATGGTCAAGCAGCCCGTTGTGCACGAGCTCGGCGACCACGTCCACCACGCCCGACCCGCACAGCCCAACCGGCTCGACGTCGCCGATCACCTGCAGCGTGAGCGCGTCGTCCTTGATCTTGACGCCCTCGATCGCGCCCTCCGCCGCGCGCATGCCGCAGCGGATCTGCGCCGCCTCAAAGGCCGGCCCGGCGGGCGCGGCGGTCGCCAGCACGCGCTCGTTTGAGCCCAGCGCGATCTCCGAGTTGGTGCCGACGTCGATGAACAGCCGCAGGCGCTGGTCGCGTGTCATGCCGGTCGCAAGCAGGCCGGCGACGATGTCACCGCCGACGTAGGCGCCCAGCGACGGGAAGACGTAGGCGTGCGCGAGCGGGTGGATCGCCACCCCGAAGTCCGCGGCGCGGGTGGACGGGAAGCTGTTTGTGGCGACCACGAACGGTGCCATCGACAGCGGCTCCGGGTCGATGCCGAGCGCCAGCTGCATCATCGTCTGGTTGCCGCAGACCGTGATCTCGTAGACCTCGTGCGGCTCCACGTCGGCCTCGGCCAAGACCTCGGCGGTGAGCTCGGCAAAGGAGGCGTGGGCCAGCTCCTGCAACCGGCCCAGGGCCTCCGGCTCCATCATCGTCGCCGACACGCGCGTGATCACGTCGGCGCCGAACGGCTGCTGGCGGTTGAGCATCGAGCGCACCGCCAGCGGCTGGCCGGAGTCGAGGTCGAGCAGCGTCGCCACCACCGTCGTGGTGCCGAGGTCAAAGGCGATCGCGAAGCGGCGTGCGGTGGTGTCGCCGGGCTCGACGGCGATCAGCTCCTCATCCACGACCACGGCCGTCACGTCGTAGCCCGAGGAGCGCAGCGTGCCCCCCAGGGAGCGCAGCAGCGCCACTGACGCGGTCGGCTCCAGATCCTCGATCGCGTCCAGCACGCGCTGCAGGTCCGAGCGCTGATCCTCGAGCGTCGGCTCGTCCATCACCAGGTGGCGCTTCTGCACCGACGGGCGCAGGATGACATGGCGACCGACCCCGGCCAGGGCGGCCTTGGGGCGGGTCTGCAGCGGCGGCACCTCCACAACCAGGTCCTCCCGGGCGATCGCCCGGCAGGCCAGGCGCCAGCCGTCGGCCAGCTCCGCGGGACTGAACGCGCGCGGGTCGATCGGCCCCACGGGCAGCTCGCCGGAGACCACGCGCACCTTGCACTTCTTGCAGGTGCCGTAGCCGCCGCAGGTGGAGTCGATCGCGATCCCGTTCCAGGTGGCGGCGTCAAAGACCGGCGTGCCGCTCGGCACGCGCACCTCGGCGCCCTCGGGCTGGAAGCGCAGGCGTACGCGCCCGGCGCCGTCGTCGGGCTCGCCCGCGTCCTCCTGATCCCCGCGTGCCGCCCGCCGCAGCCGTGCTGCCCGCTGCGCGGAGGCGCTCACGAAGCGGTCGCCTCCACCGCAGCCTGGCGCGCGCGGTGTGCGGCGATCCAGCTCGCTCCCCACTCGTCGTGCCCGAGCAGCAGGTCGGCGGCGCGCGTGCTGCGCACCACCACATCGGCGGTGGACATGATCGCCGAAGTCAGGCCGGCGGCCATCGCCATCGGCAAAAACGCGGCGTTCAGGGTCAGGCGGTCCGGCAACCCGAAGGAGACGTTTGAGGCGCCGACGCACATGTTCACACCGAGCTCGTCGCGGATCATCCGCATCGCCTGAAGGGTGTTGGCGACCGCCTCGGTGTCGGCGCCCACCGGCATCGCCAGCGGGTCGATCACCACGTCGCAGGCCTCGATCCCGTAATCGGCGGCGGCCGAGACGATCTTGCGCGCGTGGCGCAGGCGCTCCTCGGCCGTGTGCGGGATGCCGGTCTCGTCGTTGGTCAGGCCGATCACGGCGGCGCCGTGCGCTGCCACCAGCGGCAGCACCGCCTCGAGGCGATCGTCCTCGGCGGTGACAGAGTTGACCAGTGCCCGGCCCTCGTAGGCCGAGAGCCCGGCATCCAGCGCCTCCACCACCGAGGAGTCGATGCAGATCGGCGCGTCGACCGTGTCCTGCACCAGGCCAATCAGCTTGACCAGCAGCTCGGCCTCGTCGACCAGCGGGATGCCGGCGTTGACGTCGAGCATGTCGGCACCGGCGGCGACCTGAGCCTGGGCGTCGGCCGCCGCAGTCGACAGATCGCCGTCGCGCAGCTGTTGGGCGAAGACCTTGCGGCCGGTCGGGTTGATCCGCTCACCGATGATGCAGAACGGCTTGTCCGAGCCGATCACAACCGTCTTTGTGCGCGAGCGCAGAACCGTGTCCATCTAGACCAGCACCTTCTCGCGCCGGAGCTCGATCAGCTCTTTGGCCTTGCGCACCGCCGTCGACGCGTCGGCCGCGTAGCCGTCGGCGCCGACCGCGTCGGCGTACTCCTGGGTGACCGGGGCGCCGCCGACCATCACGATCACACGGTCGCGCAGGCCCGCCTTCTCAAGCGCGTTGATGTTGGCCTTGAACATCGGCATCGTCGTCGTCAAAAACGCCGAGAAGCCGACCACATCGGGCTGGTGCTCCTCGATCTGCTCGATGAACTTCTCCGGCGGCACGTTGACACCCAGGTCAATCACGTTGAAGCCGGCGCCCTCGAGCATGATGTTGCAGAGGTTCTTGCCGATGTCGTGCACGTCACCCTTGACCGTGCCCATCAGGAAGGTCCCGATCTGGGCCGACTCGTTGTCGGCCAGCAGCGGGCGCAGGATGTCAAGGGCGCCCTGCATCGCACGGGCGGCGATCAGCATCTCGGGCACGAAGTAGTCGCCGCGCTCAAACCGCGCGCCGACCTCTTCAAGCGACGGGATCAGCGCGTCAAAGAGCATCGACTCGGGGGGCATACCCTGGGCGAGCCCGTCGTTGACACCGCCCGCCACAGCCGGCGCGTTGCCGGTGAGCGTCTCCTCATACAGCAGTTGCAGAATCTCTTCGTCGGTCATGCCGCGCTTGCTCCTCCTTCGATGTATCCAAGCCGGGCGCTGAGACGGCCCGACTCCTTGACCAACACAGCCGCCAGCTCGCCGATCCGTGCCGGCGTCATGCGCACGGTCGGTCCGGTTACGCTGAGCGCCGCCACCACCTCGCCGCTGACCCCGCGCACGGGCGCGGCCACCGCTGCCAGGCCAACCTCCAGCTCGTCCACGGCGACCGCGTAGCCGGTGCGGCGCACGCGCTCGATATCGGCCCGCAGCGCGGCGGGATCGGTGATCGTCGCGGGGGCGTAGGCGGTTAGCGCGCTTGCGCCAGCGGGCGCCAGCGCGCGCCCATACGCGAGGAACACCTTGCCGTTGGCGCTCGCGTGAAAGTCGACCGTGCGGCCGACCCACTGGCCGCTGCCCAGGAAGTGGCGGCCGTCGGCCTGCAGCAGGTGCTCGACGCCGCCGGCGCCGGGAACGCCGAGGTTGATCGTCTCGCCGGTGTGCTCGGAGAGCGCCGCCAGCACCGGGCGGGCGATCTCCACCAGGTTTCGCTCGAGCATGCCGCGCTCGGCGACGCGCAGGATCGCGGGTCCGGGGCGCAGGCGCCCGCGCTCGCCGTCCTGGGTGACAAGGCCGCGGCGCTCGAGCGCCGAGAGCAGCCTGGAGGCGGTGCTCTTGGGCAGGCCGGCGGCACTCGCCAGGTCGCTCACCGCGACCGGCTGCTCGGACTCCAGCACGCGCACCAGCAGGTCGGCGCCGCGATCGATCGCGGTCGTGCCCGCCGACGGGGTCTCGACACCTGCCGGCGCCATCTCGTCCGGCGCCTCGACCGCCACCGCGGACCCGACTTGAAACTCCAGTTCCATGGCGTGTAGGATACGACACCAATCATGTTCGTCAACTCAATGCCCCGTTACGAGATCCTGAGCGAGGAGGCGATGGCCGTGCTTGACCGCGGCTGGCGCCGGATCGTCTCCGAGATCGGAATCGAGTTCCTGCTGCCGGAGGCGGTCGAGGTCCTGCGCTCAGCCGGCCAGATCGTCGAGGACGAGAACCGTGTCCGCTTCGACCCCGAGTTCATCCTCGAGCAGGTCGCCAAGGCCCCCTCCCAGTTCGAGCTGCAGGCCCGCAACCCCGCCCATTCGCTCACCATCGGCGGCGACAACATGGCCTTTGCGCCCGTCTACGGCTGCCCGTTCGTGCGCGAGGGCGAGGTGCGCCGCGACGCCAAGATGGCCGACTTTGAGAACCTCACCAAGCTGAGCCAGATCTTCGACGAGCTCGACTCGCCGGGCGGCACGATCTGCGAGCCGGAGGACCGCCCGCTTGACTCACGCCACCTGGACATGGTCTATGCGCTGCAGACCCTGACCGACAAGCCGTACATGGGCTCGGTCACCAGCGGTCCGAACGCCGCCGACACGATCCGGATGGGCGAGATCCTGTTCGGCGGGCGCGAGGCGATCGAGCGCGCGCCGGTGTCGATCAGCCTGATCAACGTCAACTCGCCGCTGCGCTACGACGACCGCATGCTCTCGGCGATGGTCGAGTACGTCAAGGCCGGCCAGGCCGTGGTGATCACCCCGTTTCTCTTGATGGGGGCGATGTCACCGGTGTCGCTGCCCGCCACGCTCACCCAGCAGATGGCCGAGGCGCTTGCCGGGATCGCGCTGGCGCAGACGATCCGGCCGGGCGCGCCGGTGGTCTTCGGCTCGTTTCTGTCAAACACCGACATGCAGTCGGGCTCACCGTCGTTCGGTACGCCCGAGTCGGGTATCGGTGTGCTCTGCACAGGCCAGATCGCCCGGCACTTCAACCTGCCCTGGCGCGGTGGCGGCGCTCTGAACTCCTCGACCGTGGTCGATGCCCAGGCGGCGTACGAGTCGCTGATGACTATGCTGCCGACGTTCCTTGCGGGCGCGAACTTCGTGATGCACTCGGCCGGCTGGCTCGAGGGCGGCCTGGTCTCCTGCTATGAGAAGTTCATCGTCGACATCGAGCTGTTGCGCGAGCTGAGGCACGAGTTCACCCCGGTGGTCTTTGACGATGCGGCGCTCGCCTTCGACGCGCACACCGAGGTTGGGCCCGGCGGGCACTTCCTCGGCGCCGCCCACACGCTCGAGCGCTTCCGCGACTGCTTCTACCGGCCGCTCTTGTCCAGCACCGACAACTTCGACCGCTGGAGTCGTCGCGGCAGCAAGGACGCGACCGCCCGCGCCGCCGAGATCTGGCCCGAGAAGCTGGCGGCCTACGAGCCGCCGCCACTGGATGACGCGGTCCGCGACGAGCTCAAGGAGTTCGTCGACCGCCGTCGCATCGAGCTCGGGGATTAACGCGCCGGGCGCGCCGGGGGCGCGCCCGCGGTTGCGCGCACGTAGCGAAACAGGCCGTCACGCCAGGTGAAGATGTAGGCGCCGAGCTCCAGGCCCCGGAAGCTGTAGGCGGGGTCGGGCAGGTGACCACCGACCGGAATCACCAGCCCACGGATGATCAGCTGCGAGCCGGTGAGCTCGACGCCCCTGGTGCCAGCCGGCACCTTCGACGCGCCGACGAGAGTAGGGCTGGCCCACTCAAACCACCCAGACCAGCTGTGAGGGCGGGTGGCCGCCACGGCCGCGGTGGTAACCGAGCGCGTCAGTAACCCAGTGGCCGCTCCCTCTGACTGGTAGATGACCTCCCGGAGCCTCGGCCTGCGATGGCGCCCCAGCGCATAGAGGAAGAAGTTTTCCTGGCTCTGGTTGAGAGCGGCGCATCTGGCCGGCAGCACCGCGAAGTCCTGCCGGCCGGCTGAGAAGTAGTACACCGCCACACCCCGCAGCTTGTTCTCCTCGGAGGGCTTCATCGCGCAGCGCGCGCTCGCGCCCGGCGGGATTATGTCGGCGCCCGGGAGGCGGACCTTCTCCCAGTCGATCGCAAAGCTCCTGCCGGACAGGGGCACGAGCCGCTCTCGCGCCTGCGCCGGGCCACGACCCTCGGCCGCCCGTGCCCACCCGGCGGCAACCATCAGCACAGCGAGCGCCGCAAGCGCACCGCGGGTTACGTTCAGCCGCACCGCGACATCACCTTGCGCTCCGACCTGGATGCGACCTGGGCGACCTCCCTGAACCCCGCGCCAGCCCACCGGTAAGCGACCGCGTAAAACCAGGCCCGATCGTCCACCAGCGACCTTTTGCCCCCCGCCAGCGCGGAAACGCACACCCACAGTGTCGGGCCGGAGACACCAAACCAGCGGCCCACCACACCGCCCGTGATCCTAGGCCCGAGAAACAGCGGGTTGCTCGGCGTGGGGCGCAGCCTCCGCTCTGCCATAGCGACCCTCACGTCACGGGGCTGCCGCATGCCGTAGCTGTCGATCAGCGTCTCGAGCAGCTTCACGTGGTGGCCCGGACCGCCGCCAAAGACAGTCACCGCTGCCGGCATCACGCTCGCGAACCCGGTGAGGTAGTAACCGACGACAGCCACCTGCCGGCGCCCAACCCGCAGGTAGCGCGGAAAGGGGTGCAGCGGAAGACGGTGAAGCAGAGGCGGCGGCGACGGCTCGGGGTAGCGTTGCGCCCTCCAGTCGATCCCCGCGAACGCGGGCGGGCGCCGCTCGAGCAGGGTCAGTGCCTGCGCGGGCTTCGGCCGGTGGCGCGCGACGCGACCCCCCGCCGTTGCTAGCAGCGATAGCGAAACCAATAGGCAGACGACCGCAAGACGCGCCGCCGTGACCCGCAAGGTAGCTCCCTTTACACGCGATTTGACGGCCGCAACGTTACTCAGCCGCGAGGAGCAGTCAAGCATCCGGGGTGTTGCGGATCGACTGCACTAGGCTCGTAGGTGGTCGCGCTACGCCGTCAACAGAAAGGACCTGTTCTGATGCAGTTCACCAATCTTGGCCGTTCCGGGCTGTCGGTCTCACGTCTTTGCCTCGGCACCATGAACTTCGGGCCCTTGACCAGCGAAGCCGACTCGCACGCGATCATGGATTCAGCTCACGAGCACGGCATCAACTTCTTTGACACGGCCAACGTCTACGGGCTGCGCTCGGCCGGGGTCTCCGGTCTCGGAGAGGGCAGGGGCTACACCGAGGCGATCATCGGCCGCTGGTTCGCCAAAGGCGGCGGCCGACGGGAGCGGACCGTGCTTGCGACCAAGGTCTACGGCGCCATGGTAGACTGGCCGAACGAAGGCAAGCTCTCGGCGCTGAACATCCGTCGCGCGCTTGACGCCAGCCTCACGCGTCTGCAGACCGACTACATCGATCTCTACCAGTTTCATCACATCGACCGCGACACCCCGTGGGATGAGATATGGCAGGCGCTCGAGGTCGCGATCACAGCCGGCAAGATCCTTTACGTCGGCTCGAGCAACTTCGCCGGATGGCACATCGCTCAGGCCCAGGCGGCAGCTGGCCAACGCAACCTGACCGGGCTGGTGAGCGAGCAGTCGCTCTACAACCTCTACACCCGCGACATCGAGCTCGAGGTCATCCCGGCAGCGCAGCACTACGGAGTCGGGATCATCCCGTGGTCACCGCTCGAAGGCGGGCTGCTCGGCGGCGTGCTGCGCAAGCAGCGCGATGGCAAGCGGCGCCTCGAAGGACGCGCGGCCGAAGCCCTTGAGGCCAAGCGCAGCCAGATCGAAGCCTACGAGGACTTCGCCGCCGAGCTCGGACACGAGCCCGGTGATGTTGCCCTGGCGTGGCTGCTGCACCAGCCCGCCGTCACCGCGCCGATCATCGGCCCGCGCAACCAGCAGCAACTCGACGATGCGGTCCGAGCCCTCGACGTGCACCTTGATGACAGCGCCCTGGCGCGGCTGGACGAGATCTTCCCGGGCTACAAGACCGCTCCTGAGCACTACGCCTGGTGAGCGCCCGGGCAGGCGCGAACAGCGACCGCGCGGCGGACCGTGCGCGAGAGGCCGCGACGCAGCGGATGGAGCGTGATGTGCTCAAGCGATCCGTGGTCCTCCGGGCGGGGGAGGCGACGAGATGACCGTGGCTCGTTTCATCGCTGACCAGCGGACCCGTTGAGTCGAACACGTATACCGCGGAGCCCTTCACCAACCTGCGCCGCCAGCTTCAGTCGTCCAAGAGTGCTGCTACGGGTACTACAGCCAAAGGCGACGTCACAGCCATATCCGACAGATGAGCCCACCCAGGTTCGAGGCGCTATCCGCATAGATCAACCCTCCACGATCCGGGGGTAACAGCACATACTGTGCGGCTCCGCCAACGGCAAATGACTACTTTTTGGCTACGCCGAGGTTTCGCTTGAGCTCCAGCACCCGAGCAGCGGCAGCGTATACGCGCTCTTTGCTGAGCAACCCATGCTCGGCGTCATTCAGCAATTTTGAGTAGGAGCTCAGGCCGGCGCTCTCGTCGCCTGGGTACATGACCATGTCGAGGCCCGCGTTGAGCGCCCTGAGCGCTGGCGTTCGCAGGTGCTCGATCGCGCCCGACTCGAAGCTGTCGCTGATCAGGGGAGCATTGATGTGGTCCTGTTTGATGACCTTCCGGTACAGCAGAGGCGAGAGTACAGCGGGCGCGGTGCCTGTCAGTTTTGGGTAGCTCGCGCTTGAGACCATGACCAGCGCGAGCTTGCCGTGTCCGCACTTGCGGTAGGCAGCATCGTTGGCGTAGATGCTGGCGGCGGACTCCGGGATGCTGACTGGTGCATTGTCGGTGGTTGTCTGAGCGTCGCCAAGACCGGGGAAGTGCTTGAGCGTGTAGGCGACCCCGCTGCGCGCGAGAGCCTCGGCAAATGAGCAGGCTGCGTTGGCCACGACGCTCGCGCTACTGCCAAACGTACGCTGTTCTTGGGTCATGAAACCGTCGATCGTGCTCACGTCCGCAACGGGTGCGAGATCGACGTTGACGCCTGCCGCCTTGAGGACCTTTGCGGTCGCAAGGCCCTGCTGTGCGGCAAGATGTGGGTTGCCCATGGCTGAGGCGGGGTAGTCGGGCGCGCCGGGCAGTCGTTTGACCTGCCCGCCTTCCTGGTCGGTCATGATCAGCAGGCCCGGGTTTCCGCCTGCGCGCGCCGCGTGCTGCAACGCGTCCGTCGCTTTGCGCGTTCCAGCGACTCCGCCCGTGGTGTTGCCACCCATGAGAATGACCGCACCGATCTTGCCCGCGCGAACAGCCCGCAGAAAGCGCTTGGGGGGTGCCACGCCGGCATACGTGGCGATGATCAGCTGTCCGACGGCTCTGGCGAGCGGCAGGTTGGTCGTTGCCGCGGCGGCCTTGGTCGTGTCCGGAGTGGTCCTGGTCGGCGCTGGCGAGCCGGTCGCCGCCGGTTGAGTGCTTACAAGCCCTGCCGCGCGCCGGTTCGCGGTCGAGTGGGCCGCTGCGGCGTTGTGTGGGATGAGCACGACGGCGAGGATCGCGGCAAGCAGCGTCGTCGCAGCGAGAATGCGCAGGCGCAGATGCGGTGACAGTTCGCGGAGGCTTGGGATCCTGAACACTGACGAAACGTCCTTGGGCTGGGCAGTTTGGGTTGCCGTTGGCGAACGCTGCGATGTACGTCCCGTTCGGGCCATGCTAGAGCCAGTGGCCGCCAGAATTGACCACCGGCTCATCAAGGATGAAGCCCGCCAATAGAAATGGGTGCGGCTCGTCTGAGGGGCGTGAGTTCTCAGGCGGCATGCGGGATTTTGGCGTGGGCGTAGCGTGATTGGTGGACGCGGCGGTGTTCTTGGTCGAGGTGGAAGCGCCAATAGGCGTTGAAATCGCTGTTGCTGACGATCGCGCGCAGCTTGAGGATGGCTTCGGCGCCGTCGAGCCCCCAGCGGGCGCCGGTGATGTCCATGCGGTCCTTGACCAAGTGGCGACACGCGCCCTCGATGACGCCGGTCGCGATCGGCCATCCGGCGGTGAGGGCGGTCGGGTAGTCCAGGTATGGCGCCTTGTTGGTCAGGTAGCGGGCGGCGGTGTCGGCGCCGGTGCGCTGCTTTGGGTCCAGGCCGGCGTTGGTCGCCTGGCGGCGGATGTTTCCCGCGACGACCCTCGCGCGGCCTTCGAGGATCTGGCGGGCGTGTTTGTGAACCCATGCCTCGGCGGCGGGGTCGCCCTCGTTGTGGAAGCTCCAGGCGGCCTTCCAGAGGTACTCGATGACATGGATGAAATCGATCAGGATCGAGACCGGCGCGCCGCGGGCCTTGGCTTCGGCGCGGGCGCGGTGGATCTGGTGGTTGTTGCCATCGACGAGCACGACCCACGTGCGGTCGTGGTCGCTGTCGCGGCGCTCGGCTTCGTCGAAGACGGCCGCGATGACCGTCGCGGCGTCGTCGTTGATGCTGGCCGTCAGCCACTTGGCGGTCGCCTTCGGCGCCTCGGTGCTGGCGCTGTCGCGCTCGCTGTCGGTCAGCGCGATCACGTCGGCGGCAGTCCGCGGCACGGGCTGTGCGTCGTAGACGGCGCCTACCTCAGCGACCCGCTTGCGGTTCGCCTTCTCGCCCCGCGACAAGCGGCTGCCGAGCTTGTTCTGCGCGGTGGCTGCCGCTTTTGCGGTCTGCTCGCGCAGCGCGTCGCGGCGCATCACGACGCCCTTGCCGTCGAACGACAACACCAGGACCGCGTTCTCACCGACGGCCTGTGCCGCGCGCTGGGCGTAGAACGCGTCGAAGTCGACGGCGCTGCGGGCCGCGAGATCCTCGACCTGGCGCTTGCCCAGCACCTGCCCGGTCGAGCGCGTGACCGCCGCCGCGGCATCGTCGAACGAGCCTCTGGAGGACTCCACCGCGGCCAGCATCCGCAGCCCGTGACTGTGACGCTCGGCTGGCAGGTTCAACAGTGCGTCGGCCGGATGCAGATCGCTGTAACCGCCGGCGCGGTAAGCCAGCCGCGAAACCGACAACTCACCGAACACGCTGGCCAGCGCCCGGCCGCGCCCCGCCTCGACCCGCTCACGCCTCACCCCCGCAGCATCAACGACGCTCGCGGCGCGCCGCTCCCGGCCAGCGCGCAGGTCCAGATGATCCTGAAAGAGCAGCCGCATCAGCTCACGGCCCTCGACCTGCAGACGCTCCTCCAGCTGCCCGTGCGTCAGCGCGCCGGCATCAGCGCCGTCCAGCAGAACCACCAGCGACTCGAACTTCGCGCGCGAGGCATCAAAGCCCAGCCCGGACCGCGCCGGCGCGGTCATCGCCGCCCCCCACCGCGACAGTGATGCACAGCCCTCTGCCCAAGCAGGAGAACGACCGCCGACACGTAAAGTGCATCGGCAAGGGCGCCAAACGAGGCGAGCACGGAGACCTCCAAGGTCGACGTTGCATAGACAACGCCTCCTTTCGGCGCCCTCTCTGCGTCCCCTGCCGGCTCCCCCCCGGACCACTCCTACGCGCCGACTCCACCGCGCCACACCGTCCCTCAGACGAGCCGCACCCAATAGAAATGCTCTTGGCCGCAGGAAGAGCAATCGCAGACCCGCCCGCGTCGCGCGCAGTGCAGGAAACCTGGGGGCAACTCGGCGTCATTGACATGCCCGCCAACGACGCGGCATCGGCATGTCGACCGTCAACGTCCGGTCCATCGAGGAGCCTCAGCCGTTCTGGAAGGTGAGCGCAACCGGCTTCGGCGACGTCGTCTAGATAAAGCGCTCGGGTGCTTGGCGGCTGCGCGTCGTGCACATATCGACCCCGAAGATTCACCGGCCGAGGCGCAAGTCGACTGCAGGACCCCGCGGTAACAGACCACCGATCGCGTGGCTCGCCTCACACGAGCCAACCGGTCTACACGACGCCCGGACAGTCGCAGCCGAGTTCGACTCCTGGATGCGAGACCACTCGGGCCACGCCTGAGGCGCAGCGAGCAGCCACCGGATCGCCTCTCCTGGGCGGACGATAGTTGTGCACGCAAGCACAACTCCGCGGAGTTGCGCCTTCGCCACCAACTCCACCGCGCAGGAGACGATTCGGGGCATCGGACTCGCCGATGGCGCGCGGCTTGCCGGTGAGGTCTTAGCGGTGGCGGCAAGCCCAGGTCGGCAACGCGGGTCGGGCGAATGCGTGGTCACGTCCGATCGTTGCCGCACGTTCAGATGCACACCCTCGAAGTGGAGCGGGACGGCCCGCCAGCGCCTTGCGGCAGCGGCTGCGTGCCCGAGGAGACAGAAAGCCGGGTCTCGTGTGGTCGGGCGGAACCGGTCGTGAACCCGGTTGCTGCCGACTGGGTTACATATTTGCTCAGAGTCTGTCCGCTGGTGGCACGACGACCGGGTCTGCGGGAGGTTGCGTGAACCGGATTGGGTTGCCGAAGGGGTCGCGCAACGCGCAGTCGATCCCGTAGAAGCGCTCGGTTGGCTCCTGGGTGAACTCGACGCCCGCTGCTCGGAGCTTCTGGTATGTGCCCCGGCAGTCGTCGGTCTCGAATATCAGACCGCCGCCGCCTCCGCCCTTGGCGACGAGTGCGCGGATCTCCTCGGCGGTGGCGTCGTCATAAGCGGGTGGCCCGGGCTGCATCAGAACCAGCTGGAACTCTGGTTGCCCTGGCGGACTGACGGTGAGCCAGCGCATGTTGCCAAGGTCGGCATCGGTGTTGACAACCATTCCCAGCTTCCCGACGTAAAACTCGGTCGCCTCGTCCTGATCCAGGACGTGAATGAACGTGTGGGTGATTCGCTTGAGCATGGCGCGCACGCTACCCGCCACGGGCGGGAAACGCTTCTCCGAACCTGCTCAATCAGCCGACGGGGCGAAGCCAGGTCATCGCCCAGCATGCCGGGACCCGCAGCCTCGCGCCGTTACCGGCAAATCGGTCGCGGTAGGCGGACGGCGGTTCACCGACGATTTCCCGGAAGGTGCGGCTGAACGTCCCGAGGCTCCTGAAGCCGACATCAAAGCAGATCTCGGTCACCGGGCGGCGGGTCTCGCGCAAAAGCTCCATCGCCCGCTCCACCCGCCGTCGCTGCAGGTATCTGTGCGGCGTCTCCCCGAAGGTGGCGCGGAACTGACGGCTGAAGTGCGCGGGCGAGACACGCGCGACCCGAGCCAAGGCCGCCACGTCAAGCGCCTGCGCGAAGCCGCTGTCCATCGCGTCACGCGCTCGGAGCATCCTCCGGTTGCGATCCTCGACCGTGAGAGACATCAAAACACAGCCTACGGCAACCACCACTGAGGGCTTCCAGCGAGGTAGCGAAGATGGCCTCCATCGCCCCGGCCGCGCACGCCGCGCATTGCACGTTGCTTAGGCGCTGAGGTCGAGGTCCTTACGCCCAGAGAGCAGCAGCAGCAGCAGCCACAGTTCACCACCATCAGATTTATCTGATAGCGTGAGGTTTGTGACCCAGATGACCGCCACCGACGCCTCAAGGAGCTTCTCCGACGTGCTCAACAGAGTCGCCGACGGAGAAGAGATCGAAATCACACGCAGCGGCGCGTCTGTGGCCGTGATCTCACCACCAAGGGGCAAGCTGATGTCAGCAGCTCGCTTCCGCGAGTCGATCGCCACCGCGCCGGCGCCCGACACCGGGTTCATCGACGATGTCAAAGCCATCCGTGAAGCCGTAGCGGCGCCCAAGGATCCGTGGCCGTCCTGATCGACACCGGGCTGCTGGTCGATCTCGAGCGCGGCGTCGCGAACCCCAAGGTTGATGCCGCAATCGGCGACGAAGACCGTGCCATCAGCGTGATCACGGTCAGCGAACTGCTGCACGCCGTACACCGCGCCGACGGCGCACAGCGCGCGCGCCGTAGCGCCTTCGTCGAGCATCTCCTCGCCGGTATGCGGGCGCTTGAGATCACCGAGCAGGTCGCGCGCGTTCACGCCGAGATCTGGGCGCAGCTCGCCGCACGAGGTGAAGTAATCGGCGCGCACGATCTTTGGATCGCCGCAACCGCGTTGGCTCACGGACTGGGTCTAGCGACCGGCAACGCACGCGAGTTCAATCGGGTCCCCGGACTCCGACTCATCGCAGTACCCAGCTAGCGAACGCGACTTCCGCGCAACCAGCACAAAGCATTACGCTGGCTAGCGTCGACGAGGCGCACGCCGCTGGACGAAACCAGGTCGTCTCCCTGGGGTCGCGCGGTGCGTCCTAGGGCTCTGCCTATCTGGCGCTCAGCAGCTCGATCCGGTTGCCCCAGGGATCTTCTGTGTAGAAGCGCCGATATCCGGGGAGGGCCTCATCCCAGCTGACCGGGGCGCCAGCTCTCACCAGCCGTGCCGCCATCTCGTCGAGCCGTCCGGGTGTCACCCGCAGCGCGGGATGCGCCTTGCGCGCCGGTGAGAACGGTTCTTGGACACCAATGTGCAGTTGATGGGAGCCCAGCGCGAACCACACTCCACCACGCCCACTCAACAGCGACGGCTTCTCGATCTCCGATAGCCCCAGAACTCCGCTGAAGAAGCGGCGTGCCTGGTCCTCGCATCCGCTGGGCGCAGCGAGCTGGACGTGGTCAAGGCTGACCACATCGCCAATGATCGGCGTTTCGGGGGAGGCGGCCGCGGCCAGCAGCTCACTCATAGTGAACACGGCGTGGAGCTTGAGACCTTCCGCAGCGAGATTCTCGCGCCCGCCGGACTCGCGGTCGACCACACAGAGAACCGAAATGATCTCCGCGCCGCTGGCGCGTAGCTGTCGGGCTGTGTCGATGACCGCCCCGCCCGTGCTCAGCACATCCTCGACGACCACCAAACGCCGACCGGCGAGCTGCCCGCCCTCCACGCGACGACATGTCCCGTACTCCTTGGCCAGCGTGCGGACAAACAATGCAGGCAGGCCGGTGAGCTGGGAAAGGATCGTCACCAACGGGATCCCGCCAAGCTCCAAGCCCGCGAGAGCATCAGCGTCGGGCGCCAACAACCCGACGAGCGCCTCGCCGACAGCCCTCAGCAGGAGAGGATCGGCCTCAAACAGGTACTTGTCGAAGTACTCCGTGCTGCTCTGCCCGGAGCGGAGCACAAACTCGCCAGACAAGTGCGCAGACTCAAAGATGCGTCGGGCCAACGCGACGTCAAGAGGTCCATCCAACATTGGCTGGCAGATTAGATAACCGGCTCGCGGACGGCATCGGTGCGTGCTCGACCCTCGTGTCCGCGCGGAGCACGTCTCTCCCATCGGATCTCGGCGTGCGCACCGGTGGCGCGAAGCAGGACTGTCAGCGGTTCAGGTTTGTGTGGCTGAGGCGAGTCCGAGGAACACCATTAGTGATCGGTTCAGTTGCACGAGTTCGTCGTCGCAGAGACGGCCGAGTCGCTCGCCCAGACCTGATCTCGGCATGGTCGTGATCTTGTCGACCATGACACTGCTCGGACGGTCCAGTCCGTTGTCGTCTGATGGCTCGATAGGGATCCTGATCAGTGGTGCATCAACCGGACTGGTTGTGAGTGGGCAGACGGTTACCGACGCGGTCGCGTCAAAGTGGTCGTGTTGAACGATGAGCACTGGTCGTGGTTTGCCGCTGTAGGCGCCACGAGCCGCCGCCGTATAGATCTCGCCCCGTGTCACGCGGACGGTTCGCCGTCGTCCTCGTCCACTCCGACCGAGATCGAGTCAACGAACGCCTGATCGTCTTTTTCGCTCTCGCTCGTCGCGATCGCAACGGATTGCCGGTGAGCTTCAGCGATGAACTCAGGTGCACGCACGTCGGGCACCCAGATCTGCACCGGACGCAGCCCCTGGCGCCGCAGCCGCTCCCGATGTTGGCGCACTCGGTCGCGACTTGAAGACATACGAACAGGTTACATGTAACGGACGGCTTGTCAACCGCCCGCCCTGCCGACCGCGCGTTGCAGGTCTGTCGCGGCCGTTGGCTGAGATGCGCGTGCGGCCATCGGAGCGGGTCTTTGGTGTCCGGGGTTGTGTATGCCACAATTGTTGGGTGAAGTCGATCAGGTTCAGCCGTAGCGCACAGCGACACAAGATCGGCAAAGCCCACACCTACCACGTCATGTCCACTTCTGAGCCGACGATCGTGACCGACCCGCAGACCAACCAGCCGACGCTGACCTGGATCGCAAACGACAGCCGTCAGCGCGAGCTGAAGATCGTCGCGATCAAGACCCGCTGACTGCCTCCTGGTCATCCACGTGATGCCGACCAGTCTCCGAAAGAGAGGACGCAACCGATGACAGAACAGATCGGGCCAATCGGTCCTGACATCGACCTCGACGAGGAAGAGGTCCGCCTGCCCGACGGCTCTCGTCTGACCGAAGCGGGCGCCAAGCAGCTCGCCGAGCGCGTGCTCGAGCAGCGGCGGGCCGGTCGTCCGTCGCTGATCGGCGGTAGCGCACATACCCCGCCGCTTACTGTGCGTGTCCGGCCCGATGTCCGCTCGGCCCTTGAAGAGATCGCCCACCAACAGGGTCGTCGGTTGGCGGACGTCAGCCGCGAAGCGCTAGACGAATACGTCGCGCGACACCGCTAACCCAGCGACAACCCGCAAGATAAGGTCAACTTCGGCACCAACATCGGGCGCCGGCTCCACCTCCCCGCACGTTGCGGGCTGTCGGCCGTGGCTTCCCGGTGCCCGTGGCAGTCGCAGAGCAGGTCCGGGCGGTCGCCGACCGCGCCACCAGTTCACGCCTTCAGCGGCCACGTTGGGCGCGGGGACTCTTCCGTATGCGAAGAGCAGCGCTGCGGTGGATACCTGCCGCGGCGACGATGACACAGGAGCTAGTCCGTCGAGTGGCCGGGGGCGTTTCAGCCCCCGGCTCTCACAGCACCGGACGTGACAGTCTCCCGTCATCCGGCTCTTCTGACCCAGTCTTGTCAGGCGACGGAACCGAACGCCCAGTGAGCGAATAGTTCTGGCGCGCGGTGTTGAACTCCGCGTAGCCATCGCCAGGCCCTGCGGGCGCTGGTCCGCAACCGTTTGTATTTCCTGCGAGCCCAACGAATCAGGTACTCGTTGATCTGCCGTAGCGAGCGATGCAACCAGGACTTGTAGAAGCGCCCGTAGTAGTTGCACCACCCATGCACGATCGGGTTGATGAACGACGCGATCTCATCGAGGGTCTTGTCGCTGTGCACGTTGATCCGCCAGGATCGGATCTCTTGGCGGAGGGCTGTGGCGGCGTCGTTGCTGATCGCCGGCAAGAAGCTGACGAAATGCTGCCCTCGCCGGTTCTTGGCCAGCCTCGCTCTGAACGTGTATCCAAGGAAGCTGAACTGCTCGTGCTCTGATGAGCCGGTGCGGTTCGAGTCTTTGCAATACACAACGTGGGTCTTGTCCAGATTTAGCTCCAGACCGACCTGCGCCAGCCGCCCGTGAAGCGCACCAAGAACCTCCTTGGCTTGCGCTTGACTTACACAGTGTGTGACACCATCATCCGCATAGCGCTCAAAAGGACAGTCCGGGAACTCCCGGACCATCCATAAATCGAACGCATAGTGGAGGAACAGGTTAGCCAACAAGGGTGAGATCGCTGACCCTTGAGGGGTTCCGCGGTCACGTTCAACGACGGTGCCATCGTCATGTTGTAGTGGTGCGACCAGCCACCGCTTGACATAGAGCATCACCCACCGCAGATCCGTGTGAGCTTCTACCGCCTTGACCATTAGATCATGAGGAATGCTGTCGAAGAACGCCCGGAGATCAAGATCGATCACCCAGTCATACTTCCAGCAGCGCTCGCGGCATTTACCCAACGCGTCATGAGCGGAACGCCCTGGTCGATAACCATAAGAATCGGGGTGGAACACGCGCTCCACACCCGGCTCTAGTAGTACTTTGTTAGTCTGCTGGAGGTGTTAGTCGCTGTAGCGCGAACCCATCCTGCATTGGTGTTATTCGATGCAGGATGGTGCGGATGGCCGTTTCGGTGATGGAGCAGGAGATGCCGGCGGGGTCGCTGGCGCGGGACGTGAAGGATCGGATGGAGGCGTTCATGGCTGCGGTGAGTGGCGTGGCGATGAAGCATCCGGCGCAGCGCTCCAATGCTGAGGTGTACGTTCGTGGTTTGTTGACAGCAGGTGCGCGTAAGTCCCTTGAGCCGTTGGTGGAGCGGCTGGATGGTGATGGGGACTATCAGAGTCTGCAGCAGTTTTTGGCCGACAGTCCGTGGGAGCCGGGGCGATTGATGCAGGCGGTGGTGGAGCGGGTCGCGCCGATCGTCGCCGCGGAGGCGTGGGTGCTTGATGACACGGGGTTTCCGAAGGACGGGAAGAAGTCTCCTGGGGTCAAGCGCCAGTACTCGGGGACGCTTGGGAAGATCGGGAACTGTCAGATCGGCGTGTCGCTGCATGCGGTGTCTGAGCATGCGACGCTGCCGTTGGGGTGGGCGCTGTATCTGCCGGAGGACTGGTGCGCTGATCAGGAGCGTCGCCGGAAGGCGAAGATCCCTGCGGAGGTGACGTTTCAGACCAAGCCGCAGCTCGGGCTCGGGCTGGTCAAGCAGGCATCGGGCTGGGCGATCGATGTTGCGCCGGTGCTCGGTGACGCTGCCTATGGTGAGAACACGCAGCTGCGTGGTGAGCTTGACACGGGCGGGTTTCAGTACGTGCTGTCGATCAACCCCGAGACGACCATCTTCGCGCCGGGTGCGGTGTTCGCGGTCCCGGACCGCAAGCCCGGCGCCCGCGGGCGCTCACCGGCCGCATATCACGCCGACGTTGACCCGGTGTCGGTCGGGGAGTATGCCGCGACACTGACCGGCGAGGACTTCCAGACCGTCGCGTTCCGCGGGACCGGCAAGACAAGGGTGTCCTCGAGGTTCGCGTTCAAACGGATCACGGCCGCGCATCCGGTCACCCGGGACCGCGTCGCGCCACGTACGGAATGGCTGATCATCGAATGGCCCGAAGGTGCTGAGACGCCCAGTGACTACTGGATCTCGAACCTCCCGGCCCGCACCAAGCCCCAGCGTCTCGCACGGCTCGCCCGACTGCGATGGATGATCGAGCTTGATTACCGCCAGCTCAAAGGCGAGCTCGGCCTCGATCACTATGAAGGCCGCTCCTACATCGGCTGGTATCACCACACGGCACTGGTCAGCACCGCGCACGCGTTCCTGACATTGGAGCGCACCGACCCAAAAGCCCAGCGGCGGGCCTCACACTCCCCCAAGCGGTCCGCCTATTCATGCCCATCTTCGACTGCTGGTCCGGACACTGCCACACCTGCCAACGACCGATAGACCTCGCCGAGCTGCCGCTACGACACACTCCCGAAGAGTAACAAAGTACTACTAGATAGCTACGAACCACAGTCTGAGCGATTCTGTCCGCAACGGTCGGCACACCTAAAGTCCTCACTCCCCCGGTTTTCTTCGGTATCTGCACCGCACGCACCGGTGGCGGGAAGTAGCTCCCTGACGAGAGCCGGTTCCACAGTTTGAACAGATTCCCTCGCAGGTCCTGCTCGAACTCCTCGATCGACTCCCGATCAACACCAGCCGCGCCCTTGTTAGCCTTCACCTTCAAATACGCATCCCAAACAACCCGCTTGGAAATATCAAACGGCTTCGCCGTCTGTGACCTTGGCTCGCTCATCAGCTCATCCCACCCAGCGGTGGTTGACTGCCGAGAAAACCCGGATCAGCTGCCCCCTTCGCTCCGCCCGCATTACCAGGCATCACCACTACTACGGGACAGTCCGTCCCTGTGCCTCGCATCGCTACTCTCCCCCTTGCAGATCTGCTGCTTGAGGTTCTCGCTTCGATGAAACGACCGCAGGCCAACACCGCACCACTGGCCGCCCATAAGCACGAGGCGACAGGTTCCCACGTTCCGCACCAGCGCCCAGACCAGGCTCGCGCCACCTTTATGCCGGACATCGCCTGGCCAATCAACAGGCACCCGCCAGACTCATCCCGGAGCTGTATTGCGACCCCGGTTTTGATGTCACCCATAAACTTTCGACACGTCATCGATGGTTCGCTCTCGCTCGCCTTCCTGATCCATACCTGACGAGATCACATCCCGCCTTTTCCGTCACGCTCAGCACCCCGGCTCTTTACCGGCGCACCTGACAGTGGTTTGCAGCCATCTCCTGCAAGACGGCCACGGAGGGTCGGTTCCTCCATCACTGGCACAGCATCAAACTTCGTCCTTGACCTTCTACATCAAGCTCTCCATTTGTTCGTGGCGCACCAATACCGTTAAGTTAGTGTCCGGGGGTGGGGTTATCGTTATCGCGTGCCTCGTGCTGGTTGGGTCAAGCCTGCGAGTGATCAGCGGCTCTCGGATCACATCTCTATCGGTGTTCTGTTGACGGACATGCTGGATGGTGATGATCGCGTCATCGGGGGTGATGATCTGGGTCATGAACGACCGAACGACCAAAGCCCCTTGCAGCGTGCTCCTGTGGCCCTCGGAACGGCGGCAAGGAAGAGAAACAGGGGGGCACGGGGGCGTGTGGTGGTGCGTTGCGCGTCTGTGACCGCTTCGCTTTCGCTGTTGATCGCTCGGCAGGGGCGTAGCGCCAGGACGCGGGATGTTGTCGGGGTGCGGGCGTGTGCGATCCGAGCGATGCGACCCACCGCGCGTTGGTGCCCGCCCCGTGGGTGTCAGAACCCTGGTGGGTCGCGTCCCGGCCCGTGCAACAGGCCCGTCAACACCACAGCAAGCTCCCACGGTGACGCTGTGAGCTGGAGCTGGAGCCGGCATGCCCGGGCCGCACGACCGAGCGCGTCAACGGCCCCAACCAGCGGCGGGCCGCACACGAGCTGCTGGTCGGCTGACGGGTCAAGCACACGCTCCCACAGGCGAGCGGTCGTGGTGATCGCCCCGGCGCGGCGCGTGAAGGTCCGCAACCAGCCACGCACCGTCCCTGGTGGGCGCCCCAGCGCCGCTGCGATCGTGCGATGTCCCTGACCGTTGGCCTTGGCCAAAAGCGCCCGGCCGATCACCTCCGTCCCGTCACGCCGCCTGGCGAGCGCCCAGGCCGGAAGCAGCACGTGTGTCCGCTCGCAGCGCCGACAGCACGCTCGCCGTGGCCGCAGCAAGCGTGTCTCGTGAAGCAGGCGCACGGTGCGCTCGCGCGCAAACCCCCACGGCGCAAGCGGCCCGTCACAAACCGGGCAACACAAACGCCCAGCCACCAGATCATCCTCCGCCACCACCTGCTCTGCGCTCATCGCCATCACGCACACACCACACCACGCTCCTCACCTGGCCAACGCTCCCAACGGCCCCTCCCACGAGGCCCCCGGGGGAACTCGTGTTGGAAGGCATATCAGACCCCGGCCGCACCGGCAAACGCCGCCACCAGCATGGTGATAAGCAGCATCACCGCTGGCGGCACGGCAGCGGCCAGCACCCGCAAATTACGGACGACTACCGCGACCCGGCCGGTCATCACCACGATCCTGGCGTTGACGGCGATCAACAGCCGATCACATCACCACGCTCAACGACGTTTGAGGGCCCAACCGTCACCATCCAGCGTGTCGCTCAACAGTGTGTTCTGACGCGGGTATTCCCGCCGGAGCTGGTTGACGCGGTGGTCGCCGAAGCTGGACGCGTGGAGCGCCGGCAGCGGTTGCTGCCGGCGCGGGTGGTTGTCTACTACGTGCTGGCGATGGCGCTGTTCTCGGGTTCCTCTTATGAGGAGGTGATGCGCCTGCTGGTCGAGGGGTTGGCGTGGGAGTCGGGCTGGCAGCGGGCGTGGGAGGTGCCGAGCAAGCCGGCGATCTTCATGGCGCGCAAGCGGCTGGGGTCCGAGCCTTTGCAGTTGTTGTTCGGGGCCGCCTGCTCGCCCTTGGCTGCAGCGGCGACGCGCGGGGCGTTCTATCGCGGTCTGCGGTTGATGAGCCTCGACGGGACGTGTCTGGATGTGCCCGACACGGCCGCGAATGACGAGGCGTTCGGGCGTCCTGGCTCGTCACGGCGCGAGGGTGGGGGAGCGTTCCCGCAGTTGCGTCTGGTTGCGCTGTCCGAATGCGGGACGCACGCGATCACCGGCGCGGCGCTCGGCCCGTACACCAGTTCTGAGCAGGAGCTGACCGACCAGTTGTTGGGGGCGCTTTCACCCGGAATGCTGTGCCTGGCCGACCGTGGCTTCTACAGCTTCGAGCGCTTCCAAAACGCCCGACGTGCCGGGGCGCAGCTGCTCTGGCGCGTGAAGTCGAACATGGTCCTGCCGCGCGAGCGACCGCTTCCCGACGGCTCGTATCTGTCCACCGTGTACTCCTTCTCAGACCGTCACGCCCATCGCGACGGCGCACAGGTGCGGGTCGTGGAGTACGGCATCGATGATCCCGGCGTGCCGCAGGCCGAGGAGCGCTACCGGCTGTTGTGCACGATCGAGGACCCAGACCGGGCGCCCGCCTCCGAGCTCGCCGCGCTCTACAGCGAGCGCTGGGAGCTGGAGAGCACCCTCGACGAGCTGAAAACCCACCAGCGCGGCCCGCGCGTCGTGCTGCGTTCCAAGCAACCCGCCGGCATCTACCAAGAAGCCTACGGCTACCTGTGCACTCACTACGCGATCCGCCGGCTGATGCACGACGCCGCGCTCCGAGCCGACATCGACCCTGACCGCTTATCGTTCACCAGAGGCCTCCGCGCCGCCCGTCGCAGCACCAGATCCCACCCGGGATTTTCCCCCCCAGACGATCGCCGCCGCCCAACAGCAAGCGATCAGTGAGATCCTCCACGAGCCGCTGCCCGAACGACGCCTGCGCGCCAACCCGCGCGTGATCAAACGCAAGATGAGCAACTGGGCAGTCAAACGCCCCGAGCACCGCGACCGGCCACAACCAACCAACCCGCCCGAGGACTCAATCACCATCCTAGCGGCTTAACTTAACGGTATTGCGGCTAGTCCCATTTTCCGCGGTTGGGGTCGGGTAGTTCGTGGGGAGGTTGAGGTGGGGTGTGGGTTTGTGTGTGGTTTCGGGGTGCTTGGGGTTGATGCTGTTGTGGCAACGCTGGTCGTATCCTGGTTTTTGTGCCGTCCGATGGGGCCGGTAGTGTTGTGGCAACATGTTCGTCAAGGAGACCAAGGTCAAGCGCGGCGCCCGCGCGTACAGCTATCTGCAGCTGGTGGAGGGTTACCGCGATGAGAGCGGCAAGGTTCGCCATCGTGTTGTGGCAAACCTGGGTCGCAAGGACGTGCTGAAGGACTCCGGGCAGCTCGAAGCGCTCGCCGGATCGTTCGCAAGGCTGGACCCGCCGATGACTGGGACGCGCCGGAGTGTCGGGCCGTTGTTGCTGGTCGAGCATTTCCTCCGGGAGCTCGCGGTCAAGGACACGGTTGATGGGGCGCTGCCGCGTAGCGCACGGTCGGTGCTGTCGGTCGGTGAGGTGGTGTGCGCGCTGATCGCGAGCCGGTTGTGCTCGCCCTCCCCGCTTTATGACGTCGCGGGGTGGGCCTCGGGCGCGGCGGTGCATGAGCTGCTCGGAATCCCGCCGGCGTTGTTGAACGATGACCGGCTCGGGCGGGCATTGGAGACGTTCGCGGTGTATGCCGAGTCGGTCCGCTCGAGCGTCGCGGCCGGGGCGATCGAGCGGTTCGGTGTCGCTGCGGGCCGGTTGCATGTCGATCTCACGACGGTCGGCGTGTCGGGCGCGTATGAGCACTCGGCGCTGGTCTGCAAGGGGTGGGCGTCAGACCGCCGCGTCGCCCGTCAGGTCCGGACGTTGCAGGCGTCAACGGCGGACGGGACGGTGCTCTACAGCCGCCCCGATCCCGGCAACGCGGCGGAATTGACGTTGGTTGGCGCGTCACTTGAGCGACTCTTGGCGATCTCCGGGCCGGGGCTTCTGATCGTGTGCGACTCTGCGATGGGTCAGCCCAAGACGATGCGTCAGATCGACCAGGCCGGCGTACGGTTCGTGGTGCCGCTCCGCGCGAGCGCGGGGTTCCGCGAACGGTTCCTGCAGGATGTCGGCCATGGTGCGTTGCGCCCTGTGCGGTACGTGCCCGAGCGTGAAGCGAAACTCCCGGCCAAGCTGCGGACTGTGTTCAAGGGGGCGCTGCGCGACTGGGAGATCCCCGGCAGCGACACGCACCCGCCGCTGATGCTGCGAGTCGCGTACATCCACTCCTCCGAGGAAGCGACCCAGGTTGCTGACGCCCGCGAGCGCGCGCTTGTGAAAGCCGAGGACGCGCTTGAGCGGATGCGCAACGGACTGGGCGGCCGCTACTACAAGACCGAAGCGCAGGTGCAACGCCGGATCGGGCAGATCATCGGCGTCAACATCACCGGACTGATCGACGCGACCGCCACCACCCACGACGGCAAGCTGACACTCGACTGGCACCGCAACCAGGACGCCATCGCCACTGCCGCGAGCTTCGACGGGATCTACGCGCTCGCGACGAACCTGCCCGGACCGATCACCGCCGGACAGATCCTGCGGCTCTACAAGGACCAGCAGATCGTCGAGCGCCGCCACCGCGACATGAAACAAACACTGAAGGTCCGGCCGATCTTCCTGCACAACGACGACCGTATCCACGCACTGATCAGCATCCTCGGCATCGCGCTGCTGATCTTCGGACTGATCGAAGCCCGCACCCGGGCCGCGCTCGGCGAGACCCAGCAGCTCCCCGGGCTACTGCCCGAAGGCCGCCCCGCCAAACCGACCGCCCGCAACATCCTCGCCGCGTTCCAAGGCCTCAGTCTCACCTACACCCACACCGGCATCCAACTCGACCCGCTCACCGACACCCAGCAGCACATCCTGGACCTACTCCAGATCCAGCCGCCCTGGCCACAACAGGCAGACCATGCCCTCACGACCTGCGGAAAATGGGGCTAGTGCAGCCGCCTACTCGGGGAGCCAAGAGGGCTCGAATGCCGCCGGTCTGCGCCGGGGCAGCCCGGCATAGGCCTCAGCAGGGACGCTGGTCTCTCGATCGACGCCCGCGCCGTGTCTGAGCGCGACGGGATCGACCGGGTAGGCCCCCCAATCGTCTCCGGTTGATCGGTCTCGAGCACCCATGGCGAGCACAACGCAGCGACGGTTGCCCGCACCAACGATGACGTGGCTGGCGCCGGGTGGGCAATGGACAAAGTCCCACGCCTTGATTGGATGTTCCTCACCCTCAATGATCAGCAGCGCCTCGCCCGCGAGGACCAGAAAGTCCTCTTGGTCAGCCTCCCAGTGGTACTGAGCCATCGCCTCGCCCGGGTTCAACGAGCTGAGGTTGATCCCGATCTGCTCGAACGGGACCTCGCCCTCAAACTCGCACACCGCACTGCGACCAAGGGCGTGACTCCAACGGGCCTCCCGCGCGTTGAGCACGAACCAGCCCTCGCCGGTGCGCACGGTACCTGTTGAGCTCGCCAGCAGCTCCGCTCTCTTGATCAATGATTGAAGCTTAGCGCCGGCAGTCGTCGTTGGCAGCCGGCGAGGCGGCTGCAACCACGAACCGGCACTCGCACGTCGGCGCTCGCGAGCCCACGATGGCTTCTGCTCTCAAATAAACCTTGGCCACGAAAGCGGCGCCGGATCGAGACCCGCGGGCGCACGGAAGCGGGTCTCGCCACGCGTCGGGTCCGCGCACCTGCTTTTCGCCAATACCGTGCATCTGCAGAGGGGCGAGTTGTCGCCGAAGCATTCGCGTAGGGGTCTCGGATATGGATGATCGAAGCGATCGTGTGCCGCAGACCCGCGTCTGTGGATCTCCGACCGTCTCCCGGCTCAGTCCGGAAGAAGCTCCAGATGGCCGATGTGCGCGGGGCGCACGACGCTGAAGTGGCGCCGGTCGAGCGTCGCAAGCTTCGTTTCGCGCAGCCTCTCGACGCATGCCAGCACGCTCGCGTCAACAAGCCCGAACGGGAGGTCGGCGTACTGCTCTACGAGCGCGGCCGCTCGTGCAACCTCGCCAGCGTCGGGAACGTGTACCTCCAAACGACCAGCCCTAATGTCGCTCATAAGAGCAGCGAAACCATCGCGCCAGGGCCGTAACTGGTACTCGATTTCCACGAGCGTGCAGACCGGCACGATTCGCAGCTCCGTGGCTGCGTTGATGAGTTCGCGACAACGGTCATGATCAGGGTCGCTGCGGTCTAGCAGCGCGACCAGCGGCCCAGTATCGAGAATCAGCGCCAAGCGTCCGGCTGGTATTCGCGCTGTCGCGCCGCTCCGCCGCTCTCGACAGTCGCTGTTGAGGAGAGCGGCTCCCAGGATTTGAGGTCGATCTCGTGCTCGAGCGCCTGGCGAACAAGCTGCGGGAAGGTGATCCCGCGATCGCTTGCAACGTTTCGTGCCCGCGAGAGCAGCGCCTCATCTGCCTGGATCATCACCCGCCGGTTCACTGCTAGCAATGCTAGCGCGTTCTACGGCAGACCAACAACACCCCCAATCGCTGCTCGGTCGCCAATGCGATCGTCGCCGTCGGATCAGTTTGAGAGTGGAAGCGATCGTGCGGCAGCGGGCAGCGGCGCTCGCTGACGTATATATGTGAACTGCACGATATATACTTGGAGGTATGGCCAAACATCTCGTGGACATAGATGAAGACGCGCTTGCCGACGCCAAACGTGAGCTGGGGACCAACACGATCAAGGACACCATCAATTTCGCGCTGCGTCAGAGCGTCCCGCGACGAGGCGACGACGTCAACAAACTGCTCGACGTGCTCGCCCGTGCCGAGCTCGCCCCACGCGAGCAGGCATGGCGCTGACGCACCTGGTCGACACCAGTGTGCTCACGCGCCTGGCTCGAACCGAGGTTCGCAAGGCAATCCAGTCCCGGGTCGAGCGGCGCGAACTGGCTCGTGCCGGGATCAGTGACTTGGAGATCGGATATTCGGCGCGCAGCGCGTCGGAGTGGGACCGGCTCGCTGGAGCGCTCGAGCTCTTCGATCTCATCGAGACGACCAGCGACCACATTCGCCGCGCCAGGCAGGTGCAACGGCTTCTGGCCGCCAAGCACCAACGAGGCCGCAAGCTGCCCGACCTGCTGATCGCGGCCGCCGCCGAGGCCGAGGGTCTGATCGTCCTGCACTACGACGGGGACTTCGATCGCATCGCGAGCGTCACCGGCCAGAGCACTGAATGGCTCCTGCCGGCCGGCTCGATCGACTGACCAGCAAATCACCGAACCTCGCCTTTGCGATCCGCTGAGGCGACGGCGCTCCCAGATTGAAGCTATAGCCCATCGATACGAGTTCGGGGCCGGTAGGTGCCGGGCGTAGACTGACAGCTCTTTGCTGACCATGGACAGACTCCAGCTCGGCGACCGCGATGCCTGGGAGGGCCTCTTCCGCGGCTACATCGACTTCTATCAGCGGACGCTGAGCGACGAGGAATATGAGCTGGCCTGGCAGCGCCTCCAGGCCGACAGCGGGATTCACGGTCGTGTGGCACGGGATGACGGGCGCGTGGTCGGGATCGCTCACTTCCTGACTCATCCTCACACCAACGCCGCCGACGTTTGCTACCTGCAGGACCTGTTCACTGATCAGCAGTTCCGGGGCCGCGGGGTCGGCCGAGCGCTGATCGAGTACGTCGCCGCCTGGGGACAGCAGCAGGGTTGCAGCCAGTTGTACTGGCGCACGCACGCCTCGAACGCAAAAGCTCGCGTGCTGTATGACCAGGTCGCCGAGAACCGCGGGTTCATCGTCTACCAGCGAGACCTGCAACGCCGATCGGAATGATGGTCATCTTTGTTCGGCACGCTGCAGTGATGGTTGACAGGCAGACCTCCGCATCATCGTGGACGCTCGATCACCAGGCGGCCGCGGCCTGTGCGCCACTCCGGGCATGGCTGCAAGGTCGAGATCTCAGCTGGTTCAGTTCTCCAGAGCACAAGGCAACGGCGACGCTGCGGCTACTGACCGATCTGCCCTACCAGGTTGTGCCCGAGCTGGCAGAGGTGTCGCGTGCGGGTTGGCTGGATGATTACCGCGATACGGTCCGCAGGTTCTTCACGGTCCGTTCGAGTCCGCCGTTGCCAGGTTGGGAGACCGCAGACGCTGCAGCGGCACGGTTCGATCGTGCGCTACGAGATGTCGTTGGCAGCTCGAGCGGTGATCGCATCGTGATCTGCACGCACGGGCTCGTGCTGACGGCATGGGCCTGCCGAGACAAGTCCACCGACGAAGCGCTGGCATGGTGGGCGGCACTCACGATGCCGGCGTTGCTGGTGATGGCGGATTCAGAGATCGAGCGGTGGTGGACCTCCGGGCAGGTCTGCGTCTCAGTACCGCTGATCGGCCGATAGCTGCGCTCCCGCTCCGATGTCAGTCCCCTTTGCGTGCGCTGCGCGCGTCCGGCGGCCCCTGGGATCACACCTCAGTGGCGCGCGCATAGCAAGCCCGCGCGACCACTAACGCTTCCACTATTACTCCGTAACCAACAGCACGAGAGCTTTGGCGACGACGGGTCAGGCGAGGTGGGTGACGATACGGCTGACGATAGGTGCGCTCATGCGATCGGGCTTGCTGCGGAGCCACTGTATGAGCTCATCACCGTGGACGAAGACGATGTTGCTGCCCTCGACCACGCCTGCCGGGAACGGCGACCAGAAGACCACGACGGCGGTAACCCAGGCCTGGACTCCGACGCCTGCAAGGATCTCGCGAGACAACCTCGCCGCCTCACCGCGCAACGAGCCGGCGAGCTTCGGCAACGAGTAAGAGTCTCTCTCGTCGTCAAGTCTCTCGACTTGAACGGTGTCGCCCTCGATCGTGATCCTCCCGCCGAGCTTCTTTGAGTCGATAAGAAACAGCCCCGCCGGCCCGATGAGAACGTGATCACGATTGCCACGGCCTGTATCTATGTCGTGGATTACACGCCAGCCGGCGTCCGTGAGCGGCTTGAGCGTTTTGGCGGTCGCTCGTTCGCCCTCGGCACCATCCCTGTGACGCTTGACATGCTCTGGGGGCTCGTCGCGGACCCACATGTAGAGCGCCAGAAAGCCGCCGGCGATGCCGCCCACGGTGAACTGGATCTTCGTGGCTGGCCCGAAAACCAAGTATCCGAGGCCCAGCGCGATAATCGGAAATGTCAGCAGCCGCAGTCGGGGAAGCATGCGACTTCTCCACGAGCGCAATCCATGCTCGTACCGCTCCTGCTGGTATGCGCCTGCGGATGAACGGCCAGACATGCCACGAAGCTAGCCGGTCAAGGTGACGATTGCTTCCGACTCCAAAGCGCGCCCCACCCGATGATCGCTTCGGCGACATACGGCGCCTCCGACGACGGCGCCGGCCGGCGTCTCGGCCGCTCGGTGTTCCTGGCGCAATGTGCGTAGGCACCGCGCAGTCGTCCTTGTACACGAAACGGTCATTGTGGCCGGCCCATCTTCATCGCCCGTAGACGTCGCATCGGTGGCCGGGCATGACCACGACGACAAGTAGCAGGCCGTCTTTGATCGTGTAGCGATCGCTGCCTGTATGCGAAGGAAACCGGCGGGTCGAGCTTGCGCAGCGCCCGGACGGCCGCTGGGCGCAGCTCGATCCGATATCGGCTCATTCCCAGCCCAGGTCGGCCTTGGCTTGCTCCCAGGGAACGTTCGGGCCTGCTTCGGCCATGGCGGCGTCAAACACTTCGACGTCCTCGACGTCCTCGAGCGCGGCCACAAGCCGGGCGTAGTGCGCAGCGCTGACCAGCACCGCCGCCGCGCGGCCGTAGCGCTCGAGAACCACTGGCTCGACCTGTGCCCTGTCAACCGCTCCCGAGAGGTTCTGGCGCGCGGCGCTGATGCTCATGCTCGCCACACAGAGATTGCACAAAACACGCCTGACCTCGTACAAAGCGTGGTTGCGCCTGGCCAGCAGCAAAACGGGTACCGCGACCGGCGGCCCGAGAGACGCGCTCCTCGCCACACGCGGGTCCACTGGCTGCACAACGACCAGCGTCCGCGGCCTCGACATCAGCGCAGATAGTTGCAAGCGCAAGCACAACTCCGCGGAGTTGCGAGCGCGCCATAAGCTCGCGCCTTGAGGTGCTCCGGTGCCGCCTCGCGGTGCGCTGCCGCGCCCGTGTCTAGCATCGCGTCAGTGGAGCTCCGACCGGCCTATCCGCTCCGCACAGCCCGACTTCTGCTGCGTCCGCTGACGGTCGGCGACGCCGATGCGCTGCTGTCTTATCGGTCGCTTGAGGAGGTTTGCCGATTCGTGCCGTTTGAGCCCATGAGCCGCGCGATGATCATGGAGAAGCTCGAGGGTCGCTGGGCACAGACCGCGTTCACGGCCAAAAACGCGGGCGTGATCCTGGGCGTCGAGCTCGCCGATGGCGCACGGCTTGTTGGTGACGTCACTCTGTTTCAGCGGAGCGAGCTTCATCGCTGCGCGGAGATTGGCTGGATCCTCGATCCCGCGCACTCCGGCCATGGATACGCGACCGAGGCGGCCGCTGAGCTGATGCGGCTGGGTTTCCAAGAGCTCAGTCTGCACCGGATCGTCGCGCGGGTCGACGCTCGCAACGGTCCGTCGCTGCGGCTCGCCGAGCGGCTGGGGATGCGCCGCGAGGCGCACCTGGTCGAAAACGAGTGGTTCAAGGGCGGCTGGAGCGACGAGATCGACTTCGCGATGCTCGAAACCGAATGGCGATCAGATCAGATGCTGCGCGGTGCAGCTGTCATCGGACCGCCGGCATCGCCGGTGTTGGGCGTGCCGTCGGGTTCGATCAACAGCACGAGCGTCTCCTCCGTGGCCTCCGGACAGTGCTCAACGCCACGGGGGACGACGTAGGGCTCGCCCGGGCCAAGCTCGATGTCCCGGTCGCGCAGATGGATCGTCAGCCGACCGCTGATCACCAGAAAGAAGTCGTCGGTCTCCTCGTGCCGGTGCCAGACGAACGGCCCCAGAACCTTCACCACCTGCAGCTTGTAGTCGTTGAGGTACCCGACGATCCCCGGCTTGTAGGGGCCGTCGAGCAGCGCGAATTTCTCCGCCAGGTTGACCTTCTGCTCCATGCGTCCCTCCTCGTGGTCGGTGGTCCGCCGCGCGGACCGCGCCAGACACGTTGCCAGACACGTCCTGACACGCTCACCCTTCACGCGCGCCCCGTCGCCAGGTAGTCTCCAGATCTATGAGTGATATATCAGCGCTCGGCGGCCTGCGCGAGACACACGCGCCAAACCCGCCCGCGCTGCTCGCCGACCAGGCCTACGAGGAGCTGCGCGACCGCCTGGTGACGCTGCGCATCCGGCCGGGTGAGCCGATCGACGAGGAGCGCCTGGGGCAGGAGCTGGCCATGGGCCGCACCCCGATCCGCGAAGCGATCAAGCGACTCGCGCTCGAGAACCTGGTCACGGTCTTCCCGCGCCGCGGCACGTTCGCGGCCGAGATCAACATCAAGGACCTGGCCCACATCACCGAGGTGCGCATGGTGCTCGAGGCACGCGCCGCCGCGCTGGCCGCCGAACGCCTGACCGCGACGACCCGCTCAGAGCTCGACTCGCTCATCGCCGAGCTGCGCGCGAGCCGCGGCGGCGAGGACATGGCGGCGCTGATGGCGCTCGACACCCGCATCCACCGTTTCATCTACAGGGCCTGCGACAACCCGTTCCTGGCCGAGACGCTGCAGCGCTACTTCAACCTCTCGCTGCGGATCTGGTACCTGGTGATAGACCGGCTGCCGCACCTCTTCCAGCGCGTGCACGAGCACGAGACGATGCTTCAGGCGATCGCCGCCCGCGAGCCGGAGCGCGCCGCGCAGATCGCGGCCGGCCACGTTGACACCTTCGAACGCGAGATCAGGAGTGTGCTGTGAGCGAGTTGCGATCCACCTATGACTACGTCATCGTCGGCGGCGGCTCCGCCGGCAGCGTGCTGGCGGCACGCCTGACCGAGGATCCGTCGACCACGGTGCTGGTCCTGGAGGCCGGTCGGCCCGACTATCTCTGGGACCTCTACATCCACATGCCGGCCGCGCTCTCCTTCCCGATCGGCAACCGCTTCTACGACTGGCGCTACCAGTCTGAGCCGGAGCCGTTCATGCACGGCCGGCGGATCTACCACGCGCGCGGCAAGGTGCTCGGTGGCTCGAGCTCGATCAACGGCATGATCTTCCAGCGCGGCAACCCGCTCGACTACGAGCGCTGGGCGGCCGACCCAGGCATGGAGCGCTGGAACTACGCGCACTGCCTGCCCTACTTCAAGCGCATGGAGACCTGCCTGGCGGGGGCGGATGAGTGGCGCGGCGGCTCGGGTCCGCTCAAGCTCGAGCGCGGCCCGGCCACAAACCCGCTGTTTCGCGCCTTCTTCGAAGCGGTCAAACAGGCCGGCTACGAGCTCACCTCCGACGTAAACGGCTACCGCCAGGAGGGCTTTGCCGCCTTTGACCGCACGATCTACCGCGGCCGGCGGCTGAGCGCCGCGCGCGCCTACCTGCACCCCGCGATGTCGCGGCCGAACCTCGACGTCCAGTGCCGGGCGATGGTCGAGCGCATAGTCTTTGACAAGGACCGCGCGACGGGCGTTGAGTTCACGGCCGCCGGCCCGCTGGCCGGCGGCCTGATCCCAGGCGCCGCCAACCCGCAACGGCGCAACCGCCAGCGGGTCAGCGCCGGCGAGGTGATCCTCAGCGGCGGCGCGATCAACTCGCCCCAGGTGCTGCAGCTATCGGGCGTCGGCAACGCCCGCGAGCTCGAGCAGCTTGGCATCGGCGTGGTGGCCGACGTGCCGGGTGTGGGCGAGAACCTCCAGGATCACCTGGAGGTCTACGTCCAGTACGCCTCCAAGCAGCCGGTCTCGGTCGCCCCGGCGCTCAAGTACAAAAACCGCCCAAAGGTCGGCCTGCAGTGGCTGCTGTTCCGCTCCGGACCGGGCGCGACAAACCACTTCGAGGCCGGCGGCTTCGTCCGCGGCGATGACCAGGTCGCCTACCCGAACCTGATGTTCCACTTCCTGCCGCTGGCGATCCGCTACGACGGCAGCGCCCCCCAGGGCCACGGCTACCAGGTGCACGTCGGCCCGATGTACTCGGACGCGCGCGGCTCGGTGAAGATCGTCTCCGTGAACCCGTACAAGCACCCGCAGCTGCGCTTCAACTACCTCTCCACCGAGCAGGACCGCCGCGAGTGGCTTGAGGCGGTCCACACCGCGCGCAAGATCCTCACCCAGCCCGCCTTTGACCCCTTCAACGCCGGCGAGCTCTCACCCGGCGCCGGTGTCTCAAGCGACGAGGAGATCCTCGACTGGGTCGCGCGCGACGCCGAGACGGCGCTTCACCCCTCCTGCACCTGCCGCATGGGCACCGGCGAGCTTGACGTCCTGGACCCCGACACGCTCAAGGTGCGTGGCACCGAGGGTCTGCGCGTGGTCGACGCCTCCTCGATGCGCTACGTCACCAACGGCAACATCTACGCGCCGGTCGTGATGCTCGCCGAGAAGGCGGCTGACCTGATCCGCGGCAACACGCCGCTTGAGCCGCTGGACGACGTGCCGTTCTACCGCCACAGCGCCGCGCCCGTCGCCTGAGCGCGGGGGTACCAGGGGCGGATCGCACCGGGTGCCAGGGCGCTCAGCGAACCGCTGCGGGTGCAGATCCTCGACGTGCTGCGCCGCAGCCCGCAGAGCATCTGCCAACGCGACCTGGCCGACGCTCATCAATACACATCTGTCGATTTAACTTACAGACGTCGATAGATAGCCTTGCGTACCTGTCAACCGAACGACCACGGAGCGCTCCCCACCATGCATGTGATCGCGATCGGCGGCAGCGACGCCGGCATCAGCACCGCTCTGCGGGCCCGCGAGCTCGATCCCGCCGTCGAGGTGACCGTCGTGGCCGCCGACGCCTATCCGAACTTCTCCATCTGCGGGATCCCGTACTACATCTCAGGCGAGGTGACGCACTGGCGTAACCTGGCACACCGCACCCGCGCCGACCTCGAGGCGACCGGCATGCGTCTGCGCCTGGACACGCGCGCGACCCGCATCCACGCAGACACCAGGCGGCTCGTTGTCGCAGACCGCAACGGCAACGAGGAGGCGCTCGGCTACGACGCGCTGATGATCGGCACCGGTGCGCTGCCGATCGCGCCGCCGATCGCCGGCCTGGATGCGCTTGGACCCGAGCAGGGCGTGCATCTGGTGCACTCGATGGACGACGCCTTCGCGCTGACAGACACGCTCGAGCGCGCCGGCATCTCCCGGGCCGTGATCGTCGGCGCCGGCTACATCGGCCTCGAGATGGCCGAGGGCCTCACGACCCGCGGCCTGCGGGTCACCCAGATCGAGCAGCTGCCCGAGGTGCTGCCGACGGTCGACCCAGAGCTCGGCGCGCTGGTCCACGCCGAGCTCGAGCAGCACGGCGTGACCGTCGCCTGCGGCACCCGTGTCGAGGCGATCGCGCCAGCCGAGCGCGGTGAGCGAGCGCTTGTCGTGAGCGCGACCGGCCCGGACGGCAAGCCGCGCAGCTACCCAGCTGATGTCGTACTGGTCGTCGTGGGCGTGCGCCCCAACAGCGAACTTGCGGCGAGCGCCGGTGTCAAGCTCGGCTTCAGGGACGCGATCGCCGTGGACCGCCGCATGCGCACGAACCTCCCGCACGTCTACGGCGCCGGCGACTGCGTCGAGACCCACCACCGGCTGCTCGGCACGACCTATCTTCCGCTCGGCACAACCGCGCACAAGCAGGGGCGCGTCGCGGCCGAGAACATCCTCGGGCGCGAGCGCGAGTTCGCAGGCAGCCTCGGCACGCAGGTCGTCAAGGTCTTTGACCTGGTGATCGCCCGCACCGGCCTGCGCGATCACGAAGCGCAGGCCGCCGGCTTTGAGCCGCTCACGGTCGCCTCCCGGGCCGACGACCACAAGGCCTACTACCCCGGCAGCCACCCGATCCAGATGCGCTTCACCGCCGAGCGGCGTGACGGGCGCCTGCTCGGGCTGCAGCTGGTTGGCCAACTCGGCAGCGAGGTCGCAAAGCGCGCCGACGTCGCCGCTGCCGCCATCCACAACGGGCTGACGATCTCAGAGCTCTCAGACCTCGACCTCTCCTACACCCCGCCGCTCGGCTCGCCGTGGGACGCGATCCAGCTGGGCGCCCAGACCTGGGAGCGCGCGGCACGCG
This sequence comes from Conexibacter sp. S30A1, assembly GCF_023330665.1. Lineage (GTDB taxonomy): Bacteria > Actinomycetota > Thermoleophilia > Solirubrobacterales > Solirubrobacteraceae > Palsa-465. The sequence goes on along the minus strand of NZ_CP097127.1, from coordinate 2,769,476 downwards.
CCGCCATCGGCTGAGCGCTTGACTTTGCGCCCCCCCCCCCCCCCCCAAATATCCTGCTTGTCATTCATAAGCTCAGACCCGCCTTGGTGGCTGTGCTCGCCTCCTGGCTGCTGCTCGGCGTGGGCAGCGTGGAGGCCGGGGCGCACGCGGCCGCCCGCGCCAAGCGCACGCATGCGGCGTATCCGGTGATATCGCTTGAGCGGGCCGGGCGCGGACGCTTCTACATCCGCACGTTCGCCGGCCTGAGCAACACAAAGCAGCCGACGTACTTCTTGAGTGGTCCTGGGCCGCTGCTGATCGCGCGCACAAGCGGCCGGGGAGACGGCTACATCCGCCTGCTCAAAGCCAGGGGCCGTTTCATCCACATCGATCTCACCTGCGCCGTCGGCGGCGGCTGGCTCAAGGTGCTGCACGGAAGCTCAGTGGTCTTCGCGGTCAAGCCGTGTGACGGCACCGGCTCATGGGGCAACGCCTACCCCGCAAGCGTCCTGCGCGGGCATGGGCGCTGGCGGATCGTGGCGCGAGCAACCACGACCTGGACGATCGCTGGGATCGCCGACTCACGGCGGGGCCAGTAGGGCGCCCGCCTGCGCCGCGAGCAGGGCAAGCGACTGGTCCCAGTGGCCGGGCCGCGGGGTCACGTGGGCGAGCGTGGCAAGCATCTCGCGGGCCCGCGCGACCCGCTCCCGCTGGCCGACGAGCTGCTCCTCGAGCTCTGCGTAGCGCTCGCGGCTGACCCACTCGAGCGGCCGCCACACACAGATCCCCAGGCACTCCTGCCAGTCCTCGATCCCGCCGCACTCAGGGCACCACCAGGCGGTCCTCACGTCCGGCGGCTCGGGCTCGGTCTCCTGGGCGCCGCCCGATGGGTGGGCGCGCAGCACGGCCCGGGCGATCTCCTGCGCCGCACGGTAGCCGGCCTCGCTCCCGCCTGAGCTCGGCGCCGCCAGCCGCTGGGCGGCCTGCGCGACCGCCCCGAGCAGCGCCCGCTGCTCAGCGAGCCGGCCGGCGAGCTCGTCGTATGCCTCGGCGTGGATCAGCTCGAGCTTCTCCTCGTTGCAGCCCGGCTCGCAGTCTGCGAACAGACGCAGCGACCCGCAGCCGATGCAGGTCGGGATCGTGACGCGCTCGGGCAGCGTCATCTGGCCAAAGCCGTTTCGCTCGCCAGGCCGGCGATCTGGATCACACAGCCCGCCTGGTCGGGGTCATGGGGCTCAAACAGCGTCAGCTTCGCGCCCGGCTCGATCCGGTCGAGCAACCCGCGGGTGATCCCGCGGTGCAGCGCACACACCACCGGCTGGTTGGCGCGCACCGCCTCGCGGTAGGGGCAGCTCCCGAGCCTGAAGACGGTGCGCCCGCTGCGCTCGCGCTCGTGCTGGGGCGCGAAGCCGAGCGCGGTGAGCGCCCTCCCCAGCGCCGCCTCCGAGCCGCCATCGCATCCGGGCACGAGCTGCGCGCCGACCTGGCGGCCCGCGCGCTCGAGCTCGCGCAGCCGTGCTGGACTCGGCGAGATGCTCTGGGCAAGCCAGCCGGCCAGGTTGGCGTAGGCCCCCGGCGGCTCGCTGCCCGGCGGCGCATCCGCCGCGACCGTCCACGCGTCCCGCGGGCGGCCGGTCGCCTGCGGCACGCGCTCGCGCGTGACCAGTCCGGCACGGCGCAGCCGCTCGAGGTGCAGACGCACGCCGCTTGCGTGCAGCCCCAGCGCGGCCGCCAGCTCGTCGGTCTGCGCCGGCCTGCCCAGGTCCGCAAGCCGCGCAAACAACTGGGCCCGCGTGCGCTGGCCCAGAACGTCGGCGGCATCGTCGGTGGCGGCTCCGGACACCCGTTCAGTCTCCCACAACCGGTCCGCGTCCTCGGATGTACAATAGTTTTACGAGCATGCTTCGTAAAACTATTTCGGACGGTAGATATGGCCTACGTAATCGCCGAGCCGTGCATCGGCACCAAGGACAGCTCCTGCGTCACGGTCTGCCCGGTTGACTGCATCCACCCGACCCCGGAGGAGCCGGCCTTCGCCACCGTCGAGATGCTCTACATCGACCCCGAGGAGTGCATCGACTGCGACGCGTGCGTGGAGGCCTGCCCGGTCGACGCAATCTTCCCCGAGGACCAGGTGCCCGAACAGTGGCAGCACTTCATCGCCATAAACGCGGAGTACTACCGCCGCGCTTGATCCGGATAGGCTGAGGGTCTCTGGCGATGTACAACGTCGCGTTCTTCTTCCACATCATCGGGGCGATCCTGTTGATCTCCGGGATCGTGCTCGCCGGCGTGGCCTTTGAGACCGCAAGGCGCCGGCGTGGTCCTGGCGAGATCGCGCTGCTGCTGTCGCTCACGCGTGCGGGCGTCGTGCTCGTGGCGGTCGGCTCGCTGCTTGCCGGTGGCTTCGGCCTGTGGCTCGTGCACCTCGGCAGGTGGAGCTACGGGACCGGCTGGGTCGACGCCTCGATCGTGCTCTACCTCGCCGCGCTCGCGCTCGGCGGCTTCGGCGGCCAGCGACCCAAGCAGGCACGGCTGCTTGCCGCCCGCCTGGCCCGGGACGACAAGCCGGCGAGCGCGGAGCTGCGCGCCCTGCTCGACGACCGCGCCTCGCTTGCGGCCAACTACGTCTCGCTGGCGCTGATGGTCGCGATCATCGCGCTGATGTGCTTCAAGCCCTGAGCACGCGTCGGCCCGCCCGTGGCGCTCACCGCGCTCGGACCAGCTCCAGCCAGCGCCCGTGATCGTTCTCGAAGCTGGCGGCGTCCCGGAACCCGAGCCTGCGCGCGACCGCCAGCGAGCGCTCGTTCCAGGCGGCGACCACAACGCGCTGTCTCGGTGCGCGCAGCAGATCATCGAGCGTCTCGAGCACCTCCGGCAGCCAGCCGCTCGCGATCCCCCGGCCGGTCAGGTCTGGCCGGAAGCCGTAGCCGATGTCGTCGATCTCGGACGCGGCCAGCTGGCCGGCGACCCGCGCGTCGGGCCCCACGCAGACGTATCCGACAAGCTCACCCTCGAAACGAATCGACCGGTAGCGGTTGACCGGGTCGAGCATCACGACGACGTCCGCCTCGGACCCGTCGTAGAAGTCGTATGGAGGCGCGTAGCGCCAGCTGGTGATCGCCCGCGCGTCGGCCTCAGACATTGGGGCCAGGTGGAGCACGACGAGGCAGTCTAAGCCGGCGTCCGGGCGAGTAGCGCGATCTGCTTGGCGACGGCCTGCCGGGCTTCGAGGCTGGCCGTGCCGAGCCTGGCGATCAGCCGGTCATGGCTGACGGTCCGCACCTGGTAGGCCTCGGCGTAGCTCACCCTGACGATGCCCCCCACCTCGAGCTCGATCGGGACGCCCGCTGGCCGCTCGGTACTCGTGAGCGGCACCACGATCGAGCGGCGTGCCGGCTGTAGGTTCATGCGATCGATGCTGACGATCAGCACCGGGCGAGCCTTTGCGATCTCGGTGCCTACGACCGGGTCGAGCGCGCACCACCACACCTCGCCCTGCCGTGGCGCGGTCACCGCCACATCGCAAAGTCTTCGCCGGCGTCAAGGCCATCCATCAGCGTGCCATCGAGCTCCGCGGACTCTTCGACCATCGCAGGATCATTGAGCGAGGCGACGATCCGACCCAGGAGCTCGTCTTCTTCAAGACGAGCAACGAGCTGATCGACGTAGTCGATCGTCGTGGTCGATGCCGCCCGCGCGAGCTCATTGAGGCGGTCCCTCGCGTGCTCGCTGACCCTGATCGTCGTAGCGGCTCTCATAAACGCGATCGTAGATGTCTGCGTAGACGCCGCGAGCCACGCCTCTCTGCTCAGATGAATTGGTACTACTGTGTGTGACACCATGCCGCTTGAGGCTGTTGACAAGGGCGACCCGCTGGCGTTGCACGAGCAGGTCGCCGCCCAGATCCGCCGCGCGATCGCCGACGGCGAGGCCGGCCCGGGCGACCGGCTGCCGCTGGCACGCGACCTGGCGGCCGTGCTGGGCGTGAACCGCAACACGGTCCTGCGGGCGCTGCACCTGTTGCGCGACGAGGGCCTGCTCGAGTTCCGTCGTGGCCGTGGGATCACCGTCACCGGCACCAGCGAGCAGAGCGACCTGCTCGTCCAGGTGCACGAGCTCGTCAGGGCCGCGCGGCGCAGCGGCTACCGCAAGAGCGAGCTGATCGCGATGATCGAGGCCACAGAGGGGTGAGCCGCTCGCTGATGGCTCGCGCGGCGAAGGCCCGGATCGCCCTCGCAACCGCCGCCGCCAGCGCCGTGGCGCTCCTCGCCTGCACACCCGCACAGGCGGCCTCCCACCCGGTCGCGCCATCACGCTTTGAGCCGGGCTCGTGCATCCTCTTCACCCCGACGGCCGGTAACCGGCATCTGCGGGTCTTCATCGACGCCGGCCACGGCGGCATCGACCCCGGCGGCACCGGCACCACGCTTGCCGGCAAGGCGGTCAGCGAGGCACCGCTCAACGTGCTGGTCGCCAGGGACGCGGCGGTGCTCTTGCGCCGCCGCGGCTTCAGCGTCGTGCTCTCGCGGACAGGGCCCAACCCGGTCGCGCGGCCGCAGCCGGGGGACTTCTCCGGCGGCCTCTACACCGTGCTCGGCGAGCGGCGCGAGCTCGTCGCGCGCAACCTCTGCGCCGACCTCTCGCACGCCAACATCGTGCTCGGGATCGACGAGGACGCGGCCGCCTCGCCACAGGCCGCCGGCAGCGTCACGCTCTATGACGCTCAGCGTCCCTACCACGCCGCCAACCTGCGCCTGGCGACGCTCGTGCAGCGCGACGTGCTCGCGAGCCTGGCCGCCAGCGGCCACTCGGTCCCCAACCTGGGCGTGCACAACGACGTCGGCTACGGCGACCTGGCCTCGGCGGGAGCCCAGGCCTACGGCCACCTGACGCTGCTCGGCCCGCCCAAGCGCGGCTATCTGCGCACGCCAACGCGGGTGCCGGCGGCACTGATCGAGCCGCTGTTTCTGACCAACGCGCCGGAGGCGACGCTGGCCGACTCGGCCGCCGGCCAGGAGGCGATCGCGCGCGGCTTGGCGCACGCCGCCGAGCAGTTCCTCGACCGCTGAGCGCCCCGTTAGGTTGGTGCTCCTCGGAGGGGCCCCGGGTGCCCACGATCACGCACAGTGCGTGGTGTTGCTCGGCGTCCTTCCCGATCTCGGTGTCGACCCGACCGTAATCGTGGCCGACATCGAAGCGGCCTAATCGGCGCTGCTCAACAACGGGTCGGCGCGGCGAGCCTTTGGCGATGAGCAACTTCACGTCCCGCACCTCATCGACTCCGAGGTCGCCAACGCGCACCGCCGTCACGTCGCGGCCGGGCGGCTGGCCCCCTATATTGCCTGGGAGGCGCTTGACCGCGTCGCTCTCGCCGAGCGCCTGGATTGCGCGCTCATGACAGCCGATGCCCGACTCGGCCGCGCGCCCGATACCCGCTGCGTCATCACCGTGGTGCCGCGGTAATCAATGCCCTGATTGGCCACCCGGGCGTCCGTGGACGACGGGTGCGATTGGGCATATCCGCTGAGCGGGGGCTGGAGCGCCAGCCAGGCGATGCTCGCCGACTCGGCCACCGGCCAAGAGGCGATAGCGCGCGGGCTGGCGCAGACTTCCGAGCAGTTCCCCGGTCGCTGAGCGACAATCGCGCCATGGGCTACACGATCCTCACCGCCGCCGACGCCCACTGGCGGCCGTCAAACCAGATGGGCGTCCAGAACACCGACCTGGCAAAGCAGCTCGGCGCCACGACGCTTGGCGCGAGGCTCTGGCGGCTTGCCCCCGGTCAGGCGTCCACGCGCCATCGCCACCGCGCGCAGCACGAACTCTACGTGCTGCTCGAAGGTACCGGCCGAGTGCGTGTCGGGTCGGACCTGCTGACGCTGACACCGCTGTCAAGCCTGCTGGTCGAACCGGGCGAGGTGCGCCAGGTCTTCAACGACACCGAGGCGGACGCGCTGTGGCTGATCGTCGGCGCGCCGGCCGAAGCCGCGAACACGCTCGAGATGACCCCGGAGCTGCTGGCTGAGCTATATCCCGACGGACCGAGGGCGCTACCGCCCGAGCTCTCGTAGGCGCCCAGGTCTCCGCGCCGGGACCCTGCCGCCGGCCCCGCGCCTCAGCCGATCACAACCGTCTGCAGGTCGGTGAGCGAGTCAAAGGCGTGGCGGCCACCGACCCGGCCCACACCGCTGAGCGTGCCCGCACGCCCGCCGAAGGGCAGGTGGTTCTCCCAGTAGTTGGTCGTCTCGTTGATGTTCACAAGCCCAGTCCGCGCCTGGTCGGCAAAGCGCAACGCGGCGGCCAAATCGGCGGTGAAGATCGCCGCCAAAAGCCCGTAGGGCGAGGCGTTTGTCAGCGCGATCGCCTCCTCCAGCGAGCCGATGCCGATCACCGGCGCGATCGGCCCGAAGGTCTCCTCGGTCGCCGCAAGCGCGTCGGCGGGTACCCCGTCGATCACCGTCGCCGGCCAGTAGAGGTCGGTCGGGAACCCCTGGGCCCGCCGACCGCCGGCCACCACCCGCGCGCCGCGCGCAACCGCGTCGGCCACATGGGCGTCCATCTTGGCCGCCACCGCGTCGTTGTTGAGCGGCCCGAGCTGGGTGCCGTCAGCGAACGGGTCACCGAGCGTCGCCTGCGCGCCCGCCAGCTCCGCCAGCGCCGCGACGAAGCGCTCGCGCACAGCCTCGTGCACCAGGATCCGCTCACCGGCGGTGCAGCTCTGCCCGGCGCAGAGGAAGCACCCAACCACGGCCGCGCGCGCGGCCGCGTCGATGTCGGCGTCCTCCATCACCACCAGCGGCCCGTTGCCACCCATCTCGAGCAGCAGCCGCTTACCCGCCGCGCGGCGGGCGATCGCAAGACCGGTGGCGGTCGAGCCGATGAACCCCACCGCGGCCACGTCGGGGTGGCCGACGAGCTCGTCGCCGACCACCGGCCCGGGGCCGGTCACGAAGTTGAACACGCCCGCCGGCAGATCGGCGTCGGCGATCGCCGCGGCCAGCAGCGCCGAGCAGTACGCGGTGCTCGGCGCGGGCGTCCAGACGACCGTGTTGCCGGCCGCAAGCGCCGGCGCGATGATCTCAGCCGGCATCGTGTAGGGCCAGTTCCAGGGGGTCACGACCGCCACGGGGCCGACTGCACGGCGCATCACCAGCACCCGCTTGCCAGGCCCCATGCTCGACGGGATCGAGCCCTCGAGCCGCACGCCGTCCTCGGCGGCGGCGTGCCACATCGCCACCAGCTCGTCAACCTCGTCGTAGGCCTCCGCCAGCGGCTTGCCCTGGTCGAGCGTCGCCGCCCGCGCGAGCTCGTCGCGGCGCGCGGCGCACACCTCCCCGATGCGGTGAAGCGCGCGAGCGCGGGCAAAGGCCGTCTCGCCCGACCAGCCGCGAAACGCCGCCAGCGCGGCGGCCACGGCCGCCTGAGCGTCCTCGCGGTCGCCCTGCGCCACCTGCGCGATCTCCTCGCCGGTGGCGGGGCTCGTCGCCGGCAAGGTCTCGCCGGCCAGCGCAGGCTGCCAGCGCCCACCGATCAGCAGCTCAGTTGCCATCTGCCACAACCCCAGCTTCAATCATCGGGACCCCCCAGTTGACTTACGAACCGAAACGGTGATATATGAGTCTAATAACAGTGATGTGGCGTGGCGATATCTAGAGCTTCGAATACTGACCGGGAGGGTTTCAGGTGAGCGCGATTCTCCCCGATCTGGTCGACGAGGGCGAAAGGCTGCTCGCGCTCGCGCGGGAGCGCGGCGCGACCTTTGCGTTGCTCGGCGGCGTCGCCGTACGCCTGCACGCCCCGGAGGTTCCCCCGTCGCTTGACCGCGAGTACAAGGACCTGGACTTCGCGGTGCCGCGCGGTGGCGGGCGCGTCGCCGGACAGCTGCTGACCGACGCGGGCTACGAGCCGCAGGTGGTCTTCAACGCGATGAACGGCAAGGAGCGGCTGCTCTTCCACGACACCGAGCACGGTCGTCAGGTCGATGTCTTCGTCGGCTCGTTTCGCATGTGCCACGAGATCCCGCTCTCAGACCGCCTCGAGGCTGGCGCTGACACGGTGCCGCTGGCCGAGCTTCTGCTGACCAAGCTGCAGATCATCGAGCTCAACGAGAAGGACATCCGAGACACGGTGCTCATCCTGCACGGCCACGATGTCGCAGACCACGACCAGGACGCTGTCAACGGCGCCCGTGTCGCCGCGCTCTGCGCCGAGGACTGGGGGCTGTGGCGCACGATCACCGCCAACCTTGAGCGCTGCGTCACCGAGGTCGACGTCTACGAGCTGCATGAGCAGGACCGCGGTCGCGTGCGCGACCGGCTGAGGGCGCTGCTCGACCACATCGAGGCCGCCCCCAAGGGCCGCGGCTGGAAGCTCCGGGCCAAGATCGGAGAACGCAAACGCTGGTATGACCTGCCCGAGGAGGTCCAGCGGTGAACAAGGAGCTGACCCCGTGAGGATCTTCTTTGCAACCGACGTGCACGGGTCGGAGACCTGCTGGCGCAAGTTCCTGAACTCCGGCAAGCACTACAAGGCCGACGTGATCATCCTCGGCGGCGACATGACCGGCAAGGCGCTCGTGCCGATCATCTCTGACGGCGGCGGCAACTGGCACTCCACGCTGCTGGAGAACCGTGAGGTGCTCTCGGGCGAAGAGCAGGTCGCTGCCTTTGAGCAGGCTGTCAAGCGCCGTGGCTACTACCCGTTTCGGACCGACCCCGACGCCCTGGCCGAGCTCAGCGCCGACGAGGGCCGCTGGCACGCGCTCTTTGACGAGCACATGCTGAACACGGTGCGCGAGTGGATGGAGCTGGCCGACGAGCGCCTGGCAGGCACCGGCATCCGCTGCTTCGTCTGCCCCGGCAACGACGACCAGCTCGAGGTCGACGACGTCGTGCTCGAGGCCAAGGCGGTCGAGCTCGGCGAGGGCCGCGTGGTCGAGTTCGGCGGCTACCAGATGGTCTCGAGCGGCTGGGCCAACCGCACCCCCTGGGACACCTACCGCGAAGAGGACGAGCCGGAGCTCGCCAAGCGGATCGAGGCGATGGTCTCGCAGGTCACAAACCCGCCCGAGCGCACGATCTTCAGCCTGCACTGCCCGCCCTACGGCACGGGCCTTGACGACGCGCCGGAGCTGACCGCGGAGATGGACCTCAAGGACGCGGGCCACGCCGTCAAGCCGGTCGGCTCGACGGCGGTGCGTGAGGCGATCGAACGCTTCGGGCCGGCGCTCTCACTGCACGGCCACATCCACGAGTCACGCGGCACCAGAAGGCTCGGCAAGACGTTGTGCGTGAACCCCGGCAGCTCCTACGAACAGGGGCAGCTGCTGGGCGCCGTGATCGATATCGAGAACGGCAAGCAGGTCAAGAAGTTCGTCCTAACAAGCGGATGAGGAGGGAGTTCTAATGGCGGCTACCGCTACGGGTGGCAGCGAGTACGAGGAGCGCGCCGTATTCGTGCGCAAGGCCACGGGCCTGGTGCGCGGCTGGTCGGTGCGCGACGCGTTCATCTACGCGACCTTCGCGATCAATCTGGTCACGCTGGGCTGGTTCATCTTCGCCTCGGCGCCGTTCATCCCCAACGGGGGACTCCTGTGGTCGGTGATCGTCTCCGGCGCGTTTCTGATCTTCCAGGCGATCACCTACGCCGGCCTGATCTCGGTGATGCCACGCGCAGGTGGCGACTACGTCTGGATGAGCCGCGTGCTCGGCGGCGGGATCGGCTTCGTGCTGGCGGTCGCCGGCTGGTGGTTCATCCTCTGGTACTGGGTCCCGATCTACGCCAACATCCTCAACATCGAGGTGCTGGGGCCGCTGTCGGCGATCGTCGGCTGGCACGGTGGGGTGACCTTCTGGTCCGGACACCTGGGCGTGTTCGTCGCCTCGGTGATCACCGCCGGGCTGGCCTCGTTGTTCATCGCGCTGGGCATCCGCACCTATGGGCGGATCCAGAAGATCTGCTTCTACGGCGGCCTGATCGGGTTGGCGGTGATGGCGATCATGCTGCTTGTGACCTCGCACGCGGCCTTCATCAGCGACTTCAACAGTCAGGCTCACAAGCTCTACGGAACGACCGGCAACGCCTATGCGGCCACCCTGAAGGCCGGCACCAAGGGCTACACCCCGGCCTCCGTCGGCTCGTTCAACTTCAGCGGCGTGCTGGTGCTGATCCCGATGCTTCTGTTCTTCAACCTCTGGTCCAACTGGGGCGCAACCCTGTACGGCGAGGTCCGTGGCGCCTCCGACTTCCGCAAGAACATCTACGCGATGGGCGGCGCCCTGATCGCCACCACGATCGTCGCCGGGATCTTCTTCCTGCTGTTCTCAAAGACGTTCGGCTGGAACTTCTACATGGGCGGCAACAACGCCTACTACGCCGGCACGCTGCCGATCGGCGTCTTCCCCTACCCGGCGACGCTGGCGGCGATGATCTTCTCGAGCCCCGTGCTGCAGTTCGTGCTGATCGCGGTGATGTCGCTGTGGTTCTTCGGCTGGGTCGGATCGGTGTTCCTGTCCTCAACCCGGGTGGTGTTCGCGGCCTCGTTTGACCGCATCCTGCCCGAGAAGGTCGCAAGCGTCTCGCGCAACGGCGTGCCGTTCTGGGCGCTGGCGCTGATGCTGGTGCCGTCGATCCCACTGGCGGCGCTCTACGCGTGGAGCAAGACGTTTGAGTCCTACACCCTGGACGCGACGCTGGTGATCGCGATCACGTTCCTCGGCACCACCGTCTCGGCGGCGATCCTGCCGTGGCGCAAGCCGGAGATCTACAACGCCTCGCCGATCGCCAAGTACAAGGTGCTGGGCCTGCCGCTGATCACGGCCGCCGCGATCATGTTCGCGGTCATCCTGATCTGGGCGCTCGTCAAGTGGTTCTCGGACGCCGCCTACGGAGTCAACAACACCGACTCCTACTACCTGATGGGCGGCATGTACGTGCTCGCGATCGGCATCTACGTCGTATCGCAGATCGTGCGCAAACGCCAGGGGATAGACCTCAGCCTCGTCTACGGGGAGATCCCGGCCGAGTAGCGCCGGGGGATCCTGAGGGCCGCTTCACCCCGCCCGCCGTCCCGCTGGACGGCGGGCGGGACCACCGCGCTCAGCAGCACACCCCATGACCGTAAGCGTCTTTGAGCTCTTCTCGGTCGGCATCGGCCCCTCCAGCTCGCACACGGTCGGGCCGATGCGCGCGGCGCGGCGTTTCACCGAGGCGCTCGAGCACGACCACGGGCTCGACGCGGTCGCACGCGTGCGGGTCGAGCTCTACGGCTCGCTGGCGCTGACCGGCCACGCCCACGGCACGCACACGGCGGTGCTGATGGGGCTCGAGGGCGAGCGCCCCGAGACGATCGCGGTCGCCTCGGTGCCGGCCCGCGTTGAGACGATCGAGCGCGCCTGCCAGCTAGCCCTGCTGGGCCGCCACCAGATCGCCTTTGACCCGGCCGCCGACATCGTCCGCCGCCGCGGCGAGCGCCGGCCGGAGTACTCAAACGCCCTCAGCTTCAGCGCCCACGACGCGCGCGGCGCCCAACTGGCCAGCGAGACGTTCTTCTCGATCGGCGGCGGCTTCATCCTGAGCGAGGCGGAGCTCAAGGCGGGTCCGCCACCGGCGCCGGCGCTGCCGCACCCGTTTCACAGCGCCGCCGAGCTGGTCGCCGCGGCCGAGATAGCCGAGCTCACGATCGGCGAGCTGGCGCGCGCCAACGAGCTGGCGCTGCGCAGCCAGGAGGAGCTTCAGGCGGGGCTTGCGCTGATCTGGACGACGATGCAGGAGTGCGTGGCCCGCGGGCTGACCCAGGAGGGGGAGCTGCCCGGCGGGCTGCACGTCCCGCGCCGCGCCGCCAAGCTGCACGCGCAGCTGGCCGTCTGCGACCGGGACGAGCCGCTGCGCCAGCTCGAGTGGGTGAACCTGTTCGCGCTCAGCGTCAACGAGGAGAACGCCGCGGGCGGCAGGGTCGTGACCGCCCCGACCAACGGCGCCGCCGGCGTGGTGCCCGCGGTCCTTCACTACTACGCCCGCTTCGTGCCCGGTGCCGACGAGGAGGGCGTGCACCGCTTCCTGCTGGCGGCGGCGGCGATCGGCTCGATCGTCAAGGAGAACGCCTCCATCTCCGGCGCCGATGTCGGCTGCCAGGGCGAGATCGGCTCGGCCTGCTCGATGGCCGCCGCCGGCCTCTGCGAGGTGCTGGGCGGCACGCCCCGCCAGGTGGAGAACGCCGCCGAGATCGCGATGGAGCACAACCTGGGCCTGACCTGCGACCCGATCGGCGGGCTGGTGCAGGTGCCGTGCATCGAGCGCAACGCGATCGCCGCAGTCAAGGCGATCAACGCCTGCCAGCTTGCATTGCGCGGCGACGGCAGCCACTATGTGTCACTGGACGCCGTGATCCGCACGATGTATGCAACCGGCAAAGACATGAGCGACCGTTACAAAGAGACCTCGCTGGGCGGCCTGGCCGTCAACGTGGTCGAGTGCTGATCAGGGCCTGGTCCGCGCTTTGCCGCGCCCTGCCGGGCGCCTTTGTCATCGTGTTGCTCGTGGCCGGCGGCGCCCGCGCGGCGAGCCCCGGCGCCGCGAGGACGCTGCTCGCCCGCACGGTGGCCGACGCGCGCTCGCAGCAATCCTTCCACGAGCTGATCTCACAGGTGGAGAGCGGCGCCCGCGTCGGCTTCGTGGCCGACATCGGGGCGAGCGCCGGCAGACAGGAGATCACCACCTCGAGCGGGGTGCGCGCGGTGGTGATCGTCGCCTCGGGCCGCGCCTACCTGTCCGGCAATTACACGGCGCTGGCGCACTACTTCGGCTTCCCCGCGGCGGTCGCCGCGGCTATCGGCTCGCGCTGGGTTAGCTTCAGCCACGCCGACTCGGGCTACGGCAGCGTGGCCGTCGATGTGACCGCGCCGTCGGCCATCGCCGAGCTCGTGCCCGTCGGTGCCCTGCGCCTGCACACTGGCGTGCGAGTCGCGGGTCGGCGCCTGACCGCGATCGACGGGGCCATGCCAGGCGCGCCCAAGGGCGTCTCAAGCACACAGACCCTGTATGTGACCGGCGGTTCGGACCCACTGCCGGTGCGGGTCTCCACACAGCTTCGCCGCGGCGGGCACATCGTCGCACACGGCACGATCCTGATCTCCGCCTGGGGTGAGCGTGTGGCGCCCGCACCGCCACAGCGGCCGGTCGCGGTCACGGGGCTCGCCGCGCTCGCCCACCGCCTGGCCGAGATGACGATCCCCAAGGCCCCCGGCTATCTCGCCTTCCTCGGCCCGGGCGAGCGGCCGCCGGTGATCGGGCGTCCCTGGGGGCGAGCCTGCCAGGCGGTGCGCTTCGTGCTGTCGGGCTCGCTGCCCGCCGCGATCTCCGCGCGTATCGTGAAGCTTGTCGCCGCCGCCCGCGCCCAGGGGCTCGCGGTCAGCACCGCGCCCACGCCCGGGGCTGTGCGGGTCGCGATCACGGCCGCCAGCGCGGCGCGGCGCGGCGCCCCCGGCCAGGTGATCGCCTCAAGCCCCAGCACGCGCAAGCTGCCCGGCGGGCGCAACGTCGCGCTCACCGGCCTTTCCGCCACCCTCTTCACCGGACCACTGGCCAGCCACCCCGGTCGCCTCGCCCTGGCGATCCGCCGGCTGATCGCGCTCAGCCAGGGGATCGGCTCGAGCACCCTTGCCGGCTCCGGGCTCTCGGCGCACGGCGCCAGCGGCTTCACCACCGCCGATGTCACGGCGCTGCTCTACACGAGCGGCTGCAGCGCCGTCGCGCCGGGCGGGCTCGCCGCCTGAGCACGGGGCCGGCGCCGCCGTGCCCGCCGTCACGGGTGCCAGAGGTACCAGACGCGGTAGGCACCGCCCGGAGTGCGCATGACGAACACGGTCCCGATCTCGCCCGACCCGGTCACATGCGGGAAGCGCAGGTTCACCACCACGTTACGGTCGACCATCTCCGAGCCGCACAGCAGTCGTGTCGCGTCCCTCCAGGAGCGGAACTTCCCGGCCAGGGACGCGTTCAGCACCCGACTGCCTCTATCCATGCGGTCCGTGCGCCTGGCCCATGAGCCTGGGAATTGGCTACGGGGCACGTGGGTCATGAAGTGCTGCGCCGCGCGGCCCGCTGCCCGCTGGAAGCCACGCCTGGGAATCGCCGCCGCGTGCGCCGGGCAGACCCAGGCACTGCGACGCTGGCCCTTGACCCCAGCTCCATGAGCGAGCCGAACCGAAGACACGCCGACGACGCAGGCGGCCACAGCGACCGCGGCCACAGCGCGAGCCGAAACCGCAGAGAGACCCTCATGGAGATTCATCGTAGAGGCTTCTCCACGGCTGTGTGGAACTCCGGTGGGTCGGGGATCACGGTGGCGGCCGATCGCCGGGTCCGTTGCGCTCGGCGCTCCAGCGCCGGAAGATCTCCGTGAACTCGTCGGCAACCTCGGGTGCGAGATCTTCCGGCACAAGCCGTCCGGTTAGTCGCAGCGTCTCGTGCATCTGCGCGAGGTAGACGGTGCAATGCGGGCAGATGGCCAGATGGCGCTCGAAGCGCCGCCGGTCGCGTGGCGACAGCGCATCCTCGAGGTAGTCACTGACCAGCTCGACGACCTGCTGGCACACGAGTTCTTGGCGGCGTAGCACGGGCCTCAACATCCTCCGATTGCGTCTTCCAGCGCCTGGCGCAGGCGGCCGCGTCCACGGTGTAGCAGCACCCGCTCATTGACGGCCGAGAGGCCCAGCACCTGGCACACCTCGTCGCTGCGCAGCTGATCGACATCGCGCAGCATAACCACCGCCCGCTGGCGGGCCGGCATCCGCTCGAGCTCCTCACGGATCACGGGCGCCAGCGTGTCCGCGCTCAGCCGGGCCTCCACATCCTCAGCCCACTGCTCGGGCGGCGTCGACCAGCCACCGCCCGCGTTGAAGCGCGCGGCGTCGACCGCCGGGGTGGGATCGGCGCTCGGCACCGTCCGCGCCTCGCGAGCGCCGGTGCTGCGAGCGCGATTGACGAGGATCGCCAGAAGCCAGGTGCGCAGCGAAGAGCGGCCCTCGAAGTTCTCGATTCCGTGCAGCACAGCCACCCAGGTGTCCTGCACGATCTCCTCGGCGACCGCCTGGCTCTGGACGAAGGTTCGCGCCAGGCGCAGCATCGGATCGTGGTGTCGTTCGACGAGTGCGCTGAACGCGGCCTCGTCCCCGGACCGCAGCCGCTCGAGCAGCTGCGCGTCATCATCCGCGCCACCGGGGCCGGCGATGGGCCTGCGATTGCGCGGCTTGAAGCGGGGCATGTCGCCTGGAGGAGCGTAGACGGCGCGGCACTCACATGTGCCGCGCCGTCCACGGGCCCCGGGGCACCGCTAGGAGGTGGTGATGCCCTCGCCGCCGACCGCGGTCGGCACGGTGACCGAGCCGACCTCGGTGAGCGCCGCGCCGGGGCCCACCTGGAACTCGTCCACAATTCCGGCAGCGCCGGTCTGGACGTAGAGGAAGCGCCCGTCCGGCGTGACGGCCGCATCGACCGTCCCGGCATCCGTCGGCGTCGTCGCGCTCAGCGAAAGCCCGCCGGGGGTGTCGAGCAGGGTGCTCTCGCTGCCGCTCCCGGCATTGCCGGCGAACAGCACCGAGCCATCGGCTGCCAGCCAGCAGGTTGCCTCCTGGCCGGTGGCGACGCTCGCGGTCTGGGTGAGCGTGCCGTCCCAGTTGAGCTTGAAGGTCGCAACCGCGTTGAGTCCGGCCTCGGCGACGGCGACCTGGCCATCGCCCTCGAACGCCAGCGCAAACGGGACCGCGCCCGGCTCGCTGTTGATGACCGGCTGCGCTGCCAGCTGACCGAACCGACCTACCGCGAACACGTCGATGGCGTTGGTGTTGTTCTTGGTACTCACCAGCAGGTCGTTGCCGGATGGCGTGAACGCGACCTGCCCGGGGGTGTTCACGAACTGCGGTGTGGCGTTCGGGTCCAGGCCGAGCGCCCGGGTCGAGCCCGGGATCGGGTTCAGGTGCTGACCGTCGAGGTAAAAGCCGGATACGTTGCCGCCGCTCAGCGCGTTCAGCACGTAGACGAGGCCGCCGTGCACGGTGATGCTGACCGGGAAGCTGCCGCCGGACGGAATCACCTGGCGCAGCTGCAGCTCGGTGCCGCGCACGTTGAAAAGGGAGACCGTGTTGCTGCCGGCGTTGACCGCGAACAGCAGGTGCGCTGCCGCGTCGTACTGGAGGGATCCCTGCGAGGCCAGGTGGTCGACCACCGAACCGGTGAGCTGGCCCCCGTCGCCGCCGGTGGCGTAGGTACCGGCCGCGACGAGCTGGCCGCCCTGCTCCCGCGCGTAGACGCTCACGGTGTTACCCGTGCTCGCGTCGCTCTGCACGAACACGGCGGGGGAGTTGGATCTGCCCCAGGCGTCGTGCGCGCGGTGTGTCGCGGCCAGCGCCGAGCCGGCCCCCAGACTGAGGGTGAGCGCGCCCGTGGCCATGACCACGGCGCCCAGCTTGCTCTTGATCTGCATAGAGTTTCCTTCCGACGTTGTTTTGCCTTCCATCGGTTGGTCTCCGGAGCGGCCGATCCGTTACATGCGAAGCTCTCGGCCCGTGTGCCGCGGCGAGCGTTGAAGCGTCGAACCGCAGCTCCGACTCTGATATATAAGTTATATGAGCAGCCCTAGCACGCCCCTTCCAGCCTCCCAGAGCATCGTCATCATCGGTGCCGGGATCGTCGGCAACAGCCTCGCCTACCACCTCACCCGCCTCGGCGAGCACGACATCACCCTGATCGACAAGGGGCCGCTGCCCAACCCCGGCGGGTCCACCGGCCACGCCTCAAACTTCATCTTCCCGGTCGACCACTCCAAGGAGATGACGCAGCTGACGCTCGAGAGCCTGCGTCAGTACAAGGACCTGGACGTCTTCATCCAGAGCGGCGGCATCGAGGTCGCACGCACCCCCGAGCGCATGCAGGAGCTCCAGCGCCGCGTCTCCTCCGCCATCTCCTGGGGGATCGAGCCCGTGTCGATCATCACCCCCGAGGAGATCAGGGAGCTCGTCCCGTTCATCAACGAGAAGCTGCTGCTCGGCGGCTTCTACACGCCCGGCGCGGGCGTCGTTGACTCGCTGCGGGCGGCAACGATCATGCGCGAGCGCGCCCAGGCGGCCGGCCTCACGGTGTCCGCCAACACCGAGGTGATCGGCTTTGACGTAGAGCACGGGCGCATCCGCCGCGTGCGCACCACCCGCGGTGACATCGAGGCGCAGCGGGTCGTGATCGCGACCGGCTGCTGGAGCCCCAAGCTCGCGCGCATGGCCGGCGCCTGCATCCCGATCGCCCCGTCGGTCCATCAGATGATCGACATCGGCCCCGTGCCACGCTTCGCCAACGCCAAGGGCATGATCGAGTTCCCGATCGTCCGTGACGTCGACACCAACATGTACGAGCGCCAGGAGGGCACCGGGCTCGAGATCGGCTCCTACGCCCACCG
The DNA here is from genome assembly GCF_023330665.1 of Conexibacter sp. S30A1. Classification (GTDB taxonomy): domain Bacteria; phylum Actinomycetota; class Thermoleophilia; order Solirubrobacterales; family Solirubrobacteraceae; genus Palsa-465. The sequence continues at coordinate 2,752,048 of NZ_CP097127.1, read as the reverse complement.
CCCGATCATGATGGAGGCCGAAGACATCCCCTCGATCGAGGCATCGGCGCTCTCACCGACCGAGCTGCCCTTCACCCAGGGCGACTTTGATCCACAGATGGAGATCGCCCTGGAGCTGATGCCGGAGATCGTCGGCGACGAGTCCGTCGGCGTGAAGTACGCGATCAACGGCCTGCTCTCGGTCACCTACGACGGGCTGCCGCTGCTCGGCGAGACACCGGAGGTCAGGGGCCTGTGGTCGGCGGCGGCGATCTGGATCAAGGAGGGCCCGGGCGCCGGCAAGACGGTCGCCGAGCTGATGGTCCACGGCGAATCAGAGATCGACGTCTTTGAGTCAAACATCGCCCGCGCCTACCCGTCGATGAAGACCCGCCAGCACGTGTTCGCGCGTGCCGGCGAGGGCTTCAACAAGATGTACGGGATCGTGCACCCCAGCGAGCAGTGGGAGACAGACCGCGGCGTGCGCCTCTCACCCTTCAACGAGCGCGAGCGCGCGCTCGGCGCGGTCTTCTACGAGGCCGCAGGCTGGGAGCGTCCCGCCTGGTACCAGTCAAACGCCGGCCTGCTTGACGAGTACGGTGACCGCGTCAGCCGCCGCGAGTCCGAGTGGGAGGCGCGCTGGTGGTCGCCGATCATCAACGCCGAGCACCTGGCGATGCGCGACCGCGCCGCCATCGTGGACCTGACCGCCTTTGCGATCTTCGACGTCGGCGGCCCGGGCGCGCTGGATGCCGTGCAGCGCGTGGCGATGCGCCAGATGGACGTGCCGGTCGGCCGTGTCGTCTACACGCCGCTGCTCACGCCGAGCGGCACCTTCAAGCAGGACCTGACGATCATGCGCATGGCAGACGATGTCTTCCGCGTGGTCACCGGCGGTGCCTACGGCATGTCGGACCTCAAGTGGTTCAAGGATCACCTGCCGCAGGATGGCTCCGCCCAGGTGCACGACCAGACCAGCGCGATCACCACCCTCGGCCTCTGGGGCCCGCGGGCGCGCGACATCCTCGCGAGCATCGCCCGCGGCGACGTCTCCCACGAGGGCTTCCCGTTTGCCAACTGGCGCGCGCTCGAGCTCGGTCCGCTCGAGGTGATCGCCTCGCGCATCTCCTATGTCGGCGACCTCGGCTGGGAGCTCTACGTGCCGATCGAGCAGGGCCAGCGCCTCTGGGACCTGCTGTTTGAGGCAGGCCGGGAGCACGGGCTGATCGCCGCCGGCAGCGGCGTCTACGGCACCACCGGGCGCCTGGAGAAGGGCTACCGCGCCTACGGCGCCGAGCTCGACGGCGAGTACAACGTGGTCGAGGCGGGCATGGCCTGGGGTGCCGTCAAGGAGCAGGACTTCATCGGCAAGGCCGCACATGTGGCCCACCGCCAAGAGGAGCCCGCCGCCGTCATGTGCACGCTCACCGTCGACGATCACACCTCCGCCTCCGGCGTCAAGCGCTACATGCTCGGCAAGGAGCCGATCCTCACGCTGGACGGCCAGCCGATCACCGACCGCAAGAGCAGGCGCTCATATGTGACAAGCGCGGGCTCCGGGCCGTCGCTTGGCAAGTACATCCTGATGAGCTACCTGCCGCCCGAGCACGCCAAGCTCGGCGAGCGGCTGCTGGTTCAGTACATGGGCGAGCGCTACCCGGTCACGGTCGCAAGCATCGACGCGACCGCGCTCTTTGACCCCTACAACAGCCGCATCCGGAGCTAGCCGCACATGCACGTCTACGCATGTGTCAAACGCGTGCCGATGACCGGCGGGCAGATCACGCTGACCGACGATCAGCGCGCGATCTCCACCAGGCACCTCGGGTTCACCGTCAGCCCGCACGAGGAGTGCGCGGTGGAGGAGGCGGTGCAGATCGTCGAGCGCGAGGGCGGCTCGGTGACGGTGCTGACGCTCGGCCCGGCCGAGTCCGAGGAGCAGCTGCGCGACATGATGGCGATCGGCGCCGACCAGGCCGTGCACCTGGTGAGTGACGGCGAGGAGTGGGACCCGCAGGCCACCGCGGCGGCGATCGTCGCGGCGATCCGCTCAGACCCGCAGCCACCCGACCTGATCCTGTTCGGCAACGAGTCAGCCGACGCCGGTAACTACCAGGTGGCCGTGCGCGTGGCACACCAGCTCGGGCTGCCGTGCGTGACCGGCGTCAAGGCGATCAACATAAGCGGCGGGCGCGCCCGCTGCGAGCAGGAGGTTCCCGGCGGCCGTGACGTCTACGACGCACCGCTGCCCGCCGTGGTCGCCGTCAAGGAGGGCATCAACCTGCCGCGCTACCCCTCGGTGCCGGGCCGGCTGCGCGCCAAGCGCAAGCCGCTTGCGGCCTCGCAACCGCAGCGCCCACCGGCGCGGCTCGAGATGCTGCGCCTCGAGCTGCCGCCCGAGGCCGGCAAGCAGGTGCGGATCCTTGGGCAGGGGCCCGACGCCGCCCCGGCGGTCGTCGAGATCCTGTCCGAGCTGGGGGTGCTCTAGATGAGCGTGCTGGTTTTGATGGAGGGTGCAGACGACGAACTCTCGCTGCAGGCGCTGACCTTCGCACGCGAGCTCGCGCAGGCCAGCGGTGACGGTGCCGAGCCGTCGGCGTTCACGATCGACGGGCCCTACGCCCCCGCCGCCTTCGGCCAGACGGTCGCCGACCTGATCGGCGCCCGCGCCCCGCGCGCCGTGATCGCACCCGGCTCTGAGCGCGGCAACGAGGTGATGGCGCACGCCGCCGCGATCCTCGACGAGCCGCTTTCGGCCAACACGACCGCGTTTGAGCCCGGTGACCCGCCCACGGTCACGCGCGTGCGCTGGGGCGGGAGCCTGCTCGAGCAGGCGCTGCTGCGCGCACGCACGCTGCTGATCACGGTCGCGCCACACGCCGTCGCGGCGCAGGCCCCCGGCGTCATGCCCGAGGCCGTGCCGGCCTCCGGTCACGCTCTGGCGCTCGCGCCGACCGAGCGGGTCGGCGCGAGCAGTGGCGGCGTCACACTGGAGGAGGCGAGCGTCGTGGTCTCCGGCGGGCGCGGTGTCGGCTCGGCCGAGGGCTTTGCGATCATCGAGGAGCTCGCCGGGCTTTTGCACGGCGCCGTCGGCTGCTCGCGCGCGGTTACCTCCGCGGGTTGGCGCCCGCACACCGACCAGGTCGGCCAGACCGGCACCAAGGTCGCCCCGGAGCTCTACATCGCCTGCGGGATCAGCGGTGCCACCCAGCACATGGCCGGCTGCAAGGGTGCAAAGAAGCTGTTGGCGATCAACGCAGACGGCGAGGCGTCGATCTTCGCGCACGCCGATTACGGCGTGGTCGGCGATCTGCACGCGGTGCTGCCCGGGATCGCCGCCGAGATCCGGAAGGCGAGGGGCGCATAGTCTCGCCGTATGAGGCTGTTGCGCTGGCGGCGGCGCTCGGTGTCAGCGGCACGCTGGCGGGACGGCGCGCGGCACGCCTGACCGCGCTCGTGCGCGCCGCCAAGCCGAGCGACCGCTCAGGCGATGACGCGGCCCGGGCGCGCAACGAGCTGACGATCGTGCTCGGCCAGCGCAAGCTGCTTCAGCGCTTCTGGCCGGGGCTGATGCACGCCTTCGTCTTCTGGGGATTTCTGGTTCTGGCGCCGTCGATCCTGATCGCGATGATCGGTATCGTCGACCGCCACCAGACGCTGCCGTGGCTGGGCGCGCAGGGCTGGTACGCGCTGATGGTCGACGTCTTCTGCGTGCTGGTGGCGCTCGGAGTCGCCTCCGCCTTCTACGTGCGCAAGGTCGTTCGGCCCAAGCGTTTCGAGGGCAGCCACAAGGGCGAGGCCGACCTGATCCTCGCGATGATCGCGGTGATCGTGATCTCGCTGCTGCTCTGGCACGCGTCCCGTATCGCCCTGGGGTTGAACGAGTGGCCCGCCGGCTGGTCGCCGGTCTCGCGGCTGCTCTCGCACCTCTTTGCACGCGATGAGACGGCGCGCGTGTTGGAGCGCGTCTTCGTCTGGATCCACGTCGGCACGATCCTCGCCTTCCTCGCCTACCTGCCCTACTCAAAGCACCTGCACATCGCCACCGCGGCGATCAACGTCTGGTTCGGCCGCACGGCCGCCCGCGGACGCCTTGAGCCGTTGCGCTTTGAGCCGGCGGAGGGCGAGCGCGAGGAGGACCTGCGTTTCGGCGCCGGCACCGCCGCCGACCTGACCTGGAAGGAGGTGCTCGACACATTCTCCTGCACCGAGTGCGGCCGCTGTCAGGATGTCTGCCCCGCCAACCAGACGGGCAAGCTGCTCTCGCCCAAGCTCGTGATCATGGGGCTGCGCGACCAGCTCTTTGACAGCGCCGACGGCGCCCGCGAGGCGGCGCTGGTACCTGGCGCCGTGCCGGAGGAGTCGGTCTGGGACTGCGTCACCTGCGGTGCCTGCATCCAGGCCTGCCCGGTCTCGATCGAGCACATCGACCACATCGTCGACCTGCGCCGTCACCTGGTGATGGTGGAGTCACGCTTCCCGTCTGAGGCCGAGCCGATGCTGCGTGACGTCGAGCGCTCCGGCAATCCCTGGGGCCACCAGCAGGCCCAGCGCGCCGATTGGGCTTCAGGGCTCGGGGTGCGGGTGCTCGAGCCCGGCGAGCCCGCGCCCGAGTACCTCTACTGGGTCGGCTGCGCCTCGTCGTTCGATGAGCGTGCGCGGGCGACCGCCCAGGCGACGGCCCGGTTGCTGAGCGCCGCTGGTGTCGACTTCGCGATCCTCGGGCCGCGCGAGTCCTGCACCGGTGACCCGGCCAGGCGCATGGGTAACGAGTACGTCTTTCAGGCGCTGGCCGAGCAGAACGTGCAGACGCTCAACGACGCCGGGATCCACAAGATCATCGCCAACTGCCCGCACTGCTTCAACACGCTGACCAACGAGTACCCCGACTTCGGTGGCAACTACGAGGTCGTGCACCACTCCGAGCTGCTCGCGCGCCTGGTCGCCGACGGGCGTCTGGCGCCCGCGCGCGACGAGGCGCTGATGGTCACCTACCACGACTCCTGCTACCTCGCGCGCCACAACGACGTGCTCGAGGCGCCCCGGGCGCTGGTCGGCGCGGTTGGCACGCCGCTGCCGATGGCCCGTGCCGGGCGCGAGACCTTCTGCTGCGGCGCCGGCGGCGCGCACATGTGGATGGAGGAGCGCGCCCAGCCGATCAACGAGGAGCGTGTGCGCGAGGCCGCCGCGACCGGTGCGGGCACGCTCGCGGTCGCCTGCCCCTACTGCACGGTGATGCTCGACGATGGCGTGCAGTCGACCGGCGCCGGGCTGCGCGTCGCTGACGTCGCCACGCTGTTGGCCGAGGCGCTCGAGCCCACACCGGTGGGCGAGCGGCGCTGAGCGGGCGCCACCGCTGCGGCCACCTCGAGCAGCTCCGGCCAGTGCGGCGCGCCCGCGACACAGCGGGCAAAGAGCCACAGCTCAACCCGCCGCGGGTCCTGGCCGGTCAGCGCCGCCATCCGCTGACACAGCGCCCGCGGCTCGCGGCCGAAACGGGCGGCGCCATTGAGGATGTGCTGCAGCAGGTCGAAGCTGGGGTCACCGACGTAGGGTTTTGGGTCGACCATCAGCCACGGTTCGCGCTGGGCAGCGAGCACGTTCTCGGCGTGCAGGTCGGTGCACAGGAGCCGCTGCTCGGCGGCTTCGCGCGGCAGCGCCCTGAAGAGCTCGATCCCGGCGCGGATCAGGCCGGGGTCGAGCTGCTTGGCATCGTTACCCGCCTTGGCGCGATGGCCCTGCGCCCAGCGCTCGCAGCCCTCGGCCCACAGGTCACAGAGCGCCGACAGCGGCCGGAAGCTAGGCTGGGCGGGGGGCTCGATCCAGAGGCGCGTGAGCAGCCCGGCGATGACCTCGTCCTGGCGCCGCGGCGGCTCGTGCAGCAGCCAGCCCCCCGGTTTGCAGCGCTCGAGCAGCAGCACGCTCGTCTGGCGGTCAACCTGCTCGGCGTGATAGAGCCTGACGGCGCCCGTGCCCTGCCAGGCCACGAGCCCCGCAGCTTCGTCCTGCGCCTCCTCGTGGCGGCAGGCGAGCTTCAGCACCGCCTCGCCGTGGACGGCGCTTTGCACCGGGGCGACCCAGGCAGTCATCCCGCCAGGCTGAAACGGCGCCCCCACCCAGTCGAGCTCGAGCCGCTCGCGCGCGGCGGCAAACAGACCCGGTAGGGCCGCAAGCCACGCCTCGCGTCCGCGCGGCGGCGCGGAGGTTCTCCGGCAGCTCGAGCTCCATGCGGAGGTAACGATAGGGCCCGCGCTTGTGACCGGTGGGATACTTGGCGTGTGTTCGAGCGCTTCACCGAGCCGGCGCGCCAGGTCGTGGTGATGGCACAGACGCAGGCGCGCGAGCTCGGGCACAGCTACATCGGCACCGAGCACCTGCTGCTCGGCCTGTTGGGCGTCAGTGACGGGGCGGCGGCGCGCACGCTTGAGGCGCAAGGACTGTCACTCGAGCACGCCCGCGCCAGCGTGGTCGAGCTCGTCGGCCAGGGCGCAGAGGCGCCGGGCGGCCAGATCCCGTTCACCCCACGGGCCAAGAAGGTGCTCGAGCTGGCGCTGCGCGAAGCGCTGGCGCTCCATCACAACTACATCGGCACCGAGCACATCCTGCTTGGCCTGCTGCGCGAGCCCCAGGGGCCGGCGATCGAGATCCTCGGTGTCGCCGGCCTCACGCCGGAGCAGATCAGGAGCGAGGTGCTGCGTTTGCTGCCGCCTGGGGAGCGCGACCCACAGGGGCGCTCCGCCACCGCTCGGGCCGCGGCGCTGGCGACCGCGGCTCCGGGCTTCAGCGTCAGACCGAATCGAGGGTTGCGCCGGCTGCTGATGGCAGCCGCCGGGCGGGCGCTGGCAGATCAGCGGGAGGAGTTTGGTCTGGAAGACCTGCTCGCGGTGGTCGACGCCGCAGCGCCGGAGGCTGAGAACCGCTCGCCGGCCGAGCGCCCGGGCTCAGAAGCGCTCTAGCCTGTAGCTGAGCGACGGCGCGGAGATCGAGCCGGAGGCGGTGATCGGCAGGCTGGTCGTGTGGCCGCGGACCTGCAGCTCGAGCGTGCCGAGCCGCTGCCCGGCCTTGATCTGGCGTAGCTTGCCATCAGTCACAGCAGGCTCGAGCACCACTTTCGCGCTCACCTGCTCGCCGGGAACGGCAAGGATCGGTGGCGCGCCGCCAGTGCGCCCGACCGCCGTCTGCCCCCAGGGCGCGTGCAGCCTCACGACCGCCTCCCCCGGCGATACCGGCGAGACCTCGCGCACCGCTTTCACGGCGGCGCCCGCGAGCGTGGCACCCAGGTCGAGCGCATTCTGCAGTGCCTGTACTCCGGTGGCGCCGAGGATGGCGCCGACCACGGTCACGTTCCTGCCCTGGACGTGGTGGCTTGCGGCAAACACAAAGTTGCCCCCGGCCGCCGGTGTGGACCCGGTCTTGATCCCGATGATTCCGTCGCGGCCGAGCATGTCGTTGACGTTGTAGACGGTGCCCGCGGCTGGCAGGGTCACCTGTGCCATGGCGACGATCTGGCGCAGCACCGGGTTTGCCATCACGGCCTCGGCGAGCTTGACGAGGTCGGCGGCGGTGCTGACACTGGCCGGGTTCAGCCCAGACGGACCAGCCAGATGCGTGTGTGTCAGGCCGAGTGCCGCAGCCTCACTGTTCATTGCCTGCACGAACGCGCTGTGGCTCGTGTCAGACCAGTTGGCGAGCATCCTGGCGAGGTTGTCAGCCGATGGAATCAGCATCCCCTCAAGCGCCTGCAGCTCGGTCAGGTGCTCCCCGGCGGTGACCTTCACAACCGAATCGTGGTCACGGACGTCAATCTGATACTTGGTCGCATCGGCTGGGGTGATCGTGATCGTCGGCCCACTCTGGCCGAGCTTGAGCGGATGTTGCTTGAGCACAACCAGGGCCGTGAACAGCTTCGCGACACTCGCCAGAGACCTGGCCACATCCGTGCGGACGCCACCGAGCGTCCCGACGCCCTCGATCGCCACCGCCGCCGTCGCGTACTTGGGCCAGGGAAGCGCCGGCGGTGTACCGGGAATCGTGACGGCATTTGGGATCACCACGCTCGCCTTGATCGGCGGTGTCCCCCGCAACAACTGCACGACCACCAGGACCACGAGCACGAGCACGAGCCCAAGGACCCCAAGCAGCACGCGCGGACCCCATCCGCGGCCCGTCCGGGTGTTGTCGAGCTTCAGGTACTCAGGCACAGTCGCAGTATGCGATACCCAGGTGTGCGACCGCTTAATCCGCGTCCCTTGCACGGCCCCTTGCGGGGTGCCAGCCTTGACCCCACACGAGAGGGACTTTGGAGCGACCGGCCTCAGCCGCCGCCAGAAGTGGCGGATGCTCCGCCGGGGCGCTCGCTCGAGCTGTCGCCTGGGCCGCTCTGCGGCGCCTCCGTGCTCAGGCCGTGCGGCCAGGTGACGCTCGAGAAGAGCGCGCCCAGCTCTTCGAGCGCGCCCGGCGCCGCCGGCAGATCGCTCTTCAGACGCAATGCTCGGCCACCGGACACGGGGAGATAGATGTGCGCGTAGGTCAGGTGGCCGTAGACGTGCAGCGGCTCCGGCAGCTCCGCGACGAGGTGCACGTGCAGCTCTGGGTCGGCCTGCGCGAAGTCATCGACGGTCCACTGCGCGAGCGAGTCGGCGAAGCGCTGCGCATCCCTTACGAGGTCGAGGTTCGCGTGCTCAACCCGCCCAGCCTTGTAGACCCAACGGGCCACGGCCACGGGCGGCAGCAGCATGTGAAGGCCCGGCAGCGGAATCGACGACATCGGCGCGTCGCGGGTCGGACGGATTGCGAGCGCATCCCCAAAGAGGTACATCAGGACCGGCTCCTGGCGGGGACCGTGGAGATGGCTTGCCGGGATCAGCAGGTGCATGCCCATCACGTGCCCGACCAGCGCACGCTCACCTTTCAGGCCCGTATCGGCGATCTGCAGCGCCAGCGCCCGCGTTGCCTGTCCAAGCTCGGTCGCGCCGTGCCCCCCAGCCACCACCGCCGCAGCGGCGCCCTGTCGCAGGCCTCCAACCACGCGCCCGCGCAGACCCTCCGGGCGTTGCTCAGCGTCGGGCTCTGATCGTTGCTCGCTCACGGTGCTATCGGCCACTGGGTCCGTTCTGCGCCTGTCCGCCGCCGAGTCTAGTCCCGCGCAGCGTTTGTCAGCTACCGTTCTGGGCTGTGACGGATGGCGGATCGTCGATCGAGGCTGTGCGCCGGCTCCTGGCAACGCTGGTGGCGGCCAAACCACACGGGCGCATCGCCGAACTGGGGACCGCATATGGCGAGGGCGCAAGCGCCATGGTGGCCGCTCTCCCCTCGGATGCGACGTTCGTCACCGTCGAGAACGACCCCGAGCGCTTCCGGCTGGCGGCGCAGAGGCTCGCAGGCACGCGCGCCGAGATGGTGCTCGGCGACTGGCGCGAGCTGCTGCCCGAGCGCGGACCGTTCGACCTGGTCTTTCTCGACGCGGGCGACGCCGCCGAGTCCGCGGCGCTTGCCATCTCGATGCTCGCCCCCGGCGGCATCCTCGTCAAGGATGACCTCACGCCCGGCCGGACCAGTGACGGCGATCCTGTGCGTCAGGCGCTGCTCGGCGATCCACGCCTGCTCGCCTGCGAGATCCAGACCACCGCAAGCACCGCAGCGATCGTCGCGGTGCGCCGCAGCCCGTAACCAGCAGCACGCCGGATGGCGGCCGGCTGACAGTCACCGCTCCCCGCGCAGGGCCGGGATCCTGTAGGTGCCGCCCGGTTGCACTTCGATGCCGTGGGTCTCGATCTCGAATGCCGGGAACTGCTGGTCCAGCTTCTGGCTCGTAGAAAGGTTCTGCCACCGAGCATTACTCCTAAGTTCGCACGGGCCCCCGGAGCGCGATCCCATCGGCGACTCGTGGGAAAGGCCCGTCACCCGTCGTGCACGCTATGCGTGAACCCGTGCCGTGGCGTGAGCCTGCTCCGGGCGGATGCGCGCGAGCAGAGGAGCCTTCAGCAGGTCCAAGACCAGCGTCACGGCCAGCACTACGCCGATCATCACGCCGACATCGGCAAGGCTTATCGCCGACATCAGGATCCCGCGTGTGGCGAGGATCGCAACGATCACCAGATCAAGCGCGGTCGCCGCAAGCATCCAGCTGCTCGGTCGGGAAGCCCACAGGTGGCGGCGCTCGCGCACCAGGTACACGGTCGCCTGGCCCGTGGCCACCAGCATCACGAATACCAGCGTCTGGGTCTGCGCCAGCCCAAGCCCAAGTCCGTCGCGCCCGACAAAAAACGTGGCGAAGGAAATACCAAGCCACGGCACGGCGACAGCCAGCGCCACGAGCGAGAGCGACGGGACCGCCCACCGGTCCGGGCGTGAGGAGAAGCCGACGTTGTCGGTCGCCAGCGACATCGTTACAAAATCGTTGGCAAACAACAGCAGCAGCACCAGCCTGGGCGTGGTGACGAAACTGCCGGTGATCAGCAGGCCGAGTGCGAGAAACAGCGAGACCTGAAAGGTCTTCGCGATCTTGTTAAGCGTGTACGTCAGCATCCGCTGGTAGACCCGCCGGCCGTCGTGAACGGCCGCGACCACGTTGGACAAGCCGGGATCGGTGAGCACGATGCTGGCTGCATCCTTGGCTACGTCCGTGGCGCTGGCGACGGCAATCCCAACCTCCGCGCGCTTGAGCGCGGGCGCGTCGTTGACGCCGTCACCGGTCATCCCGACCACATGGCCAACGCGCTGTTCGCGCTCGACGAGCTTGAGCTTGTCCTCCGGCAGCACACCGGCGATGACGTCGAAGTCGAACTCGCTGGATCCGTGTTCCCGAAGTTCAGCCGCCGTCCCGAGCCGCTCCCCGATGCCCACCTCACGGGCAACCGCAAGCGCTGTGGGCGCGGAGTCACCCGTGACCATCACGACCCGGATACCGAGCTCGTGCAGGCGCTCGACCAGCGCCGCGGAGTCCGCACGCAACGGATCGCCAAGTGCGATCAAACCGGCAACCTCCAGCGCAGAGCTACCCGAGGCGACCGCCAGCACCCTCGCGCCACCGGCCGCAAGTTCTTCCAGGTCCGGATCGATACTCGCTGAGTCGGTGGCGAGTGCCGCGAGGACCTGGGGGGCGCCCTTCATCACATGAAGCGTTGCCCCGTTCGCAAGCAGCGTGGCTTCCGATCGCTTGATCGACGGATCAAACGGTACGAAGCCTGATCTGCTGCCAACCGCGGGGGCGCCCGCGGCCTGCGCAGCAGCGAGGATCGCGAGGTCGATCGGATCCTGCGTGGCTTCATCGGAGGCAGCCGCGGCCAACGCGAGCACGTCTGCCTCCCTCCGCTCACCATAGGGACGCACGGCAACTACCGACAGGCTGTTCTCGGTGATCGTTCCGGTTTTGTCGGTGCACAGCAGGTCCATCGCCGCGGCTTCCTCGATCGCCTGCAGGTGGGTGACGAGGACCCCGGCCCGCGCCAGCTCCACCGCTCCCAGCGAAGTGGCGAGCGTGAACGTGGCCGGCAGCGCCACGGGAACGGTGGCCACCACCAAAATCAGAACGAACGGCAGCAGCTCACTGGCCGGCAGGTGGTTGACAATCCCATAGGCGAGTACGGCCACGACCAGCGCTCCGTCCATCGCCAGAAGCGCCCAGACGATCTTGAAGATCGTCTCCTCCAAGTGGCTGGCGGTCTTGGCGTTGCGCATCAGCTCGGCAGTCCGTCCGAAGTACGTGTGGCTCCCGGTGGCCGTGACCTCACCGGACGCCTCCCCGCGACTGACGATCGCCCCCGTGTAGAGCGTCCCGCCCGCCCTGACCTCGACCGCAGCCGACTCGCCCGTGAGGACCGACTGGTCCACAGACACGACACCATCGGAGACAGTTATGTCGGCCGGGACGATGTCGCCTACACGCACGTGCACCAGATCACCTGGCACCAGCTCCTCTGAGTCGAGCAGCTCCCAGCGTCCATCCCGCCGCACCCGCGCCTGGAGCGCCAGGCGACTTCGCAGCAGCGCCAATGCGTCTCGCGCGCGCCCTTCCTGCACGAACGAGATCACCGCGTTGAAGATGACCAGACACGCGACGATCACCGCCTCGACGACCTTGCCCGCCGCCAGCTCGAGCACCACCGCAGCCTCGAGCAGCCAAGGGACCGGGCCCATGAGCTTCCCGACCAGCGCTCGCAGCAGGTGCGGACGCTCCTCTGGAAGCGCGTTGGGACCACAGCGCTCGAGTCGAGCGTGCGCCTCAGCTTTGGTCAGTCCGTCGCCGACCGACGAGTCGACGTGGGGGTCCAGGCTTCCCGCCGCAGACGCAGCTGCAGTCGGCTGAACGGATGATTCGCCGGGAACGCTCACGGCACCGAGCGAGTCTAGTGCGGCACACCGGCTGCCGTTCCCCCACCCTGAGCCCCCTACAGCCAAACTACCTCCGAGACGGTGGCCAGCGTGAGGTCTCCATAGAAGCTGCGGGTCAACTGCGGCTAACCTGGCGCGGCGCGGCGCCAGCACAGCAGCGCAGGCGGGCCTCCGCCGCACCATCGTAGACGATGCCACCCGCGCAATGGACTTCCCCCGGCGACACGTATGGCGACGGCGCCACGGCCGCCTCGCAACGAGCCCCATTGAGCGCGTGACGACGCCGTCGCGACCGCCGTGCGGGACCAAGCTGGCCCGCTCGCGTATCTAGGCGTTCACGGGTTTGGGCTCCGTGGCCGGTGAGGACTGGCGGAATCGGGTGGCCGCTTGGCGTGACGGATCCAAAACGCGCCCTTCGCCACCACCACCAGCGTCATCCGCGAGGTCCGAAGCACAAACGTTTTCAACAGCCAACAAACCGGACGAACAGCGCGACACCACCACGACACGCCCCACCGGACAGTCCCGCCAGCCGTCCAGACTCCTTTTGGCCCCAACCTTTGCATACCGCAAAGGCGGACGCGAAGACCTGAGGAGTGGAGCTAGCCGGAATCGAACCGGCGACCTCCTGGGTGCGATCCAGGCGCTCTCCCATCTGAGCTATAGCCCCGCGCTAAGCCCCAGCATAGCGGTGCGGCCAGCCACCGAGCGCGTGCTAGCACCGTTGTCCAGGCTGGGTCGACCAAGTGCATGCGCAAGTCATGCACGGGGTTTTGTCTGTCTCCGCGGGTCCGCGGACCGACAGAGACAGTCAGCTGTTCGCACGCGATCGCGCACGAAGGCAGCTTTGCAGTCGCGACGCGCCTGACTCGGTACCCTTACTTGCATGGGTCTGCTGGACGACGCGATCCGCGAGCACCTCGACCTCAAGCGCGCTCGCGGAGGTGATCCCGCCGAAATCGAACGACTGGAGCGCGAAGCGCTCGGTCCCGTACGACGTGAGCCGCCGTTGTCCCAAGCGTATTTCGTCGGGTCTCGAGAGGCGCGGAGCGAGTTCTTCGACCCCGCTGTTCACCAGGAGGACCACCTCACGGACCTCGAAGAGCTCCAAGAACACGGCTACCACGACAGCACCGCACCGCATCTGCACGAACATCATCACGATGCCGTGGCGGGAATCGGAGAGTTCCCGGACGCGCAGAGCGGATGGATGCCCGAGCGTTCAGATGACCGAGTAACGCGGCCGCCTAGCGATGAGCGGCCGCGACGACGTTTCCTCAACCTTGGTCGACATGGAGCAGAGCGCCGTCCGGACGGAGATCACGGCCCCGAAGCCGAGCCCCTCCACTACTCAGACCAAGTGGAAGGCGTCGGCCGTCTATTCGATCAGCACGGTGGGTCGGAAGATCTCAGCGAGGGGGCTTACCCCAGCCAAGAGTCAACACCGCCGGCAGGGGGCATGCCGCCGCAATTGCAATTTGAGCATCCACCCAAACGCCCCACCTTCGCGGCGGATCCGTCCGCGGAGATGGGCTCTGACACCTCTGGAGACGGTTGGGCGGGCTCAAGCGAGCCTTCCCCGGCAGGGTCCCGTGTCCCAGACGATCTGGCGGATGGGGCGCCGGCAGACCGTGGCGCGACCACCCTGCCACCGTCTGTTGACGACACGCAGGAGACGACTGAGTTCGAGGTTGGGGTCCAGCACGAAGACGCCGACACCACGCAGGAGGACGTCCTAGAAGAGACGCCGGACTTCCTTCAGGACACTCCTGAGCACGACCGTCTCTGGTTTGAGCAGCGACCTCCCAAGGACTTCGACTTCAACGGCTGATGCCCACTGAACGAGCCGACCGTAGAACCACCGGCGACTCCATCTGTCTCTAAACTCGCTCTGGAAGGGGCCATAGCTCAGCTGGGAGAGCGCCTGCTTTGCACGCAGGAGGTCAGCGGTTCGATCCCGCTTGGCTCCATTCCCGAAACACCTGGTAACGGGACGGTTTCTTGGCGTTTGCGAGCGCGAGCACCGTTTGTGACGCCATTTGGCTACCACGGTTGGCTACCAAACCGAAGTGTTTGTTGACGCGCAAGGTCGGGCTTGCTCTGCGATGCGGCCCGTGGCTGGCCGACCACGCACCAAGATCGGCGGTCGCTCGCTGAGTGGACGCTCATCCCCGTAGATGCCACGGTCGCGCTCCTAATCCCAAGGTTGCAGGTTCGATTCCTGCACGGCCACTCGAAGAAGCCCAGCTAATGCGATGCTTTTGAGTTTATGAATCGGGTCTCGCTGGCGCGATATCGGTCAGCGAGTACCGCGCGCGAGTACCAAATTGTCGTCGAGGGCAGTCGGCGTGGTCGGACCGCACGGTGGCGGTTGCGTGCCAGGCGTGGACGGGCGCTGGGCGGTCGTGCTGCCGGATCATTTGTTGCGGCGCCTACCGGCGTGTGCGCCGCCGGATCGCTTTGCGTGCTGCCAAGGTCGCGCCGACCAGGGACCCGACGACGGCGCCGACGATCGCGGCTGGTAAGCCGAGTTCGGCGGCTGCAAACCACGCGGTCGGTGCGTAGACGGTGAGGCCGACAATCAGGCCGGTGACCGTACCAGCGGTTCCCATGAGTGCCGCTCCCGCGAGCGTGTAGTCCCCGACGTTTGGGTTGGCCGGCCGCCACGATCGCAGGTATCTGTACAGAGGCTTCACGTTTCACGCCCTGTGCGCCTGGAAGCCTACCGGCACACGCCGGCAGTCGGAGGGTTCCGTTGTTTGAAGTCCGCTCGTCTGACGGCCTTTTCGACGAGGGCGAGCGATAGCGAGGTGTCGATGGTCTCACTTGCGGCCGGCCCCGCGAAGAGCGAGCTGTTAGCCGGCCCGCTCGGCGGCGTGCTCGCCTGCGTGGCCGCGGTGGTGTTGATTGCGGGGCATTGTGCGGCGAGTGAGACGACTGGTGTTGCCTATGGGCCGTCGGGCGCGATCAACGGCGACAGCTACCGCATGCGCGCCCACAGCGACGCCAGCAACGCACTCCGACCCGCGATCACAGGTGGGGAAAAACCATGATCACACCTGGGGAGATCTCGTGATCCTTGACACCCACGACTGGATCCCGGTCGTCACCCGCCGGTTCGGCCGGGGCGGCTTGGCGCGCTCCGCCGGGTTGCGTTGAAGAAGTTCAGAGTCGACCGCGTCCGACAGTGCCTTGTGGACGATCGTGTGGATGTAGCTGATCGTCTTGGCGCTCAGCGCATCCCGCTCTGACGTGGGGGAGGCGAGGTTGGCGTAGAGCGTGTTCAGCATCACCGGCGTGATCTGCTGCAGCGGCTTCCCGCCGAGTACCGGAAGGACATGCATCTCCAAGTTCCGGCGATAGGAGTGGAGGGTGCTGGGCTTGATCCGCGTGGCCATCACAGGGAGCCAGCCGGCGATCGCCCATTCTGAGAGGCTCGTGCGGCTCGGGGAGATATAGCTGCCGGAGTGCAGCTGGTCGACGAGCTTGGCGCGAGCGGTCTCTGCGTCTCGTTTGGTGCGGAAGCTGCCATGCCACTTCTGCCGACGCCGACCGTCGTGGTCGACGCCCTCGTCGAGCACCACATACCAGAGCGTGCGCTCCTTGCCCGACTTATCCATCCGGACGCGCTTGTGGATGTGCCCCTGCATCAGACCGCTCCCAGGAAGCTGAGGTGTGCGGGAACCGGGACCAGCAGCCGACGGCCGAGTCGGCGAGTCGGCAGCTCGCCGCGACGGGCCGCGTCGTACGCGGCGGTGCGGCCAACTCCGAGCACCTGAGCGGCCTGCTCAACGTGATGGTTGCCTTGCCCTCGAGCTGTCCGAGGGAGAACGGCGTAGCCTGCGTCATGTCGGGACCTCCTTGGGGTACCGGCCGCGCCCCGGGGTGTTCCACCACCGCCGGGGCCAGCTATTGATCTTGCCTACGTACGTAGGCTATCGCTTGGCTCGGACGGACCCGCCTACGTAAGTAGGCTTCTTCTAGTGGCGCCGCTGATCGACTCCAATGACCTTGTCGACGCGCACGGGGTGGCCGAGATCCTTCAGCTGTCTCACCGCAACACCGTGAGCCAGTACCAGCGCCGTTACTCGGATATGCCTCGCCCAGTCGTGAACCTCGGAAGCGGTCGGATCAAGCTGTGGCTTCGCTCCGAGATGGAGCAGTGGGCTGCGGAGCGCCGGCCCAACCAGGCGCACGAGGACTGACGCGCTCCGTGGGACGGGCTACCGCCCTCCGGCGACGCGAACCCCTCGCTTGGCGGCTCGGGAACCCCGTCACCTCCGGTTGGTCGATATTGCTCGGGTCCAGGCAGTCCCAAGAACATCATCTGATTCTTGGGGCCGGTGGTCATGGGCAACATAGACGGCCGATTTTGCGACGGGCTGGATGCCCGTCGTGAAATCGGCCGTACCGCGACTTTGAGGCTCAAGGTTCCGCGGCTCACCGCCGAGACGACGTGGTTGTGAGCACTGTTCCAACGAGCCGGATGGCTAGCTCTGCGGCGCTCAGGTAAGACGTGCCGCGGAGCAGATCGTTCTGACATCGCAAGCGCGGCATTTTGTGAGCTCTGGCTTAGGTGTGAAATCGCGGCGGATGAGGGCGGCGGACGTCGTCACGACTTGGCTCTCCGCGTCGGCGACGGCGGCCGCGTCAACTGCGATCGGGTGCCGCGTGGCGGTCTGCATGTCGTGGACGAACGCCGCCCCGACCGTAAGCCCCTCGCGCCGACCTGCGTCCGCATAGACCTGGAGCTGGAGGGGCTCGACGTCGCCGTGCGTTGAGGTCTTGTAGTCGACGATCGCGAGGTTCGTCGGGACGCCGTCGTGCTCGTCGTAGATCACGTCGGCGCGGCCGCTGATGACGACGCCAGGTAGGTAGAGCTCGAAGGGGAGTTCGGTGGCCCACGTTCGAAGGAGGTCGTCCTGGTGGTCGCGCAGATAGGTGCCGACGAGTCGTTGCGCCTTCTCCCGCATCTCCTTGTGCGCAGGCTTGTTGGCGAACGGCAGGAAGAAGTCCGTCGTGAGGAGTTCGTCAACCTCGGCATCGGTGGGCGTTCGGCCAGCGGCCTGGGTCCGCTCCGCAATAACTCGCATGAGGTGGTGAATCGCGTTCCCGTAGCCGAGTTCCTGTTTGATCGGCGGGATGAAGCCGAGCTCGTTCCGGAGGAGGTAGCTCTGCGGGCATTCGGCGTACGCCGCGAGCTGGCTGTAGGTGACCGCGAGGTCGGGGATCGAGACGGAGGTCGGGAGCGCTCCGGTTGGGTGACCGGTGTCCGCGCTCGCATGCGCGATGCATTCGTTCAGATAGGGGGAAGGGGCGACGTTGTTCTTGTTGACGCGTTGGTGAGACGAGAGTGAAACCCAGTCGCGTGCCCGGGTCAGCGCTACGTAGAAGAGGCGTCGCTCGTCGGCGTCGGATCCCTCGTACCTCGCTGCGTCAAAGCGGTCTCGCGGGATCAACCAGTTCTCGAGCCGCCCGGTGCGCCGCGACGGGAACCGCGACTCGGTAAGTGATGGGAGGAAGACGACGGGCCACTCGAGGCCCTTGGCGCCGTGAACAGTCCCGAGCGCTACAGCATCGGTGAGGAGGTCCTCCTCGCCGTCGAAGTCGTCGTAGTTGCCGTTGGCGTAGTTGACGAGGAGGAGCGCGAGGTTGCGGTAGAACCACTCGTCGCCCGGGGCGCCGCCGACCTGCTCGCCAGGGTTGTTCGGATCCTTCCGAGACCGGCGAGTGACGGTCTCGTAGTCGGCGAGCACCGTGGTGAACCGGGCGATCGTCCCGAGCCGGTTGCGGACTTCGCTGGCGGTCGTGTCCCAGGCTGAGAGTCCGAGGAGACCGAGCAATGTGTAGAAGTCTCCGACGAGACTGACGTTGAAGTTCGTCTCACGGGTCTGGGGCTTCCAGTCGATGAGGTGCTGCCTGAGGGCGGCCGAGGCTGGTGGCGCGATCTGGAATGCGAGCTCGTAATCGCGGACGAGATCTGGCAATACGATCTTCTCCCGCTTGATGAAGCGTCCGGGAGCCCACTCGATGTCGGCGAGCCACGCATATGTCGCTCCGAGGACGGCGGCCTCGGACTGCTCGAAGAGTCCCGTTCGACCGCCGGGCTGGACGGGGACTTTCGCGAACTCGAGAGCCTCGAGGAGCTTTGGATACGCCGTTCGGCCGCGAACGAGGATCGCGATGTCCCGGTACGGGATGCCGCGGGCGTGGAGCCGCTCGATCGTCACGGCGACCTCGTCGGCTTCGAGTTCCTCGTCCTCGAATCCTGCAGCGATCGACAGCGCAGGGCCGTCGGTTTCGCGGTGGGGACCCATCGCTTTGTCGAGTCGCCCTGTGATCGACTGCGCGAATGCGTTGGCGAGCGCGACGATCGGCGGCCGGGACCGACGGTTGACGAGTAGCCGAAACGGGATGACGTTGGGGTAGCGGTCCTTGAACGTGACGATGTTCTGGACGTTGGACCCGCGCCACTGATAGACGGCCTGGTCGTCGTCGCCGACCACAACGAGGTCGGCACCGCCGATTGGCTTGGCGAGCAGCTCGATGAGACGCTCTTGGGCGGGGTTGACGTCCTGGTACTCATCGACGATCAAGTGACGGAGTGTTTCCGTCACCCTGGCGTGCACTCCCGGGTCTTGGAGCGCGTCGACGGCGCGCACGATCTGGGTTCCGAACGACATGAACTGGTAGCCGTCGAGCATCGCGTAGTACTGCTTGACGGTTGCTTGGAAGTGGTCGCGCGGGAGGGTTTCCGGGTCGATGAGCTCGTTCTCGATCACGTCGACGCTCTTGGAGAACAGCTCAACCGCTCGAAACAGCTTGCGATCCTTGTCGAACTCCTTGAGCTTCAGCCGGTTCGCCTCCCGGTAGAGGAGGTTGACGAGCTGGTTGACGTCGAGCGGGGTGTAGCTCTCGTATCTGGGGACGAAGCTCTGCAGAAGCCGGAAGCAGTAGGCGTGGATCGTCCCTACGAAGAGCTTTCCGAGCTGGTCTGCCGCCTCGGCGCCGCTTGCCGCCACGGTCCGCTGCCGGATTCGCTCTTTGAGTTCTGCGGCCGCCTTGTCTGTGAACGTGAAGGCGACGATTCCGCTCGGATCCTCGCCCGAGGCGAGGAGCGCCGCGACACGCTGAGAGACGACCTCGGTCTTGCCGGCGCCGGCGGCAGCGATGATCTGGATGTGGCTGCCCCGGTGGGCGACGGCAGCCGCCGCATCCCCTTCGAGCGTCGGTGCTGCTGGAATCGGATCGGTCTCCTCTGGCACCATTGGAACGCTAGGTCAGGAATCGACTCGACGCAACGACCAGATGATTACAAGAATGTTTTGGGAGAGGGGTTGGACTACACGATGATCGGAGAGGAGCCGGAGAAGATCGAGCTTGAGACCGCGGACCTCGCGGCCGAAAACCGCGCACGTCTTGAGGACCTGTTCCCGGGGCTCCTTGCCGACGGAGTGCTCGACGCCGATCGCCTCGCGGCGCTCCTCGACGTCGATATCGCTCACACGGCCGATACGCGCGAACGCTTCGGACTGATGTGGGCCGGGAAAGCGCAGGCCGTCCGGTCGCTGTTGACGCCCTCGCGAGGAACGCTCGCGCCAAATCGGGACGCTTCGATCGGGTTCGACAGTGCGCAGAACGTGTTTATCGAAGGCGACAACCTCGAGGTACTGAAGCTTCTCCAGAAGGCCTACAACGATCGGGTCAAGCTGATCTACATCGATCCGCCCTACAACACCGGGAGCAACGACTTCATCTACCCAGACGATTTTTCGGACACCCTGCGCGCGTACCTCGAATTCACGGGGCAAGTCGACGCCGACGGCAACCGAACGTCGGCGGCAGCGGATACGAGCGGCCGCCGACACAGCCGTTGGCTGTCGATGATGTACCCCCGGCTCGTCCTGGCAAGGAACCTACTGACCCAGGACGGCGTCATCTTCGTCTCGATCGACGACAACGAGATGTCGCACCTAAGGGGGCTGATGGACGAGGTCTTTGGACCCGAGAACTTCGTGGCGCAGCTTGTGTGGCAAAAGGTCTACTCGCCAATGAACAATCGCCAGCAGTTCGCCGTTGTCCACGACTATCTACTCGTCTTTGCCCGGAATGCCTTGCTTTGGCGACCGAACCTCCTCCCGCGGACGTCCGAGCAGGACCAGGCGTACAAGAATCCGGACAACGATCCGCGCGGCCCGTGGAAGTCGAGCGACTTCACAGCGCCGGCAGGCCACGCAACCCCGTCCCAGACGTATGAGCTTGTCACGCCCGCCGGGAATCGCTTCATGCCGCCGATTGGCGGTGCGTGGCGATACACCCAGCCGCGGTACGAGGAACTGCTCGCAGACGGTCGGGTATGGTTTGGCAAGGACGGTCAGAGTCGGCCAGCCTACAAGCGCTTCCTCAGTGAGGTTCAGCAAGGGCGAGTCCCTGAGAGTTTTTGGCCGTATGAGGAGGTAGGCCACACCCAGGATGCAAAGAAACAGTTGCTCAGCCGTGTGAAGTTCGGCTCCTCGGACAGTGTCTTCGACACGCCCAAGCCAACGCAGCTGATCCGACGAATGCTCGCGCTTGCTACCGACGCCAGCGCGGGCGATCTCGTCCTAGATTTCTTCGCGGGGTCTGGCTCGGCGGCCGATGCCGTGTTGCAGCAGAACGCTGAGGACGGCGGCAACCGACGCTTCCTACTGGTGCAGCTGCCCGAGCCGACCGGATACAACGACTACGTGCACGTGTCCGACATTACTCGAACACGAATCCGCGCCGCGATGCAGGCCGTCGAGGCGAAGTCCGGCCTTCGCGACTTCTCCCTCGCCGAAAGCAATTTTGCCCAGTCCGCGGTGTCTGAGACCCTCTTCGACCTCAGCGAGTCGACGCTGGCGGGCGAGCCAGATTGGGATGCAGTCGCAGCCGAGGTCCTTCTCAAGGAAGGGGTGCCGCTTGACGTTCCGTGGAGTCGCCGTGAGATCGCCGGTTCCGAGGTAGTCGTTGCCGGCAGCGTAGCCGTGGTTCTGTCGGCGGCCGTCACGAGCGACCTTGTGAACGGGGTCCTGGAGATTGGGGCGAAGGTCGTGGTCTTCATGGAGGACGGATTCGCCGGCGTCGACGCGGTCAAGGCAAACGCCGCAACGAACGCGAAGAATCTTGGCATCGTGATGAAGACGGTCTGATGGCTGTCGAGCTGAAGTTCGATGCCAACCAGCAGTACCAGCGGGACGCGATCGATAGCGTTGTCGAGCTGTTCGCGGGTCAGCAGGCCGCGGGTGATTCCGGCGGGGCGGTTCCCCTCAGCGGGGACGCCGGACTGCTGCACGATGAACTGGCGCTCGAAGGCTTTCACGAGATCGTCTTCGGAAACGTCCTGTCGCTCGGAGCATCGACGCTCGAGGCGAATCTGCGACGGATCCAGGATGGGGACGCTGTCGACGATTCCGGCGAGCTGATCCCCCGCATCCCTCTCGATCTCCGGGTGGCCGTCGAACCAACTGAGGTACCAGCGGATTTCAGCGTCGAGATGGAGACAGGGACAGGGAAGACCTACGTATACCTCCGGACGATCGCTGAACTCCACCAGCGCTATGGCTTTGCGAAGTTCGTGATCGTCGTGCCGAGCGTGGCGATACGAGAGGGTGTCCTGTCGAATTTTCGACTTCTCAAAGACCACTCGGGTTTCGCAGTTCATAGGCCGGCGGCTGCCCATGCTTGCTGGACTTGGTTGATTTCCTGGGTTGTGGGGGTTCGGGCCTGTTCGGGTTGAAATTGGGTGGCGATGATCACTCGTCGTAGCTTGGCGAGCATGTCCTGGAATGATGGGGTGGTCTTGGAGACATACCAGGGGGCGCGGGCGCGATGCTCTGTGACGATGTCGGGGTGATGTCCGTAGAGCGCGTACCAGATGATCGTGAGGTCCATCGCCAAGAACTGGAATGGGACGGTCCGTTGCACGGCTTTCTCGGTCCGGTTGCGGGCATCACCGACGCCGAACAGTTCTTTGCCGTCCTGGAAGGCGACTTCGATCGGCCAGCGGTCTGCGTAGCGTTCGACGATCTGCGCGGCGGTGGCGTGAAGGTCGGTGGTGATCAGCGCGATCTGGTAGCCGCACGGCTTGGTGTCGTCTTTGACGAGGATCACACGGACCGGGGTTTCGGCGCCGAGCGGCTCCCACAGGCAGTTGATCTCAGCCAGCTCGAGCGTCTCGGTTTTGCTGTAGCGCCTGACGGTCGTCTTTACCCATTCGGTGGCGGGGTCGGCTGCGATCTGTTGAAGGCTTTCAAGCTGTTTGCCCCATTTGCGTGGCCGGCCGCGTTTGCCGGTGCGCGGCGGCGCAGGGGCGTAGATCACCGCGTTGCTACGCAGCCTCGATGTGATCGTCACCCGCTTGGGTGCAGCACGCCACGCCTGGCTGATGTAGGCGCTGTCACCGACCACGTTGATCTGGCGATCCGGCAGCCGTTTGGCGAGCAGGCAGACCATCGCCCTGGCCAGCTTGACCTTCCCGGGCCGCTCAGGATCGGGCTTGTGCTGCTTGACGAACTGTTCGCGCCGCGGCTGCCAGAGCCGGAACAGGACCGGCAAACATACGGTGCGCTGCAGGAACGGCAGCTTGACACAGATCCCGGCCACGATCCAGTTGTTCCCCCACGCGACCGAGCCTGAGCGGCTGTTGGCGGTCGCGTCGTGATGCCAGAAGGTGCCGTGGATCCGGCGTCCCCTGCGTTTCAGGAGCGTGTCGTCGACCGCGACCAGCACGCTCGCACCCGGTTCTGTGAACCGCTCAACGATCAGGCAGGCGAGCCGTAACCCGAGCTCGTCCACGGACCAGCGGGCATTGGCGAAGAACCGGTGGCAACGCGCGTGATGCCACACCCCCGACAGCCTTGAGCCTGTCAGCATCCCGGTCACGCACCGCAGAGAGGTCTGCGAGACCTGACCGACCAACACCCCCCGGAACGTCTCAAACGTGGGACGGGTGAAACACGACTCAAACAGGACAAGCAGCTCGTTCAGCGAAGATGGGACGCAGAGCATCGGCGGCAGCCTCCAAGAGAAGCCGCGCAGCGTGCCTCCCCTTGGCCGCGACGGACGGGTTATGTTGACAGCAACCGCTTTCGCGCAAGCCGCCGATGCTCCTTCCCCGACACCGCGCCAACAGGCCACACCAGCCCGCCACGGCCCCGTCCACCACCACCTGCTACGCCGCTATGCCGCTACAGGCCCAAAAGTGCGAAACCCGAGAGACCACATCAAGGAGATCTACGACGGACTCCAGTTCGATCACTACGTCTATGACAGCAAGGCGCTGACGAGAGTCCGGCAGTTCGCGACCGCGTCGCACTTGCAGATCATGGTGATCAACATCGACGCGTTCGCGAACGACGCGAACATCATCAATCGTCCCACGGACGCGATGAACGGTTATCGGCCGATCGAGTTCCTCCGTGCTTGCCGGCCGATCGTGATCATGGACGAGCCGCAGAACATGGAGACCCCAACTCGCCGGCAGGCGATCGCGTCACTCGCTCCCCTGTTTCGGCTGCGCTACTCGGCGACGCACCGCGACCTCAAGCACCTCGTCTACCGCCTCACGCCGGTCGATGCATACGACCTTCGGCTCGTCAAGAAGATTGGGGTGCTCTCGATCGTCAAGGACGAGGATCTCGGCGAGGCGTTCGTCGAGATCGCGAGAATCAACGCGACCCCCACCGGCGTGACGGCCACGGCGTACATCCACAAGATGACCTCACGCGGGACCCAACGGACGCGTGTGACGCTACGGAAGGACGATGATCTCGAGGAGTTGAGCGGCGGGCGCCAGGTCTACCGAGGTTGGGCCGTCGAGGACATTCATGCCGACGCCGGCGTCGTCGAATTCGGGAACGGCCGGCGCGCTAGAGTCGATGCGTTGACCGATGAAGGCGCCGAGGCCGCGCAACGGTTGCAGGTGCGCAAGGCGGTGGAGGCGCATTTCGAGAAGGAGTTGCAGCTCTTTCACGCCCACCGCAAAGGCGTGATCCCGGCCGCAATCAAGCCGTTGACGTTGTTCTTCATCGACCGGGTCGCGAACTACTACCTGCCCGACAGCAAGCTCCGCGTCTGGTTCGAGGAAGAGTACGCGTCGTTTCGAGCCGACGGCCGGTTCCGGAACCTCGACTTGCCCGATGTCGCGGACGTTCACGACGGCTATTTCGCCACCTCCGCGCGAGGCGTACCAAGGGACACAGCGCTCGGCCGCGACACCAAGGAGACGGCTGACGCGTTCGCGCGGATCATGCAGAACAAAGAGCGGCTCGTGAGCTTCGACGAACCCCTGCGCTTCATCTTCAGCCACTCGGCTCTTGCCGAGGGCTGGGATAACCCAAACGTCTTCACGATCTGCAACCTGCAGGACGGGCACGCGGAAATGCGCCGACGTCAGCAAATCGGCCGCGGCCTGCGCCTTCCCGTAATGGCGAACGGTGAGCGCTGCCACTCCGACGCAGTGAACCTCCTCACTGTGATCGCCAACGAACGGTTCTCGACCTTCGCCGAAGCGCTTCAGACGGAAATCGAGGAAGAGACCGGGGTCTCCTTCGAGCGGCGAATTGTCGATCTGAACAGGGACAAGGTCAAGCTGAAGCTGAAACCGGAGGTGCTCGCAGACCCGATATTCCTGGAGCTGTGGGACCGGATCTCGCCACGGACCATTTATGAGCTTCGGTTCGACACCAAGACGGTGATCGCCGGGGCGATCGCGCGGATCGACACGAGGGCGGAAGTCGAGGCAATCAAGTTCCGGATCGAGCGCAACGACCTAGCGATGGACGCTTCGGGGGTTTCGTCCGCCGATGTGCGTGGGCGCGCTGAGATCGAGCTGACGGTGAGCCGAACCCTCCCGGACATCGTCACCGAGTTGTGCCGCCGAGTCCCGCTCTCGCGGCGAACGGTTGTTTCGATCTTGCGGGGCTGCGCAAGACTCGAGGAGGGAAAGCGCAACCCGGCCGTCTTCATCGACCAGGTGGCGCGAGCGATGAACGAGGCGCTGTTCGAGCAGGTCGCTGACGGGATCGTTTACACGCCCCTCCCGGGGGAACGGTGGGAGGCGAGCCTGTTTGAGGATCTCCACCAGGAGGAGACATACGCGAAGACGGTCCTCGACGTTCGGAAGAGCGTGACAGACAAGATCGTCTGCGACTCCGAGGTGGAGGAGCGCTTCGCCGCGTTCCTCGACGGCAGCGACGAGATTCAGCTGTTCCTGAAGCTGCCTGGGTGGTTTCTCGTGCCGACGCCGCTTGGCAACTACAACCCTGATTGGGCGTTCGTCCGTCGCGAACCGCTCGGCGACTACCTATATCTCGTCCGTGAGACGAAGGGCGGATCCGACCTCTCGAAGCTTCGGTTTGAGGCCGAGGGCTGGAAGATCAAGTGTGGGAGTGCCCACTTCAGGTCGATCAAGGTCGACTACGCATTCGGCGAGGATCCGGAGAAGCTGGTGCGGTCGGCATTGTCGGCTGCGTGATCTCGCTCTCCAGGCGGGGCGATCGGCCGCAGCCCGTCGTCGGTCGGAATCGACGACGCGGGAAGAGTCGTGAGGAGCAGCTCCTCCGCCGCGCGTTTTCCGGTCCGACCGCCGGCGCTGTAGCGAGTTGCGACCAGGCGCTTGCTGATCGTCCAGCGCCGTACTCCGAGCTGAAGCTGGTCGATCCTTGACGGGTTCATGCGGGTGGCCCGATACAGCGCGCGACTCGTGGTGAGGGACTCGTGAGCGTCGTAGCTGAGAAGCCAGCGGAACTGGGCCTTGCGCCGAAGATAACTCGCCAACTGGAGATGTAGGTCCGCGGAATCAGCGGCGGACGCGCGGGCACGGTACCCACCAGCCGGATCAAACGAGATCCGGTAAAGAAGCGCCGACTTGTCGATGTACGGCGGGTCGAGGTACGCGACGACATTGGATGGCAGGAGTTGGGGGTACAGCTCCGGGACGTCGTCGAGCGTCGCCCGCCAGTCCTTGCACCAAACATCGACGAGCCGACCAGTCCCGTAGAGGTAGCCGATGAAGGCGATGCGCTCCTCGACGGCATCCGGGTTCCAGCGGCATCCGATGTCGTACGGCGTCTGCTGGCTCCGGCCCCCGATTGGTCCGGCTCGCCCGTGCAGGATTCCGGAGAACGTGGTCCGGTTGAGAAAGAGGCAACGGACTGCAGATGAGAGACGTCGCTCTTTGGCGACCATGTGTCGGGGCGGGGTCCAGGACCGCCAGTGGTCCCATCGAGCGACGGCACGACTGCCGCCGTGGGACACATATCTCGACCACTCGCCGCGCATGCGGTCGATCAGGCGCCCGCTATCGGCAGCGGCAACCTGCCAGAACGCAGCAACGAGCGGGTCGGCATCGGCAAGCAGAATCCTGTCGACGACGCCGTCTCCGACGAGCCGCAGGGAAGCCGACGCCCCTCCCGCGAACGGTTCAACAAGGAGCCTGATGCTTCGAACCTCCCGTGACTGCTTGGCTGCGAGGAGCACGCGCGCCAATACAGGGGACAACGACGACTTCGCTCCGGCGTATCGAAGCGGAGATTGGTAGCGCGAGTGCGCAAGTGGGTGTTCGATTTCAGATACCTCGGCTTGCCATCCTCGTTCGGTCGCCCCAATCGCGCTGCCCGCGGCATCTGCGACGCCGGGAAGTCCCTGGACGGCCGCTGGAACGGGCGCAGCGGCGTTCGGCGGAGGGGCCTTGAGCGTGGTCATTGCCAGCCGGGGAAAGTCAACTGTCGTTTGACTGCCTGTACGTCGATTCGGAGCCCCGGGATGTTCTGCTGGGCCATCATCGTGAGGACCGACCGGCCTACTCCGAGGGGAAGGGCGGCGGCGGAATGGGCGAGCGCGACGGGCACGATCGCATGGTCGTACATGCGGGTCCGAAGCGAATCGAGGACCTCGCAGACGAGGCGTAGGGTTGGGTAAGCGGCCCAGCTCTCCGCTTCGCTCGAGCCGTCGTACGGTTCCACGCCCGGTGCAGGTGGGACGGTGATCACGAGCGGATCTCCCTTCGACGTGCGGTAGATGAAGCGCCGTCCATAGAACTCATCGTGCCCGTACTCGTTGTGTGGGGATCTGCCCGTGACTTTGTTGATGTATTCGTTCGTGAGTCGCATCACGTGACTCGGGGGGATCAGTTCCTCGATCATCGCCGCGTGCTCAACGAAGGTCCCTGACTTTTCCATCCCGACGAGCAGCGGGCCGACGATCTCCCGATCGGCCGCCCAAGAGGTCAGACCGGCCAGGTGCTCCTGGAGCCGGCGCTTCAGCGGTGCCAGCGGGCCGAATAGCGCAAGCGGGCCGTCGGTGATGAAGAGCGTGTGGGTTAGGACCTCGGGGGCCGTCTCCGCGAAGTACTCGAGGTAGCAGGTCGTCATGAGCCTCTCGGCCGCGGTCATCACTCGACTCATCGGGGTGAGGTTCGACCCTTCGACGTTGTACTCGTCGTGGGTGCGGAGGACGTCGCCGAGGAAGATCGCCCCGCTGCATTGCGGACACTGTCCTGGCAGCTTGCCGACCGTCAGAGGCGCCTCCGGAGCTGGGCGGTGCCCGCAGCTCGGGCAGACGCGGAGTGGAATCTCGGTAGCCGGCGCTCCACGGGTTCCATGCAGCGCGAGGAGGCCGTCGGCCAACGTCATCTCCGTGGACGAATCGAAGCGGCCCGTCAGGAGGAAGTTGTTGAGCTCGAACCGCCACGTATCAACCCCGGTCATTCCGGGACGGGCAAGCTGCGCGCCGGGCAGCGCCACATCAAAGGCGTACTCGCCATGGGCGCGCCTGACGATCCGCGGATCGATGTGCCGCGCGCGGGCGAGTTCCCGAAACTGATCGAGGCGCACCATCGAGCCGGCGACGCGCAAATACCCGACTTTGACGGTCGGATGGTCGCGGGTCGTGTCGACCTCAGTGTCGGAGCCGTCGACCGTGATCGAGAAGTCAACGTCCGTCGGCGGCCCCACGAGCTCAAGCTCAGGGAGCGGCCGACAGAGCTGCTCCACGTCGTCCGCCGTCGTCGGCTTGTCAGAGGTCACTTGCCACTGCGCCATCGCAGAGGCGACGGCGGCGTTCCTTACCGTCGCAACATGCCCGAGCCGCGGGGCGCGCTCCGACTCGTACGGCATCGCGCTAGTCGTCCTCAGCCGACGGAGCGACGGCGCTCAGCCCCGCGGCCGCTCGGGCCTGGTTCACCATCTCGTGATCGAACTTCGCTACCTGTACGGGGACGATGTACTTGCCCGAATAGGTCTTCATTCGAACGAAGCCAACGTCCTCGGCACGCATGATGCTGTTCGCCCAGACCTTGAAGTCG
The DNA here is from genome assembly GCF_023330665.1 of Conexibacter sp. S30A1. Classification (GTDB taxonomy): domain Bacteria; phylum Actinomycetota; class Thermoleophilia; order Solirubrobacterales; family Solirubrobacteraceae; genus Palsa-465. The sequence goes on along the minus strand of NZ_CP097127.1, from coordinate 2,723,412 downwards.
TAGTAGTGGGAAAGCTCCCGGGTTTCGTGATCGGAGTTCAGATGCCCGATCAGCCAGTTCGATGTGTTCGACAGGATCCGCTTGTCGACCGACGTCACCTCCTGGGTGGCATAGATCAAACCGATCTTGTATTTCGCGGCCTCTTTCGACAGCCGGACCCATGGGTCGTCGCGAACCTCCCGCCCCCCGCGCTCGAAGAGGTTGTGAGCTTCTTCGACGATGATCTGCATCTGAACGGGCTCGTTGTCGCCGCGGAAGCGCTCGCTGGCTCGGTTCAAAAGATGCGTGACGATCCGCTCGGACATCGTCTTCGCAACGAGCTCGTTGCCGGCGGACAGGTCGACGATTGCCAGCCTGCCGGCGAGCATGTCGTCCCAGAGATGCTCGCCAACGTCGCCGGTGGCATCGCTGCTGTGGAACGCACGGATCGAGCGGATCGCGGATGTGACGCCGGTGTATCCATAGACGCCGAAGATGTCCTTGAACCGGCACTCGTTGTCGTGCCACTTTTCAAACTCATCGGGCCGCTCGCCGACCCACTCTGCGATCCGGAACGCCGCAGCAGGGCTCGGGACTTTGTACCTGCCGGCGCGTGAGCCTGGCTGGAGCACGCCGGCATGCTCATTCAGAAGCTCGCTGGCAAGGTCTGTTTTGAAGCCGACCTCAAGCGGCTGCGGGAGTGCCGCGGCGCTGTATCCGCATTTGTGGAGAAGCCCGTAGAACGCAATGAGAGCCCAGCCCCAGCGGTTGTGAGCACTGTGGTCGTTCCGATCGGGCTCGGTGAGGTCCGCCGCTCGGAACGTCTTCGCGTAGTTGGTGTTTACCGGCGCCGTCGTGTCCGCCACGAGATCCCAAACGGCGGCAAGCACGTCGCGCTCGTAGAAGTTGAGACGCAGGGGCTTCTCGCGGCTGTCGGTCGCGTCCGGCTCGACCTTGTAGATCCTGACGGTCGTGTCGTCGTCGCCGAGGAGCCGCAGGCCGGTCCGGTCCTGCTTGTTGACATTGGCGTACTCGCCTTGTGGGTCGAAGATCAGCTGGCCGATGCGCTCGCCATGTTCAGAGCCGTACCGGTGAACGGCGGTGACGAGGGTCTTCATCGTGTTCGACTTCCCGGTGCGGGTCATCCCGAACACGGCGGTCTTGCGTCCGACGAAATCGCTCAGGTGGATCTTCACGTCGGCCTTGTCCATCCCGGCGACGAGGGCCTTGCGACGGGTCGCCGCGAATCGAACCCGGCCGATCGCGAGGGCGTCGCGCGGGTCGGTCGGCTCTGGATAAGACGCGAGCCAGGAGAGGACCCGGGCCGAGGGCAGGAATACCTGGTAGCGAGCCGACGCGACGACGTTGTCGACGTCCGCGCCGAAGTAGACGGCAGCATCGCGCGAGTCGGTCTCGGTGTAGAACGTACCCAGTACTTCGCAGTCGAAGGCCGATTGCTGCAACTCGTTACGGGTGAGAACATCCGTCACCTCGTCGAAGCCGACGCCGGACTCGCCGGCATCCCGAACGACGGCGAGTCGGACCTGAACGAGATCAGCTTCGTTCGGTAGGGGTGCGGTTCCGCGCACACGCAAGAGCACCACCTCCTGATCCTCGAGGACGAATCCAGCGCTTGTTTGTTCGCCGGCTACGGCCATAAGGAAGCCACCACGAGGTACGCCTCCTGCCTCGAACTTCTTAAAGTCGTCTGTGAGGACGACGGCCGTGTCGTAGTCCAACCGAAAGACGCCGCCGACCGGCTTGCAGCCGTCGTTGATCAGGCTTGTCAGCGGCTTCTTCAGCTCGCTTGATGTCTGCACGATGTCGGCGATTCCGGCCACACCTAGCTCCTCGTGTCCTCGCCGCCGCGCTCGGGCCAAGGCGACCAAGGGTCTACCGACTTAAGGCTAGCGATGGGGTCCGACGTAAAGGGGGTTCTGACACCGATCGATGATTGCCGTGGGCTCGTCGTTAGGCCCAGCGGGATGATGTCGGGTGGGCTACGGACTCCCGGGAAGGGCGGCGCGCAACAGGGCCTCGGTTAGCCGTTCGCGTCGAACATTTGGGCTCTCTCGGCATGGATGTGGTCAACTGTCACCCGGTCTCGTGTGCGTGTAGTTCGTGTGGTAGGTGAAGGGTGATCGGGCCGCAGGTGAGCAGCACGAGCGCGAGCACGGCTTTGGCGCTGTGGAAGCCGTAGGCGCGTCTGGTGATGAGCCGGACCTTGTTGTTGAGCGCTTCGGTGCGGCCTTGGTTGATCCCGAGGCGGATCGCGGCGAGGATCCCGTCGCGGTGTTTGCGGATCGTTTTGCCGAGCTTGACGAATGGCGTAAGCCGGCTGCGGGACAGACGCGACAGGAGCCGGTCGATCAGCACGGTGACGTCGTCGAGGTCCAGTCCTGCCTGGAAGATGCCACGGACCGCTTCTTTGAGCTCGTAGGCGCGCCATACCTCCCCGCCGGCGGCTTTGAGCCGGGAGAGGGTCGCGGCTTGGGTGTCGGTGAGCTTCTCAGGCTTCTTCAAGAGCGACCAGCGGGCGTCCTTGAAGCGCTTAGCGGCGTTCTGGTCGCCGAGGGAGCGCAGCTCGTTCCAGTATGAGCGGCGGACCTCGTCAAGCGCCTGGTTAGCGAGCGCCACCACGTGGTAGGGGTCGATGCAGATCGTCGCCTGCGGGGCGTTGGTGCGGACGCTCTTGGCGTATCCGCCGGTCATGTCCATCGAGACCGCCCGCAGCCTGGACGCGCGCGCGAAGACCTGCGGCCCGGTGTCCTTGCTCTCGAGCAGCGATGCGTCCTGAGCCCCGGCATCGATCGGGACGCTCGCGCCCGGACCGCAGGGCGTCATGATCGCCGGCGGTGGGCAACAACCAAGAGCTCTCTCACCAGGCCGCTGGTTGAGCTCCTCAAAGAACCGGTCGGCAGCAGCCTGGCCTTTGCCCTCGCACCCCCACACAATCTGGCGGCGCTGATGACAGGCGACCAAGGTGAGGTAGTTGTGCTGGCGCTTCCAGCTGACCTCATCCACCCCGATGTCATAGAGATCCTCCAGACGGTCGCCGTCAAGCTCCTGTTCGCAGACACGCTCGATGATCCGCCCGACCGTGTCCCAGTCGATCCTGAGCATCCGCCTGATCGTGCTCTTGTCGGTCCTTGTGGCAAGCCACGCGACCAGACCCTCGAAGTCGCGCGTGAACTGCGACCCCGCACGCGCGAACGGCACCTGCTCGGTCCGCGCCCCATGCACCGGGCACCACAGCCGCCGACGCCGGCAGTGGACCTCCAAACGCCAGACCCCGAGATCCAAGTGCCGCCAGACCGAGTGCTGCGGCCGCGTGTCCTTGCGCGCCACGGTCGCATACCCGCACTCCGGACAGATCAGCCGCCGGCGGCAGAGCGCCACCTCCACGACCACCCGGTCAGGCTCGAACTGGACGTCACGGACCCACACGCCCGAAAGCCGCAGAAGCCTGGAAAATGCTGTCGTGACACGCACGCTGTCCCTCCTTGCAAGCCGCTTGACCTCTAACAGCCAGCAGCCTGCCACGAGGGCAGCGGGCGTGTCGCCCAGCCGTGCGCAACCTGCGCGAACTGCCTCAGACAGCCAAACGCCCGCTCAAACCCTGAATGCGGCGGTCACCGTACCCACATCAATGCCGGAAGACCCAACATTTGTCAAACGAACGGCGGCGGATTGGGTGAAATATGGACGGAGTCGATGTCAACGGACGGCGCGGAGCTCCAGTATTACCGTCATTTCGCGGTATCGGCCCGGACCCGGCGGATCAGCCGAATGTGACTCATAACCCGTAGGTCGCAGGTTCGAATCCTGCCCCCGCTATAAGGAAGTCTTCACGTTTGCCCTGGTGACATGTTCGCATTTGGGGTGGACGGAAGTCCCTGCGGCGGCTGGGCGTTTGGCGGGCGTTTGGCGGGGGCTGTTGGACGGGGCCGGGCGGTCGGTTGAGTGGGGTTTGACGCCGCGTGTGGTGGGTGGTGGGTGCTGCTGGTTGGCTTGTGTCAGGCGGTGTGGGTGTTGGGCTGGGGTGTGTGGCGGCGGCGTTTGCGCTGTTTTGACGGGAGTGAGGCAGGCCTCACCACGGGCCAGCGGACCATCGATGTCGGATGTGGATCGGGCGCACTGACCACCGTTCTGGTCGATCGTATCGGGGTGCGGTCCGTCGCGGCGGTCGATCCTTCACCGGAGTTTCTGGCCGCGGTCCAAGCACGCCATCCCGGCGTGTTGGCCCGGTTAGCGGCCGCCGAGGCGTTGCCGTTTGAGGATGCCGAGTTCGATGCGGCAGTAGCGCAGCTGGTCGTGCATTTCATGGCCGATCCGGTGGCTGGTCTTCGAGAAAAGCGCATGTCCCCTTGACTGCCACTGGCTAGGTTTGTCCCCCTGACTGCCACTGGCTAGGTTTGTCCCCCTGAGTGCCACGCGGCGGGCTTGGTTTGGCGGGCGTCGCGGAGGACTTGGGTGATGAACGCGGCTTTGGCTTCGGTGTAGCCGAGCCTGTCGTTGCGGTGCTCGACGGCGAGCCGGTCTTTCAGTTCTGCATATTCGTGAGCGGTATCGGGGTGTGCCCGTAGGTAGTTGCGGAAGTCGATGTGGTCGCGGTGGGGCTCGCTGCCTGCGACTACGGTATAGAGGTGGTGCGGCGGAGCACCGTCCGGCCACATGAACGCTTCGCGCCCTAGTTCGACTTGGTCTGTGAAAGTCGTGATCTTGTGACGAGTTTCTCTTGACAGCGCGGCGGCCGAAGAGGACGATGGCGATGGGCCTGCGATCAGATTCCGCCTGGGAGAACGACCCACTGCGGCCCCAGGGTCCGCGTGCTGGAGGTTGTGCCCGTCATAGGCAGTGCCGGCGCACGGTTGATGCTGCGCTCAGGTGCTGAGCGCGCCGTCTCGTGCTGCCCGGATCCGGCGAGGAGGCAGGACGAGAATCGGGAGGGCCGGCTTTGCCGGACGGCCTCACCGCCCGCGATGGGGGAGGCCGGGAGGGGGGCTGACCCCCTCCCGTTAGATGAGTAGTGCCACGGGATTAGGCGGTGTAGTCGACCAGCGCGCGGGTGGGGCGGCCGAGTTCGTGGTTGAGCATGACGGCGGCGGCGAGGGCGGCGAAGCGTGCGCATAGGCGGACGCGGAGGTTGGAGAGGGTGCGCGCGCCGTGGCGCTCCAGGGTGAGGATGTCTTTGAAGGTCCAGAAGATCGATTCGATCCGTTGGCGGATCGGCGCGAGATGCAGCTGGTGGGGTTTTGCGTGGGTGCGCCGTGGCTGGGGAGTGATCTCAGAGGCCGGTCGGAGCGCCGGGGTCGATGCTGCCGCGGTGCTGGCGGCTTGACGCTTCTCGTCCTTGCGACGGGGACGGTGGATCGTCGCGTCGAGCTCAGCGAGCTCGGCCTCGAACTCCTTGCCGCGGAAGTTCTTATCGCCGATCAGCATCAGCATCACCCCGGGCTGATGCTCGCACCGCGCGACCATCTGCAGGCACACGAGCTTCTCGTCGATCTTCGGGGAGGTCAAAGCCAACGCCCGCGGGGTGCCGTCGGGGGCGAACAGGGCGTGCAGCCGGAATCCGTAGAAGTAGCGGCTGTGGCTGGCGCAATACCCGTAGTCGGCGGCGTTAGCGAGCGCGTCAGTCAGGCTGGAGTGCCCGCCGCGCTTGACCGTCTCCCGCGATCGGGCGCACTCCACTGGGGTGGAGTCGACCAGCAGCATGTCGTCCATGTATCCCGCGCTGCGGCGGGCGAGCTCGCTGATCAGCGCCTCGATCTGCCGCGAGAGCCGCAGCCGTCGCTTGTGGTAGGCGGTTCGCTCCGGCAGGTGGGGGAACAGATGCCCGATCTGCCGGGGCGCGAGCGCGAGGAACCAATAATCGGACGGGATCCCCATGATCGACTGCGCGATCGAGATGGTGATGATCTCCGCATCAGTGATCTTCCGACGCGCGTTTCCGGGCCGTTGAGGCAGGAAATCGTCAACGATGCAGTAAACAACCGTAAGCAGCAGGTCGAGGTTGGCGTCCATCGAGTCCCTCCACAGGGTCGGCGCTGGGTATTGAGTACCGCCAACTTCGACCTGCGCTGTTATGTCTCCTTCAACGCCACGACCCCGCCGCCGGCCGTGGCACTACTCATCTAGGATGCCCTTGTTGCCTTGGTAGGTATAGCCGAGCGAGCACAGGCGCTCGATTGCCGTGTCCACATCCGCCTCCGCGCGGAGGACGACGTCGATGTCGATGACCGGCTTGGCTCGCAGCCCTGACACGGCGGTGCTTCCCACATGCTCAACCTCGGCTCCGAGGTCTGCGACGGCAGCGCGGACTGGTTCGGCTATCTGCTCGAACAGCGTCGGCCATCGCCGGTCGTAGTCGGCGACGACAACCTCCGACCATGACGACGCTGTATGCGACGCCGTGCGTTCGAGAATGGCATCGACGGTCCCTCGGGTGTGAGGTGGCTGCTGTCCAGCCAGACGCCGATGCGCGGCGTCTCACTGACGAAGCCGTCGCGTAACTGCTTTACGCTCCACACTCCGTAGTCTTTGTGGTCGCGGGCTGTTTCACGTGCGGCGATTGCCTCGCTCGACGGCAGCAGCACGACGATGTGGCATGGTCGGCTGCGGACCATCGTTCGCAGCTCTCCCAGAAGCGGGCCAGCAACGACATCTTCGAGCGCGACGGTGAAGCCAGCCTCGAGGTAGCCATCGGCTGCGGCTGCGGCCAGTCGGTAGCGCAGCCGCAGTTGTTCCAACTGTTCCGGTGTCATCTCGGGTGTCGGCTCGCGTCATCCGGCACCGATGCTTCTGCGGAAGACGTCGCCTTCGAGATGCACACCACGCTCGAAGCGCGCCGCCAAGAGGCGAGCGACGGTCGATTTGCCCGCTGCCATCGGCCCGGTAATCAGGTAGATAACCGGCGCGTTGGGAGTCTCGGGCGTTGACCGGGGCATCAGCGCCAAGCTACCAAGGGCACGCGCGGCATCCGTGCCGTCTAACTGCGAGCGATGATGGCTCGCTGTGTGACCTGCCCCTACTGGAGCGTGGCTTCCAACAGCCGGTAGAACGACAGGCCGCGCTGGCGGGCCGTGCGGCGGTTGCAGCGGAACGCAAACTCTGCGAGGTAGTAGTCGAGATGCTTGCCGCTCGGAGTTCGGTGAAGCGCCTGCGTGAGCCAACGCTTCGCGTTGGACGACACGGCATGGACGACTAGCAGGTAGCGGTGCGCAGGTAGCGGCAGCGCGCTCATGTTGTAACTCGTGTGCCGGTAGCCCATCGCGGCGAGGCCGCCGTAGCTCGGGTTCGCGTCTATGCGGATGGTTGCACCCGGCGCAACGTGGCTGCGAACCACTGCCAAGAGCGTCGTTGCCCGTATGTTGCGGACGCGTCGGACGATGACGCGCTCGCCCTTGCGCCGCTCCGCCAAAACGACCACGGAATACTTCGCCGTCCCGCGCCCCCGCTGCGCAGTCCCGCGCTTGCGAGGCTTGCCGCCAACAAAGACTTCATCCACTTCGACTATCCCTCGCAGCTGCACGGAGCACATGTCCCTATGCATCACCTCGCGGAACTTGTGCATCACCGTCCAAGCGTTCTCCCGGTTGATGGCAGCATTCCGTGTCAGCGAACTCGCGTTGGCGACAGAGTTCGGCTCAGTCATCAGCCATGCGGCTTCCAGCACTGCCGGAGCCGGAACGCGCGCACGATGAAACGGGGTGCCAGCCAGTAGCGCGATGCGATGCCGACATCCCTTGCAACGCCTTCCGCCCGCCGCCAACGGCCAATGCTCCATGCCGCTGCACTCCGGGCAAGTGAAACCGCCCTCCCACCGCAGCCGATCAATCCAACCAGCAGCATCGGCGGGCGAACTCAACGTCGCGTAGAACTCCGTGTTCGTTCGCGGATAGTCTCGACCAGATCGCGGCGCTCGCATCGCTGTCGTTATCGACAGTAGGCCGAGAACACCTGATACACCGGAAAGAAATCGCGTCGTGGCAGTCAGAACGACAAGGGAACCCTGGTGCAAACAGGGGGACATGCGCTTCGAGAAATGGCTCGGGTGTCGCGGCCGGGGGGAATTGTCGCGGCTTGTGTTTGGGATCACGGTCACAATTGGCGCGGGCCGCTGGCCGGGTTCTGGGAGGCGGCTCGAGAGCTGGGCCTGGTCGTCGACGGGGAGTCTTCACGGGCCGGCGCGACAAAGGGGGACCTTGCCGAGCTGTTCGCGCGGGCTGGCATCCGCGCGACAGAGGTCAGCATGGTCTCAGTCGACGTCCGGTTCGGCGGATTCGAGGAGTGGTGGGACCCGTTTCTTCGAGGTGTCGGTTCGGTAGGAACGTTCCTGGCGAGACTCTCGTCCGACGCGCGCGCTGAGTTGCGCGCACGGTGCTCAGCAAAGTTTCCAACCGGCGCGTTCACTGTGTCTGCGGCCGCCTGGGCGGTACGAGGCACGCCCGACTGACAGCTCCGCCATACGTTTCGATAGCGAGACCGGCCCGAATCCCGGACGGGACCGAAGCGCGGGCCTGTGTGACTCGCGGTCCTGGGAGGCGAGCGATGGTTCACACCCCGCTGCGCGACCCAGCCAAGGCGAGCGGTCCTTCTGTGAACGTTTGATGGGCTTGCTTGTGCCGTGCCGGTGCTAGCAGGGCTGTGATGGGTCCTCGTTGCGGTTGGGGCTCGTGGATGGCCATGAGTTTCGGCTGATCGAGTAGACCGTGACAGCTTCCCCGAGAAGCATGTCTGTTCGCAGGGCGGTCATTCCGAGTCGCTGTGCGACCGCGATCGAGCGGGTGTTCTCCGGGGCGATCATTGATGTCAGGTATGGGACGTCGAGGTTCTCAAAGCCCCACCGCACCCAGGCGTGTGCTGCTTCGGTAGCGAACCCGTGTCCCCATGATCCGGGTTCAAGCACCCATCCAAGCTCGGTTTCTCCGTACTCCGGGAACCGCTTGAGTCCTGCTCGGCCGATAAGCCGGCCGGTCGCGCCGTCAAGGATCGCTGCGCGTCCATACCCGTCCTGTGCCCAGTCCTCCTCGACGCGTGCGAGCCAGTCGGCCAGTTCAGCACGGTCCAATATCCCAAAGAATCTCTGCACCTCAGCGCTGCTGTGGATGATGAGCAGGGCGTCGAGGTCAGCGATCGTCAACGGCCGCAGCTGCAGCCTGTTTGTGTTGATCCTCACGGCGACGAGTCTCGCACGGATCGAGCTTTGTGCCGAAAGTGTGCATGTTGCTCGCGATCCGTTTCGCCGTGGCGTGCGTCGGTGCCCCACGTGTGCTGCCGCGCCGGCGGGAATGCTTGACTGCCACCTGAATGGCGCACAGGGATTTCAGCGTGTCCGCTACCGCCAACATCGAAAGCGCAGCGACGCGTGTGTTCGCGGTGATCTCAGATCCCAGCCGGCTGGTCAAGCTCAGTCCAGGGACCGTGCTGATCGGCGACGTTGAAGAATGCGTGACTGGCGGTTTCCAAATCCGTGCGTCATCCCCGTCGTAGCTGACCGGCTATCAGGTTCGTCTAATGACGGAGCTCTACGACCCGCCGAACCGCCTGATCATCAGCTCTGAGCTGGTGCAACGAGGCCTCGTGGCAAAGCTGCTGCGCCTACGCATCGCTGACCGGGTCGAGTGGATAGTCAGGCCGGCAGGCGAGAACAGGTCGGCGGTCACGCTGACCGTAACGTGGCAGAAGCTATCGGTGACTTCAGGTCCGCTGATGGGACGTCGCGCTCGCCGCACGGTCGAGGATCAGCTGCGGCGCCTAGCGCAGCTGGCCGTGGACGCTCGCTAGGCAGCCCGGCGTTGAGCCCGTGCACACCCCAGGGTGATCGCCGCCACGGGGCCGTACGCGATCTCCGCCGACACGCCACCGGCGGCCGGTGCGGCGAACGCGACTCCCCTCGTGCCGGCCACGTCGCCGGCTGCTGCGTGCTGCCCGCCATCGCAACGTCTCCTTGATTGAGCGTCGCCACGACCGATGCATAGGCCAGCTCCCGTCGGCGGTCGGGAAGCGGCAGAAGCTGCCCGTGCACGCAAACAGCAGACGCACCCGACCCAGTGACGCGCAGCCCAAACACGGCATCATCGGGCAGCTGATGAACGCCGCCGCGCTTCGCGACTACTGCCTCTCGCTGCCAGGCAGCGATGAGCTTTTCCCGTTTGGCCCGGAGATCTCTGTGTTCAAGGTTGCGGGCAAGATCTTCGCGCTCTGCCGATTCTCAGATAACCCGTTGCGGATCAGCCTGAAATGCGACCCGGCGCTGGCAGAGGAGCTGCGCAAAACACACCGAGCGGTGATCCCTGGCTACCACCTCAACAAACGTCACTGGAACACCGTGATCATCGACGGCTCCCTGTCTGACCAGATGATCCTCGACCTGGTTGAGGACTCCTACGACCTGATCCTCAGCAAGCTACCGCGAGCCCGCCGGCAAGCGCTCGGCTGGCACACCAACCCATGAACCCTGGTCGGCACGCCACGGTCAGACAGGTCCTGGTTGGCGCGAGTCGGGTGCAGCCAGCAGCGGGGGTTCGGCTGCTGCGCGAGACAGCCCCCTTCCCGGACATCCCAGGCATTGTGCGCCGGACGGCCGGGCTGTCACCGAGCCGTAGGCGAGGGTAAGGGAGCCGGAGGCGACCTTGACGGCCCGGCTGCCGGCGCCACGATCCCGCCCGTCCGGGAAGGGGGGCCACAGGACGTGGTGTTCCTGCTCCTGGGTTGACCGCCAGCTGGCAGAGGCCGGCTGGAACCTGGCGGGTGCCTGGCGCACTGGGACGCGGATAGCTTCCGGCCGGCCGCCATCCGTGCAGCCCGACCGCGGTGGGAGCTGGAGACGCTGCCGGAGACGCGTGGCCTGGTGTTGGGCGCCGTTCAGTTTGATCGTGAGATGGTCATGTCGCGCCGTTCTCGGTGATCGTGGCGCTGCTGGCGCGCTGCGACGCGGTCAGGACCGGCATGGTGGTGGTGCGCACGAGCAGCGCCGCGCATGTCCACGACCGCCGTCTGGGTTACTCGTGTCGTCCTGGCCAGCGTCTCGGCTGCGGCGCCGCTGACTCGCCTATCTTGGCGAGCGGCGAGATCGCCGGCTCGTTGCCGGCCGAGATCGGCGGCATCTCGGCGCCGGCGCCGCTGTTGCTGCCCGCCTTTGGTGGTTGCCGGCCTGCGGGGTGGCTGGGGGTGGCGAGAGCGGCAGGCTGGGAGATCATCTGCTCCAGTTGCGCTGCTGTCCTGACCAGGGTCTGTGGCTTCTCGGTGGCTTGCTGCCAGAGCTCCTCGAACTTGCCTTGTGCGCGTTCGAACAGTCCGCCGGTGATCGTGCCGTCCAGTTTGAGGATCGGTGCTGGCATGACGTCTATGTCGTCTTGGAAGTTGATCGCGAACAGCATCTGGTGACCGGCCCGGAGGAACCAGAACTCGGTCCAGAGATCATCGACCCGGATCTCCACGTTTGGTTGTGCGATCAGCGCGGCGAGCTGTCTGGTCGGAGTCTCGGTGAGGATCCGGATCTTGCGGCCGGCGGCGGCTGCGGCTTGGATCCGGTCGATGATCTGGTCGGTGGGCTGGATGCCGGCGTGGCTGTCAAGCAGATCGATCGGCCCGTCGCTAGCTGTGATGAGATCTGCGGGGTTGGGGGCGTTGTGCTGGTTTGCGTAGCTCCAGCTGCCAACCACATCACACCCATCGCCCGCCGTCGTGTCGTCGTCATCGCCTGATACCGGGGTTTGGTCTGGCCACAGCTCATGCTCGTCCAAATCGAGTGCGCGGGCGATCGCCTGCCGGTGGCGTGGGTAGGGGATGGTGTTGCCTGAGACCCAGCGTCCGACGCTTTTGGGGTCGACGTTGATCACACGCGCGAACGCCTCGATCGTCAAACCGGCCTGGTGAAGCGCGTTTTGAAGGTTCTCGTTCCCCATCGGTCAGCTCAAGCTTCGGACAACTTTGAAAGTGGCTTCTTGCAGGACTTTACGCGCCCTGGCCCGTGAAGTTGTCCTGGAGATGTCCAAGTTGTCCGTAGACGTCTTTGAAGACGTCCCAAGACGTCCTTGAGACGTCCCGGCTTCTCATGCATGTTCTTTGGCCATGCAGACCACAACCCCTTATACCGGCGCTCCCGCGTCAGGCGTTCAGCGTCCGCGTGGTCTCACGCGTGATGAGGTGATGACCGCCTCAGAGGTCGCTGAGCTGTTGCAGCTGCCGGTCTCAACCATCTACTACCTCGCCCGCCGTGGGGAGATCCCCGCCTCGAGGTTTGGGCGTGCATGGCGGTTTTTGCGCCCCCGGATCGAAGAAAAACTCGCCGGCTGAGCTCTGTTTTTTGGATGATGCACCGGGTAATGGCACAGCAGCGTCGTTCGGAACCGCTACCACCGCTACGCCCCTGGGTTGCGCTGCGACCGAAGAGCGTTGGTGGGTGGGTGCGCCGCGTGATCCTTGTGGTCGGCGCCTTGAGCCTTTTGAACACGAACACCGCGCACCCGTCGGTGTATGTGGCGGTGACGAACATCGCCGGCTACCTGGCGGTCCTGATCCTGATCTTCTACTTTCTGCGCTGGATGGGCCGGCCGCTGGTTGCTGAGCTGCGGGCACGCCGCTCAAAGCAGCCGGTGCAACCACAGCAGCCGGTTGATCCGCTCACGGATGTTCGTGGGCGGTCATGGCGTGCTGGTGGCGGCCCGCGTCTCGGGCTTGGGTCAAACAACCAGCCCCGGTTCGCACGATCAGAACGCGCGGTGCTGTTGCTCGGCCCACCACGCTCCGGGAAAACCAGTTCGGTGATCATCCCGACCGTGGTCGCGCACACCGGCCCGGTCGTCTCGACCTCAACCAAACCGGATGTGCTCACAGCGACCGGCAGGGCCCGTGGCCGGGTTGGGCGGGTGTGGGTGTTCGATCCCGCCGGCAGCAGCGGTTCGAGGGCGGGTGGGATGGAGCTTCGCTGGTCCCCGGTCACCGGATCAGAAACCTGGGATGGGGCGTTGCTGCTGGCACGCGCGATGACATCAGGTGTCGGGGCGGGGACAACGGACCGGTCGCACTGGGCTAACCGCTCCCAGGCTTTGTTGGCGGCGTTGCTTCACGCCGCCGCCATCCACAACCACGACATGGCGACCGTGGTTGGGTGGGTGATGTCCCATGACCTCGACCAGGCCGGTGTGCTGCTTGAGGATGAACGCTGCGCACCGTTGGCGTTCCAAACCCTGGTTGGGTTGTTCAACACGGAGGAGCGGGAGCGCTCAGCGATCTTCAGCAGCACCGCCGGTGCGCTTACCGCCTACAGCAGCGAGACAGCGTTGCAGAGCGCGAGGATCCCGAACTTCAACACCCACGAGTTCGTCCAAAGCCAGGACACCATTTACATTCACGCCCCCGCCGAGCAACAGGCAGCCGCCGCACCACTGGTGTGCGGGCTGCTTGCTGAGATCCGTCGCGCCACCTATCACGCGCATGCCAACGGCAGGCTGAAAGGCCGGGTGCTGTTCGCGCTGGATGAGGTAGCGAACATCGCCCCGCTTGAGGAGCTGCCGCAGATCGCCTCAGAAGGCGCAAGCCAAGGACTCCTGCTTTTGGCAGCCCTGCAGGACCTCTCGCAGGCCCGCGCCAGGTGGGGGGAGCAGGCAGACGGGTTTTTGACGTTGTTTGGCACCAAGCTGATCCTGCCCGGGATCGCTGACAGCAGAACCTTGGAGGCGGTGTCGGTGATGCTTGGGGAGTATGACCGCCAGGTGGTCTCCCGCACCCGTCCGCACACCGGGCTTGCCGAAGCGATCCTTGGCTCCACCGGACCCGTGCAGAAGCCGACCAGCACCTACTCAACGCAGCGCACCAGGGTGCTCTCCCCCGGTGAGATCGCAAACATCGCAACAGGCAAAGCCCTGCACCTCGACGGCGTCAAATGGGAGCTGGTCACCCTCACCCCCGCGCACCGGACCGAGCCGTGGCGGACGCTCACCACCAGCCCACAGGAGTGAGCGCGACGATGCCGGGCACCACCGTCATCGGGGCGTCTGAAGGCCATCAACGACCACGACCGGGACTGTGAAACTGTCCGCCAGCCCAGCCGTGGGCGTGTCCGCGGAGACGACAGGCGCCTTGACCAGGCCCGCTGGAACGACCGTGGCCGTGCCCGCGGCGGGAACCGCGACACTGTTGACGGACGGGACTCCGGCCAGGGTCGCAGCCGGCTCCACGACCGGCTCCCACAGCGGTTTCGCGGAGGGTCGCTTCAGTCGTGTGAGCGCCGGAGTCGGGTCGCCGGGAGCGTCTCAGCTCCCGGCTCCCTCGGATCCCGGCGTGACAGTCTCCCGTCACCGGGCTCTTCTGATCAAACGCTCAGCACCAGGCGACCCACTGCCAGTGGGCGAACAGGCGTGGCTGTTGGGCCGCGATCCTGATGCGCCACTGTTTGAACCGCTTGTAGGCCTTCAGTCGTTTGTATTTCCGTCCTGCCCAGCGCCTCAGGTAGAGGTTGATTTGCTCGAGGAGGGGACGCATTGCGGTCCGGCGGTACCGGCCGTAATAGTTCATCCACCCGGTGATGATGGGGTTCAGCCATCTCGCCAGGTCAGCGAGCGTCATGGTCGTGTGCCGGTGGATCCGCAGCCTGCGGATCACCGTGCGTTTGGCTTTCAGCGCCTCGGGGCTGATCGCGGGCAGAAACGACGTGAAGATCACGCCGGTTTTGCTTTTCGCCTGCCGTGGCCGGAAGGCGTACCCAAGGAAGGTGAACGAGACGTGCTCGTGCTTGTCGCGACGGTTGCTGTCCTTGCAGTAGACGATCCTCGTCTTGTCGGGATGAAGCCTCAAGCCCACCTCGGTCATCCGCTCGGTGATCCCGGCCAGCACCGCCTCCGCTTCGCGTCTGCTTACGCAGTGCACGATCGCATCATCAGCAAAGCGCTCAAACGGGCAGCCCGGATACTCCCGGACCATCCACGCATCAAACGCGTAGTGCATGAACAGGTTCGCCAGGACCGGCGAGACCGCCGACCCCTGAGCGGTTCCTCTTTCGCGCTGCTCAAGGGTGCCGTCCGGGTGCTGCAACGGTGCAGCCAGCCACCGCTTCACATACAACAGCACCCATGGACTGTCTGTCACCGCCTGCACCGCTTTGATCGTGAGATCCCACGGCACCTCATCGAAGAACTTCTGGACATCCAAATCGATCACCCAGTCGTATCTCCAGCACCGCTGTCGGCATGTGGCGAGCGCGTCATGAGCCGACTTTCCCGGCCGGTAGCCATAGGAGTCCGGGTGGAACCTCGGTTCCACCAGCGGCTCCAGAAACATGGCCACGGTCGTTTGAGCGACCCTGTCTGCGATCGTTGGCACACCGAGCATCCGGACCCCGCCACCATGCGGCTTGGGGATCACGACAGCCCTGACCGGCGGCGGAAACCAGGTTCCCGAGCTCATCCGGTTCCAGACCCGATAGAGGTTGCTCTTCAGGTCAGTTTCGAACTGCTCAAGGTCCTCGCCATCCACCCCCGGCGCACCCTTGTTTGCCTTGACCCGCCGCCACGCCTCCCACACCAACAGCTTCGGGATCGCAAACGACTTGCCGTGCGTCTTTGGCATGTTCACTATCGACTCCTCCCAGGACCAAAGCCCCAGTTGATCGAAACGACATTCCAGATCAGCCGGCCCCTTCGCTCCACCACCACCCCAGCGAGCAGCGGCTTCTCAGCTAATACGAGCCGGTCCGCCAGCCAGCGTCGCATCGGTACTCAGTGCCTCCGGTTGTTGCCTTGGCACGCTCCCTCTCACGCCCCTTGTGTTGACGGACATGCTGGATGGTGATGATCGCGTCATCGGGGGTGATGATCTGGGTTATGAACGACCGAACGACCAAAGCCCCTTGCAGCGTGCTCCTGTGGCCCTGGGAACGGCGGCAAGGAAGAGAAACAGGGGGCACGGGGGCGTGTGGTG
The DNA here is from genome assembly GCF_023330665.1 of Conexibacter sp. S30A1. Taxonomy (GTDB): domain Bacteria; phylum Actinomycetota; class Thermoleophilia; order Solirubrobacterales; family Solirubrobacteraceae; genus Palsa-465. The sequence continues at coordinate 2,707,509 of NZ_CP097127.1, read as the reverse complement.
GTGCGTTGCGCGTCTGTGACCGCTTCGCTTTCGCTGTTGATCGCTCGGCAGGGATGTAGCGCCAGGACGCGGGATGTTGTCGGGGTGCGGGGTGTGTGCGGTCCGAGCGATGCGACCCACCGCGCGTGGCCACCAACACCCCGGGGTCTCAGAACCCTGGTGGGTCGCGTCCCGGCCCGTGCAACAGGCCCGTCAACACCACAGCAAGCTCCCACGGTGACGCGGTGAGCTTCAGCCGTGACCGGCATGCCCGGGCCGCTCGACCGAGCGCGTCAACGGCCCCAACCAGCGGCGGGCCGGACACGATCTGTTGGTCGGCTGACGGGTCAAGCACACGCTCCCACAGGCGGGCGGTCGTGGTGATCGCCCCGGCGCGGCGCGTGAAGGTCCGCAACCAGCCACGCACCGTCCCTGGTGGGCGCCCCAGCGCCGCTGCGATCGTGCGGTGTCCCTGACCGTTGGCCTTGGCCAAAAGCGCCCGGCCGATCACTTCCGTTCCGTCACGCCGCCTGGCGAGCGCCCAGGCCGGAAGCAGCACGTGTGTCCGCTCGCAGCGCCGACAGCACGCTCGCCGTGGCCGCAGCAAGCGTGTCTCGTGAAGCAGGCGCACGGTGCGCTCGCGCGCAAACCCCCACGGCGCAAGCGGCCCGTCACAAACCGGGCAACACAAACGCCCAGCCACCAGATCATCCTCCGCCACCACCTGCTCTGCGCTCATCGCCATCACGCACACACCACACCACGCTCCTCACCTGGCCAACGCTCCCAACGGCCCCTCCCACGAGGCCCCCGGGGGAACTCGTGTTGGAAGGCATATCAGACCCCGGCCGCACCGGCAAACGCCGCCACCAGCATGGTGATAAGCAGCATCACCGCTGGCGGCACGGCAGCGGCCAGCACCCGCAAATTACGGACGACTACCGCGACCCGGCCGGTCATCACCACGATCCTGGCGTTGACCGCGACCAGCATCCGATCACATCACCACGCTCAACGACGTTTGAGGGCCCAACCGTCACCATCCAGCGTGTCGCTCAACACCCTTGGAGGCCTACGACCCCGGGACGTCATATCGACACCAGCTTTCCCACGTTCCGTGCAAGAGCCGCAGACCAGGCTCACGCCGTCTTCACGCCGGGCACCACCTGGCCAATACTCGGGCACCCGCCAGGCTCATCCCGAGAGCAAGTTGAGGACCCTCGGTTTCGATGCCATCTGTGTCTTTTCGACGCTTCAACAACGACACCCAGCCCGCAACCAGCCCGACCGGGTGCTCTGGAACGTCTTCCTGGTCCCCACCTGACCGGATCAAGCCCAGCCTTCTCCCTGAACGCTCACCACGACGGTCTTCAGCCAACGCAGCATCAGGGCGGTTTGACGCCAACCCCCGAAGGTCGACGCCGGAGGGCCAACAAGCCTCCATCTCTCGCACAGCACCGCCTATGTGATGAGTCCTCTACAAAACTCCTCCTTCAGCGTTCGTGGCACACCAAGTAGGACAACTTGCGGGCCGAGCACCGAGTGCGTGGAGTGTATGTCTGGACGTCCTGGGCACAGAGACGTCCCACAGGCGTTGCAGGACGATCGTGGCAGGTGATCCGGGATGCTGATCTTGGCGAAGATCACGAGCGGCTCAGCGGGCGGGTATGCGGAGTATCTGGAGGGCAAGACCACCGCCACGGAGCTTGGGGACTACTACCTCAAAGACGGCGAACGGGTCGAGGCACCAGGACGCTGGGCTCACGGTGCTGAACGCTTCGCACTCGACCACACAGCGGCGGTGACCGGGGAGCAGTTGCGCACACTGATGGCGGTCAGACGCCCAGACAACGGTGAGCAACTGCGCCGCACCGGCGGCTCGGGTGAGGCGGTCGCGGCTGTCGACGCAACGTTCTCAGCACCCAAGTCCGTGAGCGCCGCCTGGGCAATCTCGAATCGTGAGATCCGCTCACAGATCGAGCGGGCGCACGAGACCGCGGTTGATCGTGCGCTCTCCTACGCCACAGGGCAGGTGCCGATGTTGCGTCGGCGTGTGAGCTCCACCAAGGTGATCCACGAAAAGGCAACGGGGCTTGTTGCTACGAGCTGGCGGCACACCACTGCCCGTGCGGTCTCAGGTCAGCTCCCGGACCCGCAACTGCACTCCCACGTCCTGTTGCACGCCGCCGTAAGACGGGACGGCCGGCTTGTGGCGATCGACTCGCGTTCCTGGCTTGTGCACCAGCGCGAGCTCGGGGCCGCGTACCGGACAGAGCTTGCACGTGAGCTGCAAGCACTCGGGTTTCAGATAACCCGTGGCACGGGGCGTGGTGGCCGGTACTTCGAGATCAACAGCATCCCACAGGGACTCCTGGACAGGTGGTCGAGTCGTCACCACCAGGTCAGGGCCGCGATCCGTGAGCGGCTCACCGACCGGGAGCGTGCGCTACAGACCGTGATCACCCACGGTGGCCCAGAAGCGGAGGAGGCGATGGTCGAGCTTGAGCGGTTGCAAGCTACCGGGCAGCTGCCACCGAAACAGGACCGGCTGATGGGCACCCTGACCCGCAGCGCGAAAGGGCCGGCCACCACCCAGGACCTCGACAGCGAATGGCAGCGTGAAGCGATCCGGCACCGGATCAGCCGCGAACGCCTCGAGCTTTTACGCCACACACCCAAAACCCTGCTTGAGCCGGCAAGCCCACAGGAGGTGCTGGTCGCGCTCACCGAGTTTGACTCCACGTTCGCCGCCAGGGAGGCACGAGCCGCCGCTTTGGAGCAGTCCGCCGGCACCCCGATCCTCGTAGCCCTCGATCAGCTGCGGGCGCTGCGCGCGAGCGGTGAGATTCTGTTGTTGGCGGACGGGAGCGGCACCACCAAGGACCACCGGGGGTATGAGCGGGCGGTGATCACGATCACCCAACGCCTCACCACCACCACGCTTGAGCCAATCCCCCAGGACGTGGCGGTGCGTGAGACGGGGCGTCTTGACCAAGAGCTCGCCACCCACGGTGGACGGCTGTCTGACGAGCAGCGCCGGGCTATCCAGCTTGCCTGTGGTGAGCACCCCCTGGTGGTGATCGTGGGGCATGCGGGTACCGGGAAGAGCACCACCCTGACCGGCATCGCACGCGCACACCAGAACGCCGGCAGAACGATCGTCGTGACAAGCACCGCCGCCGCAGCCGCAGAACGACTCGCCACCGAACTCCAACAACACGGTGTTCAATGCGTCGCGTATTCGACCGCCGGGTTGCATGCCGCCCTGAACCACGGCCGGATCGAGCTTGGGCCGGACACCACGGTGATCCATGATGAGGCCGCCCTGGCGTCCACAAGGGAGCAGCTCCGGTTGCTGCACGCGGTCGAAACCAGTGGTGCGAGGTTGATTGCTGTTGGGGACCCGCAACAGAACCAGCCGGTCGGTGCCGGCGGGCTCTGGGACCGGATCGAGACCATGACCCGGCACACAGACGCCCTGGTGGCGTTGACGGTCAACCAGCGCTCCCAGGATCCTGGTGACCGCCACAGCCAAACCCTGTTTCGCAAAGGCGAGACCGAGCTGGCGATCCGCACCTACGCAGCCCGCGACCGGATCCACCAAGCAGAGGACCAGCGGCGGGTGGAGGACCAGGCACTCGAAGCCGCCCACCACGACCGCGCCAGCGGCAAACGCACCTTGGTGGTCGCGCAAACCTCAAACGAGCATCTGGATGAGCTGAACGCCCGCGCGCAGGCGATCCGCCACCAGCACGGAGAACTCGGCGAGAAGCACATCCCAGCCCCGGGCAGGCCGTATGAGCTACACGAGGGCGACGAAGTCCAGGTCCGGCACACGATCAACCACCCCGGTCACGGGCCGGTCCGTAACGGCACCAGCGCAACTATCACGGCCGTGGATGCTGAGCGGCGTGAGGTTGAGCTGCGTCTCGCTGACGGGGCTCGCGTCAAGCTCGACTACCAGCAGGTCGAGCAGGCTGATCTGCGGCTGGCGTATGTGCAGCATCCGTTCCCCGCCCAAGGGCACACCACCGACACCACGCACGTGATCATCACCAGCCAGGCGACCCGGGAAGGGACGTATGTCGCGATCACCCGCGCACGCCAGCAAACACACATCTACCACGCCGACCAAGAGGGATCAGTGCCAGCCGCAGATCCGCTGGCGCGGCTTGCTGAACGGGTCAGCCAAACCGAGCCGGACGTCCCATCGATCAACACCCCCCTCGCACACGAAACCACGATCAGAGCAATCGCCGAGCTTGAAGCCGACCTTGAGAGGACCGTGCCGGTCAGGCGCCGCGGGATCGAACACGACCCGGACCGGACCTGGCCAAGGCACGCGAGATGGGAGACACAGCCACCGACAGGACGCGACCACGAAAGCGATCCTGCTGTGCCGGACCATGACCTGCGGGAGCCCGACAGTCCCAGCGCCCGTGTCGGGCGCGATGCGGGCGAACGGCCCACCGAACCGGCCGTCAGCACCGAGCGTGAGCTCAAGCGAGACCCGCCGCGTGTCTGGCCCGGACGCGCCGAAGCCGAGCCAGACGGGCTGGAGCGCGAGACGGAAGTACTGACGCGGGCCCGCACACCCGGCCATGAGCTATGAGCACGGCTTCTGCTCCATCGCGGCGCAGACCATGCCTGTCGGAGCGAGGGGTCGCTCTTGCCGTGCACCCGCGCTGGCAGCACGCCAGTTGGTTGCGGTCTCGGCACGAGCTCCTTGGGCTCCTTGCGTGGCAGGCACCTGTGCCGCGGTCTCAAGGTTCTTCACATGGCGAAAGACGGCCATTAGGATCCGCGTGATGCAGCTTGAGTGGGAGCTACTGCTGACGTTTCCGGGTATCGGCGGCATGCAAGGCATCTGCCACGCCCGTGCGTACGAAGCACCCGGCTACCGGCCGGTCGTGATCGCCGGCGAGCTGACCGATAACCCCGGCACCTACATCCCGAACGCGATCGAGACGCTCGCCCACACGATCCAAGAACAGCTCTACCCCGATGGCCGTGAGTTCCAGCTAATCCAGCACCGCCCACCCGACGAGTATCTCGCCGTCGACTTCCATCACCGCTCCGTGAGCGAGAACCCGGACGACCCGGAGCATCTGGTCGACCAGCTGATCATTATCACCCCGGACCACGAACGCCACCGGTTCCCCGGGAACATGAAGCCGGGCGACTTCCGTGACCCGCGCTGGATCCCGATCAAAGCGATCGACACGCTGTTGCGCTGCGCCGTGCAGCGCTGGGAGCCGGAGGAGTACACCGCCGCCACGATCGCTGGGCCTGCCGGCCAGCAGTTACGTGACCGGGTTCAAGCGCACAACCGGAGCGTCAGCCAGCGCTTCGACGAATGGCTGGGGTAGTAGCGAGCAAGGCCGCCAGCGCAGCACCAGCGGAGACCTCCGTGTCAGCCATGAGGCAGATGCTGACGCTGCTTTGTCTCACTGCGACTCAAGTATGATCTGTTTGGCCAATGACCATCACGGACGCAGAGCTATTAACGGTCGATGAGACCGCCGCCCTCCTCAAGGTGAACGCTCAAACAGTCCGCAACTGGATAGACCGTGGAGAGCTACCGGCGCTGCGAGTCGGAGGACGGCGGGTGCGTATCCAGCGCAGCGTCCTCGAGGCGTTCATCGGAGCGGAACTGGCCAAGTCGGGTTCCGAGCCACCCGCCAGCGTCGCGGACAGCGCGTTACCGGGCCAGCTGTTGACGGACACTCAGGATGGTGATGATCGCGTCATCGGGGGTGATGATCTGGGTTATGAACGACCGAACGACCAAAGCCCCTTGCAGCGTGCTCCTGTGGCCCTGGGAACGGCGGCAAGGAAGAGAAACAGGGGGCACGGGGGCGGGTGGTGGTGCGTTGCGCGTCTGTGACCGCTTCGCTTTCGCTGTTGATCGCTCGGCATGAGCCTGGATGCCAGGACGCGGGATGTTGTTCGGGGTGCGGGGCGTGTGCGGCCCGAGCGATGCGACCCACCGCGCCTGGGCACCAACACCGCGGGGTCTCAGAACCCTGGTGGGTCGCGTCCCGGCCCGTGCAACAGGCCCGTCAACACCACAGCAAGCTCCCACGGTGACGCGGTGAGCTTCAGCCGCAGCCGGCATGCCCTGGTCGCACGGCCGAGCGCGTCCACCGCCTGCACCAGCGGCGGGCCGGACACGATCTGCTGGTTGGCTGACGGGTCAAGCGCACGCTCCCACAGGCGAGCGGCCGTGGTGATCGCCCCGGCGCGGCGCGTGAAGGTGCGCAACCAGCCACGCACCGTCCCTGGTGGGCGCCCGAGCGCCGCTGCGATCGTGCGGTGCCCCTGACCGTTGGCCTTGGCCAAAAGCGCCCGGCCGATCACCTCCGTCCCGTCACGCCGCCTGGCAAGCGCCCAGGCCGGCAGCAGCACGTGTGTCCGCTCACAGCTCCGACAGCACGCTCGCCGTGGCCGCAGCAAGCGTGTCTCATCAAGCAGGCGCACGGTGCGCTCGCGCGCAAACCCCCAAGGCGCAAGCGGCCCGTCACAAACCGGGCAGCACAAACGCCCAGCCAGCAGATCAGCCTCCACCACCACCTGCTCTGCGCTCATCGCCATCACACCCACACAACACCACGCTCCTCACCTGGCCAACGCTCCCAACGGCCCCTCCCACCAGACCCCCGGGGGAACTCGTGTTGGAAGGCATATCAGACCCCGGCCGCACCGGCAAACGCCGCCACCAGCATGGTGATAAGCAGCATCACCGCTGGCGGCACGGCAGCGGCCAGCACCCGCAAATTACGGACGAACACCACGGCCCGGCCGGTCATCACCACCATCCTGGCGTTGACCGCGATCAGCAGCCGATCACATCACCACGCTCAACGACGTTTGAGGCCCGAATCGTCACCACCCAGCGTGTCGCTCAACAGCCAGCAGCGAGAGGCCGCCGCAGGACTGCTTGAGCAGATTGCCGCGGATCTCACAAAGCTCGCCGCCATCCTGCGTAGCGACCACGAGTAACCGCGGCGCCAGGCCAGTGCTCACGACAACACGGTTTGGTTCGCGCCGGTGCAGAGATCTCGGGCCACAGTCATCGGCTGTTTTGTCTCGTCAGGCGCGGCGCTCCGGTTCCACCCGTTTGGGCGACTGCGCCCGGAGCTCGCAGGGTTCCTTGGCTAACTGCGCGGTCGAATTTCCGTGCGGCTTCGCTGGTGGCGACTATTTTGGCTTGGCTCGAGCTGACGGACGCTGAACGGCAGTTGCTGGAGGCGGTGGTGCGAAAACGCTCGACGCCGCAGAACGACGCTATGCGGGCCAAGATCGTGCTGCTCGCCGCGGCTGGGACGGCCAACGCTGAAATTGCCGCGAAGATTGGGGTTTCGCAGCCGACGGTGCGACTTTGGCTGGTGAGGTTCAGTGAGCGGCGTCTGGACGGTTTGGCTGATGCACCGCGGCCGGGGCGGCCGAGAGTGATTACGAGCGACCAGGTTCACCGGGTGCTGGCTACGGTGCATGGGCCACCACCAGATGGCGCCCGGTATTGGAGCCTGCGCCGACTTTCGGCGGCAACCAATGTGCCGTCCTCGACCGTTCATCGGATTCTGCGCGCCAATGACCTGCGGCCGCCGGAGTGGGCACCAAGGTGGTCGCATGTGTAGCCGGCTGACGCGCGACGCTCCGCCTGGCTATGAACCGGAAGATCCCAGCTGCTTGCCGTGCGAACCCGATCACGGTGATTCGGAGCTCTATTGGCGTCGACACAGATGTGGGTGCAGACGTCTGAACTGGGCCCACTGTGGACGGTCAGAAGCCAGCTGACCTTGTAACACCAACCCGGGTTTGGAGGTTGCGATGCGTGACAAGAGACCGAGGCGGACGGTAGCCCAGGCTGAGAAGCAGCAGCAGCGGCCCGCCTCATGCCGAGCTGAGACGCGCCGACATCCCCGAACTGCCGCTCTACCCAGAACAGCGCGCGTGCACCCAGCCAACCGCTGACCGAGCGCTCGAACGGTACGCCAGACTCGCGCGCCACCACCGGACCGACCACCACATCCTGAACCGCCCGAGGTTTCGTGCCGCTCCTACACGGGGGAGGGTTCTTTGATTTGAGCTTGGCAGTGGGTAGTCTCGAACTCTTCTGGGGTCATCATGCCAAGGGTGCTGTGGAGGCGGCGGCGGGCTGCTTTGAGCATGCGACCAGCCAGCTGCGAGACCGGACGGGCCTGCAGCTCGGCAAGCGTCAAGTTGAACAGCTCGCCGTCCGTGCCGCGGTCGACTTCGACGCCTGCTATGCCGAACAGACTGTCAGCGACCGGCCGCCCGAGGAGAACGATGTGCTGGTGCTCTCTGCCGATGGGAAAGGGATCGTGATGCGCGCGGACGCGCTCAGGGACGCGACCGCCCGCGCGGCGCAGCGCCCATCCCCGAAACTAAAAGCGCGGCTATCCAGGGCGAGAAGGCCAATCGCAAGCGGATCGCGGAAGTCGGCGCTGTCTATGACATCGCCCCGGCGCCGCGCACGCCAGGCGACGTGCTCGCCCCTACGGCAGAGGAGACGCTGCCGGCCCCTCGCGCGAGACGCAAGTGGTTGTGCGCCAGCGTCATCCAGGACCCCGCGACCGTGATCGGCCAGATCTCCGAGCAGGCCGAACGTCGCGACCCCTGCCACCGGCAGACGTGGATCGCGTTGGTCGACGGTAACGCTCACCAGATCACCCGGATCACCGCCGAGGCCAGGCAGCGCAAGCTCACGGTCGCTGTCGTCATCGACTTCTTGGGCGTCCTGGAATATTTGTGGTCAGCCGCCTTGTGCTTTCACAAAGAGGGCAACCCCGCCGCAGAACAATGGGTGCACGACAAAGCGCTCGCCGTCCTTGACGGCAAAGCCGGGATCGTCGCCGCCGCGATCCGCCCAGCCGCGACCAAACGCAACCGCACTCCCGAGAAACGCCTCAACGCCGATCGCGCCGCCGGCTACCTGCTCAACAAGAAACGCCACCTCGACCACCCCACCGCCCTGACCAACGGGTGGCCGATCGGCACCGGAATCATCAAAGGCGCCTGCCGCCATCTGGTCAAGGACCGGATGGACATCACCGGCGCCCGCTGCGGCCTTGACGGTCCCGAGGCCATCCTCAAACTCCGGGCGCTGACCAGCAACGGAGCCTTTGACGCCTACTGGACCTACCACCTCGCCCACGAACGCCACCGCGACCACGACCTACGCTACGCCAACAACGTCGTCGCCGAGCGGCATGCCGTCACTGCAGACAAGCTGCATCCTTTAGCATCTACCGCTCTCCCGCTCCGCACTCAACAGCAGGCTTGATATGTCCTCGCTCGTCGCCACCACCAGCGGCGCGAGCCGCGTACGCATCTCCACCACGGTGACGCGGCTGACAGACACAGAGATGTTAATCGCCGCGATTGGCTCTCCGCTTGCGTCCAAGACTGCGGCTCCCACGGAACGGTGCTCCATCGACGTGCCCTGGTCGTTAATGGCAAACCCGTCGGCGCGGGCTCTATCGATGTCCCGCATGACAGCTTCCACATCCGTTTGAGTGCGAGCGGTATGACCGACGCGCCGGCTGTGCTCTACTATTTCCCTTGCGCGCTTCGGCGGGAGCTTGGCGAGGATCGCTCGGCCCGTTGACGTCGCGCATGCCTCAAGGCGAGACCCAACGTGAACGGACGTTGTCGGATGCATGGTCGACGGGTAACGCACGATGTACACCATCTCGGTGCCTTGCAGGACAGCCATCTTCACCGTCTCGCCGGTTGCGTCCCGGAGGTCGCGGAGCAGCGGATCGGCGATCCTAGGCAGTGGCATCGACGCGAGGGTCGCACGCCCTAGCGCCAACACCTTTGGCCCAAGCCTGTAACCGCGAGTAGCCGGGTTGCGAGTCAAGTAGCCTAGCGACTGGAGGGTGTAGCCGATACGAAGCGCACTAGGAACCGTGACGCCGGCGGCTGCTGCCACTTCGGACTGCGAGAGTTCATGACGACCAGACTCAAACGCTTCCAGAACCCGCAGCCCGCGTGCGAGACTCTGGATGAAGTACGCTTCGCTGCTCGGATGCAACTCAGTCGCCGGTTCGGCTTCCGTCACGGTCCTCACCTCACTTCTCAACTCTGATCAGACGCCCCAGCCGCAGCTTAGGATAGAGGCATGGTGGTGTTCGTCGAGGCCGTCTTGGTTTGCCCCGTGACCCTGGCTCTTTTCGGCACTCCTGCGGTCACGCTAACGCCGACAGTACCAAAACGACCCTGGGAAGGGTACTTGGCTGACGATCACGCATGAGCCAGCGAGGAGCGTCCGGCCTGAATGACCTGCGGCGGTCAACCATGACCGGGGTGTCACGCGGTGGTGTCAAGTCATCGCTCACGGCACCTGCATCGCTGCCCTACCGTTACTGTTTGGTCGTTGGTCGACTCTCAGCATGGCGGTCAAAGCCGTTACCGCGGGCAATCGCACCAAGTCATGAATCATTTCTAGGCTGATGTCCATCCTTTCCTCAGATACTCCGGAAGTTGGTACCAAAGCCCGGTATTTAGCATCGACTTCGCTCCAGCCTAAGCCGCAGGCTGCGGAGCCCGGAGCCTGATACACCGTGTGCGTAGCCACGCGACCGTCGTAAGTCCGCAGCGTCACCGTCCCTCCGTGACGATATGGCGGCGAACCGACTGGCGGCTCGGGACCGGCAGCTACCTTGTCGATAAGGCTATTGATGACGGGGTCCTGCCACTTGTCGGCCCTCGCATGAATCCAAGAAAAGTCTGCGTCCGCTGCACCTGCCGCGGCGAAATAGGCCGGACTATGAGCCATCTCCACCAGATTCTTCGGATGAAGCGGACCTGCGATTCGTTCCATTCCTGGACTGGACAGGATGATGCTCTCGATTTCTTCTGGAGTAATCCCGCTGTCAGCAACCGCGGCGGCTGCGGCCCTGCCAAACGCGTGATACGGGTGTCCGCCGGGGAGAAGCTTAATCGCCATGTCAGTTGAGATGTCCCAGCTAGCGCCCAAGTCTGCTGTGGCGACCGCGCCCCCGAGCGCTCCTGGGACGCCGCCGAAAAGTTCGAAGAAGCCTTGTGGGGCCTCGAGAACCGACTCCTCGGCAACGTAGCCACGCGCGGCTGCGCACGTCGCCTGCAGCGCAATCAGTGCGGCGATTCCGTCGTGATATTCGCGAGCCGTGCTGGTCTTGGCAGCAACCATGAGGCCCCCAATGGATGTCGCCGACAGTGCAATTGCCTGGGTGAGTTGCTCTGGATCAAGCCCGAACAACCGACCCGCCGCCACGGTTGCCCCAAACACAGCGGCGACACATCCATGGAAGCCGCGTCCGAAGCCAATCGTGCCATGGAACCCGTGTTCCTGGACACCGGGGGTCATCGCTTCTCCGATGCGTCCCGCTGCCTCGTAGCCACATACAATCGCGGCGAGCACACCGTTACCATCCGCCTGCGTCCGTTCGCCGGCGGCTAGTGCGATCGCAGTCAGCAACCCCCCCGCATGGACGATGTTCCGCAGATCGCTGTCGTCAGAAGCTGCCGCGGAACTTGCGACAGCGTTCGCCTGCGCAACCTCGGGCACCGAGAGCTTCGCCCCGGCGTCGAACCACAAGGATGCGTCTGGCCGTCCGCTGCGCTCACGAGCAAGATCTCTAATCACCTGGGCCGACGGGATGGTGATGCCAGCGGCCGCGCTTGCGACTGTACTGGCGACGACCATTGCTGCATGTTCAACCGTGTCATCCGGCAGGTCGTCAATCGAAATGCTCGCTAGGAACTCAGCCAGCTCTCGAGCCACTGACATACACTCACTCCGTATCTTATCTAGGGCTTGCAGATCGCTTCCTGGTCGGTTCGTCCCGGCTGACGGGAAGATAGCCGACATCCCCGGGACCTCGGGTCGCCCCGCCAATCGTGTCACGACGTAATTTTTTTCGCCGCGACCGGTCGCAGGCCGGCACAACGAGCGTAGATCCGCGGGTCCTTACCAGCCGACCAGGCCGCGCTCCGCTCCCTCTTGGCGTTCATCTACTACTCGGTGCTCCCCACTGCTTGCCTGCCTGAACTCAGCTCGCTGAACCATGGCCCTTGTGGAGCGCACCGCTCGCACTATCGATGGGTACCTCCGCATGGGCAGACCGCTCGCGGTTTACCGAGCGCTCAGAAGTAGGTCCAGAGCTCTTCGTCTGATGGGAATTCCGACGAAGGTCGCTCAAGACACACACTTCCCTCCTTGATGACGTAGATGTAATCGCTCATATCGAGGGCGACGCCGATGCTCTGTTCAACAAGCATGACACTTATACCGCGGCTGACGAACGCGCGGATGTGGTCCATCATCTCTTCGACCAATACGGGCGCGAGCCCGATCGAGGGCTCGTCCAGCAACAGCACGGACGGATCAGAGAGCAGCGCGCGCGAAATCGCCACCATCTGGCGCTGCCCCCCAGAGAGGTTCGAGCACTTAGCCCGCATCCGGTCCCTGAGTGCAGGAAACAGCTCACAGACGGCTTCAAGCCGTTCGGCTCGCTCACCCCGCGGGTGGCGAGCCATGCCCAACAGTAAATTCTCTCGAACCGTGATGTCGCCGAACACGTTCGGGGGAGTCGGCACGTAGGCCACTCCCGCGCCAAGCATCACTGCTGGGTTCGGCGCCCGGATAATCCGATCAGCAAGCTGGACTTCACCGCTGAAGCGCGGCAGCAAACCGTACAGGGCTCTGAGGATCGTGGTCTTGCCGGCTCCGTTGTGACCGAGAATCGACACTACCTCCGACGGTCGTGCCTGTATCTCGACGTCCTCCAGAACAGATCGGGAGTCGTATCCTGCCGCCCTTACCTTAAGGGAAAGACCACCGTTGCTAGCTCTGGCGCTCATCCATCTGCCTCGCTTTGAGTCCCTCTGCGTGCTCCTGCAGCACGGCCAAAGTAGATAGAGGCGAGATCTTCGCGAGCCAGGATCTCGGCAGTCGAGCCGTCGGCCAGAATCTCGCCCCCGTCGAGGAAGATTACTCGCGAGGCGAGTCCCCGGACCACGTCCAAGTTGTGCTCCACGATCACCATTGGAATGTCTTCCAGGTCCTGCACGGCACGAGTCAGACACTCATATGACTGTGCGTCCATCCCCGACGCCGGCTCGTCCAGCAAGAGCAGCTTCGGCTCGTGAATGACGGTCCTGGCAACGCTAAGGAGCTTGCTGGCGCCGTAAGACAGGTCCCTTGCGAGGCAATCTGCCTGATCCGCAAGCTGGAAGTGCTCCATAACTTCGTCGACTTTCGCCAGCGTGTCACGTCGGCGAAGAGCTCGCCGGAGGCCGACGCAGATGTTCTCTCGGACGGAAAGGTCACGGAAGAGACGGACGTCCTGAAAGGTCCTGAACACGCCGAGGTCGGCAATTTCCTCGGCCGATAGCGCTGTCAGCTCGATCCCGAACGCTTGCACACTGCCACTACCCGGCTTTAGCGCTCCCGTGACGATATTGAACAGTGTCGTCTTGCCGGCGCCGTTCGGACCTACCAGTGCCACAATACCGGGCCCTTCGACACTCGTGGTCACGTTGTGGAGCACCTTGACGCCGCCGAATGCCATACTCACGTGTTTCAGCGTTAAGGCAGCTGGGTAGGCGGTGTCTCGTGGCACTTTACGGAGCCTGCCTCTGTGTGTCAGTCGGGCGGAACCGCATAGTGATCCGCGTGAACCCGCCTACGATGCCCTCCGGGCGGAAAAGGATGACCAAAACAATCAGCAGCCCGTATGCGCCTTGCTCAATCGGCCCTAACAGAGCAGAGCTTATCGGCGCAAATGTGAGCCCCGCGGGAATAGCCGTCAGGGCGATGGCGCCGACGATCGGCCCTAGGAACGACGCGAGGCCGCCGAGGACCACCATCGCTGCGATCAACTCCGACTCGGAGGTGCCAAATCCGGAAGGGTCGACGTATCCGATCTCGGCGGCGTAGAGCACGCCCGCCAGCGCGGTCAGCCCGCAGGCAAGGATCGCCACCTGGATCCGGATACGAGTCGCGCGAACACCGAGAGACCGTGCCGCGCTGTCGTCGTTGCGTACTGCGCGGAGATCCAGTCCCCAGGAGGACCTGGACGCTGCCTCCTTGACGCCAGCAACCACGAGCATGAGGCATATTCCTACAACCACTAATGACAGTCCCGGTGACAGCGTCAGCCCAAAGAGCGTCGGCAAGGGAAACCCAAGCAGCCCCTCGTTGCCGCCGGTGACGCCGTTCCAACTCTGAAACACCTGCGTAAGGATCTCACCAAAGGCCAACGAAGCGACTACGAACGTGACCTCTACTCGTGCGCGCAATGCGGGAACGATGAACGGCACGGCAACCAGGCAGCCGACTACGAACGCCACCACCACCGCAGCTAGCAGGTTCGACGTAACGTGGGCCCATACGATTGCGGCGGCATACGCCCCGATGCCATAGAAGACACCGGACGCGGCCGAGAACAAGCCAGCGACACCGATCAGAAGGTCCAAGGCGATTGCCAGGATGACGTTCGTCGCCCCTAGAACGATCATGCTTTCAACATATGCCACGGTGGCTCACCTCGCCCGCTCGAACAGGCCGCTGGGCCTAACGAGGATCAACACGAAGAACGCCATGTATGCGACCGCCTCCGACCACGACCCAGGTAGCCAGTAAACGGCGACGCTCGCTATGAAGCCGAACCCCAGGGCCGTCAGCCCGCTTCCCACGAGACTACCGACACCGCCGCCGATGCTGGCGACGATCGCGATCGTCACGATAGTCGGTGCATCGCTCGGCTCAATGCCCTGCGTGTAGCCGAGTATGATCGCCCCGGGCACTACTAAGACGCACCCAAGCGCGTACGCCAGTATCCGATACTTCGACGACGGAATCCCGCACTCACTGGTCAGTTGCGGGTTCTCAGCGAGCGCTCGGAGTCGCACACCAGTGAGCGTCATTCGCAGGAACCATGCCATCGTTGCGGTTGTCGCGACCGCGGCAGCGATGGCTACGACGTCGGCCCAGGTGATCTCGACCCCGGCGACGCTGAAGCCCTGTAGTAGCGTTCCAGGGAAAGCCACAGGTGACGCGCCGAACGCCAAAACAAGGCCATTCTGGAGTACCACCAGCGTACCGAACGACGCAAGGAAGATGGAGAAGAAGCTCCGGTTGCCTTTCAGCATCCTCTGGTACACGAGGAGGTAAATCGCGGCTCCTGCGATCAGGGCGCCGGCAGCCGCGGCGATGATCGCGATGACGACTGGGACGCCTGCCTCCACGGCAAGTTCGTAATACGTGTACGCGCTCACCAAGAACACGCCCCCCTCGGCTACGTGGAAGATGCCAGTCATGCCGAACACCAGCGCGAACCCAATCGCTATCAACGCGTAGAGAGCGCCATCCGCCAAACCGCCTACTGCAAGGCTCAATAGAGTCGCCATCCGGCCCAACCTTTCGTTGTTACCGAACCGCAGAGACTTGCGCGCATGTCGATCGCCACGTTCGCCTGCGCGCAGATCGTTTCACATCCGACCATCAGGTCATCGCCCTCAGCCGGGGCGCGATTTCGCTGACGAGGTACTCAAGCTGTCGCTCGGAGGGCCCAAGGCTCGTCATGATGAACCAAGCTGGCCTTAGCCCGGTTGGTAGCAGTCCGTGCAGCGTCTCGACGATCTCGTCCGCACTTCCGATCAGATAGGTCTTTCGCGCGTCCTCCAACGACCCGTCAAAGAACGCCCCCATCGCATCAGCGAGACCCACCTCATCCTGACGATTCTCAACACAGTAGAACCAATGTGAGCACGCAAACGTCACCGATCCATCGCGGCCGGCCGCACCAGCTTCCGTCTCTACCTGCTCCCACGCTGCTTGCAGCGTCTCTCGACGGATTCGTCCCCGTTGCGCCGCGTCGTACAGCATCGGCACCCACACGTCAGCCATGCGCCCCACCCGTGCTAGCGCGCGCTTGGTCTTGGAGGTGAACGGTTCGCCGCGCCAGATGTCGAGCGAATGCGGCGAAAACGATCCGAGCCACACCGGCGGACCGCCCGGAGTAGCTGGAAGGGGCGCTATCGCCACGTCTTCAAGTGTGTAGTACTCACCCGCGTAGTCAAGTGTCTCGCCACGCCAGAGGGCGCGCATGATCTCAACGCACTCCTCCATTCGCCGCAGTGTCTCCGCCCGCCGCAGACCAAGCGTCTCGAACTCATGATCGTTCCACCCCCCACCCACTGGCAGCATCAGGCGTCCGTTCGACAGCAGATCCAGCGACGCTGTGATCTTTGCGAGCTGGACGGGATGTCGAAACGGAACGACGAGAACGAGTGGCGCAATCTTTATACGCTCCGTCCGCGCGGCCATAGCCGCTAGCGTTACCGTTACTTCCGTGTGACTCGACTGATATACCGCCTTCTCATCAACTCCCACACTCGCGAGCATACGGTCACCAAAAAAGATCCCGTCGATGCCCGCTGCTTCAGCTTTGGCCGCTAGGCCAAGCTGCGTGACGAACGGGTTGCGTTCCGCCGACGCCCAGACGGCCGGGCGAAAGCCGATCCTGGGCCTGCCGCTATTAATAGTCATCGCTGAGCCTCCGCTCTTCCCTTCAGGGCTCTATTACTTGGCCGCACTCGTCGAACCCGCACTCACTGTGATCGTTGTTCATGGAACCACTCTCCACGCGCGCACGCCAGCCGGCGGGCTGTCGGCCCAGCTGGCGTCCGCTGGGCCGACAGCCTACGGCTGCTTACTGTGTTAGCGTGCAAGCACCTTGCTACCGGTCTTCGTCAACTCGTTGATACTCTCAGGGACGTTCACCGTACCCTTGCGGGATAGGGTCCATACACCACCTACGACGGGGATCTTGCCCATCGATTGCAGCGCAGCGATGAGAGTCGTGCCGTTGACAGCCTTGTGCTGTGCCTGGAGACGATGAATCCCATCGGCGATCAGCAGCGTGCTGTCGTACTGATCGACGGTTCCGGGATTAAACGCTGCCTTGCGATACGTCGTCTTCCACGTGTGCAGGAACTGCCTAGTCAAGCTTCGATCTCCTGTCGACAGGTTGACAGTCGGATTCGTGTACTGATACGTCGTGGCGTTCGGATCTGACTGCAAAGCCGGGGTAACCGAGTCAGCGAAGCCCCCATACTTGACATGTACGCCTTGTGCGACAAGGGCATTGATTATCTCCTGCATGTTGCCGGAGACCTGGCCGCTGACCGCAAGATACACCATTGTGCTGCTTTGATGCGACCCGATAGCACTCTTGATCTGCGTCACGAGGGAGGTGTAGTCCGATGCGGTAGGACTAACAGATAGGTTTGCGACAACCTTCCCACGAGACTTCGGCACGACTTGGTCCAGAGCGGCCTTGAGTCCGTCGCCGAGCGGTTCACTTGTGTACACCACCACCCAGCGCGTCAGGTGCTCGTGTTTAATCACCCATGGTGCGAACAAGTCAACCTGTTGATTACCAAGGGGCACGGTCGACAGCAGGTAATGTGACAAGCCGTACAGGTTTGAGCCGCTGGCACCGACGTTGATCTCGAGTACATGATCTCGCGTCGCGAGAGGCTCAACTGCGGTTACGGGTGCCGTGAAGCCAATCTGGATGGCAGAGATGTGGTGGATGGAGATTGCCTGCTGGGCTGCTGACACTGCTGGCGCCGGAAGCGCTTGGGAATCGTAGTAGTAGTTGATGAGCTTACCGTTGAAGATGTGGTCCTTGTTGATGTTGGTGAACGCCAAGTTGAAAGCCTGCTGAAACAGCTTTCCGTACGGCGCACCGGCGCCGGACAGCGGTATGATTGTCGCAACGCCGTAATTGGTGCCGCCTCGGGCAGTCGAGGCGACGGCCTTTGTGCGGGCGCCGCTCGCTGTCCCCCATGGGCTGACAATTAGTAGCACGGCCACTGCCAGCACGGCCGCAAGGCCCGCTGTTGCGGTGCCGAGCTTAGCTCCGTGCGGAATGATCCCTCTCATTTCAGTTCTCCTCTCATGCCAGCTAGGCTGGCTGTGGTCCTAGGCGTGACAGCTCTTGCAAGCGAATCTGCGGACGCTCCCACGGCTAGGTGACGACGTTGGCAGCAGTGCTGCCGGCCGATATGCTGCGTAGGAAGCCGTCAGGCGTCATACGCATCGGTGAGGAACGAAAGCGCGCTATGGAACCATAAGCCTCCTCGCGACGTGAGGCGAACCCTGAGGGCACGGAAGACGCATACAGAATCACCGCGCTGGGGGAAGCAAGTTCAGCAGCTCCCCCGACTCAAGAAACCCTTCTAGCTGGTCGGGAAGGAGCATCGAGATCTGCGCGGCGGTCGAGACCACCTTCGGGGCATAGCGCTCCTCCATTTCCGCGCGGCTGACTAGGCTCGCCCAGACGGCGATGTTGATCGCGCCGACTGGATAGCCATTATGGTTGACTAAGGCGGCAGCAACAGAGCGGTGCTCCATGCTGAGACCCTGATCGTTGACCGCGTATCCAAGTTCTCGCGCGCGGCTGACCTCGGCCATTATCCTGCCGGTGGCGGTCAACGTCCGGGGGGTAAGCCGCGGACGCGGACTCTGTTCGATTAGGCGTTCCGCTACGTCGTGCGGCAGCCGCGCGTAGAAGGCGCGGCCGCTCGACGTGGTGTGTGCCGCAATCTTCGTGCCAATGTACGCCGTCCGCGAAGGGCGTGACTTCGACCGGTAGTGCGCTACATAGACGAGCTCGGTTCCATGAACGACCGCGCATTTGACGTTCTCGTCAGTTTCGTCGCGCAGACTTTGCAGGTATGGGTCGACGAGATCAACCAACGTCATCGATGAGAGGGAGGCCATACCGAGACTCAGGACAGCCGGTCCTAGGCGATATCGCTTCGTCTCTAGATCCCGCAGCACGTATCCGAGCTGTGTTAAGGTGTGCAGGAGCCGAAACGCGCTTGCGGTGCTTATGCCACTGACTTCTGCTATCTCCGCCAGCGATAGGTCGCGGGTGCCAGGCTCGAACGCGGCTAGTACGCTGAGCCCGCGAGCCAGGCTCTCGACTAGATACCGAGGCTCCGGCCGGGGTTCAAGGGTTTCAGCGTTAGGTAGACGCATGTCAAGTCAGAAGGTCGGCGAGTGTGGTTGCGCTGCCGCCGTCGCCCAGGACGAGTTCGATAACCGCGTCGGCGAATCCGTCTGAAAGTCCGGCGTGTAGGCAGCAACCCCTGAACTTCTTCTCGATGGAGTTCTGGTCCAGTGGCGGGCTAACGCCGCAAGGATGAGTGATCTGCGCTTTCAGCATCTGGCCGTCGTCCAACACGACTGTCGCCGACGCAGGGCTCAGCCCTCTTGCGGCATCGCCGACTAGCTCGCGATCCACGGCGACGTGCACTTTGCCTGCGAGGGCAAGGACATCGCCGCGCGCGAGCGCGCTGGGGTCGAAGTCTGCGATTTGAACCTCGCCGTTCGCCATCGCAACGGCAAAGACATAGGGAATGCTGAATTGGCCATCTACCGCTGTCTTCGGCTTGTAGCGACGGTCGGTCGGCGTCCCGGTGCTGTTGTATGCCTGAGCGTTGACGAGAATGCGGACGGACCTCACGTTCTCTAGCGAGACAACTTGCGACCTCAGGTGGAGTCCACACTCAAGGGCAGTATGCGTCCAGCCACAGCACGGATACGGCTTAAAGGTCGCGGCCTCGATCAGCCATCCGCCTGGATGGCCGTGATGTAGAAGTGCGCGGTCGTACCGACCGTTGTGGTACACGGCAAAGAACCCGCGCCTTCCCTCAAGGCTGTCAAGCGGCGCGGTCAGCCCCTGCCGAGCAAGCTGCGCCGCGAACACGCCCCCGCGTGCCGCAAATCCTGGTTGCATGCGCTTAGCGAGAGCGCCGTCGAGTGTTGACTGGCCATTGCCGCTTGCCTGCACGTACGCGAAGCCCAGTGCGTGGCGAATCCCATCTGCTGACAGTCCGTACAGGCGAGCTGCCGCAGCCGCAGAGCCGAAAACTCCGGCCAGCGGAGTCAGCAGCCAACCGGTGACACCAGGGCCGTCAAGCACACTTAGGGCGATGCGGTCAGCGACCTCACTGCCTAAAACGATCGCCTCCAACAGCGATGCGACACTCACGTTTGTCGCCGCCTCCGCCGTAGCCAGCGCCGCAGGGATTACGGTGACGCCGGTATGGGTCACGCCCGGGTGTATGTCATCGTAGTCCAGCGCATGCGCGCTCATCGCGTTGACGAAGGCAGCTTGGGCAGCTGGAAGCCGGCAGCCACTACCCCAAACCCCGGCCTCGGGGGTCCCGCCTTGGCCGATTAGCAGTCTGCGAGCCTCGGGGACGCCCAGGGCAGACTGTCCAGCCACCGCGCAGCCCAGCGTGTCTAGCAGATCAAGACGGGCTGCTCTAACGGCCGAGGCTGAAAGTAATCCGTCGAGATCTCCGGCCGTCAGGCTCGCAAACACCGCGGCGGCATCCACGCCAGCTTCTTCTTTGGCCGCAGGACTGGTCACGTGCTCACTCCCCGCGCGCGCCCTCGGTGCCCAAGGTTGAACCTCCGACCGCCAGAGCGTGCGTCGCCGCACCCTCGGCTCCGAGCGAGGTTGCAGATGTCGGAAACAGCCGTTGGCAGTTACGCATGGCGAAAAAGCACTAGCTCCTGCGGTTAGACGATAACACGACTTCACGTGTCCAGCAACTGGCCACCCCAAGAGCCGAGGCCTACCTCTGTCCCGACGAGCGATCGAGACCAGGTTCGCCGCGACGAAGCTTCGCCACACCGAAGCGTCGCGACAGAGCCGCACCAAAGACTAGGCCCGACCTGAACGATGGCGTGGCGGCGCCAACCGCGAACCAGCGTGCGCACCGGAGGCCGCTAGCAGCTCGGGCGCCATCGCTGCACGATGCCCCTGGTGGCTCGCCGCCGAGCAAACCGCCGCAGCTCCGGCTTGACAGCGACGGAGCCTTCGGCGTAAGCTGACTTCGACCATTGTAATGGCCTTGCGCAGAGCGAACTTAGGCTGCCAGATGAATCATCCAGACTCGATAACAATCCGTGATGTCACGGCCCGAGACGGGCTGCAGGGAGAGTCTCGGCTCGTCGCTACTGAGGACAAGGTGCGGCTGCTCGAGATGCTCGGCAACGCTGGCTTTCGCAGAATCAACGCGACGTCGTTCGTGAGTTCCCGCGCAGTACCTCAGATGGCTGACGCCGAAGAGGTTATGGCTCACCTTCGCCGCCGAAGCGACGTCACTTACGACGCATCAGTACCGAATATCAAGGGTGCAGAGCGCGCGATAGCCTCAGGCGTCGACGTTGTTGTCGTCTTCGTCGCTGCCAGCGACGTCGGTAATCGCAGCAACGTACGGCGCTCGACCGAAGAGTCGATGTCGGAAGCAGAGGCTGTCATCAGACGCGCACGCGAGTCTGGCATAGGGGCAATCGGGACAGTCTCGACCGCCTTCGGATCCCCCTACGGCGACGAGATCACCATCGATGGCGTGCGAGCGATGGTCGCAAGGTTCGTCGGCGCCGGCGCAACTGGGATAGCGCTTGGCGACACGAGCGGCGAGGCCAACCCAGACCAAGTCCATGAGATGGTTTCTCAGTTGCTCGCGGATCTCGGCGACCTAGAGTTGGCGCTGCACTTCCACGACACGCGTGGGTTAGCGCTGGCGAATGTGCTCGCGGCGATGGATGCTGGGGCAGTCCACTTCGACGCGGCAGTCGGGGGGATCGGCGGGTCGCCGTTCACCCTGAACTCCGGGGGCAATCTTGCTGCCGAGGATCTCGTCTGGATGTGCCATCAGATGAGGATCCACACTGGCGTTGACCTCGACGCGCTATTCGAGATCCACGACCTGCTGGAACGCTTGCTCGGGCACGCCCTCAACAGCCGCGTTCGCGTTCAAGCGCAAGGAGTCGCATCGTGAGCGATGCATCCTCGGTTCCACCAACCTCACTGCTGACCGGCATCCGCGTTCTCGATCTATGCCGAGATCTCGCGGGTCCATATGCATCGATGATGCTGGCCGAATTCGGCGCTGACGTGATCGAGGTAGAGCACCCCGAGACTGGGGATGAGACGCGCGCTTGGCCACCCCTTGTCGGCGGCGTCAGCGGTTACTTCTCCGCCATCAACCGAAGTAAGCGAAGCCTCGCGCTCAACCTCAAAGATCCTGATGGCATCGCCATCGTCATGGCCCTCGCCCGCGACGCAGACGTCGTGATGCAGAGTTTCACACCCGGCGTCGCAGATCGCCTTGGGGTCGGCTACGAAGCCATCCGTGCGATCAATCCGGACGTGATCTACCACTCCGTCTCCGGCTTTGGCAATACCGGTCCGTGGCGGACAAAACGCGGCTACGACCCGATCCTGCAGGCTGCCAGTGGCTTCATGAGCGTCACCGGTGAAGCCGGTCGTAGTCCCGTAAAATCGATGATTCCTGTCGCCGATGTGTCAACTGGCATCTATGGCTTTGCCGCGATTCTCGGTGCTCTCTTCTGGCGCGAGCGCACTGGTTGTGGCCAACACATCGATCTCTCGATGCTCGACGTGATGGTGTCGATGCTCACCGTGGTCGGCACTCGCTACCTGCTCACTGGAGAAGTTCCCACACGTAACGGCACTGAGAATCCGCAGAGAGTTCCGTCGGCCGCGTTCGAATGTGCGGACGGCCTATACCTACAACTGGTACCCAACCAGCGTCAGTGGCCAGTGTTTTGCTCGCTTCTTGATCACCCCGAATGGGGTGACGATCCACGCTTCGCGACACCAGCGGCTCGCGTTGAACACCGGGATGACCTGTATCCCATGGTCCGCGAGGCGATTCGCCAACGCCCCCGGGGTGAATGGGTGGGCCTGCTTGAGACCGCCACAATCGCGCACTCGCCCATTAACGACATCCGAGAGGTCTTCGCGCTCCCCCAGGTTCGCGACCGAGAGATGGTCCAGCACTACGAGGTGCCGGGCGTCGGAAGCGTGCCGGCGATTAGCCTGCCCTTCAAACTCTCCGAGACCCCATCACGGATCCAGGGTCGGCCGCCACGACTAGGCGAGCACACCGTTCAGATCCTTGAAACGCTAGGCCGAAGTCCGGAGGAGATCGCCACCTTGATCAGTCGCGGCGTTGTCCGTGCGGACAATACGGAGGAGAGCGAGGCATGAGCGTGACTGGTGGTTCACAGATTGTTCTGAAAGAGACGGAGGGTAACGTCGGGGTCATCACGCTAAACCGGCCAGAAGCACGCAACGCGTTGAACCGGCAGCTGCTCACGGAACTGCAGCAAGCGATTGACGAAGCTGTCGCCGACACGCGGATCGGTGCGATCGTCTTGACCGGCAATGGCCCCGCGTTCTGTGCCGGCGCCGACCTGAAGGAGGCCGCGGAGGGGATGGACTCGGCGGATTTCTGGAGCCGCTACGAGCGGGCCAACCAGTCGTTGCGCATCCATCATGAACTCCCACGCCTCCCGAAGCCGATTATTGCAGCCGTAAACGGATACGCAGTCGCAGGTGGCTGCGGCGTGGCGATGTCGTGCGACATCGTTTTCGCCGGAGAGGGTGCTCAATTTGGCTATCCAGAAGTCAATCGAGGCCTCGTTGCCGCGATGGTCATGGTGAGCCTTACGCGCCTTGTAGGTCGTCGCCACGCCCTTGATCTGCTCTTATCCGGTCGGCTTATCAGGGCCGACGAGGCACTCACACTAGGGATGGTCAACCGCGTTGTCCCTGACGATGAGGTCCGCTCGGTGGCGATCGCGTACGCACAAGACCTGGCGGACAAGCCAGCCTCCGCTATCCGTATCACCAAGGACCTATACCGCCAAGTCGTAGAAATCGACTACGACAGGGCGCTCGAGTACGCGCGGGACGTGAACCAGATGATGCGTCAGACACGCGATGCTCAGGAGGGCGCCGCAAGCTTCGCTAATAAGAACAAAGGGAGTTGACAATGGTCGGCCGAACAGAGTCGGAGCTAGTGCTGTTCTCGGTCGCGGACCACATCGCGACCATCGCCTTCAACCGCCCTGAGGTACTCAACGCTGTTAGCACACCAGTATTCGGTCGCTTGATCGAGGTCTTCGACCAGATCAGCGACGATCCCGACGTGTGGTGCGTGATACTGCGTGGGAACGGGCGGGCGTTCTGCGTTGGCGCCGACCAGAAGGAACGGCCCGGAATGAGCCTCGACGATGTGCGTCGGCGGCGCAGGATCTCACCACAGGCCTTCTCAGCGATGCGGAACTGTCCGCGACCCGTGATCGCACAGGTGCATGGCTTCGCGCTGGGTGGCGGCCTAGAGATGGCGCTTGGGTGCGACATAGTAGTCGCTGCCAACGACACCGTCATGGGCTTGATCGAGACGCGGCGTGGTTCGATTCCGGCCGGCGGAGGCACGCAGTTGATGCCCCGCCTCATCGGGCCTGCGAAGGCGAAGGAATTGATCTTCACTGGCCGCAAGTTCACGGCCGCCGAGGCAGCCGACTGGGGCCTAATCACCTACGCCGTCGAGCCTGACGCTCTTGAGGCAAAGGTGAACGCTCTCGCGCAAGAGATAGTCGCATCAGCGCCGATCTCTAACGTTCAGGCCAAGCGCGCTATCAATGCGTCGATGGACATGGATGTCGCCAACGGCATCCAGCTTGAGGCTGCACTGTATGAGCGCATCCTCACGACCTGGGATCGAACTGAGGCGCTCACCGCTTACAAGGAGAAGCGGGCGCCCCAGTTCCGGGGTGAGTAGTGTCGGGTCCAGGGACACCGGCACCGCCGCTGCGGGGGACGCAGGAGCCTGGAGGCGATCCGATGGCGGCATCTAGCCTTGCACCATTCTTCGTCCCACGAGGGATTTGCATCGTGGGCGCCTCGTCTGAACCTGAGCGCGTAGGCACGCGAGCCCTGCGTAACCTGCCGCACTTCGGCTATGAGGGCCGCGTCTACCCGGTGAACCCGCGGGCGGAAGAGCTGCTGGGTTACGCTTGCTACCGGTCTGTCGCCGACGTGCCCGATCCTGTGGACCTAGCCGTGATCTGCGTAGCGAGTGAGCGCGTCCCAGGTGCGCTCCGGGAATGTGGAGCACGCGGGATTCCCGCAGCGGTCGTGTTCGCCTCAGGATTCGGCCCGGGTACGGCTGAGAGCCAACGGCTCCAGTCCGAACTCACAGCAGCACACAGAGCCTCTGGGGTCAGGGTTCTCGGGCCAAACACCATCGGTACGCGCTTGGTCCAGACCGGCGTGTTCGCCACCTTTGCGCACGACGTAGAGGGAGGCGTCACGCCTGGCTCCGTGGCGATCATCGCACAAAGTGGTGGCCTAGGCGTCTACTTCGGTTCGGCATTCCTTCGCCGGTATGGCGTCGGCACAAGGTATCTGGTAGACACCGGGAACGAGTTAGATGTGTCCGCTGCTGAGGTGCTCGAGTACGTCGCCGAAGATGACGAAGTCTCTTCCATCGGGTTGATCCTTGAGGGGGCGAGGGACGGTCGTCGGTTAATGCGGGCTGTAGCCGTCGCGGTCGCCGCTGGCAAGCCTGTCGTGTTCTTGAAGACGGGCCGATCGGAGGCCGCATCCGCGCAGGTGGTGTCTCATACCGGCGCGGTGGCGGGAAACGCCGAACTCTTCGATCGTGCATTGACGACGGCTGGCGCGCACGTAGCCCGTGATGAGAGCGAGTTCGTTGACGCACTGCGCATATTCGATGCAGGCGTAGCCCCAAAGGGCCGGCGCATCGGCGCGGTCACGCCATCCGGGGGGTACGCGATCCTCACAATCGACGCGGCGGATCGATACGGATTGGGCTTGCCGCATCCGGCGATTCCACCGACACCCGAACAGGAGTCGGCACTGGCGTCTGGAGCTTTGACAAACCCGTTTGACTACACGTCGATCAGCGCGGCCGGACCCGAAACTCTGGGCGCTGCAATCGCATGGATATCCGGGCAGCCGAATGTGGACGCTGTACTGGTATGGCAGGCGTACTCACTGATTCAAGCTGAGCGGCGCGCACAGTTCGAAGAGGCGATCGTGGCGGCCTCGCCGTCACGGATGCCTATCTTTGGCTGCGGCATCACCAGCCCGGAATTCGAAGCGCGTCTCCGCGAGCTTGGCGTTCTGTGGTTTGAGGAACCCACTCGGCTTGTGCGGGCCCTCAGCGTTGCCGCTCCCTCGCCCAAGAGCGAGCCCTGGCTGCGACCAGGGCCCACTACTGGCCGTGGTGCCGGTGCCGTTGTCGTCGGCGAGGCAGCCCGCCGCCTCCTTACCGGCATCGAGCACGCGGAAGCCTTCCCAGTTTTTCATCCACAAGCAGCCGTATCGGTCGCTGAACGCTTGGGACCCGTCATGCTCAAGGTCGAAAGCGGCACTCACGCGCACAAGACTGAGGTGGGCTTGGTTGAGGGCCCCTTGGATGCGGCTCACGTAGCGCAGGCATACGCGGCGCTAGTTGACGCTCGGGCGCGGGCAGGCGCGGACGACTCCCCCGTGGTAGTTCAGGCGTTCGAATCCGGGGTCGAACTGGCACTCGGTGGATACCAGGATCCCGTCTTTGGAGCGTCCGTGATGGTCGCCGCTGGTGGCATCTACCTTGAAGTACTGCGCGACATCGCGGTCGCGGTGGCTCCCGTATCCGAGGCGCAAGCGCGTGAACTCATCCTGTCGCTCCGCATGTCACCGCTACTCCTGGGCGCCCGCGGCCGCCCCCCTGCTGATCTCGACGCTGCGGCGCGTGCGCTCGTGGCACTTTCCGAGTTCATGGCTGACGCAAGTGGCCGGTGGAGTTCAGTTGACATCAACCCCTTGATAGTGCGAGACACAGGACAAGGCGCTGTTGCTGTTGACGTCCTCTTGGTGCCAAACAACAGAGGTGAAGACGATGAGCCAGCTTGACTTTGCTGTAATCGCGGACGGCGTCGGCGTCATCACAATCAATCGTCCCGAGAAGCGGAACGCATTCACCGTCGCGATGCGTACGGCTCTTGCCGACCTGCTCACCAGCGTTGAGGTAATGAACCAGCGCGCAGTCGTTCTAGAGGGCGCCGGTCAGGCGTTCAGCGCGGGTGCAGATCTAACCGAGGTCAACAATCCGACGGCTTGGCATGACGTCTCGTCCGCGGGCCGCGTGTTCACGGCGTTCCGAAACTGTAGCCCAGTGATCATTGCGGCCGTCCACGGATATGCCCTGGGCCTCGGTAGCGGACTGGCCATGGCGAGCGATCTGGTCGTTGCTGACGAAGACGCGCAGTTCGGCTACCCGGAAATACAACATGGCTTGGTGGCTGCAGTTACGATGGTTGGGTTGAAGGATGTTATCCCGGCGCGGTTTGCACTGGAGTTGCTGGTCACCGGCAGACGAGTGGAGGCACGCGAAGCCGCTGACTTCGGTATGCTCAACGAGCTCGTCACCCGAGGCCAGGCACAGATCCGCGCGAGGGAGCTCGCCCAAAGCATTGCGACACATAGCACCCTTTCCGTGCATGCGACAAAACGCTTCTTCTACGAATCGAGCGGCATGTCTCACGCGGCCGCACTCAGCGCTGGCGAGAGAGTCATCGCGTTGGTGAGATCTTCTGGCGACGCTGAGGCTCGGGCCAAAGCATTCGTCTCACGTAAGCAAGCAGCGAGTTGAGTATGAGCGCAACCGAACGTCCCGATCATTGGCGGACGATGGAATCCGTCTACGCTGAGTCAGCGATCCATCAAGCTCTTGGGCTCCGACTTGCCGTCAATGGCCCGGGAGATGTGAGCGTGCTTTACGACGGCGCCTCGGCGGCGACCAATCGTAACGGCAACCCTGCTGGTGGAGCACTCGCGGAAATGGTCGACTCTGCCGTAGTACAAGCCGCCCGTACGCTCTTGGAAGCCACTGACCGGACAGTCACCATTGAGTTGAAAGTGAATTTTGTCCGTGGGGTGCCGTCGGGCGAGCCGCTCACAACACGTGGGATGATCGACCATTTAGGCCGAACCACGGCTGTCGGGACCGGACGCGTCGAAGACCAGGCAGGCCACTTGGTTGCTGTCGGCTTGGTCACTGTGAACATCCGACGAAGCCCCGGGTCGGATAGTGGCGGCTAGGCTGATAGCTAGTAGCCACCGGTGGTCGTTTCGGAGGAAGCGGTCGGCCAGTCTCGCGGGTTGGCTCTGGCTAAGGCCCCGAGTGTAGTCGCTGCTCCGGCGACTCACCCACTACGACCGCCAAGCCAAGAGTCCTAAGGCATCACCGGTAGCGGCTGGATCGCTCGCCGGCAGCACAGGTGCGACATCTTGCTCTCGTTCGCGACCACCACACGCCTAAGCTGTCGGCCCGCGCCATTGAAGCCGTCCACAGCAACGAGCGGATGTGCCTTTCATCAGTGTACCCAGGAACGATGCGGCCGCTCGGCTCGCTCACGCAAAGCCACGCAAGCCCCCTCATAGCCCGGTACGAACTGGTCGTAATTGGCGAGTTCAGTGCTGTGAGGCGAACGCGGCGGTGAACGCGGCGGCTTGTTGGGTGGCTGGGCGGGCGTGTAGGTAGCGTTCTGTTGTTGTTATGCGCTGGTGGCCCATGGCTGCTTTGACGGTGACGGTGTCGATCCCGGCTGCGACCAGCAGCGATCCGAACGTGTGACGGAGGTCATGCCATCGCAGTGGTCTCAGGCCGATCGCGTCGCGTGCGCGGTTGTAGCGGCGTGCGAGCGCGTTGGCGTTCAGGTGTCGTCCGTAGGCGTTGCAGAGCACGAGGTCTTCTGGGCCGGTGAAGTCTGTGCGCTGGGACAATCGTTGTAGCGCGGCGATGGCTTGATCAGAGAGTGGGACGTCACGGTAGTGGCCGCTCTTTGGTGGTCCTTCAACACCGGCGCTCAGTGCGTGGGAGACGGTGAGCTTGGCGCCCGCGAAGTCGATGTCCTTCCAGCGCAGCGCGATGAGCTCGCCGCGACGAAGCCCGGTGTAGGCGGAGAGACGCACCGCCTCCCCGTCCTGCGCATCCTGCGTGCCATGACGCTCCACTCCGATGCTTGCTGGTTCAGGGTGGGGGTGTTGCTCGCGGTGTGCTCCTGTTGCTAAGGCTTGGGCGACAGCCTCGATCTCGTCTGGTGTGAAGTAGATCAGCGGCGCTGGTTTGCGTTCACGACGCAGCTCGATCCCGGTCGTCGGGTTGGTCGTGAGCTTGAAGCGGCCGGTGGCACGCTTGACCCCGTGGCTGAAGATCGCACCCATGAGATTGCGCTGCTTGTTGACGTTGCGTGCCGAGAGGCCGTCTGCCGTCATTGCTGAGAGCAGACGGCGCAGCTCATCAGTGGTGATCTCGCAAGCGGGACGATCCCCAAGCTCCCGCATAATCCTTCCCTCCGATGAGCCGGCACCTCGCCGGTGCGACGTTCCCGGCTCGGCCAACTGGTAGGCGTGGTCACGCAGCGTCGCGGGCTTGGCACCATAGTCGGCAGCTAACCAGTGCATGTAGTTGCCGGCAAGCTCACGAAAGGTGACCGGCTGCTGCAGGCTGCGGGCCTGCTGGCGCTGTTGCGCTTCATAGACTGCCGCAAGCTCCGATGCCCTGACATGCGCGCGCCGCTCATCAAAGTAACCGTCAGGCACCCGGCCGCGACGCGCCAGCCACTTGCCGTCCGATCCCTGCTCAAGCCAAGCCGGTCCAACACGCCGCATCACCTGACGACCGCCATGACGGAACTTCGCTTCATAGAACGGCTTGCCGCCATGGGATCTCACAACTAGCACCGGTGGTGTGGCCATGCTCCGAATAATACGGCTTGGCTACCACGAAAACAGTCTTGGCTACCAAACCGGCTTGGCTACCACTTTGGCTACCGAACTAGCCGACCAGACCGTATCTATAGAGCTTTTTGGTGCTCGTACTTCCAAGCCTTTCCGCTGCCTGGCATGCCTCTGTCTGCTTTGCACGCAGGAGGTCAGCGGTTCGATCCCGCTTGGCTCCACTCAAAGAAGACCTGCAAGCATGCGTTTTTCGGCCCAGCGGTGGCTGTCCTTGAGCGCGCGGGCGGCGTTTGGGTACCACTCGTGGGTACCAAATCGGCACGGACATCGATGCAAGGAGGCTCCGCAAGGGTTCCTGCGACGTGCTTGACGCAGTCGGCTTCGCCCGCTTCGGACGGGGCGCGGCTGCCTGGCACTTGCCCTGCCGCCGAGCCCAGCACCGATCATCTTCCTCGTCCAGCGCCGTGCAGCAGCTAATCGCCTCGGAGGAGCGTCGGGCCAGCGCCTTGGAAACGTTGCAATAGCGAGACTGGTGACCATCGAACTACGGAAGGGATCGCGAGCGGCGCCCGTGCCGCGCCTTACGCGAGTAATAAACGTAAAAAGCGTCGCGGAGCTTTTTACGTTTATTCGAGGAGCGCGGGGGCGAATAAGTGTTACAAGTCCGCCTTAGCTTTTAAACTTTATGGTCGTGAGCGCTACCGCAGCACACAGCACATGGGGAACCTTCATCCCGGGCGTTGCCGAGCCCGACCCGTCGGCTTACGGCAACCGAGCCGCGCGCAAGGGCGGTCGTTACAACGCCTTCGTTCCGCCCAGTATCGCCGATTATCGCTTTGCCTACACCAGTGCGACAGCACACGATGTTGAGATGGGCTCGCGAGCGCTGAAGCAGCTTCAAGAGCTCGACCGTGCCCCCGGGCTGCATTCCCTCGCCGAGACGCTGCTGCGCTCAGAGAGCGTTGCGTCATCGCGCATCGAGGGTCTCGACATGACTCATGCCCGCCTTGCCCGTGCCCGCTATGGCAACGGTCGTGAGGACAAAAAAACTCGCGCGGTGATCGCAAACATCGACGCCATGCGAAAGGCCATCGAGCTCGGCGCAAGCACAGAGGTTCTCGGTATCGATGCCATCTGTGACATTCACCTAGCTCTAATCCGTGGCGAAACGTTGCGCGGCAAGCCTTATGCCGGCCTGATTCGTGACGAGCAAAACTGGATCGGCGGCAACGACCGTAACCCAGTCGGCGCGATCTTCGTGCCACCGCCCAAGGAGTACGTTCGTCCGCTTCTCCACGACCTTGAGCAGTTCATCGCCCGCGACGACATCGACCCGTTGTCTCAGGCAGCGATTGCTCACGGCCAGTTCGAGACGATTCATCCATTTCTTGACGGCAACGGACGCGTCGGGAGGGCCATGGTCTACGCGATCCTGCGTCGCCGGGGGCTGCTCGGCGAATACATCCCTCCGATCTCACTCGTACTGAATGCCGCGCCTCGGAGCTACACCAGCTCGCTGGCCGCTTATCAGCGCCGTCGTCCAGCATCGCAGCATCCTGCCGATCTGATCGTTCAGACGTTCTCGCAGGCCGCGAAGATTGCGTCAAGCGAGGCGGAGGTGTTGCGTGACGATGTCGACGCGCTACAGCGGCGCTGGCGAGACGCGCTGAAGGGCTTACGCTCCGACGCCGCCGCGTGGAGACTCGTCGATGAACTTCCAGGACGTCCCGTTCTGACGGCCCCGAGCGTCGGTGAACTACTGACCATCTCGGCGCCGGCGGCAGGCCGTGCACTCAATCAGCTGGAGGAGCGCGGCATCATCAAGCGGCTCAACGAGAAAAAGTGGGGAAGGGCGTGGGAGGCGTCAGAGCTACTCGCGCTCGTTCAGGCCTTCGAGCGACGCGTCGGCGGCGGCCGAGCATCACGCGGTTAGGCTGCACGCAGCTATCCGCTTCTGGCTGCCAACAGCTGCTGCGACGTGCGGCGGATAGTCGCCCAGGGGACCGCCGCGCCCGAATGAGACCAGGCATTCTCGGTGTGGATGTTGCACGGGCGACAGGCCCTGCCGAGGCCCGATGGTGGATTCTTACCAGCAGGATTCCCGGCTTGGCGACGCAACCATCCGCGAAACACGACTGATCTCGCGCAGTGGCTTCGGCATGAGCATCACCTTCGTGATGCCTCAGCTGAGTGGTATCGTCGCACACGGAAAGCCCGCGGCGTGCGCGGGCCGCCGACTGTCTACGACAGGAGAGAACAGTAATGAGTGACGGCACGGCAGCTGGTTCCGTTCTCAGGGGACTGGGCGCCTCCATCACTGATCTCGCGACGCTCTACACGGACGTCCACAGCCATCCCGAGCTGTCCATGCAGGAGCGGCGAACTGCGCGTGTGGCGGCTGCGCGGTTGAGGGCTGCCGGCTTCGAGGTGACAGAGGGCGTAGGGAACACGGGTGTGGTCGGTCTGCTGCGCAACGGCGAAGGACCTACGGTCATGCTGAGGGCCGACATGGATGCCCTCCCGGTGAAGGAGGAGACTGGCCTCGCATACGCGAGCACGGTCACCGCGACGGACGCTCAGGGGAATGAGACACCGGTTATGCATGCCTGCGGCCATGACATCCACGTGACGTGGCTGGTGGGCGCGTGCGCGCTGATGGCCGGCGCGCGGGACTCCTGGAAAGGGACGCTAATGGCGGTCTTTCAGCCAGCTGAGGAGACGGCCGCGGGTGCGCAGGCGATGATCGACGACGGACTTTTCGAACGTTTCCCAAGGCCAGACGTGATTCTCGGGCAGCACGTCATGCCGCTCCCCGCTGGGATGATCGCCAGCCAAGCTGGCGTGATCACGTCTGCCGGTGACAGCTTTCAGATCCGGATGTTCGGCCGCGGCGCGCACGGATCGATGCCGCAGGCGAGCATCGACCCGGTCGTGATGGCGGCCTCGACCGTCTTGCGGCTGCAGACGATCGTCTCGCGCGAGGTCGGGCCGACCGATGCCGCAGTGGTCACCGTCGGCGCATTGCAGGCCGGTACGAAGGAGAACGTGATCCCCGATGAAGCGACCATAAAGCTCAATGTGCGCACGTTCGATGAGGGCGTCCGCAACCGGGTGCTTGAAGCGATCACGCGGATCGTCAACGCCGAGGCGCAGGCTTCCGGAGCGCCACGGCCACCGGAGATCACGCCGCTTGATCACTACGACCTGGTCCGTAATGATGAGCATGCGACCAAGGTGATCCGCGACGCGTTCCACGCGCACTTCGGCGACGCGCGCGTCATTCACACCGGTCCGGCTTCCGCGAGTGAGGACTTTGGTTCCTTCGGGACGGAGTGGGGCGTACCGTCGGTGTTCTGGTTCATCGGCGGTGTCGACCCCGACACCTACGCAAGGGCCGAACAAGACGGTCGTCTGAGCGAGATCCCGACCAATCACAACCCGAAGTTCGCGCCGGTCATCCACCCCACGCTGGAGACAGGCGTCGAGACGCTGGTGGTCGCAAGTTGCGCTTGGTTGGCGGCCTAGCCTCCTTCAGCACCCTATGGCCAAATCACTGCTGCCGGGATTCGACCCGACCCTGCTTCTGATTCTCAACCTGCTCGGAACGTTCGTGTTCGGGCTGAGCGGCGGGATGGCCGGCGTGCGTGCCCAGCTCGATCTGTTTGGAGCGGTTGTGCTCGGTGTGGTTGTCGGCATCACAGGAGGCACGATCGGCGACGTGCTGATAGGTATCCCACCAACCACCTTTCGTGACTGGCGATACCTGGCCGTCGCAGGAGGCGCCGGGCTGATCGCAGCTCTCACCCACGCGACGATCACGCGTCTGCAGCGCCCGATCGATGTGCTCGATGCGGCTGGTCTCGCACTGTTCTGCGTGACTGGCGCGGCCAACGCGTTGGCGCATAGACTTGGCGTGGTCGACGCGATCATCATCGGAGCTATCACCGGCATCGGCGGCGGCATGCTGCGCGATGTCCTGGTAGGCGAGATCCCGGTGGTCCTGCGCGGAGGCCTTTACGCAATACCTGCGCTCATCGGCGCCGGGATCGTGGTGAGCGCCTATCACGCCGGCGATCACACAATCGTGTTCCCGATAGTTGGTGCCGCGGTCTGCTTCGGCATGCGGCTGGCCGGCCTGCACTACGGTTTGGGCCTACCGAGCGCGGCCGATGTAGCAATCCCCAACGTGTCTCACCTGCGGCGCCGGCAGACCGATATGACCAGCGCCACTGCCCAAGATCCGCAGATCACCAACGGTCCCCATCCACCCGGTGGACCGCCACCCAGCACACCGGCGACCGAGTCCTGACAATGAGCCCGAGGCCTTGCGCCTGTTGAGCGCCGCTGCTTTCCGACATGGTGGCGCTCAACACCGTGGTGCGCGGACGCCGACACCACCAACCGGACTCAACAAGCGGACTCGAGCTAACAGAATTGCACCCGAAAGACAAGCGGAAACGAGAAAAGCCCCGCTTTTGCGGGGCTTCTGCGAGTGGGCCGTGCAGGAATCGAACCTGCAACCTTGGGATTAAGAGGCTGCACCACCACCCAGGTCGCCGAAACGGCTGGCCAGCAACTACGCGACGTGCGCAAGCGCAGAACCACAACGCGAGCGACGCAACGCTGCGGTACCCCCCCACTGGGCGCATGACCAGGTCGACCGGCAGCAGGTCTCTGTCAGACGCGGCCGGGCAGACGGCGTCGACTGTGGGGCCGGCAGGCCGGGTACCCAACGCGCGCGGCAGAGCTGCCGCTCAGTGACGGTCGGCTGCCGCTTTGCCATTTCGACTCGCCGCCCGCCTGAGATTGGCAGTTCGCCGTCCTGTTAGCTCTGCTCAGACAGGGCCGGCATCCGACGACGCAACTCTGCCGCGAAACCCCTGAGTTGGATCTTCTCGAAGCTCTCGACGAGCTGAAGGCTCGTCAATGTTGGCCTCGCCGTTGCCGCCGCCTGGCGCATCAGCGTCCACTCGACGGCTCGTGGATAGAGGTCCAACTGGTCAAGAAGAAACTCATCGGGATGAACGGCGACGAGATCGTGATGCCTCAGCGCGTCCTCGGGAAAATGCTTGACGTTGAATGTGACGATCAAGTCGCAACCGGAGTGAACGGCCGCGGCAAGGACATGGCGATCCTTCGGGTCGTTCTCCATCCCGTCGATCAGCCCCTCATATCCCGTGACCATCGCCTCCGGAAACGCAGCCTCCATCGTCACCCGACGCTTCCGCGCGGAGGATGTCCCGTTCGCTGTTGAACTTCGGTAGCGGTCCGGACAGTGATTTCTAGGCAGCTTTGAGGGTATCGGCCTGCGCGGTCGGGATCGTCGGGTGTAGCTCTCGCTGGATCGCGTCGTGGAGCTTGGGCAGGTCGCGGTGGCCTTTGACGCGGTTGAAGTGCGCGGCCGCTTCGGCCATCCCGGCGGCGGTCCACCGCAAGCGCATGTCGCCGTCACGCCAGCGTTTGACGTTGCGCTGTGTGGTGCGGACGGTGCCTGACATGCTCTCGATGCTGTTGGTTGATCTCAGCGTGCGTGCCAGCGCACCGTCGATACCCAGGCGGGTGAGCGTGAGGGTCTCCTCCATGCCCTCCCGCAGCGAGCCGGCGGCGTCGGGGTGGGTCTTCTCAAGCTGTGAGGCGAGCGCCCCCAGCGAGGTAAGCGCCTTGCTGTGATCGGGCTCTGACCAGGCTTTGCGAAGCTTCGCTTGCACCCAGGCGCGCTGGTGCTCGGGCAGGTGCCCGCACACATTCCTTGCCTTGTGGACCTGGCAGCGTTGCACCAGCGCCCGCTGCCCAGCGACGTCACGCACCGCCTTGCGCAACGCCTTGGCGCCATCAAGCACGTAGAGCTGCTGGTCTGTGAGCCGCAGGCCGCGATCAACCAGATCGGCCAGCAGCGCGGTCACGACGGTTGTGTTCTCAGTCGAGCCTTCGCGCAGCGAGAGCGGCACCTTCACGCCATCAGTCGTGATCCCGAGCGCGACCACGTTGGTCGTATCCGCAAGGTCGATCCCGTCGATGAACAGCACCGCCAGCTCGACATCGGACAGATCCCGGCTGAGCAGCTCGGTAAGCGCACTTCGTGTCCCAGCCACGAACGCGCGTGACACCGAGCTCTTTGACGTCGAACGGCCATGCGCTCTGATGTCCTTCCCGACGGGCTCATCCACCCGCCGCGCCTTACGGGCAGACACCCCCGCGAGCATCCGCTCCAACATCACCTCACAAAGCGGGTCGCGGGCGGTGAACTGCCGGTAGGTTGCAAGCGCGATCTCCTGGCCCTCAGCGACGCTCCTGACCCGCGGACGGCTGACCTGCACACGTCGACCGCCGAGCGTCACCTCACCAGCGGTATGCCCATGCCGATACGCCGCCCGGTCTTCAGTCATGACGGCCCTTCGGGCCCGTGACCTGCTCGACCTCCCACTCCATCGTCTCCTGCAACACCGCCAAACCCGCGCTGACAGCCAACGCAAGCAGCCCCTCTCTCGCCTGGCCCGCGATCTCAGCAAGCGAGACCTGCACCTGCTCAGGCAGAATCAACGATGCTGAATTAGCCTCAACGACCTCACCAACGTGTAGCTTCTTCACGGCGGTTCCTCCTGTTCTCGTCGCCGGAGCAGCGAACTCCGACGGATTGACTTAGACGCCCTACACGCTCCCAAACGGAGCGGACGAGGGCGGGAGGACCGCCACCTCAATTTCTACAGAGTCTGGGACAACCTCTCCGCGCGGCCTTGGCGCCAATCGCCTTAGCCAGGTTGCGCTCCAACTCAAGCATCACCTCATCGGACCAATGCGGTCGGATGACCTCCGCCTCCGCGAGGCGCAGCAGCGTGTCAGCCAGGGACGCGGGATACAGCGCGTTGGCGTCCAGGAAAACCGGGAAGCGCATACATCACCGCGTCTGCGGCGGTGGCGAATCGAGCAGGTCATAAAAACCCGCGTCGTGTGCGTCCCGCGCCAGCGCATCAAGCGACGCGGCGCGGCGAGCACGGACAGATTCGGCGTAGGCGATGAGGTCATCCAGGCGCACATACCGGTGACGCCCTGGCTTCGTGAAGGTGATCGCGCCTGACTCCAGCAACTTCACCAGCGTCGGGCGCGAGATACCGAGGTAGTCGGCAGCCTCCTGTGTGGTCAGCTGCGCGTTGAGAGGGGCGACATGGATCGCAAGACCACGCCTCATCGCCTCATAGACCTGCAAAAGCACATCGAACGCCTCCCGAGGAAGCGGAATCTCCTCGTTGTGAGGCCCGACCAGCGCCGGGCGCACACTCGAAGCCGTAGCAAGCGATTCGAGGAACTCTGTGAACCTCTTAGTCTCGGACTCGGTCTCGGCAGACGGCAGGTAGGTCCTGGAGCCGCCCGCCGCCGACCGAGAAGCAGCGGAAGAAGACATGACCACATGCTAATCGAAAAAAACGAAACCGCAACGCGTAGCCGTTCGGGATCGTTGCTCAAGCTGGAGAACCGATCACCGCGACCTCGCCTGATGCGCGGCCGCCCCACATACAACGCGACCGGCGAGCCGGAAACCGATCTGACGCAGTAGCGAGGTCGGGTCGTCAAGCGCCTGTTGCGGCGTCGAAGCTTCGTCGACCAGCGTGTACACATCGTCGAAACCCGCCGAACGGAGCCGTCCTTCATCAAGGGAGCAACGGCCTGCCACTGCGACGACCGGCACCCCGGCAGCGTGCGAAGCAGACGCCACGGCGGCGGGCGCCTTGCCTCGCAAGGTCTGTTCGTCCAGCGAGCCCTCGCCGGTTACGACTAGGTCGGCTTCAGCCACAGCTTCGCGGAATCCGAGACGCTCGAGCATCAACTCGGCGCCGGGTCGTAACTGTGCCTGAAGGATCGCTAAGGCGGCGAAGCCGACCCCACCGGCGGCGCCGGTACCTGGTTCATTGCGGTAGTCGATGCCGGTCGCCGCGGTAACGACGTCCGCCCATCGCGTCAGCGCTGCGTCAAGCTGGCTGACCTGGTCAGGATCGGCCCCCTTCTGGGGGCCATAGACGACAGCCGCGCCCTCGGGCCCCGTCAGTGGGTTGTCGACATCGCATGCCACCTCAATGCGTGTTGCACCCAATCGCTTAAATAGCCCCTCCAACTCAACCGTGGCCGCTTTTCCAGCGCCGAGCCCCCCGGGGCCAACCTCGGCCCCGTTTGCGTCGAGTACTCGCGCGCCAAGCGCCTGCACGAGCCCGACACCGCCGTCCGTCGAAGCGCTGCCACCAATCCCAACGAGCACGCGGGTGCAACCCGCTTCGATCGCAGCAGCAATCGCCTCGCCGACGCCCCGGCTACTCGCCGTCATCGGGTCGTGTGGACTACGCGCCCTTCCAAAGCCAGCGACCTCAGCCATCTCGACGATGGCCTCCTGCCCGCTTCGCACATACGAGGCCGGTGCTAGACGCCCCGTCGCGTCGGTCGCACGCACCGCCACGCGTTCGAACCCGGCGGCTTCAAACGCAACCAGCAACCCGTCGCCGCCATCGGCAATCGGTAGCGTCACAACGTCGGCACTCGGGCACCGCGAACGGATGCCTGCGGCGAGGCCAGCGGCCACTTCACCGGCTGTCAGCGTCCCCTTAAACTTGTCGGGGGCCAGGAGCACACGAGGCATCAGTTCTGATGCGAGTACGCCGCCGCTGGTGCATCGCCGGCGCTCTCCGGAAGCGGTTCGAACTCAACTACGTTGTCCAACTCGGTGCCCATCGAGACGTTCGTGACCCGTTCGAGGATCGCCTCGACGATCACCGGCACCCGGTGCTCGTCGGCTAGCTGCTTTGCCTGCTCCAGTGCGGGAGCGATGTCGGCAGGATCGAGCACTCGCAACGCTTTGCAGCCGAGGCCCTCGGCGACCTTGACGTGATCGACGCCGTAGCCACCAAGCTCCGGTGCGTTGATGTTGTCGAACGATAGCTGTACGCAGTAGTCCATGTCGAAGCTGCGCTGTGATTGGCGGATCAAGCCGAGGTAGGAGTTGTTTACGACGACGTGGATGTACGGGATATTGAACTGAGCACCGACCGCGAGTTCTTCGATCATAAACTGGAAGTCGTAATCCCCAGACAGCGCCACGACAGTCGCCTCTGGGTCGGCACTGGCTACGCCCAGCGCAGCCGGCACGGTCCAACCGAGTGGTCCCGCCTGGCCCGCGTTGATCCAGTGCCGCGGGTGGTACACATGCAGCATTTGTGCGGCTTGGATCTGCGAGAGACCGATCGTGCTCACGTAGCGGACGTCCTCACCAAAGACGCGGTTCATCTCCTGATACACGCGCTGCGGCTTGATCGGGATGTTGTCGAAGTTGGTTTTTCGCAACATGGTTCTCTTGCGCTCGTTACACTCAGCCGCCCACTTTGCACGGTCTGGCAGCTCGCGTTCAGTGGCCGCCTGCACGAATATTTCGAGTGCTGCCCGGGCATCGGAGACGATCCCATAATCCGGCGCGAACACCCGCCCGATTTGGGTTGGCTCGATGTCAACGTGCACGAACTTACGTCCCTTGGTGTAGGTGTCAATCCCACCAGTGTGGCGATTGGCCCATCGGTTTCCGATGCCGAGGACGAAGTCTGCCGCCAGCATCGAGGCATTGCCGTATCGATGCGAGGTCTGCAGACCAACCATCCCGGCGTTGAGCGGGTGGTCGTCGGGGATCGCGCCCCAGCCCATAAGCGTCGGCACGACTGGCACGCCCGTCAGCTCCGCAAACGCCACCAGCAGCTCGGTGGCGTCGGCGCCGATGACACCACCGCCGGCAACGATCAGTGGGCGCTCCGCAGCGCCCAGCATGTCAAGCGCCCGCTCGATCTGCGCACGGCTCGCCCGTGGCTTGTAGACCGGCAGCGGCTGATAGCTGTCTGGGTCGAACTCAATCTCAGCCAGCTGAACATCAATCGGCAGATCAATCAGAACTGGGCCCGGCCGACCGGAACGCATAAGGTGAAAGGCCTGCTGAAACGCACCAGGCACTTGGGCCGGCTCAAGCACCGTTACCGCCATTTTGGTCAGCGACCTAGCTATTGCCGTAATGTCAACCGCTTGGAAGTCTTCCTTGTGTAGCTTGGCGACGGGAGCCTGACCGGTGATACAGAGAATCGGGACCGAGTCGGCGCTTGCCGAATAGAGACCGGTGATCATGTCGGTTCCGGCTGGGCCACTTGTGCCGATGCACACGCCGATGTTCCCGGGCGCCGCACGGGTGTAGCCCTCGGCCATGTGCGACGCGCCCTCAACGTGCCGGGCAAGGGTGTGACGAAGTGTCTCGTCGTCCTGGAGCGCTTTATAGAACGGGTTGATGGCGGCTCCAGGCAACCCGAACAGGTGGGTCGCGCCTTCCGCCTTCAAGATGTGGACTGCGGCCCGTGCCGCGGTCATGCGTGACATGTCACTCCTCCAGTGGGCCTTGTGTCTCTAAAGCCGAGCGTGCCGTGATCTGCATCAGTCACCGCTCGTCCCGCCCGGCAAGTCTCTCGACACCGCGGAGCAGCCCCGAGTGATCCAGGTGGCCATCACCACACGCACGGGCCGAGACCATCAATTGGGCAACCGTTGCTCCGACTGGGAGCACGACGCCAGCCTCCCTCGCGGCTGTGGTGACGATCCCCATATCCTTGTGGTGGAGGTCGATCCTGAAGCCCGGGACGAACGAACGGGTCAGCATGTTCTCGCGCTTCTGGTTCAACACAGCCGAGCCGGCCAAGCCACCGCCGAGCACATCCATCGCCGCCTGGGTGTCAACCCCGTAAGCTTCAAGAAACACGAGCGCCTCCGCAAGCACCTGAATGTTGGCGCCAACGATCAGCTGGTTCGCGGCCTTGACCGTCTGGCCTGCCCCGCTCGGCCCGACATGCACGACTG
Organism: Conexibacter sp. S30A1; assembly: GCF_023330665.1. Classification (GTDB taxonomy): domain Bacteria; phylum Actinomycetota; class Thermoleophilia; order Solirubrobacterales; family Solirubrobacteraceae; genus Palsa-465. Next base: position 2,666,998 of record NZ_CP097127.1, on the reverse strand, counting down.
TCTTGCCGACCGCATCAAATATGGGCTTGGCCGCTGCGAAGTCCTCGGCCGCGCCGCCCACCATGATCGATAGTGCAGCGTTCCTGGCTCCCACCTCACCGCCTGATACCGGAGCATCGAGCAGCCTGAGGCCGCGTTCCCTCGCGGTGGCAGCTAGCGCGGTCGTGACATCCGGACGAATGCTCGAGAAGTCAATCACTAGGGTGCCGGGTGCCGCATTGTCGAACACGCCGCCGGGTCCGGCTAGGACCTCCTGCACGTCAGGCGAATCGGGCACCATCACCGCCACCACCTCGGCGCCACTGACTGCCTCGGCGATTGAGGAGGTCCTGCGTCCACCGGCCTCTACCAACGGCCCTGTAGTGTCACGGCGCTTGTTGTAACCGCTCACCTGATGGCCTGCAACCTGCAAATTAACGGCCATCGGGCTGCCCATGATCCCCAGGCCGATGAATGCTACTTTGCTCATGCGGGCGCTCCTGCCGGTCGAGTAGCCCGGCGCTCTCGTGGAAGCCAGCCTAGGCTTGCCTCCGTGGTGGTGGTCGGTTTGTACTCTAGGCCGACCCACCCCCGATACCCACCGTCGACCAAGGCGCCTAGGTACCGCCCGAGGTCCAGGTCGCCCGTGCCGGGTTCATTTCGACCGGGCCAGTCAGCGATCTGCACATGGCCGGTGACCCCGACGTAGGTGGCGACGGCTCGGCCGACATCATCACCGTTGTTGGCGAGGTGGAACAGATCACACAAGAACCACACGTTCGGGTGGCCGGTGCCCCGCACCGCCTCGACTACCGCCACCGCCTGGTCGGCAGTGCGTAGCGGATACGGTTTCGGCCCGCTTACAGGCTCGACCAGCACCGTGGCGCCGATGCGTGCCGCCGCATCAGCTGCGAGCCCGAGGTTCTCCCGCGCCAGCTCATCCTGGCGCGCGGCGGACACGCCGTCGACACGGTTGCCATACAGCGCGTTGAATGCTGATACCTCCAATTGCGCGCCGATCCCAACGGCGATATCGAGATTGGCGCGGAACTCAGGCGAGCGCTCAGGGATCGACAGAACCCCGCAGTCTGGGCCCGCTAGGTCGCCGGCGAAGAAGTTCAAGCCGACTAGCCGGACGCCTGCGTCACGGATCGCTCGGACAAATGCGTCAACCAGAGCATCGCCGGGGACGGGCTGATCCGGCCACGGCCACCAGAACTCAACCGCTTCAAATCCGGCGGCCCGAGCCGCGTTCGGCCGTTCAAGCACCGGGTACTCGGTGAACAACATCGAGCAGTTGGCTAAGTAATTCAACTCGTGATCGTGCATCACCGCTCCCTCACTGCAGATTTTACGATACGGAATAGTCGGTAGCGCATCATGGAATGTACCAAACTCCGCCGCCGTGTCAACCGGATGCATTCCGAGGTTGCCATCACCAGATGGGACTTGACATTTGGAGGAAGCGATATAGATTTGCGCTGGAGCCCGGGTAGCAGCAGGACCGACATCATTCTGCATAATGGAAAGCTGACCGCGATGTATAAAGAGTCGATTCTCAGATGAGCGTCCAGAGCTCGCCAGTTGACGCGCCCATCCTTTCGGGTTTGTTCGCGGCGCGGGACCTGACCCCGTCGGCGTCCTACAGCTTTACGATGCGCGTGCATCTGCTCCAGCAACCGGGCGTGTTCGGACGACTGGCGACCACGATCGGAGATGAGGGCGCGATCCTCGGTGCGGTCGATCTCGTTCGAGTCGAAGCGGACCGTGTCGTACGCGACGTCACGATAGCCTGCGTCGACGCGGAGCACGGCGAGCGGGTGATCGGAGCCGTACACGGTGTGGACGGGGTCACCGTCGCAAGTGTTTCCGACCGTACCTTCCTGCTGCACAAGGGCGGCAAGATCGAGATGAGCCTGCGCGTGCCGGTCGCGACCCGTGACGACCTCTCGATGGTGTACACCCCCGGGGTCGCACGGGTTTGCAACGCGATCCACAGAGACCCAAGTGCCGCTTGGAACCTCACCATCAAGGGCCGCACAGTCGCGGTTGTGTCCGATGGGACCGCGGTGTTGGGCCTCGGCGACATCGGGCCGGAGGCAGCGATGCCCGTGATGGAGGGTAAAGCGATGCTCTTTAAGGAGTTCGCTGACGTTGATGCGTTCCCACTCTGCCTCGGGACCACCGATGTCGAGCAGATCATCTCGGTCGTCAAGGCCATCGCACCCACGTTCGGGGGAATCAACCTTGAGGACATCTCTGCGCCGCGGTGCTTTGAGATCGAGCGCCGGCTTCGCGAGGAGCTCGACATCCCCGTCTTCCACGACGACCAACACGGCACGGCGATAGTTGTGCTCGCGGCACTGGTGAACGCCCTGCGTGTGGTCGGCAAGCGCCCAGAGGAGGTCAAGGTCGTCGTTGTCGGCGCGGGCGCGGCCGGACTCGCGTGCGCCGACATCATCCAGGCCAATGGGGTCACGAACGTGATCGTCTGCGACCGCGAAGGCACCCTGCACCCGACGCGTCAAAGGCTGGACCGCGAACGCGCGGCGCTCGCGGCCCGGACCAATCCCAACGGGATCATTGGCACCGCCGACCAAGCTCTTGCAGGCGCGGACGTGCTGGTCGGTCTATCAGGTCCTGGAGCGGTCAGCGCAGATGCCATACGGACCATGGCCGACCGGCCGATCATCTTCGCAATGGCGAATCCGACGCCAGAAATCCAACCCGAGGCGATCCGTGGCGATGCAGCGATCATCGCGACCGGCCGCTCGGACTATCCGAATCAGATCAACAACGTGCTCGCGTTCCCCGGCGTGTTTCGCGGCGCACTCGATGTGCGTGCACACACCATCACCGAAGAGATGAAGCTCGCAGCCGCCAGAGCGATCGCCGACGCGATCTCGCCGGCCGAGCTTGGCGCCGAGTACATCATTCCGAGTGTGTTCAACCGCGAGGTCGCACAAGCGGTAGCGCACGCGGTAGCACACGCGGCCGTCGCCGGCGGCGTTGCCCGGCGGGAAGCTCCAGCGCGAGCAGCAGAGGCACCCCGATGACACGGTCCGCAACCGAAGCGGTGGCCGAGGCACTTGACGTGCCCGGTTTCGCGGGACTGCTAAACGCTGAGGCACTGACATTTGTATCCGAGCTGCACCGCCGGTTTGGGCAGGAGCGCGAAGAGCTGCTGCAACGCCGACAGCAGCGTCAGCGCTGGCTGCAGGCAGGCGTTCGTCCCGGGTACCCCGAAGACGGCGTCGCCATCCGCGCCGGAGATTGGCGCATTAGGCCCGCGCCAGACGACCTCCAAGACCGCCGCGTGGAGATCACCGGGCCGGCCGACGCAAAAATGGTCATCAACGCACTGAACTCCGGTGCTCGCGTTTTCATGGCTGACCTTGAGGATTCGCTCGCACCGTCGTGGCCCAACGTAATCGCGGGGCACCTCGCGCTCTACGACGCCGCCCGTCGCGAACTCCGTCATATCAGCCCGGAGGGCAAGGTGTACGAGCTGGGTCCGACACTGGCTACGCTAGTCATGCGTCCTCGCGGCTGGCACCTGCTCGAGCGACATGTTACGGTTGCCGGTCAGCCGGTCTCAGCCAGCCTCTTCGACGCCGGGCTTTACCTCTTTCACAACGCTGAGGCGCTGCGTGCGCGCGGTTCCGGCCCTTACATGTATCTGCCCAAGCTCGAGGGCCGACGGGAGGCGGCGCTGTGGCGCCGGGTGTTCACCCTCGCTGAACGGGAACTAGGGTTGAAACCGGGCACGATCCGGGCAACGATGCTGATCGAAACCGTGCCCGCCGCCCTTGAGATGGAGGAGTTGCTGTATGAGCTGCGCGATTACGCGACGGGCCTAAACGCCGGTCGGTGGGACTACATCTTCAGCATGGTGAAGACGTTCCACAACGACTCAGCCTTCGTGCTGCCGGATCGCGGGCAGGTGAAGATGACGGTCCCGTTCATGCGGGCCTACAGTGACCGGCTGGTGCAGGCCTGCCACCGCCACGGCGCACACGCGATCGGCGGTATGGCCGCCTTCATTCCCAACCGCCGCGACCCGAAGGTCAACGAGGAAGCGTTCGCGCAGGTCCGCCAAGACAAGCAGCGCGAAGCCGACGCGGGATTTGACGGCACCTGGGTCGCACATCCCGACCTCGTTCCGATCGCGCGGGAAGCCTTCGACGCGGTGCTCGGAGACAGACCGCACCAGATGGATCGCGTCCGCGCCGATGTCCGGGTTACAGCCGCCCAACTGCTCGATACCCGCATCCTCGGTGGCACCGTGACCCGCGACGGCGTTCGCACAAACATCAGTGTCGCAATCCGATACCTTGAGTCCTGGCTGCACGGAACCGGGGCGGTCACCCTCGACAATCTGATGGAAGACGCAGCCACCGCGGAGATCTCGCGGGCCCAGCTGTGGCAGTGGATCCACCACCGAGTCCGGCTCGATACCGGGGAAACGGTCGACCGGGACCTATACGCGGCCGAGCGTGACAGATGGCTGGCGGCGACCGACGCCGGCCGCTACCGCCCAGCGGCCGAGCTCTTGGACTCACTCGTGCTTACCAGCGAGTTCGCGGACTTCCTGACGATCCCGGCGTATAGCCAGTTGCCATGAGCGACGCTCCCGCTCATTTAGTTGAGACAGTGATACGCGGTCCTCTGGCGGTGCTACCAGACGGCCCGGTCCTGGCCGATGTAGGGATCACATCCGGTCGAATCAGCGCCCTGGCCGAACCGGATAGCCTGACTGGTCGCCAGTACGTTGATGCGCATGGCATGGTTCTGCTGCCGGGAGGTGTCGATCCACACGTGCACCTGCATACACGGTTCGGTCAGTGGCTCACTTCCGACGATTTTTGGACCGGAACCGTCCCGGCAGCCTTCGGTGGGACCACAACGATCATCAATTTCGCGATCCCGCAACCTGGCGAGACCTCGCTTGAAGCGTTCAACCGCGCCCGCCTGGAGGCGGACCCGAACGTCGCGGTCGACTACACGCTGCATGCGTGCATCACCTCAAACCGCTTCGAAGAATCACTCGAACAGTTCGGGGCTCTGCGCGAAGCAGGTGCCAGATCGGTCAAGGTATTCACTGCTTATCGCCACACGATCGGGCTTTCGCTTCAACAGGTCGACGCCGTTCTGCGGCATGCAGCCGATCACGATCTGCAGGTGTTGGTTCACGCCGAGGCAAATGATCTGATCGACGCTGGCATCGCGGACCGCGTTCACGCCGGCGACCTGAGTCCCCGAGGACACCTCATTTCACGGCCAGCGGCTGCCGAGGAAGCGGCGGTGCGCCGCGTGGCAGAACTGGCTATTGCCGCGGGCTCACGCGTGTTCTTTGTCCACGTCTCCAGTGCTGTAGGAGTCGAGGCCGTACGGTCGGCTCGCAGCCGCAGCGACCGTGTTCACGCCGAAACCTGCGTGCACTACCTATGCCTAGACGACTCGGTGTATGATCGACCTGACGGTGAGCTGTGGGTATGCTCCCCGCCGATCCGGTCACACGCTGACCAGCAGGCCTTGTGGCAGGCTCTTGGGGAAGGCGTGCTGGACTTGGTTTCCACGGACCACAACTGCTTCAACAGCGAGCAGAAGTTTAGGTTCCGTGGCGACTTCCGCAACGTGCCCAATGGCCTGCCTGGTGTCGAACTGCGGCTGCCAGCGATGGTCGCCTGCGTCACGCGAGGCCAGCTCAGCTGGGCCGAGCTGGCGCGCGTGACGGCAGAGTCGCCAGCCAGGTTGTTCGGACTGTGGCCGCAAAAGGGCGCGATCGCTGTCGGTGCCGACGCCGACCTAGCGTTGATCTCACCGTCGGCTAGCGCCAACTTCGACACTACCCACATGGCGACCGACTACTCGCCGCTGGCGGGAGTGCGTGGCACCGGGCGAGTTGTCCAAACGTGGCTGCGCGGCAAGACGCTGCTGGACGGTGATAGCTTCACGCAATCGCGTGGTTACGGCCGTTGGCTTGCACCCCATTAAGGCTCCTCACGGACGGCTCTGCCAGCAACGCATCCGGAAACGAGCTGAGTGATAAGCACGCCCGCCAACATGATCAGCGGCAGCTTCCACCCCGCCGTCAGGGCGTGGACTTCACCGAGCACGAACGGGCCAACGGTCGCCACGACGAAGCCGCTCATCTGGGCGGCAAGCGACAGCTGAACGGTTTCCTCCGGCGTCCGGGCCCGCAGTATGAACATCACCATCACACAGGCGAAGGTCGCACCTTGGCCGAGTCCGAGCAGCGACGCCCATAGGTAGGGCAACGCCAACGGCGCAACGATCATGCCGAAGAGACCCGAGGCCGTCAGCGCTGTGGCCGCTAGAACGACCAGCCAGCGGCGGTCGATCCGGGCCACGAGCGGCGGGACCATAAGGCTGACCGGCACGCTGACGAACGAGAACACCGACAGCAGCGAGCCGGCGCTCGCGACTGAGGCACCACCGGCCTCGAACACGCTTGGCAGCCAAGCGAGCATGCTGTAGTAGATAACCGACTGAGAGGCGGTCAAGACGATGATGTCGCCCCAGCGCGACAGCTGGCGCCGACCGGGACGGATCGCTGGGGCCAGCGCGACATCCTCGCCTGTGCCGCCCGTGCGTCCCGCGACGACTACCGCTGCCAACAGAGCCGGGAGCGACCACACGCCAAGTGCTGCGCGCCAGCCCCCAAGGAGGGACGACAACGCCGGTGAAGCGACCGCCGCGACGGCCGCGACGGCGCCCATCGTCGCGACATTCATCCCGGTTAGCAGGCCAGCCCGGTTTCCGCCACTCTGCTTGATGTACACCGGCACGAGGATGTTCGCGACGGCGACTCCGCAACTGGCCAGAGCCGTACCGGCGAGCAAGAGGGCGGAGACAGCCGTTACCCGCACAAGCATCCCCGCGGCCAACAGCAGCATCGCCAGCACGAACGCCCGCTCCAATCCGACCCGCCGGGACAGCGGTACGGCGAGCGGCGCCGCCAAGGCAAAGCACAACATCGGCATCGCAGCGAGCGCCGAAACGGCCAGGCTACTTAGCTGCTCGGCACGCGAGACTGTGCCGAGCAGCGGCGACAGGCTGGTGATTACGACCCGCAGATTTGCGGCGACCAGCACCACAATCAGGATCGGGCCAAACCGCGACTGGCTGCACCACCGAGCAGGCACTCTCGGTAGTGACTGTGAAGGGGCCTGCATTGTCTAGGACTCCTCGGGCGACGCCGCCACGCTCATTCCTGACAGTGGCGGCGTCGCCATGTGAGCGAGTGAGCTGAACTATATGTCAGCGAACCGCTGTGTCCCAGGTACTGACTCAGCCCAAGGGACGGTCGTATCGGTTCTAACCCCGTTGCTATGGCGTCGCTGAGCGACCATGCGCGGGGCCTCGTTGAGAATGAGGTTCAAGACGACTGCGGTAATCGCGCCGGAGGCGATCCCTGACCCGAAGATCGTCTGAAACCAGTCCGGGAAGTGAGAGTAGAACGTCGGTGAGGCAGTCGGGATGATTCCCATCGTGAGTGTCGCCGCGACGATCAGCGCATCTACGACGCCGTTCTCAGTGTTCCAGTCATGCTGTGACAGCGTCTGGATACCAGTTACCGCGACGAGACCGAAGATCGCGATCCCGGCGCCGCCCAACACTGGGAGCGGCACCGCTGCCACGATCGCCGATAGGAATGGGAACAAGCCTAGAATTACCAGGATCACGCCGCAGGTCGCAACCACGAAGCGGCTCTTTACGCGGCTGACTTGGACGATGCCGATGTTTTGGCCGTAGGCGCTGCACTGGAAACCGTTCAGAAAGGCGCTGAAAACGGAGCCAAGGCAGTCGGCACGCAGACAGTTGGCGACGTCTTGCTCCTTCACCGTGACATCTACGATGCGACCGATCGCCATGATGTCGCAGGTCGCCTCCGTCATGATGACGAGCATCACGATCGTCATGGAGACGATCGCCCCCAGCTCAAATCGCGGCGTCCCGAACATCAGGAAGTGCGGCAGCGAGAAGGCCGCAGCCGACGAGACCTGGTGGAAATTGGTCTCGCCCATCGGAATCGCCACCAGCGTCCCGATTACTATGCCGACGAGCATCGACACGCGCTTCACGAAACCCGGGACATACCGAGCCACGATCACGGTGACAAGCAGGGTCAAGACCGCCAACCCGACGTTCTGGACCGAGCCGAAGCTCTTTGTTCCCGCAGTTCCCTGCATCCAGCCGATCGAGATCGGAACCAGGGTCAAGCCGATCACCGTCACGACGGAGCCGAGCACCAACGGCGGGAAGAACCGCAGCATCTTGGCGTAGGCGAACGACAGAAAGAACATGATCGCGGAGGAGACGAGAACGGCCCCGACGATGATCTGCATCGCGGTGATCGGGTCCGGGTGCAGCTTGCCGATCACCAGCATCGAGGCGATCCCAGAGAACGACACGCCTTCGACCAGTGGTAGTTTCACTCCTAGCTTGGGCGCGCCAATCGTCTGCAGCATGGTGACTATCCCTGAGGCGAACAGGCTTAGCGTGATCAGCAGGGTAATGTCGGTGAACGGCAGGTGCAGCGCCGTGCCGATGATCAACGGCGGTGCGATGATCCCTGCGTAGGCGGCGAGCATGTGCTGGAGACCGAGCACGAAGGCCCGTCCGGGCCTCGGTAGCTCATCGACCGGGTGAACCTCGCTATCAGGGCCTGACCAGTGTCTCTGCGAGATCCCAAATCGTGTGCCGAGCATAAACGTTCCTTCCTCCCTCTGAAAGGATTGTGATGGGTCTTTGTTGGTTGACTTGCGCTAGGTGGATCAGGCTTCGACGATCACGGCGATTGGCGCCTGTCCAGGTAGCTGCTGGTGTTCGGTTCCGCCCGAGACGAAGATTCGTGGATCGCCGGTGAGGGCTGACAGGACCGCGCCCACAGCCGCACGGGCGTGCCGCTCCCAGTGGATGTCCGCGTCCGACAGCATGGTCGTGCGCTGCCCGCGCAGCAGCCCGCCGACTGGAGCTTCGGCCTTGGCGAACACGGCCCTTATCCGTCGAGATTGCTCGTTGGGCTCGACGGTGGCGTCGAGCCCTGCGTTGTGCAGCGCCTCGCGTACGCCGTCCATGTCGATAGCGTCGCGCAGCACGCCGTGGCCGATCCGCAGGTCACCCGCGTATAACGGGGAGTTGGCAAAGACAAGGACCTCGCAGTTAGTGAGCTCGCCACCAGCCGAGGTAGATGCCACCTCTGAGTAAAGTTGCATGTCGGTCGCGATCACTTCCTCGCTGATTTCCGCCTCGTCGACCTCACCAAGACCGAGCGCCACGCCGAGTGCGGTCGCGCCGCGCGCGTATGCCTTCGAGCGATTCGGGTCGGTGCTGACAACTGTTGCACCCCGACGGTCCGCGTCGGAGATCCCGGCGGGGGTCAGCAGTGGTCCTTTGACTTGCACGTAGTGGACGTCGACGGGCGGGACAGCTAGTTCAGTTAATGCCCGCCGAACCGCCGCCGCTACTTCGTGTACTTCGGCCAGCCGCCCGACCTCTTCAGGCAAGAACGAGCGCGTTTGCTGGACCGAGACGGCAAGTCGGCCGCCATCCTGCGTAGCAGCTGGCTGGGCGGGAACGTCTTCGCGCGTGAAGATCGTCATGTGCGGTGACAGCACACCCTCGCACCCACCGGACCAGACGAATGCGATCCGCTCGGTGACCTCATCTGTGGTGAGTCCGAGATAACGGCTAAGCAGCTCTGCCGCGCTGAGCGTGGCCAGCGCGCGCGTGAAGTCGTTCGCGCCGCCGTTGCCTTCGGTTTTGCCGATGGAGGCGACGATCGTTGTCGGTTCGACAATTCCCTCGTCGATCAGGCGCTTCAGCCCGCTGACATCCGCCGGGCTGGCCATTGAGATGCGATGTACGCCCGTCTTCAGCATTCGTCCTCTCTCCTATGCATTGGCTGCGAGTGCAGGTTGAACTTCGGTTACGTGGTTGGCGAGCACGCCGATCGCAGTGGCGCGACACTCGACTAGGTCCCCGTCCTTGAGAAAGTCAGGTGGCATGAGCTGGTAGCCGCAACCGCCCGGGGTTCCGAGGCTGATCACGTCGCCCGGCTCCAGGGTCAGGCCGCGGGATAGCTCGGCGATCGCCACCTCGGGCGGAAAGAGCATGTTCCCGGCGCGTTCGGACTGGCGCTGCTCGCCATTGACGTACAGCTCCAGAATCACGTCGCCGACCTCCGTCAGCTCGTCGCGGGTTACCACCACCGGACCCATCGGGCAATAGGTGTCGAGCCCCTTGCCATACAGGAACTGGCTCGTCCGCCACTGCAGATCACGCGCGCTGACGTCATTGACGATCGTGTATCCAAATATGTGCTCGCCGGCGTCTTTGGCCGTGATCCAGGTTCCCCGGCGGCCAATCACAACTGCCAGCTCGACCTCGTAGTCGAGCTGGCCGGTCAGTCTGCGGTCGTAGTTGATCGCCGCCCCCGGCCCGACCACAGCCGTGACCGGCTTAGAGAAGAACAACGGGACGTCGGGGAGCTCGAATCGCTGTCCAAGCGCCTGGGCGTTTTGCTCTACGTGCGAGCGGAAGTTGAGTCCGACGCAGTAGACGTTCTTACGCGGTCGTGGGATCGGCGCTAGGAGCTGGACGCCGTCGGTGCGGTAGGCGTGGTGATCGAGCTCATGCTGCTCGGCCTGGTCAACTAGACCGCGTGCGATAGCCAATGCCGAAACGCCCGCGTCGATCAGTGCGAGCATCGACGAGAACGCGGCCGTGCCCTCGGTAGCGGCAGTCAAGTCAAGCAGCCTACCGTCGCTGAGCAGAGCACCGACATGCTGCTGGCCGGAGGTCGTGATGAACGTCGCGAGTCTCATCGGGCGACCACCCCGCTGTGCCAGCCAAGACGATCGCAGACGACTGCGGTGGCGGTGGCGAGCGCATCGAGATCCGATGGTTCCCACTCGCGCTCGACCGAGCTGTGGATGGAGATCCACCCCTTCAGCTCGCCGGTGTCATCTAGCGGGCCGAGCAGCTGTGCGCGAACCCCATAGCGAGCCTTTAGCAGCTCCGGGATCCCTGGGGGCGCGTCGCTGCGCTCCTGAATGAGCGGAGCCAGCGTGATCTGGAGCTGACGGACCGTCTGCAGCTCCCACTGGGAGATGGACCGTTCCCGCCCGATCGCCGGGATCCCGGGTGCGACAGCCTCGCTGGCGACGCTGTCTACGTCGAAGCCCAGCGTCGGGTCGCTCAACCGGACCGTGACGCGGTCGGCACCGGTTGACTCCAGCAGTCGGGTGGTGTGCTCGGCCAGCCACAGCCGCAGGGAACCCTGAGCCAGCAGGTCGCCCGCACCGGCAAGCTGGAGCGGCCGGCCGGCAACGATCGCCGCATGCCAGAGGGTCGCGCCGATGCTGTCGAGCACGGGAATCCCCAGCTCCATCTCGAGCTCGGCAACGACACCCGTACCCCGAAGGTTGGTGCACACGACTAGCACCGCATCGGCTTCGTGCGGTCCAACATCACGAGCGAGCTGACGGATCTGACTGGGAGTCACATTCCCGAAGGACCAGTTGTCGGCGATGCCGAGGTGAGCCTCCCCAACCACCTCGAGGCCGGACCGCCCGTAGGTCCCGCAGATCTTTGTGACGACATCCTCGGTGTAGGGCGTCACCAAGCCGACCCGCTTGATGCCGAGGGCCTGACAGGCAGCAAGAAGCGCCACGGTCGACGTTGTTGCCGGCGCTCCGGTTGCAAGCCTGAGCGCTGACAGGAGCTCCGTTTCTCGCTCAGGCCCAATCCAGGAGCCGGCAGTTCCGGCCCAGGCCACGACATCCACCTTGGCGTCACCCAGCAGCGTGGCAGCGGCAGACATAGGCTCGGCGTCAAACTGCGAGTCCGACGCCGGGGCGGTGGATATTCGCGTGACGCGCACTCGGCTGAAGTGCACATCGAGATCCGGCACTAGGGCAGCGAGACGCGACACTTCGGGTTCGAGCGCAGTGTTTGAGGATGGCACCAGCATCCCGACCCGCAGCCTGGTCACGCCGTTCATTGCCAACCCCCCGCGACGACGGCGGGGTTCCACTGCGCACGCATTCTTGCCATCGCTCCCCTCCAAGCGAGCCGGATTCAAAATCGTCTCAGTATGATACCTGACGTCTGTTGTCTGTCAAGTGCTCCAATTTGACAAACTTCCAGTAAGATCAGCCTGTGTCAGACGCGTCCCAGAACCTGGCGTTTGCGATTCCACTGGGCCGCGAACGCGTCTCAGACGTCATTGCCGCCCAACTCGAGCAGGCGATCCGCGCAAACGAGCTTGAACCAGGTGACCGGCTCCCCAGCGAGCAGAACCTAGCTTCTGAGTTCGGCGTGGGGCGCACGTCAGTCCGCGAAGCGCTTCAGAAGCTACGCGCTCTAGGTCTAGTGGAAACCCGCAAGGGACTTGGCAACTTCGTCAAGAACAGTCAGGCTGGCGATCCGCTGACAGAGTTCGTCAACTGGACAGCCGGTGATCCGGCATCGATCGCCCAGCTGCTGGAGGTCCGAGTAGCCCTCGAGGCGCTCGCGGCCGCCCTCGCCGCCACCCGCGCAACTGACGGTGAACGTGCGGAGATTCAGCGACTGGCGTCAGCGCCCCCCCCGTCTGCGACCGATCCCGCTAGTGTCGACGCGCTTGTCGCATGGGACACTAAGTTCCACATGGCAATCCTGACCGCCTGTCGCAACCAGGTCGTGTCCCGGCTGCACGAGGTACTGATTGCAGAATTGACCGACTTCCGCCGACGCACGCTGACGTTGCCGTGGGCCGGTTCACGCTCCGCCCAAGACCACGCCGCGATCGCAGAGGCGATCTCCCGGGGCGACGTCGCTGGGGCGCGCGTGGCGATGGCCAATCACTTGGTCACTTTGTACTTCGAGATCCTCAACACCGCACTCTCCGACGGCGGCGGCGACCTCACACCCGCGCCACGCGAAGCGCTCGTCTGACGCGGCGATGCGCCGGATATAGTCGCTGAATACCACAGCCCCCAGCGTGCCAGTGACCGGTTGCGCCACCTCGTTGCCGACGGAGGCTTTCCAGATATTGACTTGGCCCTCGCCAGCGTAGCCGACGATCACCTGCAGCTCGTCCGCGCTGAAATCGAGATGGTTAGGCCTGGCTTTCGTAGTTGGCGGGCGCACGAATCGCCAGAATCACCTGTTAATGTCGGCTTTCAGGGGTTTAGGCGTGAGAGCCGGGTGTCCTCGCTTCCAGTGCCAAGGAACGCGCGGTTGCTCAAGCAATCGGAGCGCTGGCCGGTGCCGACGCTCAGCGGTTATCCTTGACAACCGCTGAAATTTGCGCAGCGTGCTCTCGCAACAACTCGCCGAGATCGTCTGTGGTGGCATTGATGATCCTAGGCGATGGCCCTGAGACACTGAGCGCCGCCACCGGCTCTCCGTCCGCCGCAAGAACAGCAGCCGCAACGCAGCTGACGCCCTCTTCGTGCTCCTCATCATCAATTGCGAAACCGCGCCGCCGAATCCGGGCGATATCCTCCTCAAGCGCCGCGAGCGTCGTTAGCGTGCGAGAGGTCATGCGCTCTAAGGTCCGCTCGCCGTAAAGCGCAGAAACGTGCTCCGCAGGCAGCGCCGCGAGGATCGCCTTGCCCGCACCGGTCGTGTGCGCGAGCACGCCGGAGCCGACCTCGGTGAACATCCGGGTCATCCGTGACCCTTCGACCTGATCGACGTAGACCGCATTAACTCCCTCCAGCACGATCAGGTTCGCGGTCTCGCCGGTTGCCCGCTGAATCGCTTGGAGATGGGGCCGGGCTGCTTGTCGCAGCCGATAGATCGGATCTGTCCGGCCCTCCGTCAGCTCCCCCAACCTTGGGCCGAACCTGTAACGACCGCGATCGGCAACCACATACCGGCGGTCGGTCAGCGTCGCGAGGAGCCGGTGAGCCGTACTTGGCACCAAGCCGGTACGCGCCGCCAACTCCGACACCCCTAACTCCTGAACACCAGCCAGCGCTTCAAGCAGATCCAGTGCGCGCTCAAGCGACTGGACGCGAGTCCGGCGTTCCGCAGCCACCGTCGATTCACGAGCGCGCTTGGCGGTATGTTCAGCAGTGCGCATTCGCGTGTCTCCCACGGACAGTTAGGGTCCAGATGGCGCGTCGGCTGCCTCCGTAGGTGAAAGCCGCAAACCCGCTAAGCGTAAGGCGGGCCTCAAACTTAACGGCCGCGGTTGGCGGTTCGGTGTCCGCATCCAGAGCACGATGCGACAGACGCATCGATTCAGCTCGGTCTCGGGCAGTTGCGCTCCAAGCGGCCCCGAGCTTCTGGGCAGCTCGCGGCATCATTCGTGTTCTACCAGAATCCCCACGACGCCCCTGAGGCTCCGACGCGGAGCGCTCGTGACCGGCGCGCCCGGCATGGGCGCGGATGAACATGTCACGTTGAAATTCGAGCACCGCAGTCATCGTACTGTGCCAGCCGACCACAGCCGAATCGTCCTGGAAGGTCCCCATAATTTTCAGTCGGACGCCGAGAACGGCACGGTCGACGGGAGGCGCGCGGACTGCGCGACTCGGCCGACTGTTCCTCGTTTCGTCCCGCCGCCGCTTCGAAGTCGGCCAGTCGCACCCTTGAGGGTTGGGCGGCGGGGCTGCGGCGGGCTTGGCGCCCTGAGCAGTTCCGTGCAGCAGAGGAAGGAGCATCGGCGGCGTTTGCGAAAGCGGTTGCTGTCAAGGAAACCTGTACGTTGCAGCCAGGGGAGGCGCACTGCGCGACTGACTCCTCGAGGTCACAGCGGATGCTCTGCGCCGCATCTTCGCTCAGCAAGCTGCTTGCACCGTTCGCACCATGTTTCACTCGCCCGACGTTCAATAGGTTTCGTGCCCTCGTGGTAGGCCAGGTCTCACAGACGGCTTCGCGGCGCGTGACCGGGATGCTGGTCAGCGCCAGGTTGTCAGGGGCCTGGCATCACGCTCGCGCCCAACGGTTCTTCGCCAATACGCCCAGGCTCTGTTTCGTGAAGCGATCATCGCGATGCCCGAGCCGGCGCGGCTCAAGGCGCTCCGCCCGGACCGGACCGAGCGCAAGCATTCTGGGTGTTTGAGATCACCGACCACCTTGACCTTTCAGCATGGCCTGAGCACTCCAGGCTGCCGCTCTCACTCACGGCGCACCACCCCTCAAAGCAGGTGATCAGCAGTCCTTCGCAGACCATAACGGCCACCGCCTGGCGGTGTTTATCACCGACCAGGCCGGCAGCGACATCCGCGGGCTCGATCTGACCATCGTGGCCACGCCCGGGTTGAGAATCGCATCCGCCAAGCCAAGGACTGCCGGCTGCGTAACCTCCCGTTCCGCGAGTTCGCCAACAACCAGGTGTGGCTGTGGCTCGTGATGCTCGCCCGGGACCTGGTCCCCCTCACCCAGCAGCTTTGCCTCAAAGACTAGGCACGCTGCTGGGAGCTCAACCGGCTGCGCTACCGGCTGGCCCACCAGCCCGGACGGATCAGCCGTCACGCCCGCCGGACCGTGCTGAACTATCCAGCACCTGCCTATGGGGCACCACCGCTCGCTGCCGCGTTCAAACGCCTCAAAGCGCTCCCAGCCCCCACGAGCTGACCCGCCAGCGCTGCTCAGCCCCACCAGCATATGCCAAGATTGCCGGTGAGGCCCGGACCCTTATATTTGGCGAACTGGTCTAAGCCGTATGAATGTCGATGCTTACGCGAGCCCACGCGGGCGAGTGGCCGTCCTGTACGAGCCATCCAGGCGTGGCGATGCCGCGCTTGAGTTCGCGGTGCAGCTCGCGGCCGATCGTGGCGGCGGCCTTACGGTCCTGATGGTCGCTCCCCACCATGACGAGAATCTCGGCTGTCTCAGTTGCCGCGCGAACGCGCAGGTCTGGAATCGGGAACTTGAGCGCCTCACTGCCGAGGAGCTGGAAGCGGTGGCTGAGCTGCTTGACGGCGTGACGGTACAACCTGTGCGTTACCTCACCGCCCGCGGCGAGCGCTTCCAGGCCGCCCGAAGCGCCGCCCTGGACGACGGCGCACAGACGTTGGTTGTGCCCTTCGAGCCGGCGCGCCGCCTGGGCATCCTGCCACGGCGCACGCTCGCGGGTCGGCTTGATAGAGACGGAGCGCTTCACATCCTGAGCGGTCCGGAGCGTCCTGCTAGGGCTCCACGGTGGCTGTGGGAGACGCGTTCCCGACGTGGTTCAGCCAACGAAGAGAGTGTTTGATGTCGTGGTCAGCTGCGCTGTGCGATGGTGGCCGGGATCGTCCTGCAGGGTGAGGAGTGAACAACGATTGACACGCGGCTGGCGACGCTCGCAGTTGACTCGCTGGCCTCAGACAGGATGGGAGCCTCTTCATGGAGATCATCCTCGGGCCGCGCGACGCTATACCCCCGGGGAGCCAAAGACAACTTGGTGCAAGCCGCGACCTACTCGGGTTTCGCAGTTCATAGGCCGGCGGCTGCCCATGCTTGCTGGACTTGGTTGATTTCCTGGGTTGTGGGGGTTCGGGCCTGTTCGGGTTGAAATTGGGTGGCGATGATCACTCGTCGTAGCTTGGCGAGCATGTCCTGGAATGATGGGGTGGTCTTGGAGACATACCAGGGGGCGCGGGCGCGATGCTCTGTGACGATGTCGGGGTGATGTCCGTAGAGCGCGTACCAGATGATCGTGAGGTCCATCGCCAAGAACTGGAATGGGACGGTCCGTTGCACGGCTTTCTCGGTCCGGTTGCGGGCATCACCGACGCCGAACAGTTCTTTGCCGTCCTGGAAGGCGACTTCGATCGGCCAGCGGTCTGCGTAGCGTTCGACGATCTGCGCGGCGGTGGCGTGAAGGTCGGTGGTGATCAGCGCGATCTGGTAGCCGCACGGCTTGGTGTCGTCTTTGACGAGGATCACACGGACCGGGGTTTCGGCGCCGAGCGGCTCCCACAGGCAGTTGATCTCAGCCAGCTCGAGCGTCTCGGTTTTGCTGTAGCGCCTGACGGTCGTCTTTACCCATTCGGTGGCGGGGTCGGCTGCGATCTGTTGAAGGCTTTCAAGCTGTTTGCCCCATTTGCGTGGCCGGCCGCGTTTGCCGGTGCGCGGCGGCGCAGGGGCGTAGATCACCGCGTTGCTACGCAGCCTCGATGTGATCGTCACCCGCTTGGGTGCAGCACGCCACGCCTGGCTGATGTAGGCGCTGTCACCGACCACGTTGATCTGGCGATCCGGCAGCCGTTTGGCGAGCAGGCAGACCATCGCCCTGGCCAGCTTGACCTTCCCGGGCCGCTCAGGATCGGGCTTGTGCTGCTTGACGAACTGTTCGCGCCGCGGCTGCCAGAGCCGGAACAGGACCGGCAAACATACGGTGCGCTGCAGGAACGGCAGCTTGACACAGATCCCGGCCACGATCCAGTTGTTCCCCCACGCGACCGAGCCTGAGCGGCTGTTGGCGGTCGCGTCGTGATGCCAGAAGGTGCCGTGGATCCGGCGTCCCCTGCGTTTCAGGAGCGTGTCGTCGACCGCGACCAGCACGCTCGCACCCGGTTCTGTGAACCGCTCAACGATCAGGCAGGCGAGCCGTAACCCGAGCTCGTCCACGGACCAGCGGGCATTGGCGAAGAACCGGTGGCAACGCGCGTGATGCCACACCCCCGACAGCCTTGAGCCTGTCAGCATCCCGGTCACGCACCGCAGAGAGGTCTGCGAGACCTGACCGACCAACACCCCCCGGAACGTCTCAAACGTGGGACGGGTGAAACACGACTCAAACAGGACAAGCAGCTCGTTCAGCGAAGATGGGACGCAGAGCATCGGCGGCAGCCTCCAAGAGAAGCCGCGCAGCGTGCCTCCCCTTGGCCGCGACGGACGGGTTATGTTGACAGCAACCGCTTTCGCGCAAGCCGCCGATGCTCCTTCCCCGACACCGCGCCAACAGGCCACACCAGCCCGCCACGGCCCCGTCCACCACCACCTGCTACGCCGCTATGCCGCTACAGGCCCAAAAGTGCGAAACCCGAGGACCTAGGCAAGGAGCCTTTATCAGCGAAACACCCGCTGACAGCGTCGCGGTCTCGGTCGGTGCGCGTAGCGGTCGCCGACTTCTTCCAGCCGAGCTTCGGCAACGCGTCTATCTCCGCTTCGTCCTCCTGGGTCAACCTCCTCAATGGTCTTACTCATCAATCAATGGTCTCAAGCACCACCGATATGGTGATGGGGCCGCTCGACAGAACGCAGCACACGCGCTCGGAGACGGCTCACACCCCGCGGAATGGGGAGTTCTCATGACCAGATCCGATGAGGCAATCGTGATCAGGTCCGCGGCGCGCCTTGTGCGCAAGCTTCGCATCGACCGACTAGTTGAGTCTATTGCGTATCCGGGTGGCGGGCTTGGGGGCTCATGGCTCTGGCTAATGAGTCGCGTAGCCGCCGGATCGCGGGGCTAATCTCTCCTCGCTCGACTCCCGTTGGCTCCCAGGACACCGGGGAGCCTGCCAGCGAGCACGTGTTGAGCGCCGCCGAGTTTGGTCATGGTCGTGCCGTTGTCGATGGTTGTAGTGGTGGCTAACGCTCGAACGTTGAAACGTTCAAAGGTCGGGTGCCGTTGATGTTGGGGACGGCGGCAGGGAGCGCAGCTGGGGGTGGGTGCGTGTGGTTGTGCGTCGCGCGTTTGTGACCGCTGCGCTTTCGCTGAGGATCGCTCGCCGCATGCGTGGCTCGGCTCGTGGGGCGTGTTGGGTGGGCGCGCAGGGCGTGTCTGGCGAGCGATGCGACCCACTCACGCGTAGTGGTTGCGGCTCAGGCGCGTGGTGTTGTGGTAGCGGTCCAGAGCTCGGCTGGGCGGCCGGTGGTGAGCACGCGTTGGCTTGTGATCTTGTTCTCAGCAGCGAGCGCGGCGAGTGCTTGGTCAAGCTGGATAGTGCTCGGGTTGCGGTGGGTCAGGTCACGTAGCTGGGTGCGGGTCAGCCCGTCGGGAAGGGCGTGGGTTAGCGCGGTGTAGATCTGTCTGGCGAGCGGATCTCCGCTGCTGGCCTCAAGCGCCCAGACGGCGGAGCGGCTGGCGTAGCTCCAGAGCGCGAGCGCGGCGTTCAGGTGCTGTGGCTGGATCTCACGGGATTGATCCAGGAGGGCGTAGATCAGCGCGAGGCGGATGGTGTGCGCTTCAGCGCGGGCGCTGATCGCGCCGGCGATGCCGGGCTGGGGTTCGGCGAGCCGTTCATAAGCGTTCGCCCAGGCGTGACGGGCGCCGGGCGATAGACGGATCTGCCCGGCATGTCGGGCGGTGTTGAGCGTGGTCTGGAGCTCGGCAGCCAAGCCGGTGTGTTTGAGCGGGTCGGGATTGCCGCCTTCGGGCAGCAGCCGGACGCGGCGGCAGCCGAGCAGCAAGAAGCGGTTCATCAGCCCGTTTGAGAGCTCGACCGGGTTGATGTGGTGTTGCAGCTCGGTAGCGGTGATGTGGCCGATCACTGATCATGCCGGTACCGGCATGATCAGTGTTATGCGGGGCGGCTTTTTATGCCGGGTAGACGCCCGGCGGCCCTTGGTCTGGCTGCTGACCGGGCTTGAGGGGAACGGTGGACCCGGCATAATCATGCTGGGTGGTGGAGGCTTCCGCTCGTTCTGTATCGAGTGAAGGGAGTCTTCATGTCGGAGTTGTCGCGGGCGCGGGTGGTCGGGCCGCTGGCGCCGCACGCACTGGGGTTTGGTAGGGAGCTGGCCGGGCATGGTTATTCGCCGCACACGGCGGCTGACTTGCTGCATCTGCTTGCGCATCTGAGCCGCTGGCTTGGTGAGCGCGGGTTGGACGTCGGCGGTTTGACGGAAGAGCGGGTTGGGTGTTTCCTTCGCGACCGGGCGGCCGCGGGTTACGCTCATCACCTCACGCCGCGAGCGTTGCGGCCGTTGCTGGGCTATCTGCACAGGATCGGGGCGCTGCCGGAGGCGGAGGCGACGGAGACCGTGCCGGAGGCGATCGACGCATTGGTCGCGGAGCTCGCGAGGTTTCTTGCGGGTGAGCGTGGCCTGGCGGTCCGCACGGTCGAGAAGTACACGGAGATCGCGGGACGCTTTCTCGCCTTCCGTGGCACGGAACCACACGCCGACGGGCTGGCGCTTGCCGAGTTATCGGCGGGTGAGCTTGACGCGTTTGTGCTGGCTGAGTCGACGCGGCTTGGTGCACGGTCGCTGTGTGGCGTCGTGACGGGGCTGCGTGCACTGTTGCGTTTTCTGGCGATCAACGGCATAGTCGCGCCGCAGTTGGCGGCGACGCTGCCCTATGGCCCGGGCTGGCGTCAGGCCTCGGCCGGGCGGGTGCTCGACCGCAAGGAGGTAGCGCGGCTGTTGGCCGGCTGTGACCGGCGGCGGGCGACGGGCCGTCGCGATCACGCGATGCTGGTGTTGATGGTCCGTTTGGGCCTGCGCGCCAGCGAGGTCGCGGCGCTGCGCCTGGGGGATATCGACTGGCGGGCCGGTGAGATTCTCGTGTCCGGCAAAGGCGGGCGCCGGGAACGGTTGCCGCTGCCGGTGGATGTCGGGCGGGCGCTGGCCGACTACTGTCGTCGCGGGCGTCCCCGCCGCGCTGGCGAGCGGTTCCTGTTTTTGCACGCGCGAGCGCCCTACGGGCCGATCTCACGGACCGGGGTTGGCGAGATCGTTCGGCGAGCGTGCCGCCGCGCAGGGCTGGCTCCGGTCGGTGCGCACAGGCTCAGACACACGGCGGCCACCGCGATGCGCCGTGGCGGCGCGCCGCTTGGCGAGATCGCCCAGGTGCTGCGCCACCGCAACCACGCGACCACCACGGTCTAT
The DNA here is from genome assembly GCF_023330665.1 of Conexibacter sp. S30A1. Taxonomy (GTDB): domain Bacteria; phylum Actinomycetota; class Thermoleophilia; order Solirubrobacterales; family Solirubrobacteraceae; genus Palsa-465. The sequence continues at coordinate 2,646,235 of NZ_CP097127.1, read as the reverse complement.
GTGAACGTCGCTGGGTGTGGACGTCTGAACTGGGCCCACTGTGGACGCTTGAACTGGCCCCACCTCCGTCCGAGCTGACTCGTTCGATTCGTGCTTTGTCAAGCGCGATCGGAGAGGTCGGAAGGAGCAGTGAGCAGAGTGCAGCAGTTTGAGCAGATCAGGCGTGATCACGCGCGGGAGGGGTTGTCGGTCCGTGAGCTGGCCAGGCGTCATGGGGTGCATCGCCGGGCGGTCAGGCAGGCGTTGGATTCGGCGATCCCGCCCGCGAAGCGGGTGCCGGAGAGCAGGCCGGCGCCGAAGCTCGGGCCGTATCGGGCGATCATCGATGGCTGGTTGGAAGCGGATAGGTCAGCGCCGCGTAAGCAGCGGCATACCGCCAGGCGGGTGCGGTGTGTCTGACTCTTTGATAGAGCGGTCGCATTTTCTAACCCAACGCTGAGCTGGTGGTGAGGGCTGGCTGGTTGGTGTCCGGACCGGGGTCCGGGGCAGCGTCCTTGCTGTGGTTCCGCCGGCGTCCAGCCGGCGGGCGACCCCCTCAAAAGCGCGCCTCTTCCCCGGGAGGGCGTGCGCGCTTGTGGTGTGGTCTGGGCGTGTCATTTCTTGTCTGCTCGATTCTGACGGATCCGGTCGGCCCGAGCCTGCCGAAGCCCTGCGGCGCGGGCGCGGCGGATGGCGGGTCCGCGGCCTGAGTGCTCATCATCGGGGGTGACGTAGCCGATCGCGGCGTGCAGGCGCACGGTGTTGTATTCGGTGCGCACACGCGCGAGTGTCTGGTCGAGCACGGCGGGGTCGCTGATCGCTAAAAGCAGCGGCCATTCGCCTTTGACGTGGCTGAAGAAGCTCTCGATGTGCGCCTGGTCTGTGGGTGTGCCGGGCCGGCCGTGATGCTGGGTGATCAACATGATCGCCATGAACTGGCGGGTGTCGATCGCGGTCATCTCGGTCCCGTTATCAGACCACGCGACCAGCACCGGCAGCTCGTCAGGCTCGTCGATAACAGCAGGCGGCGGCTGATCAACGCTGGCAAGCGGTCGTCCGTCGGGGCCGAGCAGCCCCTGGTCCTCGAGCGCCTGGGCGAACAGCAGCTGCACCTGGGTTGAGGTTTGCTCTGAGGTGAGCAGGTATCCGATCCAGTAGCGGGTCACGACATCAACGATCGCGTAAGCAACCCGCTTGGCACGCGCAAAGTGGGTTGCATCCCAAATCCAGATCCGGTTCTTCTCCCAGCTAATCACGGGAAACACGGGTGTTTGCGGGCGTGCGCGAACCGGCTCCCCAGGGAGCGTGACCTGGTGTTTGAGCGCCACACGCAACACCGTGGACGGGCTCACGAACACCGTCCCGGTATAGCTGCCGCGGTGTGCGAGCTTGCGATGCGAACGGTCCACCGGCCCCCACGTCTCGATCAGGCAGAGGATCGCCTGCTCCTCCCACTCAAGCAGGCTGTGCACCGCCCCGCCACCCGGAGCCTGGTCCTCCAAGCTCCCGGTCTCTCTGAGGCGCGCCCGCCAGCGGTGCACGCGCACATCCTCTACCTGCAGCACCCGGCACGCCCGCGCGTGCGACCACCCCCGCCCGACAGCATCATCGATCAGGCCCAGAAGCTCGAGCTTGACCCCCGCACTCACCCGCGCGGGGACCGGGCCAGTAAGCCCGAGCGCTGCTTTCCCCTGTGCAACGAAAGCTCGATCGCCTGCTCCTTGATCGTCTCGGTCAGCTGCGCGTTCTCGGACCGCAACGCCTCCAGCTCCAGCTGCTCGGGCGATGAGACCCGCCCCGGCTTCGCGGAGGCGAACGCCACCAACGCCGCATCCTTCGCCAACGCCCTGAGCCGGATGATCACCGACACATCCACCCCATACTTCCGGGCCGCGTCCGCCTGCGAGATCTCCTTCGAGGCGACCTCCAAAAACAGCTCCCACTTCTCCTCCGGCGACAGCTGCCGGCGAGCTTTGCGCTTGCCGTTCTCCATCATCTGGACCTCCTGGATCAAGGCCCCCAAAGCTACCCAGCTTAAGGTTGAAAAACGACCCTACCTCTATCGCGAAGCCAGACGCAAACCACGGGTGTGGCAGCGGCTGGTTGCCGAGCATGGTGCGGTGGTGTCTGAGCGGCAGGTCAGCCGCTATGTGCGCGAGAAGCGCCGTGAGCTGGGGCAGGTTGGCGAGGTGTTCGTGCCGCTGGTCGCTGATGCGGGTGTTGAGGGTGAGGTCGATTGGGGGCAGGCGACGGTCATTCTGCGGGGTGTGGAGACGGTGGTGCATCTGTTCGAGATGCGGGCGTGCTTTTCCGGTGCGGGGTTCGTGATGGCGTTTTTGGATGAGACGCAGCAGGCGTTCTTGGAGGGGCACGTCCGTGCGCTGGAATGGCATGGCGGGGTGTTTGACGTGATCCGCTATGACAATTTGAAGAGCGCGGTCACCCGGGTGTTGAAGGGCCGGCGCAGGGTCGAGTCTGACCGGTTCGTCGCGTTGCGTTCGCATTACCGGTTTGAGAGCTCCTTCTGCCTGCCCGGGATCAAGGGCGCGCATGAGAAGGGTGGTGTGGAGCAGGAGATCGGGCGCTTTCGCCGCCGGCATCTGGTGCCGGTCCCGAGCGTGGACTCGATCGAGCAGCTCAACGAGCTGCTCGATCAGTGTTGCTTGAAGGATCTGGATCGCACGATCACCGGGCAGTCAGAGACTGTCGGTCAGCGACGTGATCGGGAGCGGCTGTTGTTGGGCACGCTGCCGGCAGAGCCGTTCCCAACCTGGGAGGAAGCCACGCCCAGGGTTGATGCGAAGGCGTTAGCGACGGTTCGCACCAACCGTTACTCGGTCCCGGCGCGGCTGGCGGGGCTGAAGGTCCGTGCGCGGATCGGGGCCAGTGAAATCAGCTTCTGGCATGACGGCAAGCAGGTCGCGGTCCATGAGCGGCTGCACGGCACCCATCAGATCAGCGCGCAGCTAGACCATTATCTTGACCTGTTGGCACGCAAGCCGGGTGCGTTGGCGCGATCTTTGGCGTTGCGTCAGCAGCGCGACCGTGGTGACTGGCCAGAGTGTTTTGACCGGTTGTGGACCGGGATTCAGGAGCGCTGCGGCGCTCAGGAAGCGGCACGGCAGATGGTTGAGGTGCTGATCCTGCTGCGCGAGCATGATCCTGAAAAGGTCAAGCGTGCTGTTGCTGGCGCGCTGGCTGCTGGCGCGTTTGACGGCCGGGCGGTGAGGCTGCTGCTTGACCGTGGCACCCGCCCGCAACCAGCGGCAGTGCAGATCGACGAGCGCCTGTCCGGGATCGGGTCCCCACCACCCACCGACCTTTCCGGCTATGACCAGCTGCGCGGCGTCGGGGAGCAAGGACGATGAGCGCCCCGTACTGTCAGATCGAGGCGTTCATCAACACCGACGAGTTCGACCGCATCCCCGACGAGTTCGAAGAGTGGCGATACCGGCAGCTGGTCAGCGTGGTGATGTTCGACGACACGCTGGAGGACTCCCCGGCCTCAAGCGCGCTCACCCCGCAGCAGGCGCGCGATCTCGCGTTCAGTCTGCTGGTCTGCGCCGAGCATGCCGAGCAGCGCACCAACAGCTGGGAGGCCGGACGATGAGCACCCCCAGAACCAGTGCGCAGACCGCGGCACTGGAAGCGTTGATCGCCGCGCACGCCACCGAGCTGAAACTCCCGACCGTCAAAGCACGGTTTCGGCAGATGGCCCAGGAGGCTGTCCGTGAGCAGCAAACCCCCGTCGCGTACTTGGCGGCGCTGCTGGAAGCCGAGATGCACCAGCGCGGCGAGCGTCGCGAGCGCCGCCGGATCCTCGAAGCGAAGTTCCCGATGCTCAAACGCCTCGAAGAGTTCCGCTTCCAGGACAACCAGAAAATCCCGCAAGCCACGATCGCCGCGCTCGCGGACGGCGCCTGGATAGCTGATCGCGACTCGATCGTACTGGTCGGCGACTCGGGCACCGGCAAAACACACCTCGCGATCGCGCTGGCGATCTGTGCCTGCCAACAAGGCCGACGTGTCCGGTTCACCACCCTCGCGGGCCTGGCGAACGAGCTCCAAGAAGCCGAGTCCCGCAAAGAACTCGGCCGTGTCGTCGGCCGCTACTCAAGGACCGAGGTGGTGGTCCTCGATGAACTGGGCTACCTGGCGTTGCCCGACGGTGCCGCGGAGCTCGTCTTCCAGGTCATCTCAGAACGCAACGAACGCGGCTCGTTGATCGTGACCACCAACCTGCCGTTCGGCGAATGGACCAAAGTGTTCCCCGACCCACGGATGGCAAAAGCCGTCGTTGACCGCATCACCCACCGAGCGCACATCATCGACACCGGCAGCGAATCCTGGCGGTTCCGTCACGGCCTGCAACACCGCACGAAAGGAGCCTGACCCCACCCCGACAAGCGCGCCCGCGACCATCGCCACTCCACCGCCGCCCTGCGGGCGACGGCTCCGTGACGATGGTCGCGGCAGCATCCGACCACCCAATCAGGCAACATCCACAACAACAACCAACGACGCGAGGTGGAGCCACTTCAAGCGGGCGGATTCGAGTGATCGTCGCAACACCACCACGGTTCGGGGGTTGCGATGTCAGGAGAGAGACGGTCACCGGGAACGGCGCCGCAGGCTGAGAAGCGGGCACGATGGGCTTCGTTGATCGCGCAGGGTGTGAGCAACAGCGAGGCGTGCCGGCAGGTTGGTGTTGATCGTAAGACCGGTGTGAGGTGGCGTTATGGGCGGACGGTCCGGTCTGCTGTCGGGCGCTCTCGCCACTATCCGCCGGTGATGATCATTGAGCGAAAGCCGCGTAGCGACCGGTATTTGAGCGAGGAGGAGCGGGTGAGGATCGCGGATCTGCGTGGCGAGGGGCTGGGTGTGCGTGAGATCGCCCGCCGGATCGGGCGCTGCGCCTCGACGGTCAGCCGGGAGCTGTCGCGTAACGGTGCCGATGATGGTTCGTATCGCCCGCACGGCGCGCAGCGTCTCGCCGGCGGGCGGCTTGCTCGTGTGCGGCAGCGTCGGGTCGCTACCGACACGGTGCTGCACGAAGCCGTAACGGGGCTGCTTGGCAGGCGTTTCAGCCCAGAGCAGGTCTCCCACGAGCTGCACACGAGGTTTCCGGGTGAGCGCGCTCGGCAGTTGTGCACAGAGTCGGTGTATCAGGCGATCTATGACCCGTTGGTGGATATCACGCGCCCGTGCCGCAGGCGGCGGCGTAAGCGGCGCTTGCGCCCTGATCAGCGTCGTCAAAGGCCTGAGAGCATGCGGATGATCGACCAGCGCCCGCAGGAGGCGCTGGACCGCAGCATTGCCGGGCATTGGGAGGGCGATCTGATCAAGGGTGCGTACAACCGCAGTGCGATCGGGACGCTGGTTGAGCGCAAAACCCGGTTTGTGGTGTTGCTGCACCTGGACGGCGAGCAAGGCGCCCAGGCGCTGAACGCAGCGCTTGAGCACAAGCTCGCCGTGCTGCCGCCGGCGCTGCGCCGGTCGCTGACCTGGGATCAAGGAACCGAGATGGCAGGCCACGAGCAGGTCACTGCCAGCACCGGCACAAGCGTGTTCTTCTGCGAGGCTCACAGCCCGTGGCAGCGGGCGTCTAACGAGAACATGAACGGTGTTCTGCGGGACTACTTCCCGAAAGGCAGCGACCTCTCCCAGCACGGCCCGGATGAGCTTGAGCGTGTCGCTGCGGAGATAAACGGCCGGCCACGCAGAACGCTGGGGTGGCGCACCCCAGCGCAGCTGTTGGACATGGAGCTTGAGCAGCTCGCCGCATAGACATCGAGCGCAGCGCCTCACCCGCCCATAGCGTGTTGACGGCGTGTTCGCCAGCCGCGATCACCGCCAGCGCGGCCGCGGCGTGACATGCGCAGCATCGTGCGTGCTGGCAAACAACGTCCCCAGATCGTCGCCGTGGGCCACGCTGCCGGTATGCCATGCCCCCGGGTGCCGGCCACGCCCGCAGCGGGGTCAGAGCCCGCGACGGCCACGGCCAGCAACATCCCGCCACACGCCTGACCGGGCATCAGCGCACCAGCGCGCGCTTACACGCTGGCGCCCGCTATGCCCACGCACGACCAACGGCCGTGCACAGCAGCAAGCGCCCGTCCGGCGGGGTCTGCAGGACACCCCGTGCCCCCGCCCGGCAGCCGCGCCCGTAGCGGGGTGAGAGCCATCGCCCCTCCGGGGCTCCCGCTCCCACCCCGCTACGGCACCCCGGTCTGTAGCGCTCCGCCACCCCAACCGGTAGGGTTGATCTGTCAACTGTTGGTTGCGGTGGGGACGGCCGTTGCTGACCGCCCCCCGCGCAGATCCCAGCGTGCGGGACTACCGCACTGGGCTCCTGTCTTGGGTTCTGGCGGCGAATCGCTGTTCAGGCCAAGGATGCAAGATACGCGGGGCTGGTAGCCATCGGTCAGCCAAGACGTTCATTCGCGTCCAGTCGATCCGGTTGCGCTGACTACGTCGCCGCAGCGAGTGTCGCCAGTACCGGATGATCTGTTCGCGGAAGACGTGGAGCGCCTCGCTGTTGTTGGGCACCGCGTAGTAGTTGTAGTGCCCTTGAAGGACCGTGGCAAGCCACTGGCCCTGCGCCGGAATGGGCTGGTGCATACGCCACGCCATCTCCCGCTTGAGAGCGTGCAGCTTGACGCGCATCCGTTTCGAGTCGGTGGTCCGCAAGAGCTTGAACTGTCCCGTCTTCCTCGCCTTCCCGCACATGTGCGTGAAACCGAGAAACTGGAACGTCTCAGGCTTGCCGAGCCCTCGGGCTGCACGATCACGGGCGGCAAACCGCCCGAACTCGATCAGCCTGGTCTTCTCGGCGTTAAGCTCCAGCCCGAACTTCGCGAGTCTCTCGCGAAGCTCAACCCAGAACCGTTCCGCGTCCTGCCGGTGCTCAAAACCCACCACGAAGTCATCGGCGAAGCGCACGATCACAACATGACCGTGCGCGTGCCGACGTCTCCATTGGTCAGCCCACAGGTCAAGGACGTAGTGCGCGTAAACGTTCGCCAACAACGGAGAGGCCGAGGCCCCCTGGGGAACGCCGTCCGGCAATGCTGTCCACGACCCGGCCTCGATGACCCCCGCGGCCAGCCATTTCTGGATCAGCCGCAAGACCCTTTCATCCGCGATCCGGTGCTCTAAGAACTTGACCAGCCACTGATGGTCGAGCCTGGAAAAGTAGTCGCTGAAATCAGCGTCGAGCACCCAGTTCACCCTCCGACGGTTGATCCCGTATGCCAGTGCGTCCAGCGCGTCATGCGGTGAGCGCCCCGGACGGAAGCCGTAAGAGAAACCGAGAAAGTCCTGCTCATAGACAGCGTTCAGCACCTCGACCACCGCCCGCTGAAGGATCTTGTCCTCAAGCGCAGCGACGCCGAGCGGCCTAAGCCGCCCATCCGGCTTCGGAATGAACACCCGCCGAGACGGTCTCGCTCGATAGGCGCCCCTGTGAACACGAGCGTGGAGATCCGTGAGGCTGCCCTCCAGATCCTGCCCGTAGTCGTCCCACGTGACGCCATCCACCCCCGGTGCGGCCTTTGGCCGAAGCGCAAAGTACGCCGCCCGCAGGCGATCGACGTCAACATGGTGCAGTAGCGCGGTGAACCGCACGTCCTTGTCCTGCCTTGCGATCCGTCGCACACGGTCAAGCGCACTTGGCGCGTCATGCCCGGCACAGTGTCCGGGACGCGTTTTGCCTGCCGCGTTCCCCTTGACCGGCCCGCTTCCCTCCACCGCCTCCGCCGCCCCGTCTCGGGCGTTGTTCGACAGCTTCACAGGTACTATCAGGCCGTCCGACTGCTCACGGTCGTGCGTCACGGGATTACCGCCACCGGCGTTCCCCGCGCGACCCGCCCCGCCATCACGACAGGCGGATAACCGCAAGCCCTCCCGGTTCTCAGCATGGAGAGATCACGCACATGCACAGGTTCTCCGACCCCGCCGGGCCTCACGACGACTCGCGATAACGCCGCCGCAAGTATTGCCTTCCACCGACGTCGACCGTGTCGGCACCCAGACTGTTCAGCATTTCGGGGCTCAATAGCCGGCCTGCACGCACCCCGACACCAACGCTTCGCTGCGCCCTCACGGAACGCCAACGCATGGGCAGGGCCACCGCGGTTCGCTAAATCTTCGATGTAGGACTCTCTCATTCCCTTCTCTCATGCCGGTTGTCCGGCGCTTTCCGACGTTGGCTGGAACTCGCCGCGTCTACCCCGGGGCCACTGCAAGTGGCCACACCGAGTCGCGGCCGAAGAGCTGCGTGGGCTGGCTCGCGAGTGGCCAGGAGGCCTCGCATGAGTACCCTGGGCGAGGCGTGTGAGCGCTACCTGCAGGTTCGGCGCGCGCTCGGGTTCAAGCTGCACGACCACGCCAACATGCTGGCCGACCTGATCGCCTACATGGACCGTGCCGGCGTGAGCGTGCTGAGCACCGAGCTGGCGCTCGCCTGGGCGACCCAGCCGACGGGCGTGCAGCTCTACCGCCACCGGGCCAGGCTGTCGATCGTGCGCGGGTTCGCGCGGTATCTGCACACGCTCGATCCTGCCCACGAGATCCCGGCCAGTGATCTGTTGGCGTATCGGCCGCGCTGTTCGGTGCCGCAGCGCTACTCGAGCGAGCAGATCGCGGTGCTGGTCAAAGCGGCAGGCTCGTTGGATGGGCCGCTGCGGGCGGCGGGCTACAGCACGCTGTTCGGGCTTCTGGCCGTGACCGGCATGCGGGTCGGTGAGGCGCTGCGCCTCGACCGTGACGACGTTGAGCTCGACCGTGGCGTGCTGGCCGTGCGTAACAGCAAGTTCGGGAAATCGCGTGCGCTGCCGCTCACGGCCTCAACCGTTCAGGCGCTCGAGCGCTACCGGGCCACGCGCGAGAGGCTGTGCCCCGCGCCCAGCGACCCCGACGCGTTCTTTCTCGCGACAGGCGGCGCCCGCATGATCTACTCAAGCGCACGACGCGTGTTCGTGCGGCTGGCCAGCCAGGCCGGGCTCCAGCCGCGCCTTGGCAGCAAGCACGCCCACATGCACGATCTCCGGCACTCCTGGGCGATCGCGACGCTCGAGGACTTCTACCGCCGCCATGCCGACGTTGGCGCCCAGATGCCTCTGTTGTCCGGGTATCTCGGGCATGCCGGACCGGAGTCCAGCTGGTGGTATCTGCACGCCACCCCCGAGCTTTTGTGGCTCGCGGAGGAGCGGCTGGAGCACGCATTGGGAGAACTCGGATGAGCGCCCTGGCCCCGATCCTTCAGAGCTTCTTCTCCGAGAGGCTGCTCGCCCAGCGTCACGCGAGCGCGCACACCGTTCTCAGCTACCGCGACACGCTGCGGCTGCTGCTCACATTCGCGCATCAACACACCGGCAAAGAGCCCTCGAGCCTGCAGCTCGAAGATCTCGACGTGTCGCTGATCACCTCCTTCCTCAACCACCTCGAACAGCAGCGCGGCAACACGCCACGGACCCGCAACACGCGTCTGGCGGCGATCCGGTCGCTCTACCGCTTCGCCGCATTGCGTCATCCCGAGCACGCCGAGCTGATCGCCAGGGTCCTCGCGATCCCGCCGAAACGAACGACCCGCCCGGTCATCAGCTACCTGAACCGGGCGGAGATCGACGCGCTGCTGCGCGCCCCGGACCGCGACGGCTGGCTCGGGCGCCGAGACCACGCGCTGCTGTTGGTGATGATCACCACCGGGCTGCGCGTCTCAGAGCTCACCGGCCTGACATGCGCGGATCTGCAGCTCGGGCAAGGCGCCTGCCTGCACTGCCAAGGCAAGGGACGCAAGGATCGCATCTCACCACTGACCAAGCAAACCGCCAGCGTGCTGCGCGTGTGGCTCAAAGAACGCTCAGGCCAGCCCGAGGATCCGCTGTTCCCAACCCGGCGAGGCGGGCGGCTCAGCCGCGACGCGGTCGAAGACCTGCTCGCCAAGCACGTGACCACCGCGGCAAGCGGATGCCCGACACTCGCCCACAAGAACATAACACCCCACGTACTACGTCACACGACAGCCATGCAGTTGCTCGACGCCGAGAACGACATCACAGTCATCGCCCTCTGGCTCGGGCACGAGTCGATCCAGTCCACCCAGGCCTATCTGCACGCCAGCCTCAAACTCAAGGAACAAGCGCTCGCCAGAACCGCACCGCCACACACCACCCCCGGACGGTACAAACCCAGCGACCAGCTCCTCACCTACCTCGAGTCCCTCGACGATTATGCCGGGGAGGACACAACATGAGCCCACGAGCCTCCGGGCTGGATCGGGGGCCGCCGGGCGTCTACCCGGCATAAAAAGCCGCCCCGCATAACACTGAGATGTGCGCATCGGTCGCACGGGCAGGCGCGGTCCGGGTCAGGATCGCCAGTGGCCGTCCATCCCAAGCTGAACGCAGTGTTGGTGACAGCGTGGAGATCTCACGGCTTACGTTCTTTAGGACACTGACGAACTCCGGTTCGATCACTAGGAGCCGTCGGTCACTGACGCCAGGGTCCTGGCCGACAGGGTCACGGACCGCGTGGATCAACCCCTCCCCGGAGCTCAGGCCGGTCAGGATCCGGCTGCTGATCTGAGTGTCGGCGTTGGTGATCAACGCTCGAACGTGATCCCATGAGCTGCCTTTGCGAGCGCGAGCTGAGTCACCGATCAGGACAAGGAACTCGTTCGCATGATGTCTTGTCGCTTCAACCTGGAACCATGCGCCACGGCCAGCGGCGGCGCCGAAGGCGACGAGCAGCTGGGCGAGGATCGCTACCGGGTCTGCTTCTGTGTGCGGGGCGATCCTGTTGACGATCTCGCCGATCAGCCCGTGATAGGCCGCTATGTCCGGTGGTACGGGCCAGCCCTCAGGGATCGGCAGCAGCGGCCGGCTGCTGCTCTGGCGTTCATCGTCTGGCTGCTCAAGCAGTGACAGCACGCCATCTGGTCTGGTCATTCTGCTGAGACCTCAGCGACCGCGACCCTGGCGGTCGCCTCGTCCACGACGGCTTTGTTTGACGCGAACGCAGCGACCAGCGACGCGACTGCAAGGTTGTTGATCAACCTCGGTAGTCCACGGCTGGTGGCGTGGATCAGGTCAATAGCGTCATCGGAGAACAGGTTGTCTGAGCGGCCCGCGAGCGCGAGATGATGTTTCACATAGCTGGTCGTCTCAGCCTGGTCCAGACCGTTGATTGCGTAGCGGACCGCGATCCGCTGATCCAACGCGGTGAACGTTGCCTGCCGCAGGCGGCGACGCAACGTGGGTTGGCCGAGCAGCAGAAGACAGAACGGGGCGGCCTGGTCCATCCCCATGTTCGACAGGCACCGAACGCCTTCGAGGCTCTCCGCGTCGAGAAGGTGGGCCTCGTCGATGATGACCAGCACCCGTTTGCCACGCTCCTCGGTCTCCGCCGCCAGCAGTTCTTGGGCTTGGGGGATCAGTGCGGCGTGATGGAACCGGGGAACGCCACCAAGGCCGGTGATGATCGTGGTGTAAACACCGCGCAACCCAACCCCGGGGGTGCCGAGATAGAGGACCGTGTGCCTGGAGGCGTCCAGGCTGGCGACCGCCGCACGGGCAGCGACGGTCTTGCCTGCACCGCACTCGCCGCTGATCACGCCGATCGCCTGCTCAGCAATGCACCACGACATCCGAGCGACCGCTTCGGCATGCGCTGAATGCGAGTGCAGCATCCCCGGCGCGAGGTCTTTGGAAAACGGCATACGGGTGAACCCATAGTGGGCGCGCAACCTGTCGATACTCACTGCCCCTCCTCGTCTTGCTGGTTGATGTCACGATCCTCGCCGTCGCCGGGCTGGGTGAGGCTGGCGTAATCGATCCGCCGGCCCGCGAGCTCGCTGTCGCGCTTCTCGGCGAGCAGCTTGAGGTAGTCGATCCCGGTCGGCAGCGGTGGCGCAGGCAGCTGTGTTTCAGCTTGGGGGTGGGTGCGGCGACCGATCACAAGCGCCACCGCGGTCCCGAACGGCCGGTGCTGGTAACGAACCTCGATCCGGGTCAGATCGAACGGGTCGAAGATCAGCTCAACCTTGCAGCCGACCAGCGCGGCGTCGACCTCGTATTGGTTTGAGTAAAGCGACACCGTCGCGGTCTTAGTCACCGTTCGTTCCTGGCTCCAGAGAAACGCTTCACGCAACAGCGCCGGGGTCGGCAGCGCGGGCGCGCCAGCCGCGTCGAAACGCTCAAGCGGCGTCTGCCCGGTCTCAGAATGAACACGGCGGTGATAGACAACCTCCAACCACGCTGAGAACAACCGGTTGAGCTCCACAAGCTCGACACCATCATCAATCTCGACCAGAAACTGGTCACGGACCGTTCTGAAAAAGCGCTCGATCTTGCCTTTCGTGGCTGCTGCCCGGGGACTGGCGTGAATCAGCTTCACGCCCAGTACCGCGCACGCGCGCAGCAGCTGCTGGGACACGAACGCCGAGCCGCGGTCAACAAGGATCTGGTCCGGAACGCCACGCGCCATCAGCCCCGGCCGTAGCCCGGCTTCCAATCCGAACACGTCCTCACCGGTCCCCCAACGCCACCCGACCAGCAACCGGGAGTGATCATCGATGAACGCGAGCAACACCGCCCGCCGGGCTGTGGGACCAGCCAGCTTCGGGCCATGTAACCCATCCCCGGTCCACAGCTCGTTACGCACGGAAGCTTCGAAGCGGCCATAAACCTTGCCCGCAGACCGTCCGTCACCACGAACGTTCAACCCCTCCCTCGCCAAGTGGGTCTGCAACGTCCGTAACCCCAACACCACCTCACCGTCACCGCTGTTGGCGAGCATGATCTCCCTGACCTGAGCAGCGGTCCGTCCCGGCCGTTCACGCTTGAGCGCGAACGCGAGCTGCAGCATCTCAGCCGGCGTGCGCACCGCCACGACCCGATGCCGGGGAAGGAGAGCTTCGAACCCGCCGTGACGGTACGCGCAGATCCACCGCCGCAGCGTCGTGGCACTGACCCTGACCAGCCGGCCGTCCGGACCAAGATGATCTCGCTCAGCCAGCGCCCGCACCAACCGCCCGCGCTCAGCCTTCGACAACCCCAGATCGGCCGGGTCACGAATCAGCGCATAACGGAACAGGCCGATCTCCCGACGAGCATTCTCATCCACGTCTTGTTCTCCCCGCGCTCTGACTCATCACAAGCGCGGAAACGATCTCAGCTCAACTCGTCCACGGGAAGGCGGGAACTCGCGTTGCCAACAGCACCCCGCCAGACAACCGCGACGCGACCGCCCACGGATCCGCCGGCCCGAACCTGAGCACCCACGCCCGTCCAGCTACCGCGATCACTTCCAACGCATTGTTGAGCGCCGTTGATTTTCGGGACGGTGATGCTTTTGTTCGGCGGCATCGGGGGGTGGGGTACGAAAGAAGAAGTAAGTCCGGGGTGGGGTCCCGGGCTGACGGCTGATCGGCTCGCAATGAAGGGCGGTCAGGGTCGTGGGCTTGCGGTTGCTTGTCGCGCGTTTGTGACCGCTTCGCTTTCGCTTTTGATCGCTCGCCATGAGGTGCTCAGGTTTCTGAGTGACCGGTCTGGTGGCGCGGCCGGGTGCTCGGCGAGCGATTCGACCCACTCGCGCGTGGCGGTAGGCAGCCGGCCGGTTATGTCCCGCTGCTGCTGGCGGCCCAGAGCTGGGCGGGTCGTCCGCCGGTCGGGATCTGGGTGCTGTGGACGCGGTGGGCGGCGTGCAGGGCTTGGAGGGCGTGGTCGATCTGCCCGGCGGGCTGGTTGTGGTTGAGGGTCTGGCTGATTTGGCTGCGGGTCAGTCCGCCGGGATGGTTTGTGAGGATGGTGTGGATCTGTTCGGCGAGTGGCTGACCGGTCGCACCGGTGAGCGCCCATGCTGCGGACCGGGTGGCGTAGTCCTGGAGCGCGAGTGCGGCGCTCAGGTGCGGGCTGCCGATCTGGGTTTTGCCGTCAGCGAGGGCGTAGAGAAGCGCGAGGCGGATGACGTGCGCTTCGGCGCGGGCGGTGATCTGGCCGATAATCCCGGCCTGTGGCTGGGCGAGTGTGCGGTAGGCGTGATGCCACATCTCCCGGGCGTCGGGATCAAGCTTGATCTGGCCGGCTGTGCGTGCTTGGCGTAGCGCCGTGGCGAGCAGGCGATCAAGGCCGGTGCCGGCGAGGGGGTCAGGTTCGCCGCCTTCTGGGAGCAGGCGCTGGCGGCGGCAGCAGACGATCAGGATCCGGTTCAGATACCCGTTGGAGAGCTCTGCCTGGGTTATGTGGCGGCGCAACTCGTGTTGGGTGATGTGACCGATTAGCGTGATGTGCGCGGTGCTGGCGCGCGCCGGCGCGGTGCGGGTCAGGATCGCCAGTGGCCGTCCATCCCACGCTGAGCGCAGAGTTGGTGAGAGTGTCGAGATCTCACGGCTTGCGGCCTTCAATACTGACGCGAATTCTGGTTCGATCACCAGCAGCCGCTGATCAGGGTGACCGGGATCCTGGCCGGCTGGGTCACGGACCGCCCAGATCAACCCCTCGCCACTGGATAGGCCGGTGAGAATCCGTGAGTCGATCGACGTGTCGACACTGACCAGAAGCCGACGGACATGATCCCAAGATGACCCCTTTCTCGCCTTCGCGCTGTCACCGACCAGCAGCATGAACTCGTTGGTGTGATGGCGGGTCGCTTCGACTTGGAACCACGCGCCACGACCGATGGCGGTACCGAACCCGACCAGCAGCTGGGTGAGGATCGCGACCGGGTCAGCCTCGGTGTGCGGGGCGACGCGGCCCACGATCTCGCCGAGCAGCTCGTGGTAGACGGCGGGTGCTGGTGCTTGCGGCCAGCCTGGCGGTGCTGGCAGCAGCCCGCTGTTTGTAGGCTGATCCTCCGGTGGCGGGTCAAGCAGCGACAGGGTGGCGGTCATTCGGCTGAGACCTCTGTGACGGCGACCCGTGCCGAGCTCTCATCCACGATCGCCTTGTTTGCCGCGAACGCGGCAACCAGCGCCGCGACAGCGAGGTTGTTGATCAACCTCGGCAGACCACGGGACGTGGTGTGGATCAGGCTGATCGCATCATCGGAGAACAGGGTGTCCGAGCGGCCCGCGAGCGCCAAATGATGCTGCACATAGCTTCGGGTCTCTTTCAGGTCGAGGCCGTTGATCGTGTAACGCACCGCGATCCTCTGGTCCAGCGCGGTGAACGTGCCGTTGCGCAGCCGACGCCGAAGTGTGGGTTGGCCGAGCAAAAGCAAACAGAACGGGGCGGTCTGGTCCATCCCCATGTTTGACAAACACCGGATCCCCTCCAGGCTCTCCGCGTCAAGCAAATGGGCTTCATCAATGATGATCACGACATGCTTGCCACGCTCCGCGCTCTCGGCGGCGAGCATCTCTTGGGCTTGGGGGATCAGAGCGGCGTGATGGAACCTAGGGGTGGCGCCCAGGGTGTTGATGATCAGCCCGTAGATACCGCGCAACCCGACGCCGGGGGTTCCGAGATAAAGCACCGTGTGCCTTGAGGCATCAAGGCTCGCCACAGCGGCGCGGGCAGCAACAGTTTTGCCGGCGCCGCACTCCCCGCTGATCACACCGATCGCCTGCTCACTGATGCACCACGCCATCCGGGCGACCGCCTCAGCATGCGAGCCATGGGCATGCAACATTCCCGGTGCCAGATCCTTCCCGAACGGCATGCGTGTGAACCCGTAATGGGCGCGCAACCTGTCAATACTCACTGCTCATCCCTCCTGCTTTTGGTTGATGTCACGATCCTTCTCGCCGTCGCCGTCGCCGTCGCCGTTGTTTGTGAGGCTGGCGTAGTCGATCCGCTGACCACCCAGCTCAGCGTCGCGCTGCTCAGCCAGCAGCTTCAGGTAGTCGATCCCTGTGCCGGCCGGTGGTGGCGGCAGCTCCCGCTGGGCTTGTGGGTGGGTGCGGCGGCCGATCACCAAAGGTGTGGCGGTCCCCATCGGGCGATGCTGGTAGCGAACCTCGATCATCGTGAGATCGAACGGGTCGAACACCAACTCGACCTTGCAGCCGGCGAGCGCGGCGTTGACCTCGTATTGGTTGGCGTAAAGCGACACGGTCGCGGTCTTCGTGACCGTCCGTTCCTGACTCCACAGAAACGCTTCGCGCAACAGCGCCGGGGTCGGCAACTGGGGTGCGCCCGCCGCATCAAACCGGGCCAGCGGGGCTTGCTTGGTCTCTGAGTGCACCCGGCGGTGATAAACGACCTCCACCCACGCGGAGAACCGACGGTTCAGCTCCGCCAGCTCGATGCCATCATCGATCTCCACCAGGAACTGGTCGCGCACGGTCCGGAAGAAGCGTTCGATTTTCCCTTTCGTTGTCGCCGCCCTCGGGCTTGCGTGAATCAGCCTCACACCAAGCACCGCACACGCACGAAATAGCTGTGAGGACACGAACGCCGAGCCGCGGTCAACCAAAATCTGGCCGGGCACCCCACGGCTCATCAACCCGGCACGGAGCGCGGCCTCGAGGCGGAACACATCCTCACCGGTCCCCCACCGCCACCCGGTCAGCAGGCGAGAGTGATCGTCGATAAACGCGACGAGCACCGCCCGCGCGGCGGTGCCGGCGAGCCTGGGGCCATGTAACCCGTCCCCAGTCCACAGCTCATTCCGGGCAGCGGCTTCGAACCGGCCATAAACCTTCCCTGCAGTGTGACCATCACCCCTGACGTTCAACCCGGCACGAGCCAGATGCGTCTGCAATGTCCGCAACCCCGGCACGTCCTCACCGTCCTTGACGCTGGCGAGCATGATCTGCCTGACCTGCGCGGCGGTTCGCTCCGGCCGCTCACGTTTCAAAGCGAACGCCAGCTCCAATGTCTCGGCCGGTGTCCTGACCGGGACGACCCGCCGCCGGGGAAGCAAAGCCTCGAACCCGCCGCGGCGATAAGCACGAATCCACTCATCCAGAGTGCCGCGCGCGACCCTGACGAGCTGCCCATCAGGCCCGACATGCTCACGCCCAGCCAGTGACCGAACGAGCCGGCCACGCTCAGCTTTCGACAACCCCTCATCGGCGGCGTCACGAATCAGGGTGTAACGAAACAGGCCGATCTCCCGGCGACGATCCTCATTCACCTCGTTGCTCTCCCGCGCTCTCGTTCATCCGAAGCGCAGGAGCGTCTCAGCTCACGCCGCCCACGGGAAGGCGGGAGCTCGTGTTGCCAACAGCACCCCGCCAGACAACCTGGACACAACCGGCCACGGATCCACCGGACCGAACCTCAAAACCCACGCCCTGGCCGTGACTGCGATCGCTTCCAACGCGTCCGCGACCACGCTCCCAGCCGGCATGATCGGCCCGAGCTCCGGGTCCAGCACGATCGCGCACCGCGTGAAATGCTCCCGAATCACATCCGCCCGCGCAGCGAACCGGCTCAACCAGCCCCGGACCGTGTCCGCCGGCAACCCCAACCACCCAGCGATCCGGCGATACCCCTGCCCAGCAACGCTCGCCTCAACCGCCGCGCCGATCACAGCCACCTCGTCCCGACGACGCAACAACCCGATATCAGGCAACAGCACATGGGTCCCCAGACACCCCCGGCACCTGGCCCGCCTGGGCACCAGCCGCCGGTCAGCACCCCGACAGCGCAACACCCGCTCCCGGCCATGACCCCACGGCCCCAACACCGCCCGGCATAACGGACACAACAACCCGCCAGCCAACAACTCAGCCTCGACCACGGCAGGCTCTGCACATACGATCAACATCGGGGTGCCACCTCCGGCATCCAAGAGAGCCCTCCCGGCAACCGCCAAGCTGACGGGAGGGCTCTCGCGCGTTCACAAACGCGCCAAGCCTGCCACCATCGCAGCAAACATGCCGCCGATGAACGGCGCCACCCACACCGCGCGTGCCGGATTCAAACGGCGCTCAACACTCATCCGCGACCACGCTGTGAGCCGGCAGCACCGGCCCGAGCCCCGGATCCAACAGCACCCCACATCGCGTGAAATGCGCCCTCAGAAGCTCAGCGCGCGCAGCGAACCTGCCCAGCCAGCCACGAACAGTGTCGGCAGGCACCCCGAACCGCTCAGCGATCCGGCGATACCCCTGACCAGCGACATGAGCTTCGAGCGCCGCGCCGATCACCGCAACCCCGTCACGACGCCGCAAAAGACCGATATCGGGCAACAACATGTGCGTGCCCAAACACGACCGGCACCTCGCCCTGCGCGGCACCAGCCGACGATCCCCGGACAAGCACCGCAACACCCGGTCACGACCATGCCCCCACGGCCCCAACACCCCGCCACACAACGAGCACGACAACCCGCCAGACAACAACTGAGCCTCCACCACAGCAGACTCCGCACATACGATCAACATCGGGTGCCACCTCCGGCATCCAGAGAGCCCTCCCGGCCACGCCAAGCAGACGGGAGGGCTCTCGCGCGTTCAGGAACACGCAAAGCCTGCCATCAGCAGCAGCCCATCACCACCATCAACAGCGCGAACGTCCCCGCCCGCAACCAAACTCGGCGGCGCTCAACAGCACGAACACCCGCAGCCTCGCAGACAGCGAGAGCCGTTCGGGAGCCGACCTCGCTCAAGCATGTGCCCCGAACGGACAGCCGGTGCACTCGCACGAGGAGGCGTCGTCGAGCAGGCGGTGCCGGTGCCAAGCGCGCCGCCTAGCTACGCGCGAGCGCGACCGCGGAGCGCCCCAAATGATGCACTCCCGTGATGCACTTTTTGGCAAACGGCCCGAAAGCGAGCGGCAACACCTCTAAAAACACGCCGGTTTGCAGCTAGTCCTTGGATGGGCGGTGAGGGGCTCGAACCCCCGACATCCTACGTGTAAAGCATCCCGGGCTCGGGTCAGCCGATCGCCACGCTTCGAGCGGTCGTGGTGACGCGATCGCGCAAGCATCTCGGTGTGTCTGCCGAGCCGGCCGAACGCCTCGGTGACAGCACCACATGGAGTTGGGTACCCAAACGTGGTACCCAAACGTGCCTCAGCGAGAATATCTGTCCGTATCAGAAAGCTCGGGTTTCGCACTTTTGGGCCTGTAGCGGCATAGCGGCGTAGCAGGTGGTGGTGGACGGGGCCGTGGCGGGCTGGTGTGGCCTGTTGGCGCGGTGTCGGGGAAGGAGCATCGGCGGCTTGCGCGAAAGCGGTTGCTGTCAACATAACCCGTCCGTCGCGGCCAAGGGGAGGCACGCTGCGCGGCTTCTCTTGGAGGCTGCCGCCGATGCTCTGCGTCCCATCTTCGCTGAACGAGCTGCTTGTCCTGTTTGAGTCGTGTTTCACCCGTCCCACGTTTGAGACGTTCCGGGGGGTGTTGGTCGGTCAGGTCTCGCAGACCTCTCTGCGGTGCGTGACCGGGATGCTGACAGGCTCAAGGCTGTCGGGGGTGTGGCATCACGCGCGTTGCCACCGGTTCTTCGCCAATGCCCGCTGGTCCGTGGACGAGCTCGGGTTACGGCTCGCCTGCCTGATCGTTGAGCGGTTCACAGAACCGGGTGCGAGCGTGCTGGTCGCGGTCGACGACACGCTCCTGAAACGCAGGGGACGCCGGATCCACGGCACCTTCTGGCATCACGACGCGACCGCCAACAGCCGCTCAGGCTCGGTCGCGTGGGGGAACAACTGGATCGTGGCCGGGATCTGTGTCAAGCTGCCGTTCCTGCAGCGCACCGTATGTTTGCCGGTCCTGTTCCGGCTCTGGCAGCCGCGGCGCGAACAGTTCGTCAAGCAGCACAAGCCCGATCCTGAGCGGCCCGGGAAGGTCAAGCTGGCCAGGGCGATGGTCTGCCTGCTCGCCAAACGGCTGCCGGATCGCCAGATCAACGTGGTCGGTGACAGCGCCTACATCAGCCAGGCGTGGCGTGCTGCACCCAAGCGGGTGACGATCACATCGAGGCTGCGTAGCAACGCGGTGATCTACGCCCCTGCGCCGCCGCGCACCGGCAAACGCGGCCGGCCACGCAAATGGGGCAAACAGCTTGAAAGCCTTCAACAGATCGCAGCCGACCCCGCCACCGAATGGGTAAAGACGACCGTCAGGCGCTACAGCAAAACCGAGACGCTCGAGCTGGCTGAGATCAACTGCCTGTGGGAGCCGCTCGGCGCCGAAACCCCGGTCCGTGTGATCCTCGTCAAAGACGACACCAAGCCGTGCGGCTACCAGATCGCGCTGATCACCACCGACCTTCACGCCACCGCCGCGCAGATCGTCGAACGCTACGCAGACCGCTGGCCGATCGAAGTCGCCTTCCAGGACGGCAAAGAACTGTTCGGCGTCGGTGATGCCCGCAACCGGACCGAGAAAGCCGTGCAACGGACCGTCCCATTCCAGTTCTTGGCGATGGACCTCACGATCATCTGGTACGCGCTCTACGGACATCACCCCGACATCGTCACAGAGCATCGCGCCCGCGCCCCCTGGTATGTCTCCAAGACCACCCCATCATTCCAGGACATGCTCGCCAAGCTACGACGAGTGATCATCGCCACCCAATTTCAACCCGAACAGGCCCGAACCCCCACAACCCAGGAAATCAACCAAGTCCAGCAAGCATGGGCAGCCGCCGGCCTATGAACTGCGAAACCCGAGAGAAAGCTAAAAGCCCCGCTTTTGCGTGACTGTTCAGGTGGTGGCTGGTAGCCAGGGCTGATGGTCAGCGAGTTGGGTTAGCGCGTCGAGGAGGCTTTGGTTCTGTTTGCGGGCGGTGCTGATGTAGGCGCGGACTTGGAGGAATCGGTCTGCGCCGGAGGTTGTTCGCCAGGAGCCGGAGATCTTTTGTTGGATCTTGATCATCCGGATGTCTCGCTCTGCGAGGTTGTTATCGAACGGGACCTGGAAGTTGTGCGCGAAGCGCAGCACGTCGTCGCGGTGCTCGTCGAGTCGGCGCAACAGGTTGGCTGCCGGTGTCCGGCCGATCGGGCCGCGCCGAGCGGTCCGTTCGGTTGGTGGCGGGTTCTGGCGGTGCCCGAGCGCGATGATCCGTCCCCAAGCCCGGCGATAGCCGGCCAGCGAAGCCGCTGGCAGATCGGATAGCCCGGCCGTCTTGGCGGCCTGGACCTTGTCGTGGAGGCGGCGTAGGAACCGGTCGGCCTCAACGGCCCAGGACTGTCCTTGCGTGTCGCTCTCGATCACGGCCAACAGCTCGCGTAGATGGTGCGCGTTGCACAGCGCGTGCGTGACGCGGTCATAGGAGCGGTATTGAGGCCAGCCGTCGTGGACCGCGATCCCCTGGTAGTTGGGCATCACGCCACAGTGATCGATCCCTTCGGTCCCGCGCCGGTCATGGATCGCATAGAACGTGAGGTGCTCGTTGGAGGCGCAGTGCAGCCACCTTGTTCGGCCGGCGACACGCGCGCCGGTCTCATCGAAATGAACCAGCGGCGAGCCGATCAGCTGGCTGTGCACGGTGTCAAGAAACGCGTCAAGATCAGCAGCGGCCGCCTCAACAAAGCTGCAGAGCGTGCCTGTCGAAAGCGGCGCGTCAAGCCAATCGGAGAGCAGCGTGGCTGCCCGCTTATAGGGCAGATGCTGACCGCAGACCAAATACAGCCCAAGCGCCCTGACCCTCGGCCCATACTGCGCCGGAGCCGTCACAGCAGCCGGGAACACGGCTGCCGTCAGATGCCCGCACCCAGAACAGCGTCGCCGTTCAGAACGATGCTCGGTAACCCAGAGCCTGATCTCGGGAAGATCAAAGACCTGACGACGATCAACGCTCTGGACCGGCGCATCATCCAGCCCCGCCCCGCAGCCAGCACAACAAGCAGGCGCGTGCACAACAATCTGGTCAGGCTCAGCCACCATCGCCAAGGTCTCGCCACCATGGCCGCGCTGGCCACCAGGCTTGCGGCCAGAGGACCGACGCAAGCTCTTAGGCGCAGGCGGCTTAGCGAGCCCGTCCGATGACGGCGGCCTGGACGAGTTCCTGGAGTTCTGCGCCAACCGCCGCTTCAACTCCGCGACCTCGGCCCTCAACTCAACGATCTCGCTCTCCAGCCCGCGAATCGTCTGAGCCTGCTCAACCACCAAAACCGCAAGATCGTCATAGGACAGCCGAACCGAGGGCACATAACACCGTTCGCCCTCAAACCGACAACCCCTTCACGACCTGAACAGTCACGCTTTTGCGGGGCTTTTGTGAGTGGGCCGTGCAGGAATCGAACCTGCAACCTTGGGATTAAGAGTCCCCTGCTCTGCCAATTGAGCTAACGGCCCGCGGGCACGTCATGTTAGCGACGTGTGGCGGCCTCAGCAGTAGGTCGCGAGATCGCTCTGGGCGGTAGTCGGCGAGGTCCGCGCGCTCTTGAGCGTGGACTTCTGGGTGAGGCGCTGGGCCTTAGCGGTGAGCGCGAGCGCCGCGGTCGCGGCCAGATCGCCCTTGGTGGTCTCCTTGGCGGCGTAGGAGGAGAGCGCGAGGCAGTAATCGGGGTTCAGGCGCTCGGAGGCAGGCGCGGCCTGGGCCGCGTAGTTCCAGGCAACGCTCTCGTCAGCCCACTGGCCAAGCGCCTGGTAAGCGCGCGCCGCGATGATCGAGTTGTTCAGCGTCGGCTTGCCGGCGCTGGCACGCAGATAGCCCTGCCAGGCGCTGACGGTCCCGCGCAGCTGGGTCTTACCACCAGCGGTGTAGACGCCGGTGGTGCTGTTGTAATCGTTGCTCGAGCCGGCGGCGCTGTAGCGCACCGTCATCAGATTTGCCCAGTTGGCCGCCGTCGGATGCGCGCGCACGGCCGCAAGCGCCTTCGTGACCTGCGCATCGTTGGTCGAGTTGCCGTTGCCAGAGCCGCCGTTGCCACCGGCGTTCAGCAGCCCGCCGCTGTTGCCGGTGCCGATACCAAGCCCAACCAGGCCGACGACCATGATCAGCGCCAGCGAGGCGTAGATGACCTTGACGGCGCCCTTGCGCCGGCGGCTGCGGAGATCAAAGAGCATGGAAGAAGGTGAGGGTGCTGGCCTTGGGGTGACTCACAGCGCTCCGGTTGGGTCTCCCGGCCCGCCTGGGTTGGCAGCCTTCTCGGCTGCGCGCGTAGCGGCCAGCGCTTCGGCACGGTTGTGCCGGAATTGGCGGAATTCGACCCATTTCAGCAGCGCGATGCTCAGTACGTAGAGGAAAACCAAGGGCAGCGTCTCCATCGTCATGGTGACGGGATCCACGCCCGGGAGGATCGCGACTATCACCGCGATCAGAACCGAAGCGTAGCGCCAGTTGAGCGTGAGCGTCCGCGAACTTATCGCACCGACGCGCTGCAGCCCGAGCGCAAACAGCGGCACCTGGAAGGCCAGGCCGAGCCCCATCATCAGCAGGATCTCAAACTTGTAGTAGGAGCCAGCGCCGATCAGCACCTGAAACTCCTGGCTGTTGTAGCCCTGCAGGAAGTGGACCGCCGGCGGCAGCACCGCGAAGTAGGTGAAGGCCGCGCCGGCGACGAACAGGAACGGGGCGGCGATCACGGTCGGCGTGGCCACGCGCCGTTCGTTGCGCTTCAGCGCCGGCAGCACAAACGCGTAAGCCTGGTAGAGGATCACCGGCAGGGTGAACAGCAAGGCAAAGTAGGCCGACACCAACATGGTGGTCGTGAAACCCTCGCCGACCCCGACCACGATCGGCTTCTCCTGGCTGCCCGCGTGCTTGGGGTAGGCGACGCTCACGGCATGCAGATCCCGACTCACAGCCCGGGCCTCCGCAACGGCCCCGGCCGACATTCCCTTGACGTGCGCCAGGTCGCCTGCGAACTTCGCCATGTCGACCGAAACCTGCTGGAGCCTACGGCCCAGCGTGGCGTTCAGCCGCGGCTGGCTGCCAAGCCCGTTCTTGGCGGCAGCCGGAAGCGCGTTGTTGAGCAGGTTGAGCAGCGCGTGGTTCTGCCAGAAGCAGACCACGAACGCGACAAACAGCGCAGCCAAGCAGAAGATCAGGCGCGAGCGAAACTCATCGAGATGGTCGATGATGCTGAGTTCGTCACCGTGGCCTATGGGCCGCAGGCGCATGGTCGAAAGCGGTTATGCTGCAGATTGTCAGACGGCGATGTGACTCAGGCGCCGGGCAGGTCCGTGGGCGTGCCGCCAGGACCGGTTTCGCCCGTCGTCGGCACCGTTGCGGCTGGCGGCGTTACCGCGGCACCGCTCCCTGCGCCCGGTGCCAGCTCCGAGCCAGCGTGCGACTCCGAGATCTGGGATATACCGCCCTTGAACTCCCTGATGCTCTCGCCGATCGAACGGCTCAGCGCGGGCAGGCGCTTCGGGCCGACGAACAGCAGCACGATCACCAGGATGATCAGAGTGTCCTTCCAGGGACTTGCAAGCATGACTTTTTTTCCTCGCAGTTGCCGGTGTATGTAGGTTAGCGCTCCCGTCCAGCCCCAACGCCTGAGCGCACCGGCAGATGCGCGGCGGCGCCGATCATTATCTGGGGTGGACGGCAGGCTCGCCTTCACCACGCCATACGCTGCGCGCGCCCGGACGGATCATCGCTGGTCTGCTGGCGCCGGCCAGTCCTCACAACGGCCAGTCTCTGCCGCTGTGGTTAAAGACGGCCTGGACGAGCGCCGATATGGGTCCTGCCGCAGGAGCGACCGACATGAACCAGGACCAATCAGATCAGCCCGCACATCCCTCAACGCAGCCGCAGAGTGTGCGCCAGGTGGTGCTGCCAAGCGGACGCATGATCGAGGTGGTCCACTTCCACGACACGGCGACCGACAGCCGCGTGCTGTCCGACTGCCCGGCCTGCGGCTCTGACCTGGTCCAGCCACTGGCCTGGTCCCAGGCGGCGGACGGGCGCTGGAACCTGCTGCTCGAGTGCCCAAACTGCAGGAGATCGGAAGCGGGCACGTTTGCCAGGACGCAGGTGGAGCATCTGGAGGACCACCTGGATGAGGGCCTCACGGCGATGATCACCGACCTGCAGCGGATGGCCCAGGCAAACCTGATCGCCGACATCGAACGCTTCACGCGTGCGCTACAGGCAGATCAGATCCTGCCCGAGGACTTCTGAGCGCCCACGACAGCAGACGCCGCTGCGCTCAGCTGTAGCGCTCCACCACGCTGTCAGCGACCAGCTCGAGCGCGCGCCGCTGAGCCAGCGTGAGCGCATCCGGCAAAGACGCCTTGGCGGCGTTCACGAGAGCCAGAGCCTGCTCGCGGGCGAAATCGAGCGCACCGGTTGACTCGATCAGGTCGCAGATCGCAGCCGCCTGAGCTGCGTCTGTCAGCGCGCGCAGATCCACCTGCGCCAGTGCCGGGTCGCGCTTGCGCGCCTCGATCAGCGGTAGCGTAACTGTGCCGTCCAGCAGGTCCGTCCCGCGGGGCTTGCCGGTGCGCTCAGCTGGACCCGTGACGTCCAGCACGTCATCGAGCAACTGGAAGGCGACCCCAATCGACTCCCCGAAGGCGCCGAGCGCCGCCACCGGCACCCCGCCCGCGAGCGCGCCCAGCTCGCACGCGGCGCGGAACAGCACGCCGGTCTTGAGCCGGCAGCGCTCCAGGTAGCGGGCCTGACTGACGGAGTCCTTCCAGCAGTCCTCACGCTGCATCAGCTCGCCGGCGGCGAGCGCCGTGGCGGCTGCGGAGAGGATTCGGATGGGTTGAATCTCGCCCCCGGCCGCCAGCTCCGCGAAGGCGCGCGAGAAGAGCAGGTCACCGGTGGCGACGGCCATCAGCCGCCCTCCGGTGGCCACGACGGTCGGACGGCCGCGGCGCAGGGCAGCCCCGTCGATCACGTCGTCGTGCACGAGCGTCGCGGAGTGCACGAGTTCCACGGCCACCGCGGCCCGGACCAGCGCGTCACTCTCGGCGACCGGCACACCCGCGGCGATGCAGACCAGCAGTGGCCGCAGTCGCTTGCCGCCGGCGGTGATCGTCTGACCACCGTGACGCGCGAGCAGTTCGCCGTAGCCGGAGACGAGATCCACCATCCGCTGCTCGACACGGCCCATGACGCGCGCGGCGCCGTCGCCGCCAGACTCGACCACAGCCTCGACTGACGCAGCGCTGGAAGTGCTCACACCTTCACGGTACCGACATGGAGGGCGATGATCCCCCCGGCTGTAAGCACATAGCGGATATCACCGAACCCAACCGCGCTCATCCGCGCGGCGAGGTCCTCCGGGCCAGGGAAGCGGCGCACCGAGCTTGGCAGGTAGGTGTAGGCATCGGCGTCACCGGCGAGCCTGCCCAGCACCGGCACGGCACGGTCAAACCAGAGCCCGAAGAAGGTCGACAGCGGCGGCCGTCGTGGTGCGGTCATCTCGAGGATCACGACCCTGCCACCCGGCTTCACCACCCGCGCCAGCTCACGCAGCCCCTGGTTCAGGTCAGAAAAGTTACGCACCCCGAAGCCGACCGTCGCGGCGTCGAACTCATTGGCCGCATGCGGCAGCAATAGTGCGTTTGCCTGCTCGAAGCGCACGCTTCCGGCGCCCGCGCCGGCGGTCCCGGCGTCAGCCTTGCGCCGCGCGATCGCGAGCATCTGCTCGGAGAAGTCAGCCGCGACGACCGAGCCTTCGGGACCCACGGCCCGAGCCAGCTCGAAGGCGAGATCGCCGGTCCCGGTGGCGACGTCCAACACATGGTCGCCGGGAGTGAGCTGTGCAAGGGCGACGGCCCGCTCGCGCCAGCGGTGATGCAGACCCGCGGTCATGACCGAGTTCAGGCGGTCATAGACGCCGGCGATGCGGTCGAACATCGCGCGCACCTGAGGTTCCGGGAGCGTGCCGGAGGCCGGGCCATCTGGGGTGGGATCCGTCATAAGCTAGAGCTTACCGGCGCCTGAGAGAAACTTAAACGACCGTCGGTGGCCCGCACGCTGGCCCGTCGGCGCCTAGCCCGTCCAGGACGACGAGTTGTAGTGCAGCATCGAGAGGAACTGGACGAGCTCGTCGAACTTCTTGGGTGAGCTCTTCGCCAGACCCGCGAACGATGGCATCGGCGCCGTCGGATTCTTCAGCGTCGAGGCGATCCCGCCCGGCCGCAGGATCGAGCCGATGTGCGTCAGCAGCGGCCCAGGCCCATTGTTGCCGTAGGTACCGATCTCATGACAGCCCTCGCAGCCGGACTCGCCGACGATGATCTCGCCGGCCAGGAAGGTTGCCTTCTGCGCCTTCGTGAGCCCGGCCGGAACCGGCAGCACCAGCTGGTTGGGCGAGCCAACAACAGCGCCCGAGTAGGTCAGGTAGGCAATGCAGACGATCGTGGCGATGCCCGCAGCCAACGCCACCGGGCGACGCGTGATCAGTCGCTCCGGGCTGCGGTCATAAAGCGGCAGCAGGAACAGCCCGACCATGCACAGCGTCGGTACGCCAAGGGTCGCCAGGTCCGTCATCTTGGGCGCGTTGCGCATCACGCGCAGCAGCTCGAACAGGAAGAAGAAGTACCAGTCCGGCCGCGGCACATACGTGGTGGTCGTCGGGTTAACGGCGGGGCCGAGCTCCGCGCCGAACATCAGCGACAGCAGCATGATCACCGCCATCACGATCATCGCCATGATCGCGTCCTTGGCGACCGCATAGGGGAAGAACGGCTTGCCCTCGTTCTTCAGCAGCGCGTACTCGCGCAGGTACTGCTCCTTCTCAGCCTGATTCATGGGGAGCTCAGACCTCGACCTTCTCGATCGCGACGTCCGGCTCCTGCGCCTTGATCCACGGCGGCGCCGAGATCCCGAGCTTCATCACCAGGTAGAGATGCAAGCCGATCAGAGCGGCCATCAGACCAGGTATCAGCATCATGTGGATCGCGTAGAAACGCGACAGCGTGGTGGCACCGAACTCCGGGCCGCCGCGCAGGAAATCGCTGATGTAGGGCCCGAGGAACGGTGCGGTGCCGTTGATGTTGACGCCGACGATCGTGGCCCAGTAGGAGCGCTGGTCAAAAGGCAGCAGGTAGCCCGTGAAGCCCATCGCCATGGTGAGGATCAAGAGCACCACGCCGATGATCCACGAGAGCTCGCGCGGGTACTTGTAGGCGCCGAAGAAGAACACCCGCCCCATGTGCAGGAAGATCAGCACGATCATCACCGACGCGCCCCACTTGTGCATACCGTGCACGAACTGGCCGAGGAACACGTTGTCGTTGATGTTGCGGATGGACTCGTAGGCGCCGCCGGTCACGCTCGGCCGGTAGTACATCGCCAAAAACACACCGGTGACCGCCTGGTTGAGGAAGGCGAACATGGTGGCGGAACCAAGCGTGTAGGCCCAGTTGATGCCCTTGGGCACCTTGCGGAACATCATCCAGCGCAGCCCCTGTGAGAGCTGGGCGCGCTCGTCGATCCAGTTGACGACGGTCAGGCTCGCCTCGGTGGCGGCCTCCGGACGCGTCAGCTCATCGCTCTGGGCTGGGGGCACAGGCGCAGCCGGGCGCCCACGTGATCCGATGATCGCCATCAGGTGCCCGGAACCGTCGGGGGCAGGGGCAGATGCTCGAGCGAGGGGATCTTCGCCGTGTCGAACTGCGGCGGGTAGAAGTACTGGCCGAGGCCATCAAGCGGCTCCGCGGGGTCGCGGACGGACAGGCGCTGCAGCTCCGAGTTGACCGCGTAAGGGGGTCCGAGATAGACGTAGCCGTGGCCGCGCTCGCCCGGGGGCGGCGCGTAGGTGTAGAAGCGGTCCAGCGGGCGCACCGGCGGGCCGCCGGCCACCTGGCCACGGAAGTTGTAGATGCCACCGTGGCAGGGGCAGATGAACCGCTCCGCGGCCTGCACGTAACGAACCGGGCAGCCGAGGTGCATGCAGCGGTTCCACAGCGCGATGTAGTTGTTGTACTGGTCGTGGGGCTCGGTGTCGATCGCCGGGTCGCGCTTGCGCACGTAGGCAAGCGTGTCACCCGCGTCACCGATCCCCTGAACCATCGTCACGACCTTGGTGGCATAGACCGTCTCAACGAAGTCTTCCGGCCGACCGATGATCTGCCAGGGCCACTGGGTGCGCTTGAAAACCGGCCCGATCGCGAAGCCGAGCGCCGGCAGGCCGAAGGAGGCAGCGGCAATCCCGCCGGCGCCCTGGGTGATCGCGCTCATGAAGCGCCGCCGCGTGACCGTCTCGCCCTCAAAGGCGCCGGGCATACCGCGATCAGCTGTGTACTTGGACGATTTGCTGTGAGGATCTTGTGGCATCGCACTCACTGGCTTACGGGTTTCTTCGACAACCGGCCCGTAAGCCTAACGGCATTTTCAAAGCGACGCGCCGTTCCCTGCCTGCTCGCCCGCGAGGCGTCGCTCGGCGCTCACCAGAAGCTCTCCGGCAGCAGCGCTTTCGCCATGGGCGTGCAGCTGCGCGACGCGCGAGATCAGGTTTGCGAGGCGGGCGGTCTCGTGCACGTCGCCGATCGTGGCCAGCTTCGCCAGACCGCTCGCGTAGCTCTGATCGCCGAGCAGCAGGTCCAGGTCCGGGTCGGCTGAATGTGCATTCTCGTAGTGCAGGCGCGCCCCCCGGGCGATGTCCGCGATCACCTCCGCGTACGAGTAGCCGCTCACGAGGCGAGCTCCGCCAGCACCTCGCCGGCCGCCTCGACGGTCAGCTCAATATCGCGCTCGCTGTGCGCAAGCGACGGAAACCAGGCCTCGAACTGCGAAGCCGGTGGGTAGACCCCACGCGCCAGTAGACCACGGCAGAAAGCCGCGTAGGACTGCTGGTCACAGGCAGAGGCGCCCGCATAGTCGGTCACCTCCACGCCGGTGAAGAACGGTGTCAGAAGGCCCGTGGCGCTCTGCACACGCAGCTTTAGGCCTGCGCTCGCCGCTGCTTCGCGCAGGCCTACGGCGAGCCGCTCAGTCAGCTCGGCAAGCCTCCGGTAGGCCTCTTGATCGAGCTGCTCGAGCGTCGCCAGCCCGGCCGCCACCGCCAGCGGGTTGCCCGACAGCGTGCCGGCCTGGTAGACCTCGCCGGCGGGCGCGATCTGGCTCATGAGCTCGCGACGCCCGCCGTAGGCTGCGGCCGGCAGGCCACCGCCGATCACCTTGCCAAGGATCGTCAGGTCAGGCTCGAGGCCGTAGAGCTCCTGAGCGCCCCCCGGGGCCACACGAAAGCCGGTGATCACCTCGTCGACCACGAACAGGACGCCGTTCTGGCGCGCCGCGGCGCCAAGCCTGGCCAGGTAGCCAGGCTTGGCGGGCACCACGCCCATGTTGGCCGGCACGGCCTCGACCAGCACGGCCGCGAACTGGTGCGCGTCAAGCGCCGCCGCGAGGGCATCCTCGTCATTCCAGGGGATGGCGATGGTCGCCTGGGCGACGGCGGCGGGCACACCGGGGCTCGCCGGAATGCCCTGGGTCGCGAGCCCCGACCCGGCCTGGACCAGCAGGCCGTCAACGTGACCGTGGTAGGCGCCCTGAAACTTCAGCAGCGCCTCACGGCCGGTGACCGCCCGCGCCAGCCGGATCGCGCTCATGCTCGCCTCGGTGCCGGAGGAGGTCATGCGCAGCATCTCCACCGCTGGCATGCGCTCAGCGACCAGCTCGGCGATCAACACCTCGCCTTCAGTCGGGGCGCCGAAACTCGAGCCGAGCGCAGCCGCGCGGTTGATGGCCTGCAGCACCCGCGGGTTGGCGTGCCCGAGGATCAGCGGCCCCCACGAGCAGACCCAGTCGATGTAGACGTTGCCGTCCACGTCCGTGACGCGCGCGCCCGAGCCCGAGGCGACGAAGATCGGGTCGCGGCCGATCTGACGCATCGCCCGCACCGGCGAGTTCACGCCACCGGGGATGACGCGTTGCGCGCGGCCGTAGAGCGCGCTAGACGCCGGCGTTGAGACGTTCCCAGTCGCGGTGCTCATCGGTGAAGTAGAGGAGGCGGATCTTCTTGAACTCGGTCGAGGAGTAGAGCGTCGCGCGCTCGCTGATGCCGGTCTGCTCGGCGATCGAGTCGAGGATCGCATCGCACTCCTCCTTCGAGCGACCGTGGGCCATGGTGAAGACCGAGTAGGGCCAGTCAGGGTAGGTGGGCCGTTGGTAGCAGTGCGAGATGCCGCGGAAGCGAGCCATCTCCGCGCCGAGCTCCGCAACGCGCTGCTCCGGCACCTTCCAGACGCCCATGCCGTTGGCGCTGAAACCGGCGCGGCGGTGGTAGAGGATCGCCGCGACCCGGCGCAGCAGTCGCCGTTCCTGCATCGCCTCCAGGTGCGCGAGCAGTTCCTCCTGGCTGATCCCGAGGGCCGCCGCCGCTGGCGCATAGGGTTCGGAGACGACGGGCAGCTCACCCTGGGTCGCGCGAATCACCGCCCGGTCGAACTCGTCGTAGGGCTGTGGCTCGGTCTCGGCAGGCTCCACGGCCTCGGCGACCTGGCCCGCGAGCTTGTCGGTGCCGGCCTCCATCTCGAGGTCCATGCGGATCTTGAACAGCTTGAGCGTCGGCAGCTGCCGGATCGACTCCGCGCCGGCGAGCTCGCCGAGCCGCGCGATTGTGCCTTCGAGCCCGAGCTTCGAGTCGGGCTCGGTCGCGATCGTGAACCAGATGTTGAACTCGTGGTTGCGCAGATAGTTGTGCGAGACACCGGGGTGGGCGTTGATCACGTTGGCCGCGCGCCAGGGGTTTTCGGCGTCGACCTTGGCCGCCACCAGCATCGAGCTGTAGCCGAGTGCACGCGTGTCGAAGATCGGCGTGACCTGGCGGATGATGCGCTCGTCGAGCAGGCGCCTGACGCGCGTGAGCGCCTCCTCTTCGCCGATCCCCGCCTCGCTGGCGACGTGCTGATATGGGTGCCTGGCGAGCGGAAAGCTGCCCTGCATGAGGTTGAGCAGACGCTTGTCGAGCTCGTCGAGCGGCACCGCCGCACCGTCCTTGCGGGCCCGCAGCTTCGGTCCGTAATTGGTTTCTGTCACTTCAGCCACAGCGCCACGTCCTTTGCGTGGTAGGTGATGATGATGTCGGCCCCCGCGCGCTTGATGCCGGTCAGCGCCTCGAGCACCGACTGGCGCTCGTCCATGTAGCCGGCCGCGGCCGCAGCCTTCAGCATCGCGTACTCGCCGCCGGTGTTGTAGGCGACCAGCGGCAGCATCGTGGCGTCCTTGACGCGCCGGATGATGTCCAGGTAGGGCAGCGCCGGCTTGACCATCAAGAGGTCCGCGCCCTCCTGTGCGTCGAGCAGCGACTCACGCACCGCCTCTTCCCCGTTGGCCGGATCGAGCTGGTAGCCGCGGCGGTCGCCGAACGCTGGGGCTGAGTCGGCCGCGGCCCGAAACGGGCCGTAGAAGGCGGAGGCGAACTTCGAGGAGTAGGCCATGATCGGTGTCTGCTCAAGGTCGGCCTCGTCCAGCGCCTGGCGGATGTGGCCGACGCGCCCGTCCATCATGTCGCTGGGCGCGACGATGTCGGCGCCCGCCTGGGCTTGGGAGACGGCCGTACGAGCCAACAGCTCGAGCGTCGCATCGTTGTCGACCTCCTGCTCCGCGTCGGCGCCCGGGCGTGTGTCGCGCAACACGCCACAGTGGCCGTGATCGGTGTATTCGCACAGGCACAGGTCGGTGATGACGATCAGCTCCGGGTGTGCGCGCTTGATCGCGCGCGTGGCCAGCTGCACGACGCCGTCGTCGTCGTAGGCGCCAGTGCCCTCTGCGTCCTTGTGACCCGGGATGCCGAAGAGGATCACGGCGGGGATGCCGAGCGCAAACGCCGCGCCCGCCTCGCTGACGGCCTCGTCAAGCGAGAGCCGGTCGATCCCCGGCATCGTCCAGATCGGCTCGCGGCCGACGAGACCCTCGACCACGAACAGCGGGTAGATCAGATCGCCCGCCGAGAGCTCCGTCTCACGCACCAGTCCGCGCAGCGGACGCGTGGCGCGCAGCCGGCGCATACGAGTCGATGGAAAGGCCATATCCAGTCGAGGATACGCCGGATCGTGCGACGCACCGCCAGCTTGCCGGCCGCCGCTAAGCTCATTGGCAATGGCCGGTATCGAAAAGCGCCGCGACTACACGCCCAGAAGCCAGCGTGAACGCCAGGCCTACCGGCTGGTGCTGCTTGGCGGCGGCACTGGGCTTCTCGGTGTTGGCACGTTGGTGCTGGCGGTCGCCGGCGTCATGGGCCTGACGCTGCCGATCGTGCTGCTCCTGATCTGCGCCGTCAGCGTGTGGCGCTTTTTGCGCGTCACGGGGATGCGCTGAGCGCGCGGGGGCGCGCTGAGCACGCTGCACGCAGCCTTCCTGATCGCCGCCGGCCTGCTGGCCGGGATCGTGGGCACCGCGGGGGGCATCACCTCGCTGGTCTCCTACCCGGCGCTTTTGGCGGTCGGCCTGGCCCCGTTTGCCGCCAACGCGACCAACCTCGTTGCGCTCAACGCCTGCTGGCCGGGCTCGGCCCTCGGCTCGCGCGCCGAGCTGTCCGGCTGGGGCGCCTGGCTGGGGCGCTGGTTGCCGCTGACCGCCGCGGGCGGCGGCGCCGGGGCAGCCCTGCTGCTGCTCACGCCGCCGGGCGCGTTTGCGAGCGTGGTGCCGTTCCTGATCGTGGCAGCCGCTCTGGCGCTGATCGCCGAGCCATGGCTGAGCGCACTGCGCGACGCCCGCCTGCGCCGCTCGCAGCGCGAGCCTGGCGCCGGACATGGACGTGAGCATCACGGCCCGCTGCTGGCCGCCGGGCTCGCGCTGCTGGCGGTCTACGGCGGCTACTTCGGCGCCGGCTCCGGGGTGATGACGCTGGCGCTGCTGCTCGTCCTGGTGGAGCGTGACCTGCCGGTCGCCAACGCGGTCAAGAACATGATCAACGGCTCGGTCACGCTACCCGCCGGCGTCCTGCTCGCCTTCCTGGGACCGGTGCATTGGCCGGCCGCGATCGCACTGGGGGCGGGCGCGCTGGTCGGCTCGACCATCGGCCCGACCGTCACCCGGGCGCTGCCACGGGTCCTCGCACGCTGGTTGGTGGCGGCGCTCGGGCTCGGCCTCGCGGTCTGGCTGTGGGTCAAGCCAAGCGTCTGAACGGGCCGCGCGCCTACAGGTGCGGCTGCCCGGCCGACCAGGGCTCGAGCACCAGGTGCCGGCGCAGGTAGATGACGGTCGCACGCAGCACGGTGGCCACCGGCAGCGCCAACAGCGCCCCCGGAACACCGTAGGCCTGGTAGCCCAACAGCAGTGCGAGGATCACGAGGATCGGGTTGATCCGCAGTGAGATGCGGAAAACCTGTGGCGCGATCAGGTGACCCTCCAGCTGCTGCAGCGCGACGAACACGGCCAGCAGCCAGAGCGCGGCGATCGGCTGGGTGGCGAGCGCCACGGCCAGCGGCGGGACCGCACCGAGGATCGGGCCGATGTACGGGATCAGCTCCATGAGCCCGTAGAACAGGCCGAAGAAGACCGCGTAGTGAGAACCGTCGCGGAAGAGCCCGAGCAGACCCATGACCTCCAGCACGACGCCGGCACTCGAGCCCATGATCAGGCTGAAGAGCAGCTGACCGCGGACGTAGCCGGAGACGGCGTGCTGCACCATCAGCGGGTAGTCGTCGGTCGGCGTGCCGTCACCAGCGGGCATCAAGCGGCGGGCCAGGGCGCCGATCTGACGCGCGTAGACGAGCATGTAAACCGACAGCACGAAGGTCAGGATCAGGTCGACCGAGATGGTCACGAGCTGGCCGAGCACGTCGCGCGAGAAGGACAGGATCGAGCCCGAGCTCTTGAGCAACTGCTTCTGCAGGGTCTGCAGCGCCGTGTGTCCCTGCTGGGCGATCTGGATGCTGACGCCGTGGCTGTGCAGGAACGTCTGGATACCGAGCAGGTCGTGGTTGACGCGGCGGACGAACTGCGGCAGGTGGTTTGTGAAGTGGGTGAGCTGATCGGTTACCGGGGCCGAGAGCAGCAGGCCAATCCCGGCGAAGACGAGCAGGATCGCCAGGTAACTCGCCGCGATCGCCAAACCGCGAGGCAGCAGCCGCTCGATCTGTCTGGCCAAGGGGTTGAGGATCAGCGCGATCACGGCTGCGCCCAGGACCACCACCAGCAGCTGGCCGAGCGCGCCTGCGAGCTCCCAGAGCCCGACGATCGCAAGCGGCGCCAGCACCAGCTGCACCCAGCGTGGGACGACGGCCGGCGCGACCAGCGCGCCCGCGAGCGCCTCTGCCCGGCCGGCGTGGGCCGGAGGCTGCCCCTCGGGCAGCGGCACGGCCTGCGGCAGCTCGCCGGGAGCCAGCGTGTCCTCGTGGGGCTGAACCTCCGTCTCGTTCATGACCTTTGAGACAGTATGGGGGGCATGAGCGACGAAGTCAGGATTCTGTTTGTCGGAGACGTGGTTGGCAGCGCCGGCCGCCGGACCCTGCTGGCGGTCCTGCCGAGGTTGCGCGAGCGCACACGGATCGACTTCGTCGTGGTCAACGCCGAGAACGCCGCCGGTGGCCACGGCATCACCTCGAAGATCGCGCGCGAGCTGTTCGCCGCCGGGGTTGACGTGATCACCCTGGGCAACCACACCTACCGCCAGAGCGAGGTCTACGCCTACCTCGACGAGGAGCCACGCATCCTGCGCCCGGCCAACTACCTGCGCGGCCAGCCCGGGCACGGCAGCTGCGTGGTGCAGAGCGCCGCGGGCGGGGTGCGGCTGGGCGTGATCTCGCTGGCGGGCAACCTGTATATGGGCGGCGCCCTGCCGGTGTTCTCCGAGGCCGACGCCGCCCTGCACTCGCTGCGCGGCCGCGCCGACCACGTACTCGTGGACATACACGCCGAGGCGACGAGCGAGAAGGTCGGCCTGGGCTGGTATCTGGATGGCCGCGTCACGGCCGTGGTCGGCACCCACACGCACGTTCCCACCGCGGACGCGCGGGTGCTGCCCGGCGGCAGCGCCTACATCACCGACGTCGGCATGACCGGCGCCCGCGGCGGCGTGCTCGGCGTCAAGCGCCAGCAGGCGATCGACGCGATGGTTACACACATGCCAGCGCGTTTTGAGTCAGCCGACGAGGACCCCTGGCTTCAGGGCGCGCTGATCGTGTGTGCGGCGGAACCGATGCGAGCACGGTCGATCGTCGCCGTTCAGGAACCACTGTAGACGCAAAATCCCGTGCTTCTGCCCGAAATCGGGCAGAATTGCCATCAAACTGAGCGAAACTGGCACAATAGCTGGCGATGGTGGCCGACGACCTGAGCCCGCTGCTGGACCACCTGGAGCAGTCCGGAATCTCCCGCAGCGCCGCCGCGAGAGTCGTGGAGGAGGTGGTCGCCTACTTCTCGGAGAGCAGCGAAGAGTTCGTCCGCCGCCGCCACCGCGAGCTGCAGCGAGCGGGTGTCACAAACGCCCAGAGCCTCGGGCAGATCGCCCGCGAGTTGGCGGCACGGCGGGTCCCTGGGCCGGCACTTTCAGAGCGCCAGGTCAGACGCATGATCTACGGATAGGAGCGGTTAGCGAATGTGTGGAATCGTCGGCTACGTGGGCCGCCAGGATGCCGTGCCGGTGCTGCTGGAAGGGCTCGCCCGCCTTGAATACCGAGGCTATGACTCGGCCGGGATCGCGGTCGTCCGCAACGGTACGCTGCGCGTGCATAAGCGCGCCGGCAAGGTCAGGGACCTGGCCGCAAGCATGCCCAAGCGGCTGAGCGGACAGGTCGGGATCGCGCACACGCGCTGGGCGACACACGGGCAACCGAGCGACGCGAACGCCCACCCGCACGTCGACATGGCAAACCGCATCGCCGTGGTGCACAACGGCATGATCGAGGACTCCGCGCTGCTGCGCGAACGCCTGCGCGCCGAAGGAGTTCAGTTCAGCAGCGAGACCGACACCGAGCTGCTCGCGCACCTGATCGCCCGCGAGGACGCGGACGACCTGGAGGAGGCCGTGCGGCGGGCGCTGCGGCGCGTGCATGGGGCCTACGGGATCGCGGTGCTCGACGCCACGGCGCCGGACCGGATCGTGCTCGCCCGCAACGGCAGCCCCGTGCTGATCGGCATCGGCGATCACCAGATGCTGTGCGCCTCGGACATGGCGGCGCTGGTGCGCCACGCCCAACAGGTGGTCCACCTCGAGGACGGCGAGCTGGCGACGGTCACAGCCGAGTCGTTTTCGACCGCGACGCTCGACGCGCGCCCCACCGTGAAGACCGCCACAACGCTCGAGTCGGCCGCCTCGGACTACGAGCGCGGCGGCTTCGAGCACTTCATGCTCAAGGAGATCTCCGAGCAGCCGCAGGCGATCGATGCGACGCTGCGCGGCCGGCTGGATGCGCGCCTCGCCACCGCCCGCCTCGGCGGCCTGAACCTCACCGCGCGCGAGCTGCGCGCCTTCCGACGCGTGCACGTGATCGCCTGCGGGTCGGCGCTCTACGCCGGCATGGTCGGTGCCGGCATGCTCGAGTCACTGGCACGCATACCGGCGGCGGCGGAGTCCGCAGCCGAGTTTCGCTACCGCAACGCGGTGATCGAGCCCGAGACCCTGTATGTCGCGGTCAGCCAGTCCGGCGAGACCGCCGACACGCTTGCGGCGGTCGAGGAGATCGCCCGCAAGGGAGGCCGCGTGCTGGGCGTCGTCAACGTGCCCGGCTCGAGCATCGCGCGCGCCGTCGACGGCGGCATCTACCTGCACGCGGGCCCCGAGCTGTCGGTCGCCTCGACCAAGGCGTTCACGTCCATGACCGTCGCCTTCGCGCTGCTGGCGCTGCATTTGGGGCGCCTGCGCGACCTCGGACCGGCCGACGGGCAGCGTCTGCTGAGCGCGCTCGCGAAGCTGCCTGACAAGGCGGCCGAGGCGCTCGCCGCCCACGACGAGCTCAAGCAGCTCGCGGCCTGGATCGCGAGCGCGCAGAGCTCCTTCTTCATCGGCCGTGTGCGTGGCTACCCGGTGGCCCTGGAGGGCGCGCAGAAGCTCAAGGAGGTCTCCTACGTGCATGCCGAGGCCTACCCGGCGGCGGAGCTCAAGCACGGCCCGCTCGCACTGATCTCACCAGAGCTGCCGACCGTCGCGATCGTCCCCGACGATGAGCTGCTGGAGAAGAACCTGGCGTCGCTGGAACAGATCCACTCGCGCGGTGGCGAGGTGCTGGCGGTCGCCCACCGCCAGCTCGGCACGCTCGCCGACAGGCTCATCCTGGTGCCAAAGAGCGAGCCGGAACTCGACCCGATCCTGCTCGGCCTGCCGCTGCAGCTTTTGGCCTACTACGCCGCCGCGGCCCTGGGGCGCGACATCGACCAACCGCGCAACCTGGCCAAGAGCGTCACCGTCGAGTGAGGACCGGCCCCTGGGCGTGAGCCGGGCGCCTCAGGTCGGCAGCGCCATCAGACCGGCGCGGATTCGCGCGGCGATCAGCACGTCCTCGGGCGGCTCGGGCTCGGGGTGGGCGAGCACCAGTGCGACGACGACCAGCGGAAAGAACCAGACGATGTAGAGGTAGAACCAGTAGGTGATCCCCATCTGCATGCAGATGATGATCGCGGCGCCGAGCGCGGCCACCTCGACCATGGTGCGCTCGCCGCGCGGCCAGAACGGGGCAGCCAGGCCGATCAGCACCGCGAGGCCCAGGACGATGTGCTCGGGCAGGCTCAGCGTCTCATAGAAGCCGCCCCACAGGCCCCAGATCGAGAACGGCGCCGGGCGGTTTGCCTGATACACGATCGTGTCGTGCCAGAACCAGTACCAGTCGTGGGTGACGAACACCGGCGCCATCGCCACGGCGATCGTTGCCACGTAGGCGATCGCGAACCGGGCGGTGGCCCAGCGCGAGGGCAGCCGCCGGCCGACGCCGCGCCACAAAAGCGGCGCCAGTCCGAGCGGCGCGAACTTCGTCAGGCCGGCCATCGCCCCCATCACCCCGCGCGTGCTCGCGTAGCGGATCACGACCAGCGAGGCAACGACCATCAGCGCCACCAGCGAGTCGTTGGAGTTGGACATCAGCACGTAGGCGGTGAACGGGTAGGCGGCCCACAGGTAGGCGAGGATCACGCCCGCCCGCAAATCACGCCAGCTCCTGCCCAGCACGACCAGCCCCACCATGGTGAGCAGGTCAAAGGCGATCGCGGCGGCGTGCGCAGCGGGCAGGTTGTCCCAGTAGCCGCTCCAGCCGAAGATCAGGCGGAAGGGGATGTAGGCGAAATAGTTGACCGGGCCGTAGGTGTCCCCGGCCGGGTTATCTGCCGGCCAGTGCCCGTAGAGCTGCGCGCCGTGAATCAGCTTGGTCGAGCCGATCACACCGGCGAAGCCGACATCGATAACGTTGGAGTCGACGATGTTGAGCCCGATCCGGAAGCCGACCAGAAAGATCAGCGCCACGCCCAGCCAGCGCGTCGGGATCCAGGTGTGCAGCGGCTCCCGCGGTCGCCCATGTCCGGCCGCCAGCGCCAGCATGCGGATCAGCAGGTAGAGCAAAAACGGGTAGACGAGCGGCACCGAAAGCCCCAGGTCGGCGTTGTTGAACCAGTCCAGCGAGATCGAGAAGCCGAGCAGCATCAACAGGTCCAGGTGCCATAGCGTCGGCCGCCGCCGCCAGGGGATGAACGGCAGCAGAAACAGCGCACAGAGCGGCAACCAGACATAGGGCGCGTTGATCACACGACCAAAGGCGCCGGGGTAGCCGCGCGCCATCGTCCAGGCGACCTGGTAGCCGGTCCACACCTGGGTCACCGCGCCGGTGCCGTCGGCGACGTAGAGCTCGAGCATCTCGATCTGGTGCTTGGGCCCGGCCGGCGCGGGCGGCGTGAACAGGCTCACCTGCCAGAAGCCGACCCCGCGCGTATAGACGTAGGCGGCGAGGTGCGGGCGACGGTGCAGTTCGTGCCTGAAGGTCGCGTTGGCGAAGGCGGCCGCCAGCACCTGGTTGCCGGTCAGGCGGTAGCCGGCCGGCGGCGTGTCCATCGCCGCCACGTGGTGGGGCCCGGGCGAGTAGTAGGGCCCTGCGATCAGCACCGGCGTGCCCGCCGGCGCCGAGACCGGCGCCGGCTGCCCCGGCGGATTGCCGGCGGCCAGCGCGCTCGCCGGCACAACCGCCGCCAGCCAGAGAAACGCAAGCAGAACGACCGGGCCAAGAAAGCGGCGAGTCCGCCGCCGCCCCGGGCGACTCAGGCCTTGAAGCTCCAGAGCTTCTGCACGACGAAGGAGACGGGGGTGACGATGATCCACGCTAGCGCGTCCGCAGGAACCTTCCAGATGTTGGTCGTCGCGATCAACGCGACCATCACACCATAGGCGCAGGCCGCGACGCTGGCCTGGACGATCAGGAAGCGGATCCCCTGACGGGCGGCGTGCTCGTCATGAGCCTTGAAGGTCCAGTGCCGGTTCCAGATGAAGTTGTTGACGCTGCCGCAGAGAAAGGCCGCCACGAACGACAGGGTGTAATCGAACGCGATCGGATGGATGAAGATCCAGAAGCAGACCGTGTTGACGACGTACCCGGAGGCACCGACCACGAGAAAGCGCATCAGCTGTTTGTGGTTCTCGCGGTGGCGCACCTCATAGGAGAGGCGCCGATAGAGGCTCGTCAACCTGCTCGCGGTGCGCGCGGTGGCGGGGAACTCGATCGTATGGGTCAGCTCATCAGACACCGATAAGAATCCTATCGGCAAACCTGCGCGCAGCTTAAACGCCTGCCGGCAGGCCGAAGTGCGAAAGGATCATCGGCGTGACCTCGCGCAGCGTCCACTGCTCGCGCTGCTCACGGCGCTCGGGGCCGGTGCCGCACCACAAGAGCGCGCCGAGCGAATCGGACCGGTGCAAAGAACCGTGGCTGCCGCCACCGACATGGGCAACGCCGCCCCAGTCGACGAACTCATACCCCGGCGCCGCCGACAGGAGCACGTCACCAGCCGTGGGGCAGCGCAAGGCCTCCCAGGCCCGCGCGAGCGCGTCCGGATAGTCAGGGCAGAGCAGGCGCCCGTCCTGCACGTGCGCGGCCAGGACCCCGAGGTCGCCGTCGACGTCCCAGCGATTGCCGCGCAGATCGGCGAGCGCGGAGCCGGGCGCGAAGTGAAGCTCGGCGCCACCCGGCGCGCGGATCACCGCCTCGGGCTGCGCATCCGCGCCTGCGCTCAGCCACATCGTCAGATCGACGCCGCGCAGCTCCGCGACGGCCGCCACCACGTCCGCGACGAGCCGCTCACGCCGCTCGCCGTCCAGCACGTAGATCATTGCGCTGCGCTGCGCGGGGCTGAGCGCCAGCTCGGCGCCCACCGAGCCCGAGCCGGTGGGCGTGGCGATACGGAAGTCCGCGAGCGCCAGGTCCAGCCGGACGCTCGCCTCCACAAGCGCCTGCGAGTGGTCGGAGGTGACGATCACCGCGTGGTCCTGCAGGAAGCGGTCCGGCCCACCGCCAGCGTGCATCAGCCGCTCGAGCTGGCGGTCGGCGGCGGCGATCGAGGCCACCTGTGCCTGTGGCCCGTTGCGGTGCGAGTTGGAGTCGTTGTCGGGCAGCGAGAACAGCATGAAGTCGAAGAGATCGTGCTCGACGAGGTATGAGCCGACGCAGCCGGTGTGCTGGTCGCGCGCGCCCGGCAGCCCGAGCTGCCCCCGGCAACCGGTGCGGCGGCTCGCGTAGAGGTCGGCGTAGAAGAGCTCGCGCGGGCCCAGGATCGCCTGACGAAAGAGCGTCGAGGCGACGATCCGCCCGAGCGCCGAGTCCTGGGCGACCTCGTGCTCGTGGCGGCCACGGTAGATCAGGTAGGTGGTGCCGGCGGTGCGCAGCCCGGCGTCGTCGAGGGACTCGAACACGGTCGGGGTCTCGGCCGCCAGGTGCTCGGCGTTCATGCGGTAGACCGTGTCGGTCAGTGAGCGCAGAACCCCGGCCTGGCGCGAGGCCGAGAAGCTCGATCCGTACTCGACGTAGCGGCCCTCGCCGCGGTGATACCAGTTCATGCTCGGGATTCGGTGGCGGTCAGGGCCAACGCCGGTGGTGATCGTGGCGGCACAGACCGGCGTCACCGAGGGGAACGCGGCGACCACATCGCTCACGTAGACGCCGTCGGCGGCGATGCGCGCGAGCGCGGGCGCCCGCCCGGCGGCGATCGCGCGCTCGAGCATCTCGGGCTTCATCGCGTCGATCACGACGAGCACCAGCTTCCTCATCT
Source organism: Conexibacter sp. S30A1 (assembly GCF_023330665.1). Taxonomy (GTDB): domain Bacteria; phylum Actinomycetota; class Thermoleophilia; order Solirubrobacterales; family Solirubrobacteraceae; genus Palsa-465. The sequence goes on along the minus strand of NZ_CP097127.1, from coordinate 2,604,330 downwards.
AGGGCCGCGCTTTCGTGAACGCGCGCAGCGCCATCAGCGCAGGATCCGCAGCCCGGCGTACTTCGTCTCACCGCGGCCGCGGCCGGCGATCAGCAGCCAGACCAACCAGCCCAGGGCCACGAGTCCGAGCGGCGGCGCAACAACGGCCAGCACGCAGGTGACCAGGGCGAGGCCATCGGCGATGAGCGGCACGCCCACCGCAGCCGCGCCCGCGTCGAGGCGGGCGCGCACACGCGCCAGGAACGGGCGTGTTGCGGCGAGCGCAAGCGCGGCACAGGCCACGCCGGCGACCCAGCCCGGCCAGGCGGCGTGGTGGCCGCGCACCAGCGAGCCCGCGAAGAAGAGGCCGGCGAGGGCGAGCGAGATCACGGCGAGCACAGCGGCCAGCGGGCCGCTGTGCAAGCGATCCGCCCAGAGACCCCGGTCGAGCACCACCAGCAGTGCGGCGCCAAGCACCATCGCCAACAGCAGCGGCGCCGACTGCAGGAAGCTGTAGGAGGTGTGGTCGAAGTGCAGCTCGACGCCACCGGCCGCGAGCGCTCCGGCGGCGAGACTCGGCAAAAACGGCCGGATGCCGATCGCCGCCGCGATGCCGATGCCCTGGAATATGTCGAAGGCGAGGCTCACCGTATTCGCTACCGTGCTCAGGCGTGACGATAGACGAGCCGCGGGGGCCGCGGGGTGCTGCGCACGAGATCGAGCGTTACGGCGCCCTGTTCGCACGGCGCACGCGCGTCATGAAATCCTCCGCGATGCGCGACCTGATGGCTCTGACCGCGCGCGAGGACGTGATCTCGTTTGCGGGCGGACTGCCGGACACCTCGACGTTCGCGCCCGGTTACATGACCGAGCTGATGGGCCGGGTTGCGGCACACTCGGCCGCGCGGGCGCTGCAGTACGGGCCGACGGAGGGGATCGCGGACGTGCGCGAGACGATCGCAGCGGTGATGGCGGCGGAGGGCATGCAGGTGGATCCGGACCTGGTCCTGCCCACCAGCGGCGGGCAGCAGGCGATCGACCTGATCTGCAAGATCCTGATCGACCCCGGTGACGTGATCGTTGCCGAGGCGCCGACCTATCCGGGCGCCGTGCCGACCTTCTGCTCATACGAGGCGGACGTCATCCAGGTGGCGATGGACGACCAGGGCATGCGGATCGAGGCGCTGCGCGACGCGCTGGCCCGGCTGGAGCGCGAAGGTCGGCGGCCGAAGTTCATCTACACGATCCCGAACTTCCACAACCCGGCTGGCGTCACGATGGCGCTCGAGCGCCGGCGTGAGCTGCTCCAGATCGCCGGCGAACGCGAGCTGCTGGTGGTCGAGGACAACCCCTACGGCCTGCTGCGCTACGAGGGCGAGGCGCTGCCGACGCTGTACTCGCTGGACGGTGACTTCGTGATCTACGCGGGCACGTTCTCAAAGATCCTCTCGCCCGGCGTGCGGATCGGCTGGCTGGTCGCGCCGCCGCCGGTGCTGCGCCAGCTGGTGCTGGCCAAGGGCTCAGCCGACCTCTGCTCGTCCTCTGTCTCCCAGTACTTCATCGCCGAGTACTTCCGCTCTGGGCCGTGGCTTGACTACGTCCGCTCGCTGGCCGACCTCTACCGGGGGCGGCGCGACGTGATGCTGGAGTCGCTGGCGGAGCACTTCCCGCGTGAGGCCTCATGGACCCACCCGGAGGGCGGCCTGTTCCTGTGGTCGACACTGCCTGACTACATCGACACCACCGACCTCCTGGCACGCGCGATCGCAGCGCGGGTCGCGTTCGTCCCGGGCCGGGCCGCGTACGTGGACGGACGGGGCGGCTCGTGCATGCGCCTGAACTTCTCCGGAGTGGGCGAGCAGGAGATCCGCGACGGTGTGCGGCGGCTCGGTGAGGTGATCAGCGAGCAGGTGGCGCTCTACAGCACACTCACAGGGCAGCGCGGCAACGGGCAGAACAACCGGCCACGGGAGGGTGGCACGGGATGACGCGCATCGCTGTGCTGAAGGGCGGCCACTCGCTCGAGCGTCAGGTCTCGCTCAAATCCGGAGCCAGAGTCGAGGCGGCGCTGCGCCGGCTCGGCCACGAGGTGATCGAGGTGGACGGCGGCGCCGGGCTGGTGGAGGCGCTTCAGGCGGCCGCCCCAGAGCTGGCGTTCGTGGCGTTGCACGGGCGCGACGGCGAGGACGGCACGGTCCAGGAGCTGCTGGAGGCGCTGGGAATCCCTTACACGGGCTCCCGCGTGGCTGCCTGCATCCTCGCGTCAGACAAGGTGCTCGCCAAGCATGCGCTGCGCGGCGCCGGGATCCCCACGCCGGAGTTCTACGCCTTCAGCGAGGCGGCGTTTCGCGGCTTGGGCGTGGCGCAGGCACTGCCCGCGATCAGCTCCCGGCTAGCCTTCCCGATCGTCGTCAAGCCGGCGCGCCAGGGGTCGGCGCTGGGCATCAAGTTCGCCCGCGCGCAGGGCGATCTGCCGGCCGCGCTGATCGCGGCCTTCTCCTACGACAGCAAGGTCCTGCTGGAGCGCTACGTGCGCGGGCGCGAGCTGGCCGTGTCGGTGCTGGTCGAGGGTGGCCTGCCGCGCGCGCTGCCAATCGTCGAGGCGGTGCCCGAGGCGGACTCCTTCTACGACTTTGAGTCACGCTACGAGATCGGCCGCACCCGCTTCATCTGCCCGGCCGTGCTCGACGCGGAGCTCGCCGCGCGCACGCAGGCGCTGGCGCTTGAGGCCTTCGAGGTGCTCGGCTGCTCGGTGTTCGCCAGGGTGGACCTGATGCTGGACGGCGACGGTGAGCCGCACGTGCTCGAGGTCAACCCAATCCCGGGCCTGACCGAGACCTCGCTTTTGCCGCAGGCGGCGGATGCGGCCGGGATCGGCTTCGACGAGCTGATCGCGCGGATCGTCGCGGGCGCCGCGTAGGGCAGAGCGCTGCGGGGGACTACTCCTCGCCGAGGAAATCGTCGGGCTTGACCGTGTCGAGGAAGCTCTTGAACTTCTCCACCACCTCCTCGGTGTCCTCGACCTCGTGCTCGAACTCGATCGCCGACTCGCTGATCACCTCGTCGGCGGCGAAGATCGGGGCTCCGGCACGGACGGCCAGCGCCAGCGCGTCACTGGGCCGCGAGTCGACCTCCAGCTCGCGGCCACCCGCACGCAGGCTGATCGACGCGTAGAAGGTGTTGTCGCGCAGCTCGGTGACCAGCACACGCGTGCACTCGACATCGAGCTCGCCGAGCAGATCGGCGAGCAGATCGTGGGTCAGCGGCCGTGGGCTCGAGGCGCCCTGCAGCTTCATCAGGATCGCGGCCGCCTCGGGGTGCCCGATCCAGATCGGCAGGAACTTGTTGCTGCCGACCGTCTTGAGCAGAACGATCGGTTGCTTGCCGACCATGTCGAAGCTCACGCCGTAGATCACCATCTCCTGCACGCGCCGGCTCCTTGTAGAGGTAGTGGGGTGAAGTATATGTTGACGCCCATCTGGCCCGGCCCCGGCGGGCGAGCACGGCCGGCGAGCAGAGCCCCGCATGGATAACCTCAGTTCTATGAGTGACGTACTAGGCAGCGCCGAGCACCCGCTGCGGGTGGCCATCGTCGGGGCCGGCCCGGCTGGCTTCTACGCGGCCGGACAGCTGCTCTCAAGCAGCGACCCGGTCGTGCGCGTCGACATGTACGACCGCCTGATGACACCCTGGGGTCTCGTGCGCTTCGGCGTCGCGCCCGACCATCCCAAGATCAAGTCGGTCACGCGCGTGTTCGAGCGGACCGCGCGCATGCCGGGCTTCAGCTTCCACGGCAACGTCGAGGTCGGCAGCGACGTAAGCCACGCCGAGCTGGCCAGCGCCTACCACGCCGTGCTCTACGCCGTCGGTACCGCCGGCGACCGGCGGCTCGGTATTCCGGGAGAGGACCTGCCTGGCAGCGAGTCGGCCACCGACTTCGTCGCCTGGTACAACGGCCATCCGGACTACGCCGACCTGGACTTTGACCTGTCGGGCCGCCGCGCGGTGGTGATCGGCAACGGCAACGTCGCACTCGACGTCGCGCGCATGCTCGCGCTCTCCGCCCATGAGCTTGGCCAGACCGACACCGCCGACCACGCGATTGAGCGCCTGCGCAGCTCGCAAATCGAGGAGATCATCGTGCTCGGTCGGCGCGGCCCGGTGCAGGCGGCCTTCACCAACCCGGAGCTGCGGGAGCTGGCCGATCTCGAGCTGGCGGATGTGATCGTCGACCCGGAGGACCTGGAGCTTGACCCGGCCAGCGCGGCCGCGCTTGAGTCGGCCGAGCAGACCGTCCAGCGCAACCTCGAGACGCTGCGCACCTACGCGGCCAAGGCGCCACAGGGCAAGCCGCGGCGGATCGCGCTGCGCTTCCTGCGGGCGCCGGTCGCGATCGAGGGCGAACAACGGGTGGAGGCGATCGTGACCGAGCGCACAGCGCTCGAGCTGGCCCCGGACGGAAGCCTGAAGGCCATGCCGACCGGGATCAACGAGCGGATCGAGGCGAGCCTCGTGCTGCGCGCCGTCGGCTATGTCGGCGTGCCGCTCCCCGGCATCCCGTTCGACGAGCGGCGCGGGACGCTGCTCAACGACGGCGGCCGGGTGCTCGACGCTTCAAGCCGCCAGCCGCTCCCGGGCCTCTATGCAGCCGGCTGGATCAAGCGTGGTCCGTCGGGCGTGATCGGCACCAACAAGAAGTGCGCGCAGGAGACGACCAGCCGCCTGCTCGAGGACTTTCACGCCGGGCGGCTGCCCGAGACCGCCCAGCAACCGGAGGCCCTCATCGAGCAGTTGCGGGCCCGCGGCTTGCACATCATCGACTACGCCGGCTGGGAGGCAATCGACGCGCATGAGCGCGCGCTCGGCGAGCCGGCGGGACGCCCACGCGTGAAACTGGTGCGCCGCGAGGATCAGCTCCTACAGGCGCGCGTGCGCGTGTGAGCCCAAACCCGGTCAGCGCTGCGGCGGACCGCGCCGGGGCGGACGGCGGGCTCAGCCGTGGGATGGTGCTGCTCCTGGCCTGCACCACCGGGGCCTCGGTCGCGAACATGTACTACGCACAGCCGCTGCTGCACACGCTCGGGCGCGCGTTCGCGGTCGGCGCCGGCACCACCGGGCTGCTCGTGACCGTCTCGCAGGCAGGGTTCGTGCTCGGCCTGGTGTTCCTTGTGCCGCTGGGTGACCTGATGGAGCGCCGGCGTCTGATCGTGTCCGGCATGATCGCGCTCGCGCTCGGTCAGGCGGTGGCAGCCGCGGCCCCGGGTCTCGCCGTGTTCGCGGCGGCAACCCTGTTCGTTGGGGTCGCGAGCTTCGTGGCACAGGTGATCGTGCCGATGTCCTCGCACCTGGCGGCCGAGCACGAGCGTGGCCAGGTGGTCGGCACCGTGATGAGCGGCCTGCTGATCGGGATCCTCGTTTCGCGCACGCTCAGCGGCATCGTCGCCGAGCTGTTCGGCTGGCGCATCGTGTTCGCCACCGCCGCGGCCGTGATGGTCGCGCTGGCGCTGCTGCTGCACCGCGCCCTGCCTCGCGTCGCACCGACCTCGGACCTCCCCTATGGCACGGCGCTGCGTTCGGTGCTCAAACTCGTTTCAGACGAACCGCTGCTGCGCCAGCGTATGCTGCTCGGAGCCTGCGCCTTTGGAGCCTTCAGCATCCTCTGGACCTCGCTTGCGTTTCTGCTCTCCGGGGTGCACTCAAGCCACTACCACTACGGCAACGCCGTGATCGGGCTGTTCGGGCTCGCCGGGGTCGCCGGCGCGAGTGCGGCGCAGGTGGTCGGCCGCATGGCTGACCGCGAGCGCGGCCGCCTGGCCACAACCATCACGCTGCTCTCGCTGCTCGCAAGCTGGTTGCTGCTGGCGCTCGGAGCACGGTCGGTGGTGGTGCTGATCCTCGGGATCATGGTGCTCGACCTGGGCGTGCAGGGCGCCCACATCGGCAACCAGAGTGCGATCTACCGACTGGACCCCGACGCCCGCAGCCGCATCACAACGGCCTACATGAGCGCCTACTTCCTGGGCGGGATCGTCTGCTCGGCCTTCACGGGCGCGCTCTATGCCGCCGATGGCTGGGGCGCCGTCTGCGCGCTCGGCGCGGGCGTCTCGCTCCTGGCGCTGCTGGCGTGGGCCGCGACCGCGAGACGCGTCAGCATCCCCGGCGCCCGGGAACGCGCAGCGCCAAGCGTCAGCGGCTGAAGCTCAGCGGTCGCGGCCGAAGAGGTCAGCGAGCCGGCGCGTGAACTGCTTCTTGGGGTCGGACTGACGCAGGTGCTCGCCCACCTGCTGGGTGGCGTCGTCGATGATCTTGGTGAAGCTGTCGTCGGTCGTGTAGATGCCGAGCTCCTCCTGCGTCGGATGGCGCGCCTGAGGGTCGGGCTGTGCGGCTGTGCGGGCGGCAGCGCGCGCAGCCGCCGCGCGGGCGAACTGCGCCTGCGCGAACTTCGCCTGTGCCTCGGCCTGCTGGCGCTGGGCCAGGCGCTTGGCCGCGAGCTCGCGTTCCAGGCGTGCGATCCGCTGCTCGAGGCTCTCATCCGGGGAGCCGCTGTATGCGCGCGGCCGCGGCGGTCGCGCCGCAGCGGGCCGGCTGGCCGGCGTCGACTGCGCCCCAGGCATCGGCAGGCCTTCGACCCGGCGGCGCTCGACGATCGTCGAGTAGGCGGTCTGGATACGCGCGAACAGGGCCGCCGAACCGGCGGAGCCGCCATTGTGATCGGGGTGGTGGCGCTTGACGAGCTCCCGGTAGGCACGTCGCAGCTCCACGTCAGAGACACCAGGTGAAACCCCCAGCACGGCGTAGGGATCCGTCGGCTGCGCACCCATGCTGGACATTATTGCGTCCCGGCGGCCGATCCGGCTAAGGATTTCGGCAGATTTTGACCGGCACGGCGGACCCGCAGGTCCGCCGTGCCGGCGATCGGTGCGGAGAGAGAGGAGGACCGCACCGCCACAGCGGCCGTTCAAACGGCCGCGGGAGCCTCGGGGAGCTCGGCGTCGCCGCCGCGCTGGCCGGAGTCGGCCAAGGCGCGACCCGGCGCAGCCAGTGCTGGCTCGGGCACGAGCGTGTTAGTGATAGCGACCTCGCGGTAGAAGGCAGCGCTGCGTTTGGCCAGGCGTCGACCCGAGCCGAACTCGACGTAGTGCAGGCCAAAGCGGCGTCGGTAGCCCTCGGCCCACTCGAAGTTGTCCATCAGCGACCAGTGGAAGTAGCCAGCCACGTTCACGCCGGCGGCCAGCGCCTCGAGCACCGCCTCCAGATGGCCGTGAATGTAGGCGATGCGCTCGTGGTCGTCGACCGTGCCCTCCGGCGTGATGTAGTCGTCGGCGGCGCAGCCGTTCTCGGTGATGTAGATGGGCAGGCCGCCGGATTCGCGGTCCAGCCGGATCAGCACATCCCGCAGGCCCTCGGGCACGACCGCCCAGCCCATCACGGTGCGAGGCAGGTCTGGCGGCATGTAGTGCACTGCACCGGGCCAGCCCGCCACCGGGTGCTCGCCGAGCCTGAGATCCGCCCAATCGCCGCTGCGCAGGTAGTGCGGGCGGTAGTAGTTCAGGCCGAGAAAGTCGATCGGAGCGGAGATCAGCGCCATGTCGCCATCCTGGATGAGCTCGTCGGGCGGCATCAGGTCGGCGCGCAGGTCGGCGGGGTAGCTGCCGCGCAGCACGGGGTCGAGGTAGACGCGGTTGTACTCGGCGTCCAGCGCGAGCGCCACGGCGGTCGCGTCCTCGTCCAGCGCGTTGAACGGCTGCGTGTCCATGGTCGGGCCCACGATCGCTCCCGAGGCGCCCGCGCGCAGCGCCGCCGTCGCGTACCCGTGCGCGAGCATGATGTGATGGATCGCCGCGGCGGCCAGCGCGGGGTCCCGGCGCCCAGGGGCGTGCGTGCCGTTGAGATAACCCTGCTGAACGGTCTGCAGCGGCTCGTTGATCGTGATCCACATGGCGACCTGATCGCCGAGCGCCTCCGCCAGCGCTCCGGCGAGCTCGCCCATGGCAAGCGCCGTGTCGCGGCTTGCCCAGCCGCCGCGATCCTCGAGCGCCTGCGGCAGGTCCCAGTGATAGACGGTGGCTACCGGTTTGATCCCGTGCTGCACGAGGGCGTCAACGAGCCGACGGTAGTAGTCCAGACCGGCCTGGTTGACCGGACCACTGCCGCCCGGCAGCACGCGCGGCCAGGAGACCGAGAAGCGGTAGGCGCCCACGCCGAGCCCTTCAAGCAGGGCGATGTCGTCGTCCAGGCGGTGGTAGGAGTCACAGGCGATGTCGCCGGTGTCACCGCGGTTGACCTTGCCCGGCGTGCGGGCGAAGGTGTCCCAGATCGACCGGCCACGGCCATCTTCATCGACGGCGCCCTCGATCTGGTAGGAGGACGTGCCGACCCCCCAGACGAAGCCCTCCGGAAAGCGCCGTGCGTCCTGCGAGCCTCCGGACGTGAGGCTGTTCATCTGCAGCTGCTCCTAAGACCTAGTGTTGTGGATGAGGGAAGAGAAGACCGGGGCGATCCCGGCGCCCGCACGTGGCGGGCGCCGGGATCCCCGTGTGACCTGAGAGCTCGAAGCTCGGCTTCAGCTCTTGGGCCGCAGGTGCAGAACGACAACCTCGTTGGTCGGGGTCGCAGGCTGCGCCGACTCGTACTCGTTTGACGGGGTCGGCCAGCCGGTGAACGCACTGGTGTTGTACTCGCCCCACGACACGCCGTAGACGGTCGGGATGACCGGCAGGTTCTTGGCCACGAACTGCTCAATCGGGGCCAGGGCATTGCGCTGCGCGGTGATCGTCCCGGCCGACGCGAGCTTCTTCAGATCGCGGTCAATCGCGGCGTTGTGCAGGCCCTCGTAGTTACCTGCGCGGTTTGACTTGGTGGCCAGCGTGCTGTTCAGCCAGCCGTCGTACAGCTGATACGGCGCGACGCTGGTGTTGGACCAGTGCATGGTCAACTGGAAGTTGCCGGTTGCCATGTCGCTGTTCCAGGTGTTCACAGCCAGCCCGACGGCGGTGGCGTCTATGCCAGCGGCCCTCAGGTCAGCGGCGACGATCTGGTCGTCGTGCGCGTAATCGCTGTAGGCGGTCGGGTCGGTGACCGACAGCTTCACGATCTTGCCGTGCAGCGCAAACCACTTGCCGACCTTCTTGTAACCGGCCTTCTCCAGCACCTTCTCAGCCGCCCTCGCGTTGGCCTTGGGGCTGATGTGGTAGGCCGCGCCCTTGACGCTCGGCGCCAGGAACTGGTTGAACACCGGCAGCGTCAGACCGCTTGAGTTGGTCGCGATCGGCTCGGTGCCGGACTCGCCCTGTGAGGCGATCGCCTTGCGGTTGATCGCCAGGCTGATCGCCTGACGGACGGCCAGCTGGTTGGTCGGCCATTCGTGCAGGTTCGGCTCGAGCGAATTGGTGTTCAGCGGCGGAGACCAGAACGTCAGCGGCTTGCCCGCGAACGCCTGCTTGGGGTCGGCGATGAAGTTGCCGGCCCAATCGACCTGGCCGGTGTCAAGCGCCGCGAGCGCCGAGGTGTTGCTCGACAGCGTCGGGAACTCGACGGTCTTCACCGCCGGAGCACCGTGGCCACCGAAGGGGCCGCCCCAGTACTTGGGGTTGGCGGTCATGACGACGCCGCTGGCGCCGACGCTCGACACCGTGTACGGGCCGGTGCCGACCGGGCTTGTGTCGGCGTAGGTCGACGGATTGCCGGCGCTCTGCCAGATCGACTGCGGGACGATGTAGACATCGCCTGCGATGTTCTGGAAGTTCGCGTACTGGGGCGTTGGGAAGTGCAGGGTGACGGTGTCACCGCGCATCGAGACGCCCGAGATCGTGAGGCCGCTGCCGTTGATGGCGGGGTTGTGCTTGATCAGGTTGTACGTGAACGCGACGTCGGCCGGCGTGAACGCCGTGCCGTTTGACCACTTCACGCCCCTGCGGATCGTGAACGTGATCGACCTGCCGCCCGCGCCCCACTTGTAGCTCGTGGCCAGGAACGGGTAGTACTTGCCCGGCTTGAGGATGTCGGCCTGGAACAGCGGCTCGTAGATCAGCGACGTGGCGCCGACGATCGACGAGGCCGAGGTCGGGACGAACGGGTTGAAGCCGTTGGCCTGACCGACCGGGCTTGACTCCACCGTGAGCACCGAGCTGCTGGCTGCCTTGGCGTGAACGGCTGCGGTCGCCGAGCCGGCGGTGGCGAAGATCGCCCCCGCAGAGCCACCGACGACGATGGCTCCCGTCGCAACGGCCGCCTGTACGGAACGTTTGTTGAGGATTCGCTTCATGAAGCGAGCACCCCCTCCTTTGATACATAGTTAGTTGCTGGTCAACTGCATCCGCGCCACAGGTCTGTGGACCGGCGCGGGTTACTGCACTGGCAGGGTTTGGGCGTCCTCGCTCCCGGCGAGGGCGCCAACCCATATCTCCTCGTCTACTCCGAGGCGACCTCCTTTGCCAGACCGTCCCGGACGAACATGGCCGCCTGCCCCGGCACCTCGGACGCGAACGTGTCCGGGTCCGGCGAGGACGCGATCAGGAGCTGGGTGTAGGGATGCGTGGGGTTCTGCACGAGCGCTTCGGCAGGGCCGCGCTCGACGATCTCCCCACGGTTCATCACCAGGATCTCATCGGCGAAGTAACGCGCCGAGGCGATGTCGTGGGTGATGTACAGGATCGCAAGGCGGAACTTGGTCCGCAGCTCCGCGATCAAGTCGAGAATCTCCAGGCGGATGGAGACATCAAGCATCGAGACCGGCTCGTCTGCGAGCAGCACCCGCGGCTCGGCCGCCAGCGCACGGGCGATCGACACACGCTGGCGCTGGCCGCCGGAGAGCTCGTGCGGGTAGGCGTCGCGGAACTTCTCAACCGGGTTGAGCTTCACCTGGTCAAGCAACCGGTCGATCTCGGTAACCGTCGGCTTGCGGCCGGTGCGCACGGAATGAACCGAGAGCGCTCGCTGCAGGTGGTAGCGCACGGTGTGCAGCGGGTTCAGCGAAGCGAACGGGTCCTGGAAGACCATCTGCACCTCGCTCTTGTAGCGGCGGAACTCGCCGCGCCGCGATGGCTCGATCTCCTTGCCGTCAAGCAGAATGTGCCCGCCGGAGCGCCGCTCCTGCCCGGCGAGCAGCTTGGCGATCGTGCTCTTGCCCGAGCCGCTCTCACCGACCAGCGCGACCACCCGGCCGCGGTGCAGATCGAGCGAGACGCCCTTCACCGCTGAGACCACACCGCGGCGGCCGCCGCCGTAGTCCTTGCGCAGATCGACGCCGGAGAGCACCAGCTCGGAGCCCTCCGTGCCCGGGTCGGAGCCGACGCCGGTTGGGCTGTTGATCGCGATCGCGCTGGCCGGCAGCGGCTCTCCCGGCGCGACGAACGGGCAGGCGCTCAGGTGTCCGGCTGCAGCCCCGGCCACCGGCGCGAGCACCATGTCGACCGTAGCGCAGGCGTCCCTGGCAAAGGCGCAGCGCGGCTGGAAGGGGCAGCCAGCCGCGGTGCTGCGCAGATCGGGTGGGGCGCCCGGTATGCCGGTGAGCTGGACGCGCGGGCCGCGCAGGCGTGGGAAGGAGCCGAGCAGGCCGCGGGTGTAGGGGTGCGTGCCGCCGGTGCGCACCTCGATCGTTGGTGCCGTCTCCACCACCTGGCCGGCGTACATCACCACCACCTGGTCGGCGACCTCGAGCAGCAGCGACAGGTCGTGGGTGATGAACAGCACCGAGAAGCCCAGCCGCGCCTTCAGCTCCAGCACCTCGCGCAGAATCTCCTTCTGGACGATCACGTCGAGGCCCGTCGTGGGCTCGTCCATGATCACGACCTCGGGGTCGACGGAGAGCGCCATCGCAATCATCACCCGCTGGCGCATGCCGCCGGAGAGCTCGTGTGGGTAGGCCCGCAGGCGCTCGGGCTCGATGCCGACCATCTCGATCAGCTCGCGGGCGCGCTCGTGGACCTGCTCGTGGCCCATCTTCATGTGCGCGCGGATGCCGTCCATGATCTGGTCCTCCACGCGCAGCACCGGGTTGAGCGAGTTCATCGCGCTCTGAAACACGATCGCGATCTCACGCCAGCGCAGCTCCTTGAGGCCCGCATCGCTCGCGGCCAGAACGTCGAACCCGCCGGGATGGCGGTCCTCGAGCCGCTTGCCGTGGTAGACGACGCTGCCGCCGGTGACGATCGCGGGCGGGCGCAGCAGCCGGACGGCACCGTATGCCAGGGTCGACTTGCCACAGCCGCTCTCGCCACAGAGTCCGACGACCTTGCCCGGATGCAGGGCCAGGTCGACGCCCCGCACGGCCCTGACGTCACCGAGATCGGAGCGGTAGGCGATGTCCAACCCGCGGATTTCCAGCACCGGTCCAGCGGGACCGGTGCGCAGCTGATCGGTGGACCGGACCTCGGTCAGCGCCGCGGCCGTGGGATCGCTGGCCGTGCTCATCGGTTCAGCTCCGCGTAATCGAGGATCACCGGTGTCGGGTCGGCCGGACGCCAGTTGCGACGCCCGAGCTTGCGCATGCTCCGCGAGGCGCGCAGACGCGGGTTTGAGAGCTCGTCCAAGCCGAAGTTGATCAGCACGAGACTCATCCCGAGGAAGGCCACGGCCATCCCGGGGAACACGTACCACCACCAGGCGCCGAGCTCGACCGCGCTGCCGCTCTGCGCCCAGTAGAGAATCACACCGAGGCTCCAAACGGAGAGGTTGGTGAGCCCGAGGAAGGCGAGCGCCACCGAGGTCAGGATCGCGTACAGGACGGTCCCGACGAAGCTCGCGGCGATCAGCCCGATCTGGTTGGGCATCAGCTCAAAGACGATGATCCGCCAGGCTGGCTCGCCCACCTCGCGGGCAGCGAGCACGAAGTCGCGGTTGCGTAGCGACATCGTCTGGGCACGGATCACGCGCGCCCCCCAGGGCCAGCCGAGCGCACTCAGCAAAGCGATCGTCACGGTCGAGCCGGAGTGCGGCTCGTAGGCGAGGATGACGATCAAGAGCGGCAGCACCGGCAACACCAGGACGATGTTTGAGAACAGCGAGAGCCCCTCATCCGCGTAGCCTCCGAGATAGCCGGCGGCGATCCCCACCAGCACCGACAGGATGGTGGCCACCACTCCGGTGACCAGCCCGACGATCACGGTCGAACGTGTCCCCGTGAGCATCTGGGAGAGGATGTCGCCACCGCTCGAGTCGGTGCCGAACAGATGATGGATGTTCGGCGCCTCGGGCACAGACTGCGTGGTGGTCGTGTTGGGGTTATACGGTGCCAGCGCCGGGCCGAAGATCGCCACCAGGATGAAGAGAACGAGGATCGTAATGCCGATCTTGGCCTTCAGCGGCAGGCGCCGCCAGGTCGCCAGCACGCCGCGCAGGAACGCCAGCGGCCAGCCGCCGATCGTCGCGGCGCGGGTGGGGCTCGGGGTGAGCGTCGCGGTGCTCATCAGAAGGCGCTCCGTGAGCGGGCGCGGGGGTCGGCGATTGCGTAGACGACATCCGCGAGCAGTGACGCGGTCAGGACGGCCAGCGAGATCACCAGGAAGATCCCCTGGGTGAGCGGATAGTCGTTGGAGGTGACGGCGTTGTAGAGCGTCAGGCCGATGCCGGGGTAGGAGAAGACGATCTCCATCACGAGGGCGCCCGCGACAACGAACCCCAGCGCCAGCGCGAAGCCGGCGATGTTGGGGAGGATCGCGTTGCGCGCGCTGTAGGTGAACATCACGCGACGCGTCGAGAGCCCCTTGGCCTGCGCGACGAGGACGTAGTCCTCGGAGATCGTTGTCAGCATGACGTTGCGCATCTGCAGCATCCAACCGCCGATCGTGGTGGCGATGATCGTGATCGCGGGCAGGATCGAGTGGGTGACGGCGCTCGAGATGAACGGCCAGTTGAAGCCCTCGGTCAGGCCGAGCTGGTAGCCCTGGCCGTAGGGCAGCCAGTTGAGCTTGATCGCGAACAGGTAGATGACCAGCAGCGCCAGGAAGAAGTACGGCATCGCCTGCAACACGGTGAGCCCGGGCATGACGCGATCAAGCCAGCCGCCACGCCGCCACCCGGCGACGATGCCGAGCAGCGTGCCGATCGTGAAGCTGAGCACTGTCGCAACGCCCACCAGCGCCAGTGTCCAGGGCAGCGTCTGGCCGATGATCGTCGAGACGTGGGTCGGGTACTGGCTGGTTGAGACGCCGAGGTTGAAGTGGATGACGTCGTTCCAGTACTGGATGTACTGGCTGAAGATCGAGCCCTTGGGGTGGAAGCCGAACTCAACCTCGAGCGATTTGACAACGCCGGGCGTGAGGTTCTGGAACCTGCCGAGCACGGAGTCGATCGCGTTACCGGGCATCAGCCGCGGGATCATGAAATTGATCGACACCGCGGCCCACACGGCCACGGCATAGAAGGCCAGTCGTCTAGCGATGAAAGTCAGTGCCTCTCCACCTCTCTGGCTGCAACGCTAGCTGAAACGTTTCTGAGATGTCAAGCGAAAAGTTTTCTGAAACTGTTTCAGATGTGATTGAATACGGCTCGTGACGGACATCACAACAGTCGGCAACGGCCATGGACGCCCGACGATCCGGGACATCGCGGCCCTGGCACGCGTTTCGCCGGCGACCGTCTCGCGCGTGATCAACGGCCGCCCGGAGGTTTCGGATGCCGTCCGCGAACGCGTGCTGCGCGTCGTCGCCGAGCACGGCTACTCGGTGACCCGGCCGCCGCTGACGGGCATGCGCAGCGGCCTGGTTGGCGTCACGCTGCCGCTGATCCACCACTCCTACTTCTCCGAGATCCTGGCCGGCGTCGGCGAGGCCTTCTACGAGCACGAAATCCCCATGGTGCTCTGCCCGACACTGCACGAGCACGACCGCGAGGTCACGCTGCTGCAGCGGCTGCGCCACGGCACAACCGACGGAGCGATCCTGATCCTGCCCGAGGAGGACCAGGAGGAGCTGGCAGCGCTGCAGGAGCAGGGCTACCCGTTTGTGATCATCGACCCGCGCATGACCCCCGACGAGCGGGCGCCGACGGTTTCCGCCTCGCACCTGTCGGGCGCGCGCGAGGCGACCGAGCACCTGCTGGGCCTCGGCCACCGGCGGATCGCGGCGATCACCGGCCCGCAAAACTGGATCGCCACCGAGGAGCGGCTGCGCGGCTACCGCGGCGCGCTCGCAGAGGCGGGCGTCACCCCCGACCCGCAGTTGCAGATCGACTCCAACTTCCGCGACAACGGCGGGCGCCTGGCAACCCAGCAGCTGTTGGCCCTGGACGAACCACCGACGGCGATCTTCGCCTTCAACGACATGCTGGCGATCGGCGCGCTGCAGGCGATCCGCCAGCATGGCCTGCGGGCACCCGAGGACATCTCGGTGGTTGGCTTCGATGACACCTACGAGGCGTCGATCATGCACCCGCCGCTGACGACCGTGCGCCAGCCGCTGGCGGAGATGGGGCGCATGGCGGTCTCGCAGCTGGTCAGGCTGCTGCAGAACCAGCGGATCGAGGCGCTGCACGTGGAGCTGGCCACGAGGTTGGTCGTACGCGAGTCGACAGCCCCGCCGCGCGCATGAGGCGCGCTCGGCGATAACCAGCAGCACTGCACCCGACAACCGCATAACGCCTCCCTCCGAAGCCTGAAGCCAGCTTGACAGGCTGATCTTCGTGAAAGGTGAGCGTTAGGTTGCGCCTATGCGAAGGCGCCGCGGCCCAGGACAGGTGCGGCGCTCAGCGCCGGGCCGGTACCACGAGGCCGTACTCGTAGGCGAAGACGACGATCTGCACCCTGTCGCGCAGCTCGAGCTTGGCCAGGATGTGGCCCACATGGGACTTGATCGTCGCCTCCGACAGCACCAGCGTCTGGGCGATCTCGCCGTTTGAAAGGCCGCGGGCGACGAGCATCATCACCTCCTGCTCCCTGGCGGTGAGCAGCCCGAGACGCTGTCGTTGCGCGGCTGGCAGCAGCCGGTCGGGATCCTCGCCTGGTGCCACCAGGCGGTGGGCGTAGGCGTCGAGCAGGCGGCGCGTGACGCTGGGCGCCACCACCGCGTCGCCGCTGGCAACGACGCGCACGGCGGACAGCAGCTCGGCGGGTTGGGCGTCCTTGAGCAGAAAGCCGCTTGCGCCCACGCGCAGCGCGGCGTAGACGTACTCGTCCAGGTCGAAGGTGGTGAGGATGATCACGCACGCATCACTGCCGGAGTCGACGATCTGGCGTGTGGCCTCGATGCCATCGAGGTCGGGCATGCGCACGTCCATGAGCACGACGTCGGGGCTGAGCGCCTGCACCTGCGCCACCGCTTCATTGCCATCGCGTGCCTCGCCCACCACCTTCATGTCAGGCTGGCTGTCGAGCACCATACGGAAGGCCATACGCATCAGCTCCTGGTCGTCGGCCAGAAGCACCGAGATGCTCATCTCGCCGGCTCCAGTTCTCTGGTCATCGAGGCCGGTGTATGTCCGTCACGCTGGGCGGTAGCCGCGTCGGCTGCCAGACACAGGCGCACCAGCCAGCCGCCACCCGACGCCGGCCCGCACTCCAGGGTGCCGCCATAGGCGTTGGCGCGCTCGCGCATCCCCAGGACGCCGCGGCCGCTGTTGCGCTGCGGCGCCGGCAGGGGCGCGGCGTCCGCGACCCAGCCGTCGCCGCCACCGGTGTTGCTGACGAGAAGCTCCACCTCGCCCTCCGCGCAGCGCAGCGCCAGTTGCGCCGTGGTTGGCCGCGAGGCGTGCTTGAGCGTATTGGTCAGCGCCTCCTGGGCAACGCGAAAGACGGTCAGCTGCACCCCAGGCGAAAGGTTGCGCGGGTCTCCGTCGAGGCGCACGCTGACCGGCACCCCGGCCGCGCGGACACGGGCACAGAGATCGTCGAGACGCTCGAGCGTCGGCTGCGGCTCGAGCGGCCCGCGCTCCGGCTCGCCGTGCAGGACCCCGAGCAGGCGCCGCATCTCGCCGAGCGCCTGGCGGCCGGTCGCGGAGATCCGCTGGACCGCTCCGGCTGCTTCAGCGGACGAGTCCGCCAGCGCGTAGTGGGCACCATCCGCCAGCGCGATCATCACGGTCAGGTTGTGCGAGACGATGTCATGCATCTCGCGCGCAATCCGGGCACGCTCCGCCGCCGCCCCGAGCTCCGCCTGCTGGTCGCGTTCACGCTCGAGCCGCGCCGCCCGCTCCTGGAGGGAGGCGAGCAACTGGCGGCGCTGACGGATCACGAGACCGAGCGCGGCCGCCGCAACCGTGAGCCCCGTCACACCCACCCAGTACTTGAACTCCTGCGCCTCCCAGCGCAGCGCCAGCATCGCCGCCCCGATCTCGGTGGCCGCCACCGCCCCGACGATCGCGTAGAGATCGCTCCCCAGGCAGACCCAGTACAGGGCGATCAGCACCGCCCCGTCGGCGAGCTGAGGCTCTGACACAAGCCATTGCGTCAGCGCGACCAGGGCCACGACCCCATAGGCGACCAGGGGCGCCCGGTGACAGAGCAACAGCGGCAGGCAGAGCGCCAGACAGAAGCCGAGCATCGCCGGCGTCAGGCGATGCTGAATCGCCAGCTCGGTCATGCTCGTGACCGCCGTGCCCAGCGCGAGCACGAGGTCGGTGAGCAGCGGGTGGCCCCGCGACACCTCTCCGAGTCGCTCGAACGGCTCCGACAGGCGTTGCAACAGTAGCTCGTCGCGGGTCTCGCTCATGGACACCTGCAGCTAGCCGGACTCCCCGCCTGAAGCCTCCTCTGCGAGCACCTGGGCTGCGATCGCAAACGCGGCGTTGGCGGTCGGCACACCCGCATAGATGGAGGTGTGAATCAGCACCTCGGCGATCTCCTCCGGCGCAAGCCCGTTGTGCAGCGCCGCGCGCACGTGCATCGCGATCTCGCGCTCACGCCCCAGCGCGGTCAGCGCGGTCAGCGTGATCACGCTGCGGGTGCGGCGGTCGAGCCCCTCGCGCGCCCACACCGCACCCCAGGCGTGACGGGTGATGAACTCCTGCCAGGGGGCGCTGAACTCGGTCGCGGCCTGGGCGGCGCGCTCGACGTGCTCCTCGCCGAGGACCGCGCGGCGAACCTCCATGCCCTGCTCGTAGAGCTCGTCGCTTGTGCTCATCGCCCGACAACAGTAGTGGGCGGCTCAGGCCCCGGCAATCAGCGCGCTGACCACCGCGGGCTGCTGCGCGCTGGCGATGTGGGCGGCGTCGGCGATCAGCTCGAGCCGCGCCCCCGGCACCTGGTCGGCGATCAGCCGCTGATGCTCCGGCGGCAGAGCCTCGTCCTCGAGCGCGCCGATCACGAGCGTGGGCACGCGGATCTGCGGCAGATCGGCCCGTTGGTCCATCGCCGCGATCGCCTCGCAGCAGCCGGCGTAGCCCTCCGGATCGGTGGCGGCGATCATCGCCCGATGAGCCGCAACCTCCCCCGGGTGGGCCGCTGCCCACCCGGGGGTGAACCAGCGTGCCACCACGGCGTCGGCAACAACCTCCGCGGTCCCGGCCGCGCGCACGGCAGCGGCGCGCTCCAGCCAGCGCTCGGGCGGTGGCGCGTAGGCGGAGGTGCAGATCAGCACCAGTCGCTCGAGTCGCTCGGGCGCGTGGGCGCCCAGCCAGATGCCGACCATGCCGCCGATCGAGAGTCCGGCGGAGGTGGCACGCTCGACGCCGAGTGCGTCCATCAGCGCCAGCACGTCCCCGCCCATCTCGGCGATCGTGTAGGGCGCGGGCGGCACCGGTGAGGTGCCGTGGCCGCGGTGGTCGATGGTGATCACGCGAAAGCGGTCCGTGAGCGCCTGCAGCTGTGGCTGCCACATCGCAAGGCTTGTGCCCAGGGAGCCGGCGAGCAGCAGCACGGGCGCCTGCGCGGGGCCGTGCACCTCGTGGTGGAGGGCCACCGCGCTCACGCCGACCCCCGTGCCAGCGCGCGGTCGACGAGCTCGGCTGCGGCGGCGAGTGCCGGCTCCGGCGCAGCGCCCGCCGCAACCCCCGGTGTGGCAGCCGCCTGGAGGTTTGTGCGCATCCGCTCAGTATCCACCTCAAGGCCGCCGAGCAGGTCCGCAAGCCAGGCGGCCGCCGACCCGGTGAGCGTGAGCAGCTCGCCGAGCGTGCCCCACTCGGCCTGCCAGGCGCCGGCGGCGCGCTGCTGTTCCTGCTCCATCGCGGCGAAGATGGTTGCGACCAGCCCGGGGACGCGCTTGGCGCAGGCGATCACCGACACGGCGGCGACGGGGTTTCGTTTGTGCGCCATCGCGGAGGACGCGCCGCGTCCGGCGGCGGCTGCCTCGCGCAGCTCACCGACCTCGCTCTGGGCGTGCAGCGTCACGTCACGGGCGATCTTCGCGGCCGCGCCCACAACCGCTCCGAGCGCGGCCGCCAGGGCGGCGATCCGCGTGCGCTCGGTGTGCCAGGGCAGGAGCGGCTCTGACAGCCCCAGGGTCGCGGCCACCCGGGCGGCCACCTGCGGCGCCCGCGACCCGACCGGCCCGCCCATCTGCACCGCCAGCTCGCTCGCGCGGACCCGCTCGAGCTCGGCGGTGGCACGGCGCAGGCCCTCGAGCCAGCCGGCCGCGACCAGTCCGAACGAGGTCGGCAACGCCGCCTGCATCAGCGTTCGCCCGAGCACGGGCGTCTGGCGGTGCTCGGCCGCAAGGCGCGCCGCGGCAGCGGCCGCGGCGCGCAGATCGGCGAGGATCGGCTCGCTCGCGCGGCCCGCGATGAGCATCATGGCGGTGTCAAGGATGTCCTGGCTGGTGGCGCCGAGGTGCACTGCGTCGGCGTGGCGTTCGCCGACCCGGTCGCGCAGCTGTGCGACCAGCGCGATCACGGGTGTGGCGTTCTCACCGGCGGAGGCGGTGATCGCCTCCAGCTCGAGCGGACCCTGTCTGACGGCTGCGAGGATCGCCTGGCCGGCTACCGGGGCGATCAGGCCCTCCGCGACGCACGCCGCCGCGAGCGCCGCTTCGGCGTCGACCATCGCTCGCACCCACGCCTCGGCGCTGACTGCCGCCGCGGCGCCGCCGCGGGCATAGGTGCCGGCAAACAGCTCAGATGTCAAAGAAGACGGTCTCTCCGTGGCCCTGCAGATGGATGTCGAAGCGGTAGCCGTCGGGGGTGGCGGACGCGATCAGCGTATCCCGCCGGCTGGCGGGAACGCTGGCAAGCACCGGGTCCTCGGCGTTGGCCTGGGCCTCGTCCTCGAAGTAGATGCGGGTCACCACACGGTGCAGCATGCCGCGCGCCATCAGCGTCACGTCAATGTGCGGGGCCTGGAGCGGACCGTTGTTGGGGCCCGGGACGCGACCGGGTTTGACGGTCACGATCTCATAGCTGCCGTCACCGTCCTCGATCCCGTAGCGCCCGAAGCCGCGGAAGCCGGGGAGCGTTGACTGCTCGCCGTAGCCGCAGATATCGGCGAAGTGCCCGTCGCCGTCGGGCTGCCAGAACTCGATCACGTGGTCCGGGATCGGTTCGTTGTGGCCGTCGTAGATGCTGCCGGCGATGCGGATCTGGCCGGGCGTGCCGTCCGGCACGATCAGGTTGCCGCCAGGAAACGGAACACCGATCGCGAAGTACGGACCGACCGTCTGTGAGGGTGTCACCTCGAAGATCATCTGAAAACGGCCTCCTAGAACGCTTCCTCGAACGGGGTGGATGCCGGTCCGCGCAGGTAGATGTCCCAGTTGAACGCCTGCGCCCAGTTCGGCCGTGTCTGGTGGATGTTGAAAGTGGAGATCATCCGTTCGCGCGCCCGCTCGTCCCGTACGGAGTTGAAGATCGGGTCGTAGGGGAAAAACGGATCGCCGGGGAAGTACATCTGCGTCACCAACCGTTGCGTGAACGCGCGTCCGAGCAGCGAGAAGTGGATGTGCGCCGGCCGCCAGGCGTTGTAGTGGTTGCCCCACGGGTACGGGCCGGGCTTGATCGTTGTGAACTCGTAGCGACCCTCTGAGTCGGTCAGACAACGCCCGGCCCCATGAAAGTTCGGGTCAAGCGGCGCTGCCCAGCGGTCCCAGCGATGGTCGTAACGACCCGCGGCGTTGGCCTGCCAGATCTCGACCAGCGTGTCGCGCAGCGGTTTGCCCTCGGTGTCGTAGACGTGCCCGGAGACGATGATCCGCTCACCGATCGGTTCCCCCTGGGCCTGGACGGTCAGGTCATGGTCGGTTTCCTTCAGCGCCAGCGTGCGGTCGAGCTGCGGCCCGGTGATCTCGGTAACGGTGTGCGGCAGGTAGACCAGCGGCTCCTTCGGATGGCGCAGCTGCGTTGACTTGTAGGGCGGGTAGTCCAGTGAGGGGTGCGCTTCGGGAGGGTCGCGGCGGTAACGCAGCGGCGTGTCCGCGACCGGGTCATAGATCCGGCGCACACCGTCGGTGTCGGTGTCTGGTTGCTCGTTCGTGGTGCTCATCTGGATGCCAGCTCCCTCAACGCGTTTAGTTCTTTGGTACTCGGCGGCTCCGACACCTTCAGGCTCTCACTGACCGCAAGCTCAAAGCCCGTGTTTTCACGCACCTCATCGACGCTCACGCCCGGATGCACGGCGGTCAGACACAGCGAACCATCGCGGGGCTCGAGCACTCCCAGGTCGGTGATCACCAGCGTCGTGCGCTCGCCGCGCGTGGTCTTGAAGTCGAGCCGCTGCACAAACGTGCGCTTGGAGTGCGGGGCGATCACCACCACCTCCGCGCATCCGGTCGCGATCTCCGGCGCGCCGCCGGCACCCGGCAGCCGTGTCCGGGGATGCTCGTAGTCACCGATAACGGTCGAGTTGAGGTTCGCCTGCGGGTCGATCTGCGCGGCGCCGAGGAACGCGACCTGCACCCGCCCTGGGCCGATCCAGTAGTTGAACATCTCGGGCACCGAGACAACCAGGTCGGCTGTCTGCGCAAGCTCGCCATCACCGATCGAGAGCGGCACGTGATAGGGCTTGGCGCCGATCGTGCCGGACTCATACACCAGCACGAGCCTGGGGTTGTGGACCATCCGTGCCAGCAGGGCCGCCGTGGAAGGACGACCAACACCGATGAAACACGAGCGCTTCCCCGCCAGCGAACGTGCCGCCACCACGGTCTGAAGCTCGCCGTTTGTGTAATCGACGCTCACCAGCTCACCCCAGAAGACCCTGTTCGGACATCCACGCCTGGAAGTGCTCGCGGTCGCGGCTGATCAGATCCCACTCCCGGTAGAAGTCGTTGTCGCGCTCGGTGATTCCGAGCGCGTATGACGGCAGCGAGCCGCCGGGGGCAGGAGCAACGTAATCGATCACCCAGCCGGGAATCACGACCCCGCCGGGGCGGAGCTCGAGCTCGTCGACGATCCGCTCCACGGTGACCACCGACCGCTGGGCCGCGAGCACCGCTTCCTTCTGCACTCCGGGGATCCCCCAAAGCTGCACGTTGCCGTCGCGATCGGCCTCCTGCGCATGCACGATCGCCACCTCGGGGTTGAGCGCCGGCACGGCCGCGAGCTGCTCCCCCGTGAACGGGCAGATGACCGTCGCCACGTTGGTGTGCGCCGCCAGATCGGTGCCCTCATAGCCACGCATCACCATGAACGGCAGCCTGGACGCGCCCGCCACATAGCGGTTGGCCATCCCCGCGTGAGAGTGCTCCTCGACCTCGATCGGCCGTGGCCAACCGTGCTCGACCGCATCACGAAAACGGTGCAGCGAGCCGACACCGGGGTTGCCGCCGTAGGAGAACACGAGCCTGCGGGCCGCGCCGACACCGATCATCTGGTCATAGAGAATGTCCGGGGTCATCCGGATCAGCTCGAGCTCCCTACGCCCCTGGCGCAGCACCTCGTGGCCAGCGGCGAACGGGATCAGGTGCGTGAAACCCTCCAGCGCGACGCTCGCGCCATCCTGCACCGTGGCCTCAACGGCCTCGCTCAACGAAACGATCTGCGCCACTTGCCTTCAGGCCCCTCCATCGACGACCACCAGCCAAACGGGTTGCATGCGGAGCGTACCGTTGCACGCCGGTTCGCGTCGCCGCATGCCTACCGGTCTCGCCGAGCGGGCCGCATCAGGACCCGGCGAGCCACTTCAGAGCGTCGCCACCGGCTCCCCGAAGTGCTCAACCTCTGGTGCGGAGGCGAAATGCGCTCCGATCAGCTCGCGCCAGCGCCCAAACAGCTCAGACTCCCGAAAGCCCTGGATGTGGTCGTCAAGCGTGTCCCACTCGACCAGCAGCAGGTAGGTGGACGAGCGCTCGATGCCGCGGCGCAGCGTCAGGGAGCGAAACCCGCCCGCCTGCGCGATCACCTGCTTTGCCTGCTCGATCGCGGCCTCGAACGCGGGCTCAGACCCTGGTTTCACCTCGATGATCGCACGCTCGAGAACCACGGTCGCGCCTCAGTAGAGCTCACGCCAGCTGAAGCGCGGGTCGTAGCCGAGCACCGCGCGGGCGCGGGCGATGCTGAGCAGCGTGTCAACGCCATCCACGTCGGCTGCGACAGGCACGCCGGGGAACACCTCGGCCATCAGCTCGCGGCTCGGGCGCTTCATCACGGTGTCGGCGGCGGCGATGATGAAGTTATCGGCGCCGGTCAGATCGGCTTCGAGCGCGAGCCTGACGCTCTGCGCGACGTGGCTCTCGTCGACGTAGCCCCAGAGGTTCCATCTGCGCAGTTGCGGGTCGTCCCAGAAGCTCGGGAAGCGCTCGTAATCGGCGCGGACCATGACGTTCGACAGTCGCAGCCCGATGACCGTCATTCCGGCGATGCGGCTGAACTGCCGTGCCAGCTCCTCGCCGAGCACCTTCGACATCGCGTAGCTGGTCTCGGGGTAGATGTGCGCCTCATCGACGGGGGCGTAGTCGGGCGGACGGTCAAAGGGCAGCCCCAGCGTCGTCTCGCTCGAGGCCCAGACAACCCTCTTGACACCCAGAGCCGCGGCTGCCGCAAACACCGCGTGGGTTGAGGTGACGTTGACGCGCAATACCTCGGCCGCTGTCGCGTGCACGGGCGAGGGGATCGCCGCGAAGTGCACGATCGCATCGGGCCGCCGGCCCCACGCGCCGTCTCCCAGCGCCTCGATCGTCTGGCCGTAGTCGGTGAGGTCGGCCAGCAGCAGCGGCACCGCGTCGTCAGGGCCGGACGAGCCTGGCCCGGGCCGGTGATCGACATTGCGCACCTCGTAGCCGTGCTCCAGCAGGTCGCGTGCAACCACGCTCCCCGCCTTGCCGCTGGCACCGGTGACGATCACGCGCTTTGTCATCAACCGTGTTCTAGCACCGCCGGGCTGGAGGCGCAGCCCCGGGCCCCATGCGTGTCACCCTGACGGGATTGCGCACACCAACTCAGATGGAGGCTGGCCATGAGCATCGTCAAGATCAACGCGATAACTGTCGCGCCCGACCGTTCGAAGGAGTTCGCGCGCCGCTTCGCCAGCCGCGCCGGGCGCGTCGAGCAGGCCACCGGCTTCGAGGGCTTCGAGCTGCTCTCACCCAACGACGGGCGCGATGTGCATCTCGTCCTGACCCGCTGGCGGTCTGAGCAGGACTTCGAGGCATGGGTGCACAGCGCCGACTTCGGGGCCGGCCACGCCCAGCACAGGTCCGAAGGGCCGGTGGGCTCCGCCAGCGAGGTGTGGTCGTTCGACGTGCTCGAGCAGATCAACCGGAGCTGATCAGCCGCTGCCGCGGCGCTGCGTGCCAGCCACCTACGATCTCGTCATGCTCACCGATCAGGCATCCGCGTTCCTGGCGGAGGGTCGTGCCCAGCATCTGCCACCCATCTGGGAGGTACCGATCGCGCAGACACGCGCCGATCTCGACCGTGGCGCGGACGCACTGTTCGGCCAAGCGCCAGAAGTAGCAGCGATCGAGGACCAGGACGCGGCTGGCCTACCGGTCCGCGTTTACAGGCCGACCGAGGCCCCCACCAGCGGTGCGCTCGTCTATCTGCACGGTGGTGGCTGGGCTCTGGGCAGCGTGCGGTCACACGACAGGCTGTGCCGCGCACTCGCCGCACACAGTGGCCAGACGGTGGTCAGCGCCGACTACCGCCTCGCTCCGGAACACCCGTTCCCCGCAGCCATCGAGGACGCTTGGTCGGTCACACGCTGGACCGCGCAGCGGTGGGACCACGTCGCCGTGGGCGGTGACAGCGCCGGTGGGCAGCTGGCTGCTTCGGTCGCGCTGCGAGCACGCGACGCGGGCCTTGAGCTGCGGCTGCAGGTGCTCATCTATCCGGTCACCAACCACTCCTTTGACACCGCCTCCTATGCGGCGTTCAACGACCTGGGGGCACTTACTCAAGCGGAGATGCGCTGGTTCTGGCGAACGTATCTGAGTGGTCCCAAGCAGACACCGGCGGTCGATCACTCACCGCTACAGGCCGCCAGCTTAAGCGGGCTCGCGCCGGCTCTGGTGATCACCGCCGCATGCGACCCACTCCGCGATGAGGGGGAGGCCTATGCGGATTGCCTACGTGCGGCGGGCGTTCAGACGGTGCACAGCCGCTACCCGGGCATGTTTCACGGGTTCATACGCCTGCCCGCTCGGATTGATGAGGCCAACGCGGCAATCGCCCAGGTGGCCGATGCCGTGCGCGCCGCCTGCGGCGGTCAAAGAGCTACCGCCTGAGCGTTTGGCAGCGGACGGACCGACGACCGGCAGGGGGGCGGGCGCAGCCGGACCTATCAGCAAGCGTAGCGGTGGACATAGCCTGGGCCAACAGCTACCGCAAGTGTTCCAGAATCGTTACCATCAGCACTGATGGAGGATCTTCACGCGAGCGCGGGTGACCGTGGCGACGCGAACCACAACGGTGTGCAGCGGCCGACCAGACGTCGTCGTGTCGGCATGCGTGAGGTCGCGGAACGCGCAGGTGTGGCGATCTCCTCCGTGTCACGGACACTCTCTGGCCATCCCGATGTGAGCGAGGAGATGCGCGAGCAGGTGATGGCGGCAGTCGCCGAGCTCGGGTACAAGCCCGACCTCCTCGCTCAGGGCCTGCGCAGCCGTGCGTCGCTGTCCATCGGTTTTGTCGCCGGCGACATCTCAAACCCACTGTCTGCCCAGATCGCCCGCGGTGCCGAAGTCAGGCTGCGCGAGAACGACTACTCGATGCTTTTGACCAACTCGCTGGTCGACCCCGAGCTGGATCGTCAGAACATCGAGCTTCTGGAGCAGCGTCGGGCAGATGGGCTGATCGTGCTGCTGGTGAGCGAGACGCACGAACCCACACTCGCCGCACTGGCAAACCTCACGGTGCCGCTCGTGGTCATCGAGCGTGACCTGCCGCCGCGGATCCACGCGAGCAAGGTCGTCTCAGACCACGCCGCGGGCGTGTCCGCGGCCGTCGAACACCTGCTGAGGCTTGGGCACCGGAGAATCGGATTCGTCGGCGGTCCCGACGTCCGTCCAACACGACAGCGCCTGGAGACCGCGGAGCGCGTACTAGCCAGCCATGGGCTCGACCCCCGAGCGCTGATCGCCCGCAACGGCCTGTTTTCAGAGGAACACGGCGCACGGGCGACCGCCGAGATGCTCGACCTGCCGGAGCCGCCAACAGCGTTGATCGCCGGAAGCAACCAGATCATGGCCGGAGCGCTGCAGGTGATCAGCCAGCGCGAATTGGAGCTCGGCCACGAGCTGTCGTTCGTCGGTTACGACGACATCGCCGTGGCAAAGGTCTACAGACCGCCGATCAGCGTTGTCGAGCGGGATCTGGTGGCGATCGGCGAGGTGGCGGCAGAGCTGCTGCTCACCCACGTCCGCGACCACACGACCGAGCCGCAGGAGGTCGTCATGCCGACACGCTATATCCCACGCGGCAGCTGCGGCCCGGCTCCGCAGCAGTAGAACGCTGTTGGCCTCGCCCCGTTGACCTCAGGCGAGCATCCGGAGCGGAGCCTCCAGCAGCTGGCGAATCTCTGACAGGAACAGCGCTGCATCGGCGCCGTAGAGGATGCGGTGGTCGCTCGCGAGCGTGAGTGAGAGCATCGGCGCTATCTGCAGCGCACCATCCCGTGCGATGGGCCTGTCGCGAACGGCGCCGACACAGAGGATGCAGGCCTGGGGCGCGTTGATTATCCCCTGGAACCGGTCGATGCCGAACATGCCCAGATTCGACACGGTGAACGTGCCGCCCTCCAGCTCCGACGCAGCGATCGTGCGCGAGCGGACCCGCTCCGCCAGTGCGCGACTCTCCCGCGCGATCTCGGCGATGCCCTTGCGATCGGCGTGGCTGATCACGGGAACAACGAGAGAGTCCGCTGCTGCCACCGCGAAGGCGACGTTGACCTCGTCGTGAAGCACGAAGTGGTCGTCGGCGAAGCTTCCGTTGGCACGGGGGTGGCGACGCAACGCGACGGCACAGGCCTTGAGGATGATGTCGTTGATGGAGGGCGGTGGATCGGCGAGCTGCCTGAGCTGCTCGCGCAGCGATAGCGCGGCGCCCATGTCAACGTCGACCTCAAGCGTGAACTCGGGGATGGTGCGCCGCGACTCGGTCATGCGCCGGGCGATCAGCTTCTGGGTGGAACCCATCGCTTGCAGCGTGGGAGCACCCAATGCGGCAGGTGGTGGCACGGGCTGGCCGGCGGCGGTCTGCGGCTGCGTAGCGTCGGCCCCCCGCGCAGCCTCCAGAACGTCCTGCTTCAGTACCCGTCCGTATGGCCCCGACCCGTTGACGGCAGTGATGTCGACACCGAGCCGGGCGGCGGTGCGCCGCGCCAGCGGCGATGCCTTGCGAGGACCCCTGCCGTCTGAATTCGAGTGCACAGCCACCGCCACGTCAGCGGTCGCCGCAGAGGCAGACTCTGTCCGGCCGCCGGCCGGCGCGGATGGCCGCGCTTGCGTTGCCGCATTCGGCTCGTCGGCCGCCGGAACGGCGTCGCCCACGTGGCCGATGAGGCCCCCGACCGGAACGGTCGAACCCTCCGGAACGACCACCGACAGGCGACCCGAGAAATCTGACTCGTAGGCCATTATCGCCTTGTCGGTCTCGATCTCCACGAACTCCTCGCCGCGCTTCACCTCGTCGCCGTCGGCCTTCAACCAACGTACGACCGTCCCCTCCTCCATCGAATCCGACAGGCGGGGCATCAGAACATCAGACATTGCTAACCCGACCTCTCAGTAGGAAACGGTCCGCTTGACCTGCTCGACGATCCGCTCGACGCTCGGGATCCATAGCTCCTCAAGTGCGCCGGAGTAGGGGATAGGCGTATCGGGGGCACCGACGAGCGCGGGCGGCGCGTCAAGGTGTTCAAGGCGCTCCCCGACCAGACGTGCCACCAGCGTCGCACCCCAGCTGCCGCTGTTCGGACACTCCTGTACGACCACCAGCCGACCGGTCCGGTCCACGCTGGCGGCGATCGTCGCGTAGTCCAGCGGCACGAGCGTCCGCGGGTCGATCACTTCGGCTTCGATGCCCGCCACCGCGAGCTCGTCTGCAGCCCGCATCGCGTGATGGCGCATCATCTGCGTGGCCACCACGGTCACGTGCTCCCCATGGCGAACTGTCTCCGCCAGTCCGAGTGGTATCGGTGCCGGCGCGTCGGGCAATTCGCCCTTGGTGTTGAAGAGCGACTTGTGCTCGAAAAACAGAACCGGGTCTGGGTCACGAATCGCCGAGCGCAACAGGCCATACGCGTCAGCTGGGGTCGCTGGGACCACGAGCTTGAGTCCGGGCACATTCAGAAACCAGTTCTCGACCGACTGCGAATGCTGGGCGCCAAACCCACCGCCGGCACCGTTGCACATGCGGATGGTGAGCGGCATCGATACCTGGCCTCCGGTCATGTACCGGTACTTCGGTATCTCGTTGGCGATGCCGTCAAAGCAGACGGCCGCAAAGTCGGCGAACATGATCTCAGCCAATGGCCTGAGACCCATGACCGCGGCACCGATCGCGGTACCGATGATGGCCTGCTCCGAGATTGGCGTGTCGCGCACACGCTTGGGACCGAAGCGCTCCAGCAGTCCCTCGGTCAGCTTGAACGAGCCGCCGGCGGCGGCGACATCCTCACCGAAGAGGAATACGCGTTCGTCCTCCTCGAGCGCGTCGCCCATCGCCCTGATGAGCGCTTCACGAAATGTCACGGTACTCATGCGTAGACGTCCTCCTCGAGCCGCTCAGGGTTCGGATCCGGCCAGCCACGGGCGCGCTCGAGTGCGTCCATCACCTCCTGTTCGGCGGTGGCTCTCAGGTCATCGAGGTGACCTCGCTCCAAACCCAGGTGTTCGAGCTTGGTCTCCAGGAGCCTGATCGGATCGCGCTCCAGCCATGCCTCGAGCTCGCCGGTCGGCCTGTATTTGGCGGGGTCGGAGCGCGAATGCCCCTTCTGTCGATAGGTGAGGGCCTCGACCAGGACCGGGCCAGCTCCGGCGCGCGCACGTGCGGCGTAGTCAGACACGGTGCGCCAAACGCCCTCGACGTCGTTACCGTCGATCGTCACTCCCGGCATGCCATAGGAGTCCGCGCGTTGAGCCAGCCGTTCTATTGGGGTCGTGGTCGCCAGTGGCGAATACTCACCGTAGAGGTTGTTCTCGCAGATGAAAATGACCGGTAACTTCCAGACCGAGGCCATGTTGAGCGCCTCGTGAAAGGCGCCGATATTGGTCGAGCCATCGCCAAAGAAACAGAGCGTCACCTCCTGGCGCTCGTTGTACTGGGCCTCGAAGGCAACACCCAGAGCGATCGGGAGATGGCCGCCGACGATCGCGAATGAACCGACAGCGCCAACGGCCATGTCCGTCAGATGCATGGAGCCGCCCTTGCCGGCGCACAGGCCGTTCGCCTTGCCGAGGATCTCCGCAAACGCCCGGTCGAGCGGAGCTCCCTTGGCGATCACTGCGCCATGGCCGCGGTAGGTGCAGAGCACCTTGTCATCGATGCCGACGGCGCGGCAGGCGCCCACGACCACGCCCTCTTGACCCTGGCACAGATGGGTCGAGCCCCGCACCAGGCCCTGCGCAAACATGCGGTGACACTCGTCCTCGAAGTACCTGATCTGAAGCATGGTGTGAAGCCAGTCGAACTGTTCCTCGGGCGTCGCCGCAGGAGGGTTCGCCACGGTCAGGTTCTCTTTTGGCATATGTTCGGAGCTCCACAGTCGATGGTCAGTACATGATTTGGCCGCCGGTCACGTTTATGGTCGCGCCGGTGATGTAGCGCGCGTGATCGGAGGCAAGAAAGAGAACGGCGCCGCTGATCTCGTCCGGCTCAGCCATGCGACCGAGCGGGATCATCGCGACAAACTGGTCGAGGTTTGGCTGACTGCGCATCATCGCCGTGTCCGCAGCGCCGGGAGCCACGGTATTCACGGTGATCGCGTCGGCCGCCCAGGAGCGTGCCAGGCCACGACTGAGAGAGACGATCCCGCCCTTGCTTGCCGCGTAGACGACAGACCCACCGAACCCGCCTGTCCACCACCCCTGCGAGGTGAAGTTGATGATCCGCCCGCCGCGACCCTGGGCTCGCAGAGCTCCGGCGACAGCACGATTCAGGAAGAAGGTGGCCTTCAGGTTGATGTCC
Source organism: Conexibacter sp. S30A1 (assembly GCF_023330665.1). GTDB lineage: Bacteria > Actinomycetota > Thermoleophilia > Solirubrobacterales > Solirubrobacteraceae > Palsa-465. The sequence continues at coordinate 2,573,931 of NZ_CP097127.1, read as the reverse complement.
ATCTGAGTGTCCCAGTCTTCCTCGGTGACCTCGTCAACGGTCGCACGACGGCGTAGAACTGCAGCCAGATGCGCAAGCACATCGAGACGGCCCAGGTCGCGTTGCACGGTCGCGACGAGCGCCTCGTGCTCGGCGACCGCCGATAGGTCGGCGGCGAACCAGCGATGGCGTTCCGGCTGCGTGAGCTCGGCCGCAACCGCAGCGCAGGCGTCCGCGTCGAGGTCGACCAGAGCGACGCGAGCGCCCGCTTGCGCGAACGCATGAGCCACCGCGCGTCCGATCCCGCCCGCGGCACCTGTCACCAGCACGCCGCGATCTTCGAGTCCCAGGCTCCAGGTCACCGCTGCACCCGGTGATGGTTGATGTATTCGCTGTCAAGCTCCCAGCCGAGACCTGGAGCGTCGGAGAGCTCGAGCATTCCGGCTCGCAACACGGGGCGGTTGGCGATGAGATTCCACCAGATCGGATCGCGGTCGGGGTGAAAGCACTCGACGAAGCCGCCGTGCGGGATTGACGCCAGGAGGTGACTGGAAACCTGGGGCTCCTCGTGGTGGCCCATCACCACATCGCAGGACTGAGCGATTGCGGCTACACGGCGCCACTCCGTGGGACCACCCGACCAGGATGAGTCGAAGTTGCAGACATCAATGGCGCCGGCGACCATGAGCTCACGGCAGCCGGCGGCCGAGTACTCCGACTGACCCGCGCAGACCGCCACACCCGACCTGTAGCGGACCTCTCGCATCGCCGTGCGGTCGTTGTGCCAGTTGCAGGGCTCCTCCAGCCAGAGCAGGTCCTGCCCTTCCACGAGCCGCGCGAACCGGATCGCCTGCTGCGGCGTCCAGCCCTGGTTCGCGTCGGCGGCCAACACGAAGTTCGGACCAGCGGCCGCGCGGGCACGGATAAAACGCTCCGCGTCGGCCTCTGGACTCATCCCACCGACCTTGAACTTCATACCGGCAAGTCCCATCTCTCGCAGCTCGGCCACCTCCGCCTCTATGTCGGCGTCGGGCCCGTAGTAGCCACCGATCGCGATCATCGGACGGCTGTTGCTGTACCCGCCCCATAGCCTCCAGAGCGGCTGCCCGAGGGCCTTGCCGACCAGATCCCAGATCGCAAGGTCGACCCCGGCACAGGCAACCAGACCGAGCCTGCGGTCGCGCAGGATGTCGTAGGTCGCTGGCCGCGCCAGCTCCCAGCAGCGCTCTACCGCGAGCGCATCCTGACCGACCAGCGCCGGCTCAATCTCGTCGTGCACGATCTTCTCGATCTGCAGAAGCGCCTCGTCCTCGTCACCAGCGTACGCCTCACCGACCAGCCCGTCGGCCAGCACTCGCACGATCACCGTCGAGCGGTGCGTCATGTGGTAGTGCGAGCCCTGGTAGACCCGCCTGAGCGGCACACGGATCGCTGTCGTCTCGATGCCGACGATCGGCAGCGCCGCGGCCGCGGATGCCAAAAATGTGCTCGGAATGGTCATCTCGTGTACAGCTTCTCCTCAGAGTTCGAACAGGCGTTCCGCGTTGGCGAAGAACAGATCTGACTGCTCCTCGAGCGTGAGCGTGGAGACGATCTCCTGGTAGGCATCGAGCACCGCCTCGTAGGAGCTGAACGCTCGGTCAAGCGGCCAGTTCGTCCCGAGCACGCACCGTTTGGTACCGAACGCTTCCAGGCAGTACTCGAACCAGGGCCGGATCGACGCCACGGTCCAGTCGTGGTCGCACATCGCCAGCCCGGAGATCTTGCACCACACGCTCGGTGCCTGCGCAAGCGCGTCGATCCCGTGCTTCCAGAAGTTGAAGTACTCGGTGCTGCGCTCGCGGGGAAACCCGGCGTGGTCAACCACCACGGTCGTGTCGGGGTAGCGGTTCGCGAGGTCGCGCGCCTTGGCCATATTCTCCGCAACGCAGTCGAGGTCGCAGACCAGGCCGTGCTTGCCCAACAGCGCGAAACCGCGCGCGAAATCCGCGTCCTCCAGGTAGTTACCTTCAGAGAAGTCACGAAACCCACGGACACGCGCCGACGCCTGCAGGTGCCGCTCGATCTCCCGCTCCAGCTCGGGGGCCTTGAGGTTGGTGTCAGCGATGATGCCCGTCGGGATGCCGGTACGCCGCGCCTGTTGCTCGAGCCAGATGGTCTCGTCCACTGGATCGTCACCGGCATCCACATCCGCTTCGACGTGGAGCACCTTCACGACGTTGGCCGCACTGGTCTCGGTGATGAACTGCTCGGCCCCATAGAGGGGGAGCTTGACCGATTCGATATCGCCGATGATCGGATGGATCAGCCCCGGCTTGAGCCAGGCGTAGTGCAGCTTCGGGTGACTGAGGTCCCAGAAGTGAACGTGAGTGTCAAAGAACGGCAGGCGCGCCATCAGCGCTCCCCGGCAGCGGCCTGCGAGGTGCCGACCGGCTGTGGCCTGCCGGTGCGAGCACTCCGGTACGCGGCGTCGAGGAGCTCGACAGTGCGTGCGCCGAGCTCACCGGGAGAGCAGTTCTCCACGTCGCGGCCGAGCGCGAGGTCGACCAAGACGTTCGGTGGTCCATCGTCGTTGTAGAGCGCGTCGCCGGGCTTGACATCGAGCCTGATGTCGTGGCCATCCGGCCGGTACAGCCACACCATTTCGCGTTGCAGATCGCAGGCGAAGTGGCCCTCAGAGCCGATTGCCCGGACCTCCAGCTGGTGCTTGTTGCCATCGTAGCCCTGGTGTGCGGCACCGCCGGAGATCGTCCCGATCGCACCGTTGCTGTAACGCACGGCGATCGCGTCGTAGAGCTCGACCGGGGCGCCCAGCGCCGTCTCCATGAAGGCAAACGCCTCGGCCCCGCGCAGGCCGGTGATCCAGAGCGCGAGCCCCAAGGCGTGGGAGAGCTGCGCCTGGCCGTAACCACCTCCGGACAGTGACGGGTCCGTCCAGGTCCTCGCTTCGGGCATCAGCTCTGGGTCGGCGTCGGGATAGGAGCCGAGGTTGGCCAGCAGCTCGCGGGTCACCGAGGACATGGTGATCGTGAGCTGCTCTATCTCGCCAATCCCCACCCGCCGGAAGAGGTCGCGCGCGGCCGTGAGCATCGGGAGATAGTTCCAGCCGAAGCTGCACACGAGCCGGAGGCCACGGGCGTTGGCGATCTCCACAAGCTCCCAGGCCTGCGCCGGGTCAATGGTCACCGGCTTCTCGATCAGCACATGGGCGCCAGCCTCCAACGCGGCCTTTGCGTGCTCGTAGTGCAGCGCACTGGGTGACGAGACCACGCAGATGTCGATGCCGGCGCCGACCACGTCCCGGTAGTCCTCACTGGCCAGCGCGAACCCGTAATCGGCTGCGATCTTCGCAAGCGGCTCAGCCCCCTGGCGACAGACGGCCGCAAACTCAACCTCAGATCGGCGGCGTGCCAGGTTCGGCAGGTGAGAGGCCAGCGCCCAAGAGCCAGCGCCGATCACGCCGAGCCGCAGCTTGCGGTCAGTCAAGGTGCCACACCTCGGGAACGCTCATCGCCTTTCCATCCTCGCCGTAGCGCCGGTCGATGATCTCCTCAAACCATGCCGACCAGCGCTGGTCGACTTCGGTGGCGGCCATCTTCGCAAACGCCGTCTGCGTGTCCGGCTCGCACTCCGCATAGGCGATCACCTCGAGCTCGCGCAGAAACAGCGTGTAGTTGCTGATGCCTGACGCCTTCAGGGCGCTGACCATCTCGGGCCAGATCTCGTCGTGGCGGCGCCTGTACTCGTGCGCGGTCCCAGGCTTGATCGTGAATGTGAAGCAGGTCCGTTCCACGGCTACCTTTCGATCGGTTGGAGCCGACCCGCGAGGGCCGGCTCCAACCCTTGATCAGAACGTGAACGCCTTCAGGTTCTTCTTGCTGAAGACCTCGGCGTTACCGGCCTTGACCGTGCCCTGTGGGCCAACCTTGAACTTCCCGAGACCGTCCGGGCAGCTGTAGGTCTGGCCCTCCTTGCCGGTCACCTTGCCGATCAGCACGTAGTGCATCGTGCACATCGCCACCTCGCCCTCGCGGGCAAAGTTCCACAGCGCGAACTGCTTGACACAGCCCGAGGTCACATACGGCTTCATCTGCTGCGGATCACCGAGGCCGGTGACGACGTACTTGCTGCAGAGGTGCTGCTGCTTGACAACCTGTGCAGCGGCCGCGACGGCGACCGTAGTGGGGGCGATGATGCCCTTCATCGTCGGGTACTTCTGGATGATGCTCTGCGTGTACTGAACAGCCGCCGGCGTGCCGTCATTCGGCGGGTTGACGATCGCCAGCAGCTTCATGTTCTTGTACTTCTTGTCCTTCTTGAGATCCTGCTTGAGGACGTTGTTCCACAGGACCTGGTTGGAGTCGGTCGCCTGGGCCGAGAGGATCACGAAGGAGCCCCTGTAGTGGATCTGCGAACCGAGCATGTTGAGCTCGGTCTGGGCGATCGACGCAGCTGACGTTCCCTCCACGTACACGGTGCGGGCGTTGGGCTCGACATCAGAGTCGAAGGAAACAACCTTCATGCCATGAGCCCGCGCGCGGTTGAGCGCGGGGCTGACCGCGGCAGGGTTGTCTGCCGAGATGAACAGACCCTTGTCACCCGCCGCTGCGGCGTTGTTGATGAAGTTCACCTGCTGCGTCGCGGAACCGGTCGTCGGACCGCCATACTTCAGGGTGTACCCGTAGGCCTTGGCGACCTTGGCAGCACCCTGGTCGGCCTGCGTGAACGGTGGGATACCGGTGAACTTCGGCAGCATGAACAGCGTCGTGCCGGAGGCTCTGTGTGCAATGCGCGCGGTCGCTCCACCCACCGTCAGCAGGGTGGCCACCGCGGCGACCACCAGGGCGGCACTGGCCGTCCCAAGCAGGCGCCAATTTCTGAGAACCTTCATGTGACTGCACTTCTCCTCTCTCCCCAGCGGGGACTTTTGTTAGGTGTTACGGTCGGGCGGCAACCGCGAGGCGACTTGAGCCCGCGCGAGCCGTTGTTCTGACTGAGCAGCGACTTGAGCCGCATGGTCACCCCGAGCCAAGCTGTTCGGATACGGCGGCCCGGCGCCGCGGCCGGCGCAGGCCAGTGAACGCGTTGATGCCGGCACCGGCGCCGATGGCGATGATGAGGATCGCACCGACAGCGATCGTCTGTGCCTGTCCCGAGAGACCTGCGAGCCCGAGCGCAGCCTGCAGGACCGCGAGCAATACGACCGCGAGCACAACGCCGGGAATCGTGCCGGTGCCCCCGTAGGCGCTGACACCGCCTAGGATCACGGCGGTGATCGCGGGAAGGAGCTGGTCGCTGGCGATCGTTGCCTGGGCCGTGTCGTAGTTACCCACATACAGCACGGCGGCGAGCGCCGAGAACACACCGGCGATCACGAAGGCGAGCAGACGCACCCGCACCACCGGAATCCCCGAGAAGAGCGCGGCCTGCCTGTTGGCGCCAACGGCGAACAGCGAACGACCGTAGCTCGTCAGGTGGATGACGAACGCGAGCGCGGCGGCGAGCGCAAGAACGACCACCAGAGAGATCGGGATCTGTGTGCCGCCGATGTTGCCCGAGCCGAGGGTGACCAGGCTCTGCGGCAGGTTGATGATCGCCTGGCCTCCGAGGATCAGGAAGGCAACCCCTGTGTACGCGCCCATCGTGCCCAGCGTGACCGCCAGCGCGGGGAGCTCCAGGAGGACGACGAAGAGCCCGTTGATCAGTCCGAGGACGGCTCCCAGGGCGATGGCCACCGCTATCGCAAGCCAGATGTCCATGCCGTCGGTCCACAGCTTGGCCATCAGCACACCGCAGAGCGCGAGCATCGAGGCGATCGAGATGTCAATGTCGGCGGTGATGATCACCGGCGCCACGCCGATCGCAAGCAGTGCCAGATCGGCGTTGTTGAGCGCCATGGTCTGCAGGTTGTAGATACCCAGGAGTGCCGGGTGGGTGATACCCCCCACCACTGTCACGACCGCAAGCAACGCGATCAGGCCCGACTCCCAGCGCCTCAGCGACCGCCAGCGGCTCATGCTCGCAACTCCTGCGCGGCGCTGGGCACGGAGCCAGCCTGGGCCGATGAGTCGCCGCGATCCTCGGCCGTGCCGAGCTGCCGCCGGGTGGGCCTATCAAGACGGCGGCTGATCAGCGCGTAACCCGCCACCGCGACCACGATCGCCGCTCCCTGCAGTGTCTGTTGAGCGAAGATCGAGATCTTCAAGAGCGCGAGTATGTTCTCGATCTCAGTCAGCAGCAGCCCGCCCAGGGCGGCGCCGAACGCTGTCCCCGAGCCGCCGAAGAGGCTCACGCCGCCAATCACCGCGGCGGCGATCGCGGTCAGCTCAAAGCCGTTGCCGGCGGTTGCGTCCACGTTGCCGTACTGGCCCGCATAGAGGAGTCCTGCGAAGCCCGCGAGCGCACCACACGCGGCAAACACCTGGTAGGTACGCCTGGAGGTGCGGATGCCGAGATAGCGAGCGGCCTCGGGGTTGGACCCCATGGCGTAGAGGTCGCGCCCCCACGAGGTCCGGCGGCCGACCAGCGCGACGACGACCGTGACGGCCACCGCCGCCCAAACCAGGGGGCTGAGCCCGATCCAGGATTCCGAAACGATGTTGGCGAGCCAGCTGGGCAGCTGGTCGGCATACAGCTGCGAGCCGTGCGTGGCGACCACCTGTAGGCCGCTGTAGATCGAAAGGGTCGCGAGCGTGGCGATGATCGCAGGCATCTTGACCCGCTCGACGAGCAGGCCGTTGAAGAGCCCGAGGACCGCTCCGAGCCCGAGCGAAGCGACGATGCCGACGACCGGTCCAAGCACGCCGACATGCAGGCCGCCAACCAGCTCACCGATCAGGTAGGCGCTGAGTCCCAGGGTGGCTGCGGTGCTGAGGTCGATCTGCCGTGTGACGATGACGAGGTACTCGCCGACCGCCACGATCACGACCAGGCTGGCGTTGTCAAGAATCTCGGTCGGGTTGCCGGAGCTGCTGAAGGATGGGACCGCCACGGCGGCGATCAAGGTGATCAGCACGAGAATGCCAAGCAGGCCGGTCTCGTTGTGCCGCAGCAGCGCGCGCAGGCGACTGCTCGCCGAAACCGCCGGCCGCTCGCTCACGCCGCGCTCGCTTCCCGGGCGCCCGCGGCGGCCCTCATGATCGCGTCCCGGTCCGCGTCAGCCTCGAACTCCGCGACCAGCCTACCGGCCCGCATCACCAATAGGCGGGTGCTCATCGCACAAACCTCCTCAAGCTCGGAGGAGATCAGGACCACAGCCACACCGGTACGAGCGAGGTCGGCGACGATGCTCAGCACCTCCGCCTTGGTGCCGACATCGATGCCGTGGGTCGGCTCGTCCAGAATCAACAGGCGCGGCGAGGCGGCGAGCCACTTGGCGAGAACCACCTTCTGCTGATTGCCCCCCGAGAGGGTGCTGACCAGCTGATCGATCCGACCGGCCTGCAGCTCGACGCGCTGGGCGAGCGCAGCGGCACGGCTACGCATCTCCCGCGAGCGGAACACGCCGAAGCGGTTCACCAGCTTCGGCCAGATCGACATGGTCATGTTGAGCGGAACGCCCATCGACGGTACGAGTCCGTTGACGAGACGGTTCTCGGGCAGATAGGCGACGCCACAACTGACGGCATGACGCGGGGACTTCGGCTTGAACGGCAGGCCGTCCAGCTTGATCGAGCCGCGGTCAATCGGGCCGATGCCAAAGATCGCCTCTGCTACGTCAGTGCGTCCCGCGCCAACCAGGCCCGCGAACCCAACGATCTCCCCGGCGCGCACCGAGAAGCTGACGTCCTCGAAATAGCCCTCGCGACTGAGGCCGTTGACCTCGAGCACCACCTCGCCCGGGCTCGTGGGGCGCTCCGGAAACAGGCTCGACATCTCACGACCGACCATCAGGCGGATCAGCTCCGCGACGCTGGCCTCGGAGGTCTTGCGCTCGGCGACCCACTGCCCATCGCGCATCACCACGACACGGTCGGTGATCGCCTGGATCTCGTCGAGCTTGTGGCTGATGAACATCAGCGCCACGCCACGGTCCCGAAGCTTGCGCACGATCCTGAAGAGCTGGTCAATCTCGCGGCTCGAGAGTACGGCGGTCGGCTCATCGAGGATCAGCACCCGAGCGCCGGCGCCGAGCGCCTTGGCGATCTCCACCAGCTGCCGATCGGCTACGCCAAGATGCGAAACGGGCGTGTGGACGTCCAGTTCGACGCCCAACTCGCGCAGCGTGGCGCTGGCGCTCTCATAGAGAACGCGCCAGTTCACCAGCCGGCGACTCTTGGGCAGCCTGTTCGCATACATGTTCTCGGCCACGTCGAGGGTCGGGAAGACCATCGGCTCCTGGTAGGTCGCGGTGATGCCAAGCATCTGCGCCGCGCGCGAACTGCGCAGGCTGCGCGACTCGCCGTCGATGAGAATCTCACCCTCACTCGGCGCGATGACGCCCGTGAGGATCTTCACGAGCGTGGACTTTCCGGCGCCATTCTCGCCGAGCAACCCGAGCACCTCGCCCGGGCGCAGCGCGAGGCTCACACCTTTCAGCGCGTGAACACCGCCGAACCACTTGCTGATGTTGCGCAGCTCGACCACCGGCGCGATCGTCTGGTCAGCGGCACGGCGCTCGGCGGTTTCACTGTGGCTGACAGCTTCCATCCCTCTCGGAAACGATTCTAGCAACGTTTCCGGGACGTGTCGATCGAGGCCTTTCATGATGTTCGCCGGCATCGATTCTTACCCTGCGACGCTGCTCAGACGAGAACTTGGGGCTCGGTCACCGCGCCGCCCGAAGCCGCTCCATCCGCCAGCAGGCGTCCGACCGCGGTAGCAACGGCGTCACCAACCTCAGCCGTTGACGCCTCACCACCGAGGTCACGTGTCCTGGGCCCCGCCAGGCAGACCGCCTCGAGCGCGGCCATCACGGTCGCCGCCTCGCGGCGAGCGCCCAGGTGCTCGAGCATCAGCGCCGCCGACCAGATGGCGCCGCTCGGGTTGGCCCATCCCCGCCCCGCGATGTCGGGCGCCGAGCCGTGCACGGGCTCGAACAGTCCAGGCCCAGACTCGAAGCCGATGTTGGCGCTGGCGGCCATGCCCATGCCGCCCTGGAGCGCTGCCGCCAGATCCGTGAGGATGTCCCCGAACAGGTTGGAGGCGACGACCACATCGACCGACGCCGGGTTGGTGATCAGCCGAGCACAGAGCGCGTCGACCAGGACTCGCTCAACCCGCACATCCGGGAAATCCAGCGCGACCTCTTCGACGACCTCGTCCCAGAACGGATAGGCGTAGCGCGAGGCGTTTGACTTCGTGGCGTTTGTGAGCACACCTCGACGGCCCCGCGCGAGGCGGAAGGCATAGCGGATCACGCGCTCGCAGCCGAAGCGGGTGAAAACCGTGGTGTCTATGGCCACCTCCGCCGGCTGACCACGATGCACGCGGCCACCGACGCCCGCATACTCGCCCTCGGTGTTCTCGCGCACGAACACCATGTCAATGTCGCTCGGGCCGCGGCCGGCGAGCGGGCAGGGCACGCCGGCCAGGAGCCGCGCAGGTCTGACGTTCAGTCCCAGATCCAGCTCCTGACGGATCTTCAGGATCAGGCCCCAGAGAGCCTCCGGATCTGGGACCGTCGGGTCGCCGACCGCTCCCATGAGGATCGCGTCCTGAGCGCGCAGGCTGTCAACCGCGCCAGTCGGCATCATCGTGCCGTGCTCGTGCCAGTACGCCGAGCCCCATGGCAGATCGGTCCAGACGATGTCGAGCTCCAGCGCCTCCAGAACCTTGCGCGCCTCGACGGTCACCTCGGGGCCAACGCCATCGCCGGGGAGCAGGGCGATTCGCAGCGGTCGCCGGCTGCCGGCGGACATCTCCTCACTCATGCGAGCATCTCCAATGGTGGGTCGAGATCGGGTACCAGACGTCGCCACTTCGCGACGAGGTCGGCGTCGCTCAGCGAGTCCGCGCGCTCGCGCTCAACCACTCGCCCACCGAGCGTCAGGCGAGTGACGGGGCTGCCACCGCGGAGCCTGATGCGCGCGCGCAGACTCGACACGGCGCTGTCGTCAACAGCGCAGACGGCGAGGTCGCGGCCCAGCAGCGTCGCAGCCACAGCATGCTGACAGCTCCACCAGGCTTCACGCGCGGTGCGCGGGTTGCTGATCCCAGCCAGCGCCGCCGTTGCGTCGGGCACGTCCAGGAGGATCTCGCCCGCCTGCGCCGCGACATCGATCGGTTCGAACTCGCTCGCTACGTCGACCGCGGCCTGATTGAAGCCGGATGTGGCATGTCGGCGGAAGCTCACCTCCTCGAGAACCGTGCGCGGACGCGGGCCATCCAGGCCGGCGGCGCTCCCACCCGTGGCGGCGATGAAGCCACGCGGATGCTCCAGCGTATCCTCCGCCGCCGACAGCTCGGCCAGCTCGGCGCAGCGCAGGCCGCTGGCGACCGCGTGGTCGCGGTGAAGGACCCTGGTGTCCGTGTACTCGAGGATGCAGAGGATGGAGCCCCCCGCGACGGACAGCGCATGCGCCGCCGCTCGAACTGGGTCCGCACCGATACAGAACGCGGCTGTCACCGCTGCGGCGACGGTGCCGGCGGTCGCGGTCACGTGCCAGTAGCGGCGATGCTCGCTGCCGAGCGCAAGACCAAGCCGACCACCTATCTCGTAGCCCATGTGCGCCGCCAGCCAGAGACGCTCGTCGCCGGCGCCGGCGAGTTCGGCAGTCGCCCAGACGATCGCGCCCAGGTGAGTCATCGACGGCCAGTGGATGTCGTCCAGGTCGCCGAACGCCGCGCGACCCGCGGGCCCGAGCGCCGCCGGCGCCTCGCGCGCACCCACCGCCGCGCATGCCAGATAGTCAAAACGTGCACGACGCGCGGCCCGCACGCTGACCGACGGGTCGTAGCTGGCCTCGGCACTATCCAGAAGCCGTTTGAGCAGGGTGTCTTCGTGAGCGTGGCCCCAGACCGACGCTGTATGAGCCGCTAGCGCCATGCGTACTTCCGCAGAACGTGCTCGAGTGGCTCCACGCCGAGGCCGGGACCGCGTGGCACGTCGATCCAGCCGGCGGCCTGCGCGAACGGGGTTTCGACGAGCTCGTGCTGCATCGGGTTCTCATCCGGCTTGAGCTCCTGGAACATGCAGCGCGAGGTGCTCGCCGAGAGTGCTATCGAGGCGGCGGTGTTGACGGCGCTTGACCATGCGTGGGAGTTGAACCACAGGTTCGCCTGCTCCACCTGTGCGATCACCGCCAGGGTTCCGGTGATCCCCTCGGCTCGCCCGACGTCGCAGCCGATCACATCAATGACGCCGGTGGCGATCACCTCGGCGAAGCCACGCGCGTCCCACTCACGCTCGCCAGCCGCGATCATCGTCCCAACGTGGGCGCGCAGCTTGTGAAAGGCACCCACGTCCTGTGGCTCGAATGGCTCCTCGATCCACTTGAGCCCGTACTGCTCAAAGGCGCTCACGCGTCTGATCGCCGAGTCGAGGTCCCAGACCAGAGACTGGCCGCGATCCATCATGATCAGCGCCTCCGGCCCGACGGCTTCACGCAGCAGCGCCACGAAGTCGATGTCACGGCGAACGTCGTAGCCGAGCCGTGCGTCGCCGCGCTTGCCCATCCCGATCTTCACGCCGACGTAGCCCTCATCGCGCACGTAGCGCCCGTGCCGCTCGGCTTCGTATTCAAGGCTTGAATTGAAAGCATGCGTGGAGGCGACCGCCGGCACGCGGTCGCGCTGGACGCCGCCCAAGAGCACCGCCAGCGGCTGAGCGAGGATCTTGCCCTTGAGATCCCAGAGCGCGACATCGATCGCCGACAGCGCAAACGCCGCCGCGCCGCCGCGGTAGGAGTACCACCACGTGGCGTCCTTGAGCCGCCGCCAGGTGGCCACGTTTTCGAGCGGGTCGGAGCCGACGACGAGCTCAGCCATGCCGTCCACCATCGCCTGCGCAGCGCGCGTGGCCGCGGGGAACTGCGTTATCGCCTCACCCCAGCCCGTGTGTCCATCGTCGGTTTCAAGCCGGACGAACAACAGGTAGCGCTGGTTGTTGTTGTCGTTCGGTTCCGGGTAGGCAACCGGAAACGTGCTGACAGCGCTGACGCGGCTCATGCGACCCTTCCTCTCACGAGCGCAGACGATACCAGAAACGTTTGCAGGAAGCGATGCCGATCGCCTGACGAGCGGAGCACGGAGCCTGGTGGCCGCTGCCGGGCGCGCTCAGCCGCCCGAGTCGGGGATGACCGGCTCCTCGGCGCGCGTGTGCAGCTGCGAGCGGTAGATGCTGTCGTCCGCGCGCTTGACGATGAACCAGGAGATCGCGACGGCCACCATCGCCGGCCCGAGCAGGGTGATGCTGCCGGTCATCTGCGCGACCATCAGCATCACCGCCACGGGCGCACGGGAGATGCCGCCAAAGACGGCCATCATGCCGACGATCACAAACGGCGCGGGGTCGTGGCCGACCGCAGGCGCGAAGGGCTCGAGCAGGCGCCAGACAGCCAGGCCGGTGAAGGCGCCGATCACCATGCCGGGCCCGAAGACGCCGCCGGAGCCGCCGGTACCGATCGAGAGCGACGTTGCCAGGATGCGCGCCAGCGGCAGCGCCAGGATGATCAGAAGCGGCGTGTGCACGAGCTCGGTGCCAAGGCCCTTCTGCACCCAGCCGTAGCCGGTGCCGAGCACCTCGGGCAGACCGAGCGCGATCAGGCCGACGAGCAGGCCACCGAGCGCGGGGCGCAGCTTGCGCGAAAACGGCAGGCGGTGTGAGAGCGCGACGATCCCGTAGAAGGAGCGCGAGTACAGGAGGCCAAGGCCACCGGCGAGCAGCCCGATCAGGGCAAACCAGACGAGCTGCAGCGGCTGGTCGAAGCGGTAGCCGCCGGGGATCGCAAACAGCGGCTGGTAGCCCAGGAAGGCCCCGAAGATCGCGTAGGCGATGATCGAGGCGAGCACCCCAGGGAGCAGCGCCTCGAACTCAAAATCGTCGCGGTAGACGATGTCGGCGGCCAGCACGGCACCGCCGAGCGGGGCGCTGAAGATCGCGCCGATGCCGGAGCCGACGCCCACCGAGACGGCGATCCGGCCGTCCTCGGGGGAGAGGTCGAGCAGGCGCGCGAGCAGGGAGCCGAAGCCGGCGCTGATCTGGGCGGTCGGGCCCTCGCGGCCACCCGAGCCGCCGGAGCCGATCGTCAGCGCCGAGGCGACGATCTTGACCGCCACCGCACGCAGCCGGATCCCGCGTGGGTTGCGGTGAACCGCATCAATCGCCGCATCCGTGCCGTGGCCCTCGGCCTCCGGCGCGAAGGTGAAGACCAGCCAACCGGACAGCAGCGCCCCCAGCACCACCACCAGCGGGATCGCCCAGGCGCGGGCGTAGTGGGCGGAGCCCGCAGCGTTGCCCTCGCCGGCGGGGGTTGGCACGTGGTAGCCGGCCAGCAGGCCGAGAAAGAGCTGGGTGGAGAGCCGCAGAGCCTCGTAGAAGACGACCGCGCCGAGCCCGGCGATCACGCCGATCAGCGAGGCCAGGAGCAGCCACTTGGGCAGATAGGACATGCCGTTCACGCGCGCGCGCAGCGCCCGCACGAAGGCGCTCATGATCGCCTCACCGCGCTCATCGCGCGGGGTCCCGATCGAGGTTCCAGCCGAGCGTCCAGCTCTGCTCTGGCACCTCGCCCGCCGCCGCCGCGAAGGCGCGCAGCGCCTTGACCACCATCGCCTGGTCGTCGGCGGGCATGCGCGCAAGGATCTGCTCAAGCTCTGAGCGGCGGTGGCGTGTGACCTCGGCAACCAGCTCGCGCCCGGCGGGCGTCAGCGAGATCCGCACGGCGCGGCGGTCATCGGTCAGGCGGCGGCGGCTGACCAGTCCGCGGCGGATCAGCCGGTCGCACATGCGCGTGGCCGTCGAGCGGTCGACGCGCAGGGCCTGGGCGAGCTCCACAAGGCGCAGCGGGCCGCGCGAGGCGACCTCAACCAGCGCGCGGTACTGGGCCAGCGTGACCTCGTCGCTGACCTGGGCCAGCGACCGAGCGGCCACCGCCACCAGCGCCCGGCTGGCGCTGAGCACGCTGTCCACGAGCTCGTTAGGGGGTGCAGCAGGCTGACGCTGATCCGACATGGTTGCAGCATACAACTATCGCACTATGCAGCGATCGCCCGGACGGCCCGTGACTCAAACGCGCTCCTGGACGCCAAGGCCGAGCCTTGAATCGACCAGCGCAGACAGCGGCAGGGCGGTGTCGAGCGAGCGCTCCCGGCCGCTCAACACATCGCGCCAGCGCCCGCCCGGCAGGTCGCGCACCAGGGGGTCCGGATGAGCGCCCGCCCGGGGCAGTGCCACAGCCACCAGCAGCTCGCGCTCGCCACGCAGGAACACACACGCCCCGGCGCCCGCCTCGAGCGGCTCGTAGCGGCCCATGAAGAGCTCTGGCCGCCGCGCCCGCAGGCCGAGCAGCCTGGCGGTCAGCCACAGCTTGCAGTCGCCGAGCGACGGCGGCGCGGCGGCCCCCGGGTCCGAGGACAGCTGGGCGAGCCGCTCGCGCCGCAGCGCGAAGTCGACCGGCCGGCGGTTGTCCGGGTCGACCAGCGCGAGGAACTCGTGCTCGTCGCCCTGGTAGATGTCGGGCACGCCGGGGCAGGTGAGCTTCAGGGCGAGCTGACCGAGCGTGGCGCGCAGCGCCAGCGGCTCAAGCTCGGCGAGCAGCGCCTCGAGCTCTGCGCGGAAGGCACCGTCGGCCGAGAGCTCGCGCGCGTAGTGCTTGACAGCCTGCTCGTAGTCGAGGTCCGGCGTGACCCAGGAGGTGTGGCACTTGGCCTCGCGCAGCGCCTTCTCCAGATATCCGTCAAGGCGCCCGGGCTCGACCGGCCAGACGCCGAGGAGCGTCTGCAGGATGAAGTAGCGCTCCGCCGCATCCGGGGCGAGCCGGCCACCGACGGCCCCGCAGTGTTGCTGCGAGGCGTCGAGCCAGCGCTGCGCGAAGCCACGCCAGCGCTCCGGTAGCTGCGACAGCACCGCGATCCGCGTGCGCGTGTCCAGCGAGCGCTTGGTGTCGTGCGTCATCGTCGCAAGCAGCGCGTGCGGGTGACGCACCGCGCGTGCGGCGCAGGCGGCGTGGAAGTCCTCCACGGCGACCCCGAAGCGGCCGGGGTCCCCGCCCACCTCGTTGAGCGCCAAGAGCCGCCCGTAGCGGTAGTGGGCGGTGTCCTCGATCCCCTTTGCGACCACCGCCGGCGTGGTCTGCTGGAAGCGGGTGATGAACTCTCCGGCACTGGGCGGCTCGTAGGTGCGGTAGACCGGCGATGAGGCGAGCGCCAGGGCCAGGCTGGCGGGTGCCGCCGCGGCGTCCGGGGCCCCAGCTGCGCGCGCCAGCCGCTCGAGCTCCGGCGCGAACGTGGTCAGCGCCTGCTCGAGCTTCGCCTCAAGGGCGTGGGCGCCGAACGGTCGCGCGTCGTCGCTCGCCAGCACCCACAGCTCACTCAGCGTCGCCTCGCCGGCCGGGTCGACGAACAGCCCGAGCGCCTCGTTGAGAAACTCGTACCCCACGGTGCCGCTGACCGGCCAGTCCGCCGGTAGGCGCTCGGACGCTGCCAGGATCTTCTCGACCCAGACGCATCCGACGCCGCCCGCCCGCAGCGTCCGCAGGTAGCCGGTCGGGTCCGCCAGACCATCGGGGTGATCGATGCGCAGGCCGTCAATGACCCCCTCGGCCACCAGCCCCAGCACCAGCCCGTGCGTTGCCTCAAACACCTCCGGGTCCTCGACCCGCACGCCCGCCAGGTCGTCGATATCGAAGAAGCGGCGGTGCCGGCCGCTGACCGGGTCGATGTCGAAGAAGCGCTCGCGCAGCGCCGCGTCGGTCCAGTAGCGGTTCTCATCGCAGGCCGCCATGTGGTTGGGGACCACGTCGAGCACGATCCCCATGCCCGCGGCGCGGGCCCGCTGCGCCAGCGCGCGCAGACCCGCCTCGCCGCCGCGATCCCCGGAGACCCTGGTTGGGTCGACGACGTCGTAGCCGTGACTCGAGCCGGCGCGAGCCTCAAGCGACGGGCTCAGATACAGGTGCGAGACGCCCAACTCGCGCAGGTAGGGGATGAGCGCCGCCGCGGCGGCGAAGCCAAACTCGGGCGTCAGCTGCAGCCGGTAGGTGGCACGCACCGCGGGTGCGCGCTCTGGCCACCCGTCCCCCGTCATGCGCGCCTGAGCACGAGCAGCGACCGCGCCGGCACCACCGCCACCGTGTGGGGCTCGTACCGCAGGGCGCCCGCGGCAAGCTGCGGCTGCGCGCTGGAGACCTCGAGCACCCAGCCCTCGCCCATGTAGCGACGCGGCAGCGTGAACTCACAATCATCGCCCGAGGGGTTGAACAACAGCAGAAACGACGCGTCGGTGATCCGCTGCCCCTGAGGTCCGAGGTTGGGGATGGTCTCGCCATTGAGGAACAGCCCGATCGCCGAGCCGCGCGATGACCAGTCCTTGGTCGTCATGCGGTGCCCGTCGGGGCGAAACCACCAGGCGTCCGGGAGCGCCTCACCATCGATGGCGCCCTCCAGGAAACGCTCCCGCCGGAAAACGGGGTGGGCGCGACGCAGGTCGATCAGCCGTTTGGTGAAGGCGTGCAGCTCCGGCTCACAGTGCTGCCAGTCGTACCAGGAGAGCTCACTGTCCTGGCACCAGGCGTTGTTGTTGCCGCGCTGGGTGCGGCCACACTCGTCACCGCCGAGCAGCATCGGTGTGCCCTGCGAGAGCAGCAGCGTGGCCAGGAAGTTGCGCTTCTGGCGGGCGCGGAGCGCCAGCACCGCCGCGTCGTCGGTCTCGCCCTCGACCCCGCAGTTCCAGGAGCGGTTGTCGTCGGTGCCGTCGCGGTTCTCCTCACCGTTTGACTCGTTGTGCTTGTCGTTGTAGGCGACCAGGTCAGCGAGCGTGAAGCCGTCGTGGGCGGTTATGAAGTTGATCGACGCGAACGGGTCACGGCCGTCGTGCTGGTAGAGGTCCGAGGAGCCCGACAGGCGCGAGGCGAAGTCGCCGGGGTTCGCCTGGCCGCGCCAGAAGTCGCGCATCGTGTCGCGGTACATGCCGTTCCACTCCGACCACAGCACGGGGAAGTTCCCGACCTGGTAGCCACCCGGACCCACGTCCCACGGCTCCGCGATCAACTTCACCTGCGAGAGCACCGGATCCTGGTGGATGATGTCGAAGAACGAGGAGAGCCGGTCCACGTCAAAGAACTCGCGTGCCAGCGCGGAGGCCAGGTCGAAGCGGAAGCCATCGACGTGGCATTCGATCGCGAAATAGCGCAGCGAGTCCATGATCAGCCGCAGCACGCTGGGGTGCAGTGGGTTCAGCGAGTTGCCGGTCCCGGTGAAGTCCATGTAGTGGTGCGGGTCGTCAGGCATCAGGCGGTAGTAGGCGGGGTTGTCGACGCCCTTGAAGGACAAGAGCGGGCCGAGATGGTTGCCCTCGGCGGTGTGGTTGTAGACGACATCCAGGATCACCTCGATGCCCGCACGGTGCAGCGCCTTGACCATGCCCTTGAACTCCCGCACCTGTTCGCCGCGGCGGCCGGTGGCGGCGTACTCGGAGTGCGGTGCCAGATAGCCGATCGTGCTGTAGCCCCAGTAGTTGGTCAGCCCCCGAGCGGCCAGAAACGACTCGTCGCAGATGTGGTGGACGGGCAGGAGCTCAACGGCGGTGACGCCCAGTTCCTTGAGGTAGGCGAGCGCCGGTTCGGAGGCGAGCCCGGCGTAGGTGCCGCGCAGATCCTCACGCACCTGCGGGTGGGTCATCGTGAAGCCGCGCACGTGCGTCTCGTAGATCACGGTGTCCGGGAACGGTGTGCGCAGCTGTTGGTCACCCTCCCAGTCGAAGCTGCCGTCGATCACGACCGACTTCGGCACCGCGGCAGCGTCATCCTCGTCGTCGCGCTCGAGGTCATCGTTATCGTTGCCGCCATCTGGTACGTAGGGCAGCACGTTCGCGTCGCCGGCGAAGTCGACGGTGCCCTCGATCGCCTTGGCGTAGGGGTCGATCAGCAGCTTGGCGGCGTTGAAGCGCAGCCCAGCGGCGGGGTAGTAGGGGCCGTGCACCCGGTAGCCGTAGCGCTGCCCGGGGCCGACCCCCGGCACGTAGCAGTGCCAGTTCAGGGCGCGCCGCTGCGTGACCGGGATGCGCTGCTCAACGCCGTCGTCGTCGAACAGACACAGCTCCACGGACTCGGCGTGCTCGGAGAACAGCGCGAAGTTCGTGCCCTGCCCGTCCCAGGTGGCGCCCAGCGGGAACGGCTGGCCCGGCCAGACCTCCATCAGCAGGCCGGTTCCGTGGCCAGCAGCGCGCCGCCGAGCGCCGGCAGGCGCAGCCGCCCGTCGGCAAGGGCAACGGTGGGAT
The DNA here is from genome assembly GCF_023330665.1 of Conexibacter sp. S30A1. Taxonomy (GTDB): domain Bacteria; phylum Actinomycetota; class Thermoleophilia; order Solirubrobacterales; family Solirubrobacteraceae; genus Palsa-465. The sequence continues at coordinate 2,555,576 of NZ_CP097127.1, read as the reverse complement.
GGGTGGCGAGGATCATCCGCGCCTCACCGGGGACAACGCTGAGCTCGAGCTCATCCGAGCCGAAGTTGCAGACCAGCTCGTGGCCCCCACGCACCACGCGCAACCAGCGGGCAGCGCTGTCGTAGCGGATGTCTGAAGCCTCACCGACAGGCAGCAGGCGCCGGACGGCCAGGAGCTCTCGGTAGAGGGCGGCGAGCGCCGGGTCGCCTGCGCGCGTGAGCTTGGAGGCCAGAAAGGTGTCCTGCGCCTGCGGGTCGGGGATCTCCTGGCCGAACGCCGCGAACGCGGCGAACTCGGCCCGTCGGCCCCTCCGGGTCGCGTCGGCGATGCGCTTGTCGATGTGGTCGCAGAAGAACTGAAAGGGAGCGTCCTCGCCGTACTCCTCGCCCATGAACAGCATCGGCGTGAACGGCGAGAGCAGTACACAGAAGGCGCTAAGCGCGCGGGCGGCGTGGGGCAGCCGGTCGCCGAAGGCGCGGTTGCCGACCTGGTCGTGGTTCTGGCAGAAGACGACGAAGCGCTCGACCGGGGTCTCCTGCGCAGGCGCCCCGAAGCGGCGCCTGCGGACCGGTGAGTAGTTGCCGTCAAAGACGTGGGGGCGGTGGAAGGCCTTGGCCAGCTGAGTGAGCTGGCCAAAGTCGGCGTAGTAGCCGTCGTGCTCGTCGGTTGTGAGGGTCCGCAGTGCATGGTGAAAGTCATCCGCCCAGGCTCCATCGCAACCATACCCACCCAGCTGCGCGGCACGCGTGACGATCGGGTCGTTGCGCCCGCTCTCAGCGATCACCAGCCGCCCAGGCGCGAGCGCATGCACCCGGCGGGTGACCGCCGCGACGATGTGCTCAGGGCTTCCGTCGAAGATCGCGTGGATCGCATCAAGGCGCAGACCGTCGATGCCAAAGTCGCGCACCCACCCCTCGGCCGACTGCACGACCCATTCGCGCACCGGGTCGCAGCGAGCGTCGTCGTAGTTGATCGCCCGGCCCCAGAAGGTCTCGTACTTGGCGGTGAAGTACGGGCCAAAGGCCTCGAGCGCCCCGTTGCCGGAGGCGCCGACGTGGTTGTAGACGACATCCAAAATCACCGCCAGGCCGTGGTCGTGAGCGGCTCTCACCAGCTCCTGCAGGCCCACCGGGCCACCGTAGGAGGACTGCGCGGCGCTCAGGTAGACGCCGTCATAGCCCCAGCCGCGCGCCCCCGGGAACTCGGCGACCGGCATCAGCTCGATCGCCGTCACACCCAGCGCCGCCAGCTCAGCCAGGTGAGGGATCGCGCCCGCGAAGGTGCCCTGCTCACTGAAGGTGCCAACATGAAGCTCGTAGATCACCTGCTCCTGCATGGGCTTTGGCATGAAGACCGGTGCGGAGGCTGGCGCGTAGACCCGCGAGGGCCCGCGCAGCCCGTACGGCTGCCAGCGCGAGGCCGGGTCCGGGCGGCGGCGGCCGCCGACCAGATAGCAGTAGTCGGTGCCGGACGCCACCTCGATGGCCAGCTCGTAGACCCCGTGGCCGACGTGCTCCATCGCGAGCGGGGGTGTGCGCGGCGGGCCGATCGAGCCGCGCCGGCGCTGTGGGTCAAGGATCAGCCGCGGCTCGCCGGACGGCGCCCAGACACGGAACTCGGTGCGGCCGTCGGCCAGCGGGCGGGCGCCGAGCGGACGCTCCCAGGGGTACTCGCTCACTCCGCGCTCACTGCCTCTCGGGCACCAGCCACAACGCCGCCAGCGGCGGGACCGTCACCCGGGCCGAATACGGCTGCCCGTGCCACGGGACCGCTTCCGCGACGATCTCGCCGGCGTTGCCCAGGTCGGCGCCGCCGTAGAAGCGCGAGTCGGTGTTCAGCGCCTCGCGCCAAGGGCCCGGCCGCGGCAGTCCCACCCGGTAGTCGGGGCGCGGCACCGGCGCGAAGTTGCCGACGAACACAACCACGTCGCGGGCACCGCGGTTCTGGCGCGCGAAGGCGATCAGGTTCGCGTCGGCGTCGTTGGGCTCAAGCCAGAAGAAACCCTCGGGCTCGGAGTCGAGCTCCCATAGCGCCGGGTACTCGCGGTAGGCCCGGTTGAGGTCGCGCACCAGCGCCTGGATCCCGGCGTGCTCCGGCGCCTGCAGAAGCTCCCACGGAAGCTCCGTGGTCGCATCCCACTCGTCCTTCTGGGCGAGCTCACCGCCCATGAACAAGAGCTTCTTGCCCGGATGCGCCCACATCAAGCCGTACAGGACCCGCAGGTTCGCGAGCTTCTGCCAGTGGTCGCCGGCCATCTTCTGATAGAGCGAGCCCTTGCCGTGAACGACCTCATCGTGGGAGAGCGGCAGGATGAAGTTCTCGGTGAACGCGTAGACGAGGCTGAACGTGAGCTCGTTGTGGTGGTAGCGGCGGTAGACGGGGTCGTGCTCGAGGTAGCCGAGCGTGTCGTGCATCCAGCCCATGTTCCACTTGAAGCCGAAGCCGAGGCCACCAAGGTAGGTGGGGCGCGAGACGCCCGGCCAGGCGGTGGACTCCTCGGCGGCGGAGATCACACCGGGCTCGTGCGCGTAGACCAGCTCGTTGAGCTCCTTGAGAAAGGCGACAGCCTCCAGGTCCTCGCGGCCGCCGAACTGGTTGGGCACCCATTCGCCGGCGCCCCGTGAGTAGTCGAGGTAGAGCATCGACGCCACCGCGTCGACCCGCAAACCGTCGGCGTGGAACTCGCGCAGCCAGTAGAGCGCGTTGGCGGTCAGGAAGTTGCGAACCTCGTGGCGGCCGAAGTTGAACACGAGCGTGCCCCAGTCCGGGTGGGCGCCGCGGCGTGGGTCGGCGTGCTCGTAGAGCGCGGTGCCGTCGAAGCGCGCGAGCGCCCAGTCGTCACGCGGGAAGTGGGCGGGAACCCAGTCGAGGATCACGCCGACGCCGTGCTCGTGCAGCGTCTGGACGAGTGCGCGCAGGTCGTCCGGGGAGCCGTAGCGCGGCGTCGGGGCGTAGTAGCCGGTGACCTGGTAGCCCCACGAGCCCGCGAACGGGTGCGCCATCACCGGCATCAGCTCGACATGCGTGAAGCCCATGTCCTGCGCGTAGGTGCCGAGCTGGTGGCCGAGCTCTGAGTAGTTCAGCTGTGCTCCGGCGGCCGCCTGGCGCCACGAGCCGAGATGGACCTCGTAGATGGACACCGGCTGCGCGAGCGGCGTGCCGGTGGCGCGCCGCTCGCGCCACGCGTGCTCGGTGACGCTCCACGCGTGCCGGCTGCGGGTGACCACCGACGCGGTCTGCGGCGGGCGCTCCGTCTCCTGCGCGTAGGGGTCGGCCTTCAGCCGCCGCTCGCCGGTCGCCGTCAGGATGTCGAACTTGTAGCGGCTGCCCTCACCGACACCGGGGATGAACAGCTCCCAGACGCCGCTTGAGCCCAGCGAGCGCATCGGGTGCACCTGGGCGTTCCAGAAGTTGAAGTCGCCGACCACGCTGACGGAGCGCGCTCCGGGTGCCCAGACCGCGAACGCGGTCCCCTCAATGTCCTGATGGAGCCTCGGATGCGCGCCCAGCAGCTCGTAGATGCGCTCGTGGTGGCCCTCGCCAATCAGGTACAGGTCAAGCTCGCCGAGCGTGGGCAAAAACACGTAGGGGTCAACCTGCGTGTGGGCCGGCCCCTCGGGGTAAATCGCCTCGACGCGGTAGTGCAGCGGCAGCCGCGCGCCCTTCACGGTCGCCTGGAAGATGCCCGCGGGGTGCACCTGCTCGAGCGCTACCTGCTGCTCGCCGCCGGGGCCGGGCTGATCGAGCAGGGCGCTGACCGCGACCGCGCCGGGGCGCAGCGCGCGGATCACAACGCCGCTGCGCTTGGCATGGGCGCCGAGCAGCGCGTGCGGGTCGGAGTGCTCGCGGTGAGCGAGCGCCTCGAGCGCAGCATCACGCCGGGCGCTCACATCGACTCCTGCACCAGACGCAGGATCCCAGCCACCGGGATCGCGACCCAGTCCGGCCGGTTTGCGAGCTCGTACTGCAGCTCATATAAGGCCTTCTCCAGCTCGAAGGTGGCGAGCAGGTTGAGCGTGTGCTGTTGGCTTGTCGGCAGAAGCGTCCGGTCGACCGAATCGAGGTAGGCCTCCAGGAAGGCTGAGCGCGCGCTGACCTCGAAGTCGGCGGGCGGCTCGAGGCCGAGCTTGAGCTTCACCGCCCAGTTTGCGTAGGAGAAGGATCGCAGCATGCCGGCCACGTCGCGCAGCGGCGAGCGCTTCTGGCGGCGGCCGTTCAGCGGCCGTGCGGGTTCGCCCTCGAAGTCGAGCAGCGTCCAGCCCTCCTGCGTGTGCAGCGTCTGGCCGAGGTGGTAATCGCCGTGGATGCGGATGCTCTTACCGCCGATCGGTCCCTGGTTGGGAATCCTGATGCACTGCCTGACACCCTGCTCGAGCCCTGCCAGTGGCGCCAGGCTCGGGTCCTCCGGCAGGTGGCCGAAGAGCCGCTCTAGCTGATCGTCGAGCGTCGCACGCAGAATGTTCAAAAACTCGCTGCTCGGGTCCCTGGGCGAGAAGGCCGGGTCTTCCGCGTCGCTTGCGAGCACCGTGTGCAGCCGTGCGGTCGCCTCGCCCAGCGCGCCCAGGTGGGCCAGGAAGCGCGCCGGCTGGCGCGGAATCTGCTCCAGCGCCAGCTGCCAGCCGTCGGTGCCACCAACCAGGTAGCGCTGCGTGACCCCGAGCGTCGCCGCCAGCGCCTCACCCTCGTACTCGAACCAGCCGTGCAGCGGCGCGATGTTCGGGTAGCCGTGGGCGGTGAGGAAGCGCAGCATCTCAAGCTCCGGGTTGATACCCGGCTCGAGCCTGCGGTAGACCTTCAGCGCGAGCCGCTCCCCGAACACGACTGAGCTGTTGGATTGCTCGGCGCCCATCGGCCGCACCGGCTCATCCGGCCCGACGGAGGCGACCGCGCCCTCACCCCGGGCCCGCCGGAAGAAGAAGCGCCCATGGCGGCCCTGAAGCTCACCGCCTGACTCGATCGCGGCCAACAGCGCATGCGCACAGGCCGGCTGCGCGAGCACGTCAAAGCCATCGACACCACGGTCGGTGTCCAACAGCAGTTGGTAGAGCTCGTGGGCGGCGCCGGCCAGCTGCGCCTGCACGAGCGCGAGCGTCACGCCGGGCGCAAGCTGCGCCTGCTCGACCGCTTCAACCCCGCTGAGGCTCTGGTCCTTGGCGGCAAACCAGCGCTGCTCCCGCAGCCAGTCGCGCAGCTGCTCAGTCACCTGCAGGATCCTTTCGCTCGTCGACCAGGGAAAACCAGTAGTAGCCCCGCGGCTGGAACGTGAGCAGGTACGGTAGCTGCCCGATGGGCGGAAAGCGCGAGTCGCCGAACAGCTCGACCGGGTGGCGTCCCTCAAAGGCGGAGAGATCGAGCTCGACCGCCTGGGCGGAACGCGACAGGTTGTGCACGCAGAGCACAACCTCCTCGTCGAGGCGGCGGATCAGCGCGAAGATCCTCGGGTTCGAGCTGTGGATCGGCTCGTAGCTGCCCGAGCCGAACACCGCGTGCAGCTTGCGCAGCTCGATGAAGCGGTGCACCCAGCGCAGCAGCGAGGTCGGGGTGCGCAGCGCCGCCTCGACGTTGACGGCTTGGTAGCCGTAGACGGGGTCCATCAACGGCGGGCAGTAGAGCTGCGCGAAGTCGGCCCGGGAGAAGCCGCCGTTGCGGTCGACGCTCCACTGCATCGGCGTGCGCACGCCGTCACGATCACCCAGGAAGACGTTGTCGCCCATCGCGATCTCATCGCCGTAGTAGAGCACCGGTGAGCCGGGCAGCGCGAACAGGATGGCGGTGAGCAGCTCGATCTCGCCACGACCGCCCTCCAGCAGTGGCGCCAAGCGCCGGCGGATCCCGAGGTTGAGCTTCATACGCGGATCCTTGGCGTACTCGGCATACATGTAGTCGCGCTCCTCGTCGGTGACCATCTCGAGCGTCAGCTCGTCGTGGTTGCGCAAGAAGAGCCCCCACTGGCAGCTCTCCGGGATCGCCGGGGTGTTCTCGAGGACCTCGTAGATCGGCGTGGCCTGCTCGCGGCGCAGGGCCATGAACATGCGCGGCATGACCGGGAAGTGGAAGGCCATGTGACACTCGTCACCTGCGCCGAAGTACTGGACCACGTCCTGCGGCCACTGGTTGGCCTCCGCCAGGAGCACCCGGTCGGGGAAGCGCTCGTCGATCTCTCGCCTGACCCGCTTGAGGTAGGCGTGGGTCTCGGGCAGGTTCTCGCAGATCGTGCCCTCCCGCTCATACAGGTAGGGGACGGCGTCGAGGCGGAAGCCGTCGAGCCCGAGCTCCAGCCAGAAGCGCAGCACGTCGAGCATCGCCTCCTGAACCTCGGGGTTGTCGTAGTTGAGGTCCGGCTGGTGGGAGAAGAAGCGGTGCCAGTAGTACTGGCCGGCGACCGGGTCGTAGGTCCAGTTCGACGTCTCGGTGTCGATGAAGATGATGCGCGCGTCCTGGTAGCGCTCGGGGCTGTCAGACCACACATACCAGTCGCGCTTGGGGCTCTCAGGGCTCGAGCGCGACTCCTGAAACCAGGGGTGCTCGGAGGAGGTGTGGTTCATCACCAGGTCCGCGATCACGCGGATCTGGCGCGCGTGCGCCGCGTCCACCAGTGCCCTCACATCCTCGACGGTCCCGTAGTCCGGGTGGACCGCGTAGAAGTCGGAGATGTCATAGCCCCCGTCGCGCAACGGCGAGGCGTAGAAGGGCAAGAGCCAGATGCAGTCGATCCCGAGCCACTCGAGGTAGTCGAGCTTCTCCTTCAGGCCGCGGAAGTCACCGGAGCCGTCACCGTCTGAGTCGTAGAAGCCGCGGATGTGGACCTCGTAGAAGATCGCCTGCTTGAACCACAGCGGGTCCGCCTGAAACCACTGGCTGGTCTGGGCACGACCGGGGGTGGGGCCAACGGGCGCACCCGGCATCAGGCCACCGCCACCCAGGCCAGGTGAGCGTCCCCGGGCCCCAGGTGCACGTAGTTTCCGCCCACCCGCCAGCGGTAGTCCGCGTCGGCCAGCAGGTCGTGCACGGTGAAGGCGTCGGGCAGCCCAAGCTGACCGCCGACGGTGACGAGCCCCTCCTGCGAGCGGTGCGGGTCGAGGTTCACGACGGTGATCACGGTGTCCTGACCGGCGCGCTTGAGGTAGGCGATCAGCGCCTCATTGGCGGTCGCGAGAAACGTCACGTTCGTCAGCTGTGCAAGCGCCGGGTGCGCGCGGCGCGCGTGGTTGACGCGCTCGATCAGCGGCAGCAGCGGCCCGTCCAACGAGCGCGTCTTGCGCTCGTACTTCTCCGAGCCCAGGTACTCCTCCGAGCCCTCGTGCAGCGGCGTGTTCTCGAAGTTCTCAAAGCCCGAGTAGATCCCGTAGCTCGGGCCGAGCGTCGCCGCCAGCACGAGTCGCGCGACGAACGCGGGCGGCCCGCCCTGCTGCAGGTAGGCGTGCAGAATGTCGGGCGTGTTGGCAAAGAAGTTGGGACGCAGGTACTCGCGCTCCTCGCCGTAAGCAAGCTCGGAAACGTACTCGGTCAGCTCGTGGCGGGAGTTCTTCCAGGTGAAGTAGGTGTAGGACTGGGTGAAGCCGACCTTCGCCAGGTGGCGCATCATCGCCCGGCGCGTGAACGCCTCCGCGAGGAAGATGACGTCCTGGTCGCGCGCGTGGACCTCGGCGATCAGCCACTCCCAGAACGGCACCGGCTTGGTGTGCGGGTTATCGACACGAAAGATCTTGACGCCGCAGTCCACCCAGTGCAGGACGACCTCCAGCAACGCCTGCCACAGCCCGCGCCAGTCCTCGCTGTCCCAGTTGAAGTTGTAGATGTCCTGGTAGCGCTTGGGCGGGTTCTCGGCGTACTTGAGCGTGCCGTCCGGGCGGTGCTGAAACCACTCGGGGTGTGCCACCAGCCAGGGATGATCGGGTGAGCAGTTGAGCGCCAGATCGAGCGCCACGTCGATCCCGAGCGCCGCCGCCGCAGCCGTCAGCGCTCGCAGGTCCTGCTCGCTGCCGAGCTCGGCGTGGATCGCGTCGTGGCCGCCGCTCTCGTCACCGATCGCATACGGCGAGCCGGGGTCGTGCGAGCCGGCCACCAGCGCGTTGTCGGGACCCTTGCGGTTGGTGTGGCCGATCGGGTGGATCGGCGGCATGTAGAGCACGTCAAAGCCGAGCTGCGCCAGCTGTGGCAGCTGCGCCTGCACGCCGGCGAACCCGCCCCAGGAGCGCGGGAACAGCTCGTACCAGGCGCCGAAACAGCCCCGCTGCCGGTCTACCCGGACCGGCAGCGGGCCCAGCGTGGTCAGCTCGTCGCGCTGCTGGTGGCGGTCGGCAACCGCGTGCAGCTCGGCATCCAGCGCCGCCTGCGGGTCTGAGTCGATGCGCTCGAGCGCGGCGTCCAGCACTGCGCGCGCCTGTGGGTCGCCCTGGGCGCGCTTGCGGATCCGCTCGAGCAGCACGCGCCCCTCGGAGAGCTCGCCGGCCAGATCCCGCTGCCCGGCGGCGAGCTTGCGCGCCAGCTCATCACGCCAGGTGCCGAAGCGGTCAACCCACCCGATCAGCTCATACTCCCAGTCCCCAACCTCATCGAGTGAGAGCGTGCCGCCCCAGCGCACACCCGCATAGGCGGCGTCGAGGGCTTTAAGCGGCTGCTCACGCCAGGCGTCGCTCTCGCCTGCGACGGCCGAGGCCCGCCGCAGGCGCACGGCGGCGCCGAGCAGGTCGTGGCCATCGCGAAAAACGTCGACGGAGACATCGATGCGATCCCCAACACAGCGCTTGACCGCGTAGCGACCACCATCCACCGCGGGGCTCGGATACTGCAGGATGATCCGGCTGGGTGCGCGCTTGGCCATGACCTGTAAGTAAACCCGGTCTGCAAGCGTGTAAAACCCCTGGCTCAAGTGAAACTGCTCGAACGCTCAAGCGGGGTGCTGCTGCACATCACCTCGCTGCCCGGTGGAACGCTCGGCCGCGACGCCTACCGCTTCGTCGACTGGCTGGCTGAGGCGGGCCAGAGCTGGTGGCAGGTGCTGCCGATCTCACCGCCCGACCGCTTCCACTCACCCTACAAGGCGGCCTCCGCGTTCGCGGGCTGGCGCGGCCTTCTGGCGGCGCCGCGCGCGCGTGTGCGCGCCAGCGAGCTGACCGAGCTGCGCGAGCGCGAGGCCTACTGGATCGAGGACTGGGCGACGCTCGGCCCTGGTCGGCGCAGCGAGCTCTACGCCGACCAGGTGCGCTTCGAGCGCGAGTGGCGCGCGCTGCGCGCCTACGCCGCCGAGCGGGGCGTGCGCGTGCTGGGCGACATCGCGATCTACGTCGCCCCCGGCAGCGTCGATCACCGCGCCCACGCGGAGCTGTTCAACGACGCGCTGCTGGCGGGCGCGCCACCCGATGACTACAGCGCGCTCGGGCAACTGTGGGGCAATCCGGTCTACCACTGGCCGGCTCTGCGCGCCTCCGGCTACGCCTGGTGGGTGGCGCGCCTGCGGCGCAACCTCGAGCTCTTTGACGCCGTCCGGCTCGACCACTTCCGCGGCTTCGTCTCCTACTGGGGGGTTCCGGCAGGCGCGCCCGACGCCCGCTTCGGCCGCTGGCACCGTGGCCCCGGCGAGGCTCTGTTCGAGGCCTTCACGGGCGCGCTGGGGCCGGCGCTGCCACTGGTGGCCGAGGACCTGGGGGCGATCACACCGGCCGTGGAGGCGCTGCGCGACCGCCTCGCGCTGCCCGGCATGCTGGTCCTGCAGTTCGGCTTCGGCGGCGCCCGGGCGGAGGCGTCCAGCCCGCACGCGCCCGCCAACCACGCCCGCGAGCGCTTCGTCTACATCGGCACCCACGACCACGACACGGCCGCCGGCTGGTATCAGAACGCGACGGAGGCGACCCGGCAGCGGGTGGCGCTGGCCTGCGCGGCCGCGGGGATCGATGAGGCAGAGCCCTGGTGGCGGCTGGTGCGGTTGTGTTTGTCATCGCGCGCGGCGGTCTCGATCGTGCAGGCTCAGGACGTGCTGGGGCTCGGCTCTCGCGCACGCATGAACAACCCCGGCAAGCAGGGCGGCAACTGGCGCTGGCGGCTCGAGCCGGGGGCGCTTGACGGGGCGCTGGCGGCCCGGCTGCGCGACGCGACGCTGGTGGCGGGTCGGGTCTGAGCGCTGCGGCGAGGCGCCCGAGCCAGCGGGCCGGGCGCCGCGGGCCTAGCGGCGAACAGCGAGCCTGGCGGCCGCGAGCAGGCGCAGGTCCTGCTTGGCGTGACGGTAGGCGTAGGTGAGATCGCCGCGCAGCCGACCGCGGCGGGTGGTGCGGTAGCTGATCAGCGCGCTGGGGCGTACGCGCACTGCCAGGCCGGCCTGCGCGTGCAGCAGGTCCAGAGCGAGTTCGGCGATCCTGACCTGGCCGAGCGCGGTGGGGTGAACGTGGTCGGCCATCATCAGCTGACGGCCACCGAAGCGCTCCAGGTCGAGCACGTACGCGCAGTGCCGGGCGGCTGAGTCTGTGATCGCCCGGTTGGCGGCCTGCACCAGAGTGGGGTTACGGGGCCGGCCGAGATCGAGCGGCAGCGTCGCCGTCAGCAGGTGATCGCAACGCTGCGCCAAAAACGCCAGCGCGCTGGCGTGGTCGTGAGCGAGCGCGTCGGGGTCAAAGCTGGGGTGACGCACGTCGTTTGTGCCGATGTGGAGGCAGCCAAGCAGGTAGCGCGCCGAGCGGTCGGTGACGCGCTCGAACAGCGGGATCTGCGCGCGCAGGACATCGGCCGCGACTGCCCCGTCGACGGCGTAGGGGCTGTAGGGGACGCCCAGGCCGCGAGCCGTCCACAGCGCCCAGGACTGCAGGGCCACGCCCCACTGCAGCTCGCCGCCGCCGTTGGTGATCGAGTCGCCGAAGGCCAGCACGCCGAGGCGGCAGGCGCCGGGGTCGTGTGCTCGTGGAGGCGTCACGGGGGCAGCGTAGCGGCGGCCTCGCGCGATCGGCGAGAATGCCCCGCGATGGCCAACAACACCGCCAACCCGCTCTCGTCAGAGGAGCTGATCGCGTTCGTGGCGGCGGTCGAGAGCTCGAGCGTGCACGGTGCCGCGGACGCTCTCGGACTGACGCAGTCGGCGGTGACCAAGCGCCTGCAGGGGCTCGAGCGGCGTGGCGGCGTGGTGCTGCTCGAGCGTGGCCGCTTCGGCGTGCGCCCGACCGCCGCGGGACGGCTGCTCTACCCGGATGCCAAGGAGGCACTGGCCGCGCTGCGGCGGGCCGAGGAGGCGCTCAGCTCCCACCGCGAGCTGGCCCGGCACGCGCTCAGCGTGGCGGCCAGCTACACGATCGGTGAGCTGCTCTTGCCCGGCTGGCTTGCCGCCTTCCGCCGTCGCGAGCCCGACACGCGCGCGCAGGTGGAGATCGTCAACTCGGCGGGCGTGCTCGAGCGCCTGCGTGAGCGCGAGGTGGAGCTCGGGTTCGTCGAGGGTGCCGAGAATCTGGACGGGTTTGACGCCCTGACGGTCCACCAGGACCGGCTCGGGGTCGTCGTGGCGGCGGGCCATCCCTGGTGCCGGCGCGGGCGCGTGGCACCGTTGGACCTGGCGCAGGAGCCCTACGTGGCGCGCGAGGAGGGCTCGGGAACCAGGGAGGTGATCGACGCTGAGCTGGCGGCGCACGGGATTCGCCTGCTGCCGGCCATCGAAACCGCCAGCGTGCAGAGCGTCAAGCGCACGCTGGCAGCCGACGGCGGGTTCTCGCTGCTCTCGCCGCTGGCCGTCGAGCTCGAGCTCACCGCGGGGACACTGGCGCTGCTGCCGCTCGACGGCGTCGAGATCCGGCGGGCGCTGCGGGCGGTGCGCGCATACGGCCGACGGCACAGCGACACCGCCGAATCGTTCTGGCGCTGGTTGGAGCGCAACGTCGCGCCCGGTGCCGCAGGCGTGTAGACGGTAAGATTTGAGTGGTCGACCCGAGAAGGAGCGGCAGAATGCAACACCAAGCGTTTGCGCAGAGTTCAGCCACAGTGAACGAGACCACCGAAAGCGTCAGCGAAGGCCCTGAGACCGCGCTCGCGGAGACGACCCACCAGCTGGCGGAGGATGACTTCACGTTGGTGCCGGAGTCGACGCAGTGGCCGACCGGCCCGCTGGTGCTGGTGCTGGTGCTGTCGATGATGTGCATGCTGGCGCTGCTGCGAGGGGTCTCCTCGCTCGTTGTCGGGCTGGTCTTCGCTGTGCCGATGCTCGTGTTCTGTCTCTGGCTGGTGATCCGCTCAACGATGCGCATCATCGGCTCGGAGGAAGACAGCTACCCGGGTCGAGCCGACCACCCGAGCCACTGAGCTCAGGGCGGACAGGCGCGCCACCGCCTCAGAAGTCTTCGCGCCCGTCCCGGCCGTGGGCCTCACCCGGGCGCGGGTCTGGATGATCGTGGCGGTGCAGCTCCGGCATGTCCGGCGCCTCCGGCAGCCTGCCCGTATAGATCGAGTAGCCGTCGATGTGGCGGGTCGCGATGGTCGCGGAGGCGGTCGCGATGATCATCGGCACCGCCACCGCGAAGCCGCTGTGGGTGAGCTCGAGCACCAGCACGATCGCCGCCATCGGAGCCTGCATGGCGGCGCCGATCATGGCGGCGGCGCCGATCAGCGCGCCGGAGCTGGAGGACACCCCGGGCCACAGATGCCCCCAGGCCAGTCCCAGGCCAGCGCCGAGCACCGCCCCGGTGCTCATCACCGGGGTGAACAGGCCGCCGCTGGCGCCGCTTGAGAGGCACAGCGAGGTGACGATCGGCTTGAGCGCCGCCAGCGCCAGCAGCACCGCGATCGTGCCACCACCGAGGAACGCGGCGTGAGCCATGTCCTTGCCGTTGCCGAACAGCTGCGGGTAGGCGATCCCGATCACGCCGAGGGCGGTGAAGGCGAGCAGTGGCGCAATCAGCGCCAGGCGGCCGCGGGCGCGATGGTGTGAGACCCAGGCGATCATCCGGATGTAGATCACCGAGCCGACGCCCAGCACCGGGCCGACGAGCACCGCCCAGACGATCAGCGACGCCGAGTCGTGGTGGACGGGCACGTGCAGATAGGTGGCGTGATCGGGCAGGTAGATCCAGGCGGTGAACGTCGCAATGCCGGAGCAGACCAGCGCGGGCATCACGACCGGCAACGCCAGGGTCCCGATCATGATCTCGGCGGTGAACAGCGCTCCCCCCAGCGGCACGTTGTAGACGGCGGCCAGGCCGGCGCCGCCTCCGCAGGCGACGATCAGGGTCCGCTGGGCGGGAGTCAGCTTGCCGAAGTCAGAAAGCCAGGAGCCGGCGGCGCCGCCGAGCAGCTTGGGCGCCGCCTCACGGCCGATCGACGCCCCCATCCCAATCACGAACTCGGAGACGACCGAGGAGCTGAAACAGCGCCGGAACGAGAGCCGCCCTTCATCGTGCCAGACCGCCTCGTCGATCTCCGCCGGCTCCCCCTTGAAGCGGCGACGCAGGATGAACCAGGCCGGCCCACCCACGGCCCCCGCGATCGCCAGCGCCACGACGCGGCGAAGACCAGAGTCGCGCGTGACGGCCGCCTGAAACGAGCCGCTGTGGAAGGCGTAGGTGACGTGCTCGGTGGTGAACAGCACCACCATCATCAGGTCGCCGAGCAACCCGGCGGCGACGCCAGTCAGGACGAGCACAACCCAGAAGCGCAGGCTCAGGGGCGCATGGATGTCGCCGGTCGCGTTCGGCTGTTCGGTCGTGCGCCGGCCCGACGGGATCCGGTGGGGTATCAGCGGCGCGGGTGAGCGCTCGCGCTTGTGCTTGCGGCGCGGCTCGGGCATTGTCCGCGGGTCAGCGTTCGCGCGGGCCGGTAGTTCCGGTGCTGCGCCTGCGGCGAGTTGGCCGCGCTGGCGGACCGGGCAGGGCTCCGGCCATCACTCGCAGCGTCAACTCGCGCTCGACGAGACCGGGGCGCTTGAGGTCAAGGTCACGTACGGCCCCGCCGCTGCCGCGCGGCCAGGTCGACTTGAAGGGGGGATGGGGTTCCGGGGTCATGCTCAGACCATCATTGCGCAGTCGCGCTCGACGTGGCGTCGTCCCGGCGCGCGGCGACCGCGTTCGGCAGCGGCCCCCAGGCCTCAAGCGGCGACCAGTCCACCGCCTCGGCCATCGCCTCGAGCCCCTCGATCGCGCTCCCCGCGCCGGCCGCGGCGCGCGCCTGCAGCGTGCGCTCGTCCTGCGGCAGCAGGTAGGTCTCGCGCGTCGGCTTGACCTGGCGGAACATCCATAGCGGCCGGCGCAACTCGCCGCGCGCGGGCCGTGTCAGGCCCATCCACTTGCGGTATACCTCGCGGGACCGCGAGAGGTCGATCCAGACGTCTCCGTACTGGTCGCCTGGGCGGGCCGGCGCGGCCCGCACCTTCTGGTGCCAGCAGTGCATGCCGCTGACCGGGTCCGGGTGCACCGGGAAGGTGATGTTCTGGTGCACACCGGCATCCGACCACCAGATGCGGCTCGAGCTCGGGTCCTCTGAGTCAAACGGCCGCACGCCGTGCAGGCGTCTGAAACGCATCGTCTCGCCGTCCTCCTTTAGATCCACCAGCGCGGTTGACCAGCGCTCGCCGCCGTTGTCCTCCTTGAGGCGCCAGCGGCCCATGTGGTGGGAGGCGGCGATCACCCCGGGACGGATGCCCTCGGTCACGAGCGCCTTGATCACGAAGAAGCCGATCTCGGTCTCGACGCGCACCAGCCCGCCGGTCTTTACCCCGATCCGCTCGGCGTCCTGCGGGCACACCAGCAGTGGGTGGGTGTGGGAGAGCTCGTTGAGGTGCTTGGCGTTGCCCGAGCGGGTGTGGATCAGCGTCGGCAGACGGTAGGTCGGCACCAGCAGGTACTCGCCCTGCTCGTGGTCGATCAGCGAGTGGTGCACGTGCGTGCGTGCGTAGGTCGGGACCACGAACTCCGGCCAGCCCCACTCCGCGAGCGTCTCGGAGTACAGCTCGAGCTTGCCGGAGCGGGTGTTGAAGCCACGCCGCACCTCGCCCTCGACCTCCACGCCCAGCGTGTCGGGGTCACCGGTCAGCGGCAGGTGGCCGTCGCTCGGAGCCCCGCGCCGGACCGTCCGCTCAGGCTCCTCGATCTGGATGTCGCCGAGCAGATCGGCGGCCACCTGCGCCTCCTGGCCGTGGTAGTCGTCGCGCGAGATCTCAACGGCGCCGTAGCGGCGCATGTAGGCGAGCGGGTCAAGCCCCTCAGCGGCAGCCTTCTCGGGCAGGCCGGGGACCGAGTGCTCGAACATCCAGCGGTAGTACTCGTCGATCTTGATCTTCTCGCCGGGTCGGTAGGGGGACTCGTAGTACTGGCGGATGCCCAGCGAGCCGTCGGGGTCGGCACGCCAGGAGACCTCGATCCAGAACTCGCCCTCCTCCCAGACCTCACCGGGGTTGGCCTCATAGGTGAACTCGACCGGCCGGCCCATGCGCTCGAGCGCCACGCGGCGCACCGGCTGGCGAAAGCCCAGCCAGCGCCCGGCGTGCGTCTCGTAGGACTGGGTGTCGTGACGCTCGGGCGCGTGGCCCATAGGCAGGACGTAGTCGGCCCACCAGGAGGACTCAGACCAGGTGGGTGTGAGCGCGCCGTGGAGCCCGACCTTCTGCTCGTCGCGCAGTGCCCGTATCCAGCTGCCGCCGTCGGGGAAGGTCCAGATCGGGTTGAGCACGCGGGTGAACAGCACCGGCTGGTGGGCGCGCTCGTCGAGCAGGAAGTGCGGGTAGAGGATGCTCATCTCGTTGCAGGAGAGCGGGTACTCGCGTGGCCAGTTGATCTCGTTCCACTGCTGGTTGGGCTCGGGCCTGCGCCAGGGCGCGGGGATGAACTTGTCCCAGGCGTTGGGCGACATGCCTCCCTCCGTGCCGACCGACCCGGTGAGGGCGTTGAGCAGCACCAGGCAGCGTGTGATCTGCCAGCCGTTGAGGTTGCCGGCGGCGGCGGCCCGCCAGATGTGGGCGCTGAAGCGCGTGCCGGCCTGGGCGATCTCGCGCGCGATCTGGACGGTCGTCTGGGCGGGGACGCCCGACTCGGCCTCGGCGAACTCAGGCGTGTAGCGGGCGTACTCGGAGCGCAGTTCGGCGATGAAACGGTCGAGCGTCGGCTCGGCGTCCGGCGCACGGTGCGCGAGGTAGGTGCGCCAGTTGACCCAGCGGTCGATGAACGGCCGGTTGTACCAGCCCTCGTCGAGCAGAATCTTTGCGATCGCCAGCAGCACCGCGCCCTCCGTGCCGGGCCAGGCCGGCAGCCAGTAGTCGGCCGTGGTGGCGGTGTTGGACAGCCGCGGGTCGATCACCGCCACCTTGGCGCCATGGTGGCGGGCCTCGGTGATGCGCTGTGCGTGCGGGTTGAAGTAGTGGCCCGACTCGAGGTGCGCCGAGATCAGCAGGATGAACTTGGCGTTGGCAAAGTCGTTGGAGGGACGGTCCATCCCGGACCAGAAACCGTAACCGCAGCGGCCGCCGGAGGAGCAGACATTGGTGTGCGAGTTGTGCCCGTCCGATCCCCACGTCTCCAGGAAACGGTCGGCGAACCCGTCCTCGCCGGGCCTTCCGACGAAGTACAGGACATCGTTGGGCCGCTTGGCGGCAAACGCCGCGTGCATCCGCTCCGCGAAGGTGTCCAGGACGTGGTCCCAGCTGACGCGCTCCCACTCACCGCCACCGCGCGGCGTGCCGGGTTTGCGGCGCATCGGGTAGAGGATGCGATCGGGATCGTTCACCTGGTTGATGGTCGCCGGGCCCTTGGCGCAGTTGCGCCCGCGCGAGCCGGGGTGGTAGGGGTTGCCCTCGAGCTTGCGGATCTCGAGCGTCTCTTTGTCAACGAACGCGGTCAGGCCACAGCCGGACTCGCAGTTGAAGCAGACGGTTGGCACCAGCATGTACTCGCGTGGCACGCGCTTGGGCCACTGGGCGGGGTCGTACTCGGTCCAGTCGTCCCAGCGCTCGATCGGCGGGTAGCTCTGAAGCGTCTTGTCCCTGGGGCCGTAGCCAGTGGGGCGCCGTGCGCCTTTGCGATCGATTCCGGACGGTTGCACTTGGTTTTGCTCCAATCAGCTGAGCGGTACGGACTGTCCGGCCCGCACCCAGGCGTCTTCGTAGAACCACAGGCCGATCAGCGCCAGCGCGCCACCGGCGGCCAGGACGCCGGTGCCACCGATCGCCAGGTAGACGGTGCCGAGGACGGCGGGTGCCAGCACGCCGGTGAGCATGCCGCCCAGCCAGAAACGCTTGGCGAAGCGGTCCCGCCAGAGGTTGTGAGCGGCGATCTCGGCCTGCCGTGTGAGGTGCCGCAGGCCGAAGAGGTCGAGCACGATGATCGCGGCGCTGGCGCCGACACCGAGCGTCAGGGTCCAGCCCAGCGCCCGCATGTCGTCGGCGGGCGCGTGGACGAAGAGCGCCATGACCCCCAGCGAGCCGGCACCCGCGATCAGCGCGTTGACGATCGTGTGGGAGACGAGCAGCGGGCTCTGCCAGAGGTCGCGCCCCTCGGCCTGGTTGAAGAGGAAGGCCGTGTAGCCGGCGAGCGCCAGGCCGGCGGGAACCATGGGCCACAGCAGCGCCGAGCGCACGCCGTCAGCCCCGACGATGCTCGCCACCAGGAAGGCCGTGGCCACCACGCCCGCGACATTGATCAGCTGCGCACCGATCGCCAGCGCCGAGCGCCACTGCGGATAGATGAACAGGTAGTAGAAGCGCTTGGGCTGCTTGAGATCCGTCACGAGAAACACACCGGTCAGCGCGATCCCCGCGAGCGCCAGCGCGCCGGGCACGATGTCGGCCAGGTGCGAGCCGTGCGCACCGAGCACGAGCAGGAGCACCGCCAGCATCATCGCCCCCGCCGAAACCCCCTTGGACAGGAAGTAGCTCGAGACGCGCCAGCCCCACGGCGGCGGATGGGCGATGTCTCCCATCGACCGGGCGGTGGCGTTGGCGGTCAGCGGCGCGAGCTTCTCGGCCTGGGTCGGCGGCACCTCAGTCATCAGAAACGCATCGCCACCGCCGACCATCGTCGGTTCAAGGGACGCCTCCTGGGCGCCGATGTAAAAGACCTTCGGCCGGGTCCCATGCTCGGGCGCCCGCACCTGCGTGGCCTCGGTGTTGAGCAGGCGTGTGATCTCAGAGTCCGGGTCGTCCAGGTCGCCTGAGAGGATCGCGTCGGTCGGGCATACGACCTCGCACGAGGGTTTCAGCCCTACGTCGACGCGGTGGGCGCAGAAGTTGCACTTCGCGGCCGTGTGCGACTTCGGGTCGATGTAGAGCGCGTCGTAGGGGCAGGCGTTCAGGCACATCTTGCAGCCGATGCAGCGCTGCGGATCGAAGTCGACGATCCCGTCCTCACGCTTGAAGAGCGCGGTGACGGGGCAGGCGGTCACGCAGGGAGCATCCTCACAGTGGTTGCAGCGCAGCACCGAGAAGAAGCGCCGTGTGTCCGGGAACTCCCCCTGCTCGATGTACTTGACCCAGGTGCGGAAGACACCGAGCTCAACCCCGTGCTCCTCCTTGCAGGCGACCGTGCAGGCGTGACAGCCGATGCACGAGCGCTGGTCGATCGCAAAGCCGAAGCGGGTCACAGCGGGCAACATTGGCGCACTTGTGCGAAAAGTTCCATTCCGGTTCCGACACATCGATTCCATAACGGAATGTAGGCGCTCTCCGCCTGGCTCGGTGGACCGGACGCGGTCGACGACCAAGCGTCCACGGCCGACCGTGGGCCGACTGGACGATGCGCGGCGCAGAGTCAGGTGCAGCCATCGCCGGCCTTGCGAGCGCAGGCAGGTTGATTGCGTAGACAACAACAACTCCGCGGAGTTGCGTCTCGGGGACCTGCCGAGTGTGGTGGCCCGTGCGGCGCTATGTTGACGCTGGTCGGCGAGCGGCGCAGTCGGACAGCGCGCGAACAGGAGGCAGGTAGATGAAGACCATCGGCACCGAGGAGCACTTCGTCACCGACTACGTGCTCGCTGCCTGGAAGCAGGCCGCAGCGGCCGACAGCCAGGGCGATCCGCGGGCGCTCCCGCCCGGCGAGATGGGCGAACGATTGCTCGAGGTGGGCGCGCGGCGGATCGCGGCGATGGATGAGGCCGGGCTCGATGTGCAGGTCATCTCGCTGACCTCCCCCGGCCTCAACGACCTCTCCGCAGACGAGGCCGTGCGCCTGCAGACCCTCGCCAACGATCACATCGCGCAGCTGGTGGACGCCCACCCCGACCGCCTGCAGGGTTTTGCCACGCTCGCCTGCCCGAACCCCGAAGCGGCGGCTGGCGAACTCGAACGCGCGGTCAGGAAGCTCGGGCTGCAGGGCGCGCTGATCTTCGGACGCACCGGCGAGCGCAACCTCGACCACGCCGGCAACTGGCCGATCTTCGAAGCGGCCCAGGCGCTGCGAGCGCCGCTGTACATCCACCCACAGGCACCCCAGGCGGCCGTGCGCACCGCCCTGTACTCGGGCTTTGGCGAGGCCATCGACAGCGCCTTTGCGCGCCACGGCATCGGCTGGCACTACGAGTCGGGCGTACAGTTCCTGCGCCTTGCCCTGGCCGGCGTCTTGGACCGCTTCCCCGACCTGCAGGTGATGCTCGGCCACTGGGGTGAGGTGATCCTGTTCTACCTGGACCGCGCCGACGACCTGGCCGCGCAGGCGGGACTGCCGCTGAGCTTCTCCGAGTACATCCGCCGCAACGCACACATCACAGCCGGCGGGGTTTACAGCGAGCGCTACCTGCGGTGGGCGGTTGAGGTCGCGGGCGTCGAGCGGATCATGTTCGCCACCGACTACCCCTACAGACCCGGCCCAGAGGGCGGTGTCGGTGGGTTCCTGCGCCGTACAGGACTGAGCCAAGCCGACCAGGAGCTGATCGCCTCCGGCAACTGGGAGCGGCTTGTCGACGGCATCCGCCGCTGAGCACGAGCGCCACGGACCGGCGCGCCGCGACGGTGAGCCGCCGCGCATCCGCAGGACACTCCGACCGGGTCCATCCTCGAACCGCGCTGATCGTCGTCCGGACGCCCGCGCTCGAGGTCAATAGCACGCACCACGGTTCCGAGGATCGTGGACCCGTTCTTGACTGGCGGCCGATGCGATGCTGAGCCGGGGCTGGCCGCGGTGAGCACCCGCGCCCTGGCCGGTTACGCGACCGTTGCTTCTCTGGACACATCGCCACCGTGGAAGGCCACGCGCAGGCGTCGCTTCAGGCGAGAGTACGCGTCTACCAGGGTGACCAGGGGCGAAACGTTGCGACGATCGAGGCTCCGCTCGCGGTGTTCCCCGCGGCCGCGCAGCGTACCGGCCAACAGACACAGG
The DNA here is from genome assembly GCF_023330665.1 of Conexibacter sp. S30A1. GTDB lineage: Bacteria > Actinomycetota > Thermoleophilia > Solirubrobacterales > Solirubrobacteraceae > Palsa-465. Next base: position 2,535,315 of record NZ_CP097127.1, on the reverse strand, counting down.
CGCCACACAGTGGGCGATCCAGGATTCGAACCAGGGACCGCTTCCTTATCGCACGTCGAATGAGACCTCAGTTTCGCCAGAACCAGGTTCGACTTGACACGCGCCTAGTCGCCGATCCGCTCGCGAGTCCGTCTTCCTTTGAATCGTGACTGCGATTGTCAGCGACGGCAGGTCTTGCTCGATGCCATCGGCGACGATCTCGTGCAGCGTGTGGAAGTAACGATGAGTGCGGCGATCGCGCATTCGGGCGATCTCACACCGAGGAACTGCCGGCAAGCATGTGAGCGCCACAGACCGCGGTACCGGGCACGGGCAGCCTGGCCCGCAGCAAGCGTTTGGGCAGGCGCGGTGCCGTGCGCGCCGCGCCGGGAAAGCCGGCAGCGACCGCAACCGGACGGTCTGACTCCGGGCGCGGTCGCTGCCGTCTCCGACTCGGCTGGGCGCGCAGCTGTTTTCATGTGCCCACCCGGCTTGGTCGCGTGTTCCTCCGTGTCGCTTGAGGCGACCGTGCCGATTCCCTGCTCCATTTCAGGTGCGAGACCCAGGACGCCTGTTACCAGGTCGAGCGTCGCATGACGAGCAACAGCACGGCGAAGACGATGATGAGAAGGAGCAGCGGGTGCACGGCGATGCCGAGTGCCACCGCTACCACGGTGATGAGTGCTGCGAGCAGCAGGTCTCGAACCATTGATGCCTCCGGTTATGGTTTGCGTCTGGCTTCGCGATAGAGGTAGGGTCGTTTTTCAACCTTAAGCTGGGTAGCTTTGGGGGCCTTGATCCAGGAGGTCCAGATGATGGAGAACGGCAAGCGCAAAGCTCGCCGGCAGCTGTCGCCGGAGGAGAAGTGGGAGCTGTTTTTGGAGGTCGCCTCGAAGGAGATCTCGCAGGCGGACGCGGCCCGGAAGTATGGGGTGGATGTGTCGGTGATCATCCGGCTCAGGGCGTTGGCGAAGGATGCGGCGTTGGTGGCGTTCGCCTCCGCGAAGCCGGGGCGGGTCTCATCGCCCGAGCAGCTGGAGCTGGAGGCGTTGCGGTCCGAGAACGCGCAGCTGACCGAGACGATCAAGGAGCAGGCGATCGAGCTTTCGTTGCACAGGGGAAAGCAGCGCTCGGGCTTACTGGCCCGGTCCCCGCGCGGGTGAGTGCGGGGGTCAAGCTCGAGCTTCTGGGCCTGATCGATGATGCTGTCGGGCGGGGGTGGTCGCACGCGCGGGCGTGCCGGGTGCTGCAGGTAGAGGATGTGCGCGTGCACCGCTGGCGGGCGCGCCTCAGAGAGACCGGGAGCTTGGAGGACCAGGCTCCGGGTGGCGGGGCGGTGCACAGCCTGCTTGAGTGGGAGGAGCAGGCGATCCTCTGCCTGATCGAGACGTGGGGGCCGGTGGACCGTTCGCATCGCAAGCTCGCACACCGCGGCAGCTATACCGGGACGGTGTTCGTGAGCCCGTCCACGGTGTTGCGTGTGGCGCTCAAACACCAGGTCACGCTCCCTGGGGAGCCGGTTCGCGCACGCCCGCAAACACCCGTGTTTCCCGTGATTAGCTGGGAGAAGAACCGGATCTGGATTTGGGATGCAACCCACTTTGCGCGTGCCAAGCGGGTTGCTTACGCGATCGTTGATGTCGTGACCCGCTACTGGATCGGATACCTGCTCACCTCAGAGCAAACCTCAACCCAGGTGCAGCTGCTGTTCGCCCAGGCGCTCGAGGACCAGGGGCTGCTCGGCCCCGACGGACGACCGCTTGCCAGCGTTGATCAGCCGCCGCCTGCTGTTATCGACGAGCCTGACGAGCTGCCGGTGCTGGTCGCGTGGTCTGATAACGGGACCGAGATGACCGCGATCGACACCCGCCAGTTCATGGCGATCATGTTGATCACCCAGCATCACGGCCGGCCCGGCACACCCACAGACCAGGCGCACATCGAGAGCTTCTTCAGCCACGTCAAAGGCGAATGGCCGCTGCTTTTAGCGATCAGCGACCCCGCCGTGCTCGACCAGACACTCGCGCGTGTGCGCACCGAATACAACACCGTGCGCCTGCACGCCGCGATCGGCTACGTCACCCCCGATGATGAGCACTCAGGCCGCGGACCCGCCATCCGCCGCGCCCGCGCCGCAGGGCTTCGGCAGGCTCGGGCCGACCGGATCCGTCAGAATCGAGCAGACAAGAAATGACACGCCCAGACCACACCACAAGCGCGCACGCCCTCCCGGGGAAGAGGCGCGCTTTTGAGGGGGTCGCCCGCCGGCTGGACGCCGGCGGAACCACAGCAAGGACGCTGCCCCGGACCCCGGTCCGGACACCAACCAGCCAGCCCTCACCACCAGCTCAGCGTTGGGTTAGAAAATGCGACCGCTCTATCAAAGAGTCAGACACACCGCAGTTATCGTGTCGGGTGGCTATCTACCCAGTGCCATCGGCAGGCAACCCGTAGCGCTGTCAACCAACCGGTGGGCTGCCTGGAACAGACGCTGTTGAGGCATCCGGGCGGCGGCAGCAGTTCGCACTGGGCAAGCGATGAACGCGCCCCGGTGGTCTGTACGAGTCTGCACGAGACCGATCTCCGCCAAGCCCGCGCCGGAGTCGCGCGTGATCCCGTCATGCTCGACGTCGGGTCCTCCATCCTCAGGGATTCCGGCGACGCGGAGCCAAAATCGGAACGCCTAGGCCGAAGTTCCCCCCGGTGACGCGGCGAAATCTGGCTTATTTGCTGGGATCGTCAGGGTTTTGGGGTGTCGGGGTTGTGTCTACTTGATCACGACTGGGGCGTTCGTGGTGAGCTTGAGCGCTTGGGCTTGGAGTGCTGTGGGCTGGGTCAGCTTCTCGAACGTGTCGGTCCGGCCGGCGAGTCGGGTGCGGTTCCGGGTCTGGGTCGCCAGTTCGCTGAGCAGCGTCTGGTAGCTGTGAGCAGTGCCGCCGTCGGTCGTCTGTTTCGTCCGGGCCTTGGTCTCAGCTTCGGGTGAGCGGACGGCTTTGGCGACCGGGTCGTCGTTCTCGGGGCGGTTCTCGTCGGTGAACAACAGCGGTTTCCATGCGGCCTTCAAATGCCAGGTGAGGTAGTAAGCGAGCATGCAGATCAGCACATGGGACCGGACCCGGTTCTCGAGGTGGTGATGGATCGGCCGGATCTGTAGGTCCGGGCCTTTCAGGGACCGGAACGCTCGCTCGGCCTGCTCAAGGTTCTTGTAGGTGCGGACGACATCTCCGGCTGGAACCTCAGCGGCGGTGTGGTTGGTGCGCAGGATGTAGAACCCGTCGAGGGCGGCCTCCGTGTCGATCTGCTCCTGTTTGCGCTGGTAGGTGAACTCCATGTCGCTTATGTGGATGTCGAAGTGTTTCTTGACGTGGAAGCGCTTCAGGGCCGGCCCGACGGCCAGGCCGATCTGCGCTGAGCCGAGCAAAGTGCCTTTGTCCACCCGGGTCTTGATCGCCGCCAGTTCCTGCTCTGTCGCGTCCAGCAACAGGGTGCGTTTGCGGGCGCGCTGAGCACCAACAAGTGGGTTGCGGCACACGATCAAACGCTCCCCAGGGAACTCGTTGACGTCGGTAATCTCGCCGAGGTTCTGCTGATCGAACAGCGACGGCTGGAAGATGCCGTCGCGGACGAGTTTCTTGATCGTGGGGGCCTTCAGCGCAGTGATCCACGACACCCCCTCCGTCGCGGTCAAGGTCTCGATGTTCGCTTTGGTGACCATCCCGCGATCAGTCACAACAGTGACACGCGCCAGCCCGAAGCGGTCCTTGACCTTCCTGACCTGTGCGGGGAGGGTCTTGTCGTCATGGGTCTCGCCGGAGAACACCTCGATGCTGACGGGCCGGCCGTGCTTGTCACAGAGCAACCCGTAGACGATCTGGGGCAGGTTCTTCTGTCCGTCCCGCGAGTAGCCGAGCTTCCCCAAAGGACAGGCGCGGCCCTCGAAATAGGAGGAGGACACGTCATAGAGCACCATCTCCCCAACGTTGAGGTGACGCTTGGCGAGACGGTCCTCGATCCGGGCCTGGCGCTCGTAAAGCCAGTCCATCGCGGCGTAAAGATCGTCCTCATCAACACCTTCGACCCCGAGCTCTGACGCCAGCGTCGACTGCCCCAACGAGCGCACGGTCGACAGCTTCGATCCCGGGGAGATCACCCGCGAGACGATCATCGCCATGCACAGATCCCGATCACGCGAGGACCGCGGGTCCAGCAGCTCCGCCAAACCCAGCCGCCGCGCCATGATCAGCGCGGCGTTCACATGCCCCGCGGGCAAGGACCGCTCGATCTCGAACGCGTCATCGGCGCTCATCAGGCTCTCGCCCGCCAGCACCCGCCGGATCGCGTCGATCGCCTCGGCCGGGAGGTGCGACAGGTTCGCGAGCGTTTCCTTCTTGACCTTCCCGTCTTGCCGATATGACCGCCGCAACAAGGTCGCGGTGTACTCCTTCTCACCACGACGAATCCTGTTCGTGACCACATGCATCGCACCGATGTGACGTGTCTTCGCTGGCATGCCTGGACTATATCGCATCCACCGGACGGATGTTGTGACTACACTGTTGCCCGTAGAAAAGGCCGCTATCCCCGACGAACACAGGGAATGCGGCCGTTTTCAAGCGTGACTACCGAAGGAACTTCGGCCTAGGCTGAAGCTGCGGACTACGAAGTCGTCACCGGTGATGTTGGCCTGCCGGTATCGCCCTCTCCTACGGGGACCGCGGCGCGCTGCCCTGCCAACTGCTCGACCACAATCCGCTGGTTTAGCGGCCGTGTCAGGGGGGCCGCTTTGGCTGGGGAGCCGTGGCTCAGGTCGCTGTGGGTGGTCGTTGGTTGGTGCGTGTCTTTGCCCAGCGGGCAAGGAGTTCGCGTAGCTCGTCGCTGAGGAACTCGAAGAAGGCCAGGGATTCGGCAAGGCGTTTTCCGGCTGGTGTGGTCGGTCCGAGGGCCTGGACGCCGTCGCGGGTTGTGGTGATCCATCGGTTGAGGACCTGCTCGCGGCGGGCGACCGCCTCGTACCAGGTGGGGTTCTTCAGGACGTAGCGGTGGCTGCGGCTGCCGGGCTGGCGCTCGCGTGCGATGAGATCGACGTGCGCAAGGTAGTTCACGGCGCCGGAGATCGCGGCGCGACTGACCTGCAGTTGGTCGGCGAGTTGGGTGGCGGTGAGTCCTTCGGTGTCGGTCGCGAGCAGCGCGGCGAACACGAGCGATGGCATCTGTGGCATGCCGGCGTCGACGAGTGCCGAGGCGAAGCTCTCGATGAATTGGCGCACCCCGCGGTCATCGCGGTCGTCAGCGGACAAAGATCCGCCCCGATCCAAGGTTCGCGTACGTCTGAAATGTATGTAACCTACGAATCACGTGGCAGTCGAGTGTATTACTCCGGAGGGGTGAGCCGTGCAGGCCGGACCGGTGATCGCGACGCGGGGATTGTCGAAGGATTACGGCTCGGGGCGGGGACTGGTCGAGCTCGACCTGGAGGTCGGCCAGGGGGAGGTGTTCGGCTTGCTCGGTCCCAATGGGGCGGGCAAGTCGACGATGCTGCGCTTGTTGCTGGATCTGATCAAGCCGACCGCAGGCTCGGCCCGGGTGCTCGGGTTGGACTCGATCAGTGACAGCCTGGAGGTGCGAGGTCGAGTCGGGTTCCTTCCGGGGGATCTCGCGCTATACCCCAAGCTGACCGGAGGGGGTGTCCTGGAGTACTTCACGCAGCTGCGCGGCGGCGTGGACAGGCGTGTACGCGACGCTCTGGTCGAGCGCTTCGATGCTGTGCTGGATCGTCCGATCCGCCAGCTCTCGGCCGGGAACCGACAGAAGCTCGGGCTCGTTCAGGCGTTCATGCACGAGCCCGAGTTGCTGATCCTCGACGAGCCAATTGCCGGTCTGGATCCTCTCGTGCAGCGGAGCTTTCACAGCCTGTTGAGCGAGGTGAGAGCACAAGGACGTACCGTGCTGCTCTCCTCCCACACCCTGTCGGAGGTGGAGCGGGTCACCGACCGGCTGGCGATCCTGCGAAACGGTCGACTTGTCGTGGTGGACTCGGTTGAGAACCTCCGACGCGTCGCCGTCCAGCGTCTGGAGATCGAGTTCGCTGCTCCGGTCGATCCAGCAGAGTTCCGTGCGCTTCCCGGCGTCGTCGACGCAGCGGCCGTCGATGCGACAGTGACGGTGAGCTTCGAGGGCTCGGCCGATCCGGTCGTCAAGGTCGCCGCCAGTCACTACGTCCGCGCGGTGCGCCCGCAAGACGGCGACCTGGAAGACATCTTCTTGCGCTACTACCGCACGGACACGACATGAGCCGGCCCGTGACCCAACTCACGCTCCGCCTGCGACTCCCAAGCACGATGTCGGCAGCGGTCGGCCTGATCGCCGTGATGGCTGCCGTCGGCGCGCTGTTCCCAGCCGTCGGGCACTCGATCGGAAAACTCCACGTCCCCAAGAGCGTCGGGAACCTGCTGGGCGGCGGCGACTACGGCACCGTCACAGGCTGGTTTCGTAGCGAGATCGCCATCATCTACGCCCCGCTCGTGATCGGAGCCCTGGCGATCACTGGCGCCTCCGCAGCCACCGCAGGCGAAGAGGAGGACCGGATCCTGGCGCTCGTGCTCGCGTACCCGATCCGCCGCTCCCGGCTCATCATCGCCAAGGCCGCCGCGATCGCCGCCGTCGTGTTGATCATCGCGTTGGCGGTCTGGATCGGGCTGATCCTCGGCGTCGCCCTCGCTGGTGGCGGAATCACGATCTGGCACATCACCGCTCTCGCCGTCCAACTCGCCTTCTTCGGCCTGGCGATCGGAGCGCTCGCGATCACCCTCGCCGCCGCCACCGGCCGTCGATCGCTCGCTACCGGCGTCGCCGCGGGTGTCGCGGTCCTCGGCTGGCTGATCAACAGCTTCGCGCCGCTCGTCAGCGTTCTCAGCTGGTTGAAATACGTTTCACTCTTCTACTACTACACAGGCCACGACCCACTCACACGCGGCATCGACCTCCCCAGCCTCGTCGTTCTCGGACTCGTCACCTTCCTGCTGATGGCGATCGCCATCAGGAGCATCGAACGGCGCGACCTCCGAGCCTAAACAGCGGCAGTCATCCGTGGGGCAAGCCCCGCCGGCCGACCGGCGCCACAAGCCCTCACGTCGCGCTTGCCAGAGCGCTGCCCGGCACCAACCACGCGAGCGCGAGTACCCCACGCGCATCGACGCAGGTCCGGGACGTAGCAGGGCCATGCACCTCGTATCCGCCCGCCAGAACCAGGACGCGCGCCTGGTCGCCAACGGAATCGCACGTCGGTTCCTCAGTGGCCCGATGGAAGCGATCGTCAGATAACGTCACTTACGATGAGGCTGTTCACTCCACTGGCCGCCGTGGATGCCGACCGGGCGGTGCGCGGCGCTCTCCGCGGCGACTTCTTCTGGGTTGACAATCCTGTCCCCTACGAGGCACCAGACGACGCTGTCTGGGTGGCGATAGATGTGCCGGACGTACGGCTGCCCAAGTTTGAATCGAGCGAGAATCAGGGACGCGGCTACCGAGCGTTTCGTATCCCGTCTCGGATAACCAACCTCCATCGAGCGGAACGGGTCCAGCTCCCGATCTGACCCGAACAACGAGCAGGCGCAACTTGTCGCCAAACCTATAGCCAGTGGCGAATGGCCCAAACGCTGAAAGCGATTGTGATCGCGGTGCCTCCCGTTCCGCGCAAAGCGGGTGCCGTTGAGCCGCGTCTGAGACGCGCGCGGCCGCGTGAAAGCGGGTCTCGGCGCGGTGGTAGCCGGATGTCGTCGTGGGACTCGTCCGTGAGCCTGCAAGCCCCTTCGGGCCGTTGTCGGCTGCCGAGGCGCGAGACCCGTTCTAATCGAGGGTTGTGATGCACTCGAGCGTGATCCAGTGGCTGCGGTCGCTACGCAGGCACTGGATCCACTGTTTGAGCGCGTGGGCGAAGCCTGGGGCGTGGCAGTCGAATTGGACCTGCTCGCCGTCGTTGATCGTGAAGGTTGCCGGGGGGCTGGAGAGCCCGATGTGCCGGTTGACGACGTGGAGCGAGCGGACCTGCAGTGTGTGTTCCCCGGGTGAGGTCGAGAACTGTACGGTTGCGCCATTGCGGATGCTGCCGGCGCTCTGGCCGTCGAGCACGATCTGATAGCGCCACGCCGCGTCGGCGAGCCGGGATGAGCGCATCAGTTGAAGTTGCGTGCTCATGGTCAGTTCCAGCTTGCGTTGTAAGGCTCCGCCTGCCGGATGAGCGCCGCCGTCTGGTCCGTGAGAGCGGAGCGTCTCTGACCGTTGTGTCGCCGCTGGTCGTAGTGCTTGTTTGAGTCGATGCTGATGATCAGAGCGCTCGCGACGAGGGCAGTTGTGCATAGAACGGCCCCGACGATCACGTCGGCAACCGCGTAGGAGCCTCCGTGTCGACTTAGCCCCGCCAGTAGGCTCACGGCGGTGAGGGTGAGGAGCGCGACCGCTCCGAAACGACCCCAGCGGTGTCCGCGGTCGTTGGCCCACGCGAGCGCCAGCCAGGCTGCCGCGGCGATCGGCGCGCCGATCTCAACTGCCTCCACCTGACTTTGAACCAGTGCAACGGCGCGTGCCCCCGTACCCGGGACGTGTCGCAACACAGCCGCGTCCACGGTGCCCTTGGTGACCACGACCACCATGAGTGCCGCTAGCTCCAAACAGCCGGTGAGCAGCATCAATCTCGCTCCCCAGAACACGGTCGGGACCGACCGCCGCGTCACAGGGGCGACCCGCAGTCGCAACGCACGCCACAGCAGATCTACCGTGTCCGCGACCCCCGGGCGGCGAAGTCCGTCCCGGGCGCAGGCGAGCAGAACGACGAGCATCTCCTCTTCGTGCTCGCGACGAAACGCCGAAGGGAAGCACGCCAGCAGCCGGCGGTAGCGTCGCTCGAGTTCACACGGGTCGCTCATGCTCCGGCCATCCCGGAATTCGACTGCAACCGCATCATTGCCACCCGCGCGTTGCCCCGCAGCCGCGCGGCCTCCTCAGCAAGCCGCTCACTACCAGCAGCCGTGAGCCGGTAATAGCGACGTAGGCGGCTGTCCGCGATCTCCTCACGATCGAGCTCCACCAAACCGTCGGCGCGCAACCTGTCCAGCGCCGTGTACAGGGTCCCCGCGCGTAGCTTTACGCGACCACCCGAGATCCCGGAGACATCGTTGACGATGCCGTAACCATGTTGGGGCCCTGACGCCAAAGCGGTGAGGATCATGAACGTCGGCTCATGCATGCTCTTGATTGGCATAACACAAACATATACCGACGCTCGGTATATATCAAGTGCCCGCCGCGGGCAGACGCATTAATCACGAGGCTACAGATCGCTTTCATCATCGTGGCTGCCAGTCCGGTGCCAGCATCCCTACTGACCGCGCCAAGCGTTCAGCCAAGAGCGACAACGGGAGCAGCCATATCCTCACTAGCGTTTGCCGCGGTTCCCTTACCCGCGCGTTGCAGGTCGGTCGCGGCCGTTGGCTGAGATGCGCGTGCGGCCATCGGAGCGGGTCTTTGGTGTCCGGGGTTGTGTATGCCACAATTGTTGGGTGAAGTCGATCAGGTTCAGCCGTAGCGCACAGCGACACAAGATCGGCAAAGCCCACACCTACCACGTCATGTCCACTTCTGAGCCGACGATCGTGACCGACCCGCAGACCAACCAGCCGACGCTGACCTGGATCGCAAACGACAGCCGTCAGCGCGAGCTGAAGATCGTCGCGATCAAGACCCGCTGACTGCCTCCTGGTCATCCACGTGATGCCGACCAGTCTCCGAAAGAGAGGACGCAACCGATGACAGAACAGATCGGGCCAATCGGTCCTGACATCGACCTCGACGAGGAAGAGGTCCGCCTGCCCGACGGCTCTCGTCTGACCGAAGCGGGCGCCAAGCAGCTCGCCGAGCGCGTGCTCGAGCAGCGGCGGGCCGGTCGTCCGTCGCTGATCGGCGGTAGCGCACATACCCCGCCGCTTACTGTGCGTGTCCGGCCCGATGTCCGCTCGGCCCTTGAAGAGATCGCCCACCAACAGGGTCGTCGGTTGGCGGACGTCAGCCGCGAAGCGCTAGACGAATACGTCGCGCGACACCGCTAACCCAGCGACAACCCGCAAGATAAGGTCAACTTCGGCACCAACATCGGGCGCCGGCTCCACCTTCCCGCGCAAAGCACAACCGCCGAGCTGTGGGTGAAGATGCACCCGTTTCGAGCAAAGCAAGAGACGCTCGTCGCGAAACAACCCCTGTGGTACCATTTCCGGTACGACCAAGGGAGGTCCGTTGGCGATCACAGCAAGCGAAGCACGGCGGGCGTTGTTCCCGCTCATCGAGAAGGTCAACGACGACCGCACTGCGATCGAGATCACGTCCAAGCGCGGCAACGCGGTACTGATGGCCGCCGAGGATTACGCAGCATGGCAGGAGACCGCCTATCTGTTCCGCTCTCCCGCAAATGCTCGCCGCTTGCTTGATGCCGCCGAGGCCGCCGAACGCGGCGAATTCGCAGAGCATCCGCTCGATCGCGAGTGAGGCTTGTCTTCACTCCCCAAGGCTGGGACGACTATTGCCACTGGCAGCAGTCCGATCGCTCGATCCTGAAGCGGATCAACCGGCTGATCGATGACGCGCTGCGCGACCCGACATCCGGAATCGGGAAACCAGAGCCACTCAAGTACGGAATCACCGGGACGTGGTCACGACGAATCACCGATGAGCACCGACTCGTCTACCGCGTCCTCAACGATGACCTCGTGATCCTTCAGGCTCGTTACCACTACCAGAAATAGCGCCGAAAACCCCTGCCTCCGTGGCCCTCGGGGCGTCTGTGGGAGTCTTTCGCTATGACTGCGCTTCGCGATTTCCGGCCCTCGGACCAGGAGGCGATCGTCGTGCTCTCGTTGCGCGCATGGGAGCCTGTGTTCGGATCGCTCCACGAAACCCTCGGAGAGGAGTTGTTTGCGCGACTGCGGGGCGATTGGCGCGCTGGCCAGGCGGCGCAGGTGCGAGCGGTACTCGGCGATTCAGACCAGCGAGTCTGGGTGGCTGAGGACGCGGAGGGACGGATTCTCGGTTTCGTCGCCGCCAAGCTCCACGTCGAGCAGGCTATGGGCGAGGTGCACATGATCGCGGTCGATCCGTGCGTCCAGAACCGAGGCATCGGTGCTGCGCTGACGGAAATCGCGACGGACTGGATGCGAGAGTCAGGGATGCGGACAGCCATGATCGAAACCGGCGGGGATCCCGGTCATGCTCCGGCGAGACGGCTGTACGAGAAGACCGGCTACACCCCACTGCCCGCCGTGCGCTTCTTCAAGGCTTTGTAGGCCACATGCGCGGACTGAGCCAGCATTCCGCGCACGCGGGTCCGGCCGCTTCATCCCTGACGTGCCCGCCGGTGAGGAGAAGCAGGTCCCGGCGAGAGCGTGCTCGCTGATCTTAGGCCACTCTCAGCCGTTCGGCGGCCTCTTCACATTTCGTTCGTGTGGGCGCTTCGGGGCGAGGATCGTCGGCGTAACCCGCGAAGATAGGGAAGTGGAGAGCTTTGAGGAGTTGATCGCGCTCAGCGAGGGCGCAGATATCAGCGGCTGGGACTTCTCGTGGCTCGCCGGCCGTGCCACCGAGGAGCGACCGCCTTGGGGATACGCGGCTCGTCTTGCTGAACGGCTCGCCGCGGCGCAGGCATCGCTTGATATCCAGACCGAGGGTGGCGAGGTGCTGGCGGAGGCTCATTCGTTTCCTCTGACGGCAGTCGCCACGGAGTCCTGGCCGCCGAATGTCCTGGCTGCCACGAGCCGGTTGCATCCCCGTGGTGTGGTTGTGGTCGCGGACCCCGATGAGCCGCCGTTGCCGTTTGCGGAAGCCGCATTTGACCTGGTGAGCAGTCGTCATCCGGCAACGGTCTGGTGGGACGAGATCGCGCGGGTGTTGCGACCCGGGGGGATCTACTTCGCTCAACACGTCGGACCGAGGAGCGCATTCGAGCTCATCGAATTCTTTCTCGGTCCCCAGACGGGGGCCGCCGCTCGGGATCCCCGCGATGAGGTTACCGCCGCGCAGGCAGCGGGGTTGGAGATCATCGACGTCCAGACCGCCCGAACGCGGATGGTGATCCACGACGTTGCCGCGGTCGTCTACCTGTTGCGCAAAGTCGTCTGGTGGCTGCCAGGATTCACGGTTGAGCAGTACCGCTCCCGACTGCGAGAACTCCACGACCGCATCGAGCGCGATGGCCCGTTCATCGCCCATTCCACGCGACACCTAATCGAGGCTCGTCGTCGCTAGCGCGACCGGAACCCAATTGCGGGGCTCGGCTGACGATGCATCGAAAGTCACGCTTCGGAACCATAACCAAACGCGACAGCCCGTCACAGGTCCGCCTTACGAACGTTCCGGGGTTGATTCGAGCAGGCGACGGTGCACGCCCCAACCACAGAGCAGATCTACACCGGCCACGGCCATCAGACCCGCTCCTCGCCAGAACCAGGACACGCGCCGGGTCGCCAATGCGCTTGCCAGGGCCACCCGCCGTAGCTGGGCCAAAGCGATCGCCGGCTCGCGCATTGCGCATCTGGGAGTCAGTGTCTGCAGGGGACTAGATTGCTGCCTCGAGGAAGGGGAACCGGCGATCGCCCGCGAGGCACGCTTGAAGCAGCATCGCCACTCCAATGTCGCCGGTGTACAGCGAGTAGCGTCCACGTCCGCGCTTGAGCCGGCGTCGTTCGATGTCGGCTACGGCGTCCATCGCGAACGCTCGCGCGCGCCTCAGCCAAAGCTCGTCTTGTGACCGGGCGAACAGCGCGAGGAAGGCGTAGGCGTTGCCGGCGGTGCCGTGGCAGAGTCCTGCGCCCTTGCAGAGTGGCCCGGCCTGCCAGGTCAGCTCACCACCAGCCTGTAAAAGCCGGTCTGTTTCATCGTCGTGCGGTAGCCCTGCTAGTGACGTCACGATTCCGGGCGAGCCGTGGCACCACTGAACGGGGTGGCGACCCTCCGATGTGCCCGCGAGCGGAAACCATTGCGCGAGCGTCCCCTCGACTTGGGCCAGTGCGATGAGAACATCACGAACCCGCTCGACGAGCATCGCAGCTCGCTCTCCGAGCAAGTCCTGGCCGCCGAGTAACGCGAACGCGGTTCCCGCGAACCCGTGTCCGGCACCAACATATTGCTGACGGGTTCCGTAGAGATCTTGGGTCCACACGAGGTCTCTCCACTCTGAAAGAAGCCGCTCGGCAGACGCTATCCAGGCCGTGCGCCAGCGCTCCTCGCCGGATGCGCGCCATAACGCCAGGGCGACGGTCATCGTGCCCGGCGATCCCCAGCAGAGCTCCAGCGAGGGGTGGTCCAGGCTGCCGTTAATCGCCGCCTCAAGAAAGGCGAGCTGGGATCCGTCCCCCAATAGCGCTTCGGCCGCGAGCAAAATCCCGCTCTCACCAAAAAACAACGACGGGGCCGGTGCGGGTTCAAGCGATGTCAGCTCGGGAGCAAGCATGAAATCATGGTGGATCCGCTGCGCTAGTTCTCGAGCCGCGCCGAACTCGGGGGCCACCTCCCGTCGGGCCAGATAATCCAACGCCCAAGCCATGCCGGCAGCCCCAAAATATGCGTTACGAAAGGGTGCATCGGCCTCGCCTTCTAGGTCCTCCGCAGCGTTGGGCCAGAGGGTCTCGGGTCCCTGGTACTCGCCAATCGCATCGGCGGCGATCCGCCAGATCGCGTCACGAGCCAGCTGCTCGCTCCACGCATCGCCACCCAGCGGCCGGTGCTCCACAGGGTCGTAAAGCATTCGGGCGCACCTCCTCCCTCCTCGTGAGTTTCCTCAGACTCGGATTATGAGCGTCCGCAACAGATCCCGCTTGCCAGATCCCACGACCACCATCAAATGCGAGTAGCTGCGGTATACGAGCGGTCCGTCGCCAAGGCGATCGTCTGACTGTCGAAGCCGCTCTCCGCAAAGCAATAGCGGAACGACCACTTGGAGGCCGTGGTAACACCGGGTATACTCTCAGTATGGCCAAGGTGATGATTTCTCTGCCCGATGAGTTCCTCGCACGCGTGGACGCCCAGGCGAACGCCCGTGGCAGCACACGCAGCGCCACCATCCGCGAGCTGGCCGAGGTCGGCCTGGGCGAGCGTCAGCGACGCCTCTCTGAGCAGATGTCCGCTCTGGAGGGAACGGCGCGGCGGCATGGCGGTAACGCTGTCCGGGATCTCAAAGCCGGCCGGCCGCAGTGATCTTTCTTGATGCGAGCGTGTTGCTCGCCGCCGAGGACGCCGACGACCGCGAACATCAGGCCGCGCTCGCGCTGCTGCGATCAGGCGACTTGGCAACTGTGGAGCTGGCCTTCTACGAGACCACGAACGTCGCGATCGTACGCTGGGAGGATCCGGACGCGGCAGACAGGCTGGCAAGACGCATATGGGCAATCGCCGAGCTCGGAACGCTGGTGCGGGTAGACCCACAACTCGGTGCTGAGGTGGCGCAGCTCACCACCGAGCACGGCCTCAGCGCCTACGACGCGGCCTACGTCGCCGCAGCCCGGAGGCTCGGAGTGACCCTGGCCAGTTGTGACGAGCGAGATCTCGTCCGCCCTGGACTAGCCCAGCTGCCATCCACGCTCATCTCTCAGTGACGCAGGAGCACGCCTCGTCGCCATAGCGCTCATCGGCCAAGAGAGATTGCCGAGGCGAATGCGATCGTCCGCGGTCCAAACAGGCTTGCCGCTCGAGGCTGTGTGGCTATTTCACGTACTCGGCCAACGCGTCCCGGGCGAGTTCGCTGAGCGACTTTCCCTCTCGCTGCGCGCGCTGGCGCGCTCGTTCCTGTAGCTCGCCTGTGACGCGAAAGGTCACACGTGGGGACACGCCCAGGTCCAGAGACGGCCGGCCGCGGCGCCGCCCGAGCGAGAGGTCATAGCCGCGCTCTGCCTCAGCTGCCAGCTCGTCGACGATCTTCTGGGTGATCTTCGCCCCACCCTTGGTGACCGCGATGACGCGGTCATCTTCACTGCTGCTCATCGGTAGCTCCTTCGAGATGGTCAAGGTACTTGCGACGGATCAGCATCGCGTGGATCACCAGCAACCCGGCCTCAGTCTCGACGGCCATCACCTCCAGCATCGTGCCGTCGCGATCGGGGCCGAGAAACACGATCCGGTCGTCGCGACTGGCGCTGTCTGCCGGAGCGGGCTGGTCGATGATCGCAACGGCATTGCGGATCGCATGCTCGCTACGAGCACGGCTCACCCGGTGCTTGGTTGCGGATCTCGCCCACCTGATCTCCACCCGCACATTCTGGCAGACATAAAGGGCTGAGTCAATATAGTCTGCCAAAAATCGTTCGAGGCCCACACCCCACGAGACGATCGCTTCGGCCGAAACTGCCCTGTAGAGCAAACGAGCGCTATGGCGACTTACCGCGTCTGCGATGAAGCGCCTGTGTCGGCGCCGCGGCCGATCGCGGCGTTCCTGAGGCCATGCATAGGCACCGAGCTGGCGGACACGAAATCTCCCGCGTCTCGGTGTTGGCGAGTTGCGCGTCTCTCGTGCGTTGGATCGACAGATCCGCTTTGGTGCTGGGACGCGAGCGAAGTCCGACGGTTGAGACTGTACAACACGCGTGCCGTCTTGTACGCTCTATGCATGACGACGATGACTGTTAGTGCGGCCCGCCAGAATCTCCCTGGCGCCGTCGACCAGGCACAGACCGAGCCCGTGGTGCTCGAGCGCTACGGCCGTGCGGCGGCTGTGCTGGTCAGTCCTGAGCATTACGCTCGGCTTGTCGCTGCACTGGAGGATGCCGAGGACGTTGAGGCGTTTGATGCGGCGATGGCCGAGGAGGGCGCGAACATACCCTGGGATCAGGCCAAGGCCGACCTCGGTTGGGAGTGAGCCGCTACGGGATCGAGTTGCGCCCGGCGGCGGTGCGGGCATTGCGGAAGCTCGACCCGCCCGTGGCTCGTCGACTCCAGGCGGCGATTGCGTTGTTGGCTGAGGATCCGCGTCCACCGGCTTCACGGCCGCTACGCGGCCGGCCGGCATGGCGGGTGCGGGTTGGTGACTACCGCGTGATCTACACGATCGAGGATGACGTCCTGCTGATCGTCGTGGTCACGCTCGGACACCGTCGTGACGTCTACGACCGATGATCCGCGCCGATCGACCACCCGCAGGCACGGATCCGTGGCGGAGCGCTCGCGGCGCTCAATCACGATGGATGAGTGCTATTCCGTCAACGCAGCAGCGTTCTGGCTCTGCGCGCCCTAGTTCGACTTGGTCCCTGAAAGTCGTGATCTTGTGACGAGTTTTTCTTGACAGCGCGACGGTCGAAGAGGACGGTGGTGATGGGCCTGCGATCAGATTCCGCCTGGGAGAACGACCCACTGCGGCGCCCAGGGTCAGCGTGCTGGAGGTTGTGCCCGTCATAGGCAGTGCCGGCGCACGGTTGCTGCTGCGCTCAGGTGCTGAGCGCGCCGTCTCGTGCTGCCCGGATCCGGCGAGGAGGCAGGACGAGAATCGGGAGGGCCGGCTTTGCCGGACGGCCTCACCGACCGCGATGGGGGAGGCCGGGAGGGGGGCTGACCCCCTCCCGTTAGATGAGTAGTGCCACGGCCGGCGGCGGGGTCGTGGCGTTGAAGGAGACATAACAGCGCAGGTCGAAGTTGGCGGTACTCAATACCCAGCGCCGACCCTGTGGAGGGACTCGATGGACGCCAACCTCGACCTGCTGCTTACGGTTGTTTACTGCATCGTTGACGATTTCCTGCCTCAACGGCCCGGAAACGCGCGTCGGAAGATCACTGATGCGGAGATCATCACCATCTCGATCGCGCAGTCGATCATGGGGATCCCGTCCGATTATTGGTTCCTCGCGCTCGCGCCCCGGCAGATCGGGCATCTGTTCCCCCACCTGCCGGAGCGAACCGCCTACCACAAGCGACGGCTGCGGCTCTCGCGGCAGATCGAGGCGCTGATCAGCGAGCTCGCCCGCCGCAGCGCGGGATACATGGACGACATGCTGCTGGTCGACTCCACCCCAGTGGAGTGCGCCCGATCGCGGGAGACGGTCAAGCGCGGCGGGCACTCCAGCCTGACTGACGCGCTCGCTAACGCCGCCGACTACGGGTATTGCGCCAGCCACAGCCGCTACTTCTACGGATTCCGGCTGCACGCCCTGTTCGCCCCCGACGGCACCCCGCGGGCGTTGGCTTTGACCTCCCCGAAGATCGACGAGAAGCTCGTGTGCCTGCAGATGGTCGCGCGGTGCGAGCATCAGCCCGGGGTGATGCTGATGCTGATCGGCGATAAGAACTTCCGCGGCAAGGAGTTCGAGGCCGAGCTCGCTGAGCTCGACGCGACGATCCACCGTCCCCGTCGCAAGGACGAGAAGCGTCAAGCCGCCAGCACCGCGGCAGCATCGACCCCGGCGCTCCGACCGGCCTCTGAGATCACTCCCCAGCCACGGCGCACCCACGCAAAACCCCACCAGCTGCATCTCGCGCCGATCCGCCAACGGATCGAATCGATCTTCTGGACCTTCAAAGACATCCTCACCCTGGAGCGTCACGGCGCGCGCACCCTCTCCAACCTCCGCGTCCGCCTATGCGCACGCTTCGCCGCCCTCGCCGCCGCCGTCATGCTCAACCACGAACTCGGACGCCCCACCCGCGCGCTGGTCGACTACACCGCCTAATCCCGTGGCACTACTCATCTAACGGGAGGGGGTCAGCCCCCCTCCCGGCCTCCCCCATCGCGGGCGGTGAGGCCGTCCGGCAAAGCCGGCCCTCCCGATTCTCGTCCTGCCTCCTCGCCGGATCCGGGCAGCACGAGACGGCGCGCTCAGCACCTGAGCGCAGCATCAACCGTGCGCCGGCACTGCCTATGACGGGCACAACCTCCAGCACGCGGACCCTGGGGCCGCAGTGGGTCGTTCTCCCAGGCGGAATCTGATCGCAGGCCCATCGCCATCGTCCTCTTCGACCGCCGCGCTGTCAAGAAAAACTCGTCACAAGATCACGACTTTCAGGGACCAAGTCGAACTAGGCGTTTCGCGGCTCGGTGCGGATCGCTGAGAACAGGCTTGCGCGTTTGCCACGCCTGGGCGCCTCGCCCTTCTGATATTCGGTCTGAGTGGAGGACCCGGCGAAGCCTCCAGCGGAGACGATCTTCTCACCGGTGACCGGAGCTTCGGCACTGAGCGCGAAGACCCAGACAAACGGATCGTCATAGTCGTCGTAGTCCGGCTGATCGGTGCCTTCGATGAGCGCCAGAGCTCGTGCGGCGAACGTCACGCTGGCCCAATGGGCGCCAGCGGCATGCGGTGGAACCGGGATTCGAAACCCACCCTCAGCTAGAGGCAGGACGGTGGCGGCCACATCTTCACCCGTCTCTGGCTTGACCTCGAACCGGCTGCGAATGTCCTCGGGCACCTCGCTTAGCGGGACGATCTCTTCCAGGATCAGATCGGGAGGACCGACGTGTGTCGGGTCCACTTCGCCGACGTGTGGAATCTCGGGTGACAGCGGGTCGTGAGCCTAGCGTCCGGGGGGCGCTTGGGCAAGCGCGATCCGCCGCTTTGCGCTAAGAGCACTTGCTCGGCCCAACTGGACAAGACGAGCAAAATGCCACGCCACCACTACTTTCGGCGTCGGTCGCGGGAGTATTGCTTTCTCCCTCCTCTCGGTGATGGCGGTCGACGATGTGGTGTCGATCTACGTCCCAAGGAGGACGTCATGCAATCAGTCTCAGCGCTGGATCGTGCTGGCAGACGTCTGTCGCCGGCCACGCTCGCCAGCTTCCACGAGGGCCGCACGCCTCACAACAAGGGTTTGCGCTATCCGCCTGACCCGCCGACTGTCGAGGAGATCATCTCGGTCATGCGCAGCGCGGGAGACGATGCCGACGGGGTCAGACTCCGTGCGCTCATCATCGTACTGTGGCGCGCCGGCCTGAGAATCAGCGAGGCGCTCGCGCTCGCCGAAACAGACCTTGACCCCGTCCGTGGGGCGATCCTCGTGCGTCAAGGCAAGGGCGGCAAGCGCCGGGAGGTCGGGATGGACCGCTGGGCGTGGGACCAGCTCGAGCCATGGATCCAGCTGCGCAAGACCCTGCCGGTCGGAGCGTTCTTCTGCATCCTGCACGGAGCCACGCGAGGCCGACGGTGCAGCCCCGCCAGCATTCGCGCCCAACTGCACCGCACCGCTGCCGCCGCCGGGGTCAGGCGCCGGTTCGCACCACACCAACTCCGGCACGCTCACGCAGTTGAGATGTCCCGAGAAGGAGTGCCGCTGGTGGTCATCCAACGACAACTCGGTCATTATGCGGGTGATCTTGTCAAGGGCAATGATCGCGACACGTCGCGCGAGGTGTCGTTCGCGCTGGCGACGGCTCAGGTGATTGGTCGCGACCGGGCGTCGCTGGCAGCGCAGGTGGAGAGTTCGGTGCGGGGGGGGTCAGTCGGTTGGTTGTGGCTGCTCGGCTTGGTGGTAGGCGATCGCGGCGTCCGGCGGTCAGGCTTGGTCGACGACGATGATGTCGCCGACGTTGCTCTCGAGCCGCATCTGTTTGAGCGGCGCATACTTGGGGGACTCGTACCAGCGCATCAAGGCGGCGGGATCGTCGAATCTCAAGATCGTGACCGACTGGGGGTTGAGATCTCCCTCGAGCGGTTGAACCGCTCCACGTGCCACGAGCACTTCGCCTCCGAACTGATGGATCTGCGGAACTGCCAGTTCGCTGTAGCGCCTCGAGACCTCGGCGTCGGTGATCTCGCTACGGGCATAGATGAAGTACGCGGCCATCGAAGCTCGTCGCAGGGTTGGGTGCTCCCAAATCATCGCGCCCGATGTGGACCAGCACCACGTTGTCGCCCATGCACTCGCCGGCTTCGAGCCGTCGCCGAGGCCGAAGCGATACCGACGCGGGTTGTGTGTATAGTGTGTGTATGGCTCGAGTGAACGTGTACCTTCCCGACGACCTCGCCGACCGCGCTCGCGCCGCAGGCGTGAACGTCTCGGGCGTCGCGCAGGACGCGATACGAGGCGCGCTCGCCAGCCTCGAGACCGATATTTGGCTGGAGCGGCTGCAGCGTTTGCCCAATGCTGATCTGACCCACGACGCCGTGATCAGCGCCCTGGACGAAGCCCGCGACGAGCTCGGTGCCTGAGACACTAGTTCTCGACGCCTCCGCGCTGGTCGAGGCGTTGATCGGCACGCCGCAGGGAGTTGCGGTTCGTCAGCGGCTCCGGGGTTGTGAGCTACACGCTCCAGCGCACCTCGATGCCGAAGCACTGTCCGCGCTAGGTCGACTGCATCGCGCGGGTGAGCTTGACGCCAAAACCGTTTCGGCTGCCCTGAGCGAAATCGCTCTCGCCCCTATCGTCCGTCATCCTCTGGCTCGTCTGCTGGCAGGCGCCTGGGCAGAGCGCGACCAGCTCCGGCTCGTCGACGCCCTATACGTCGAACTGGCCGCCGCACTCCACGCAACGCTACTCACAACCGACCGCCGGCTCGCCCGAGCACGGCCCGGCGTCGAACTCGTCAGCTGACCGCGGGGCTACTGCTTACTTGTCTCGGCGTTCGTGTCAAGTGCCGGTCCGGGAGTCTTCGTTGTCGGTGGAGGTCGGTGTGTCGGTCGGCGGTGAATGGGCGTGGTTGGGGGTCAGGTTGTGTCCGCGGACGCCCTGGCTTACTTCGGCACTCGGCCCGGGTTGGCTCCAGGTCGGCGGCATGATGTTTGATGGGGTGTTCCGGCAGATGGTGTTGCGGCCGCTCATTCTTTCTGGGCCGTTCCCGTCGTGGTGGCGGGTCGGCAGCAGTCTTGCCGGGAGCTGACCGCGGGTCATCGGGTGTTCTCGGGCTTGCCGCGTGACAGGGGTTTTAGGCGACCGGTGCGATTGCCTGGTCGCCGAGGTTCTTGAGCAGGTGGTAGCTGCGTTTGAGCAGCTTGCGTGCCAGTGCTAAGCACGCGCGGTTGCCCCCGATGCGGGCGGCGAGCTGTTCGTAATACGCGCGGTCTGGGCTGGCTGGGAACCGGGCGGGTTGTGCTGCCTCATCGAGCGCCCAGCGCAGCGCGGGTGGTCCTTGACGGGAGAGGTGACCAGGGGCGCGATGATCGTCGGATTGGTGGACGGTGATGTCCATCCCGCTATAGCGGACCACATCACGAGAGTTCTGGAAGCGGCGCACGTCTCCGAGCTCGGCAAGGATCGTGACCGAGGTCAGCGCGCCGACCCCGTAGATCTCGTACATCAGGGTGCGGCACCCCGGTTGCGCCTTTGCGATCCGGGCGAGCTCTTTGTCAAACGGGATCAGGCGTTGCTCGATCGCGTCGATCACATGCAACGCGATCTCAAGCTGCTCGCGTGCCGCAGCGGGGAGATCTAGCCCGGCCAGCCTGGCGCGGTTGGCTTGGTTGAGCAGGTCACGGCGTTGAGGAACACCGTGGTGATAGAGCACTGCGTGCATCCGCTGCTGCCACTCCGTTCGCTGATGCGAGAGCAGATGCCGGGTCCTGACCCGGGCGCGGAGATCAAGGATGTGCGCCGGCGGGATCCATGACTCCGGGATCCGCCCGATGAGCAGCAGCTCGCGCAGATGCCGGGCGTCAGCGAAGTCGGTCTTCGCACGCTTCTTCTTGCCCTTCAGCGCACTGGCCTCTGCGGCCTCCGCCAAGTGCACCTCGGCACCGACCCGCTCGAGCTCCTCAACAACAAACCGCCAGCCGGTCGTTGCCTCCAACGCGACCTCAAGACCACAATCAGCGAACGGCTCCAGGAACTCCCTGACAGCGGCCCGGTCCGCTGGCGCGATCCGGGTGCGCGAAACCTCGCCCGTCATGGTGTCGATCCACTCAGCCGCGATCTGCGCCCGGTGCTGGTCCAAACCCATCACGACAGGCACGACCTCACCTCCCCAGCTGGCACCTCGACGTCACCCACCCAGCAGGCAGCGCATCCCATACCGTCAACCACGGTCGGTACCTCCTCTTCGATTGGCCGGCCGCGCGGCCGCAATCCGCGCGTGCCTACAACGCCGTTCGACGTGGAGGGCCGGCCACCTTCACCACCAGCTCACGCCAACCGGGACATGACATCTTTCACTTGGGGATCCGAGCCGGGATGGCGAGCGCGTGGGCGACGAAGTGTCGCTTTGGAGCGAAGCGGCACGGCGGCTTCTACGGCAGGAGCGCGAGGTACTGCTTGCGTGCCTTCATGGCATGAATCAGCATCTGATTGCCGCTGTCGAAGACGAGTACGACGAGTTCAAGCAGCCTTCCGTGTGGGTCGAAGCCGAGCCGGAACTCTGGCATCGGGCTCTCGTCGTTCTGTGGGGCTGCGAAGACCCAGTTCTCGGCGGCGTAGATCGCGTCGTCGGCTTCGATCCCGTGGCTCAGAGCCTACTGGTGGATGCGCACTACGCCGCGTGGATCCAGGCGCGGACGGCGTCGCGGATCGCTTGGGAGCGGCTCACCCCGTCGTGCTCAGCGCGTTTGGTTAGCGCTTCAAGCAATTGCGCGTCCATTCGCACCGGGATGACGGGGCTCTCGCCGGCCTTGCCGAGGCGTGGACGTCCGCGGCGGCTCAGACCCTCGACATCGAGGCCTTCCCGCGCCTGTTGCTGCCAAGCCCGGATCTGATCTTCAGTGACGGGCTCGCCGTTGATCATGTCGTCCACAACAAATATTGTAATACAGCCGTGGGTGTCGGCGCGACGACTGCTTTCAGACCACCAGCCACGATGACGAGACAAGCGCATTGACGACATCTGGATCACGCGTCCGCAGTCGGAGGCCCGTCGACGCCCCGTGATCGAAGCTCAGCGCGCCTGGAAGATCGCTCGACAGCCGCGAGCCGGGCGCGTCGTCGAGTGCGTCGATGACGCGGACGTGGGTGTCGAGCGTGAGCCCGGCGCCATGACCAAGCAGTTTGGCGACCCAAGGTCTGACAGCGTCCCTAACGAGCATTGCGCGCAAGGATTGGCCGTTTTTGGCCCTTGGATGGCTCCTTCAGCGAGCTCGTCGGCTCTATTCACACGGGTCAAAGTCGCCATTTGCAGGGCCTTCCGAGTGTGATGGGCGATCCTGGATTCGAACCAGGGACCTCTTCCTTATCAGAGAAGCGCTCTAACCGACTGAGCTAATCGCCCTTGCTGCCGCTGGAGATGGAACCGCTGGCACCGGGTCGGGGAGCTACCCCTCGTGGTGTAGACACCGGCCGTCGCCTCGCACGGCGCAGCTATGTTAGCGCCGAGCGACCATCAGGCGATGGAATCCGGCCGCTTCGCCTGCGCCTCGAGAATCTGGCCGGCGAGATCGAGGCAGTCACGACAGATGCTGGCACCGGGTCGGCGCCGGCGCCGGCGCTCGAGCGGCGGCGCCAGACCCCGTGGCGCACGGGCCAGCGGCTGTAAAGCGCTCGCGGATCGGCCACAGAAGCCGCACGTGCCCTTGCCGCCATCTAACGCGAGCGGTCGCATCGACTCGTCTTGCGCCGTTGCGGACGCCGGGCTGACAAGCAGGCGCCGACCGCGCTCGACGCAGCCGGCGCAGACATAGACGCCGGGGCCGGCAACCGCGCACTCCGGCGCGATGTGTTCGGTGCAGAGGTTGCATATCACCTGCGCTCGCGCTCGCTTCAATGCCCCCTTTCCGCTGGTCACGTCGAGGATCTGGTGCACCCGCTGGTGGCTGATGCCGAGCGCTGCCGCGATCTCTCGGATCGACGCACCGCTGGCGTGTAAGCGGCGGATCGCGTGCTGGAAGGCGACGCTTGCTCGCTCTGCACGTAGCTGGCGCCTGAGCGTGCGCTCCTGAAGCCGCCTGGCCTCAGCCACAAGGGCGTCGAGCGACAGGATGTCTACCACCGTGGACAAAGTCTACGGCGGTAGACGGACACGATGCCGGAAACGCCGGTCAGGCGAGGTAGGTCGAGAAGCTCTGGACTGGGGCGCGGTCCTTGGGCTTGGCCGGCTGGCGTATCGTCCCAAGGTGAAGCAGTCCCACGAAACGCTCATCCTCACCCACACCGCAGGCTTCGAGGCCCGCGGCGGTTCGCAGAACTCCGGGAGTCCGCCAGTACCCAGCCAAGCCGCGGTCGTGCGCCGCCAGCAGGACCACGTAGGCCGCGCAGGCGGTGGCGCACAGGTCCTCCTCGTCCTGCACCTCGTCTTCAGAGCGGACCTGGCTGACAACCACGAGGGTCGGCGCGCGATCGAGCTTGCGGGCCGCGTCCGGCCCGGCCGCCAGCTTCAATGCGGCCAGTGATTGCGGACCCAGCACGCGAAAGCGCCAGGGGTTGGTGAGGTGGTGGTTGGGGGCCCACCGCGCGAGTTCGAAGAGCTCATCGAGTAGCTCTGGTGCAACTGGATCGGGTCCAAAGACCTTGTGGGTGCGGCGCGAGCGGATCGCCTCGTCGACTTCCATGGCCGGGCAACTTACACGCTCCCAACGGGCCATGCTTGTTCGGTCACCCGAAGCGCGCACCAGCGCCAGGGCCGCGATCCCGCTCGTCGTCTACCTCGGTAGACAGGAGTGTGCCAGGATCAGCGCGCCAGACGGTCTGCCAGGGCCAACGCCTCCTCCAACGAGGCGAAGTGCAGCTGGGCGTTGAATCCACGGGCACCGACACGCACCTGGACATCGGCCCCGAGCGCGGCGCCGAGCGCGTCAGAGATCTGCGCGGCAGCGGCATCGCGGTCGGCCTGTACGGCGGCTTGTGGGCGCTCGTCGACTGCGCTTTCAATGGTCTGCCGCTCAGCGCTCAAGGCTCTGGCGCGGGCTTCGAGCTCGCGCACAGACCAGCGCTCGGCGGCCGCTTTGCGGGCCAGCGTCCGGCGCACGGCGTTGTCCTGAGCCAGCAGGAGCGCGCGGCCGTGACCTTCACTCAACTCGCCACGCTCCAGAAGGGCGAGCGCCTCGTCGGGCAGGTCAAGCAACCGTATGAGGTTGGAAACCGCCACGCGGCCGCGGCCGACGCGCAGGCCAACCTCCTCACGAGTGAGACCGAGCTCCTCAACCAGGGCAGCGCATGCACGTGCCTCCTCCACCGGGTTGAGATCTTCCCTCGCCATGTTCTCGATGACCGCCAGCTCGAGGCTCTCGGCGTCACTGTGCTCACTGACGATGGCGGGGATCGTGTCCAGTTCGGCAATCTGGGCCGCACGCCAACGCCGCTCGCCAGCGACCAGCTCGTAGCGGCCACCGGACACCGGACGTACGACGACCGGCTGGATCAGGCCTCGCGCGCGGATCGAGTCGGCAAGCGCGAGCAGCGAGTCCTCGTCGAAGTAGCGGCGCGGTTGGTTCGGGTTGGCGCCGATCA
This sequence comes from Conexibacter sp. S30A1, assembly GCF_023330665.1. GTDB lineage: Bacteria > Actinomycetota > Thermoleophilia > Solirubrobacterales > Solirubrobacteraceae > Palsa-465. Next base: position 2,510,022 of record NZ_CP097127.1, on the reverse strand, counting down.
GCTCGGTCGGCAGCTGTCTCAGATCCTCCTGCTCGGAGCCTGGGGCGGCGGCCAGTATGGCCGCCAGGCCTCGCCCCATCGCCCGGTTCTTCTCAGCCACGTGCGGCCACCTCCTTGGCCAGCTCAAAGTAGGCGGCGGCTCCGGCAGAGTGGGGGTCGTGGTGAATCACAGGCTTGCCAAAACTGGGAGCCTCGCCCACGCGGACGTTGCGCGGCACGACGGTATCAAAGACAAGGTCGGGAAAATGTGTGCGAACCTCGTTCTGCACATCCTGGGCCAGACGCGTGCGCGCATCGTACATGGTCACAACCATGCCCGATATGGACAGACGGGGGTTGAGTTCGCGCTGGATCAGCTTGAGCGTGTCAAGGAGGCCAGCGAGCCCTTCCAGCGCAAAATACTCAGCTTGAACCGGGACCAAAACGCGATCCGCCGCGACCAGGGCGTTGACCGTGAGCGGCCCCAGCGAGGGCGGGCAGTCGAGCAGGGTGAAGGCGTAACGGTCGCGCACACCACGCAGCGCCTCACGCAATCTGCGCTCAGAGCCAGGTATGCGGGGCAACTCCACGTTGGCGCCAGCAAGGTCCGGGCTGGCGGGCGCCACCCAGAGATGGGCGACAGAGGTCGGGACCACGACCTGCTCGATGGTCGCCTCGCCGCTGAGAAGCTCGTACACGCTGGGCTCGAGACGCTTGTCAAGCCCCACACCAACCGTGGCGTTGGCCTGTGGATCGATGTCGAGGAGCAGCGTCTCGTAGCCGGCCTCGGCGATGCAGGCGGCGAGGTTTACGGCAGTGGTGGTCTTGCCGACGCCACCTTTCTGATTCGCGACCGCGTAAATCGTTCCCATGGCCTCCATGGAAGCTAGCGAGCCGAGACGACAAAGCGCTCGGTCAAGCTGCGTATCTGCCGCTAAATGCGGTCAAACCCAACGGCCGGACCGAGGACGCGCGCTCTACGCGCCACCGAGTGGCCGCTTGGCCGCCATCCCGGGACGTCGCGGAAAGCGCGACGGGGTCTCGCGCGTCTTGGTCATCAGATGAAGGTGGCGGTGCTCAGCGCCCGCGTATGGGTGAACCCGAAGCGGCTCCGACGGCGTGAGGCCAAGCACCTCGCAGGCGGTGCTGGCAGCTCGTTCAGCTTCCCGATCGCGGCGGCCGCGCCAAACCAAGAGGGCTCCACCTACCTTCAGAAGCGGCGCGGCGTATTCGCAGACAACCTGAAGCGGAGCCACGGCGCGCGCGGTTACAAGATCCATGCGCCCCATGCCCGCCTCCCATGACTCAGCCCGGGCGTGCACCACCACGAGGTTTTCAAGCTCGACAGCTTCAGCGACCGCTTTCAGGAACTCGCACTTTCTGCTCGACCCCTCAATCAACGTGACCTGCGCTCCAGGTAGCGCCACCGCGAGAATCACGCCCGGCACGCCGGCGCCGGCGCCGATATCGGCAGTGACTGACGCCTCCCGCAGCGCCGGAAGCGATAGGGCTACCAGCGCATCGGCGAGGTGATCATCGATCACACGCTGCGGGTCGCGCACAGTGGTGGGCGCACGCTCGTCTTCGGCAAGGAGTGCGGCGTACTGCCGCAGCTTGAGCGCCTGCGTCGATGTCAGGCCAAAGCGGTCCGCAAGCGGCTGAACACCGGCATACGGGTCCCTCGAGCCGGGGCCTGGGGGCATTGTGGTCAGTTCAACCTTCGTCGCCTGGCTCGCTACGGGCTCGCTCGCGGGCGATGAAGCCGGAATAGCGATCCAACATCGCACGAAAGCGCGCGGCGGCGTGGGCGTCCAAGTCTGGGGTCAGTTCGTCTTCGAGCAGAGGCAGCAGATCGACCACGAGCGTTCTGCCTCTGGCCATCCATTGATAGTACGAGCGTCCACCGTGGGTGTACGGTCCATACAGCCGGGAGCTTGGATAGCGCTCCACAAGCCAGCGAAAGATGGCTTCGTGCCGTGTGTGCATGCGCAGAGTCACCTGCGGCTGCTTGCCGTCGCCCCCAAACGAACCTTCGCCGACCAGGAGCCCGAGCACCACCCCGCGGTCAAAGTCGCTCAGCTCTGCCACGGGCGCTCACTCATCGGCAGACGCCGATCGAGGATCTTGTTTCACGGCTGAGAAAAACGTGAAACATGGCGCTCGCCGCAGACCCGTAACACCGAGCTCGCTAGACGTGGACGGGGGCCACGACCAGCCGTCGGGATGGCTCCTCGCCCTCCGAGTACGTCTCGACATCGTGGCGATCCTTGAGGTGCAGGTGCACAATCTTTCGCTCCTGCGCTCCCATGGGCTCCAGCCCCACAGCCCGACCTTCCCGGACGGCAGCCTCGGCAGCCTGGTCGGCCATTGCCCGCAGCGCCGTCTCCCTACGCTCCCGGTATCCAACCGCGTCCACGATGACCGGCGCCTGCTCCCGCGCACCCCTGAACGCAACGCGCTGCGCCAGATGCTGGATCGCGTCGAGTGTCTGCCCGTGATGGCCAATCAGCGCTCCGGCGTCAGCGCCCACGTACTCGGCACGAATTCCTTCAGCACCGACCTCGACGGCCACCTCACACTCGACGCGGGCCGCGGCCGCGACCTCCCGCAGCACACCTGCAACCAACTCGCGCTCACGCGTCAAATCGCCATCCACCGCGCACTACCGCCTGCGACCAGACCGCTTCTTCTTAGCCCGCGCCGACGGCGGCGGCCCACCGGTCCGACGCGATGGCTCACGTTTTGCGACGCCGGCGCCACTATCGCTCGGCGTCTTAGCGTTTCCGTCCGTCACAGCACCGCGCGGTCCACGACCGCGCAACAGTCCGCCTAGCGCGCCCTGGGCCTGCTTTGCCTGACCTGCATCTGGGGTCGCCGCCCCAGCTCCCTGCGACTGCTTGGCAGGTGGCTCCGCCCCGCTGGCCGATGCGTCCACTCCAACACCCCCCGCCACCGCGGGCATCGGGCCCATGAAGGCCTTGATCGTGTACTGCTGGACCATCGTCCAGGCGTTCGTCGTAATCCAATACACGATCAAGCCGGCCGGAAAACGGATGATGAACAGCACGAACACGAGCGGCAACAGCAGCATCATGTTGCGCTGGTTACGGTCCATCCCAGGTGCCGACATCAACAGGGTCGAGGAGATCTGTGTGCCCACGTAGAGGATCAGCAGCACGATCAACGTGAGCCCAGTTGGGATGCTCGTGATGTCGTGAATGAACAGGAAGCTGGCGCTCGGGTAATGGCGCCCACAGGCCGTGGTCTGGCTCGCCGCGGCCTTCAGCGACACGTGATGGATCAGTGCGTAGTGCTTTTCAAATGCGACCTGTACAGGCGGACAGATGTCCTTGCGAAGGTTCTCCCTCAGCATGTAGTAGAGCGAGATGAAGACGGGGAACTGGGCCACCAGGGGAAGACATGAACCGAACGGGTTCACGTTGTTCTCCCGGTAGAACTTCATCATCTCCTCCTGCTGGCGCTGCTTGTCGTCCTTGTACTTTTGCTGCAGCGCCTTCATCTGCGGCTGCACGTGCTGGAGCCTCCGCATGGACCCGACCTGTTTGACGGCAAGCGGAACGAGCACGAGCCGTACGCACACGGTCAGCAGCACGATCGACCAGCCCCATGAAAGACCGGCGCTGTCATGGAAGAACTTGATCACCGCCGCGAACACGCTGATCAGTGGGCCAAAGATGTTTGCGGTTACGAGCATGATTTCAGGAGCCTGAGGCCTTTCGCCGAGACCGGAACAGACGCTGATCCTCGACGGGATCAAAGCCGCCCCTGCTCCATGGGTTGCACCGCAGGAGACGCCAGCCGGCTAGCACCAGCCCGCGCAGTATGCCGAACTTCGTGACCGCCTGCACCGCGTACTCGGAGCAAGACGGGTGATACTTGCACCGTTGCCCAGTGAGCGGCGAGACCATTTTCTGGTAAAGCTTTATTGGCGCGACCACAGCGCGTCTTAGGACCGTCGAAACCGGCCTCTGTTCAGGCCGAGTCACGCTCCTTGCACCCCGGCCACCGGCGGTGTGCGCGAGCCTACATCTTCCATCCCGGGCACTTCCGCGCCATCCAGCTGCGGCGCTGTCCCAGCGCCCTGCTTTGCACCATCTCGCACGCCATCGACCTTCCCTATGAGTTCGCCGAGCGCGGCACGAACCCCCGCCAAGCCCTCCCGCTCGGCCAAGTCACGGGCCGCCGGGCGAGCGATCACCACAACATCCGTGCCCTCGGGCAACCGCCTGGACTCCGCGTCAAACGCCTCGCGCACCAGCCGCTTTACGCGGTTGCGGTCCACGGCCCCCCCGACCTTCCGAGAAACAGACATTCCAAGCCGGGCTCGCTCCTCGGTCCCGCGCGGAAACACGTAGAGAACGAACTCCTTGCCGCCATGCGACCTGCCGCTGCGCATGACACGGTCGAACTCGGCGCTCCGTGACAGCCGCCCTCGGCGTGGCGAACCATCGCCCGCCACCGTCCACCTACACCGTAAGCCGCTTCCGGCCCTTATCGCGGCGCCGCTTGAGGACGTCGCGACCTGCCCTGGTCAGCATGCGCGCGCGAAAGCCGTGCGTGCGTGCTCGCTTGCGCTTCTTTGGTTGGTAGGTCCTCTTCATCGATCGTCCTCACCGCCCGAGCGGTTGTTGGCAGGAAGTATACGCGGGCTCCGGCTTCGTGAGCGTCACCGCCGGTCGTCCGTCCGCACCATGGTGTAGCACGGCGCCCGCACTTTTTCTCGCGCTTTGCGCCAAGCCCTGTTCCAGGTCGCGTCTGCAGGCCCCGGGCGGAGCTATATTCGCCACCCCGGTCCCGTGTGACGCCGGGACCTCTCGCACAATCACGTCTCAGCTGTTAGGAGCCGCTTGGAGATGCTCGGGCACCTCCCGCAAAACCCTGCTTGGTCAGATGTCGCCGCGCGACTGCGCTCCCGTGTGGGCCCAACCACCTACGACGTCTGGCTAGATGGCGTTGAAATCGTCAGCTGGGATGGCGAGTTGCTGGTGCTAACAACTGGAGCTGGTACCGACAGCTGGATCGCCGGCCGCTACGGAAAGACGATCGAAGCGTGCGCGCAGGAGGTGTTTGGGCAGGGCGCGCGCGTCGCCTTCGCGCATGACGCGGCCGCTCGCGCACACCAGGCGCTGACCAGCGCCGGCACCGCATCCACGGGAGAGCTCGCCTCAGAGATCAACCCTCGCCACACGTTTGAGCAGTTTGTGATCGGCGACGGTAACCGCCTTGCGCACGCAGCTGCGCTGACCGTGGCGGAAACTCCCGGGCAGGCGTACAACCCGCTCTTCCTGCATGCCCCACCAGGCCTTGGCAAGACCCACCTGCTGCATGCCATAGCCAACTACCTGGCCGCGTACTCGCCGGGCACGAGGGTGCTCTACACAACCGTTGAGGCGTTCACCAACGGCTTCATCGCGGCGCTGCGCGGCGAGGCACTTGAGCGCTTCAAGCACATCTACCGGCATGTGGACGTGCTGCTGATCGACGATGTTCAGTTTCTCGCCAGCAAGGTGCGAACCGAAGAGGAGTTCTTCCACACCTTCAACGCTCTCTACGACTCGGGCCGCCAGCTCGTCTTGACCGCAGACCGCCTTCCCAGCCAGCTGACAGGCATCGAGCAGCGTCTCCGTGAACGGTTCGCATCCGGTCTCGTCGCCCATCTGGATCCCCCAGACCGGCGCACACGCGAGGCGATCCTGAGAAAGCGGGCTGCGATTGACCACATACGCGTGACTGACGACGCCGTGTTCGAACTGATCGCAGACCGTGTACGCGACAACGTTCGCCTCATCGAGGGTGCGCTGGTCCGTATCGTCGCCCATCACTCGCTCACAGGGCAGGCGATCACCCCCGAGTTGGCTGCAGCAGTCCTCAAGACGATCCTGCCGTCAACGACTGCCCCGTCGGCCACCGTTGCCAACCGAACGGACGGCAGTCCGCTGCCTCCACCGGTCGAAGCGATCCAACGGACCGTGGCCGAGCACTTCAACCTGGCTGTCAGCGATCTCACGGGCCCAAGCCGCACAGGCGCCGTCGCCTGGGCCAGGCAGTTGGCGATCTACCTGACACGGGAGCTCACCAAGATGCCGCTTCAGACCATCGGAGAGGCCTTTGGTGGGCGCAACCACGCGACCGTCCTGCACGCATGCAAGCGTGTGGGCGAGCGCATCGCTGTGAACAACTCTGAGGCCTCGGACCTCCAAGCGCTCGTCGACCAGCTCGCTTTCAACAATACTGACCGCATCTCCTGACAGACTTCGCGGTGCCCTGGACGACAAGTAATCCGCTCCGTGCGCAAAACCGGCCGCTTATCAACAGCAAATCCATGCCTACGACTCCTAAGCAAATCCAAGGAATGAAGCAGTGAAGATCGAGCTTGAGCGAGAGGACTTCCTCACCCAGTTGCAGGCGGCAGTCCGAGTCGCCTCAACCCGCTCAGCCATCCAAGCGCTTTCTGGAGTGATGATCGCCGCCGTGAGCGGCAGTTGTGAGCTACGCGCAACGGACGCCGACATGAGCCTGCGTGTGCCGTTGCAGGCACAGGTAACGCGCGAAGGGTCTGTGGTACTTCCTGCGCGTCTACTGATGGACGTGATGCGCTCCCTGCCGAGGAGCTCTGTCAAGCTTGAGCTGCGTCCTGCTGAAGGCGATGTGGAGGTTCTAAGTGGGAACGCAAGCTTCCACCTGCGCACATTGCATGCGGAGGACTTTCCACCGCTGCCGGCCGTCGACTCGGATGCGGGTCTGACGCTGCCGCTCGGCGCTTTCGTTGAGACCGCGGCGAAGGTGCTCGGGTCGGCATCGCGAGACGAGACCAGGCCCGTACTAACCGGAATCCTGGTATCCGCATCTGGGCATGAGGTGCGGATGGTGGCAACCGACTCGTACCGCCTGAGTGTGAAAACCACCCAGCTTGCGACACAGTTGGCGCACACCTTCGAGGTCAACGTACCCGCCCGTGCTCTGCAGGAGCTGGCTCGGCTGGCCGCCCACAGTGAAGATGAGGAGCTTTCGATCAGCGTCCGCCAAAACCAGGTGGTCTTTGCGATCGGCTCAACGGTCCTTTCATCGCGTCTCATTGACGGCCAATTCCCCAACTACCGCCAGTTGTTGCCGGAGACCTTCGTGCAAGAGCTTCGCTTCGATGGGGCAGAGCTGCGTGAGGTGGTGAGACGCGTGAGCCTCCTGGCCCAGAAGAATGCGCCACTCCGTCTGGCGTTCGCCGAGGGCGAGCTCACGATCTCCGCTCAGACGCCCGATATCGGAGAGGCACGTGAGTCGCTGCCGGCGCCCTTCCACGGCGAGGCGTTCGAAATCGGCTTCAACCCTGAATTTCTGCGTGAGGGGCTCGATGCTGTTGGCGAAGCCGAGGTGATCGTCAAGCTGATCTCACCGCTGAGGCCAGGGCTGCTCGAGTCCGGCGACGGCAGCGGCTTCGTCTACCTGATCATGCCCATCAGGCTCAACGTCTAGCGAAACGGATCGCGCACCGCCATGCGCGTGCTCTCAGTCAGTGTCCGTGATTTCCGTTGCTACGAGGCGGCCGCCGCCCCGCTGGGCGGCGGCTTGACGGTCATCTGGGGACCAAACGGCGCCGGTAAGACGAACCTCCTTGAGGCGCTGTACTTCGGCTGTACGGGACGATCCTGCCGCACGGTCAACGACCGTGAGGTGGTGCGCTTCGGCAGTCGCACGGCGCGCGTGGTCGTTGCAGCCGAGGATGAGGTCGGCCCGCACGAGTTCACCGTTGGCTTCACGCCTGGCGAGCCAAAGCGCATGACGCATGACGGTGCCCCGGTTGAGCGCCTCGTGGATCTATCCTCGCGCCCACTCATGAGCGTCTTTTTGCCGGAGCGCCTCGACCTGGTGCGGGGCGTACCGGCGCTGCGTAGAGCTCACCTCGATCAGTACTTAGCTGCTCTGTGGCCCGCACGCGCCGCCAACCGGAGCACCTACGCACAGACGCTCGCGCAACGCAACGCGTTGCTGGCACGCGTTGACCACGGCGGCTCGCGTGCCTCACTGGCCGCCTGGGACGAGAGGCTGGCCGCCGCCGCCATCGCCCTCATGGCAGATCGGGCCCAGGCATCCTCTGAGCTGGCCGCCGCCTTTGCGGAAATCGCCCCTTCGCTGGGCCTCGAAGCTGATCCCGAGGTCTTCTACAGACCTCGTTCACAGGCGAGCAGCATCGAGGAGTTTCAGGCAGAGCTGCGCGAACGGCTGTCCAGCGACCTGGAGCGTGGCTTCACCGAGCACGGCCCGCACCGTGATGATCTCGTCCTGCGCCACGCTGGACGTCAGCTGCGCACCTACGGCTCCCAAGGTCAGCAGCGCCTGGGACTCCTGGCGCTGCTCTTGGCGGAGCGTCGCGTGATCTCGCGATATCGCGCCGCCGCGCCTCTCATTCTGCTCGACGACGTCATGAGCGAACTCGATCGAGAGCGCCGCCAAGCGCTTGTCCAACTGCTCCTGAACGACGGTGGCCAGGCTGTGATCACCACCACCGACCAAGAACACGTCCCATTGATCGAGAGCCCCGAGATCGCCCTGGTTGGTGTTGGCGGAGGCTCGGTATTGAGTCCCCAGACGGCAACCGCCGGCGTCCAATGACTTTTCACAGGCGCTCTCCACGACCGCTCGCACAGGCTCTCGGCGCGGCGCGGGCAGGTTGGGAGCCCCGCTCGCAGCTCGGCCGCGCTCAAACCGCCTGGGAGGACCTCGCGAGCGCCTGGAGCGAGGTTTTAGGCGAACACGGCCCCTACATTCTCGAACGCACGACCGTTGTCGGGATCCGTGCCGGCGTGCTGACGGTCGGCTGTAGTGAGGCGGTGGTCGCGGACGCTCTGACGCTTGAGTCGGCGACGGTCATCGAGCGCCTCAACGAGCGCCTGGGCGCACCTTCTGTAGCGCGCCTGCGGTGCGTTGTTAAGAGCACTGACGATGGCCTTAGTTTACGGCAAAATGCAGGGAAAAACCCGCGCGCGTGAGGGTCCCTGCCAAGTGCGCTTCTGCTACTATTGTGCGAAAGAAGACTTGACGCCCCGGCACGCGATCAGGGTTTGCGGAGCCGGGGCTTCGCAATGTAAAGCGAGGATCCGTTGACCGACGGCGACAGCGCCGAGCGCTCGGCCGAAGTGCAGAGCTACGACGCCGAGAACATCCAGGTGCTTGAGGGACTCGAGGCGGTCCGCAAGCGCCCGGGCATGTACATCGGCTCAACCGGCGAGCGGGGCCTGCACCACCTCGTCTATGAGGTTGTTGACAACTCTGTTGACGAGGCGCTGGCGGGGCGCAACGACCGCGTAGACGTGGTCATTCACCCCGACAACTCAGTGACGGTGACCGACGCCGGTGCCGGCATCCCGGTCGCGACCATGGAGAAGGAGGGCCGCTCCGCGCTCGAGGTTGTGCTCACCGTCCTGCACGCCGGCGGCAAGTTTGGCGAGGGCGGCGGCTACAAGGTTTCGGGTGGCCTGCATGGGGTGGGCGTCTCGGTCGTCAACGCGCTCTCGGAGCGACTCGAGGCCGAAGTGCGCCGTGACGGCTACGTCTGGACGCAAACCTATGAGCGAGGCACACCCACCGGTCCCGTCAAGCGTGGCGAGCCCACCAGCGAACATGGCACCCGCATCACGTTCATGCCGGACGCCGACATCTTCGAGACGCTGGAGTTCAACTTCAAGACGCTCGAGGAGCGGCTCCGCGAAACTGCTTTCCTGACCCGCGACCTGCGCATCTCCCTGACCGATGAGCGCGGCGAGGGTGCGAGCGTCGCCTTCCACTATGAGGGTGGCATCACCGACTTCGTCGCCTACCTGAACGAGAACAAGGAGCCGATCCACGCCAAGGTGATCTCGTTCGAGGGTGAGTTCGCTGAGGGCTCGGTTGAGGTCGCAATGCAGTGGAACGCCTCATACCAGGAGTCCGTCTTCTCGTTCGCCAACAACATCCACACGCACGAGGGTGGCTCTCACCTCAGTGGCTTTCGCGCCGCTCTGACCTCGGTCATCAACAAGTACGCCCGTGACGTCGGAGAGCTCAAGGAGAAGGACGACAACCTCTCCGGGGAGGATGTGCGCGAGGGCCTGACCGCCGTTGTCTCCGCCAAGCTTGCAGAGCCGCAGTTCGAGGGTCAAACGAAGACCAAGCTCGGCAACCCGGGCATGGCGGGGTTTGTGCAGTCGATCGTCAACGCACGTCTGGCCGAATGGCTTGAGGAGAACCCGCAGGACGCGCGGCGCGTGATCCGTAAGGCGGTGTCTGCCGCACAGGCTCGTGCCGCGGCACGCAAGGCACGCGACCTCACGCGCCGCAAGTCGGTGCTCGGCAACTCGACGCTGCCCGGGAAGCTCGCCGACTGTTCTGTCAAGGACCCGAGCCTCGCGGAGATCTTCATTGTTGAGGGCGATTCCGCCGGCGGCTCCGCGGTGGACGCCCGCGACCGCAACACGCAGGCGATCCTGCCGCTGCGCGGCAAGATCCTGAACGTCGAGAAGAGCCGCATCGACAAGGTGCTGTCCAACACCGAGATCCAGGCCCTGATCACGGCGATCGGCACGGGCGTCCGCGACGAGTTCGACATCGAGAAGGCCCGTTATCACAAGATTGTGCTGCTGACGGACGCCGACGTGGACGGGGCGCACATCCGCACGCTGGCCTTGACGCTCCTGTTCCGCGAGATGCAACCGCTGGTCGAGGCCGGCTACGTATATATCGCCAAGCCGCCGCTCTACCGCCTGACCCGCGGCCAGAAGCACCGCTACATCGAGCGTGACTCGGAGCTCGAGGAGCTTCTGCTCGGCGACAAGTTCGACAAGATCGAGGTCACCAACCATGCCGGTGGGCAGTTCAAGCTGACCGATGCGCGCTGGCAGCGGCTGACCCGGCTGCTGCGTCAATACCAGGGCTGGGCCTCTGCGCTACGCACCGCGCACGGCCATGGGGTGGTGTCCTTCATGCAGCAGGCGCGGCTACTGGAGGGAGGCGTTTCGAGCGTCGAGCAGCTGCGTCCGCACCTGGCGGAACAGGCCACGCCCAACGGTCACGCCTACACCACGGAGCTGCTCTCGGAGGATCCCTTCGAGCTCGTCGTCCGGACGATCGAGGTGAAGACCGGCCACGCCACGACCCACCACGTGCGCCGCGCGGCGCTGGATGCCAACGAGTACGGCCGGCTGGCGAGCGTTCATCACGAGCTGTCGGCGCTGGCGGGGGAGCCGCCGTTTCAGATCGCGCTCGGCGACCGCACGGTCGAAGCTCGCTCCTACGAGGAACTGCGTGACGGGATTCTCGAGATCGCCCAGCGCGGCGTGGAGTTCTACCGCTTCAAAGGCCTCGGCGAGATGGACCCGGAGGAGCTGCGGGAGACCACGATGGACCCGGCCACCCGCACGCTGGCACAGGTGACGATGGAGGACGCCAGCGCCGCAGACCGGGTCTTCTCAATGTTGATGGGCGACCAGGTGGAGCCACGAAGGCAGTTCATCGAAGAGAACGCCCGCCTGGTCAGCAACCTGGACATCTAGTCCCGGGCCGGAAAGGAACCACTGCAGATGGCGACGATCGACACACTTGGCGGCGGCAACATCGAGCCCCGCGGGCTCGAGGACGAGATGCGCTCGGCGTACCTGGACTACGCCATGTCGGTGATCGTCGGACGGGCACTGCCGGACGTGCGCGACGGCCTCAAGCCGGTTCATCGGCGGGTTCTGCACGTGATGAACGAGATGAACCTGCGGCCCGACCGCAAGCACGTGAAGTGCGCGCAGATCGTCGGCGAGGTCATGGGCAAATACCACCCCCACGGCGACAGCGCGATCTACGACACGCTGGTGCGCCTCGCGCAGAACTTCTCGATGCGCTACACGCTCGTGGACGGGCACGGCAACTTCGGCAACGTCGACGGCTGGCCCGCGGCCGCGATGCGCTACACCGAGGCGCGCCTGGACCATCTGGCGACCGAGATGCTGCGCGACATCGACCAGGACACGGTCGACTTCGTTCCAACCTATGACGGCGGCACGCGCGAACCGCTGGTGCTGCCGGCACGCTTCCCAAATCTGCTGGTCAACGGCTCCTCGGGGATCGCCGTAGGCATGGCGACCAACATCCCGCCGCACAATCTCCGCGAGGTGGTCGCGGCGACGATCGCCTACATCGACGACCCCGAGATCGACATCGAGGGTCTGATGAAGCACATTCACGGCCCCGACTTTCCGACCGCCGGCACGATCCTCGGCCGTGACGGCATTCGCGACGCGTACGCCACCGGTCGCGGACGGGTGCGCATGCAGGGCAAGGCCCACATCGAGCCGATCGGCCAGGGCAAGGAGGCGATCATCGTCACCGAGCTGCCCTACCAGGTGCGCAAGGGCGGCGACGGCGGCCTGATCGAGAAGATCGCCTCACTGGTCGACGACAAGAAGATCACCGAGATCACCGACGTGCGCGACGAGTCGGATCGGCGCGGCATGCGGATCGTGATCGAGCTCAAGCGTGAGGCGATCCCCAAGGTGGTGCTCAACAAGCTCTACAAGCACACGCCGTTGCAGGCGACCTTCGGCGTCAACATGGTGGCGCTGGTCGACAACGTGCCCAAGACGCTGTCGCTGCGCGAGGTTCTCGGACACTACGTGGACCACCAGCGCGAGGTGGTCGTGAGGCGCACCAAGTACGAGCTGCGCCGGGCTGAGGAGCGCGCCCACATCCTCGAGGGCCTGCTGATCGCGCAGGACAACCTCGACGAGGTGATCGCCCTGATCCGCGGCTCGCGCGACCCCGAGCAGGCCCGGATCGGGCTGGTGGAGCGCTTCGCGCTGACGGTCGTGCAGGCGGAGGCGATCCTGCAGCTGACGCTCCGCCGGCTGACCGCGCTCGAAGCCGACAAGATCCGCGCCGAGCACGCCGATCTGGTCGAGCGGATCGCCGAGCTGCGAGCGATTCTTGGAGACGAGGCCAGGGTTTATGCGCTGATCAAGGAGGAGCTCGAGGAGATCGCAAGCCGCTATGGCGACGAGCGCCGCACCGAGATCACCTATGCGGAGGGCGAGATCGACATCGAGGATCTGATCGCTGACCAGCAGATGGTGATCTCGATCACGCACTCCGGCTACATCAAGTCCTTGCCGCTGTCCACCTATCGACAGCAGCGCCGTGGTGGCGTCGGCATCACCGGCATGGACACCAAGGACGACGACTGGATCGAGCACCTGTTCGTCACCTCGACCCACGACTTCCTGCTGTTCTTCACCAACCGTGGCAAGGTCTACCGCTTGAAGGTCTACGACCTGCCTGAGCAGTCGCGTACCGCGCGCGGGCGAGCCCTGGTCAACCTGCTGCCGCTGCGCGAGGGGGAGAAGGTGCAGTCGGTGCTCAACACGCGCGACTTCAGCGAGGGCCGCTACCTGGTCTTTGCGACCCGCAACGGCATGATCAAGAAGACGGAGTTCATGGCCTACAACACGCCGATCAAGGCTGACGGAATCATCGCGATCAACATCCGCGACGACGACGAGCTGATCGCCGTGCGCAAGACCAGCGGCGAGGACGACATCATCATGGTCTCGCGCTCGGGCCAGGCCGCGCGCTTCAGCGAGGACAAGGTTCGCGCGATGGGTCGCGACACCTCTGGCGTGCGTGGCATGAACGTCAGCCAGCCCGGCAACGCCGTGCTGGCGATGGACGTCGCCCGCGACGACCAGGAGCTGTTGGTGGTGACCGAGAACGGTTATGGCAAGCGCACCGCGATCTCCGAGTACCCGGCCAAGAACCGCGACACCATGGGCGTCAAGACGATCCAGTTGACCGAGAACAAGGGTGCGCTCGCGGGCGCCCTGGTCGTGCGCGAGCACCAGGAGCTCGTCTTCATCTCCCAGGGCGGGATGGTCCAGCGCACCTCGGTGCGAGGCATCAGTCGCTACGGACGCGCCTCCCAGGGTGTCAAGGTGATGAACATCCGCGACGACGACCAGGTCAGTGCCGTGGCTTTGGTGGTGGAGAGCGAGTCGGGCGACGAAGCGGCGGCCGTGGAGCCCGCCGAGCAGGGCTGAGCGTCCGGCGGTCAGCCGTCGAGGATCGTCCGCAGCCGGTTGCGATCTTCACGCGCCAGTCCGGCGTCACGCTCGCACTCGGCGTCGGTTATGCCGTCGCGCGGGTGCACGGTAGAGACGACCTCGCCCGCGGCGATCAGGCCCGGCGAGTGGATCGCGACCATCCCCATCGGTCAGTCGACGACGCGGTGGTCGCCATCGGCGTGGATGCCGGAGGCGCTCAGTCCAATACGAGTGAGGGGCGCCGTCGTCAGACGGCGCCCCTCAGAACTGCCTGGCTGGCATCGCTGCGACTGGCACGAACATCGCCGAAGGGACCAGGTCGGCGCCAGTGCAGTGGTGTCACGGTGGGACTCCGCCCAGGGCGGTCAGCCATCCGACCTAGCGGCCGGACACCTCCAGGGTCCCGCAAGTACTGTCAGACAGGTGGACCACCTCCTTTCTCTGGTGCTGCACACGATACACCTCCGCGCGGCACCTTTCGCCGGTCGCGGGGGCGAAGCCTGAGCGCCGCTGGGAAGCGGCGCTCATTCAGGCCGCGAGCGGCCCGACCCCGAGGTACTGGCGCCAGGTGGCCGGGATCGTCGGGCTCGCGACCTGCACGAACACCTCCGGGCTGGGTGTGCGCGGCGAGCGTGCCAGGGTCATGCCGACCTGGCGCGGCAGCGAGTCGCCCTTGCGGCGGTTGCACGGAGCGCAGGCGGCGACGATGTTGTCCCAGGTCGAGCCGCCGCCCTTGGAGCGCGGGACCACGTGGTCCACGGTCAGCTGCGTGCGCGAGCCGCAGTACTGACAGGTCCAGTCATCACGCGCGAACACCGCGCGGCGCGTGATCTTGCGCCGGTGCGGATCGCGCGGGATCTTCACATAGCTGACCAACCGGATCACGGCCGGCCGCGTGACCGTGGCGGCGGCCGAGTGCAGCAGCCTGCCGGTCTCCTCCACCACCTCCGCCTTCTGCTTGAGCAGCAGGACCACGGCACGTCGCACGGTGCAGACGTGAATCGGCTCATAGGTCGCATTCAAGACGAGCACCCGGCCACCATCAGGTCCGCGTCGGTGGTGCTCAGCGAGCGACGCGGACCGGGCTTGGTCGGGTATTGGCGACTCGATCACTCGCAACTAAGTCTACCGTCGGCGCGGATGAGCCAGCCGCGGTGCCCCGTGTTCGACCCGAGCATCTTCCCGAGCCGGGTCCCGCGCTGCGCCGCAAGGCGGCCGGCCAGCGGCAGCGCCGGTTGACGGATTCAAGGCTTGTGGCCAATCGGCCGATTGTGCGAGCAGGAGCGATCTGCTCACGGAATGCGACCAAGGAGGTTGTCTACGCATGGATGACGTCCGGGCCACGGAGAAAGACGGTTCCGCGTACGTCGGAGCCACCGTGGGCGGCGAGACCTCAGCAGAGGTCGCGGCCATCGGCGTCCGCCTGCGTGAGCGCCGAGGCGAGGTGGAGCGGCGCAGCGAGGCTCTGAACCGGGACGGCTCGCTGCAGCTGGAGCCGGCTCCGCATGCGAGCATCCAGCGGGTCATCCAGGTTGCCACCGACGCGGTCGCGCAGTGGCTGTCGGGGCACGGTGAAGCGGCCGCTCGCCAGACGGGAGACGAGGCGGCGGTGATCTTTGGGCAGCTCGCGATCCAGCGTGAGGCGCCGCTCCACGAGATCACCAAGCGCACGCTGCGCTGGCGTGATGCGACCAGCTCAGTGCTCGATGAGATCGCGGACGAGCTTCACGCGGGGCGCGAGGCTCGCCGCGAGGTCCACCGGATGCTCCGCCGCTCCGCTGATGTGACGCTCGTGCGGCTGTGTGAGGCGTTCGAGCGCGAGCGGAGCCTGGTTGACGACGAACTCGCCCGGCGCGAGCAGGAGCTCGTTTTCATGGCCACCCACGATCCGCTGACGGGCCTGCCGAACCGTACCCTGATCATCGACCGTACCGAGCAGCTGATCGCGCGTGGTCGGCGTGAACCACACCTCTGCGCCGCATTGTTCATCGACCTGGACGGCTTCAAGGCGGTCAATGACGGGCTTGGTCACCGGGCGGGAGACGACCTGCTGCGGTTGGTGGCGGCGCGGCTTGAGTCCACGATCCGGGAGGTTGACACGCTCGGTCGCCTGGGGGGCGACGAGTTCGTGATCCTAACCGAAGGGCCTGTGCCCGCCGTCGCCCCCGAGCTCGTCGCCGAACGGCTGCTCGACGCGCTGCGCCAGCCCTTTGAGATCGACGCCGCCCCCGGCGGCCGGGTCACCCTGACCGCCAGCATCGGAATCGCGGTCGCCGATGGTCGCGGCGCCCAGGATCTGCTGCGCGACGCTGACATCGCGATGTCCCGGGCGAAGCTATCGGGCCGCAATCGCTACCTGGTGTTCGAGAGCGGCATGCAGGATGCCGCGTCGACGCGCGTCGAGCTCGAGTTGGAGCTCCGTGACGCCGTGGCGAACCGGGAGCTGCATATCGTCTACCAGCCGCTGTTCGCCTTGAACGGGCTCAAGCCGGTCAGAGTGGAGGCGCTGCTGCGCTGGGAGCGCCGCGGCCAGATGCCGGTCAGCCCCGAGCTGTTCGTGCCAGTGCTCGAGCAGTCCGGCCTGATTGCCGAGGTGGGTCGCTGGGTCCTGTCAGAGGCCTGCGCCTGCTGCGCCGACTGGGTGCGCGTGGGGCTCCAGATAGGTGTGGCGGTGAACGTGTCGGCGGTGCAGTTGGAGCGCGACGATTTCCTTGCCGACGTGGCTGCCGCGCTCGAGTCGAGCGGGATTGACCCCGCGATGCTCACGATCGAGATCACCGAAACGGCGCTGATGCGCGACGCCGAGCGTACCGCTGAGCGCCTGCACGAGATCAAGGCTCTCGGCGTGCGCCTGTCGATCGACGACTTCGGGACCGGCTACTCGTCCCTGGCCTACCTGCAGCGCTTCCCGGTCGATGAGCTCAAGATCGATCGTTCGTTCATCTCGCAGTTCGAGGGCGGACGCCAGCGTGACGCGCTCATTCGCACCTTCGTCGAGCTTGGGCGGGCGCTTGGCATCGAGACGATCGCGGAGGGGATCGAGGACGAGGCGCAGCTGTCACGGCTGCGGGCCGAGCGCTGCGACATCGGCCAGGGCTATCTGTTCGCCAGCCCGATGACGGCCGCTCGTTGTCAGGAGTTCCTCGCGCAGACCGCTGCGCTCACGCCACCGGGAAAGAGCCGAGCGTCCGCAGAACGTTGACGCGGCCGCGCAGGCCCGCGAGCGCGTCGGTCACCATCGCGTCGGCCTCGCGGCCGTCCAGGTCGGCAAAGAACATGTACTGGCCGAGGCCGGCGCGCAGCGGTCGCGACTCGATGCGTGTCAGATTCACGCCGCGGAAGGCCAGCTCAGACAGGCAGCTCACCAGCCACCCGGGCGAATCGGTGCCGGGTCCCCAGAAGACGATCGCCGTCTTCCAGGCTGTGTCCGCACGGACCGGCAGGCCGGGCACGCCAGGTGTCGTCCCGGCCGGCGCCAGCCAGACGAAGCGCGTCTGGTTGCCGAGCACGTCCTCGATACCGGTCTCGAGCACGGCACAGCCGTAGAGCTCGGCCGCCAGACGGGTGCCGATCGCGGCCCAGCGGTGGCGAATCCGTTCGGTCACGAGCCGGACCGCCTCCGCCGTGGAGCTGGCGGTCATCACCCTCGCCTGCGGCAGGCGGGTGCGGATGAAGCGTCGGCACTGGGCGGTGGCCTGCGGGTGCGAGATCACGACCTCGATCTGATCGAGCTCGAGCGGCCGCTGGGCGATCAGGCATTGCTCGATGCCAAGCACGGTCTCGCCCACGATCCGCACGTCCTCCGCATCGAAAACCAGCGCGTCGAGGGTTACGTTGACCGAACCCTCGAGCGAGTTCTCGATCGGCACCACGGCGCGCTCAGCGCTGCCGTCGGTTACGGCCAGGACCGTGTCGTGGATCGTCTCGCGCGCCTCGAGCTGGAGCTCGTGCGAGCCGGGTGCGCTCAGTGCCGCAGCCTGTGTGAAGGTCCCCTCTGGACCCAGGTAGGCGACCCGCAGCGTCAACTAGCTTGCCGCCGTGCCCTGACGGCCCGCGTGAACGCCACCGCTGGCCAATGCGACCCGCACCGCCTCGCTCTCCTCCGGTGAGAGCTCGAACTCCGGCTGACCATTGCGGATCTGCTTGGTGTAGAGCCTGGCCGTGTCGCGGTGGTGAATCGAGGAGAGCACGATCCCCGACTGCGTGGCGTCGAGCAACGCGATCGAAGTCGACTGACGGCCCGACATCTCGCCATAGGCGTCGTAGCGGATCAGCGCGCGGTGCGCGAAGGTCCCGTCAAGCCGCCGCTCCGCCTGGTCCATGCGGTGGTCGAGGCGTGTGCCGAAGTCCTCCACGTACTGTGCCAGCGAGTCAAACGCAGCCTGCAGCTGTGCGGCATGGGTGACGAGATCACGCCTGCTGTCGCCGAGCACCGCCCGCTGTGCAGCGCGGATCCGGCGCAGTGCCAGGGTGAGGCCGATCGACCAGCCCACCGCGACGACCGCCACGGCAGCCGCGGCGACGGCGACGATGCCCGTGGTGGTGTCGAGGCTGCTCACGGATCTCAATATAAGCCCCCGATCGATGGAGTAACGCAGCGCGTCAGCGCGGGCGGCGGCCAGCGGGCCGCCGCCCGTCAGTTGAACGTGACCGAGTAGCTGATCACGTCACTTGTGGTGCTGGTTTGGCGGGGCACGCGGCTGATCCGGGCGGTGACCGTGTAGGTGCCTGGCTTGGGCAGCGAGGCAAGCAGCACGGTGCAGTTCGTGGCCCGGCTCGGGATCGTCACGGGGATCCGTGCGCTGCCGGCGATGCCCGCGCCGACGATGTGCACCGAGCAGCCGACGTCTAACTCGTCGTAGTTGCCCGTGTTGGTGACGTTCAGCACCCATCTGCGAGCCCTGCGAGCCGGGATCGTGTTGCTCACGCCTGCGACCAACTGGGTGCCGTCCACGGTCACGTAGTTGAGCGCGTCGCCGTGCAGGCCGGGCTGGTTGTTGTTGGCGTTGGCGGCCTGTGTCGAGAGGTCGGCGCCGATCTTGGTGGCGATCCAGGTGCTCTCCAGCCAGCCGAGATCCGGTACCACCTGGCCGGGGTTGATCGGCTGCTGGCCACTGCCGGAGCCGACCGCGATCCCGTCCGCGTGCAGTGCGGAGGCGATGGCGGTTGTCACGAACTCCTTGTAGATGACGTCCGAGCTGTAGAGCTCAGAGGTGCCCACCGAGATGTCGTAGACCGCGTCCTGGCTGGTGCTGACGCTTGCCGCCTGTTGCACGTGTGCGGCGATCATGTGAATTCCGGCGACGCGCAGCTGCATCACCTGCACAAGTGAGCCCTGAGCGTCCGCCATCCCGCTGGGCACGCTAAGTCGCTGCGCCTGGCGCAACTGCGCGCGCGCCTGGGTGACCTCGGGGGCGAGGTTCAGCGTGGCGAGATTGCCCCCGGTCAGGGTCTGGAAGACTCTCGAGCCGGTGGCGTCGGACTGGTTGATCAGGTTGTAGACGCTGGCGTTGTAGTTCTTCAGTGCGCTGGTCGTCTGACTGCTGTCGCAGCTGTGAATCAGGAGCGCCATGGCGAGCACGACGACGACCACGACCACACTCGCCACCAGCCGCCGAGTCTGGATCTCGCGGTGGTGGTGACTGGCCGCTGTCGACCGCCTGCCGGTGCCGCGTCGCCCCGGTCCGCCCGGCGGCCGACCCCCGGGCGGTCGACCGCCCGGGGGTCGGCCGCCGCCGCGGGGCCGCCGCCTGGCCGCGCTCGCACGCGCGGCGCCACGCGGGCGGCCCGGCGCGTCGCCTGCAACCGGCTGCGGCTCGTCGGCCTCGTCGAAGAACGACACTTCCTCCCTGCTCCTTTGGGCGATCTCTAAGCGGCCCCCAGTAATAGCGGCTCACTCCGCCCGTAGACAAGTACGCAAGCGGCCGTGCAGGCGAACTTCCGCCGCTATTGCGGGCAGGGACTCCGCCGCGCGTTGCGAACTTCATCTTCACGTGAGCGCGAGCCAGCTTCCCACCGAGCATTTGGGCGAGCCTCCCAGGACCGGCGGGGCGACCGCGCGCGGCGCGCTGTTGATGGGGCGCTACCGACTCGTCCGGCGCCTGGGAAGAGGAGCCTTTGGCACCGTCTGGTCGGCCCGCGACGAGCGTCTGGACCGAGAGGTGGCGGTCAAGGTGCTCGACCGTGAGCACGTGATCCATGCTCGCTTCGAGCGGGAGGCCCGCGCTGCCGCGCGCCTGCAGCATCCCGCGATCGTCACCCTCTATGAGGCTGCGGTTGACGACGACGGCGCCTACCTGGTCTCCGAGCTCGTGCGCGGCCGCACGCTGGAGGGGTTGCTCGAAGCGGGCATGCTGTCGGATCGCGAGATTTTGGAGATCGGCGTGGCGCTGTGCGAGGCGCTCAGTCACGCTCATGCCCAGGGGGTCATCCATCGTGATGTCAAGCCGTCCAACGTGCTGGTGCCCTCACACCGAGGTCGGGCCGCAGGCCTCGGACCTGGGCTCGGCGAAAGCGCGAAACTGACCGACTTCGGGGTCGCCCATGTCATCGGTGCGGCGGCGCTGACACGGACCGGGGATATCGTCGGGACGCTCGCGTACATGGCGCCCGAACAGGCCTGTGACGGCACCAGCGGGCCTCACGCGGACCTCTATTCGCTCGCGCTCATCCTCTACGAGGCGCTGAGCGGTGTCAATCCACGGGCCGGCACGAGTCGCCGGCGAGACAGCGCCCCGCTGCCGCCGCTGCGTCGGCAGCGGCGAGACCTGCCGCGCCGGCTGGCGGCCGGTATCGACACCGCCCTGCGCGTGCGCCCCGAGCAGCGCGGCAGCCTGCTTGACCTGCGCGCCACGCTGCTCGCCTGCCTGGATCAGGCCGATGACACGCCTGGGGTAGTGGCCCCTGGGTGGCGCGGCAAGGACGAGGAGACCTGGGTTCGTGACGCGCCCGGTCCGGAGTGGATAGAGCGCCGACAGGGCAGCGCGCCGACACTGCAGATGACCGGCTCGAGTGCCAGCGGGCTGCGCTTGGGTCTGACAACCGTCATGCGCCTGGAGTGGTTCGGGCGGGCGCTCAACGCCGCCGCCGCCGGCCTCGGGGCGGCATGGCTGGTCACGGCGCTGTGGACGCGCCCACCCTTTGAGCCGGCGCTGGTGGCGGTGGTGGTCGCGCTGGTCACGCTCGTGGTGCCGCTTGCCGGCGTGCTCCTCTCAGGGGTGGCGCTCGGTGTGGTCGGGCTGGCGGGCGCGTTGCCGGCGCTCGTGGCAAAACTCGCCGGGCACTGGTGGCAGCGCGCCCTCCTGGGCGCCGGGGCGCTGTGCGGGCTGGTGATCGCCGGACGCCTGAGCGGCCACAACCTCTACTGGCTACCGGCACGGATCCCGCCAAGCGACCCGCGCGCGCTGCTGGCGCTCGCCGCATGGGCGCTGGCGGCGGCGGTCGCGCCGCTACTACGCACCCGCCGCTTCCCGCTGCTGGACCTGATGCTGGCGGCCATGTGGTCGGTGGGGCTGGTGGTGGCCGTGGGGGCCAGCGGAGCCCACCCCCTGGTCGGCGAGCTGCCCGGCGCGCTGCTCGCAGCGGTCATAATGGGCTGGGGGCCGCTGCTCGAGGTCTTCGAGGAAACCCGCGCCATGGCGGGTATACATGATGACGTTGCGTAGGATGAGTGGTTGGACATCAGTGACCGAGCTCGCCGGATCAGCCTCCGCCAGCGAAGATCATGCCCGTACTCAGAAACCTCGAGAACAAGATAGCCGGAGTCGTCGAAGGCACGTTCAACCGCGTCTTCCGCTCCGAGGTGCGGCCATTGGAGATCGCGCGCAAGCTGGCTCGCGAGATGGAGGAGCACCGCTACCCCACGCTGTCGCGCACCTACGTACCCAACGAGTACCGCGTCTTTCTCTCACCCCGTGACCGGGAGCGCTTTGCCAGTTATGAGGACGCGCTGGCCGAGGAGCTGTCCGGCTACCTGCTGGAGCACGCCCGGCGTGAGCGTTTCGCGTTGCTCTCCAGCCCGCTGATCGAGTTCGAGACCGACGAGCGTCTGGGCCTCGGGGAGTTCGGGATCGAGACGGCGGTGGTTGAGCCCGAGGAGCCGCCGCCGTCCTACGCGCCTTGGTCAAGCGCGGGAGCGGATCCCGAGCCGGTCGGCCATACGATGGTCTTCAGCCCGTCGCAACGGCTCGCGGGGCCGCCCGCAGATGTCCCGGCGCCGCGCCGGCAGCGTGCGCTGGTGATCTACAACGGCCGACGGCTGATGGTCCCACCGCGCGGCGCCACGCTGGGACGCAGCCGCGATTGCGACATCGTGATCGAGGACCAGAACGTCTCGCGCCGCCACGCCGAGCTCCGGCCAGGCGCCGATGGGTGGGTGATCAGCGACCTCGGCTCCACGAACGGCACGCGCCTGAACGGCCGGTCGGTGCATGGCGCGGCGCCGCTTGCGCCGGGCGACGAGATCGAGCTGGGCTCGGCGTTTGTCACCTTCGAGCTGGAATGACCTTCCAGACCGCCTGAAGCCCCGATGCTCCAGCCAGTATCCGTAGGACTCAAGCTCGGCTTCCTGATCGTTCTGTACCTGTTCCTGGTATGGGTCGCGGCGAGCACGCTCTTTGACCTGCGCCGCGGTCTCCGCGGCGGTGGCGGGAGCACCGTGCCGGTCGGGGAGGCCACGAGCATCCATCAAACCGTCGACCCGATGGCGCTGCTTGGCGATGAGGAGTTCGAGCCGCGGCTGGTGGTGGAGCACGCCAGCGGTCACGAGCCCGGCGTCGCCTACGACCTGATGGATCCGGTGACACTGGGGCGGGGCGACGTTGAGCTGAAGCTGGAGGACCCGTTCGCATCGACCCGGCATGCGAGCATCACTCGCCACGGTCGCACGCTCGTGCTCGAGGATCTGGGCTCGACCAACGGAACCTACCTCAACGGCGAGCCTGTGACCGGGCCCCAGCCGCTGCATGTCGGGGACCGCATCCGAATCGGCGACTCCGAATTCACGTACTTGCAGTAAACAGCCACCGAGCAGATGTTGATCGCCACCGAGATAGCCGTCCTCAGCGACGCCGGCCGCCAGCGGCGTGACAACGAGGACTCGAGCTACGCCCGTGATCCCGTGTTCGTGGTTGCCGACGGTATGGGCGGTGCGCAGGCTGGGGAGGTCGCCTCGCGCATGGTGGTCGACGCCTTCCGGGCCGGGCTGCCGCCCGAGGGCACGCCCGAGGAGCGGCTCTCGGTGGTGGTCCAACGCGCCAACAGCGAGATCAACGGACGCTCGCGCAGCGAGGCTGCCAGCGCCGGCATGGGCACCACGGTGACGGCTGCCTACCTGGACTCAGACGCCGTGTCGATCGCCCACGTCGGCGACAGCCGCGCCTACCTGCTGCGCGACGGGGAGCTCACGCGACTGACGGAGGACCACTCGCTGGTTGAGGAGCTCTTGCGAGGCGGGCGGTTGACCGAGGAAGAGGCGGCCGAGCACCCGCAGCGGTCGGTGATCACGCGTGCGGTGGGAATCGAGCCGATCGTCGAGATCGACACCTGGACCTATCCGCTGCGGCCCGGGGACGTGATCCTGCTGTGCAGTGACGGCCTCACTTCGATGATCAGCGAGCAGCAGGTCCAGGCCGAGCTGCTTGAGGCCACGAGTCTCGACGATGCAGCCAGGCGTCTGATCGCGGCCGCCAACGAGGCTGGGGGCCGCGACAACATCACGGTCGTGCTGTTCCGGGTCGCGCTGGCGGCCACGGACGACTCGTCCCTGGATCAGCCGACGACCGTAAACGCGCTGTCCACGCCCGCCGCTGGGCTGCCGGCGGTGGGTTCCAACCGCATGGCCGCCGCCCGTGCGGCCCGTGCGGCGCGTGCGGCGCGGCCCGTACCCCGCGCCAGACTCCAGGGTTTCAGGCCGCGCGTGCCGCCCGGCTTCGTCCAGACCTCCGGTCGCCCGCGCGAGTTCGGCACACGCGCCAAGGTGATGGTTGGTTTGACGACGGTCGTGATCGTCCTGGCGCTGATCGGGTCCGCCGGCTATCTGGCCAGCCGCCAGCTGTACTTCCTGGGGACCAACGGTCAGGGGACGGTCGTGCTCTACCGTGGCTTCCCCTATACGCTGCCGCTTGGGATTCCGTTGTACGAGGCGTACTTCATCTCGGGCGTGCCCGCCGCCACGATCCCCACCGACCGGCGCGCCGCCATCCTCAACCACGCAATGCGTGACCAGGCGAGCGCGATCAGCCTGCTGAACGCTGTCGAGCTGGGCAGGATCAGCAGATGAGGGCACGCAACTGGGAGCTGATCAGCCTGGTTCCGGCGGCGCTGCTGGTGAGTGCCGGCTTCGCCGCCGTCTACATCCAGCGCGCCAACCAGCTCGAGACGGTGTCGCTGATCTACGGCGCAATCTTTTTGGGACTCTGCCTGGGCGCGCACATCTTCATTCGCGTCACGCTGCCGCACGCTGATCCATTCATCTTTCCGCTGGTGGCGGTCCTCGCCTGCTACGGGCTGGTGATGATCTACCGGATTGACGGCGCCACCGAAGCCCGTGTGCAGGCGCAGTGGTTCGTGCTCGGGCTGGTCCTGTTTGCCGCGACGATCGTCTGGTTCCGCGACTACCGGCGCCTGGAGAACTACCGCTACCTGATCATGACCGGTTCGGTCGTGCTGCTGCTGCTGCCGCGCGTGCCTGGTCTGGGGGTGTACTCGGGTGGGGCCTACCTTGCCATCCACCTGCCGGGCATCACCTTCCAGCCGCCCGAGTTCGCAAAGGTTGGGGTCGTCATCTTCCTCTCCTCCTATCTGCGTGACCACCGGCAGGCGCTCGCATCCGGCCGCCGGATCCTCGGCTACCGGATCCCGCCGCTAAAGCACCTGGGTCCGCTGCTCGCGCTCTGGGGGGCGGCGATGCTGGCGCTGGTCGTGATCGGGGACATCGGCTCGTCGCTGATGTTCTACGGGGCGCTGTTGGCAATCGTCTACGTGGCCACCGACCGGATCTCGTTCGTGATCTTCGGGATGCTCGCGTTCGGGCTGGGCTCCTGGTTCCTGGCCACGCACATCCCGCACATCGACGCGCGCATCCAGGACTGGTTGCACCCGTTCAACCCGGCCCTTTACTCGGCGCCGCTCGGGTCATACCAGCTCGCAAACGCGCAGTTCGCGATGGCTGCGGGCGGCCTCTTTGGCCAGGGGTTCGGACAGACGCTGCTCTACATCCCTGGCACCACCAACGCGCTGATTCCCTTCCCCTCGACCGACATGGTCTTCTCGGTGATCACCGGCGACCTCGGTCTGTTCGGCGCCGCCGGACTGCTGGTCACCTACCTGCTGTTCATCTCGCGGGGTTTCAAGGCGGCGATGCTGGCACGTGACTCCTTCTCGAAGCTGCTGGCCGTGGGGCTCTCCACGGTGATCGCGGTGCAGGTCTTTGTGATCGTCGGCGGTGTGGCGCGCGTGATCCCGTTCACGGGGGTGCCGCTGCCGTTCGTCGCCTACGGGGGCTCGTCGATACTCGCCAACTTCGTGCTGGTCGCGCTCCTCTTGCTCGTCTCCGACCGGGCTCGGCGGCCGCTGAGCGACACGTGAGATAAGGGGGCCGCGCAGATGAACCGTTCGATCCTGAGGCTGTTCTCGGTGGTGGTGGTGCTGTTTGCGCTGCTGATCGTATGGACCTCGCGCTGGACCGTGTTCAGCGCCTCCGCGCTCGACCACAACCGGCTCAACCAGCTCGGCTTCTATGCCTCGCTGAAGGTCAAGCGCGGCGAGATCCTTGCAGATAACGGTGCGGTTCTCGCGCGGTCGGTGAAGGCCGCCAACGGCACCTGGAAGAGCGTCTACCCGCAGGGCTCGCTGTTTGCGCAGGCGGTCGGCTACTACAACCCGCAGGAGAACCAGATCGCGGGCATCGAGCAGACACGCAACCGCGCGCTCACCGGCTTGCAGAGCCGCCAGGCCAGCCTGTTCGGCTCCTTCAACGGCACCCCGCAGGTCGGCGACAGCGTCTACACGACGCTTGACCCCAAGGGGCAGGCGCTGGCGCGCAAGCTGCTGGCCGGCAGGGTCGGCGCCGTGGTTGCGATCGTGCCGCAGACCGGCGCGGTCAAGGTGATGTACTCCAACCCGAGCTACAACGACAACAACCTGGGTGCGCCCTGTCCCGCGAATGCCGCTCACGTGGGCTGCCAGTTCAACCTCGCCACCCAGGGGGGATTGCCGCCCGGCTCGACGTTCAAGCTCGTGGTCACCGCGGCGGCGCTGAACTCCGGCAAGCTGACGCCGAACTCCACCTTCGCTGGTCCGTCGCCACTGCTGGTCGACGGTATCCCCCTGCACAATGACGGCAACGTCAGCTACCCGCCGGGCACGACCCTGACGACCGCGCTCACCGACTCGATCGACACGATCTACGCCCAGGTCGGCCTGCGGGTCGGCGCGCCGACGCTCCAGGAGTACATGAAGCGGTTCGGTTTCTACTCGGTGCCGCCGATGGATTATCCGGCCGCCCAGATGCGTCCGAGCGGCGAGTTCTACAACGGCAGCTTTGTGCCGATCACCAACCCGAACATGGACGTCGGCCGCACCTCGATCGGTCAGGGCGACCTGGAGGTGACGCCGCTGCAGATGGCGATGGTCGTGGCCGCGATCGCCAACAACGGCAAACTCATGGAACCACGGCTCACCAGCAGGGTAGTAAACAGCGATGGCGAGACCGTCGAGACGATCAGACCGCAGGAGTACGACCAGGTGATGCGCCCGCAGATCGCCCAGGAGGAGACGCAGATGATGCGCCACGTGGTCGAATCCGGCACCGGCACGCTCGCCAACATTCCGGGGCTCAACCTCGTCGGCAAGACCGGCAGCGCCTCGCTCGGCGCCTGTGTGACCGGCGTTCGTGTCAATAACGTCTGTCCCGGCGGCGAGACCTACGACGACGCCTGGTTTGTCTCCTTCTCGGAGAGCGACCCCAAGATCGCGGTTGCGGTCGAGCTATCCGACATCCCGGGCGGCTACGGCGGCACCTACGCTGCACCTATAGCGGCCGAGATGATAAAGACACTGTTAGCGGAAGGCCAATGAGCGAATTCGACGCCGGGGACATCATCGACGGTCGCTACCGGGTGCTGCATCGGCTCGGAGCCGGCGGCATGGCGGACGTTTACCTGGCCCGCGACCAACAGCTTGATCGTGATATCGCGCTGAAGCTTCTGCACCGACGCTTCGCGGAGGACCCCGGCTTCGTCGAGCGCTTCCGGCGCGAGGCGCAGGCCGCAGCGTCGCTGCAGCACCCAAATGTCGTCAGCGTCTTTGACCGCGGCAGCTTCGAGGGCACCTACTACATCGCCATGGAGTATCTGCCGGGGCGCACGCTCAAGCGGCTGATCCGCGAGGAGGCTCCGCTCGAGGTCGATCGCGCCATAGACATCGCCATCCAGATGCTGAAGGCGGCGCGGTTCGCCCACCGGCGCGGGGTGATTCACCGCGACCTGAAGCCGCACAACGTGATCATCGACGACAACGATCACGTCAAGGTCACGGACTTTGGGATCGCCCGTGCGGGCGCCTCGGACATGACCGAGACCGGGTCGATCATGGGCACTGCGCAGTACCTCTCGCCCGAGCAGGCACAGGGTCATTCGGTGAGCGCCCCGAGCGACCTGTACTCGATCGGCATTGTGCTCTATGAGATGCTGACCGGTCGCGTCCCGTTTGATGGCGAGTCCCCCGTGTCGATCGCGCTCAAGCACGTATCCGAGACGCCTGTGCCGCCCAGCCAGATCAACCCCGAGGTCCCGGCAGCGCTCGAGCAGGTGGTCATGTGGGCACTCAACAAGGATGCCGGCGATCGTCCGACCGACGCCGACCAGTTCATCATGGCGCTTGAGCAGGTGCGCGACTCGCTGCCGACGCCCGCTGTCGAGCGGACCGCCAGCATGCCGGTGGTATCGGCGCTGCCCGTGCCCGCAGGGCCTGTGAGCGCCTACCCACACACGAGTGTGATCCCGGCTCCAGCCGCCCCCGGAGCCTACGGCAGCGCGCCAGCCGGTACCAGCGACGGCGGGCCCGCTGACCGCTACGACGAGGAGCGTCGCGACGAGCGCCGCCGCCCACCGCGCTGGCCGTGGCTGCTGGCGCTGCTGGTCGTCCTGCTGCTCGTCGGCGGGGGCGCTGCGGCCTACGTGCTGACGCGCCCCCAGAAGGCGCTGATTCCCGACGTCGTCGGCCTGCAGCAGTCGAGCGCCGAGGCGACACTCGGCAACGCGGGCTTCAAATGGACAGTCGTAGGCGTGACCTCGAACAGGTCCGCTGGCCAGGTGCTCTCCCAGAGTCCGCATGGCAGCGTGCGCATGCGCACCGGGTCGACCGTGATCCTGAACGTTTCAAGCGGTCCCGGCCAGGCAACGGTGCCGGACGTGGCGACGCTCTCCGAGCAGGCCGCCAAGCAGCAGATCAAGCAGAGCGGGCTGAAGGTTTCAGAGGTTAAGCCGGAGGTCTCCTCGACGGTGCCGCAGGGGGAAGCGGTGGGTACCCAGCCGGCTTCCGGCGCGAGCCTGACCAAGGGTGACAGCGTGGTCCTCTACATGAGCTCCGGGCTGGCGATGCCCAACGTGGTGGGCGACAACCTCGGGGAGGCGCAGAGCGCGCTCGCGCAGTTCAGCAACAAGCAGAGCACGGTCACCCAGACCACCACGTCGGTCGCGCCGGGCACGGTGATCGCCCAGTCGCCGACCGCGGGTCAGCCGCTTGGCACCAGCGCGACGATCACGCTCACGGTCGCCAAGGCCCCCGACACGGTCAGGGTCCCACGCGTCGTCGGCGATACGCCGTCCCAGGCTGCCCAGACGCTGTACACCGACGGCCTCAGCGTGAAGGAGGTGCAGAAGACCACGCACAACCCGAACGTCGTCGGCCTGGTGATCAAGCAGTTCCCGACATCGACCAGCGTCGTCAAGAAGGGCGCCGTGGTGACGGTGTCGATCGGTCAGGCCCCGCCCTCCAGCACGACCACGCAGACGGGGACCAACACCGCCCCGACCACCACGACGTGAGCGCCAGACACCGGATCGCAGTGCTCGGCGGCGGCCGTTCCTCCGAGCACGAAGTCTCGCTGCGCTCGGCGGCGGCGGTGGCCGCTGGGCTGCGTGAGGCAGGGCATGAGGTGCTGGCCGTGGAGGTCAGCCGCGATGGTGTCTGGCACGCTGATGGCCGCGAGCTGAGCCTGACGCCGGGGCGCGGGTGGCCAGGAGTGGACCTGGTGTTCCCGGTGTTGCACGGGCCGTTCGGAGAGGACGGCACCGTTCAGGGGCTGCTCGAGCTGCTCGGGGTTCCCTACGTCGGCTCGGGCGTGACAGCGAGCGCCGTGTGCATGGACAAGGTCGCCTTCAAACGCGTGCTGCAGAGCGCCGGCCTGCCGCAGGTGGCCCATCGTGTTGTCAGGGCCAGCGACTGGGAGCTTGACCGGGGTGCGGTGCTGGACGCGCTGGCCGCGCTCGGGCTCCCGGTCTTCACCAAGCCTGCCGGCCTGGGCTCCTCGGTCGGGATCGAGCGAGTGCTCGCCGCGGAGCAGCTGCCGGCGGCGCTGGAGGAGGCCTTTGCCCACGACGGCACCGTTGTGGTGGAGGCGGTGGCTGCGGGCGTCGAGGTGGAATGCGCCGTGCTCGGCAACGACGAGCCGGAGATCTCGGAGCCGGGTGAGATCCTGTTGGCGGCAGGCGAGTCAGGCTGGTATGACTACCACGCCAAGTACACGCCTGGCGCCATGCAGCTGATCGTTCCGGCCCGGATCTCGGAGGTGGCGCGCACCCGGGTTCGAGCGCTTGCGGGGCAAGCGTTCGCGCTGGCCGACTGCGCCGGCCTGGCCCGCGCCGACTTCTTTGTCAGCGGCGACGAGGTGCTCCTCAACGAGCTCAACACGATGCCCGGTTTCACCCAGACGAGCGTCTACGGGAAGCTCTTTGAGGCCTCCGGGGTGGGCTACGCCGAGCTGCTCGAGCGTCTCGTGGCGCTCGCGTTGGAGCGCCACGAGCACCGGAGCCGCCGCGCCTTCTAGGCAAGCTCAGTGGTAGAGGTTGATCTCGTTGACCTCGGCGTGCTCCCGGCCGGGTGGTAGGCGTGTGATCCAGACCAGGTAGTAGCGAAAGCGACGCCCGCGGCTGTCAAGTGAGAAGCTCTGAAACCGCTTCACGGCGACGGTCCGAGTGAGGCCGGTCCAGCCGCTCGCCGGGAAGCTGCTCGGGTCGGGGGTACGGTCGGTCGCGTAGATCTCGGCCTCGAAGCCCGGGGTGCCGGTGGCCAGCCGCAGGGTGCGCGCCAGGACCCGCGTCGCTGTGTAGACGTAGATCCCCACGCCGGGCTTGCCGAGCGTACGGTCGTAGTACTGCTGGGTCGGCCAGCCGGTCGTCAGCTTCCCGTCGACGGCGAGGTACGCGAGGTTGTTGTTCTGCGCTGTGCCGCCGGAGATGCTGTAGGGGTTGTACGCGTTCGCGCAGCTCGAGCAGAGTGCGATCGGTTGCGCCACGGCGGCGCCGGTGTGGTGAGGCGAGCCTCGGCGTGAGGCGAACACGACGACCGCCACCGCGGCCACCGCCAGCGTGAGCGCCACCGCCGCGCCGATCCAACCCGCGGGCCGTGAGCGCCGCCGGGCCGTCAGGGGCCCCACACCGACAGGGTCCGGGGCGATCAGCGCGGTGGGCTCGCCACCGCCGTCGCTCTCGCCGCCGGCCGCAAGCGCCAGCTCGAGGCCCGCGATCATCTCATCCGCGCTCGCGTAGCGTCGGCTCAGCTGCTTGGCGGTGGCCTTTGCCACCACGCCCGCCAGCGTGGCTGAGACCTCGGGTCGGCGCGAGCGCACGTCCGGAACCGTGCCACGGACATGTGCCATCGCGACCGCCACCTGTGAGTCCCCGCTGTGGGGCAGCTCGCCGGTCAGCATCTCATACAGCACGACGCCCAGCGAGTACAGATCGGACTGGCCGTTGACGGGCCTGCCCAGTGCCTGCTCAGGAGAGACGTAGTCGGTAGTGCCGAGCACTCGGCCGTCGGCCGTCAGCCCCTTCTCCTCAAGCGTGCGAGCGATGCCGAAGTCGGTCACCTTGGCGGTGCCCTCGTGGTCGATCAGCACGTTCTGGGGCTTGACGTCACGGTGAATCACGTGGTGGTCATGGGCGGCACCGAGGGCTCGCGCGATCCCGATGGCGTAGGCGGTGGCCTCGGCCGTGTCGAGTGCGCCGCGGTGGCGGATGCGCTCCTTGAGCGTCTCGCCCTCGACGCACTCCAAAACGATGAAGGGCCGGCCATCCTCCTCGCCGGCGTCGATCACCTGCACGACATTTGGGTGTGAGATGCGCGCCACCGCGCGCGCCTCGCGACGGAAGCGCTCCAGCTGGTGGGAGTCACCCGCAAACTCACGGTGCATCAGCTTGACCGCGACGAACCGCGCCAAGGTCTCGTCATAGGCACGGTAGACCGCCGCCATCCCACCGGAGCCGATCCGCGACTCCAGCCGGTAGCGGGCGCCCAGCTTGGTTCCAAGCAGGCTGCTCATCTGCTGGTTCTATTGTGGAGCACCGCAGGCCATAAGCTGCCCGCTTGCTGGCCTCAGTAACGCGTCAGCCGGTCGCTGCCGGCCGGCGCGTGGATTCCCATCCCCGGCAGGTCGATCACATCCGCCTGCGCCGTTATGTGTCCGATCACCGCGCTGCCGGGGTGAAAGCGCGCCAGCAGCTCCACGGCGGCCGGTGCCTGCTCGGCCGCCACCATCACGACAAAGCCGCAGCCCATGTTGAAAACCTCCCACATCTCGGGGGCGCTGACCTTGCCGAGCGTGGCGATCAACTCGAAGATGGTCGGGGAGGGCAGCGGCGTGCTGATCGTGTAGCCGACGCCCGAGCCGATGCGTCGCAGGTTCATCAGCCCTCCGCCGGTGATGTGGGCAAGCCCATGCACCGCAATCTCGCTTGCAAGCAGCGCGAGGATCGCCCGCACATAGATCACCGTCGGCTCGAGCAGCGCGTCCGCCACCGTCTGGCCCGAGAGCAGGTCGGGCCGCTGGTCGAGCGAGAGCTGGCCGTCGTCGAGCAGTGCCCGGCGAGCGAGGGTCAGCCCGTTTGAGTGCACGCCTGAGGCCGGCAGCCCGATCATCACGTCGCCGGGTGCCACGGCGCTGCCGTCGATCAGGCGGTCGAGGCTCACGACCCCGAACGCCGAGCCGACGAGGTCAAAGCCGTACGGGGAGGGATGGCCGCGCAGCACCTCCGGTACCTGGCAGACCTCGCCGCCAGGTACCTCGACGCCAGCCTGTGACGCGCCGAGGGCCAGGCCCCGCCCGATAGCCGCGAGCTGTTCGGGCTCGGCCCGCTCGACGGCGACGTAGTCGAGCAGCGCCAGCGGCTGGGCGCCGACGCAGATCAGGTCGTTGACGTTCATCGCCACGCAGTCGATCCCGATCGTGTCAAAGCGCCTGGCCTGCTCGGCGATGATCACCTTCGAGCCAACGCTGTCAGTCGCCAGGGCGATCCCGAGGTTCGGCGCTAGCGCGCCCGGCATCCGCAGCACGCTCGCGTAGTGCCCCGACAGTGGGAGTGCCAGCCGCTCGCGCCCGGTCTCGATCTGCATGAGCGCGGCGACGATTGCGGCCACGCCCTGGTCGGCCTGGTGAGTGTCAACTCCAGCTGCTGCGTAGGCGTCGCTCATCGCGTGAGCCATTCTCACACGTCGCGCCCGGCGGCGGTCGTCACTGGGCGGATCGGTTCGCGTGGCGGGCACGCCACAGGCGTCCGAGCGCCAGTGATCCCAGCGCGACCCGGTAGGCACCAAACGGCGCCAGCGAGCGGTCGCGCTCGACCAGTTCGATCAGCGGTGTCGAGGCCAGGGTCGAGCCGAACGCGGCGGCGGCGCCGACCGCCAGCACCGGTGCCGAGTCCGTGGGCACGCCGCGCTGGACGAGCCGCAGCAGCTTCAGAGCGGTGGCGCCGGCGATCACCGGCAGCGCCACGTGGCGCGAGAGCCGCTCCGCGTCGGCCCGCGCGAAGCCTCGCAGGCGGGCGGCCGTGAGCGTCGCGCCGTTGCGCGAGACGCCAGGGAACAGGGCGCTCGCCTGCGCAACACCAAGCCACCAGCCGTCGGCCGGTGTCGCGTCGTCGAAGCTGCGCTGCTGCGGCGAGCGGTGATCTGCCCAGGCCAGCAGGAGACCGCCGGCGATCAGCCCGGCCGCGATCGTCGGCGGCTGGCCGAGGTGGCGTTCGATCGGCCGCTCCAGGGCGAAGCCGGCCGCCACCGGCGGCAGCAGTGAAAGCGCGACCAGCGCGCCTGAGCGCGGTGTGAGCTCGTCAAAGGCGGCGCGCAGCTCGTCGCGCAGCGCCACCACCAGCGCGGCGGCGGTCCCGGCGTGCAGCGCGACCTCGAAGGCCTTGCGCAGCTCCGGGTCGGCCGCCACCCCGTCGGAGCCAAACAGCCACGGGATCAGCTCGATGTGACCGGAGGATGAGATCGGCAACAGTTCAGCGGGGCCGTGCATGAGGCCCAGGGCGAGCGCGCGGCCAAGCCGCACGCGCCGGGGCTCAGCGGCCGCCAAGGTAGATGCCGGGGCCCCGCTGGCGCCGGTTGCGAACCACGCGCAGAAGCCACCAGGCGAGCGCCAACACGATCAGCGCGACGACCGCGTAATCGACGTAGTCGAGGTGGTTCTTCCACTGCGTCCACTGGTGGCCGACCGCCTCGCCGACGAGCGCCAGCGCGGTGATCCAGACCGCCGAGCCGAGCGTCGCCATCGCGACGAAGCGCCAGAAGGACATCCGCACGATCCCGGCCGCGTAGGGTGGTGCCGACCTGAACACCGGGATGCAGCGCGAGACTGCCACCGACGGGGAGCCGTAGCGCTCAAACCAGCGGTGCGCCTGATCGATCCGCCGTTGGTCGATGTGCACCGGGCTGCCGCGGCGCGATAGCGCCTCGTGCAGCCCGAAGTAGCCGATCGCGTAGCAGACACAGGCACCGATCACGTCGCCGGCGACGCCGAAGATGATGATCCCGAGCAGCGTCATGTGGTGCTGGTCGACGTTGAAGCCGGCGAACAGCATCGTCGCCTCGGTCCCCGGCACGATCACAACCTGGGACATGACGATCATGAGCGTGACGCCGATCAACCCCAGGTCGTTGACGACGTGCGTTGCGAATGTCACGAGCGCAGCCGTGACCGAAGCTTCTGTCAGCACGCGTCGGAGTGTACGGTTGTGAGCCGCTGCTGTCTGTAATCCTGGAGTCGGAACCGATGACCGTACCTTTGTTTGACACCAAAACCCCGCTTGAGCCGCTGCGCGAGGCGATTCTCGAGCGTGTCGCCGCCGCGATCGACGCCGGCCGCTTCATCCTCGGGCCGGAGGTCGCCGCCTTTGAGCGTGAGCTCGCGGACTACGTCGGCGTGGGCCACGCGGTCGGCGTCGGCAATGGCACCGACGCGCTCAGCATCGCCGCGCGCGCCCTGGGCATCGGTCCCGGTGATGAGGTCGTGGTCCCGTCCTTCACCTTCTACGCGACCGCCGAGGCGATCGCGGCGATCGGCGCCACACCGGTGTTCTGCGACATCGACCCTGACACCCGCAACGTCACCGCCGAGACGGTGGCGCCCGCGCTGGGCCCGCGGACCAAGGCGATCGTCGCGGTGGATCTGTTCGGAATGCCGGCGGAGATCCCCGCGATCCGGGACGCCTTCGGTCTGCCCGTGATCGAGGACGCTGCGCAGGCGCTGGGCGCTTCGCTATACGGCGTCAAGGCCGGCGCGCTCGGTGACATCGCGACCTTCTCCTTCTATCCGTCCAAGAACCTCGGCGGGTTTGGCGACGGTGGCGCGATCACAACCGACGACGGCGAGCTGGCGGAGCGTGTGCGGGCGCTGCGCTTCCACGGCTCGCGTGATAAGCAGACCTTCGAGTACGTCGGCTTCAACTCGCGCCTTGACGAGCTGCAGGCGACGATCCTGCGGGTGCTGTTGCCCCACATCGACACCTGGTGCGACGGGCGCCGTGCCGGTGTGCAGGCCTACATCGATGCCGGGCTCGGCGAGCACCTGACCCTCGGGGCCACCCCCGAGGGGGCCACCCCCGCCTGGCACCTCTATGTCGCGACCCACGCCGAGGCCGACGCCAAGCTCGCGCAGCTGGCCGCCGCCGGCGTCCAGGCCCGGGGTTACTACCGGCTGCCGCTGCACCGCCAGCCCGCGATGGCCCCCTACCTCGCACGCTCAGGCCGCGCACTAGAGCTGCCGGTCACCGACGAGCTCGCCAGAACCAACGTGGCGCTGCCGATCAGCCCGGTGTTCACGCGTGCGCAGGCCGACGCGGTGGTGGCCGCGCTCGCGTCCGCGTGAGCCGCGGACGCGGGCTGCCAAAGGACCGGTTCAGTGAGAGTCTGGGTCGACCTCACCAACTCCCCGCACGTCCTGGTGCTGGCGCCGGTGATCCGTCGGCTCGAGCGCAACGGCCACGAGGTGCAGGTCACGGCGCGCGACTTCGCGCAGACGCTCGAGCTCTGTGAGCGGCTGGGGCTCGGGTACTACCGCATCGGTCACCATCGTGGCGCCGCGCTCGCCGACAAGGCGCGCGGGCTGGCCGAACGCTCCGCACAACTCGTGCGCTTTGCCTCCAGACGCCGCTTCGACCTGGCCATCGGCCACGGCTCCAACGACATCACCGTGGCCGCACGGGTGCTGCGGATTCCCTGCGCGACGATGTTCGACTACGAGTGGGCGACCGTGCAACACAACGTCAACTGCCGCCTGGCGCAGGCGGTCGTCGTGCCCGAGATGATTCCCCCGCAGCGCCTGGAGCGCTACGGGGCGGCCGGCAAGCTGCACCGCTACCCGGGGCTCAAGGAGGAGTACTACCTGTATGACTTCGTGCCTGACGCCACGGTGCTCGCGCAGCTCGGATTGGACGCCTCGCAGCCGATCGCGGTGGTGCGCACGCCGCCAGCCGTATCGCTCTACCACCGCTTTGAGAACGACCTCTTCGGACAGGTGCTGGAGCGGCTGCGCGGCAGCCAGACGGTCGTGCTGCCGCGCACGCCGGCACAGCGCGCCGAGCTTGTGCGCAGCGGCGGGTTCGTGGTGCCAGAGCACGCGATCGACGCGCAGTCGCTGATCGCCCATGCGGACCTGGTCGTCTCCGCCGGCGGCACCATGAACCGCGAGGCGGTGGCGCTGGGCACCCCGGTCTTCACGGTGTTCGAGGGCCGGCTGGGCGCAGTTGACGAACACCTCATCGCTGAAGGGCGCCTGCGTCGCCTGCAGAGCGCCGATCAGATCGAGCTCTCCAAGCGCGAAGGCGGCCAGCGTGGCCTGCAACGGATCCGCCGTAACCCACGGCTGCTGGCGGATCTGCTCTGCTCGCCGGCGCGAATTACCTGCGCTTAGGCCTCGCGCTAATAGAATCGGGCGCGATGAGCCGACGGTTTCGGTCCGCGGCCTTGCCCGTGCACAGGCACTCGTTGCCGCAGTTCGTGCTCGACGGCGTACTGGTCGCCTTCGCTTACGTGCTTGCCTTCTGGCTGCGCTTCGATGGTCTGCCGGCACTTGGCGCCGACGCCAAGTACGTGCACCTGCTGCCGCGCACGATCTGGTGGGTGGTGCCGCTCACGCTGATCGTGCTCGCCGGCTTCGGCCTGTATGAGCGACTCTGGACCTACATCGGGCAGCGCGACTTCGAGCAGCTCGGCAAGGGCGTAATCGTGGCGGCTGTACTGGTGGTTGGGGCGATCGCCCTGCTCCACCCGGTGACCGCTCCGGGCAAGCATGGCTACCGGACCGGGGTGCTGCTGCCGGCCAGCGTGGCCGTCATGTTCCTGCTGCTGATGCTCGCGCTGCTCGGTGGGGTGCGCTTCATGACCCGGCTTGTGACCGAGGGGCGGATCCGCAACCTGCGCGTCGCCAAGGGCACGCGCGACGTGTTGATCGTCGGCGCCGGCGAGGGCGGACGCCTGGTCGTGCGCGAGTTGATGCGCAACGCGGCGCTGCGCATGCGCCCGGTCGGTTTCATCGACGACGACCCGCGCAAGCGACGCCTCAGGGATGAGTACGGGCTGCGCGTGCTCGGGACCACTGCGCAAGCCGATCTGGAGCGGGTGCTCGACGAGGTCGAGCCTGACGAGGTCGTGATCGCGATCCCATCTGCGCCGGGCACGGTACGTGCCGCGGTCGTGGGCGCCTGTCGCCAGCGCGGCATCCCGGTCCGCACGACCCCGACCGTGTTCGAGCTGCTGCAGGACGGGGCCGGTCAGCTGCGCGTCACCCGACAGCTGCGTGAGGTGCGGGTCGAGGACATACTTGGCCGCGAGCCGGTGCACATGGAGCTCGAGCGGGTCGGTGCCTACCTGCAGGGCAAGGTGGTGATGGTGACCGGCGCCGGCGGTTCGATCGGCTCCGAGCTCTGCCGCCAGATCGCGCGTGTGGGCCCGCGCCGGCTGGTGCTCGTGGACCACGCCGAGGACAACCTGTTCGAGATCGCGCGTGAGCTCAGGGAGGACCGTCACGTCAACGTGACCGTGCCGGTGCTGGCCGACTGCAAGGAGGACGAGCGCATGCGCGAGGTCTTCAGCGAGCATCGCCCGGCGGTGATCTTCCACGCCGCCGCCTACAAGCATGTGGCGATGATGGAGGCCAACCCGGTGGAGGCCGTGCGTAACAACGCCCTGGCGACGCTGCTGATGGCGCGCTTGGCGGGCGAGTTCGGGGTTGAGATCTTTGTGCTGATCTCGACTGACAAGGCGGTGATGCCCGCGACCGTGATGGGCGCCTCCAAGGCGCTGGCCGAATGGGCGGTTGAGGCGGCAGCCGTGCGCCACCCGTCGACCCGCTACACGACCGTTCGCTTCGGCAACGTGCTGGGCTCCTCCGGTTCGGTCGTGCCGATCTTCCGTCGTCAGATCGCCGCCGGCGGCCCGGTGACCGTCACCGACGAACGCATGACGCGTTACTTCATGACGGTTCCGGAGGCGGTGCAGCTCGTGATCCGCTCCGGGTCGCTGTCGGAGCGCAGCGGCGAGGTGTTCGTGCTCGACATGGGCGAGCCGATGAAGATCGTCACGCTCGCCGAGACGATGATCAGACTGTCCGGGCTCGAGCCCGGACGCGACATCGCGATCG
Source organism: Conexibacter sp. S30A1 (assembly GCF_023330665.1). Taxonomy (GTDB): domain Bacteria; phylum Actinomycetota; class Thermoleophilia; order Solirubrobacterales; family Solirubrobacteraceae; genus Palsa-465. Next base: position 2,471,841 of record NZ_CP097127.1, on the reverse strand, counting down.
ACATCATCGGCGCGCGCCCTGGCGAGAAGTTCGACGAGGTGCTGTTCAACCCCTATGAGCGGCCACAGCCCACGGCCGCCCAGAAGATCATCAGAGCCCAGCGCGAGCCGCTGGACCCAGCCTGGGTGAGGGAGACCTTCGACCAGGTCAACCTGCTGGTGCTCGAGGGTGACGCGGCCGCGCTGGCTGAGCATGTATCCAAGCTGGATGCGCAGCGCGCCGAGCTGACGGCCACGCCGATGCGACAGGCGTCGTCGTAGACTGGCCCGTTCAGATGCTGCTGCCACTCGCATCACTCTCCGTCCACAAGCTGATCGGCTCGGTCGGCAACGACATCGGTTTCGCCTCGATCATCGCCGTGGCGATCCTCATCGTGCTCTACTTCGCCCACGCCCGCGAGACCACCGCGCTGCGTGAGCAGCTGGAGGAGTCACAGCAGCACGTCGCCGGGCTCGAGGCGCGGGTCGCGCAGCTGATGCAGGGATCCGGCATGCGGCGAGCGCCCGCCCCCGGAGGCTCGATGCCGGTGCCGCCGCCAGCGGGCGTGCGGCTGCCGACCGCTCCGCGACCCACGGCTGCGCCGTCGCCAACCGTGCGCCGCGTACCAAGCCCCGCCACGGCGGCTGCCAGCGCCGGTCCGCCATCCGCCCTGACTGCATCCCCGGACGCCCGGGACGCTGGCGTGCCGGTGCCGCCACGGCGCAACGGTGCCAACGGCGTTCCCGCGGCTCCCGCCGGCATGGGTGCGCCGGCGCTGGCGTCTGCGACCAGGTTCATCGCTAAGCCTGCAACCGCGAACGGCGCGGCGCGCGCGGCTGGCGCTGCGCCTCGCGTCGCCGGCCCTTTCCCGAGCCGTCCGGTGCCAAGACCCGTCGAGGCCGCGGGTGCGCCGGGTAGCGGCGCCCCGCCAAGCCGGATCAGCTCGAGACCGCGCCCGGCGAACTCCTTTCCGCTGCTCGAGGAGGATCCGCTCGGACCGGGCTGGCTGAGCGGACGCCTGCTGCCAATCGCAGTCGGCGCGGTCGCGCTGCTTGTGATCGTTGTGGGCCTGGTCGTGATTCTGAGCTCAGGTGGCACGAGCGCGGGCAAAGCGTCGCCCAAGGCGTCAGCCAGCCAGCAGGCATCCTCCAGCCCGGCCGCCGCGAAGCATGTGACGCAGGCCAAGCTCCCACCGTTCAACCCGGCGCACGTGACCGTCGCGGTGATGAACGGGACCGCGGTCGCCGGCCTCGCCGCAGATGTCGGCACCAAGCTCGCCGGCGACGGTTACAAGCAGGGCAACATCACCAACGCCTCGTCGCAGACCGAGCAGCTCAGCTACGTCTACTACCTGACGGGCAGAGACAGGGCCGCCAACCTCCGGGCCGCCAAGCATGTCGCCAAGGCGCTCGCGTTGGGCTCCTCCCGGGTGCAACCTGCGAACTCGGCCGTGCTGACGAGCTGTGCGATCAGCGCCTCCGGCGCATCGCTCGGTTCGTGCTCCGCCAACGTCGTCGTCTCTCTGGGCCAGGACCGTGCCAGCCTCGCCTCGAGCTCGGCAGCGGGCTGAGGTCGGCACCCGTCGCAGGGCAAGCGATGGCTGCGCTCGCTGGTGATAGCGGTCTGCTGCTGGCACGCCACGGGCAGACCGACGACAACATCGAACCGCTGCGCTTCCAGGGTTTCCGGGACACGCCGCTGAACGCCAAGGGCCTTGAGCAGGCGCACGCGTTGGCGCAGCGCGTGGCCGCCGAGTTCGCGGTCCGCGCGCTCTGGAGCTCCGATCTGACACGCGCGGTGCAGACCGCGCAGATCGTGGGCGAGCGGATCGGGCTCCAACCCCGGCTGGACGCACGCCTGCGTGAGGGCAACCGCGGCAGCTGGGAAGGCCGGCTGTTCGCCGAGGTCGCGCGTGAGGACCCCGACGCGTACGCCGCCTGGCTGCGCGCCGGGGCCGGCTTTCGCTTCCCCGGCGGGGAGTCGCTCAAGGAGCACTCAGACAGGGTCTGGGCGGCACTTTCGGACATTCGCAAAGCCGGCCCGCTGCCGGCGCTTGTGGTCTGTCACCGCGGCTGCATCCGGACGGTACTTTGCCGCGCGGATCCGCGCGGCCTGGATGCCTTCCATGAGTACGACGTGCCCAACACGGGGGTGATTGCGCTGTGAGCCGCCGCGTGCCGCTTGTGGGCTTCGTGCTGCTGGCGTTCGCGACGATCGCCGCCTTCTTCCTCGTCCAGACCCTGAAGACCGCGCCGCCGCTGCTTTGGGCGCCACTCAACCCGATTCCGGCAGCGCTTGATCCTGTCAACGGGCGTGTCTGCATCTCCCGCAGCCATAAGCCGCTCAATTACGCGCAGACGAAGCTGACGCTCGCGCTGAGTCACGCCGACAACTCGGTGGGCGTCTACATCGTGAGCGCCGCCAACGCCGGCGGCGGCCCGATCGACACGCTCAGCTCCGGCACGCCGATGCTGGCCGCCCCCGGCCCCGCTCATCCCGTGCAGACCCAGCGCGACAGCCGCGTGTTCACCTGGAACGGGCGGCTGTCCAACGGCCAGCTCGCCCCGGCTGGCACCTATTACTTCCGCGTGGTGCTGGCCCAGCAGGACCGGTCGATCAACCTCTCGCAGGCACCGGTGCAGGTGCTGACCACGCCACCACATCCGCGCGTGCTGAATGTGAGCCTGGTTGGGGCGGCGAGTGCCGCCGCGGGTGGATCTTCGACGAGCACCACAGGCGGCGCGGCAGCTACCAAGCGCTCCGCGACGGTCGTGCGGTTCCCGGGCCCGGCGCTGCTGACCCCGCCGCGGGGCAAGGTCAGGATCACCTTCACAAAGGCCGCCTACCGGCGGGTCTGGATCGACATCTACCGCACCGACGTGGTCGGGCGGCCGCAGCTGGTCTTGAGCCTGCCGGTGGCCGATCTGCGCCGCAACTGGACGGTCTGGAACGGTAAGATCGACGGGCAGCCGGCCCCGGCCGGAACCTACCTGGTCGGCATCACCGCCCAGAACCCCGCCTGCGACCAGGCCAGTTGGCCCGCCCGCCTGCCGCCCAGGGCCGCCACGACGCCGCACGCCGGCGTGACGATCCGTTATCTGGCTGTCACTCCGCCGCTCACCGCCACCGCCTCGGGCGCCCGCGCCCGCGTCGGGATCTACTCGCCGCTTGCGCCCTTCAAATGGCGGCTGCGCGCGCCCGCGAATCGACGCGTGCTCGCTCACGGCTCCGGCCAGGCCGGGCAGAGCCACTTCCACGTGCGGATGCCCCGCCGGCAGTCCGGCATCTACACGCTCACCGTCCAGTCCGGCCGGCAGCGCGCGATCGTGCCGCTCGTCGCGGCACAGGCGGGCGCGAAGGCGGCACGCGCGCCGGTTCTGGTTGTGCTGCCGACGCTGACCTGGATGGGTGACACGCCCGTTGACGACACCGGCGACGGCCTGCCCGACACGCTCGCGGCCGGCGACGCCACGCTGCTCAGGCGCCCACTGGTGGACGGCCTGCCGCTGGGCTCAAGCGCTGACGCCGCGCTGCTCGCATACCTGCGGTCGTTGCACCTCCGCTACCAGCTGACGACCGACGTGGCATTGGCGCAGGGCCGCGGGCCGACGCTCGCCCGACGCCGTGGTGTGCTGTTTGCGGACGGTGAGGAGTTCCTGCCCCAGTCTCTGGTGGGCACGCTCGAGCGTTTCGTCCGGGCCGGCGGCAGCGTGATGACGCTCGGCACGGGCACCTTCCGGGGTCTGGTCCACATCAGCGGCTTCCCCGCCGACCCGCGCGCCTCGGCGCCGACCCTGCCCACCGCCGATCCCTTCGGTGTCAGGCGCGGACCCGTCACACCCACGAGCGGACAGCTGATCACCACGCTTGCGGACCCGCTCGGGATCCTCGCCGGGCCCGTGACCTTCGGCGGCTTCAACGAGTACCAGCCGCTCCAGCCGCCCGCCGGGAGCACCTACTCCGCGGCGGGGATCAGCAGTGGCACCCTGGCCGTGGTCGGCTTCCGCTACGGCCACGGCACGGTGATCGAGGTCGGCTTGCCGGACTTCGGCGCGAGCCTGGCCCACAACGCCGACTCCCAGATCCTGATGGCCAACGCCTGGACGGTGCTCTCCGGGCAGGGGTGAGCAGGTCTCGGTTTGGGCGTCGCCGCACGCTGGCGTCCGGCCACTGACTACGCTAGGGCGCCTATATGGCCGCCTACCTCAAACGCCTGGCCAGCGCGCTCGGCGCCTACCAGCTGCCGAGCATTCTGCAGAAGCTCCTGGCCGTTCTGCTGCTGCCGGTCTATACGGGCCGCATCCCGCCCGCCGGTTACGGCATCGTCGAGACGCTCGCCACGTTCGTGATCCTGGTCAGCATCGTCGCTCGCCTCGGCCTGATCGAATCGTTTCTGCGCTACTACTTCAGCGATGAGGACAGAGGCCGCCGCGATGCCCTGGTGCGGCGCACGACCGTCGTCGTGGTCCTCACCACCACGCTGATCTGTGTAGCCCTGGCGCTGCCGGCCGGCCCGCTGTCGGTGCTGGTGACCAGCGAGCGCGTGCCGGGAGCCTTCCGCATCGCCGTGCTAGGGGTCTGGTCCTTCACCAACCTCGAGCTCGCGCAGGCGGTGCTCCGCGTCGACGAGCGCCTGCGCGCCTACGCGGTTGTCAACACGATCAACGTGGTGGTGACGGTGGCGGTCTCCGTAGTGCTGGTCGTCGGCCTTCGACGTGGCTACGAGGGCCTGCTGATCGCGAACTACGGCACCACGACGGTTGTGCTGTTCGGGCTCTGGTGGCATCTGCGCGGCCGCCTGATCGGTCCGTTTGCGCGCGAGGGGGCGCGCCGCGGCCGCGCCGCGGCCGCGGACAGCCTGGCCACGCTGCTGCGCTTCGGCCTGCCGACACTGCCGGCGGAGGCGTCGGTGTATGCGCTCAGCGTGCTGGACCGGCAGTACCTGGTCCACAGCCAGGGTCCCGCCGCGGCCGGCCGCTACGCGATCGCGATGAAGGTCGCCGGCGCCATCACGCTGGTCGTCACCGCCTTCCAGTACGCCTGGCCACCGCTCGCCTACTCGGTCGCCGACGACGCCCAGGCGGCGCGTCTGTACAGCCTTGTGACCACCTACTACTGTGCGCTGACCGGTTGGGCGGTCGCCGGCCTGGCCCTGGAGGATCGCTACATCATCACTGTGCTGGCCCCACACCGCGGCTATCTGGGCTCCTACGTGGCGATCCCCTGGGTGTCGCTCGGCTGGGCGCTGTATGGACTTTGGGTCGTGCTGCTGGTGGTGGCCGGCCGCGCCAAGGTCACGCGCCGGAACTTCCCGGCGGCGCTCGTCGGCCTGGCGGTGAACGTGGTGCTGCTGATCGTGCTGGTGCCCCACTACGGGATCGCGGGCGCCGGCGTGGCGCTGTGCGGTGCCTACGTGGCGATGCTCGCGGTCATGCATCTGCTCGTCCGCCGGGCCTTCCCGGTCGGCTTCGATTGGCGCCGTCTCGCGCAGCTGGTGCTGATCGCCGGTGGTCTGACAACGGCCGGCGAGCTGCTGGCACCCGACACCGGCCTCGGGGGCTTCGCGCTGCGCGCGCTCGTGTTCGTCGCCATCGGACCCGCGCTGCTTGTGACCGGCTTCGTGCGCCGGTCCGAACTGGAACAGGGGCGCGCGGCACTCTCGCGCCTGCGGGCACGCATGGGGGCAGCGTGAGTCCGCCCGACGAGCTCCTGCGCCCACGCCCGGCGGTGAGCGTGGTGGTGCCGTTCGCGGGCACGCCTGAGGAAGCGGCGCGGGTTTACGCGACGCTTGAGGGCCTTGCCACGCGGCCGGGCGACGAGCTGATCCTCTCAGACAACAGCTGGGGCGCCCCGGCGCCACCCGAGCGCATACGGCGGGTCATCGCCACCGGCGAGCGCTCCCCCGGTCACGCCCGCAACCGCGGTGCGGCCGCGGCCTCAAGCGACTGGATCCTCTTCCTGGACTCAGACGTGCAGCCGCCCGCGGACCTGATCGAGCGCTTCTTCGCGGCGCCGATCGCCGCGCGCACCGGCGCCGTCACCGGCGACATCGCCGGCGTGCCCGACAGGAGCACGCTGGCCGCGCGCTACGCCACCGCCCGTAACTTCCTCGGCCAGCGCGCGCACGTCAACCACCCGCTGCGCCCCCGCGCCTCGAGCGCCAACCTGCTCGTGCGCCGCGCCGCCTTCGAGGCGATCGGCGGCTACACGGAGGGCATCCTCGCGGCCGAGGACACAGACCTGATCTGGCGCCTGGCGGCTGCGGGCTGGGGCCTTGAGTTCAACGAGCAGGCCGTGGTCGGGCACGCCTACCGCACCAGCCTGCGCGCCCTGGGACGCCAGTGGCGCGGCTACGCGGCCGGCGCGCGCTGGCTGTCTGAGCGCTACCCCGACTTCAAGCCCGACCCGGGCCTGCGCCGCGGCCTGCGGCTGCTGCTCAGTCGCGTCGGGATCGGCGCGGGGCTCAGCGTCCGCGCCGACGGTCACAGCGCCACCGCCGCGGCTGCCACCCCGCGCCGCGACCGCCTCCTGTTCCTCGGCGTGCAGGTGTACTTGGCGATCGAGGAACAGGTCGGCCTGCGCATGTCAAACGCCGCGGACGGTGGCGCCGCGGACCACCGGCGCCTGAGCCGATGGAGGCGGCGCTGATGCGCGTCGATCTGCTCGACCCGCCCGCCTACTCGCTGCCCTACGACCACGCGCTGGCCGCCGCGCTGGCGGCGGCAGGGGCGCAGGTGCGGCTGCTCACCAGCCGCTTCGCCTACGGCGAGCCGCCGGTGCCGGTCGGCTACGCGAGCGAGGAGGTCTTCTACCGTCACGCCCTTGGCCCCGCCGGCTCGCGCCTGCGTGCGCTTACAAAGCGCGCCGAGCACCCGCTCGACGCGCTGCGCTACCGTGGCCGCGCCGACGCCGACGTCTGCCACTACCAGTGGCTGGTGCTGCCGCGCCTTGACCTGGCGCTGTTGCCGTCACGTCCGGTCGTGCTGACCCTGCACGACCCGTTGCCGAGCGCTGGGCGGGCGCCACTGGGCGGGGGCGCCTTCCGTCGGGTGGCGGCGGCGGTCGTGCTCTCGCAGGCCGCGCGCTCCCAGGTGATCGCCGAGCACCGCCTGGACCCGGCAACGGTGCATGTGATCCCACATGGCGCGTTTCTGCCGCCACCGGAGGCCGCCGAGGCGCGCCTGCCGCCGGAGCTCGAGGACAGCGGCGAGCCGGTGGTGCTCTCCTACGGCCTGATCCGCCCCTACAAGGGGACCGCCACGCTGCTCGAGGCCTGGCGCGGGGTCAGCGACGCCCAGCTCTGGGTGGTCGGGCGCGCGATGATGGACACCGGCGCTCTGCTCGCCGCTGCGCCCGCTGGCGCGCGGCTCGTGCCGCGCTTCGTCTCGGCCGCCGAGGAGGCCGCCCTGTTCAGACGCGCCGACCTGGTCGTTCTGCCGTATGAGCGCAGCGCTCGCTACGGCTTCTCCGGCGTGCTTGCGACCGCGCTCGGCTACGGCAAGGCGATCGTCATGAGCGATCTGCCCAGCCTGCGTGACGTGGGTGCGCTCGGCGCCGCGCGGCTGGTCGCGCCCGGCGATGTGGGCGCGCTGCATGCTGCGCTGGTCGAGCTGTTGGCGGACGGGTCGGGGCGGGCGGCGCTGGCCGCCGCAGCGGCCAGCGCCGCCCGCGGGCAGTACTCGTGGGAGGCCGCGGCAGCGGCGACGCTCGCGCTGTATGAGCAGGTCGCGGGATGTTGATCGCCGCGATCGTCTTCTGGGCGGCGGTGGCGCTGATCCTCTACACGCAGCTCGGCTACCCGCTGCTGCTTGCGCTGCTCATGCGGATGCGGGGCGTCGACCGGCCGGCGCGGGTTTGGGAGGGCGAGCTGCCGAGCGTCAGCGTGATCATCCCCGCCTACAACGAAGAGCGGGTGATCGCAGCGCGGATCGCCAACCTGCGCGGCCTTGACTACCCGCCCGAGCGTCTCGAGCTAATCGTCTGCTCGGATGGCTCGAGCGACGAGACGGTGGCGCGTGCCCGCGCGGCGGGCGCCGACCGCGTGCTCGAGCTCCCGCGCGGCGGCAAGATCCGCGCCCAGGATGCCGGTGTCGCGCACGCGCACGGGCAGCTTTTGGCGTTCACGGACGCCAATGCGCAGTGGGAGTCGGACGCGCTGCGGAGGCTGGTCGACGCCTTTGCCGATCCGCTGGTCGGCTACGCCTGCGGCGACGTGAGCTTCCTGGCCGAGGGTGGCGTCAACCAGGAGGGGCTCTACTGGCGCTACGAGATGTGGCTGCGGCGCATGGAGTCGGCGCTCTATTCGATCACCGCCGGCAACGGCGCGATCTACGCCACCCGCCGGGAGACCTACATGGTGATCGACCCGCTGGCTGGCCACGACCTCTCCTTCCCGTTCGGCATGGTCAAGCGCGGCCTGCGCGCGGTCTATGTCCCGCAGGCGCGTGCCAGCGAGAAGATGGCGCCGACGCTCGAGGGCGAGTTCGAGCGCAAGCGCCGGATGGCGCGCGCCACCTGGCCGACGATGTTTGAGAGCGGGCTGCTCTCGCCGCGCGGCTACACGCCGCTGTATGCGCTGATGATCCTCTCGCACCGGATCCTGCGCTACGCGATCCCGTTCCTGCACGCGCTCGCGTTTATCGTCAACATCCTGCTGGTGGGCGGCGGCACGATCTACCTGGTCACGCTGGCGGCGCAGCTTGCGTTGCTGGCCGGCGCCGCGCTGGCGCCACGGCTGCGCCTGCGGCCACTTCTGGTCGCGCGCTACTACCTGGTCACCAACTGGGCGATCGCGGTCGGGTTCTGGGACTGGCTGCGCGGCGAGCGCTCGCCGGTCTGGGAGACGGTCGAGGGGACGCGGTGAGCGGAGTGGAGCGATCAAGGCGCGCGCTTGACCTGCTGATCGCCGTGCCCGGCGCGGTGCTGACCGCGCCCGTGGTGGCGGTGCTGTGTCTGCTGATCCGCCTTGAGTCGCCGGGCAGCCCGATCTTCACACAGGAGCGGGCGGGGCTCAACGGCAGGCCGTTTCGGATCTACAAGCTGCGCACGATGGTGAGCGGCGCCGAGCGGATCGGTGCGGGTCTGGCGGTGCTGCCGGGGGACGCGCGGATCACGCGCACCGGCGAGTTTCTGCGCCGCTACTCGCTCGACGAGCTGCCGAACCTCTGGAATGTGCTGCGCGGTGAGATGGCGGTGGTCGGGCCGCGGCCGACGCTGATGGGCCAGGTCGAGCTCTACACCGAGGATCAGCGCCGGCGGCTGCTGGTGGCGCCCGGGATCACCGGCTGGGCGCAGGTCAACGGCCGCGCCTCGCTGCCGTGGTCGCGGCGGATCGAGCTCGATGTCTGGTACGTGGAGCACCGCTCGCTGTGGCTGGATCTGAAGATCCTGGCGCTGACCGTGCGGATGGTGCTGGGTGGGCACGGCCTCTACCACGAGGACGCCTCCGGCGGAGTCGACCTCGGTGGCGACGAGCACGGCGCCGCCAAGGGCTAGGATCGCGCCCGTGCAGCTGCTGATCTTCGGGGCGGGCGGTTTCGGGCGTGAGGTCGCCTCCTGGGTTGCGCGCGCGAGCTGGCGGGATGAGCGCTTCGAGGTAGCCGGCTTCATCGACGACAACGCGCCTGCGGCGGTCCTGAACGGCCATCGCGTGCTGACGCTTGAGCAGGCCGTCGACCGTTACCCGGGTGCCGGGGTGGTCGCGACGGTCGGCGACCCGCACCTGCGCGAGCGGCTGGTGGAGAAGGCGCTTGCCGCCGGGCTCGTGGCCACGCCGCCGCTCGTGCACCCGAGCGTCGAATACGACCACGAGTACGTGACCTTCGAGGAGGGCGTCGTGGTCTGCGCCGGGTCGATCCTGACGGTCAACATCGTCGTCGAGCGCCATGCCCAGATCAACCTCGACTGCACGGTCGGGCACGATGCGGTGATCGGCGCCTTTGCGACGCTCTCACCGGGGGTGCACATCTCGGGCAACGTGACGGTGGCGGCGCACGCGTTCATCGGAACCGGGGCGGTGACGGTCAACGGCCACCCGGGGCAGCCGCTGGTGGTCGGGGCGGGCGCGGTGGTCGGGGCCGGCGCCGTGGTCACCAGGGACGTGGCCGCGGGGGTCACGGTCACGGGCGTGCCGGCGCGGGCGCGGTAGGTGGCCCGCTTTTACGCTGGCTTGACGGACCTCAATATTCTGTAGGGGAACGGTGAGTGTTCCGTGAGAAGTGGGCTCTTCACCCGCATTTGCTGCGCCTGACCGGTACGAATACCCATTGGTCATTGGCTATGCTGCGCTGAGCGCGCAGGCGATCTCTCGTACCCGGCGACTCGGCGGCATCCCCCGAGTGCAGTTGCGGGCGCCGCCTCTTGACCCGTGACTACGACCCCAAGGCTACAGGAGCACTCGAATGCGAATTCTCGGTACCAACCCCGCCCGTCTGGCGGTAGCGTGAGCATCGCGGCGGGCGCCCTTCAGGGCCAGCGAGTGCTGGTCACGGGCGGGTCGGGCTTCATCGGCAGGCACGTGGTGTCGACGCTTGCGGATGCCGGGGCGACGGTGCGGGTGGTCGACCTGCAGGCGCATCCGGACCCGGAGGTGGATGTTGTGCGCGGCGACATCGCCGACCCGGAGGTGATCGAGGCGGCCTTTGACGGTGGCTTTGATGGCGTCGTGCACCTGGCCGCGGTCACCTCGGTGCTGCGCTCGATCCAGCGCCCCGAGCTGACCTACCAGACCAACGTGGCGGGCACGCACCGGGTGCTCGAGGGCGCGCGCACCTCGGGCGTGCGCGCGCTTGTGTTCGCCTCGACCAACGCGGTCACGGGACCGATGCTCGATCCGGCGATCACCGAGCGCGCGAGCCTGCGCCCGCTGACGCCCTACGGTGCCACCAAGGCGGCGGGTGAGATGCTGATGTCGGCCTACACCGCCGTCTACGGGATCCGTTGCACCGCGCTGCGCCTGACCAACGTCTACGGCCCCGGGATGCAGGCCAAGGACAGCATCATCGCGCGGCTGATGCGCGCGATCCGTCTGGGCGGCGCCTTTGAGGTCTACGGCGACGGGCTGCAGGTGCGCGATTACGTTCACGTCGCGGACGTTGTCAGCGCGATGCTGATCGGCCTGACCAACGCCAACTGGTCTGGCCCGGTGGTGATCGGCGCGGGCCGGTCGTTGTCGGTGCTCGAGGTGATCGACGAGGTGCGACGCGTGAGTGGCGCCGAGCTGCCCGTGACTCACGGCCCCGCGCGGCCGGGTGAGATGCCGGCGGTGATCGTCGACCCGGCGCGCGCACACGCGGCCGGCTGGTCGCCGCAGTTCGACTTCACGACGGGCGTGACCGGCGTCTGGGAGGAGTGGCGCGAGCTCGAGATCGAGGGCGCGCTGGCCTTCCATGGGGCCGACGTGCCGCCGATGGTGGGGGCGAAGCGCCGCAAGGGCGGCGCGGTTGCGGCGCCCGCAGAGCTCAAGCGCGCCGCCGCCAACCGGCGGCGCTGAGCATCGCGGCCGCCACTGCGCCTGGCTCGCCGCTCAGGGCTGGCCCGCAGCTGGGCCGGACTGGTAGCGCTGCCTCCAGCGCCCGTCGTACGGTTCGTTGGGCGAGGCGGCGCTCAGGTCGGGGTCGTAAGCGCTGTGGGCTTCGGCCGGTGGCTGAACCAGGCGGTTGATCGTGTCAGTGCGGCGCGCCTGCGCCAGCGCGGGCGGGAGCTCCAGGTGTTCCAGGCGGCGCGCATGGTAGTGCTCGGCAGGTGAGGTTGGCAGCAGCGCCTCGCGGACCCAGTCCCACTGGGCGGTCTCGTGGACCGGCAGGAGCTCGCGTTTGAGCTCATCGTCGAGCGCGCCGAGCAGCGCCGCCTCCCAGTCCGTGATCTGCTGCGGGAAAAAGCCGGGCTGCTCGCGGACCTCGTAGCACTCGCCGGTCGAGAGGATCTGGATCTGGAAGCCGACGCCGAGCGTGTCGTCGAGCCGGTGGGTGCCGTAGCGCGCCCTGCCACCGGTCAGGTAGGCGGCGACGTCGCCCAGGCACGGCGAGTTCTTGGAGACCACCAGCAGGTCGCTGCGGTCGATCGGCCGGTCGCCGAAGGCGAAGTCCGCGAGCGCGCGCATCGCCCACACGCCGCGTATCAGGCCGTCGCAGGCGTGGCCGTGGAAGAGCACCAGGTCGGCGATGGTCACGGTCTTTGCGCGCTGCTCGAGGCGTCCCTGGGCGGAGCGCGTGTCGATCACCTGAAACTCCGGCAGGCCCGGTCCCTCGAGCCAGCTCGGAACATACCAGCGGTCCGCCGGAGCGGTCTGTGCGTGCGAGCCTGGGCTAGGGACTCACGACTTTATTAGTGTCGTAGTTGCTGGGTGGATGGTGTAGTTCCAGTCGCCGTGGAACTCATGACGTTCGATGTTGACGTTCGCCAGCTCGGCGTCGGTGACCTCGATGCCTTTGGGGTAGTCGGCCTGGTCCAGACGGGCGTAGACCTTCAGGCCGGTGCTGGTGGTCGTTGAGGCGATCAGGTTGATGATCGTGGCGTAGTCGTAGAGCGGCTTGCCGCGCCAGTTGACGCTCACGAAGCTGAACAGGCGGTGCTCGATCTTGTTCCACTTCGACGTGCCGGCCGGGAAGTGGCAGACCCGGATCGGGATGCCGATCAGATCGGAGAGCTTTTGCAGCTCGATCTTCCACAGCCGTCCGCGGGCGCTGTTTGATCCGCCGGAGTCGGCGGTGATCGTCAGGATCGTGGCGTGCGGGTAGCGTTCCCGGCCAAGTCCCCGCCACCAGGCGAGGATCGAGCCGGCAGCGAATTGGGCGGTGTCTGAGCTGACCCCGACCTGGATCCAGCCCTCGTTCCGTGCCAGGTCATAGACACCGTAAGGGATCGCCTTGCCCTCAGCGTGGCTGGGGAAGTCATGGGTGTTGACCTGCACCGGCTGACCGCTTTTGGCCCACTCACGCCCAACGGCTTTGAAGTTGCCGACCAGCTCCTTCTTCTTACCGTCTGATGCCGACCTGGCGGTCATGCCGACCTCCCTCTGGCTCATGCCGCAGGATGCAGGGTGATCGCTGCGGGAAGGTCGGCATATTCGCCAGGCTTACGGGCTGTCAAAAGGGGCCAGCACGGAGTTGCGTGTCCCGGAACGTCTAGGGATCCGCCTGGGGACGATCTCGAGCCAGCTCGACAAGACCCGCGCGATCATGCCGGCCAGGTCGTGGACGATCACCCCACTCCGCTAGGACTTTCAGGCCGAGATCGGCATGCCCGCCAGGTCGGCATCAGACGGTTCATGCCGACGTCGGCATGAGGTGTCGATGCTGATCACCGGCTCATGAGCCGCAAGCGCCTGCGCGACCGTTGAGTTGATGTGCTCAAACTGCTGGTCACGATCGGGATGATCTTTGCCCTCCCTGGTCTTGACGTTCGCCTGCACCGTGTACCCGCTGCCGGCAAGCAGCCGCAGCACCGACCGGTCGGCGATCTCATGGCCCAGCTCCCTGAGCCCTACCGCCAGCTTCGCGGCACTCTTCGACGTCCACAGAAGCGGCCGCTCAGGATCACCACGCGTCGCCGGGCACACCAGCCGCTCGAGATCCTCCACCACTGTCGGATCTCTGGCCACAAGCGACGGGCGCCCAGCACCAGGCCGACGCACCCGGCCCGCCTCCAAACGCTCACCCGCCTGAAGCTCCACCAGCCCCCGCTCGATCGTCCTGCGCGAAAGACCGGTCACACGCGCCGTCGCGGCGATCCCGCCACGACCATGCGAACGCGCCTCCCCCGCCGCGAACACCCGCCGCTGACGCTCATCCAACAACGGGCCCACCGACTCCCACCTCACAGCAATCGCACGCTCATCAATCATGCCCTCCAGTTCAACGCCGGGAAACTAAAGCCCTTCCACCAATCACGACACTAATTTAGGCGTGCGCACTAGGCTCCAGGGCTGCCATCAGAAGTTGATCACGGTCGCGCCCTCGAGCGCATAGCGGACGTAGGCGTCGCGCGGAGGGCGTCACGTTAACTGTGTAAGCGTGGTTTCTTCAGGTTAACAGTTACTCTCGTCGTGTCAATGGGTGGTGGTCAGCTTGCGTCCGGGATCCGGTCACCGAAGTGGATCTTGAGCGCTAGCAGCGCGGCTGTCCAGTTCCGGCAGCGGGTCCATTGCGGGACGGCGTTCTGGAGGCAGAGGTAGACGAGCTTGCGGGCTGAGTCCTCGTTGGGGAAGCTGCCCTTGGTTTTGATGGCTTTGCGTAGCTGCCGGTTGAGCGCCTCGATCGCGTTGGTGGTGTAGATGATCCGGCGGACCTCGGCGGGGAAGGCGAGGAACGGTGTGATGTGCTCCCAGGCGGCGGTCCACTGCCGGGTGATGATCGGGAAGCGCGCTCCCCACTTCTCATCGAAGGCCTCCAGTGCGGCCCATGCCTGCTCGGCGTTGATCGCGGTGTAGATCGGTTTGAGGTCGCGGGCGACTTGCTCACGGTCGCGTCTGGGCACGTATTTGAGACTTGAGCGGATCATGTGCACGATGCATGTCTGGACCGTGGTCTTCGGGAAGATCGCCTCGATCGCCTCAGGGAACCCTGTGAGCCCGTCGACACAGCAGATCAGGATGTCGCGCACACCACGGGTCTTCAGGTCGTTGAGCGCCTGCATCCAGAACTTCGCGCCCTCCGTCTCCTGAAACCACATGCCGAGCACGTCCCGGTCGCCGTCCAGGGTGATCCCGAGCGCTATGTAGAGCGCTTTGTGCCCGACGCTGCCACCATCACGGATCTTGAGCACCATGCAGTCCAAAAACACGACGGGGTAGATCGTCTCAAGCGGCCGTTTGGCCCACTCACGCACGTCGTCTGCGACCTGGTCGGTCACGCGGCTTATCAGCTCACGGCTCACACCCGTGCCGTAGAGCTCTTGCATGTAGCCCTCGATGTCACGGGTCGACAGGCCACGGCTGTAGAGCGCGAGGATCTTCTGATCGATCCCGGCAAGGCGCCGCTGACGCTTCTTGACGATCTGCGGCTCAAACGTGCCTGCCCGGTCCCTGGGCGCGTCGATCACGATCTTGCCGTGATCGCTCACGAGCGTCTTTACGCTCGTCCCGTTGCGCTGGTTGGCCGCGCCGCCAGCGGGCTCCTGGTGGGGCTCATAGCCGACATGGCAGGTCAGCTCCGCGTTCATCGCACGCTCCACCAGCCGTTTAGTCAGCCGGCCAAGAACCCCGCCTGACCCAAGGATCTCCTCCTCGGTCCTGGCGCCAGCCAGCAGCTCGTCGATCACCTCGTCGGAGATCAAGGACTCCTCAACGCCCCCAACCGCGCAACGGACCCGCCGACGCGCGATCGCGCGCTCGACCGCCTCCTCGAGCCCCGGCACCGGCCGCGCCGCGCCTGGGTTGGGCGGCTCGTCGCTTCGCTCCTCCCCGCCCAACCCAGGCGCGGGAGACATCACCCCGAACGGGGGCTGGGCCAACAACACATCACTGCTCATGGTCTTCGTCGTGGTAGGCATGCGATCTCCTTCGCTGATGCCTACACAGTTCCTGTGACGATCCCGTCGCGCGCGTACTCGAGAGTGATGCCGCGTTCGGTCAGACTCGTCTCGGTTCCAGCCGCTCGGGCGGCGTTCAGGCAGGCGCCGACGCGCACGCCGGCCCTGGTGAGCTCGTCGATCTGGTTGTTGTAATCGGCACGCTTGGCATCACCGGTTGTGTCTGTGAGCGCGGCCTGCGCGGCGCCGAAGATGTAGACCTCGAGCTCGATGTTGGTTTCGGCTGCGACCTGGCGGACGCGTTCGGCGACGTGAGAGCCGGCGGCGAGTGAGTTCTCGTCGTCGTGAAAGATGTGGATTACGACTTTGGCCATGGTGGTTTGTCCTTTGTTGAGTCAGGCTCTGCGGCTCATCCGAGCGCCTGCGTTGCGTGACGGGCTTCGCGGTCCGGTTGCAGATCGAGCAGCTCGGTGATGAGCGATCCGAGCAGCTCGAGGCGCTCACGGTTCACGCAGTAGCAGACGCGCGGCCCGTCGATCTCGCCCTGGACCAGACCGCTCTCGCGCAGCACCTTCAGGTGCTGGGAGACGGTCGCCTGCGCGAGAGGCAGCTCGTCAACGATCTGCCCGCAAACACACGCCTGCCGCGCCAGCAGGATGCGCAGGATCCGCACGCGCGCCGGGTGGCCAAGGGCCTTCGCCAACGCCGCGAGCTCCTGTTGGCCCGCTTCAGAGGCAAGGACCGAGCTCTCCGGGCCAGTGTCCGGCTCGTAGCACGCCACAACAGTCTGATCGTTCATCGTCGATCCACGATAGCAGGCGGCGGCGCCCGGGACTGGGGGCTTCTCCACAAGCGTTCTGTGGCGGCGGACCGATGGCCCCCAGCGCGCGTCGGCAGAGAATGTGGAGTGAGCCGGTCCACCTTGAAACAGTCCACTTTGAAAGGCAGGCGACGATGAGCACCATCGAGCAGATGCCGTCGACCGAGGTCCGCTGGGCACCGTCGGCGGAGACCGACGACCACCGCGAGATCCCTCCCGGGTCGCCGCCGGACGAGGTTGCCGCCGGTACCCCGCTGGGGACGCTGCGCGCATTCCATCCCGGCTGGTTCAGCGTGGTCATGGGCACCGTGATCGTCGGCGTGGCTGCGTACATGAATCCGGGCAACGTGAGCTCGACGGTGACCGCGGCCCACGACGTCGGGGTCGCGTTCGTGCTGCTGGCCGCGGCCCTGGCGGTCCTGATCGCGGTCCCCTACCTGCTGCGTCTGGTGCACCACGGCGATGCGGCGCTGACCGACCTGCACGACCCGGTGGTCGGCGCGATGTATGCGACCCTGCCCGCCGCCCTACTTGTGCTGGCGGTGGGGTTCGCCACCGTCGGTCAGACGATCATGTCCGCCCACGCGGTGTTTGTGCTCGTCGCCATCATGACGGCGGTTGGGGCGCCGCTTGCGTTTGCCTCAGGCGTGCTCTTCGCCTACTCGTTGTTCACGCACGAGCGCATCAGCAGCGAAAGCGCCAACGGCGGCTGGTTCATTCCGCCTGTCGTCGCGATCATCATCCCGCTCACCCTCATCCCCCTGCTGCCGCACGTGGGCCCGGCGGCTGGACGCCTGCTGCTGCTCACCAGCTACGGCGCGTTCGGCATCGGCCTGCTGCTCTTCCTGCTGCTGACCGCGGTGGTCTTCTTCCGCCTCGTCTTCCATCCGCTGCCGTCCGCAGGGCTTGCGCCAACGCTCGTGATCGGGCTCGGCCCGATCGGCGTGGGTAGCATCGCGCTGCTCCGACTGGCCGCCGCCGGGCACCCCTACTGGGGCGCGAGCGCCGGTGTCGTGCAGATCCTCTCGCAGCTCAGCGCAACCGTGCTCTGGGGACTCGGTGTGTGGTGGCTCGTCACCGCGGCCGCCCTGCTCGTGCGCTACCTGCGCCACGGTGGGCTGCCGTACGGGGTTGGGCTGTGGGGCTTCACTTTCCCCCTGGGCGCCTACGCGGTCGCCACGCTTCAACTGGCGCGCGTCTGGCAGGACATCACGCTTGAATGGGTCGGCGCGGCGCTGAGCCTCGGCCTTTTGCTCATCTGGTTGGTCGTCGCAGCCCGCACACTCAACGCGATCCGCACCGGCACCGCATGGCAGCGCTGAACCCTGTCAGCTACGAGGTCACAGCACGACTGCTCGCGCCGGGCATCTCCGAGATCGATGCCCGGCGCGAGCGCATGCGGTTCGACAGCTCACCCGGTCGCAGCGATCAGCTGCCCGGTCCAGCGGAGCTCTTGTGTGGGGCGCTGGCGGCTTGCAGTCACCGCGGCGCCTTGAACTGCTGCGGCGCAACCTCGCCGCGCACGGGACCGTCTACAACACGCTCGCCCGATCCTGTGACGTGGACGGCGAGGTGACGGCGGTTGACCCTTGCGACGAACTGAGACACCCACCAGCGGCTCCTGGGGGTCCTTAGACCGACGGACAAGCCCTCGTTGGCGCGCTGCCCTGCCGACGCGGGCCGTATCGTGAAGGCGGTGCGCATTCAGGGTGCCGACGCGGCGCTGACATTAGACGACGACCTGGTGATCGCCGCCGAGAACCTGGCGGTGATCACCAGGCTGCCGCATGGCGCGTTTGACCTCATCTACATGGACCCCCCGTTCAACACCGGCCGCGCGCAGGCGCGCACACGGCTCGAGGTCAGGCAGGCGCCCGCGGCCAGCGGCCCCGGTTCGCGCACCGGCTTCGGGGGCCGTCGCTACGAGAGCCGGCAGCTCGAGCGGCTGAGCTACGACGATGCCTTCGAGGACTACCTCGCCTTCCTCGAGCCCCGGCTGCGTGCGGCCCGCGAGCTGCTGGCCGTGCACGGCACCCTTTACTTCCATATCGATTACCGTGAGTCGCACTACTGCAAGCTGCTGCTGGATGAGATCTTCGGGCGCGAGGCCTTTCTCAACGAGCTGATCTGGGCCTACGACTACGGCGCCAAGCCGCGTCGCCGCTGGCCCGCCAAGCACGACACGATCCTGGTCTATGCGCGCGTGCCGGGCGCTCACCACTTTGACGCCGACGCCGTGGAGCGCGAGCCCTACATGGCGCCCGGCCTGGTCGGGCCGGAGAAGGCCGCGCGCGGCAAGCGGCCCACCGACGTCTGGTTTCACACGATCGTGGCCACCAACGGCCGCGAGAAGACCGGCTACCCGACGCAGAAGCCAGAGGGGGTGCTGCGTCGGATCGTCGCCGCGTCATCGCGCCCCGGCGGCTGGTGCCTTGACCCGTTCGCCGGCTCAGGCACCCTCGGCGCGGTCTGCGCGACGCTCGGGCGCCACTACGTGCTCGTCGACTCCAGCCCCACCGCGATCGAGGTGATGCGCAAGCGGCTTGGATTGCGCGGTGAGCAGAGCCAGCTGTCAGTTCTGCCCGTAGCGGGCCAGGAGCGGCTCGATCCGGTCACGTAGCTCGTCACCGGTTATGCCCGGTACGCCGAAGCTCGCGTCGCCTTGGGGTGTGCGGATGATCAGTCGCGCCCGGGGCTCCGGGTTGCGGCGCTTCGGCCGCAGGCTGACGACCTGTAGCGTCTCGATCTCGTCCCAGAGCAGACGCCCGAGGATCTCGTGCTCGCCCTCGAGGATGTCCACGCCGGCGCTGGAGACGCACACCCCGAGCCCTTCATGACGCTTGGGCAGATTTGCGACACCACCCTCGTGAACGGCTGGGAAGACCAGCTCGTCGGGCTCGCTCGAGACCGGTACCAGCGCGCCACCTGGCATCTCATGGAGGGCTTCGCCCAGCTTCTCCCACGGTGCGGGCGCGACTGGGGAGGCGGGCGCCGGCGGCGGCAGCGGGGCAGACGGCGGCGGCGTGACGGCGGCGGGCGGCCGGGACGGCACGGGCGGTGTCGGGCTGGGCGCAGGACCCGCGTGCGGGATCGTCGCTGCCGGCGGCGTTGAGCCGGACGGTGGTGCGGGCACCGCATCCACCGGTTCCTCCTCCTCTTCAGCGAAGGACGCGACCACGTCATAGAGCTCGGTCTCGTAGTCGACGAGCTCCGGCTCGGGCATCAGCTCGACCACGACGTCATCGGCCGTCACACGCTCCAGCTGCTCCTCGGGCGCCCGCTGCGGTGCGGGTGCCCGGGTGGACAGCTGCGGATCGGAGCGTCCCGCGCCCGCTGGTGCCACCGGCGGCACGGGCCGGGCGATCAGCTCCGCCAGGCTCTCCTCGTAGGAGGGCGCACCGACCATCCGCTGAGCCTCTGCCACGGCCGGGTGGCTCAGCGCTTCGCCGACGCTCACGCCGAACTCGCCAGCCGCGACCTCCGCCAGCGCGCGACGCCACTGCAGTCCGTCGGCTCTGCCGGCCGCGTCTTGGACCATCGCCTCCAGGCGGTCAGCGTCGATCGTGACAAGATCGGCGTGGGTGGTGGCGGCGGCCCGGTATGCGCCGCGCAGGCGTTCCACGAGCGCTGCCCGGCCGCGTTCGGCGATCCGCTCAGCAGCCACTTCCACCTCGGTCTGCATGTCTGTCATATGCGTGCCTCCTCGAGAAAGGCCTTGACCTCCGCCAGGAAGGCCGCGGCATGGTGACCGTAGACGATCCGGTGGTCTACCGCCAGCGAAAGTTGCATGGTATGGCCCGCGACCACCTGCCCGTCGCGCACCACCGGCACGTCGCGGATCGGTCCGAAGGCGAGCGCACCCGCCTGGGGCGGGGTGATCAGCGGCGTCAGCGCGACGATGTCGTACTCGCTGGAGTCAACCACCGTGAAGGTGGCGCCGGCGAGCTGCGCCGGGTGCAGCTCCTGCTCACGGGCGCGCGCGTACGTGCCGGCCAGCTCGGCGCCGAGCTCGGCAGCCGAGCGCTGGTCGGCGTCAAAGACCGTCGGTGTCGTGTAGAGGCCGTCGCCGACCAGCGTGACGCCGATGTTGACGCGGCCGTGCAGCTCGTAGCGACCGTCGCGGTAGGAGCCGTTGACGCGTGGCACGGTGCGCAGCGCGTGTGCGGCCGCCGCGATGACGGCCGCGGCGATCCCACAGCCGAGCTCGCGCTCGCGCGCAAGCAGCACGTCGACGTCTGCGATGGCGCTGAACTCAACGGTCGGCACGGTCGCGCGGCTCTCGGCGCTGCGCCGGGCGATCAGGCGTTCCTGGCGATCCGGCTCGAGCGTCGTGGTCTCTCCCTTGAGGCCGTGCTCGCCCAGGCCGTGCTCCGAGAGCGGTGTCACCGGCTCACTCATCCGCAGTCACGATAACCGGAAACGGCCTGCGGCGGGGTTGCACGTCGCAGGTGACAGGCCCGAGGCCACGCCCCGGCCGGCTGCTCAACCGTGGATGAGCCACCCGTCGAGTGCGCGGGCGGCCTCCATGACCGCTTCTGAGAGGGTCGGGTGACCGTGGATCGCGTGTGCGACCTCGGGGTAGCCGCCCTCGAGCAGCTTGGCGTTGACCAGCTCCTGTACCAGCTCGGTCGCCTTGGCGCCGATTATGTGGCCGCCCAAAAGCTCGCCGTAGCGCCGGTCTCCGATCAGCTTGACCATCCCCTGGCGGTCGCCATACACGGTTCCGGCACCAACGGCACCGTAGGGCACCTTGCCGACCACCACGTCGTGGCCCTGCGCGCGCGCCTGCTCCTCGGTCAGACCGAAGCTCGCGACGTTCGGGGTGCAGAACGTCGCTCTGGGGATGTCCGGGTAGCTGATCGGATGGGTTGTCAGGCCGGCCGCGTCCTCAACCGCGATCACACCCTCATCAGAGGCCTTGTGCGCCAGCGCCGGGCCGGCGACCAGATCACCGATCGCATAAACGCCCGGCACGCTGGTGCGCATCGCCCCGTCAACGGCGATCAGGCCACGCTCGTCAAGCGCGACCCCCGCCTGCTCAAGCCCCAGGCCCTCCACGTCCGGGCCGCGCCCAGCCGCGATCACCACATAGTCAGCCTCACCGGTCTGCTCACCGTAGGCGAAGCTGACCTTCGACTCGCCGCTTGCAACGTTGGTGACCATCGTGCTCGTGTGAACCTCGATCCCCTGCTTTTTGAACCCTCGCTCCGCAAGGCGGGAGATATCGGCGTCCTCGGCCGGCAGCACACGCTCGAGCGCCTCAAACAGCTTCACCTCGGTCCCGAGCCGCGCGTAGGCGGAGGCGATCTCAGACCCCGACGCGCCCGAGCCGATCACCGCCAGCGACCCCGGAAGCTCACTCAGCGCCCACGCCTCCTCGGTGCCGATCACCCGCCCACCAAACTCCGTGCCCGGGATCGGGCGCTTCACCGAGCCGGTCGCCAACACCACAAACCGTGCCTGGTAGCTCTCCCCGGCGACGCTCACCGTGCGCTCCGGGCCGAGTGTGCCGGACCCCTCGAACACCGTCACGCCGTTCTTCTTCAAAAGACCCGCAACCCCGCCGGTGAGCGTCGCCACAACCCGGTTGCGGCGCTCCATCACGGCAGCGAAATCAACGCTCGGCGCACCGACACTGATACCGAACTCACCCGCCTCGCGGATTTCCGCCACAACATCAGCTGTGCGCAACACCGCCTTGGCCGGAATGCACGCATAGTTCAGACAGCGACCACCGATCCTGTCCTTCTCGATCACAGCGGTCTTGAATCCAAGCTGGGCGGCCCTGATGGCGGTGACGTAGCCGCCCGGCCCCGAGCCAATCACGATGACGTCGAAAGTGTTATCTGGCACGTCTAGAGAGGCTAGCGACCCGGCGGTCCAGCGGGACCGCCGGGCGGTCCGACAGCGGGCGCCTGGATGCGGCCGAGGACTCGCACGAGCTTCCAGAACAGGAAGCCGCCGCCGCCGATGAACAGCAGCGGCACGATCACGCCGAGCAGGTTGCTGGCCTCGATCAAAAACAGCGAGAAGAGCACGATGATCAGCGTGAGCAGGGCCATGAAGACCAACAGCGCTGCCGCCGAGCGGCGCCACATGCCGGCGGCCAGCGCCAGCATCACGAACACGAACGGCAGCAGCTCGCCGACCGGGAGGCTGCCGCCCTGGAGCTTTGCGCCCGCCAGGAAGGCGACCACGTTGACGACCGCCGCCAGCAGCGCGACGGCGCTTGCGAGCTGCAGCGGCCAGGGCCGCTCGCCCGGCGCAAGCGGCTCAAGGCGCGCCCGCGCGGCGGCGTTCTGGGCCTCGGTGCGGGCTCGGTAGCGCTCGAGGAAGTCGGCCGGTGAGGTGATCTCGGCGCGCAGCACCGTGGCGGCCAGCGCTGGATCGCTGGCCTGCGCGATGGCGCGGAGCACCGCGATCCGCTGCGCCCCGGCGGCGGCGACCGCGCCGGTGTTGTGCGCCTCGATGCCGCCCACCGCAAAGAACGGCAGCGTTGAGTTGCGCGAGGCGAAGGTCACAAGCGACGTGCCCACGGGCCGCGCCTGCGGCCGGATCGGCGTCGCGTGCACCGGTCCGACGCTGATGTAGTCAAGCGGCAGCGACTGGGCGGCGACGATCTCCTCGGCTGTGTGGGTGGAGGCGCCGAGCAGCCTGTCCGGCCCGATCGTGGTGCGCGCCTGCGCAAGATCGATCGCGGTTGTGTCGATGTGCACGCCGTCGGCGTCAGCGCTTGCGACCAGCTCGGGCCGGTTGTGGAGCATGAGCAGCGCGTTGTGGCGGTCACACAGCGGTCGCAGGCGCGCGGCGGCCGCCAGCAGCTGCTCGCCGTCGAGCTCGCCGCTGCCGTCGGAGGCGCCGCTGCCGTCGGTGAGCAGCTCCACGATGTCGACACCGCCCCGCAGCGCGGCCTCGATCCGCGCCTCGTCGAGGCCGTCGCCCGCGGCCGCGACGAGGTAGTAGAGGCGGGCTTCTGTCAGCCGTGTGCGAGGGTCCGGGTGCACCTCGCCGAGTCTGTCAGGCGCGCGCCGCGACCGCGGTTCTGCTCGGCCCGCCTGCACGGCTGCGCTGATCTACGATCGAGTCTGGTGAGCGGTCCCGACGTCCAGCCCCGAAGCCGCACGGTCGACGAGATCTTCGACGACTGGGAGGACGCCTGGTCAGATCGGGACGAGAACGCGTTCCGGCGCGTGTGCAGCGCGGAGCTGCACTACGAGGACCCGCTCACCCCGGAGCCGCTCGAGGGCATTCCGGCGCTGCTCGCTCACGCCGATCGGCTGTGGGCCACGTTCCCCGACGCGCGGCTCGAGCAACTCGGCCCGCGGATCGGTGATGGCCGCATGGCGGCGGCGCCCGCCAAGCTGCTTGCCACCCACCGCCAGCCGATCGGCGGCCTGCCGGCGACCGGCCGCTTCATCGTGGTGCCGGTGATCTTCTACTGCGAGCTCGAGCGCGACCGCCTGCTGCGTGTGCGCGCCTTCTACGACCTCTACGACGCCGCCGTGCAGCTGGGCGCGCTGCCGGGCCGGGGGAGCCTGAGCGAGAAGGCGCTCCTGATGCTGCGCGGGTTCGGGCTGCGCGGCGGTGGCCGCTAGGCCCACCCGCGCGTAAACTGCGCAACTTGCGACCAACCGACTGTCTCACGGGCGAGGAGCTGGACGCCGAGCAGCTGCACGAGCTGATCGACCGCGCCGCCCACCTGAAAGCCAGCCCCCACGCCTCGGCCGCGCTCGCCGGACGCACCGTCGCGCTGATCTTCCAGCGCCACTCGACCCGCACCCGTGTCAGCTTTGAGGTCGGCATCCACGAGCTGGGTGGCCACCCCATGGTCCTGCGCACCGAGGACACACAGCTGGCCCGCGGCGAGTCGATCCGCGACACCGCCCACGTGCTCTCCCGGCACGTGGCCGCGATCGGCATCCGCACCGGCCCCGATGAGCTCGTCGCCGAGCTCGCCGAGCACGCCACGGTCCCGGTGATCAACATGCTGACCGAGCTTCACCACCCCTGCCAGGCGTTTGCCGACCTGCTCACGCTCAGGGAGTCCTTCGGCCACCTCGAGGGTCTCAAGCTCGCCTACGTCGGTGACGGCAACAACGTCGCGCGCTCGCTGGCGATCATCGGCGCGCGCGCCGGCCTCACCGTGGCCGTCGCCGCCCCCGACGGCTACCAGCTCGAACCGGTCGCCGGCGCGCAGCTGACCGACGACCCCTACGAGGCTGTTCGCGACGCGAATGCTGTCTACACCGATGTCTGGGTGAGCATGAACGACTCCCCCGACAGCGCCGCCGCGCGCATGCAGGCGCTGCGCCCCTACCAGCTGAGCGACGAGCTGTTGGCCGCCGCCGCCCCCGGCGCGATCGCGCTGCACTGCCTGCCCGCCCACCCCGGCGAGGAAATCACCGAGTCGGTGCTCTACGGTGAGCGCCAGCGCATCTGGGACCAGGCTGAGAACCGCCGGCACGCCCAGAAGGCGCTGCTCGAGCTGCTCTGCGCCTAGCCTTCGGGGCTCTCGCCGCTGCTTCGAGCCCCGCATCGCACGCGCCCACCAACCCGCCCATGAACCAGACCACTCAAGCCCCCCGGCCCCATCGCGGCGACGAGCTGACCGTCACGGTCTCCACGCTCGCGCACGGCGGCGCTGGCGTGGCCCGCCACGACGGCTACGTGCTGTTCGTGCCCGACACGGTGCCGGGCGACCGGGTGCGCGTGCAGGTCGGCAAGGCCAAGCGCGCCTACGGCGAGGCACGCGTCATCGAACTGCTGGAGCCGGGTCCGGACCGCATCCCGCCGCTGGCCGACCATCCCGGCGCCCCCTGGCAGGTGCTGCCCTACGCGCGTCAGCTGGAGATCAAGCAGGCTCAGGTCGACGACGCGCTGCGGCGCATCGGCCACCTCGACGGCTACGAGCTCGAGCCGATCGTGCCGGCACTGGAGCAGTGGCGCTACCGCAACAAGCTCGAGTACTCGTTCGGCTCAGACGCCTCGGGCCGGCTGATCTGCGGCTTCCACGCGCCGGGGCGCTGGGAGGAGATCGTCGAACTGAGCGATTGCCTGCTGGCGTCGCAGGCCGCGAACGCCGCCCGCGAGCAGGTGGTCGACTGGTGTCGCGAGCAGGGACTTTCGCCCTACGACCGGCGCACCGGCGAGGGCTTCCTGCGCAACCTGGTGGTCCGCGAGGGCCGGCGCAGCGGCGAGCTGCAGGTACGCCTGGTGACCGCCCCGGGCACGCTCGACGGCGATGGCCTGGCCCGGGCCGCCACGCTCGCCGGCGGGCTGCTGTGGACCAGGCAGGCGAGCGTCGGCGAGAGCACCGCTGGCGGTGAGACCGAGCTCGTCGCCGGCGTGGAGCGCTTCGCCGAGCGGATCGGCCCGCTCGAGCTCGAGATCTCCGCCGAGGCGTTCTTTCAGACCAACACGGAGATGGCCGAACAGCTCTACGGGCTCGCCGTCGCCTATGCCGAGCTCGGGCCCTTTGACCGTGTCTATGACCTGTACTGCGGGATCGGCACGATCGGCCTGCTGATGGCCCCACGCGCCGCCGGGCTGTGGGGGCTCGAGATCGTCCCTGAGGCCGTGGCCGACGCGATCCGGGGCGCGCGGCGCAACGAGATCCAGAACGCCCAGTTCTTCGCCGGCGACGTGCGTCTGGCGCTGGGCGAGCTGGTCACGCGCGCCGGCAGGCCGGACGTGCTGATCGTCGACCCGCCGCGCGCAGGCCTCTCGCAGAAGGTTGTGCGCAGGATCATCGAGGCCTCCCCGAAGCGGATCGTCTACGTCTCCTGCAACCCGACGACGCTCGCCCCCAATGCCGCCCAGCTGGTTGACGCCGGTTACGAGCTCGTCAAGGTCCGCCCGGTTGACATGTTCCCGCAGACACCGCACATCGAATGCGTCGCGGCGCTCGTGCGCCGCTCCGGATAGGTAGGCTTCGAGGGGCAGATGCGTGCGGTCGTGATCAGGGACGGCGGGATTCTCGTCGAAGCGCGCCCGGACCCCGAGCCCGGGTCGGGGGAGGCGCTGGTCCGGGTCCGCGCCGCGGGGCTGAACGGCGCTGATCTTCTGCAGCGCGCCGGGAGCTATCCGGTTCCACCCGGCGTTCCTGCCGACATGCCCGGCATGGAGTTCGCCGGCGAGGTGCTGCGCAACGGCCCGCGCGCCGAGCGCTTCAACGTGGGTGACCGGGTGATGGGCCTGATCGCCGGTGCCGGGCAGGCGGAGCTCGTGGTCGTGCACGAGCGCCTGCTGATGCCGGTGCCGGCCAAGCTCGACTGGCCGGCCGCCGGTGGCCTGCCCGAGGTGTTCACCACCGCCCACGACGCGCTCTTCACCCAGTGCGGCCTGCAGCCGGGCGAGCGCCTGCTGGTGCACGGCGCGGCCGGCGGCGTCGGGACCGCCGCCGTCCAGCTGGGCCGAGCCACGGGGGCGCGCGTGTCGGCGACCGTCCGCAACGCCAAGCACCGCGAGATGGTGGCGGCGCTGGGAGCGGCCGTGCTCGCGCCGGGGGACTTCGTCGACGCCGGTCCCTTCGACGTGATTCTCGAGCTGGTGGGCGCCCCCAACATGCGCGACAACCTGCGGGCGCTGCGCACCGGCGGGCGCATCAGCGTGATCGGCACCGGCGCCGGCGCGACCGTGGAGGAGTTCCCGCTCGGGCTTTTGATGGCGCGCCGCGGGCGCATCCACGGCTCCACCCTGCGCGGGCGCTCGCTGGAGGAGAAGGCGCTCACCGCCCGCGCGCTCGAGCGCAGCGTGCTGCCGCTGTTTGCGACCGGAGCGCTGCGCGTACCGGTCCATAAGACGTTCTCGCTCGAGCGCGCCGCCGAGGCCTACGACGCCTTCGCGGCTGGCGGCAAGCTCGGTAAGATCGTGCTGACGGCGTGACCGCCGCCGGCGACCCGCCGCTGTCTCCCAGGGTCGTGCAGATCGACCAGATTGAGGCCGTTCCTGGCCCCGGCAGCCTCATCTGGCGCCCGGTCAGGCTGAGCCTCGGCGTGCGCGCCTTTGGCTGCAACGCCTACACCGCGACCGAGGCCGGTCAGGATGTGGTCGAGCCCCACGATGAGGTCTCCGACGACGGCTCGGCCGAGCAGGAGGAGCTGTACTTCGTGGCGACGGGCCACGCGAGCTTCACGATCGACGGCGCGCACCACGACGCGCCCGCCGGCACCTACGTGTTCATCCCCGACCCGCGTTCGCACCGCCATGCCGTGGCGCAGGAGCCCGGCACCACGGTGCTCAGCTTCGGCGGCCCACCCACCTTCGAGCCCTCGGCCTGGGAGTGGGCCTTCCGCTCGGCACCGCTGATCCACACAGACCCACAGCGCGCGGGCGAGCTTCTCGCCGAGGGTCTCGCGCTGCATCCGCTCGCGCCCGGGCTGCACTACAACCGCGCTTGCCTGCACGCCGTGCAGGCTCGGCGCGAGGAAGCGCTCGCCTGCCTGAGGCGCGCGATCGAGCTGGACAGCAAGGCCGCGGAGTGGGCGCGCCACGACGAGGATCTTGCGTCGTTGCACGACGATCCCGAGTTTCAGGCCCTGGCCGGCGGCTGAGCGGACGCTCGTAGCGGGTCTTCGGGCAAACTTGTTGCCCGCATGGCAGGCGCCGGTCTCGACTTCTTTGCCCACGGGGCGCTGCCGGCGCCCCGTGTCGGCCTGGCCGAGGCCGAACGTCTTGCCAGCGAGCACTTCGGCCTTGAGGCACGGGCCGAGTCGTTGGGTAGCCAACAGGACCAGAACTTCCTGCTGCGCGACGGCGAGGGTGGGCCGCTCGGCGTGCTCAAGCTGGCAAACCGGGCGGTCAACCTGGGCGAGGTGCAGGCCCAGGTGCTGGCTGCGCGACTGCTATCAGAGCGTCTGCCCGGGTGCCGGGTGGCGACCGCGCTCACCGGCCTCGATGGGGCGCCGCTGGTGGCCAGCGTTGCCACCTCCGAGGGACCGCTTGTGGCGCACGTGGTCAGCTACCTGCCGGGGCGCACGCTGGTGCGCTGCGGCTACCTCTCGCCGCGCGTGATGGCGGCGCTGGGGACGCTCGCCGCCCGGGTGAGCACGGCGCTTGCCGACTTCGCTCATCCAGGGCTCGAGCGCGTGCTGCAGTGGGACCTGCGTCACGGCGATCGTGCCCTGGCCGTGCTGCTCGAGCACGTGCCCGACGCAACCCTGCGCGCGCGCCTGCGGGCTGACGGGGAGTCGGCGTGGGCACAGGTCCAACAGCTCGCCTCCGAGCTGCCGCTGCAGGCGGGCCATTTCGACCTCACCGACGAGAACCTGCTCAGCACCCTTCCACACGGCGTGCCGCTGCCGGACGGCGTGATCGACCTCGGCGACCTCGCCGTCTCCTGGCGCGTCGGCGAGCTCGCCACGATGCTCGCCTCGCTGCTGCACCACCCGGGCGCCGAGCCGCACACGCTGCTCGAGGCTGTCCGTGCCTTCCACCGGCTGGCGCCGCTTGAGGTCGCTGAGGCACAGGTGCTCTGGCCGCTGGTCGTGATCCGCGCTGCCGTGCTGACCGTCTCAAGCCACCAGCAGGTCGCGATCGACGGCGAGCACACGCACGCCTGGGATGGCCTGGACCGTGAGGCCGCGGTCTTCAACCGAGCGAGCGCGGTGCCGGTCGCGGTGATGACCGCCCTGGTGCGCGATGCGCTGGGCCTGGGGGCGCCCGCGCCGCGGCTGCCCGCCGCGGCGCGGGCGCTCAGCGCCGGCGCCAAGCCAACCACGCTCGAGCTATCAGCCGAATCGGAGCTGGTTGATGAGGGCCTCTGGCTCGAGCAGGACGCCACCGAGCGGCTTATCGCCCAGGCGCTCACGCGCGCCGAGGCGGTGGCGCTGCCCTATGGGGTCGTGCAGCTCCCGCGCGCACGGCCGCTCGCGAGCGTCTCACCGGCGACGGTGCCGACCGTGACCGACGTCTGGTTCGCGCACGACACGGTCCTTGCCGCGCCATGGGACGGTGAGCCCAGCTGGCAGGGTGACACGCTCAGCCTCGCCACAGCCGAACTGGTTCTGAGCGTGAGCGGGGTCGCGCCCAGCGACGCCGGTCTGGCGCTCGCGCCCGCCGGCGCTCGCATCCGGCTTGCGCTCGCCGTCGGCGGCCACGAGGTCCCCGCCCATGTGCGACCCGAGTACGCGCCCGGCTGGCTTGCGCTGTGCGCCGACCCCGGGCCGCTCATAGGACTCGAGCCGCGCCCTGCCCGGGTGCCCGACCAGGCGGACGCGTTGCTCGAGCAACGCGAGCGCACGCTCGCCTCGGTGCAGGAGCACTACTACGCCCGCCCGCCCCAGATCGAGCGTGGCTGGCAGGAGCACCTGATCAGCGTCGACGGCCGCGTGCATCTGGACATGGTCAACAACGTCACGATCCTCGGTCACGCCCATCCGCGGGTCGCTGCTGCGGTCTCACGCCAGCTGCGGCGGCTGAACACCAACTCGCGCTTTCACTACGCCGCGATCACCGAGCTCTCGCGCCGGCTGGTGGCGCTGCTGCCGGAGCCGCTTGACAGCGTGTTCTTCGTCAACTCGGGCTCTGAGGCGGTCGACCTGGCGCTGCGCCTGGCGCTGGCCGCCACCGGCCGGGCTGACATCGTCGCGATGCGCGAGGCCTACCACGGCTGGACCTACCTGTCAGATGCCGTCTCCACCTCCATCGCCGACAACCCCAATGCGCTGGCGACACGGCCCGCCTGGGTGCACACGGTGGATGCCGCCAACGCCTTCCGCGGTCGCCACCGCGGCGCGCAGGCAAAGCGCTATGCGCCGGAGGCGGTGGCGGTGATTGATGCGCTGGCCGCCTCTGGGCGGGCGCCGGCGGCGTTTATCGCCGAGGCCTTCTACGGCAACGCGGGCGGCCTCGCGCTTCCCGACGGCTACCTGCAGCAGGTCTACGCGGCCGTGCGCCGTCACGGTGGGCTGGTGATTGCTGACGAGGTCCAGGTCGGCTACGGGCGGCTCGGTGAGTGGTTCTGGGGCTTTGAGCAGCAGGGCGTGGTGCCCGACATCGTCGCCGTCGCCAAGGCGATGGGTAACGGCCACCCGCTGGGCGCGGTGATCACCAGCCGCGAGGTGGCTGAGCGCTACCGGGTCGGCGGCTACTTCTTCTCCTCCACGGGCGGCAGCCCGGTTGCGAGCGTGGTCGGGCTGACGGTGCTGGACGTGCTCGAAGAGCAGCGCCTGCAGGAGAACGCACGCCTGACGGGCGGGCGTCTGCGCGCCGGCCTTGAGGCGCTCGCGCAGCGCCATGAGCTGATCGGCGCCGTGCACGGCGCGGGGCTCTACCTCGGCCTGGAGTTCGTCCGCGATCGCTCCACGCTCGAGCCTGCCACCGAGGAGACGGCGGCAATCTGCGACCGGCTGCTCGCGCTCGGAGTGATCATGCAGCCGACCGGCGACCACCAGAACGTGCTGAAGATCAAGCCACCGCTGTGCGTGCGGCCCGCCAGCGTCGACTTCTTCGTGGCGATGCTCGACGAGGTCCTGTCGAGCGGCTGGTGAGCGTCGGTCGCCTCAGTACGGCGGCAGGTCAGCCCACCA
Organism: Conexibacter sp. S30A1; assembly: GCF_023330665.1. GTDB lineage: Bacteria > Actinomycetota > Thermoleophilia > Solirubrobacterales > Solirubrobacteraceae > Palsa-465. The sequence goes on along the minus strand of NZ_CP097127.1, from coordinate 2,441,046 downwards.
CTGGCCGAGCACCCGGAAGGCCTGCCAGAACGCGCGCTTGGCCGACTCCTCGTCCAGGGAGTCGTCGATGTTTGGCACATACAGCGCCTCGCAGGAGGGTGTGAAGCGCTGCAGCTTGCCGGGCTGCGCGGCGAGCTCCTGGCGCACCGGCAGGTCCAGGTCGTTGATCACGGCCAGGGCGTCTGAGCCCATCACCACGACGATCTTCGGGGAGACGATCGCCAGCTCCTCGGCGACGCGGTGGATGCACTCCGGGTCGGCCATCACCGGGTCAAGCACCGGGCACTTCACGCAGAGCGTGCCGTACACGGCCAGGGGGTCGATGTCCAGGCGCCGCAGCGACTTCATCAGCGCGGTGCCGGCGCGCCCGTAGAAGGCGACCCCCTCCTCGATCTCTGAGGGCCTGGCCGCGTACTTGACCATGAAGATGTCGGCCTGCGGGTGGCCGGAGCCGAGCACCGGCAGCAGCTGGCCGCGCGGGCAGCGCTCGCAGCTCTGCAGGTCGCGGGCGACGCTGTTGAGCTCCCGTATCGCCCGCTCCAGGTACTTCTCGCGGATCTCGTCGTCGGTTGCGGGCACCACGTGCTGATTGGACGCCCGCGGCGCTTGTCCTTGCGCCTGCATCAGCTTTTGCGGGCGCTGCATCAGGTTTTGCGGGCGGCGCGCCGCAGCCGCCGCTCGCGCACGGCTTCGCGTCTGCCCGCCGGCCGTGCCTTGGTCTGCAGGAACTTGAGCGCCTGCACGTAGAAGAGGCTGGCCGGGTTGCGGATGATGTCGGCGGTGCGCAGCGACTCGAGGAACTGCTCGGGCCCGTCAAAGTCGTGCATCCTGATCCGCACCGACCCGAGCCCCTGGGGCACGTGCGCGTCGGAGCCGGCGCCCGCGACGATCCGGTACTTGGCGGCAAAGCGCACCGCCTCCGCGTTGAACTCGGCGATCGCCACGCGCGCGTTGAACACTTCGATCAGGTCAATGTCGTCGATCACCTCCAGCAGGTGCCGGTAGTCGGGCACCGAGTGCATGCGGTCGAACGGATGCGGCACGTAAACCAGCCCCCCCTGGCGTTTGATCTCGGCGATCGTCTGCGCGAGCGTCATCCCGCGCGGGATCTTCTCCTTGATGAACAGGCCGATGACCTCGCCTTCGGAGGCGGTCTTCACCTCCTCGCCAACGATCACCTTGATGCCCTTGGCCTTCTCGGCGGCCTCCAGTGCCCCGGATATCTCGTTGTGCTCGGTTACGGCGATCGCTCCCAGGCCGCGGGCGCGGGCCTCTGTCAGCAGCACCTCCACGGGGGTCGCGCAGTCATAGGAGTGATCGGTGTGCATGTGCAGGTCAACGTCGATCAGGGGCCGTCTGGCGACCAGTTCCGCGACACCGGCTGTCCGTGGCCGCAGGTCGTGGCGGCGCGAGACGAGCTCGCTGTAGAGCGACTCGAGCTCGTCAGCCAGACGGCCGTAGCTCAGCCTGGCACGCATCGCTCCCGCCTGGTCGCGGTAGCGCTCGATCACCGCACGGTCGGAGATCAGCGAAGCGAGTGCTGCCGCCAGGGTCTGGGCGTCCGCGGGCGGATACTGCAGGCCACGGCTGCCGTCGCCGAGCAGCTCCGCGTAGACCGGAATGCTGCTTGCGACCGGCACCACACCGCTCGCGAGCGCCGGCAGCAGCACCCCCGGGGTGGGCGCCGCGCCGTCCGAGCCGAGCACCACCACGTCGGTGTCGGCCATGACCTCACGCAGCCCGGTCGTCTCCTGGTCGACGAAGCGCAGGCGTCCGGACAGGCGGCCGCCGAGCGCGGCGGCCGCCGTAAGTGGCCGCGGCGACCACACGGTCGCCTGCCAGTCGGCGCCTGTGTCCAGCAGGCGCAGCGCCCTCAGGAACGTGCGCAGCGCCGCGCGCTCCTCCGTGGCCGCGAAGGTCACACGCAGTGAGGAGCCGGCGGCGCTTGGCGCCAGCGGCTCCGCGGCTGGCAGCACCACCCGGTAGGTGGCGGGAAAGTAGCGTTCCATCAGCGTCCGGGTGCTCTCGTATGAGGCCACGCGCGCGTCCAGCCGGCTGAAGAGCAGCTGTGAGAGCGGCCTGCCGAGCTGGGTCGAGAGCAGCCGCTCGGTGGGGTTGTGGAAGGTCGCGACGCTGAGTGCGCGGGCGGTGCGCAGCGCCACGCTTGCGGCGCTCGGCGCGAACGGCTCATGCACATGCACCACGTCAAGGGGCAGATGTGTGAGCGCCTCCTCGATTGTGCGCGCCACATCGACCGGCAGCGAGGCGGCGCGCCGTCGTGCCGGTGAAAACGGCAGCACTTCGCCGATGCCCAGCACCACCGGCCCCTCGTCGGCGCGCTCGAGCAGGGACCCTGCCCCTTCGCGCTGTTCGCGCAGCGCCTCGCGGCTGGCGTGCACGAAATCGGCCGAGTCCGACGGCGCGATCACAAGCACGCGGTGGCCGCGGCGCGCAAGCTCGGCGGAGAGCAGGCGCACGTGCTCGCCCACCTCGCTCCCGGCCTCCCAGGAGAAGGGGCTGACCTGCGCGATCGTGAGGCGCTCTGTGGGCACGCGTTGGCAGTCTACGCGCGTGGCCCGGGCGCCTTCAGCTGAGTGTGAAGCTGGCGCTGGCGTGTTGTGCGGGCTGGCCTGCGCCCGACCTGAACGTGGCCTGCGCGCTGACGTGCACGCTCACGCTCGAGGCGATCAGCGCTCTGCCCGCCGTCGTGAGGCGCAGCACCAGCGCGACCGCTCCCGCGCCGCGAGCGTGGACGCGGCCGGTGGCGATCAGCGTGCGCGCGCCCGCCACCCGGCTGTACCAGGATGCGGTTGCTGTACCCGGCTTGACCGCCTCGTAGATGTAGGTGTAGGCGCCAGCTTTGCGGAGCTGGGCGAGCTGTGCGCCCGGCCCGTGCGGGTACAGGATCGCCGCCAGCGACAGGCGCGCTTCGGTGGCGCTCGCGGGTGGGAGGATCAGTGCCCGAGGCCGCCCAAAGCTGCCCGCGCGCTCATTCAGGGTGTAGCCCTGCAGGTCGCCGCGTCCGTCCAGATAGTCGCCTATGACGCTGCAGTCACCCGGGCCCGTGCAGTCGGAGGCGACAGTTGCGGCACTCTGTGAGAGCGCCGCGCCGCGCGGCAGCGGTGCCTCAATGGCCGGCTGCCAGACCCCGTTTGTCTCCCTCACCAGCAGCCCCTGGTTATCGAGCGCGATCGTGGTGTAGACGCCGGTGGCAAGACAGTTGCCCGGGCTCCAGCAGGACACCCAGTCGAGCCCGGCGGCCTGCTTCTGCAGCCCCTTGACCGCGTTTGCGGGCAGTGTGACCTCGCTGCCCGGCTGCCAGACGCCACCGCTCTGGTCAAGCAGCAGCCCCTGGCTGTTCTCACCGTTGTCGTAGTACCAGCCCACGGCGGTGCAGGCGCCCGCCTGCGGGCAGGAGACAGAGGAGAGCACGGTGTTCTGGTCGCCAAAGGTCCCGGCGGGGGCGGCGTCACCTGGCAGGGTTGTGCCGGTCGCGCTCTGCCAGGCGCCGGCCGACTCACCGAGCAGCAGTCCGAGTGAGTTCTCGAGCGGGTTGATATAGGTGCCGACGATCGTGCACACGCCCGGTGTCGCGCAGGCGATCGCCGTCGGGATGGTCCGCGGGTCGCTGCTTGCGTCGTTGGGTGCGGGTGCCGACGGTGAGGCGGTGAAGTGTCCGTCGCCGGTTACCAACAGGCCGACCTCGTGGCCGAGTGAGTTCAGGTAGGCGCCGGCTGCCGTGCAGGCGCCGTGCGGCGCGCAGCTCACGGTCAGAAGCGCCGCGTCCTGAGCCTTCACCGGCGCGTCCGAGGGCAGCGGTGCCTGCACGCTGCGCAACCAGCGTCCGTCGCGCTCGCGCACAAGCAGCGGCTCGAGCACCTCGGCGTTGGTCTCGTATTGACCTATGGCAAGGCAGTTGCCGGGACTCGAGCAGGAGACGGCGCTCAGGCTGACGCCGTCAGCGATGCCGCCGTGGGTCCGAGGCGTCTTGATCGCGTTGGCCGGGAGCGCGAGCGGCACGCCCCGGCCCCAGCGCCCGTCATGCTCCTGATAGAGGACACCGTGATCGATGGCATTGGCAGCGGTGTAGCTGCCCACGGCCGCGCACTGACCGGGTGCGGGGCAGGAGATGCCAACCAGCCCGCCGCCGCGCGAGCTCTTGAACGGGCCGGCCGCCGCATCCGCCGGCGGCTGCGCCTGCACGGCTCGGCGCCAGCGGCCCTTGGCCTGCGTGACGAACAGCGCCTGGCTGTTGCCGAGACCGTCGTAGTAGCTGCCGATGGCGGCGCAGTTGCCACTAGATGGGCAGGAGAGCGCCAGCAGCTGAGCGCCGGCGGGAACGACTGGCGCCAGACTCGGCTTGCCCGCCGCATCGGCCGGTCCGGCAACCAGTACGCCGGCTGCCAGGCCGACCAGGAGTGACAGGCAGCCAGCTCGCAGGTGGCGCATGCGGCCAGCATAGAGCGGCACCGTAAGAGTGGCGCGAGAGTGCGCGCCGGTCGCTGTGGCTTGCTTGCGTCCGAGCGATGGGCCGGGATAGGATCGCTGCGACCTTTGCCTGAACAGCGACACACGGGGGAACGCAATGAGACGCATCCTGGCCCACCGACCTTCGCCTGCGATGGCGGTGGCGCTGCTGGCGCTGTTCGTTTCACTGGGTGGTGGGGCCTACGCGGCGATTCTGCTGCCGCGTAACAGCGTCGGCACACCGCAGCTGCGAAACGGCGCGGTGACCGCCGCCAAGCTGCGACGCGGCGCCGTCACCGCAGGTGCCGTCAGGCCGCGATCGTTGCTGGCCAAGGACTTCAGGCTCGGGCAGCTGCCGCGTGGCGCGCAGGGTGCGACCGGAGCGCAGGGGCCGGTGGGGCCGCAGGGGCCGGTCGGGCCGCAGGGGCCGACGGGGGCCCAGGGTCCTCAGGGCGCGACCGGGCCGCAGGGTGCGACGGGGCCGCAGGGTCCGACGGGGGCCCAGGGTCCTCAGGGCGCGACCGGGCCGCAGGGGCCGGCTGGGACGGGCTCCCAGTTCACCACGGTGTCCGGCTCGAGCGTGACGCTCACGAACCCCGGCACGTACTTTGTGGTCGTGTCGGCCACGCTCAGCTTAGAAGGCGCCGCTTCATATGGCGCGTGCTTTGTGTCCAATGCTGACAACGGACAGACAGCTTTCGAAGGGGCTTATACCTTGCCAGGGACCGGCAGCAGTCCTGACTACACCTACTCGGGCATCGTTACCGTCGTCGCCGGCGCCACGCCGGCGACGCTGTCGTTCTTTTGCGGCGCGACGAGCGGCACTGCCCCGAGTGTCTCGCCTGTGCAGTGGTGGTACTCGCCGGTGGCCGTGATGGCCGGCTGACGTGCGCCTCTGCTACGCGTCGCCGCGCGGATCCGTCATGGCGAGCTGCACGCCCGGCGGCGGCTCCAGCGTGGTCGGTGGCTGCAGCGGGAAGTGGCAGGCGGCTACGTGACCCGGTCCGAAGACCTGCATTGGTGGTTCCTGCTGAGCACAGAGTTCCTGGGCCAGGGGGCAGCGGGTGCGGAAGCGGCAGCCCGACGGCGGGTGCACAGGAGAGGGCAGTTCACCCCGCACCGCGGCCTTCTCCTTGGTGCGCTCGATCTTGGGGTCAGGCACCGGGATCGTCTGGATCAGTCCGTGGGTGTAGGGGTGCGCCGGCGCATCGTAGACATCGTCGGCGGGCCCGTACTCCACGAGCTTGCCGAGGTACATGACGCCGATCGTGTCGGAGAGGTAGCGCAGCACCGACAGGTCGTGGGAGACGACCATGTAGGTGAGGCCATGGTCACGCTGCAGGCGCTTCATCAGGTTGAGGATCTGGGACTGAATTGAGACGTCCAGGGCTGACACGGGCTCGTCGGCGACGATCAGGCCGGGGTTCAGTGCCAGCGCGCGCGCCAGCCCGATCCGCTGGCGCTGACCGCCGGAGAACTCGTGCGGGTAGAGGTCCATCGCCCGGCGGCTGAGCCCGATCTCGCCCAGCAGCTCGGCGACGCGCTCCCACTGCTGGCGACGGTTGCCGCTGCCCTGCACCATCAGCGGTTCGCGGATGATCGCGCCGACCCGCATCCTCGGGTTCAGTGAGGCGTAGGGATCCTGGAACATGAGCTGCTGCTGCCGTCTGCCGCGACGCAGTTCGGCGCCGTGCAGGCGCAGGATCTCCTTGCCGTCGATGCGGACCGTCCCCGCGGTGGGGTGCTCGTGCCCGGCGACGATGCGCCCGAGTGTGGTCTTCCCGCAGCCGGACTCGCCTGCGAGGCCGAAGGTTTCGCCGCGGCGGATCGTCAATGAGATCCCGGACACGGCCTTGACCGAAGCGGCGGGCGGTCCAAACCCAAGCCCGAGTCCGCGCCGGACCGGGTACTCCTTGAAGAGGCGCTCGATCTCCACGAGCACGGGCGCACTCATGGGGTCTGCGGCTGCCTGGGCGCCAACCGGCTCGGCCGCGGCGGGTGGCCCGGCCGGCGGCGGCTCGGCCGGCCGCGGCTCCAAGGTGATGCCGAGCACGGCCTGAACGCGCTGCACGACCGTGGGCAGCTCGGCGGCCGGCTCGTCGGCGGCCTCGTCGGCCACCGGCTCCGGCGCCGGTGCCGCGAGCTCCGGTGCGTCAGCCGCCGGCTCCGGCTCACTGCCCACCGGGTGAAAGCAGGCGACCAGGTGCCCCGCCTCCAGCTCCTCGAGCGTCGGCTCGGCGGTGCCGCAGTCAGGTTTGGCGTGGCGGCACCGCGGGGCGAAGCGGCAGCCACCTGTCAGGTTGGTGAGATCGGGCGGCTGGCCGGGGATCGTCGGCAACAGCGTTGACGAGCTGGCGGTCAGCTGCGGCACCGACTCGAGCAGCGCCTTCGCGTAGGGGTGGCGCGTGTCCTCGAACAGCTCGGCGGTTGAGGTCGACTCCACCGCTTTGGCGGCGTACATGACCATCACGCGGTCCGTGCGCCCGGCGATCACGCCCATGTCGTGGGTGATCAACAGCACCGCCATGGACAACTCCTCCCGCAGGCGGTCGAGCAGATCCAGGATCTGTGCCTGAATCGTGACGTCGAGCGCGGTGGTGGGCTCGTCGGCGATCAGCAGCTTCGGCTGCGCGGTCAGCGCCATGGCGATCATCACCCGCTGGCGCAGGCCGCCGGAGAGCTGATGCGGGTAGTCGTCCATGCGCTCGCGTGGGTTGGGCACACCAACGAGGTCGAGCATCTCCAGCGCGCGCTTGGCCGCAGCCTTCCTGTGTGTCCCGAAGTGGATGCGCAGCGGCTCAGCCACCTGCACGCCGATGGTGCTGGTCGGGTTCAGCGACGTCATCGGATCCTGGAAGATCATGGCGACGTCGTTGCCGCGCACCTTGCGCATCTCCGCCTCCGACAGGGTGGTCAGGTCGCGTTCGCCGAGCAGGACCTTGCCGCCGGTGATGTGCCCGATGCGGGGCAGCAGCCGCATGATCGAAAGGCCGGTGGTGCTCTTGCCGCAGCCCGACTCGCCGACCAGTCCGAGGCACTCGCCTTCGTGGACGGTCAGCGACACGTCGTCCACGGCGACCACCGTGGACGAGCGCAGGCGAAACTCGGTGCGCAGGTTCTGCACCTGCAACACGGGCCGCTTGCCGGGATCTGTCATGACGTCTTGGCTCATCGCTTCTGCAGACGGACCTCGACCACATCTGAGAGCCCGTCGCCGATCACGTTGACCGCGATCACGATCGCGACGATCAGCACGCCTGCCGGCCACAGCTGCCACCAGTAGCCGTCGAAGAGGTTGTTGATGCCGGCGGAGATCAGCTCACCCCAGTTGGTCGCAGGCGGCGCTGGCCCCAGTCCCAGGTAGGCCACGGCCGCAAACGCGAGGATCGCGTCGGCGACCTTGAGCGTGCCGTTGACCACCACCACACCCAGCAGGTTTGGGGTGATGTGGCGGGCGATCACGTGCCGCATGCGCGAGCCGAAGCCGGTGGAGGCGCTGACGAAGTCGCGTGTGCGCAGCGACAGCGTCTCACCGCGCACCAGCCGCGCGGTGGACAGCCAGCTGACGGCCGAGAGCACGAGGATCAGCACGAGCAGGTTCACCTGAACCAGCGCCGCGAGCAACACCACGAAGAACAGGTAGGGGATCGACAGGAGGGCGTCCACGATCCGCATCATCACGGCGTCCACGACGCCACCGAGGTAGCCCGCCACCGAGCCGTAGACCATTCCAAACAACGTTGCGAGCACGCCGACACCCAGGCCGACCTCGATCGTCGACTGGCCCCCGACCATCAGCCGGCCAAGCTCGTCGCGACCCTCGGGCGTGGTGCCCAGCAGGTGCGAGCCCGACGGTGCCAGGTTCTCGTTGATCAGGTTGGTGGCGGTCTGATTGGTGTGGTAGAGCAGCGGTCCCACGAAGCTGAACAGGATCAGGAGGACGAGCACGATCGCGCCTGCCAGCGCGAGGCGGTTCTCGATGAATGTGGCCAGCGACTGCTTCCAGATCGAACTCGGGCGGGAGATCTCCTCGCCCGGCAGCGCCGCTGCCTGCGCGATCATCGCAGGCGCACCCTGGGGTCGAGGGCCGCGTAGCCGAGGTCGGCAAGCAGATTGCCGACCACGGTGGCCACGGTCACCACCAGCACGACCCCGAGCAGCACCGGGAAGTCACGGTCCTGGGCGGCGTTCCAGAACAGCAGGCCCATGCCGGGGAAATTGAACAGCGCCTCGATCACCAGCGAGCCTGAGAGCACGTAGGGGAGCGTCAGCCCGACCAGGGTCACGGTTGAGCTGAGCGAGTTGCGCAGCACGTGGCGGGCCAGCATGCGCCGCGGCGCGGCGCCCTTGGCGATCGCCGTGCGCACATGGTCGCTCAGCAGGTTGTCGATCGTGGCCGAGCGGACGTAGCGGCTGAAGTAGCTGACGTTGCCCAGGCATAGCGCCATCACCGGCAGCGCCAGAACGCGGACGTCGGTGCCCACGTTTGCCCCGAAGTTGGTCGCTGTGGAGGGCAGCAGGTTGGTCCAGATGTTGAAGACGACGATCAGGCACACGGCGAGCAGGAAGCTCGGCGCCGAGTAGAAGATCAGCATGATCGTGCTGAGCGCGTTGTCGTCGGGGCGGTTGCGCCGGTAGCCCTGCCAGATGCCCAGCGGCACGGCGATCGCGATCGCGAAGAGCAGCGACACGCCGACCAGCAGCAGATCGCGCGGCAGGTACTCACCGAGCAGTGAGGCGACCGACTGGTTGAGCTTGTAGGAGAAGCCGAGGTTGCCCTGCAGCGCATGCCAGGCCCAGATCCCGTACTGCACGACCAGCGGCTTGTTGAGGCCCTCCTGCACGGTCAGGTCGTGCACGGCCAGCGGCGTGGCGCGGGGTCCTAGCTGGGCGCGGACGAGCCCCCCGGGCAGCAGGTGCAGGATGCCGAAGACGACGACCGAGACGATGAACATCACGATCACCGCCTGGCCCAGGCGGCGGATGACGTAAGCGATCATCCGCCGCCTGGGATCCTGGTCGCGGTGACCCGCGCCCGCCGCGCAACCACCAGCGTTGTGCTCACGCCCAGAGAGCCTCGGTTTGTCGCTGGTGGTGCGCGGCGCTCACGGCTTGGTCAAATACCAGCGCGAGACCTGGTAGTTGGCGTAGGGGCTGAGCGGGTACCAGCCGCCGAGGTTGTCCTTGGCCAGGACGATCTCGTAGTCCGGCAGCGGCCAGAACAGCGACGCGACGTTCTTTGTGAGGTAGGTCTCCGCCGCGTAGAGCGCTTTCAGGCTGGAGGAGGTGTGGTCGGCCGCGATCAGCTTGTCCGCCTGCGGGCTGTTGTAGCCGCCGGCCCAGTAATTCCCCTTGCCGAACTGGTTCTGGCCACCCGGCAGCACCTGGTACTGGCCGAAGTCCCACATGTAGCCGTTGTAGGCCGCGATCCCCCACTTGCACGGGCCGGGGGGGCAGACGCCGGCGATCGAGTACATCGTGTTCTGCGTCTGGCCGTTCAGCGGGAGGCTGATCCCGACCTGGGCGGCCGCGGTCTGGAAGGCCTCAACCTGTGCCTGGAAGCTCGGCACCCCGGTCGTGTACATCAGCTGGATGGTGAGCGGCGCTCCCTTCTTGATGCCGGCGCCGCACTCGTGGGCGCTGTTTCCGGGCTTCTTGCAGACATCGATGCCCTTGGCGCCCTTGGCCCAGCCGTGCGAAGTCAGCAGCGCCTTGGCTGCCGAGACGCTGTAGGGGTAGGGGTTGCTGCGCAGCGCCGGCGCGACCAGGTTCGACCCCGCGTAGTCCGGCGCGATCCCGTAATCCGGGATGCCGTAGCCGTGCAAAGTCCGCTGGATGTAGAGCGGCTGGTTGACCAGGTGCTGCAGCGCCTGGCGGATGTAGAGCTGGCTGACGAGCGCCTTCCAGGGGCCGGTGTAGCCGAACTCGACCGCCTCGTTGTAGAAGTAGGTCCAGGGCACCACGTTGTATCCCTGGTTCTTGAAGCTGTTGATCTGTGCTGCGTCGCTGAACGGCAGGTAGCCGAAGTCAACGACGCCGGAGCGCACCGCGTCGAGCTCGGCGGTGTCGGAGGAGAAGCTGTAGATCTGGTATCCGGCCAGATGCGGCTTGCCGGGGCCGGTGTACTTGCGGTTGGCCGACAGCACCGTGTGCGAGGTCGTCGCGTCATAGGACTTGATCACCCACGGACCGTCGACGGTCTTCCACAGCGGGTTGCTCGAGTAGGTGGAGAGCTTCTCCGACTGCGAGTACAGGAAGCTGAAGACCTTGGCCGCGCCCGCCGGCGTGGCGGCGTAGTTGCCGACCTTGCCGCTTGCTGAGGTCTTGTCCCAGGCCTGCGCGGGTAGCGGGTAGACCCAGGTGAGCTGGTTGCCGGTGAACCAGTTGGGGCTGTAGGCGCGCTTGAGGTGGATGACGAACTCGTAGGCGTTCGGGTAGCTGACGCTGGCGATGTCCTTGGGCATCTCGCCGGAGACGTAGGGGGCGTACTTGCCGGCCTTCACGGCGGCGGCTTCGAGCTCGAAGAAGAAGCGCACGTCGGCTGCGGTGACGGGCTTGCCGTCAGACCACTTCCAGCCCTTGTTGAGCTTGACCGTCACGACGGTGTTGCCGTGTGAGTAGACCGGCTGCTTGCCGATCGACATCGGGTAGTTGATGCCGGTCGAGCCCGCGCCGCCCACGACGTACAACGGCCGCCACATGCCGCTCTCAACGTTGCTCTCGTAGTTCTCGTAGTTGGCCTGGTTCTCCAGTGGCAGCATCCAGGAGAAGGTGTCGCCGATCGGCAAGGCGTAGCTGGCCACACCACCGCTCGTCGGCTTGCCCTTGATCGTCAGCTTCGTGCCGCTGCTCGTCCTGGCGGTCTTGCCCGACGACGTCGCCGGTCCGACTGCGCTGACCACAGCCACGGCCGCCGCCACGAGGGCAGCAGGCACCGCGAGTAACAGACGCCGTCCTGTGATGGACCGGCCGCGCTTACTTCCCATTGCACCTACCTCCGCGATATCCCAGATAAGCCGGACACGACGTTGGCCGCATCCGCCGAAACCTCTCCTCGGGCGGCGTTCACCGCCCTGAGGTTGACAGACGATACAGCCTGTGCTTCATCCGAATCGGACTAACCACTCAGACGCTTTGGTACGTTTGGTCGGTTTCTGAGGCTCGCCGTCGGCGACCCTGTCGCCGACGCGTCCATCGGTCGGTCCGCGGGCCTAAGCGACCGCGAGCTTCGCCGGATCCTCTTTGAGAGCCTGCACGCGCGCGTAGCGGGCGATGAACTCCTCCGTCGCCTCACGCGCCTCGTCGTCGGGACGCTGGTTCTTGGGGGACTTCATCAGGTATGAGCTGGGGCCATCCAGCTGGCCGGCGATGCCGTTGTTGAGCGCGAGCTTCACGCAGCGGACCGCGTCGATCACGATGCCCGCTGAGTTGGGTGAGTCCCAGACCTCGAGCTTGGTCTCGAGCGCCAGTGGCACGTCGCCAAAGGCCTGGCCCTCCAGGCGGATGTGGGCCCACTTGCGGTCGGTCAGCCATGGCACGTAGTCAGAGGGGCCGATGTAGACGTCGTCCTTGGGCAGCACGTGACCCATGATCGAGGTCACGGCCTGGGTCTTTGAGACCTTCTTTGACTCGAGCCGCTCGCGCTCGAGCATGTTGTAGAAGTCCATGTTGCCGCCGACGTTCAGCTGGCTGGTGCGCAGCAGCTTGACGCCGCGGTCGTGGAAGAGCCGCGCGAGCGCGCGATGCACGATCGTCGCGCCCACCTGCGACTTGATGTCGTCGCCGATGATCGGCAGGCCGGCGTTGATGAAGCGCTCGTTCCAGTAGTCCTCGCCGGCGATGAACACCGGGATGCAGTTGACGAAGCCGCAGCCGGCGTCCAGCACCTGCTCGACGTACCACTTGGTCGCCTGCTCTGAGCCGACGGGTAGGTAGGAGACGACCACGTCTGTCCGGGTCTCCTTCAGGATGCGCACGATGTCGGCGGTCGGGCCGGGGGCCTTGACGATCTTCTCCTTGAGGTATTTGCCCAGGCCGTCGTGTGTCATCCCGCGATGGACCGGTACGCCCAGGTGCGGAACTTCATCGTCGAACTTCAGGGTGTTGTTCTGGCCGGAGAAGATCGCCTCCGAGAGGTCCTTTCCGACCTTCTCGACGTCGATGTCGAAGGCGGCTGTGAACTCGATGTCGCGGACGTGGTAACCGCCCAGATCGACGTGCATCAGGCCCGGGACCGGCTGGCTCGCCTCGGCGTTGCGGTAGTAGTGCACGCCCTGCACGAAGGAGCTCGCGCAGTTGCCGACCCCGATGATCGCCACACGCACCTTCTCGTGCTGGTGGCGGGAGGCGATGGCGGCGGAGCCGTTGGTATGCGTCTGTTCGGTGCTCACTGCGGCGGTGTCCTTTTGAGAAGTGGTTGCGGGGCCCATAGTACACCGTTCGGTACCCTGCGTGAGCGCTGCTGCGGCCCGCCCCGAGTCTATGTAGACCGGTCGGTACCCGAATGATCGATGGCCGCACGCAGGATCGACGCCGCCAGGCGGTGGGCGTCGCCGATCACGGCCTCGGCGTCATCGACCAGCAAGCGGGCGGCGGCGCCGGCGTAGACCAGCGCCAGCTGGCGCGCGGTCTGGTCTGGGTCGGCGGCGCCGGCCGCCTCGGCCAGCGCGCGCAGGCGCCCGAGCAGGCGCTCTGACTGGTGGGTCGCGGCGCGGTGTACCGCGTGAGCGCGGTCCGGGAACTCGATCGCGGCCGCCAGGACGGGATCGGGGCGGGCGTGCTCGGCGGCGCCGAGTGCCGTGAACAGCTCCAGCAGCCGCGCCCGGGGTGTCAGCTGCTCGCGGTCGAGCACCGTCTCTGCGGCCGACAGGCCACGCTCGCCGAGGTAGGCGATGAGCAGCTCGTCCTTGGAGGGGAAGTGCTCGTAGAGCGTGCGTTTGGAGACCCGTGCCTGCGCACGCAGATCGTTGACGCTGGTGGCGACCATGCCCTGGCGGCTGAAACAGGTCTGCGCCGCCGCCAGGATCCGAGCCCGCGCGCCGCGCCCCAAGGAGCCGCCGCTGGGCTCAGGCGTCGGCACTTCCGCCTACCGGGTGCCGCCGCCGGGCCGGCGCAGCTCGCCGCGCACGTGCCAGATGCGCTGGCAGACGGTGAAGAGGCTGAGCGCCGCGAGCGCGTAGACGGCGGGTGCGAGCAGCGCGACGTGCACCACGCCCGCACCGTGGGCGAGCACCAGCCCGATCGAGAGGATCACGACCCGCACCGGGCGGGTAGCCAGGCCGACCTTGCACTCCACGCCGAGCGCCTCGGCGCGGGCGCGGGTGTAGGAGACCATCAACGAGAACAGCACCGCCGCCACCACGGCGGCGACGGCGAGCTGGTCGTGGCGTGAGGCGAAGTAGGCGCCGACGGCCGTCAGCACAATCCCCTCCTCCAACCGGTCCAGGGTCGAGTCCAGAAACGCCCCGAACTGGGTGCCCTTGCCGGACATGCGGCTGTAGCGACCGTCGAGCGTGTCCATGACCGAGCCGACGATGAACGCCAGGCCGGCCAGCAGGAAGAGCCGCTCGAAGACCAGTGCGGCGGCCGCCAGGTTGAGCGCGAAGCCGGTCAGTGAGATCGCGTTGGGTGTGAGTCGCGACTCGATCAGCCGGTCTCTCACCAGCTGCTGGGTGTGGGCCCGCCCGGCGGTGCTGCCACCACGCCGGCGTGGCCGTGACCGCTGCGGTCTGTGCTGGGTGTCAGCCATCAGAAGCGTGCCAGAGCGTAGATCATCTCCCCCCGGCCTGGATTGCGCTCGCCTCGGGCCGGCTGCGCCAAGTGCTCGCAAACCCGCCCGCCGGCATGCGCGCAACCGCCGCTGGCCCCCAAACCACAGCGCGTGGGTGAGTTTTGTGCATTTCGGGCGCTGTGAGCGCGCGAAATGCACAAATGTCGAGGGGAGAGTGAGGAATGGGGCCCAGGGGCGGTTGCCCGCGGTCCGGCGCTGTCCCGGCCGGGCGTCGTCCCGGCCGCGAACCGCGACCGCGCGAGCGGGCATATACGGCTGACAAGCCAACCCGCGCAGCCACCACAGAGATCTCATGTCGCGCCCACCGATGCCCCACGCCACCCTGGTCGCCCTCCTGGCGGCGATCCTGATCGCCGCCGTGGCCGCCGCAAGCGCGCTGGCCGTTCCTTCGGCCGTGGCCGCCGCGCCGCGGCAGACAACCACGGCGCGTCTGCTCTCCTGTACCGGCCACGGCCTCACGCGCGCCGCCGATGTGGTCGTGCTCGCCTGCGCCGACGCGAACCTCGTGATCGATGCAAACTGGCGGCCCGGCTGGACGCGGCGAGTCGCACGCGGTATCACCGAGCTTGAGATCAACCTCTGTAAGCCAAGCTGCGTGCGGTCGCGGATGCGCACCTTCAGACACACCACTGTCGTGCTCTCGGGTATCGGGCACACCCCCGCCGGGGAGGTTTTCACCAGGGCGCACCCCACCCACACAGACGCCGGCCGACGTCACACCGTGACGGCCTATCCACGCACGTGAGCGCCAGCCCGGACGACGCGGCCGTGATCGCAGCTTCGCTCGAGCGGCCGCAGGAGTTCACGTTGATCTTTGAGCGTCACTTTGACGAGATCCACCGCTACCTCCGCCGCCGCCATCCGGCGGCGGCCGAAGAGCTCGCTGCGGAGGTGTTCATGACCGCATTTGACCTGCGCGGCCGCTACCGCCCGGAGTCCCAGAGCGCGCGGCCGTGGCTGTACGGGATCGCCTCGAGGTTGCTGGCCCGCCGCCGCCGCAGCGAGCTGCGCAGCCTGCGCGCCCATGCACGCAGCGGCGGGCGTCGTGAGCTGACCGCCGACGTGTACGCCGAGGCGGTCGAGCGCGCCGACGCGCAGCGCGACTCCGCCCGGGTGGCGGCGGCGCTGGCCACGCTCAAGGCCGCCGACCGCGACACGCTGCTGCTCTACGCGCTCGGCGGACTGAGCTACGAAGAGGTGGCCCAGGCGCTCGAGGTGCCGGTTGGCACGGTGCGCTCGCGGCTGGCCCGGGCGCGCCAGCGGTGTGCCGCGCTGCTCGCCACCGAAACGCCGCAGACGGAGGTCAGGTGATGAGCGAGCAGCGCCACAGCTTCCCGCCCGAGGCCGACCGCACCCCGTTCGACGCGCTGCGGGCCTGGGAGTCGGGGCCGGATCCGGCGGTGCGCGAGCGCGCGCGCCGCGGACTTGAACTGCACATGGCCGACCCGCACCCGGCCCGCGTGCCGCGCCCACGCCGCGCGACGGCGCGCCCCCTCCGCCGTCCCCGGCGTGGCGCCCATGGCTCACGGCGCTGGCTGGGGCCGCTCATCGCACTCGCCGTGGTCGCGGGCGGCGGTGGCGCGGTGGCGTCGGTGCTGTTGCGCACCGAGCACACCGTCCGCCTGGCGGTGTTCACCGCGCGCGGCACGCTCTCACCGCGGTTTCATGTGGCCGCGCGCGGGCGCGGTTACTGCTGGACCGCGTCCCTGGCCACGCAGACCGCGCACGCCTACCGCTGCTTTGAGGGCAACGCGATCCTCGACCCCTGCTTCGCCAGCGCCTCGCAGGCAAAGAGCGTCGCGTGCTTCATCAGCCCCTGGCGGCCGGTCACGATGCTGACGCTGACCAGGCGCCTGCCGCGTATCGCAGCGCCGCCGCCGGGACCCCGGCTGCCCTGGGCGATTCTCACCGGCGACGGGCGCCACTGCGTCTACATGACGGGCGCCACCGCACCGGTCGGCGGCGAGCGCATCAACTACGGCTGCACGGATGGGTCCTACCTGGTCGGTGACCCCAACACCAGCCAGCCGCTGTGGCGGATCCGGAGCGTCAAGCGCTTCACGCCCGCGGAGATGCGTGCGCCGATCGGCCGCTTCCCGCTCGTGTCGATCAAGCAGACGATCGGCTAGCGCTGACGGTCTGGCGGCTCGGCTGCAACCGAAACGCCCACACCTCCGGTCGCGCTCGCGCCAGCAGCTGGCCGGCCAGCAGCGCCGAGACGCCGGCGGTGAGCGCGCCGAGCGCGATGTCGGTGAGATAGTGGTTGGCGGTGACGAGCACCACGAGCACGACGAACGGCGGGTACAGCGCCCACAGCACCGACGCCAGGCGGCTGCGCACGAGCGCCACCATCGGCAGTGCCGTGATCAGCGCGATGCACACGTGCATCGACGGCACCGCCGCGTAGGGGTTGACCAGCAGGCTCGCGAGGCCACGCTGGGTGTCCACACCCGTGAATTGGCCGATCGAGTTCGTGAAGCCCCACTGCGGCATCAGCCACGGCGGGGCGGTCGGGTAGACGGTGTAGCCGACCAGCGCGATCGCCATCGCGACCATGAACATGTTGCGCACGAAGTAGAAGGAGTCGTTGCGTCGCAGGTAGATGAAGATGAGCGCCGCGGTGGTCAGCAGGAAGTGGGCGTTGATGTAGCTCCAGTCACAGACCAGGAGCAGCCAGTGCGCGTGCCGCATAACCCAGCGCTGGATCTCCGGCTCGATAAAGACGCCAAGGCGCCGCTCCAGGTCGATGATCCTGGTCGCGTCGCTGAACGGCAGCCTGCCGCTGGTGGCGACGATCCCGCGCACCACCTCATAGCAGGCGTAGGCGAGCGCAAACAGGGAGAGCTGGCGCAGCACGTCGCCGGGCCCGCGCGGGAGCACACGTTCGATCCGTCTGCGGGCGCCGGCGAGCATCCCCCGAGGCTAATTGCAGCGGCGGCCCGATGAGCCGATCCGGGCCAGCGAGAAGCTCATCTGCAGTTGCGCGCGGCCGCTGCCGCGCGCAACCACACGCGTGAAGCCGGCGTCGGGGGTGACGCAGCCTGGCACACCGACAAGGCGCCAGTAGGGCGACCAGCGCACCCGGATGCTGAGCGTGCCCGGGCGTGTGACCGCGAGTGTGAGCCGCTCTGGTCCCATCGCCACCAGGCGACCGGCGCCCGTCACGATCGCGCTCGGGTCCCGCAGCTCATACACCGTCCAGTGCGGCAGCGCGGCCACCCGGCGCAGGTACGGCAGGCCGTGGCCGATCAGCTCAAGCTCGCCCCTGGCGGAGTAATCGGGCGGCGTGTGAGCCACCGCGACGTAGCGCACGGCCAGACGCTCGAGCCAGGCGTGGTAGCTTCCGGCGCTCAGGCGCCCGCCGTAGAAGAGCGCGTTATCGGCGATGTCGGTCTGGCGCTCCCAGCCGCGCGCCAGCGGAAAGCGCGCAGCCAGGTAGTAGGTCTCCCAGTGGCCGGAGGTGAACGGCACCTCGACGCGCCAGGCACGCGCGTCGGCGCCGGGCTGGCGCTCCAGATAGCCGATCAGCGGCTGGTAGAAGGCGGCGTCGCTTGAGCGCGCGCCGTGCTCAAGGTCGCCGATCGCGTCGTGCACCTGGATGTAGGCGAGCGGCAGCGCGACCAGTGCCAGCAGAAGCCACGCGCGGCGGTGGACCAAAAGCAGCGCGGCCAGCGGACCGGCGAGGAGCTCGCCGAGGCGCGCCGCGTTTGCGCCAAGCGGCGTGCGCAGCAGGAAGGCGAGCGTGCAGCCGGCCACGTAGAGCACCGTCGCCGCGACGACGGTCCGGTCGGCGGCGGCGATCCGGCCGTCACCTCGACGCCGCAGCGCCACCGCCAGCACGCCCAGGCCGATCACCGGTAGCGGCCAGAAGGTCCCCAGCGCGAAGGGTTGGTAGCCGGCGGTCGGGAAGGCGACCTGCGTCGCGCCGATCGCAAGCAGCGGCAGCGCGAACACCGCGACGCCACCCCACAGACCGGTCGGCCCGCGACGGCGCCCGCCGGTGCCGAGCACCAGCAGCGCGGCGGTCAGGCCCGCCAACGCCGCAAACAGGCCGGCCACAGGACTCGCGAGCGTGGCGAGCGGCGCGCAAACGGCGGCCCAGCGGGGCCGCCGTCGCTCCAGTAGCAGCGCCGTGAACGCCGCCGGGCAGAGACCGAGCGCGAAGCTCAGGCGACCGCTCAGAAGCTCGGTGACGATCGCCGCGCCAAGCCAGCTGGCGCCGAGGCGGGCGTCCTGCCCCCACACATCCTGGGTGAGCGCGGTAAACGCGCCGGCGGTGCCCACGCAGGCGGCCGCCGCCAACAGGCGCGGGCCGATCAGCCAGGCGAGCGGCGGGTACAGCACGCTGTAGCCGAGCGTGTACTGACCGGCATACCACCAGTTGTTCCAGAGGCCGAGGCCGCCCTGGGTGCCGGCCAGGCGGGCTCTGAGCAGTTGCGCGGGCAGGTCGGCGCCGGGCGGGGAGACGATCAGGTAGGTCGCTGCCAGGGCGGCGGCGAGCAGCGTGGGGGTGGCTGCGCGCAGCGTGGGGGTGGCTGCGCGCAGCCGGGGGGTGGCGGGCCTTGAGCGGGCGATAATCAACCGGGTCGAGGATATCTCGGGTTTCGCAGTTCATAGGTTGGCGTCGGCCCATGCTTGCTGGACGGCGCTGATTTCCCGGGTTGTGGGGGTTCGGGCTTGTTCGGGTTGAAATTGGTTGGCGATGATCGTTCGTCGTAGCTTGACGAGCATGTCGGTGAAGGACGGGGTGCTTTTCGTGAGGTACCAGGGCGCACGAGCGCGATGCTCGGTGACGATGTCGGGGTGGTGGCCGTAAAGGGCGTACCAGACGATCGTGAGGTCCATGACCAGGAACTGGAACGGGACCGTTCGCGCGACAGCGTTGGGGGTACGGTTGCGGGCCTCGCCGACCCCGAAGATCTCTTTGCCCTCGAGGAACGCGACCTCGATCGGCCAGCGGTCGGCGTAGCGCTCAACGATCTGGGTGGGTGTGGCCTGCAGGTCGGTGCTGATCAGCGCGATCTGGTAGCCGCACGGCCTGGTGTCGTCTTTGACGAGGATCACCCGTACCGGGCTGTCGGGTCCCAGCGGCTCCCATAGGCAGCAGATCTCGGCGAGCTTGAGCGTCACGGGCTTGCCGTAGCGACAGACGGTGTGAGCCACCCATTCGGTCGCCGGGTCCAGTGCGATGTTGTTGAGGGCCGGGAGCCGGTCCCCCCATTTGCGGGGTCGGCCGCGTTTGCCGGTGCGTGGTGGCGCGGGGGCGTAGAGCACCGCGTTGGTACGCAACCTGGATGTGATCGTCACCCGCTTGGGCCGCTCACGCCACGCGCCGCTGATATACGCGCTGTCGCCGACAACATCGATCTGCCGATCGTGAAGCCGGGCGGCAAGCAGACAGATCATGTCGTTTGCGAGCTTCACTTTGCCGGGCCGTCCGGGATCGGGCTTTGACGCGCTCACATACTGTTTGCGTCTGGGCTGCCAGAGCCTGAAGAGGACCGGCAGGCACACCGTCCGCTCCAGAAACGCCAGACGGATGCAGATCCCGGCCACAACCCAGTCATTGCCCCACGCGACCGACCCGGAGCGGCTGTTAGCGGTCGCGTCATGATGCCAAAACGTGCCGTGGATCCGGCGTCCGCGACGTTTCAAAAGCGTGTCATCGACCGCGACCAGCACCGGCCCGCCGGGGTCTGTGAACCGCTCAACGATCAGGCACGCGAGCGCCAACCCCAGCTCGTCCACGGACCAACGCGCGTTGGCGAAGAACCGGTGGCAGCGAGCGTGATGCCAGATCCCCGACAGCCTGGCGCCTGTCAGCATCCCGGTCACGCACCGCAAACGGGTCTGGGAGACCTGACCAACCACCAGGGCGCGAAACGTGTTGAACGTCGGCTGGGTGAAACACGACTCAAACAGGACAAGCAGCTCGTTCAGCGAAGATGGGACGCAGAGCATCGGCGGCGACCTCCAGGGGTCAGCCGCGCAGCGCGCCTCCCCTGGCTGCGACGGACAGGTTTCCTTGACAGCAACCGCTTTCGCAGCAGCCGCCGATGCTCCTTCCTCTCCCGCCCCGAGCTGCTCAGGCCATCAAGCCCGCAGCCACCCCGCCGCCGCCAACACGCCGCCGCTCAACCCACAAAAGTGCGAAACCCGAGGGATATGCCCAGCGCTGCCGCCACCGATCACCGTGCCGAGAGCTGGCGTCCGCCGTCGCGCCGTCGGGTCTACGCGATCCGTGACCGGCTGCGGGCGGTGTACGGCATCCCGGTGCTGCGTCCGCACGGTGACGGGGTGGCCGAGCTCGTGCTCACGGTGCTCTCGCAGTCCACCAACGACCGCAACCGGGACCTCGCCTACCTGGCGCTGCGCGAGCGCTTCCCGACCTGGGTGGCGGTGCGGGACGCGCCTGTCGCAGAGATCGAGCAGGCGATCCGCGGCGGCGGCATCTCGAAGGTGAAGTCGGCGCGTATCAAGGCGATCCTCGAGGCGATCAGCGTCAGTGCGGCGCAGGCGGCGGTCGCCTGGCGGGTGTCTGCCGCTGTGCGTCCGGCACCGGGCGAGCTCGAGCTGTCGTGGCTGGCGGCGCTTTCAGTGCCGCGAGCGCAGCAGTACCTGTGCTCGCTGCCGGGGGTGGGACGCAAGACCGCCGCCTGCGTGCTGCTGTTCGCCTATGGCATGCGCGATGTGCCCGTCGACACACACGTCTCGCGGGTCGGCTGGCGGCTTGGGCTCTTTCGCGCGCGCGCCGGGTTCGTGGAGCTGCACGACACGATGCTCGCGCTCACGCCGCACGGGCAGGAGTGGGAGCTGCACCTGAACCTGCTGCGCCACGGCCGGCGCACCTGTCATGCGCAGCGCCCCGCCTGCGGTGAGTGTGCGCTCGCCCGCATGTGCCCGAGCGCCGGCGTCGGCGCTTTCGGCTCAGAGCGCCGAAAGCGCGCCTGAGACCGCGTCGTGGATCATCGCGAAGTGCTCGGGTGTGGCGGTCAGCGGCGGTGAGACGGCGATGCCGGACCCCAGTCCGCGCACCAGCACACCCCGCTCCCGAGCGCCCATCACGACCTGGCCGATCGCGCCGGGGTTGCTTCCCAGCAGATCCGCGCTGAACTCCACAGCGGCCATCGTGCCCACGCCGCCGCGCACCTCCGCGACCCGGTGATCTGAGGCAAGCGGCGCGAGCGCGTCGTGCAGTGCGCCCTCGAGCTCGCGGCCCCGCGGGATCAGTCCCTCGCGCTCGAGCAGCTCGATGTTCGCGAGAGCCGCTGCACAGCAGGCTGCGTGCGCGGCGTAGGTCGCGCCGTGGCGCAGCATCGGGCCGCCGGGGCTGCGCCAGAACGGTTCGGCGACCCGGTCGGAGACGACCACGCCGCCGAGCGGCAGGTAGCCGCTGCTGACACCCTTGGCGAAGGTGATCATGTCGGGCTCCACGCCGAAGCGCTCCACGCCGAACCAGGTGCCGAGCCGGCCGAAGCCGCAGATCACCGAGTCGGCCACGAACAGAGCGCCGCTGCGCTT
Organism: Conexibacter sp. S30A1; assembly: GCF_023330665.1. GTDB lineage: Bacteria > Actinomycetota > Thermoleophilia > Solirubrobacterales > Solirubrobacteraceae > Palsa-465. The sequence goes on along the minus strand of NZ_CP097127.1, from coordinate 2,419,268 downwards.
GCAGATCTCGGCCACGCCCTCGATGTATCCGGGTAGCGGCGGGTAGACGCCACCGGCGCCGATCACCGGCTCCACGAACACGGCCGCCACACGCTCGGCGCCCGCCTGGTTGATCGCGTCCTCAAGACCCTCGAGTGAGTCGTGCGGAACCTGAATGGTCTGCACCTGCGGGCCGAAGCCCTCACGGTTTGCGGGTATGCCAGCCAGCGCCGTGCCGAAGCCGTTGGTGCCGTGATAGCCGGCGCTGCGGCTGATCAGCAGGGTGCGGTCGCTCTGGCCGATCGCCGAGAAGTGGCGCACGGCGATCTTCGCCGCTGAGTCGATCGCCTCGCCGCCCCCGCTGGTCAGAAAGATCTTGGCAGGCATCGGCGCGAGGTCTGCGAGCGTGTCGGTCAGCTCGCGCGCCACGGGCGTGACGAAGTCGCCAAACGCCGAGTAGGCCTCGAGCTGCTTGAACTGCTCTGCGACCGCTGCCGCTATCTCCGGGCGCCCGTGACCGACGTTGCAGTACCAGAGACTGGCGGTGGCGTCCAGATAGCGGCGCTCGTCGCTGTCATAGACCCACACATCCTCGCCGCGCGTTATGACCAGCTCGTGGTTGCGTACGGCGCCCATGTCGGCGAACGGGTGCCAGAAGCGTGTCTCGGCTCTCTCTTCCATGGCGGGCACTCTAATGGCGTCGTGGTTGGACAGCGCTGCCAACCGTCCGCCTTCGGCCTCTACATTCCGGCGGTGCGCCGGCCCGGCGGCCCGGCGGCCCGGCGGCCCGGCGGCCCGGCGGGTCATGCGGGTGTTGCGAGCGCGACCGCCGCGCAATAGGATCCCGCCAACGGGGCGTGTGGGAGCGTCCGGAGCGGATCGGAGGGACCGTGGCTGAAGCAACCGGTGGGCAAGAGGCACAGCGGAGCACCTCGGCGAAGCTGTTCGTGCGCCAGTCCTCGGGACTGGTACGCAACGTCAGCGTCACCAACGCGCTTTTCTTCAACGTGGCCGCGTTCGTGGGCGTCGGCCTCACCCTGTACCCGATTTTCTACTCGCTGGCGGGCGTACCGATGTGGAAGGCCGGCCCGTTCTCCACCTACGGCTGGGCGGCGATCATCGCCGGGCTGTTCTGCATCCTGCTGGCGCTGATCTTCTCGTCGCTGACCTCGGTGATGCCCCGCTCCGGCGGGGACTACGTGTTCACCAGCCGCATCATCCACCCGTTCCTGGGCTGGCTCGAGTCCTGGACGCTGGTGATCGCCTCGGTGCTGATCATCGCCTTTGAGGTGCCGCTGGTGCTGCGCAACCTGCAGCTGACCGCGCGGATCGTCGGCATCGGCGTGGGCGGCTCCTTCTTCACCGGCGCCAACAGCTGGTTCACCAACAGCTCCGGCTCGATCACCGGCACACCGGGGTTCATCGCCTCGATCGTTGTGCTGCTTGGGATCGCGGCCATCTGCGTGCTGCCGACCAGGACCTTTCACCGGGTCGTAACCCTGCTTGCCGGTTACGGCGTCGCCTGTTTTGCAGCGATGTTCATCTTCGGGCTGCTGCTCACCAGCAAGGGCAGCTTCAACGCGCACCTGCCGCACTACGACGGCGGTGTGACCGCGGCCCAGCTGGTCGCCGCCGGCAAGAAGGGCGGCGAGATCGCGACCACCGGCGGCAGCTTCCTCGGGCGCATCTTCTCGACCTCGGCCTTTCCGCTGGTGCTGTCGCTGCTGTTGTTTCAGTACATCGGCTTTCAGTACTCCGCCTACATCGCCGGCGAGGTGCGCGGCAACGTGCGCCGCGGGGTGATGATCGCGCTGCTCGGCGCGCTCGCGATTGGCGTGTTCGCAAACTCGGTCTACGTCGATGCGATCTCAAGCCACTTCGGCTTCGATGCCCAGGTCAGCTGGGGTGCGAGCTACTGGGGCTTTCTGACCAAGCCGGCGCTGCCGCTCGGGCAGCCCAACTCGATGGCGCTGCTGGCGGTGATTGCCAACAAGGGGGCCTGGCCGCTGTGGGCGCTGATCAGCCTTGGCGGCACCGTGTTCCCATTCCTGTTGTGCCCGGTCTACATCAACCTGATCAGCCGCATGCAGCTGGCCTGGAGCCTCGACCGCCAGGTCCCCGAGTGGTTCGGTGAGGTCAACGAGCGGCTGCACGCGCCGCTCAACGCGATCCTCGCGACGATCGGACTGACCGCCCTGTTCCTGCTGCTGCAGAGCTTCCCGCTGTTGCCGACGTTCCTGGCCAACGGCGGCCACAAGCTCAACCTCGCCGGCACCGCCTGGTTCTCGATCGCGATGGCGCTGCTCAGCTGGTGCCTGCCGGGTGTCAACGCGATGCTCGTGAAGGTCCGTCGCCCCGACCTGGTCCGCAACGCCCCGTTCCGCCGGGCGCTGCCGTGGCTCGGGCTCGGCTGGCTGATCTTCCCGGTGTGGATCTACGTCTTCGCGGTCATCAAGCCGATCGTCAACGGGGTGCAGGGCGGCAGCGCGCTCACCTACCTGGAGACCAACGGGATCATCGACGCCGGCATCTTCTATCTGCTGGGGCTGGTGGTGTACCTGGTGATGCGCTACCGCTCGCAGGCGGCCGGGGTGGATACGAAGATGCTCTTCACCGAGCTGCCGCCGGACTAAAGGTCCGTGGCGACCCGCATCTACATAGCCAGCGACCTGCACGCCGCCGAGAAGGCCTGGCGCAAGTTCCTAAACGCGATCAAGGGCAACGTCTACCACGCCGACGTGGCGCTCTTGGCCGGCGATCTGACCGGCAAGGCGATCGTGCCGATCATCGCCTCCGGTGACACATATGAGACCGAGCTTTTGGGTGTGCGCCGCCGCGCCCGCGGCGAGCAGGAGCTCGCGACGCTGCGCCGTGACATCGCCGATGTCGGCTTCTACTCGTTTGTGACCAGCAGCGAGGAGGCCGGTCGCCTGGCCGGCGACGAGGCCGGTCGCGACGAGCTGCTCGAGCGGCTGATGACCGAGCGCGTGAACGAGTGGATGGCGCTTGCCACCGAGCGGCTGTCGGGCGGCTCGGTGCCGCTCTATCTGATCCCCGGCAACGACGACGAGTTCACGATCGATCAGGCGCTCGCGACGCCCGGCCACCTGCCGGTCAACGCCGACGGGCGCGTGCTCGACATCCCCGGCGGACTGCAGCTTTTGGCCAGCGGCTGGTCCAACAACACGCCCTGGAACACGCCGCGCGAGGAGTCGGAGGAGGCGCTCTATGCCCGCCTCGACGCCCTGGCCCAGCAGGTCCGCGACCCGCGGCGCGCGATCTTCATGATCCACGTGCCCCCGTATGACTCGGGGCTTGACGAGGCACCGCTGCTTGACGAGAACCTGCGCCCGACGATCTCCGCCGGTGATGTGCTGCGCGGCCCGGTCGGCTCAACCGCGGTGCGGCGGATCATCGAGGCCTATCAGCCGCTGCTCTCGGTGCACGGCCACATCCACGAGTCCGGCGGCGAGCGGCGGATCGGTGAGACGCTGGCGATCAACCCGGGCAGCGAGGCCAACCACGGAATTCTGCGCGGCTACCTGATCGACATCGGCAAGAAGGGCATCGAGCTCGCGCAGCGGGTTGAGGGCTGAGGACGCCTGCGCTGCTTGCCCGCGGGCCGCTGCCCGCGGGCAAGGGCCGTCGCGCGGACCGCACGCTGGCAGCTGAGCGCTCAGGCCAGGCCGCAGTGGCGCATCGCCGCGACCGCGAGCGCCTGCGCGCAGGCGATGAGGCCATCCACCGGGACGTGCTCATCGACCATGTGCGCGACGCTCACGCCGGAGGGGTCAAAGCCCGGCGGCCCGTAGCCGACCGCCGGGATGCCGGCCAGCTGGGTGAGCGTCGCCCCGTCAAACCACGAGTCAAGGCCGCCCAGCGCGCTGGGCCGCCCCACGTCGGCGCTGGCGGCGCGCAGCGTCGCGACGATCGGTTGGTGCTCGGAGGTTTCCATCGGCATCACCGGGTTCGGCCACCAGTCGAAGCTGGGCGGGTGCTCGGCCAGCCAGTCGTCGTGGGCGGCGCAGAAGGCGAGGATCCGCTCCTGTACCTCCCGGCGGACGTGTGCGCCGCCCCCGTCGGCGTCAGCCTGGACGGGCAGGAACATGACCGCGATCGTCAGCTCGCAGGAGGCCGGGTAGGTGACCGGCCATTCGCCGGCGCGCGCCATCGTCGCAAGCAGGCCCGGCGGCGAGAGGTACGGGTGCGCATGCTCGGGCCGCGTCTCCCATTCTGCGCGCAGCGCCGCGATCGCCTCGAGCACAACGGCCGCCTTGTCGATCGCGTTGACCGCGCCACCCTGGCGCCAGTCCGGCTGGCGCACCTCGGCGTGGCCGGGGCGGCCAGGGACATGGATCACGCCATACTCGGAGCCGCGGCAGGCTACCCAGGTGCGGAAGTTGGTCGGCTCGGTGACGATCGCGGCGTCCGCCCGCAGACCACGCGCAACAAGCGCGGTGCCGCCCGCCCCCGAGGACTCCTCGTCTGTGTTGGTGGCGAGCATCAGCTCGCCGCGCAGCCCGATGCCCAGTCGCGCGAGTGCCTCCGCCGCGAACACCATCGCCGCGACACCGCCCTTCATGTCGCAGGCCCCGCGCCCGTAGAGCCTGCCGTCGCGGACGGTGGGCGTGAACGGGTCGCTTGTCCAGGCCGCGCGAGGCTCGGCTGAGACCACGTCGATGTGGCCGTTGTAGATCAGCGATGCGCCGCCACCCGCGCCCGGGAAGCGGGCGATCAGCTGGGGCCTGCCCTCGAAGCTGAGCCCCGGCGGGACCATCGGCATGCCGGCGAGCGCCGCACCGTCGGGTTCCCAGAGGTCGATGCTCGCGCCCGCCGCCTGCAGGCGCTCGGCCAGCAGCTCCTGCAGCGCCGCTTCCTGGCGGGGCGGGTCGCCCACCTCGCGCGCGGTGGTGTCGAGCGCGATCAGGGCGCCGGCCAGCTCCACGAGCTCGTCTGAGCGCTCGCGAATCGCATCAGAGACCCGCTGTTCGAGCTCGCCGAGCGACATTCTGCGCACGCTACCGCAAGCCCTGACGGGGCGGGCGGTAAGCGGCCGGCGCGCCGCTGCTCAGGCCGGGATCGCGCCACGCAGCACGCTCTGCTGCGAGATCGCGCTGCCCGCACCCAGGCGTTGCACGGAGATGTCCAGGTAACGGTAGGCGTGGGGGTTGTCCGGCAGAAGCAGTCGCAGCGTACCGCTACCGCTCGCGCCCACCCGGAAGCTTGTGACGGGCACGAGCCGCGTGTAGCTGGTCATCAGCCACAGCTCGTAGTAGGTCCCGGGGGCCGAGCGCGGCAGCCCCTTGAGCGTGAGTGTCATGTGCGCACCACCGGTCATGTAGGCGACCGCGGTGCTGTGTGCGAGGCCGCTCGCGGGCAGCGGGGCGAGGACCACGTGCGGAGCTTGGCGCCCGGTCGCGGTGGTGCCCGAAGGGCTGCCCGATCCGGTCAGCGGATGGGTGAGCGAGCCGACGATGAAGGCGAGCGCCAGCGTTGCGCAGGCGAGCGCCACCGCTGCCCCTGGGACCGGTCCTAGCCACGACCGCCGGTGCGCACCGCGCGGCGCTCGTGCCGGTGTCGCCGCCAGCTCCGGCCAGGCGCGCTCGGGCAGCGCTCCCAGGATCGTCGCGATCCGCCGCATCTGCGCGGTTTCGTTATCCAGCTGGTCGCCGTCGTGTCCGGAGGTGGCGGCCGGCAGCCCGAGCTCCAGCTCCGCGGCTACGCGGGCCGCCGCCGCCCGTCGTGCACGCGACGTGTGGCGCCGTTTGATTGTCAGGCGTGGTGCGTTCATGGCTGGACTCCCAATCCCTCCTCCAGTTCTAGTAGCGAGCGCAGCTGGCAGAGACCCTTGACCATGCGGGCCTTGACCGTGCCCAGCGCGACGCCGGTGCTGTCGGCGATCTCCGTCTGCGACAGCCCCTCGTAAAAGCGCAGGCGTAGCAGCTCGGCCTCCTCGCGCGGCAGCCGCGCGAGGAGGCCCGCCATGCGCCACTGCTCGAGCAACTGGTCGATCTCGCTGTCGGCCTCCACGCCGGTCTCGAGCGTGTCGGTGGTCGGGTCAACGGGTTCGGGTGTGCGCCGGCGCAGCTCGTCGACCGCGCGCGAGCGCGCGATCGTGAGCAGCCAGGTGAGCAGGCCGGCGCGCTCGGGGTCGTAATCTGCGCCGCGCTGCCAGACCTCGAGCAGCACCTGCTGAAGCACGTCCTCCGCGGTCGCCGTGTTGCCCAGGATGTTGCTCAGGAAGCCGAGCAGCGCACGCCCGTGAGCCTCCATCACGTAGGCCATCGCCTCCGGCGCGCGCTCGCGCAGGGCCCTCACGGTGCGCTGGTCCTGGCGGCGGCGCTGACGCGCAGAGCCGGGGTCGCGGTGTGTGCTCAGTCTGGCTGTGCCGGAGAGGGCCATCTGGATGTATACGAGCGCGACGGGGCGATCGGTTGATCAACCGCACGGTGTGTTTGTCCGTATCCACAAATGCAACATCCAACAACTCCTGTGGAGGACAAATGAAGCGTCTACTGATCTCACTGGCCGCGGTCGCCGCGGTCGCTGTTCCTGTCGGGGCAATCGCTGCGCCAGGGCTGGCGCAGGCCTCGTCGATGATGAAGGCCAAGCCCAACATCGTCAAGCTGGCCGCGTCCGACCCGCAGCTGTCCACGCTGGTCTCGCTGATCAAGAAGGCTCACCTGGTGGGCGCACTCAGCCGCAAGACCAAGCTGACCGTGTTCGCCCCCACCAACGCGGCGTTCAAGCTCGTACCGAAGGCCACCCTCGCCAAGCTCGGCAAGGACAAGGCGCTGCTCGTCAAGGTGCTCGAGTACCACGTCGTCCCCGGTCTGTTCCCGGCGGCGAAGGTGGAGATGCTGCACTCGGCAAAGACGCTCGAGGGGCAGCTTGTCCACTTCAAGGTCAAGGGCGGGCACGTGTTCGTCAACAACGCCGAGGTGATCAAGGCCAACGTGATGGCGTCAAACGGCATCGTTCACATCATCAACCGGGTGCTGATCCCCGCCTGATCAAGTGAACGGGATCTGATCCGAGTCTCCGCGGACCCCCAGCCAAAACCGAGACTCGATCAGCGAGCTGGGGGCGGACACGTGACCAAGGCCCCGGTCGCTGTGTCCGCCCCCAGCGTTCGCTCGGCCGCACCGCTACAGGCCGAGCAGCGCCGGGAGCGCTCCCGGCGAGGCCACCAGCGCTGCGGCGCCGGCGGCGCGCAGCTCGGCTTCGCTGCCGACGCCCCACAGCACGCCGATCGTCGGCAGGCCGTGCTCACGCGCGCCGATCACGTCGTAGAGACGGTCGCCGACCATCACGGCGCGCCTGACCGCGGCCCGCTGCGTGAGTGTCTTGAGCGTCCGGCCGACGGTGGCGGCCTTTGGTTCGCTTGTGGCTTCGAGCCGGGGGCCGCAGATCGTTTCGAAGAACGCATCCAGGCCGAGCTCGTGCAGCATCTGTGCTGCGGTCGGTTCAGGCTTGGAGGTCGCAACCGCGAGGCGCGTGCGCCCATGCAGCCGCTTGAGAAGCTCGGCGATTCCGGGGTAGACGGTCGTCTCGGCGGCACCGTGGGCGGCGTAGTGCTCGCGGTAGCCGGCGACGATCGCCTCGACCAGCTCGTCTGGCACGCGCATGTGCTCGGTCAGGGTCTCGTGGATCGGCGGCCCCAGATAGCCGTGCAGCTCCGCCGCCGTACGCGGCGACAGGCCAACGGCCTCAAGGGCGTGGTTCATGGCGTGCACGAACGCCGCGCGCGAGTCGATCAGCGTCCCGTCGAGGTCGAACAGGACCGCGTCAGGATGCGCAAGGTCGGTCGCGGACCCAGCGGGCTCAGTGCCGGGGTCGATCACGCGCCAAACCACCCGCGTCGCACTAGCCCGGTGATCGTGGCGGCGGCGCTCGGCGCCGCCACGTTGCCGGCCACGATGTGGCGCCGCGCCGCGCCCAGCATCCCGAGCAGGAGGTCGGCCGCCAGCGTCGGCTCGAGCTCCGCGCGCAGCAGCCCGTCGGTGTCGGCCTGCCTCAGCGTGTCGGCCAGCAGTTCGCGCAGCGGCGCCATCTGGGCGGCCACTTCGCGGCGCACCGCGGGTGAGCCCGCCTCGGACTCCAGGTGGTCGACCGAAAGGCGGTGATCGCTGCTTGCAAAGAGCGTTGTCTGGGCGCTCACGAGCTCTTCGATGCGCGCCAGCGGGTCAGGGATTGCGCGGGCGCTGCGCACCAGCTCGGCGACGGAGGCGCCGATCTCCCGCCCGATCCAGGCGCTGAGCAACGCGTCCATGTCAGGGAAGTAGTGGTAGAGGGTCGCCCTCGAGATGCCCGCACGCGCGGCCACCGCGGACATGCTCATCGTCGTCATCCCGCGCTCGCGCAGCAGCTCGAAGGCCACCGTGAGGATGTGGTCGCGCTGGGCGGCGCGGTGCTCGTCGAGCGTGTCGGCCCAGCGGCTCGCGGCAAGGCCCTTTACAAGGTGTTCAGACTCTGACATAGTGTTGGGACTGTGACTGACCGTACTAGACGATACCCCTTGGAGGCGGCGCGCTCGCTGGGCGCCACGCTCGTATCCGTGATCATCGGCCGGCGGTCCCGGTGGCTCGTGCTTGTGCTGGCTGTCGCGCTCGTCGGCGTGGCCGGCCCGCTGGCCGGCAAGCTGGCGCCGCTGGAGGACAACTCGCCCACCAGTTTCCTGCCCGCGCACGCGGCCTCCACCGTCGTGACCACCTACCTCCTTGCGCACTCACGGGAATCGGGCAGCCCCGCCGTGGTGGTCTTCGCGGCGCCGGGGCGTCTTGGCGCCGCGGCGCTCGGGACGGTCGCGGCCGCGCGCCGCGCGCTCGCGGCGCGGGGGCTTGCGGGCGTCGGGAGCCCGGGCCCGGTGGTGGTCTCCCAAGATCGGCGGGCGGCTTACTTTGTGGTGCCGGTAGCGGCGCACGCCTCGGCTGCCACGAGCGCCAACGACGTGCTGGCGATGCGCAGGCTGCTCGAGCGCTTTGCGACCCCCGCGACCAGCGCCACGGCCGCCCGCGGGCTGCGCGTCGCCGTCGGCGGACCGGCCGGCGCCGCGGCGGACGCGCTGAACGCCTTCTCGGGCATCGACGGCAAGCTGCTGGGCGTGACCGTCGCGGTGGTCGCGCTGATCCTGCTCTTGGTCTACCGAAGCCCCGTGCTCTGGCTGGTGCCGCTGGTCTCGGTCCTGTTTGCCGCCGGGTGGTCTCAGGGCGTCGCCTATCTGCTGGCCAAGGCCGGTTTCGTGATCAACGGCATGACGGTCGGCATCCTCACGGTGCTGGTCTTTGGCGCCGGCACCGACTACGCGCTTTTGTTGCTTGCCCGCTACCGAGAGGAGCTGCGTCGCCACGAGCGCACGAGCGATGCCATGGCGGTGGCGCTGCGCCGCAGCGCGCCGGCGATCCTCGCCTCCGGGCTGACCGTCGTGCTCGCGCTGATCTGCCTGCTCTTGGCGCGGCTCAACGACATCGCCGCGCTCGGTCCGGCGTGCGCCGGCGGCATCCTCTGCGCACTGATGGCGCAGCTGGTGGTGCTGCCGGCGCTGCTGCTGGCGCTGGGACGGCGCGTGTTCTGGCCCTTCATACCGCGGCCCAGTGCAGAGTACGCGGCGGGCGGCGGACTGTGGGAGAGGATCGCCGGCTCGATCCCGGGCCACCGGCGCGCGATCTGGGTTGTGGTGACGGCTGTGCTGGCCGTCGGCGCGCTTGGCCTCATCGCCTACCGCGGTGGTGTGAGCCAGCAGAACGGGTTCCGTGGCCGCGTCGGTTCGGTCGCCGCTCAGCAGATCCTGGCCGCCAACTTCGCCGCGGGTACGGCAGCGCCAGCGGAGATCCTGGTGCGGCCTGCGGCTGGCGCCGCCGCAGCGGCGGCGGCAAGCGCGACGCCCGGCGTGAAATTCGTCTCCAAGCCCGTCGCGGTTGGCACGGGGGCGCGCCTCATAGACGCCACGCTCGCGGCCGCGCCCACATCGGTTGCGGCTCAGCGCACCGTGGTTGCGCTGCGCCGCAGGCTCGTGCACGCCGTCGGCCAGCGGGCGTTGGTGGGCGGCGAGACCGCGACCAACGTCGACCTGGCCGCGGCCGCCAGCCATGATCGCGAGCTGTTGCTGCCCGTGATCCTGGCTGTGGTGATGGTGATGCTGGGAGTGCTGCTCTCCTCGCTGGTGGCACCGCTTTTGCTGGTCGCCACGGTGCTGCTCTCCTACGCGGGATCGCTCGGGGTCTCGGCGCTGGTCTTCCGCTACATCTTCGCCTTCCCGGGATTTGACCCGACGGTGCCGATCCTCGGTTTCGTCTTCCTGGTCGCCCTGGGGGTGGATTACAACGTCTTTCTGATGGCGCGCGTCAAGGAGGAGGCGCGGGCCGGCACGACCGCGGCCGTGACCCGTGGCCTGGCGGTCACCGGCGGCGTGATCACCTCGGCCGGTGTCGTGCTTGCGGCCACCTTTGCGGTGCTCGGCGTGCTGCCGCTGATCGCGCTCACGGAGGTCGGCTTCCTGGTCGCCTTCGGGGTGCTCGTGGACACCGTGCTGGTCCGTTCAGCTTTGGTGCCGGCGCTCGCGATCGACGTCGGCTCCTGGCTGTGGTGGCCGGGTGAGCTGGCGCGCCGCGGCCGCGGCACCTAGCCCACGCGGCGCTCCGGTGTGTGGCCGCGAACCGCGACGGTGACCCGACGCCTTCGTAGATCTGCTATGTTCTGGCTTAGATTTTTGTGAGCTAACAGGAGCAGAACGAACGCGATGGGCAAGACAATCGGTATCGACCTCGGCACTACCAACAGCTGCATGGCAGTGCTTGAGGGTGGCGACCCCACGGTGATCGAGAACGCCGAGGGCGGTCGCACCACCCCGTCCGTGGTCGCTTTCACACAGGGCGGCGAGCGTCTGGTCGGCACAGTCGCCAAGCGCCAGGCCGTCACCAACCCGCAGAACACGATCTTCTCGATCAAGCGCTTCATGGGCCGCAAGGAGGCCGAGGTGCACGACGAGGAGGCGATCGTCCCCTACAAGGTCACCTCTGGGCCCGGCGGTGACGTGCGCGTGGACGTCGAGGGCAAGCAGTACTCGCCGCCGGAGATCAGCGCGATGATCCTCGCCAAGCTCAAGGCCGACGCCGAGGCCTATCTCGGCGAGACCGTCGACAGCGCCGTGATCACGGTCCCCGCCTACTTCAACGACGACCAGCGTCAGGCGACCAAGGACGCCGGCACGATCGCCGGCCTCGAGGTCAAGCGCATCATCAACGAGCCCACCGCGGCCTCGCTCGCCTATGGCCTGGACAAGGAATCGGATCAGACGATCCTCGTCTTCGATCTGGGCGGCGGCACCTTCGATGTGTCCGTGCTCGAGATCGGCGACGGCGTCTTTGAGGTGAAGTCCACCGCCGGTGACAACCACCTGGGTGGCGACAACTTCGACAAGGCGATCGTGGACTGGCTGGTCGCGGAGTTCAAGCGGTCACAGGGACTGGACCTGTCCGCCGACCCGATGGCCCTGCAGCGCCTCTACGAGGCGGCGGAGCGCGCCAAGATCGAGCTCTCGACCACGCAGGAGTCGCAGATCAACCTGCCGTTCATCACCGCCGACTCAAGCGGCCCCAAGCATCTGGACATGCGCCTGACGCGTGCCAAGCTAAACGAGCTGACCGCCGCTCTGGTCGAGCGCACCGTGGCACCTGTGCGCCAGGCGCTCGACGACGCCAAGGAGAAGGGCGCCGGCAAGATCGACCACGTTGTCATGGTCGGCGGCATGACTCGCATGCCGGCTGTGCAGGAGAAGGTCAAGGAGCTCACCGGCAAGGAACCTCACCGCGGTGTGAACCCTGACGAGGTCGTTGCCGTTGGCGCCGCGATCCAGGCTGGCGTGCTGGCCGGCGAGGTCAAGGACGTGCTGCTTCTGGACGTCACGCCGCTGACGCTCGGGATCGAGACCAAGGGCGGCGTGATGACCAAGCTGATTGAGCGCAACACGACGATCCCGACGCGCAAGTCAGAGGTCTTCTCAACCGCTGAGGACAACCAGCCGAGCGTGGAGATCCACGTGCTGCAGGGCGAGCGCGAGATGGCTCACTACAACAAGTCACTCGGCAAGTTCCAGCTCACCGGGATCCCGCCGGCGCCGCGTGGCGTGCCGCAGATCGAGGTCGCCTTTGACATCGATGCCAACGGCATCCTCAACGTGTCGGCCAAGGATCTTGGCACCGGCAAGGAGCAGAAGATCGAGATCCGCTCCGGTTCCGGGTTGTCGGATGACGAGATCAAGCGGATGGTGCATGACGCCGAGTCTCACGCCGACGACGACCGTCGCCAGCGCGAGCTGGCCGAAGCCCGCAACGAGGCCGAGCACGCCGCCTACCAGGCCGAGCGGCAGCTCAAGGACCTGGGCGACCAGGTGGACGACGCCTCGCGCAGCGAGATCGAGGCTGGGATCAAGGCGGTCCGCGACGCGCTCACCGGCGAGGATGCGGCCGAGATCCGCAACCGCCGCGACGCGCTGAACGCCTCCTTCCACAAGGTCTCGGAGGCCATGTATCAGCGTGCGCAGGAGCAGGCTGCGAGCGCCGGTGGCGCACCTGACTTTGACGGTGACGCCAGCTCAAGCAACGGCTCGAGCGGCGCCGAGGACGAGGATGTCGTCGACGCCGAAGTGGTTGACGAGGGCCGCTAGCGATGACGGCACAGGAGCGTTCAGAGGAAGCCGTCGAGCTGACCGACGCGAGCCTGGATCAGGACGAGATGGAGGAGGCGGCGCCCGCTGGCGCCGCCTCCGAGCAGGCTGACGCCGCACCCTCCACGGACGGCGAGGCGTTGCCGCCCGTGGCTGATGCCCAGACACTGGCAGCAGATCACGCAGCCGCGGAGCAGCCCGGGCTGGAGTCCGAGCCTGAGCCCGAGCTCGGGCTCGACGAGTTGACCGCCAAGGCGCAGCGGGCCGATGAGTATCTGGCGCTCGCCCAGCGTACCCAGGCTGACTTTGAGAACTACCGCAAGCGCGCCGCCCGTGAGGCGGCCGCCGCCCAGGAACGTGGGGTGGCCAAGCTCGTCAAGGAGCTGCTGCCGGCGATCGACAACCTCGACCGGGCGCTGAAGGCAGCCGCGGTTGATGACGACTCGCAGCTGGCGGTCGGTATCCGCCTGGTGCACACGGATCTGCTGGCGGCGCTGGCGCGTGTCGGCGTTGAGCCGTTCTCGCCCGACGGCGAGCAGTTCGACCCGCAGCTGCACGAGGCCGTTGCCCAGCAGCCGGTGGATGGTCTGGAGTCGGGGCTCGTGGCCGAGGTGTTCCAGCAGGGCTTCCGCCTGGGCGACAGCGTGCTGCGCCCGGCGCGCGTGCTCGTGGCGGCCTGAGCGGGGGAAGGCGCGATGCCCGAGCGTCCCGACTACTACAAGGTTCTAGGCGTCGGCAAGAACGCGACCGACGAGGAGATCAAGAAGGCCTACCGTAAGCTCGCGCGCCGCTATCACCCCGACCGCAACTCCGGCGACAAGCAGGCGGAGGAGCGCTTCAAGGAGATCTCACAGGCACACGACGTGCTCTCTGACCCGGAGAAGCGCAAGGCCTACGACCGTGGCGGCATGTTCGCGGGGATCGGAGCCAACGGTGGCTTTGACCCGTCGGCGTTCGCCTCAAACTTCAACGCCGGCGGTGGCTTTGGCGACATCCTCTCGAACCTGTTCGGCGGCGGTGGCGGCACGGCCGCCGGGTCCGCCCGCCAGCGCAGCGGGCAGCGCCCGCCGCAGGCGCGCGGCCGCGACCTTGAGACCGAGGTGCGGCTCAGCTTCGACCAGGCCATGCACGGTGCGCAGGTGTCGATCTCGGTCCCGACCTCGAAGCCCTGCCCGACCTGCAACGGCTCGGGGGCACGGCCCGGCACGAGCCCAAAGGTCTGCCCGGTCTGCAACGGGCGCGGTGTGCAGCCACAGAGCCAGGGGATCTTCTCGATCAACCAGCCCTGCCCCAACTGCCATGGCTCGGGCACGGTGATCGAGCACCCATGCCCCACCTGTGAGGGTACGGGCGCGCAGCACAGCGTCCGGCGTCTGCGGGTCAACATCCCCGCCGGCGTGCGCGACGGCAGCCGTATCAAGGTTGCCGGCAAGGGTGAGGCGGGCGTGCGGGGCGTGCCCCCCGGAGACCTGTACGTGATCACGCGCGTGGCCGAGTCGCCGATCTTCAAGCGCCATGGCGACAACCTCGAGGTGGAGGTGCCGCTGAGCATCCCCGAGGCGATCCGCGGCGCTGTGATCGAGGTGCCGACCCTGAGCGGCTCAAAGCGCCTGCGCGTGGCGCCCGGCACCAAGCACGGCACGGTCCAGCGGCTGCGCGGTGAGGGTCCGCCACATCTCAGCGGCAAGGGCCGGGGTGACCTCCGCTACCGCTTCGTGATCGATGTGCCCGCCAGCCTCTCGCGCGAGCAGAGCGAGGCCGTTGAGCGCCTGTCGCAGGTGATCGACGGCGATCCGCGGGCGGCACTGTTTCCCGATGGCAGGCCGCGTGAGAAGGCGGGTGAGCGCTGATGGCTGATGACCGCGCGCGGACACAGGCCGGTGCGCAGCAGGCCCCGGAACCCTCGGCGCGCGATGGCGTGCGCATCCGCGGGCAGGCTCGGATCGAGGTTGCCTCCGATCGTGGCGTGTTCATGATCTCGGTCGCCGCCGAGCTTGCCGGCATGCACCCGCAAACCCTGCGGATGTACGAGTCACGTGGCCTGATCGAGCCCAAGCGTTCGCCCAAGGGTACGCGCCTGTACTCCCACGCCGACGTTGAACGCCTGCGCCGCATCCAGGAGATGACCGCCGAGCTCGGCCTCAACCTCGCCGGTGTGGAGCGCGTCTTCGAGCTCGAGACGATGCTCGATCTGATGTCCCGCAAGGTCGCGGCCCTTGAGCGCCGCGCCAGCGAGCTGACCGCCGAGGTGCAGCGGCTCGAGGCGTTACGCCGCGAGCTGCGCGCCGAGATCGTCCCGTACGTTCGCGGCGGTGCGCTCGTGCACATCTCCCGCCGCCCTTGAAGCTCAGGCCGCCGGCGCTTGTCGCACGTCGCTGTCGGTTGCTTGCGCCCGCCATCGCCGCAGCCAGTCGCCCATCTCGGGGCCGGGCATCGGGCGGCTGAGGTAGTAGCCCTGGGCCGTATCGCAGCCCAGCTCGCGCAGCCGGTCCCAGTGCGCGGCGGTCTCGACGCCTTCGGCGACCACCTCTAGGCCGAGGTTGCGCCCCAGGTCGACGGTCGAGCGGACGATCACCGCGTCTCCGGCCTGTTTCACCATGCCCGCGACGAACGAGCGGTCGATCTTGATCTCGTCGACGGGCAGCTCCCGCAGGTAGGCGAGCGATGAGTAGCCGGTGCCGAAGTCATCGATGGAGAGTCTGATGCCCAGCTGTGAGAGCTCGTTCAGGACCGCCCGGGCGCGGCTGGGGTTGGCGAGCATCGAGGTCTCCGTGACCTCCAGCTCGAGCATCTCGGCGGCGACACCGCAGCGTTCGAGCAGTGCCGCGACCTGCGTCGGTAGAGCTCGGTCGAGCAGGTTGCGCGTGGAGAGGTTCACGGCGACACGCAGCTCGATGCCGTCCTCCCGCCAGGTGCGGATCTGGAGCAGGGCCTCCTCTATGACATACAGCGTGAGCGGGCCGATCAGGCTTGTCTCCTGGGCAAGCGGGATGAACGCATCGGGCGAGACCAGCCCACGTGTTGGGTGCTGCCAGCGCACCAGCGCCTCCACGGATGTGACCTCGCCACTTGCCAGTGCCGCCTTGGGCTGATAGTGGAGCACCAGCTCGTGCTCGGCCAGCGCCCGACGCAGCTCCGCCACCAGCGTGAGGTTGATCACGTCGTAGGCGTGGCCGGCATCGTCGTAGACAGCGTGCGTGAAGCCGTTGCGCTTGGCGTCGTACATGGCCACGTCGGCGCGCTGGATCAGCGTTTGGGCCTCGGCTCCATGGTCCGGATAGAACGCGATCCCGATCGAGACCTCGATCCCGATCGGCAGATCCTCCAGCTGGATCGGTCGCTCGAGCGCAGCCTGCAGACGGTCCAACACGGGGACCAGGGCGTCCGTCGTGGCCAGCTCGGGCAGCACCAGCCCGAACTCATCGCCGCCCAGACGCGCGACCGTGTCGGAGGCGCGCAGCGCCTGCCCCATCAACTCGCCGACCTTGACGAGCAGCCTGTCACCGACGCTGTGGCCGAGGGAGTCGTTGATGTCCTTGAAACGGTCGAGGTCCACGAGTGCCACGGCGAGCTTCGTCCCCTGCCGGCGCGCGCGCAGGATCGCCTGGCTGATGCGCTCGCTGAAGAGCGTTCTGTTCGGCAGCCCGGTCAGCTGGTCGTGCAGAGCCTGGTGTTGGTTGATCTGCGCCTGGCGCTCCAGCTCAAGCTCCGTACGCTTGCGGGCGCTGATGTCCTCGACCATCGCCACGACGCTGCCGTTCTCGCAGGTCGTGTCCGCCTCGATCACGCCGCGCAAAAGCACCCACAGTGTCGCGCCAGAGCTGTGTCTGCAGCGCAGCTCCAGATCGGGGAGCTTGTCGGTTTCGCTCGTCAATGTCGCGAACATCGCCTCGAGTCGTCCGCGATCCTCGGGCGCCACCAGTGAGGCGAAGCGTCGCCCAACCAGCTGGTCGTGGCTGAGTCCGAGGATCGCCTCCATGGCCGGGTTGGCGTCCACAGTGGTACCGCGGCAGTCCAGGCGCAGGATCCCGAGCGAGGCGCTGTCGAACAGCGTTCTGAAACGCTTGACCGCCTCAGCCTGTGCACGTCGCGCCTCTGACTCGCTGGCGCGGGCCACGGCCGAGGTGAGCACGACTGAGAGCATCTCCAAAGTTGCGAGATCGTCGTGGTTGAGTGCGCGGGCTGGATCTGAGCGCATCACGTTGAGGGTGCCGAGTGCTTCGCTGCCGCGCAGGAGCGGCACGCAGATCAGGGAGGTGTCGCCGACCATCGCACGCATCTGCTGGTCGATGCGCGAATCGTTTGGGCAGTCCTCCACGAGTATCGAGCGTCGCTCCGAGATTGCAAAGCGCGCCACCGAGCCGTTGATGGGGCGGCGGGAGCCCAGTGCGCCGCTGCCGCTGCCGCTGACGCCCACGGTGTGCAGCTGGTCATCGGCGATCAGGTTCACCATCGCGCCGTCTGCGGCGGTGATCGCCTGGGCCCGCGCCGCGATCAGCTGGGCGGCTGCGTGCAGCGCCTCGCCGGCGCCGAGGATCTCGCGCTGGGTCTCGAGGATCAGCGCCAGTCGTTGGTCGCTGCTTGGCGCTGCGGCTGCCATTGAGTTCCTATCGGCGTGCCTGGCGCAGGCCTTAGCGATCGGGCATCCAGCTAGTTAGCTTGGCCAAGAGCACCCCTGTTGGGCGGTATCCGTGATTTGGGCAGACCCTGCCGAAGCGCGCTGGTCTGTGTCATAATCTAAGTCCGAACGACTTAGATCTGACATTGAGACGAGGCTGATACAACGATGCAGGCCGACCGCTTCACCATCAAATCCCAGGAGGCGCTCGAGGCAGCCACAAGGCTGGCGAGCGAGCGCCGCAACCCCCAGACACGCCCTGAGCACCTGCTGGCGGTGCTGCTGGAGCAGGACGGCGGTGTCGTCGTGCCCGTGCTGCGCAAGCTCGGGGTCGACCCGGCGGCCGTGCGGGCCACCCTCAACCCCGCACTCGACGCGCTGCCGCGGCTCACCAGTGCGCCCACCGGCGGCGCGTCCGCGCCGGCCGCTGCCGCCAGCGAGCTGATCGAGCTGCTGCGCGGCGCCGAGGAGGAGATGCGCTCCCTGGGCGATGACTACATCTCCACCGAGCACCTGGTCCTCGCGCTGGCCAAGTCAAAGCAGACCGCCGGCGAGGTGCTGCGCTCGGTCGGCGCCGGCTACGAGCCGCTTTTGCGGGCCGTGGCCGAGGTTCGGGGCGGCCAGAAGGTGACAGACCAGAACCCCGAGGACAAGTTCCAGGCACTTGAGAAGTACGGCCGTGACCTCACGCGCGCCGCCGCCGACGGCAAGCTCGACCCGGTGATCGGCCGCGACGACGAGATCCGCCGTGTCATCCAGGTGCTCAGCCGCCGCACCAAGAACAACCCGGTGCTGATCGGCGAGCCGGGTGTCGGCAAGACCGCGATCGCCGAAGGGCTCGCGCAGCGGATCGTCTCAGGCGACGTGCCCGAGGGCCTCAAGGACCGACGCGTGGTCGCGCTTGACATCGGTGCGCTGATCGCCGGCGCCAAGTACCGCGGCGAGTTCGAGGACCGGCTCAAGGCCGTGCTCAAGGAGGTCCAGAACGCCGGCGGCAACGTCGTTTTGTTCATCGACGAGCTGCACACGATCGTCGGCGCCGGAGCCTCCGAGGGCGCCGTGGACGCCGCCAACCTGCTCAAGCCGATGCTCGCCCGCGGCGAGCTGCGCGCCGTCGGCGCGACCACGCTCGACGAGTACCGCAAGTACATCGAGAAGGACGCCGCGCTGGAGCGCCGCTTCCAGCCGGTGTTCGTGGAGGAGCCGAGCGTCGAGGACACGATCGCGATCCTGCGCGGGCTCAAGGGCAAGTACGAGGTCCACCACAAGGTCAGGATCACCGACTCGGCGCTGGTGGCGGCCGCCACCCTGAGCGACCGTTACATCGCCGACCGCTTCCTGCCCGACAAGGCGATCGATCTGGTCGACGAGGCCGCCTCGCGGATCCGCACCGAGATCGACTCGAAGCCCACCGAGATAGACGAGGTGGACCGCCACATCCTGCAGCTCGAGATCGAGCTGCAGTCGCTGGGCAGCGCCGACTCAGACGACGCCGGCACCGCGGCGCGGCGCGAGCAGCTGGAGCAGGCGCTGGCCGAGGAGCGCGAGCGTTCCGCCGGCATGCACGCCGAGTGGCAGCAGGAGAAGCAGGCGCTCGGCGCCGTCGCGAGCCTGCAGGAGCAGCTCGAGCAGGCCGGTGTGGAGCTTGAGCAGGCACGGCGCGCCGGCGATCTGGAGCGCGCCGCCGAGCTGCAGTACGGCACGATCCCGGCGCTGACGCGCAGCCTGGAGGAGGCGGAGCGAGCGCAGGGCGACGCCAGCGGAAAGGACCCCGCCCACCCCGGTGGCGGAGGGCACCGGTATCTCAAGGAGGAGGTGGACGCCGAGGACATCGCCGAGATCGTCGCCACCTGGACGCGGATCCCGGTCTCGCGGCTTCTGGAGGGCGAGATCGAGAAGCTCGTGCACATGGAGGCACGGCTGCACGAGCGGGTGATCGGCCAGGATGAGGCGGTGAGCGCTGTCGCCAGCGCGCTGCGGCGCTCGCGGGCAGGGCTCTCTGACCCAGAACGGCCGATCGGCACGTTTTTGTTCCTCGGGCCGACAGGGGTCGGCAAGACCGAGCTCGCGCGGGCGTTGGCCGAGTTCATGTTCGACTCACCCGAGGCGATGGTGCGCATTGACATGTCCGAGTACATGGAGCGCCACGCGGTCTCACGGCTGGTCGGGGCGCCCCCCGGCTATGTCGGCTACGACGAGGGCGGCCAGCTGACCGAGGCGGTCAGACGTCGCCCGTACGCGGTGGTGCTGCTCGATGAGATCGAGAAGGCGCACCCGGACGTGTTCAACACGCTGCTTCAGGTGATGGACGACGGGCGGCTGACCGACGGGCAGGGACGGACCGTGTCGTTCAAGAACGTGGTGCTGATCATGACCTCGAACATCCCCGGCGGCCGGGCCGGTGCGGAGGGCCACTTCAAGCCCGAGTTCATCAACCGGCTGGATGACATCGTCGAGTTCGCGCCGCTGACGCGCGCGCAGCTCGGTGAGATAGTCGATCTGCAGGTCGCGCTGGTCGAGCGGCGCCTGCTGGAGCGCGGGGTCGAGCTCGTGTTGAGCGACGACGCGCGCACGCTGCTCGGCAACCTTGGCTACGACCCGACCTACGGTGCGCGGCCGCTCAAGCGGGTGATCCAGAAGCGACTGGTCGATCCGCTGGCGCTGGCGCTGCTGGAGGGGCGCTTCGTGGCGGGCGACCGGGTTGAGGTCGAGGCCTCCGCGGGTGAGATCGTCTTTGAGCGCGTGGGTGTCGCCGCGGGCGCGGCGCAGTGAGGCGGGGCGCGGCGCAGTGAGGCGGGGCGCGGCGCAGTCAGGCGGGGCGCGGCGGGCCGGGGCGCTAGTGCGCTCGCAGCCGCTCCCGCAGCGCGGCCTTCAGCGGCTCGTCGCAGAAGGCCGCGTCTATCGCCGCCGCCGTGACCTCCCGCAGCTGCTGCTCAGACCAGCCGAAGTGCTCGGCGCAGAGCGCGTACTCCCCTGCCAGGCTGGCGCCGAAGTAGGGCGGGTCGTCCGAGCCCAGGGTGACGCGCACGCCGGACCCGTGGAGGTGTGGCAGCGGGTGCTCGGACAGTGATCTGTAGACACCGAGCACCACGTTGCTGGTCGGACAGACGTTCAGCGTCATCCCGCGGGCGGCGAGCTCGTGCAGAAGAGTGGGGTCCTCGCTCGCGCGCGCCCCATGATCCAGGCGGGTGACGGGCAGCTTGAGCGCCTCGCGAATGGCGCTCGGGCCCTGCCACTCGCCGGCGTGGATCGTGCAGCCGAGGCCCGCCGCGGCCGCCACCTCATAGGCCGGGGCGAACTGCGCCGGCGCCACCCGCTCATCGCCCGCCAGGCTGAAGCCGACGATGTAGGGGTGCGGTCGCTGCGCGGCGCGACGGGCGACCCGCAGGGCCTGCTCGGGGCCGAAGTTACGCACCGCCGAGACCAGGATGCGCGACTCGATCCCATGGTCGCGGCGGGCGTCGTCGATCCCCTGGGCGATGCCCCCGTAGTGCGCATCGTCGTCCAGGCCGACGAGCGCCGCGTGGTCGGGTGAGGCGGTCAGCTCCACGTAGACGCCGCCCTCGCGCGCCACGTTCGAGAGGTACTCGTAGGTGATGTTGCGGTAATCCTCGCTGGTGCGGATCACGCTTGCCGCGAGGTCGTAGGTGTTCAGGAAGTGCAGAAAGTCGCGGAAGTGAAAGCGCCCGTCGGGCGCGAGCATGCCGGGCGGCAGCTCGATCCGGTTGCGCTTGGCGATCCGGGCGATCAGCGCTGGTGGCGCGGTGCCCTCGAGGTGCACGTGCAGTTCGGCCTGCGGCAACATCGAGCCGTGATTATCGCTGGTAGGCTCGCCACGGCGATGGTCAGGAGCGGCTCTGCGTGCGAGCTGCTTGCCGGGGTCGAGGGGCTCGCGCTGCTGCGCAACCTCTACGACGGCGCCGAGCCAACCCCGGAGGTCGCGGCCGCCGACGGCTACGCGCTGTGGTCGGGTGGTGGTGTTGCTCGTGACCTGGTCTCCGTGGCTGTGGCGGGCGCTTCGCACGCCACAGAACGTGATCCAGCACGAGGTGGTGGCGGGAGCGTGAGCGTTGAGCGAACCCGGTTTAGCACCGGTTCTTTCCACGCTTGCCGCCGGCTAGGCGTTCACGGTCCCGCCGAGCGTGTTCTCGATCGAGACGCGGTTCAAGACCACCACTCCCGAAGGGATGCTCGTGGGGTCGGAAACTCGCCAACTGGCCTCTCCAGCAGGCATGACCGGCACGCCTACATGACCGACACCGGCCAGCTCATCACTGGGGTCCGGCCGAACAGCGCCAAGACGGTCTGAGCCCGGCCTCCCACGACGACGGTCAGTGGCACCAAGCCGTCGCGACGCTATCGCCCGCCGGAGCGCCTCAGACGAAGGACCGACCGGGCAGCGCCGGCGCGTCTGTGCCGGCCAGCCAGCGCAGCACGCTCGCGCCCACGTCGGCCAGCAGCCCGTCGTGCCGGCGCCCGCCTGCGCCCCGAAAGCGCGCCAAGAGCAGCGCGTGCTCGCGCGTGTGGTCGGTGTGGCCCGACAGCGGGTCAACGCCATGATCGGCGGTCAGGATCAGCAGGTCCTCGTCGCCGAGCCGCTCGAGCCAGCGGCCGAGGGCCGTGTCAATCTCCGCAAGCGCGGCCGCAAAGCCTGCCACGTCGTGACGGTGGCCGAACAGCTGGTCGGTGTCGACCAGGTTGGTGAAGACCAGCCCGCTCCCGAGCTCCCCGATCAGGGCCTCGGTTGACTGCAGTGCCTGGGCATTGGTCGCGCCCCGGTGGGCGACGTCGATCCCAACCCCGGCGAACAGGTCGCGGATCTTGCCCACGGCGTGCACCGGCACGCCGGCGTCCCTGAGCTCCTGCAGGTAGGAGCGCCCCGGCGGCTCAAGTGCATAGTCGTGCCGCCCGGCGGTGCGCACGAACGCGCCCGGCGTGCCGGTGAAGGGGCGGGCGATCACCCGCCCGACGGCGTGCTCGCCACTCATCACCGCGCGCGCGGCGGCGCACACCCGCTGTAGCTCCGGCTCTGAGAGCACGTCGTGGTGTGCGGCGATCTGCAGCACCGAGTCGGCGGAGGTGTAGAGGATCAGCTCACCGGTGCGCAGGTGGTGGGGGCCGTAATCCTCGAGCACCTGCGTGCCGCTGTAGGGCCGGTTGCAGCAGAAGCGCCGGCCGGTTGCCCGTTCGAGTGCCCGCACAAGCTCCGCCGGGAAGCCCTCCGGATAGGTCGGCAGCGGCGCCTTGGGGACCACACCCATCATCTCCCAGTGGCCTGTGACCGACTCCTTGCCGGGCCCAAGCGGCGCCAGGCGGCCGTGCAGCACCGGCGCCGGCGCTCGCGCCACCCCCCTGATCGGCTCGATCGAGCCGAGTCCGAGCGCGCCGAGCGTCGGCAGGTAGAGTCCGCCGGCGAGCTCTGCCACGTGCGCGAGCGTGTTCGCGTCGGGGCTGTCGCCGTAGGCGGCGGCGTCCGGCAGGGCGCCGACGCCGCAGGCGTCAAGCACGATCACGAAGGCTCTGCGCATCCGGGTCCCGAGCGTCGCACACGCCGGGCGCTAGCCGAGGATGCCCTCGAGCTTCAGGATCCGCCTGAGGATCGCAAGCGACGAAGCGTAGGTGGAGTCCATGCCGTAGTAGGAGAGGCCTCGTGCCCCCAGCGTGCGCGCCTGCGTGTAGGGGGTGTCTGAGGCGTAGTGGATGATCCCCAAATCGATCGGCAGCTTGGAGAAGTTGATCGCCTCTCCGACCGGGAAGCGATCGGGGTCGGCGAGCTCGTAGACCGCGTTCAAGAACGGTCCGGCCTCCATCTCCACCACGGTGAACGCCTCGCGATAGTAGAAGTCCAGGTAGGCGCGGTTCTGCAGGAACGTGGACTTCACAGTCACCGCGCGCTGGTTGTCAAGGCCGGTGCCGAAGCGCAGATCGCCCGCCAGGTCCTCGACGCTGAAGGCGTTGTCAAGCCAGTAGGTGGAGCGCGAGTGCTCGTCGTGCACGACGCTCGAGATCAGCACGTCGCCGACGTCGGCGTTGAGCGTCGCGGCCTTGCCGAGCACGTACACGCCGCGCAGCGAGGTCGCGTCGATCGCCACCTCGCGCAGGATGTTGTAGGCCGCCACCCCGAGCGGGTAGTCGATGTTGACGATCCGGGCTCGGCTGGCCGCGAGTGCCGCCGCGTCCACCTCGCCGAGCCGCGGGTCGAGCGAGTGCACGCTCAGCGCCGCCAGCGGTATCAGCTGGGCGGAGACGCGCAGCGCCGTGGCGCTGCGCAGGTGCCTGACACCGTAGGCGGCCTCCGCCTGACGCCGCTCGGCGGCGCCGGGCGCGCCCCGCTTGCCAAACCACTGTCCGGCCGCGAAGTACAGAAAGTTCTCCCACGAGCCCTCGCTCTCGCCCGCGCGAAAACGCTCGAGCTCCTCGCGCAGCACATCATCCGCCGGCAGCGACTCCACGAAGGCGATCAGCTGAGCCTCGCGATCACGGGCGATGCCGGTGGCGATGTTGACCAGGCTGTGCGTGTTTGAGGAGACGAAGTAGAGCGCGCCTTCCTCGGTGCCGCTGGCCCGCTGGCCAGCGGCACCGCTGCCGGCTTTCTCAGCGGCGCTCCTCGCATGCTCTTTGGGCATCTGCCCGAGCTCGGTCTGGATCGGGGCCCACCAGCGCCGTGTCATGCGGGCGTAGCCGGCGTTGCTGCCGCCGAGCATTCTGATGCGCAGCGACAGGCGGCGGGCGCCGACCAGCTCGAGACGCTCTGCGAAGTGCTTGCCCCAGGCCTCATGCAGCCGTTGCCAGTCATCGTCGCCACCGCCCAGCAGGCGTGCGCACGTCTCGGGATCGGGGCTAGCGCGCAGCTGGCTGCCGGCGCCCGCCAGGTGCAGGTGCATCTTGTTCCACTCGATCTGGTAGGCGACCAGGGTGGGCACGAGGTCATCGACGTCGGAGGAGCTTGCGATCAGCACCGCCAGCGTGCCGTCGGGCCCCACGTACCAGCGCCGCCGGCGAGCCGGCGACTCGGCCTCCGGCCAGCGACTGACGTCCAGGCCGTCGGCCGCCAGCGAGTCAACCGACTGGCCCATGATCACGCGCCGGGCGCCGGCGATCGCCTCCGGCAGGCGCGCCACCGCATACAGGAAGGCGCCCAGGTCGATCTGCTCGCTGTCGGCCAGCGCGTGCAGGCTCGAGCGCATCGCCCGGTGTGACGACTCGAGCACGCGCAGCCTGGTCTCACCGCTCGAGCGAAGCAGCGTCGAGTAGGTCCGCTCGTAGAGCTCAACCTCGTCCGAGAGGCGCTCGCCGCCCTCGCCGAGCGTGGTGATCGAGAGTCTGGCGACGGACACGCTAGTCCTTCACGTACGGGACCCCGTCGGCGGCGGGCGGGCACGAGCGCCCGATCAAGCCCGCGACGGCGATCAGGGTGAGCACGTAAGGCGCTCCCGCGCCAGTGCCGCAAAGCGCTCGTGCTTGTCGAGCATTGACGGCCTGTCCCCAGTTCGCCCGGTCTGCGAGATTGCTGCGCGAACCACACTGCTCAAGCGACCGCCTCCTTCGTCGTAAGGTCGGCAAGATACCACCTGGCCGCGGTTGGGCAAGGCCGCGCGCGCGGTGTGCCTCGAGCGGTCAGTTCTGTGACGTCGGGCTTGGCATGGCCGCGACCTCCGCCAAACAGCGGTCGGCGGCCACCATCGCCGGGTCGGGGCCGCCAACGAGATGTCCAGCGCCGCGCGGACCCTCGGGGAAGATCGCTCTGCGCGCTCCGCCACCAGCGCGCAGAAGCGCTCAACGCCGACTCCGCTGCTCAGCGCCGGTGTGCGGCGGCGAAGTCGTAGACCGTTAGCGTCTGCTCGGCGATCGCGCGCCAGCCGAACTGCTCGACCGCCCGCCGGCGCCCGGCGCGGCCCATCTCGCGCGCCAGCGCC
This sequence comes from Conexibacter sp. S30A1, assembly GCF_023330665.1. Lineage (GTDB taxonomy): Bacteria > Actinomycetota > Thermoleophilia > Solirubrobacterales > Solirubrobacteraceae > Palsa-465. The sequence goes on along the minus strand of NZ_CP097127.1, from coordinate 2,394,091 downwards.
GGGTCGGCCAAAAGACGGTTGACGGCGGTCGCGAACGCCGCGGCAAAGCGCGCCGGGTCCACCGGGTCGATCGAGCCGGGCGCCTGCTCGAGCTCGACGAGCAGGCCCGTCTCACCGTCCTTGACGACCTCCACGATCCCGCCGGTGGCGCTTGCGACCACCGGCGTCTCGCACGCCATCGCCTCCAGGTTGACGATCCCGAGCGGCTCGTAGATGGATGGGCAGACGAACACGGTCGCGTGGCTGAGCAGCTGGATCACGTCGCGCTTGGGCAGCATCTCCTGGATCCAGAAGACGCCCCGGCGTGACTGCATCAGCGCCCTGGTGAGCGCCTGCACCTCGGCGCCGATCTCGGGCGTGTCCGGCGCGCCGGCACAGAGCACGAGCTGCGCCTCGGGCGCAAAGTCGGCGGCCGCGTGCAGCAGGTGCGCGACTCCCTTCTGCCGCGTGATGCGACCGACGAAGACGACGCTGGGACGGGTGGGGTCGACCCCCAGCCGCTCCAGCACGTCGGTGGCGGGGTCGGGCCGGTACTCGGTGGTGTCGATCCCGTTGAGCACCACCTGCACCCGCTCCGGCGCGATCGCCGGATACGCCCTCAGGATGTCCGCGCGGGAGCTCTTTGAGACAGCGATGACCGCGTCGGCGGCCTCCAGCGCGGTGCGCTCACAGAAGCTGGAGAGCGCATAGCCGCCGCCTAGCTGCTCAGCCTTCCAGGGCCGCAACGGTTCCAGCGAGTGCACGGTCGCGACGTGCGGCAGGCCGTGGATCAGCTTGGCCAGATGTCCCGCGAACTGCGCGTACCAGGTGTGGCTGTGGACCAGCTCGGCCTCGCCAACGTGTGCGGCCATCAGCAGATCCACCGACACCGCCGCGAGCGCCGCCAGCTCCGGCGCGCTGCCTGACAGCGCCTGCCAGGCGCTGTAGGCGTGGACCTGCGGGTCGCTCCGCGGCGCGCCCCAGCAGTGAACGTCGAGCTCAACCAGGCGGCGCAGCTCGCGCGCAAGGTATTCGACGTGCACGCCGGCACCGCCGTAGACGTCCGGCGGGTACTCGCGGGTCAGCAGCGCGACCCGGCGCGCGCTCGCTGGCGGCCCGGTGCGCCCGGCGGCCGGGCTCACATCTCGCGCGCCTGCACGCGCGTCCCCTTCGGTACCACCACGATCCCGGCGGGCGAGATCGTGAAGCGCGCCCGGTCCTCCTCGGGATCCACGCCGATCCGCGCCCCGGGGTCGATCACCACGTCCTTGTCGACGATCGCGCGGCGCACCACGGCGCCACCGCCGACATCGACGCCCGAGAAGACCACCGAGTCGGTCACCAGCGCTCGCGCGTGCAGGTGCACGCGCGAGGAGATCACGGAATGATCGACCGTCGCCCCGGAGACGATCACGCCGGGCGAGACCATCGAGTCGAGCGCGTGCCCCATGCGCTCGTCCTCGGCGAAGACGAACTTGGCCGGCGGCAGCGGCTCGGGCAGCGTCAGGATCGGCCAGTCCATGTTGTAGAGGTTGAAGATCGGGGTGACCGAGATCAGGTCCATGTTGGCGTCGTAGAAGGCGTCGATCGTCCCCACGTCGCGCCAGTAGCCCGCATCTCGCTCGGTCGCCCCCGGCACCACGTTCTGGGCGAAGTCGTAGACCTGCGCCTCGCTGGAGGCGACCAGTCGAGGAATGATGTTTGCGCCGAGGTCGTGCGCCGAGGTCGGGTCCTCGGCATCCTCGGAGACGATGTCGATCAGGCGCTGTGCGTCAAAGACATAGTTGCCCATCGACGCGTACACCTGGTGGGGCGCGTCCGGGAGCCCGATCGCCTGCTCGGGCTTCTCCCGGAACTCGGCGACGGTGCGACCGTCGGGCTCGGTCTCGATCACGCCGAACTGGTTGGCCTGCTCGATCGGCACGCGGATGGCCGCGACCGTCACTCCCGCGCCTGACTGGATGTGCTGGGCAACCATCTGCGAGGGGTCCATCCGGTAGATGTGGTCGGCGCCGAAGACGATCACCTGCTCGGGGCGCTCGTCACGCAGCAGGTTGAGATTCTGGAAGATCGCGTCGGCCGAGCCCGCGAACCAGTAGGGGCCGCGGCGCATCTGCGCGGGCACGGTGGCGACGTAGTTGCCGAGCAGGGTCGACAGCCGCCAGGTCTGTGAGATGTGGCGGTCCAGCGAGTGGCTCTTGTACTGGGTGAGCACCACGACCCGCCGGTAGCCGGCGTTCACCAGGTTCGAGAGCGCGAAGTCGATCAGCCGGTAGTTGCCGCCGAACGGCACCGCCGGCTTGGCGCGGTCGAGCGTCAGCGGGGCCAGGCGCTTACCCTCGCCGCCGGCGAGCACCATCGCAATCACGTTCGCGTCGGGTCGGGGGCTCCACATGGCTCACCATTCTCTGCGGTGGGCGGGGTCCTTTGCAAGCCTGAGCCGCGCGGCGCCCTCCGCGGCGCTGGTCAGCTCGTTAAAGTCAGCGACCGTGTCGAGCACTGCGCCGGCGGGCACAAACGCAAACGCGCCAAGGGTGCTGGTGGTCGGCTCGGGTGCCCGCGAGCACGCGATCCTGCACGCACTGGCGCGGTCGCCGGCTGCTCCCGAACTGTTGTGCGCGCCGGGCAACCCGGGTATCGCCGCGCTGGCGCGTCTTTTGCCGGTTTCAGGCGATGACGTTTCAGGGCTGGTGGCCGCCGCGGTCACCGAGCGTGTGGACCTGGTGGTGGTCGGACCCGAGGCGCCGCTGGTGGCTGGGCTGGCTGACGCGCTGGCGCAGGCTGGCATCGCCTGCTTCGGCCCGACCGCCGACGGCGCTCGGCTGGAGGGTTCAAAGGCCTTCTGCAAGGAGGTGATGGAGGCTGCAGGGGTGCCGAGCGCCGCCTACCGCGTGGTCGCCACGGTCGCTGATGGGCTGGCGGCCATCGACGCGATCCAGGGCGGTCGCTACCCGGCTGTGATCAAGGCCGACGGGCTGGCCGCGGGTAAGGGCGTGATCATCGCGCGCAGCGAGGATGAGGCCCGCGCCGCCCTGCATGAGCTGCTGGTCGAGCATCGCTTCGGCACCGAGCGGGTCGTGGTCGAGGAGTTCCTCTCCGGCCGCGAGGTCTCGTTGCTTGCGATCTGCGACGGTGTCCGCGCGCTGCCGCTCGCCTCGGCGCAGGATTACAAGCGGATCCTCGACGGTGACCGCGGCCCCAACACGGGCGGCATGGGCGCCTACTCGCCGGTCCCCGGGATCGACGAGCGCGCGGCGCAAGCGCTGTGTGAGACGGTCCACCAGCCGGTGATGGATGAGCTCGCTCGCCGCGGCATCGTCTTTCACGGCGTGCTCTATGCCGGGTTGATGTTGACCGACTCGGGGCCCAGGGTGCTCGAGTTCAACGCGCGCTTCGGTGACCCGGAGACGCAGGCGATCCTGCCGCGGCTGCGCAGCGACCTGCTGTCGCTGCTGCGCGCGGCGGCGCCCGGTGGCGGCGGACTTGACGGCGTGGTGCTCGACTGGGACGAGCGGCGCGCGGTGACCGTGGTGCTCGCGAGCGCCGGCTACCCGGAGAGCTCCTCGAGCGGCGATCTGATCGAGGGGCTGGACGCCGCGGTCGCCATGGGCGTCGCCGCTGCCGGCGACGCCGTGGCGGTGACCCACGCGGGCACGGCCACCGACGAGCTGGGGCGCATCGTCACGGCCGGCGGGCGCGTGCTCAGCGTCACCGCGCTCGGCGCGAACCTCGATGCTGCTCGCGCGGCCGCCTACGCCGCCGCCGAGCTGATCACGTTCCCCGGCCGGCAGATGCGCCGGGACATCGGGGCCGGCGTTGAAGGCGCTGCGTAGCCTGGCCACAACACCGTAAACGTAGGCGGCGGAGATCGTGATTGCGTCTTCGGCCAGCCAGGGGCACGGCACACCGGCAGCCTGCCGCACGGCGAGGGTCTGGGGACGTTGTTTGCCAGCACGCAGGAGCTGTGCGCCGGGCGCTGTGGCGGGAGCGGCCCTGCGATGATCTCAGCGGCGGCTCGCTGGTGAGTCTGGCTGCTGTTGCGGGGGGAGAAGGCCTGGCTGGGTGCGGGTGAAGCGGCGGACGGCGCGGATGCTGCGTATGAACGACAATCGGTGCGGGATCGGGTCGGCTTGGAGTGCGGCGTCGTGCATGAGCCGGCGGATCGCGTAATGGGTCGGGAGGTGTCCCCAGGCTTCCTGGTAGACGCCGTCGGGGGACTTGGAGCGCAACACGACTCTGGGGCCGCGCTGATGGGTTTTGATCTCGTCAAGAGCTGACTCGAGCGTCCAGCGCTCGGGGTAGAGCGCGGCCAGGTCCGTGGCTGGCGCGTTGTCAGCGTCAAGGAGCGTTGTGATCAGCCGGTAGCGCTGCTGCTCTTCGCCGGTCAGGACGCCGTCATTGAGCTGGTACTCGCTTACGCGGACCTGGATGGCATCAGCACGCTCGCGGCCGTGGTGATCGGTGCTGACATTGGTAGAAGGAGCCGTCAGGGATGGTCTCTTCGCGTGGCAGGGCGACCGGCACGCACGCCGTGTGGGACAACGACTTGGGCCCCCGCCAAGCCGTGTCAGGGCCTTGGAGATCGCCATCTTCGGTGGCACCCTCCAAGAGCGCTCCCGCCCCGTCTCCCACGCCAGCCCCTCAACCAGCTGGCGCATCACCTCCCCATCGGAACAGTCGGGAAACAACGCCAACGCCAACACGTAATAGACAACAACCCGTGCAGCAAGCCCGGCCGCTACCGGCCACCCGATCCGCTGCTGCGGTTCCTCGAATCGCTCTGACCGCACCCGAGCGGTCAGGGGTAGACGGTGCCGACCTCGAGCAGATGCCAGCGCTTGCGCACGCGCGCGGCGACGATGAACACCATCCACCCCGGCTGGGCGAGCTCGCTCGCGCGCTTGGGAACCTGGATCGGGCCGATCCCGCCCTCGAACCAGATCTTCCCGACTTCGACCTGGTCGATCATGAGCTGATCCTCTACCCAGTCCTCCTCGCCGACATCGTCAACATCGATGTCCGGCGCTTTCATCGTGACCTCGACGAGCAGGTCGGTGAGGCGGTCTGCTGCGGGAAGCTCGCGCGCGCTGTCGCGCGCGCGGTCGACGGCGACCTCGGCCGCGTCGCTCTCGATATACGCCTGCTGCTCGAGCCAGCGGGCGAGCTTGGCGGTGACCGTTCCCGCGGCCTTGAGCAGCTCCTGGCCGGCGATCACCTTGCGGACCATGAAATAGCCGAGGAACTCGCCGAGGTGCGGCGGGATCTCCTGGGGCCCGAACAGATGGCAGAACGCCTCCTCGTCCCCGGCGTCGAACGCCTTCTGCCACCGCTTCGAGTCGCGCGCGTCGAGCGACGAATACGCATACGTGTTCAGGCTGTCGCGCAGCAGCCGGATCACGTCCTCGTAGTTGCGATACGTGCGATCCGACAGCCGCGCGCGCTGGTCGCCAAGGAACGCGTCGAGCGCCTGATCGATCGTCACCGTGTCCGCCATCGCGACCAGAAATCTATCCCCGCGCGCTGACGGTCCGGCGGCTCGATGTCCGCCGAGGCGCCTACGCTGCCCGGTCGATGCTGAGAATCGATCAGGAGGCGGTCGAACAGCTCGTCGCGATCGACGACGCCGATGAGCTGTGCCGGCTGCTGCTCGGCAACCCGGGCGGTTGGGGTTGCAGCACCCGGCACGCCGAGGCGGTCGAGCTGCTCACCCGCGTGCACGGCACCGGCGAGCTGCCGTTCACGCTAGCCGTCCTGCTGGTGTGCACCTGTCGGCGGTGGGACCGGGTCACCGCGAAGCTGATCGCTGCCATTCACGACAGCGGCCTACTCGACGGCACCGAGCTCGACGAGCTGACCGACGCGTTCCTCGCCAACGACCACGTGATCTCCTACCCACTGGCGTGGGCCTCCCCGCAATGGCTCGCAATCGACCTGCGCGACGGGACCGGCCGCACCTACACCGTGACCGAAGACACGCCGGCACAGCACCGCATCCGGCCCGAGCCGCCGCTACGTCGCTGGGCGGCACGCCAAGCGCTCCATGCGCGCCCGGAGCGGCTCGCTGAGCTGCTCAGCACCGCCGAACGGTTCCAGCCCCGCCACCGTGACGCCGCGATCCATGGCCTGCTCGACGCCGCAGGCGTTCTCGACGAGCCACAGCAGCGAGCGCTCCTCGCCCGCGGCCTGGCCGGCGGGCAGTCCGGTGCGCGGCTCGCGGCGCTTGACCTGCTCTGCGAGCTCGACGGCCCCGACGTCGCTCGTCGCCGCGCGCGCGATGACACCAACGCGACCGTCCGCAAGTGGACGGCAGCGACCCAGCCCACGCAGGCGACACTGCTCTGACCATGCCCCGCCAAGCACGACCCACGATCAGCACCTTCGAGCTCGATGAGCTGATCGAGCAGGCGACCGTCGACTGCTACAACGACTCAGAACAGGTCACCGGCCTGTTCACGACGATCGAGGAGCACCTCGCGATCTGCACACGCGACGGGCATCGGCAGACGATCCCGATCCGGGACCTGCCCATCCCCGACCCGGCGCCGGACGGGTGGGAATGGATCGAGGCCTACCGTCGCTGGGCGCGCTGGATGTGACCGCATATGTGTACACGTTCGTGCTACCATTCTCGGGGTGGAACGCAAACCGCACCACGTGCTCGCCACCCGCGAAGCGCGCGCGCAACTACCCGCGCTGCTCGAGCGGTTCCGCCAGGCCGGCGCTGACGCCGAACCGGTCGTGATCGGCGCCCGCCGACGCCCCGAGGCGGTCGTGATCTCCTACGAGCGCTACCTCAAACTCGCCGGCGGCCGCGAGCGCGTCGCCGCCGCGCTCGAACAGCAAGCGCGCGAGACCACTGACACGCTCGATGCCGACGAGGCGATGAAGCTCGCCAACAGCGAGCTGCACGCGATGCGCCGCGAACGACGTCCGCCCGCGCGTCGATAACGGCGCGTGCGCGCCGTGCTGGACCCCAACGTGCTGGTGTCGGCCGCGATCTCGCCGGCCGGCCCACCTCGGCAGATCCTCACCGCATGGACCAACGAACGCTTCGAGCTGATCGTCAGCCCCTCTGTGCTCGATGAACTCGCGGACGTCCTCGCCCGCCCGAAGTTCCGGCGGTTCATCACCACCGCAACCGCGGTCGCCTTCATCGACGGACTCGCCGCCGATGCCATCATCGTCACCGATCCGCCCGACCCGCCCAGCGTCTCCCCAGATCCCGATGACGACTACCTGATCGCGCTTGCCCGCGTCGCGCGAGCGGACTACCTGGTCTCTGGCGACCGACACCTTCTCGATCTCGCCGACCCGCACCCGCCGGTCCTCACCCCACGCCAATTCTTAGACCAGCTCGATACGTGACCGCGCAGCGCCTCAGTTGCGCGCCACACCCGATGCCGATCTGGATCATCACCCGGCGGGTTATGCCGACCCCGCTGCCGGATTCTTCAGCAGCGATACCGCATGGCGCCGGACAGTTCGGATAACCAGCGGGTCCGGATAACACACTCAATCCGGACGTCCGGATTGAACGTGTTCACACATCGTTTACCACGCGGATGCCGACCGGCTCCCTGTCAGCGCTCGCGCACGCGCGCGTCAGCCTCGCGCACGCGCGCGTCAGCCTCGCGCGCGCCCTGCGCCTGCGCCTCGCGCAGGGCCTCCAGCCGCTCGTCGAGCGCCGGGTCTGAGAGCGCCAGGATCCGCGCGGCCAAAAGGCCGGCGTTGCGCGCGCCGTCAATCGCCACCGTCGCGACCGGCACGCCCCTGGGCATCTGCACGATCGAGAGCAGGCTGTCCAGCCCGTCGAGGTGGCGCAGCGCCACCGGCACGCCGATCACCGGCAGCGTTGTGACCGCCGCCAGCATCCCCGGCAGGTGCGCGGCGCCGCCCGCGCCGGCGATGATCACGCGCAGCCCGCGCTCGCGTGCCTGCTGGCCGTAGGCGAGCATCTCCACGGGCGTGCGGTGTGCGGAAACCACCCGCGTCTCGCACGCGACGCCGAGCTCGGCCAGCACCTCTGCGGCCTGGCCCATCACCGGCAGGTCGCTGTCAGAGCCCATCACCACCCCGGCGATCGGGTCAGCCATTGCCCTCGAGCCTATCAGCCGCCTGCTTCGCCAGGCTGAGCGCCGCCTGTGGGCTTGGACCGCACACGGTCACGTGGCCGAGCTTGCGGCCGGGGCGCGCGAGCTTGCCGTAGAGGTGCACGTGCGCGCCCGGCACGGCCAGCGCGCCCGCCAGGCGCGTGGCTGGGTCAGAGCCATCGGCGGGACCGACGACGTTGACCATCGCCGCCGCCGCGACGACGGGAGCGGTCTCACCGAGCGGCAGGTCGAGCACCGCGCGCAGGTGCTGCTCAAACTGCGAGGTGGCCGCTGCCTCGGTGTGCAGGTGCCCGGTGTTGTGCGTGCGCAGCGCGAGCTCGTTGACGAGCAGCCCACCGTCGCGGTCGAGGAACAGCTCAACGGCCATCAGCCCTTCAAGAGCAGTCGCCCGCGCCAGCGTCCGCGCCAGCGAGTCGATCTGTTGCTCGAGCGCCTCAGGCAGGCCGGCGGGCAGCGTCACCCAACGGCACATGCCGTCGCGCTGGTGGGTGGCGACCGGGGGGTAGACGGCGATCTCGCCGGAGGGCGAGCGCGCGACCAGCACGGCCGCCTCGCCGGCCAGTCGCACCGCCTGCTCGGCGTAGAGCTCGAGCTCGGCCGCGGCGGCGTCGGCAAGGGCGCGGGTGGCGGCAGAGGCGTCGTCGCACATCCACACGCCACGGCCGTCGTAGCCGCCGCTGCGTGCCTTGAGCACCAGTGGCCAGCCGTGCTGCGCGGCGAACGTGTGCACGTCGTCCAGCGCGGCGACCGGCGCAAACGGCGGCACCCGCACGTCCGCGATCTCAGCGAGCGTGCGGCGCTGGTGGAGCTTGTCGACCGCCAGGCGCAGCGTCGTCGTGCCCGGCCGCACCCGCACGCCTTCGGCCTCCAGCCGCGCGAGCGCGTCGAGGTCGACGAGCTCGTGCTCGAAGCTCAGCACGTCGCTGCGCCCCGCGAGCGCGGCGAGCGCCTCGCCGTCACGCGCCGAGCCCGCCATCACCGGCGCCCCCGCCAGCGCGGCGGCGTCCCCCGCGGCGCCCAGGCACAGCAGCCCCACGTCGAGTGAGATCGCCGCCTGCCAGCCCATCCGCGCGAGCTGGCCGGCGCCGACCAAACCCACGACCGGCCGGTTCGCGGGTGGGTGGGGGTTCGACTGCATCGCCGCCAGAAGCTAGCGGATGGGTTGCCGCGCCCCGCTGGGCGCGGCCCCTTCAGAGCGCTTGCGCTGACGTAGACTCGGGCCGGGATGATCGACCGTTACACGCGCAGGGAGATCGGTGAGCTGTGGTCTGAGCACGCCCGCTTCGAGGCGCTGCGCCGCGTCGAGGTGGCGGCCTGCGAGGAGATGGACGGACCCACGGCCGCGGAGCTTGAGGCGATCCGGCAGGCGACCTTCACGGTGCAGGCCGTCAACGAACGCGAGCGTGTGACCGACCACGACACCGCCGCGTTCGTCGACGTGCTGGCTGCCTCGGCGGGTGAGGCGGGGCGCTGGATTCACTACGGGCTGACGTCCTCGGACGTGCTCGACACGGGCCTGGCGCTGCAGCTCAGGGCGGTCGGAGAGCTCGTGTTGCCGGACGCCCGCGCGCTGGTGGCCGAGCTGGCCGCCGCCGCACGCAGGCACGTGCACACGCTCTGTGTCGGGCGCACGCACGGGATCCATGCCGAGCCGACGAGCTTCGGGATCAAGCTCGCGGGCTTCGCCTTTGAGGCGCACCGCAACGCGCAGCGGCTGGAGCGCGCGTTCGCGCAGGCGTCGGTGGGCGCGCTCTCGGGCGCCGTGGGTACCTACTCGGCGACCTCGCCCGAGTTTGAGCGCCGCGTGCTCGCCCGCCTCGGGCTCGAGGTCGAGCCGGTCTCCACGCAGGTCGTTCCACGCGACCGCCACGCCGAACTCGTGCAGGCGATCGCGCTGGCCGGTGCCGGCCTGGAGCGGCTGGCGGTCGAGATCCGCCACCTGGCGCGCACCGAGGTCAGCGAGGCGCGCGAACCGTTCACAGCCGGCCAGAAGGGCTCGAGCGCGATGCCGCACAAGCGCAACCCGATCAAGAGCGAGCAGATCAGCGGTCTCGCGCGCCTCCTGCGCGGCTACGCACAGGCGGCGCTCGAGGATGTCGCACTGTGGCACGAGCGCGACATCTCGCACTCGAGCGTCGAGCGGATCATGCTGCCCGACGCGACGATCCTGCTTGACCACATGCAGCGGCGGATGCTCGGCGTGATCCGCGGGCTGGTCGTTGACGAGGCGCGGATGCGTGAGAACATCGACCTCACGCACGGTGCCCTGTTCTCGCAGCGGTTGCTGCTGGCGCTGGTGGCAGGCGGGGCCAGCCGGGACGACGCCTACCGCGTCGTCCAGCGGCTCGCCCAGCAGGCGCTCGACACGCGCGTGGCGCTGCGCACCCTGTTGGCCGCCGACCCGGCCGGCGAGGGGCTCGACCTGGACGCGATCTTCGACCTCGAGCCCTACATCCGTCACGCGGGCGAGATCGTCGCGCGGCTCGACGCGATCGATTGACGGTTGTCTGATTGATACGGCATACTTATGGCTAAACTAGCAAATAGGTCTTTGACTTATGAGCAGTTTTGGTCGAAAGTATGTACATGTTCAAATTCACCAAGACCACAGATGAGCTGGATACCAGCCTCTTCGATCCGGAACTCGACATGGATCTCGTGGCACTTATCAACGAGGCCAAGACCGAACGAGAGATTCAGTCTGTGGCCCGTATGAGCCGCGCCAGGATGCGTGCTCGTCGCCGTCAGCGTGAGGACGCCCGGCACCCGAATCACCCGGAGTCGCTGCGCGCCCGGGGCATGACCGCTCCAAGCACGCTTTCACGCGGCCTCTGACAGCGCCCGACGCTGCGGTCGGGGTAGCCTGCGGCGTATGACCGCAAGCTTCCTCCACACGATGGTCCGGATCACCGATCCCGACCGCAGCCGCGCCTTCTACGAGGCGCTCGGCTTCCGCTTCGTCCACGAGATGGACATCGTCCGCGACGGCGAGCGCGAGGCCACCAACTACTTCTACTCACTCGGCGATCACGAGTCGGTGCTCGAGTTGACCTACAACCACGACGGTCGCAGCTACGAGCTTGGCAGCGGCTATGGCCACATCGCGATCGGCGTCGGAGATCTGGACGGCACGCTCGCGCGGTTGGCCGAGCAGGGGATCGAGCCGGAGAGGCCGCCCTACTCCGTGCGCGCGGGCGGCTCGCGGCTGTGCTTCGTGCGAGATCCAGACGGTTACAGGATCGAGCTGATCGAGCGCGGCTGAGACGCTCAGCAGACGGTGCGCGGTGGCAGGTCGCTGGGGGTGGTGTCGAGGTCGATGAACGCGCGCGTGAACGCGGCGAAGCGGTCGATGTCCTTGGCGTTGGAGACGATCCCCAGTGACGCCCGGACGGCGCCGCCGGACGGCAGGCCGATCCGCTGCACGTAGTCCTCGAGTGTGACCGCGTCACCGAACTCGCCGCCGAGCAGCGTCTCCTTTGCGACCGTGAACGCGACCTCCCCGGCACCGGGGTTGCAGAAGCAGCCGGTCCTAAGCGAGATCCGGTGTTCGCCTGCGAGGCGGTCGACGTAGCGCTCATCGACGATGCGCCCGTCGGGGTGCAGGAAGTTGAACGCGATCGTCGCGCCTCGTGCGGCTGTTGTCTGTGGCCCGTAGATCACGGCGGCTGGCGCCCCGTTTGTGTGGCGCAGCGCGGCAAGCTGCTCGATCAGGCGCGCGGTCAGCTCGCGCACGCGCTCGTGGATCGTCTGTACCCCGACGCTTTCCAGGTGGTCAAGCCCGATCTCGACCGCGGGCAGGTTGAGGTAGTCCACGGTGCCGTCCTCGAAGTGCGCGGGACCGGGGGCCGAGCGGTGGTACTCGCGCTGCACGAACGCCGCCACGATCGTGCCGCCCGAGAACCACGGCCGCTCGAGCTTGGCCAGCGCCTCATGACGGGCGATCAGGCAGCCCACACCCGTCGGCCAGCCGAACATCTTGTAGAACGACAGCGTGACGAAGTCAGGGTGCCAAGCGCTCAAATCAAGCCGGTTGGTAGGCACGTAGGCGGCCGCGTCGAGCAGCACATCAAAGCCCGCTGCCTGCGCCCGGCCGATCCACTCCAGTGGGTGCTGCACACCGGAGAAGTTCGACTGCGCCGGAAACGCGAACAGGTTGTGGTGCGAGCCGGCGGTCTGGGACAGGTACTGCTCAAGCACATCCTCGTCGACCCGCAGCTCCGGCGCGACGCTCGGCACATACGTCGTCTGCGCGCCGCGCGCACGCGCGAACTCACGGATCCCGTTGACCGAGTTGTGGTTGTCAAAGGTCAAAAGGAAACGGTCGCCCGGCTGAAACGGATAGGACTCCCCAACCAGCCGCAGCGCACCCGTCGCGTTGGGCGTGAAGATCGCCGTGTACTCATCCGGCGAAGCCTCGAAGAACTCAAGCACCCTCGCCCGTGCGCGCTCCACCAGCTCCGTGCTCGCATGCGAGGTCGGGTTCACCGAGTGCGGGTTACCGAACACACCAGCCTCGAGCAAACGCATATGCTCCCGCAGCTGCGAGGCCGCATACAGACCACCACCGGTGTAATCCATGTAAACATGGTCGGCCTCATCCAGGCGCGCGTACTCGTCCCGACGCAGCACATCGAGCCTGTGCTCACCCAGCTCGGGTGCGCTCGTCGGTTCGACGTTGACGCTGACGGTGATGCCGTCGCGGACGCTCTGGGTGACCACGCAGAAGTCCTCGAAGAGCTCCAGGCAGCGTTGTATGCGTGGCAGCTCCTGCGCGTCGATGGTGGGCGCGAGCGTCGCCTGTACCTCCCCGATCCGCAGCCGGCCTGCCTCGTTGCGCACGAGCGTGCCGGTGACGGTGGTGCGCAGGTCGTGAACTTCGACCCGCGCGCGGCGCAGGCAGAAGAGCAGGCTGGCGCTCAGGCAGTTGCCGACCGCCGCCGCCAGGATGCGGCTCGCGTTGGGTCCTGAGCCGGCGCCGAGCGGGGCGGGCTCGTCCATCAGCAGCGACGGCACCGCCGCCTGGTCGAAGTCGACCACGAACCGGTAGTCCTCGTCCAGGCGCATGCTGAAGCTGAAGCGCTCGTCGGCGGGCACGGTCAGCGGCTCCCCGCGCCCACGGCGCTCGACTGCGCGCGGCTGGCGCGCAGCGCTTCTGTGTCCGGAAGCGGCAGCCACGGCGTGCGGGCGATGGCCGCGGCGACGAAGATCAGGTGTACGCCCGGGACACGCGGCCCGCGACGCGGTGGGTCGCTCGCGAGGTGCGCGGCATGGCGGTCGATCAGCTCACGGATCGACGCCGCCACGGCCGCGTCGGGGTGCGTGTCGGGCAGCGCACAGGCCAGGCGTGCCAGCTCGAGGTACTCCTCGGCCGGATAGCCGGCGCTCAAGCGCGCCGAAGCGGCAACCAGCAGCGTGTGGATGCGCTCGAGCAGCGGGCCCGGCCCGGGCACCGGCGCGCCGGGAGCGGGTCCCAGCGCGAGCGGCTCGAGGCCAGAGAGCAGCCGCTCGAGCTGTCCGCCGAAGACCGCCGCGATCTGGTTGCTGTCCAGCCCGACCGCCAGGGCCGCGCGCAGCGCCAGGGTGGCGCTGGCCACCGGCCGGCCGTAGGGTGCGTCTGAGGCGTAGAGGATCTGGCCCGGCGGGATCATCGTGAAGAGCGCCAGCTGGTCGGCCGTGTTCCACCAGGCGGTGTCGAAGAACAGGTTGCGCTGGCCTGCGGCCTGCTGCCAGATCCAGGCGAGGTCGGCGATCGCGGCGTGGGCCAGGATCACGGGCGTGTGCTCGTGCCTGCGGGCCAGCGCGAGCGCGTCGACGCCGAGCGAGGGGATGCCACGGCCGGCGTGGATGATCACCGGCAGGCGCCGCTCGTCCGCGAACGCAAACAGGCGCTCCACCTCGGGCGCGGCGAGGCTGAAGCGCTCAGCGCGTGGATGCAGCTTCAGCCCGGCCGCGCCGCGTGCCACCGCCCGCTCGAGCTCGGCCAAGCCGTCGCCCGTCGGGTCAACGCGGCAGTAGGGCACCAGGCGTCCATCTGCGCGCTCGGCGGCGGCGAGCACAGCATCGTTGGCGGCGCGGTAGGCACCCGGTTCAGCCAGTGGGAACGCGACCGCGCGCTCGCCGACTACCTCCATTCCCTCGAGCAGCTCCTCGGCCTCGAAGCACGAGCCGTCGGGATCGGCGCAGCCGATGTGCGTGTGGCAGTCAAACAACGCCACGCCGCCGAGCTCGTCCCGCAGGCAGGCCAGCCAGGGCTCGAGCAGAAGATCGGCCGCAACCGCCGCGGGTATTTGTGGTGCGTGGCTCACGGTGTGCCGATCCTAGGCCATGCGGGCGCTGGGTTGGTCCGGGTCGGCACCGTCGGCTCGATCCACACGGAGCGTCAGCTGGCGGCTTTGAGCAGGCGCTCGATCTGGCGGCGGTCAAAGCCGACCACCGGCGTGCCGTCGATCTCGATCACCGGCACGCCCATCTGCCCGGTGCGCTTGACCAGCTCGCGCGCGGCGGCGACGTCGCGCGAAACGTCAATCTCGTGAAAGGCGACGTTGTGTCTGCGCAGATAGACCTTGGCGAGCTTGCACCACGGGCAGGTCGGCGTGGTGAAGACACGCACGCGCGGTGCCGGCGCAGCCTGCTCGCTGTGAGCAGCGGCGGCCGGTTTGGGTTCTGCTGTGAGCCTCATGGGTGTTCTCCTCTCGCTCAGGCCCTGTTCAGTGGGTCAGCGCCCGGCCGTGACGGCCGTTGAGGGTGTCGAGCCGCAGCAGCGTGTAGAGCGGGCAGTAGCCGGCGGCGCTGGTTGAGAGCATCACGGCGGCGACCACATACAGCACGATGGCGGCAACGTTGCCGGGGCCGACGAGGACGCCGATTACGGCTGCCACAGGGGCGATCAGGAAGGCGCGCAGGCGACGGTCGAGGGTGTTCATGTTCTTGCTCATGGGTCCTCCTTTGGTTGTGAGTTCGATTATACCACTGCACTGCTAGCTAGTTGTAGACGGCTTTACCGGCTTCCGCAGCGGATTAACCACGAGCGCTGTGCGGGCTGGTCACGTCCTTGCCTGCCTGGCCGGTGAGCTATCAATTGGCATGCGTCACGCGCGTGGCGGCACCGTGGCGCGTCGATCCCGTCAAGTCGCGAGCGACCAGAGAGGCCGGAGCAGAGATGGCAAGCAGAGACGAAGGCGCCGACCAGACGAGCAGGCTCGCCTACCCGAGCGCGGAGGCCGCCGATGTCGTCATGCAGGACGGCACGAGCATCCACTTTCGCCCGGTGCGGGCCGAGGACCTGGAGCGCCTGCGCCGCTTCCTCGAGGGGGTCTCGAGTGACTCCATGATCCACCGCTTCTTCGGCGTGGCCAGCATCGAGTGGGTCGCACGCTGGGCGGTTGACGTCGACTACAGGGATCGCTACGCGATCGTCGCCGAGCTGGGAGCCGAGCGTGAGATCGTCGCGCATGGCGCCTACATCTCAAGCTCCGAGGACACCGCCGAGGTTGCGTTTCTGGTCACAGATCGCCAGCAGGGCCAGGGCATCGCCACGCTCATGCTGATGCATCTGGCGAGCGTCGCCAACCGTCATGGGTTTGAGCACTTCACCGCCGAGGTGCTGCCCGACAACCTCCAGATGATCGAGGTCTTCCGCAACTGCGGCCTGCCCTGCAGCATCCACAACGAGCAGGGCGTGGTGAAGGTCGAGCTGGAGACGGCGCTCGACGAGCGGGCGCTTGAGGCGTTCGACCGGCGCGAGCAGGCCGCGACCCGCAACGCCCTGCACCGCTTCCTGGCACCGACCTCGGTTGCCGTGATCGGCGCGACCGAGCGCCCCGGGTCGGTTGGCGCCGCGCTGATGGACAACCTGCTTGGTACCGGCTTCACCGGCGCGATCTATCCGGTCAACCCGCACGCCGAGCGGGTGCGCGGACTGGCTGCCTACCCCTCGATAGAGGCCGTGCCCGGACCGGTTGACATGGCCGTGATAGCGGTGCCCGCGCCCGCGGTCCCTGATGTGGCGGCCGCCTGTGCGGCCGCCGGCGTACGCGCGATGCTGGTGCTCTCGGCCGGCTTCGGGGAGACAGGCGAGGCGGGCAGGGAGCTCCAGGAGCGGCTGCTCGAGGTCTGCCGGCACTCGGGGGCGCGGCTGATCGGACCAAACTGCCTGGGCGTCGTCAACACCGACCCGGCGGTGCGGCTGGATGCGACCTTCACCGTCTCCAGGGTGCCGACCGGGAACGTCGGCATGATCTCGCAGAGCGGCGGCCTCGGCATCGCGCTGATCGAGGAGGCCAACCGCCTCGGACTGGGTGTCTCGTCGTTTGTCTCGGTCGGCAACAAGCTCGACATCTCCGGCAACGATCTGCTCGAGTACTGGGAGCTCGACCCGGCCACCGACCTGATCCTCCTGTACCTGGAGTCCTTCGGCAACCCACGCCGCTTCGGTCGGCTGGCGCGCCGTGTGGGCATGAGCAAGCCGATCCTGGCGGTCAAGAGCGGGCGCACGCCGGCCGGCGTGCGCGCGAGCTCCTCACACACCGGCGCGCTGCTGTCAGCCTCGGATGTGACCGTCGACGCGCTGTTTCGCCAGGCGGGCGTGATCCGGGCCGACACGATCGCCGAGCTGTTTGACACCGCCTCACTGATGTCATCACAACCGCTTCCGCGCGGGCGGCGCGTGGGGATCGTGACCAACGGCGGTGGCCCTGGGATCGTGGCAGCCGACGCCTGTGCCGCCGCTGGGCTGGACGTGCCCGTGCTGCCGGCGGCGCTGCAGGAGCAGCTCCGTCGCCTGCTGCCCCAGGGCGCGGCGGTTGGCAACCCGATCGACATGGTCGCGACCGTGTCCGCCGAGCAGTACCGCCAGACGGTGGAGCTGTTGCTCGAGGCGGGCGTCTGTGACGCGATCCTGGCGCTGTTCGTGCCGGCGATCAGTGCCACCACGGCGGCCGAGGTGGCGGCGGCGCTGGCAGGGGCCGCCACCAAGGCAAACGGCGTCACCCTGACCTCGGTGTTCATGGACCACCAGGCGCCCCGCAACGCCGGTGGCGACGGTGTGGTGGTTCCCCGCTTCCAGTTTCCCGAGGACGCCGCGCGGGCGCTTGCCAACGCGGTGCGCCACAGCGAGTGGCGCCAGCGCCCGACCGGGGTCGTGCCGAGTTTCACGGACTGCGATCGCGATCGGGCCGCGGCGATCATCAGCGGCGCGCTCGCGCGCGATGACGATGGCGCTGGCTGGCTTGAGCCGGCCGAGGTCTTTGAGCTGTTTGGCTGCTACCGCCTGCCGATGATCGACACGCGCGTGGTGGGCGACGAGGAGGAGGCCGTCGCCGCCGCGGCGGCGCTGGGCGGCACCGTGGTGCTCAAGGGGATCGCGCCGTGGCTCGTGCACAAGAGCGACAGCGGCGCGGTCCTGACGGGACTGAGCGGCGATGACGAGGTCAGGGCCGGTGCGCATGCGATCCGCGCGGCGGTCACCCGCGCAGGCCACGAGCTCGAGGGGCTGATCATCCAGCCGATGGCCGCGGCCGGGGTCGAGATGCTGCTCGGTGTCGTTCACGACGCGAGCTTCGGGCCCGTGCTCGCCTGCGGCGCCGGCGGGACCACGGCGGAGGTACTCGGTGACGTGGCGGTGCGGATCACGCCGCTCAGCGACCGCGATGCGACCGAGATGCTCGAGTCGCTGCGGATCGCGCCGCTGCTGCACGGATACCGTGGTGCACCGGCCTGTGACGTCGCGGCTGTCACCGACGCGCTGCTGCGGTTGGGAGCGATGGTCGAGGCTCACGCGGAGATCGCCGAGCTGGATGCCAACCCCCTGCTCGCCAGCGCGGCTGGGGCGGTGATCGTCGACGCGCGGGTACGGGTGGCCCCTGCCCAGGCGATCCGGCCGCTGGGCGCGCTGCGCAACTGACGGGAAGCACCGCGTCTGTCCTGCAGGTTTTCCGCAGTGCCTTGACGCCTTACCCAGGATGGGCTGGGCGCAGCCGGCGGTCAAGCTGTAGGAATGAGGGCCCATCTGCAGCTGGCACCCTGGCCAAGCGAGCAAGCGCAAGGCACAGGTGAGCACAAGATCCGGGTCGTCCTGGCGGACGACCACGGTTTGGTGCGTCGAGCCCTGCGGCGGCTCCTCGACGCGGAGGACGGGATCGAGGTGGTGCAGGAAGCTGTGGACCTGGACGCGGCCTCGAGTCACGTGCACGCCCACGCCCCGCACGTGCTGGTGATCGACCTGGATCTCCCGAACGGCTCGACGCTCCTGACCGTGGAGGCGTTGCGCCGCCGGGCTCCCGATACAGAGGTGGTGGTGCTGGCGATGGAATCGACACCGTTTTTCGCTCAGCGCGTGCTGGACGCGGGGGCGCTTGGCTATGTGCTGAAGGACCAGGCGGACGCCGAGCTGGTGGCTGCGGTGCGTGCCGCGGCGCGTGGCGAGCGTTACGTCAGCCCGCAGATCGCCGCCGCGCTCGAGGCGCTCGACGCCGTCCAGGCGCAGGGTGGGTTGAGCCGGCGCGAGGCGGAAGTTCTGCGCCTGACCGCGCTCGGCTACACGGGCATGGAGATCGCTGGCCAGCTGCACATCTCACGGCGCACCGTCGACTCGCACCGGGCCACCATTCACGCCAAGTTGGGGCTGCGAACGCGCGCTGAGCTGGTCGACTACGCGCTAGGACACGGCCTGATCTGTTCCTGCTGACCGGGAGCGGGCCCCCGGCAGGGGCAGGCGGGCAGCGACCCGGCTGCCGCCCGCCCCAGAGTCGATCTGCAGCGTTCCGCCGAGCAGGAACACGCGTTCGCGCATGCCGCCGAGACCGAACCCGCCACTGACGCCGTGCGGGTCAAAGCCCACCCCGTCGTCGGACACCTCGACCAGCAGCGCATCGTCTTCACCTTTGACGCGCACGCTCACGCGGGTTGCCTGTGCGTGCTTGACGATGTTGGTGAGCGCCTCCTGGATCACGCGATACACCGCTGTGTCCAGCGACTCGGCTGCCGGCCTGGTCTCGTCCAGCCAGTCGGGCAGCTCGAACTCGGCGTCGATCTCGAGGCCGTCCTCGCGGCGGCGGTCGATCAGCGCCGCCAGCGCGGCGGCGAGCCCGAGGCTGTCGAGCGCGGAGGGACGCAGGTCGGCGATGATCCCGCGGAGGTTGGCGATCTCTGAGTCGATGTCCTCGATCGCCTGGCGCGTCACCTCCAGGTAGATGCTGGGGTCGTCGCGCCGCAACGCCCCGGAGAGACCGACGCGCAGCCCGGCCAGCGCCTGCAGCGTCTGGTCGTGCAGCTCGCGAGCCCAGCGGGCACGCTCGGCGTCGGCCGCCTCCACGGCGGCGCGCAGACGATCGGCCCTGACGCTGCGACTGACCGCAATGGCGTTGGCCGCCGACGCGGCGAAGGTGCGCAGCAGGCGCTCATCGGCGTCGGTGAACGCGCCTGCAGAATCCCCGCGGTCGAAGGCCGAGAGCACTCCCAGCGCCTCGCCGGCGTGGATGATCGGGACGATCAGCGCGGTCCGCGCGGCGGGCACGCCGAGCAGCTCGGGGCCGATCCGCAGGCGCCGCTTCGTGTCGCTGATCCGTTCGGCGATCCGCCGCTCGAGCACCGTTCCCGCGGTGGAGGCCGCGACCGGTATGCGCCGCCCGATCGACTGGCCAACGTGCCCGGCCGCAGCCACCACCACCAGGTCATGACCCTCCTGCAGCAGGATCAGCACGCTGCGCGCCTCAACCAGCGCACGGCCGCGCTTGACAACCAGCTCAAGGGTGCGCTCCAGCTCGCCACTGGCGCCCTCTGAACCGATCGCGTCGGCGATGTCACGCGCCGCCTCGAGCCCCTGGACGGCCTGCTCCAGCGCCACGCGCCGCTGTTCGGAGCGCTCGTAGGCGCGGGCGTTGTCGATCGCCGTGGCGGCCACGTCGGCCAGCAGCGTGACCGCCTGCTGGTCCTCGTCGGTGAACTCCTGTGCCCCCTGCTTGTCTGCCAGGTAGAGGTTTCCCCAGACCTCCCCGCGGATCTGTATCGGCACACCCAGGAAGCTGTCCATGCGCGGGTGGCCGACGGGGAAGCCGTAGCTCTGCGGGTGTGCGGCAACGTGCGCGAGGCGCAGCGGCTCCGGGTGCTCGATCAATACTCCCAGTACGCCGCGGCCACGCGGCAGCCCACCGATGGTCTGCTGCTGCTTGGCCTCAACACCCAGGGACAGGAAGCGCGCAAGCTCGGTGCGCTGCTCGTTGAGCACGCCGAGCGCCACATACTGGGCGCCGGTCAGCTCGCGCGCCTCGGCCATGATCCGCTCGAGCACGGCGTCCGCGTCGCGCTCGCTGACCAATGTGCGGCCGATCTCAAAAAGCCGCCGCAGAATGTCGCTCTCGCTGTTCATCGGCTCTCGGATTGCGAAGCCTAATTGAAAACTTATGTGGTGGGCCGCTCCATGGGTGCCCAGCGGACCTGAATCGGTAATTCTGCGCATGCGCCGCCGCTCACAGGAGTGTGCGGGCCTGGCGCGCCATCTCCAGGTCCTCGCGGGCGGCCACCACCAACACGCGGGCATCGCCGATCAGCGCCTCGAGCCCGGCGAGCGCCCCCTCGCGGATCTCGTGCGAGCTCTCGCCGACCCCGCCGGTGAAGGCGATCACGTCCACGCCCGCGAGCGCGGCGAGCATCGAGCCGATGGCGGCGCGCAGCCGGTGCAGGTAGACGTCGATCGCGAGCTTTGCCGCCGGGTCGCCCGCGGCCCGGGAGGCCAGCACCGTGCGCATGTCCGCGCTTGCGGCCAGGCCGCGCAGCCCTGACTGGTGCTCCAGCCCGTCTGCCACCTCCGCGGTGCTCAGCCCGCCCTGCTCGAGCAGCCACAGGATCAGGCCCGGGTCGACGCTGCCTGAGCGTGTTGCCATCACGAGGCCGTCGAGCGGCGTGAAGCCCATCGTCGTGTCAACCGAGTGGCCGTCCGCGATCGCGCACAGCGACGCGCCGGCCCCGAGGTGGCAGCTGATCAGCCGCAGCCCCGGCCCCAACCGCGCGGCGACCTCTCGCGCAACGTGCGCGTGCGAAAGTCCGTGGAAGCCGTAGCGGCGAAGCCTGAAGCGCTCGCGCCACGCGGCCGGCAGCGCGAAGGTGCTGGCGGCCTGCGGCAGCGTCGAGTGAAAGGCGGTATCGAAGCAGGCCACAGCCGGCAGCCCTGGCAGCACCTTGGTTGTGGCGTCGAGTATCGCCAGCGCCAGCGGCTGGTGCAGCGGCGCGAGCGCTGCCAGCTGCTCGAGCTCGGCCCGGACCTCCGCGTCGATGAGTGCCGCCGTGCGGAAGCGCTCGCCGCCGTGGACGATGCGGTGCGCGACGCAGTCGGCGCCTGAAAGCTCGCCGGCGAGCACTTCGCCAAGCTGCGCCAGGCTGCCGCCGGCTGCCGGCGCGGGCAGCTCCCGCGCGGCCAGCGGCTGCTCAGAACCCTCTGCCAGCAGCGCGAGCTTGAGCGAGGTCGACCCCACGTTTACGGTCAGGACGCGGGCCACGTCCACTCACGCACGTCGGTCGGGTCGTCGCCGTGCTCGCGCGTGTAGGCGCGGTGTGCCAGACGCTGGTCGGCCATCTCCTGGCGCAGCAGTGCGGCCCGCTCGCCGAGCCCGGGCACGCGGTCGATCACGTCCATCACCAGGTGGAAGCGGTCCAGGTCGTTGAGCATCACCATGTCAAACGGCGTCGTGGTGGTGCCCTCCTCCTTGTATCCGCGCACATGGATCGAGCCGTGGTTGGTGCGCCGGTAGGTGAGCCGGTGGATCAGCCACGGGTAGCCGTGGTAGGCGAAGATCACCGGACGGGAGGTGGTGAACAGCGCGTCGAACTCGCTGTCTGAGAGACCGTGTGGGTGCTCCTGCTCCGGTTGCAGACGCATCAGGTCGACGACGTTGATGACCCGCACCTTCAGCTCGGGCAGGCGCTCACGCAGGATCGCCGCCGCGGCGACGGTCTCGAGCGTCGGGATGTCACCGGCGCAGGCCAGCACGACATCGGGCTCCGAGCCGGTCTCGTTGGAAGCCCACTCCCAGATCCCGAGCCCGCGGGTGCAGTGCGCCACGGCCGCGTCCATGTCGAGGTAGTCGAGCGCCGGCTGCTTGCCCGCCACGATCACGTTGACGTAGTCGCGGCTGCGCAGGCAGTGGTCGGCGACCGACAGCAGGCAGTTGGCGTCCGGCGGCAGGTAGACGCGCACGACCTCCGCCTTCTTGTTGACGACACGATCGATGAAGCCCGGATCCTGGTGCGAGAAGCCGTTGTGATCCTGGCGCCAGACGTGGCTTGAGAGGAGGTAGTTCAGTGAAGGCAGCGGCTCGCGCCAGGAGATCCCGCGGGTCACCTTCAGCCACTTGGCGTGCTGGTTGAACATCGAGTCGACGATGTGGATGAACGCCTCGTAGCAGTTGAAGAGGCCGTGGCGACCGGTCAGCAGGTAGCCCTCGAGCCAGCCTTCGCAGAGGTGCTCGGAGAGCACCTCCATCACCTGGCCGTGGGGGGCCAGGTGATCGTCGCCGGGCTGGATCGAGGCCGACCACTGGCGCTCGGTCGCCTCAAAGACCGCGTTCAGGCGGTTTGACATCGTCTCGTCCGGCCCGAAGACGCGGAAGTTCTCGGGGTTTTGGGCGATCACGTCCCGCAGCCAGGTGCCGAGCACGCGTGTGGCCTCGCTGGTGCTGCGCGCGGGGCTCTGCACTGCCACGGCGTAGTTGCGGAAGTCGGGCAGCTCGAGTGGTCTTGTCAGCGCACCACCGTTGGCGTGCGGGTTGGCGCTCATCCGGCGCTCGCCCTGCGGGGCGAGCGCCGTGATGTCATCGTGGACGCGGCCAGACTCGTCGAAGAGCTCCTCGGGCGCGTAGCTGTGCAGCCACTGCTCAAGCGCCGCCAGGTGCTCGGGGTTTGTGCGCACCTCGGCAAGCGGCACCTGGTGGGCGCGGAACGTGCCCTCCACCGGCAGGCCGTCCACGGTCTTGGGGCCGGTCCAGCCCTTTGGGGTGCGCAGCACGATCATCGGCCAGGCCGGGCGCTCCGCCAGCCCGCCGCCACGCGCCTGGGCCTGGATCGCAGCGATCCGGTCGAGCACCTGATCGAGGGTGGCGGCCATCAGCTGGTGCATCGTCGTGGGCTCGTCGCCCGAGACGAAGTGGGCGGCGTAGCCGTAGCCCTCGAGCAACGCTTTCAGCTCCCGCTCGGGAATCCTCGCCAGCACGGTCGGGTTTGCGATCTTGTACCCGTTCAGGTGCAGGATCGGCAGCACCGCCCCATCGTGTGCCGCGTTCAGGAACTTGTTGGAATGCCAGCTGGCGGCCAGGGGTCCGGTCTCGGCTTCGCCGTCACCAACCACGCACACCGCCAGCAGCGAGGGGTTGTCAAAGACCGCCCCATAGGCATGCAGCAGGCTGTAGCCGAGCTCGCCGCCCTCGTTAATCGATCCGGGTGTCTCCGGCGCAACGTGGCTCGGGATTCCCCCCGGGAAGGAGAACTGGCGAAACAGCCGCGCAAGGCCGGCCTCGTCGCGTGATATCCGAGGGTAGGTATCGCTGTAGGTGCCGTCCAGATAGGCGCTTGCGACCATTGCTGGCCCGCCGTGGCCGGGGCCGGCGATATAGATCGCGTCCAGCTCCCGAGCGTTGATCGCACGGTTCATGTGGGCGTAGATGAAGTTGAGGCCCGGGGTTGTGCCCCAGTGGCCGAGCAGCCTCGGTTTGATGTGCTCGGCGCTAAGCGGCTCGTGCAGCAGCGGGTTGTCAAGCAGATAGATCTGTCCCACGGAGAGGTAGTTGGCGGCACGCCACCAGCGGTCGAGCTGCTCAAGCTCGGCGTGGTCAAGCGGGGGGTGTGTGGTCGGGTTGGTCACCCTGCCGATTACACAGCCGCGCCCGCCCGCTCGCACCCGCTCGCTGCCGCAGGCGTGGCTGCGGATAACTACGTGTCAGCCTGGGCGGATGCCCGGCTGCTCGCACCGTGCCCGGCGCCTACGCTCGTGGTTGATGCTTGAGGACGTGCGCAAACGGGTGTTCGGGCTGGACCTGGTGCTTTTGCACGCACCCTCGGTCTGGGACTTCCGCGACGAGGTGATCCTCGAGGGTCCGCTTGCGGACGTGATCCCATCGACGATCCAGTTTGAGATGTACCCGATCGGCCTGACCAGCATCGCCTCCTACCTGGAGGCCAACAACTACAACACGCGGATCGTCAACATCGCCTACCGGATGTTGCGCAGCCGGCGCTTTGACCCGGCCCGGCACCTGGCCAAGATCGACGCGCCCGTGTTCGGCATCGATCTGCACTGGCTGCCGCACGTCCACGGCGCGCTCGGGCTGGCCGGGCTGGTCAAGCGTGTGCACCCAGAGGCCAAGGTTCTGCTGGGCGGGCTTTCGGCGAGCTACTTCCACGAGCAGCTGATCGCCTACCCGTTCATCGACTTCGTGTTGCGCGGCGACTCGACCGAGGAGCCTGCCCGCCAGCTGCTGGCGGCGCTGCGTGACGGCACGCCGCTCGAGCGGGTCGAGAACCTCACCTGGAAGCGCCCGGATGGCCAGGCTGTCGTCAATGAGCTGTCGTTCGTCCCGGCCGACCTGGACTGGATCGACGTGCCCGCCTATGACTTCATGACCCACGCCGTCTTCAAGTACCGCAGCGTCGCGGACTTCCTGCCCTACCTCGAGTGGTTGCGCTACCCGTCGACGATGCTCCTGAACTCCCGCGGCTGCCCCTACGACTGTGCGATCTGCGGCGGTTCGCGCACCGGCTACAGGGTTGTGGCCAACCGCTGCGGACCAGCTTTGCGCTCGCCGGAGAAGCTCGTTGCCGACGCGAAGCTGATCTCGTCCTTCTCCAAAGCGCCGATCTTCATGGTGCACGACCCGCGCGTCGGGGGCGTGGCGCGGGCACGGCGCTTCTTTGAGCTCTACCGCGCCGCCGAGATCCCCAACGAGCTGGTGATCGAGCTCTTCTATCCGGCGCCGGCCGAGTTTCTGGAGCTGGTGCGCGAGAGCACCCACGGCTGGAGCCTGCAGATCACGATCGAGTCCGCCGACCCCGAGATCCGCCGCGTCAACGGCAAGTTCCCGGTCGCAAACGCGGTGGTGGAGGAGACGCTTGAGCGTGCGCTGGACGCGGGCGCGGACAAGCTCGACCTGTTCTTCATGGTCGGGCTCTCCGGCCAGACGCCGGAGTCCGCGCGCGGCACGATCGACTACTGCCGCCACCTGGTGGAGCGCTTTGGGGCCGATCCGCGTCTGCAGTTCTACGTCGCACCGCTCGGTCCCTTCCTCGATCCCGGCAGCCGCGCCTTTGAGCGGCCCGAGCTTGGCTACCACCGCCGGATCACGACGCTCGAGGAGCACCGCCAGGCGCTGCTCGGCCCGACCTGGCGGGAGATGCTCTCCTACGAGACCGAGTGGATGAACCGCGACCAGATCGTCGAGACCACGTATGAGGTGGGCGGCGCGCTCAACGATCTCAAGTTCGAGGCCGGGCTGATCGACGCGAACACCCACGCCACGGTGGCGCGTCACTTCCAGATCGCGCGGGCGACGCTGCCGCGGATCGACGCGATCAAGACGCTGCCACAGGCGAAGCAGCGCGCGGCGCTGGCCGAGCTGGCGGCCGAGGTGGCGGAGGCAAACCGCGCCAGCCTGGTCGCAGACGACGAGCTCAAGTGGCGCGCCTCAACCGGCTTTCACGTCACCCGCCTGCTCGCCCGCCACGTCGCCGGCGCGCTGCCCCGTGAGCTGGCCCGCTCGGGTGAGCGTCTGCGCGGTCGTTACGACACGGCGGTGACGAGCGCTCGCTGAGCGCGTCCGCCGGCTGGGGCGGCACGGTGAGCCGCCCCAGCCGCCACAGGCCTCCGGCGGCCCCTACCGCAGGATGGCGTCGGCGTGCTGCTCGAGCGCCTGGCGCGCGGCCAGCCGTCCCGCCTCCCGGGCGCTGTCAAGCTGGTGAAACTCGAGGAAGCCGACGCCGTTGTTACGCGGGCGGATGATCAGGTCGGCTCCCTCGTGCTCCTCGGCGCCGGTCAGCTTGCTGCCGTAGAACATGACGCGCATCAGCGTCTCTGTCACGGGCGGCAGGCGCTCGCGCCTGCCCGCCAGTCTGGCCGGCCCCGCCGCGGATTCCGAGCCTCCGGCCTTGATGTCCACGGCGATGATCGGCCCCTCGGCGAGTGCTGCCATCGGTCCGACCGGCAGGTTGTCGATCAGTGATCCGTCCACCTGCAGGCCACCCTGCAACCGCCGTGGCGGCAAGAGCACGGGGATCGAGACGCTGGCCGCGACCGCCTCAAACAGCGAGCCGCTGCGGTGCAGGATCCGTTCTCCGGTGCGCAGGTTCGCGGTCAGGCAGAAGAACGAGAGCGGCAGCTCCTCGATCGCGAGCGAGCCGAACATGCGCCGGAGCATCGCCTCGCCGCGTTGACCGCGCAGCAGCGCGTGGCGTGGCAGCGTGTAGTCACCGAGCGGCCTGCGCCTGACGAGCTCCTCGAAGCAGATGGCGTCGATCTCAGCCGTGGTCCTGCCCGCCGCCAGCAGGCCGCCGACCAAGGCACCGAAGCTGACTGCACTGACCCGGTCGATCACGACGCCCGCCGCCGCCAGTTCCTCGATGACGCCGAGATGGGCAAGCGCCCGCGCGCCGCCGCCGCCGAGCACGAGCCCGACCGAACGCCCGGTGAGGCGTCGGGCGCTGCGCGCCAGGTCGTGCTCGAGCTCGGGTCCGGGACGCCAGGCGTGCGTCTCGCGTGGCTCGAGCGCTTGCGCCCAGGCGGACATGCGTCCCGATCCGGGCGTCACCTCCCAGGCGACGAGGTCACAGCCGGTGAGGTCCGGCGGGGCAGCGGCCGGCGGCGGTGTGAGCCCCGAGCCGATCGCCAGGATGCGGTCCGCCTGCTGCAGGCAGAACCGCGACCATGGCTCGTCCTCGCGGCGGTGGGCGACCGGCAGCAGGACCAGGTCGTTGGCCGCCACGGCTGCGTCCAGCACCGGCCCGTAGGCGGCGGCGGCCTCATCCGGGACGGGCGCACTGGGGGCCGCGTGCGGCTGCAGGACGACGGCGTGCGCGTGGACACCGAGCGCTGCCAGCAGGCCGTCTGAGAGCTCCGCAAGCGGGACGCGCTCGTCGAGTGCCAGCAGCGCGACCGTCGTCGGGAGTGCCCGTGGCGCGGTGTCGGCGGAGCGCCGGGCGCGCAGCGCGCCCGCGAACTGGCGCATCAGCGTGTGGGCGATCGTCGCGTCCTCTCGCAGGACCCTGTCGAAGTCGGTGTGCGCGATCGCGATCAGGTCGCAGGCGCGGGTTGCGCGCACCGACGCCGAGCGCGGCTCGGCGGTCACCAGCGCGTACTCGCCGACGACACCGCCGCGGCTGACGACTGCGATCGGTGGCTGCCTTGAGCCTGCGGCCAGCACCGCCAGGCGCCCGCCGGTCACGACATACAGCGCATCGCCCTCATCGCCCTCGCGAAAGAGCCACTCGCCGGGCTTGAGCGTGACCATCCTCGCCGCCGCCGCGAGGTGCCTGAGCGCGTCTGCCTCAAGCTGCGCGAACATCGGCACGCCGGCCAGGAAATCGGCGACGGTCTGTGGTTTGGCCGGGTTTGCCACCAGCCGGCGGGTTGGGAGCGTCGTGGCTGGTGGCGATGTCCGCGGGGAGCCGCCGCCCGCAGCTGGCGCGCCGGGGCTTGCCAGCTGCGGGCCCGTGACGCGTTCGGGTGTGACCACTCGGCCCACCGCCACCGCCAACAGGCCGGCGGCCGCGAGCGCAAAGACGCTGAAGCTCCAGGCGTGGTGAAACGCGCCCTCCAGGCCGCTCGCCGAAGGGACGCCGATGATCGCCGCCACGATTGCCACGCCGAGCGCCCCGCCCGCCTGGCGGGCGACCGTGTTCAGGCTGCTGGCCGTGGCGTAGGCCTGTTCGTCGGCCTCGGACACGGCCACGCCCGACATCATCGGGAAGAAGACCCCAGCGCCGATGCCGGCGAGCACCATGCCGGGCAGCCAGTGGCTCAGGTACTGCGCCCGCAGTCCGGTCTCGGTCACAAACCAGAACACGCCCCCGGCCCAGAACAGGCCGCCCAGCAGCAGCACCAGCCGCGTGCCCAGGCGCTCTGCCACGCGCTCCGCGGGCCGAGCGACGGCGACGGCCACGAACGGCCCGGGGGTGATCCCGAGCCCCGCGTCGAGGATCGAGTAGTGCCAGACGCCCGTCAAAAACAGCACGTTGACGAGCGTGTAGCCGTAGAAGCCGGCGGCCGCGAGCGTCGTGGCCGCGGCGGCCACCGAGACGCTGCGACGGCGCATCAGCGCGAGGTCGAACATCGGCACCGGGTGCCTGCGTGCGCGCAGCGTCGCAAACCAGCCGAGACCGAGCGCGACCAGCACCGCCGCGAGCGTGGGGACGCTGAGCCACCCCCACGAGCGGCCCTCGACGATCGCCGCCACCAGGGCCGCGACGGCGCCGGCGAACACGAGGCTGCCGAGCAGATCCGGGAGTCGTCGGCGCCCCGGCGCGCGGCTCTCAAGCACGACTGTGCGCACCAGTGCCAGGGCGATCAGCCCGACCGGCACGTTGAGCAGGAACACGATCCGCCAGTCAGACAGCGTGACCAGGGCGCCCCCCAGGGCCGGTCCGATGCCTGCGGCGAGCGCCGAGACGGCCACGAACACGGTCACCGCGGAGGTCCGGCGCGCCGTCGGGAATGCGTCGAGCACCACCGCCAGCGCGGTGGGTACGAGCATCGCTGCGCCGAGCGCCTGCAGCGTCCGGAACGCGATGAGCGTGGACAACGACGGCGCCAGCGAGCACATCGCCGAGGAGAGCACGAACACGGTGACGCCGACGGTCAGCAGGCGGCGGCGCCCAAACACGTCGGCGATGCGTCCGGCCGCCACCAGGAAGGCGGCGAAGACGATGTTGTAGGCGTCGAGCACCCAGGAGACCGCCGCCACGGAGTGGCCGGGGAAGGAGTGTTCGATGCTTGGGAACGCGATGTTGACGACGGTCGAGTCGATGAACGCCATCGCCGCGCACAGGGAGGTGACCGCTAGGACTGCGCCGGCGCCGGGCGTCCGCCGCAGGCTCACAGCTGGGGTGCCGATGAGCCCAGCCCCCTCCTCGAGATCGAGCATCGCACCAAAATACAGGCCCGGAATGGGCTCGTGGGTGTCATGTTTGCTGCCAACCGCCTCGCGCCCCCAACGCTGTCAGCCAACCGCCTCCAGCCCCCAAAGCTGCTCGCGGTTGGGAGTTTTGTGCAGTCTGTGCACTCCCATCGCCCCAGATGCACAAAGCTCGCTCTGTGGCGGAGGTTTGGGGGCTGGAGGTGGTTGGCCGGAGGCCTGAGGTGGCCAGGTTGAGCTACCGGACGATGGTGACCCAGCCGGCCAGGGCAAGCAGGGTTACGGCGAGGACCGGGGTGGTGAGGATGACGCCTTGGTGGAAGTACTGCCCCCAGCTGATCCTGATGCCTTTGCTGTCGAGCACGTGCAACCACAGCAGGGTGGCGAGTGAGCCGATGGGGGTGAACTTCGGGCCGAGGTCCGCGCCGACGACATCCGCAAAGACCAAGGCGCGATGGGCGGCACCGCTCACATGCGCCCCGTGGACCGCGAGCGCCGCGACAAGCGTGGTCGGCATGTTGTTCATCACCGCGGAAAGCCCTGCAGTGGCAAACCCGCCGACGAACGTGGCCGGGACCACCCCCGCTGTCGCGGCTGATCGCATCACGTCCGAGAGGTAGACGGTGAGGCCGGCATTGAACAGGCCGTAGACAACCAGGTACATCCCGACGGAGAACACCACGATCCTCCACGGTGCTTCACGCAGCACCGTGGTGCTCGACAGGGCGTCTGAGCGGGATGCGAGGGCCAGGAACGCCGCGGCTGCGATCGAGGCGGGGATCGAGACCGGAAAGTGCAACGGCTCGGAGAGCAGGTAGCCGCCGAGCAGCACGCCGAGCACGACCCAGCCGGCCCGGAACAGCCTCAGATCGCGGATCGCGCGCTGCGGTGCGGCCAGCTGCCCGGTCTCGTAGCGGGCGGGTATTGAGCGGCGGTAGAAGAGGAAGAGCACGGCCACGCTGGCGGCCAACGAGACAAGATCGACGGGGGTCATGGTCGTCGCGTAGGT
The DNA here is from genome assembly GCF_023330665.1 of Conexibacter sp. S30A1. GTDB lineage: Bacteria > Actinomycetota > Thermoleophilia > Solirubrobacterales > Solirubrobacteraceae > Palsa-465. The sequence goes on along the minus strand of NZ_CP097127.1, from coordinate 2,363,888 downwards.
GACGAAGCCGATGTGGAAGAAGTTGGCGCTCACGATGTTCACCAGGTTCGACACCACCAGCGGCAGGCTGGTGGTGTCCGCGATGAACCCGGCGGCCATGACGAACGGCAGCGCCTGGCGTCGGTCGAAGCCGAGCGCGCGCATCTGCTGGTAGACGATGGGGGTGAGAATCAGCGCCGCGCCGTCGTTGGCGAAGAACGCTGCCACGAGCGCCCCGAGACCGAGTAGGTAGAGCAGTGCGCGCTTCGCGTCGCCCTTCGCCCAGGCGAGCATGTGCAGCGCCGCCCACTCGAAGAAGCCGATGCGGTCGAGCACGAGCGAGATCACGATCACCGCCACGAACGTGATCGTGGCGTTCCAGACGATCCCCCACACCGTGGCCACATTCGCCAGGTCCACCACGCCGAGCGCCAGAGCGACCACCGCGCCGCCCGCAGCCGACCAGCCGATCGACAGTCCTCTCGGCTGGGCGATCACAAGGGTCAGGGTGAGCAGGAAGATCGCCACCGCGGCGACTGTGAGCGCCGCCCCATCCAGGCTCAGCACAATCGCGCCGCCACCGAGCCGTGAGGGTTCTGGATGTGCGCCTGACCGGGTCGCGCTGGATCGGTTGCCGGGGCGCTACGGCTCACGGGCACAGTATTGCATTGATAGTCATGAGTTGAATTGGTAGTCTCGGATATAGATGGCGGTCGATCTGGAGTTCTCACCCAAGACCAAGCGCGCCGCCGGCGAGCGCTGCTGCGAACCGGTCGTCTACCCCGACGTGCAGCGCGAGCAGGCGGTGCGGATGGCGGCGGTCGCGCGGGCACTGGCCGATCCCGTGCGCGTGCAGCTCGTCGACGTGCTGCGCCTGCACGCGGGCAAGGTCTGCGTGTGCGAGCTGGTGCCGCTCTTTGATCTCTCCCAGCCGACCGTCTCCCACCACCTCAAGGTCCTGCGCGAGGCGGGCATCGTCGGCTCCGAGCGCCGAGGCCTCTGGGCCTATTACTTCGTCATTCCCGGCGTGCTCGCCGAGCTTGCCGCCTGGCTGCAGTAGCGCCGCTCAGCTCGAGACCTGGCGCGCGGCCGTGCCGATGCCCTCTGAGAGCATCGGGTGCGGGAAGGCGATCTGCGCGAGCGTCGCCGCGCTTGCGCCGGTGTGCACGGCAAGCGCGAGCGGCGCGATCAGCTGGGCGGCGTCCAGGCCGAGGATCTGCGCGCCCACGAGCGTGCCGCGCCGTCCCTCAAAGACGAGCTTGAGGTAGCCATCTGTCTCGCCCATGATCTGCGCCCGCGAGTCCTCGTGGAAGTCGTAGCGTCCGACCTCGACCGCCCCGAAGCGCTCGCCGGCCTGCGCTTCGGTCAGGCCGACATGAGCCGCCTCGGGCTCGGTGAAGACGGTCATTGGAACCGACTCAAAGTCCATCGCATCGACCGCCTGACCGCCCGCGAGGATCGCGTGAGCCGCAACAAGGCTCTGGCGAACGGCCGAATGAAACAGCATGCTGCGGCCGTTGACGTCTCCGGGCGCGTAGACGTGGGGGTTGGTGGTCCGCAGCTGGTTGTCGACCACTGGCGCAATCCGGGCTTCGAGCCCGAGGTGCTCAACGCCTTCGGGCAGCACCACGTGGCGCCCCGTGGCCATGATCACCGCGTCGCCTGAGAGCTTGGCCACGGCGCCGTCGTGGTCGTAGCTGACCAGATACCCCTGGCCGTCGCGCGCGATCCCCGTGACCGACGCGCCGGTCACGATTTTGACGCGCCGCCCGAGCTGGGCGTGCAGCCCCCTGGCCAGCTCGGCGTCAAAGCCCGGCAGGAGCTCTCCGGTCGCCTCGAGCACCGTCGGCTCGGCGCCCAGGTTCTCGAGCATCGACGCGGCCTCGACGCCGATGTAGCCGCCGCCGATGATGACCGGTCGCGCCGGGAACGCGAGGTCGGCGCCGAGGCGGAACAGGTCGTGGGAGGTGAGCGCCAGCTCGGAGCCCGGTACGCGCAGCAGGCTCGGCGCCGAGCCGCTTGCGAGGATCAGGTCCCTGAAGCGGTAGCGGTGCGCCGTGCCGTCCGCTTCCACAACCTCCACCGCGTTGCCTGCGACGATCTGCGCGAGTCCGTTGTGCAGGCGCAGCTTCGCGGCGGCCAGCTCGGTTTCGTGCTGGCGGTAGCGGGTCTGCTGCACGCGGTCCTTGTGGGCGAGCACACCCGCCCAGTTCACCGCCGGGACTGCGCCGGCGAGGCCGAAGTCCGCGTGATACGTGGCGCGTGCACGCACGAGGCTCGCCTCTCGCACGGCCTTGGAGGGCACGCAGCCCTCGGCCAGACAGTCGCCGCCGAGGTTGCCGATCGGATCAACCATCACCACGCTCCGGCCAGCGCGGTTGAGCAGGAAGGCTCCCGGGTAGCCGCCGCCGCCCGCACCGATCACCACCACATCAACGTCGCTGGTGCGGGCTGAATCGTTTGCTTGAACGCTCATCGTGAAACTCCCGCCAGGCCGACGGACATCCAACTGCGGTCGCCGGCGGGCTGCCGAGCGGCGCTGCTCAGACATGGTATGCGGTAGCTACCGTCGGTCTGGATCTCGATCCCGTGGATCTCGCTCTGGAAGCCGGGGAAGCGAGCGTCGAGTGCCTCGGATGCGGCCAGGTAGCGGATCACGGCGCTGCCGGCATCGCCAAAGCGCTCGCCGGGCATCACGACCGGGATGCCCGGCGGGTAGGGCACGAGCATGGCCGCGCTGACCTGGCCCGGGAGCTCGCTGATCCGCGCCAGCGTGGCGCTGCCGGCGACCAGCTGCTCGAACGCGAGCGCAGGCGTGGTCGCGGGCTCCGGGAGCTCCGCGTACATCGCGCCCTGCAGCTCGGTGACCGCCGCCGCGCGCATCTCGGCGTGCAGCGCGTCGGCGAGCCCGCGCAGCGTCATCCTGCCGTAGCGCTGCGGGTGTGCGGCCACGAGTTGCGGCATCGCCTCGGCGAGCTGCGCGCCCGAGTCGTAGAGTCGCTTGAACTCGAGCAGCTCCGCCAAAAGCGTCCCCCACTTGCCCTTGGTGATGCCGAGCGAGAAGAGGACCAGCAGCGAGTAGGAGCCGGTCTTCTCCACGACGATCCCGCGCTCGTCCAGAAAGCGCGACAGGAGCGCGGCGGGGATGCCGTGCTCCGCCATGCGTCCGCTCTCCTGCACGCCGGGCGTGAGGATCGTGACCTTCAGCGGGTCGAGCAGCACATGGCCGTCGCCGGGGTCGGTGTAGCCGTGCCAACGCTCGCCCGGCCCAAGCGACCACAGCGCCGCCTCGCGCTGGGCGCCGAGTTCCCTCTGCACAAGCCCGGGCGGCTGCCAGGGACGCAGGCACCAGTCACCGGCCGGGCAGGCGTCGGCCAGCGCCGTCAGCTCGCGGCGGAAGGCGAGCGCCTCGCTGATCGCCTCGTCGATCATCGCCCGGCCACGCTCGCCGGACATCATCTTCGCGGCGACGTCGAGTGAGGCGATCACGCCGTACTGCGGCGAGGTTGAGGTGTGCATCATGTAGGACTCGGCCAGCGCCGTTTCGTTGACCAGCCCTTCAGGGTCGCTCAGGTGCAGCATCGAGCCCTGGGAGAAAGCGGTCAGCAGCTTGTGCGTCGACTGGGTCGCGAACGTCGCCGCCTGTCCGGGACGGCGGGTCACGCCGGTGGCGTAGCGCCCTGAGTACAGGGGGTGGAACTTGGCGTATGCGAACCAGGCCTCGTCGAACAGGACCCGCCTGGTGCTGGCCGAGAGCGCGTCGAGGACGCCCTGGGCGTCGTAGCAGAGCCCGTCGTAGGTCGAGTTGGTCACCACCGCCAGGGCGGCGTGCGTGGTGCCGCTCGGAACCAGCGGGTTTGCCGCAAAGCTGCTCTGGACCGACTCAGGTGTGAGCTCGCCGGGCGGGATCGGGCCGATGATCCCGTGGGCGTTGCGGCTCGGCTGCAGGTACACGGGGATCGCGCCGGTCATCACGATCGCGTGCATGATCGACTTGTGGCAGTTGCGGTCCACGAGCACCACGTCTCCGGGCCGCACCGAGGCGTGGAAGACGATCTTGTTCGCGGTTGAGGTGCCGTTGGTCACGAACATCGTGCGCTGCGCACCGAACGTCTGTGCGGCCTCCGCCTCGGCGGCGCCGACCAGACCCGAGTGCTCAAGCAGCGAACCCAGCGCCCCGACCGACACGGACAGGTCGCTGCGCAGTGTGTTCTCGCCAAAGAAGCGGTGAAACGCGACCCCCACCGGGCTCTTGAGAAACGCTGCCCCGCCGCTGTGTCCCGGCGTGTGCCAGGAGTAGCTCGCCTCCTCGGTGAAGTTCACGAGCGCTCCGAAGAACGGCGGCAGCAGCCGCTGCAGGTAGCGCCGGCGCGCCTGCTCGATACGTCGCGCGACGAACTCCGGCGTGTCCTCCAGCTTCCAGACGTAACCGTTGATCTGGTGCAGCAGCTCGCCCGGCAGCTGGTCGAGCGTCGAGTGATCGGCCAGCACGAACAGCGGCAGGGCGAGATTCTGCGCCCGGACATGGGCGATCAGCCGCTGGGCCTGTGACCCGCCGCCCTGGTTCGACCGCGCACCGTCGCCGGCGGTGCCTCTGTGGTGGGCGTCCCAGTCAACGAGCACGGCGCTGAGCGACTGGTTGAAGGCGATGATCTGCTCAGCGTCGACGGACTCGGTGGCGGTGATCACCTCGGTCCCGTCGCGGCGCAGCTGCTCGACCAGCGCGCGCGTCGCACGGCCGGCGGCGGTGTCGTCGTGGAGCCCGTCGTCGACGAGCAGGATCGGGAACGAGTCGAGCAGGTGCATGGCACGGCTCCTTGATGGCGTAGGAGACCCCTGCCTGCCATTATGGACGCCGGGCGGGGTGCGCGCTCAGGCGACCGCGCGCCCCTGCTCGTAGCGGCTGATCCAGCGCATGAACTCGATTGGCGGGACCGGCTTGGAGAAGTGGTGGCCCTGGGCGCGGTCACAGCCGATCTCGCGCAGGCGGGCGAGCGTGACCGGGTCCTCGACGCCCTCGGCCACGACCTTGAGCCCGAGGGCGTGACCGAGGTCAACGGTCGAGCGGACGATCACCCCGTCCGAGGCCTCGTTGAGCATCGGCGTGACGAACGAGCGGTCGATCTTGAGCTCGTGCACCGGCAGGCGCCGGAGGTTGGCGAGCGTGGAGTAGCCGGTGCCGAAGTCATCGACCGCAAAGCGCACGCCGATCTCGCTGAGGCCCTCCACGGTCACCAGCGCCCGCTGGGGGTCGGAGAGGATCATGCTCTCGGTGATCTCGAGCATCAGCGCCTCGGGCGCGAGGTGATGGCGGTCGAGCAGCTGCGCGACCTGTGAGGAGAGCATCGGGTCGTGAAGGTTGCGCACCGAAAGGTTCACCGCGACGGTCAGGTCGCGCCCGGCCGCGTGCCAGGCAGCGCACTCGGCGATCGCGAGCTTCAGCACGTGGTCTGTCATCGCGCCGATCAGGCCGGTCTGCTCGACGATCTCAAGGAACGCCGCCGGCTGCAGCAGCCCGAGCTCCGGGTGCTGCCAGCGCACCAGCGCCTCGGCGCCGTGCACCGCGCCGCTCTCCAAGTCGACGATCGGGTGGAAGTGCACGACGATCTCATTGTCCTTGTCCAGCGCGCGGCGGAAGTCACCGACCAGGTTCAGCCGTGAGGCCGAGTGGTGGTCCTGGCCGTGGGTGTAGAAGCGATGGCTGTCGCGCTCGGCCTTGGCCTCGTACATGGCGATGTCGGCCCGGCGCAGCAGCGTCTGCGCGTCGTGGCCGTCGCTCGGGTAGCGGGCTACGCCGATGCTGGCGTCGACCTGCAGCGTGATGTCGTCGAAGCTGACCGGCTCGCGCAGGCAGGCGACCACGTCCTCGGCGATCGCCGTCAGCGACGCCAGGTTCTCGGTTCGCACGGCCGGCAGCACGCCGAACTCATCCCCGCCGAAGCGCGCCACCAGGCCGTCGTCGCCGATCCGCGCCGCCAGCTTCGGCCCGAGCTCCCTGAGCAGGTCGTCGCCGTACTGGTGGCCGAGCGTGTCGTTGATGTCCTTGAAGTGGTCGAGGTCGAGCAGCAGCACGCCGAAGGAGCCCGCCGGCCCGCCGCCTGCGGCGATCAGCTCATCGACCCGCTCGTTGAAGCACTTGCGGTTGGCAAGCCCGGTCAGCTCGTCGGTCAGCGCCAGCTTCGCGAGCTCCTTGCCGCGGTGTTGGGAGAGCAGCAGCTCGCCGATCAGGTACTGGAAGATCACCAACACCAGCGCGAACATCAAGAGGCCCCAGATGTGGAGCTGGCTTGTCAGGTAGACGGCGATCATCGTCAGCACGGCGGTCGCGAGCTCGGCCGAGATGAAGGGGCGAAGCTCGCCGAGCTTGGTGAGGAAGCGCTCGCGCTTGACCCAGCCGGTGTAGGCGGCGGCCATCGCCAGGTTCAGCGCGAGGCCGACGATGAAGGTTGCGAACACGAGCAGGTAGTAGAGCGGCTGGTGGTGCCCGTAGCTCGGGCCGTGCTGGTGAACGCCGGCGAGGCCGGACACCCAGCGAAACCAGAGCCCGCTGAGCAGCGGAAACCAGCTGAAGGCCAGCAGGTTGTGGCGGAAGTTGTGGCCCCGCTCGCGCCAGCGCAGCCAGCCGAAGATGACGGTCGCCAGACCGACGGCCGCCGCCGCCGGGCCGCCGAGCAGGACGGCGGTGAGCATGATGCTCAGGAAGCTGCCGGAGATCGCTAGCGTCGCCGACGGGAGCGCCGTGGCGGTGAGCTCGCTGCCGACGGCCAGCACCACCAGGATCGCCAGGTAGGCCGGGTTCCAGTCGCCGAGACCGGGGGCGAACAGTGAGAGCGCCGCGGCGAGCGCGAGCGCGGCGGCGGTGCCGGCGATCTGGAATGCGGCTAGGGCGCGGCCGGGGGTGCGCGGCTGCGGTGCCGTGGAGTCCGGCGGTGCCTCCGCGCGGGCGTCTGGATGCGGGTTCTCGGTCATCCGGTGGGCAGGCTCGGCGTGGGATCGTTTCGTCCCGGTGCAGCCATCTCCTGCAGGCCTTCGGGCGGGTCGCTCGGCGCGCGGGCGTCGGGGTCGGCCGGCGCTGCGTCGAGGCTGATCCTCACGCGGTCGATCGGGCGCAGCGTGAACCAGGCCACCACGGCGGCTACGCCGAGCGCCGAGACGGCGTAGGCCGCGCGCGGGGAGCTGAGCGCGGTCACGGCGCCGCCGGCGATGAAGCCGAGCGCCGGCGCCGTCTGAATGGCGGACTCCACCACCGCCATCACGGCCGCCTGGCGCCGCAGCGGGATGCGCTCCTGCAGGGCGGTGCGGGCCGCCACCCAGGCGGCGCTGTTGCCGATCCCGCCGAGGAACGAGAAGGCGCAGGCGAGCGCGAGCGTCGGCGCGGCCGCCAGGCCGCCGTAGCCGAGCGCCTCGAGCAGCGCGCTGGTTCCGAGCACCGCCATCAGCGTGCGCCGCTCGGCGAGCGCGAAGCCGAGCCCGCCGGCGACCATGCCCGCACCCCAGGCGGTGAGCAGCAGGCCGTAGCCGAGGTCGCCGGCGTGCAGCGTCTGCTTGGCGAAGATCACCTCGATCGGCAGCGCCACCGAGCCCAGGCCGATCGCCAGCGCGATCGCCACGACCAGGCGGCTCACGGTGGGGCTGGTGCGCAGCGTCTGAAGGCCGGCCCGCAGCCGGCCGGCGAAGCCGGCGTCGGTGTCGCTCTCGATGCGCAGGTGCCGCGCCGTCACGATGATCAGCGCGGCGACCACGAAGGTGGCGGCGTCAAAGCGCAGCGCGGTGCCGGTGCCGTTGGTGGCCGCGAGCACGCCGGCGAGCGCCGGCCCGCCGGCGATCACGACCATCGCCCCGAGGTTGATCAGCGCGTTGCCCTCGCGCAGCAGCCCGTCACGCGTCAGGCCGGTGGCGAGCACCGTGCGCGTGAGCGCCGTGGCGGTGATCGCCAGCAGGCCATCGGCGGCGACCAGCGCCAGCACCAGTGGCAGCGAGAAGTGCTGCGCGGTGGCCGCGGCGATCATCACGTAGATGAGCGCCTCCAGCGAGAACAGCACGGCCAGCACGTAGCGGGGCGGCAGCGGCTCGACCCGCGTCGTCAGCGGCGGCGCGAGCAGGGAGGGCAGAAAGCGCAGGGTCAGGAACATGGCGGCGGTCGCAAGCGGGCTGCCCGTGCGGTCGTAGACGAGGATCGCGAGCGCCACCTCCCCGACCCAGTTGCCGAGCTCGTTGACCCAGGCCGTGAGCGCCACGTGGCGGAAGCCGGGGGAGCGCAGCGGGCGGAGATCGAGCATCGGCTAACGGGCGGTTATGCGCGGCATAACCAGGTCGGCTCTACCGGCGCGTGGGACACAGGGGCAATCTTCGTAGCGCGCTAAGCAGCACCTTCCGTCAGTAGCACCTTCAAGCGGAAAACGTTCAAGAAATTCACGGCAAACACAAGGGAGTCGCCACCATGGGTGTCCGCGTCATTGGTTAGTTTCATTTGAGCTGGGTCGAGGAATCGAGCGGGATCCGATTCCTCGACCCCGCCCGACACACTCACGGTCCTGATCGGAAGTTTCCGTAAATACCCTTAGAAACCCTTGCAAGATGCGTTGCAAGGGTTTGAGCGTTTAAGCTGGTCCGGGGGCTCACTTATGCTCCCGCCCATGTCGGCGCTGCGAGGCGATCAGGGTGGCACGCAAGAGCCGGCGGGCCAGTCTGGGCGCCTGAGCGCGGAGCCACTCGGCATCGACGAGCTGTTCGCGCTTGCCGAGCAGGCCGCCGGTCCAGCCCCGGAGCCGTCCGCGCCCGTGGCCGAGGCGCGCCCCACGCCGCCGCCCATCCCTCCGCCGCGGCCATCCAGCGGGCCTCGGCCCGCAGCCCGCCGCCACGTGCCGGTGCGCGATTTGGAGGTCGGCGAGCTGCGCGCCTTCTGTGCCGCCGCGACGCTCGGCAGCATCGCCGAGGCGGCGCGCGCGATGGGCGTCAGCCAGCCGGCGATGTCAAAGCGCATGCGCGCGCTCGAGCACGTCGCCGGCGCCAACCTGTTTGAGCGCTCGAGCCGCGGGGTCACGCTCACCCCAGCTGGAGTTCAGCTCTACAGCGCGGCCCGCCGACTGCTGCGCAGCGCCGATTCGGTCCAGGCGCTGATCAGCTCCCCGCCCAGCGCGCCGGTGCGGATCGCCGCCAGCCCGACGGTTGCGGAGCTGCGCCTGCCGCTGGTGCTGGGCCAGCTGGCCGACAGCGAGCCGGGCCTCGCGACCGAGCTGATCTCGGCCAACTCCGAGCTGGTCCGGGAGCTCGTGCGCGACGGGCGCAGCGACCTGGGGATCGCCAGCGTGGATCCCTACGCGCTCTACTCGGACGGGCTCGAGCAGTGGATCGTATGGCGCGATGAGCTCGTGGTCGCGGTCCCCTCCGGCCATCCCTGGGAGCAGTACGAGGAGATCCCCGCTCAGGAGTTCGCCCAGACCGAGATCCTGCAGCGCGACCCGTGGTCCAACTCGAGCCGCGTCGTGAACGCCACACTCGAGCGCCAGGGGCTCGAGCGCACGGCGCCCGACGCGGTCGTCGGCTCGAGCGCCACCATCCTGGCGCTAGCGCAGACCCGCGGCCGCCCGGCGCTGATCTCGATGATGGCCGCGCGCGCGAATCCCGAGCAGCAGCTGGAGGTCCGTCGCGTCGAGGGCCTGCGCTTCGGCCTCGACTACGCGCTGGTCTGGGTCGGCACGATGCTCGACCTGCGACCCGAGGTGCAGACGGTGGCAGGCCACATCCTGCACACACCTTTCGCCCGCCCGCGCTCCGGGGCGCCGGCGGGCGTCGAGTCGGAGGTTCCCACCGGACAGACGCCGCCGCTGGCCGCGGCCGTGGCGCTGGCGGGCCCGCTCGCCGGCCTGCCCGACGCGGACCTGCCGCTGACGCCCGGCGTGCCGCAGGGGGTGTGGGGCCATCCAGGTGCTGGCCCCAACCGGTAGGATCGCCACAATGGTGGCCATCACCGACCTCCATCTCGTCGCCTCCGGGAAGGTGCGGGAGATATACGACCTGGACGATGAGCTGCTGCTGGTCGCCTCCGACCGCATCTCCACCTACGACGCGGTGCACCCCAACCCGGTCCCCGACAAGGGTGCCGTGCTCACGGCGATCTCGACCTTCTGGTCCGAGCGCACCAGGGATCTCTTTCCCAACCATCTGGTCTCGGTCACCGCCGGCGTGCCGGCTGCGGTCAGGGGCCGGGCGATGGTCGTCAAGAAGCTCCGGATGCTGCCGGTCGAAGCGATCGTGCGTGGCTATCTGAGCGGCTCCGGCTGGCGGGACTACCAGCAGACCGGTGTGATCTCGGGCGTCGAGCTGCCGGCCGGACTGCGCGAGTCAGACCAGCTGCCCGAGCCGATCTTCACCCCAACCACCAAGGCCGACATCGGCCACGACGAGCCGCTCGACTTCGCGCGCCTCACGGAGCTGCTCGGTGACCGCGACCTGGCCGAGCGTCTGCGCGAGGCGGCCGTCAGTCTCTACCGTCACGCCGCCGAGCACGCCCGCGCAAGCGGCATCATCCTCGCCGACACGAAGTTCGAGTTCGGTCTGGACACAAACGGCACGCTGACGCTCGGCGACGAGGTCTGCACACCCGACTCCTCGCGCTTCTGGCCGCTTGATGGCTATGAGCCGGGCCACGGCCAGCCCAGCTTCGACAAGCAGATCGCCCGCGACTGGGCTGCCGGAACCGGCTGGGACAAGCTGCCGCCGGCGCCGGAGATCCCGCCCGAGATCGTCACCCGCACGCGCGAGCGCTACATCGAAGCCTACGAGCGCCTGAGCGGCTCGAGCTTCGCGGACTGGCTGGCGCGCACCGGCGCCCCTGAAGCCAGGGCGGTGCGCGGCTGATGAAGGCGGTGAGCGGCTGATGCGCGCCCGTGTGCTGATCCGTCCCAAGGCGGGCATCCTCGACCCGCAGGGCCAGGCGGTGGAGCGGGCGCTGCCGGCGCTCGGCTTCTCAGGCGTCTCCGGGGTCCACATTGGGCGTCTGGTGGAGCTCGACGTGGAGGACCCAAGCCAGCTGCCGGCGATGTGCGAGCGCCTGCTGGCGAACCCGCTCATCGAGGACTACGAGATCATCGAGTCGCTGTGAAGTTCGGCGTCATCCGCTTCCCCGGCACCTGCGACGACGTCGACGCGCTGCTGGCCGCCCAGCGGGTCGGTGAGGCCGAGATCCTCTGGCACCGCGACCGCGATCTGAAGGGCGTCGACGCGGTTGTCATCCCGGGCGGCTTCTCATACGGTGACTACCTGCGCACGGGCGCGATCGCACGCTTCGCCCCGGTGATGGAGTCGGTGATCGAGTTCGCGCATGCAGGTGGCCTGGTGCTCGGCATCTGCAACGGCTTTCAGATCCTCTGCGAGGCGGGGCTTTTGCCGGGCGCCCTGCTCATCAACGACAACCTCAGGTTCGTCTTCCGTCAGGTCCTGCTCGACGTGGCAGACCACGACACGCCGTTCACCCGCAACTGCCCGCCGACGCTCTCGATACCGGTCAAACACACCACCGGCCGCTACTACGCGCCCGAGCCGGTTCAGGTCGTGCTGCGTTACGCCCCCGGGCAGAACCCCAACGGCTCCCAGGACGACATCGCGGGGGTTGTCAACAACGCCGGCAACGTCTTTGGCCTGATGCCCCATCCTGAGCACGCGGTCGACGCGCTGACCGGCTCGGACGACGGCCTCACGATCTTCGAGTCGATCCGCGCCGCTGTCTCCGAGCGCGTCCCGGTGGCCTGAACAGCTCCCCTCGCGAGCGATGACCGACACCGACACCCAGCCGCGTCACCGGGAGCTAGGCCTCACCGACCACGAGTACGCGCTGATCCTCGACGGGCTCGGCCGCACACCCACCGACGTGGAGCTGGCGATGCTGTCGCTGATGTGGTCCGAGCACTGTGCCTACAAGCACTCCAAGAAGCTCCTGCGCCGCCTGCCGACCGAGGGTGCGCACGTGCTGGTCGGGCCCGGTGAGAACGCCGGCGCGGTCGACGCCGGCGACGGCCTGGCGGTCGCCTTCAAGGTCGAGTCCCACAACCATCCGAGCGCTGTTGAGCCCTTTCAGGGCGCGGCGACCGGGGTCGGCGGGATCCTCAGGGACATCTTTGCGGTCGGCGCGCGCCCGATCGCGGTGCTCGACAGCCTGCGCTTCGGCGAGCCGGCAAGCTCGCAGCGGTCCCGCTACCTGCTCGAGCACGCCGTGGCAGGCATCGGCCACTACGGCAACTCGATCGGCGTGCCGACCGTCGGCGGCGAGATCTACTTCGAGCAAAGCTACGAGCAGAACTGCCTGGTCAACGCGATGGCCGTCGGGCTGGCGCCACACGACCGGCTGACCAGCGCCGCCGCCGCCGGCCCCGGGAACCTCGTGCTCCTGTTCGGGGCGCGGACCGGCCGGGACGGGATCGGCGGCGCCTCGGTGCTGGCCAGCGCCGAGCTGAGCGGCGGCACGGGTGGCGATGGCGGCGACCACGCCAAGCGCCCAACCGTGCAGATCGGCGACCCGTTCGCCGAGAAGAAGCTGATGGAGTGCAGCCTCGAGCTGCTCGACCGCGAGCTGTTGGCCTCGCTGCAGGACCTCGGCGCAGCGGGCCTGACCTCCGCCGCCTCAGAGATGGCCAGCAAGGGCGGTGTCGGCCTGGACATCGACGTCTCACGTGTGCCGCTGCGCGAGGCCGACATGGAGCCGTTTGAGATCATGGTCTCCGAATCGCAGGAGCGCATGCTCTGCGTGGTCGAGCCGCGCCTGCTCGACCAGGTCACGGCGGTCTGTGAGCGCTGGGAGGTGCAGGCGGCCGTGATTGGCGAGGTGACCGCAAGCCGCCACTTCCGCATCCTGCGCGGCAGCGAGCTGGTCGGTGAGATCCCGGTCGAGCTGCTGGTCGACGACTGCCCGCTGTATGACCTCGCGCCCGAACGGCCCACGACCACGCTCTACGGCGGTGGCGACCAGCGGGTCGCCACCGACGCTGACCCGGCCACACAGCTAAAGGCCCTGCTCGCGAGCGCCAACATCGCCTCGCGCCTGCCGGTCTATGAGCAGTACGACCCGGTGGTGCAGTCACGCACCGTGCGCCGCCCCGGCGAGGCCGACGCCGCGGTGCTGGCGCTGCCGGTGCTGAGCGCCTCGAGCGGTGCGGGCGGCGAGCCGATCCCGGGGATCGCGGTCGCGATTGACGGTAACGGCCGCCGGGTTGCGGTCGACCCGCGCGCCGGCGCCGCCGAGGTCGTCTACGAGTGCGCCGCCAACCTCGCCTGCGTCGGCGCCGAGCCGCTCGGGCTGACCAACTGCCTGAACTTCGGCAATCCGGAGAAGCCGCACGTGGCCTGGCAGCTGGTCGAGGCCGTGGAGGGCCTCGCGCAGGCCTGTCGCGACCTCGACGTGCCGGTGGTCGGCGGCAACGTCTCGCTCTACAACGAGTCGCCCGAGGGCCCGATTCTGCCCACGCCGGTGATCGGCATGGTTGGCCGCCTGCCGGACGTGCGCCACGCCGGCCGGCTGGGCTTCGCCAACCCGGGCGACCGCATCGCGCTGGTCGGGGACTTCAACCCGCGCCGTGACGGCTCTGAGATCGCCAAGCTCCACGGCAGTGCGCCCGCTGGCGCACTGCCTGGCAAGGACGTGGTGGCGCTCCGCTCCGCCCACCAGCGGGTGCGTGAGGGCGTGCGCACGCGTGCCTTCACCAGCGCACACGACATCGCCGAGGGCGGCCTCCTGGTGGCGCTGGCCGAGTGCTGCATCGCCGGTGGGGTGGGCGCGATCGTCACGCTCCCAGACGGCCTGGACCCGTTCGGCGAGGACCTGGGCACCGCGTTCATCGTCAGTGGCCCCACCGAGGCGCTCGCGGGGCTGCGCGTGATCGGCGCCGTCGGCGGGCGCGAGCTGAACGTCGAGGGTCTGCTGAAGCTGCCAGTTTCCGAGCTTTCCGCGATCCATGGCGACGGGCTCGCGGCGCTCGTCAGCTAAGCTCGACCGTAGGTCAGCCTCCGGTGTCAACGCTTCTGGATCATCGTGACGGACCGCGCGACGAGTGTGGTGTGTTTGGCATATTCGCGGCCGGGGCGCCGGGCGTTGAGGTTGCTCGGCTGACCTACTTCGCGCTCTACGCGCTTCAGCATCGTGGCCAGGAGTCGGCTGGCATCGCGGTCGCGCCGCTGGGTGGCTCGATCTGGGGCACGCGCGAGCAGGGGCTGGTCTCGCAGGTCTTTGACGAGCACATGCTGCGCTCGCTGGTCGGGGATCTGGCGATCGGGCACGTGCGCTACTCGACGACCGGGTCCTCGGAGTGGGAGAACGCGCAGCCGATCGTGCGCGAGGATCGCCGTGCGCTCGCGCTGGCGCACAACGGCAACCTGATCAACGCCGTGGAGCTGCACAACGAGCTGCGCGAGTCCGCGGTCAGCTTCAGCTCCACCTCCGATTCGGAGATCATCGCGGCGCTGCTGGCAACACACCCCGCCGACACGCTGGAGGAGGCTGTAGCTGACGTGTTGCCGCGGTTGCGCGGTGCCTTCTCGACGGTGGTCATGAGCGCCGACCGTGTGGTCGCCTTCCGCGACCCGCACGGGCTGCGGCCGCTGGCGCTCGGCGTGATCGACGGCGTGCAAGCGGGCCCGCCGGTGTACTGCGTGGCCAGCGAGTCGTGTGCCTTTGACCTGATCGGCGCGCGCTTCCTGCGCGACGTGGAGCCCGGTGAGGTGCTCACGCTCGACGCAAGCGGTGTGCGTTCGCAGATCGTTTCAAGTGCCGAGCGGCGCGCGTTCTGCGTCTTTGAGTACATCTACTTCGCGCGTCCGGACTCGCTGATGCACGGCCAGCGGCTGCAGGTGACGCGTGCACGGATGGGCGCGATCCTGTGGCGTGAGGCGCCGGTGGATGCTGATCTCGTGATCGCGATCCCCGACTCCGGCAACGCCGCCGCGCGTGGCCTGGCACAGGCCGCGGGGCTGCCCCAGGACGACGGTTTCATCAAGAACCGCTACGTGGCGCGCACCTTCATCCAGCCCGGCCAGCAGTTGCGGCGCAACGGCCTGCGCTTGAAGTTCAACCCGCTTCCGGAGGTGGTCCAAGGCAAGCGCCTGGTGGTGGTCGACGACTCGATCGTGCGGGGCAACACGATGCCGCAGATCGTGGCGATGCTGCGTGACGCGGGCGCCGCCGAGATTCATCTGCGCATCTCCTCGCCGCCGATCAAGCATCCCTGCCACTACGGCATCGACATGTCCTCCCGCGAGGAGATGGTCGCGCACGGGCGTTCGGTCGACGAAGTCTGTCGTCTGATCGGCGCGGACTCGCTCGCGTACCTGTCCCTGGCGGGTGTCTATGAGGCCGTGCGCGGGCTGCGTGGCGAGCACTGTGACGCCTGCTTCAGCGGCGAGTACCCGCTTGCCGGCACCGAGGCCGCCGGCGGGAAATACGCGCTCGAGCACCGGCCGCTGCCGCTCGTGCAAGCCGCGGCGAGCTAGCTGCTGTAGGTTTTGGATAAGCAGATGAGCTCTGGTGATTCTTTGAGGGTGGCCGTCCTGGCATCTGGGGTTGGCACCAATCTGCAGGCGCTGATCGATCAGGTGCACGGCCGCGACGGCGTGCGCATCGTCGCCGTCGCCTCCGACAACCCGGAGGCACAGGCGCTCGAGCGCGCCGCCGCGGCCGAGATCCCAACGGCCGTCTTTGGCCGCCAGGATTTCCGGGGAGATCGGCGCGCGCGTGACCGGGCGATGGCGGGCTGGCTGCGCGAACAGGGCGCCCAGCTGGTGGTGATGGCCGGCTACATGCAGCTCGTCTGCGAGGAGTTCCTGGACCGCTTCCCGGACGCGGTGATCAACATCCACCCGTCGCTCCTGCCGGCCTTCGCGGGGCTGGATGCGGTCGGTCAGGCGCTCGCCTACGGCGTCAAGCTGTTCGGGGTGACGGTGCACTACGCCGACCCCGGCGCTGACAGCGGGCCGGTCATCATGCAGCGTGCGGTCAGCCTGCCGGATGCGCGTGAGCCGGCGGACGTGGTGCCGCACCTGCAGGCGCTGGAGCACCAGATGCTGCCTGAGGTCGTCAGGCTGTTTGCCCGTGGCGCCGTGCGGATCGCCTCCACGCACCCGCGCCGCGTGCTGGTTGGACCCCTCGCGGTCCTGCCAGAGCGGTAGAGTCGCGGCTATGACAACGGGGAGTGAGGCGCCTACCGGGCTGTCGCCCTGCGCGCCGGGGCAGGTGCAGATCGCAAGGGCGCTTCTATCGGTCTCTGACAAGACCGGGATCGTTGATTTCGCTCGTGGTCTGGCCGAGCTCGGCATCGAGCTGGTGTCCACGGGTGGCACCGCGGCGGAGCTCGCTGCGGCCGGGATCGAGGTGCGCGCCGTCAGCGACCTGACAGGGTTCCCGGAGATCATGGACGGGCGCGTCAAGACGCTGCACCCGAAGCTGTACGCGAGTCTGCTGGCGCGGCGTGACGACCCCGCGCACCTGGAGGCGGCCAGCGCGCACGCGATCGAGCCGGTTGACCTGGTGTGCGTGAACCTCTACCCGTTCGAGCGCACGGCCGCACGCCGCGGCGTCAGCGAGCGGGAGGTGATCGAGGACATCGACATCGGCGGTCCGACGATGATCCGGGCGGCAGCCAAGAACTTCGCCTTCGCGGTCCCCGTGGTGTCGCCTGTGAGCTACGACGCGGTGCTCGAGGAGCTGCGCACCAGCGACCGGCAGCTGTCGCTGCAGACCCGCGAGAGCCTGGCGGCTGAGGCGTTCGCCTACACGGCCCGCTACGACGCCGCGATCACGCGCTGGTTTCAGGAGAAGCACGAGGACTTTCCGCCGCTTTTGGTGCGCGCCTTCGAGCGTGAGATGGAGCTGCCGTACGGCGAGAACCCGCACCAGCGCGGTGCCTTCTACACCCAGGTCGGGGCGCGCACGCACCTGCTCTCGCAGGTCGCCCAGCTGGCCGGCAAAGAGCTGTCGTTCAACAACCTGCTCGACCTCGACGCACGCGCGCTGCTGGGCGAGTTCGTCGTCCCCGCCTGCGTGATCGTCAAGCACAACAACCCATGTGGCGTGGCGGTCGGCAGGACGACCCTGGAGGCCTACCAGCGGGCATTCGCCTGCGACCCGGCTTCCGCCTTCGGTGGGGTGATCGTCTTCAACCGCCGTGTCGACGAAGAGACCGCGCGCGCGATCCACGGGCAGTTTGCGGAGCTACTGCTCGGGCGGGGTTTCGACGACGAGGCGCTCGCGGTGTTCGCCGACAAGCCAAACCTGCGGATCCTCGACGACCGCGAGCGCCGCTGGGACGGCCGCTATGAGCCAGCCATCCGCCAGGTTGCGGGTGGCGTGCTCGTACAGGACCGTGATAGCTCCAACGAGGACCGCGAGGTGATGGAGGTCGCCTCAGAGCGGCAGCCAACCGAGGAGGAGTGGTCGGAGCTTGCGTTCGCCTGGCGTGTCTGCAAGCACGTGAAGTCAAACGCGATCGTGCTGACGCGTGACGGCGCGACCGTCGGGATCGGCGCCGGGCAGGTGAGCCGTGTGGACGCGGTGCGCCTGGCGGTGCAGAAGGCGCAGTCGCCGGTCGTCGGGACGGTGCTTGCCTCCGACGCGTTCTTCCCGTTCGCCGACGGTGCCGAGCTCGCGCTCGAGGCCGGCGTCACCGCGATCATCCAGCCGGGCGGCTCGATCCGTGACGGCGAGGTGATCGCCGCGGTCAACCGCGCCGGCGCGGCGATGGTCTTCGCCGGACGCCGCCACTTCCGGCACTGACCAGCATGGCGCCAGGCCCATCAGCAAGGCGGCTGGCGGGAGACCCGCCGTCACCGTGGGAGGGGCTCTACGGGTACAGCCGCGTGGTCTGCGCCGGCCCGTGGGTGATGATCGGCGGCACCACGTCCGTCGATCCGTCGGGCGCGGTGGTTGGGGCGACGCCCCGCGAGCAGGCCACCGAGATCTTTCGCAAGCTGCGGGGCGAGCTCTCGCGCGTCGGCCTGGGCGTCGCCGACGTGGTGCAGGTGCGCATGTACGTGACCGACATCTCGCGTGCTGACGAGGTGGGCCGTGTCCACGGCGAGGTCTTCGGCGGTCTGTCCGGCGGCGGTCCGGTTACCACGATGGTCGAGGTCTCCGGCCTGATCGACCCGCGCATGCTGGTTGAGATCGAGCTCGTCGCCCACCGCGACCCGGCGGCCCGGTAGCCACCGGCCGCTCGCGGTCGGGCGTCGAGTGCCATCATCAGAGGCAGGCCGGCGTAGCTCAGTTGGCAGAGCAGCGGACTTTTAATCCGAAGCGCCTGGGTTCGAGTCCCAGCGCCGGCACTGCAAAAGCCCAGCAAGCAGGCTGTTTCAGGTTTTAGCTGAAGCCGCAGTTTGCCGAATATGTCCCGAATATGTGGTTGAAAAGCACGCATGGGAGCGCTTTCAGAGCCGTCGGGACACGTGTTTCGCGTGGACCGCGCCAGGGGTCCGGTCTGGTATGCGAAGTACCGGCTGCCCGATGGTCGGCAGGTGCAGAAGAAGATCGGTCCGGTCTGGTCTGCGCGTGGACGGCCACCGGAGGGCTACTTCACCAAGCGTGCGGCTGAGGCCTGGCTTGGCGAGGTTCTCGATCAGGCGCGGCGGGGCACGTTGGCTGGCATGCGGTCAAGCCACGCGACGTTTGCCGATGCTGCCGAGGAGTGGTTGCGTTTCATCGCGCAGGATCGCGAGCGCAAGCCGTCGACGATCCGTGATTACCGCTCGGCGCTGAACGCGCACCTGCTGCCGGCGTTCGGTGAGCGCGAGCTTGAGTCCATCACGGTCGAGGAGATCGAGGCATGGCGGGGCACGCTTGACGGTCTCTCAAACCGCACGAAGAACAAGCTGCTGATTCAGTTGCACGGCATCTTCCGGCGTGCGCAGCGGGTGTATGGGCTGGACGGGAACCCGCTGGCCAGGGTCGAGAAGCACCCGCAACGCTCGAGCGGTGACATTGAGGTGCTCGCGCCCGAGGAGGTGTGGGCGTTGGTGCGCGCCGCTTCCTCGGAGCTTGATGGCGCGATCTACTTGACGGCTGCGTTCACGGGTCTGCGGATGGGTGAGCTGCTGGCTTTGCGCTGGCGCGACGTCGACTTCTCCGGTTCGGTGATCCGTGTGCGGTCCAGTTGGGCTGGCGGGCAGCTGACGACCCCGAAGTCAGGCAAGGTGCGCTCGGTGCCGATGGCGCCGGATGTGGCGTCTGCCCTGGCGAAGCTTTCCGCCCGCGAGCACTGGATCGGTGACGATGACCTGGTTTTCGCCAGCGAGACCGGCCAGTACCTGTCGGACTCGGCATTGAGGATCCGCTACAAGACCGCGCTTAGGCGTGCCAACCTTCGGACCCTGCGTTTCCATGACCTGCGTCACACGTTCGGTACGCGGATGATCGCCAAGGCTGATGTGCGCCGTGTGCAGGAGTGGATGGGCCACTCAGACATCCAGACGACGATGAAGTACCTGCACTACGCCCCGCATCCTGATGACGCGCGGCTTGTTGCCGCGGCCTTCGCGACCGAGGGGCCGGCGGGGCGCGCCGGGGGCCAGTTCGGACGCCAGCAGCGCTAGGGGAGAAACCACGGCGTCTCATCGCGTGACTGTCGGCGACAGCAGGTTGGCACGGCATGCAGCCAGCTTGGCTTGCACGAGCGGAACCGCGGGAGCAGGTGTCTGGGACCCCCCTCCCACAGCACATTGGATGGCTTCGGGCTATACCGGGCACTCGGACGAGCAAACTACAGAAGAGCGTGAAGTGGCACATCCAACCGTGCCTCGGCTCGACCTGAGCGGTCTGACGGCGAAGTAGATAAAGACAGCGACGTCGGCCTCATTACGTGGCTCTCCGAATAGTGGGTCTTCCGGCATTGATGTGGGTACGGTGATGTCAAGAAGATGCCGGTGAGCAGGGCATGCGTGACCGGGAGGTGCGTTGTAGGTCGTGCGCAAGCGGCGGATGCTCGTGGGCGGCCGGCGAAAGTCCGGCTCGTACCGCCGCCAGCGCCACCTGATCCCAAGTAGCGACGGGCTTTGCGCGAGGCTGACTCGCACGGTTGCTCCCTTTCCCTGCTGGTTTCAGCTGCTCACGCTGACCACATTCGTGCCGCGAGACCCCGAATAGTGATCTGGAGTGGACCCGGGCGACACGCGCCCGGAGGCTGTCTCGCACGCGTCTCAGCTTGGCGCCAAGCGTCGCCGACCGCACTTCTGAGGAAGGGCACCTGACACCGATCGCTCGTTGATCTCCTGGGCGTGCTACCGAGAACGGTGGGCGGTTACACCAAGGCTAACCGCCCACCGTCCATTACCGGGCTAAGGCCGGCCTAGGCCCTGCCGGTTAGATAGTTCACCACTCCGCCTTGAACTTCCGCACATTCGACTTGGTGATCATCGGCAGCGGGAGATTCACCACGTGCTGATGCTTGAGATGCTCAAGCGTGTCGTAAACCATTATCGGACCAAATGCCCCGTCCAGGTACGGGGACTGATACATCGTTCCGTAGATCGCGCCTGTCTTGATCCCTTGAAGGCCAGCCGTGCTGCCGCCCACTCCAACGATTGGCAGCTTGACACCCGCCGCCTTTGCCGCCTTTGCAGCACCGGCCGCTGTCGTGTCGTCCTCTGCGAAAATTCCGTTGACCTTGGAGCCGTAGCGGCTCAATAGGCTGGAAGTGGCCGTAATCGACTGCGACTCCTCCCAGTTGCCGACACCCGTGCCAAGTACCCTCATCTTGGGCGCGACTTTCTTCAGCGTCTCCTTGAAGCCCGCGAGTCGCTGAACCTCAGGAGTGGTTCCAGCGGCGCCTAGGATCACGATGACGTTACCCTTCTTGTGCATCGCGTTGGCGAGCATTCTCGCTGCGACTTGCCCCTCTTGGGTGTTATTCGGGCCCGTATAGCCGATGATGTCTTTCATCGCCGCCGGGCTCGGAGGTGAGTTGGAAGCCTCCACCTTGACCCCGGCCGCCTTTGCTGCAATGAGGCTAGGCACGATCCCCGACTCACTCACTGGGAAAACAATGATTCCGTCAGGGTGCCGCGAGATTGCCTCCTGCATCTGGGAGGCCTGCGTCGTAGCGCTGCCATTGGCGTTCAGGTTGAGGACGACCTTGGCGCCGAGCGCCGTCAACTCAGCTTCGGCCGCTTTAGTCCACGACGAGCAGTATGGGCAGTTGAGTCCGCCCAAAAGAGCAATCGTGTACGGGTGCTTGTGCGCGCAGGAGAGACCAGAGGGTAGTTTTCCTCCGGCAATCACAGCGGCTGGTCGCCAGAAGGTCGCGCACGCTCCACTAGCAGCTCGGGCCGACTCGGCAGTTCGTGCCGAATTCGCAGTTCGAGCCGAATGCTGATGCGCTGACGCCGCCGACGCTCCTAGCAATGCGCCAGCTCCTAGTAACCCTCCAACACAGACTACGACCGTTGCCGCCAGCGCGGCGACCCGTTGTCTGAGTGACAACCTTCGTAAAGCCATTATTCTCCTCCTCGGCGGGGTGCCTATCACCCCGTTGTGTGGTTCATCAATGCGAGTATGTATGCTTGCAGGCAAGTTCGGGCAGGTTTACACCTCCTCGTTGGTTCGAGGTTCGTCGGCCTTCCGCGATAAGAGGTCAGAAAGCTGTGCGTCGTGCGGCGGAAGGACAATCCCTTTGGTGGCGTTCAGCCACCTGAACGCCTCGTAGCACTCCGCGACGTTGACGACAGATCCCGGAGGATGCCGCTCGGCGATGTTAAGCGCCGTCCAGGCCGTATCGCTTGGGAAGATCACCTTGCCGATATCGCCATCGACGATGAAGGCGGTGCAGTCGGCGGTGTGTCCGCCGACATGCTTTGCGCTGATGCCCGCCAGCGCCGTAGGACCGTCGTCGACAAGCTCTAGTCGGCCCGGCTTCTCGCGCAGGAAGCCAATCGCTCCCGACGGGAACACCGCTTCCGGGACCATCTCCGGTAAGCGTCGTTCGAGGTCTGCGTGACGCTCGTAGCCCACTCTAGACATGAGAAAAGTGGCATTCCGGAACATCTGTGCGTTGGCGACGTGATCGATGTGCAGGTGAGTCAGGGCCACGACGTCAATGTCGCGTGGCTCCAAGCCCCGCTCGGCAAGCAGGGACCGAATTGAGACACCCGGGCCCGCTGGGTGCAGCAGCCCGCGCTCGCCCAAAGTTGAGCGAAGCACGGTATTGAAGACGTCGAGATCGTCGATCCCGCAGTCCACAAGGACGTTCTGGCCATCTTGCCGCAGCAGGAAGGCGTTAAAGTGAAATACCTGCCACTGGTCGAAGCCGGTCAGCCATCTGACCTGCGCTCCAGGGACTAGCCCAGTCGCATAGTGCAGTACGTCGACGCTCCACGTCATAGTGTCATCCGATGTAAGGCCCCGGCCATCGTGGTCATGAGCGCGATCCCTCCGGCACGCGTGTCCACGCGCGTGTGCTGCACGCTAATCGGCGAATCGCTTTCCACGAGCAGCGAATAGGGAGTTTCAGCGGCCAACCGATACCCACCTAGCTCATGGGGCCAATCCAGCCGAAAGTGTCGGCTCCGTCGCGCCCCGCAGATGAGCCCATCGACCACGTCGGGTTCCCGGTCCTCGAAGAGGAACGTGAATGTTAGCTGTGCGTCGTGAGTCGCGAGGTTGACAACGCACACGGCCTCGTGTGCGTCGATGCCCGCAGAACTGCCCGTCGGCATCCAACCGTCAGGGATGATCCATCGCATTTCTTGGTTTGGTTCTATAGCCATATTGTGTCTGGCCCCCCAGACAGCCATCTGACCATGAAAACACTAGTACTTCCGGGTGGCCCCGTCAAGTCCTGTAGGTGCACTTCACTGTTACGGACCGGTTAATCGTCGGCGCCTGACGGCTGGGGTCTCGCCCACAACACGTTGCCTAGACCAAAGACCGTAAAGTTAGTGTGCGGTCGGTGGTTTTATGGTGCTGGTATGCCACGCGCCGGCCAGCGCAACGCTCCTCCGGACTCTCGACTGACCGATCATGTCTCGATCCCTGACATCCTTGCGCAGCCGCTCCCGCCACGCTGGCTGCGCCAAAACCCACGGGTCATCAAACGCAAGATGAGCACCTTGCCAGTCAAGCGACCCGCGCACCTCAACCAGCCCAAGCCTTCCAGGCCGGTCAAAGACTCAATCCTTATGCTCAGCGCTTAGGTTTACGCTATTGGGACCAGACCCGACCGCGCAAACAAGTGCGACCACCAGCTGCACTATCTGCTTATGTATGAGGCTGACGGGCTTCCGGCGTCAGATGGGAACGGTGGCGCTCTTGGTGCGCCTCGGCCTCGGCTGGGGTACTGCTAACCCCGACGCGCCCGGCTCAGAGGTTGTCAGATCCATGCCAGCGCGGGCCATGCGCTCCAAGCCAATCCTTGCACGCCGAACCCGTTCACGTGTCAATGCCACAGTGACATTGTCCAAATGGCTTCCGGACGGATAGACCTCAGGTGCGTTGCGCAGTCCGAATTTGAGGTAGACGGGAGCTGCCACCCGAACGAGCGCAGCGAGTTCTTCGTAGCGTAGAAACCCGCCGATGCTGTCAGGAGCCTCCACGTAGATGTCGAGTGGGACGTCAACAACCGAGCGAATCGATGCGATTTGAGCGAGCGAGAGGTCAGTCTGTAGATTCAATGTGTCGGCACCCAGCCCGACTAGGACTTCGGCGCTGGCGGGGTTGGCGACCGGGAGCATCACGGACACCTTAGCCTGCATGTCACCGGGTAGCTCGCCTCGTGCCCGCATGCGACCGAACGACGCGAGAACCCCGAGGTCAGAGACCAGTACGCTGCGGATTCCATGATCGGCAGCTCGCTGGATGTCCTCGAGAACTGCGATGAGCTGCTCGGACCCGCGTGCCGCAGAACCGAAAACGGCGCCCAGGGGAGCGAGGCTGGCCGCTGAGATTCCCCACGCAGCGCATGGACGCGCAAAGAGGCTCACTTCGACACCAACGTCCGCCGCGCGTGCCGCCATCCGATCCAGCTCAGCGTCGGTCTGGAGCATCACGCCGCTACCTTGTGACAATCTGCGCACAGGGACCTGAAGACGCTGTGCCTCAGCCAATGCGGCGTCAAGACACTCGGGCCCTTCCACACTTGGGATCTCAACCCTGAAGGCGGCCCCGTCGGGGAACCTCAGCGGCGAAGTAGGCAGAGACTGGGGCCCAAACTCACCGTATGTGGCTACCGTGTCTGGCCCATTACCTAGGTCACGAGTCAAGGCATCGAGCGTCGGTCTCCGGGTCGTACTGTCGACTGTCATGGTTCCCTCCTAGCGTGGCTGAGGCGTCGGCAACGGGATGCGTAAGCTCCCATCGACCCATCGCGGGATGCCGTTGGGGTTTGTTTCCTGCAATTCGTGCGGAAGAAGCGCGTCAGGAACGCCTTGGTAGCAGACAGGGCGCAGGAAGCGCTTGATCGCTGCTGAGCCGACCGAGGTGTGGAGCGAGGCCGTGGTGGCCGGGTAGGGGCCACCGTGCTGCATTGCGTGAGTGACAGACACCCCAGTTGGCCAGCCGTTCCAGACAATTCGCCCAACGCGCCGCGCGAGCAGTTGAATCAGCTGCGCTGCGATAAGCTCATCGGTCTCGCCGTGTATCGTGGCCGTCAGTTGGCCGGGTAGAACCTGTGCTACGTGGAGGAGTTCCTCAGCGGTGTCGTACGTGACAACTAGCGCGGCGGGTCCGAAGCACTCCAGCAGCAGCCTAGCTGGATCGCGAAGGAGCTCGGTGGTGGTTGTGGTGAGAATACTGGGCGCGGACATGAGACCTTCACTCTTACCGTGGGCCAGCCAGCGTAGAGCCTTGTGGCGGCCCAGCGTCCCAAGCATCAAGCGGTAACGGGCGGCGATCTGCTCGCTCAGCATCGCCTGAGCGCTTTGGACAACGAGGGCATCAACGAGCTCGTGCTCGAGTAGGCTCTCCTGCGGTACGAACAGCACGCCAGGCTTAGTGCAGAACTGGCCAGCTCCGAGCATCATCGACGTGAGGAAGCCGTTGACGATGGCCGTCCGGCGAGCGGCGACCGCTCCGGGGGTAACGAAGACCGGGTTGACGCTACCCATCTCTGCGTAGAACGGGATTGGATCAGACCTAGCAGCCGCAATGTCAAAGAGGGCACGGCCACCGTCCAACGACCCGGTGAACGCGCCAGCGGCAATTCGCGCGTCGGCCAGCACGTCACGAGCCTCGGCCTCCGCGAAGATCTGCGCGAATGTCCCGTGCGGGGCGCCGGCATCCAGTAGGCAACGTCCGAGGATCGTGCCAACAGCGCTGGACAGTTCTGGGTGCCCCGGATGGGCCTTGACCATCACTGCGCAGCCCGCGGCGAGTGCAGAAGCGGTGTCGCCTCCAGCCGTGCTGAACGCGAACGGAAAGTTGCCGCCTGCAAAAACTAGAACCGGCCCGAGCGCAACTGTCGTCACGCGCAGGTCGGGTCGTGGCCCGGATGGCCAGTCTGGGTCAGCGTGATCGATGACCGTGTCCCCAAACGAACGCCCGCGGAGCGCCCCCGCGAAAGCTCGCAGTTGGAACGTGGTGCGAGTCAGCTCACCAGCCAGCCTATCTGTTGAAAGATGCGTCTCGCGCGCGGCGAGTGGAACGAGCTCGTCGCGGGCGCCCTCAAGACCGGCAGCGACCAGCTCGAGCGCGCTAGCACGGAAGTCAGGGCTAGTGCTTCCCCAGCTTAGAGACGCAGCCGCCGTTCGCGACAGTGTCTCTTCGAGTGCATCCCCGTTCCTGTCCGCCACTGGCTGACTCATGAGCCCCCATCCTCCGCCGATGGCATCGGCCCGTGGGATGGAACGTGACGCTTCATAAGCGCATCACGCTTGGCCGCGAGGTGCCGGCTGACGGCCGGGTCGAGTCGCCCAAGGCCGACTGCCACCACCACGACACCGACTACTGCCTGCTGCGCAGAAGCGCCGACGTTCTCTTCGTTGAGTAGGAACGTAAGCACGACCAGAGCCAGTGCCCCACACGCCGCCGACCCGATCCGGCCCTCGCCCGGCTTTGCTCCCACTCCGCCGATGACTGCTCCAGCTATGGCCGTGAGCAACGTCTGGCTACCCACAGTCGGATCGCCGGTACCCAGGGCGAGCGCTGACAGCACTCCTCCGAGGGCAGCCATCGCTCCAGCCAGGGCAAACACCGAGATCACTCTGGTTTTCACTGGCAGTCCCCAACGCTCAGCGCTCTCTCGATCACCGCCTATCGCGTATAACTGCCTTCCCCATGGCGATGACCCCACTGCAACCGCGACGACTGTCACAACCACTAAGCCGATCACGACAGTCGGTGTAAAGATCTGTGCGAAGGACGTCCCGAGCCAGGTCGTCGGCCCGAATCGCGACACGGGAACCTGGACGCCATTGGCGCCGACCAAGGCTATGCCGTAGAAGACTAGGCTTGTACCTAGCGTGACGATGAACGACGATACTCGCAAAAGTGCCACACATAGTCCGTTGACGATGCCGGCCGCGAGACCAGCACTGACCGCGAGGCCGATAGCCACCGTGGGTGCCACATCATGATTAAGAAGTACGATGACAAACACGCCGCTGAGCGCGGTAACCGCACCTACAGACAGGTCGAGTTCTCCGATTAGCAGCACCGCAGCTTCCCCGGTTGCGACGAGCACAAGAGGCACGCCATTTGCGGCTATGGCGCGGATTGTGCCTGCTTGGAACATTGACGAGGACAGCAAGCCTGCGATCAGGTACAAAGTAACGAGAATCAGATAGCCACGTGCGTTGATGGCCGCTCGCCCTGTGCGCGCCAGGCCAGCAATACGTGTGTACTCCCGCGCTCGGGCACGCTTGACTGTTGTCATAACCTCAACGCCCCAGCAGCTTCTCTGTCAAGTACACGATCGTTACCACGAGGACACCTTCAACGATCTCCTCCTGATAGGGCGAGAGCCCGGCAAGCAGCAGCACGCTTGTGAGAAACCCAAATAGAACTGCGCCGAAACCAGCACGCCACGGTGAGCCCTCACCGCCAAACAGACTTACGCCGCCGATCACGGCTCCTGCGATTGCAGGAAGCGTGTCGTTAGCGGCGATAGTGAAGTCAAGTGTCTGCACGTAGCTTGCCAGCAGGATGCCCGCGACCGCGCTGAACAGACCAGCGAGCACAAACGCTACGATGGTTCCCGCTACCGGTCGGCCGCCCGAAACGCGAAACCCAAGTTCACTGTCGCCGGCTAGACGCATCATCCGCCCCCAACGCGAGACAGCAAACCACCAGGCTGTCACGATTAGAATCAGCGCTACGGCGAGCACGACTTCGGGGATGCCAGCGAGCGAGGCGGTGCCGAAGTTGTTGAGCATGCCCGGACTGAGGGTACTGCTGGAGCCACCGCTAGCAGCAAGCGTGATAGCACCAACTACCGAGCTCATGCCCAGCGTCACGATAATGGGGTTGCCACGAAATACTCCGACGCCGATCCCGTTCGCGAGTCCGATGGTGGCACCGACAGCAAGGGCTGCGAGCACGGCCGGAATCGTGCCGTGCGGTGAAACCGATACTGCGAGCACTGCGGCCGCGCTTGCCGTCACGCCGACTGAGAGATCCACGAACTTGCCTCGTATCATCACAAATGCTTCGGCCGTGGCAAGCGCGGCTAGCGGAGCGGCCGGCAGGAGTACCGACACCATTGAATGCTCTGTCAGATATCCGGGTCTGATAGCAGCGCCCACAGCAATAAGAAGCACGAGGGCAAGTACTCGGGCGCTCTCGCGATGTCGGAGCGCAAACGCCCCGGCCGGGTTGCGCCCCGACCGTGGCAGACCGTTCTCGGTCGGCTGGGACTCCCGGTTACGCTTGGAGGCTAGCTGGACCGGACTCATGGCACTGGGGGCCCTTCCGGGGATACCAGTGCGGCTGCCGTCAGTGCATCGCGCGTGAGACGAGAGCCCGCGAACTCAGCGACAACTGTAGCGTCACGAAAGACATACACATGCTGGCAGAGATCCAGCACTTCTTCGGGGTCAGAGGAGATGAGAACGACCGCCCCGCCGGTGGCACCTTTTGCGGCAATCATTTCATGGATGTCGCGCCGTGCTCCTATGTCTACGCCGACAGTGGGCTCATCGAGGATCAGCACGTCGGGCGTGGCCGCGAAGTATCTAGCCAGCAGTACCTTCTGCTGATTCCCGCCACTAAGTTGCGAGGGCTTGGCGTCGATATTCAGAGGCCTAAGTTTCACCGAGCGGCATACCTCGATGACCGCTTGGCGCTCGCGTCGGACCGAGATGATGTCAGCGCGGTTGGTGTACGACCGCAGCGTGATGAGGCTGACGTTCTCATTTATGGAGGATCGAAAGAAGAGGCCACCTCCCTTGCGGTCCTCCGGGCAATACATTACGCCGAGCCGGGCGGCGTGGCTCGGGCTTGTGGGACGGTACGCGGAGCCATTGAGCGTAATCTCGCCTCCTGGTAATGGACCCAGGCCCACGAGGCTGCGAGCGAGCGAGCTGCGACCACTCCCGACGAGCCCATAGAACCCAATGACTTCTCCGACGGGGAGGTCCAAATCAAACGGTGCCGTCGAGGCACCGAGGTGTATGGCGCGGCCCGTCAGGCCACGCGCGCGTGGGTCGTTGCGCCGTCGAGTCGACTCTTGCCGGTGAGTCACGCGCGACACTGCCGAGCCGATCATCAACGACGCGAGACCGTTCTCATCGAGCGTGGCTGCCGGTTCCGTCGCGACCCGCGTCCCGTCCCGCAGGACGGTGATCACGTCGCTGAACTCGAGGACTTCTCTCAGGCGATGACTGACATATGCGATGGCAGCCGACTCCTGTTTGAGTTTGCCTATGACGCCCGCCAGCATCCGGACCTCCGAGTCGCTTAGCGACGCCGTTGGCTCGTCAAGGATCACTAGACGCGGGTGTTGCTCGCTCGCTCGCACAATCTCGAGCAGACGGCGTTTGCCGAGCGTGAGCTGTGCAACCAGCTCGCTAGCGTCGAGTGGGAGACCATACCGGTCCAGGGCCTCCTGGGCACTGCGCGTCATCTCCCTTCTCCTGACGATCGCGCGGCCGGGGAGCGAGCCGAGGAAGAAATTCTCAGCGATGCTCAGCGTCGGGATCAAGGTCGGGTCCTGCAGCACCGCAACGATTCCGTGCTTGCGCGCCTCGTGGACGGTCAGGCCTGCGTGCTTTCGTCCCTGGGTGACGATCGAGCCGGAGTCGGGGCGGTGCACTCCGGAGATGATTTTGAGAAGCGTTGACTTGCCGGCCCCGTTCTCACCACAGATTGCATGGACCTGCCGGGCGCAGAATGCGACAGTTACTGAGTGTAAAACTTCCGTTCCCGAAAACGACTTGCACAGCGCGTTGCCGGAGACGAGCGGCTCTAGCGCGGTGTCAGACGGAGACACGGGGCCTGTCATCGCGTCGTCCTGCCGAATCTGTCTGTTCGTCGTGCTTGGCGACGTGGCCTAGCCGGCTCGATAGGCGGTTGGCGCCAGTAATCACAACCTGACGTAAGCGCTCCTGGTCGTCCTCCCCGAACCTGGCGAGCGGCACCGAGATGCTCATCGCCGCGACATTAGAGTTGCCGCTATCCCAGATCGGTGCGGCCACGCAGCCAACCTGCGGGTTGGACTCAGCAATCTCCATGGCCCAACCACGCTCTGCGGTGGCGGTGAGCTCGGCTTCCAGGGCGAGCAGGTCTGTGATGGAGCGGTTCGTCAGGGCGATGGGATGCTCGCCAATCAGCTCGGCTCGCACGTCTCGTTCGAGCAGCGAGAGCATCATCTTTCCCAAAGCGGTGCAATGTGCCGGTACTCGCCGTCCGACAGCTGACACTAGCCTTATCATCTGGCGTGACTCAACCTTGGCCAGATAGAGCACGTCGGCACCGTCTAGCCGCCCAACTTGGACGGTTTCATTGGTCTCGATCATTATCTCGTAAGCGACATCCTGCGCCTCGTGCACCAGATCCACAGAACTCAGGAACGCGCTTCCCAACGCGAACACACGAATCCCAAGGGCCAGATGGCCACCGGGACGCTGCTCAAGCATGTCCCGTTCCGCTAGCGTGTGAACTAGCTCATAAGCTGCGCTTCGCGGAATCGTGAGCCTCTGGGCCAAGGTCGACACGGTGAGGCCTTCGCCTGAGTTTGCTACCTCCTCCAAAATCTGGAGGCCACGGTCAAGAGCGGGAACTATTCTCATATTTCTGATTGACCAGACGGCTGTCTGAGATAGCCAAACTTACTTGAGATGGGCTGGTTCGTCAAGCCCGTCCCAGCCACGACGTCGCACGACCGCGTCCAGCGCCCTGAGTGCGGCCCCTTGCCCCCACGGGGATGGACGCAGCGGCGGATTGCGATAGTTGTCGATACACCACGCTGCGTGCGTGTCGGCGCTCACGCCGACGAACACGCCGTGACGATCGATCGAGCCGACTACGGCGTCGATCGCGCGCTGCAGCGTCGCGCTGTCGACCGTTTCGGCTGGCGTACATTCGTGAAGCGCAGCAGCGACAAAAAAGGCAGCAGTTGAAGACTCCGGCTCCGCAGAGGCGTCACCAAGCACGGTCCGCCAATGCCCGTCTTCACGCTGGTGCTCGGCAAGCTGACGTATCCAGCGTTTGGTCACATCCAGAAGCGGGGCGGTTCGCGCGGAGCCCAGCTCCGCGATCAGATCCAGTGCACCCAGCAGGGCCCAGCCGATTCCTCGGGTCCACGCAATCCGGTTGGAGAGCATGCGGCCGGACTCGTAACAGTGCGCGATCCCTAGAGGCAGATCGAGTACATGGATCGTCTCCAGCGCGACTGCGAGCGCGTCGTTCTCTCGTTCGCGTGCCGGGCGCGGCGGCAGCATGGCTAAGCCAACTGGAAGGTGGTAGAGCGAGTCTACCCACACCAGGTGTCGCCACTCCGGCACATGCGGACGCAGCAACGGAATCCCCTCGGGGGTGCGCGGAAGGCGCTCCAGTGCCAAAGCCGCGCGCTCGATCGCCACCGGTTCAATACGCTCAGTCCGAGCGAGCTGGGACAGCGCCCGGAAAGGCGCCAGCGCATCATCGAACGACACGGGTGCTGAGCGCGCCCAGCGTTCGATGTCGGCTAGTGTGTCGCTCAAGTCGACCAGGCCATGGCGCTCGGCTGTAATCAACCCGTCTACCGCAATCGCGTCCCCCCAATACCACTGGCCGAACCGCCAGCGCAGCGTCCGCTGAGCCAGCGCGCGATACAGGGTCTCGAGGCTCGCGGCGGGCGCAGCCTCAGTCATAGCGCCTCCAGGACCTCCTCGGTGTGTTGCCCGACTCTTGGTGGCGGAAGTCTCGCCAGGCTGCCCATGCCGGTCCCAGATCCGGCGAAGCCGACGGCGCGGGCAGTCGAACCATCGGGCATGGGGATGGTCTGGACGAGCCCGGCCGCTGACACCTGTTCATGCTCGAGGATCTCCTCAAGTGTGAGTACCGGAGCTGCCCAGATGTCGGCGCCTGCGAGCATCTCCAGCAACCCAGTCGTCGGCTCGTTGCGCACACGCTCTGCCACCCATGCATTGACCACGTCGCGCGCTGCGAAGTACTCCTCGTCGGTCAGTCTGAGCCAGTCGCCCGGAGCGCCGAGAGCGTCCACCAACTTCTGTCGTGGCGTCATCGCAATGGCCACCCACCCATCTGCAGCTTGGTAGAGCCCGTATGGTGCCTCACTCCAGGGGGCCGCGACGCCAGTGCCACTGCGCCCAAAGCGGAGCGAGGTGTTCATCGCCACGAAGGCCTCCTGGCACTGCATAGTCAAAGCAGCAGAGAGCAGGCTGACCTCGACCCTGCGGCCCACTCCGGTCATGCGAGCGTCGAGCAAAGCGGCGCATACGTTGAATGCGAGCAGAAAGCCAGCGGACGCATCACAGACGGGCGTAGCCGTTGGCACAGGCGCCGATCCCTCCGGCCCGTTGTTGGCTGCAAGGCCACTCATAGCCTGAACTAGAAGGTCCTGCCCGGGACGCTCGACCAGCGGACCCACCGAACCAAATCCAGAGCCTTCGGCGTACACGATTGCTGCGTTTAGCTGGCGCACGTCCTGATATCCGAGTCCGAGTCGTGCCATCACGCCAGGCCGATAGTTATGCACCAGAGCGTCGCTCCGTGCTAAGAGGTCGCGCACATGCGCCAGGTCCTGGGGTCGCTTCAGGTCGGCAGCAAACGACAGCTTGTTGCGATTCATCGCCAGGAAATAGGGCGATTCCCCGGCATGGCGCGTGCCGCGGGGCAGGTAGGAACGCTCCCATTCGCCGATGGTTGGACGTTCCACCTTGATCACTAGAGCACCTAGATCGGCCATCAGTTGAGTGGCGAGTGGGCCCATCATCATCTGCGAGAAGTCGACGATCGTAACGTCTCGCAGGGGGCCCTCACCCCTGTATTGGTCGAGGAACCCGCTCATGAGCCACGGCGCTGAACGGCGAGGATGTGTTCGCAGACGAACACGATTGCGTCATCTTGGTTGGTCCCCGTGTAGTGCTTGACGACCAGACCGATGTCAGGACGGCGGTGTTCACGCTTCGCCTTGACCTCCGCAGCGGCTGCGATCGTGTCGCCAGGGCGCACGGGGTGCGGGAAGCGAACCTTCTCATACCCATAGGAGATCGCCAATAGGTTGTATTCGACCGTCAGGCCGGTCACAATCGAGAACGTCAGCATCCCATGAGCGATACGACCGCCATAACGCTCGGTGGCGAACGACTCGTCGGTGTGAGCCGGGTGAAAATCCCACGTTAGCCCGGCAAAAGCGGAGACATCCGCCTGATCAACAGTCTTGCGCGGGCCTGCAAACCGCTCACCGACGGAGTAATCCTCAAAATACCGTTCACAGCATGTCCAGCCAGGCATCGCTCTCCTTATCTGAAATCCCGGATACTTGCCCGATGGGTCGGATGTGAGCATACTGCTTCTCGGCAATGGAGGGAGAACAAATGAACATCACCGTCGTAACCGGAGCCGCATCGGGCATAGGAGCAGCAACGGTTGACAGACTTCGAACCGACGGACACGCGGTGCTGGGGATCGACGTGGCCGACAGCCCGCTGGATGCAGATGCGGACCGCGTTGCATGGATCAAGGGTGACGTCGGCTCGCCGGAAACCTGGTCACAAGCGGTACAAACCACGCGAAGCAAATTCGGCGGTACGCCTTCAGGGTTGGTGCTCAGCGCCGCCCGTCATGTAGTCGGCACCATCCTCGACACCACACCGCAACAGTGGAACGACGTGTTCGAGACCAACGTGGTGGGCGCCTACCACGGCATCCGCGCATGCCTGCCGGGCATGCGCGAGATGGGCTTCGGAGCGATCGTGACGGTCGCGAGCGTCGACGCGTTCATGGCCGAGCAGGCTTTCGCCGCGTACTGTGCATCCAAGGGCGCATTGCTGCAGCTGACGCGCGCCGTGGCCCTCGACTACGCGCGCGACGGTATCCGAGCTAACTGCGTCTGCCCAGGCGTCACCGACACTCCGTTCTTTCGCCACCATCTCCACAGCGCGGAGGATCCCGACAGCTGGTTGGCGGCGCGTGTGGCGCGCCAACCCATGGGCAGGTTGCTGGATCCAACAGATGTGTCCAACTTGATTGCGTTCCTGCTGTCCGACCAAGCCTCGGCGATGACCGGGGCTATGGCTGTCGTGGACGCAGGCCTATCTGTGGGGTTCGACTTCAGGTGATCTCGGCCTTCGAGCCCGCAACGGTGCTTGTGAGAGGTTTACCGTCTCCGTGTTCGTGCCGCCGGTCGAGAGCCGCCTCGGGCCGTGAAAAGAGAGATAACACGGCATCGGGTCGAAGTCGGCGGTGCTCACGTACCGACCGCTGACCCCGAAGGAGGGAGCACCTGTCGGACTCAGCGCTTCGAGTTCGCTACAGGGCTACGCTCAGGCGCGCCAACCTGCAAACCCTCGTCTCCACGACCTGAGGCACACCTTCGGAACCCGGATGATCGCGAAACCCGACGTTCGCCGTGCTCAGGAGCGGGTGGGCTACGCCGACATCCAGACGATGATGGAGCCCCCCACTGCGTGCCTGATGCCGTTGACACGCGGCTTGTTGCCGTGGCTCTTGCGGCCGCGATCCGGTCCGGGCGTGCCGGTGACCGGGGTGTCCGGACAGGGAGTTCGGCGAGGCTCGCGAGGCCTGGCCCAGGCGGCCACCACCTGTGAATCGGGGGCGTACCAGCCGCTCGGGGTCCGGGGTCAGGAAGCGGGTCCAGGGTTTCCGGGCCCCGGCTCGCGTAGGAGTGTGACGGTCTCGTTGCCGAACACGGCGGTGAGCTTGAGATGTCCGCCCATTGCGGCGACCTTTTTGCCGAGCGCGGCGAGCCAGAGGTGGTTGGTGTCTTCGCTGGGGCTGGCGAGGAGTTCTGTGATGTGGGTTGTGGCGGGTTGTCGTTGCTGCCACCACTCGTATAGGCGTGCTTCGGCTTCCATGAGCCGTTGGTAGGCGGCGGCGTCGCGCTCGTTGACTGGGTTCTGGTCCCGGGTCTCACTCCAGCTCGTGCCAGCTTGTTCGCCCGTGCCTTCGCCGGCTTCAGGCTGGTCGTCTTGGGTGTCGTGGTCGGCCACTAGGTCTCTCAAGAACGGTGTTGGCGCAAGCGTACGGCACCGCGCGACCAGGTGGCGAGCGTTCGCGCTGGTCGCGGGCTGGCAGGCGAGGGGCTCTGCTGGCGGGTGAGGCTGTTTGCCTGGAAGGGCAGGGTGGGTGTCGCTGCCGGCCGGTTCTCGTAACGGCCGTTTCACGCGCGCGGAGTCGGTCGCTTGGGACCTCGCTTCGCTCGGTGAGGTTTCCGCGCGCGCGGAGCGGGTCCGTGCGTCCGGTCGCGGGGCATCAGATCTCCCAGCCGAGGTCATGTTCGATCACCGGCTCGATCACCGGCTCGATCACGTGCTCCAGCTCGCGTGCAGGGCGGTCGGTCGCCTCGCGTTCGCGGGGTTGGGTGATCGGTGGTTCGGGTGCGCGGGCGAGTGGCACTGTGATCGCTGGGCGCTCGGGCTCGTCGCGTGCGAGGATCTCGCTGAGCAGGCTGAGCGGCTCCTCTCTCGTGTCGGGTTCGAGGGTTGCGTAGATGTGTGTTTGCTGCCGTGCGCGGGTGATGGCGACATAGGTGCCTTGGCGGGTGGCGTGCTCGGCGACGATCACGTGTGTGGTGTCGGTCGTGGCGCCCTGGGCGGGGAAGGGGTGCTGCACGTACCCGAGTCGCGCGTCGGCTTTCTGGAGCTGTTGTTGGGTGAGCGTGACCTGCCGTCCGTCTGCGAGCTTGAGCAGCGCCGTCTGATCGGGGGCGATGTGACGGATGGTGGCGCTGGTGCCGTTGGCAAGCTGTCCGTGGGTGGGGTGGTGGATGCTGTGGCGCAGCTGGATCTCGTCGCCTTCATGCAGCCGGTAGGGCTTGTCGGCGAGCTTGATCGCCCGGGTGCCGAGCTCCCCGGCGTGTGCCCTGATCGCCTGGGCGCGGGCGTTTAGCTGGTCGAGGTGCTCGTTTGAGGTTTGGGTGATCACCAGTGTGTGACGCCCAGCGGCCCGGTCGTTGTGTGCGGCCTCAAGCGCCTGGTCTTCGGTTGTGCGCTGCTCGCCTGCGAGATGCAGACGCCCACGGCTTTGGTAGCCGCGTAGCGCGTCGTGGTGCCTGCCGGCACGGAAGGACTGCTGGTCTGTCTGATCGGCCGGGTCGCGGGCACGCAGGTTCGTGGTCAGGCGCACGTGCGCGCCGACGGTTTGTGCTGGGTGCTCGATCATGCTCCACAGGCCACCGGCGCCGACGGGCCGGTTCTGTTGCGGGTCACCTACGAGGATCAGCTGCGCGCCGCTTTGCCTGGCCGCGTCGATCAGGTGGTGTTGCTCGGCGGTGGAGGCAAGCGCGGCCTCATCATGGATGATCGTGGTGACGGTTGAGAGCTCGAGCTGCCCGTCTTGTAAGGCGTGCGCCAGCGCGGCGGTTGAGTAGGCGCGCGCATCAACACCAACCTCAACCAGGTCGTGTGCGAGTCGTTGTGCGGCGAGCGCGGCGGTGCTTGTCACCAGCAGCTCACGGCTGGCGTGCTGGTGCGCGAGCGCGACCGCCTGAAGCACCGTGCTTTTGCCTGTCCCTGCCTGCCCTTCGATCACCACAAGCCTTGCCTGCGAGCAGGCAAGCTCAAGTGCGTGGCGCTGCTCGTTGGAGAGAGCGCCACCAGCCTTTGCGAGCCGGCTGTTGACCGTGGCGGCGGCCGCGCTAACTGATTGTGCGGGGATCGGGGTGGCGGCGCTTACGGCAAGCTGCCGGGCGTCATGGATGGTTGCATGCTCGATCTGGCGTTGTGCCCGGGTGCTGAGACGCCCGTCAGCGAGCTGGACAAGCTCACCGGTCGCGTGAAGCTGATCGAGCACGGTGAGCGCCTCCCGGATCGTGGTGCCGGCTGAGCGCTCAAGCGCGACCGCTCTGGCCTCCCGGTCGGTGAACGTCGCCTGAAACTCTGTCAGTGCCCGCCCGACCGTTGGCGCATCAACTGCCGTCATTGTTTGCGGGCGTATGGTCCTGACCGTCTCGGCGGTGAAGTTGTGCTGCTGTCCGGTCACGCGCCAGGCCCGGTCAAGGTCCTTGAGTGTTCGTGGTTGTTTGCTTGCACGGGTGCTGACGCGCAGCAACCGGTCCTCGGCCGGTTGCAGGCGCCCCCAGCGCTCCATCACCTCAAGGGTCTGTTTGGCCTGGGCTGCCTGACTGCCGCCACCGGCGACTGTCACGAGCAGTTCGGCTCGCCGGCGGGTCAGGCGCTGTTTGATCGCTTCCTGCACCTGTTGGGTTCGGCTTGACCACCGTTCGATCAGTGATCGTGGGACACCGTGGATCTCGAAGTAGCGGCCACCGCGCCCGGTGCCACGCTCGATCTGGTAGCCGAGCTTTGTGAGCTCATGGGCGAGCTCGGTGCGGTAGGCGCCACCAAGCTCACGGCGGTGAACAAACCAGGCTTTTGAGTCGATCGCGACCAGCCGCCCGTCACCGCGCACCGCGGCGTGAAGCAGCACATGGGAGTGAAGCTGCGGGTCCGGGGCATGCCCGTTCACGGCACGGGCGGTTGTGTGCCGCCAGCTGCTTGCCACCACACCGGTGGCTTTGATGTGCTCAACATGAGCGGCGTCAACGCGCTGGCGGATCATCGCAACCTGTTCGGTGGCGTAGGCGATCGCGCGGTCAATCGCCAGCTCGTGCGCCGCCTCGATGCTCGCGCGCAGCTGCGGGTCGGCTAGCGCCCAGATGGCGCTGACCGATTTGGGTGCTGAGAACGTCGCGTCGATCGCGGCGACCGCCTGACCGCTTGCTCCGACACGACGCAGCGCCACACCGGTGACCGGGTGTTTGACCGCCATCAGGGCACGCAGCTGCCCGCCAGCAACCCGCTCGGCCGGGTCACAGCCGACCGCGTTTGCGCCAGCAACCCAGCGTCCTGGTGCCTCGACCCGTTCGCCGTCTTTGAGGTAGTAGTCACCCAGCTCACCGGGCGCGGTCTTGCCCTCGAGGTAGCTCGCATACCGTGCCGCGACCCGTGCTGTGACCTTCGCGACGGTCAGCACCAGGACCTCCCAAGGGTCCCTGACGCGGCGTCATCAACCCCCAGTCCCAGACTATACGCACAGGGTGCAGACGTCCCAAGCCGTCCCAGGACGTCCCAGCAAAAACCGCTCACCGGAGCGTCCCCGCGGTCATTGTGCGCCACGGCTCGCTGGCAAACGCGGGGGTGAGGTTGATCAGCTCCCAGCTTGCGCCCTGCAGATGAAGCGCACACCCGGCGGGGACGCTTGCAACCTCGCCGGGCGACAGCACCCGGGTGCGTTGCGTGCTCACGCTGTGCCCTTGCCGTGTGCCCCACACACCCGGGGTGTGCCCGTGGTTTTCGGTGATCAGCCGACGGTCGTATTCGCCGAGCATCACCGACACCGACTCCAGGGTTTTGGTGTCGGCGATCCCGCCGAGGATCAGCTTGCTGCCAAACAGCGTCAAAAACCCGTCGGCTGCCTCACCCCACCGCCCGCGGGCCTGGGAGAGGTCCTGCAGCGCGCCGAGCAGCAGCAAACCCTGCCCGCCGCCCTCTGAGGCGATCGCTGGCAGCTCTGTGATCGGTGCGATGTTCGCAAGCTCATCCAGCGCGAACAGCACCCGGCCCGTCAGCCGGCCGCAGCGGTGCGCCTCATAGCTCGCGCGTCTGATGTCCGCAAGCAGCCCGCACACCAGTGGGGCGGCGAGGTGCTGCTGATCGGCGGGTGCGTGAATGTAGAGCGTGTCGCGGGACTGCACAAACCGCCACGGATCAAAGTCCGGGTGGTCTGTGGCCTCAAGGGCCGCGGTGGCGCTGTAGGCGTCAAGCGCATCAGCGGCGGCGGAGAAGATCGACGCGCGCTCCCGCCCGTCTGTTTGCGCGAGCCCCGCAAGCGTGCTCGACGCCAGGCTGGTAGCACCCGTGACCTGCAGGATCGAAAGCGGCTCCTCAAGCTCGTGTGCTGAGACCCACTCAACCACGGTGCGCATGCCACGCCCGCCGAGCACGGCGGCATGCAAGATCGGTGCAAGCAGCGCCTGCGCACGCTTTGACCAGTGCGTCACATCGCTGGTGCCGGCACCAACCCCGGTGCCGCTGACCAGCGCGCGTGCCATCAGCAGCGCACCATCCCAGCTGGTTGCCGCCAGAAGCGGCGACCAGCGCAGCCTGCGCACCCCGTCGAGCTGCATCGCTGTGCCGGTCGGATCAAACTGCCACACCTGCCCAAGCAGCGAGCGTGCCGGACCGCTGGCCCTGAGCACATCAGGTTTTGTTGAGGTGCTGACCGCCGGCCCGTTGTGCGCCAAAAGCGCCGGGATCATCACCGCCGAGGTTTTGCCTGAGCGCGGCGGGCCGAGCACCAGCGCCGCCCTTTCCGGGGCTGAGAACCGCCAGCTGCCGTCCTGGCCAGCACCGAGATACACACAACCGCTTGCCGTCGCGGCACGCGCCCGCTCGATCTGCCGCTCACCGCCACCGCTACCAGCCGGCCTGCCACCACGGCCGCTCGCGGGCAGGGGAGCACGCCGGTACAAAAACAGTCCCAGCCGTGCGATCGCGACCAGCAACAGCACATCAAAGGCGGTGCGTGACAACAGTGCCGCCACCAACACGGTCAGCACCAGCGCGCGTCCTGGATGCTGGCGCGGTGACTGATGCGAGGGCCCAAAGTCGCTCATCGCCGCTCACCGCGCAACAGCGTCTCGATCTCGTCACGCAAAAACCGGTAGCTGCGCCCCAGACGGCTGTGCGGCAGCTGCCCACTACGGGCCAGGTAGTAGACGGTCGAGAGCGGCATCTGCAAAAGCTCCGCCACCTCCGTCGGGGTCATCACACGCGCGCGGGTGAGCGGCACACGATCCGGGTCCGCGCTGGCCCGGGTGCCGTTGGGTGAGTGCGTTACATGCATAAACGACACCCTGAGCGATCTGCAAGGACGTCTCAAGGACATCTCGGGACGTCTTCAAAGACGTCTTGGGACAACTTCGGACGTCTTGGGACGTCTTGGGACGTCTTGGGACGGCTTTACACTCATCGCCAGTAACCACGGGCATTTCGGAGGAGACGACCGGTCGCAAACGATCTACCGGCAACCGCGATCAAAGCCACCGACATGCAGATCAAGGACCTCGCCCACGCCGTGCAGGTCAACGTCAAAACCGCGCGGCGGTGGCCCAGCACCAACCGCACCCCCTACCGCCGCCACCGCATCACGGTCGCCAAAGCGCTCGGTCTCAGCGAGCCCGAGCTCCGGCCAGATCTACAGGACCCAGAGCCCGGGCCGCTGAGCGCCGATCGCGCTGTCTTCGATGTTGAGCCGAACACGCCGCCGGCTGCGAGCCTCAGCCGTGACGGGCTGGTTGACTGGCGGGCACTGCTGATCCAACACGCCGAGCACGCGGCACAGGTCCGCATCCTGATCGCCGCCGCCTCACCCGCAGCCGTCTATAAGCCGAGCTTGAACGCACCCTCGAGCCCGGCTGGTCGGCCGACCACGAAACCGCCACCACCCACCTCCCGCCCCAGAACCGGTAATCCGCCAACACATCAAGGCAAGCAGCCGGATCCTCGATCAGATCCACGGACCGCCGGGCATTCAGGCCCGACAGCTCATCGCCCACCGCTGCAATTCGATCCTCTGCTTCGACGACCAGATGCTGGTGCTGATCCACACCTGGGCGTTGACACTCTCGACGCGCTGCACCTGCACATCCGGCAAAACGCAGAGGACCGGGGCAGCTTCCAGCGCTTCTCCGACCACTTTCAGGCGATCCGGGAGCACGCCATGGCTTCGACCAGCCGTTCGCTGCGGAAGACCTCGACGACCGGGAACGCGCACTCGACCACTCATCAGCGCTCAGCGACCCCGCCTACAAGCCCGAGCTCGACCACGCCCAGGCCGTGTACCGCGACACGCTCGCGCAAGCACGCCGCGACTACGAGCACGAACTCAACGCGCTCGACTCACGCCGGCGCCAAGGCCACGAGCGTTAGGCTCTCAAGCCGTGACCGCCACGCTCGTGCAACCGGACGATCTGCAGCCGGCTCTCGCCCCAGAGCCGGGGCAGCTTGCGCAGGTGCGAGGACGCATGTGGGTCGTCGGTGACGTCACCCGTGACTCCCAGGCACAGCTCGACGGCCGCCCCGTTCAGCACCTGGTGAGCCTGATCTCGGTTGAGGATGACGCGACCGGGGAGGAGCTTGAGGTCATCTGGGAGATCGAGCCGGGCACCAAGGTGATCGCGCGTGCCGAGCTGCCCGCCATCGCCGCCGGACATCTGGACGAGCCCGCCGAGCTCGACGCCTTTCTTGACGCTGTGCGCTGGGGTGCTGTGACGAGCGCCGATCAGCGCTCGCTCCAGGCCCCGTTTCGCAGTGGCATCACGATCGAGGACTACCAGCTCGAGCCGCTCGTGCGTGCGCTGCGCACGCCGCGCACAACCCTGCTGATCGCCGATGACGTTGGTCTGGGCAAGACGATCGAGGCGGGGCTGGTTGTTCAGGAGCTGATCCTGCGCCACCGCGCCCGCAGCGCGGTAGTTGTCTGTCCCGCCGCTCTGCAGCTGCAGTGGCGCGATGAGATGCGTGAGAAGTTCGGTCTGGAGTTCCGCATCGTCGACCGCGCGATGCTCGGGCAGCTGCGCCGTGCGCGCGGTGTTGCCGCCAATCCGTTTGCGAACTTCCCGCGCCTGATCGTCTCGATCGACTGGCTGAAGGGTGAGCTCGGCATGCGGCTGCTGCGCGAGGTGCTGCCCGCGCACCCAGAGATACCCCGACGCTACGACGTCCTGATCGTCGATGAGGTTCACAACTGCGCGCCCGCCGGCGGCGGCAACGCCCGTTATGCGCGTGACACGCTGCGCACCCAGGCGATCCGGACGCTCGCGCCCCACTGTGAGCACCGGCTGTTTCTGAGCGCCACCCCGCACAACGGCTATGACAACTCGTTTGCGGCGCTGCTTGAGCTGCTTGACCCTTACCGTTTCGCGCGCGGGATCCGCCCGCCGCGTGAGGCGATCCGTGATGTCACGGTGCGCCGGCTCAAGCAGGATTTGCGCAACGACGACGGCACCCCGCGCTTCCCGGCCCGCCGGATCGTGATGCTCGAGGTTGAGCACCCGGACAGCGAGCGTGACGTGCACGCCACGCTCGCCACCTACGCCACCGCGCGCAGCGCCCGGCTCGATGAGAGCGCGGCCGCGCGTGTCGCCGCAGATTTCGTCACGACGCTGCTCAAGAAGCGGCTGTTCTCCTCGCCGGCGGCGTTCCTGCGCACGCTCGAGGTCCACCGCGAGACGATCACTCGCGGCCTCGACCGCCAGACCACGCGGCCGAGCAGGTCGGTGCTCACCCAGCTCTTTGATGATGCCGCCAACGCCGCCGACGACGAGTCGGCCGATGATGGCGTGGGTGAGGCCACACGCGCTGCCATTGACGCCGCCGCCCAGGCTGATACCCAGCAGCCGTCACAGAATGAGCTTGAGCTGCTTGACCGGTTGCTTGCCTGGGCGCGCACGGCCGCCGACCGTGAGGACGCCCGCACCACACGCCTGCTCGACTGGGTCCAGGCCAACGTCAAACCGGACGGCCGTTTCACCGACACGCGCGTGATCGTCTTCTCCGAGTATCGCGCCACCCAGCGCTACCTGCAGGAGCGGCTCTCCGCCCGCGGCATCGGTGGTGCCCGTGTCGAGCTGCTCGACGGCACCACCACCTCCGAGGAACGCGAGCGCATCAAGAGCCAGTGGCAGGAGCCGCCGGCGGACTTCCCGGTGCGGGTGCTGCTTGCCACCGACGCCGCGTCGGAGGGCATCAGCCTCCAGCGACACTGCCATCTGCTCGCACACGCCGAGATCCCCTGGAACCCGAACCGGCTTGAACAGCGCAACGGGCGTATCGACCGCCACGGCCAGCCCGCACCGGAGGTGCTTGTGCACCACACCGTCAGCGCCGGCTGGCAGCAGGCCGCCCGCGGCTCGCTCGAGGGTGACCTCGACTTCCTCGCCCGTGTCGTCACCAAGGTCGAGCAGATCCGCACCGACCTCGGCAGCGCCGGGCCGGTGATCGCCGCCCAGATCGAGGAGGCGATGCTCGGCCGCAGAGCCAGCCTCGACGAGACCCGCTTCTCCGGTCAGGCCGCCTCCCGGGCGATCCTCAGCCAGGAGCAGCGCATGCGCGAGCGCCTCGCCGCCCTGCGCGACGAGCTTGACTCAAGCCGCACCACGCTGCACCTCGAGCCCGCGCGGATCGAGCGTGTCGTCGCGACCGCACTTGAGCTTGCCGGCCAGCCGCCGCTGCAACCCGCGCAGGAGCCCGGCACCTGGACGGTGCCCGCCTTCTCCGGAAGCTGGGCGCACGCCACGATCGGGCTCGAGCACCCCGCTCGCCCGAGCGAGCGGCGTCCGATCACCTTCGATGACCGGCTCGCCGCCGGTCGCACCGACCTCGTGCTCGCCCACCTCGGCCATCCGCTTGTGCGCATGTCGCTCTCGCTGCTGCGCGCCGAGGTCTGGGGCACCGGTAGGCATCTGCATCGCGTCACCGTCCGCTACGCCGACCACAGGCTCGGGCACCCCACCGCTGTTGCGCACGGGCGCCTTGTGATCACCGGAGCGAGCGGCCACCGTCTGCATGAGCAGCTGATCTTCGCCGCCGTCACGCTCAGCGCTGCTCGCCCCGAGCGGCTCGGCGTGCAGGCAGCCGAGGCGGCGCTCGCGCTCGCCCGCGACAGCAGCGTCCCAGCAACCCTCAGCGAGCGTCTCCTGCCACGCCTGCGCGAAGCCGCCGAGCCGCTGCGGGCGGCGCTTCAGGCCCGCGCCGGTGACCGTGCCCGGCAGCTCGTCACGACGCTTGAGGCCCGGGCGCAGGAGGAACGCGACCACGTCGCCGCAACCCTGACCGAGCTTGAGGCCACGATCCGCCGCGAGGCCTTCGGAGAGGATGGCACGCAGCTGCGGCTGATCACAGGTCTTGAGCTTGACGCCGGTGACCGCGCCCAGGTCGAGCAGGATCTGCGCTCGCTGCGCGAGCGACTCGACCGCATCCCGCAGGAGATCGCACGTGAGCAGGCGGCGATCACGCGCCGCTACCGCGACCCCACCCACCGTCTCTTCCCGGCAGCCGTCACCCTCCTCGTCCCTGAAGGAGCCCGGCTCTAGATGCCGCCCGCCCGTCGCGCACGCCCGAAGATCGCATCACACCACGCCGAGTGGCTCTCCCTGGTGCAGACCAAGGGCCCGTTTCTGACGGTGCCGGTGCTTGAGAAGCTGCTCCCCGACGGTCTTGAGGCCGTCACGCGCATCGCCGATCTGCGCCT
The DNA here is from genome assembly GCF_023330665.1 of Conexibacter sp. S30A1. Taxonomy (GTDB): domain Bacteria; phylum Actinomycetota; class Thermoleophilia; order Solirubrobacterales; family Solirubrobacteraceae; genus Palsa-465. The sequence goes on along the minus strand of NZ_CP097127.1, from coordinate 2,320,075 downwards.
CGCGTATGCGGAGTGGCAGCACGACCGGCGTCTGCAACAGCGCTGGATCATGTGGGTGCTGACCGAGCTGCTCGATCTGCGCGAGGCTGTCAGCGAACCGGCCGACACCGACCCCGCCTACCGTGTGCCCGTCCAGGACGTGCTGCTGCGCGCGTCATATGTGGTGCGCGACCACGCCGCGCCGGATGACCCGGTCGTGCTGCTCGTCCACAGCTATCCGCACGGCACCCCGCTCCATCGCCCGTTGCGCGCCGACGCCTGGGCCGCCAGCCCGCTTGACCGCGCCGCCGAGCTCGCGCGCGCCACCGGCCACCCGCTCGCGCTCGTCACCAACGGCATGGACTGGACGCTGGTCTGGGCACGCCCGGGGGAGAGCACCGGAATCTGCGCCTGGCGTGCTGAGCTGTGGCTCGAGGAGCCGCTCACGCTGAGGGCGTTCGTGACCCTGCTCGGCGCCCGGCGCTTCTTTGCTCTCCCCGCCGAGCAGGGTCTCACACGCCTGCTGGCCGAGAGCGCCGGGCGTCAACAGGAGGTCGCCGACCAGCTCGGCACCCAGGTCCGCCACGCCGTCGAGCTGCTGATCACCACGCTTGACCGCGCCGACCGGGACCGTCACGGCGAGCTGCTCGGCGAGCTCGAGGGCGCCGAGGTCTACCGCGGCGCCGTCACCGCGATCATGCGCCTTGTCTTCCTGTTCGTCGCCGAGGAGCGGCGGCTGCTTCCGATCGAGGACCAGCGCTACGCCCAGACGCTCGCCGCCAGCACGCTGCGCGCCCAGCTGCGCGAACGCGCCGACCGTGACGGCGAGGACCCGCTGGAGCGGTCGACCGCCGCCTGGCATCGTGTCCTCGCGCTCTTTCGCGCCGTGCATGGCGGCATCGAGCACGACGCGCTACGGCTTCCCGCCTATGGCGGCGGGCTCTTTGACCCCGACCGTTACCCGTTTCTGGAGGGACGCCCGCCCGGCAGCAGCTGGCATGAGCACCGCGCCAGCCCGCTGCCGGTCGACGACCGCACGATGCTCCACCTGCTCGACGCGCTGCAGACCCTGCTGCAGGGCGACTCAAGCGTGCTGCTCTCCTATGAGGCCCTTGACGTCGAGCAGATCGGCCACGTGTACGAGGGCCTGCTTGACCACACCGCGCTGCGCATCACCGACACCGCCCTGGCCTGCTCAGGCAGGCTCGAGCCCGAGCTGCTGCTCGGTGACATCGAGCGCTGGGCAGCGTCGGGCGAAGCGACGCTGATCGAGCGCCTGGCAAAGGAGACGGGCCGCTCCGCTGCGGCGATCGCCAAGACGCTTGACGCCGAGCCCAGCGATGAGCGCCGCGCCCGCCTGCGCGCCGTCTGCTCAGGCGATGACCAGCTGCTCGCTCGCATCGCTCCCTTCCACGGCCTGCTGCGCGAGGATCTGCGCGGCGACCCGCTCGTCTTCCTCGCCGGCTCGCTGTTTGTCACCCAGGCGCTTGACCGCCGCTCCTCCGGCACCTACTACACCCCGCGCGAGCTGGCCGAGGAGGTCGTCCACCACGCGCTTGACCCGATCGTCTATGACCCCGGCCCCGCCCAGGAACGCGACGAGCGCAAATGGAAGCTCCGGCCCGCCGCCGAGCTGCTCGAGCTGCGGGTCGCCGACATCGCGATGGGCTCAGGCGCCTTCCTGGTCGCCGCCTGCCGCTACCTCGCCAAGCGTCTGCAGGAGGCCTGGGACACCGAGACCTCAGCCACTGATGCCGCCGCCGCTACCGGCCCGCTGGCCGGCGGCGGCGGGCTGCCGGCCGACCCACTCGAACGCGAGGCACTCGCCCACCGCCTGATCGCCGAGCGCTGCCTCTATGGCGTTGACAAGAACCCGATGGCTGTCGAGATGGCCAAGCTCTCGCTGTGGCTGATCACGCTCGCCAAGGACCGTCCGTTCTCCTTCGTCGACCACGCGCTTCGCCTCGGTGACTCGCTGCTCGGGGTCACGGACCTGCGGCAGCTGCGCGTCGCGCATATCGACCCCTCCCACCACCGGCAGGCGAGCCTCGATCTGCACGCCGATGTGATCGACGCTGCGCTTGAGCGCGCGCTCATGCTGCGCCGTGAGCTCGAGGACTTCATCGTGCGTGAGATCGCCGACGCCGAGCGCAAGGCGCTGCTCTTGGCCCAGGCGCAGGCGGCGCTCGCCGACGCCAGGCTGATCGGCGACCTGATCGTCGCCGCCGCTCTGGCTGGTGTCGAGGACGCCGACCCACTGAAGGGGCCGGATGTCGCCCGTCGCATCCGCACCCTGCTTGACCACGGCCTGACTGATGTCGAGCGCGCGGTCGCGCGTACAGAGCTGCGCGCACTCGCCGACGACTGGCTGGTCGAGCGCCGCCGCGCCGTCGGGGACGTGCCCGAGGTGGTCTGGGATGACCGCAGGCCGTTTCACTGGGCGCTCGAGTTCCCGGAGGTGTCCGAGCGCGGTGGTTTTGACGCGATCGTCGGCAACCCGCCGTTCCAGGGTGGGAAGAAGATCACGGGGGCGCTGGGTACCTCCTATCGGAGCTATCTGGTGCGGCAGCTTGCTGGCGGCGTGCGTGGCAACGCGGATCTCGTCGCCTACTTCTACCTGCGCGCCGCCAAGCTGCTGCGCCCGAGCGGCGGTTTTGGCCTGATCGCCACCAACACCCTCGCCCAGGGGGATACGCGCGAGGTCGGGCTCGACCAGCTGCACGGGGCCGGCTGGACGTTTCACCGTGCGATCTCCAGTGAGCCGTGGCCGGGCGGCGCCAGCCTGGAGATGGCGACGGTCTGGGCACGGCGGGACGGCTGGAGCGCCAGCCGCGTGTTGGATGGCGTTGCCGTCGGGTCGATCTCGCCCGCGCTTACTCCGGGCAGCCGCGTGGGTGGCAACGCGCAACGGCTCCAAGCCAATCGGGAGCGATCATTCATCGGCTCCTACGTCCTCGGCATGGGCTTTGTGCTCTCCCGGGCAGAGGCCGACGCGATGAAGGCTGCCGACCCTCGCAACGAAGAGGTCGTCAGGCCCTACCTCGTCGGTGAGGACCTCAACTCCCGTCCCGACGGCTCACCGACACGCTGTGTGGTCGACTTCCGCGACTGGCCGATCGAGCGGGCGCGAGAGTACACAGCGCCGTTCGCAAGAGTGGAGGACTTGGTGCGTCCGGAGCGAGCTGACCTCAATGAGCGGGGCTACCGCGAACGGTGGTGGCAGTTTGGACGCCAAGGGAAAGACCTGTACCGCGCGATCGCCCCGCTCGACCGCTGCATCGCAATCACGCTCGTCAGCAAGGTGGTGCAGCCGATGTTCGTTCCGACCGGCATCGTGTACGCCCACGCCCTCGGCGTCTTCGCCTACGACGATGACGCCCATTTCGGCCTTCTGTCGAGCGGCTTTCACTGGTGGTGGGCAGTGACGCGTGCGTCGACATTGGAGACGCGGGTTCGTTACACCCCGACCGACTGCTTTGAGACCTTCCCGCAGCCCGAGCTGACCGACGCCATCGGCATCCTCGGCGGCGAGCTCAACGCGCACCGCTCAGCCCTGATGCTTGACCGCCAGGAGGGGCTGACCAGGACCTACAACCGCGTGCACGATCCTGATGAGCACGCCGACGACATCGTGCGCCTGCGCGAGCTGCACGTTCAGCTTGACCGCGCCGTCCGCGACGCCTACGGCTGGAGTGACCTGGAGCTCGGCCACGGCTTCCACGAGACCAGGTTCGGCGTCCGCTACACGTTCGCGCCGGCGCCCCGCCAGGAGCTGCTTGACCGGTTGCTTGAGCTAAACCACGAGCGCTACGCCGAGGAGGTCCGGCGCGGGCTACACGCCAAGACAAAGCCGAAGCCCCGCGCGCGGGTGGCTCCCGCTGGGACGCTGTCGCTGCTCGATGATTGAGCGTCGCTTGCCGGGAGTACCGTTTTAGATCGTGCTGACCAGGATCGAGATCGACGGTTTCAAGACCTTTCGCGACTTCGCGCTTGACCTGCAGCCCTTCAACGTGATCGCCGGCACCAACGCCAGCGGCAAGTCCAACCTGCTCGACGCGATCCAGCTGCTCTCGAGGCTCGCGGATACTGATCTGCGGTCGGCCGTGGGTGGCCTGCGCGGCGAGCCGGGCGAGCTCTTTCACCGCGCCCCGTCGGGGTCCGTGGACGAGCGGATGCGGCTTGCCGTTGAGGTTCTGATCGAGCCTGACATCCGCGACCCCTGGGGGGTTGAGCGGGAGCTCATCCAAACCCGGCTGCGCTACGAGCTCGTGCTCGAGCGCCGGCGCACCGGTGGCTTTGAGCGGCTCTTCGTGGTGTACGAGGCGGCGCTGCGGATCGGTGCCGGTGATGACGCATGGGCCAAGCCGTTCAAGCGGATTGGGGCCGAAGCGATCACCTCCCGGCTTGGGTACGGTCGGCGCACCGACCTGCTGGTGACGCGCGCTGACAGCGGCGCGCCGCAGTTCTACATCAGCCAGGACGGTGTTCAGGGCCGCACGCGACCGGCCGCCGCGGCCGAGCGCACGGTGCTCTCGACCATGACCTCGGCCGAGTTCCCGCATCTCTTCGCGCTGCGCGCGGAGCTGCTCTCCTGGCGCTTTTTGCAGCTCGACCCAGCCAGCCTTCGCAGCCCTGCCGACCGCCACGCTCCCACACAGCTCGAGCCCAGTGGCGCCAACCTTGCCGCCGTGCTCGCGCGCCTGAAGGCCGCCACCGCGCAGCCGGACGACCCGGAGGGCGTGCTGACCGACATCTCCGCCGAGCTCTCAAGCCTCGTTCCTGGAGTGCTCGGCGTCCGCGTGCGCGAAGAGGAGGCAGAGAACCAATGGCAGATCGTCATCGCCACCAGGGATGCCGGCGAGTACTCAAGTCGCGTTGCCTCCGACGGTACGCTGCGCGTGCTCGCGCTGCTGACCGCGCTAAGTGACCCCGAGTTTGGTGGCCTGGTCTGCTTCGAGGAGCCCGAGAACGGTGTTCACCCCGCCCGCCTGGGCCCGCTGATCGAGCACCTCCGTGCGCTGGTCGACGTGTCGGCAACGGGCACCGAGGGCCGGCTGCCGCTGCTGCAGCTGATCCTCACCACCCACTCTCCCGTTGTCGTCAACGCGCTGCAGTCCGAGCGTGAGGGCATCTTCTTTGAGTCGGCCACGAGGATCGACGGCGCGGCCGGCACGGTCGACGTCGTCACCCATGCACGCCCGGTGCTTCGCTCCTACCAGCAGACACTGGACCCCGATGACATCGGCCGTTTCGCCAGCCATGGCGAGGTCGAGCAGTATCTGGCCACAGCGAGCGTCCGGTGACAGCAGCCTGGCTCGGTTTGGCGCTCTACGCCGAAGGGCCGACCGACCACCGCTTCCTGGACAGGCTGCTGCCGCGGGCCGTCTCGCACCTGCTGACGGGTGCCCGCTACATGGTTGAGGTCAGCGAGGTGCAACGGTTGCCGGTGGACCGCTCCCTGCCAGCGCGCGCCGAGCGCATCGCCACCGGTGCGCAACGGCTGCAGAGTGCCTTTCACATCCTGTTCGTGCACGCCGACGGTGGCGCCGATCCCGCCGCCGCACGCTCAAACAACGTCGCTCCCGGACTCCAGCGCGTACGCGAGCACCTGGGCGACGCCGGCCGCCGCGGTGTCGCCGTGGTGCCGGTCCGCGAGCTTGAAACCTGGGTGCTCGCCGACGGCGCGAGCCTCGCCAGCGTGCTGGGAACGACCCGCACGGCCACCGAGCTCGGGGTGCCCACGACCGCCGGTGAGCTCGAGGGGCTGCTCGATCCAAAGGCTGTGTTCGCCGCCGCGGTTAGAGCCGCGCGCCCCGGTCGTCGCCACCGCCGCCGGCCCGATCCGACATCGTTCCTTGAGCCGTTGGGCGCCCAGGCGAGGATCGCCGAGCTGCGCCGCCTGCCGGCGTTTGCCACGCTGCTCAAGGATCTGTAGGTTGCATTGGGCGAGCTTGGCTTCAGCGCTGCCGCCGATGCCTGAGCCGCTTTTGACCAGGGGCGCGCGAGAGCTGCGCTCCGAGCTTGAGCAGCTGATCCGTGAGGACCTGATCGGCCCCGCTGCCGGGCCGCAGGAGGAGCTTGACGAGGCGCCGGTCGACCGTTACCTGCTTGGCCTGCTCGCGCCCCGGTTCCGGCCCGGTTCCTCGCCGCCGGCACCGCCGGCCGGCGGCGAGGATGACCCCGACGGCGATCCGTTCGCGGCCGAGCTGCTGCCCGAGGATGACCTCGCCGACGGCGGTTCCACGGCCGATGAGGGGGAGGAGGGGCGTGCCGAGGACCGCCCGCCCGCGGTGGAGCAGCTGGTGCCCTCCTCCTTCGGCCTGACCTTTGCCGTCGACGCCGGCTGTGAGAAGGTCATCGCCGAGGCTTCCTGGGGCACCTACGAGCGGCAGTTGAGCGCCGAGGCGCTCGCCGGCGACGGCCGATCGGCACGACGCTGGCGCCGGCGCAGCTGCGGCGGCCAGGTGGACGTGCCGCTGAGCGGGGCCGGGCCGATCGAGCCGCTGGTCCCTGACCCGTCGGCGCCCGAGGTCGTGATCCGCGGTGTCGTCCGCCGACGTGGCGGTGAGCTGCTGGTCTCCCTGTTTCTGGTAAACGGACAGCAGAGCGCCACGGGACGCTCAGACAGCCAATGGCTCTGCCAAGCGTCACTGACCGTCGCGGGCCCGGGCGGGGAGGCGGTGTTCGTGCGCCGCTCGCTGCCCGCAGCAGAGCTTGCGCCCGAGGTCGACCGCGAGGAGCTCGCGGGCCTGGAGATGCTGTTTCGTGACCGCGTCGAGCTCGCGGTCGGCCACGGGGTGGGGGTGCGCGTGAGCGAGGCACCCGGCCGGCCGGGTCGCGCTGTCAGGATCGCGACCGAGCCGATGCCCGGCGAGGAGGTCCCGCGCACCGACGCACCGACACCACAGGACTTCACCGACGAAGCTATCCGCGTGCCGTTCACCGCCGCGCAGGCGGCGCTCGACATGAAGACGATCGCCGAGACCGACGACGCGCAGCTGCCCTTGCTGCTTGGGCCGTTGGCTGACGCCTACGCGGCCTGGATCGACTTGCAGGAGCGTCGCATCGACGATCCCGGCCAGGGCCTTGACTCCTTCCGCGACACCGCGCGCGACCACATCGCCGTAGCCCGCGCAGCGCTTGCCAGGATCCGCGCCGGCATCGAGGCGCTTGCCGATCCCGATGTGGCCGCCGCGTTTCGCTTCGCCAACCATGCGATGTGGCAGCAGCGTGTGCACACGCTCGCCGCGGAGGCGCGTCGCGGCAACCAGGCGCTGAAGCTACATGCCGCGGTCACCGCCGCCGACGTGCCCTCAAACCGCTCCTGGCGCCCGTTCCAGCTCGCCTTCGTGCTGCTCTCGCTGCCTTCGCTGGCTGACCCGTTGCACGCCGACCGCAGCGGCGCTGACGCCCTCGTCGAGCTGCTGTTCTTCCCGACCGGCGGCGGCAAGACCGAGGCCTACCTCGGTCTGACCGCCTTCGCGCTCGCGATCCGCCGGTTGCAGGGTGTCGTCGCCGGCCGCGACGGCTCACACGGTGTGGCGGTGCTGATGCGCTACACGCTGCGTCTGCTCACCCTCCAGCAGTTCCAGCGCGCGGCGGCGCTGCTCTGTGCCTGCGAGCTGCGCCGCCGCGCGCTCTACAGCCGTGGCGAGAGCGCTGAGCAACGGCGCTGGGGCAAGACACCGATGCGCATAGGTCTCTGGGTCGGGCAGGCGTCGACCCCCAACAGCACCGAGGATGCCGAACGGTGGGTCAGACAGGCCCGCCAGCGCGGCGGTGGCGTGCGCGGCTCCTCACCGCTGCAGCTGACCCGCTGTCCCTGGTGTGGCTCGGCGCTTGAGGGTGGCCGTGACGTCGAGGTTGACTCGCGGCGCGGCCGCACCCTGATCAGCTGCTCTGACATCGGCGGTGAGTGCGCCTTCACGCCACGCGCGAGCCCCGGTGAGGGGCTGCCGGTGGTGGTCGTCGACGAGGAGGTCTATCGGCTGCTGCCCGCGCTTGTGATCGCCACCGTCGACAAGCTCGCCCGCATGCCCTGGGAGGGCCGGGTTCAGGCACTGTTCGGGCAGGTGCGACGGCGCTGCGAGCGCCACGGCTACCTGAGTGCCGGTGAGGAGCACCCGGGCTCGCACCCCAGGCAGGGCCCGCTGCCCAGCGCCGCGGTGCTCGACTGCGAGCCGCTGCGCCCACCGGACCTCATCATCCAGGACGAGCTGCATCTCATCTCAGGGCCGCTCGGGAGTCTCGTCGGGCTCTATGAGACGGCTGTTGATGAGCTCTGCTGCTGGCCGCTTGACGGGCAGCAGGTGCGTCCCAAGGTGATCGCCTCGACCGCAACGATCCGCCGCGCCGGGGACCAGGTAGCGCGCCTGTTTGACCGCCATCTCGCGGTCTTCCCGCCGCCCGGCCTGGACGCGCGCGACTCGTTATTTGCGCTTCAGCGCGACCAGCCCAGCGACCGCGACGAGCGTCCGGGGCGTCTTTATCTCGGTGTCTGCGCCCCCGGTCGGCGCTTCAAGCAGGTTCTCATCCGCACCTATGTCGCGCAGCTGCGCGCCGCCTGGACGGTGCTCGGGCGCCAGCCCGGCAGCGAGGCCGACGCCTACATGACGCTGGTTGGTTACTTCAACTCGCTGCGTGAGCTCGGTGGCATGCGCCGCCTGGTTGAGGATGACATTCAGAGCCGGATGTTCGGCGACCGCGGCGGCGAGGGCCGTGGGCGTCTGATCGTTGAGGAGCTCACCTCCCGTAAGACCGCCTCCGACATCCCGGACGTGCTCGACCGGCTGGGGCTCGAGCGTCCCTCGCAGCAGGCGCGTAAGGAGCGCCGGGACGGTGAGCTGTACTCGATCGATGTGTTGCTCGCGACCAACATGATCTCTGTCGGTGTCGATGTTCCCCGCCTCGGCGCCATGGTTGTCGCCGGCCAGCCGAAGTCAACCAGCGAGTACATCCAGGCCACCAGCCGTGTCGGCCGCCGTCACCCCGGGCTTGTCCTGACCGTCTACAACTGGGCGCGCCCCCGCGATCTTTCCCACTACGAGACCTTCGCTCACTACCACCGCACGCTGTATCGCCAGGTCGAGGCGTTCTCGGTCACGCCGTTTGCGCCACGCGCGCTCGACCGTGGGCTGACCGGCGTGCTCGCCTCGCTGCTGCGGCTGGGTGGCCCGGACTGGAACGCCAACGCCGGCGCTGCGGCCGTCGACCCCGCCGCCGCTCGCGCTCGCGCGGTCAAGGCGGCGATCCGCCGTCGTGCCGAACGTCAGCTTGCCGCCAACGGCGCCGCCGCGCTTGCCGAGCGTCTGGATGTTCTGCTGGACGCCTGGCGCGCCGAGGCGTCGGTCGGTCAGCGCACGCTCGTCTATCAGGCGCGCGGCAAGAGCGACACCGATGTCTCGCTGCTGCACGAGCCCGGCATCGAGGGCTGGAGTCAGTGGACGGTCCCGACCTCGATGCGCAACGTCGAGCTGGCCGTCCCGCTGAAGCTCCGGCCGGAGGCGATCTCCGCGCCGCGTGAGGCGTGGGAGCCGCCGCTGCGCTCAGCGCCGCTACCGAAACCGGACGGCGGGCGGTGAGGGACCGAAGCCATGTCGGGGACCTGCGCCCCAGCCAGCTGATGCACACCTACGGTGTCGGTGCGACCGTTGAGCTGCCGGAGCTGACGACGCTCGTGCTGGGCCTCGATGACTGGCCGCGGGCGCTCGGTGAGCCGGTCTCTGAGCCGCGCCTGCTCGCGGCTGTGCGCGCGGCGCTCGGGCCGCAGGTCGAGCAGCTGCTCACCCCGCCGGTGGTGCCCGACGGTGACAGCTCCGGCGTGCCTGTCTCGCCTTTTCCGCGCTGGTTGCGCTGCCCGGTCTGTAGCCGGCTGGCCGCGATCGACAGCGGCGTCTTCACGCTCCGTGAGGACGCTTGGCGTCCGGAGCGCACCCGCTATGTGCACGACGGCTGCCCGCGCGCCCGGGCCGGCAGACCCCCGACGGCGTTTCCCGCCCGCTACCTGATGGCCTGCCAGAACGGCCACATCGACGACTTCCCGTGGGTTGAGTTCCTGCACGGCCCCATCGCCTGTGCAGGCACGCTCAAGCTGCGCGAGCTCGGGACCGGCGGGCGCCCCGGTGACGTGCAGCTCGAGTGCGATCAGTGCGGTCGCCGCCGCCGGCTCTCACAGGCGTTCGGTCAGGACGCTAAGACCTTTCTGCCGCCACGCTGTCGTGGACGCCACCCGCACCTCGGTGTCGCCGAGCGCTGCGATCAGGAGCCGGTCACGCTGCTGCTCGGCGCCAGCAACGCCTGGTTTCCGGTGCTCAGCTCGGCGCTTTCGATCCCGTCCGCCGCCGGTGAGCTGGCGCAGGCGGTCGACGACGCCTGGGCGATCGTCGGCCTGCTGCCCGACGGCGAGCAGTTCCTCGACGTGACCCTGACCACCAACCCGGAGCTTCGCCGCCTGCGCGGGCTGCGCGACCGACTCGGCATCGCCGCTGTCGGCGCGGCGGTGCGCGCACGCCGCGAGGGGGTTGAGGGTGCTGGTGATGCGGCTGATCTGCTCACACCGGAGTGGCGGGTGCTGACCGCCGCAGACGCCGTGCCCGAGCAGCCCGACTTCAAGCTGCGCCCCGTCGGCGCTCCCACGGCGCTTGCCGGGCTGATCAGCGACGTTGTGCTGGTTGAGCGGCTGCGCGAGGTCAGCGCGCTGCGCGGCTTCACGCGCATCAACGCCCCCGACGAGCTCGGCAGCGGCGGCGGCCGGATCGTCGCGCTGACGCGCGGGGCGCCACGTTGGCTGCCCTGCAGCGAGGTGCGCGGCGAAGGCATTTTCATCCGCTTTGCCGAGGACCGGGTGCTCGCCTGGGAGCAGCGCTACCGCTCCTCGGGGATCGCGGACGTGCTGCACGACGGCCACCGTGCCTGGCGTGCGCGCCGTGGCCTTGATCCTGAGGAGTCATGGCCCGGTGAGCGCTATGTGTTGCTGCACAGCTTCGCGCACGCGCTGCTGCGTGAGCTCGCGCTCGAATGCGGCTACACCGCATCCTCGATCCGCGAGCGCATCTACGCAACCAGCCCCGACAGCGAGGCTGCTGGCACCGAGGCGATGGCGGGCGTGCTGCTCTACACCTCCGCGCCTGACAGCGAGGGCACGCTCGGCGGCCTGGTCTCACTCGGCGAACCCGACCAGCTTGGACCCCTCGTGCGCCACGCGCTGGAGCGCGCCAAGCTCTGCTCCTCCGATCCGCTGTGCTCCGAGCACGACCCCCGCATCGACGGGTCCGTTCACGTGGCCGCCTGTCATGCCTGCCAGTTCGCCTCCGAGACATCGTGTGAGCGCGGCAACCGCTTCCTTGACCGCGGCACGCTCATTGAGACCCTCTCAGACCGTGACGTCGGGCGTGATAGCGCCTACTTCGGGGCACTTGATTTGTGAGCGTCGCCGCCGCGCTTGACACCGTGCTTTGCCGTTTGAGCGACGTCCAGCTCGCCACGCTCGCGGGCGCCTGCGAGCCGCTTGCGCGCCCCAGCCCCGTCTGCGCGACCGCCCTGGCCGGCGCCTCGCCCGCCGCGCTTGATGCAGTGCGTGAGCTCACCGCCGCCTGGGACGCTGACCCTGCGATCACCGGCGCCGGTGTCGCGCTCGCGCTGCGTGTCGGTGCCGGCGCCCGCCGCCAGTCCCAGCACAACCGCCCCCGGCCTGTCTGGACCGGACCGGGCGCGCTCGGCGAGCAGCGCCTGACCGCCGCGGTGCTCCACGAGCTGCTCGCCCGGGCCGAGGACCGCATCCTGCTGGTCAGCTTCGCCGCCCACACGCTCCCCACGGTCGCCGCTGACCTGCGCGCCGCCGTCGCACGCGGCTGCCAGGTCGATGTCGTGTTCGAGAACAGCCAGGACAGCGACGGTCGCTACCGCGGCTACGACCACGCCTTCGCCACGATCGATGGGATCACGCGCTGGCGCTGGCCCGCTGAGCAACGCGAAGGCGGCGGGGTCCTGCACGCCAAGCTGCTCGTGATCGACGGCCAGCGCGCCCTGATCGGCTCCGCCAACCTCACCCAGCAGGCCCTGAGCGCCAACCTTGAGGTCGGCCTCGCCGTCGCCGACCCCGGAGTCGCCGCCGCGCTTGAGTCCCACATCCGCGGACTGATGCGGTCAGGCGTTCTGGCGCCGGCCTGACAGGCTCGCCGAGTTGGCCGGCCAGACCCTCCGCTGGCTATGTGCCAATGCGCTGGGCGGCCGCCGACAGGTCAAGCTTCTCCACGTCTCGATGCTCCCGCAACGCTTGGGTGACGGTTATCACCCGTCCGTTGACGTGAGCCCGATGAGGGAAGAGTGCTTCAACCAGAGTTCTGCTCATCCGCAGGCCTTCGGTCACTACAAAGTCCTCGTCGAAGATGACGATCACGACCGCCGTGTAGTTGGAGTCGCGGATCGGGCTGAGAGTCCGGCGCTTCGCACCCGGCACCTGCCGCATCGCCTTGACCTGGAGGTACTCGTGCTCGGTCTTGACATCCCAGCCTGCCTGTGCGAACGAACCACGCTCGCCCCCGTAGTGCTCCGCGACAATCGCCTCGGCGATGTCGCCAACCGGATTGTTGTTGGTGCGGATAATGCCCTTGCTGCGAAGCTCCCGCATGATCGCCGCCCAATCCCGCAACAGCTCTGGCACAGACCTATCCGCCGGCTCGTAAGGCATCGGGCCAGACTACCTGCTCAGGACATCGCGTCGGCTCGCCTTGGGTGCCTGGCGATCACGCCAGCTGTGCAGTCCTCGCGGTCAGATGGTCCGGGCCGCGGCCGGAACCCTGCTCGGCGAGGATCCGCTACTGCGCGTCGCTGGGTCAGCTGCGGCGCGGGGCTCGGGCACGGTGGGTCGGTGCCGCGACGGGCGTCGGTTTCGCCAGAGCGGCGGAGTCGCTCAGTTCGATCGGCATCGAGCGGTACGGTGAGATCGATCGATGCCCAAGTGGGTGAGGACGGGGAGCCCTTCGCTCGGCTGATCAGGCAATCATCTTGAGAGCTTGGAGGGCAAGCCATAGCTGACTTACGTCCGCAGTGTTGTTGAGCTTGCGGCTGGTGAGCTGTTCGATCCTGTGCATCCTGTAGACAAGTGTCTGCTTGTGCACGTGCAGCTCAGTGGATGCGCGCTGCCATGCCCGGTTACAGTCCAAGAACACCTGTAGTGACTCGATCAGATTGCTGTCATGGCGAGTGTCCCATGCGAGCACAGCGCCCAGCACGGAATCCACCATCTCTTGCGCCTCTGTGACCGAGCGGGGGTAAAACAGGGCACTTCGATCCCCGTACCGGACTATGCGCCGCCCGTCCGCTTTGGCGCTGTCAAGCGCCCACCGCGCCTCGCGCGCTGCGCCCTGCACGGAGTCGAGATCCCTGAACGGTGCACTCACCCCAATAATGGCGTTCAGCGGAAACAACGAGGCGACGGTGTCGAAGATGGTGTCGGCGTCGCAGATCAGCGCGTGGAGGATATTGTCGCGTCGCAAAAGCAGATGCGCGACGTCGCGCTCCGCTAGCCGGTGGTGGAGGTGCTCGGCCCAATGCAGCTCTTCTTCGCGCAGCAGGGCCACCAGTAATCGGTAGGGACCGTCGGCAAGCCCGTGTGTGTCCAGCCGCGCCACTGCCACAGATCGCGCGATGCGGTTATCGAGGATGTGGGCTAGCAGCTCGCTACCGCGACGACGGGCCTGCTCCCGCTGTGCCCACAGCCGCTGCAGCTCAAGCGCGGTGAGCGTCGCAACGTGCTGGAGCATTGCGAACGCGGGCAGCTGGCTTCCGCGTGAGACGGCCACCAACGATACGCTGCGCTGCGCAGGAATCGGGATTATGCACGCTTCTCGCCCGCCAACCTGGACCCGGCGCAGTCCGGGCTGCTGCTCGCCGCTGGCACGGACCGCTTCACTGATGTCCGCGACTGTCGCTGGACTCGGATCTGGTGAACCGGAAGCCAGTAACCCGCCGTCCTCATTCGCGAATGCGAACAGATCGCATTGCAACTCGGATTCAAGCTCGTTGAGCAGGCCCGCCGTGGTCGCGTTACGGGCAGCCGCCATCCGCGCCTGCTCGTAGATCCTGGTCACACCCAGAATCCGGGCGTAGTCTTCGCGGCCAGCAGCGGCGATCGTGCGACTGATCTGAACGAAGGGAACCGCGTATGCCGTGAAGCAAATTGGAAACGCAAGTTGTTCCGCTGCCTCGATCATCTCATCGCTGAGCGGCGGCGCCTGCATCTCGTGGCCGATTGTCACACCACTGACGCCAATCCCCGCCAGCTTACGTATGTAGTCCACCTGTGCCGCTGGGTCGCTCGGGATCCCGAGGCCAACCGTCATTAGCAGATCGCCCCGCTCAAGCCACTCCCAAGGGCGTGGCAACTCAATGCTGTGGGCCCACTCGATAACGTTCTCAGCACCAGATGCACCTGCGTGGATCCACGTCTGCAGGTACGGGATACGCGTCAGCTGCTCGATCGTCAACGGCACTGGGATATCTTCCGCGACGATACCAGCCAATTATCGGCAGAACTGCGTAGCTCCTCGGGCCCAGATCTTCCTGAAGGCTGGCTTAGTCGATAACAGACTATTGCCGTCCAGCCGGTTGAACGTCTGATTCGCCGTTCGGTGCCCGCTCGCGTCGCCGCCGTCCATCCAGTCAGCACCGGTACCGAAAGTGCCGCGGTCACTGCTCACCGTACTGCCCAATCGGCTAGACGCTCTCAGCCGTTATGCGAGACGCGTCAGGCCTGTCGCATAACGCGTCGGTCCCCGCGCGGTTGATCGTTGAGGTCGAAGTTCAAGAGCTTGGTCTCCGTGAACGTGCCGAAGAACCATTGTGAGAGCTCGCGGGCGTTCCCGCTCTTGCCAGTTCCGCCAAAGGGGGCTAGCTGATCCCAGTAGTTGGTGCTCTCGTTGATGTTGACGGTTCCGTGCTGCAAAGCTTCGCCGACGCGCCAGGCAGTCGCGAGGTCGCGCGTGTAGACCGAAGCGGTCAGGCCCAGCTCCGAGCTGTTGGCGATCGCGACAGCTTCCTCAGTGCTCGCTACCTTGATGACTGGTGCCACCGGCCCAAAGGTCTCGGCGCGCGCGATCTCCATGTCCGGGGTCACACCGACTAGTAGCGTGGGCGGATAGAAGAGGCCGTCCTCCTCGCCGAACTGCCTGACCTCCGCACCACGATCACGCGCATCTTGTACGTGCGCTCGCACACGGGCCAGCGTGCCCTCATTGCACAGCGGACCCATCTCCGTCGCCTCATCAGTGGGGTCGCCCACCCTAAGTGTCGCCATACGGGCCGAGAGCAACGAGACGAACTCATCGTGGACGCTTTCATGTACGAGAATCCGCTCGGCAGAGGTGCAGACTTGGCCGGCAAGGTAGAAGCAGCCGAGCATGGCACCATCAACGGCGGCTTCGACGTCCGCGTCCGCAAGGACTATTTGTGGGCCGTCGCCACCGAGTTCAAGGAGCGTCTTCTTCAGTCCAGCCTCGCGGGCGATGCGCTCGCCAGTAGCGGTCGACCCAGTGAAGAAGATCGCGTCTACACCTGGATCACGCACCAGCGCGGCTCCGGTCTCACCTTTCCCCTGAATGAGGTTCAGAACACCGTCGGGAACTCCCGCTTCAGCGAACAGGGCAGCCACCATGGCGCAGCTTACGGGCGTCCACTCCGAAGGCTTCCAGACGACGGTGTTACCGACTGCAAGTGCATGGGCAATGCCGATCGACGCGATGTCCGTAGGGAAGTTATAGGGGCTGATCACCGCGACCACGCCGACCGGCCGGTGGGTCAGCACCAAGCGCTTGTTGTTGGAGCGCTCCTGCGTTGATGGCAACGAGAGCCCGCGATGGCGAAGCGCTTCCTCGGCAGCTTTCTGGTAGGCGGGCGCGCTGTACTCGAGGATCTCTTCGCGTGTCTCAGAGATCGTCTTGCCGGTCTCGAGTGTGATCATCTGGGCGATCTCCTCGGTGTTGGCGGCGATCACGCGGTTCAACTCACGCAATATCTCAACCCGATCTACCAACGCTAATGCCGCCCACGCGGGCTGCGCTGCCTCGGCTACCTGGACTGCGTGCCGGACGTCTGCCTCGGTGCAGGTCGCTATATCTGTAATCGGTGTACCTGACCACCCAGATCGCACGTGCATCATCTCGCCGTGGCCATCAGTCCAGCTGCCCCCGATTAGCGATCGAGAGAGCGTGCCTTGTACTGTGGTCATAACTATTCCTTTCTGGCGTTGACAGTTGGTAACTGCCGCGCCGAGCCATCGAGTGTGCCGCTTGCGTCGACGCCTCGCCCGTTGGGGTGGCTGGGCGAGTTAGGGTGAAGGCTGACTTGGCCGTCACCGTCGTTTCGGGCCGGGTTGGGGAGATCAATCTCGCCGCGATCGACGAAGCTAGTCGGATCCAGCGACGCCAGGTAGCTCGTGAGCGGCCCGGCGTGCCCTCCGAGGTCTTCGCGGGCTTCCTTGCGCGCTAGTGATGCCCGCACGAGCCGCGCGCCGAGATAGCGGATCGGCTCCGGTGGCAACCCCGGTGCTGGCGCTTGGGTTAGCGCGTGCGGCAGGCCCGCGTCATCACCCGCGATAGCCATCTGTGCAAGGAGCTCACCGGCCAATTTCGCGGGCCCCACGCCGTTGCCGGAGAAGCCGGCCGCCGCTATTACGTTGGGTTGCCCGTCCAGTCTGCAGAAGAACGGTAGGCCTGTTACGGAGTAGTCGATGGGGCCGCGCCAAGCGCTCACAACTGGTGCCTGCCAGAGCATCGGGTACACGTAACGCATCTGCGCGGTTACCTCGCTCTGCCGCGGTGACGATATGTGAAAGTGACGTCCTAGCCGGCCGCTCGGAGCGACTGCGCCTCCACCCTTCCCGAAGACAATCCGCCCGTCACGCGCGGTCCGATAGTAATTTACCAAGCGTCGTGAGTCCGAGACCGCTGGTCCGTCACGCCAACCGATGGCGTCAAGGTCGTCCGGAACTGGGGCGGTCGCAACGACATCGCTTGAGACCACCACAAGTGCGCGACCAACCTCAGGAATCGTCGAGGCCCACGCGTTCATGGCGAGGACCGCCGTCGCAGCGCGTACGACGGCGCTGCTCGTGACGACCTCCGCTGCTTCACCGGATCGGATCTCCTTGACTGCTGTGTGCTCATGAATCTCGACACCCAGCGCACGTGCAACGTCGGTGAGGCCTCGGGCGAGCTTCGCTGGGTGCACGGTGGCGACCGCGCGTTCGAACACTCCAGCTAGGTGCACCGGGGAGCCGCTGAGTGCTGCTACTTCGTGTCTCGAGAGCGGCTCGAACGGCGCGAGCCCGGCCGCAGCTAATGCCTTGACTGTCGCTGACCAAGCGTCCACCTGCTCGGTGTTAGTTGCTGCCCATAGCCAGCCGCACGGACGGAATTCCGCGTCGATCTGGTGCTGTTCGCAAAAGGCACCGATCTCACGTACCGCGGCTTCTGCACGTTGCGCCAGGCTGACTGCGGCTTCGAAGCCGCAGAGCTTCACTAGCGAGGTGAATTTGGACCACCATGTCATCACGAAGCCACCGTTACGTCCGCTGGCGCCGCCACCGCAGACGTCAGCCTCCAGCAGCACCACCCGTAGATTTGGTCGACGCTGTTTGAGCTCGATGGCCGTCCACAGCCCGACGAACCCGCCTCCGACGATGCAGACATCTGCGGTTGTCGAGGCGGCCAGTGGTCCGCCGACCGCCGACCGTTCAACGGTCTCGCGGACCTCGTCAAACCAAAAGCCACGTACGGCGTCGGCAGGCGTAAGCGACCGGTGTGGAAAGGTTACGCTCGGCATTGACGCGCTTGCCATCAGGCGCCCGTGGATTCAAGCGGTGCGGGGATAGCGGCGGCGGCGGCCGCCACCGTCCGGGTCGCTTCACTGGCACTGTGCTCGTCGAGGATAGTGATGCCACGTTTCGACGCGCGGATGTAGTAAAGGCTGCCGCCGATGAGCAAGATCCCGATGGCCAGCAACGGTCCAAATCTGAGATACCAGTGAAATGGCGCCGTCGCGTTGTAGATCGAGCCGCGCGGCCAGATCAAGTCTACGGTGAGACCCACGCCCCAAACTACGGCGGCGATGTTCAGCGGCAGGCCAAACCGGCCCAACGTGAAGCGTTTGGCTGCCCCCGCCGGTTGCTGCCGTGGCCAACGTCCCTGGAGGCGTGCGATCAGCAGCGGTACGGTCACGCAGAGATACGCCACCGAATTCGTAATGATCGCGATCGACGTGACGATGTAGATGATCTGCGAAGACTTGATGTTGATCAGCAGCAGTGCAACGGCAATCACTCCCGTGATGACGGTTGGGATCACAACTGCCTTAGAGGTTTCGTTGACGTGTGCAAGCCGGCGGCTGAACGGCAGCTGGCCGTCACGGGCCATCGCGAACATGATTCGCGTGGCGGCCGCTTGAATCGCCAACGCACAACCGAACACGGCCACCATCACACCAACGAGCATCACGTCACCCAAGGTAGTGCCCAGCACCTTATCTACGACGTAGGCGAGGCCGCCGGTGCCAATCCCCGAGGCGGAGACGTTGGGCACGGCCATATAAGCGACGAGGATTAGCAGAAAGCCGAGCACGAACGTCGCCGTCAGGGCTTGCAGGATGCTGCGAGGCGCGCGCTTGTGTGGATCGGGTGCCTCCTCCGCCAACGAGGCAGCGGTGTCGAACCCGTACCACTGATAGCCGCCGAACAGCATGGCGGCGAGAAACGCGCCGAAGAACCCCCATGAGTACCCCTTGCCTGCGCCCAGGCTGCGGAAGATAACGTCTGGGCTACGGTGCACATGCACCAGCAGCAAGACGATCAGGAGCACACAGATGCCCAGCTCGGCAAGGACGGTGAGGTTATTGACGAAGCCGACGACCTTAACCCGCAGGCTGTTGATGATCGTCGTCAGTACGATCATTATCCCACCCAGCAGCACCGCGTTTTCCGCGTAGTTGGATGGGTTCGACCCTGAGCCGATGAACTGGAAGAACGGCGAGACGGTGGGAAGGACGATCTGTGCCGCCAGGGCTACGGCAGCCACGGTGGTGATTGCGGTGAAGAGAACCATCCATCCTGCCATCCACGCCGACCAGCCATGGCCTAGTTTCTTTGACCAGTTGTAAACGGAGCCAGCCACCGGCCACTCGGCTCCGAGCTCGCAGAACAGCAGCGCCACCATCAGCTGGCCGCCAAACACGAATGTCCAAGCCCAGATCGACGCTGGTCCTGCGAACAAGTAGCCGAAGCCGAACAGCTCGAAGATGCCTGTCAACACCGACAGGTAGCTGTACTGCAACGCAAACAGCGCAAAGTGGCCAAGCGAACGATCCAAGCGCTGCACGTATCCCATCTCGCGCACCGCGGCGTCGTCACCGTGGCGTAGTTGATCTTGCATGGGGCCTCCCTCGAGCCGCCGAACGTCGGTACCACCACATACGCGAATTGCATGGCCCACGGGACCTCGGTCCTCCTGAGCCACGGGCGGCAGTATGCCGAGCGAGCTTACAGGCCACTATTAGACTATGGACCTAAATGGCGCCGGACACTCATACGATCGTCTGAGCCTTGTTGATGAAGTTGAGGGCCGTGGTGATGGCTTGCGATTTCGGCATGCGCGTATCTTGTAGGACAAGCCCGGGGGGGGCAATTGGCGGCCGCCGAGTTGGTGACTCGGAGCCCCCGGCTCTGCTTGGCTCTTGGTGGCGACACCTGCGGCGACGCTAGAACGCTCGGGCGACCTTCACGGTCGCCCGAGCGAAGACACGTCGCGCCGGACCGCCGACGTGGGGGCCCTCGAATCTGCGGCTGGAACGCAGCGCGGATTGGGGGTCACAGAAGCGACGGCGAGCGTCTCGCGACTTGAAACAATCCGGAGGGCACGAGGGTTCCCCAGATCGGCGCCGCGAGTCTCGTCGAGCGGCCACGGGCGGCATCGGCGCGCGGTCAGGCGGATGCTCGACGACTGCAGCGGCTAGTCGCTGCGTTGGCGGAAGCGGCTCTTGGCTTACAAGCGAAGCCAGCGCTCGATTCTTGGCGGCAGGAGTTCGGGATGCTCGCTCATAAATGCTGTCAGCGACCTGGTCGTGATCTTTGTGATCCCGTCCTGCTTGCCTTCGTACCGGTTGTGCGTTGAGTACGCGAACGCCTTTGCGGAGCCTGCTGCATCTCTTAGAGCTCTCATGTCGACGTGGTTATCCGGACCGCTTTTCACAGACACGACAGCGACCTTCCCGGAGCCCGGTCGTCTGAGTGCGGCCTCATATACCGGCGTGTCGTGCAGCCGGCTGGAGGGAATCAACACCCAGCCCGCGGCCTGGAGGCTCAGGAGCACGAGATCTTCGATATCCGTGGGATCGAAGATCTCGCGAATCGCTTCCTCGGGGGTGAACGACGCGACCACGTTGCCTCCGCGTGTCTCCGCCTCCCACAGCATTTCAGTGATCCTGATCGCGGCGGGGTGATCACCGATGCGACGGAGACTCTGGCCTGGACCTGTGAAGCTGCGGACGACTGCGCCGGGAACTTCGAAATCCCTCCACGACGTCTTCAACCAGCAGGCGGGGCGGACGTTGTAGAGGTCGTACTTGACTGAGAGCGGTGACTTGTCGTAGCGCCATGGCCCGTTGATCTGAGCTAGCCAGTAGCGTCCTAACCCATCCCGGGTCCACATTAGGTCGCCGTCCTCAACGTCTTCCGCGAGCCGGCGTATCGTGGCCGCGCCTTGCGACCATCCCTTCCGGCCATTGCACGCGCTGATGACCGTTGCCAGTCGTGCGTTGTCGCGTAGTCGCGAAAATCCCCAACCGACTCCAACTAAGCCGGCCTTCCGGCAGTACTCTTTCGCTTCGTCCCAGTCAGGCGACCCGCCGTCCTCGTCGGAACGCATGCTGTTCAGCTTGACCCGCCAAACCGTCGACACTTCGGTCGCCTCCTCGGTAGCTGATTGTGAAGGGCGTGCCCGCCCGGGGATTCCTGGTCAGCGTCCTGTTGCCTGCACTGCCTAGACGGTCCACTCTCCATTTGGTTCGCGCCTGACGGCTCGCGACTGTTCGAGCTCTGTGATCGCGCTCGCTACGTCAGCGGTGCTACGACCTGTCTGACTGACGAAATGCTCGTACCCTCGAGTGGCTCGGCATCCACCGCTTGTGGCGGCCTCTGCCTGGTAAAGAATCGCCAGGATCTGATCCTTCAACTCCTGGTCGGCCATCGGTGCAGCCTAATTGGCGCCGGAGAGGAAGGCAAGGGATCGCCAAATCCGAGGCGGATGCTGCGAACCGGCTGGAGCGAGGACCTCGACGCCGCAGACTCGGAACCGGTGGCTGTTGACGTCAAGTAAGCCGGTTGTCAAACTCGTGGCCGCGCTAGATCAACGTGGTGGCCTGCCGGCGTAGCCTAGCGCTATCGCGGTGAACAGCGTCAGGTCCGCGCCCGTGCAAGTCTGGGTCTGTGCGACCTTATGGGCGTAATCCCGGAGTGGTTCGGCGTCGCGAGGTTCAAGGTCTCAGCCAGAAACCCCGGTTGCGTGCTTCGACTCGTCTTCACGGCTCGCTAGCGACGCACCTGGGCGTAGAGTCCGGCCCGCTGGCACGCGGCGCGGAGGCGCGGTAGGTCGGTATCGGTCCCTACGGTCCGTTCGGTCCTGTGCCTCAATGCAGGTGTGCTATCGGCTCTTATGGGTTCAGCCGGCGGAAGAGCCCGTAGGCCAAGAAGGCGAGCGCCACAGCAAGGAAGAAAGGCAGCGCAGTGACGATCGCTATACCGGCCGCCATGTCGCCGCCGACGGACCCGCCTAATGTCGCGAGTCCTGACGACAAGCCTGCGGCGCTGTAGCCGCTGACCCCCGAGGGCGCCGACGGGCATGTAAGACGACCCCTGTGCCGATCGCTGCCGCCCCAATCCCTGCGACTCGGCCGACGCGACGCGCTTGCCTCTCCTCATCTGTGAGGTAGGGCTTGTCGCGCAGGGCGACGGTGACCGTGCCCGCGCCAACCGCGGCACCGAATCCTGCGACCAGCGTGGCTCCGTCCGTTGCATTGCCGCCGGCCCTGGCGAGCCCCGACATCAGGTTCGGCCCGCTGCGAGCCGTGCGTCCACCCAGTCGCATAACCAGGTTCGCACCGACTTCTGGGACGATCCGGCCAGCGCCCAACACCAATGCCGCAGACAATGCGGCCTCAACCTGGGCACCGCTATGGTCGCCCACCGCGCACCAGCTGGCGAAATGCTCGCAGTTGTTCGCGAACAGGTTGTAACCGGATCGCCCGACCATGTACTCTGCGCGCGCGACGACCATATCCGGCGGGAAGCGGCGCCCGTACTCACGTCGCTCGATGGGGTCACCCTACGAGAACTCGGCAAGCGTGACGATCCGAATCGCCGCTGAGGTCTTCCGTCCATCGGTGACCCCAAGATGGACCACCGTTCCGTCCCCACGGTCAACACCATGATGCGAGTACGGCCCGCGCACAGCGGATATATGCGCACCCCGAGTCGGGGCATAGTCCGCGCGGCCAGGCGAATGACCGACGGCGTTGCTGGTCAACACAACCCTTCTACGCCACCGACGTTGCCCGGGCACGCGCGAGAGCCGATGAGGCCGGCGAGCTGTCCGCTGACGAGGACGTGTCCCAGGAAATGTCCCGAACTCTGCGTTTTTGACCTTACGGAACCGCACGGAGCTGCGCGAAATCGCCCATAACTAAGCAATTAGCTTGCAAAGACGCATCTCGTGGTCCGTCTTGATTACCCGGGGCGGCTGCAGAAACAACTCTTGCTAGCCGTGGCGGCGCCTCCTAGCGGTCGCCTCAGCGATGGTGCCGATCTGGTGGCCGTTGGTGCGGGCGAGGCCCGTCTCCGAGGCTCCCGCATGACCGACTCAGCATGATGCGCAGCAGCGCGTTGTTTGTCGGCGGCCGGCGAAGCGTGCAAGCATGAGCCGGTCGACGCAGGTCTGAGCGATCAGAAGGCTGCTTCGCCGTCGTTGGGTAGCCAGCTTGACAGCAGCTCTGCCACTCGTGCACTGAAGCGCGCCGCTGCGGCGCCGTCAATGACCCGGTGATCATATGAGAGCGAGAGCGGCAACAGTAGCCGCGGCGCGAATTCCGACCCTGTCCACACCGGCCAGATCGCGGCTCGCGTCACCCCGAGGACGGCAACCTCTGGGGCATTGATGATTGGAGTGAAGCCCGTACCACCGATGCCGCCCAGGCTTGAGATGGTGAACGTTCCGCCAGCCATCTCTGCTGGTGTCAACGCACGGTTCCGCGCCGCCTCGGTCAAAGTCATGATCTCGGCAGCGACTGTATACAAGTCCTTATTGTTAACGTCCCGCAGCACCGGCACAAGGAGGCCGGAGCGCGTTTCAGTGGCTATACCGATGTTGTAGTAATGCCGCAAGACCAACTCGTTTGCGTCAAGCGAAGCGTTGAACTGCGGAAATTCTTGCAGCGCTCGGGCGAGCGCCACCACCATGAATGGCAGTAGCGTCAGCTTGACGGGAGCATCGGCGTTGCTCTCGTTAAGTGATCGGCGAAGGTTGTCGAGTTCTGTTATGTCAGCTTGTTCGTGGTGTGTGACGTGAGGGATCAACATTGCGTTCCGAGTGAGCCGTCTGCTGATCTGCTGACGTATTCGGGAAAGTGCCGTCCGCTCAACGGGACCAAACCGCTCAAAGTCAACCTGCGGCCATGGTTCAACGGTCACAGTCTGCAGGTCGTGTGGTGACGAAGACATCTCTCAGGCCGGTGGCAGTTCGTCGCCAGGCGCGCCGATATACGCGATCACGCTAAGCGCGCTAACAGTCTCGCCGGCTGGGGCGACGATTCGCAGCAGAGTGCCCGCGGCGACACTTTCAACCTCTAACTCGGCCTTATCGGTCTCCACGACGAGCAGCGGCTGCCCTAGCTCTACCTCGCTCCCTTCATCGATCAACCACTCGATGATGTGGAGCTCGTCGGAGGTCTCTCCTAGCGCGGGCATGACAATTTCCTCTGCCATTCTGCAGTCTCCTTCAGTGTCGGGGGTCAGTTAGCGAGCACGGTTTGGACGGCTGCGCGAATCTCCTCGCGAGAGGGGAGAACGGCAGCCTCGAGCGTCGGAGCAAACGGCATGGGAACGTCTTTGCTGGCAAGTCGCACCACCGGTGCGAGGAGGTGGCCGTGGAACTCGGCGGATACACGTGCTGCGACTTCTGCTCCCCAGCCGCCCGTGAGTGGAGCCTCGTGGACGATGATCAGCCGCCGCGTGCGCCCGACGCTAGCCATGATCCCCTCCCAATCGAATGGGGCCAGCCAGATTGGGTCGATGACCTCGCAGCTAACTCCATCGCCGGCAAGTTCGTCGGCAACATCGAGGGACGCGTACAGCTGCGTGAACGTCGCGAGGATGCTGAGGTCATCGCCACGGCGCCGGACTCGAGCCTGCCCAACCGGCAGGACGTATTCCGTCTCGGGAACAAATGCGCGCGTGTCGATCGATCCGGATTCCTTCCGGCGTTTGGCGCCGTACAAGAGCTTGTGCTCGAACACGAGCACTGGATCCGGGTCTTGCAGAGCTGCGCGCATGGCGCCCTTAGCGGTGTAAGGATCGGAGATGCACAGAACCTTGAGCCCGGGAATGTGCATGAAGATGCTCTCGGGGTTCTGTGAATGCTGAGCCCCCCGCTGGCTTGCCCCGACCGGGCAGCGCAGAACTATAGGCACGGTGAGAGCCCCGTTGGACATAGCCCTCAGCTTCGCTGCTTCGTTGGCCACCTCGTCCATCGCTTCAAAGACGAAGTCTGCGTATTGGAGGTCCGGCAGCGCCGGGCAGCCGGTAACTGCAGCGCCGATCGCAGCCCCGAGCAAAGCCTTCTCGCTGATCGGTGTATCAATAACGCGTTCGCGACCAAAGTGCTCAGCCAGCCCGCCATAGACGCCGAACGCTCCGCCCCAACCGCCGGGCACACCGATGTCCTCGCCCAGCAGAAGAAGCCGCTCGTTGGCCGTCATCTCCTCGGCGATTGCCTCACGTAGCGCCTCGGCGATTGAGAGCAGCCGTTCTTCCGGCCCATCAGCCAACGGTCCGGCGGTCTCGACTGGCTGCGGAGGTGCCCCATAGACAACGGCTAGGTCAGCCGCGGTTGCGCTATCTGGTAGCGGCGCTTGCTGCGCGAATGACAGTGCTTCCGCGACCGCTGCTTTCGCTCGCGCGATTGAGTCTTCGACTTCCGCGGCCGATGCTATTTCATGTGCGACGAGCCAGTCTGGGAAACGCTTGACCGGATCGCGGGCTCGCCACTGCGCTTCTTCGTCCTTCTGGCGGTATCCGCGAGCGTCCGACCGGCTGTGCCCGACGAAGCGGTAGGTAAGGCACTCGATGAGCGTCGGTCCCTCTCCTCGGCGAGCGCGCTCGACGGCGCGAGTGGCAGCACCGCGGACCGCGAGCACGTCCATCCCGTCGATTCGCTCGGACGGGATACCGTACGCCGCGCCACGCGAAGAGACATCAGCGTTGCGGGTGGTCTCCGCGAACGGTGTCGAGGCGCTGTAAAGGTTGTTCTCGCAAACGAACACGACCGGGAGGTTCATGGCGGCAGCGATGTTCACGCCCTCGTGAAACGCTCCCTCGTTGACCGCTCCATCCCCGAAGAAGCAGGCCACTACGGAGTCGGTGCCTTGGCGAACCAAGCCGAGAGCCAGCCCCGGGGCGAGAGTGATGCCACCCCCGACGATGGCGATCGAGGGCAGCATCCCGATCTGAGGGTCGCCAAGATGCATCGAGCCGCCGCGCGCACCCAGGCAGCCGCTGGCCTTGCCGTAGATCTCGGCCATTGCCAGCTTCGGATCCATGCCCTTAGCCAGAGCATGGCCATGGGGGCGGTGTGTTGAGGTGATCCAGTCGTCGGCGCGTAGTGTCGAGCACACGCCGACGGCTACCGCCTCCTGGCCCTGGTACTGGTGAAGGGTCCCAGGGATCTCGCCTTGCAGGTATCTCAGATAGGCGGTCTGCTCGAACTCTCGGATGAGCACGAGCTGCTCAAGGAGGGCGAGCGCCTGCTGCCTGGAGACTGTCGACCCTAACTCCGTCTTGTCGTCAGGGACCGTGGCAGGGTCGATGCTTGATATGTCGGTCACTTGTTGGCCGCCTTTCCTGAGGACCCGAGGGTCTGCATGTATCGCCTAATCTCTTGAGTGAGCGCCAGCGCTGCCGCGGTCATCGCATCGC
Organism: Conexibacter sp. S30A1; assembly: GCF_023330665.1. Classification (GTDB taxonomy): domain Bacteria; phylum Actinomycetota; class Thermoleophilia; order Solirubrobacterales; family Solirubrobacteraceae; genus Palsa-465. The sequence goes on along the minus strand of NZ_CP097127.1, from coordinate 2,293,866 downwards.
CAGGGAGACGCGAGCCATAGGTCAAGTTCGGGTCTGCGCTAGCGCGTTGCAGACCCAGAGCGAGCCCCTCGCCGAAAACCTGCTTGAGCCTGGTTCCCACGTTTACCTTGGATATCCCGGCTTGGACTGCCGCTTGGAGCTGCTCGGGGGGTACGCCCGAGCCTCCGTGCAGTACCAAGGGAACTGTGAGCGCGTCTGCGAGCTCTCTGATTCTGCTCGTATGGAGTGTCGGGGTGTAGCCGCCGGTCACGAAGTGCACGCTGCCAACTGATACCGCAAGGCAGTCCACGTTGGTGCGTCGTACGAACTCCACTGCCGCGTCGACGTCGGTGAGTCGCGCCTCTTCGTCGTGCAAGACACCGTCACGCATCTCGCCGAGCTCGTCAAACTCCCCTTCGACCGCAACACGTGCGGCGTGCGCTTCCGCCACGAGCGCTGCCGTAGTCTCGATCAATCGCTCCATCGTCATGCCTTGGCCGACCATCATGACCGTGTTGAAGCCACATCCGAGCGCGCTACGGGCCTCGTCTAGGCTGTCTGCTTCGTTGTACATGACAGCCGTAGGCGTCTTGGCCCGCTCTGCCAGCATCGCTGCGACGGCTCCGTAGACGGCGATACCTTGCTCACGTAGCCAGGCATGGTTCGCTGTCAAGCCGCCGATGCCGATTATTACCGGTGACTGCTCGGCCTCGGCCGCCGCCACCACGGCCTCAAGGCTGTAAACGTCCCACGCTTCGAAGTACCCGACGGCATAGCGGTGCTCACGGGCATCGGTAAGGAGATCAGATAGGGCAGCGATTGTCATGAGCGAGTGTCGACAGCTTTCAGTTAATGGTGGTTGTGCGAAACATCCGACGCGTTCTGGCAGTTGGGGCGAAGCCGTGCGGACCATGAGCGGTATGCGACTAACTCCTGTTCGGTCTGGCGCGCGTCCCAGCCCAGGAGCTCTGCGCAGACAGCGGCCACTGCTGTGGCAGCACCGAGACCGGCGTCGGCGGTCCTGGCGAGCATGAGCCTGCGCGCCACAACGTCCACTAGCGTCCGAGCGAACTCTTCCTTGACCGCAACCCACACTTCGGCGGTCGTGACGTCATTCGTCGCTCTAATGAGTGCCGGGAGTCCCGGCCTGTCTCTCATCGCGTCGTACACGCTCAGGGCACGGACCCCGTACACGGCGAGGAGGCGATCTCGCACCGCTGCCGGCATCGTGGATACGTGCTCACACTGGGCCGCGAAGGCATGCCAATCGGCGACTCGCGCTCCTGGCAAAGGCATCGTTCGCGTCGGACTGCAGCTAGCCCGCCGGAGTGCTGCATGACGGCGTGGGCCTTGCGGCCTGGACCGCCGGCGGGGCTGCAGAGCGAGGTGATCGACGACTCGGTTGATCGCCATCTCGCCCAGGGCACGATGTGTTGTGAGCTTGCCGCCCGTGAGACTGAACAGACCAGGCACGGTCGGGTGGCTGACGACATGATGGTCACGACTGATGTCAGCTGGACGCTCGGCACTAGCCGCGTACGGCAATGGACGGGCGCCGGCAAACGCGTGCAAGACGTCGCCCTGAGTGAAGTGCGCTGACGGAAGCAAGCGGTTTGCCTCCGTCAGGAGATACGCGATCTCCGCATCGCTACACGACAACGCGCCGGGGTCGGCTTCGTCAACGAGTTCCGTGCTGCCCACGAGGATCGTGCCGTCGGATTGCGGGAGCACCAACACCGGCCGGCCATCGGTCATGGCCTCGAAGTGGATCCCTGTACTCGGTGCGTCTGGATAGGTCGCCAGCACCAGGTGGCTACCCTTCACCGCGCGAATGAGACGGTGGCCGCGCCAGCCTTGCACGGAGCCGAGCACCGAATCCACCCATGGTCCGCTGGCGTTCACCACGCTGCGCGCGCGGACCGTAGTGGTGTTTCCCGTCAGCTCATCTCGGAGCGCAACCTCGATCAGCGACGCGCCAGGACATAGCTCCGTAGCCGCTGTGTGCGTGAGCACACTGCTTCCTGCGGCACGCACGTCAAGCGCCTGCTCGACGGCGAGTCGCTCAGCGAAGCATGCGTAGGCATCTACGTAGACAATGCCTCCGGTGAGGCCACGGTGCTCAATGCCTGGATAGGCTGCGATCGCTTCGCGCCGCGAGAGCCTCCGGTGCCTGGGTGTGCTCTTTCCGCGTGAAAGGGCGTCGTAGAGCAGCATGCCGGTCTCTAACGTCCAGGGCCGTCGGCGGTTGTGTGTGTAAAAAGGGATCAGCAGCTGGTATGGCTTGACTAGATGTGCCGCGGTCCACAACAGCAGCTCTCGCTCGTGCAGCGACTCGCGCACAAGTCGAAACTCGCCATGTTCGAGATATCTGGGGCCTCCATGCACGAGCCGGCTCGACGCTGAGCTTGTGCCGCTGGCTATGTCGGTTTTATCTATCAGTAGAGTGTTTAGTCCGCGCATGGCCGCTTCTCTGGCCACCGCCGCGCCATTTACACCCGCGCCGATGACGAGAACATCGGTGTGTTCACTGACCCTGGTCATTGCCTCATGCGCAGACGTGTCAGGTCCGGCCGGCCGCTAGGGGTGCTGTCTGGGTTTGCGCGAGGGCGATGAGCCGTGAACTTGGTGAGCGCAGCGCCTCGTAGGTCTCTTTGAATATCGGGAGGACCTCCCGGTACACGGCCACCGCTGCAGGGTTTGGTTCAAGATGGTCACCCGGTGTCGCCAGCTGCAGAGCGGCGTCGAAGCCCGTCAGCACGCCGCAGCTCACGCCGGCGAGAATCGCGTCGCCAAGCGCAGCGCCGCCGCCTCTCACCAGAACCGCGGTACGGACTTCAAGGACATCGGTGATGATGCGGCGCCAAAGAGCGCTACGGGCACCGCCCTCGTTGAGGATGAGTGGCTCGGTGATCGGGAGTTGGCCTTCGCGCAGGACATCCAAGGCCCATCGCAGAGCGTATGCGACTCCTTCGAGCATCGCTCGGACGAGATGCTCGCGCCTGTGGTGTAGGGAGAGGCCCACATAGGCAGCCCGCGCGCGGCTGTCCCAGAGCGGAACCCGCTCTCCCATAAAGTAGGGAAGCGCAAGCAGTCCCTCGCTGCCCGCCGGAATCGCTTCGGCACCTTGCGTGAGAAGGTCGTACGCGGAGATCCCGCGGCTGCTGGCAGCAGCCCTCAGGACTTCTGGCCCTGCCAAGTCGCGTAGGTAGCGAAGCGCCTGGCCTCCCGTCATGGTCACAGCAACCGCCGAGTAGCTGCCGTGAACATCGGTCGTGTAGGGGATGTTGACGACCTCGCGGCCTGCTTGGCTGTGGAGGAAGGTCCTTCGGTCGTGAACCACACCGATGACGCCGGCTGTGCCCAAGTTCAGCTGGAACGCGCCCGGCGCCACGGCACCGCCACCAATCCATGCCGCGTTGCAGTCGACTTGGCCTCCGGCTACCAAGCATCCGGGGTTCAGGCCAACTCCGGACGCGACCGCGTCACGTACGGTGCCTATCAGCTCGTCGCAGTCGACTAGCTCTGGAAGCTTGTCCGACGGAATGGCGAGCATGTCCAGAACGCTGTGGTCGAATCGACAGGCGGCGATGTCGTAGGCGACACCGAAGAAGGCGGCGCAGCTGCGGTTGAGCGTCGCTCTGCCTGTCAGGCGCATCGCGATGAAGCCGTCAATGGTGAGGGCCTTTGCCGTCTTCGCGAAGCGCTCAGGCTCGTTTGCGGCGACCCACATCAGACTGACCAGCGACGGATAGTCCTCTACGCGGTTTCCAGTCAGCTCTTGGAGCCGGTCCGCTCCGACTTTCTCGATCGTCTCTGCAACCTGACGTGAGGCCCGTCGGTCCATGAGGTTGAAGGCACGCCCCAGCGGCTCGCCATCGTGCCCCACCAGAACAAGGCTCGGAAGGGCCGACGACACCGCGATGGCGACCACGTTGCCGCCGACGTTGGCGACAGCGCCACGCATCAGCCGCTGACACGCCGCCCAGTACAGCTTGGGGTCGTGTTCGGAATAGCCGGGGTGGTCGTGAAACTGCGGATATTCTTCGTACTCTTGGAACAGGACGACGCCATCGGCGGAAAGTGCGCAGATCTTGGCGCCGCCCGTGCCGAAGTCGAGTCCGATCAGTACTGGCTTTGTCACGGTCGTCGTCTCCCCAACCGGTCTACCAGCTGGTGAAGCCACCCTCGACCAGCAGGTCGGTGCCTGTCATGTAGGCGGAGGCCGCGCTGGCAAGGAAGATCACCGGACCCACCAGATCGTCCGGCGTGCCCAGGCGGTGCATCGGCGTTTGCTCTTCGAAGCCGCGGATCTTCTCGGCCCAGTCCGGGCCGCTGATCATGGGAGTCATGATGTAGCCGGGGCTGAGCGAGTTGACCCGTACCTTCCGGGTCACCCACTCCATCGCAAGCGTTGAGGTCAGGTGCTTCACGCCAGCCTTTGACGCGTTGTAGTGAGCCTGCAGAAGGCCGCGATTGACAATCGTCGCCGACATTGACGCTACGTTGATGATCGAGCCGCCACCGCTCGAGAACATCGAGCTTGCTTCGCTCTGGCAGCAGTAGAACACGCCCGAGAGGTTTACGTCTAGGACGCGCTTCCAGTCGCTCGGGGCGAGATCCTCGGCCGAGCAAGAGTGGTTGACGCCGGCGCAGTTGACGGCGATGTCCAGACGCCCGAACCTGCTGACATGGTGTCCGATCGCCTCGCGGACGGACACCGGGTCGGTGACATCCGCATCGACGACTAGAGCTTCGCGCCCGATCGCCTTCACCTGCTCGGCGGTCGTGTCGCTGCCCTGCCGCTGCCCTGCGAGGTCGAGAATGGTGACGTTGGCACCGTATTCGGCCAAGCCGACCGCGAGTCGCTGACCGATGCCGCTACCCGCTCCCGTGACGAGTGCGTTGCGGCCTTCTAGATCGAACAGGCTCATGATTACCCTCGCTTGATAGACGCGTTGGATCCGCGGGCCGGAGCGAGCACTAGTCCGCAGAGCATCGGGTCCAGCTGGCCGACAAGGCTGCACGTCCGCTGCTCAAAAGACTCACATGTGTGAGCATCATCTCTCCAAGCCCTCACGCTGCGCACGTTAGCGCTGGCTCAGTTCGCAGGTCAAGTCACAAGTGTGATAGTGTTTGCTCATGTCGACGCCACGGTCACGCAGCGTGCTGGCCGCAGCCGCGCGGCTCTACTACGTGGACGGACTGAGCCAAGCGGAGGCTGCGGCCAAGCTGGGGATGACGCGCTCCAATCTGTCGAGGGTGCTTACGGCGGCGAGAGAACAGGGGGTTATTGAGTTCCGCGTCCACGACGAAGCGGACCGTGATTTCGAATCTGAGGCAGAGTTGGTGGCAGCGTTCGATCTGCGCGGAGCGCGTGTGATCAGCAGTCCGGCTGACCGTCCCGCGCTTCCCGCGGTTGCGCAATGCGCCGCGAGGATGCTTGAGGAAGCGCTCGTCGGGGCACGAGTTGTCGCCGTTTCGTGGGGGGCCACGGTACGGGCCGTGGTTGAGGCACTCACGGAGACCACCAGCCCAGACTTGCGTGTCGTGCAGCTGGTTGGTGGCCTGACGTCGTTCGAGCCACACGTGAGCGCCCACGATCTCGTGCGAGAACTCGGTCGGCGACTGGGAGCCTCTTACCTCTACCTGAACGCTCCTGGCGTCTTCGATTCGATCGAGGCGCTCAACGTGCTCAGCGCCGAGCAGTCGATCAGCTCTACGCTAGAACTCGCTCGACAGGCGGACGTCGCACTCGTCGGTATCGGCAACCCTGCTCACGGATCGTCGCAGGCACTCCTGAGACAGCTTGCAAGCGGCAGTGGCGAACTTGCCAAGTTCCGGAGCGCTGGGCCTGTCGGAGACGTCTGCGGTCGCTATTACGACGCGATTGGCCAGCCACTCGAGATTCCCGGCATCAGCGACCGCGTGCTTGCCATTGACATCCCTGCTCTGCGGCAGGTGCCTGTGTCGATTGGCGTAGCAGTTGGAAGGGCGAAGTCCGGCGCGGTGTTGGGGGCGTTGCGTGGCGGCTTGATCAACACGCTTGTCTGCGATGAAGCGCTGGCCCGTGAACTGTTTGCGCACCCAGGCAGCGGAGCTGCCGACAGCCGACCCTAAGGGCCCAAGCCTCCGTTTCCGTCCCCCGCCGGAAAGCGGAACTCGCTGGCAGCAGCGCCGCTGACGCCAGAGAACTTCACGGCGCACGGGATCGAGCTGTAGACGGGCACCCCTCGCGCACTCTCACAAATGTGCCTTGACATTAGTTGGGAGAGGGTGTTTGTTTTTCCGCGAGAGGGAACGTGAGTCGCCGCCAATGGCGTCGAATCGCGGCCAATGAGCAGCAAGGTGGAGGCGAGAGGTGATTGGACAGAGGAATCTTTGCGACCGGCCAACGCACAAATGTGAGGCTGCACGGGCCGGTCTAGATCATTGCTCAGCGTTCGACGCCGGGCCCTCTCAGGCGGGGCCTACAGGCTCATGGCGTGCGTCTGAAGGGGCGCTACGACTCTCCACTCGATGCATGCAGCACCCGGGCCGGGCGCGCTCGCGTGGGGAACGACGCAGGTTGCCGGTACACATGGTCGGCAGCCAGCCTCAGTCCCCGATGCCTGCGACGAAATCGCCGCAGGGCAGCTCGCTAGGTCGGTGCCGCGATGCGCGGCTGCCGGACGGTCACATTGCAAACACGAGGGAAAGGTGCAGTGCAAATTGAGACATCGTCTCCTCAGATCACCCCTAGCCATAGCTGGAGTCCTCGCGGTCTTGGTCGCCGCTGCGGTCGCAGCAGGCTCGTCTCTTGGCAGCACGACGCGGGCAGTCAAGGCTCTGCGGAGCCATTCAATCAAGGGAATGACCGTTGCGGTGTCGGTTCCACAAGAGGTCGACCCGTACTTCATCGCGATCACGAACTACTTCAAGAAGGCCGCTCAAGCGCAGGGGCTGAAGGTTCTGACCGCTAACGCAAACGGCTCGGTGGCTACACAGGTACAGCAGGTCGAGTCGTTCGTGAGCGAAGGTGTGAAAGCCATCGCGATCGACTCCATCAACGATCAGACGATCGTGCCGGCGATCAAGGACGCCAACGCGCACGGGATCCCTGTGTTCACGATCGACACCCAGCCGTACGCTTCGGCGATGAAGGCAGAAGGTGCCCACATCGTTCAAACGGTAGAAAGCAACAATCCTGAGTGCGGGCGCGTGTCCACGGACGAGATGCTCGCATGGCTACACGGCAAATCTGCAGTCATAGGCAAAGTCATCCTGCCCCTGGCGCAGTCAACGGTGGACCGCAACAACTCGTTCCAGACGATCATGAAGAGCCATCGAAACGACAAGGTGGTTGCGACCGTGAACGGCGAGGCGCAGTACGCGGTGGCTCTTACGGTCACCCAGCAGATGCTTTCCGGCCATCCGAACATCAACACCGTGTGGACAACGGACGGGCCAGCCGCAACCGGGGCGATTCGAGCGATCATTGGCAAGCACCTGGTCGGCAAGGTCCATGTGTTTGGCAATGCGACGGTCGTACCTGCCGATCAGGCGATCGAAAGCGGCAAGGTCATGGTCGCGGGAGCGACGCAGTTCCCGTCTGTCGAGGGTGCGACCATCGGCTACGACCTGGGCCAGTACCTCAGTGGAAAGCACAACCAGACCTACCTGGAGTTCACGCCCTGCAACCCTGTGACGCACGCGAACTCGCGAGTCGTGACCGCATACAACACGGCGGTGTTCGCGGGCAGCGGCAAGGAGCCCGTTCAGGTGCTTTTGCACGGTAAGTTCTACCAGTTCGAGGCCCACGGCAAGCTAAAGCAGGTCACCCTGCCGTGATCAACTCGGTGGCAGATCCGGCTCGCGTCGGAGCCCCTGGGCTGCAGTGCGCTGACGTTTGGCTGCGCTACGGCCCAGGGCTGCCACCGGTGCTGAGAGGCGTCTCATTGACTGTGATGCCTGGCGAAGTAGTGGGGTTGGTCGGACACAATGGCGCCGGTAAATCATCACTCGTGAAGGTTCTCGCCGGTGCGGCTCACCCCGAGCGTGGGTCGATCGCCCTAGACGGCGAGCGGATGGAAGGGCGATCTCTGCGGCAGGCCATGGCCGCAGGGATCAGCTGCGTGTGGCAGGAGCTTTCGGTCATTCCAACGATGTCTGTGTCGGACAATCTTGTGCTCGGCATGCCAGATCGCGCACGTCTTGTTGCGTCACGGAGACTGACCCGCACACGGGTGGCGGAGGTCGTCGCCCGCTGCCATCTCGAGAACATCGATCTTGGAGCAACGGTCGGGAGCCTCCCATTCGTCGACAGGCAGCGAATCGAGATCGCGAGAGCGATGGCGCTGGACGCGCGCTACGTGCTGCTGGACGAGCCCACGGCCGGTCAGCGCGGCCGAGGTCGCGACGAGCTGTTCGCGCTCATCCGTTCGGCGGCGAGCCACGGCGTCGGCGTGTTGCTCGTCGACCACCACCTGGACGAGGTCGTTGATCTGGCCCACCGCGCGGTGGTTCTCCGTGACGGTATGGTGGTCGGGGAAGTCGCCGGAGTCGAGCTGACTGTGGCGCGGATGACGGCGTTGATGACAGGCTTTGCCGACGCGAACGACGGGCTAGGCGGCGGTGGCGGCACCGCGCACTCAGTTCACGGCCGAGTGACGGACCACAGCGCAGGAAGCCGCTCGGGAGCCTGCCGGTTGCGCTGCTCGAAGCTGTGGAGCTCAACTTTGACTGCGACCAGCCTCGAGTTGCACGGGGGGACCGTTTACGGCTTCTACGGGCTCGAGGGCGCTGGTCAGTCAGAGCTCTTGAGCATCTTCGCTGGAGCCACCGTGCCGGCCGGCGGGTCGATCGAGGTCGACGGGGAGCAGGTCGCTTTCAGGACGCCCGCTGATGCGGTCCGCAGGGGCATCGTGTATCTGTCGGGTGACCGCGCACAGATGCTCGTGAGGACACTGAGCGGCAGCGACAACCTACTGCTTGGGCAGATTGCGTCGAAGCCGTTGTGGAGCCTCGCCCCGACTCGCAGGCAGCGGCAGCGGATCGCCGCGGGTCTAGTGACGCAGCTTGACGTGAGAGGTGATTGGCGTGGCTCGATCACTGGCCTCAGCGGCGGGAATCAGCAGAAGCTCGTCATTGGCAGGGCGCTACAGAGGTCGCCGGCTGTGGCTCTGCTTGAGGGCCCTACGCTGGGCGTCGACGTAGCCGCCCGGGCGCAGATATTGGAGATGATCAAGGGGCTCGCCGTAGATAACGACGCGGCGGTTTGCTTGGCAAGCACCGATGAGGATGAGGTGCTTGACGCGTGCGACGAGGTTTTCGTCATGGTCGGCGGCCGCTTGGTCGATCGGCTACGTGTGACGCCGAGCCTCGGCAAGGAGCGACTGCGGGCTTCGGCTGTTGCGGTCAGCGTGTCGGCGATAAAACGAGGATGAGGGAGGCAAGATGACCGAAGGAGCAGAGGCTCAGAAGCGCACTGAGCACACGCCGGCAGTTAGTCAGCCAGCACCGGGTCCACGCCGCGGGCGCACGCTGATCGCGGAGGCGTTGAGCAAGCCAGAGGCGGGGACGATCGTGCTCATCATCCTCGTCGGCCTTGGTTTCGCTCTACTTAATAGTCACTTCTTTACGAGCGGCAACCTTGCCACTCTCACGCTGGACGCTACGGTCGTCATGGCGCTGGCGATCGGCCAAGCGTTCGTCCTACTTACGGGGAACATTGACCTCTCGTGCGGATCTCTCGCAGCGTTCGGCGGGGTGTTGGTCGCGATTATTGCCAACGCAGGTGTCCCCTGGCCGCTGGCCTTGCTGCTCGCATGCCTGACCACCGGTGCGGCCGGTGTGATCAACGGCGTCATCACCTATTACGCGCGGATCCCCTCCTTCCTTGCGACCTTTGGGATGCTAGGTGTGGGAGAGTCGCTTGCTCTTCTGCTCTCTAACGCGACCAGTGTGCAGGTCAACAACGTGTCGTTCGCCTACCTTGGCGTGAGCAGCGTTGGCGGGGTGCCGGTTGCTTTCGTGATCGTCTTAGGGATTGTGCTGGTCGCTGAGATGCTGCTGCGCCGCACCGTGTTCGGCTTTGACTTGTACGCTATCGGTGGAAACCAGCGTGGCGCTGAGCTCGCTGGCATCCGCGTCGGGCGGGTGCAGATAGGCGCTTTCGCATTCAGCGGTCTGCTGGCTGGCTTTGGCGGCTGCATCACGACGTCTCAGCTGATGGCTGGATATCCATCGAGTGGGACTGGCGACACACTATTCGATGCCATTGCAGGCGCGGTAGTAGGCGGTGTCAGTTTGTTCGGTGGCGTAGGGACTGCGCTCGGAGCATTCCTCGGGGCGCTGCTAATCGGGACCATTCAGGATGGATTGAACGTCGTTGCAATCTCGTATTCTTGGCAGCCACTGATCATCGGCGTCGTCATCGTGATCGGCGTGACCTACGATGTGACGGCCCGCAGAACGCACATAGCGAAGCGCCTCAAGGCGATCAGCGGGCTGCGAGACCGAATCGTTTCAACGCCAGGCTTGGATCCGGAAGCAGGCTCGTCGGTGGACCCGATCGGCGAGGTGCCGTCTGCGACGCAGCCATAGGACTGTCCGGCAGTCGCGTAGGCGTTGACGCAGATCGATCGATCGAGCTTGCGGCGCCATCGAGCCGCGCGTTCGCCGAACGATGCTCCAGTGTTGCGCGGCGGAAACGCTTTCGGTTGGAGCGTGGGTAGATGCCGGCGGCCATAAGCGGATGGCCGATGATGGTCGTGGGTGCCGGCGTCGGTCGCGTTCTGTTTCAACGACCGGGGGTTGTCTGCGCGATTCTGTCGGAAGCGCTGCGCCCGGAGGTGTTTCAGCGCGGTTGAGCTGCTGGTGCTCACGGCACGTGTCCCAGGAAATGTCCCGAACTCTGCGTTTTTGACCTTACGGAACCGCACAGAGCTGCGCGAAATCGCCCGTAACTACAGCAATTGTCCTGCAAATAGGCATCTTTTAATCCGAAGCGCCTGGGTTCGAGTCCCAGCGCCGGCACTGCAAAAGCCCAGCAAACAGGCTTTTTTAGGTTTTAGCTGAAGCCGCAGTTTGCCAAATATGTCCCGAATATGTGGTTGAAAAGCACGTACGGGAGCGCTTTCAGAGCCGTCGGGACACGTGTTTTGCGTGGACCGCGCCAGGGGTCCGGTCTGGTCTGCGCGTGGACGGCCACCGGAGGGCTACTTCACCAAGCGTGCGGCTGAGGCCTGGCTTGGCGAGGTTCTCGATCAGGCGCGGCGGGGCACGTTGGCTGGCATGCGGTCAAGCCACGCGACGTTTGCCGATGCTGCCGAGGAGTGGTTGCGTTTCATCGCGCAGGATCGCGAGCGCAAGCCGTCGACGCTGCGTGATTACCGTTCGGCGCTGAACGCGCACCTGCTGCCGGCGTTCGGTGAGCGCGAGCTTGAGTCGATCACGGTCGAGGAGATCGAGGCATGGCGGGGCACGCTTGACGGTCTCTCAAACCGGACGAAGAACAAGCTGCTGATCCAGTTGCACGGCATCTTCCGGCGTGCGCAGCGGATGTATGGGCTTGATGGGAACCCGCTGGCCAGGGTCGAGAAGCACCCGCAACGCTCCAGCGGTGACATTGAGGTGCTAGCGCCCGAGGAGGTGTGGGCGTTGGTGCGCGCCGCTTCCTCGGAGCTTGATGGCGCGATCTACCTGACGGCTGCGTTCACGGGTCTGCGGATGGGTGAGCTGCTGGCTTTGCGCTGGCGGGATGTCGACTTCTCTGGTTCGGTGATCCGTGTGCGGTCCAGTTGGGCTGGCGGGCAGCTGACGACCCCGAAGTCAGGCAAGGTGCGCTCGGTGCCGATGGCGCCGGATGTGGCGTCTGCCCTGGCGAAGCTTTCCGCCCGCGAGCACTGGATCGGTGACGATGACCTGGTTTTCGCCAGCGAGACCGGCCAGTACCTGTCGGACTCGGCGCTGAGGATCCGCTACAAGACCGCGCTTAGGCGTGCCAACCTTCGGACCCTGCGTTTCCATGACCTGCGTCACACCTTCGGTACGCGGATGATCGCCAAGGCTGATGTTCGCCGTGTGCAGGAGTGGATGGGCCACTCAGACATCCAGACGACGATGAAGTACCTGCACTACGCCCCGCACGCCGATGACGCGCGGCTTGTTGCCGCGGCCTTCGCGATCGAGGGGCCGGCCGGGCGTGCTGGCATTGAGGGCGGTCGACGGGAGAGCGGCGGGCACGCTCCGGGACGCTTCGGGCAGTAAGGCCTGTCCTTGCAAGCACAGTCCTTCTCCGGAGCACGGTTTCGATGAGAGCTCACGGTCCGCTGGCCGTGCTGTGGACCGACCATGCTCTGGTCAAGGCGCAGCTGCTGGCCGTCACCAGGCTGGATGTCGAGGACGCGATCCTCGACGGTCACGGCCGGCGTACGCGGAACGCGCGTGCTGCGGACTGGCGGGTGCAAGTGGGGCGCCTGGTTGTTGCCTACAACTATCCGGAAGGGGACGAGTTGACCGCGCTTGTGGTCACGCTGTGGCGGCGGGGCTAGCATGAAGACCGTGAAGATCGACGGCCACTATGACGCCAAGGCCGACATCGCCTGGTTTCGTTTCGAGGACTACGACCCCAACGTCGTTATCTCCGAGGAGACCGACTTTGGTCTGCGCGAGCTTGACCCCACCGACCGTCACCTGGTCGGCCTTGAGTACTGGCAAGCCAGCGAGCGGCTGCCTGGCGATCTGCTCGAGCTGCTGCCCTCACCGCCGGTTGGTGTCACCGGCTGACCCGGGCTGGGTGTTGCAGCGATCAGGCCGGCTGGACTTTGGCGCTGCGGCCGTGTAGCGCGGATCGAGCGAAGCGAGATTCCCGGCAAGCGCCGAGCGGTCTCGTTTGTATGAGTGCTGAGCCAGGTGATCCTCAGAGCTTGTCGATGCGAGCCGTGCAGACGGCCATGTTGGGTTCGGGTTTGGCGAGGAGCACGTCTGCGACGGCTTGAGCTTGTGGGGGCGTGACCTTGTTCCCGAGCAATCAGAGTGGCCGCTATGAGGATCCTGGTCTACCCATCGTCGTTGCGGTCAACCTCCTGTCGAGGCTCGCGGACGAACTGGCGGTCGAGCAGGCGCTCTTCGGCAGTCTCGCAGTCCACTCCCTGCGTGACGGCCCGTCTGCGCCCGCCACCACGGTCCATCAGCAGGACGGCTTCTGGATGCGTCAGGGCGAGCCGCTCGGTACCCGGGTGTCCGTTGCATTGGATGGTCCCAATATTGACCCGGGGAGCTTCGCGTCACGCTGGGTCAAGCTGTGGTTGCACCCGTGGGCGACGCACCCGCTCGAGCCGAGCGTCCCTTCCTCTCGCGGAATCGGGGGGCGAGCAGGGCCCGGTGACATACGCTGAGGCGGGTGTAGCGCCGGCTCGGCTTTTCGGGCTTGGCGAGCACCAGCCCGGCCCAAGGCCCGCCTGAGCACGCCCGGCGCCCAGACCCCGGAACGAAACGCCGGTTATCCCGTCCATGGCACAGCGTTTGTTCAGCAGCCGCGCTCCGGCGCCGCTGCCTCGTCGCCGTAGCGCTAGCCCAGAGCCCGGACAGGACAGACCGCAATCACCAGCGGACGAGGCTGGCTTGTCTCCCTGACTCGTAGCATTGATCAGATGAGTCAGACGTCCCCGGTGGAGTGGTTCACGCATTGCCAGCTGATCTGCGTGACGCGCTCCTGTCCAATGCGGTTGCGTTGAACGCCTGGTCCGACATTACGCCATAGGCACGCAACGAGTTCATCTGTTGGGTTGAAGAGGCAAAGCAAGCGCAGACTCGTGAGCGCCGCATTCGCCGCACCCAAGAAGAGCTGGAAGAAGGTAAGCGCCGACCCTGCTGCTGGCCGGGATGCAAGCACCGCGAACGCACCGGCAGGTTAAATAGTCGGCTTCACGAATCCCTGTTGAGCGACACGCTGGGTGGTGACGGTTGGGCCCTCAAACGTCGTTGAGCGTGGTGATGTGATCGGCTGTTGATCGCGGTCAACGCCAGGATGGTGGTGATGACCGGCCGGGTCGCGGTAGTCGTCCGCAATTTGCGGGTGCTGGCGGCTGCCGTGCCGTCAGCGGTGATGCTGCTTATCACCATGCTGGTGGCGGCGTTTGCCGGTGCGGCCGGGGTCTGATATGCCTTCCAACACGAGTCGCCCCGGGGGTCTCGTGGGAGGGGCCGTTGGGAGCGTTGGCCTGGTGAGGAGCGTGGTGTTGTGTGGGTGTGATGGCGATGAGCGCAGAGCAGGTGGTGGTGGAGGCTGATCTGGTGACTGGGCGTTTGTGCTGCCCGGTTTGTGACGGGCCGCTTGCGCCGTGGGGGTTTGCGCGCGAGCGCACCGTGCGCCTGCTTGATGAGACACGCTTGCTGCGGCCACGGCGAGCGTGCTGTCGGCGCTGCGAGCGAACACACGTGCTGCTTCCAGCCTGGGCGCTCGCCAGGCGGCGTGACGGAACGGAAGTGATCGGCCGGGCGCTTTTGGCCAAAGCCAACGGTCAGGGGCATCGCACGATCGCAGCGGCGCTCGGGCGCCCACCAGGGACGGTGCGTGGCTGGTTGCGGACCTTCACGCGCCGCGCCGGGGCGATCACCACGACCGCTCGCCTGTGGGAGCGTGTGCTTGACCCGTCAGCCGACCAGCAGCTCGTGTGCGGCCCGCCGCTGGTTGGGGCCGTTGACGCGCTCGGCCGTGCGACCAGGGCATGCCGGTCACGGCTGAAGCTCACGGCGTCACCGTGGGAGCTTGCTGTGGTGTTGACGGGCCTGTTGCACGGGCCGGGACGCGACCCACCAGGGTTCTGACACCCACGGGGCGGGCACCAACGCGCGGTGGGTCGCATCGCTCGGATCGCACACGCCCGCACCCCGACAACATCCCGCGTCCTGGCGCTACGCCCCTGCCGAGCGATCAACAGCGAAAGCGAAGCGGTCACAGACGCGCAACGCACCACCACACGCCCCCGTGCCCCCTGTTTCTCTTCCTTGCCGCCGTTCCGAGGGCCACAGGAGCACGCTGCAAGGGGCTTTGGTCGTTCGGTCGTTCATGACCCAGATCATCACCCCCGATGACGCGATCATCACCATCCAATGTGTCCGTCAACAATCCCCGGCGTAGCGTCTCCATTCCAAAGGTGATGGTCGCCCCGATTGTCCGGCGAAAGCAGTAGTCAGCGAGTTGCGCGCTTGCCGCGCGAAGCGCGTCTCTTGTTGGTCACGACGAGATAGCGGTGTTGAAACGAATGCGGGGCCCGACGGAGGTCCGGCGGTGGTGCCGCGGGGCCGCTTGGCGCCTGACGCGGAAGTCTGGGATCGGTGGCCACGGCGGCGAGACTGGCGGCGTGAGGTCGATGGACTCGCTAGGCGCGGCCATTGGCAACGAGCCCGGCCGGGTTCCTCTGTAGGTTGTCCCGGTGGGGCGGACCGAGTCAGCTGTCGTGCTTTCGGTGGCTTAGCCGTCGATGGTTGCGTAGTAGTCGAGGAGTGTTTGCGCGAGGGCCTCTGGGGCTTCCATTGCCGCGTAGTGCCCGACGCCGTCCAGGGTGGCGGCGCTGACGTGTTTGGCGACTTGGGTCATGGTGTGGTGGGTGAAGTTTCCGCCGCCTGCGCCGATGGCTAGCACTGGCATCTGCAGCATGTGTTGGGTGGCTAGTTCTCGAATTTCGTCGCCTTCGTGGAGCATGGCGCGGTAAAGGCCGGTTGCCCCGCGGAAGCCATCCGGGCGCGCGAACGCACGGGTGAACTCGTCGATGTCCTGGTCGGTGATGGCGCCGTCGGTCGCGCACATGGCGGGATAGGCGTAGCCGGCCAGGAACTCTCGCTCACGGCCGGCGAGCAACATCTCTGGAATCCCGGGTGCGGCCAGCACGCCGATGTGCCAAGCGCCGCCGTGGGCCACATCGGCGAGCCTCTCCAATCCGAACCCGGGCAGGCCGGTCTCAATCGCAGTGAAGCTACGGATCAGCTCCGGATGGACCGCGGCCAGGCGGAACGCGGTGACTCCGCTGATGTCCTGGCCGGTCAGATGAACCGCACCGAGGTCGAGCTGCTGGATCAATCGTCGCAGGGTCTCCGCGGCGGTGGCGCTAGTGCTGTCCTGCGGCGCGCTGCCGGAGTCGCCGAACCCGGGCAGATCGACGGCGATCACGCGGTGCTCGGCCGCGAGGAGCGGGATGACTTTGTGAAACGCCCACCATGTCTCTGGGAACCCGTGCACGAGCAGAACTGGTGTGCCGTCAGACCCGGCGCTGACGTAGTGCAGGTCGATGTCGTTGAGGAGCGTGTGGTGGTGGCTGACCTCGGGAATCGAGGCGCCGGTGGTGGTGTCTGGCATGCGTACTCCTCCAGGTAGACAACTAAGTGGCCTCACACGCTAGCAACTAGGTTGTCGCTATGGCAACCTGGTTGTCGCTGATGCAACCTCGTTGTCTATGCTCAGGGTATGTCTCGCTCCGGGGCCGACCTCGCGCTGTTGTTGCTCGGGGGATTTCGTTCCCTGGCGGATGCCGCCAGTGTTGAGCTTGCCGAACGTGGGCACGAGAAGATCCGGCCGGTCCACGACTTCGCGATTCGTTCAATCGACGCCGGCGCCGACACCGCCTCAGATCTCGCCCGCCATCTCGGCGTCTCAAAACAAGCCGCCGCCAAAACAATCGGCTTTCTGGAGGAGCGCGGCTACATCACCGGCGAGGCCGACCGGCGAGACCCACGCCGGCGCAGGTTCACCGTCACCGCCGAGGGCCACGCCCTGCTCGCCACCGGCGAGCAAGTCTTCGACGAGCTCCGAGACCGCTGGGCACAACGCATCGGCATCAAAGAGCTCGAACGCCTCGAAGAAGCACTCGCCGACCTCGGGATCAAAGCCCCGTCTCGTCTCGACACTCCCGGATGGCTCGCTGGGTCATCTCCGGACTGAGCTTCAAACGGCAAACGCTCCGGCGCCGCCCCACGGCTTCTGCTCTCGCACAAGCGCGCCCTCTGGCAGCCGAACGTCGATACCTCCGGGAAGACGGATGCGCGTCTCTCGGGTAAAACTTCAATAGACGCGCTCGTCGCCAAAACAGGATCGACTCGACTCGCGCTTGGTCGCCAAAGGCATAGCGTCGCTCTCCCGCCCGCGGTCCCGGAAGGGATAGTCTGCGAGTCGTGCTTCCGTGCCAAGCGCGACCAAGGCCGGACCCTCGGAGACACATGTCTGCAAGCAAGAGCACGTCGTTCCTGCTGCAGGTCGTCCCGCCGAAACACATGCCGCCTGCGCGTCGGGAATCGTCTTCTCGACCTACCACTGTCCCGTGCTCGGATGCACGGGCTCGTGCTCTGCAAGGACGCTGGCCGGGAAACAGCGTCGGCGACCTCGAGTTGAGATTCGTAGCGTGTTGCTCGCGGTTTGTCAGACGCCGGTCAGCGCTGACAGGATCTGTCCGAGTTCGGTCGGGCGCGTCAACATCGGCCAGTGTCCGGAGTCGATGTTGACGTAGCTGATCTCGTTGACCGGTTTGAGCTCCGGTACGCCTTCGGCCAGCCACTCGCGAGCCTGCTCGACACTGAACTCCGGGCACACGATCACAACCGGGATCTCATAGCGGCTCTGGTCGCTGAGGTGGATGATGCCTTTGGCAACGCCCTCGGGCACCGAGACGAAGCTACCGGCCATCCGATCCTTGGTCGGCTCGTCGAGGTCGCGCGAGTCGGGTCCCTCGAAGTGCTGCCAGCCCGGGAATGGCATGACCCCATTCGAGCAAGGGAAGAAATCAGCGTAGGTCTCACCGTCGCCCGACGGGAAGCCGCCGACCATCACCACCTTCGCGACCTTCTCAGGACGAGCGTCCGCGGCAATCCACGCAAGGCTGCACGCAGCGGAGTGCCCGACGACAAGCACAGGACCGCTGCAACGATCGATTGCCCCGGTCACCGCCGAGACCTGATCCGCAAGAGTCGCAGTCGCAAGACCATCATCCTGGCCGGGCAGCATCACCGATATCGGACTGTGACCAGCCGCTTCTAGCACCGGAACGACAGCGTCCCACACAGCGGCAGTGAGCCAAAGCCCCGCAACGAGCACGATGTCCATGCCGAGACGCTACACCAAATCCAGAACCATTCACTCCCCGCTCACAGCCGCCGGCGGGCAGGTGTGGCGCGCCTACAACTTCAAAGAAACCGTCCGCGGGATCTTCCAGGCAGGACTGGACCTCGACGACGACACCGTGCCGATCGACCGGCTCCTCTCACGGCTGTCCCGCAGCCGGCTTACGCGGTTCATCAAGCTCGGCAAAACGATCCGCAAACACCGCGACGGGATCCTCGCCGCGATCCGCCTCGGGATCAACCAAGGCCGCACCGAAGCGCTCAACAACAAGGTCCAGCTCATCACCAGACGCGCCTACGGATTCCACAACGCCAAAGCCGTGCTCGCGCTCGTGCTGCTCACCCGCGGCCCGATCACCCTTCACCTACCACACGAACTACACGAGCACGAGAGCGGGTGACACCTCACCGCATCGATGCCGAGAGAGCCCTTTTTGCCGATACCGCGCATCTCGGAAAGGCGACGGATCGTCGCCAAAGCTCAAGCGGTGGCGAACGGGTCCTGATCGTGAAAGCGCTCGTCTCGGATTCCGCGCGAAGCACGTCTCTCGACGCCCGGCGCGAGATACCTGTGCCGCGACGGATGCGGGTCTCGGCGACGCTAGCGACGTAGCGTCAGGTGGAGGGAGCCACCTGAACAAGCGGGGCGACCTCGACGTCGCTGGCTCACGCGAGGCGGTTGATGCCGCGACCCTTCGGGCCGAGTTGCATCAGGGAGGCGTAGTAGGACTCGACGATGTTGCGCTGGCGCAGGAACCGCCGGCGCATCGAGGCCTGTTTGCACTCACCGGCGTGGGGCAGGTGCGTAGAGACGTGGGGATCGTCGAGCGGCTTTGTCGTCTTGTTCTTGCACGCGGTTCTCAACGGTCGAGCTCTCGAATAAATTTCGATGCCCATAGACTCATTTGGGTCTATCCTGGTCGCATGGCTGACATTGGAGGAATGCTTCGAGCGGCTCGCGTTGAGTTGGGACTGGGCCAAGCTGAGCTTGCTGCTCGGGCCGCCACGACGCAAACGTACGTGAGCCGCGTCGAGCGTGGAGTTACGGAACCGTCCCTCTCGACGCTTGAGCGGTTGTTTCACGCGATGGGGCTGCGGCTGCAGATCACACCCGAGCCGATACCGCTCGGGAACGTCTCCGCAGAAGAGCTCCGACGAGACTTCCTTGAGTCCACGCCGCAGGAACGCATCAGTCAGGTGATGACGCTCTCAGCGTTCGTTACTGGCGTTGCCGCTCAGGCGCAGGAGAGACGGGCGCGTGGCACGAGCTAAGAATCCAAACGTGGGTGATGGGCCCGGGCCGCGCGGTGTCTCGAAGCTCGACCCGGAGAAGCTGCTGAGCGCGCTCAAGGACCACAGCGTCGAGTTCGTAATTATCGGCGGGTTCTCATTGGCGGCCCATGGAGTTGTGCGAGCTACAAAGGATGTGGACATCGTGCCTGAGCCGTCGCCGGCGAATCTGAAGCGCCTCGCTCGTGCGCTCCGCTCAATGGGAGCCGAGCCTGATATCGGAGAGCTTGACCAGGAGGAATTTGGCATCGAGCTCGACGCGCACGGCCTGACGAAGGGAGGCAACTGGGTTCTCAGAACCAAGCACGGGCGATTGGACGTGATGCAGAACATCCCCGGCTTACGCTCCTGGCACCAGCTTCGAGCAGGAGCGGTTGATTTCGACGGCGCGCTGTACGCGGGGTACAACGAGCTCATCAGCATGAAGAGCGCGTCCGCGCGCGACGAAGACCTGACCGACATCGCCAGGCTCAAAGCCGCGCGCGGCGAGGGCGAGCACCCAAACTGAGTAGAGCGCTCCCGCTCACCTAGAAGGGCCCGCATTGGTGACCGCTGAGGTGTATGGTGCCGGGCGCCGAGATGCCAGCATCGCGAGCCTGGCGACGCTGGTCTAGTCTTCAGAGAACGGCGATGCCTTCGCGCTGGGCGGCATTCAGGGCCTTCTGATCGAATGAGGCGATTGTGGACCCAGTGTGCTTCGCTGTCGCCAGGCAGTAGCCGTCCGGGAGGCTGACCGGGTGACGTTGCCGCAGCCGTGCGGCCTCGACCGCAATGGCCTCGTTTGGCTGGTGGACGGTGACGCCGAGGATGCCGATCGCGCGTCGAGCGGCGGCGAGCTTCGCGGCGTCTGCGGACGGGGCAATCAGCACCTCGGTGAGATTCACAGCACTGATCGCTACCGCATCCTGGCCGTGATGCCAGCGGGTGAACAGCGCCCGGGCGTGAGCGTGATGGGCGTCGTGTTCGTCGAGCGCCCCGATCAGAACGTGGGCGTCAATTAGCAGCTTCACCGTTGCTCGTCCTCGGCGTCGAGCCGAACGAGGTAGGCAGGCGGGTAGATACCCGTCAGCGCGCCAAACGCCTCCTCGAAAGATCCGGTCGAGCGACGAATCCGCAGCTCACCGTCGCCGCTTGGCTCGATCGTGACCTGCTCGCCTGCGCGTAGACGGACCTCCTCGAGAGCGGCAACCGGGATCGTGATCTGATTTTTCGCGGAGATTCGTGCCATGCCTTTACTTTACAGGTAAAGGCAGCAAGTGGCGTTGGCCCACCAGCCCCGCGTCGCCGCCGGGACGCGCACCTTCAAAGCGCCGACGGCTTCCCTGCCTTGCGCCGAAAGCAGAGCTGTTGGGTGCTTCGGCATCGGCGAGGACCGTTGACCACCCTAACTCGTGCCCTACGTGACTGTGATGATGCGCGAGACCGGCGTATACCTCGCCGATGAACAGGCCCAGCGTCTCGCTAGCCTAGCCCCAATACCGTTAAGTTAGGCGGCTAGTACGGTGATGGCGTCTTCGGGACGTTTGGTCGGCTTGGGTGTGTTGCGGTGTTCGGCGCGTTTGACTGGCCAGTTGCTCATCTTGCGTTTGATGACGCGCGGGTTGCGACGGAGGCGACGGGCGGGGAGTGGCTGGGCGAGGATCTCGGCGACCGCCCGCTCATGAGCGGTCGCGAGGCTGTGGGGGGGAAAATCCCGGTCTGGTGCGGGCTGAGCGCTGGGCGGCACGCAGGCCGCTGGTGAACGACAATCGGTCGGGATCGACATCGGCGGCGAGAGCGGCATCGTGCATCAGCCGGCGGATCGCGTAGTGGGCGCACAGGTACCCGTAGGCTTCCTGGTAGACGCCGTCGGGGGTCTTTGAGCGCAGCACCACGCGCGGACCGCGCTGGTGGGTTTTCAGCTCATCCAGCGCGTTCTCGAGCTCCCAGCGTTGGTGGTAGAGCGCGCCGAGCTCGCCGGCGGGGCCGTGCTCGGGGTCGAGGATCGTGCAGATCAGCCGGTAGCGCTGCTCGGGATCTGAGCGGGCGCCGTCGTCGAGCTGGTACTCGATCACGCGGACCTGCTCGCCGTCGCGCTTGGCGCGCTGGTCTTTCTGGTCTTTGTAGATGCGGGTCAGATACGAGCCGTCGGTGAGCTGCCGCTCGCGTGGGAGGACCATGTTCGCCTTCACCCGCCACAGCAACTGTGCCCCGGTTTCACGGGCGTTCAGCCAGCGCTTGAAGCTGTAGAAGCCACGGTCGGCCAGGCACAACTGACCCGCCTCAAGCGTACCGATAAGCTCATCAGCGAGTGCGTTCTCCCCGGTCGTGTACGGCCCCAGCGCCGCCTCGCAGATCGCGTGCGTGCCCGTCTCTGAGAGCGCGACCAGCCGTAGCTGCGGAAACGCGCCGACCCCTTGCCCGCGGCCCGTCCCCGGCCGCCCGAACAACGTCTCGTTCTCAGGCGTGTCAGCCACATCCAGGCACGTCCCGTCCAAGCTCATCAACCGCCACTCTCGGTAGAACGCGCCCCTGGTCGCCTCCACCGCCAACGGACGCGCAGCCGCGTGAAACAGCAGCGCAAGCGGCTCTGACCCCAGACGCTTACGCGCCAAAAAGATCGCGACCTTGCTCGGCACCTCCCACGAGGACTGCCAGCCCGACTCCCATGAGAGCCCCTCCACCAACCGGCGCATCACCTCCTCATAGGACGCATCGGCAAACAACGCCATCGCCAGCACGTAATACACCACCACCCGCGCCGGCAAAAGCCGCTGGCGCCGCTCCCGCCGCCCCGCCTGCGCCACCACCCGATCCACCAGCTCCGGCGGAAACACCCGCGTCAGAACACCAACCGAGATGTGATCCGAAACACGCTGATCAGACTGCGGCTTGACCCAACCAGACCGAGGCACGCCACAACAATAACCCCACCACCAGACACTAACTTAACGGTATTGAGCCTAGCCCCATTTTCCGCGTGATGGCGCGGTAAGCCGGATTGCTGCTGGTGGCTTGGCGGCTCGCGTTGGCCGGTGTTTGTTGGCATCGTGGGCGTGATGGTGGTCAGCGGTGGTGTCCAAGGAACCGTTCGTGTAGGGCCAAACTGTGGGATCATGCTGGTTCCGGTGTGGCGGCCTGGAGTGCCCATGGGAGCTGGCGATAGTTCCGTCCGGCGCGGCCGTTAGTGTAGGGCCAACATGTATGTGAAGCGTCACGCGGTCTCTCGGGGCTCGAAGCGCTACGTGTATCTGCGGCTGGTGCAGGCGTATCGCGATGAGCACGGACGGGTACGTCATCGGGTGCTCAGGACGCTGGGGCGTGAGGACGAGCTCAAGGCGTCGGGCCAACTTGAGCAGCTGATGGGCTCCTTTGCGCGACTGGACCCGCCGATGACGGGCGTGCGCCGCGAGGTTGGGCCGCTGCTGTTGGCGTGGCATTTCATCAACAAGCTGGATTTGATCGGGACGGTCGATCGGGCGTTGCCGCAGCGCGGGCGCCAGCAGCTGTCGGTCGGGGAGAGCGTCGCAGCGCTGATCTGCAGCCGCTTGTGCTCTCCCTCGCCGTTGTATGACATCGCCGGCTGGGCGTCGGGAGCGGCGTTGCAGGAGCTGCTCGGGATCCCGCCGGCGCTGCTCAACGACGACCGGTTGGGGCGGGCGCTGGAGATCCTTGCGGTGTACGCCGAGACGTTGCGCGGCACTCTGGCCGCCCGGGCGATCGAGACCTTCGGTGTCGACGCCGGCCGGCTGCACGTCGATCTGACCGCGCTGCGGGTCTGTGGCGCGTATGAGGACTCGGCGCTGATCGCCAACGGCTGGGCGCAAGGGCAGGGCGTCGCCCGCCAGGTGCGGGTGTTGCAGGCCGCGACCACGGACGGGGTTTCGTTGTACCTGCGCCCGGAGCCGGGCAACGCGGCCGAGGTGTCGCTGGTCGCCCAGAGCCTGCAGCGGCTGCGGGACCTGTCAGGGCCGGGTGGCCTGTTGATCCTTGACTCCGCGTGCGGGCATCCCAAGACGCTGTGTGAGATCGCCCGCGCCGGCCTTCAGTTCATCGTGCCGTTACGCGCGCAAACCGGGTTTCGGGAGCGGTTCATCACCGATGTCGGGGCGGGCGGGCTGCGAGCGCTGCGGTATGTCTCAGCCCGCGAGCAGAACCTCCCGGCCAAGCTTCGCACCCAGTACCGCGGCGCGCTGCGCGACTGGGAACTGACCGACCCCGAGACCGGCCAGACACGCCGCTTCCGGGTCGCCTACATCCACTCCTCAGAGGAACACCGCGAGGTCGCCGCCGCGCGTGAGCGCGCCCTGCAGAAGGCCGAAGAGCAGCTGCAGCGCGTCCGCAACGGGCTGGGTGGCCGCTACTACAAAACCCGCCAGCAGGTCGACGCCCGCGTCACGCGGATCCTCACCAGCCCGGTCGAGAACCTGATCGCGGTCAAGACCGCCACCCGCAACGGCAAACCGACGCTCACCTGGACACGCGACCAGGACGCGATCAACACCGCCGCGCAGACCGACGGGATCTACGCGCTGGCGACCAACCTCCCCACCAAACACCTGACCGCCGGGCAGGTCCTCCGCGACTACAAGGGCCAGCAGATCGTCGAGCGCCGACACCGCGACTACAAACAGACACTCAAAGTCCGGCCGATCTTCCTACACAACGACGACCACATCTATGCGCTGACCAGCATCATCGGGATCGCGCTGCTGATCTTCGGACTGATCGAAACCGAAACCCGCAGAGCGCTCGGCGACACCGAGCAGATCCCCGGGCTGCTGCCCGAGAACCGCTCAGCCAAACCCACCGGGCGCAACATCCTCAGCGCCTTCCAAGGACTCGGCCTCACCTACACCCGCGCCGGGATCGAACTCGACCAACTCACCCACACCCAACGGCGTGTCCTCGAACTCCTCCAGATCACACCACCCTGGCCCGAGCAAACACGAGCAGCCCTTACCCACGCATAGCGCGGAAAATGGGCCTAGCCCCAATACCGTTAAGTTAGTGTCTGGTGGTGGGGTTATTGTTGTGGCGTGCCTCGGTCTGGTTGGGTCAAGCCGCAGTCTGATCAGCGTGTTTCGGATCACATCTCGGTTGGTGTTCTGACGCGGGTGTTTCCGCCGGAGCTGGTGGATCGGGTGGTGGCGCAGGCGGGGCGGCGGGAGCGGCGCCAGCGGCTTTTGCCGGCGCGGGTGGTGGTGTATTACGTGCTGGCGATGGCGTTGTTTGCCGATGCGTCCTATGAGGAGGTGATGCGCCGGTTGGTGGAGGGGCTCTCATGGGAGTCGGGCTGGCAGTCCTCGTGGGAGGTGCCGAGCAAGGTCGCGATCTTTTTGGCGCGTAAGCGTCTGGGGTCAGAGCCGCTTGCGCTGCTGTTTCACGCGGCTGCGCGTCCGTTGGCGGTGGAGGCGACCAGGGGCGCGTTCTACCGAGAGTGGCGGTTGATGAGCTTGGACGGGACGTGCCTGGATGTGGCTGACACGCCTGAGAACGAGACGTTGTTCGGGCGGCCGGGGACGGGCCGCGGGCAAGGGGTCGGCGCGTTTCCGCAGCTACGGCTGGTCGCGCTCTCAGAGACGGGCACGCACGCGATCTGCGAGGCGGCGCTGGGGCCGTACACGACCGGGGAGAACGCACTCGCTGATGAGCTTATCGGTACGCTTGAGGCGGGTCAGTTGTGCCTGGCCGACCGTGGCTTCTACAGCTTCAAGCGCTGGCTGAACGCCCGTGAAACCGGGGCACAGTTGCTGTGGCGGGTGAAGGCGAACATGGTCCTCCCACGCGAGCGGCAGCTCACCGACGGCTCGTATCTGACCCGCATCTACAAAGACCAGAAAGACCAGCGCGCCAAGCGCGACGGCGAGCAGGTCCGCGTGATCGAGTACCAGCTCGACGACGGCGCCCGCTCAGATCCCGAGCAGCGCTACCGGCTGATCTGCACGATCCTCGACCCCGAGCACGGCCCCGCCGGCGAGCTCGGCGCGCTCTACCACCAACGCTGGGAGCTCGAGAACGCGCTGGATGAGCTGAAAACCCACCAGCGCGGTCCGCGCGTGGTGCTGCGCTCAAAGACCCCCGACGGCGTCTACCAGGAAGCCTACGGGTACCTGTGCGCCCACTACGCGATCCGCCGGCTGATGCACGATGCCGCTCTCGCCGCCGATGTCGATCCCGACCGATTGTCGTTCACCAGCGGCCTGCGTGCCGCCCAGCGCTCAGCCCGCACCAGACCGGGATTTTCCCCCCCACAGCCTCGCGACCGCTCATGAGCGGGCGGTCGCCGAGATCCTCGCCCAGCCACTCCCCGCCCGTCGCCTCCGTCGCAACCCGCGCGTCATCAAACGCAAGATGAGCAACTGGCCAGTCAAACGCGCCGAACACCGCAACACACCCAAGCCGACCAAACGTCCCGAAGACGCCATCACCGTACTAGCCGCCTAACTTAACGGTATTGGGCCTAGCCCGTCAGGAGGGCCGCTCACGGGCAGAGATCTTGCGCGCAGCGATCGTCGCCTATCAGCCGACCGGGCGAAATGACCGCAGCTTTGCTCTGGCGGACGGATTCGCGCGTGTTGACCGCGTCCACAGCCGATCTCTGAGATCCCCGAGCCGGAGCTGCGGCGGGGTTTCGGCGCTTGACCTGATCGTCGACGCCGCGCCGCTGGTCGCGCTTGGCGACACAGCCGAGCCTCAGCGCGACCGGATAGCGGAGATCCTCACCAGCGGGCCCCGGGACTGCCGCTTGCTATCGCAAGCATTAAGTGGGTCAGCGATAGTTAGTGCTTGCATATGCAAGCGAAGTGTCTTGACCTTAGTGCTAAGGTCAAGCTTGTAATGACAAGCGTTATGGCACAAACCTGGCTTTAGGCTTGCGAGTCCATGCTCAGTTTCGTGGAACTCACTGATGCAGCCATCCTGCGGGAGCTGGGGCGGCGGCTGGAGGCGCATCGGTTGGAACGAAATCTGACGCAGATCGAACTCGGCGATCTCGCCGGCCTCGGACGCTCCACGATCCAGAAGATCGAAGGTGGCGGCAGCGTGCAGACGGCGTCGCTCGTGAAGGTCCTGCGCGCACTTGATCTGCTGACTGCGGTTGACGCCGCCATCCCCGATCGGGTCGTGCTGCCGGTGATGGAGCTTGACCGGATCCGCCGGACCCGCCGACGTGCCCGTCACCGCTCAACGGAAGGGGGCGCCCAGCAACCGTCCGAAGAGACTTGGACGTGGGGTGATGAGTCGTGACCACTGCGGCAGTGACCCTGTGGGGTCGTGAGATCGGCGCGGTTTCGGTCGCCGCTGCGGGTGCTGTGCCAGTTTTCCAGTACAGGCCCGAGTTCGTGCGCAGCGGGGTTGAGCTCTCCCCGGTTCACATGCCCCTACGCACGACCCCGTACAGCTTCGCGGCTCTGAATCGCGATGAGGCGTTTCACGGGCTGCCGGGCCTGTTGGCAGACGCGCTGCCGGATCGCTGGGGGCAGACGCTGATCAACGTGTGGCTAGACGCGCAGGGTCGCTCGCCTGACTCGTTCGACGTTGTCGAACGGCTCTGCTACATCGGGACACGAGGCATCGGTGCTCTGGAGTTCCAGCCGGCGATCAGCACACAGGCGCCGCACGGTACCGATCTGGAGGTCGGCAAGCTGGTGGAGCTGGCCACAGCGGTGCTTGAGCAGCGCGCAGCGTTCGTGGCGTCGCTGGCTTCCGATCCTGACGAGCAGGAGCTGAGCGCCATCCTGACACTCGGCACGAGCGCCGGCGGAGCACGTCCCAAAGCGATCATCGCGTTCAACGAGCAAACCGGACAGGTCCGCTCCGGCCAGCTCGACGTGGGGCCAGGCTTCCAGCATTGGCTGCTGAAGTTCGACGGCGTGGGCCGGGCGGGAGACCACGGACTCCACGACCCGCAAGGTTGGGGGGCGATCGAGTTCGCCTACTGGCGGATGGCACGGGCCGCAGGCATCGAGACGCCCGAGAGCCGCCTCCTTCCGGAGAACGGTCGCCGGCACTTCATGACACGCCGGTTTGACCGGCCTGACGCTGGCGGCAAGCTGCATGTGCAGACCGTCGGCGCCCTGGAACACGTCAGCTACAACATCCCCGGAATCTATAGCTACGAGCGCGCGTTCCTGCTTGTGCGCAAGCTCGGACTGGGCGTACCCGAGGCTGAGGCCCTGTTCCGGCGCATGGTGTTCAACATCGTCGCCCGAAACCAGGATGATCACGTCAAGAACATCTCGTTCATCATGGGCCGCGACGGTTTCTGGCAGCTCGCACCCGCCTACGATCTCACCTTTGCCTTCGCGCCTGGCAACCAGTGGCTTCAAGCCCACCAGATGACCGCCAACGGAAAGCGCGACGGATTCACCGTCGCCGACCTGAACGCGGTAGGAAAGGCCGCCGGGCTGAAGCGAGGCCGTCCGCAACACATCCTCGCCGAGGTGACAGATGTCGTCGCCGAGTGGCCGCGCATCGCCGATGAACTCCGCATCAGCGAAAGCATGCGAGATCACATTCGCGGTGCCCATAGACTGAAGCTCCCGCAGAACTGATGACCGACCCCACACAAGCGGATCGCGCAGTCGCACGACTGGCACCGGCGCCTGGAGCGCTCCGGCGACTCAGCCAGAGTGCCGATCTGAGCGCGGTTCTCATCACGAGAGCATGAGCCAGGAGTCGCGGCTCGCGCCCGACCGCGAGTTGCGGTGGCAGGGGAATTCCTTGGGACAGATCTCGGGTGGGAACCACAGTCGTGGCGACGAAAGAACGCGACGGCGACATCTCGATCAGCGCGTCGAGTAGGCCTCGCATCTCAAGACAGGCATCCTGAGCGAGGCGGTGAGATGCGGGCTTCGCGCGGGGGCGATCACGGCACCGAGCGTGTGCGGCTTGGTGCTCGGCCGTGGCGTTGTGCGGCCTATGATCGTCGAGAGCCTGATGTCTGCCTCTGATCGTGTGCCCACGGTGTTCGCGGAGCCGTGTTGGTTGGTGCTTTACGACGCTGACTGTGGTTTCTGCAAGTGGGCACTCGCTGGCGTGCTGCGATGGGACCGCGCGGAGCGACTGCGCCCGGTCGCACTCCAACGTTCTGAAGCGGATGAGCTGCTGGCCGAGCTGTCCCGTGAAGAGCGCATGCGCTCCTGGCATCTGGTCTCCCCGGCTGGGGTGCGCCACTCCGCGGGCGAGGCTCTGCCGCCGCTGTTGCGGTTGCTTCCCGGCGGCGTGCTGCCCGCCAGGGCCCTGGCGCTGGTCCCGGGGCGCACCAATCGCGGCTACCGCTGGGTTGCCGAGCATCGCTCCCGGCTCTCGCGGTCAATACCCACCAGCGCCAAGCGCCGCGCCAGCGAGTATGTGGCCCGCCGCGAGGCTGGCCGATAGCTGCGCGCCAGCGGCGGACGGCCCTCAGGTCAGTCGCCTCCCCGGGGCTTCAAGATCCGCCCAGGGACTGACCAGCGTGTCCAGCGCGAGCGTAACGTGGCGCCCAACCAGGCCAGGGTGGCAACTGCGGCGTGGACTGGCGGATCCAGTGCTTCTACGTCGACCGGCGCCACCGCGGGCAGGGGGTCGCCCGGGCTGCGCTCGAGGGCGCAGTCGAGCAGATCGCGGGGCTTGGCGGTGGCCCCGTTGAGACGATCTCCGGGTTCAGTACCGGCCGTCGGGCACACGGCAGGTTCCTCTTCAGCGCGACCGTGGAGCCGTCGCTCCACGCTGCGGCATCAGGGGAATCCCTGAGCGGGCCGGGAAAGCTCGGATTGCCTCCGGCGCCGAGTTCGGACACGATGTCCGGCTGTGGAGAGCATCTTGAGCAGACGAAAGGGAAGCGGGCCGCGAGGTCTGCTGGCTGTCGGCATCGCGCTGGTCGCGTTCCTTCCCTGGGGCCTGATCGGACAGCTTGGCCGCTCGAGCGGCTCCATGAGCTTCGGGCCCGGGTACGGATGGAACGTCAGCTACCACCCGGTGTCGCATCGATCCGCGCTCGTGCTGGCCGCGTTGGCCACCGCACTGTGGCTCGGGGCGGCCGTCCTGTGGGTTGGCCGGTCCCGGCGCACGACCATGGTGGCCGTCGCGCTCGTGCTCGCTACCGCCGTGGCTGGGGCCGGGTACCTGGCAGGTCGTCCCGCGGTGAGCTCTGGACCGTTACCGGCGGCGCTCGCAGGGCTGCGCCGGGGCGAGCGTGAGGCCAGCGTGATCGCGGCCCTCGGACCCGCGCCCGACCTCGGTACAGCCACAACGCTCGCGTCGGGCGAGTCACTGCCGTGTTTGGTCTACCCGCTCTCGAGCTTGGCGCTCTGCTTCCGGGAGGGGCGCCTCGCAATCAACTCTCAGGTGCAATGAGCGCGTTTGCGGGCATCGGTGACGAGGCGGCCGCTGCAAGTGGACGCTGGGTGCTCGCCGGCGTCGCGGCCGAGCTCGCGGCGCGCCTGCGGGCCAGCCCGACCTTCATCCGGGTGCTGATTCTGATCGCCGCGTACCTCCAGTTCTGGCCGGCTTTTGGCATCTACTGTGTAGCAGCGCTGGTCCTGCCGCACGACGGGCGCCGGCTCCCCGACTGGTCGAACCTGGTGGGTCTGCTGCGCGCGCTCGCGCTGATGGGCGTGGCGGTTGTTGGCCTGGGAACGCTGAGCCTCGACGACAGCGTCTTCAACCAGTCACCGCCGGTATGGATCGCCTTTGGCGGCGTGGAGCTGCTTCTCTGGCTCGTGGTGCTTGACAGCCGCCGCCCCGCTCAAGCCGTGCCGGCGCACGAGGATCGCCGCGTGGTGCTGTCCGCTGCACCACCGGTGGCGGCCGCGCTCGCGCTGGCGGCGGTCATGGAGCTCTTTCCGCAGGCTCCCGTCGGCCGCCTTCTAGACCTGGTGTTGATCGTTCTGGGTCTCCTGGGCTGGGTACAGGGGCAGCGGCTCAACACCCGGGTCTATACGGCCGCCTGTCTGCCGCTCGGCCTTGTGGCACTCCTGCTCGCGGGCGGCGGCGCGAGGCTCGCGGGCGGCGTCGGCAAGTTGATCGCGACGCCCACAAGCGTCCGCGCCGGGCACGACTACACACGCGCGGTCGGGTTCGTGCAGCTGGATCTTGGCCGGTTGCGGCCGGGATCCGGTCAACGGACATCCCACTGGTCAGCCAACGCCGGCATCGGTACGGTGCAGATCGTCGTTCCCGCTGATGCGCTCACCACCGTGCACGTGGCGATCGGCTCGGGCAACCTCAGCTGGGCGCAGCTGCGGTTTGGTCACGCGCAGGCCTTCATGCTGACGCGAACCATCCAGATCACGCCCTCCCAGGCGAGCGGCGGCGCGGCGCTGCGAGCACGCCAGCGCCTGACGGTCGACGCCACCGTCGGCAGGGGCTGCGTGGAGATCGAATCCGTCTCCAGTCAGGCGTTCTGTTGAGACGCCCGCGCGCACAGATGAAGGCGAACCCCGCCAGCGCGGCCCTGGTCATGGTAGGGGTCGGCGGCCTGGCTCTGAGCGCGCCCGGCGTCGGTGGCGAGGTCTACTGGCCACTCGCGCTGCTCTGTGCGCTGATGGGAGCAGCGCTCCTGACTTGGGCCGGCGCCGGGGCGAGCGAATCCGGATGCTACGGCGGCGTCATCACTCGTTCGGTCCGCTCCAGGCCGCTGCGCTGGCTGCTGCGCATCCTGGTGCTCGCAACCGCGCCGCTCGCCGGGTTCGGAGCGCTCGCCTATGCCGCCGCGTCGCTGCGCGAGACGGTGCTCGCGAACGGGTCGGTGCCCGCGGTTGACTGGCGCCGCGCGGCCGGCACCGGCCTGCTGGGACTGGCGGTGGTGCTCACGGCGTTTGCCGCTCACCTCACCTACTCACCGCCGGTCTACCTGTGGTCGGTCCTGCTGACGGCCTCGGGCCTCGCGCTCTTCTGGAGCGCCGCAGGTAACCGCGCCCACGCGGACGCGTATGCCAACTTCGACCACGCGACGGTCCGCGCGGCGCTCGGCGGACTGCTCGCCTGCGCTGGCGCCGCGCTGTTCGCCGAACACGTCCTGCGCCTGCGTGATTCAGGCCACGTCGCACTTGCCAGCGCCGCCGTGATCGCCGTGCTGGTGTTCGTGTGGGAGCCCTGGGCGCTACGCAACCGCCGGCTGCTCGAGCGCGAGCGCCTTCAGCGGGCGCTGGCGGTCGAGCGGGCTGAGCTCGCCGACCAGCTGCACGACTCGGTGCTACAGACCCTGGCGCTGATTCAGCGGCGGGCGGACGAACCGGCCACGGTCGAGGCGCTCGCCCGCAGACAGGAGCGCGAGCTGCGTGACTGGCTGCTTGGGCGCAGCGCGGGCCGCGAGGGGACACGGCTCGAGCCCGCGCTGCGCGCGCTTGTCGCCGAGCTCGAGGACAGCTTCGGTATCAGGGTGGATCTCGTCACGGTCGGCGACGCCCCGCTTGACCAGCGAGCCGCTGCGTTGCTCGCGGCCGCGCGGGAGGCACTGGTCAACGCCGCGCGCCACGCTCCCGGAGCGCCCCTCGCGGTGTTCCTGAGCGCAGGTGAAGATCAGCTCCAGATCTACGTTCACGATCGTGGGCCGGGCTTCGACGTCGGTGCCATCCCGGCTGACCGCCACGGGATCTCCGACTCGATCATCGCCCGCATGGAGCGCAACGGCGGCCGGGCGGAGATCTCGAGCAGGTTTGGCGAGGGCTGCGAGATAACGCTCACAATGCAACGACAGTGAGCGACCCAAGCCCGCCAACGGTGGTGATCGTGGACGACCACGAGCTGTTCAGGGCGGGCGTCAAGGCGGAGATCGCCGCTCGCGTCGCCGTGCTCGGCGAGGCTGGAAGCGTGGCCGACGCGATCACGCTGATTCGCCAGCGGCAACCCGACGTGGTGCTGCTGGACGTGCACGTGCCAGACGGCGGTGGTCTCGAGATCATCCGCACGATCGGCGCCGAGCTTCCCGGTGTGCGCTTCCTGGCGCTGTCTGTCTCGGACGCGCCCGAGGATGTGATCGACCTGATCCGCGCCGGCGCCCGCGGGTATGTCACAAAGACGATCACGGCGGCCGAGCTCGTCGCGGCGATCGAGCGTGTGGCCGGCGGCGAGGTGGTGCTCTCCCCGACGCTGGCCGGGTTCGTGCTGGACGCATTTGCCGGGCGTGAGCGAGGGTCGAGCGCGGGGCGCGAGGTGGAGGGCCTAACCCGGCGAGAGGTCGAGGTGCTCGAGCTGATCGCCCGCGGCTACCTGTACAAGGAGATCGCCCACAGGCTGGGCATATCGGCTAAGACGGTTGAGTCACACGTCTCCTCCGTCCTGCGCAAGCTGAACCTCTCAAACCGCCACCAGCTGGCCCGCTGGGCGGCGCAGCGCAGGATCGGTGAGTGAGGCACCCGATGGCGAGACTGGCGGGGTGGCGGGGACACTGGAGATCCCCGCCGCCCCGCCGCGTATCAGGACAGCGAGTTGTAGTGGTTGCGCCAGATCACGCGGTAGAGCGGGACCCGACGCGGGATGTCGCGGATGCCGGGAATGAATGGGATCAGAACCAGCCCGAGACTGAGGACCGTCATGATCGCCATCACATCGATGTCGGCGTTTGTGGAGGTCGAGAACGGGCTGATCTGGTACCAGAACGTGTACAGCCACAACCACACCTGGCCGGGGTAGCTGCCGGTCTCGTTCATCATCCCCCACTGGTTACCCAGCAGGTGCTCCTGCTGGGCCTTGGCCGTGAGGGCGTTGCCGTCGGCGAGGAACATCAGCGCCTTGGTGTAGTCGGCCTGGTAGAGCTGCCCGCTGTTCAGGATCGCGCCGTCGAGCCCGCCCGCCCGCGCGAAGGCGAGCAACTCGCCCATCATCTCGGAGATCGGACCGTAGGACCCCGCCGGTACCGACACGGCGCCTGACCCGGCCACACTGGCCTTGTTGAGCGCCTTTGTGTAGGCGGCGGCCCACGCCTCCTGTTGGCTGACGGAGGCGCTCTCGTAGCGGTTGATCGCAGCCTGCAGCGCGGGTTGCTGCGGCATCGTCCGCAGTGGGTCGATCACGAAGTCCTTGGCGGCGTTGATCGGATGGGCGACGCCAAACCACTGCTGCAGGTGGATGAACCACAGGTGCTGGGTGTAGTCGTCCAAGCCGTCGGGGGCTCCGGTGTCCGTGCTGCTGTCGCTGACGTAGGGGTTGTAGGGCGGACCGTAGGTGGCGGTTTCGCTGGTGCCGTCAAGCTCGCTGGTGGCGGTCTGCAGGAAGTTGACGGGCATCGTGCGCGCCCACTGCCTGGTTGTCACCGCGCGGTCATCAGGCGAGGAGAAGAGGATCGCCAGCACCACCACCAGGATGGCGATCGCCGTGATCGCGATCGTGCCCTCCTTGATGATGTCGTAGGGCCGGTAGGGCCCTTTCCACGTGCGGTAGCGCTCGTCTTCGGCGGCGCGCTGGGCTCTGGTCATCATGCGGTCTGCTCCCCCTCGGTCTGGCCGGCTGGTGATGACCCCGCAGTGGTGGCGACGCTCGAGCCGGCGGCGACCGCCGCCAGCAACTGATCTTCAAACGGCGGCACGACGCCGTGCTTGCGCACGAGCAGCAGGTGCACGCTGATGATGGCGACCACCGCCAGCGGCAGCAGGAACACGTGGTAGCTGTACATCTGGCCGAAGTTCATGAGGTTGAAGAAGGCGCCGATGCCGGTTGCGTTCATCGCATCCTTGGCCTGTGTGGAGATCCACTGCGAGTCGAAGTTCTGCTGTGAGACGTAGCCGGTGAGCGCGGTCGGGACCGCGACCAGGAAGGTGACCGCACCGGTCATCCACACGCGCCTGCGCCCGCCGCGCCAGGCGGCGGTCCAGTAGCTGCTCCACAGGTGCACGACCATGAAGAAGAAGAACAGCTCAACAGCCCACAGGTGCATGCTGTTGAAAAAGTGTCCGAGGCCCGTGTCGTGCCACCAGGCGGGTCCCTTCAGGGCGAGGATGACGCCTGTAGTGATGATCAGTACCAGCGAGCTCAGGCTGAGCACGCCGAGCACATAGATCCAGGAGGAGACGTAGGAGGGCTGGCCGTCAGGCAGAAGCTTCTCGGGGGGCAGCTCCGCGAGCCAGCGCTCGCGCAGGCGCGTCGTCCAAGCGCGCGGCGCGGGGCGCGGCGGCTCTGAGGTGGCGCTCATTGATCGTCGTCCTTTGTTGAATGCGAATGGCCGTGCGGGAACGGCAGCAGAATCGCCGCCGCGAACACGGCGAACATCACTACGACCACCAGCACGTTCGAGACGGACACGTCGATGAATTGCCAGTGGATGTAGGAGGCGGGGTGGTTGAGGTTGAAGATGGCAGCCATGCCCACACACTAAGCCCAGTGGTGGACGGTTCGGATCGCGTCAGCACCGTGCGAAGCCTGCGGAAAACTACGGTCAGACCGACGCGCGCCTGAGTCAGGGCTCGGTGCGAGTGCTCAGCGCGAGGGCTGCGTGAGCGGCAGGCCCAGCGTCACCCAGTCGTGCACGCCGCCCCGGTAATACAGCAGCGCCTGTGCAGGATGCCCCAGCTCGAGCAGCAGCCGGATGGCGTGGGGTGTGGCGGCACACTGGGGACCGTTGCAGAAGAGGATCGCCGGTAGCTCCGGATCGATTTCGCCCTGCCGGTCCGCGACCTCGGTGTGGGGCAGCGAGCGCGCACCCGGGATCGTGCCGGCGGCGCAGGACTCAGACCGACGCGTGTCGATCAGTGGCAGGCCGGCCTCGAGGTGGGCGATCAGCTCGAGCTCACCCACGGTCTGTACGCCGGGGTGCAGCTGGATCGGCTGGATTGTGCCCCAGGTGGTGTCCACGATCGCACGATCGGGCGTGCCGGGCAGCAGGGCGGCGGTCCGCATCGGCTCGCCGCGAGCCGCGGTGCGCCGCAGTGCCTCGGTAACCGGAGCATCTGTATGGGGGGGCTGTGTCTCGGTCGGCACGGCTGACCTGTCAGGACGGGTTGCGCGCGGGCGCTGCCTCGCCGGTCAGCGCGCGATCGCGGATCGTCTCCAGGTGGGCGCTCAGGAGCCTCGCGTTGATCTTGCCCGCCGGCTCCCAGAGCGGCGTCCAACCAGCCCGTGAGCTCGACCCGCGGGTCCCGGTCGCGCGAGCCCGCATGTACAGCGTCCGCTCGCCGTCCCAGAGTGCGCCGTAGAGCATCGGCACGACACCCTTGGGTTTGATCTCGGCGCCAGCCAGCGCCGCGATCGACTCCGCAGCGGCGTCGGCCTGCTGCGCCGCGAGGCCGCCCTGCTTGATCGGGAAGTCTACGGTGTCACCGGCGGCGTAGACGCGCTCGAGGTCGGTCACGCGCCCGTAACGGTCGACACGCAGGAAGCCGTGGTCGCCATGGTGAGGGATCCCGGGGATTGCAGGACCCGAGAGCTCGGGCATCGTCACGATCCGTTGCGCCTGCAGCTCCTCGCCGCTGGGATGGAGCGTGATCGTGCCCGACTTGTGGACCGCGCATTGAGTGGAGGTGATGGTCTGCACTCCGTGCGCGGCGAGCAGCTTGCTCACGGCGTCGCTTGCGGCCTGGCCGAAGACGGCCAGTGGACTCTCCTCGGGCGTGATCAACGTGACCGTGGCGTCGGCGTAGGACTCGTAGGCGCGGCCCGCGCTCATCAGCGCAAGCTCATACAGCGGCAGTGGCCACGCCGCGCCGGTTGGTGCAATGAATGCGAGACTCCGCACCCAGCCACCCTCCAGATCCTGGACGATCCCGTGCAGCTGCTCGTCCATCAGCTCCGGCTCGAGCGTCAGTGCGTGCTCGGTCCAGGCGTGCCGCCGGGCGCCGAGCGCGAGCAGCAGGGCGTCGTAATCCAGCTGCTGTCCGCCCTCGGTGTGGACCTGGCGGGCTTCGCTATCGACCCATTTCAGGCGGTCGGTCACATGGTCCACTGCCAGACCGTCGAGCACCGCTTCCATCGGGAAGCTTTGCGCCCGGGCGTGGCCGAACGGCTCGCCGACCGATGTCGGCCGGTATATGAAGGTGTCGTCGGGCGCGAGCAGCGATACCCGCACGCGCCCCTGCCCGTAGTCGCGCAGCGCGAGCACGGCCTCAAGCGCGGCAACGCCGGCGCCTGCGATCACCACCCGGGCTGGCTCGAAGCTCGACGACATGAGGATCAGCTTAGGGGCCTGCCGCGGTGCGGTCAGCAGGAACTAGCCGCGGCCTGCTCCGTGATCTTCCGCAGTCAGGCAGAGGGTAGGCCACGCTCGCGCTCGTAACAGGCCGCGTGCAGCAGCATCGCGCCGGTTCGGTTGGCTCGCTCAAGCAGCCCGGGATCCGCTGCCAGCGACGTTCGCACCACGTGATCGCCGCTTGCGTAGTAGATCGGCTCGTAGACGCCCAGCCGTTCGCCACAGCTGGCGCAGCGGCGCTCGCCAGATGCGGCGTGCCGTCCTTCGCGAGCGATTGTGAGCATAGGCGGTGATGCTGGCGGCTCCGGAATGCCACCGGATCGGCAGCTGCCCGCGGATGGGCTGCAGGAAACTACGGAGCCGCCTGGGCGTTGCCAGTCGCGAGGTGCTCGAACTCGGGCAGCGTGGAGGGCGTCGAGCATCGGCCGAAGATACCCCGCGCGGTGCGCCAGCCTCAATATTCTCGGCCGTATGGCCGATCAACCAGCTGTGGCCACATCGACGAAGCGCGGCGTGATCGGTGCAGGCGAGCTCATCGAGCAGCTCGGTGACGCGGTGCTGGCGTTCGATCGGGATGGCCGCATCGCGGCCTTCAACCGCGCCGCCGAGGAGCTCTACGGCTACTCCGCTGATGAAGCCATCGGCCAGCACTATCGGATGCTGGCGCCCCCTGCCGTCACACGAGCCGCCGAGGAGGTGATGCAACGGGCTCTGGCAGGGGTGGTCCAGAGGGTCGACGGGCACTTCATGACGCGCTCCGGACAGGTCCGCGGCGCGCTGTTGACGCTCTCACCGCTGCGCGACGCTGCAGGCGAGATCCATGCGGTGGCCTGCATCGTGCGCGACGCGGCCGAACGGCAGCTGCGCGAGCGCCAGCACGAGCTGATCGCGCAGCTGGCCAGCGAGACCGAGACGGTGGCGGTGATCGGCACCGACCGTGACGGGGTGATCACGGTCTTTAACCGCGGCGCCGAGGAGCTGCTCGGCTACAGCGCCACGGAGACCGTCGGCGTCCTCAACGGCCTGGTGCTGTTTGACGCGCAGGAGCTCGGGCGCCGTGCTGATGACAACGGTGGCGCGAGCGCGTTCCTGCAGGCGCACCACGGCGAGCGGCACGAGGATGTCTGGACCTTCGTGCGCAACGATGGCTCGCGCGTGGAGGTGCTGCTCACAATCAGGGCGGTGCTCAGCGGGATCGGCGAGATCGACGGCTTTGTCGCCTTCGCCCGCGATCTGTCGGCCCTGCGCAGCGCCGAGCTCGCCCGCATGCACGCCGAGGAACGCTTCCGGATCGCCTTCGAGCACGCGCCGATCGGCCTGGCGATCACCTCCCTCGAGGGTGAAACGGCTGGTCGCTGGACGCAGGCCAACCCCTCCCTTGCGCGCATGCTCGGCTACGAGCCGGGCCAGCTGGACGGTGCCGCGATCGACGACATGACGCACCCCGAGGATCGCGGCCCGACACCCGAGCTGCTCGCGCGCCTCAGGCGCCACGAGGCGATCGCCGTTGAGAAGCGTTTCATTCGCAGGGACGGCAGCGAGCTGTGGGTGTGGGTCAGCTCAACGCCGGTGCCGGGCCCGCACGGGTCACCGGCGACCTACTCGGTGACCCAGGTGCTGGACATCGGCGAGCGGCGGCGCTTCGAGGAGAAGCTGCGCTTCATGGCCGAGCACGACCTGCTGAGCGGTCTCTACAACCGCAGGCGCTTTGAGCAGGAGCTCGACGCGGTGGTCGCGGAGCTGGGCGCGACTGATCGGCCCGCGGCGCTGCTTGTGCTCGACCTCGACGGCTTCAAGACCGTCAACGACCGCTTCGGGCATGCGGTCGGGGATGACCTCGTCACCCACATCGGCGGTCTGTTGCGCCAGTGCGTCAGGCGCAGCGACTTTGTCGCGCGGCTCGGCGGCGACGAGTTCGCGGTGATCCTGCGCGACTGCCAGCCTGCCGATGCCGTGGTTGCGGCCGAGAAGGTGCTCCAGACGGTCCGCGAGCGCGGTCGGATTGTCACCGCCAAGGGCACCGCGCGAGTCACCACGTCGGTTGGCATAGCCCTCCACCGACCAGGAGCCGGGATCGACGCTGCGCAGTGGACGCTCGCCGCCGACAGCGCCATGTACCAGGCCAAGAACGAGGGGCGAAACTGCTATGTCGTGCACAGCACCGGCGGTCAGAACGCGCCGCTTGGCGCTGAGCGCGACTCCTGGTATGCGCGGTTGCGCCGCGCGCTCGACGACGAGCGTCTGGTGTTGCACGCACAGCCGATCGTGCCGCTGCACGCCGGTGCGCCTTCGCACTACGAGCTGCTGGTGCGGATGGTCGGTGAGGATGGCCAGCTGGTCCCGCCGGGTGCCTTCCTGCACAACGCCGAGCGCTTCGAGCTGATCGGCGAGATCGACCGCTGGGTGCTGCGCAGCGCGATCGCGCTGCTCGGCGCTCACACCGCCGCCGGCAACGACATCAGCCTGTCGGTCAACCTGTCCGGCAAGACGATGAGCGACCTGGAGTTGGCCGCAGACCTCGGCTGGATGCTGTCGCGCACCGAGATCCCGGCCGGCAGTCTGGTGGTCGAGGTCACCGAGACGGCCGCGATCGTGAGCCTCGAGCGCGCCCGTGAGCTCGCCGCGCAGCTGCGAGCGATGGGCTGCCTTTTCGCCCTGGACGATTTCGGCTCCGGGTTCTCCTCCTTTCACTACCTCAAGCACCTGCGTTTCGACTACCTCAAGATCGACGGCGAGTTCATCAACGGCCTGGTCGGAAGCTCAAGCGACCAGCTGCTGGTCAGCGCCCTGGTCTCCGTCGCGCGGGGGCTGGACACAAGGACGGTGGCGGAGTTCGTCGGCGACGAGGAGACCGTCAAGCTGCTGCGTGAGCTCGGCGTCGATTACGGCCAGGGATTCCATCTCGGGCGTCCGGCGCCGGTGGCGGAGGTGTTGCCGCCGTTGCCGGAGGGCTGAAAAATAGGAAGCTCTTACGAGCGCTCGCTAACTTCGCACTGGTTTGCGTGGCTCGGTGAGGATAAGGGTGGTTGGCTCGATCGCAGCCAGCGTCGCGGCGCTTGCGTTGCTCGCCGCCCCCGCCTGGGCCTCGCCGGCCTTCGTGCGCATTGGTGCCGCGCCGCT
The DNA here is from genome assembly GCF_023330665.1 of Conexibacter sp. S30A1. Classification (GTDB taxonomy): domain Bacteria; phylum Actinomycetota; class Thermoleophilia; order Solirubrobacterales; family Solirubrobacteraceae; genus Palsa-465. The sequence continues at coordinate 2,254,307 of NZ_CP097127.1, read as the reverse complement.
GCTGCCGCTTGGCACGAGGCCGCTGGCGGGTGTCGCCGCGGTCACGAGCATGCAGCTGACCGTCGCCCTGGAGCCGCGCGACCCCGCTGCGCTGACCGCCTACGCGACCGCGGTCAGCACCGCCGGCTCACCCGTCTACCGCCACTACCTCACGCCCAGCGAGTTCCGCGCACGCTTTGCGCCGCGCCGCACGACGCTGGTCAGGGTGCAGGCGCAGCTGCGCCGGCAGGGCCTCGAGCCCACCGGCGTGACCGCCAACGGCCTGGCGATCCACGTGCACGGCTCGAGCGCCGCGATCGAGCACGCCTTTCGCCTGTCGCTCGAGCGCGTGCGCCTGGCCGACGGTCGTGACGCCGTCTACAACTCAAACGCCCCTGCGGTGCCAGCCAGCGTGGCGCCTGACATCCAGGCGGTGATCGGCCTGAGCAGCCTGGCTGTCATGCAGCGCCTGGACATCACCCACCGCCAGGCGCTCGCGGCCGGCCGTGCTGGCGTCGCGCCCGTGCGCCTGAGACCGGCCACCGCAGGACGGGCGGCCCAGGCCGCGACCAGCGGCCCGCAGGCGTGCACCAGGGCGGCTGAGATCGCCCCTGGGCAGGGCGCTTACACCGCCAACGAGATCGCCAGCGCATACGGGTTCTCCGGCGTCTACGCCACGGGGGACCTCGGACAGGGCGTGACCGTCGGGGTGTATGAGCTCGAGCCCAACTCTCCCAGCGACATAGCCGCCTACCAGCGCTGCTACGGCACTCACACCCAGATCAGCTATGTGAAGGTCGACGGTGGCGCCGGCCACGGCGTCGGGCAGGGTGAGGCGGCACTGGACATCGAGCAGCTGATCGGGCTGGCACCCGATGCCAAGCTGATCGTCTACCAGGGACCCAACAACAACTCGGACAACCCCGGCACCGGGCCCTACGACACGCTCGCGGCGATGATCACCCAGGACAAGGTGCAGGTGATCTCCAACAGCTGGGGCGAGTGCGAGGCGCTCGAGGGCGCCACCGACGCGCAGGCCGAGAACACGCTGCTTGAGGAGGCGGCGGTGCAGGGACAGACGTTCGTCTCGGCGGCCGGCGACTCCGGCTCGGAGGACTGCTGGACGACCCCGCCAGGTGGCGACCCCAACAACTCGCTGGCGGTCGACGACCCCGCAAGCCAGCCGTTTGCTACCGCCGTCGGCGGGACCACGCTCAGCACGATCGGCCCGCCGCCCACCGAGACCGTCTGGAACGACGACAACCCCGACGTCAACTACGCCGCCTTTGGGGTGCAGCAGGGCGCGGGCGGCGGCGGCATCTCGTCGCTGTGGCAGATGCCGGCATTCCAGTCCGGTGCGCCGGCGGCCCTGAACGTGATCAACGCCAACTCCTCTGGACAGCCGTGCGGGGCCGCGACCGGGAGCTACTGTCGAGAGGTGCCGGACGTGTCTGCCAACGCGGACCCGATGACCGCCTACCTGGACTACTGGAACGGCAGCGGCAGCGCCCACGGCGAGTCCGGCTGGCAGGGCACCGGAGGCACCAGTGGCGCGGCTCCGCTGTGGGCGGCGCTGTTTGCGCTGGCGGACGCGAGCAGCGCCTGTCGTGGTACACAGGTCGGCTTTGCCGACCCCTCGCTCTACGCGCTGGCCGGCCAGTCGCAGGCGACCTACTTCAACGACATCACCACCGGCAACAACGACTTCACCCCGAGCGGGAACACCGCCGGCCTCTACCCGGCTGGGCCCGGCTACGACATGGCCAGCGGCCTGGGCTCGCCCAAGGCGGCGGCGTTGGTGCCGGCGCTCTGCCAGCAGGCCGTCAGCGTCAGCGACCCGGGTGCCGTCTACACCTTTGACCACCAGCAGGTGCGCCTGCGCCTGCGCGCCGCGCTTGCGGCTGGGCAGACCGGCACGCTGAGCTTCCGCTCCGCGCGGTTGCCGGTCGGCCTGCACCTGGACCGTGCCACCGGCGTGATCAGTGGCCGTGTGCGCCAGCCCGGCGTGCGCACCGTCACGATCACCGCACTGAGCTCGACGGGCCAGTCCGGCACGATTCGCTTCCAGTGGGCGGTCGCGCGTCTGCCGCAGGTCTCGGCGGCACTCGCCGGCACGGGCCAGACACCGGCGCTGACCATCCACGCCAGGGCGGGTGCCTACGAGCCGGGGCTGCGTGAGCTGGTGATCGCGCTGCCGCGCGCGCTGCGCCTCATCGGCACGCGCGCCGTGCGGGTGCTCACGCCCGGCGGGCGCCGGCTCGCCCACCGCACCCACCTGAGCGGACAGATCCTGACTATCAAGCTGGACGTCGTGCACTCCCCACTCGAGGTGCTCTTCCCCGCCGGCTCGCTGCGCCGTGCGGCCGCCGCGCGCGGGCCAGTCCACGTCGCCGTCCGGACGATCGACCGTGTCGGCGGTCACGTGACGCTGCGGCGCAGTGTCGGCGCGGACTGACGCCGCCCACCGGCCTTCTGCTTTCATCCGGTTCGTGGCGGCTACCTACAGCTCATCCCTGGCGCAGGCCCTGGCGGAGGATCTGCTGGCGCGCTTCCTGCGCTACGTGCGGATCGACACGCAGTCAAAGGTCGACCGCGAGCGCTCGCCCAGCACACCGGGGCAGCTCGAGCTCGCCCGGCTGCTTGCCGGCGAGCTCGAGGCGATCGGCCTCGCCGACGCCGAGCTCGACGAGCACGGCTACGTGTACGCGACGCTGCCCGCGACGCTGCCCGGCGCACCCGCCATCGGCCTGATCGCGCACATGGACACGAGCCCCGACGCGCCCGGCACGGGCGTTGAGCCGATCGTCCACCGCGACTACGAGGGTGGCGTGCTCGAGCTTCCTCGACAGGGCACGCGGCTTGACCCGGCCAGCATGCCCAGCCTGCACCGTCTGATCGGCCACGACCTGATCACCGCAAGCGGCGACACGCTGCTCGGCGCCGACGACAAGGCCGGCGTGGCGGTGATCATGGCGGCGGTTGCCCACCTGGCGGCGCACCCGGAGCTCCCGCGAGCGACGCTGCGGATCGCCTTCACGCCCGACGAGGAGATCGGACAGGGTGCCACCCTGTTCGACATCCCGCGGTTCGGTGCCCGCTGCGCCTACACCCTTGACGGCTCCGGCAGGGGTGGCCTGGAGGATGAGAGCTTCAGCGCGATTGAGGCTCGCATCGACGTGACCGGTGTGGGTGCGCACCCCGGGACGGCCACCGGCAAGCTCGTCAGTGCGCTGGTGGTGGCGGCGGAGATCGTCGCCGCCCTGCCCAAGGACCGGCTCACACCGGCCACAACCTCGGGACGCGAGGGTTTCATCCATCCCACAGGTCTGCAGGGCGGCACCGAGCGGGCCCAGGTGAGGCTGATCGTGCGCGACTTTGACGAGGGCCTGCTCGCCTCGCATGTCGCCCTGCTGCGCCAGATCACAGACCGGGTTGCGGCCGCCAACCCGCGCGCGCGCATCGAGTTTCAGGAGATCCGGCAGTACCGCAACATGCGCGAGTACATAGAGCGCGACCCGGACGTGGTCGCGGCGGCGCTCGACGCGTTCGAGGTCGAGGGGGTCAAGCCGATCCGCGAGCCGATCCGTGGCGGCACCGACGGCTCCAGGCTGTCGGAGATGGGGCTGCCAACCCCCAACATCTTCGACGGCGGCTATGAGTACCACTCGCTGCGTGAGTTCGCCTCGCTGCAGGACATGGCCTGCGCGGCAGCTGTGCTCGTGCACCTGGCCGAGGCCTGGACACGGCGCTGAGGGTCCTCACCGTACTGGGTAACCGCCCGCAGTTCATCAAGGCGGCCGCGGTCTCGCCACTCTTGCGCGAGCAAGGGGAGGAGCTATTGGTCCACACCGGCCAGCATCACGACGACACGCTGTCGGCGATCTTCTTCCGCGAGCTGGGTCTGCCCGCCCCGGACGTGGAGCTGGGCGTCGCCGGGGGCTCCAACACGTCGCAGACCGCACGCATGCTGAGCGCGCTCGAGCCGGTGATCGCGGAGGCCGAGCCCGACTGGGTGCTCGTCTATGGCGACACGAACTCGACGCTCGCCGGGGCGCTCGCGGCCGCCGGCCACGGCGTGCCGGTCGCGCACGTGGAGGCGGGCATGCGCTCCTACGACCGCTCGATGCCGGAGGAGCGAAACCGCGTGCTCACCGACCATCTGAGCACGCTGCTCTTCTGCTCGTCGCAGACGGCGGCCGCGAACCTCGCCAGGGAGGGCGTCGGCCAGCGGGCCGACGCCGACGTCACGGTGTCGGTGGTCGGTGACGTGATGGTGGATGTTGCGCTGCGCGTCCAGCCGCTGGCGCGTGGGCGTGAGGATCTGGTGTGCGCGCAGGGGGTTGAGCCCGGCGGCTATCTGCTCGCCACAGCGCACCGGGCGGGCAACGTCGATGACCGTGGGCGGCTTGGCGCGCTGGTCGATCTGCTCATCGGTGTGCCGGGCCCGGTGGTGCTGGCACTGCACCCGCGCACGCGCGCGCGGCTTCACGCGGCGGGGCTGCTCGCGCGGCTCGAGCGTGGTGGCGTGCACGTCAGCCAGCCGCTCGGCTACCTGGAGCTGACCGCGCTTCTGTGCAACGCCCGCGCGGTCCTGACCGACTCCGGCGGGCTGCAGAAGGAGGCCTATCTGGCGGGTGTCCCGTGTGTGACGCTGCGCCCCAGCACCGAGTGGACCGAGACGGTGCAGGTGGGCTGGAACACGCTCGTGGATCTCGATCTGGAGGCGGCTCGGGCGGCGCTGGCAAGGCCTGTGCCGGCGGAGCGGCCCGAGCTCTACGGCGATGGCGAGGCGGGCCGGCGGGTGCTGGCGGCGCTCCAGCGGGCCATGTGAGCGCCGGCAGCGGGTGGCTCCCGTAGGCGCGGGCCGTGTGCCGCCGCGGGCCGTGTGGAGCCATGACCGCCTTTGGTCGTGGCCTTGCTGGGGCCGCGACCGCCTTTAGCCCCCAAATCGCGCCTGACGGTCGAGCTTTGTGCATCTGGCGCGCTACAGACGCGCGGATTGCACAAAGTGCGCCGTCGGCAGCAGGTTTGGGGCGTAGAGTCGGTCCCGGCGTCGCCTGGGGGCGTGCCTGGGCGGGGTGCGGCTGGCAGACGCCGGCCGCAGCGGGCAACAGGCCGCGACGTTCGCCATTGCATGCCGAGATGAGGTAGGAAGCGGATCGGGAGCGCCGCTGGCCTGATGAGCACGCCCCGGGCACCGCAAGAATCCCTGCCACTCATGGCCGGGTCGGTCAATGGCCTAGACTGGCCGGTCGCATGGCGCAGCAGAAGATCACCGTCGGCGTGGCGGGCCTGGGCTACTGGGGACCGAACCTGGCACGGAACTTCGCCGGGCTTGAGGATTGTGAGCTGCGCTGGGTCGCTGACCGCTCGCCGCAGGCGCGCGAGCGCGCGGCGCGGCAGTTCCCGGGGGTGCGTGTCGGCGAAGACCTGGACGCGCTGCTGGCCGACCCCGAGCTCGACGCGGTCGTGCTCGCCACCCCGGTCCCCGACCACGCCGCCCACGCGGTGGCGGTGCTCGAGGCCGGCAAGCACTGCTTCGTCGAGAAACCGCTGGCGCAGTCGGTGGCTGATGCGGAGCGTGCGGTGGCCGCGGCGCAGCGGTCCGGGCGCCAGCTGATGGTCGGCCACCTGCTCGAGTACCACCCGGGGGTGCGCAAGCTCAAGGAGCTCACGGACGGCGGCGAGCTCGGCAGGATCTACTACATCTACGGCAATCGCCTGAACCTCGGCAAGCTGCGCGCCGACGAGAACGCGCTGTGGTCGCTTGGTGCGCACGACGTCTCGGTGGTGCTGGCGTTGGCCGGGGAGGAGCCCAGCGAGGCCGTGGCGCACGGTGAGGCCTACGTGCGAGCGGGCGTTGAGGATGTCGTCTTCTGCTACCTGCGCTTCCCGTCCGGGCTGGCCGCACACCTGCACCTCAGCTGGCTTGACCCGCACAAGGAGAGGCGTTTCACCGTGGTCGGCGCGCAGCGGATGGCCACCTTCGACGACATGGCGGTCGAAGGCAAGATCACCGTCTACGACAAGGGCTTTGATGAGGCGCCGGCGGGCTACGGTGAGTGGGTCACGCGCAGCGGCGGCACCTACTCGCCGCGGTTGGACAGCGTCGAGCCGCTGCGCCTCGAGTGCCAGGAGTTCATCGACAGCATCCGCGAGGACCGCCCCGCCCGCTCCGACGGGGCCAGCGGCCTGCGGGTGGTGCGCGTGCTGGAGCGGCTCGAGAATTCTCTGAAGTCGTCTGCGCGAGCCGATGGCTGAGGTCTCGCCGGCCGCCCACGTCGACCCCAGCGCCGAGTTGGGCGAGGGTGTCGCGGTGGGGCCGGGGGCGGTGGTCGGTGTCGGCGCGGTGCTCGGCGACGGTGTGAGCGTCGGCGCGGGCAGCGTCGTGCACGCCGGCGTGGTGCTCGGTCCCGGCTGCCTGGTTGAGGAGCTGGTGGTGCTCGGCAAGCGTCCGCGCCTGCGACGCGGCTCGAGTGCGGCGGCCGTGGAGCTGGCGGCGCTCGAGCTGGGGGCCGAGGTGACGGTCTGCTGCGGCGCGGTCGTCTACGCGGGCGCGGTGGTCGGCGCCGGGGCGATCATCGGCGACCAGGCGCAGGTGCGCGAGGGCTCGCGGGTGGGTGCGCACTCGGTGGTCGGTCGCGGGTCGTGTGTTGACTTCAATGCTGTGGTCGGCGAGCGGGTCTCGATCCAGACCGGCGTCTACGTGACCAGCTGGGCGCTTGTCGAGGATGACGTGTTTCTCGGCCCGGGCGTGCTGATGACCAACGACGACACGATGGGCCGGCACCCGCGCGGCGAGCGGTTGGACGCGCCGGTCGTGCGGCGGGCGGCACGCGTCGGCGGGGGTGTCGTGCTGGTGCCGGGGGTGGAGGTCGGGGAGGAGGCGTTCGTGGCTGCGGGGGCGGTGGTGACCCGGGACGTCGCGCCGCGCGCGGTGGTGCTCGGGACGCCTGCGCGTCTGCACCGCCTTGTGCAGGACGCCGAGCTGCTTGAGCACTGGCGGCACTGAGCCGGGGTCCTACCATCGAGAGGGATGGTCAAACAGGAGCCCGTCACCGACGTCGCTGATCCGCGCTGGCTGCGCGCGATCTCCCACCCGATCCGCGTGCGGCTGCTGGCGATGCTGGAGGAGGAGGCGGCAAGCCCGGTCGTTCTGGCAGCCAAGCTCGAGCAGCCGCTTGGGACGATCGCCTACCACGTCCGCACCCTCTACGAGCTCGGGCTGCTGAAGCTGGTGAGCACCCGTCAGCGCCGCGGCGCGACCGAGCACTACTACCGGACGGTCGCGCGCCCGGCGCCGTCGCCGGAGTCCTGGCAGGGGCTCGACGCGATCTCCAAGCAGCGCGTGCTGACGGCGCTGATCAACACGGCCACAGACCACGCCAACCGGTCGGCTGCCGCCGGCGGTTTTGACCCCGTCGAAGCGCAGCTCGAGACCCAGGCGCTGACGCTCGACCGTGAGGGCTGGGAGGAGCTTGCCCGGGAGGCCCGGAGCTGGATCGCCAGGGCGCAGGAGATCGAGCGTGCTGCCGCCAGCCGGCTGGAGGAAGGCGCAGCATCCAGCGGCGCAGAGGCGCGCGAGCCGGCGCTGCGGATCGGGCTCACGCTGATGCTGTTTGAGGCGCTGGCGTTCAGCGCCGAGCGCGCGCCGCAGGCCTCCCGTTAATTGTTCGTCAACAACCGGCTCGGGTTTCGCACTTTTGCGGCGCGGGGCGGCTTAGCGCGTAGCTGGCGGGGGTGATCACGGGCCGGCTGTAGCGGGGGTGGTGGCGGTCGTTGGCGAGAGGGTGGAGAAGGAGCATCGGCGGCTTGCGCGAAAGCGGTTGCTGTCAACATAACCCGTCCGTCGCGGCCAAGGGGAGGCACGCTGCGCGGCTTCTCTTGGAGGCTGCCGCCGATGCTCTGCGTCCCATCTTCGCTGAACGAGCTGCTTGTCCTGTTTGAGTCGTGTTTCACCCGTCCGACGTTTGAGACGTTCTGTGCGCTGGTGGTGGGGCAGGTCTCCCAGACCCGGTTGCGGTGCGTGACCGGGATGCTGGTCGGCGCGCGCTTGTCCGGGGTGTGGCATCACGCCCGCTGCCATCGGTTCTTCGCAAACGCCCGTTGGTCAGCGGATGAGCTCGGGTTGCGGTTGGCGGTGCTGATCGTTGAGCGCTTCACAGAACCGGGTGCGAGCGTGCTGGTCGCGGTCGATGACACGCTGCTGAAACGCAGGGGACGCCGGATCCACGGCACCTTTTGGCATCATGACGCGACCGCCAACAGCCGCTCAGGCTCGGTCGCCTGGGGGAACAACTGGGTGTGCGCCGGGATCTGTGTCAAGCTGCCGTTTCTGGAGCGCACGGTCTGTTTGCCGGTTCTGTTCCGGTTGTGGCAGCCGCGGCGCAAACAGTTTGTCCAGCAGCACAAGCCCGATCCTGAGCGGCCCGGGAAGGTCACGCTGGCCAGGGAGCTTGTCTGCCTGCTTGCCACCCGGCTACCCGGCCGGATGATCGACGTGGTCGGTGACAGCGCCTACATCAGCCAGGCGTGGCGTGGCGTTGGGGATCATGTGAGGATCACCAGCCGCCTGCGTGTGAACGCCACGCTCTATGCCCCCGCGCCGCCACGCACCGGCAAACGCGGCCGGCCACGCGAATGGGGAGAGCGGCTCGCAACGCTCAAGCAGCTCGCAACCAGCCCGGCCACCAAGTGGGCTCAAGCGACCGTCCGGCGCTACAACAAAACCGAGACCCTCCAGCTGGCCGAGATCAACTGCCTATGGGAGCCGCTGGGTTCTGAGACCCCCGTCCGGGTGATCCTCGTCAAAGACCCCGCCAAGCCCTCCGGCTACCAGATCGCGTTGATCACCACCGACCCGAGCGCCACGCCCGCGCAGATCGTTGAGCGCTACGCAGACCGCTGGCCGATCGAAGTCGCCTTCCAGGACGGCAAAGAGATCTTCGGGATCGGCGATGCCCGCAACCGGACCGAGAAAGCCGTGCAACGGACCGTCCCATTCCAGTTCCTGGCGATGGACCTCACGACCATCTGGTACGCCATTTACGGACATCACCCCGACATCGTCACAGAGCACCGCGCCCGCGCCCCCTGGTATGTCTCCAAGACCACCCCATCATTCCAGGACATGCTCGCCAAGCTACGACGAGTGATCATCGCCACCCAATTTCAGCCACAACAGGCCCGAACGCCCACAACCCGAGAAATCAGCGCAGTCCAGCAAGCATGGGCAGCCGCCGGCCTATGAACTGCGAAACCCGAGAACCGGACGTGTCCTATTCATACCTCGTTTATGCCCGGTGCCGTAGGCTCGGGTGCGGAAGCGAACGAGAGGGGCCCCGCCGGCGTCGGAACCGCAGCCGGCTGCGGTTGCGACGCGAGCCGTGAGCGCCGCGGATAGGAGAGACAGATGCGGATGCGTGCGAGGATGCGTGTGCTGGCCATGTTCGGGCTGGCGGTGTCAGCGCTGCTGGGTTGTGCTCTGGCTGGCTGGCCGGGCTCGGCTATCGCCTCGGGCGCGACGCCGACGCCGCTCGTCGCCGCGTTCGACAACGTCGGGATCAGCGCCCCGGGTGGCCCTGCCGCCAACTTCGACGGCAACGGCGATGGCTACGTCGCCTCCGGCCTTGCTGCAGACGGCCTGGTGCCCGGGCGCACGCTGCTGCACGACGGCCTGCGGATCACCTGGCCGCAGGCCAGCGCCTCAGGGGCCGACAACGTGGTCTCAGACGGTCAGAAGATCGCATTGTCAGGGACCGGCAACACGCTGGGTGTCGTCGCCGCCGTCTCCTATGCGGGCGCCAACAGCTATGGCGGCAGCTTCACCGTCACCTACACCGACGGCAGCACCACGACCGGGACGCTGGACTTCGGCGACTGGGCCGACAACAGCCCCGTGGCGGGCACCGACCTGCTCGCGACGGCGTCGGGCACCGGCAGCGGTTTGAGTGCGCCGGTCGCGCTCTACTACGGGTCGATCGCGCTTGACCCGGCCAAGACGGTGGCGTCGGTGACGCTGCCCAGTGTGAGCGCCAAGGCGGCGCCCAACGTTCCGGCATTGCACATCTTCGACCTCACGGTCGGCACCGTCGCCGGCACGGTGGCCGGTGCGCCAGGCTCGCTCTCCTATTACGACCTTGGCCGCAAGGACTGCGTCGGCACGGCCGCCGACACGGAGTCGAAGGTCTGGTACACGGTGGCCGACGGAACCCTCTCGGATGTTTACAGCCCGACGATCGACAACACCAACGTCAAGAGCCTTGACCCGATCATCACCGGTAGCGCCGCCGGCAACGCCTTCACCGATCTGCAGCCCAGGGATATGACATACACGGTCAGCCAGCTCGGCAGCACCGGCATGGCCTGTCGCGTGATCGCCCTGCCCAAGGCCTCCGACCAGCACTTCGCGATCGTCACAGACTTCGTCACGAGCCCTGCGACCGATGCCGTGGTCATGCACGTGAGCCTCGTCCGGCTGCCGGGCGCGGCGAGCAACCTGCATGTGTATCTGCGCTTCAACCCGCTGCTGAACGGTCATGGCGGCGGCGGCAGCCAGAACGTCGGCGGCGAGTCGGCAACGATCGTCAACGGCGGCCGCTTCGGGCAGATCCCGCTGGCCTACTCCACCAACTCCTTCACCGATGCGCTGAACCGCACCTATGCCCAGCCGATCTACTCGGCGCTGGCTGCCAGCTCGCCGTTTGCCGCCGTCGAAAATGGCTTTGTCGGCTCGCAGACAGATGGACTGACGGAACTGGACAACGGTCAGCAGCTGACGAGCACGGGCGCCAACGCCAACAACGGCAACGTCGCGCAGACCGTCGAGCTGAGCTTTGCGGGTCGCTCGGGCGGCGCCGGCTTCCAACCCGACCAAGGGGCGTTGGGAAGCTATCGGGCCGGCGGAACCAGGAATGGGCGTGGCGCGATGATGACGGCCGGCTATGCCCAGGTGACGCCCGCGGGCATCGCCGCCGCGGTGGCCGCCAAGTCGGGTGACGCGGTCACGGCAGCAGACGTCGCGAGCGCCACCGTGGCGCTCGGTTTTGGCGCCAACGAGGGTGGCGCCGTGCAGGCTGCCGAACGCAGCGCCACCACGCCGTTCCCGGCCACGTTCAATCAGTATCAGCACCAGTGGCTCGTCTACGACGCAGAGTTGCACGGCCCACCAACGAGCGTAGCCGGCGACAGCGCTGGCGAGAGCCCGAACACGCTGGCGCAGGCCTACTGGCTGAGCGCGAACGTGATCAAGGCCAGCGAGGACAAGACGTTCATCGGCGACACCGCCGCGTCGCTCGCCAGCCCCTGGGGGCAGGCTGTGCCAGCCGGGAACGGCAACGGCAGTGACCATCTGGCCACGTACTTCGGCTCTTACCGGGAGGTCTTCCCGCGCGACGCGTACGAGACCTTCACTGGCTTTCTGGCCGACGGCGACCTGCGTACGGCGCGTGCGATGGTCAGGTTCTGGTTTGACAACCTGCAGCTTCCCAACGGCGCATTTCCCCGCAATGGCCTTGTCAACGGCAAGGCGGCGCCCGACACGGGTGGCCTGCAATTCGACGAAACCGCTGATCCGATCCTCGCCGCCTGGCAGGCCGGTCTGGCCCCAGACCGCTCGCTGTACCTGAACCACATTCGTCCGGCCGCGGACTTCCTGGTGGCCAACGGCCCGGAGACGACCGGCAGCGTCGAGCGCTGGGAGGAGCAGACCGGCTACTCGCCCTCGACGATGGCAGACGAGGTGGCGGGGCTCGTGGCGGCTTCAAAGATCGCCGCCGTGCAGGGTGACATGGCCTCGGCAAGGGTCTTTGCGGCCACCGCGGACAACTTCCGCAACCTTGTGATGGCAACGACGATCACGAGCGGCGGCTCCAGCGTCACCGGCCAGGCTCTGGCCGGCCCGTACTTCATCCGGGTCAGCAAGAACGGCAACCCGAACAGCGCCTACGACTACACGCTCGGCAACGGCAACGCACAGAGCTATGACCAGCGCAGCGTGATCGACCAGGGGTTCCTGGAGCTCGTGCGCCAGGGCGAGCTGGGCGCCGCCTCACCGGCTGTGCAGAACACGCTCGCGATCGCCTCCCAGCCTGCAAACGGGGCGGGTATAGACGTGAGCATCCCGTCGGTGGGGACCGGGGTGCTGCGCTACACCGGTGACGGTTACGGCGACTGCTACCCGGCCAGCAACGACGTGAACGGTCTGGCTCCCGACCTGTCGCCCGCCAACCAGAACTGTCCAGGGACAGGCGTGCCCTGGGCGTTCCAGGACACGGGTACCGGGCACCCATGGCCGGTGCTGTCGGGTGAGAACGGCGAATATCAGATCGCGGCGGGCAACACTCCGGCTGCCGTAGGCGACCTGAACTTCATGCTGAAGACGGCATCGGGCGTCGGGCTCGTGCCCGAGCAGGTCTGGGATGACCCGAGCGTACCGGCCGGTCCTTACCCGGTCGATACCGGTGCGAGCGTCGTGAAGAACGGCGCCGGCACCGACCCGGCGTCGATCGCCGACCCGCAGAGCGCGTCGATCGGGTTCGTCACCGGCCAGGCCGACGGGTCGGCGGCGCCGTTGACCTGGGCACAGGCGCAGGAGCTGCGGCTGATCGTGGACCTCGGCTCGGGGTCGCTCGTCGACCAGCCGTCGATCGTCGCCCAGCGCTACGCGGGCGCCGGTGACACGTCTACCTCCCAGACACCACTGTCTGTGACGGCCCCGCTGGCGGTGAGCGGTGGCAACGTCCCGGCCAACATGGTGCGGCCTTCGGCTCCCGTCGATGGCACCAGCACGACCATCACCGGCACCACCACCCCTGGAGCCACGGTCGATGTGGCCGTAACCCCCGATCCGGATGGCTCGAGCACCACCACGGCCAGCACCGTAGGCGCGACGACGATCACGACCGTCACTGCGGACCCCGTCAGCGGAGCGTTCTCCGTGCCGGTGACGCTCGCGGCCGGCGCCAACTCCGTCGCGGTCACGACGACCGCCAGCGACTCCCCCGCGGGCACCAATGAGGCACTGTTCACGTTGGTTGACGTGCTGCCCCCCGGAACGGTGGTGCTGAACGCTTCCGCCGGGGTCGGTGGCGGCAGCGGTCCGGGTACCTACGCTTACCCCACCAGCACGCCTTTCCCGCCGGACACCTTCAAGCTCGACGGCATGCTGGTGGTCAACGGCCCCAACGCAACCAGCACCATCCAGGTTGAGATCGCGAACATGCAGTCGATCTACGGTTCGCTGCTCGGCGGCCAGCTGCTTGACCTCTACATCCATGCCCCCGCCTCAGCGGTCCCGGCCGGCGAGCTGCAGTCAACGGCCGGAGCCACGGCGGACAACACGACCGGCGGGCCGTTTGATAACTACGGCATCGCGCCAGCGGCGGCCTGGAACCAGCTTGTGCAGGTGGACGGGTTCGGCAACGACCTCTGGGTAACACCGGGGTCAAGCAGCGGCGGGATCGCGGGCGCGACCAGCCTGGGGGCTCCGCAGGTCAGCTTCACGCAGCTCGCTCCGGGATCAAACGGCGAGACCCCGGGCCTGGTTGACATCACGCTGCCCGACTCGGTGCTCGGAACCCCCGGCCCCGGATGGACCTTCACGCTCACCATCGCCGGGCAGAACGGCTTTGCGGGCACAGACCTGCGCGGTTTCACCGCCACGCCGGGCGGCTACACCTTCGGTGTGTGCTCGGTCCAGACTGCCGCACAGGCCAACCCGCCCGCCATTTGCGCCGAGAACCCGAACAACGTGCCCGACGTGATGGACACGATTCCGCCGCTTGCGACCGACTCGGTGCCAGCGGAGCTCTCGCCCGGACCGGGGGGCAGCGACCCGGTCCTGGCCGGGCCGACGATCAGCGCCGGATAGCTCTACGCGGCGGCGCGGGCGCCGTAGCCCTGCATGCTGCGGCCGGCCTGCGTCCAGATGACCTGCTCGCGAGCGGGTCCGACGCTGACCAGTGCGATCGGTACACGCACGAACTCCGAGACGTAGCGCAGGTAGTCACGCGCGGCCGCCGGTAGATCCTGCTCGCTGCGACAGTCGCTGATGTCCTCGCTCCAGCCGGGAAGCTCCTCGTACTCGCCGACCGAGTGGTGCAGCACGGTCTGGTGGTAGGGGAAGTGGTCGGTCTCAAGGCCCTCGTCGGCTCGGTAGCGGGTGGCGACGCGCAGCGTCGGCTGGCCCGAGAGCACATCGAGCTTGGTGATCACCAGGGCGCTCAGCGAGTTCAGCCGGGCGGCGTAGCGCAACGCCACCAGGTCCAGCCAGCCGACTCTGCGTGGGCGCCCGGTGGTGGTGCCGAACTCGGCGCCGCGCTCGCGCAGCTCCTCGCCGAGGGCGTCGTCGAGCTCGGTCGGGAACGGGCCTGCGCCGACGCGCGTGCTGTATGCCTTGGTGATACCCCAGACCTCGGTGATGTCGCGGGGTCCGACACCCGCGCCGATCGTGGCCGAGCCGGCGATCGGGTTCGAGGAGGTGACGAACGGGTAGGTGCCGTGGTCGATGTCGAGCAGGGTCCCCTGCGCGCCCTCGAAGACCACCAGCTCGCCATCGTCCAGACGCTCGAGCACCAGCCTGCTGGTGTCGGCGATGTACTGCTTGATGCGGTGCCCGTAGGTCAGGTACTCCTCGGTCATCGCCTGCAGGTCGAGCCTGGGATCGCGCGCGAACTCGCGCAGCGACAGGCGCTTGGGCTCCATCGCCGCGACGATCTTCTTCTTGAGGATCTTCTCGTCGAGCAGATCCTGTACGCGGATGCCGAGTCGCGCCGCCTTGTCGGAGTAGCAGGGGCCGATGCCGCGGCGGGTGGTGCCGATCTGCAGCTTGCCCAGCTTGATCTCGCCGGCGTGGTCAAGCAGCATGTGGTAGGGCATGATCAGGTGCGCGTTGGCCGAGATGCGCAACGCGCTGGTGTCGATGTCGCGCCTGCGCAGGTCGTCCAGCTCGTCGGTGAGGATCTTCGGGTCGATCACGACCCCGTTGCCGATCACACAGAGCTTCCCGGGGTGCAGGATGCCCGACGGCATCAGGTGAAGCTTGTAGGTGACGCCCTCGTGGACGATCGTGTGGCCGGCGTTGTTGCCGCCCTGAAAGCGGACCACGGCATCTGCGCGCTCGGCGAGCAGGTCGGTGATCTTGCCCTTCCCTTCGTCTCCCCACTGGGCGCCGACGACCACGATTCCAGGCATTTCTTCTTCAGTGTACGCGCTGGCGGCCCGTCAGGCGATGCGCAGGTCCAGCCGGTGGTCGTGGCCCAGGAGCGGCAGTTCGTCGCACATCTCGGTCAGGCGCGAGACGGTGCGTTCGGTGATCTGCTGACAGAGCGTGTCGCGGTCCATGATGTTTGTGGTGATCACCACGGCGCGCTGCTCCTCGTAGCGCGCGTTGATGATCGAGTAGAGCTCCTCGAGCACCCAGGGCGTTGTCTGTTCGGCGCCGATGTCGTCGATGTGCAGCAGGTCCACGGCGACCAGGCGCTCCAGCAGGTCGTTGTGAGAGCCGGTGTCGAAGGTCTTGCGGATCTGACTGAGCAGCCCCGGCAGCGAATAGCGCGCGGCGGAGCGCCCGGCATCGAGCGCGGCCTTGGTGACGATCATCGCAAGCGTCGTCTTGCCGGTGCCGACCGGGCCCATGAACCAGAGGCCGCGACCGGCATCCAGGTTGGCGTCGATGCGGCTCACGTAGCGGCGCGTGGCGGCGACGACCTTCGCGTCGATCTCGGTCACGGGGAAACGGTCAAAGTCCACGTCGCGGTAGCGCTCAGGGATCACCGCGGCCAGCCCGCGCGCGCGGTTGCGGGCGATCATCTGCGGCCGGCAGGCGCAGTCGCGGGCGGTGTTGGTGGCCTCGTCGTAGAGGAAGCCGGAGCCGTCACAGATGCCGAGCGCGCAGGTTGCCATCGTCTGCTCAACCAGCGAAGTGCGGTGGCGCGTAGTTTGAGAACTTCGGGTACTGGCTCTGGAAGGTCAGTGTGACCTCGCCGACCGGGCCGTTGCGGTGCTTGGCGACGATGATGTCCGCCTCACCGGGCCGGGTAGACTCGCGGTTGTAGTACTCCTCGCGGTAGATGAACATCACCAGGTCGGCGTCCTGCTCCACCTGGCCGGACTCGCGCAGGTCCGAGAGGATCGGCTTCTTGTCGCCGGCGCGCTGCTCGACGTTACGGCTCAGCTGCGACAGCGCGATCACCGGAACCTTGAGCTCGCGGGCAAGGCTCTTCAAGCCGCGGCTGACCTGGCCGACCTGCTCGACGCGGCTCTCGACGCGGCCCTCGTGGCGCAGCAGCTGCAGGTAGTCGATCACGATCAGCCCAAGCCCGCCACGCTCCTCGAGCTGATGGTGCAGGCGCCGAGACTTCGCGCGGATCTCGAGCACGCTTGTGTCGCTCGAGTCGTCAACGTAGAGCGGCGCCTCGGAGAGGCGCCCGGATGCCTCGAGGATCTTTGGCCAGCGTGTCTCCGCGACCCGTCCGCGGCGCAGATCATCGCCCGGGACCTTCGCCTGTGAGGCGACGAAGCGCTGGGCCAGCTCGGACTCCGACATCTCCAGTGAGAACAGCGCGACCGGGAAGCCCGCCAGTGCGGCGTTCTCGGCGATGTTGCAGACCAGCGCCGACTTGCCCATGGAAGGGCGCGCGGCGAGCACGATCAGGTTGCCGGCCTGGAAGCCGCCGGTCAGGTCGTCGATGTCGCGGAACCCGGAGGGGGTGCCCGTGAGCGGGCTCTTCTGGTTGGAGCGGTGGTGCAGACGGTCGGTCTCCTCGTGCAGCAGCTCGGAGATCGGGCGGATCGCGCGGCGTCGCTCGTCGTGGGCGACCTCCAGCATCGCTCGCTCCGCCCGCTCGACCAGCTCGCGCGGCGACGCGGCCCTGCCCATCACGTCGGCCTGGATCTCGCGCGTGGCCTCGAGCAGCGCCCGCAGCTGCGCCTGTTCGCGCACGATGCGGCCGTAGTCGCGCGCGTGGCCCGAGGCCGGCACCCAGGCGACCAGCTCCTCGACCACGTCGGCTCCGCCGATCTCCTCGAGCCGGTTGTTCTGGCGCAGTTGCTCGGCGACCGTCAGGTGGTCGATCTTCTGGTCGTGGTTGTAGAGCTCCAGCATCGCCTGGAACACGGCCGCGTGCGCCCTGCCGTAGAAGTGTTCGGGGCGCAGCTGCTCGTCCACCAGCAGCGCATGCAGGTGTTGCTCGTCGAGCAGCACGGCACCGAGCACCGACTTCTCGGCGGTCGGGCTGTGCAGGGTGGGGCTGGCGGGTGCGGTTGCGCTCATGTCGCGGTGGGGGTACTCACGGGCCGGCGGTCAGCCAGCGCGCTCACCGGTCGCCCGGCGGGTCGCGGTCGCTGGAGCGCCGCGCAACAACGATAGGCTGCGCGCAGGCGTCACGCCTGCCGAGAAGCCGCATTCAGCGATGGATTGTGTGCCGGCTCGGCGGCGGCGGCGAGTATGCGCGGCCGCCGCCCTCAGGCGGCTACGACCATTGTCTTGATCGTGGCCGTGACGCCCTCGGCGACCTCGACCTTGACCATGTGCGTGCCGACCGTCTTGATCGGATCGTCGAGCTGAACCTTGCGCTTGTCGATGCGGATGCCACGTGCGTCGCGGATGGCGTCGACGATGTCCTGACTGGTGACTGAGCCGAACAGGCGCCCGTCGTCGCCGGCCTGCTGCGGGATCGTGAGCACGGTCCTGCCGAGCAGGTCAGCGTTCTCACGCGCGCGGCCGACGGCCTCGCGTGCAGCTCGCTCCGCCGCCTCATGACGTTGCCTGGCCGCTTCCAGTGATCCCTGGGTGGCGGTCTCAGCGAGCTTGCGCGGAACCAGATAGTTGCGCAGATAACCGCTCGAAACCTCGACGACCTCGCCCTTCTCGCCCAGCGATTCGACGTCGGCGAGCAGAATTGCCTGTGGCATCAGTACCTCCAGAAGGTCCGCGCGAGCGACCCGCTGCTAGCGCTCACGGTCGCGGTCACGTCCACCGCGACCCTCGCGATGGTCGCTACCACCCTCGGCCACGTATGGCAAGAGGGCTAACTCGCGCGCGCGTTTGACCGCGCGCGCGACCTGGCTCTGATGCCGGCGGCAGGCGCCCGTGATGCGCCGAGAGCGGATCTTGCCTCGATCTGAGATGAAGCGCCGCAGCAGCGACACGTCCTTGTAGTCGACCTGTTCGACCTTGTCGCGGCAGTACGGGCAGGGCTTGCGCCGGCCCGATGAAGGACCGCCCTTCCTGTCACGCCGGCGAACCGGCCGTCTACGCTGCTTTGCCACTGGGCATCACCTATCGAAGTCTTTATTGCTGATCGGTCGCCAGCGATCAGAACGGGATATCGTCCTCGGCGACACCGCCGCCCATCGGTGTGGTGACGAAGTCCGCGGTATCGACGGGAATATCGCTCGCAACAGCGCTTGCGCTGCTTGCAAAGCCGTTCCCGTTACCGTTCGGAGCTTCGTTACCGCCACCGAGGAACTGCACGGTCTCAGCGATGATATCGACAGCTTGACGCTTTTGCCCCTCGGTCTCCCATTCACGCCAGCGTAGGCGTCCGTCGATCGCGACGCCACGCCCCTTGGAGAGGTAGCGCTTGCAGTTCTCGCCCTGCTGCCCCCACACCGAGACGTTGAAGTAATTGGGGTCGTCCTCCCAGTTGCCTTCGGCGCTCCGCCTGCGGCCGTTGCAGGCCACACGCAGCTCGCAGACGCTCGTGCCGCTCGGCAAAGTGCGGAGCTCGGGATCTCTCGTGAGGTTCCCGGTGATGATCACTCTGTTGATGTTGCCCGCCATGTCGGGCCTCCTTTCGACGGTTTCGCCAGGTCTTTCAGGCGAGTCTAAGCGCGGTACGGACGGCGGCCTGGCCCAAGCCGCAAACTGGCACAGATTCGTGACAGTCTCGCTGCAGACGACCAGAAGCGAAGGGGCCCGCGAGCGTCATCCACCGTAAAGCGGCGCCCACGAAACGGTTGAGCCGAGTCCGTGCGACTCGGGTCCAGGGTCAGCGTCGCGCTCAGGCCGCTTCGTCTTCGCTTGCTGCGACCGCGGTCGCCCCGGCGAGGATCGGCGGCGGGCTCTCCGGCGCGGGCGGCGTGCCCGGCAGCACCTTGATGATGCGGAAGCGCAGCACCTGGTCGGCGATCCGCAGCGTGTGCGACAGCGCCTCAAGCAGTGCTGGCGGGCCGGTGAACTGAATCAGGTAGTAGTCCGCGTCGCTCTGATGGTTGATGCGGTAGGTGGTCGGGCGCTGACCCCAGCTCTGCTTGAGAGCCACGGTGCCGCCGCCGGAGGCGATCATCGCCTCGACCTCTTCGACGAGGGTTCCGCGCGCCTGCTCGTCAGCCTGTGCCGAGAGCAGCAGCACGAGGTCGTAAAGGATGGGATCTTTGGACATGGTGAAAGGCCCGCGCTCGCCGTCAGATCGGCTCCGGCCACCGGGCGAGCTGCGAATATAGCAACGCGCCGCGCACGGGAGCGTGCGGCACTTAGTCTAGAGGAGGAAGCTGAGGTGTTTTCAGAGCGCCCGCTGAGAACCTGGCGAAGCGGGCGTCGCCCTGGGTCGCGATGGCTTGCCGCACTGGCGCTGGCCGTCGCGCTGGCGTCTGCCACGTCCGGCTGTGGCGCGACAGCGGGTGGCGCGGTGAGCGGCGCGGGTGAGCTGACGGTCGGAACTCTGTATGCCGGCAGCGGCCCATTCGCATCATCGTCGCTGCCTGAGTTCGCCGGGCTGCGGCTCTGGGTTCGTCGGGTCAACGCGGCCGGGGGTGTCTGGGTGCGCGCGCTGCACCGGCGCCAGCACGTACGGCTGATCGCCTACAACGACCGCAGCTCCGCCGCACGCGCCGGCCCGCTCTACGCGCGGCTCCTGAGCCGTGATCACGTCGGCATCTTCGTCGCTGACTTCGGCTCGGTGTTGACCGCGCCGGCGATCAGCACCGCGCAGCATGACGGCGTGCTGCTGTTCGACCAGTCAGGCACGGGCGCGAGCTTCTTCACGGCCGGTAACCCCTACATCGTGCTCTGTGACCTGCCAACCTCCACCGTCTGGCCCGACGGTCTCGCGCGCCTGCTCGTGGCCCGGCGCATAGGCCGCGTCGCCCTGGTCTACGGCCGCAACTACTTCGATGCCTCTCAGGACCAGACGATCGCCGCGGCGCTCACGCTGCATGGCGACGAGCCCGTTGTCAACCAGGGCGTCGCCACCGGAAACAGCGACTACAGGGACTTCATGGCTGCGGCCGCCGCGCGCCACGCCAGCGCGGTCATCGAACTCGGCTACACGAGCAACGACATCGCCTTCCTGCGGCAGCTGAAGGCCTCCGGTCACCGTTTCAGGTTCGTGTTCACCGTCTTCGCCGGGCAGCTCCCCGGCGTGCTCCGGCACGCCGTGGGCACCGGCGCCCTGGCGGGGACCTATAGCTACGGCTTCCCGCCCTTCGTGCAACGCCTGCCGCCGAGTGTCGGGCTGACCGACCACGGACTGGCGCAGGCACTCGACCCGCACTTCGCGGACGTGGTCGGCCAAGCCGGCGCCACGGGTCCGCTCAACTTCCTCAACATCGCCGGTTACAACACCGGGCTGGTGATCGGCGCGGCGCTGAGCCAGGCGACCACGGCCACACAGCTCGGCCTGCGGGCGGCGCTGACACGGCTCTCGGGCCACCTGCGCACGCTTGACGGCACCTTCAGGCTGAGCGCGAACGGTGCGCAGGTGGGTGAGATCCCAGCCGTCGCGCGACTGCTTGTCGGCCGCGGCGGTGAACTCGTGTTCCGACAGGTCGAGCATGCCGGCGGACGCTGAGCCTGTCGGCCGCGGTCGCGTCGCCGCGCGCTTTACGGCAAGCGCTCGTGGCCCCTGTCAGCCGCCCAGCTCGAAGCCACGAAAGGCGTGGTGAACCAGTAGCTCGCCCGGCGCTCCGGCGGCCACGATACGGCCTCGGTCGAGCGCGTAGACGCGGTCGGCGACCGACAGCGCACGCCCCACGTCCTGCTCCACGAACAGGATCGCCATTCCGGTGGAGACCAGCTCCGGCAGCAGCGAGAAGAGCCGACTGGCGGCCGCCGGCGACAGGCCGAGCGAGATCTCGTCGATCAGCAGCACGACTGGGTTGGCCGCGATCGCGCGTGCCACCGCGCAGAGCTGCGCCTCAGCAGTGCTCAGGCTGCCGGCCGGCCGCTCGAGCAAGGGCACAAGCTCCGGCAGCAGGTCCAGCACGTGCCCCAGATCACGCTCGCCGTGGCACCAGCAGCCGAGCTCGAGATTCTCCGCAACCGTGAGCGCCCCGAACAGCCGCCGTCCCTCGGGCACGTGCACGAGGCCGCGCTTGACGCGCGCCTCCGGTGTGAGGCCGGTGATCTCGGTACCAAGCAGGGTGATGCTGCCTTGGTGGGGCGCCATCAGGCCCGCCAGCGTCCGCAGCAGGGTTGTCTTGCCGGCACCGTTTGGGCCGACCAGCGCGACCAGCTCTGCTCCGTCGATCTGCATGTCCACGCTGTCGATGGCCGCTGCCTGCCGGCGCATGACCGTGAGGTTGTCAACCTGCAGGCGCACAGCCCGGTCTCAGCCGGCAATCGCGCCCGGCGGCACGCCCAGATACATGGCGACCACGCGCCGGTCGGCGAGGACTTCCGCCGGGGGACCGCTGCGCAGCACGCTGCCCTGATGCAGGAAGTAGACGCTGTCGGCCATCGCCAGAACGGCCCGCATCACGTGCTCGACCGCGAGGATCGCCATGCCCTGAGCCCGCAGCTCAGTCAGCAGCCCGACCGTGTCGTCAATCTCCTCCGCGCTGAGGCCGGCCATCGGCTCGTCCAGCAGCAGCAGGCGCGGGGCCAGCGCCAGCGCCCGTGCGAGCTCCAGCTTGCGCAGCTCCGCCAGCGACAGGCAGTCCGGCAGCGAGTCTCGCCGGTGAAGCAGCCCCACTCTGGCCAGCGCCTGCTCGGCCCTTAGCCGGGCGGACGGGGGATGCTGTGCGCTTGGCTCACGCACGCGGCCAGCGGCGCCGTAAACGTTCTCCCAGACCGTGCAGCTGCGCAGCGGCCGTGGTATCTGAAACGTGCGGGCCACACCGTGGCAGACAAGTCGCCAGCCTGGGCTGTGCGTGAGATCGCGCCCGCCGATCAGCACGCGCCCTGCACTGGCGCGCAGCTCTCCGCAGACAACGTTCACGAACACCGACTTGCCGGCGCCGTTGGGGCCCAGCAGCACGGCTATCTGGCCGTCAGCGACGCACACCGACACCTGGCTCAGTGCGCGCACGCCACCAAAGTGGCAGCTCAGCCCGACTGTCTCCAAGCGTGGCGGGGTTGTGCTCAAAACGCGGTCACTCATCGCAGCAGGGTCGTGTGTCCCGGCGGGCGTGACCCTCTGAGGTGGGCGGGGAGTCTGATGCCCTGGCCCCCACGCCCGATCCCGCGCGGGACGAACAGGACCGCCGCGAGGATTACGAGTGCAAGGATCAGGTCGCGTGAAGCGGGGAGCACGGCGTCCACGGCGGTTGTCAGCGCCGTCAGCACGATCGCTCCGACCACGGGGCCGAGCACCGTCCCGGCGCCGCCGAGCACGACCATCGCGATTGTCAGCACGGTGATCGTCGGGTCGAACATCTGGCCGGGTGTGACCGTGACCAGCCGGAAGGCGCTGGCGCCGCCCGCCAGCCCGGCCAGCGCGGCCGAGACCGCAAACGCGGTCAGCTTCGTTGCTCCGGCGCGTACGCCCACGGCCCGCGCCAGGCGCTCGTCGTCGCGCACCACGCGCAGCGCGTAGCCAAGCCGCGTGTGTGTCAGGGCCGCCACCAGGCACACGGAGAAGAGCGCGAGGCCGGCGAACAGCAGCGTGAAGCCGCCTGCGCCCAGGTAGGGGGTCGTCTGGTGGGTCCCGACGGTGGTGATCGTGAGTCCCGCACCCTGGCTCGTGAACGCGGGCTGCCAGGACGCCAGGGCCTGGGTGGCGGCCGCCGCGACGAGTGTCGCCACGGCGAAGTACTCGCCGCGCAGGCGCAGCAGCGGCAGACCGAGCAGCAGGCCATAGGCGCCCGCAATGACGGCTGCGAGCGGCAGCGCCACCCAGAAGCTGAGTGACGCGTCGAGCATCAGCAGCGCCACGGCGTAGCCGCCCACGCCGTAAAA
Source organism: Conexibacter sp. S30A1 (assembly GCF_023330665.1). Lineage (GTDB taxonomy): Bacteria > Actinomycetota > Thermoleophilia > Solirubrobacterales > Solirubrobacteraceae > Palsa-465. The sequence continues at coordinate 2,231,209 of NZ_CP097127.1, read as the reverse complement.
GGCGACCTGTCCGAAGCTGGCGTAGCCCGCCATGCCGCCGATCAGGTTCCAGGATTGCGCTACCACGATGTACAGGAAGAGCGCGGTCAGCGTGCTGTCAAGGAAGCTGCTCACGAGAGCCCGCCGAGGCCGGTGACGTCGCCGCTCGCGGCGCGCGCTTCCAGTGCCCGCGGCGCGAGCGCCACGAGCAGGATCACGATCGCTGCCGCGTCGGCCAGCCCGGCGGGGGCGAGGTAGCCCACGGTCGCCTGAATCGCGCCCAACAAGACTCCGGCGGCAAACGCGCGCCACAGTCGCCCGGCACCACCGATCATCGCGGCGGCGGCGATCAGGACCAACAGCTGATTCCCGTCGGTGGCTGTGAATGGTCCCGTCAGCGACAGCAGCCCGCCGGCGAACGTCGCGGCGGCCGCGCTCAGCGCCGCCGCCACGCCGAACAGCACCGGCACTGGTAGTCCCGTCAGCCGGCCCGCGTCCCGGTCGATGCTCGCTGCTCGCAGCGCAAGCCCAAAGTGGGTGTGACCGAGCAGGTAGCCGAGCGCACCGGTGCCGAGCGCCGCGCAGCAGAACGCCACCAGGCTGGCAGCGAGCAGGTGCAGCGGACCGAGCGTGATCACAGTCGTGGTGATCACTGAAGGCACCACGCGATAGTCGTTGGCGAACAACAGTGCGGCCAGGGAGTCGAGCGCCAAACCGACACTGAACGTTCCGGCCAGCGCGAGGTAGCCAGGCTGGCCGAGCAGCAGGTTGAGCAGCCCGCGCTGTAGCACGTAGCCAAGCAGCGCACCGATGAGCAGCGCGACCAGAAGTCCTGCCGGGGCATCGAGTGCGGCGGCCACCACCCAGGTCGCGTAGGCTCCGGCGACCATGAGCGCGCCCTGCGCGAGGTTGAGCACGCCGGTGAGTCGCCACAGCGCGGTGAAGCCGGCGGCGGCCAAGCCGATCAACCCGCCGCTCAGTGCACCGTTGGCCAGGGCGCTGCTCAAGGCGCGTACCGCTACACGGGTCGCTCGGCGGGGTGCCCGGTCATCGCTTGAGGTCGAGCAGCATCGCGGCCAGCGGATCCTCGTCGGCGGGCTGGTCCTGGATCAGCCCGGTGAGTCGTGTGCGCGAGGCTTCGATCATTGCGGCGCCCCGCTCGCGTGTGGCTTCGCGGTCGCCGGCCTCGATCGCATCAAGGAGGGCCTGGTGGTCACAGCGACTACGCGCCCCGTCGGCGGCCAGCGACGCGTCCACACGCGCGTAGGGTTCCATCAGGTTCACAACCTGCATCACGAGGCGTAGCGAGTGCCGCCGCCCCGCCAGCTCGAGCAGCCGGCGGTGGAAGGCGTAGTGCTCTGAGCACCAGCTGTCAACGTCGCCTTCCAGCGCCAGTTCGCTCAGCCGCTGCGCGTGTGCGCGCAGTTCAGCGAGCTGTTCGGCGCTGACCTTGCCGACGACAGAGGCCAGCAGCGGTGGCTCCAGTGCCATGCGCAGTTCGAGCAGCTCCTCCAGCTCGTCGGGCCGCAGCTCGGCAACCACCGCGCCGATGCCCGGGCGCATCACGATCAGGCCCTCGCCGGCGAGTGTGCGCAGAGCCTCGCGCAGCGGTATCCGGCTGACCCCGAAGCGCGAAGCGAGCTCGTCCTGATTGAGCGTCTGGCCCGGAAGCAGCATGCGCTCCCGCACCGCCCGCCGCAAAAGGCTCGCAAGCTGATCGGGTCGCAGGTTGGGGGCCACCGAACGAGTGTACTCAAGTGTAGACGGGATCTCACTTGCACACGCCGTATTGGCATGTTACGGTGTATACAGGCGCCATGCCGGAGGCCTCGGGCGATAACGCCCGCTTGCACGGCCGGTGAGCTGGCGCTATAAGGTAAACGTAAGGAGAGGGACATGAAGGTACATCGAAGGCTTCTCGGCCTCGCTGGCGTCTGCGCGGCGACCGGCGGTGCGGTTGCTGTCCTCGCCACCGGGGCCCAGGCAGGTCACACGCGCGCCTCGGCTGCCGCTGCGCCCAAGCAGATCGTGGTCGGCACGCTCTACGCGTCCTCCGGCGCCTACGCCGCCGACTCGCTGCCGCAGTACGACGGCGTCAAGTTCTGGGTCAATCAGATGAACAAGTCAGGCGGCGTCTATGTCGCGGCCTATCACAAGAAGATCCACGTCAAGCTGGTCGCCTACAACGACCAGAGTTCGCCGACCACCGCGGCGACCCTGTACAGCCAGCTGATCACCCAGAATCACGTCAACATCATGATTCCGGACTTCGGCTCGGTGCTGACCGCGCCCGCCGTCTCGATCGCACAGGACCATCACCAGCTGCTGTTTGACGCGACTGCCAGTGGCACGGTTTTCTTCACGCCCAACAACCCCTACATCGTCGGCTCCGGCATCCGCAACTCCGCCTTCTGGCCGCAGCCGCTGGTGCAGTTCCTGGTCGCCAAGCACATCAAGAAGATCGCCATCCTCTACGACGCCAACGACTTTGACGCGGCGCAGGCGGCGACGCTTGACCACGGACTCAAGGCGCACGGGATCAGGCCGGTCTACTACCAGTCGACGGCCACCACCACAACGACCTACGGCACGCTGATCGACTCGATCGCCGCCACCAACCCACAGGCCGTGATCGAGTTCGGCTACAACACCAACGACGTACCGTTCCTGAACACGATCCCCACCTCGGGGCACCGCTTCAACATGGTGTTCACCGTGTTTCCGGGACAGCTGCCGCAGCTCTTCCAGCAGGAGGTCGGCACCAAGAACCTCGGCTACACCTACACGTACGCGACACCACCGCTGGTGCCGTACTCGAAGGTCAACCTCGGCCTCAACACCGCACAGTTCTCGCGGGCCTTCAAGCACAGCTTCCCGAGCGTCCCGGTCACCTATCCGGCGATGGCCGGATACGGCACGGCGCTGATCGCCCAGGAGGCGCTGGCCAAGGCGTCCAGCTTCACGCAGCTGGCGATGCGCCGGGCGATCGGCAACGAGTCCGGCAAGCTGACCACGGCGATCGGGCAGTTCAAGATCACCAAGGATGGCGCGCAGGAAGGCGAGTTCCTGCCGGTCGGCCAGGTCTTCCCCAGCCATGGGGGCACCACGATCAAGGTGGTCTATCCGACGAGCATGGCCACCACCAAGGCAAAGTACCCGGCCCCGAAGGGCTGAGCTGAAGCCCGCCGCGGAGCCGTTTGAATGGTCCTCTACGCACTCATTGCAGGCGTCCTGATCGGACTGTTCTACGGCTTCGCGGCGCTTGGCCTGAGCCTCGCCTTCGGCGTGCTGCGAGTCGTGAACATCGCTCACGGTGATGTGATCGTGCTCGGCTCCTACCTGGCGTACGAGCTGAGCACCCAGGCGCACATCAATCCGCTGTTTGCGATTCCGATCGCGGTGCCGCTGGCGGTCGCCATTGGCATGGTCTTCTACCGTTTCGTCGCTCCGAGCCTGGGTCGCTCCAAGGATCCGGAGATGCTCTCGCTGATCCTCTTCTTCGGCGTCTCGCAGGTGATCGAGGCGCTGGCCACGATCGGCTTCAGTGTCAACCAGGACACGCTGCTGACCGGACCTGTTGGAAACGCCTCCGTACAGATATTCGGACAGAGCTTCCCCAACTACTACCCGGTGGCGGCCGCGGTTGCGGTGCCGGGGGCGCTGCTCGTGATGTTCTACCTCTACCGCAGCCGCCTGGGTCTTGCGACCCGCGCGCTCATGAGCAGCAGGGCCGATGCGATGCTCTCGGGCATCGACGTTGGCCGCACCTCAGCCCTCTCCTTCGGCATCGCCCTGGCGCTGGCAGCGTCGGCGGGGGCACTCAGCATCTATGTCAACGGCGGTGTCTCCCCCAGCCAGGGGACTGACCTGACGACCACCGCCTTTGCGGTTGTCGTGATCGGCGGGCTCGGCAACCCCGCCGGAGCGCTTGCTGGCGGCCTTGTCTTCGGCCTGGCCGAGCAGTTCGCGCAGAGCTATGAGCCCAACTGGGCTGGGATGGTCCCCTACGTGCTGCTGCTCGCGGTGATGCTGGTCAAGCCAGAGGGCCTGCTCAGCAGGCGGGTGCGCTATGCCTGAGCGCGACGCCGACGCGAGTGGCCAGCGGGCCACTCGCGCGCGGCAATGGCGAAGGCGCGGCGCCGATCTGGCCGCCGTGCTCGTGCCGACGGTGCTTTTTGCGCTGGCGCGCACGGTCGACTCAAACCTGTTGTTGCTGGTCACCATCATGGTCTACGTAGTCCTCGCGCAGGGTGTGAACGTCATCTACGGCTTCACCGGCTACCTGCCGTTCGGCTACGTCGGCTTCTTCGGGGCCGGCGCCTACGGCACCTACATTGCGGTCGCCCACCTCGGTGCGAACGCCGTCGAGGCGACGGTGCTCGGCGGTGTGGCCGCGGTGCTTGTCGCGGTCGTGCTGATCCCGCTGCTGCGCCTGCGCGGCGCCTACTTCGCAATTGCCAGCCTGGCGGCAGCGCTGGCGCTGTCCTCGCTTGTCTCAAACCCGGCGCTCACGTCCGTCACCAACGGGCCCTACGGGGCTGATCTCTCGAAGGTCTTCAGCGCCGGTGGCAGCTACTGGATGGCTGTGGTGATCGTCGCCGTCGCGATGCTCGCGGTTGTCGTCCTGCGCCGCTCGCGACTGGGCCTGCAGCTGCGGGCCGTTCGCGCCGATCAGGTCAGCGCCGGCTACGCCGGTGTCAACGTGGTCGCGGCCCGCACCGGGGCATGGCTGCTCAGCGCGCTGCTCGCCGGACTGGCCGGCGGCGTCTACGCATGGTCGATCTCGGTGTTCTATCCGACCGCGGTGTTCGACACGACGATCTCACTGTTCGCGATCGTCTTTGCCCTGTTCGGCGGAGTTGGGACTGTGCTCGGCCCGGTGGTGGGCGCCGTGGTGCTGTACTACGTCTACAACGCCATCGGTGTCAGCGACCCTCAGTACTTCCAGCTCATATTTGGTGTGGTGATCGTGATCATCGCTCTCTTCCTCCCGGGAGGCCTGGCCGCCGTGCTGGTCGGCGCGCGACGGCGGCTGGCGCTGCGAGGCGGCGATGTTCGCTGAGTCGGCGTCGGCGGCGCCGAGCAACGAGGCGCCGCGGGCGAACGCGTTGCTCGAGGTTGAAGGCGTCACGAAGCTGTTCGGGCCGCTGCGGGCGCTCGACGACGTCAGCCTGGGCGTCAAGCAGGGCGAGGTCCTGGGGCTCGTCGGTCCCAACGGATCGGGCAAGACGACCGTCATAAACGTGATCTCAGGTCTGCTTGCGCCCACCAGTGGCCGCGTCCTGCTGGACGGCCATGACGTCTCGGGAAAGGCCCCATTTCGCCTTGCGCGGCGCGGGATCAACCGGACCTTCCAGATCCCCAAGCCGTTCCCGGCTCTGACCGCGCGCGAGAACCTCGAGGTCGCTCACCACGGCGGCACGCTCTCGGATGGTGAGATCCTCGAGCTGGTCGGGCTCGGCGGCCGCGCCGAGCGGCTGGCCGGCGAGCTCACCGCCTCAGACCAGAAGCGCCTGGACCTGGCCCGTGCGCTGGTCACCGGACCACGAGTGCTGCTGGTCGACGAGCTCGGAGCCGGGCTCTCCAAGACAGAGCTTGACGAGCTCGCGGTCATTCTGCGCAGGCTCGTTGCCGAGCTGGGGATGACGATGGTCGTCGTCGAGCACCTGATGGGCTTTCTTGAGCAGGTGGCCGACAGGGTCACGGTGCTGAACGCCGGGGCCGTTATCTTCTCCGGCGGGCTCTCGGAGGCGCTCGCGGACCCGGCGGTGATCAAGGTGTTCATCGGTGGCTGATCCGGAGCAGACCATGGCTGCGGCCGGTGCGCCCGAGGCTGCGGCTGGGGTGCTGCTTGAGCTGCGCGGGATTGGCGCCGGCTACGGGTCGATGCAGGTCCTGTGGGACATCGACCTGTCGGTTGGGGAGGGCGAGCACGTCGTCATTCTCGGCGCCAACGGCGCCGGCAAGAGCACGCTTCTGCGTGTGGCGCTCGGCCTGCTGCCGCTGATGCGCGGCACGATCAGGCTGCGGGGGGAGGATGTCAGCGGTCTGCGCACCGACCGCCGCGTGGCGCAGGGCATCGGCTTCATGACGGAGGTCGGCGTGTTCCCCGAGCTGAGCGTGCGCGAGAACCTGCTGCTTGGCGCCTATCGGCTCGGCCGCAGGCAGGCGCAGGCAAACCTCGAGCGCACCTATGAAGGCTTTCCACTGCTTGCCAAGTTCAGGTCACGGTCTGCTGGGAGCCTGTCGGGCGGCCAGCGCAAGCTCGTGGGCGTAGCGAAGGTGCTGATGGGCGATCCCAGTCTGATCGTGATGGACGAACCCTCCTCGGGCCTCTCGCCGGTTGCGGTGCAGGAGGTGCTTGACGTGCTGCGCAGGATCGAGCGCAGCGACGCAGCGCTCCTGATCGCCGAGCAGAACACCGCCTTTCTGGACCTAGCGCAGCGGGCGGTGGTGATCGAGGGTGGCAGGAACCGCTTTGACGGCACGGTTGCGCAGCTGCGAGACGACGCGGCGCTGACGCGGGCGTACTTCGGCATCGAGTAGTCGCAATTCATACACAATGTATGAAAAGTCACGGGCTCAGTGCTCTTGGCTAGACAAGATTTGATCTCATAAGTATGTAATGCTCAAGACCATGAGCACCACAGCGCGACAGCCAGCCAAGCCCCGCACCGCCCCCACGCGGTCCGCGGAGGACTTCATTCCGCCACCCATCACCCAGCGCGAGCGGCTGGCAAATCTCGCCGGTGTCATGGTCCCGTTCGCCGGCGTGGTGGCGGCGATCGTGCTGCTGTGGAACAACTGGGTCGACTGGGCCGACATCGCGATCATGGTCGCCATGTATCTGCTGACCGCGATGGGCGTGACCGTGGGTTTCCATCGCCTGCTCACACACCGAGCCTTCCAGACGTACCCGTGGCTTGAGCGCACCTTCGCGGTTCTTGGTTCGCTGTCGGTCGAGGGCTCGGTGCTCGACTGGGTGGCAGATCACCGCAAGCACCACGCGTTCACCGACGTCGAGGGCGACCCGCACAGCCCCCACGTCGGCCACGGTCAGGGCCTGGCCGGGTTCTGGCACGCGCACGCCGGCTGGCTGATGGAGACCCAGGGGCAGGCTGACTGGAAGAAGTACGCCGCCGACCTCTACGACGACCGGGCGATGCGCCGCATCGGACGCATGTTCCCGCTGATGGTTGCGCTCACGCTGCTGATCCCCACACTGGCCGGCTTTGCGCTCGCGGGCTTCACCGCCAAGGGGGCGCTTGAGGGCTTCATCTGGGGTGGTCTGGTGCGCATCTTCTTCGTGCACCACGTCACCTGGTCGGTCAACTCGGTCTGTCACATCTTCGGCCGCCGCCGCTTTGACATCGAGGACCGCTCCACCAACGTCTGGTGGCTTGCGCCATTCTCGCTGGGCGAGTCCTGGCATCACAACCACCACGCCTTCCCGCGCTCGGCCGTGCACGGGCTGAAGTGGTGGGAGCTCGACATCTCCGCCGCGATCATCGCCGTCATGGAGAAGCTCGGCCTGGCCTGGAACGTGATCCGGATCGCACCCGAGCGCCAGCGCGCAAAGCTCGCCGCACACTGACACGTCGGCGCTGGCCCGCTGGCCCGCGCCCCTCTACTCGCCGCTGGCGCCGCGCTCCTTGGCACGGATGTCGCGCAGCTGCTCGTCGATCCAGTCCCCCGGGTTGCGGGCCGTGATCCGCTCCCTGAGCCCCGCGATCCGGCGCTCGCGCTCCGCCGCCGGCATCGTCAGCGCCGCGTGAATCGAGTCGGCCAGCTCCTGCACGTCAAACGGGTTGACCGACAGCGCGTAGTCACCGAGCTCCTCGTGCGCGCCGGTGTTCTCCGACAGGATCGACACGCCGGCGCGCTCGTTGACCATCGGACCCTCCTTGGCAACCAGGTTCATGCCGTCGAACATCGCGTTGACCATCAGCACGTCGTAGTGCTTGTAGGCGGCGACCGCCTCCTCCAAATCGTCGCGCAGCTTGAGCTGGATCGGCATCCAGTCCGGCGAGCCGTGGCGGTGGTTGACCAGCGCCACCACCGCCTCGATGCGCTCGAGGTACTCCTGGTACTCCGCCACATCGGTGCGCGAGGGCATCAGCTGGGCGATGAAGGTGACGCGCTCACGGAACTCAGGGTGCTGCTCGAGAAACAGGTCAAAGCCGGTGAAGCCGCGCAGCACGTTCTTTGAGAGGTCCGCGCGGTCCACGCGCAGGATCACGTGGTCGCGGCGGCGGCGCAGGAGCTCCTGCTCGAACTCGCCCACGCGTGGGCGCGCCGCGACGCGGCGCACGGCCCCCACATCGATCGGCAGCGGGTAGGCGCGCACCCAGACGCGGCGACCGTCGAGCGCGACCACGCCGGCGCTGTGGTCGACCTCGAGCCCGAGCAGGTCTTCGCAGCACTGCAGGAAGTTACGCCGGTAGGAGGTTGTGTGGAAGCCGACTATGTCGTTGGCGAGAATGCCCCGGTAGAGCTCCTCGCGCATGACCGTCGGCAGCACCCGCCAGGAGTCTGACTGGCTCCAGGGGATGTGGACGAAATGGGTCATGAACGCGTCGGGGCGGGCACGGCGGATGAGCGCCGGCAGCGTGTAGAGGTGGTAGTCGTGGATCATCACGACCGGCTGCCGGATGCCCTCGATCTCCTCGACCACGGCGCGGGCGAGGTCCTCGTTGACGATGTTGTAGCCGAATTCAAAGGCCTCGGTCTCGTTGCGGCGGATGTCAGGGGCGTTTGACTGGTCCCAGAGGTAGTGCTGGATGAACCACAGCATCGGGTTGGCGATGATGTTGTAGAAGCGGTCGTAGGCCTCGGGGTCGGAGGCGACGAGCTTGACGCGGTACTGGCTGCCCTCGGCACCGGTAACGGGGAACGCGCGGCCACCGTGGCGGGCTGCCATGGCGACGTCACCGTCGCTCATCGCCGAGGCCACCCAGGTCACCTCGCGGTGGCGCGCCAGGCCCATCAGCGCGGTGACCAGGCCGCCGGTGCCGCGCCGCGAGCTGCCGTCCGGCTGGAAGGTGACCGGGCCGCGGTTCGAGACAAGGATCAGCGGGTCTTGCATCCGAGCGCTCAGCTTGCCAGTGCCCGCAGGCGGCCGATCCCGTCGTCCACGGCGTCCACCAGTTGCGCGTGAAGCTTCGGGTTGGCGGCGCAGATCGAGGAGATCTGGAAGTCGTGGCCGGCACCGAGCAGCAGCCGGTCGTCGAGCGGGCGCCCCCAGCCGTCGCTCGCCACGCCCCCGGCTTCCACCAGGCACAGCCACGGGGCCGCCAGGTCGTAGGGTGAGTTGTTGAGGATCTGTCCGCGGCCGACTCGCCGGAACTCCTGCTCCATGCCGGGGACCTCGTCGATCATGCGCGAGCCGACCTCGATCACGGCGTCCAGCTGGCCGGTTGCCAGGCGTGTCATCGCGAAGGCCTGTGAGCCGAGCTCGAAGGTGCCGCCGGTCACCGAGGAGGCGTCGATCAGCTCAGCGAGCAGCTCGGTGGTGGCGCGCGCGGGCCGTCCGCGGAAGCCGTAGGCCCAGAACATGGTGTCGATCTCGGTGTTGGCCGAGAGGCTGATCGCGCGACTGGAGCGCACGCCCTCGCCGCGGCGGGCCAAAAACCAGTCGCCTGTCTTGATCTCGAGCACACAGGCGCAGGTGATGTCGGACATGCGCACGGCGCCCTCGAGCGGTGCCAGCGCGATCGCCACGCACGCCGACTCGAGGCCCGCCATCGCCGGGCGGGTGCCGTCGATCGGGTCCACCACCAGCACATGCGTCTCGCCGCCGCCGGGCGCGACCAGCCCGCGGTCCTCGGAGTAGAACGCCGCCCACGGCGCGTGTTCGGCGACGAACTCGGCGAGCGCCGCCTCGGCGGTCGCGTCGATCGCAAAGGTGAGGTCGCCGCCGGCGCCTCCGGGCCTGTCCGGGTCGATCGCCCGGCCCGCGTGGGAGCCGAGCTCGGGCAGCACTACCTCACGCAGGCGGCGGGCCAGCGCCAGCACAAGCTCGGGGTGGGAGGGCTCGTCGGTCATGGTTGTCCTGCGTCCCGTCTGTAGAGAGATTGTCATGGCCGCGACGTGCCGATGGTGCGATGATCCCGTAATGACCAGACCGAACGCATTTCAGGCCGACTTCTCCGGCGCCTATGAGGATGGCGACCCCGACGGCTACCACTGCGCCGCGGTGCCCTTCGGCAAGGCGGCCGGTGGCAAGGAGCTAGCCGTGAACCTCTTCGAGCTGCCCCCCGGCCAGACGCTCTGCCCCTACCACTACGAGTACGTCGAGGAGTGGCTCTTGGTGATGGTTGGCGAGGTGCAGGTGCGCACGCCGGCGGGTGTGGAGCCGGCGCGGGCCGGTGAGCTGGTGCGCTTCCCCTCGGGTCCCGACGGCGCCCACAACATCTGGAACGACGGCCAGCAGGCCGCGCGCGTGGTGATGTTCTCGTCAGCCGCCGAGCCCTCGGTGTGCGTCTACCCGGACGGCGGCAAGGTCGGGGTCTTCGCCAGTGAGTCAGACCACTGGCGCTTCCGCGCCGCGGACGGTCAGGTTCCCTACTACGACGGTGAGGTCCCGCCGACGCACTGAGCGTTCAGAAACGCCTCCAGGCTGGCCCGCAGGCCGGCAGGGTCCAGCCCGTGGGCGCGGTCGTGGTTGGCAGGGGTCCCGTAGCGGCGCAGCTCGCGCCGCGCCACACCCAGGCAGAGCAGCCGGTGCGGGCGATGGGCGAGCGCGCCTGACACGCAGCGGGCCGAGGTGCCCTCGAGGTAGGGCTCGACGAGGACGACATCTGGGGTCTGGAGCGTGGCGAGCAGGGTCGCGGCGTCGAAGGGCCTGACGGTGGCGGCGTAGAGCACGCTCACATCCATGCCGCTGGTCGCGGCGAGCACCGCGTCAAGCAGCGGGCCGACCGCCACGACGGTTCCGTGCGAGCCTGCTCGCAGGAGTGTCATGCGGCCGCGTTCGTCGATCGGTTGCGGTTGGGCGTTCTGCTGGGTGGAGGTGCGAACGTAGGCTGGGCGCTCACCGCCCACCGCCGCGCGCAACAGCGTGTCGAGCTCGCTCGGGTGGCCGGGCACGTGCACGACCCAGTCCGGCAGCGTGTCGATCAGCGCCACGTCACCCGGCGCCTGGTGGGTGCGCCCGGCCTGCGCCATGTCATAGGAGGCGCCCGCGCTCACCAGGACCCCGGGCACGCCCTGGTGGCCGAAACCGAGCTTGATCTGTTCAAAGGCCCGCTCGACCAGGAAGCTTGCGAACGTGTGGAGGATCGGGCGCATGCCGGATAGGGCCAGACCCGCGCCGGCGTCCACCAGCAGCTGCTCGCGGATGCCGAGGTTGATCACCCGCTGCGGGTGCCTGCGGGCGGCCTCGGCAAACAGGCCCGCCGAGATGTCGGCCAGCAGCACCGCGACCGATCCGTCTTCGTCCAGCAGGGCTGTGGCCGTGTGGGCGAACTGCTCGCGCATGGACAGGTCGCTCATGCCGCACGCTCCGCGCCGACGTCCGCGACAACGACGTTCGGCTCGGCTGCGGCCTCGCGGCGGCGCAGCGCCCGCGCCAGCGCGGCGTGGTCGCGCCCGTTGACGGTGGCGGTATGCCAGCCGGCCACCGCGAAGCGGGTCTGCACACCACCACGCCACGGCCAGGTGGTCGAATGGTTGTCGACCACGACCACGGTCAACGCAGCCAGCCCGGCGGCGCCTGCGAACTCGATCGCCTCGGCGTTGCTGCCCTCGTCAAGCTCGGCGTCGCCGACCAGCACCACCAGACGCGCACCGTTGCCCTGGGCACGGAGCCCGAGTGCGGTCCCGGCCGCCAACGGCAGGCCGTGTCCGAGCGAGCCGGAGGAGATCTCCACGCCGGGGATCAGGTTGCGATCGGGGTGGTAGCCGAGCGGCGATTCCACGTCGCCGAAACCGCTCAGCCAGGCGACCGGGATGAAGCCCTTGGCGGCGAGCACCGCGTAGTAGGCGCTCGGCCCGTGGCCCTTGCTGAGGTAGAAACGGTCGCGCTCCGGATCCTTCGCGCGCTCGGGGGCGACGTCCAGGATCTGCTCGTAGAGCACCCAGAGCACATCCAGGGTCGAGGTGGAGGCGCCGTCGTGCTTCTCGTCGCCGGTCTGGAGTGCCATCAGGAGGCGCAGGTCCGGGTAGCCGTAGCGACGCTTGGCGTCGGTGATCGTGTTGGTCATGCGCCGATGCTAAAACTTCAAGTTAGGTTGAAGTCAAGTGTGAAGGGGAAAAGTTGACCAAGCTGCCTGCGACCTTGACCGTCGGCGAACTGTCGGCCCGCTCCGGGGTGTCCGCTTCGGCGCTGCGCTTCTACGAGCAGAAGCAACTGATCTGCGCCGAACGGACCACCGGCAACCAGCGGCGCTACCCACGCCACACGCTGCGGCGTGTGGCCTTCATCCGCGCCGCCCAGCGGGTCGGCTTGAGCCTCGAGGAGATCGCCGCGGCGCTGCGGAGCCTGCCCGATAACCGAACTCCGACCAAGGCCGATTGGGCCAGGGTCTCACGCGACTGGACGGCCCGGATCGATCGGCAGATCTCAGACCTCGAGCGCCTCAGGGCCAAGCTGACCGGCTGCGTCGGCTGCGGCTGCCTGTCGCTGCGTAACTGTGCGCTGCGCAACCCCGGCGACGAGCAGGCCGCTCACGGCCCCGGCCCTGCCTGGCTGTCAACCCCGGAAAACCAGGCGCGCAGCACGCTCGCCTGAGTCTCGTCCGCCGGAGGCGCGGCCGTGGCAGTCAACCCGGCAGCCGGGTAACCTGGGACGAGCATGGTCGATCCCCGCATCTACCGCGCCCTGATGGTGGTGGTCGCGTTTGCCGTGATCGTCTTCGGCTTCTCGCTGCAGCGTCGGCCCGCCCCGCTCAGCGCCAGGCTCGCACCGGGCCAGTTCTTCGCCAGCCTGCAGTCGAACGAGAGCACGATGGCGGCCCGCTACCCACAGCGCAGCCCCGGCTCGGCCGGCGACGCCGGTCTGGCGGCGTACCTCGCGCGGGCGCTGGCCGGCGGCGGCTCGGGGATCAGCGGCTTCAGCGTGCAGACCCAGCGCTTCACGTCATCGACGCCCTCCGGTCCTCGGACGCTCGAGAACGTGATCGCCACCAAGCCGGGGCTCGGCAGCGGCACGATCGTCGTCGTCAGCGACCGCGACGCGCCGACCGTCCCCGGCAGGACCGAGCTCTACAGCACCGCGGTGATGCTGGGGCTCGCACAGGCGCTGTCAGCTGAGACGCTGAGTCGCTCGGTGACTCTGGTCTCGACCAGTGGGCAGGTCGGCGTCGCCGGCGCGACGCACCTCGCCCAGACGCTCGCCGGCCAGCCCGTGGACGCGGTGATCGAGCTTGGCAACCTCGCCGGTGAGGTCGTGCATGGGCCGGTGGTGGTCCCCTGGTCAAACACCGACCGTCTGGCGCCGCCGCTGTTGGTCGGCACGCTCGCACACGCGATCAGCTCGCAGGCGGGGATCGCGAACGTCGCGACCGGCCTGGCGGGACAGGTGGCGCGCATGGCCTTCCCGTTTGCGGTCACGGAGCAGGCGCCGTTTGCGGCCAGCGGTCTGCCCGCCGTGCTGGTGTCGCTGTCCGGTGACCGTACCGTTGTGGGGCCCGTCGCGCTCGGGCCAGCCGGCCGCCCGGCGGCGCTCGGGACCGCGCTGCTCAACGCGGTGAACGCTCTGGACCGCGGCCGCGCTGTCGGCTCGCCCGGTTCCTACCTGAGCTTGAGCGGCCAGTTGGTGCCGCTGTGGGCGGTGCGGCTCTTGGTGTTGGCGCTGATCCTGCCGGTGGCGGCGGTGACGCTGGACGCCGCCGCGCGCGTGCGCCGCCGCGGGCACATGTTGACGCGCTGGCTGGCCTGGGTGCTTGCCGGGGTGGCGCCGTTCGTCATCGGTCTGTTGACCCTGCTGCTCGCGCGCGCGTCCGGCGTTTTGTCATTCGCGCCGGCTGGAGCCGTGGCCGCGACCGCGCTGAGCGGCGGCGATCTGACGGCGCTGGTCCTGGTGCTGGTGGCCGTCGCGGTCTCGTTTTTGATCCTGCGTCCGGTCTTCCTGCGGTTGCTCGCGCGACGCCTGCCAGAGAGCCGTCGCCGCCCCGAGTCGCCGGCGGCCGATGCTGCGGCGGTGGCGCTCAGCGCGGTCCTGTGCGTGCTGACCGTGGTCGTCTGGAGTGCGAATCCCTTTGCCGCGCTGCTGCTGATACCGGCGCTGCATCTATGGGTCTGGCTCGCTCAAGCCGAGGTGCGAAGCCGCCGCTGGGCGGTCGCGTTGCTGCTCGCGCTCGGCAGCCTGCCAGCCCTTTTGATCCTCTTCTACTACGCCAACGCTTACGGCCTGTCCCCGTTTGCGCTGATCGCAAGCCTGGTGCTGCTGCCGGGTGGTGCGATGTCTCTCGGCGCCGCGCTCTACTGGTCGGTGGCGGTCGGCTGCCTGGCCAGCGCGGGCATCCTGTCGGTGCGGGCGTTGCGCGCGGGTGCAGCGCTGGCCGCGGCGCCGGTCAGCGTGCGTGGCCCCGCCACCTACGCCGGCCCGGGCTCGCTGGGCGGGACCGGTTCGGCGCTGCGGCGCTGAGCGCAGCGTGGACGCGGCCATGGGTCGTCCGTTGATGCGCGTCCACGTAGGTTCAAGGCGGGGGCGGATCCATGCCGATCAGGTTGTCAGGATGACCACGGATGCGGAGTCCAGACTAATGACGCTGAAGGATCGGCTGGAGCGGGGCGAGTACCGCGTGGACGCGACCAAGGTTGCGGATGCGATCGTGCGCAGGCCTCTTATGTGGCTGTTGCTCGCGGGCGGCCAGAGCCGCCCGGATCAGAAGCTGTGCTCGTAGCCGGTGAACGGTTCTGAGCGCTCGCCGGCGTCCCGGAAGTGCAACCCGGGCGGGTCGCCGGCGAGCACCTCACCGATCCAGGTGACGGCGACACTCGCCCCGGGGCAGGCGGCGAGTGCCGTCTCGATCGCCTCACGGCTGCTGGGTCCTGCGGTGAAGCAGAGCTCGTAGTCCTCACCGCCGCAGGCTGCGAAGCGCCCCGCGTGCTCGCCGAGCCTGCCGGCGAGCTCGGCGACGCCGGCGGCGAGCGGCAGGCGGGCGAGATCGAGCTCGATCCTCACCCCACTTGCGCGCGCGAGCGTGGCGGCGTCGCTGGCGATCCCGTCGGAGAGGTCGAGCATCGCGCTCGCGCCGGCGTGCGCGAGTGCCCGGCCGGCGGCAAGCAGCGGCCACGGCCGTGCGTGGCGCTCGCGCAGGGTGCCGGCCAACGACAGGTCAAGCGCCGAATCGGGGACACGGCCCTCGTACAGGGCAAGGCCCGCGGCGGCGCCGCCGAGCACGCCCGTAACCCCGACCAGGTCGCCGGGTCGGGCGCCGTCGCGCCGGACCAGTTCGCCCGGATCGTCGGACCAGCCGACGACGGTGAAGCTCACGGTCAGCGCCGGGGCGCTCGTCAGGTCGCCGCCCACGATGCTCACGCCGTACTCGTCGGCCAGTCCGGCGGCCCCCGTAACCAGCCTGAGCCCGAGCTCACCACCGCCGGCGGGCAGGCCCAGCGCCAGGTAGGCCTGCACGTCGCCGCGGCGCTCACAGCGCACACCCATCGCTGCGAGGTCAGAGAGCGCGCCGGCCAGCGCCCGGTGGCCGATCGCCTCGGGGGGCAGCTGCGCCGAGCGAAAGTGAACACCGTCAACCATCGTGTCCACCGAGGTCACCGCGTAGCCACGCCCGCGCACCACGGCCACGTCGTCGCCGATCCCGAGCACCAGGCGCGGGTCCTGATGGCTCAGCAGCGAGTGCAGCTCGCCGATCAGCTCGAGCTCTGACATCCCGCGCTCAGCCTGGTCAGCCGCAGGGCCAGCGCTAGCGGTGGCGGTAGACGATCCGCGCGCGGTCCAGGTCGTAGGGCGAGAGTTCGACCCGCACGCGGTCGCCCGGCAGGATCCTGATACGGAAGCGCCGCATCTTGCCGGCCACGTGGCCAAGCACAACCCGATCCATGTTGTCGAGCTTCACCCGGAACATGGCGTTGGGCAGCGCCTCAACGACCTCGCCTTCGAACTCGACCTTCTCTTCCTTTGGCATCTTCAGCCGATTCTATGTCAGAAGCCGCTTGCGCCGCCGGTTGCGGTTGAGTTCGCGCCTTTTTTGGGCGGCGTGCCCGGCGGATTGGGGGCCGCGGGCGTGCTCGGCGCGGCCGGTGGGCTGGTGGGGGTGGCGCCGGTGCTGGTCGGCGTGAGCAGGGTGGCACCACCGGTGGTGCTGGTCGCCGCGCCGGTTGTGCTCGTGCTGGCGGTGCTCGTCCTGGTGGTGGTCGTGGGCGGCGGCGGTACGTAGGGCCGGACGGCGTGTGCGCCCAGGTACTCGACGCCGTGCCAGTACTGGGCTGGCGGTGTGAAGTCACCGCAGTAGCCGTCCGATGCGGACTGCATGAACTGCTTCCAGATCGGCGCCGCGAGCGTCGCACCGTAGCCGGGACCGAGCCCGTTGACGTCGTTCATGTAGACGTCGGAGTTCGGGTAGCCGACCCAGACAGCGGTTGACAGGCGCGGTGTGTAGCCCACGAACCAGGCGTCGGTGTAGTTGTTGGTGGTGCCGGTCTTGCCTGCCGCCGGGCAGCCATAGTTGGCGTCCGTGGCGGTGCCGTACTGGAGCACCGTCTCGAGCGTCTGCGTGCCCGCATAGGCCTGACCGGGGCTGAAGACCTGGGTCTTGTGCGGGTTGCCGAAATAGACGGTTTTGCCGCTTGGCAGCACGACCTTGGAGATGATCGTCGGCGCGATGTGGTCGCCGCCGTTGGCGATGGTCGCATAGGCGTCTGCCATCTGCAGCGGCGACACGCCGATCCGCAGCCCGCCGATCGCCTCCGATGGGTTGCCGTAGAGCGGTGCGGTGATCCCCATCGCGTGGGCCATGTTGTCGACGTTCTGCATACCGACGTCCACGCCCAGCTGGGCGTAGACGGTGTTATCGGAGACCGCTGTTGCCTGGGTGACGCTGATCGTGCCCGCATAGGTCTTCTCGGCCGTCTGCACGGAGTAGGTCGGGTAGCCGGGCAGCCATCCCGCCTTGAGGTACTTGGAGACGTAGTAGGTGCTGTTGGGGTCGCCGTTGTGATCGTGGATCAAGGTCATCAGCACGAAGGCCTTGAACGCCGAGCCGGTCTGGCGCTCAGCCTCGGTGGCGTAGTCGAAGGTGGTCTGCCCCTTGCCGACCCCGTAGGTGGTTGAGTTCTGCAGCGCGACGATGTTGCCGTTGGCGGGGTTGATTGACACCAGCGAGGCGGCGGGGTCGCCGGGCTGGCCCTCGTGCTGTTTGATCGCAAGCGCCGCGGCGCGCTGGTCGGCGAGGTTGATCGTCGTGTAGATCTTCAGGCCACCACGGTCCACCACCTTCTGGCCCAGGTCCTGCACGAGCTGCTGCTCGGCGTAGTTGACCACGTAGGGTTGGCGCATGCCCTGGTAGGAGTCGTTGGGCTTTACCTGCAGCGGCAGTGCCTGCGTGGCGTCGGCGGTCGCCTGAGAGATGTAGTGGGAGCGGACCATCGCCTGCAGCACCAGGCCGCGGCGCCAGCGCGCGAGGCTCGGATCCTCAAACGGGTTGTATTGGCTGGGGGCCTGCGGCAGCCCCGCCAGCAGCGCCATCTGCGCCAGATCCAGCTTGTCGACGGGCTTGTCAAAGAACATCTGCGAAGCGGCCGCTACGCCGATCGCGGTCTCCCCGTACATCGAGCCGTAGGGAACGTCGTTGAGGTACTGGGTGAGGATCTGCGCGTGGCTTTCGCGGTTGGCGAGCTCGGTGGCGAGCTTCAGCTGGATGACCTTGTAGCGGAGGTTGTGGACAGCCTTGATGTTGGTCGGCAGGTAGACGTTTGTGACCAGCTGCATCGTCAGCGTCGAACCGCCCTGCAGGCCACCGCCCACGAAGACGTCCTTGAGGGCAGCGCGCAACAGGCCCAGATAGTCAACCCCACCATGCTGGTAGAAGCGGCGGTCCTCGATCGCGACCGTCGCCTCGCGCAGCAGTCGGGGCTCCTGCGCCTGGGTGAGCGCGGTGCGCAGCACGTCCGAGGCGACGTACCCGAGCGGCTGCCCGTTGGCGGCGAAGAACTCCGAGGTCTGGCCGGGCACGCGCGGGTGCAGCTGATTGATGTTGGGGGCGGCGTTGGCGGTGGTGACGACCCAGGCGGCGAACCCTGCGACCGCGGCCAGGCCGATCGTCACGATCAGGCCCGTGGCGATCAGGAACGCCAGCCGTACAGGGCTCACGTGTTTGCGGGCGCGTCGCTTGCGTTCACGTCGGGTCATCGGGCGGTGACTTTGAAAGGAGCCTCGTGGGCGTTGCCTGGTGGCCGGTGGCGGCGCACGGGGCGCCATCCCCGGAGCGCTCGCCGTCAACGGGAGTTTAGGACGGCGTAAAGCGTGAGCCTGACGGAGGCGTTGCGGTCACCCGCCTGCGACCGGGTCGAGCACCGGGTAGCCGAGCAGCTGCGCAACGTGTGCCATCGTCGCATCGTGGGTGGCGACGGTGGCGTCGATCCCCGTGTGGATCAGCGATGCGAGGTGGATCGCGTCAAGCGACTTGATGTGTGGCACGATCGCCTCGGCCTGGGCCAGCACCGCGTCGGAGATCGGGATGAGCTGCACGTAGTCGAGCAGCTCATCCCGCATTGAGACGGGGAGACCCTCCCGACGCAGCACGCGCGTTATCTCCGTCTTCAGGAGCCGTGAGGCGATGAGCCCCTGGTCTGGGTCGCCGTTGACCGAGTCAATCCAGGTGGCCGCGGCGGGCGAGCGCCCGAGCACGACGCGCAGCGCAACGGACGCGTCGAGCAGAAACCATCTCACCGCTCGCCGCGCTCCTCATCGATCAGTTCATCGATGGTCGCGGCGGTCAGCGGCTCGTGCCGCGGAAGGGCGGCAAGCGACGAGGCGCCAACTCGCTTGGCGGGGAGCAGTCTGGGCTCCTCGTCTGCCGGCACCACCCGCGCGATGATGCGGTGGTGGCGCGTTATGAGGTAGCTGGCGCCGGCCTCGACGTCGGCGAGCATCGCCGTTGGGTTCTGTCGCAGCTGGCCCACGGTGATCGTCTTCATGGGTTCAGGCTATCGGGCCTGCGCCGGATTATCTACTGATATCTACGCCAGCGAACAGGCACCCACCGGTCGCGGCGGTCACGCGTTCCGGTGCCGGCGCCAGCCGCGGGCGCCCACGCTCCAGGCGCCACTGTGCGTCCGCGGCTCATGGTATGTATCTCTGATGGCCGCTGCATCGCGTGCTTCCGGGCGGTGTCTCTGTGGATCAGTGCGGTATGAGATACGCGGTCCAATGCGGGAGGTGTTTGTTTGCCACTGCGAAGAGTGCCGGCGCTGGCACGGGCACGTAGCCGCGTGCACTGCGGTGGCGCGTGATGATCTGCGGCTATTGACTGATGCCACGCTGAGCTGGATCGACAGCCCGAAGAGTGATTCCGAGGCTCGGCGCGGGTTCTGTCGCAACTGCGGGTCGAGTTTGTTTTGGGACGGCCCCCACCGGAGCACGATTAGCATCGCCGCAGGAACCCTTGACCAACCAACTGGACTCCACATTGGGGCGCACTGGTACGTCGGGAGCGCGGGTGACTACTACGACATTCCCGATGATCACCTGCCGCACCATGAACGGGGTGGAGACACATCGTGGGACCCGCTCCGGAGGCCGACCCCCTGAACGGATAGTGCGGACGGCACTCTGGCTCAGGCGGCCCGTTCGGATTCGATGGCATCGATGCCCAGATCGGCGAGGTCACCGAACAGTGTTCCGGCGTACCAGCCTTCCCCGTCGGTGGCCGCCGGCGAGAATTGGCCGGCCTCCGGAAATGCGGCCGACGCCGCTTGCTTGGCGGCTGCATCACGCTCGGCGAGGATCGGGACCAGAGCCAGCGCCGTCTCGGCGTCCGCGGCGGTGACCGTGGCCGCGACGGTTGC
This sequence comes from Conexibacter sp. S30A1, assembly GCF_023330665.1. Lineage (GTDB taxonomy): Bacteria > Actinomycetota > Thermoleophilia > Solirubrobacterales > Solirubrobacteraceae > Palsa-465. The sequence goes on along the minus strand of NZ_CP097127.1, from coordinate 2,211,259 downwards.
GCGCAGCCGCCGGCCGATCCGCACGCCGAACGCCACCAGAAACGAGCGCCGAAAGCGGGTGGTGCGGCTACGCCCGTGACGGTCAACCTTGGAGCCTTCACGGCGTAACGCCACCGTGGCCTGGACGAGCAGGGAGGTGAAGAGCTCCTCGACCGCGTCTAGCTCGTCGGCAAAGCCGAACACGGTCGTGAACCCAAGGCTCTTCGACCAGACGGCGTGGCAGCCGTTGGCGGTTGCGATCTCGCCGAGCATCAGCGCCTTCGCCTCGGCGTAGGGGTCATCGACGCCGATCCTGCGCCCGACGGGGCGGATCCGCGAGCCTTGCAGGTCGTGCTCAAGCAGGGCACGGTCGATGCGATGGCGAGCCATCAGCTCCTGGGCCTTCGCGGTCAGCGCCTCGGCCTCGGCGTCAAAGGTCGTTGACTCGGCTTTGGCGAGGAGCGCGCGGACCTTGCCGAAGATCGCCGGCGGCACCGTTGGCGCTTCCGCCACCCATCCCTGGCGCCAGTGGCCGGGCGGGTCGACGAGGTGCGGCAGGCGAGGTAGCGACATCAGCAGCGCCATGAGAGTCACCGCGGTGGTCAGGGCATCGGGCCAGCTGTCGCCGAGCTGGCGAAGGAAGAGCTCGTCGCCAGGCCAATCGCGCCGCGCTCCGATCCGCTCGAGCTGGGCCATCCAGCCCGGCTGGACCTGTCGTCCGAGCGCCTCATAGTGCCGCGACTGTGACGCGATCGCCAAGCGAACCAGGCGAGTCTCATCCGCGCCCAGACGCTGCAGCACGATCCGGTCGACATCGGCTGGCTGCCAGCCGTGCTCCCACAGGTCAGCTATATGGCTCTCCATGGACTCGGCAACCTCCTTGCCGACCCGGTCAGGCGGGGCGCTCGCAAGTCTGGTGACAGCGTGTGTGACGCGCTCGGCGCTGCCCGACTGCCGCTCCCAGACCGCGAACAGGAACAGCTCTCGGGGCGTGAACGACAGATCTGCGGGCGCAGAGTCCCAGCTATGAAACCCGGAGTGCGTCCGACTGTCATGGCCGCGCGGCTCACCGGATGAGCGCCGCGCTTGAGCGCGCTTACGCACCTTGGCGGCCCGTCGCTGCCGGTTGTTCTTGCCCATCGGGAAACTTGTATCCCAGCCGTCGGACGGTGGCGCCGCTGCCGGCCGGCGCTCCTGGGTACCCCGCTTGCTAACGGCCGTTCATGCTGGTCCAGTGGCGGCCGCCGTCGGTGGTGTAGTCAAACACCGGACCGATCCCGTACCAGCCGTAGCTCGCGTTGGCGAACGCAAGCTCTCCTTCGGAGCCGGGCACGCCGGGTACGACCAGGCTGGTGGCGGCGTGGCGCGACCAGGCTGCGCCGCCGTCGGTGCTCGTGTAGAGGTAGGGGCTCACCCAGGCAAAGAGGTCTTCTGGGTTGGGCGCCGAGAACGGGATGTAGGTGGGCTGGTTGCTCAGCGCGGGGGTGTGGGGCAGGATGTGCCGGTGCCAGCTGACGCCGTAGTTGCGGGTTGTGTAAACCTCGACGCTGCCTGCGCCCGCCTGCTCGTAGTGGGCTACGACCGCCACCACGCCGCGCCCGGATGCAAAGAGATACGGAGCCTCGCAGGCGTAGACGCTTGCCGGACGGCACAGAGGAGTCCTGACCCAGGAGCGTCCGCCGTCACTCGTGCGGTAGATCGCGCCGCTGTCAACCATGCCGCCGCCGAGCGTGAAGGCGCCGCCGAGGCCGTCGCGGGCGTTCGCAAAGCTCAGCGACCCCTGGAAAGGCGGGACGCTGACGCGCGACCACGTGCGGGCGCCGTCACGGGTTGCGTAGAGGCTCGGCCGCGGGTCTCGGTGGGCCGTGGGCCGGTAGGCGATCGCAAACCCGTCCTGAGCGGTCGGGAAGCTGATCGCGGCGGGCACCGCGCGGGTCGGGAAGGGGTCAGAGCTCCAGGATCGCCCGGCGTCGTTGGTGAGCACCACCTGGCCGCGCTGCGAGGTTGAGCTCCCCACGGCCGCGGTCGTCTCGCTCGCGCAGTTCTGGCCACAGCTGTGCTGGGACTGGGCGCCGTCGGCCAGGGCGAAGATCACCTGGCCGGGGCCGGAGGAGCTTGCGCTGGCGAGCTCCGCGCCCGCGCCGATCGCCTTGACCCGGCTCCAGTCGCGCCCACCGTTGCGCGTGAGGTAGGTCGCCTGGCCGTCATCGACCCACCCGACACCGGGGGCCAGCAGCCCGAGCCGATCGACTCCCGCCGGGCGTGTGATCGCTGTCTGGGCGTGCTCTCGCAGGCCAGCCGCTGGACGTGCCTGGCGGCCACCGGCGCCCGGGTGCGCGACCGGCCTGCCGCCACCGCCGGCTACGCCGACCAGCCCGCCCGCCACCACCAGCGCGCCGGCGATGAGTGCGGAGCCGCCGAGGCGGTGCCGGCGCTGGCGTCTGCGCGCGTCCTCGATCACGCCGCCCTCAAGCGGGTCAGCGGATTCGGGGCCGGGTGGGGGAGCGGTGACAGTCACGCTTTGTGACACGCTAGCTATCACATTCAGCGCTGTCAAGCACCACGATCAGCAGCAGCCTGCCCGGGGAAGATGTGGCCGCGCTTGACGAGTGCTCGCGTGCCTGTGACCAGCAAAACCGCCCGCGTCCTGGCGGTCAGGGCGCCTGTGAGATCATCGCCAACAGCTCGGCGCGCGTGTGGCCGCTGCTGCGTGCGAGCTCGACGAGCTCGGCGACTCGGGCGCGCAGCTCGCTCTGCTCGGGCGTGCCGGTGACGTGGATGCCGCGGCGGGGGCGCATCTCGAGCAGGCCCTCGTCGCGCAGCTGACGCAGCGCCCGCAGCACAGTGTTGGTGTTGACGCCCATCACCGCGGCCAGGTGGCGGGCCGGCGGCAGGCGCTCGCCCGGCTTGGCTTCGCCGTCGGCGATCGCCTGGCGGATCTGGGCGGCCACCTGGCTGTGCAGCGCGGCACCGTCTTCGGGGTCGAGCCTGACGCTCAGCATTATGCTAGCCAGCATAGCGAATTACAGAGGGGAAACTCCGCGGAGTTGTGCTTGAGCACGCAACCACAACTCCGCGGAGTTCTCGCCAGCTGCCATCCGCGGTTCGTTGTTGCCGCCGGCGGGGATCGCCGGCCCCCCGAAAGTGGCTCCCCCGCCACGCGTGGGGCGTGCGCGGCGAGCATGGGTTCCGATATAGGGTGCCAGTCGCTGATCGGTCGCCGTCACGGCGATATCGCCGTGGGCCCTGAGCGTGGCGTCGATCGCTTGTTGTTGTGGGCCTCCCCAGTAGAGCTCAGCCAGAACGGCCGCCGGAACGACAACGTCCCAGTTGTTTTCACGGGTCGCTGTGAGCGCCGCCAGAGCGCCCTTTGGGTTCACGCCGGGCCAGCGGGTCAGCGACCACATCGCCTCGGAATCGAGGACGACGACGCTCATCGCATATGCCGAGCGAAGCGCTCCACCTCGGCGCGGTCAGCCGGTCCGTATTCAGTCTCCAGCTCGGCAATTCTTGCCGCCAACGCATCCTGCCGCTCCATCCGAGCGAGGTGCTCGCGCAGCGCGGCGTTGACGGCGGCGGAGAGTCCACCTTCGGCATCGCCAAAAGCCATGACCAGCTCAGGGTCGAGGGTGAGGGTCTTGCGAACCTTGGTCCTACCTTTAGCCCGGCTCACGGCGGTCCGGGCGATCTTCGTTGTCGAAGTACTGGGTCGACGTGCATGTGTCATACCGTGATCATGCCTTGCGCGGTCGGCTGACCGGTTCAACGTGGGCTGGCGGACGTACGTAACCACCCCGCAGCCAACGACGCCTTGACACCGCGACGCCTTCACACCGCTCGACACAGCGGGTGGTGGATACTCAGGCGCATGAGAACGAACACCGAGATCGACGACGCTCTCCTGGACGAGGCGAGACGGCTGACCGGGATGGCCACCAAGCGCCAGACAGTCGATCACGCCCCTCGCGAGCTCGTCGCGCGCCATCGGCGGCTCGGCGTGCTCGACCTGCGGGGTAAGGTGCACTGGCAGGGTGACCTTGGCCAGTCTCGCCGCGGCCGCGGGCCCCGGTGATCGTCGTCGATACCAGTTGTCTGGGTCGACGTTCTCAACGACGCAGACAGCCGTCCCGCGCGAACGTGCATTGAGCTGATCGAGAGCGGCGAGCCGGTCGCCCACACCGACGTGATCTTCGCGCAGTTGCTGCAGGGTCTGAGGAGCGACGCGGAGGCCACCGAGCTTGAGCGGCACCTGCAAGCGTTCCCGGTCCGTTGCCTCTCATCAGCTGCACGCCGCTGCGGATCTACGAGCCCAGACCCCGCTGATCGGGGCCGGTACAGTTGGACGAGGTCGTGGGCCGTTGCGCTCCGCCGCCGCCTGGTCTGCGCCCGCTATGAGCAGGGCATGAGTGCCCGCTTGCTGATGCCCGTCGCGGTTGACTCTGTGTTCCGCGGAAATTCGTCTGGCACGACCATCGACGCTGAGGTGTAGTACGAGCGCGGACCGGTCCCCCAGGAGCGCAACTGGTCGATCCATGGGCCCTTGGTGCCGGCGAAGGCTGCGACTGCGAATCGGGCTTCCGTAGCGCCGGCTTGCGAAGCCTGGCGGAGAACTCCGCGGAGTGGTGCTTGAGCACGCAACCACAACTCCGCGGAGTGCCCACCATCAGCCATGGCGCGCGCCATCGCCATCGCTACCGTCACGGGCGGCCCGGGCGTCGCAGGGGGAAGCGCTCATCGGCTCAGAGCTCGAGGAAGTCAGCCAGCCAGCTGCGCACCGCGGCCAGCGTCACGTCATTGGCACGTCCCGCGCGACCCACCAGTCGCCCGCGTGAGATGGTTCTGACCTGCTCGGACATCGCCCAGGAGCGCTGCTGCAGCTCACTCCCCAGCACCTCTATGTGGTTCGGCCAGCCCCGATCCACCGTGGTGATGGGCACCACCAGCACGAGCGTGTCAACGGTCTGCAGATAGCCGGCGCCGGCAACGACCAGGGCCGGTCGTCGTCCTGCCTGCTCGCGCCCGACGACGATCTCCGGCTGCACCCAGACCACGTCACCGGGCGCCAGCGTGGCGGCCGGCGCTTCGGCTTCAGTCATTCGTGATGCGATCCCAGGCCCGCAGCTCCTCGCGATAGGACGCAAGCTCCTCGGGAGATGTTGCCTTGAGCGCTGCACGCAGGCTGGCCATCCGTGCCTCGCGCGCTCCAAGGCTCGCCAGATACTCCAGGTGCTGGCCCAACGTGCGGTGCGCCAGCGCGGCTTGGCCTTTCAGCTGATCACGTACCTCGTTGGACACCTTGATCGTCGTTGTCATACTCTGAGTATACCGACGCACCCTGTCCGCGGTAGCCCTTCAGCCCCGCGTTGGCCGGGGTCCACCGGCCGTGGGACACTGAGCGCGTGCAGTCATCGCCTCCCGCCCCGGCCCCAAGCGCCGGCCGCGTCGTCTGGCGCGCCCTGTGGACATCGCGCCTGGTCGTGATCTTCGCCGGCATGGCGGGCGTCGTCCAGATCGGACTGGCCCCCGGGGCCGCGTCCGTGTACGACCCGAGCGGGCTGACGACTCCGTTCGGTTATCTGGCGAACGCGTTCGTCGCGCCCATGGCGCGCTGGGACTCCGTCTGGTATCTGACGATCGCCGGCCACGGCTACCAGCACGTCTACGAGCGCATGGCCTTCTTCCCGCTCTACCCGCTGCTGATCCACGTGCTCGGCTGGGTCGTGCGCTCGGACCTGGTGGCGGGCATCCTGATATCGCTGGCCTGCACTGCCGCGGCGCTCAACCTCCTGCACCGGCTCGTGAGCCTCGATCAGAGCCGTGAGGTGGCCGACACGACCGTGCTTCTGGTCGCCTTCTTCCCGGTCTCATTCTTCCTCTCGGCCGTATACACCGAGGGCCTGCTTCTGGCGCTGACGCTGGGCTGCGTCTACGCCGCCAGGCGTGAGCGCTGGCTTACCTGCGGGCTGGCGGGCGCGCTGGCGTCGGCGACGGCCGTGACCAGCCTTGCGCTGATCATCCCCGCCGTGGTGATCTACCTCTACGGGCCGCGGGCGGCCAGCGGGCCGCGCTACCGCCTGCGCCCCAACGTGCTGGCGCTGGCGCTGATCCCGCTGGGCACGGTCACCTACCTGGCCTACCTCGGGCTGCGCTACGGGCAGCCGTTTGCACCGCTCAACGTGCAGTCGGTGTGGTACCGACACACGACGCTGCCGCCGGTGACGGTCTGGGAGGGCGCCAAACAGGCCTGGGACGGGCTGCGCCAGCTGCTGCAGGGACCGGTCGCGCCCTACCGTGTGCCCGCCTACGCCCAGGCGCCGATCAGCGCCGCCTTTCAGGACATCTACCTCTTCCTGTTCCTGTTCGCGGGGCTGGTGGGCCTGGTGTATGTCGCCTTCACGCTGGCGCCCGCCTACTCGCTCTACACGCTGGCGCTGTTCGTGCTCGTCCTCTCCGCCCCGGTCAGCCCGCAGCCTCTGGCCTCACTGCCACGCTTTGAGCTCGTGATGTTCCCGCTGTTCATCAGCGCCGCCCGCCGCCTGACAAAGAGCCGCCTTGCGCCCTACGTGATACCGGCGCTGGCGGTCGCGCTCGGGCTGTTCACCGTCGAGTTCGCCACGTGGCACTGGGTGGCATGACGCCGCCGGTGGGCGTGAAGGCACCCCCGCGACCGCGCCCCCGGGCGGTGCTGCTCGACGCCTTCGGCACCCTGATCTCGCTCGACGCGCCCGCGCCGCTGCTGCGGGCGCTGCTTGAACGCCGGCTCGGGCTCGTGCTCAGCGAGCGACAGGCCGCCACAGCGGTGGCTGCCGAGGTCGCCTACTACCGCACCCACATGCACCAGGGCGCCGATGCGCGGTCGCTGGCTGCCCTGCACGACCGCTGTGCCGCGGTGCTGCGCGACGCCCTGCCGCCGTCGGCTGAGCTCGCCGCCGCAACGCCCGAGATGATGCGCTCGATCCTGCTCGACATGCTGCGCTTCCGCGTCTTTGCGGAGGTCCCGGGGGTGCTCGCCCGTCTGCGCGACGCCGGTCTGCGGCTGGTTGTGGCAAGCAACTGGGATGTGTCGCTGAGCGAGGTGCTCGACCGTCTGGGCCTGTCGGAGCTCGTCGACGGCGTGGTCAGCTCGGCCGCCGTCGGTGCCGCCAAGCCCGACCCGCGGCTGCTTGAGGCGGCGCTTGCGCTGGCCGGTGTCGGCGCCGCGCAGGCCGTTCATGTCGGTGACAGCCTCGAGGAGGACGTGGGAGCTGCGCAGGCGGCCGGGGTGGCGGCGGTGCTTGTGGTGCGCGACGCAGGCGGGCGGGAAACGGGTGGGCGCGAGGCTGTGCCGGCCGGCGTGCCCGTGATCGGCTCGCTTCAGGAGCTGCCGGCGCTGATCGGTGTCAGCGAGACCGAGTAGACGCGCACCCGCACGCGGCCGCCGGGGGACCAGACACGCACCTCGAGCTCGTCGCCGGGCGGCGGGTCCGGGCGCGTGCTCCAGGGACCCCAGCCGCTGTAGAGCTGCTGGGTGCTGGCGCGCTCCAGACGCGCGGTCAAGGCCACGGGCGCCGGTCCGCGCACAGCGTCCGGGCTCACGCGCGCGAGCAGCCTGTCGGTGGTCGCGTTCCAGAGCTCCACGTGGACGGGCCCTGAGCTCTGCATCCAGACGCGCGCGCGGTAGCGCCCTGAGCCGAAGCGCCAGTAGGCTTGGTCAACGACGTAGCCGGCCAGACCGTTGCCGGCCACCGACCAGTGCGAGCTGCTCCCGCTCAGCAGCGCCTGCCCGGCCGTGCCCGCGATCGCCCAGGCCGGCATCCGCCTGGCCACGGGCGCGCCGATTGTGAGCCTGCGTGCGCCGTGGGCGGCTGCTGTCCAGCGGAACACCCAGACGCCGTTTTGGTGTGCGAGCAGGCGCACACCGGGCAGAGCGGAGATCCTCTGGATGTCCTGGTTTGCTTCGGCAACGCTCTGCGGCTGAATGCCCTCGTAGGGGGCCAGCACGAACCAGACCTGCCGGGTGCGCACCGGCACGGTGGACCTGCCGCCACTGACCCAGTAGACGTAGCGTCGCGAGGCGAAGTCCTCGAGGATGCCGTTCTGGGTCACGACCTCATCGCCGGATGGGATCTCGGCCGCCAGCTGCCGCAGCGTCGTGGCGGTCGCGGGGGCGACCCGCAGCCAGCGCACCGGCACAGCCCACAGCCACACCGCCGACCAGGCGACCGCGTTGAGGGCGAGCACGGCGAGGAGCGCCGACAGCGCCCGCGGATGCCTTGCCGCCACGGTGCGCGCCAGCCAGGCGAGCAGGCCGATCGTGCCCACGGCCACGAACACGTAGAGCGCCACCTGCTGGAAGCCGGGCAGCGAGAAGTTTGCGGAGGGCGCGAGCTGCCCCTCGGCCAGCACCATCAGCGCGGGAACGGTGACCGGCAGCCAGGCGATCCCGATCAGGCCGCTCGCCGACAGGTTGCTCCAGGCCGCCAGGCGATTCAGCCACAGCACGTGAAGCGCCGTTACCGGGCGCGTCAGCAGCCCATGGAGCACCGTCAGCATCGACGCGTCGCGCGGGTTGCCAAGGCCCGCCGTGAGGCCGGGGTAGAGCCCGGCTACGTGCGTGCCCAGGGTGGCGCCGGTCGCTTGGAGCAGCATCGCCCAGGCGAATCCGCAGGCCGCGACGATCAGTCCGGGTTTGAGGAAGCGGCGGCCATCGCAAACACCTCCACGTGGAAGTCAAACGCCTGCGCCCACACAAGCCAGGGGTTTGCGACCAACAGCAGCGCGCCGAGCAGCGCCAGCGCCGCCGGCCAGTTGGCCTGCGGCCGCCTTTCGCTGGCGACGCCCGCGGCGATGTCGCAGATCCAGCAGAAGGCGACCAGCTCACCCGCCAGCAGGGCCGCGTTCTGGATCCAGAGCAGGGTTACGGGGTGCGGCCACAGCGCCTCGAGCGGCGCCAGCAGCCACAGCAGCGCGAACCCGTGGTCCTGGAAGAAGTGGTAGCCGGCGACGGTCGACCATGGGTAAAGGTCTCCGCGTGTGATCAGCGTGATCGCCTGCTGGAAGAGCGCGAAGTCGCTGGTCAGGCCGCCGCGGCTTGACTGGATGGCGCTCCACACGCAGAGCGCCACGAACTGCGCCACGATCAGCGCGATTCCCGCCCGCCGCGCACGACGCAGGCTCTTCGGCCACTGTGCCCGGGCGGTCGTCGGCTGTGGCTCGAGGCGGGCAGGATGACACAGGCAGTCGCAAGCACCGTTAAAGGGCGGTTTTCAGGGGACCCGGCTAAGCTCGGCGCCTGTGAGCGGCGAGCCCGAGAAACAGCGTGCGCCCTACTGGATCGCGGCCAGCGCCGTGCTCACGGGCTTTGCCGCCGGGGTCTTTGTCACGCTGCTGGCCGAGCTTGTCGGCTCGGCCTTCGGCTCGCCGACGACGAACCCGACGCCAGCGGTCAACATCACCGCCGACTTCCTCTTTGACGGGGCCTTCGTGGCCTCGGCGCTCTACTTCGTGCGGATCACGCGGTCCTTTGATCGGGCCGACTTCGGCTACCGGCGGATCTCCTGGAAGCTCGGGGCGGGGGCGCTTGTGTTGGCCGCGGTGGTCTACTACGGCGGCACGCTGCTCTACTCCGCCCTGCTGACACTGCACGGCACCGACACGCTGCCGGGCAACATGGGCGTCAAGCAGAGCGTCTGGGCGGCGGTCTTCGTGTCGCTGTTCGTCTGTGTGGCGGCGCCGATGGCGGAGGAGTTCTTCTTCCGCGGCTTCCTGTTCGGGCTGCTCTCGCGCATGCGCGTGCGCGTGCGCGGACTTGAGCTGGGTCCCTGGATCGCAGCGGTGGTGGTGGGTCTCCTGTTCGGCCTGGCGCACTACGACTCCGCCCAGCCGCAGTTTCTGGTGCCGCTCGGCTTCCTGGGCTTCGTGCTGTGCATCCTGCGCTGGCGCACGCGGTCGCTGTACCCGTGCATGGCGCTTCATTCGATCAACAACTGTGTCGCGCTGGGGGTCAACGAGCTGCACCTGAACGCCGGCGAGATCGTCCTGGTGACGGCCGGCTCGCTGGCGCTGATCGCGCTCGTGACCGGTCCTTTGGCGCAGCGCCGGGCGGGCGCCACGGCAGCCGCCGCGGCGCCCGCCGCCGGTCGGTAGGCCCGCCTGGTTTACTAGGCCGGGTGAAGCGGCGGATTGGCGTGACTGCGGGCGGCGGCCGGGGCTGTGGGCGCCGTCGAGACTGAGCCTCGCGCGCGCCTGCTGAACGAGCTGCGCGAACACGCGCTGGTGATCGGCGAGGTGGTGCTGACAAGCGGCGCGGTGGCCCAGTACCTGGTCGACGTCAAGCGCGCGATCCTGCGCCGCGAGGGCTTCATGGCGCTGGGCGAACTGGTTGCCCGCCAGGCCGCGCGGTGGGGCGCCACCGCGGTCGGCGGGATGACGATGGGCGCTGACCCGATCGCCTGCGCGGCGCTCGCGGGCGGCGCTGACGTGAAGGCCTTCTTCGTGCGCAAGGAGGCCAAGGCGCATGGCCTGGGCCGGCGCCTTGAGGGGCCGCTGCTCGAGCCCGGCGTGGACCGCTGCATGCTGGTTGAGGACGTTGTGACCACCGGCGGCTCCACGATCCGCGCGCTCGAGGCCGTGCGGGCCGAGGGGCTTGAGGTGGTGGGGGTACTTGCGATCTGCGATCGTCTCGCAGGTGGTGGCGAGGCGATCAGCGCGGCCGCCGACGCGCCGTACGTCGCGCTCACCACGATCGACGAGGTCTACCCGCAGCGGCCGGACCGCTACTAAAGGTCCGCTGGAGGTTTGATGGTGTTTGCCCGGGCACGAGCTGCGCATATCTATATTTCTCCGCCACGGCGGCACCGGTGATCTCCCTGATAGTTCAAGCAAAACAACAGTCGCCTCCCGAGCTCCAGCTGGAGCCGCTGAGGGCGCCGGTGCGTCCGCCGAAGCCGTGGGGCGAACGGATCCTGTGGGCGCTGGTGGGGGTGGTGATCCTCAACTGGTCAACGACGCTGTATGGCCCGGCGTCGTACTTCTCGCCGATCGCGCTCGTGGACGTGCTGGTCGGCTTCTGGGGGCTGTGCGTGATCATCATCAGCCTGCTGGACCTGCGCTCGATCCGAGGGCTGCGGCGCTATGAGAACTGGTTTGCCTGGGCCAACGCGCTGCTGATCGTGCTGCTGATCGGAATCTGGACCTACCTCCAGTTTCACGGCAACCCCGCGTACTCCACCGACGAGCTCTCCTTTGACCAATATGCGGCGCAGCTGGTCGTCCACGGGCTGAACCCCTACACGCACTCGATGGCGGGGGCGCCGCCGCTCTACCGCCTCTCGCCGGACGCCTACTCGTACACGATCACCGGCCACCCGATCAAGTCGCTGTCCTACCCCTCGCTGTCGTTTTTGCTCTACGTGCCGTTCATGCTGTTTGGCTGGTACACGGAGCTCGGCTCGGCGCTTGACGTCGTTGGCTGGGTCGCGACGGTGCTTCTGCTGTTTGTGCTGCTGCCGCGCGAGCTGCGTGCCGTGGCGCTGCTGCTCTCGAGCATCGACGTCTACCTGGCGTTTGCCGTCGGTGACGTCACCGACATGCTCTACATCCCGCTGCTGATGATCGCCGCCTACAAGTGGGATCGCTTCGGGCGGGTGCGCGGCTGGCGCTCCTGGATCGGGCCGGTGGCGCTGGCCTGCGCGATGGGGATCAAACAGACACCCTGGCCGGTGCTCGGCTTCGTGCTGCTCGCGCTCGGCATGGACGAGTACGACCGCAACCGGGATTTGCGCGCAGCACTGCAGCGGGCCTGGCGCTACCTGCGGATCGTGCTGGTCGCCTTCCTTGTCCCGAACCTGCCGTGGCTGATCATGTCGCCCGGCGCCTGGTTCAAGGGGGTCTTCACGCCGCTTGTGAGCAACCTCGTGCCCTCCGGCCAGGGGCTCATCTCGCTGACGCTGTTTGCCCACCTGGGCGGCGGCTCGCTGACCATCTACAGCGTGGCGCTGGTGATGGTGGCGCTTCTCCTGGTGGTGATTTTCGTGGGCACCTACCCGCTGCTGCGACCGGCCACCTTCCTGCTGGCGGCACTCGCCTACTTCGTCGCGGCGCGTTCGCAGACCAACTACCTGGTCTCACTGGTGCCGCCGACGCTGCTCGCGGCGGTCAGCGTCGCGCCGGAGGTGCGGGCGCTGACCGCGATCCCCGGCCGCGTGTGGGGGGTGCTGCGCGACATCCGCTGGGCCTGGATCACGGGTGCCTGCACGGCGGTGGTGGCGATCGTGTTCGCCTATGCGCTGCTGGTTGCCTCGCCGCTCTACGTCAAGATCGTCGGGATCCGCACGACCGGTTATCTCGCCGGGATCAGGGCGCTGGTCCTGAACGTGCGAAACGAGACCGGCCGCCCGCTCACCCCCTACTACACGATCCAGACCGACCATGGCGACACCACCTTCTGGGATCGCTGGAGCGGACCCAAGACGCTGGCGCCCCACCAGCACGCGACCGTGGAGATCCAGGCCCCGAACGTCCAGGGAGAGGTCGGCCTGGGCGACGGCTTCTCCGTGCTGGCGTTCACCGCCGGCCCGGGCACGGTCAGCGTCAGCCACCGCTTCCTGATGAACCTCTGGCGTACCGCGTTCATCCCGCAGGCCTTCAACGCCGCGGAGCCCGTCGGCAAGCGCCTGAAGCTGCAGGTGGACATCCTTGATCACTTTGACAATGCGGTCAACAGGGCGGGCGTGGGCGTCTACCTCAGCCAGCTGCGCTATTTGAGCCGCGGCGTGCGAAAGGGGACCGCTGAGATCTTCGGCGCCCCCGGCACCAAGAATGACGGCGTGCCCGGCAAGTCAAACATCGTCTCCTACACCAACTCCCACGGCGTCGCGACCTTCTACATCGTCGGGGTCACGCCCGGTGGTGTGCCTGATACCTTCGCCGGTCACCTTGTGGACAAGGGCGCTGACTACGTCTACGGGACCACGGGGCCGCTGGATATCAGGTTCAAGAAGTAGCGGAGCTCTAAGCGGAAGTTTTCGGTTCCAGGGCGTGAAAACGCCTGGAATCGCTGGGCGCGCGCGGTTCCGGGCGGGGTTTTGCTTGGCTACTTGTTGGTGGTGAGGCCGAGCAGTTCGAGCGCTTTGGCTTGCAGGCTGGTCGGTTCGGTGTGCTTGACGATCCTCGTGTTGGTGTCACCGATCCGGATCGTGTTCTCACAGATCGTGGCGAGGTTTGAGAGCAGATCAGCGAGCGTGTGGGCGGGATGCTCGCTGGGGCTGGGCTGTCCGGCACGGCTGGCTTTGTGGGTCGCGGAGCGTGAGCGCTCAGCAGGGCGGGTCGGGTCCGTTGGGCTGTGCGGGGCGGGGTCGGTGAACAGCATCGGGGCGAGGCGCTGCTCGAGTTCGAACTGGACGTGACGGGCGAGCATGCAGAGGAACACGTGCGCACGAACGCGTTCTGCGAGGCGGTGGTGGACCGGGCGGATCTCGAGCGTGTGTTTCATCTGTTTGAACGATCGTTCGTTGACTTTGAGTTGCTTGTAGGCGCGGACTGCGGCGCTGGCGCCGAGCCGTTGGGCGGGTTGGTCGGTGCGGATCACGTAGATCCCGTCAAGCGCGGCCTCCTCGTCGATCTGTGCCTGGTTGCGTTGGTAGGCGAACTGGCCGTCGGTGATGGTGAGGGTGAAGTGCTTGGCCATCTTCTTCTGGTTGATGATCCGTCCGGCACGTTCACCGATCTTTCCCGCTTCTGCGCCATGCAGTCGGCCGCGGGGGTTCTGCACCATGTTCTTGACCTTCGCAAGTTCGGTCTCGGTGCCCTCAAGCAGCGCCTGGCGTTTGCGGGCACGTTCGGCCGCGACGGCGGGGTTGCGGCACACGATCAGCCGTTCGCCGGGAAACTCCGGGCTCTCGATCTCACACAGGCCGGTCTCATCCAGCAGCGAGAGCTGATAGCCGGGCGCCACAGTCAGTTTCTGGATCTGCGGTGCGCGCAGGGAGGACAGGAACCCGACCCCGAGCTGCTTGAGCTCGACCGTCCGCGCGTGAGTGATCATCCCGCGATCGCCGACGAACACGACGTGCTTGACCCCGAAGGTGTCCTTGACCCGCTCAGCGGCGTCTTGGAGCGTTGCGGGGTCAGCGGTGTTGCCCTCAAATACTCGCACTGACACCGGCCGGCCTTCGGGTGAGCAGCAGAGCCCGTAGACGATCTGATGCTTGCCGCGCACCCCGTCGCGTGAGTACCCGATCGCCCCGAGCTCACAGTGGCGGCCCTCCAGATAGCTTGATGACAGGTCATAGAGCACAAAGCCGTCCATGTCACTGCCGTGCGCGTGGCTCAGGTGCCGGCGCGCGAGGGTCCGCTCCACGCGGTCCTGGCGCTCCAGCAGCCAATCCATCGCCGAGAGCAGCTCAGCCTCGCTGACTGTCCCGAGCTCAAGCTCTGAGGCAAGCGTCGTTTGGGAGACCAGCCGGGTGACTGACAGCTTCGACCCTGCAGCGATCAGCCGCTGACAGATCATCGCCACACACAAGTCCCGCTCCCGACAGCGCTCGCGTGACAAGAGCCGTTCCAGATCAAGTGAACGCAACGTGCCCAGCACCGCCTGGACATGCCCGTGCGGCAGCGAGCGCTCAACACAGAAGCGATCCTCTGCCGAGACGAGCGTCTCCCCAGCCAACGCGCGACGCAGCGCCTCAAGCGCGGCAGGCGGAAGGTGCGAGACGTTCCCGAGATTCTCGTGCTTGACCTTCCCATCCTCGCGATAGGAGCGCCGCAAGATGTGGGACTCATACTCCCGATCCTTGTACCTGGACTTGATCCTGGCTACATGAATCGCTCCCTCAGACCGCCTCGGCATAAGCAGAGATTACCGGCAAATCCCGCTACGGTCAACCATTCCTTGGCTACAACCGCCAGCCCAAAGAAGCCGGACCGCCCGCAACGACAGGCAATCCGGCTCAGAACCTACGAAAACTTCCGTCTAAGGACCTATCCCGGTAGAGGGTTAGCCCGAAGTTCCTTCGGTAGTCACGCTTGAAAACGGCCGCATTCCCTGTGTTCGTCGGGGATAGCGGCCTTTTCTACGGGCAACAGTGTAGTCACAACATCCGTCCGGTGGGTGCGATATAGTCCAGGCATGCCAGCGAAGACACGTCACATCGGTGCGATGCATGTGGTCACGAACAGGATTCGTCGTGGTGAGAAGGAGTACACCGCGACGCTGCTGCGCCGGTCCTATCGTGAGGACGGGAAGGTCAAGAAGGAAACGCTCGCGAACCTCTCGCACCTCCCGGCCGAGGCGATCGACGCGATCCGGCGGGTGCTGGCGGGCGAGAGCCTGATGAGCGCCGATGACGCGTTTGAGATCGAGCGGTCCTTGCCCGCGGGGCATGTGAACGCCGCGCTGATCATGGCGCGGCGGCTGGGGCTGGCGGAGCTGCTGGACCCGCGGTCCTCGCGTGATCGGGATCTGTGCATGGCGATGATCGTCTCGCGGGTGATCTGTCCGGGATCGAAGCTGTCGACCGTGCGCTCGTTGGGGCAGTCGACGCTGGCGTCAGAGCTCGGGGTCGAAGGTGTTGATGAGGACGATCTTTACGGGCTCCTCGCTGATTGGGGTGGGTTACGCGATGACGGGCCCGGCGTTGAGTTTGCCTGCGATGAGGTAGATCATCGTGATGAAGTTGCGGTTTGAGCGGTAGCCGCGGGCGCGGCGTTTCGCTGCCTGGATGAGGCTGTTGAGCCCTTCGAGCAGCCCGTTGCTGATCTGGCTGTGATGCCAGCGGATCACCCCATCCCAGTGATCCTCGAGCATCCTTGCGAACCGTTTGCCTGGCTCAAGGCCGCTTGCGTCGACCTCGATGATCCAGCGCCGCAGGTACTCCTGTGCGGTGTCCGGGTCAGCGATCTCATAGAAGCTGTCGAACTGCTGAGCGAGGGTGTAGGCGCGCACCGTCTCAAGCGGCTGGGCGAGCAGCTCGTCTAGCAGATCACGCTGACGGTCGGTCAAGTTCGCCGGCCGTTTGAGCCACATGTACCGGGTATTGCGCAGCAGGTCCTTGTGGTGCTTTGACTCCTGGCGACGAACCTCATCCACAGCCTTGGAGAGATGGGAGCGGACGTGGTATCGATCAAAGGTGATCTGCGCCTCGGGGAGGTTCTCACGCGTCCCTTTCAAGAACGCCTCAGACATGTCCTGGCAGACCTCGCTGACCTGGCCGACATCACCGCCATGGGTCTGTAGAAACAGCGAGAACGCCTGCACAGTCTCATGATCCTTGCCCTCGACCACGAACACGCCACGGCGCTGATCCAGATCGGCGAACACCGTCACGTAGTCATGCCCACGCCGGCTTGAGGTCTCATCAACACCGACCCGCTCAAGCCCCGCCAGATCCTGGGAGTCGACCGCGACATCGACGTAGTGGTGCACGACTCGCCACACACGCGTGTCGTGCTCCCCGACCAAGGCCGCGAGCGTCGCGACCGGCATCTCAGCGACCATCGCCATGATCAGCGCCTCGAACAGCAGCGTGAACCCCGACTGCGGCCTGGCCCACGGCAACGCCACCTGGCGCACCCCATGCTCGGCGCAGCGAACGCGCGGCACCCTCGCCGTCAGATAAGTCTGGTGCTGCCAAAAGTCCATGTGCCGCCAGCACTTCTCCGAGGTGTCGTAGGCCTTCAACCCAGACACGCCGCACTCCGGACATGAGAACGTCGCGCCCTTTAGGAAATCAACCCGCAGATCCAGCCGCCGGGCGTCCCGGTCGAACTCAACACTGGTGACCTGCCACGGGGCGCTCAACCCCAGCGCAGCCTGAAACAGCAGAAGGTCCTGGGCTTGCATCACAGACTCCCATCATCGAGGATCACAAGCCGTCCAGGAAACCAAACTTCAGCCGACGCTACCCACGAAAACCAGCGAGGAGCCTCTTTACGCCGCGATGGACTGGCTTTACGAGCGCCAGGCCCGGATCGAGGACCGTCTCGCCAAGCGTCACCTCAACGTTGGGGAGATGGTGCTCTATGACGTGTCCTCCTCCTATTTCGAGGGCCGTGCCTGTCCTTTGGGGAAGCTCGGCTACTCGCGGGACGGACAGAAGAACCTGCCCCAGATCGTCTACGGGTTGCTCTGTGACAAGCACGGCCGGCCCGTCAGCATCGAGGTGTTCTCCGGCGAGACCCATGACGACAAGACCCTCCCCGCACAGGTCAGGAAGGTCAAGGACCGCTTCGGGCTGGCGCGTGTCACTGTTGTGACTGATCGCGGGATGGTCACCAAAGCGAACATCGAGACCCTCACCCGCACGGAGGGGGTCTCCTGGATCACTGCGCTGAAGGCCCCCACGATCAAGAAACTCGTCCGCGACGGCATCTTCCAGCCGTCGCTGTTTGATGAGCAGAACCTCGGCGAGATTACCGACGTCAACGAGTTCCCTGGGGAGCGTTTGATCGTGTGCCGCAACCCACTTGTTGGTGCTCAGCGCGCCCGCAAACGCACCCTGTTGCTGGACGCGACAGAGCAGGAACTGGCGGCGATCAAGACCCGGGTGGACAAAGGCACTTTGCTCGGCTCAGCGCAGATCGGCCTGGCCGTCGGGCCGGCCCTGAAGCGCTTCCACGTCAAGAAACACTTCGACATCCACATAAGCGACATGGAGTTCACCTACCAGCGCAAACAGGAGCAGATCGACACGGAGGCCGCCCTCGACGGGTTCTACATCCTGCGCACCAACCACACCGCCGCTGAGGTTCCAGCCGGAGATGTCGTCCGCACCTACAAGAACCTTGAGCAGGCCGAGCGAGCGTTCCGGTCCCTGAAAGGCCCGGACCTACAGATCCGGCCGATCCATCACCACCTCGAGAACCGGGTCCGGTCCCACGTGTTCATCTGCATGCTCGCTTACTACCTCACCTGGCATTTGAAGGCCGCATGGAAACCACTGCTGTTCACCGACGAGAACCGCCCCGAGAACGACGACCCGGTCGCCAAAGCCGTCCGCTCACCCGAAGCTGAGACCAAGGCCCGGACGAAACAGACGACCGACGGCAGCACTGCTCACAGCTACCAGACGCTGCTCAGCGAACTGGCGACCCAGACCCGGAACCGCACCCGACTCGCCGGCCGGACCGACACGTTCGAGAAGCTGACCCAGCCCACAGCACTCCAAGCCCAAGCGCTCAAGCTCACCACGAACGCCCCAGTCGTGATCAAGTAGACACAACCCCGACACCCCAAAACCCTGACGATCCCAGCAAATAAGCCAGATTTCGCCGCGTCACCGGGGGGAACTTCGGGTTAGCGAGCCGCCAGGCGTGAGCGCGTTTGAGCGCGATGAGGCCGCTGGCGAGCTGGAGGAGCGCCTCGTGGCTCTCGTCCTTCTTTGACCAGCGGATCAGGATGGCCCGGTTGCGGCTCAGCCAGGAGTGACAGGCCTCAACAACCCAGCGGCGGGCTCTCCAGTCCGGGTTCTGGGTCTTCTCCTCGATCTCCTCCCCACGGGTGCGGATGTGCGGGATGAACCGTTGCGAGGTCACCGACGGTCTGATGGTCGAGTAGTCATAGCCTTTGTCCAAGCACAACCCTTGGGGTGCTGGCTCGGTGGGGATCGGCCGGGCGACCGGCGCTGACTGCAGGGGCGCTGCCAACAGCAGGTGATCGTTGCGTCTCGCGCCCTCGACAGCTATCCCGAGAGGGACACCAGCGGCGTCGGTGACGACGGAGCGCTTGACCCTTTTTTACCGCGGTCTGTGGGGTTCGGACCGGTCTTGTGGCCGCCCAACGGGGCCTTGGTCATCGCGCCGTTGACCGCCAGGAACGACCAGTCGATTCCGACGGTTTCATCCAACTCCAGCAGCCCCTGACGCCAGATCTCCTGAAACACTCCAGCTTCACGCCATTCCTGGAAGCGACGGTGTGCTGAGGAGGACGAGCAGACCCCGGTCACGTCCAGCGCGTTCCACTGCATCCCGGTCCGCAAGACCAACAAGATCGCGTTCATCGCAGAGCGATCGGGCACCCTTGGGTTATGACAGCCCCGCGGGCGTGAGGGCCGCGGCGGAAGCGATACCTCGATCCCCTGCCACAGCCAATCAGGCCGCCAGCCATAATCACGGTCAACGAGCCCCATCGGAACCTCCTGATCGCATTGCCACAGAGACGCCGATCACGAAATTCGAGACGGTCCACATAATCCCTCTACCGGGATAGGTCCTAAGCGCGAAGTGCTTCTCGGCTACTTGGCCGGAGTCAGTGAGACGTGCAGCACCTTGATGGTGGACGCAGACTCGGCGTAGACACGCGTCTCCAGATTGTTCCCCGGGTACGCTGGGACGGGGTTTATCTGGAACGGGCCACCACCGCGAAGCGCCGCTTGTGAGCGTTTTGGATCACGCCTCGTGATCGAACCGGCGAGGCTGACGGTGGCTCGACCTGAGAGCGCCACATTCTTTTCCGCGAGTTCGCGATTCGTCGTGACATTCCACAGCTGCACCTGGGCTTCGCCTGATCCCGCTAGGCGGACGGTGGTGCGGTAGTGGCCCACAGATTTCAAGTAGTAGTCACCCCAAAGGATCGGCCCATGCGCGCGGTCTGAACCCTTCATGTACCAAAAGCGCTCGGGCCCGCGACGGACGGCGGTGCCGTAGGTTGCGAACAAGCCGGCGGGATAGCTGTTGGCTGGTTCTCCAACAGGTAAATAATGGATGCCAGTCGCTGGGACTTTCACCCGGAACGCCCACACGTCATCGCTGACGTACGCCAACTTGGCGTTACGATCCCGTGCGAGAGTCGCGATCACCTGTGTCGATTGGGCAACGAGCGCTGTTTCGATGCCCGAGTAAGGTGCAATTACAAACCACGTGTCAGGAGCGGTGAGCCGGAAGTAGTCAGGTGTGCTCACGAATAAGTTCTCGTATTTGCGGCCGGCGAAGTCTCCGGCGATGCCCTGCGAGGCGACTACACCATCGCGTTCGGGGATGATCTGTTCGATGTGTGTCAGTGCCTCCGACTGGCGTGGGCTGACCCGAAGCCAAGTCGGTACCACCTGTGGTATCCAAAGTACGGCCCAGCCGAGCACGTTTACGATAGACAGTGCGACCAGAGCGTCTGCCAAGCGGCGAGATATCCGCCGCCGCAGCCACATGAGCGCCAGAATGGTGCCTATGGGTACAAAGATGTAGAGCGGCAGACCTTGAAACGATGGGCGCACGTATCCGACAATGCCCTGACTGAAGTTCTCGCCCATCACAACTGCGGTTATGCCTATTGCGGGCGCTGTCACGGCGCCAAGGATGCCTGCCGGTGCGAGGTTTGCGATGGCATCAAGCCAAAAGTGCTGAAGCGCCGAAATGGCGGCCGGTACCCGGCTCGCTAGGAGCCCGGCCGCCTGGTGTCCCTTGCCCACGGCTCCGGCGATCCCAAAGCCAACTCCCAGTTTGAGCATTAGCTCAAACCAGGCGGTCCCTGCAGCTATTGCAGCGGCCCCCCACACACGTCGGCCGCGCACGAACAGGATGGAAATGCCGACTCCCACCAGGTATGGGGTTGTGACGAGCCCGCTCGCCAGCGTCAAGGCACACCAGAGCACGGCGATGCGCCGTCCTCGAAACAGGTCACGCGCGGCAAGTACCGCGAACAGGGTTCCGAGCGGCTCGGAATGGTAGTCCCAAGATGCGGACCAGTAGATCCATGGGTCCAGAACGAGCAGCGCGAGACCGGTCAGGCAAAAGCGGGCTGCGGGAACCTCGGGCCGCTCGGCGACCAGGTCGCATAGCCACATAAAGGCGACGAACTCTGCACCGACGATCGCAAAGTCCTGCACCACGAGCAGCGTTATGGGGTGCGGCCAGATGAATCCGAGGGCGGCCAGGGGCCACTCGATCAGAATGGCCTGCGCCTGAAACAGGCCTGGAGGGTTGAGCGTGCCATGCGAGATCAGGTACCACCATTGGTAGAAGCCCGAGAAGTCTCCGGTTTGCGCGTGTCTGGCAGCCTCCACTCCGCTCCACGCGAGCAGAGCCACGAGCTGAATTGCGAGCGCCGCTTCGCCGACGTGTCGCGACCGCCGTAGCGCTGTCGATCTGGTATCGCTGACCGCCGGGCGCCGGGCCCCCTCTAGACGGAGCGGGAGGTGGGCGACGTGGGCGGGCGAGGAGTTCATTGCTGTCTGCTTGGCCCTTGGTGGGCTCGGCCTTCTAGTCGCTGTGACAAACCATATTACCCGCGCCGCAGCGGTCCGACCGTCCCGGGAGTAAACGAGCATATTGCTCATGGGAGCGCCGCGTTCTCTTACTCCTGCTTTCCCGCTGCCCGCCCGTCAACGGGCGATGCTTGCGAGGTTGGCGCTCTCTCAGGCCGCGCTGCCCCGTGATGTGCTGCGCACGTGAGCGCCTCTGCTGGCAGGTGCTGCGCTCGGCAGCAGCTGGACTCGGAACTCCGTCCGGTGGTTCGGGCCCGCAGCGGGCCCGGTGGCGCGGTCGAGGCGGCTATCCGTTCAGCGCGGTCGCGGGCCGTTCGTGCTTCATGCGGACGGGGCCAGCTGCAGGGGCTGCGCGAGACCAGTCGCTGCTGGCTCAAGGCACGGCGTAGCATCGGCCACCACTCGCCAATCTCTGTGCCTCGCCAGATCCGGTCGGGCCGATCACCCCCTGACTGGAGTCGCGATTGCGTCCCGGCCCCTGCCAGCGGTGGCGTTCGCGACGCTGAGTGCCGGTGCTGAGGACCGTTCGAAGAGGCCATCCGGCGGAAGGCTATGTTCAGAGCGATCGGTCGCGAGGCGGCCCATCTCGGTCCGCTCGGCTGCGTCGAGCCGGGCGGCTGCCGGCTAACCGACCATCCTCTCCCACCATGTTGCTGCCGACTGGGATCGCGTGCGGTTAACTGTGTCCCAGAATTTGTGTTCCGAGATTTTCCTTTGATGACCAGAACCAAGCCACAACAGACTACGGGCAGCATCTCGTGGGCTGCGGCCAGCCTCGCCGCGAGCCGACTCTATGGGCTTGTTGGTCGCACATTCGGGTCGGGTTGGAGCTTTCGCCGTCGCGTTGCTTACGGGGTTGGGGCGTTGCAACGGGGACAGTTGCTCGTGGGTCAAGCTTGATCGGTTCCCGGCACATGCTGACGATCGGTGTCCTTTGCCGCAGACCCACAGCAAACGTCGGGCTGATTCTCGACGAGAAACTAGGGATGTGCAGGCGCTAAGCATGCGGGTCGGACTGAACGTTTTGTACCTCGTGCCGGGGAAGACGGGCGGGCGGGAGACTTACGCTCGGGAACTGATCGCTGAGATGCTCGAGTTATTCACCAGCGTGGAGTTCATTGCCTTTGCGAACCGCGAGGCGTCAGCAGCTTTGCGTGAGGCGTTCGGAGAGGGACTGAGGATCGTCCAGCTTCCTGTTGATGTTGCCAGCCGGCCGTCTTGGGCCGCCGGCGAGCTGGTCGCGGTGCCGACGGCGGCAGCGTTTCGAGGCGTAGACATCCTGCATTCGCTGGCGAACTTCGGCCCCGTCGCCGGCCCGTTTGCAAGCGTCCTGACCGTACACGATGCACACCGGCATGACACTGCCGTGCCGGGCTCGGTCTCAGCGTTGCGCCAAACAACGATCGAAACCATGATGCGGGCTGCGGCGCGCAAGGCGACGCGGGTCATCGCCGATTCCCATGCCGGTTGCGCTGAGATTTGCGCGCGCATCGGCCTAAACCCGTCGAAGGTGGACGTGGCGCCGCTTGGCGTCGGGCGCTCGCGCCAACCCGGTAAGCGGTCGGTAGCCGAAACGCGGTCGGCTTTTGGCCTGGGCGAGCGGGTGACATGCCTGTCCGTGGCCACCAATATGCCGCACAAGAACCTTGTAGCCGGCATCCGCGCGTTGGCGACGATGCCAGCAACCGACCGGCCAGTGCTGGCGCTAGCCGGTCTCGGGACCGACGGTCCTGACCTCCGCGATGCCGTCGTCGCCGCTGGCGTGACCGACGACGTCCGGCTGATCGGCTACTGCGACGACGACACGCTCGAGGACCTCTATTGCGCGTCGGCGCTGGTGCTGCTTCCGACGTTGTATGAGGGTTTTGGGCTGCCGGTCCTCGAGGCGATGACGCGAGGCTTGGCGGTTGCCTGCTCGGACATCCCAGTGCTACGGGAGGTGGCGGGCGATAACGCACTCTACTTTGACCCTCACTCGCCGCGCGAGATCGCAGACGTGCTGGGTCGCCTACTCGACGACAAGGAACTGCGTGTTCGCTTGGCAACAGCAGGCATGAAGCATTCGGAGCAGTTCAGCTGGCGCACCACAGCGCAGCTGACCATGAGGAGCTACGAGCAGGCGCGGCTCGAGCGCCGGTGAGCATCTCGGAAGCTAGCGCCCGCCCGCGCTGGTGGCTATTCGCGGCCCACGTCGGGGGCGAGGACGCTGAGCCGTGAGCGGTGGCCGGCCGCTGCATGGCGGCTTCGTTTGCCGGGCGGACCACAATTACGCAGTGGAGCCGCGTCGGCTCCGACGCACCCTCGAGCCGAACGGTCGTCGCGACAGACCACGTCGGTCCTAGGTCTCCTGTCGCCGTGGCCGAGCGCTGCAGCACACCGTCTGGCTTTGCCCTAGTCTCGCGTGGCGATCGGGACTGCTATGGCACCGTTGGAGGGAACGGTGCCATAGCATCGCCAACCGGCAAGTCGAAGTCGAACGCGGTAAAAATGTGTTCGTGCTGTCGATTGTGATTCCGGTCAAAGATGGCGGGGACGACCTAGCTCGTTGTCTTGCGGCAATCGACGCCCAGATTATAGATGAGCCTGTAGAGATCATTGCCGTCGACTCAGGATCATCGGATGACAGCGTTGAGACAGCACTACGTCACGGAGCCACGGTTCTCCGGATCCCACCCGAAGAGTTCACACACGGAGGATCGCGCAACCTCGGCGCTGAGCACGCTCACGGCCGCATCCTCGTCTTCATTAGCCAGGACGCATTGCCGATGGGAACTGGCTGGCTGAGCGCCCTGGTCGCTCCGCTACGAGACGACGAGAACGTGGCAGGCGTCTACGGTCGACAGCTCGCGCATCCCGAAGCGGCCGCTGCGGAGGTCTACTTTCTGAACTTCATGTACGGCCCGAATGGACGCCGCCAGCGTGCACGCAGCGTCGCCCAGGTGAGCATGGACACCACGTTGTTTTCGAACGTGAACTCAGCTATCAGGCGCGAACTCTGGCAGCGCTTCCCGTTTTCGTCCGACATCGTGATGAGCGAAGACCAAGAGTGGAGTCGACGTGTACTGTTAGCTGGCTACGACCTGATCTATGAACCACACGCGCCTGTTCGTCATTCACACAGCTATACCCTGCTCGCAGCGTTCAGGCGCTTCTTCGACTCGGGTGTTTCGGCTGAGCGCGCGTATATGACGGCTGAGTCGCACTCAGCGAGCGTCCTGCGCGGCCGGGCGGCACGTTACGTCGTGGGTGAGGTTTGGTGGCTCTGGCGCACAGGAAAGGCGAGGCTGATCCCTTACAACGCCATCTACGAGCTTGCCAAAATGCTCGGTCTACTTGCAGGTCTCAACCACCGGCGCATCCCACTGTCGCTGAAACGGCGATTCACCGGCCTTCCAAATGCGTTTCGGTAGTTCGATCGCGTCACGCCTTGTCTACCGCGCACAGGTGACTGCTGCTGACCTGAGTGTGATCCCGCCCGGCTCCCGCATTGCACACGCCTCATCGCCTTCCGGAGCGTAAGACCGGCACTGGCAGCCGTTACGGCTCAAGCTCGCGAACGGCTTACCCCCATCTGCGAACGGCGAATCTGATCGGTAAGCACCGACCCCGGGGCGGGCGCTTGAGGATCACTGGAGTGTTCGCTGAGAGGGAGTCTCGGCTGCTGCCCGCAACGCCGCGAGCGTTTGGTCGGTAAAGTGCTCCCAAGAAAACTCTTGAGCGCGTACCTGGGCTCGGCGCCCGAGGTCCAGTCGGAGCTGCTCATCCGCCAGCAGGCGGCCCAGCGCTTGAGCGATGCTCGCGGCCTGCCGGGGCTCGACATAGTACGCAGCATCGCCACCCACCTCGGGCAGTGCCGTCAGATTGGAAGTGATGACGGCCGCGCCCATGCTCATGGCCTCCAACACGGGCAGCCCAAACCCCTCGCCAAGCGACGGGTAACAGAACACACCACAGCGACGGTACAGCTCGCCGAGCGCCATATCAGACACGTAGCCGAGCATGATGCAGCGATCGCCAAGTGACCGCAGGGCACTGAGGGTCTCGCCGGTTTCCCAGCCGATCGCGCCAACTACCACCAGCGGGTGTCGCCGCTGGGTGTCCTCGTCGAGCATCCGGTACGCCTCAACCAACCGGGGTAGGTTCTTGCGAGGCTCGAGAGTCCCGACCGCTAAGACGAAGCCCGGCTCGGGTAGCGCTTGAATCTCATCTGCCGGCGGCTGTGACGCGGGCAGGGTGGAACCCAGCAGCGCCACGGCTGTTCGCCCGATTGCTGCCGGGAAGCGCTCGATCAATGCGCTCTCGGTCGTCTTACTTATGCAAAGCATTGTGCTCGATCGACGCACCGCGAACCCCAGCGTGAGAGGCTCGATAAGCGATGAACGCCGGCTCGGCCTCATTGCAGGCTCGAAAGGAACCATGTCGTACACGATCGAGACGGCCGGACCGCGAAGGAGGAGTGGCGTGAGGTACGAGTTGGTTGAGAGGTACACCGTGCACTCGCGACTGGCGGCTCTGGCGGTGAGCAGATGCCACCAGGGATCGGGCGCCCTCGCGAGATGCCACCGGAACCGTTCGTCCAGCTGTGCGCCTGACCATGATCGACGCGCATACAGAATGCAGCGGTAATCGTCAGCGCGAGCGGCAAGCTCTCTGATCAACTCCCGCACGACCCTTCCCCGGCCTCCTGCCACCTCGGTGGCAGCGCGAGCGTCGATGCCTATCGCCAGTGGCTGAGCGTCGCCCAAAGTCCAATTAGTATCGCATACTCGCGTCAGGGAGGCCGCTCCAAAGCCTGGCGCCAGACCTAAGTCTCGTCAACCGAGTAGCCTCGCAAATGGTCCATCCGCATGACCGCCGGCCGCGCCGGAGAGGTCACGCGGCGGCAAACGTGACTAGAGCATCGCCCGACGGGCCAACAGCAGATGATGAACGAGCCCGAACCGATTGCGCGCACCCCAGGAGACGCGGGTCAGAATCACTCCGAGCGCAGCCTGCTCCTTAGAGGAGGTGTCGCTCGGGTGCTCGCCTACTCTGGGATGGTACTCCTCTCGGTCCTTTGGACCGTGGTTCTAGCGCGTCGCCTGGGTGTGGCACGCTTCGGCGTCTACACATCCGCAATGTCGGTGACTTCGGTTGCCACGACACTCGTCGATGCGGGTATGGGGAATTATGCAACCCGCGAGTATGCGTCCCGACATGGAACTGAGAGGGCTCGCATCATGGGCGACATATTTGGGTTGCGGGTTACGACGGCCACCTTCGGAGTTCTCTTGGCGGCAGGCTTCGCTGTCGCGGCTGGTTATCAGCTACCGATCCTGATAGGGGTTGTGCTCGCAACCGCCGGAATCGTCCCCCTCATATCCGCACAGACGATGTGGCTTCCGCTGATAAACGACCTCCGTCTCACTGTGGTCTCGAGTTTGGAACTGCTCAGACAGGCGATCTGGGGGAGCTTGCTGATCGGGCTAGCGCTCGCAGGCTTTGGCCTTCTTCCGTTGATGGCCTCGCTGTTAGTGACGAACCTGATTTTGGTTGTCGTGACCCTGCGGATCGCACGAAACCTCGACCACCCGAGGCTTGCGATCCGCCCCCGCGCTTGGCCCTCGCTCATCCACGGTGCGGCAGCGTTCTCTCTCGCCACCGCGGTCGGCACGGTCTACGCTTACACGACACAGATTGTCACCAGCCTGGTGAGCAACCCCGAGCAGACGGGCCTCTTCTCCGTCTCATTCCGCATCTTCATGGCCACAGCTGCGATTCCCGCATTGGTTGCGAGTTCCGCCCTTCCCGTGCTCTCGCGTGCGGCACAAGACGACCGCGAGCGCGTGAGCTATGTGACCAAGCGTCTGCTCGAGGTGTCGGTGGCAGCTGGCGTCGGCATCGCGCTGACGATGGTGGCGGGCGCTCGATATTTCATCCTGCTGCTCGGTGGGCGGGCGTTCCAACACGCGACTGGCGTGCTGGAGGTCCAGGCGCTCGCCGTAATCGCTTCCTTCACGCTGATGCCGTGCAGTTTTAGCCTGCTCGCGCAGGGTAAGTACCGCGGTATGTTGTGGGCTAATGGCCTCGGACTGGCCGTAACGCTGAGCAGCACCGTTGCCCTCGCAGGAGCATTCGGCGCTGTGGGCGCGGCGATAGCGACAATCTGCGGTGAGACAACGGTCGCTACGTTCATGGTCGGGTCGCTTCTGCGCGCGCACCCCGATTCGCGACCCAGCACCAGTGTAGTCCTGCGGCTACTGCTGGCGACGGCATGCGCGACGCCAGTGATGTTCTTGACCTTTATCCCATCGCTGGTGCGCGCCGTTGCCTTTGGGGGCCTGTATCTTGTGCTAGTGCTGGCGCTTCGCATCCTACCGCCCGAAATAAGACACACGTTGTCGGCGATCCCGACGAGCGTGACGCAGCGTCTCCGGCACCAGTGAGCCGACCGACGGGACCAAGGTTACGATTGGAGGCTCAGCCGCTCCTTTCGAACCGGACGTCGGTTGGGTAAGTGGGAGGCGTTGAGGATCTCGGCGGCGATCCGGTGCGCCGCCATGTCGCCGGACTGCTCGTTCGCTACCTTGTGGGCACTGTAATAGACGCGCGAGATCGTCGACTCAGGCAGCTTGCAGATCCGATGGCTGTCCTGGGATTGCCATTGATGCCAAGCTGGAACGGGCGAGCGACACTGGTTTCTCCAAGACCAACGCTCAGCGCACGCAGTGCGTCGTTCACAATCGCGGCGGCTCGTCAGCGGCAGTCCGCACACGCGTCGAGAGCTCGTCGGCTAGGGTCGGGGCCTCGCCAAACGATACCGCTGTCACGCGTTTCACCTGTCTCCGTTCTGGAGGCCCAACTCCGGCAACGGCCTCGTATTCACGCCGCTGCGGGCTGGCGGCGGCAGGCGCGGGCGCGGGTCGGCCACAAACCAGCTTCCGGGGCAGGCGCGTTGTCCACGGGGAACCGCCGTGACCTTGCCTCCGACAGGTGCTGCCGCGCGAACGCCGTGAACCACCATACGTCTGTTGGACCTGTCGCGCGAGTCGGTGGGCGACAACAGATGCCCGGAACCTCAGACGTAGGTGGCGCCGCGAGCATCCAGGGCGCGTCTCCCGCGTGAACTGTGAACTCATTCAGCGAGATACGAGTCGGCGATGCGCTCTTCGACCGGGACGTATGACCATCACCGTGGCCTCTCCCTCGCCATTGGGGCTGCCGGTCGACAGTCAACCTGCAAGGCGCGCTGCCGTGCTCTAACGGCGGATCTACCGCTTTCGGTCGCAGCGTGGAATGCGAGAGCGCCAATGCTCGCGCGTTGGACTGTGCGGAGGGCAGGGCTTCAGCTATCGACGTTCTTCTCTACGCAGCCCGAGTATGGACAGCAGAAACGAGGTGAAAAAGACCTGAACGCCGATTATGAGCAGGGTCGCGCTCAGCAATGCCTGTTCCTCCTGCGCAAGCGGACCGAAGCCACTGTTGATCCAGCTCACCACCACATCGGCTCCCAGTCCGACCCCCGAGAGACCGATCAATACCCCGAGCGCCAGCCCGTGCTCCAGTCGAAACCGTGCCCGCATGAGGTTGAACCACCGCTCGTCGTCAGACATGAAATACGTGGCATAAGCCAGCGCGCAGAGTCCTAGGCCGATGACCTGGACGCCGATGATTTCGAGCAGCGACCCAGCGATGAGCGTGTGAATCTGCCATCCGCGACCGAAGATCGCAATCTGGCCGATCGTAACGGCGGATGCGATCAAACCCAGTATGAGCAGCACGAGGCCCGGCAGCACAAAGAGGTAAGTGGGGCGGTGCAGGAGTAAGAAGCGCAGGTGTCGCCACCCGTCGCGGAAGCTTGAGAGCTTGGACTCTCCCTCGCGCGGGTGATAAGTGATCGGGATCTGCTCGATCCGTAGGTTGGCCTTTGCCGCTCTGATGACCATCTCAGAGGCAAACTCCATGCCAGTGGTGCGCAGGTCCAGTTGCGGCAGAACGCTGCGCCTGAAGGCACGCATCCCGCAGTGCGCGTCACGCACGCCGGTGCGGAACAGTACATTCAGAAGCCCGCTCAACAGGGGATTACCGACGTACCGATGGAGCCAAGGCATCGCACCGGGCTCGATGTTGTCCATTCTGTCGCCCATCACTACGTCGGCACCCTTTTCGATGCGCTCGACGAAGCGCGGGATCTCGGCGAAGTCATAAGTGAGATCGGCGTCCGCCATGACGACGTAGTCACCAGTGGCTGCTAGGAAGCCGGCCAGGTAAGCGCTGCCGTAACCGCGACGAGGTTCGAACACGACGCGAGCCCCGGCCGCCGCGGCGAGCTCCGCGCTACGATCTTCGGATGCGTTGTCAACAACGATAACCTCGCCTGAGAGGCGAGTTCTAGCGAGTGCTTCGACGGCAGACGCCACGCAGGCACTGATCGCCTCCTCCTCGTTGAGGCACGGGATCACTACCGACACGGTTGGCCCCGTCGGCACGGACCGATCTAGCGTCGTGGGCTGGATATCGCTGGGCGTCGTGCTGCTCAAGATCTTGGCACCCCTTGACTGAGCGCGCGAAGAGATGACCTCGCTCCGCGCACGTCAGCATAGCGGCTGTGGCCACCTCGACGCTTCGTCCTGCACCACGAGCACCGAAGTCCGGTAATGAAGCCAGACGCCGATGTGTGGTTCCCCCGGATCGTGAAGGGTTGATCTATGCGGCTAGCACCTCGAAGTTGACGGGGCTCATCTGCAGGATGTGGCTGTTACGCAGCACGTGGTCATAGAACCCCTAGCAGAACTTTTGGATGCCGGCTTGGGCGTGCTCGGGGTACGCGTTCAACGGGTCGTAGTCCGATGAGCAGGAACCTGCTGCTTCGCGGGGAATGATTCATGCGTGCGTGTTGCAAGCTCCGGGGCGGCTCGTCTCAGCCATTAGTGGCTGGACGAGCCGGTTGTTGGGCAGTTGGCGCAGAACGCGGTGTTGGCCGCGCGGGTTGACGGGCTTGAGCGGCAGGCGGCTCACAGCTTGCGGATCAGCTACTACCGCTGCCTCGGCCAGGACGGCTGGCGCTACCCCGACGGCAAACGCTGCCACAGCCACCCCGTCCGTGCTGATGAGATCGAACCGCTCGTCTGGGCGGAGGTCCGCCGACTGCTCCAGCAGCCCGAGCTCGTTCGCGCGGAGATCGGCCGCCGCCTCAGTACCGCGCGGACCGAGCACCCCGCCACCCACCGTCGCGACACGATCGAGCGCGACCTCACCCGCGCCAGCGCCGCGGTCGAGCGGCTGATCGAGGCCTACCAGGAACAACTCATCTCGCTCGAGGAGCTCCGTGCCCGGATGCCCGTCCTGCGCGCACGCCAGAACACCCTCCAAGCCCAGCTTCACAGCCTCAACATCGAACTTCAACACCGAACTGCACGACGCCGCCACCTACCTCCAGCTCGCCGACACCCTGAAGGCTTCCTCGGCCGCCTCACCGACGGCCTGGACCAGCTCGGCACCGCCGGCCAGCAGCGGATCCTGCGGCTCGTTGTCCGCGAAGTCCTGATCGGCGGGCCCGACGACACCATCACCATCCGCCACTCGAAACGCCCCGATGACCCCCTTTGCGTGGGAGCAGTCAGCGGTCCGCCCCGCGGTCATCCTTCGGCGCGTCCAAGGCGGAACCCAGTCTGATCAAGGCAGCCGCTGGATCGAACGGATCCTCGCGAACCGCGAAACGATGCGCCTTCAAGACCGGCCGGTGCTCGACTACCTCACCCAAGCCACGACCGCCGTCCGTCACGGACAGCCGGCACCCTCACCACTCGCCGCCAGCCCCTGACCCCGTTCCGAGCCTGCCGTCTCACACCAGCCTGGTGAACGGTGAACGCGCACGCGGCGAAGCCCTACGTGCAAGCCTAACTGAGTGGCCGCAGGCGTCAAACGCAGGCGTCGGGGAGTGCAGTTCCGGCCCAGCATCCGCTACTGTGGCGTTCGATGTCGAGTCGGCGTGCGCTTATAACCGGAATCACTGGGCAGGACGGCTCATACCTGGCGGAGTTCCTGCTGGAGCAAGGATACGAGGTGCACGGCATGGTCCGGCGGGCCTCCACCGAGAAGTTTGACCGAATCGACCACCTGCGCGACCGCGTGATGCTTCACCAGGGCGACCTGTTGGATCAGCGCTCGCTCGTCGACACGCTGCGCGCCAGCCGTCCCGACGAGGTTTACAACCTTGCAGCTATGTCGTTCGTCGCAACGTCATGGATCCAGCCCACGCTCACCGCAGAGTTTACGGGGACGGGAGTCACCAGGCTTCTGGAGGCGGTACGCGAGGTATGTCCCGAGGCGCGCTTCTATCAGGCTTCATCGAGTGAGATGTTCGGCAAAGTTCTCGAGGTGCCGCAGACGGAGGCGACGCCGTTTTACCCACGGTCGCCGTACGGCGTGGCGAAGGTCTACGGCCACTTCATCACCATCAACTATCGCGAGTCCTACGGGCTGCACGCCTCTAGTGGCATCCTCTTTAACCACGAGAGCCCCCGTCGTGGCCTTGAGTTCGTGACGCGGAAGATCACATGGCATGCCGCAGCGATCAAGCTGGGTCTGCGTAACGAGCTGTCGCTCGGGAACCTTGAGGCCAAGCGTGATTGGGGCTTTGCTGGGGATTACGTCAAGGCGATGTGGCTGATGCTCTCTCAGGACGAGCCCGCGGACTACGTGATCGCGACAGGCGAGACGCACTCGGTGCGCGAGTGCCTGGAGGTTGCCTTTGACCAAGCCGGGCTCTCCATCGATGATCACGTTCGCCTGGACTCGTCGCTGATCCGCCCAGCTGAGGTTGAGCATCTAGTCGGCGATTCCGGAAAGGCTCGCAAACGGCTGGGATGGGAGCCCGCTGTAGGCTTTGAGGAGCTGATCCGGATGATGGTCGACGCGGATTACCGCCTCCTGCGTGACGCGCGCCGTTAGCCGCTCGGCAGCGCCATAGCCTATGCGTCGCTACTCTGCTGGCGCCAGTACGCCAGCGTATCTGCGAGAGTGACCGGCAGCGCGATGGTTGGCTTCCAGCCGGTGTGTGTGCGGAGCTTCTCGTTTGACGCTCGGACTTCGATCGTGTCGGTTGGCCGCCTCAGAGCGGGATTGTGTAACACCTCGATCGGCACCGAGACAAGGTCCAGGAGGCCGTGGAGAATCTCTTCCCCGCTGAGTGTTGCGCCGCTCGATACGTTGTAAGTCTCGCCCCGGTGGCCTGCTGAGATCAGAGCCAGATAGGCGGCCGCGACATCACGCACATCGGTGAAGTCACGCTTGGTGCCGAGGTCGCCAACGCTCAGCCTGCCACCGCCGTTTCGCTCCAGCGCGGCAAGCTGGCTCGCTATGTCAGCCACCAAGTAGCCGGGTCGCTGCCCGGGCCCGACGTGGTTGAACGGCCGCGCGATGATCACATCCACGCCGCGCTCGAGGTAATAGGCTGCTAGTAGCTCTTGGGTGAGTTTGCTCACAACGTAAGGATTGCTCGATCTGGTGGCAGAGTCCTCTGTCAGCAGCGCGCTGCCGCCGGCGTAAACGGCGCCGGTGCTGACAACTAGCACACGTGGCGACGCGTTCTGTCTCAGCAACGACTCCATTAGGTTGATCTCCATGGTGGCATTGCTGCTCACGTACTCCGCGGCCTGAAGGAACGACGCGGACACCTGGGCCAGGCCAGCCAGGTGGATCACGGCTTCGATGTCGCGCAGATCGTGGGCGCTCACCTCCTCCCTGTTCCTCATGTCCACCGGCGTGGTGCCGGAGTCTGTCGCTGCAAGCCCCCAGGCAGTCACCTCGTCCCCACGGTCACGCAGGATCTGAACGACGTGGCGGCCGACGAACCCAGAGGCCCCTGTTACAAGCGTGTTCACGGCTGCTCGCTACTCCCCGTCCTTGGTCTGGAGGCCGTCGGTGCTGTTAGGGGCCTGCCGCGCGAGAGCAAGTCTAGGCGTGGCGAGATAACAGATTCGACCGATGGCCGGATGCCGTTCAAGGGCACCATGAGTTCAAACTCCTCCGGAGTCGCTTTGGCTGAGTTCCGTCTCAGCCATTATCGCCCGTACGGCGCATCCCGCGAGTGGCCCCCGTTTCGACCTAGCGATCAAGCCTTTGCGTCCGCCACGACGGTCGCCGGCGGACGCGTGCTCGGAGCGGTCTGTTACAACCGCTGGTGTGCCCGTAGCCCTCCCGAATCGAGGAATCGCGCCCACGGAGGGTCGGCGACGCGCGGAAGAGTGCCGCCTCCCAGGGCTTGGTCAGGGACCGCGCGGCGGCTGGCTCCGGTGAACGCCGCCCGCGTGTCCGGCAGTGAGTAGTAGGAGAGGTTCATCAGGTGCAGGACATTGGATCTGGCAGGGTTGAGCCACGCCAGGGTAGTAGACTGCCTCCAAAGTTGTTTGGCTGGTTCGTCCGAAGTTGCCCGTCGGGATGAGAGGGTTCGCACGGGCCACGAAAGCTAATTACCTGGAACCCGTGGGGTCGCTGCGTCGCGCCAGTTGTGGGGCCACCACGTACGGTGCGTTCATCCAGATGACCGCTTGGAGTGCACGAACTCCACTTGGGCCACAGCTCCGTCGGCGCGTGCGCCGCGACGTTCGACGATGGTCCACTGCGCGTACGGGTCGCCGCATCATGGCTCAATCCTCGGGCGTAGCGGCAATCGACAGTCGCCGCCGGGCGCGGGTGATCTGGCGGGTGACGGTACGGGGGCTGCAGCCGGTCGCCTGTGCGATCTCGGCGTAGTCGTAGCCAAAGCCGTGGAGCAGCAGGATGCGCTGCGCGCGGTCTGGCAGGCGTGAGACGCTCGCGATCCGTTCACGCAGCTCGCAGGCCTGGTCGGGGGCGGGACGGGGCGTGGCGGCGGCCAACTTCGTCTGGCCTCCGGCGCCGATGTGGTCAATGCCGAAGTCGACGCGCGCATAGGCGCGCTCACGGCGCAGAGCCCGAAGCGCGCTGCGCGTCGCGGGGGTTGAGAGCCAGCTCAGCTCGCTGCCCTGCCTGACCTGGTCGCTGTGGCGCAGCAGCGCCTCCCAGGCGGTCTGGCAGGCCTCCTCATACAGCCAGTCGGGCGCCCTGAGGTTCGTGGCCACGATGCGGCGCAGCTGCGCGGCCAGCCGCGGGTAGAGGTCTGCGACCCGTGCTCGTTGGTCGGGGCGCGGGGCGTCGGGCTGTGGCTCGACGGCCATGGATGGATAGCTCATCTCATCGCCAATTGAAACTAATTTGGCACAGTTGAATCTAGCTAGCTGAGGATTGGGACGCTAGCGTGCATGCTCAGTAGATGTCAACTAGAGAGGAGCGTGAGCGTGAACATTCCCATCGCCGGCGTCAGCGCCAGTCCCGATGCAAACGCCCTGCCGGGCAGCAACGTGCTTCAGCAGATCGTCAACGGCGTCGATGCCTGGGCGCTTGCGATCACGCTGATCGGCACGTTCGTCAGAGCGGCGATCTGGGCGGTCGCCTCCCACACCAGCAGCAACCACTACGCCGCCAGGGGGCGGATGGCGGCGCTGACCTCGGCTGGGGCGGCGCTTGTGATCGGCGCCGGGCCGGCGCTCGTGAACTTCTTCGCGCACCTGGGGGCGACGGCCAAATGAACCTCTATCCGCCCGGTGATGGGCTGGCCGGAGGGATCGAGGGCGGCTCGCCGCTCACGGGTGTGGTTGCGCAGACCGCTGACAGCGCGTCCAAGGCCGCGCTGCACGGGATCGCATCGTGGGTGCTGGGCGGCACCCAGGGCGCGCTGCGGGAAGTGGCCTCCGCGATCGGCGCGAACACCGAGCCCAACCTCAACAGCACCTGGTTCTCCTCCACCTACTGGCGGGTGGCGGCGCTGGCGGCGATGCTGACCATCCCGTTTCTGTGCGCGGCCGCGGTGCAGGCGGTTGCGCGCGGCGACATCGGCCTGCTCGCGCGCGCCGCCTTCACCCACCTGCCGCTGGCGCTGATCGGCGTCAGCCTGGCGGCGCCACTGACGATGCTGATGCTCGCGGCCACCGACCAGATGTCAGCCGCGGTCTCGGCGGGCGCGAGCACCGGCGCGGCACAGTTTCTGGACCACACGGCCGCGGTGGCGGGCTCGCTCTCGGGCTCTGTCACCGGGTCGGCCTTCCTCGCGGTTAGCGTCGGTCTGCTCGCGCTGGTCGGCGCGGTCGCGCTGGCGGTGGAGCTTCTGATGCGCGCCGCCGCGGTCTACGTGGTCGTGCTGATGCTGCCGCTTGCCTTTGCCGCCTTCGTCTGGCCGGCACGCCGCATCTGGGCAACGCGCACGGTCGAGCTGCTCGTATCGCTGATCCTCTCGAAGTTCGCGATCGTCGCGGTGCTGTCGCTGGCGGCGGCCGCCTTCAGCCAGGGCACTGGCGGCGTCGGTCAGGTGCTCGTGGCGATGACCCTGCTCTTGCTTGCGACCTTCGCGCCCTGGGCGCTGATGCGGATCCTGCCCTTTGCCGAACTGGCGGCCGGCGCCGCCGGTCTGTTGCGCGTGGAGGCGGTCGGAGCGCGAGAGCGAGCAGTCGGCAGCCTGGGGCAGGTCGGCCTCGCCGGCGAGCAGTTGGCCGCGATCCCGGCCAGGTTGCGAGATCACGCACGGCAGCTCAGCGCGCCCGCCACGGAGCCCGACGCTGGCGGGGAGCCCGACGCTGGCGGCTCACAACCACAGGAGGCCGGAGCGCAGGACGCGCAGGCGGCGACTGAGCCGGTAACGACAGCCCCGCACGCCGAGGGCATGTCGGCGCCTGACGGACCCGAGCCGGACGCTCGGGAGCAGACGGAAGCGCCAGCGCCCGCGTCGCCCAGGTCAACGGACGCGGCCGTGTCGCTGGATCCCGACAGCTTCAAAGGCGGCGTTGATGAGTGAGCGGGTGCGCTACCGCTTCGGGCCGCTCGAGCGCCGGGGGCTGCTCGGGCCGTTGCGCGCCGGACAGGCGCTCAGCCTGGCCGGCGCGCTGGTGGCGGCGGTGGTGCTGCTTGACAGCCTGGGCGGCGGCACAGGCGTGGTCTGCGCGCTGGCCGAGCTGATGTTCGCAACCGCGGTCGCGACCGCGCCGCTCGCGGGCCGTAGCCCCGTCGAGTGGGCGCCCGTGGGCGTCAGCTTCGCGCTGCGCACGGCGGCTGGTCACAGGCGCTTTTGCTCCCCCGCGCCGACAGCCGGACGCCCCGCGGCGCTCGCGCTGCCGGCCACGCTGCGCGGCGTCGAGCTCGTCACCCTCAGCCACAGGGCGCGCGAGATCGGTGCGCTGCACGAGCGGCGTGGACGCTGGCTGACGGCCGTGTTGGCCTGCCAGGCGGCGTCCTTTGCGCTGATCGACCCGGAGCTGCAGGAGCGGCGGCTGGCGGCCTGGGGCGCGGTTCTGGCTGCGACCGCGACGACCCCGCTCAGGCGCCTGCAATGGCTCGAGCGCACCACCCCGGCGCAGGGTGACGAGCTCGCACGCTGGCTGCACGGCGCCCGCGACCCGGAGCTGCCCGCGCGCGGCGCGCCGGTCGTTGAGTCCTACCTGGAGCTGATCGGACAGAGCACACAGGTGGCCCACGACCACGAGATCCTGCTTGCCATCCAGCTCGACACGACACGGTTTCAGGGCGGCAGGGACACCATCGCCGAGCAGGCACTGGAGCAGGTCGGCCAGCTCGCCCGCGGCCTCGAGACCGCCGAGATCAAGGTGCTCGGCGCGCTCTCGGCCGGCCATCTGGCGCGCGTGCTGCGCACCGGTTTTGATCCCTACGCGCGAGCTGAGCTCGCTGCGCTTGACACGCTCGGGCGCCGCGACGGCACCGGTGAGCAGGCGGCCGGCCCGGTTGCCACCAGCGAGGCGTGGGATCACTACCGCTGCGACGGTGCCCTGCACGCCACGCACTGGGTTAGCGCCTGGCCGCGGCTTGACGTCACGCCGATGTTCATGGAGGCGCTGCTGGCCGACTCAGACACCGTGCGCACCGTTGCGGTGACCTTCGAGCCGGTCGCACCGGAGCGCTCCGCCCGGGAGGTCGAGGCGGCCATCACGCGCGACCGTGCCGACAGCGAGCTGCGGCGCCGCTTCGGACAGTCTGAGACCGCGCGCCAGCGCCAGGCTCAGGAGGCCGCCGCGCGGCGCGAGTCGGAGCTTGCCGCCGGCCACAGCGAGGTGCGCTTCAGCGGCTTTGTGACCGTCAGCGGCGCTGATGAGGCGCAGCTGCGCCGCGCCTGTGCGCAGATGCACCGCCACGCCGCCCGCGCGCACCTCGAGCTGCGACGCATGTACGGGCAGCAGGCCGAGGCCTTCACCTTCACGCTGCCGCTCTGCCGGGGGCTGCGATGAGCGCCGCGACGCCCGCCCACCGCGTCACCACCCGCCACGCGCAGGCGCTCTACCCGTTCACCTCCGGCGGTGGTCTGGGCGGGCGCGGCGCCTACATCGGCCGTGACAGCGATGGCGGCGCGTTCTGCTTTGACCCCTGGGTGCTCTACGAGGACGGTGCGCTGGATGACCCCAACGCGATCGTGATCGGCAAGCTCGGCCAGGGCAAGAGCGCGCTGGTCAAGACGCTTTTGTGGCGGATGCTCCTGTTCGGGCGCCGTGCCTTCGTGCTCGACGTCAAGCGCGAGTACGGGCGGCTGTGTGAGAGCGTCGGCGTGAGGCCGCTGTCGCTATCACCGGGCGGCGGTCTGCGACTGAACCCGCTGAGCGCCCGGCCCGAGGAGCACGCGCAGACCGAGCTCTTGCGCGCGATCACGACGACGGCGATCGGCCAGACGCTCGAGCAGGTCGAGGCCGCAGCACTGCGCGAGGCACTGCGCGCCGTGCGTGCCCGCGAGATCGAGCCGACGCTCCCGCAGATCGCGGAGGTGCTCTTTGACCCGCCGGCCGAGCTGGCTGGGCGCCTGCAGACCACACCCGCGGCACTCGCCGCTGAGACGCGGCGGGCGGCGCTGGCGCTGCAGGATCTCTGTGAGGGGCCGCTTGCGGGGATCTTCGACGGGCCGACCTCGCCGGGCATCGACCTGGACGCGAGGCTTGTTGTGAT
This sequence comes from Conexibacter sp. S30A1, assembly GCF_023330665.1. Lineage (GTDB taxonomy): Bacteria > Actinomycetota > Thermoleophilia > Solirubrobacterales > Solirubrobacteraceae > Palsa-465. The sequence goes on along the minus strand of NZ_CP097127.1, from coordinate 2,173,109 downwards.
CGACCTGCACGCCGTGCGCGACTCGCCCGCGGTCGGGATTCTGATGGCCTGCGCCGGCGCCTGGATGAGCGCCCAGCTCGCCCGCGACGCCGAGCGGCCCGGACGCGCACGGCTGATCAACGTCGCCGATGAGTCCTGGAAGATCATCCAGCACGGCGGCCTGGGGGAGTGGTTTCAGTCCAACTTCAAGCTCGCCCGGCAGTTCGGCGTGATGAACCTGGTGGTGCTGCACAAGCTCGGCGACCTGCAGGCGGCAGGCGACTCCGGCTCGCGGGCGGCGCGGATCGCCGAAGGGCTGATCGCGGACTCATCGACCAAGATCATCTATCACCAGGACGCGAGCCAGATCGAGCTCACGCGCGAGCTGCTCGGGCTCACGCGGACGGAGGCGCAGCTGCTCACCCAGCTTTCGCCCGGCCAGGCGCTCTGGCGGGTCGGCGCGCGGTCCTTCGTCGTGGCCCACCAGCGCTCAAGGATCGAGCGGCGGCTGACCGACACAGACAGCGGGATGCGGATCGATGGCCGCTGAGGCGCTGCCGCTGGCCGGTCTGCTGCTCGCGCTGGTGCTCTTCGCGCTGGCCGGCGAGCGCTCCGGTGACGGTCACTCTGACCGCGGCGCACGCTGGGCCAGGCCTCGTGACCTGGCCGCGCTGCACGCCCACGGGCGCACGGTGTCGCATGCGCTGGGGCGAGGCGGCGAACGGGAGGCCGCTGGCGCCAGCCGGCCAGCGGGCCGGCTGGCGCTCGGCTACAGCGGACGGCGGCTGTTGCGCGCCGAGGAGCGCCACGCGCTGGTCGCCTTCGGGCCGCCGCAGTCGGGCAAGTCGGCGGGGCTTGCGATCCCGGCGCTGCTCGAGTGGCAGGGGCCGGCGGTCGCCTCATCGATCAAGACCGACCTGCTCGGCGCGACGCTCGCACGCCGCCAGGCGCTTGGTGAGGTCTATGTCTTTGACCCGTTCGGGCTCGCCGGCGTGCCGGGGCAGACGTGGTCGCCGCTGCGCGGCGCGACCAGCTGGGACGGCGCCCTGGAGGTTGCCTGGCGGCTTGCGGCGGCGGGCGAGCTTGACCAGCGTGGGGTCGAGGGCGGCGACTTCTGGGCGGTCGCCGCCGAGCAGCGGCTGGCACCGCTTCTGTATGTGGCGGCGCGCACCGGCGCTGGGATCGAGCAGGTCGTAGCCTGGGCCTACGGCCAGGGCACACGGGCGCTTGACGGCGCGCTGGATGACCTGCTGGCCCGCGCGTCAGGCAGCCGCGAGCGCGCGGATACGCGCGCGGCCTATGAGGCGGTCAGGGCATTTGAGGCGCAGGCCGACCGCACGCGGACATCGATCGAGGCGACCGCGCAGACGCTGCTGCGCGCCTACCGCTTCACGCGCGTGGCGCGCTCGGCCGCGGGCTGTGAGATAACCGCCGAGCGGCTGCTCGGCTCGTGCGCGACGCTCTATCTGATCGGCGACGCCAAGGCCTCAAAGCTGCTTCGGCCGATCTTTTTGGTGCTGCTCTCGGAGATCGTCGACGGCGCCTACGAGCTTGCCAACAGCCTCGGCGGGCGGCTCGAGCGGCCACTGTTGATCTGCCTGGACGAGGCCGGCAACGTGGCACCGCTGCCGAACCTGGCGGAGATCGCCTCAACCGCACCCAGCCACAACATCCAGCTGATCTCGATCTTCCACGACCTGGCGCAGGCACGCAGCCGCTACCGCCAGCAGGCCGAGACGGTTGTAAACAGCCACAGGGCGCGGATGCTGTTGCCGGGAGTGGCCGACCTCGAGACGCTGCGCTACTTCTCGGGGCTGGCGGGCGAGGAGGAGCGTCGCGAGCTGACGCGCACCAGTGGCCGTGACGGCTCGAGCCGCTCCTACGGCCACAGGCGGGCACCGCTGATCTCACCCGAGGCGCTGCGCCAGCTGCCCGAGGGGCATGCGCTGCTGCTCTACGGGCGCCTTGCGCCGGTGCGTGTGCGGCTGCGCACCTGGTTTGATGACCGCCGACTGCGGCGGCTGGCGGTCGGGCGGGCAGATGACGGCCGCAAGGATGGCGGTCGGTCGGATCGTGGCTGGGCGGCGGGCGGGCTATGAGGCCGCCGCTCGAGGACCCTGCGCTCTGCCGCGAGTGGTTTGAGGACCTGTGGCTCGATGTCTGTAGGCTGCGCGAGCGCTACCTGCTGCCGGTGCGCACCCGCTGGTGGGAGAGTCCGCTACAGGTCGAGGCCCTGGCGGCACTGGCCGCGTGGGTGGCGCGCTATGACAGCGGCGAGTGGGATGATCCGCCGGGCAAGCTCGCCCTGCTTTATGACCTGGAAAGGGTGTCCGCGATGCTGAGAGATGGAAACGCTCCGTTTCACCCGGAGCGTGACCGCGCCGCCTTCAGCGTGTTTGTAGCGGCGCTGACCGGGCAGGGTGTCAGCGAGCAGGCAAACCGCGAGGAGAAATGATGGCCCTATCCACCCACAGGCACAACGGCCACCGCCACCAGCAGCCGGCGGCGGCGGTCCATCAGCACCGCCCGGAGCCGCTGATGCCGCTGCGCTCGCTGCCCGATCACGGGCTCGGGGAGCAGACAAGCTACGAGCTGATCTCAAGCGAGCTGCTGCTCGACGGACAGGCACGGCTGAACCTGGCGACCTTCGTGACCACCTGGATGCCGTCGCTGGCCGGACGCCTGATGGACGAGACCGCCGACAAGAACATCATCGACAAGGACGAATACCCGCAGACCGCCGCGATCGAGGAGCGCTGCGTAAACATAATCGCCGACCTCTGGCACGCCGACCCGGATGAGCAGGCGACCGGCTGCTCGACCACGGGATCGAGCGAGGCGGCGATGCTCTGCGGGCTGGCGCTCAAGTGGCGCTGGCGCGAGCGCATGCGGGCCGCGGGCAAGCCGACCGACCGGCCAAACCTCGTGACCGGCGCAAACGTCCAGGTCTGCTGGGAGAAGTTCATGCGCTACTGGGACGTTGAGCCGCGCCTTGTGCCGATGGAGGGCGAGCGCTACCACCTGTCAGCGGCGGAGGCGATCGCGCGCTGCGATGAGAACACGATCGGCGTGGTGGGCGTGCTCGGCTCCACCTTCGACGGCAGCTACGAGCCGATCGCGGAGATCGCCGCGGCACTGGACGATCTCAAGGCACGCACCGGCCTTGATGTGCCGCTGCACGTGGACGCCGCCTCCGGTGGCTTCATCGCACCGTTTTTGCAGCCTGAGCTCGAGTGGGATTTCAGGATCCCGCGCGTGCAGTCGATCAACGCCTCGGGCCACAAGTACGGCCTGGTCTACCCGGGTGTCGGCTGGGCGATCTGGCGCAACCCGCAGGCGCTGCCCAAGGACCTGATCTTTGACGTCAACTACCTGGGCGGGCACATGCCGACCTTCGCGCTGAACTTTTCCCGCCCCGGCAGCGAGGTGATCGCCCAGTACTTCATGTTCACGAGCCTCGGCCGCCAGGGCTACACGCGCGTGCTGCAGAACGCCCAGGACGTGGCGCTGACGCTCTCAGACGGGATCGCGCAGATGGGCCCCTACCGGCTGCTCAGCCGCGGTGACGAGCTGCCGGTGTTCGCCTTCACGCTCAAGGACGAGGTGAAGAACTACACGGTCTTTGACGTCTCCGACCGCCTGCGCCAGCGCGGCTGGCTGGTGCCCGCCTACACCTTCCCGGAGAACCTCGAAGATCTAAGCGTGCTGCGGATTGTGGTGCGGGCGGGGATGACGCTCGACATGGCCGAGACGCTGCTTGAGCAGCTGCGCGAGGAGACCGAGGAACTCGAGTCCCTCGACGGCCCGCTGCCGCACACAAAGCGCGGGGCACTTCAGGCGTTCAGCCACTGAGCGGCGGCGCCGTTGATGCTGCAGCCAAGCACGATCGGCCCGAGCAGCACGCCGGAACCCGGTGGGCGAGACGCCGTAGGCGGCATGCAACGAGACCGGAAACGTAAGTCCGTCTCTTCCATTGCTTGGCCGAGCGTATCGACGGCTGTTACGGGTGCCATCGGTGCGGCAATGGGACTGGCGTTGGCATCCGAATGGCTATCGGAGCAGGTTGCGCACGTTGGCGATCTTCACGACGAGCCGATGCGGGTTGCCCTTCACCGGCGTGAAGTCGTAGTGACGGTAGAAGCTCGCCGCGGCGGCGTCGAGCGCATCCACGACCACCAGTCGGCCGCCCCCAGCCTCGGCGGCGCGCGCGGCTCGGCTCAGAGCATCGACGAGCACCTGCCCGCCGTAGCCAAGCCCGCGAAGGTCGGCGTGCACCGCCAAGCGAGCGAGTAGGTAGCCGGGCACAGTGGTGTAGCCCGACGACTGGCCGCGCGAGAGAACATCACGAGTCACCTCGGTCGGCGCCAGCGAGAAGTACGCCCAGATCTTCTCGGGCGCTTGCGCGCTGACCCACACGAACGTGCGGGCCGTGCCCGCTTGCTGCGCCCGCAGTGCGTGGTCGGCCAGCCAGGCGTTCAGCGACGAGACGCCACAGTCGAAGCCGGCGACGTCATGGTGGTCCGAGAGCGCGACAGATTGGTACTCAGCGCTCAACGCGCGACGAAGCGTCGCGGCCGCGCAAACGCCCGAGCCAGGTTCGGGGCGTCATCCGCAGTGTCGAGTGCCGCGACCAACGCGTCGAACTGCTCGGCGGGCATGAGCGTGCGGTCCGACCGGGCCTGAACGTGTTGGGCCCGCTCAAGCACCGCGTGCCTGACGAACTCAGTGGTGGTGGTGTGCTCCATCGCCGCCGCCGCCGTGATGGCGTCCTTGTCCTCGGGGGAGACGCGTAGCTCGATGCGTTCGGTCTTGCTAATGCCGTCATTGTACGACATCCGTCCGTACGCTGCCGTCGCCCTCGGTCGGTGTCGGTCCAGCCGCGCCCGGTGAAGCTGGCGGATCGCCTGGGTAGCGGCTCGCAGGCCGAGCAGCGGTCCTGGAGTGTGCTCACCGCGTTGCGCCACAGGCTGGTTAAACGTGCCCGCGCCGCGAGGTTCAGTGGGCGGAGAGAGCTGCATCGAAGATTCATATACAAGTTGCATGCTCTGCGCGTGGCTCGTAAAGACGCCACTGGACGGTTGCGCGATTGGCAGTCTGCCGACGCTACGCAACGATCCCCGCAAGCACCTCGACTAATCCCTCGCCTCACCCGGGCAGATCGCCGCGACCGACGGCAAGCGGCTCGTCGTGTTCATCGACGCGTTCCAAGCGGTGCAACGGATCGGTGAGAACGCGGGCGGGGGCGGCGCGAGGCGGGAAACAGGGGTCTGTATTCGTTGAGACTCGTCCGCAAAGAAGAGCGCGACCCAAGGACCGGGCACCTGTCCGCTGTTGAAGATGGCCCACGCGGTGACTATGATTCTGGTCATGGCTGAGACGATGTCGCTTGCGAGCGCGAAGGCCAGGTTCTCCGAGTTGGTCGCTCGCGTGGAGCGCCAGCAGGATCGCGTGATCGTCACGCGCAACGGCAAGCCGGCCGCCGTCGTGATCAGCGTGGACGACCTCGAGAGCCTCGAGGAAACGCTGGCCGTTATGTCAGACGCCGGCCTGGTGGCTCAGATCCAGGAGAGCCTGTCGACGGCAGCCGCAGGCGACGCAGGGGTCGGCCTTGACGATCTGAGGGCTGATCTGCAGTCGCGTCGAGCGACCAAGCGGTGAACGAGCCGGTCTGGCGGATGGCTGTAATGCCGCCAGCTCGCCGCGAGTTCGACAGGCTCCCAATCTCGGTCGCAGCCGCGGTTCTGGAAACGCTCGACGCGATCGCCGAAAACCCTCGACGGTTGGGTAAGCCGCTGATGTTCGAACACCAGGGACGGTTCTCGGCCAGGCGCGGGCCCTATCGGATCATCTACGAGCTCGATGAACCTCAACACCTCGTTCGCGTAGTCGCGATTGGCCATCGACGCGACGTTTACCGCCAGCGCTGAGGAACTGCTCTGCGTACCGTGCAGGGAGCGAAGTCGGGTAGGGCGGCGCCGGCAGCCGATCCCATTGATCGGCCGGCGCGACCCGTCGTCGCACCCGAGCCTTCAAATCGTCGAGTCGCTCACCAGAGCGCACGTGGACGAGCCACGGTTGAAGGTTCCCGCCTGACGGGGCTTGCAGGGCCTGCTCAAGTACCTTCCAAAACACGGTGGCCGGTGACCACGGTGGGCCCCGGTCGCTGGCCGCGACGGCGTTTGGTGAAGGTTGAGGCGCTCCGGCGCGCGGCGGCTTGCGCCCTGTCTCGGCGAGAGGTCTCTCGCCCCCGATGAGCGGCCTCTCGCCCCCCAAAGCTCGTGTTCGTGCGGTGATTTGGGGGCCAGAGGCTGTTGGCCAAAGTCCCGACACGCAGCGCGGCCAATGGGTGCGTTACCGGGATGTGGCGAGAGGCCCCGTCCTTAGGGCGGTGATGAGTTTTCACACACCGTCCCGCTGGTGTGGGCGGCTACTGCTTCGTCTCGGTCGGGAACATCGACTGCACGAGGAACTGAGCCTTTGCCTTTAGCTGGTCGGGCCCGATCACACGTTTCGCGATCGCCAGCACGTCCTCGGCGGCGCGGGCCGGGGGCACACACAGGCTGCGCAAGCAGACGGATGTCGTCCTCGTCGCGGTCGATCCGAGACGCGTGCACCTTCAGCGCGCGCAGATACTCGGGCGACGCGGCGCTCACCACGAGCCCGGGGGCGTCCATCGCTGTTAGGGCGTTCGGGTCCGGACCAGGCAGGAACGCCTTGACGCCGTCGTTCAGCCAGTCGGTGGGGATGTCGGGATGCGACTACGCCCTCGTCCCGCACGGGTGGCGACGACGGCGATCAGCTTGCCCGTGCCGCGCGTGGAGCCCACCAACGCGTCGCGCCGCGCGGGCGCGATCAGCTCGAGCCCGCCGGCGCTCATCACCCCGAAGTCAGAGCCGTCACCCTCCGACGAATCAAGCGTCTGTCATCCAAGCTCCCATAGGGCGCAGACCGGTGCGCCGTAGAGCCGATCGGCGTAGCGGTAACCGGCCGTCCCGGTGTTCAGCACGATGCCAGCGAGGAATCGGTCACCGAGCCGGTCACGCAGCCGACTCAACCCGCGGAATTGCTTCGCCGTGAACGAGATCGCGGACTTCACCTCGACGCCGATGACAGAGCCGTCGTCAAACTCGACGACGAGATCGACCTCATCGCCGTCACGGTCGCGATAGTGAAACACGTCGAAGCGGCGTGTGGACCAGGAGCGCTGGCGCAGGAGCTCTGCGACGACGAATGCCTCAAGCATCGCGCCAAATGCCTCGCCGTACTCCAGACGTGCCAGCTGGCCCGGGGTGAGCCTGGCCAGCCACATCGCGACAGCGGAGTCGATGACGATGGTCTTCGGGCGCCCGATCTCGCGTTTGGCGATGTTCGGCGTCCATGGCGGGATGCGGGCGATGAGCCAGGCGTCGTGGAGCAGGTCGAGGTAGCCGGTGATAGTCCGTGTCGGCACAGCGGTTTCGTCGGCAACCTTGGCCTTAACCAGTTCGGCTGACTGGCGGCCTGCGAGAGTGCGCAGGAGCGACATCGACCGGGCCGGACGCACCTCCCGTCTGAGCTCGAGGAGGTCGCGTCCGACGATGCCCTGCAGATATCCGTCGATCCACGCGCTGCGCACCCGCTCCGATGCGGTCCGCAGCTCCGGATAGGCGCCGACGGCGAGCATCTGCGCGTAGTCCGTTCGGGTTAGCGTCGAAGTGAGAGCTGGTATCGACTCCGGGCCGCGGGCGAACGCGGCGGCGAAATCGTCGTTGCGGCCTCTCACTTCGCCCTGGCTGAGGCCGTAGAGCGGCAGGCGAGCGATTCGGCCCGCGAGACTGTCCGCGGTTCCTCTGACGCGCAGCAGGCTCGACGAGCCGGTCAGGATGAACCGGCCGGGCCGACGGTTGGCGTCGATCGCTGCCTTGACCGCAAGTATCAGCTCGGGCAGGCGCTGGATCTCGTCGATCACCAGTTGCCGCCCACCGGCCTCGGCCACCAGGCCCACAGGATCGGCGGCCGCTGCCGCGCGCGTTTGCTCGTGATCGAGGTTTCGCAGTACGGCGTCCGGCTCGGCGATCTGTGAGGCGAGCGTGCTCTTGCCGACCTGCCGTGCCCCTTCGATGACAAGGCCCGGGAAATGCTCCAGCAACTCTGACGCGACCGCGGCCGCGTGCCTGGTGATGAGTGCAGTCATGCCCGCACCCTACCTGAACTCGCCGATTTGTTGGCATTAACTCGCCGATTCGCGGCACTAAATTCGCTGAAATGCGCTCATGAGGCGTGATCGTTCGTGTCTGCACGGCACATCGGCACAGGCCCCTGCCCAAGTTCAGTTCGCGCTGAGCGGCCTGGTATCGAGAGCTGCATTTCTCGGTCGCGGTCCAGTGCCACGACGATCGCTCTGGCGCTCAGCTCGGCTGGTGCGTGCGCCGCTCAGCGGCTGCGAGGCGACTGTGCCTGCATCGTCGCGCCGATCTGCGCCCCGGCCGCCTCGATCTGCGCAAGCGTCGAGGCTTCGAGCACGAGCTGCAGGTCGAGGATCCGCAGGTCAAAGTCGGATACGGCGTTCTGGCCGACCACGGCGTGGCAGGGCACGCCAGCCTGCCGTGCGCGCGTGGCGACCGCTGCGACCAGCTTGCCGGCGAGGCTCTGGCGGTCAAGGCGCCCCTCGCCAGTGATCACCGCGCGGGCGGCGCGCATGCGCGCGTCAAAACCTGTGGCCTCGAGCACGAAGCCCGCGCCCGCGACGAGCTGTGCGCCGTGGCGCGCCCACAGCCCGCCGGCCAGGCCGCCGGCCGCCCCGGTCATCGGCACGCCGCGAGGGTCGCGGGGCAGCGCCGTGGCCTGCCGCGCGAGTCGCTTGCTGAGCTCGCGCACCTGCTCGGCATCGGCGCCCTTCTGCGGTGCGAAGACCTCTGCGGCAACCTCAAACGGGGTGCGCACGTCGCAGAGCACGACCAGCCGCGCGTCCCCGACCCCGCGCCGCTCGTCAAGCGCCGCAAGCGCGCCCGCGCCCGCGTCGGTGGTGGCGCTGCCGCCGGCCGCCACATACACGGTGTGCGCCCCCGCCTCGAGTGCCGCGGCGATCAGCTCGCCGGTGCCGCGCGTGGAGGCCGCAAGCGCGTCGCGCTGCGCGGGCGCGACCAGGTCGAGCCCGCTGGCGGCGGCCACCTCCACCACCGCCACACCGTCTACGCCGATGCCGAAGCCAGCCTCGAGCGGCCGCCCCAGCGGGTCGCTGACCAGGGCGTGACGCACCTCCAGCCTGAGCGGCGCGGCCAACGCCGCGAGCGTACCCTCGCCCCCGTCGGCCAGCGGGCAGCACTCGGCTGGTTGCCCGCTGGCAACCAGCCCTCGCTCAAGCGCCTGGGCCACCGCGAGCGCCGAGAACGTGCCCTTGAAGCTGTCGGGTGCGACCAGTGCGCTGGTCGGCAGGCCACGTATGCGCGTGTGCGTCATGGCGCCATGCTGTCAGGCGCGTCATGCTGTGGGCAGCATGGCTGAGCAGGTGATGATCGAGGCGGCCGGGCGGGAGGTCCCGCTCTCCAACCCGCAGAAGGTCTTCTTCCCGGCCTGCGGGGTGACCAAGCTCGACCTGGTCCGCTACTACCTGGAGGTCGCCGACGCGATCCTGATCCAGCTGCGCGACCGCCCAACGGTGCTCAAGCGCTACGTCAACGGCGCCGGTGAGGAGCCGTTCTTCCAGAAGCGGGTGCCCGACTCGGCGCCGGAATGGCTGCAGACCGCGACCGTCACCTTTCCGAGCGGCCGCTCCGCCCGGGAGCTCTTACCCAATGACGCCGCCCACCTGGTCTGGGGCGTCAACCTCGGCGTGATTGACTGGAACCCCTGGCCGGTCCGGGCCCCGGACCTGGACCATCCCGACGAGCTGCGCGTCGACCTCGACCCGACGCCGCAGGCGAGCTTCGCCGATGTCCGCACCGTGGCGCTGTGCGCGCGCGAGGTGCTCTCAGAGCACGGGCTGGTCGGCTTCCCGAAGACCAGCGGCTCGCGCGGCATGCACATCAACGTCCCGATCCTGGCAGAGCACGAGTTCGGCGCCGTGCGCCGCGCGGCGCTCGCGCTCGCGCGCGAGGTCGAGCGGCGGCTGCCCGAGCTGGCCACCAGCAGGTGGTGGAAGGAGGAGCGCCACGGCGTCTTCATCGACTACAACCAGAACGCCCGGGACCGCACCGTCGCCTGCGCCTACAGCGTGCGCGCAACGCCCGACGCGCGCGTCTCCACGCCGCTTGAGTGGAGCGAGGTGCCCGACGTCGATCCCGGCGAGCTGCGCATCGACACGGTTCCGGCGCGGCTTGCCGAGCGCGGTGACCCGGCGGCCGGAATCGCTGCGGCGGCTCGACCGCTGGCGAGCCTGCTCGAGCTGGTGGCCCTCGACGAGCAGCGTGGGCTCGGGGATGCCCCCTGGCCGCCGCAGTACGCCAAGGCGCCCGGAGAGCCGACACGCGTGCAGCCGAGCAGGGCGCGACGTCAATGAGCAAATGTAATAGCGTTCTCACTTCGACTATTGGAATCGCAGCCTGCGAAGTTGAGTGATAACGACATCGGCGTTCTGCTGGCCACCCCCGCGGAGGAGGTGGCTGTGCACCTGCGCGCCGTGCTCGAGCAGGTCAAGCAGGTAAGCGCGACCAACGTGACGGTTTCGGTCGTGGGCTCGGCTGGTGCGGCGGTCGCGTCGCTGCACCGTGCCCCGTCGCAGGTCACGATCGTGGACATCGGCGACGGCAGCCAGTCCGGCCTCGAGGCGCTGCGGCTGGTCGCCTCCAGCGCTCACGCCACGGCGATCATCGCCCTGACCTCGAGCGCGGAAGATGCGGTGGCACAGGCCGCCTTTGCGTGCGGCGCTCAGGAGTGCCTGCTGGTCGGGACCACCGACCTCGAGCCGGCACGCCTCGGCCGCTCGCTGCGCGCCGCGCTGGCGCGCAGCGCGCATGACTCCAGCCGGCCGCTTGCCACCCTCATCGACCTGTCATCGGACGCGATCATCACGATCAGCCGCAGTTTGCTCGTGACCCGCTTCAACGCCGCCGCCGAGCGCCTCTTCCGGCGGGCGGCGAGCGAGATCATCGGGCGTCCGGTGGGACTGCTGCTGCCAGCTGGCGAGCGGCAGGAGCGGATCGCGTTGTTCGAGCGCGTGCTCCAGGGTGAGACGATCGAGGCGCACGAGACCGTCTACACGATGCGTGACGGCCGCCGCGTGATCATGTCGGCCTCCGGCTCGCCCGTGCTCGACGCCTCCGGCGAGGTGGTCGAGACCTGCCTGATCATCCGCGACGTCACCGAGGCGGTCACCGCCCGCCTGCGTCTCACCGAGCAGCAGCGGCTGCTCGAGAGCAGCCAGGCCGCCGGGCGCATCGGCAGCTGGGCGGCTGACCGCCTGACCGGGCGGATGGACTGGTCTGCGGAGCATTACCGGTTGCTGCGCCGCGACCCGGCGCGCGGGCCGGCACGGATCGTTGAGCTGATCGACCTCTTCCACCCCGACGATCGCGAGATGGTACTCAGCTGCTTTCACCGGGACGCAAGCTTCGTGTGCGAGGCGCGTTTCATCGCCGACCCGCAGGACGTCCGGATCTTCCGTTTGCGCGCCGAGTTCGTCCCGCGCGAGGACGGCCAGCCGGGCAGGCTGCTCGGCATCACCCAGGACGTGACCGAGGAACGGGCCGAGCAGGCGGCGCGAGCGCAGGCTGAGGAGCAGTTGCGCCGCGCCTTTGACGAGGCGCTGATCGGCATGTCGATCGCCGACCTAAACGGCCGTCCACTGCGGGTCAACCGCGCGCTGTGTGAGATCTTCGGGATGAGCGAGCAGGAGCTGTTGGCTACCACCTTCGGTGAGCTGACCCATCCTGACGACCGGGAGGGGGATGTCCTCGTGGCGGAGGCGCTGCTCTCCGGGTCGCAACGCCACCACGTGCGCGAGAAGCGCTACAGGCACGCAGACGGGCACACGATCTGGGCCGAGCTGGGGCTCTCGCTGATCACCGACTCCGCCGGTCGGCCGCTGCACTTCATCGGCCAGCTGCAGGACGTGACCGAGCGCCGGGCCCGCCTGGAGGAGCTGCGCGAACTCGCCGACCACGACCCGCTCACCGGTCTGCTGAACCGCCGTGCGTTCGGGCGCGAGCTGGAGGGACACCTCACCCGCTGCCAGCGCCGAGGTCTGAGCGGCGCGCTGCTGATGTTCGATCTGGACGACTTCAAACAGCACAACGACACCCTTGGCCACGGCGCCGGCGACGAGCTGTTGGCTGCGGTTGCCGTTGCTGTCAGGGCACGACTGCGCGCCAGCGATGTGACCGGCCGCCTGGGTGGCGACGAGTTTGCGGTGCTGCTGCCCGACGCCGACCAGGGCACCGCGCTGCTGGTCGCCGAATCACTGCTTGCGCAGATCGGGGCGGCGGCGCAGGCGGCCGGTGCCGGTTCGCTCAGCGCGAGCATCGGCCTTGTCTGTCTTGAGCGGCTCACGGCGCCGACACCCGATGCGGTCCTGCGTGCGGCCGACCAGGCGCTGTATGCGGCCAAGCGCGCCGGTCGCAACCGCCTGGCCCAGTGGCAGGCGGATGTCGCGGGCCGCGCCGGGCTCACTGATACAGCTGGCTGAGTGAACAGTCACGCGCGGGCTTGTCCTCGCGCCAGCGCAAAAGCTTCGTGCCGTGGCGGATGCGCCCTGCGCTCTGCTGCTCGAAGCTGACCTCCACCACCAGCTCGGGGCGCAGCTCGATCCACTCAAGCTCCTTCTCGCCCTTCCAGCGGCTCGCCTCGCCACGCCCGCGGGCGCCAGTCTCATGGGCGGCGAGGCGCTCGCGGAGAGTGCGTTTCTCAGCCGGCCTGATCCCGGAGCAGTGGCCGACCACTCGCAGTGCCCCGTCCTCGTCATACAGCGCGAGGATCAGCGAGCCGACCGTGCCAGGCTCCTTGCCGGGGCGGTAGCCGGCCAGCACCGCGTCCAGCGTGCGGGTGCGCTTGACCTTGACCATCGCGGTGCGCTTGCCGGCTGCGTAGGGGAAGGACAGGCGCTTGGCGACCACGCCCTCGGCCGCGTGCAGCCAGCGCTCGGCCGCGGCGGCGTCGGCCGTGCTCGGCGCGAGCGCGACGGTGCCCAGCTCAAGCGCCTCAAGCCGCGCCCGGCGCTTGAGGAAGGGCAGCTCGAGCAGCGCCTCATCGTCGTGGGCGAGCAGGTCAAAGGCGACGTAGCGGGCCGGTGTCTCGTGCGCGAGCCGCTCGATCCGCGAGGCCGCAGGGTGAATGCGCGCCGCCAGCGCGTCAAAGTCCTCCGGCTCGCCGGCGCCGGGAACCGAATCGATCGCGATCTCGCCGTCCAGCACGTAGCGCCCCGGCGGGAAGCGCAGCTCCGGGAAGTAGCGCTCGAGCGGCCGCCCGGCGCGCGATTGCAGCGCGAGCGCCTCCCCGTCGACGAACGCGAGCGCCCGGAAGCCGTCGTACTTCTGCTCATACACCCAGTCCTCGCCCGTTGGCAGGCGCTCGGCGCCGCGGGCGAGCTGCGGCTCGATCGGCGGCTCGAGCGGGAGCGTCATGTGGCCGGATCCTAACGGCTAGGATCAGCGGCGATGCCCCGGTCAAACGCGCACGCCACCGCCGGCGAGGAGGAGTATCTGCAGTCGCTCTTCTGGCTCCACGAGGCCGGCCTGCCGCTGACCGCCGCCAACCTCGGCCGGGCGATGCGGCTCTCAGCGCCCACGGTCTCGGAGATGGTCGGCCGGCTCGAGCGTGATGGCTACATCACCCGCGATGGCGACCGCACGATCCACTTCACCGATTCCGGCCGCGCCGACGCGCAGCTGATCGTCTCCCGCCACCGGCTGATCGAGCGCTTCCTGACCGATGTGGTCGGCGTGCCGTGGGACGATGTGCACGAGGAGGCCGAGCGGCTCGAGCACGCGATGACGCCGAGGTTTGAGGCGTACGTGAGGGCAAGTGTCGGCGACGCCGACACTTGCCCTCACGGCCATCCGATCCGCGTCGGTGAGCGGATCCAGGGCGTGCCGCTGGCCGACTGTGAGGTTGGCGCCAGGATCACCGTGCTGCGGCTCGAGAACGAGGCCGAGGACCTCCTGCACCACCTGATGTCCCAGCGTGTTCATCCCGGCCTGGGCGCCGTGGTGACCGCCAAGGACACGGAGCTGATCACGATCGCGCCGCAGGCCGGTGGCGAGCCTACGAGCCTGACGATCAGCGTGGCCGAAACCGTCTCTGTGACGGCCGAGCCCTCGCCGCCGCCGCGCACCGCGCTGCCCGAGCAGCTCGTGCTGGGACAGGGCCGCTACGGGCGTTAGGCCCGGCAGGATGTCTGTCAGCTGAGCGGGAAGCTACCCGGACCAGGGGTTGACGACGTCGATGCCCAGGTCTGCGAAGTGACGGGTGTTCCGTGTGGCGAGGGTGGCCCTGCGCACGGCGGTGATACCGGCGATCTGCACGTCGCGGATTTCCAGCGTGCGTCCAGCGAGCTGGCACTCGGCGGCGATGCGGCCGCCGGCGATCGCTGCCGGTTGGTCAAATGACTGGACTCGGCCCTGGAGCTCCTCGGCGAGCAGCTGGGCGAACGCATCCTCAAGCTGCTGTCGCCGGCGGCCTTGTTGGAGAAGCTCAAGGCCGGTCTGCACCTCGAACACCGTGATCGAGGTGGTCCAGATCGACTCCGCCGGCTGCTCGTCAAGCCACCCCACCACAACGGGCTCGGGGTCGCGTCGCATCAACGCCGAGACGACGTTGGTGTCAAGCAGGATCACTGTTCAAATTGCGCCGGGCGAACTGGCTGTCCACGCAGCTCGACTATGTCCTCATCCAGCCCGACATTCGCGAAGCGCGCTGCGATCCGTGAACCGAGCTTGGTTGGCGGCTGGTCGTCATCGCGCACAGCGTTGCGCAGAATGTCACGCACCTCTTCCTCAGTGCTGCGCCCGTGCTGACGCGCGCGTCGCTGAAGCTTGGCCTTCACATCATCCTCGAGCTGTCTGATCAAGATCTGTGCCACGCCAGGATGCTATCACGCTATCATCGCGCTCACAAAGACCTGCCTTCATCCCCGGCTGGCGGTGACCTCGCGGTAGGCGTCGGCCAGGCGGGCGATGCCCTCCTCGATCTCGGCCACGGTCACGCCCGCGTAGGCGAGGCGCAGCGTCGACTCGTGGCCCTCGAGCACGAAATCGGTGCCCTTCACGAACTGCACGTTGCGGGCGGCGGCAGCGGTGAAGAGCGCGGCCACGTCGGTGCCCTCAGGCAGCTTGACCCACATGAAGTAGCCGCCCTGGGGCTTGACGAAGCGGGCGTCAGGCAACTCGCGTTCAAGCGCCGCCGCCAGCGCGGTGGCGCGCTGCGCGAGCGCCGTCTTGACCGTTTGGACCGAACGCTCGATCGCACCCGAGCGGGCGAACTGGTTGACGATCCCCTGCGCGACCATGTTCGGCGAGATGTAGGTGCCGGTCGCGAGCTTCTCGATCTGGGCGATGATCGGCCGTGGGCCGACGAGGTAACCGACGCGGATGCCGGGCGCGACCGTCTTTGAGAACGAGGAGGCGTAGACAACGTTCTCAGGGTCCAGCGAGAGCATCGTCGGCAGCCGCTCGCCGCTGAAGCGCAGCTCCACGTAGGGGTCGTCCTCGAAGACGACGAACCCGTGGCTGCGCGCGAGCTCGAGCAGCCGCTCACGCTTTGGCTGCGAGAGCGTGTAACCGGCCGGGTTCTGGAAGTTCGGGATGATGTGGGCGAGCGTCGGGCGCACGCCGGCGTCCAGCAGGCGCGCGAGCGCCTCCACGTCAATGCCGTCGGGCTCGAGCTCGACCATGCGCACCTGCGCGCCGCGGCCGCGCAGCGACAGCAGCGTACGGTCGTAGGTGGGCAGCTCGACGATCACCGTGTCGCCCTCTGAGACGAGCACGTCGAACAGGAAGGCGTCGGCCTGCATCGAGCCGTTGGTGACGATCACGTTCTCGGGCGCGACGCCGTGGCGCTCAGCGATCCAGGCGCGCAGTGGCGGGTAGCCGATCGCGGTGCCGTAGCCGGTCAGTCCAGCGGGGTCGTTGGTGAAGGCGGCATGTGCGGCCTCCTTGAGGCCCTCGACGTCGACGATGTCAAGCGACGGGGCGCCGCGGGCGAAGGAGATCGGTCGCAGGTCGCTCATCGGTGTCACTCCGTGGTTGCTGCGCCCATCAGTTGGTCGGCGCGCCGAGTTTGGCCATCGCGATCTGCGCCACCTGCGTGGGTGTGCGCCCCACCTGCACACCCTTTGCCTCCAGGGCGGCGGCCTTGGCGGCGGCGGTGCCGTGGCTGCCTGAGACGATCGCGCCGGCGTGCCCCATCTGCTTGCCGGGCGGAGCGGTGAAGCCGGCGATGTAGGCCACGACCGGCTTGGTGACGTGCTCGGCGATGTAGTCGGCGGCACGCTCCTCGGCGTCCCCGCCGATCTCGCCGCACATCACGATCAACTCGGTCTCGGGGTCGGCCTCAAACAGCGCGAGCACGTCGATGAAGTCGGTGCCGGGCACCGGGTCACCGCCGATCCCGACGATCGATGAGTTGCCGAACCCTTGCTGGGCGAGCTCGTTGCCGACCTGGTAGGTGAGCGTGCCCGAGCGTGAGACGACACCGACGTTGCCGGGCTTGAAGAATGCGGCCGGAATGATCCCGACGTTCGCCTTGCCGGGCGAGAGCACGCCGGGGCAGTTGGGGCCGATCAGCCTGGCGCGCCCGTTCTTCTTGATGATCTGGAAGGCGCGCAGCTCGTCGTGGGCGGGGATGCCCTCGGTGATCGCGATGATCAGCTCGATTCCGGCCTCCTCGGCCTCGAGGATCGAGTCGGCGGCAAACCGTGGTGGCACGAAGATCATCGCGGTGTTAGCGCCCTGCTCCGCCACCGCCTGCGCGATCGTGTTGAAGACCGGGATCCCTTCGACGTTCTGCCCGCCCTTGCCGGGCGTCACGCCGGCCACCACCTGGGTGCCGTACTCGCGGTTTCTCAAGCTGTGGAACGTGCCCTCCGAACCGGTGATGCCCGTGGTCACCAGGCGCGTTGACCGATCTACCAGGATGCTCATTTGGCCAGCTCCACAACCTTCGCGGCGGCCGCGTCCATGGTCGCCTCGGTGTACACACCGGGCAGGTTTGCCTGTGCGAGGATCTCCCGCCCCTCAACGTCGTTGGTGCCGTCCAGGCGCACCACAAACGGGACCGTCGGCTTGATGAGCGCAAAGGCCTCGATCAGGCCGCGTGCGACCTCGTCACAGCGCGTGATGCCACCGAAGATGTTGAACAGCACAGCCTTGACCTTCTGGTCAGAGAGGATCACCTCAACGGCTGAGACGATCGCATCTGCCTTGGAGCCGCCACCGGCATCCAGGAAGTTCGCGGGCTCACCGCCCGCGCCCTTGACCACATCAAGCGTCGACATCACCAGGCCGGCTCCGTTGCCGAGCACGCCGATGTTGCCGTCGAGCTTCACATAGGTCAGCCCGCGCTCGTGGGCCATGCGCTCCTGCGGATCCTCCGCGGAGAGGTCGCGCAGCTGTGCGTTCTCTGGATGGCGAAACAGCGAGTTGTTATCGAGCGTCACCTTCGCATCAAGCGCCTTGACCTCGCGCTCGGGGGTGATGATCAAAGGGTTGACCTCAACGAGCGTCGCCTCCTCGCTTGTGAACACGGCGTAGAGCTTTGCGAGCATCTCGCCCACGGGCCGCACCACGTCCGCGTCAACGCCCGCCTCATACGCCAGGCGTCGGCCGTGGAAGGGCTGGAAGCCAAGCAGCGGGTCGACGTGCAACATCGCGATCGCGTCCGGGTCCTCGGCCGCGACCGCCTCGATGTCCATCCCGCCCTTGGTCGAGAGCATCACCAAAGGCGCCTTGGCGCCACGATCAAATACAACCGAGGCGTAGTACTCGGAGGCGATCTGTGACGCGCCCTCGATCCAAAGCTCATAAACCGTCAGCCCGCGGATGTCCATCCCCAGGATCGCGCTCGCATGCTCACGCGCCTCCTGGGCGTCATTTGCGATCTTGATACCGCCGAGCTTGCCGCGCCCACCGATCTGCACCTGCGCCTTCACGGCACACGGATAGCCGATCTCCTGCGCGGCCGCGACCGCCTCCTCCACGCTGCGCGCCGGCCTGCCCGACGGGACCGGCACCCCGTGACGGGCAAACAACATCTTGCCTTGGTATTCGAGCAGGTCCATACCTGCAATCTATTGCAAAGCGCTTTGGCGCGCCGCGCACCCCTGCAGGAGGACGAAATGGTCGAGAAAATGGCATCATAAAGCGTTCATGACGATCCCCAGCCAGGTCACCTTTGTCACCTTCGACGTATATGGGACGCTGATCGATTGGGAGGCGGGTGCCGTCGACGCCTTCGTCAAGGAGGCGGCAAAGGATGGTGTGACGCTTGACCCGGCGCAGATCGTCCCGCTGTTTCACTCCGTTCAGGAGCAGATCCAGGCTGGTTCCTACGAACTGTACGCGGAGGTTCTGAGGCGTACGGCGGTGCAGATCGCCAAGGAGCTCGGCTGGTCGCTTGAGCCTTCGCGCGCCGGCTTTCTGCCGGACTCGATCCAGCGCTGGCTGCCGTTCAAGGAGACCGGCCCAGTGCTGCAGAAGATCGCCAAGAAGTACAGCGTCGGGCTGATCTCCAACATCGACGACAAGCTGCTCGGCCAGACACGCCGGCACATCCCGCTCGACTTCGACCTGGTGGTAACCGCTCAGCAGGTGCGCTCCTACAAGCCGGACCCCGCTCACTTCACCGAGTGCGAGCGGCGGATCGGCGGCAAGAAGGGGTGGGTTCACATCGCCTCAAGCCACTACTACGACGTGGAGCCGTGCGTCAAGAAGAAGATCCCGGTGATCTGGGTAAACCGCCACGGCCAGGTGCTCGAGCCCAACCAGAAGAAGCCCGATGCCGAGGTGCGCACGCTCAAGGAAGCGGCCAAGCTGATCGGGGTCGGCTAGCGCCTCGCCGGGCGTCCGCTTCAGCGGACCGCCGCGAGGTTGCGCGCGTGGATCTCGCGCTGTGTGGCTGAGCGCCGGCCGGAGGGCAGCGTCACCTCGCCGTCACCGGCCAACTGCTCAAGGTAGGCCAGATCCTCCGCCAGCAGCTCGAGTGCACGCTCCGCGGTGAGTGGCGCGCCGTGGCCGGGGACCACGGTCTGGGCGCGGTTGACCAGCGGCGAGAGCCGAAACAGCGTCTCGCGATAGGCCTCGAGTGAGCCGCCATGCTCGGCGGAGATCATCGGCAGCTCGACCGGCGAGAGGTAGTCGCCGCAGATGAGCACGCTGGCCCATGGCAGCCAGAAGCACACGCCGTCGCCGGTGTGGCCGTCGGCGGGCAGCAGTTCGAGCTCGTCGACGGTGTCTGAGCCGATCGATATCCGGCCGGGGACCGGCAGGCCCTGCAGTCCGGTGAGCGCCAGCGGGCGGCGGCCTTCCACATAGAACTCGTTGTCAAATTCGCGCAGCCGGCGCTGCGGCTCTCCCAGCTCGGCCTCGAGCCGAGCGGCCGTGGACTCGCCGACACCGAGCGAGTGCTCCGCAAACGCGAGCCGGCCCAGGAGATGATCCCAGTCGCCGTGGGTGGCCAGCAGGCCGCTGACCGGGAAGTGCGACTGCTCAAGCAGTGCCGGCAGCGCCTCGAGCTCCGCGGGCAGGACCGGCGAGTCGATCAGGAACCCTTCATCCCCGGATCTGACCGCGGTGCAGGTCGTCTGCCAGATACTGGAAACGACGACGATCACATCCTCGTGGACGGCGAGCGCGCGCACGGGCCAGCCTTCAGGGTGAGCTGATCACGGCGAGCTGGTCGCCGAGCTGAACGGCCGCGCCGACGCTGACATGGATCTCGGTGATGATGCCGGCGCGGTGAGCGGTGATCTCGTTCTCCATCTTCATCGCTTCGATCACGCACACGAGGTCGCCCTCGGCGACCGTCTGGCCCGGCGTGACCGCGACCTTGAAGACGGTGCCCTGCAGTGGGGCGGTCAGGGCGTTGCCGTTGGCGCCCGTGTGCGCGCTCGCGGTGGTGGCGCCGTTGCGGGCATGGCGGCGGGGCGCGGGACGCGGGGACGCGGTGGCTGGGGACGCTTGAGCGCTGGTGCTGGTCAGCGGACCAGCACCAGCAGCCTCACCGATGACCTTGACCTCAAAGCGCTTGCCTGAGACCTCGACGGTGTACTCGCGTGTGGTCTGTGTGGGCGTGTCCGGCCCGCCCGCGGGCTGCTCGGGCTTCGGGAACGAGAGGCTCTTCAGCCAGGCACGGTCCTCGATCAGGTCCCGGCAGGTCTCGGCGTTTGCCCACTGCGGCGTGGCGAGGATCGCCTGATGAAACGGCAGCAGTGTTTTCAGCTCGCCGATCTCATACTCGCCAAGTGCGCGGAGCATCCGTGCGGTCGCCTGCTCACGGTCGGTGTCCCAGACGATCAGCTTGGCGATCATCGGGTCATACATCGGTGAGACCTCGCTGCCCGGGCCGACACCGGAGTCGACTCTGACCCCCGGGCCCGAGGGCTCACGGTAGGTGCCGATCCGTCCCGGGGCGGGCGCGAAGTTCTTTGACGCGTCCTCAGCGTTGATACGGCACTCGATCGCATGGCCGCGCAGCACCACATCCTCCTGGCGGACCGACAGCGGCTCACCGGCCGCCACGCGGATTCCCTCCTTGACGATGTCGATACCGGTCACAAGCTCGGTCACGCAATGCTCAACCTGGACGCGCGTGTTCATCTCCAAAAAGAAGTACTCGCCATCCTGCAAAAGCCCCTCGATCGTGCCGGCGCCCGCGTAGCCGACCGCGGCGGCGGCATCAACCCCGATCCGGCCGATCCGCTCACGCAGGCCGGAGACGGCCTCAACCGCGGGGGCGGGCGCCTCCTCGATCAGCTTCTGATGCCGGCGCTGAAGCGAGCAGTCGCGCTCCCCCAGATGGATCACATGCCCGTGCTTGTCAGCGAGGATCTGCACCTCCACATGCCGCGGATCAGGCAGATAGCGCTCCAGATAAACGGTCGGGTCAGAGAAGAACTTCTCACCCTCCCTTGCCGCCCCCTCAAACGCCGCCTCCAGCTGCGACTCCTCGATAGCGACCCGGAAGCCCTTGCCACCCCCGCCACCGGCGGCCTTGACCGCCACCGGGTAGCCGATCTGCGCCGCAATGATCGCCCTGGCATCAGCGACCGTCTCAACCGGCTCGGTCGTGCCCGGCACGATCGGCACTCCGGCGGCCGCCATCAGCTCCCGCGCCCGGGTCTTTGAGCCCATCGCCTCGATCGCGCTCGCCGGCGGGCCGATGAACACGATCCCACGCTCCTCAAGCGCCGAGGCAAACGCCGCGTTCTCAGACAGAAACCCATACCCCGGATGCACCGCCTCAGCACCCGACCGCTCGATCATCTCAAGCAGCCGCTCCACGTTCAGATACGACTCCGCCGCCGGACCCGGGCCGAGCAGATACGCCTCATCCGCGCGACGCACATGCGCAGCGTCACGATCAAGCTCCGAATACACCGCCACCGTGGCGATCCCAAGCTCCTCACAGGCCCGCATAACACGCACCGCGATCTCACCACGATTCGCGATCAGAACCTTTCCGAACATGCGTCGCCGGACTTTAGCGTCCTACTATCTGCGGCGTGACGATCCTTCAGGAGGCGCATCCCGCGGGCGCGCGCCGCCTGGGTCTCATGGCCCACCTTGCGGAGCGGCTGCGGACCGCTTCGCTGAGCGGCTACACGCTCACGATGTATGTCGCCTCGCGGCTGCTGTACCTGGCGATCGCGGCGGCTGCGATGCTGGTCGTCGACACGCTCGGCGCCCATGTGGGCCTCGCCAGGACGTTCAACTGGCAGGGTTTCCCGCTGACGCATTCGACGCTCGGCAGCGAGATGTCCAACTGGGACGGTGAGTGGTACCTGAAGACCGCGGCCACCTGGTATTTCCACCACGTGATCAGGCAGCCGCGCGCCTACACGACGCTCGGTTTCATGCCGATGTACCCGATGACGATCTGGCTGGTTGCGCACGTTTCAGCGATCAGCGACCTGCTGGCGGCGATCGCCGTTTCGATGATCGCCGGCGCGGTTGCCACGGTGCTGGTCGGCAAGCTGGCGCGTGACTGGTGGGGTGATGAGGCGGCACGCCGGGCGGTCAGGTTCTGGTGTCTGTTCCCGGGCACGATCGTCTTCTCGATGGTCTACAGCGAGGCCTTGACGGTGAGCCTGATCGCCGCTGCGATGCTGCTCTTGGCGCGCCGTCGCTGGCTGTGGGCCGGTGTGATGGCCGGCTTTGCGACGGCCGTCGCGCCGACCGATCTGGCGGCGGTGCCGATGTGTGCCGTGGCCACCCTGGTCGAGTGGCGTCGCTGCGGCTGGAACCCGCGCATCCGCGGCCGCCGTCTGCCGGCACGTGCCTCGTGGCGTGCGCTGCTGGCACCGGTGCTCTCGGTCGGCGGCGCCGTGGGGTTCGCGATCTACCTGTGGATCTGGACCGGCTCGCCGTTTGCTGACTACACCGCCCAGCACATCGAGTGGTCGGAGTCGACCACGCCGCTGGCGATCCCCAACGTGGCCATTCAGCTGGTCCGCCAGATGTTCGTCGCCGGCGCCGCCGGCCACGGGCCGGCTGGCGTGGATCTCAACAATGTCCTTGCGCTGCTCGGGACGGTGTTCATGCTGGTGGCGCTCAAGCTGCTGTGGGATCACCGTGCGCACGTGCCGCTGACCACGTGGGTTTGGACGGTCGTGGTCTGTCTGCTGGCGGTCACCTCCGCAAACACGCCGCCCAACCCGCGCATCCTGGTCGACGCCTTTCCACTGGTGCTGGCGGTCGGTGCGGCGTTCGACGGCCGTGCCTACCGCAGGGCGATGCGCTTCAACCTGCTCGCCACGGTGGTGCTCTCGCCGATCACCTACGTCGGCATGTGGCTACGACCCTGAGCGGTACAGCAGGCGCACGTTGATCGGCGCCGACCAGCCGAACGTCCGTATTGTCGTATACGGGTAGAGCGCCCGAAGCCTCTGCTCCATGCGCTGGTAGCGGCGCAGGTTCGCGCGCGATTGCGGGGTGCCGTTTGCGTCGCCGTTGTGGCTTGCGATGATCCACAGGCGCGGGCAGGCGCTGGCGACGCGGGCCCGCTTCGCCGCGTCCAGCGTGGCGTACTGCTCGACGAAGGGCCGGACCGTTGCAAAGCCCAGCGATGGCAGCACCGGGTGCAGGTCCGGCGCGGGGTTGCGCGTGCCGGCGGGCGTGCCGGTGTCGCGCAGCAGGTAATAGTCAAAGGACTCGCGGCCGTCCTGCGCGTAGAAGATCACGCACGCCGGCTGGGCCCTTGAGGTGTGGGCCAGCACGTAGGCGGTGACCGTGTTCCATGGCTCCGGCGAGACGCCGTAGGCGGGTACCACCTGCGTCAGCCGCAGGCCGAGCAGGAGCACGACGCCGAGCGTGCCGAACGCCGTCAGGCGCAGCGTGCGTGCCGGCCGCAAGAGCAGCCAGGCCAGCAGCAGCGCCACCACCGGGATCACCAGGATCGTCACGCGCGGCAGCTCGACCGGCTCGCCGGCGGCGTAGAAGAGCACGGTCAGCACGGTCGGCACGAGCGCCCAGGAGAGCATGAACAGAACCGGCCAGGCGTGCTGGTCGCGCGGCCGGCGATCGCGCAGCGCGCGCAGTGCCGGGCGGGCTGCGGCAACCAGAGCGCTCGCCGTGCCGAGACCGAGGCCGGCGACCGCCACGTAGGTCATCGCGGTCGTGTGGAAGTCTGGCGGCAGCGCGGCCAGCAGCGTCAGCATCGCCTCTCCGACGATCGCCCAGTGCAGCTGCGTGACCCAGAAGAGCTGGCTTGAGCCGCGCTCGACCGCCAGCACCGCGAGCGGTGTGCACAGCACCAGCGTGAGCGCCAGGCAGCCGATCACCAGCCGGGCGCGTTCGCGGTGGATCAAAAGCAGCGCCAGCTGGCCCGGGATCAGCAGCGCAAAGTCGTAGCCGATGTAGAGCGCCGCCAGCGTGGTGAGCAGGTAGGCAGCCACGGCGCCGCGCGCGGGGGCGCGCTCGGGCGGGGTCTGAAGGATCACGGCCAGCGCCAGAAACGAGCCGACCGCGAGCGTCACGAGCCACGCGTAGCCGCGGGCGTTCTGCCCCCAGTAGACGAGTGGCAGGCTGATCACGGTCAGCAGGCCGGCGGCGCCGGCCAGACGTCGGTTGTCGGGGAACAGGCGCAGCGCGAGCGCCGCCACGAGGCCACCGGTCGCCGCGGTGGCGATCACCGACGGCAGGCGCATCACCCAGGTGGCGTCACCGAACCACGCGAGCAGGAGGTGCATCCCCAGGTAGTAGATGAGCATGTTGCCGCCGTCGTGGGCCACGGCGCGCCACAGCGCCGCGCCGTGTTGGCTGACGATCGCGAAGGTCGAGCCCTCATCGAGCCACAGGCTGCGCGTGCCGAGGTCGATAGCGGTCAGCAGCGCCCCGGCGAGCGTGGGGATCGCGATCGCGAGCAGGTCGGCACGGGTGAGTGAGGGTTTGGCGGGCCACCGGCCCGCCAAACCCTCACTCACCGGATATTCGTCCGCCGGCCGCGCACGTGTCTGGATGCTCATTCGCCCGACACGGTACAAGCGCAAGCCAAGCGAGGGCTCAAGACGCTTATGCCGGCGCTCAGCGGGCCGAGCGAATCATCCCGGCGGCGACCGTGTCGTTGGTCGCCTCGTCGATCAGGATGAAGCTGCCGGTGGTGCGGTTGCGGGCGTAGGGGTCGACCACCAGCGGTGTTGAGCTGCGCAGGTGCACGCGGCCGATTTCGTTGAGCTCCAGGGTGCCGGCGTCGGTGTCGCGCTCGAGCGTGTTGACGTCGACGCGGTACTCCAGGCGGTCGATGATCGCCTTGGCGGCCCGGGTGGTGTGGTGGATCGCGTAGCGCCCGCCGGCTCGCATCGGCTGCTCGCTCATCCAGCAGACCATCGCCTCCAGGTCGCGCGCGACGATCGGCGGCTCGTCGGCGCCGGCGATCAGATCGCCGCGCGAGATGTCGATGTCATCCTCGAGCCGCAGCGTCACCGACATCGTCGGGAAGGCGAGCTCGAGCGCGCCGTCGTAGGTGTCGATCGCCGCCACCCTGGTGCGCCGTCCGCTGGGCAGCACGAGCACCTCGCTGCCGGGTCGGATCACGCCGGCGGCGACCTGCCCGGCGTAGCCGCGGTAGTCGTGGTGCTCGTCACTCATCGGCCGCACCACCCACTGCACGGGGAAGCGCACGTCGTCCATGTCGCGGTCGGTGGCGATCACGACGTGCTCGAGGTGGTAGAGCAGCGACGGGCCCTGGTACCAGGGCATGCTGTCGGAACGCTCCACGACGTTGTCGCCGCGCAGCGCCGAGAGTGGGATGAAGCTCACGTCGCTCAGCGCCAGGCGCGTGGCCCAGTCGGTGAACTCGGCGACGATCGCCTCGAAGGTCTCCTGGGAGTAGTCGACCAGGTCCATCTTGTTGACCGCCACCACCAGGTGCGGGATGCGCAAGAGCGAGGTGATGTAGGCGTGCCGGCGCGTCTGCTCGCTGACGCCGTGGCGCGCGTCGATCAGGACGATCGAGAGGTCGGCGGTGGAGGCGCCGGTGACCATGTTGCGCGTGTACTGCTCGTGCCCGGGCGTGTCGGCGATGATGAACTTGCGCCCGCCCTGGAAGCTCGCGGCGCCAGTGTCGAGTGTGGCGGTGCCCGCCGCCGCGCCGGTCTGGAAGTAGCGGTAGGCCACGTCGATCGTGATGCCCTGCTCGCGTTCGGCGCGCAGGCCGTCGGTCAAGAGCGCGAGGTTGACGTAGCCGTCGCCGCGGCGTTCGGAGGTCTCGGCGACGTGGGCCAGCTGGTCCTCCAGGATCGATTTGGTGTCGTGCAGCAGGCGTCCGATCAGGGTCGACTTGCCGTCGTCCACCGAGCCCGCGGTGGCGACCCGCAAAAGCTCGCTGACGGCCGGCATCAGAAGTAGCCCTCGCGCTTGCGGTCCTCCATCGCCGCGTCGCTGACGCGGTCATCGGCGCGGGTCTCGCCGCGCTCGGTGATGCGGTTGGCGGCGATCTCCGCAACCACCTCGGCAAGCGTGCTCGCCGTCGAGCGGACCGCGCCGGTGCAGGTCATGTCGCCGACCGTGCGG
Organism: Conexibacter sp. S30A1; assembly: GCF_023330665.1. Classification (GTDB taxonomy): domain Bacteria; phylum Actinomycetota; class Thermoleophilia; order Solirubrobacterales; family Solirubrobacteraceae; genus Palsa-465. Next base: position 2,146,995 of record NZ_CP097127.1, on the reverse strand, counting down.
TAGCGGACGGAGGCCTGAAACGGCACCTCGCCGTCCATCAGCTGGATGTGCTCGTTGGTCGCATACAGCATGCCGTCGCGCGCGAACACCTCGCGCGTGTGCGCGTAGTAGATCGATGGCACCTCCAGCCGCTCCTGGGCGAGGTACTGCCAGACATCCATCTCGGTCCAGTTGGAGATTGGAAAGACGCGCACGTGCTCGCCGCGGCGGATGCGTCCGTTGTAGAGCGCCCACAGCTCGGGGCGCTGGTTCTTGGGGTCCCACTGGCCGAAGTCGTCGCGGAAGCTGAAGACGCGCTCCTTGGCGCGGGCGCGTTCCTCGTCGCGGCGGGCGCCGCCGAAGGCGGCGTCGAACCAGTGCTCGGCGATCGCATCAAGCAGCGTCGTCGTCTGCAGGCGGTTGCGCGACGCCCGCGGACCGGTCTGCTCGCGCACGCGGCCTGCGTCGATCGAGTCCTGAACGCTCGCCACGATCAGCCGCTCGCCGAGCCGTTCCACGAGCTGGTCGCGGAAGGCGGTCACCTCGGGGAAGTTGTGGCCGGTGTCCACGTGCATCACCGGGAACGGGAAGCGGCTCGGCCTGAACGCCTTCTCCGCCAGGCGCATCAGCACGATCGAGTCCTTGCCGCCGCTGAACAGCAGCACGGGCCGCTCGAACTGGGCGGCGACCTCTCGCATGATGTAGATCGCCTCGGCCTCCAGGGCCTGCAGGTGGGAGAGCTCGTATGTGGAGCGGGTGGTCACGTGTGTGTGCGGCCCGGTTGTCATCGTCGCAGCTCGCGCCATCCTAGAGGTGGATACCGCATTCGGTCTTTTCCTCTCCTGCCCAGCGGCCCTCGCGGCCACTGCCCGGGAGCGTGCAGGGCGCGCAGCCGATCGACTCATAGCCCTGGTCGTGCAGCGGGTTATACGGCAGGTCGTTGGCGTATATGTACTCCCAGATCTGCTTCTCGGTCCAATCCGCGAGCGGGTTCAGCTTCCACAGGCGCCTTCGCTCGTCGCGCTCGAGCTTGCGCGCATCGGCGCGCGTGGGCGCCTGCTCGCGGCGGATGCCAGTGATCCAGGCATCAACGCCGGCAAGCGCGCGCTCCAGCCCGTCGACCTTGGCCTGGCCGCAGCAGCGCTCACGCGTCCATGCGCCCTGCGGGCTTGCGGCGTCGATGACCTCGATCGTCAGCCCGAAGCGCTCCTCAAAGCGCTTCCAGGTGGTGAGCGTCTCGGGGAACAGGACGCCGGTGTCGATCGTGAAGAGCGTTGCGTCGGGGGCGATCTGGCTCAGCATGTGCGCCAGCACCGACTCCTCCTTCTGAAAAGAGCAGGCTGTCTTCAGGCTTGGGTGAAAGCGCTCCACGGCGTAGGCGATCACCTCCTGGGCACTCGCCCGTTCGAGGTCCGGCGGCGTCTCGGGCATCGTGGTCGTCAGCTTAGTGCCCCAGGCCGCCGGGACAAGCTCAGACGGCGCATTCGCCCTCGCCGCGCTCCACCTGGAACGGCCGGTCGCGCGACCAGTCGACGAACTGCTCGATGTTCTCCTGCGAGAACTCCACTGGCATCGCCAGGTCCTTGACGCGCGCTTCAAACGCCTGCGCGCCGACGCGTGCGGCGAAGGCGCCAAAGGGCTCCCCGGCGGCGCGCTCGGCCTCGTAGAAGCGGACCCAGCGTTCAACCGCATCGGGCACCCGACGCGCTGGCAGGCGGGTCTTCAGCCGCACACCGAAGCGCACCAAGCCATCCTCGTAGGAGCCACCGATGTGCGGGATGTAGGCGGGGATCGTGCCCTGCCCGACCTTGATCGACGCGCCGTAGAAACCGATGCCGGCCAGGTGGTGCTGGCTGCAGCCGTTCGGGCAGCCGCTCATCTTGACGTGGATGCGTCGTGTCAGCGGGTCGCTGATCGCCATCTGCTCGAGCCGCTGGCTGAGGGCCCGGTTGAGCCCCATGGAGCTCGTGATCCCGAGCTTGCAGGAGTCCGTGCCGGGGCAGCTGACCACGTCTGTGATCTCCTCTGCGCCGGCCGCGCCCAGGCCCAAGCGCTCGAGCTCGCGCCACACGTCGTAGACCGACTTCTCGCGCACCCAGCGCAGCACCAGGTTCTGGCGGGCGGTCGTGCGTGCGCTGGGGCCAGTTGACCGGCGCATCAGCGCTGCCAGGCCACGCAGCTGGCTCGGATCGAGATCTCCGCGCGGGACCTTCACCTCGACCGTGCGGAAGCCGGGCTGGCGCTGGCTGCGCACGTTGCTGTGCACGAAGCGCTCGAAGGCTCGGCCGTCGCCGTTGGGGGAGCCGGCCTGCGCCGGCGGGCCGGGCGCGTGGGTCTGCTCGTCGTGGCGCAGCAGCAGCGGCTCGGGGTCGAAGTCACGCTCGTTCACCCAGCCCTCGCGCAGCTCCGCTTCGACCAGCTCCCGCACCGCGTCGATCCCGACCTTGTCGACGAGCACCTTGATCCGCGCGCGGGCGCGGTTGACGCGCAGGAAGTCCTGGCGGTCGAAGATCCGCAACAGCGCCTCGGTCACCTTCAGGTAATCGCCGTTGTCGAGCTCAACGAAGTCGTAGAGCACCGGCGCGAGTCGCGGCATGATCGCGGTCCCGCCGCCAACCCGCATCTGCACCCCCCGCACGCCGTCGCGCAGGCGTGGGGTGAAGGCGATGTCGTGGATCTGCGTGACGACCTCATCTGCTTCGGTTGCGCTGAACGCCGTCTTGACCTTGCGCGGCATCATCTGCGTGGTCGGGTGCCGCACGAAGTAGCGCACGTAGGCGCCCGCGTATGGGGTGATGTCGAATAGCTCGTCGGGCAGGGTCCCGGCGCGCGGGTCGCCGGTGACGTTGCGCACGGTGTTGCCGCAACCCTCGCGGCTCGAGAGCCCGGCCTCGCCGAGCTGGCGCAGGAGCGCCTCGACCTTCGCCAGCGGCACGTTGTGCATCTGGATGTTCTGGCGGGTCGTGATGTGGCCCTTGCGCAGCGGCACGTGCGCTTCGATCACCTCCGCGAAGGCGTCGAGCTGCTCAGCGGTGACCCCTCCCATCGGCAGCTTGATGCGGATCATCTGCACGTCCGGCTGGCGCTGGCCGTAGACGCCCTGGCGCAGGCGGAACTTGATGAAGTCATCCTCGGCCAGCTCGCCGCGCATGAACCGGCCGGCCTGCGTGGCGAAGTCCGCGAACTCGTCCTCGAGGATCGGGATCACGTGGCCGGGTACGTCCGCGATGCGCTCGGGGTGCTCGAGTGAGCCGGTTGCGGTGGGCGATGTGTGCGCTGCCATCAGTCTTCTCCGGTCGGTGGCGGTGGTCGACCGGCGTTTGCACACCGGCCGACCGGCATAAACTACCAAATACCGACCGACTTTCAAGTATTTGTTTTCACGGCCACGCACCGCCACCAACGCGCCGCCGGTCGCGTGGCGAGTCGCGAAGCAGGTGCGTTGCCACAGGACGGAAGGTAGGAGTTCTGGTGTTTGCATCGATCGACCGGCGGCAGAGCGGGACCGCGACAGACTGCAGCTGCATCAACGAACCGGCGACGCGGCAAGGCGCCATGAACGAGCGCCACCGTTTGTCTATGGCGACGGAGACGACGACCATTCGGGTGTAGCGCGCGAGCATCCTCATGAGACCGGCTGGAAGCGGCGCGCGCAACACGCCGCTTGCGCGCCGAGCGCAACTCTTCGCAGCTTGGCGCAGGCGGCCGTCGGCACCCCGTCCAGTCGGTCAGCATTACGCGCTCGCCTCCACGACCTCACGATCCCAACCCGGTAATCGCGTGCTGGTGACGCGAGGCGACTGCGGGTCTCTCGTTCAGGGCAGGATCGAGAACGCCTCGCAGTGGCGGGGGCGGACGGCCGCGAAGTGGCGACGGTCCAGCGTGATGATGGTCGTCGCACCGATCCGTTCGGCGAGGGTGATGGCGGATGCGTCGGTGCCACCGAGCGGGAAGTCAGCGTACTGCTCGACCAGCTCGGCGATTCGGGCGAAGTCCTCGGTGGCGGGTGCCTCGATGTCGAGCGCCGCTAGACCGCGGAGGAAGGCGGCCTCGGCGGCGGGGCCTAGACGCTGGCCGACAAAGTAGGTCGCTTCAGCGATAGCAAGCGCTGGCACGACTAACCTGAGGTCCCCGCGCGCGAGTGCTTGGACGGACGTCTGGTGGTCGACGTCGTCTGTGTCGGCGGCGGCGTACAGCGGGCCTGCGTCAACGACGGCCAGCACGCGCGTTCCACTCCTGGTCGAGGAGTTTCTCCATGTCGCGCGCGGTCGTTCGTTGGCCGCTGCTTCCCAGGGCGGCGAACGGCAACGGCCGCTGGTCGCCTGGCTCGCCCAGGCCAAGATGGTTGGCGAGAGCTGCCCGGGCGATCGAGGAAACCGCAACCCTGCGCCGCCGTGCCTCGCGGTCGAGGGCGTCGGCCAAGTCGTCGGGAAGCGAGATCGTTGTGCGTCGCATACGTGCATACTAGCATCACGTATAGGACCTCCGGGGCCGCGGCATCCGGCGACACCCGCCCAGAGACCTACCCGCGCCTGCTGCTGGTGCGGGCATCTGACGCGAGCTTCAGGGCAGCGGTGCGGGGTCCGGCTGGCGCGTGACGCCCTCGACCAGCGCTGCCTGCAACCACCGACTCGGCTGCGTGACCGGGGGTTCCGGTGGCGGCGCCGTCGTGTCGCGGGTGAACTGCTCGATCGCGGCGGCGATCGCCGCGGCCTCATCGCTTGACGGGCGGCGGTCCGCGCGCGCGCTCACAGCGGGATGTTGCCGTGTTTGCGCCGCGGCCCGGGCTGGCGTTTGGTCGCGAGCATCCGCAGCGCCTCGATCAACCTCGGACGGGTCTCGCGCGGGACGATCACATCGTCGATGTAGCCCCGTTCGGCGGCGATGTAGGGGTTTGCGAAGTGCGCCTTGTACTCCTCGATCAGCCGGGCACGCTCCGCCTGAGGGTCATCGGCGGTGGCGATCTCGCGCCGGTAGATGATGTTGACCGCACCCTCGGCACCCATCACCGCAACCTCCGCGGTCGGCCAGGCGAGGTTCATGTCCGCGCCCAGGTGCTTTGAGCCCATCACGTCGTAGGCGCCGCCATAGGACTTGCGGGTGATGACGGTCAGCTTCGGCACCGTCGCCTCCGCGTAGGCATACAGCAGCTTGGCGCCGTGACGGATGATCCCGCCCCACTCCTGCGCGGCGCCGGGCAGAAAGCCCGGCACGTCACAGAAGGTGATCACCGGGACGTTGAACGCGTCACAGGTGCGAATGAACCGCGACGCCTTCTCCGAGGCGTCGATGTCGAGCACGCCGGCCAGGCGCGCAGGTTGGTTGCCGACGATCCCGACCGCGTGCCCGTCAAGGCGCGCGAAGCCGCAGATGATGTTCGGCGCAAAGAGCTCGTGCACCTCCATGAAGTCGCCGTCATCAACGACCCGGTGCACCACCTCGCGCATGTCATAGGGCCGGTTGGGGTTATCCGGCACGATCGTGTCAAGCTCCGGATCCTGGCGGTCCGGGGTGTCGGCGGTCAGCACCCACGGCGGTGTCTCGAGGTTGTTCTGCGGCAGAAACGACAGCAGATAGCGAGCGTCCGCCAAGCACTGGTCCTCGTCATCTGAGGCGAAGTGCGCGACCCCGGAACGGGCGCTGTGCGTGACCGCGCCGCCAAGCTCCTCAAAACCGATCTCCTCGCCGGTCACCGTGCGGATCACATCCGGGCCGGTGATGAACATGTGCGAGGTCTCCTTGACCATGAAGATGAAGTCCGTGATCGCCGGCGAATACACCGCCCCACCGGCGCACGGCCCCATGATCAGGCTGATCTGCGGGATCACCCCCGAGGCGCGCACGTTGCGGTAGAACACATCGCCGTAGCCGCCGAGCGCGACCACGCCCTCCTGGATCCGCGCGCCACCGGAGTCGTTGATCCCGACAACCGGGCAGCCGATCTTCTCCGCGAGCTCCATCACCTTGCAGATCTTCTCGGCCATCACCTCGCCAAGCGACCCGCCAAACACCGTGAAGTCCTGGCTGAAGACACACACCCGCCGCCCATCGATCGTCCCGTAGCCGCTCACCACCGCATCCGCGTACGGCCGGTTTGACTGCATTCCAAAGTCCGTGGTGCGGTGGCGCACGAACACGTCAAGTTCCTGAAACGACCCCGGGTCAAGCAGCTTCTCGACCCGCTCCCGTGCCGTGTACTTGCCCTTCGCATGTTGCTTCTCCACAGCCTGCGCGCTGCCCGCATGGACCGCCTCGTGCTTGAGAACCTCAAGCTGGCGCAGCCGCTCGGCGTAGGTCTGGGGCGCGTGCTCCTGGGTCTCGGGGTGTAGATCTGCCATGGCCACCGGAGACTGTACCGGCGGGGGCCCCGCTGGGCCCCCGCCGGCTCGCCGGCGTAGGGCCGGCCGTCACGCGCCGACGAACCCGCAGCCAGCGAACGTGAACGGCGGACTCAGCAGCTGCGTTCCGCCTGTGCTGACCGTGGCCTGTACGGTGAAGGTGGCCGTCAGGCTGGCACTGGCGGCGTTTGTGAACGTCCTGGCCACGCCGCCGGCGCTGCAGCTGAGCGCTGCAGCTGAGCGCTGCGCTCACGGCCGGCGCTTCCGCGGGGCAGGTGTCGGCTGCGAGGCGCAGTTTGACCAGCAGCTCGCCGTCTGCGCTTATCGTGATCAACCCAGAGCTGGTCGTCATAACACCCGGTAGGGTTGGCCGTTCACCTGTTGCGACGTCGACTGTGACATGCCCTTCCCGGGGCTATCGACGTAGCTCAGAGCGCGTCCCGGGTGATCTCAGCGAACGCGGGCAGGTCGCGCAAAGCAGCAAGATCCTCGTCCTCCCGCGCGAAGCGACCGAGCTTCGGCATGGGCGCAACCGCGCGACGGAGGTGATCCAACGCATCGTCGGTCCGTCCGAGCAGGCTCTCGCTGCACGCCACGTTGTAGAGCAGCTCGGGATGGGCCGGCTCCTCGTCGATCATGGACTGCGCATGGTCGATGAGTTCCTCGTGTCGGCCAGCTTCCATCAGTGGGCGAAGCGCTGACCAGACCTCCCACCCTCCCGGCCAGTATGGCTCGCCCGTTCGACCGCCGCCGACCGCAAAGACGGTCGTCCCGGCCTCCTCGGCGTAGGCGGTGCGCATCACGCCGGGAGGGACACGGACGAAGGTGCCGGTCCGCGCCGGGACGATCTGTCCTGCTATCTCGAAGCGTGCGGAACCTGACAGCACCAGATACAGCTCATCGACTTCGTCCGCCTCGTCGTGCTCGTTGATGAGACGATCTCCCGCGTGCTTCGCCGTCCACGAGGTCGCCCCGAACGTCGTGATATCGAAGTGGTGGCGAACCGGACGGTACGGGCAGTGACCATCGTTCATCTCCGCGATGTCGTCCAAGTGCGCAACTCCGTAGGTGCTCATGAGTGCCTATCGGCACGTCCGGGCAAGCGAACGATGAAGGCTACATCGCAGACACCTCGCCGAGGTCCGAACCACGAAAGCTCGAGCCTTCGGCAGCCGCGCTCGCCAAGCAAACTCACCCACGCGCGAACCACCCCGAACCAAGTAGGCAATTCAACCGCGCCAGACCAGTGACCCATCGGCCCCGGTGGCGCACGGTTTCGCCGGCAGCCAAAGCTCCGCGCGCGGCGAGGTATGCACGCGGCCCCGTTCTCGCGCTGAGGCCCCGGGCGGGGACCTCAGCGCGAGAACGGGCGGTGGTGGGCCTGGCCGAGGTTGTCAAGCAGCGCGTCGAGCGCAGCGCTCGAGTCGGCTGTGATTGTCACCCGCGTGCCCCAGCCCGACGGCTCGATCCGCACCGTGCCGCTTGCGCGCTCGCCCTCCCAGGCGACGGTGGTCTCCGGTTCGAGTCGGGTTATACGGATGTCGCCAAAGGCGCCCAGGTGCTGTGCCAGGGAGTCCACATCACTGCAGACTGCCCAGAGCTCGGGGGCGGACTTGACGAGCGTCCGGACGGCTGTCAGTTCAGTCATCAGTAGAGGGTTTCGCTGCCGGGGGCCTGGTCTCCTGCGCGGCTGCTCATTGCACGACCATCACGAAGATCGTCACGACGACGATGATTGCTAGCAGCGCGTTGACCTGCTCGGCGCGTCCCCGCAGCTTCAGATACTCGGCGCTCCAGTCGATCTCGCCGCCGGCCGAGGCATCGATGTCGCGCTGAGCCAGCGCCGCCAGCATGGCCGACTGGCGCATCACCAGCGCCCCCTCCAGGGCGCCGATCACGACCACCGCGCCGATCCCCCACTGCACGTAGAAGTCCTGCCAGGCGTGCAGGTGGATGGCCAGATAGACGCCCGCTGCGACCACCACCAGCAGTCCCGGGTTGATCAGCCCGCGCCCGAGCAGGCGGCGCAGCCGCAGCAGTGTGGGCAGCGAGCGTGGGTCGATGCGCTCGGCGGCGATCAGCATGAACGGGTAGCTCACCAGCACGCCAAAGGCGAGCACGACGAACAGCACGTGGATCGCCAGCACGACCTGCCAGAAGTAGACGGCGGGGATCAGCGCGGTGCTCATGGTCGCATCAGTTGGAGGGCTGGTAGCGGCCGAAGACATCGCGCATGGCGCCGCACACCTCGCCGAGGGTGCAGCCGTCGCGCAAAGCGTCCCGTAGCGGCCAGAGCATGTTGTCGGTTCCGCGCGCGGTCTGGCGCACCTGCTCAAGGCGTTTTTCGATCAGCTGCTGGTCGCGGCCTTCCTTGAACGCTTTCAGGCGCGTGACCTGCTGGCGCTCTGAGGCGGGGTCGACACGCATGATCTCCGGGACCTGCAGGTCGTCCTCGACGAAGCGGTTGACCCCAACGACGGTGTCCTGGCCGGTGCGGTAGCGCTCGTGGTAGCCGAACGCGGACTCCTCGATCTCCGCACGGATGAAGTCGATCGCCTGGACCGCGCCACCGAGCTCGTCGATCTTCGTGATCAGCTCCGTGGCGCGCGCCTCGATCTCGCTGGTCAGCGACTCCACGAAATAGGAGCCGGCGAACGGGTCTACGGTGTCCGCCACCCCGGACTCGTACTGCAGGATCTGCTGGGTGCGCACAGCGATCCTCGCGGCGTGCTCGCTGGGCAGCGCAAGCGCCTCATCAAAGCCGTTTGTGTGCAGCGACTGTGTGCCGCCACACGCCGCCGCAAAGCCCTGCAGAGCGACCCGCACAATGTTGTTCTCCGGCTGCTGGGCGGTCAACGTCACCCCACCGGTCTGGGTGTGAAAGCGCAGCTTCAAAGACCGCTCATCCTCGGCGTGAAACCGCTCAGCCATGATCTGCGCCCACATCCTGCGGGCGGCACGAAACTTCGCGACCTCCTGAAAGACGTTGTTGTGCGCGTTGAAGAAGAACGCCAGGCGCGGCGCGAACTCATCCACCCCCATCCCCGCATCCAGTGCCGCCTGCACGTACGCGATCCCATTGGCCAGCGTGACGGCAACCTCCTGCACCGCCGAGCAGCCCTTCTCCCGGAAGTGATAGCCGGAGATCGAGATCGTGTTCCAGGCCGGGATCCGCTCACGGCAATAGGCGAACAGATCCGTCGTCAGGCGGATCGCGCCGGCGGGCGGGTAGATGAAGTTCCCGCGCGCGATGTACTCCTTGAGGATGTCGTTCTGCACCGTGCCGCGCAGACGCTCCGCCGGGACGCCCTGCTCCTCAGCGACAAGCTCATAGAGCAACAGCAGAACGCTCGCCGGGGCGTTGATCGTCATCGACGTCGACACGCGATCCAATGGGATCCTGTCAAAGGCGGTGCGCATGTCCTCGATTGAGTCGATCGCAACCCCCGTGCGCCCAACCTCCCCCAGACAGCGCGGGTCATCAGAGTCCAGACCGAGCTGCGTCGGCAGATCAAACGCCAAAGACAACCCGGTCGTGCCGCGCTCGAGCAGATACCGGTAGCGCTCATTGGACTCACGCGCCGAGGCATACCCCGCGTACTGCCGGATCGTCCACAACCGCTCCCGGTACATCCTCTCATGAACCCCGCGCGTGAACGGATAAGAGCCTGGCGCACCCAGTCGCCCGGCCAAATCCCCCGGCACATCGTCCGGCCCATACACCGGCGCGACCTCAACCCCCGAATCGGTGAACCGCCTGGGATCATCGGGCCCAACAAGCGGCGCGAACGACGCGTGTCCTGGCTCAGTCATGCACGGAGCTTACGCGCCGTGTGGGGATCTGTGCGGCGTCGCGCGATGGCTCTACGCTTGCCGGCATGGATGTGCAGGTGAGGCTGTTTGCGTCGCTGCGAGAACGGGCCGGCACCGCGCTGCTCGAGCTCGAGCTGGCCGACGGCGCGACCGTCGCGGATGCGCTGGCGCAGCTCGCCTGGCTGACCGGTGGTATGCGGGCGGCGCTGGCCGTGAACCGCGAGTACGCATCCGAGTCAACGCCGCTGGCCCCCGGCGATGAGCTGGCACTGATCCCGCCGGTGTCGGGTGGGGCAGAGAGCCGTCAAAGCGGCGGGCCAGCGGGCCCGCCGCACGTACGGGTCAGCAGCGAGCCGCTTGCTGCCGGTCGGCTCGAGGCGCTCGTGCGCGACCCGCGCGCCGGCGCGGTCGTGACCTTCCAGGGGGTCACGCGCGAGGTGCCGGCGCTTCAGTACGAGGCATACGTGGAGATGGCGGTGGCGGAGATTCAGGTGATCGTCGCGGCGGCGAGCGCACGCCACGGCCTCTGCGCGGTCGCGGTCGAGCACCGCATCGGCGAGGTCGCGCTGTCGGAGCCGTCTGTTGTGATCGCGGTCTCGGCGCCGCATCGCGACGAGGCGTTCGCGGGCGCGCGCGAGATCATCGACGAGCTGAAGGCCCGCGCGCCGATCTGGAAGCGCGAGCAGGGCGAGTGGGTCGCGGGGGTCGCGGTGAGCACACCGCCGGGGCCGGTCGGCTAGATTGCGCGTCAGATGACAACCTCACTGGTGACCGGCGGCGCCGGCTTTCTCGGTTCGCACCTGTGCGACGCGCTGCTCGCGAAGGGTCATCGCGTGATCTGTGTGGACAACCTCGAGACCGGCACGCTCGAGAACATCGCGCACCTGCGCGGCGAGCGCTTCGTGCACCTGAACCTCGACATCATCGAGCCCTACCACGTGGAGGAGCCGGTTGACTACGTCTACCACTTCGCCTCCCCGGCCTCGCCGATCGACTACCTGCGGATCCCCCTGCACACGCTCAAGGTCGGCTCCTACGGAACGCACCACACGCTCGGCCTGGCCAAGCGCCACCGCGCCCGCTTCCTGACCGCCTCGACCAGCGAGGTCTACGGCGACCCGCAGGTGCATCCACAGCCCGAGAGCTACTGGGGCCACGTGAACCCGATCGGGCCGCGGGGGGTCTATGACGAGGCCAAGCGCTTCTCCGAGGCGCTGACCATGGCCTACCACCGCCAGCAGGGTGTGGACACGGCGATCGTGAGGATCTTCAACACCTACGGTCCGCGCATGCGACCCCACGACGGTCGCGCGATCCCGACGTTCCTGCGCCAGGCGCTGCAGGGACAGCCGCTGACGGTCTTTGGCGACGGCTCCCAGACGCGCTCGTTCTGTTACGTGGACGATCTGATCCGCGGGATCATCCTGCTGGCCGAGTCCGGCTGCCACGAGCCGGTGAACATCGGCAACCCCAACGAGTTCACGCTGCTTGAGCTGGCCCAGGTGATCATCGAGCTGACCGGCTCCCGGTCGGAGATCGTGTTTGCCGAGCTGCCGGTCGACGACCCGCAGGTACGCCAGCCGGACATCAGCAAGGCGCGTGAGCTGCTCGGCTGGGAGCCGGCCGTGGCGCTGCGCGAGGGGCTTGAGCGGACGCTTGCGGGTGCAGGCCACGAGCGGCTCACGGGCCGGAGCGCCTGAGGCTTCAGAGGGATACGGGTAGCGCAGATGCCGCCGACCGACCGCTTCGTGATCAGCTTCGCCGCCGAGCCGCCGCAGCCCGACTGCCTGAACGAGCGCCTGATGGGGCTGCTGCACGAGCAGTTCCTGGCCGCCTGCGCGGACATCGACGCCGAGGGCGAGGAGATCGGCAGCCCCGGCGAGGTCCGCTGGTTCCCTGACCGCAGCCTTTACGGCCGCACCTACGTGCCGGCGGTTGCGCGCACCGAGCTTGGCTATGAGCTCTTCGGGTATGCGTCCTTCACGCTGGATGACTCGGGTGAGGCCGACGAGCTCGAGGCGCGTGCGGACTTCACCGGGGATGTGGCGGAGGCCAACCCCGACTGGCAGCTTGACCTCAACGAGATGGTGCTGGGCGACTGGCGTGGGGAGGGTGGCGAGCGGGCCGAGATGACGCTGATCTGGGGCGCTCCGCTGGTCAGCGGCGGTGCCGTGGTGACCGCGGAGCTGGCCGACCATGCTGTGGACCAGTGCGAGCTCGACGGGCAGCACTTCACCCTGATCGCGCCCGACAACTATCGCGGTGACTACCTCGAGATCAAGCTCTGGAGCAAGCTCGGCGAGCAGCTGGCGGCCGAGTCGCTGTATGCCGAAGAGGACGACGACACGCAGGACAGCGCCTGACGTACATTGGGCGGGGCGCACGCACGCCCTCGTAGCTCAATGGATAGAGCACGCGCCTCCTAAGCGCGGGATGCAGGTTCGATTCCTGCCGGGGGCACTCTCCGGTGCCGTTTGTGGCTGCTTGTATCGCTGGTGGCCTTCTGGGAGCGAACTTTGTGAGCTGGACCACCGGATCTGGTGGTCCAGCTCACAAAGAATGCGACGACGGCAGATGGCGCGTCCGTCTCGCCCGCTGGTCAGCTTTCCGGTGCGATCAGCGGCAGCGACGGAAAGGAGGTCCGGTAGCGGGCAGCGTCGCGGGTGAGCAGCCTGTACCCACGGACGGCGGCATGGGCACCGATGTAGAAGTCCGGTAGCGGCGAGCGTCGCTGTCCGCCGCGCCTGCGATAGGCAAGGTAAGCCTTACCTGCCAGGAAGCCTGCCTGGAACGGCAGCGCCTCGCGCTCGAAGTCATCCGCCGGTACCGCCTGGTCGAGCTCCTCTACGCGGTCAAACCCAGTGGAGATCTCGGCGTAGACGATCGGGTTGATCACCAGGTGCCCCTGGTCGGCGGCCTGAGCTAGACCGAAGTTCCCCCCGGTGACGCGGCGAAATCTGGCTTATTTGCTGGGATCGTCAGGGTTTTGGGGTGTCGGGGTTGTGTCTACTTGATCACGACTGGGGCGTTCGTGGTGAGCTTGAGCGCTTGGGCTTGGAGTGCTGTGGGCTGGGTCAGCTTCTCGAACGTGTCGGTCCGGCCGGCGAGTCGGGTGCGGTTCCGGGTCTGGGTCGCCAGTTCGCTGAGCAGCGTCTGGTAGCTGTGAGCAGTGCCGCCGTCGGTCGTCTGTTTCGTCCGGGCCTTGGTCTCAGCTTCGGGTGAGCGGACGGCTTTGGCGACCGGGTCGTCGTTCTCGGGGCGGTTCTCGTCGGTGAACAACAGCGGTTTCCATGCGGCCTTCAAATGCCAGGTGAGGTAGTAAGCGAGCATGCAGATCAGCACATGGGACCGGACCCGGTTCTCGAGGTGGTGATGGATCGGCCGGATCTGTAGGTCCGGGCCTTTCAGGGACCGGAACGCTCGCTCGGCCTGCTCAAGGTTCTTGTAGGTGCGGACGACATCTCCGGCTGGAACCTCAGCGGCGGTGTGGTTGGTGCGCAGGATGTAGAACCCGTCGAGGGCGGCCTCCGTGTCGATCTGCTCCTGTTTGCGCTGGTAGGTGAACTCCATGTCGCTTATGTGGATGTCGAAGTGTTTCTTGACGTGGAAGCGCTTCAGGGCCGGCCCGACGGCCAGGCCGATCTGCGCTGAGCCGAGCAAAGTGCCTTTGTCCACCCGGGTCTTGATCGCCGCCAGTTCCTGCTCTGTCGCGTCCAGCAACAGGGTGCGTTTGCGGGCGCGCTGAGCACCAACAAGTGGGTTGCGGCACACGATCAAACGCTCCCCAGGGAACTCGTTGACGTCGGTAATCTCGCCGAGGTTCTGCTGATCGAACAGCGACGGCTGGAAGATGCCGTCGCGGACGAGTTTCTTGATCGTGGGGGCCTTCAGCGCAGTGATCCAGGAGACCCCCTCCGTGCGGGTGAGGGTCTCGATGTTCGCTTTGGTGACCATCCCGCGATCAGTCACAACAGTGACACGCGCCAGCCCGAAGCGGTCCTTGACCTTCCTGACCTGTGCGGGGAGGGTCTTGTCGTCATGGGTCTCGCCGGAGAACACCTCGATGCTGACGGGCCGGCCGTGCTTGTCACAGAGCAACCCGTAGACGATCTGGGGCAGGTTCTTCTGTCCGTCCCGCGAGTAGCCGAGCTTCCCCAAAGGACAGGCGCGGCCCTCGAAATAGGAGGAGGACACGTCATAGAGCACCATCTCCCCAACGTTGAGGTGACGCTTGGCGAGACGGTCCTCGATCCGGGCCTGGCGCTCGTAAAGCCAGTCCATCGCGGCGTAAAGATCGTCCTCATCAACACCTTCGACCCCGAGCTCTGACGCCAGCGTCGACTGCCCCAACGAGCGCACGGTCGACAGCTTCGATCCCGGGGAGATCACCCGCGAGACGATCATCGCCATGCACAGATCCCGATCACGCGAGGACCGCGGGTCCAGCAGCTCCGCCAAACCCAGCCGCCGCGCCATGATCAGCGCGGCGTTCACATGCCCCGCGGGCAAGGACCGCTCGATCTCGAACGCGTCATCGGCGCTCATCAGGCTCTCGCCCGCCAGCACCCGCCGGATCGCGTCGATCGCCTCGGCCGGGAGGTGCGACAGGTTCGCGAGCGTTTCCTTCTTGACCTTCCCGTCTTGCCGATATGACCGCCGCAACAAGGTCGCGGTGTACTCCTTCTCACCACGACGAATCCTGTTCGTGACCACATGCATCGCACCGATGTGACGTGTCTTCGCTGGCATGCCTGGACTATATCGCATCCACCGGACGGATGTTGTGACTACACTGTTGCCCGTAGAAAAGGCCGCTATCCCCGACGAACACAGGGAATGCGGCCGTTTTCAAGCGTGACTACCGAAGGAACTTCGGGCTAGAGCCCGTCGTGACCACTGGCCCCAGGTGTCATCGTCGGTGAGCACGTCGAGCAGCACACTCGAGTCGACCAACGTGACAGTCCGGCCGGCTGGATGGGGATCACTCGTCACGAAGCAGGCGCAGCAGCTGATCGGTGCTCATCGTGGTGTTGGCGCGACCGCGCATCCGTTGCACGATCCGCTCGCCGCGGCTCTCGCTCCCGGGAGTCCGGACGATCCGCAAGGCGCCGGCTTCGTCGACCACGTCGAGCTCGTCCCCCACATGGAGTCCGTGGCGTTCGCGTAGCTGTGCGGGAATCGTGACCTGGCCCTTGCTGTTGAGACGCATCTTGCTCCTGACACCTACTACCTGTGTCACATGATACGCCTTGAGTCCAGCGCCGGTGGCTAGAACCAGCGTGTGACCGTCCCGACCGATCCGACCGTCGGCGGCTCGCTGATCGTGGCTATGAGCTCTTCGGGTATGCGTCCTTCACGCTGTGACTACCTCGAGATCAAGCTCTGGAGCAAGCTCGGCGAGCAGCTGGCGGCCGAGTCGCTGTATGCCGAAGAGGACGACGACACGCAGGACAGCGCCTGACGTACATTGGGCGGGGCGCACGCACGCCCTCGTAGCTCAATGGATAGAGCACGCTTCTGAAGCCGGCTTGGCGGGGAAGTGGCGCCGGGTAGCCGGGGGCGGGCGCACGAACGCGTCGTACGCGCCTTGATGCGGCCGTGCGGCGGGCTTGAAGAGCGAGGCTGCGAGGTCGTAGTCGACGAGTGCATGGACGGTGAGGGGATCACGAGCGGGCCGGCGATCGGGAGGGCCCAGGAGCTCGACCAGATCCTGACCGCCTCGTCCATCCGCGCGGTCGTCCCCTGCCGGGGCGGCGAACTTGCGGTTGAGATCCTGTTTGGCGAGCTCCAACACCAGACGATCCGCGCCTGCTGACCAAGAGTCAAGCATCACCTTCGAGCCGGCCGGTGCGGTACACATGTTCGTGATCAAGATCGCCAATCACGAAGCGATTCGGACGCCGCTCGAGCCCGGCCATCCCCAGTCGGAACCGGTACAGGCATAGCGGCAGGTGACGGACCCGCCAGCCGAGTCATCGGCGCAGACCGATCCCGAGCCGCTGGATGAGTCAGAGGGGCTGCTGTAGCGCCAGGTGCATCTGAACTTTCCGCGAGCAGTCGTCCGAAGGCGAGACGCCGCGCGTCAGCCCAGGCCTGGATGCAGGTACTGCCATCCCAGCTGATACGCCGACGTGCCCATCACCTGGACCAGCGGCCCAGGACCCAGGTCGGAGAGAAGGTCTAACTGCAATACCGTTAAGTTAGTGTCCGGGGGTGGGGTTATCGTTATCGCGTGCCTCGTGCTGGTTGGGTCAAGCCTGCGAGTGATCAGCGGCTCTCGGATCACATCTCTATCGGTGTTCTGACGCGGGTATTCCCGCCGGAGCTGGTTGACGCGGTGGTCGCCGAAGCTGGACGCGTGGAGCGCCGGCAGCGGTTGCTGCCGGCGCGGGTGGTTGTCTACTACGTGCTGGCGATGGCGCTGTTCTCGGGTTCCTCTTATGAGGAGGTGATGCGCCTGCTGGTCGAGGGGTTGGCGTGGGAGTCGGGCTGGCAGCGGGCGTGGGAGGTGCCGAGCAAGCCGGCGATCTTCATGGCGCGCAAGCGGCTGGGGTCCGAGCCTTTGCAGTTGTTGTTCGGGGCCGCCTGCTCGCCCTTGGCTGCAGCGGCGACGCGCGGGGCGTTCTATCGCGGTCTGCGGTTGATGAGCCTCGACGGGACGTGTCTGGATGTGCCCGACACGGCCGCGAATGACGAGGCGTTCGGGCGTCCTGGCTCGTCACGGCGCGAGGGTGGGGGAGCGTTCCCGCAGTTGCGTCTGGTTGCGCTGTCCGAATGCGGGACGCACGCGATCACCGGCGCGGCGCTCGGCCCGTACACCAGTTCTGAGCAGGAGCTGACCGACCAGTTGTTGGGGGCGCTTTCACCCGGAATGCTGTGCCTGGCCGACCGTGGCTTCTACAGCTTCGAGCGCTTCCAAAACGCCCGACGTGCCGGGGCGCAGCTGCTCTGGCGCGTGAAGTCGAACATGGTCCTGCCGCGCGAGCGACCGCTTCCCGACGGCTCGTATCTGTCCACCGTGTACTCCTTCTCAGACCGTCACGCCCATCGCGACGGCGCACAGGTGCGGGTCGTGGAGTACGGCATCGATGATCCCGGCGTGCCGCAGGCCGAGGAGCGCTACCGGCTGTTGTGCACGATCGAGGACCCAGACCGGGCGCCCGCCTCCGAGCTCGCCGCGCTCTACAGCGAGCGCTGGGAGCTGGAGAGCACCCTCGACGAGCTGAAAACCCACCAGCGCGGCCCGCGCGTCGTGCTGCGTTCCAAGCAACCCGCCGGCATCTACCAAGAAGCCTACGGCTACCTGTGCACTCACTACGCGATCCGCCGGCTGATGCACGACGCCGCGCTCCGAGCCGACATCGACCCTGACCGCTTATCGTTCACCAGAGGCCTCCGCGCCGCCCGTCGCAGCACCAGATCCCACCCGGGATTTTCCCCCCCAGACGATCGCCGCCGCCCAACAGCAAGCGATCAGTGAGATCCTCCACGAGCCGCTCCCCGAACGACGCCTGCGCGCCAACCCGCGCGTGATCAAACGCAAGATGAGCAACTGGGCAGTCAAACGCCCCGAGCACCGCGACCGGCCACAACCAACCAACCCGCCCGAGGACTCAATCACCATCCTAGCGGCTTAACTTAACGGTATTGGGTCTAACTGAGTGGCGCCCAGGGTGCTCGAGAGCACCCTGGGCTTCTCCGTCTCACCGAGAGGACCTGCCCAGCGGGTGGACGCGGTGCCTGGCCTGAGCCCGACCCTGCAGCGGTCGGTACTTGCCGTTCTCGGCAAGCCACAGCGCGTACTGCGGGACGAACGGGCCGCCATCTATCGCCCAGGGCTGTCCCACCCAGACGTAGCCGTCGCAGTAGCGCCTGGCGTCCCTTGCGGCCACAGGCCCGAGCCGCCACCGCGGCGACGCGACGTTGACGGTCGGCAGGATCCCAGTCCGCTGACAGACGCTCTGAATGCGGCCATGGCATCTCGGCGCGTCGTTGATCCCCCTGCCATTGAGCTGATGGGGCTTGTATGGCTGCCCGTTCTGGTCAGTGTTCACGATGAAATGCTTGCCC
Organism: Conexibacter sp. S30A1; assembly: GCF_023330665.1. Lineage (GTDB taxonomy): Bacteria > Actinomycetota > Thermoleophilia > Solirubrobacterales > Solirubrobacteraceae > Palsa-465. The sequence goes on along the minus strand of NZ_CP097127.1, from coordinate 2,128,795 downwards.
CTCACACCAAGCCTCGCCAACGCCGCGACGATCTTCGCCCCGAACACATCTTCCTTTGCCGTCGGGTCGTAGTCGGTGTCGTCGAGCGAGAACCCACGTGCATAGCGGATGCCATTGCGGATCAGCAACTTCGCATCGCGAACAGGGGTCGTCCAACCGGTCGTTCCGGCGTCGATATAGACGGTCGTGTGCGGCTTGGCGCTCAACACACGCGCAGCGTAGGTGTCAATCCGCTCAGGCGCCGTCGAACGGATCTTCAGCGCGACAAGCAGATCGACCTGCTCGATCACCAAAGCTCGCGCGCTACCAATCCCGGCCGCCATGTTGCGATACCACGCCTCATCCGAGCGTACGTTCCAGGACCCACTGACGACCGGCTTATCAACCCCGTTGACCCTCCGACTCTCCCACGGGTTCAGCTCAAACGTCGCGAACTGGACAAGCGCATTCGGGTTCCCGTTCTGCTGGGCCGCCACCGCCGCAGCCGTCTGAGCCCGCACCTCGCCAACCGGGTTCTCCCACCCAAGCCACACCGCCCGCGGCTCCAAAGCAAGCCGCCCCAGCATCTTGTGACGCCAACCCGTCGCTGACTGGTACAGGCTCCACAGAGCATCGTCATGCGGCACACCCCACGGGAGACGCGCAATCGGATTGGAACGCGCCCCCGGCAAACCACGATTGGCCACACCAGCCCTGGCCATCGGCACCGCCACGACCACCACGGTCGCGGCCGTCGTCAGAACTGCCACTACCAACCTCCGGATGTACCGCAGAGCCAATGCAACCTCCTGCAAGTCGAAAATGCCTCGTCACCCGGAAGAACCCGCGCGAAGGCCTGACGATGCGCCCACGACCCGGCCGCGGACCAAAGTTACGCGCCACTCGAGAGCGCGTCTCCGAACGCGAAGCAGCTGTCCACGAATGTCATCGCGCGCGTCACCGAGAAGCCTATCAACTCGGTCAGGAGATGACGATCGCCGACTTTCGCCGCCACGCCGACGCCCTGAGGGCCGCCGAGAGGCGTTTGGCGCTCGACCTGGCACGCGGCTACTTGGAGGTGCCACCGAGCGCGAGTGCGAACACGTGCATCGGAAAGTCGCCTGGCAGGGTTCCCACAGACGGCAGCGTGACGCTCTCGACCGTTTTTCCGGGCTCGAGCGCAATCGACGTCGCAAAGACGTGGGCCGCCTTGGTGCGCCTGCCCGGGCCGTTATGACTGCCGGCTCCCGTGCTTTCGTTGACGTAGGGCATGGTCGCGACCGTCTCGTCGGGCGAACGCCCCTTCCGGAACCAGTTGTCGAGCGTGAGGCTGTATTCCTGATCGGTTCCGTCGGTGTACTCGATCACGCCGGTGCCGGTCTCGTCGCCTCCGCTCGTCTGGATGCCACCAGATGCGCCGACGAACGTGAGCTGGGTGGCGTTGGCCGCGGGGGGCATCAGAATCGTCTGTCCATCGAGCTTGACGTTGTCAGCTCCGCCCGGCGGAACGTCGGGCCACCTCAGCCTCGTCGCACCGATGCTGAACTCGGCGCCCCGGCCGAGTCCGGCTCTCGACAGGGCCTGCTCCGAATAGCTGAATCCGCTGCCATCGAAGTCCGCCGCCACGGCATCGCGGCCGTCGCTGATCCCGCGGTTGTCGTAGGCCGCCCGGAGCGAGCGGTATGGAACATCGACGGCGAGTGCGGTCGCCGCCAGCGGATAGCGCGTGCGGTGATAGGTGAAGCTCGGATTGAGCGCCACGCTGTCGGACCTCGGCGTCGTCCGCGCCGCGACAGAGATGGTCAGATGAAGCGTCGCGGTCCCGTTCCCTGGCACCGTGACCCTCGAAGGGCGGACCTTGACCCGGACCCCCGCGCGGCGGGATGGTCTCAGTTCGACGACCACGGGTCGCTGCATCTGGCTTGTGACGACGACGTCGACCCGTGCAGAGCCACCGGCCGCAACGACGGCCAAGGAGCTCGCGCTCACGCTGACAGGATCGGGCACGGAAACGCTCGAGGACGCGCTGAGATCGCCCGCGCCGTCGCGTCCCGCCGACGAGAGCTCCGCCGTCAAGCTCGCTGACGTGCCGGCGGCCCGTTCTGGGACGGTGACCTGAAATTCGCGCGTTGCGCTCTGTCCGGCCGCCAACGAGAGCGTCGCGGACGTTCCCACCGGAACGGCCGTCCACCCCGACGGGACACGTAGTCGCGCGGTGCCATCGACGATCGGGATGTCTCCGTCGTTGACGAATTGCGCCTGGGCCATGAACGTCGAGCCCGGACTCTGCGTAGCGGGCACGGCCAGCTGGGCGTAGCGGTTGCCGATCGTCTTCGTCACCTTCAGTGTCCCGCGCAGCGGCAACGAGGACAGCGCGGAGGAATCGCCGACGTAGATCGAGTACCGGCCGCTGGGCAGGGTCCATCCGTCGGCCGCCGGGTCGAAGTACGACAGTTCGTGTCCCGTGACCCTGAACGTAACGATCTGCGACTGATGCGGCTTCAGCGTTACGCGAGCGAAGCCTTCCAGCTGGCGGGGAGGCTCACCGGCAGCAGCCGGGTCCCCGATATAGAGCTGCGCTACGTCGCTGCCGCTGACGCCGCCGGTGTTCGTGATCACGGCGGTCACCTTGGCGACCCTGGCTGCTTGGCCCGCGGGTGAATCCGGCCCGGAGGAGCCGTTGACGACCGCGCCCGGTGTCACCGTCAGGTGCGAAAAGCGAAAGCGCGTGTACGACAGGCCGAAGCCGAAGGGGAAGAGCGGCCTGACGTGTTTGGCGTCATACCAGCGGTAGCCGACGTCGAGTCCCTCGGAGTAGTCGACCGTGCGGCCGATACCTGGAAACTGTGCTCGCGAGGCCGTCGGGATCTTCGCGAGGCTCGTCGGGAACGTCTGCGGGAGGTGGCCGCCCGGATCGACGGCGCCGAACAGCACCGACGCGATCGCGGCACCGTCCTCCTGGCCTGGGTACCACGCCTCCAGAACGCCCTTGACGCGGCTGAGCCACGGCATCAGCACCGGACCGCCGGTGTTCAGCACCACGATCGTGTGGGGATTCGCGGCCGCGACGGCGGCGATCATGGCGTTCTGCCGGCCCGGTAGCGCGATGCTCTTCAGGTCAAGCGTCTCGCGCTCGAAGTAACCTCCGAACACGATCGCCACCTGGGCCCTCGCGGCGACGGCGGCGGCTCGGGACGGATCGGTCCCCGAGTACGAGATGACCTTGGTCCGCTCCCCCACGCGTGACCGGATGCCGCTGAGCGGGCTGATCGCCGATGACGTCGGCACATGGGAGCTGCCCCCTCCCGAGGTGGTCAGACGCGTGCTCCCGTCCGGGCCGATCACCGCGATCGAACTGGTGCTTGAGATGTGCAGTGGCAGGGCCCGTCCCGTGTTTTTGAGCAGCACGGTGCCGCTCTCCGCCACCTTCAGCGCGACAGCCCGGTCGGCGGGCGTGCTCGCGGGGCTCGAGAGGGTTCCGGTCGGCGGGTCGTTGAACAGCTCGAACCGAAACATCTGCGTCAGGATCCGCCGGACGGCGTCGTTGATCGTCGAGATCCTCACGGCCCCGTCGGCCACGGCTGCCGCGAGCCGACCGTTGTCCCACCAGAAGCTGCCGCGCTCCTGATCGAGTCCTGCATTGGCGGAGTCGACGGTGGAGGCGTTCGCGTTGCTGTCGGACCGGATGAAGCCGCCAAAGCCCCACCGCGCATCGAGCAGTCCGGTGATCAGGCTCGAGTCCTGACATGAGTACACACCGTTCAGCATCGGATAGGCGCACATGATCGACGCGACGTGGGCGTGTGCGACGGCGCTGTAGAAGGGCGGCAGATAGATCTCGTGCAGTGCGCGCTCGCTGACGATCGTGTCGTAGCTTGGCGGATTGCGGTGTGTCTCCTGGTTGTAGGCGACGAGATGCTTGGCCTCCGCCATCACGTGCTGGCTCTGAATGCCCCTGATGTCGGCGGTGCCGAGCACGGAGGTCAGGAGCGGATCCTCGCTGAACATCTCGAAATTGCGACCCCAGCGCGGGTCGCGCTGGATGTTGATGCCCGGCCCGAGCACCAACGACGACCCCGTGGCGCGATGCTCCCTGCCATCGACCACGCCGAATTGATAGGCGAGCGTGGGGTCCCAAGTCGAGCCGAGCGAGACCTCTGACGGCAACTGCGTGGCATCCGCGGCTCCATAGACTCCGAGCGAACCATCCTGTTCGACGAGTTTCGGAATGCAGAGAGCCGGCTGGGCGGGGACGACACTCTCGGGTCCGGTCTCCGGGACGCCCGCCCTCGCCGCCACCACGTACATCTCGGCGATCTTCTCGTTCAGGCTCATCTTGGCCAGCAACATCCGCACGCGTGCCCGGATCGGCAGGGACTGCTTCAGCCATGGGCATCGAGCCGTGGCGGCCCCCGCGGCGTGACCCACCGGAGCCCCGGTCGTAGCGTGTACCCCGGTTGAACGACCCGGCGGCGCTCCCGTCAACGACCCCGCGGTTGCAGCGGTGCAGCAGACTGCGAGCAGCGCCGCGAACGCCATGACCGCAGCCCTGCCCGTCAGTGCCGGACGCTGCCATAGCCTCGCTGCCGATAGCCGGCGGGAAGCGCTCATCGCCCCAGCGATGAGCGCAACGGCGACAGCCGGGCCCGGCAAATGTCACGAAACCTGGTCAGACTCACACCGACCAGCTCATCACAGTTGGCCATCACGAGCGCCAGTAGCCTCCTGTTAGGCCGCAAGGACCGCATCACTTTGGTGGTAACCCGCACGAACGCCAAACGATGCACAGGTGCCGGTCGCTCCGTCGAAAAATCTTGCCCCTCCACGTTTTGCGACTGTGGCTCGCGTCCACACGGACGGTCATCCAGCGATCCTCAAGAACGACGCCGTGCAACGAGGCTGCCTTTACAGACCTGAAGAGCCAGGTTCATGAGTCCGTCAGAAACCGCGGTGTCACGAGGATGGGGCGTTGAGTTCTTCCGCCCGACTCGAGCGGTCTTGCGCCGGCCCGGTGGCGGGTGGCTACGATCAGGGTATGGACGTTCCAACCGCTCCGATCGCCGGCGGCTCGCTGATCGCCGGCTACCTCACCGCCCGGGTGACCGGGGTGCGCCCGCTCGGGGGCGTCGTGCTCGCCGCTGCGGGTGCCTATCTGGCCAACCGCTGGCGGTCCCAGGCGGGCGCCGGCGTGGCCGCCGGTCTGCTTGCGACCTATCTCGGTGGTTTCGGCGTCTCGCACCCGCTGGCCAAGCGGATCGGTGCCTGGCCTTCGGTGTTGACCGTGGCCGGCGTCAGCGCCGCCGCCAGCTATGCGCTGGCCGACCGCGCCGCCGCACAGCGCGCCTGAGCACACGGCCCGGCCTGTCTGGGCCGTCCCATAAGCTCCGCAGCCGAAAGGGAGACAGCAAGCGATGCATGAGATCAAGTGCCCGCACTGCGGCAAGGCGTTCAAGATCGACGAGGCCGGCTATGCCGCGATCCTCAAGCAGGTGCGCGACGGCACCTTCGAACAGGAGCTGCACGAGCGGCTGGAGCTGGCCGCCAAGGAGAAGCAGAGCGAGCTCGAGCTCCTGCGCGAGCGCGCCGCGCGCCACCTCCAGCAGGCGGCGGCGGCCAAGGACGCCGAGATCCAGGAGCTGCAGGCCAAGCTGCGGGAGGGTGAGAACGCCCGCAGGCTCGCCATCGCCGAGGCGGTGGGCGCGACCGCGCAGGAGCTGACCGAGCTGCGCGGCGCGCTGGCGCAGGCGAAGCTCGAGAAGGAGCTCGCTGAGCAGGCACTGAAGGACAAGTACGAGACCCAGCTCAAAGACCGCGACGAGGCGATCGAGCGGCTGCGGGACATGAAGGCCCGGCTCTCCACCAAGATGGTGGGCGAGACGCTCGAGCAGCACTGCGAGACGACCTTCAACCAGCTGCGCGCAACCGCCTTCCCCAGGTCGTACTTCGAGAAGGACAACGACGCGCGCACGGGCAGCAAGGGCGACTACATCTTCCGCGACCGCGACGAGGCGGGGCTCGAGATCGTCTCGATCATGTTCGAGATGAAGAACGAGAGCGACCAGACCGCGACCAAGAAGCGCAACGAGGACTTCCTGCGGGAGCTCGACAAGGACCGCACCGAGAAGGGCTGCGAATACGCGGTGCTGGTGTCGTTGCTCGAGCCCGACAGCGAGCTCTACAACAGCGGCATCGTCGACGTCTCACACCGCTACCCGAAGATGTACGTGATCCGCCCACAGTTCTTCATCCCGATGATCACGCTGCTGCGCAACGCCGCCCTGGGCGCGCTCAAGTACAAGGCCGAGCTCGAGCTGGCCCGCGCTCAGAATGTCGACATCACCAACTTCGAGACCAACCTCGAGGCGTTCAAGAGCGCCTTCGGCCGCAACTACCGGCTCGCCTCAGACCACTTCCAGAAGGCGATCGCCGAGATCGACAAGTCGATCGAGCATCTGCAGAAGACCCGCGCGGCACTGCTGGGATCAGAGAACCAGCTGCGTCTGGCCAACGACAAGGCCCAGGACGTGACGATCAAGAAGCTGACGCGCGGCAACCCGACGATGGCCGCGAAGTTCGACCAGGTCAGAGACGGACAGCCCTAGCTCAGATCGGCTTGTGGAGGCGGCCCTCCCAGACGGCCCGTGCGCCCAGGTCACCGACCTTGTAGACCATGTAGGCCGAGACCAGCGCGAGCACGACGAGGCCGACGCGCAAGAGCAGGTAGATCGCGCGCGAGCCGAGGATGTCGTCGGCGATCGCCAGGCCGGTTGGCCAGCCGCCCGAGATTCGGTAGGCGGAGAAGGTGAGGATCAGACAGGCCGTGAACAGCGTGAAGGCCACCGCCAGCACGTGCGCGGCGGCCTCGTGCTCACGGACCAGCACGAGCCGGAAGCCCGTCAGCCGCAGCGAGGCGAGCAGTGCGACGCCGGCCTGCATCGCCAAAAAGATCGAGGACATCGCGACGATCGAGCAGAGGCAGAGCAGGATCCCGTAGCGGTCAAACCAGTCCGGGCGCGCGACGCAGGCCAGCGCTCCGAGCACGCTCAGCGGGATCAGCACCACCGGCACATGGATGAACAACGGGTGCGCGGGCAGGCCGGCGTAGATCGTGCGGATCTTGATGCCGACCGTGATGAAGCCCAGGAACGCCAGTCCGGTGAGGACGAACTCCGCGCGCCGCCAATCCGGGCGGTGCGGCCGGGTCATGCGCAGCGGTGTCGGTCTGCTACTCATTCGCGGCCGGAGTCTAAGGAAGCGAGGCTGAAGCGGAGCTAATGGGGCCGGTCATCGCTACCTCGGTAGCACGGCGAGGCTTCGACCATGGACCAGCGGTGTAGAGAGCGCCTCGACAACTCATACCAAAGGTGGAGGTGCGAGCGCCCCGGGGCTCAGCGCGCGCGCCCGCGCTTGCGCCGCCGACGCTCGGCGGGCTTCGGCTTGCGCGGCTTGCGCGGCGCCTTGGAGCCAGCGTGGGCGCGCTGGCCATACAGCACCGGGTCGCGATCGGCGTGGCGGGCGCGCGCCAGATGACTGCGGGCGTCGCGCTGCACGAAGTAGCCGATCGCGACGAACATGAGTGCGGCGACGATGCCGATCACCAGCTCATCCAACGTTGAGAGCCCACCTGAACTCGTGCTCGTGCCCGTGGCGACCGTTGTCACCGGCGTGGTCGTGGTCGCTGCGCCGAGGTTGCCTGGGTTCAGCAGGCTGATGCCCGGCTGGGTGGTGGTGGGAGCGGCACCCGACCCGCTGGCGAGCGCCGCCGGAGCCGCCAGCCCGGCGGCGCAAGCGCAGGCCAGCGAGCAGATCGAAAACCAGAGGGCGGTCCGGCGTCGCATCGGGCGCGTATTTCAGTTCTCCGAGGCGAGCGGTCCGGCCATCGCGGGCGGCTCAGGGTCCTTCGCGTAGGGGTTCTCGCTGTCGTGGATCTCCTCGTGGTACACGCTCTCCACGTTCACCGACCAGATGTCGTGGTTGGTCCCCAGCAGGATGTTGTCCACGGCGCGCATCGCCGTCAGCATCGAGTGGTCTGAGTTGTTGTAGCGGTGCAGCCCGTTGCGACCGACCTGGGTCAGGTTGGTCATGTCGGACTCCAGCCAGCGGCGGATCGTGCTGACCCGCTCGGCGTACTTCTCGTCGTAGATCGGGTAGGCCTTATGCACGCGTGCGACGAAGCCGAACTTGACCTTTGCGGCCTGCGAGAGGTTCAGCTTCTCGATCTCGGCTGCGGCCATCTTGACCAGGCGGTCGTCGTCCATGTTCCACAGCTCGTCGCCCTCGAAACAGAAGTACTCCATGCCGATGGCGGCATCACGCGAGCCCTCGGGCACCATGTAGGGGCTCCAGGACTTGAAGTTCTGGATGCGCAGCACGCGCACGCCCGGCTGGTGGATGTAGATCCAGTTGTCGGGGAAGAGGTCCTCGTCCTCGATCACCAGGAGCACCGTCAAAAACTCGCGGTAGCGCAGCCCGCGGGCGGCATCCCGAACCTCGGCGGGCGCTTCCGGCGAGGCTATGCCGACGGTCGTGCGCAGCGGCAGCGACGAGATCACGTAGGAGGGTGTGAGCGTCTGCTCGCCCGCCACGACCTCGGTGACGCGGCCGGAGCCGTCGGTCACCAGGCGGGTCACCGGAGCGTTCAGGCGGATCTCGCCGCCATGCTCGGCGATCTCCTTGGCCATCTGCTCCCACATCTGCCCGGGGCCGTAGCGCGGGTAGTTGAACTCCGAGATCAGCGACTTGATCTTGTTGCCCTTGTTGCCGAAGAACGCGGCCCTCGCGGCGCTGAAGAAGGACAGCCCCTTGATCCGCTGGGCGGCCCACTCGGCGCGGATCTCATTGGTCGGCACGCCCCACAGCTTCTCGGTGTAGGTCTTGAAGAAGTGGTTGTAGAGGCGCTTGCCGAAGCGGTTTGAGACCCACTCCTCGAAGGTGTCCTCGCGTCCCTTGGGCTTGACCTGCGCCCACAGGTAGGAGGCCATGCAGCGCGAGAGCTCGACCAGGCCGAGCTTCTTGATCACGTCCATGCCCTCAAGGGGGTATTCGAGGAACTTGTCGTTCCAGTAGATCCGGCTCTGGCGCGGGCGCTTGAGGAAGTCCTCCTTCATGATCTCGTGCCAGAGGTCGTCGACCTCCTTGACCTTGGTGAAGAAGCGGTGGCCGCCGAGGTCGAAGCGGTAGCCGTCGCGGACCTCGGTGCGGGCGATGCCGCCGAGCATGTCGGTCGACTCGAGCACCACCACCGGCTGGCCGCGCTTGGCGAGCAGGTAGGCGGCGGTCAGGCCGGCGGGGCCGCCGCCCAGCACGACAACGGGGTGCTCGGTGGTGATGTCGGCGCCGCGCGCCGCCCCGCCGGGGCGGGGCTCGTTGTCCGGGGTGTCGGGCACTTTTCTAGACCTTCTTGTAGAGAACGGCTGAGTCGGCGATGCAGCAGGAGCCCCGGTAGTTGTGCGGCGCCCAGGACTCCTCGACGAGCTTACCCTCGCGCACGTACCGGGCGATGATCGCGCCGTACTGCGCCGAGCGCAGGCGAATCTCCTTGGTCCACGGCGCGCGCCAGTTCTGCTCGCCCTCGGTCAGCGGCCGGATGTAGAGCAGCTGCTGACCCGGCTTGACCGAGTTGATCAGCGCCGAGGCGGTGCGGTTCACGTTCTCGGCGCGGTAGCGGGCCATCGCGTTGACCCAGTCCATGTAGCTCGGGTCCGCGACGGGGCCCATCGTGTTGGCGTAGCGCAGGCCTCCCGGCAGGTAGTAGTAGGCGAGCGGCGTCTGCTCCGGCTGGCCGACGATCACGAGGTCACCGGGGCGCAGCAGCGGCCCCATCTCGCCGCCGATGTCCTGCATGTCGCTCTTGTAGGCGGGCTCAAACGCGCTCGGGCGTGCCATGAAGCCGATCACGAACACCACGGCGATCGCGCCGATGATGCCGGCGCGGGCGGTGCCGATCGCCAGTACCAGGATCATCGAGCCGACGATCGGCGCGAAGTAGCGCACATCCCAGGCCGGGGTGATCACGTGCGAGGCCAGCCAGCCGACCAGCAGCGTCAGCACCGGCAACGCGACAAGCGCGATCGCCACCTGGGCCTCGCGCGTCATCCGCCGCGGCCTGGCCACCAGGCGGGCGTAGCCGATGCCGGCCGCCAGCACCATGATCACCGAGATCGACGCGCCGCCGAAGACGCCCACGGCGATCTGGATCGGCGCGCCAAAGCCCGGCTCGAGGTCCCACGGCGCCGCCGTGTGGGTCACCTGGAAGATGAAGTTCGGTACCCACGGCGCGAACAGCACCGCGGCCCCGACGAACGTGCCGATCGTGTCCCTGATGTAGTTCTCACGGACCTGCTCGCCGCCGATGAAGTAGACGATCACCATCGTCAGGAAGGCGGCGGCGCCGAAGAACAGGGCCCAGTTGTGGGTGTAGAGCATCAGCGCCTCGCTGATGCCGAAGATGATCACGTAGCGGCGCTCGCGGTAGACCCAGCCGCGGATCAGGGCCAGGGTGGCGAAGATGCCGATCAGCGTCGTCAGCGAGTACATCCGCGTCTCGAGGCTGTAGTAGTCCAGGAAGGCGTTGAAGGCGAAGAAGGTGGCGCTGATCAGGCCGGCGCGCTTGCCGCCCAGCGACCTCCCGGCCCAGTAGCCGGCGGGAACCGTGGCGGCGGCGAAGATCATCGACAGCCAGTGGGTGGCGGCCTGCCCGTTGCCCACCCAGGACATCCAGATGTGCAGCAGCAGATAGAAGAGCGGTGGCGAGCCGTCGAACCGCAGGATGTTGGGGATCGCGGTCAGCGGGTGTGAGGAGATGCCGACGGTGATCGCCTCGTCCATCCAGAACTGCCCGCCCACATAGGCGGCATGGATAGCGGTGGAGGCGGCCATCAGTGCCACGAGCACGGTGCCGACGCGCACCCACTCGGGCAGCGCCTTCACCCAGCCCGGCAGCCACACCTGATACTCGCGGATGACGCCAGCGTGGCGGGCCTGCTCGGGGCCGGGCGCTGCGGCCGTGGTCGGTTCGGTGGTCGTGCTCATCTCACGCGCTCCTCGCTCAGCCGCTGACGCCGATCGCCATGCACTGCTCGACGTCGTTGATCACGCTGTTCGATGCCTGGTTGGGATACACCAGCGCCGAGCCGATCACCTCGGCGCCCTGCTCCTGGCCCATGATCTGAAGGCCCTGGGCGATGCCCGGCGTGGGGTAGAAGATGATCGTCGGACCGCTCGGCAGCGAGCCGACCTGGATCGCCGGCAGGTGCTGCTTGGCGGTGTAGAACTCGTGGAACGGGACCTTGTCCGCGCGCAGGCAGGCGACGTGCGGGGTCCGGGGATCGTCGACGACGCCGCGGAAGGCGGAGTTTTTGAGCAGATTCGGTGAGCCTGCCTCGGGTTTCGGCGGGATGCCGCAGGCGCTCACGAGTAGCGCCGTCAACACGCAGGCCACCGCGACCTTCGCGGGGGACATATGGCAGGCAGGTTAGTAGATCAGCGCAGTTGCTCGCGGCGCCAGCGCTGCGTGGTCGCCGCGAGCGCCCGGGCGCCATCGCGCTCCAGGCCGGCGATCACCCCGTCCACGTCGGTGCTCTGGCGGTTCTGGCCGAGTTTGGCCTTCGCCTCAATGCGGGTGATGCGCAGCTCGACGCCGACGATCGCGGCGAGCTGGCCGTCGACGTAGTCGCGGGGGGCGTCGTCGACGCTCCATGGTGCGGCGCGCTCGCGCTCGTACCGGTCGGTCAGGCGCCGCACCAGGCGCTCCAGCCAGACCGGGTCGTCGTGGATCACGAGCTGGCCGTGGATGTGGGCGGTGAGGTAGTTCCAGGTCGGAACCACGCGCCCGTGCTCACGCTTGGATGCGTACCAGCCGGGGCTGATGTAGGCGTCCGGGCCGTGGACGATCACCAGCGACTCGCCACTCGGCGCAAGCCGCCAGTGGTCGTTCTTGCGTGCGACGTGACCGACCAGCGACCCCAAGCCCTCCGCTGCCTCGTCGTAGAGCAGTGGCAGAAAGGTCGCAAACAGGCCATCTGCGGTTGGGCTCACCAGGTCAGCTGCACGGATGCCCGAGAGCAGCTCGCGCGTCTGTCGCGGATCGGCCTGGAAGTGCTTGGGGAGATACATGCGACCCTATGCCTTGGAGGATCGCGCCCGCTGCCGCCCTGGGGGCGTGACGGTCGCGGCCTCAGGTGCTGCTGTGCCTGGAGCAGTCTGTGAAGAGGGTCACAGGATACTGCTGGCGGATCGTGTAGTGGGATCCGTTGGCCGCCAGCCAGCCCTCCTCCCAGAAGCCCATCTGGACCGGTGACGGACCGAGGTCGTCCGGGGTGTCGGAGGTACCACCGGCCTGCACCACCACGTTCGGGCCCTCCGCGGTCTCGAGCGTGTGGGGCAGCGCCTGGATGCGCGGGATCGGCACGTCCAGATACCAGGCGAGCATCGTCACCTCATAGTTCTCGGTCATCACGCTGCCGCAGGCGAGCAGCTTCGCCGGTCCGCCCGCGCGTTTGATCAGCCCGGCGTAGCCCTCGCGCAGCTGCGCCTGGTAGCGCAGCGCTACGCGGATCGAGCCGACGCTCGGCAGGCGGTGGGCGAACCAGCTGGGCACGAACAGGAGGACGAGCGCCATGAACACGCCAGTGGCACCCAGTCGTAGCGCCGCCGCCGGGGGGTGGGCGAGCAGCCTCCCGGCCAGGCGCGCCAGCGCGATCGCCGCCCAGGCGTAGCCGCTTGCGCCGGCGACGTAGACGAGCAGCACCCCGAAGATCGTGTAGCGCGTGTTGCCGGCAAAACCGATCTGCGTCTCGATCGAGATCCCCAGCCACCAGCCGAAGCCGACCACCCCGGCCAGCGCGGCCGTGGCCTGTGGCCCGTTTGCGGCCAGCGCCTCGCGCCAGCCGCCGAGCCGGCGGCGGGCGCGCACGAGCAGCACGGCCGTGACCGCGATCACCAGCAGCGCCGCTGCCTCCACGCGCTCGACGACCAGCGGCCAGATCACCTGCGAGAGCTCGGTCCAGAACGGGAAGGCGCTGTTCACCGCCGAGTGCACCGAGTGGTTGTGGCGGGCGTGGCTGACAAGACCCGTGGCGCTGCGGCCGCCGAGCACCTGCGGCACGACCCAGAGCGCCAGCATCAGCGCGACCCCTCCGAGGACCATGAGGACCTGGCGCCACCCACGCCACCCGCGCCACCCGCGCCGCTCGCGCCAGATCAGCCAGAGGCCGTAGGGCAACCAGAGAAACCACAGCTCCGGCCGGTCCAGGCAGGGCAGCAGGCCGATCGCGAACGCCTGGCGGTGGTGGCCGTCCCAGGCGCGTTCCACCGCGATCAGCGCCAGCCCGAAGGTGAACCCCTCCGAGTAGCCGAGCATCATCGGCACCGGGTAGGTTGGCGTGGAGCCGCTGCCGAAGAGCGCCAGCGCGGCAGCGAAGACGACCGGCGTGAGCGCGGCCGCCCGCTGCCAGGGCGAGAGCCCTGCCAGCCAGCCCACGGGCCGTCCCTGCGCGACCATCCTCAGGACGATGCGGGCGGTCAGCTTGGCGGCCATGAGTGAGGCCATCAGCGCGCCGGCGCGGGCCACGATCAGCCACAGGTACGGCTGTGCCGAGCCGAACAGCGCAAAGACGGTCGTGAACAGCACCGGCAACGGCTTCCAGCTCGAGCCGCCCGCGATCGTCAGGTGCCCGTGCAGGATCTCCCGGCCCCAGATCAGCCAGGACCAGGGGTCGTAGCTGGGCGTGGAGGGCCAGTTCAGCGTGATCGCAGCCGCGACCAGGCAGAAACCGAGCATCCACAGCGTGACGCGCCCGCTGCGCAGCAGGCTGGGCTCGCTCGGCTTGATCCGAGGTTCGGTTACTGCCGTCATGCTTATGCGATTTTAAGGGTGGGTCCGAGTCGCCCGCGCCGCACGCCGATCTGCTCTCTCAACACGGCCGGGGTCAGATCGGAGCGGTGAAGCTGCTCAGAGCGGTGTCGTGTAGGCGCCGTTGATACCACCGTCGACGAGCAGCGATGAGGCGGTCATGAACGACGAGTCATCGCTGGCCAGAAACAGCGCCGCCTTGGCGATCTCCGTGGCCTCGCCGAAGCGGCCCATCGGCACGTGCACGAGCCGTCTGTTTGCGCGCTCCGGATCCTTGGCGAAGAGCTCCATGAGCAGCGGTGTCGCGACCGGCCCAGGGCAGAGCGCGTTGACGCGCACACCGCGCTTGGCGAACTCGACCCCCATCTCGCGCGACATCGCCAGAACGCCGCCCTTGGAGGCGGTGTAGGAGATCTGCGAGGTCGCCGCGCCCATCACGGCCACGAACGAGGCGGTGTTGATCACCGAGCCGCCGCCGGCTTCGAGCAGGTAGGGGATCCCGTGCTTGCAGCAGAAGAAGACGCTCTTGAGGTTGGCGTCCTGCACCCGCTGCCAGGCGTCTGCCTCGGTCACCAGCACCGAGTCGTCGTCTGTCGGTGAGATGCCAGCGTTGTTGAACAGGACGTCGATCCGGCCGAACTGCTCGTGTGCGCGGCGGTAGAGCTCGATGACGGCCTGCTCGTCGGTCAGATCGGCCTGCAGCGGCAGCTCGCCGACGGCGTGCTCGCGCAGGTCCACGCCGACGACGTGCGCTCCCTCAGCCGCGAACAGCTCGGCGGTTGCCAGCCCGATGCCGCTGGCGACACCGGTGATCACTGCGACTTTGTCTTGTAGTCGATTCATGTGGTTGCGTAGTAGATGGTTTTGATCTCTGTGTAGGCGTCGGTGGCGTGGGGCCCGAGCTCGCGCCCGTAGCCGGACTGCTTGAAGCCGCCAAACGGCGTGCTCACACGCACCGACGAGTTTGAGTTGATCGACAGCACGCCGGTTTCCAACGCCCGCGCGACCCGCAGTGCTCGGGCGCCGTCGCGTGTCCAGATCGATCCGGAAAGACCGTAGATCGTGTCGTTGGCGATGCGCACCGCGTCCTCCTCGTCGCTGAAGGGGATGACCGCCACGACCGGCCCGAAGATCTCCTCGCGCACCGCCGGCGAGTCGGCCGCGACGGGTGCCAGCACCGTCGGCGGGAACCAGAACCCGGGGCCCTCGGGGGCGCTGCCCCGGAATGCCACCGACGCGCCCTCCGCTGCGGTCAGCGAGGCCACCCGGTCGCGCTGGCGCGCGGAGATCAGCGGGCCCATCATCGCCTCGGGGTCGAGCGGGTCCCCGACCTTGAAAGCCTCCACGTGCGGTTGCAGCAGGCTCAGGAACTCGTCGACGACGGAGGCCTGCACCAGCAGGCGCGAGCGCGCGCAGCAGTCCTGGCCGGCGTTGTCAAAGACCGCCCACGGTGCTGCCGCAGCGGCCTTCTCGAGGTCGGCGTCGGCGAAGATGATGTTGGCCGATTTGCCGCCGAGCTCGAGCGTCACGCGCTTGATCGTCTGGGCGGCGGTGGCGGCGATCGTGCGGCCCACGGCGGTCGAGCCCGTGAAGGCGATCTTGGCCACATCCGGGTGCTCGACCAGGCGCGCGCCCGCGACCGGCCCGTAACCGGCCACCACGTTGACGACACCGGGTGCGAGTCCTGCCTCGAGTGCGAGCTGCTCGAAGCGCAGCGCCGAGAGCGGCGTCAGCTCGGCCGGCTTGAGCACCACCGTGTTGCCAGCTGCCAGTGCCGGCCCGAGCTTCCAGGCGGCGATCGTCAGCGGAAAGTTCCAGGGCACGATCAGCCCGACGACGCCGAGCGGCTCACGCACGGTGAACGCCTGGCCGCCTGCGACCGGGATCGTTTCGCCCATCAGCCGCTCGGGCATGCCGGCGTAGTAGCGGAAGGTGTCAACCACCATGCCCATCTCGCCGCGGGCCGAGGCGAGCGGCTTGCCGGCGTTGCGCGCCTCGATCAGCGCAAGCTCGTCGATTGCGTCCTCGACGCGGGCCGCGAGCGCCCGCAGCGCCGCGGCCCGGGCGTTTGGCGCAAGCGCTCGCCAGGCGGGCAGCGCCGCGCGCGCGCGCTCGACGGCCTCGTCAACCTCCTCGGCGCCGGCTGCGGGCAGCTCTTCCAGCACCGCCTCGGTGGCGGGCTCGAGCACAGTCAGTAGTTCGCTCATTTGGCCTCTCGATCTTTGGCTGCGAAAAGGATTGCCCTGTGATCCTTTACCGCGAGGCTCTGATTATCGCCGAAAACCGCGAGCTGGTTTCTGTGCCTGCTGGCCCGCTGGCCAGCAGGCACGCCCGATCAACCACCCGGCAGCAGCCCGGCCAGCACGTGCTCGGTGCCCCGCAGGTGCTCGGCGACCTCGCGCGCGCTGGCACCCTCGTCACCGCTTGAGACGGCGGCCAGGATCCGGCGGTGCTGAATGTTCGAGGAGTGCAGGACCTCGGCCGGGTGTGCGATCAGCGCGATCACTCGCGTGGCTGCCCCCTGCACCTCGGTGGCCAGGGTGATCAGTCGGCGGTTCCCGGTCGCCTCCGCCAGCCCGATGTGAAAGCGGACGTCCAGCTGGCGGTAGGTCTCAAAGTCGTGGGTGGCCTGCTCCATCTCGGTTGCCAGGGCACCGAGCTTCGCCAGCGCCGAACGCTGGGCGCGGCGGCACGCGAGGACCGCCACGCCCACCTCCACGGCGGCCCGGTGATCCCAGATCTCGCGCCAGCGCGCCACAAGGTCGGCTGGTGGCGGTGGCGCCGGTGGCAGGCGCTCGACGACGAAGGTGCCGCCGCCGCGGCCGCGGGTGGCGTGCAGGTGGCCGCTCTGGCCGAGCGCAACCAGCGCCTGGCGCAGCGTCGAGCGCGCGATCCCGAGCCGTGCGCACAGCTCGCGCTCGGCCGGCAGGCGCGTGCCCGGCGGCAGCAGCCCGAGGCGGATCGCGGTCCCGATCCGCTCGACCGCCTCCTCGAACGCGGTCTGAGAGCGTACCGGCGCGAACACCGAATCGACCGACGCCGCTGCGTCGAGGGTCTTCGGCGGGTCGCTGGTCGTGGCCATGGCGTGTGCTCGGCAGGGTCCTTCAGAGGCGCTCGAAGCCGCGGATCCGCTCCCAGTCGGTGACGGCCGCGTCGTAGGCGGCCAGCTCGATGTCGGCGGCGTTGAGATAGTGTGCCACGACCTCCTCCCCGAAGGCCTCCTGGGCGAGGCGGCTTTGGGCGAAGAGCTCGCGCGCCTCGCGCAGCGTGCCTGGCAGCCGTGGCCGCTGCTCCTCGGCGTAGGCGTTGCCTGTCAGTGGTGGCTCGAGCCTCAGTTTCTGCTCGATGCCGGCGAGACCGGCTGCGAGCAGTCCCGCGAGCGCCATGTAGGGGTTCAAATCGGCGCCGCCGGCGCGGTGCTCGAGGCGCAGCGCCGGGCCGCTGCCGATCACGCGCAGCGCGCAGGTGCGGTTGTCGTGACCCCAGGCGATCGTGGTGGGCGCGAACGACCCAGGCGCGAAGCGCTTGTAGGAGTTGATGTTGGGCGCCAGCAGCAGCGCCAGCTCGCGGGTGTAGGCGAGCTGTCCGGCGAGGAAGCTCTCGAAGATCTCGGGCTCGCGCTCAAACAGCGGTCCGTCGGCGTCGGCCAGCGAGAGGTGGATGTGGCACGAGTTGCCCTCGCGCTCGTTGAACTTCGCCATGAAGCTGATCGAGACGCCCTCCTGGGCGGCGATCTCCTTGGTGCCGTTCTTGTAGATCACGTGGTCATCGGCGCAGCGCAGCGCCTCCGCATAGCGGAAGTTGATCTCGTGCTGGCCCAGGTTGCACTCGCCCTTTGAGGTCTCGACGGTCAGCTCCGCGTCGCGCATCGCGTTGCGGATCCGGCGGATCAGCGGCTCGACCCTGGAGGTGCCAAGCAGCGAGTAGTCGACGTTGTAGAGGTTCGCGGGCACGAGGCCGTGGTAGCGCTTGTACCAGGCCTCCTCGTAGCTGTCGCGGAACACGAGGAACTCGAGCTCGGTGGCGGCGTACGCGCTCCAGCCGCGCTGCGCCAGGCGCGCAAGCTGCGCCGAGAGCACCTGGCGTGGCGAGGCGGACACCTCGCTGCCGTCGGCCCACGCCAGGTCCGCCAGGCACAGCACGCTCGCCGCCTCCCACGGCAGTGGGCGCAGGGTCGAGAGGTCCGGGCGCATCACGAAGTCGCCGTAGCCGCGTTCCCACGAGGACATCGCGTAGCCGCCCACGGTTGCCATCTCAACGTCCACGGCCAGCAGGTAGTTGCAGCCTTCGGCGCCGTGCTGGGCGACCTCGTCCAGGAAGTGCCTGGCATCCAGGCGCTTGCCCTGAAGCCGGCCCTGCATGTCGCAGAGTGCCAGCACCACGGTCTCGATCTCGCCCGTCTGCACACCGGCTCGCAAAGCTTCGAGCTTCATCGACGCCTTCCCCTCCTGTTTGGATGTGCCTGTGCCCAGGCGCACTGGGCAGCGCAAAAGGTATAGGAGTCGGTACTTATCTTCCAGTGGCGGGCTGGGAGGCGTCATCCGCCTGCCACTGACAAACTGCGAGCGATGAGCGGCGCGCTGGCCTCGGTTCTCTCCGACGGGACGATTCTCGATCAGGTCAAGGCGGGCCGCATCAGGATCGAGCCGTGGGATCCGGACATGGTGCAGCCGGCCAGCGTGGACCTGCGGCTCGGCGACTCGTTTCGCGTCTTTCACAACTACCGCGTCTCCGCGATCGACCTGCGCGAGCCCCCGTCGAATCTGACCGAGGAGGTGATCGTGCCCGCGGGCGAGGCGTTCGTGATCCACCCCGGGGACTTCTGCCTGGGGCGCACGCTCGAGTGGGTCGCCATCCCCGACGACATCGTCGCGCGCATCGAGGGCAAGTCGAGCCTCGGGCGGCTGGGTCTGATCGTGCACGCGACTGCAGGTTTCTGTGACCCCGGGTTCGAGGGCACGCTGACGCTCGAGCTGGGCAACCTGACCCGCGTGCCGATCCGTCTCTACCCTGGGCTGCCGATCGCGCAGCTGTCGTTCATGACGCTTGACCGCCCGGCGCTTAGGCCCTACGGCAGCCCTGGGCTGGGCAGCCACTACCAGGGGCAGCGGGCTGCGACCGAGAGCCGTTATGAGGGTGGGCCCGCGGGCGAGCGGGGCGAAGGCGCGACCTCGGAGTGAGCCTGGTACTAACCTCCACGCTGAGGGTGGGCTGGGTAGACACCAGAGAATGAGCTTGAGAGGATCGCCATGACCACTGAAACTTCGCAGTCCGCCGATGGTTCCGTCAGCGCCGCTGCCGGCACGCTGACGATCGTCGATAACCGCACCGGCCGCACCTACGAGGTCCCGATCGAGGACGGCACGATCCGCTCCACGGAGCTGCGCAAGATCAAGGTCGACGAGGACGACTTCGGGATCATGACCTATGACCCGGCCTACATGAACACGGCCTCGTGCCGCTCGTCGATCACCTACATCGACGGTGACAAGGGGATCCTCGAGTACCGCGGCTACCCGATCGAGCAGCTGGCCGAGAAGTCCTCCTACCTGGAGGTCGCCTACCTGCTGATCTACGGGCGCCTGCCGAGCCGGAGCGAGCTCGAGGAGTGGACGCACCTGATCACGACCCACACCTTCGTGCACGAGAACATCAAGGACTTCATGCAGGGCTTCCGCTACGACGCGCATCCGATGGGGATGCTGCTGGCGTCGGTCGGCGCACTCTCCACCTTCTATCCGGAGGCCAACCAGATCAAGGATCCGGAGCTGCGGATGATGCAGGTGGTGCGGCTGGTGGCCAAGATGCCGACGCTCGCCGCCTTCGCCTACCGCCACAACCGCGGCATGCCCTACGTCTATCCGGACAACGACCTGAGCTACTCGGGCAACTTCCTCTCGATGCTCTACAAGATCGCTGAGCTCAAGTATCAGCCTGACCCGCGGCTCGAACGGGCGCTCGACGTGCTCTTCATCCTGCACGCCGACCACGAGCAGAACTGCTCGACCAGCGCCGTGCGCAGCGTCGGCTCCTCGCAGGTGGACCCCTACTCGGCCACCGCGGCCGGCATCGCCGCGCTCTACGGGCCGCTGCACGGCGGCGCCAACGAGGCTGTGCTGCGGATGCTGCGGCGCATCGGCACGCTCGAGAACATCCCCGACTTCATCGCCGGCGTGAAGGCTGGCGAGCAGCGGCTGATGGGCTTCGGCCACCGCGTCTACAAGAATTTCGACCCGCGCGCCAAGATCATCAAGCGCGCCGTCGAGGATGTGTTCGAGGTGACCGGGAAGAACCCGCTGCTGCACATTGCCACCGAGCTCGAGAAGATCGCGCTCGAGGACGAGTACTTCATCTCGCGCAAGCTCTATCCCAACGTCGACTTCTACTCCGGGCTGATCTACGAGGCGCTCGGCATGCCGGTCGAGATGTTCCCGGTGCTGTTTGCGATCGGTCGCACCAGCGGCTGGATCGCGCAGTGGCTCGAGATGATCGACGACGGCGAGCAGAAGATCGCGCGCCCGCGCCAGATCTACACCGGCGCCCGCGGGGTCGACTACGTGCCGATGGCGGAGCGGTCCTGATGAGCGACCAGCACGAGGCCGTCACGAGCGCACGCCTGCAGGACGCGCCGGCGGAGCGCTTCAACCGCCTGCGCGACCCGCTCGGCGTCGTTTCCTTCGGCATCAACCAGATGGTGCTGGCCCCCGGTCAGCGGGGCCGGATCCACCGCCACAAACACCAGGAGGAGGTCTACCTGGTGCTGTCGGGCACGCTGACGTTAATCGTCGAAGGCGAAGCCCGCGAGTTCACGGTCGGCGA
Organism: Conexibacter sp. S30A1; assembly: GCF_023330665.1. Classification (GTDB taxonomy): domain Bacteria; phylum Actinomycetota; class Thermoleophilia; order Solirubrobacterales; family Solirubrobacteraceae; genus Palsa-465. The sequence goes on along the minus strand of NZ_CP097127.1, from coordinate 2,108,145 downwards.
GGTTGTGCGTGTGGCCCCCAGCACGCGCCGCCAGCTCGTCAACCGCCACCGCTCGCCGCTGTCGCTGCTGGCGCTCGGCGGCCACACCGGTCACAGCCATGAGCCGCGTGACGGCGAGGTCTTCGCCGCCTGGGAGGATCCGGAACCAGGGACGCCGGAAACGGTCTCCGCGCCTGCGGACCTGCCCGAGTCCGAGCTGCGCTGAGCGCGGCCTGGCGGGCCGTCGAGCGACTCGCGCAACCGCTCGCCGACCAGGTTCAGCGCGAGCACGGTCAAGACGATCATGAGCCCCGCCGGGTAGACCTCCCACCAGTAGCCGTCCAGCAGGTAGGAGGTGCCCTGGTAGAGCATCCCGCCCCAGGTCGCGGTCGGTGGCGCGGGGCCGAAGCCCAGGAAGCTGAGCGTCGCGAGGATCAGGATCGCGTCGGCAACCTGGAAGGTGGCGGCGACGACCAGCGTACCGGCGGCGTTGGGGAGGATGTGGCGGGTGATCGTGCGCGCCTGGCCGGAGCCCGCGGCGCGGGCGGCGGTGACGAACTCGCGCGTGCGCAGGCTGAGCGTCTGGCTGCGGATGAGGCGTGCCGGCGCCAGCCAGGAGAGCAGGGCGATCACGCCGATCAGCAGCGGCACGGTCGGCTGCACGACGGTGGCCAGGTAGATCAGTACGAAGATCGCCGGCAGCGCCAGCAGGGTGTCGACGACGCGCATCATCAGCGCGTCCAGTGCGCCGCCCGTCAGGCCTGCCAACGCGCCCCAGGCGGCGCCGAGCGCGGTGGCGAGGATCCCCACCGCGAGGCCGATCTCGAGCGAGATTTGGCCTCCCGCCATCAGCCGGCCGAGCACGTCGTAGCCGTTGGCGTCGGTGCCGAGCGGGTGCGCGGCGCTGGGTGCCATGTTGGTGAGCGCGACGTTGGCCTGGGTCTGGTCGGTGTGGTAAAGCAGCGGGCCGATGAAGCAGAAGGCGGCCAGCGTGACGAGCGTGACGAGGCCCGCGACACCGGCGCGCCGGCCCTTGAGCGCGCCGCTCACGGCGTTGGTCCGTCGGCTGAAAGCGTGCCGATGCGCGGGTCAAGCAGCGCGTAGGCGAGGTCCGCGGCGAGGCTTCCGAGCACCGTTAGGAGCGCGACCACGACCGTCACACCGAGCTCCACGGGGTAGTCGGCGTTGGCGGCGGCGGTGTAGTAGCTCAGGCCGACGCCGGGGATGTTGAAAACGTATTCGACGACCAGGCCAGAGGTCAGCAGCATCGGCACGGCCATGCCGACCAGCGTGACGACCGTGAGCAGCGAGTTGCGCAGCACGTGGCGGGTCAGCACCAGCCGCTCGGGCAGGCCCTTGGCCCGTGCCAGGCGGACATACTCCTGGGCGAGCGTCTCGATCACCGCTGCGCGCGTGTAGCGGCTGAACCAGGCGACGTTGATCAGCGTCAGGGTCAGCACCGGCAGGACGAGCCCGAGGGGGTCAGCGAGCAGGCCGAGCGGCCCGCTGCTCTGGCCAGCCTCGGCCGGCAGCAGGTGCGCGCTGATGCTCAGCCCCGCGATCAACAGCAGCGCCAGCCAGTAGGAGGGCATCGCGTAGAGCGTGAGCGTCGTGGCCCCGGTGAGCTCGTCGATCACACCGCCGCGCCTTACGGCCTGCAGGATTCCGAGCGGCAGCGCGATCGCGAGCGCTAGCAGCAGCCCCAGGCCGACGAGGATCAGGTCGTTGGGGGCCTGGGAGATGACCAGCGAGGCGACGCTGCGGTTGAGCCGGTAGGAGTAGCCGAGGTTGCCGTGCAAAAGGCGCCAGAGGAAGTCCAGGTACTGGACCGGGAGCGGGTGGTCAAGGCCGTTGGCGGAGTTGAAGGCACTGATCGCGCTGCGGCTTGCGCGCGGGCCGAGGATCGCGTGGGCGAGGCTCCCGGGGGTGAGGTGCTCGAGCACGAAGACCACGAGCGTCACGCCGACGAGGACGGCGGCCGCCTGCAGCGTGCGTCTGAGCAGAAAGCCGCTCACCGCGTGAAGTACCACTCCTCCGGGGTGAGGTAGCCGTAGGCGTTCGGGGTGGTGCCGCGCAGGTTTGACTGGAAGCTCTCGAGCGTCCCCGGGGAGGGCTGCCAGAAGTCGGGCAGCTGGAGACGGACGGCGTTTGCGTAGGCGTCGAGCGCCCGAGTCGCGCGGCTCGCCGGGGCGGTAGTGGTCGCTTTGATCAGGCGGTCGACGCGGCGGCTGGAGTAGCTGCCGACGTTGCCCAGCGCGCCCGTCTGGAAGATCTCCTCGCCGCTCGGGTAGTGGTCGGGCGCGAACACCCAGGCCGAGCCGTACTGGCCGAGCTGCCAGGCGCAGGCGGGGCTGCCGGTCTTGCACGGTTCGATCTCCGCGTCGATCGTGGCGGTGGTGCGCTGCTGCAGCGTCAGCTCGATCCCGACCTCGCGCGCGACCGATTGCAGGTCGACCATGGCGTTGTCGGTGTAGGACATGCCGTCGGGGTACATCAGCGTGAAGCGCAGCGCTTGGCCCGGGTGGATGCCGGCGCCGCACTCGCCCCGCGCCCGGCCGGGATGGGTGCAGGTGCTCAGGCCGCCCGGGCGCACGCGCCAGCCGTGGGCGGTGAGGATCGCCCTTGAGGCGCTGACGCTGAACGGGTAGGGGTTGGTGCGCGCCTGCCTGTCGGCGTAGGGGTTCGCGGGCTGAGCCGGCACGGGGCTGTAGGTCGGGACGCCCAGGCCCTGGTAGTAGGCGTGGATCCAGCCCGGCTGGTTGACCAGGTGCTGGAAGGCCTGGCGGAAGTAGAGCTTCCTGAAGATCGGGCCGGCGGTGGGGTTGTTGAAGTTCGGCTCGAAGTAGTCAAAGCCGTAGGGGTAGAAGGGCGCAAGCCGGTAGCCGCGGGCGCGCAGCGCGGGTGCCTGCGGGATGGCGGTGTCGGGCAGATACCCTGCGGAGATCTGGGGGGCGCCCGGGCCGCCGCCCCCGCGCGCCGGCCCCGTCTCGAGCAGCGCCAGCTCGGCGGTCTCGCTCGTGAACGGAAGCTCGACAAAGCGTGCGAGGTGCGGCCGGTGCGGGCCGTCGTAGCGCCGGTTGGGCTCAAAGGTGGCACGGCCTGAGGCGGTCAGCGCCGTAAGACGCCAGGGCCCGTCGACGATCCGCCACAGCGGGCTTGTGGCGTAGGTCGAGAGGTCCTTGGCCTGGGCGTTCAGGAACGCGTAGACCGCGCGGGCGCCTGAGGAGGTTGCGTCGGGCAGGGTTCTCGGGGGTGGACAGCCGTGCTCGGCGCTGCAGCCGCGGGCGCTCGTGCGGTCCCAGGCGAGCGGCAGCGGCGTGATCTGGGAGAGCTCGTTGTCCGTGAACCAGATCGGGTTGTAGGAGCGGTCCAGGCGCAGCTGCACCGTGCTGGTGTTGACGGCGCGGTACGAGATGAGGTTGGCGGGAAAGCCGCCCGGCACGAACGAGGCCCAGTCGGCCTCGTTGGCCCTGAGCAGGTTGATCCAGAAGATCACGTCGCGGGCACTGACCCGCTCCCCGTCTGACCAGCGCGTGGGCTTGAGGTGGATCGTCACGACCGTGTTTTGGTCGGTGTATACGGGGGCATCGCCCAGTGACAGCGCGTAGTCGACCCCGGGCCGGTCGGCGTTGCCGTACCAGTACAGCGGCCGGTACATGAGCGTCTGGAAGTCGTAGACGTTCTCGTTGGAGTAGTAGGCGCCCGAGGTCAGCGGGAAGATGTAGTTGGGTGGCTCAAGCGGCTGCTCTGCCCAGTAGGCGGTGCCGCCGCGGATTGGGCCGCCGCCGCTGGCCCCGCCGCTGCCCGCGCCGCCGCGTGCCGGCGCCGAGGCGCCGCAGCCGGCAAGGGCGGCGGCCGCTACAACCGCCAAAGCAACCAACCATGTACGTCTCACTGCTCGCTCCCTCCGCCGGCATGACCCGGATCAGGTTTGACGGTCGGCGCGCTCCGGCGCCCTCTCAGCCCAGCGTGGGCTCCCGTGTTGTCAGCTTCTGATTTTAGCCCCGGCGGCCTGTGACGTATGGTTGCTGGATGCGGCGACCGGGGCGGATGCTGCCGTGGGCGCTTGCTGTCAGCTCATGTGCCGTGGCGCTTGCCGGTTGCGGAGGAAGTACGCATGCGGGACCGACGGCGTACTGCGTGTCCGGTTGCGCGAAGGTCAGCGGCCGGGTCGAGGAATGCGGCGGGCCAAGTTCGAGCCACTGCCGAGTGGTCGGGTTCGTGCAGGTGGCGCTGCTAGATCGGCGTGGTCAGCTGGTCACGGCAGAGCACTCGGGCACCGTCGGGCCGAGGCTTCGGCGCTTCTCGCTGCTGTACCCGGGCTCGGGTATCTACATCCTGGAGACCAAGCTGATCGGCGAGCGCGTGACCAAGCGGATCCGGCTCAGGCGGGGACACACACTGAACGTGAACCTCGTGATCCCGATCAAATAGTCGCCCGGAGCTTAAAACGTACGTCGGGGGTGTCGCGCGGTGTATGTTTGCGCGCACTCTGCCATTCGAGCACCGACCCTCAATGAGTCATGACACGGCTGGTTAGGGCCGGGGCGATGTGCCTGCTCGGCGTGCCGGGCTACCGGATGCCGAAGCTCGTTGGCGTCTTGATCCAGCCGGGGAACGCCTTCCTCGGCGCTGGCAGCGGCTGGCCCCCGAGCGACTGGTCTGCGCGGCAGCCGAAGCTACAGGCATTTCAGGGCTTCAAGCTCCGCCCGGGTCAGACCGCCCAGCTCCTGATCGGCGTCCGCGCACGAGAACTCGGTGACTACGCCATCCGCGGGGTGTCGGTCACCGTCTCAGCGGCAACAGCGTTTGGTGGCGAGACGCGCGTCAGCGTGCCATCGCTTGGCTACGGCGCCGTCTGCGTCGTGCCAACCATCGCTCGCGGGGCGACTTGTTCACCGATCTTCACCAGCCAGTTCCCGCCGCCTCCCGCGTGAGCGCCCGCCGCGGCCTGCCCGCGTGCTCCGGGCTGCTCGGCGTGATCAGAGCCGCTCCCACTCCCGGCGGCGGGCGATCTGCTCGCGTTCGCGCGCGTCGCGCCTGATGCGGGCGGCCTTCTGCGCTTCGTCGTTGCGCTTGGCGATCTCCTTGGTGACCTCGCCGAAGGTGGCTGTGGGCTTCGGCTGCCCAGGGTCTGGTTGATCGGCTTTGGCCATCTCTCACACGCTCCTGTCGCTCCACATGAACGGACCACTGGAGAATGCGGGAGCGCAACATTCGGCTGTGGGACTGCTCATCTCACTCTACGCCGATCCCTCGCGTGCGCAAGCCCCGTTGCGCCGAGCCTCAGTGTCGCCGCACACCACCAGGTCAAAGGACGCCGGCGGCCGGGTCGCAAAGTAGGCCCGCTCGGCCTCAAGCCACGCCTCATCCCACTCCTCCGCACTGACCCGGGCGTGCAGGCGTTCCAGCCGCACCGGCGCGGGCGTGACCACGAGCACGCTGCGGTTCACGTGGTCTGCCAGGGCGGGTGCACTGGAGGACACGCCCTCGAGCAGAATGACGCCCCCGCTGGGGCGGGCTCGCAGCCGCGCGATGGCCGGCTCGAGCGCCTGTCTGCGCAGCTTGCTCCAGTCGTAGTACTGCGCCATCGGCCGCGGGTCGTCGTTCGGTGCCGCCGCATGGAAGAAGCTGTCCATGGAGAGGATCTCGGCTCCCGAACGTGAGGCCACCTGATGCGCGATGGTGGTCTTGCCGGCCGCACCGTGGCCGTCTATCGCCACCACCAGGGGCTCCGGCCCCGGTCGCTGCCACCGCACGAGCGCCTCGAGGATCTGCTGGGCGGCCGCGTTCAAAGCACGAGTGTGGCGGCGTTTGTCCGCAGCCAGGCGGCCCGCTCACGGTGATCGGGGCAGTGGTCTGCCACCAGCGCCCAGAAGCGCGGCGAGTGGTCCGGTACGGCGAGGTGGCAGACCTCGTGCCAGATCACATAGTCGAGCACCTCCTCGGGTGCCAACAGCAGCCGCCAGTTGAAGCTGAGCGTGCCCGCACGCGAGCAGCTGCCCCAGCGCGTGCGCTGGTCGCGGATCGTAAGGCGGCTGTAGGAGAGGCCGCTGCGCGCACACGCGCGCGCGAGCCGTGCGCTGATCTCCTCGCGCGCCATCCGCCGGTACCAGCGCTCGAGCGCCCCGCGTGCGCGCGCGTCGGCCGGCACCAGGAGCTCGTCGCCACGCCGCGTCACTTGTGCGCGGTCGGGCTCGGCATGCAGGCGCAGGCTGATGCCCAGGTACGGCAGGCTGTCCCCGCGCGCCGCGACGGCCGCCTGCTGGCGCGCCGCATGAGCCAGCCGGCGCTCGATCCAGGGACGCAGCTCGCGGACCGCCCGCTCGGCGGCCGCCGCCGGCGCGCGGCGCGGCAGCACCACCTCCACCCGCGCGTCGCGCTCGACCCGCACCCGCACCCTGCGTGCCCTGTCGGAGCGGCGCACGTCGTAGGCGATCAGCGAGCCTTGGTCTGAGAGCACGGGCACGCTCAGAGAGGGTACGGTCTGCTGCTGACATGCCAGCCATACCCGAGCCACCGGAGCGCATCGCCGGCGAGCTGGTCGACTTGCGGATGATCGCCGAGTGGGACATCCCCGAGGTCCTGATCGCCCATCAGGACGACCCTGATCTGCACCGCTCACTGGGGATGGCACGGCCGCCGACCGGGGCGCAGCTGGGGCTCGAGGTCGAGCAGGCCCAGGCGCGGCGGCTGGCCGGTGCGCAGCTTTCGCTCAGCATCCTCGAGCCTGGTTGCCGTGACTGCCGCGGGCGTGTGGACATCGACCGGATCGACTGGGAGCGCGCGAGCGCGCGTGTGCGCGTGTGGGTCGCGCCCCAGCTGCGCGGGCGCGGCTACGAGCAGCAGGCCGCTGAGCTGGCCGCTGAATGGCTTCGTGCCGGTTGCGGGCTGCGCGAGCTGGACGTGCGGCTGCTCACGTAACGGCGCCGGTCGCGATTAGACTGCGCGCACCATGGCGTCCGCGGCGGTGATTGCCAAACGCTACTTCAGTGCGCTCGAGGCACGAGATATCGATGCCGCGCTCGCCTGCTGGCGTGAGGGAGCAGGCGACCGGGTCGCGGGCCGGGGCGCGCTCAGCGCCCCCGACGGCCTGCACGCCTACTTCACAGAGCTCTTCGAAGCCTTCCCGGACCTGCGTTTCGAACTGATCGACACCACCACCCAACGCGAGCGCTGCTCGGTGCGCTGGCGTGCGACGGGCACCTTCGCGGGTCCCGGCCGCTTCCACGGCCTGGCGCCCAACGGTGCCGTGATCGCGATCGAGGGCTGCGAGCTGCTGGAGGTGTCCGAGGATCAGATCGTGGGGGCCACGACCTACATCGACGGCGCCGCGATCGCGCGTCAGCTGCGGCTGCTGCCGGCGGCTGGCCAGGGGCGCGCGGGCTGGCTGGTCGGCCTGGCCAACGCGCGCACCGCGCTTGACCAGGCATTGCATGGCGGCCAGCCCGAGGCGGTCGCGGCCGGGGTCTGGGTGCTGCGTGGCGGGCTTGCGCGCGAGATGAACGTGTTTCTGATCGAGGACGAGCGTGGCGTGAGCGTCTTTGACAGCGGGTCGCGGACGATGAGCGGCGCGATCCGCGGTGCTGCCGCCCGCTTCGGCGGGATCGCGCGCGTGGTCCTCAGCCACGCCGATTGCGATTACCGCGGTGGTGCCGCGGGCCTCGGCGCAGAGATCCACTGCCACATGCGTGAGCGCTCCGCCGCCCAGTCGCCCTCCGCCTACCGCGACTACTGGAACCTGGGTCTGCTCGGCGGCTGGCGCCGGCCGCTGTATGAGCGGCTGCTGGCTCACTGGGACGGCGGTGGGCTGACGATCGCCGGCACGTTCGAGGAGGGTGACGAGTTGGCGGGCTTTCGGGTGCTGCACATGCCCGGCCATGCTCCCGGGCTGATCGTGCTCTACCGCGAAGCGGACGGGCTGGCGCTCGTGTCCGATCTGCTGTGCACGATTGACGCGCGCACCGGTCTGCCCTGCGAGCCGCGGCTGCCGCACGCTGCCTTCAACCTCGACGTCGACCTGGCGCGGGAGTCCGTCGGCCGGCTCGCCGCGCTTGAGCCAAGCGTGGTCTGGCCAGGCCACGGGCGGCCGCTGGCCGGCAGCGGTGTCCGCGCACAACTGGAGCGCCTGGCGGCCGCTGACGGCTAGCCTGAGGCCCAACATGGGCAGGCGCACACGCAGGCGCACGGACGCCGAGAAGCCGGCCGCGCCGACGGCCAGCTACTCCGACCCGCAGGCCGGTGTGCTTGAGCTGCGCGGCGCGCTGTCGCCTGCGTCGCGCGCGCAGTACGCGGCGACGCTCAGCGGTGGCCGTGAGCGCGAGGATGCCTGGCAGCGGGCGACCGAGCTGCTGTTCGAGCGTCTGGCGGTCGCCTGGACGGTCGCCGGTGTGCGCACTGAGACCCAGCGTGAGCTGCTCGGGCGCTACCGGATGGCGAGCGCGCAGGAGCGTCGCTTCGTGCGTGACAGCCTGCGTAGACACCTTGCCGAGAACTTCCCCGAGATGGAGGCGCCGTGATTGACCCCGATGCGTTTGCCGTGCTGCTCGCCGACTGGTGTCTTGAGGTCAAGCCCGGCCAGCAGATCCTGATTCACTCAACCACGCTCGGCCAGGAGCCGGCGGCGGCGCTCTGCCGGGCGGTCCTCGACCGAGGGGCGTGGCCGCTGCTGCGGCTCGAGCCGCCGGGGCTCGCCGCCGATTTCTTCAGGCACGCCTCTGAGTTCCACCTCGACGGGGTGTCGGGCATCGAGCTGGCCGAGGCACGCGCTGCCGACGCCAGCGTGAACATCATCGCCAACGCGCTGACCAACCCGCTGGCGGGCGTTGACCCGGCGCTGGTCACCCGCAAGATGCGCGGGGCCGCGGCACTACGGGAAGCGGCCGCCGAGCGGCGCTGGACGCTGACGATCTGGCCGACGGCAGCACAGGCCCAGCTGGCAGGCATGCCGGAGGGCGCGTACGCCGACTTCCTCGAGCGCGCGCTGATGCTCGACCGGCCAGACCCGGTGGCGGCCTGGGCGGCGTTGCGCGACAGGCAGGCGGCGATCATCGACCGTCTGAGGCCCGCGCGCGAGGTTCACATCGAGTCGGCCGGCACCGACCTGCGGCTGAACGTCGCCGGTCGCACGTGGGTCAACTCAGACGGGCGGCGCAACATGCCAAGCGGCGAGGTGTTCACCGGGCCGCACGAGCACTCGGCCAACGGGACGATTCGCTTCGACGTTCCCTCAAGCGGCCGCGGTGCCGAGGTCTCAGATGTCGAGCTCACCTTCAAGGACGGAGAGGTGGTGGCCGCCCGCGCCCACATCGGCGACGCGCATCTGCAGGCGGCGCTGGCCACCGACGCCGGCGCGCGGCGGCTCGGCGAGCTGGGCATCGGCACGAATACCGGGATCGACCGCGCCACTGGCTCGACGCTGCTTGACGAGAAGATCGCGGGCACCGTGCACCTTGCACTCGGCCGCTCCTACCCGGAGACCGGCGCCGTCAACGAGTCCGCGCTGCACTGGGACCTGATCTGCGACCTGCGCAAGGGCGGCACGGTCAGCATCGACGGCGAGCCGCTGATCGAGGATGGACGGTTCGTCGCCGCATAGGCGGACGAGAAGCGCCGGATGATGACTTTTCAGTACGGTGTTTTGCGTGTATTTGAGCAAAACCCACGAGCGCCCCTGAGCTGAGGGGCTGCCAACCATGCGCCGCACCAAGATCGTCGCCACCATCGGCCCCGCCTCTCAGGACCACGACGTGCTCGCACGCATGATCCAGGCGGGGATGGACGTGGCCAGGCTCAACTTCTCCCACGGCAGCCTGGAGCTGCACGCCGAGAACGCACAGCGAGTGCGTGACGCAGCCAGCGCCGCCGGCCGCCAGGTCGCGATCCTGCAGGACCTACCTGGGCCGAAGCTGCGCGTGGGCGGGATCGATAACGGGCTGGCAGACCTCAAGCCGGGCGAGACGCTCGTGCTGCTGTGCGGCTCAACAGCCGTCGGTGACGAGCGTCAGCTGTCTGTCAGCTGGCCCGGACTGGCCGAGGCCGTGGACGTGGGCGACGTGATCTACCTGGCCGACGGCAAGATCCGCTTGCGCGTCAGTGCCGTGCGCGGCGGCGAGCGTGAGGTTGAGACCACGGTCGAGGTCGGCGGTGCCGTCGCCTCGCGGCAGGGACTCAACATCCCGGGCTCGACGAGGGGGCTTGATGCGGTGCCCGCCGAGGATCTGGAGATGCTGCGCTTTGGTGAGCAGATCGGCGTCGATCTGGTCGCACTGTCCTTTGTCCGCACCGCCGAGGACATCATCAACGTGCGCCAGCACACACGCCAGCCGCTGATCGCCAAGATCGAGAAACCGCAGGCGGTCGAGGCTGCAGAAGACATCATCCGCGCGGCCGACTGCGTGATGGTCGCGCGTGGTGACCTCGGCATCGAGCTGCCGATCGAGGAGGTGCCGCTGGCGCAGAAGCGCCTGCTGAAGATCGCCGGTCAGTTCGCGCGCCCGGCGATCACCGCCACCCAGATGCTCGACTCGATGGTCTCCTCGCCGCGACCGACGCGCGCCGAGGCGACCGACGTCGCCAACGCGATCTTCGATGGCACGGATGCGGTGATGCTCTCGCAGGAGACGGCCGTGGGCCAGTACCCGGTCGAAACCGTGGCGATGATGGCCTCGATCGCGGAGCACACCGAGCAGGCGCTGCCATATCGCGAGTGGAACGAGGTGCGCGTGCGCCGCGACGCCCGCGACCCCGCCTACACGGTGGCCTACAGCGCCTGCGCCGCCGCGCGCGAGCTGCACCTGGCGGCGATCGTCACCCCGACGCTGTCCGGGCGCTCCGCGCGCCTGGTCGCCTCGCACCGGCCCAACGTGCCGATCTACGCGCTCTCGCCGGGGCGTGAGACGGTGCGGCGCTGCGGCCTGATGTGGGGTGTCAGGGCTGCGTCCATCCGGCGCCACGAGGTGACCGAGGCGCTGATCGCCGACTCCGCCCGCCGCGTGGTCGAGCTCGGCTGGGTCAAGCCGGGGGCACGCGTGGCGATCACCGCCGGGCTGCCGAGCGGTCGCCCGGGCACCACCAGCCTGCTGCAGATCCAGCGCGTCTAGCTCCGGTGCCTCCAGCTCGCGGACCTGCCCACCGAAGTGGGCCCGTCTACCCGCGCGCTCCCGCGCGCGCGTAGAACTCCGCCTCCGCGACGCCCAGTTCGGTGGCCGGCGGATCGTTGTAGTACCACTCGCGCGCGATCCGGTGGAAGTTGCCGTGGGCGTGCAGCTGTGAGATCACCGCCAGCGTCAGGACCTCCATGCGCCGCCCGAAGATGTGGTCCGGCGGCGCGGACTCGTGGCGCAGCTGCCCGAAGTACTCAGAGCGCGGGTCGCTCATGTCGATCAGCACCTGCGTGGCGTAGTCCGGCGTGAGCGTAACCTCCTCGTCGACCGTGTACCAGGCGGTCGCCGCGCGGAAGTGCTCGAGCACCCGGTCGGGGTCGAACATCTCTGGCTCTGGGAAGAAGCCGACGGCCGTTCCCAGCTCCATGATCTTGTCCTTGTCGCCCTCGATCACGGCGCGCGCGATCTCCATCTCGAGCTCGACCGCGCCGGCCGGCATGCGCTTGAACAGCCCGAAGTCGAAGAACGCGACGCGGCCGTCTGCAAGCAGCATCGAGTTGCCGGGGTGGGGGTCGCCGGAGAACTGGTGGTGGCGATACATGCAGCCGAAGTAGAAGCGAAACAGGATCTCGCCGATGCGGTCGCGCTGCGCCTGTGGGTAGCCCTTGATCTCCTCAAACCCGATGCCCTCCACGAACTCGGTGACGAGCACGCGCTCGCGCGAGAGCGAGCTCACCACGGCGGGCACGACGATGAACGGGTGGCCCCGGTAGATGCGCGCCAGCGAGCGCTGGTTCTGGGCCTCGAGCTCGTAGTCGAGCTCCTCCTCGATGCGGCGGCGGATCTCCTCGCCGACCGTCTTGGGATCCAGCCCGGGCGCGATCCGTTTGGCGATCCGGAGGATCATGCCGATGTTCTGCAGGTCGGCCCGGACCGCCGCGGCGACCCCGGGGTATTGGACCTTGACCGCCACCTCCCGGCCGTCGTGCAGGCGCGCGCGGTACACCTGTCCGATCGACGCGGCCGCGATCGGCTCCTTGTTGAACTCGGCGAAGGTGTCCGCCAGCGGCTCGTCGAGCTCGTGCTCGATCACCCGGCTCATCTCCTTGAAGGTCACGGTCGGCGCCGCGTCGCGCAGCCGCGCGAGCTTGCGCTGGAACTCCTCGCGGTGCTCGGGTGGGACCAGGCCGGCATCCAGGAACGAGAGCACCTGCCCGACCTTCATGGCGGCGCCCTTCATCGTGCCGAGCGCGGTCACGATCTGCTCGGCCGCCTCCAGGTTGCGCCGCTCGAGCGCCGCCTCGCGACCCTCCTTGGTGCGCACGACGTTGCCGGCCACCGTGCCCGCCTGGCGCAGCGCCTGGCTAGCCGCCAGACCGCCGATCTTGGCGCTGCGCCGCAGCCGTGATGTGGGGATCTTGCCTTCGTCAGCCATTGTGCCTGCCGGACAGTTGTGCGCGTGGCCCTCGGGACTACGAGGCTGCCTCGCCCTCCAGCGTCACCCGCGAGCCGGGGACGATGTCATCGGCGCCGTCGGGCCAGCGAACCCACGCCTTGTGGCCACCGTCGTAGTCGCGGGCCAGCAGGATCAGTGTCGCCGGCTGGCCGAGCGCCACGCAGGCGCGGGTGCCCTCCGGATCGAGCCCGCGCCAGATCCGCACAAAGGGGTTTGACTGAAGCTCATCCGCGACGGTGCTCGGCTCGGTGTGACCCGGGTGAATGCGGGTTTCGGGTGCCAGCGCAAGCAGCCGGTCCATGATCGAGTGCCGCAGGTCAGCGTAGGTGGTGTGCCCCGGGGCGCGCACCCCGCCGACCGAGCCGCGAAACAGCGTGTCGCCGGTGAACACGTCGCTGCCGTCCGCCAGCAGCGAGATCATCCCGGCGGTGTGCCCCGGCGTGTGCAGCGCCTCGAGCGTCAGGCTGCCGCAGGAGATCACCTGCCCGTCCACCAGCTCACCGGTGGCCGCGGGCACGAGCTCGCGCTCGAGCGGGTGGATCAGGACCGGCGTGCCGGGGTGGGCTGCCAGCACCTCGGCGAGCCCGTCGATGTGGTCGTGGTGGTGGTGGGTGAGCAGCACGCTGACCAGCTCGTAGCGCTCGCGCTCGATCAGCTCGAGCAGCGGCGCCACCGGCCCGCCCGCATCGACCATGACGGCGGTGCGCGTGTCATCATCGGCGACCAGATAGGTGTTGGACAGCCACTGGCTGTTCATCGAGCGCTGAACGATCACTTACCCCAGAGCGTATCCGCTCGCTGCAGGTGTCCCGCGCGCAGCGGCGGTGCGCGCCGCCCGCGGCGCGGTCAGAGCGCTTGATCAGAGCCCGCGATCGCCGCGGGCGCTAGCCTTAGCGCCGTGACCGTCGGGCCCGACAACAGCACCGGGAAGAGCAAGATCGCCTACCTGCTCGAGCGGCTCGCGCAGGGCGTGGCCGCGCACGACCGCGAGAACCCCGGCCACCGGACCTGGGGCATCGGGATGTCGCCGTTTGACATCGAGCGGCTCGCTCTGGAGGAGGGTGAGGAGATTCTTCCCGGCATCGTGCTGCAGGCCGACGGCGGCGTCACGGGCGCCTTCAGGGTGCTCTGCGACGGTGATCACGACCGCGAGCGCGAGGAGCAGCAGCAAGACGTTGTGGACGCCGTGGCCGAGCAGCAACGCGAGCTCGAGGTCATCCACTCCGGCGGCGATGACGGCGACCGAGCCTATCCGCCGCCGCTGCGACCGCCGTTCTGAAGCCGGGTCCCGTGGCTGATCCAGCGCAGACGATCCTGGCCCGTGGCCCCTGGCAGCCCGACGCGGTGCGCGCGGTCTGGCGTGAGGACGCCTACCAACCAGACGCCCCGGCTGCGGCGGAGGCGGACCGCGCGCTGGAAAGGCTGCGCGAGCGCGGCTCCCCGACACACGACGGGCTGGCGGCGCGACTTGCGGGATTCGAGCTCGCCGACGGCCGGCTCACGCTCGAGCTGCAGCCGATCCGCTGGGCGCTGCGGCTCTCTCGCACCGACGCGGGCGACACGATCTCAGCGCTGTGCGTGGTGCGCGACTCGGACGGCCGCTGGCTCGCGGGCCGGCGGGCAGGCTGGGTGGCGACCTGGGCTGGGCGCTGGGCGCTGGGCGCCGGAGGTGCGGTTGAGGTCGGCGAGAGTCCCGTCGCGACGCTGACGCGCGAGCTCAGTGAGGAGTGGAGCGTCGAGCCCGCGCGTCTGCAGATTGAAGCCCTGGTGCGCACGCCCAACCGCAGCGTGATGCTCGTCGCACAGGCGTGGCTGCCGCCGGGTGCCGCGGTCGCTCCCGACCACGAGCACGACCAGTACTCCTGGTGGCCCGATGAGGTCTCGCGCTGGCCGCCTGAGGCCGACCCGCTGTTGCGCGACGTCGGTGTGATGCTCGAGGCGGCCTGAATGAACATCTCTGAAGGCGTCGGCCGTCAGCCGCTCTTCACCCGGGTGATCACCTTCAACCGGCTCGAGTACGTCTCGATGTTCCACTCGTGCATCTACCTGTCGCTGTTGATCTGTGCCTTCGTGCTCGGCAACCCGGAGCCCGCGACCTTTGTCCTCGGCCTCTCGCACGGGCTGATCTGGATCGGCATGTCGCTGACCTGCATCGCCGCCGCGCGCTACAAGGTGATCCCCTACTGGCTGGCCGTGACGGTCGCGATCCTGGGAGGGCTGGGTCCGTTCATGGGCACGGTGGGCTTCATCTACGAGACCCGTCGCCGCACCCGCGCCGCCTCGGCGCAGGGTGCGTGAGTGGGCGAGGGTCACACTGGTATACGAGCCCGCCTCCGAGCCCAGCGTCGACAGGCAGCCGTCGGCCGGACGGCGGCAGCGTCAGCGCGAGCGCATGCGCGAGCGGCTGCTCTCGGCGGCGCTTGAGCTCTTTGCCGTCCAGGGTTTTGCGGAGACGACGATCGACCAGATCGCCGAGCGAGCCGATGTGGCGCGCCAGACGGTGCTCAACCATTTTCCCCACAAGGCTGACTTCGCCCGCGCGTGGGGGCAGGCCCGCCGCGACCAGCTGGGCGCAATCGGCGACCACGCCGACCCGGACGAGTCGGCCTCGCTGCTGGTCAAGCGACACTTCCAGGCGCTCGCCGAGTTCAACCAGAGCGAGCGCGAGCTGACGCGCGCGCTGCTTTCGAGCCTCACCCCGACCGAGGTCTTCAACGTCATCAGCGCCGTCCCGCCCACGGTGATCGAACGCGGCCGCAGGCAGGGCGAGTTCGCCGCTTCGGTCGATCCCGTTGCTGCTGCGGATGTCCTCACCTCCGTCTACTTCGGCACGATCAGCCGCTGGCTGAGCCATGGGTCGGCGCCGTTCGAGCTCTCGCAGGTCCTGGACGAGCACCTGGAGCTCGTGCTCGCCGGCCTGCGCCAGCGCTGACGCTCATCAGGACGTCGGTGCCGCGCGTGCCGTGGCGCGCGTCTGCTGTGGCGCGCTCCGGCCGTGGCGCGCTCCGGCCGTGGCGCGCGTCTGCTGTGGCGCGCGTCTGCTGTGGCGCGCGTGCGGCTGGCGGATACCGCAAGACCTGCGCGGAGGACTTGACAGAAGCACAGATTAGGTTGTAACCTAGATTTAGGCTAAAACCTACCAACGAAGGAAGGATCATCATGTCACTGCACGCATCAAGTCTCAGCGCTCGCGACCAGTCCTCGCAGGCCCCGGCCGGAGTCTTTGCGCCGCGTCGCCTGGCCCGCGCCACCGGCGTCGCGCTCGGCGCTTCCCTGGCCGCGGTGCTCACGACGCGCGCGCTCGCCATCTCTGGAACGAGCGACACGAGTCGCTTCTCGCCGCTTGAGCCGGGGAGCGTCATCTCGCTTACCGTCCTTGGAGTGCTGCTGGCCGCAGCGACCTGCGTTTGGCTGCAGCGCCACAGCGACCGGCCCGTGGCAATGTTCCGATCGGTGGCGCTGGCGGCACTTGGGCTGTCGCTCGTCCCCGATCTGGTCGTCTGGCTCGCCCGCCCGTTCCCGCAGGCCCGGGCCGCCACCGTGCTGCCGCTGATGGTGATGCACGTGCTCGTGGCCGGTGTCTGCCTGGTGGTGCTGCCCTGGCTCGGGCGCGCTGACGCCGGCGTTTGAGCCGCCGACGGGGGCGCGTGCCGCCGTCAGCTCGGACGCGGACCGATCTCGGCTAAGCTACTCCGACAGGACGTTTCGGATGGCCGTGGAGACAGGCACTTATCAGGTCGTGATGCCGGCGATGGGCGACTCGGTCGTCGAGGGCACCGTTCTCCAGTGGCACCGGCATGAGGGTGAGGCCGTGACCGCCGACGAGACGCTCGTCGAGATCTCGACCGACAAGGTCGACGCCGAGGTGCCCTCCCCGGTCTCGGGCACGATCGTCAAGCTCTACGCCGCCGAGGGTGACACGGTCAGCGTCGGCGGCCCACTGGCTGAGATCGCTCTGGGCGGCAACGGTAACGGCAACGGCGCGGCCCCGGCGGCCGCACCCCCAGCGCAGGCGCCCGCCCAGATCGTGGACATCGTCACCCCCGGCGGCAGCGAGAGCGTGACCGAGGGCACGATCCTGGCCTGGGCCGTCAAGGTGGGCGACACGGTCGCCGACGGCGACACCGTGGTCGAGATCTCGACCGACAAGGTGGACATGGAACTGCCCGCGCCCGCGGCTGGCACGATCACCGAGATCCTCTTCGAAGAGGGCGCGACCGTCGGCGTCGGCGAGGTGATCGCCCGGATGGCGGTGGGCGCAGCTGCCACGGCGGCGGGTGCTCCCGCTGTCGCCCCGCCGCCCCAACCGCACCCCGCCCCGACCCCGGCTCAGGTCGCGGCGCCTGCTCAGGGTGCCACGCCCGTGGCCCAGCGCGCGGCCGCCGAGCTCGGCGTCAACCTCTCAGGCGTGACCGGCAGTGCCCGCGGCGGGCGCGTCACCAAGGACGACGTGCTGCACGCCGCGGCCAGCGTCGAGGCGCTGCCCACCGGGGCGCAGAAGCTGAAGGGCGGCGCCGCGATGCTCGCGCGCTACATGGAGGAGAGCCGCCAGGTACCGACCGCCACATCCTTCCGCACGCTCACCGTCACCACACTCGACGCCCGCCGCAAGCAGCTCAAGGACGCGGGCCACAGGGTCTCCTTCACGCATCTGATCGCCTACGCGATCGCCCGTGCGGTGAGCGAGGAGATGCCCGTGATGGCCCACCACTACGCCCAGGCGGGCGGCGACGGCTACCGCGTCGACGACGGCCAGGTGAACCTCGGCCTCGCCGTCGACGTCGAGAAGAAGGACGGCAGCCGTACGCTGATGGTGCCGGTAATCCGCGACGCCGGACGGCTTGATTTCAGGGCCTTTCTGGCCGCCTATAACGACCTCGTCGAGAAGGCGCGCACCAACACGCTGAGCGCCGATGACCTCGCCGGCGGCAACGTCTCGCTGACCAACCCCGGTGGCCTGGGCACGGTCGCCTCGGTGCCGCGGCTGATGGCCGGTCAGGGCACGATCGTCGCCACCGGCTCGATTTCCTACCCCGTCGGCCTCGAGGCGATCGGCGCGCAGATCGGCGCCGAGAAGGTCATGACGATGACCTCAACCTACGACCACCGGATCATCCAGGGCGCCGAGTCCGGCCGCTTCCTGAAGCTGGTGGAGGAGTACCTCCAGGGCGAGCACGGCTTCTACGAGTCGGTCTTCAGCGCGCTCGGTGTGAACCTTGCGTCGCTGCCGGCCCGCCCGGCACCGGTTGCCGTGGCGGCCGCTGCGCCGGTCGCCGCAGCGCCAGCGGGCGCGGCGGCGGCGACCGCGGCAACCGAGCAGCTGATGCAGGCCGTGCAGGCGGCCACCTCGGTGCTGAAGGCGCACCGCATGCACGGGCATCTGGCGGCGCGGCTCGATCCGCTGGGGCGCGCTCCCGGCGGGGATCCGGCGCTCGAGCCGGCCAATGTCGGGTTGACACCGGAGCTGATGGCGCAGATTCCGGCGCGGATCCTGCGCGTGTACGTGCCGGGCGCGACCTTCGCGGAGGCGCTCGTGCACCTGCGCGAGACCTACTGCGGCCCGATCGGCTACGAGAGCGAGCACATCTCATCGCACCGCCAGCGACTGTGGCTGCGCGAGGCGATCGAGTCGGGCACCTATCGTCGGCCGCTCAACGCTGAGGAGCAGCGGCGCGTGCTCGAGCGGCTGACCGCGGTCGACGCCTTCGAGCGCTTCATGGGCCGCGCCTACCTCGGCGCCAAGCGCTTCTCGATCGAGGGGCTCGACATGACCGTGCCGATGCTCGACGAGATCATCCGCCTCTCGGGCGACCACGGGGCTCGCGAGGTCGTTGTCGGGATGGCCCACCGTGGCCGCGTCAACGTGCTCGCGCACAACCTGGGGCGCTCGTACGAGTCGTTGTTTGCGGAGTTTGAGGGCGCCAACACGCTCGACGCGATCACCACGATCCCGGACGGCGGCACCGGCGATGTCAAGTACCACCACGGCGCCTCCGGCACCTACCAGCTGCCCGGCGGCGAGTCGCTGGTCGTGCGGCTGGAGTCAAACCCGAGCCACCTCGAGTTCGTCGCGCCGGTGGTGGTCGGCGCCACGCGTGCCGCCCAGACCAACCGCCAGGGCTCGCACGCCAGCCAGGACACCAACGCGGCGGTGCCGGTCGTGCTGCACGGCGACGCCTCGTTCCCGGGCCAGGGTGTGGTCGCAGAGACGCTCAACCTGCAGGCGCTGGACGGCTACACGGTGGGTGGCACGATCCACATCATCCAGAACAACCAGGTTGGTTTCACCACCGACCCCGAGGACGCCCGCTCCACGACCTGCGCATCGGATCTCGCCAAGGGCTTTGACGTGCCGATCATCCATGTCAACGCCGACGACGTGGAGGCCTGCATCGCCGCTGTGCGGCTGGCGTTTGCCTTCCGCCAGGAGTTCGGGCACGACGTGGTGATCGACCTGGTCGGCTACCGCCGCCACGGCCACAACGAGGGCGACGAGCCCGCTTACACCCAGCCCGAGATGTACGCGCTGGTCAAGGCCCACGAGCCGGTGCGGGAGCTGTTCGCCAAGCAGCTGATCGCCGCGGGCACGTTGAGCGAGCAGGAGGCAAAGGATGTCGCGGACGCCTACTGGGCGACGCTGACCGAGCATCACGAGCGCGTCAAGGCCCGCCTGGCCGCCGCCAAGGAGCACGGCGTCGAGCACGGCACCGGCGAGTACAAGCTCGACACCTCGGCCGCGTCCGAGGTCAACACCGCTGTGGATGCGGACAAACTCGCGCTGCTCAACGAGGAGCTGCTGGCGCTGCCGGAGGGCTTTGAGGTCAACCGCAAGCTCGCCGGTCAGCTGGCGGAGCGGCGCAAGGCCTTCGGCGCCGAACGCGGGCCGATCAACTGGGCGCACGCCGAGGCGCTGGCGTTCGCGTCGCTGCTCTCCGAGGGCATTCCGCTGCGGCTCACCGGTCAGGACAGCGAGCGGGGGACCTTCAGCCAGCGCCACCTGGTGCTGCACGACTCGCGCAACGGGCGCGAGCACTCGGCGATCCAGCACCTGCCCGGCGCGCTGGCGACGATGGAGCTCCACAACAGCCCGCTCTCAGAGACCGCGTGCGTAGGCTTCGAGTACGGCTACTCGCAGGAGGCGCCGGAGACGCTTGTGATGTGGGAGGCGCAGTTTGGGGACTTCGCCAACGGCGCCCAGGTGATCATCGACCAGTTCATCACGCCGGGGCTCGCAAAATGGGGCATCACCTCGCGGCTGACGCTGCTTCTGCCCCACGGCTACGAGGGTGCCGGTCCCGAGCACTCCTCGGCGCGGCTCGAGCGCTTCCTGCAGCTCGCTGCCGAGAGCAACATCCGTGTGGCCAACCCGACCACGCCGGCGCAGTACTTCCACCTGCTGCGTCGTCAGGCGCGGATCGCCCAGCAGCGCCCGCTCATCGTGATGACGCCCAAGAGCCTGCTGCGGCTGCCCGCCGCCGCGTCGCACCTGGATGACCTGACCAGCGGGCGCTTCCAGCCGGTGCTTGCTGAGCCGAGCGCTGATCCGGCTGCCGTCACGCGCCTGATCCTCTGCAGCGGCAAGATCTACTACGACATCATCGGCAACCCGCTGCGGGCCCAGACGCCCGGGGCGGCGATCGGCCGGGTGGAGATGCTCTACCCGTTCCCGCAGAGCGAGATCCTGGCGCTGGTCGACAGCTACCCGAGCCTTGAGGAGGTTGTCTGGGTTCAGGAGGAGCCTCGCAACATGGGAGCGCGCGCCCACATGTCGGCCAGGCTGCGTCAGATCCTGCCTGAGCATCTGCGTTTCGGCTACATCGGGCGGCCGGAGCGGGCCGCCTCAGGTGAGGGCTACCCGGCTGCGCACGCGCGCGAGCAGAACCGGATCGTGGTCACGGCGCTCGATCTGCTGCGGCCGGTCTCGCAGTTCCCGCTGGCGCATCCCGGCGAGCGCTGAACGCGCGGTCGCGGCCGCGCGTTCGGGCCGGCGTCAGCTGATCCCGACCATCGCGGAGCACGTCCAGTTGGAGGCGCCTGCGCCGTTGTTCCAGAGGCGCGCGGCGACGGCGCTCTGCTCCGCCTTGGAGGCCAGGTAGGCGGCCGGTCCGGTGCCACCCTCGCCGCGCCACGTGGCGGGCATGATCTGGTAGTAGCCGGACGCGCCGGCGCTGTTTGGCGGGAGGTTCTGGCCGCCTGACTCGCAGAGGACGATCGCATAGGGGATCGCCCAGCCGCCGTAGGCGTAGTTGCCAGAGCCGCTGCTGGAGCTGCTGGTGGTGCCCGCACCGCCCGTCGCACCGACACCACCGTTCGTGCTGACGCCGCTGGTCGTGCTGATCGGGCTGGTCGTGCTGATGGGGCTGGTCGTGCCCACGGGCGCGGTAGTGCCGGTCTTGCCGGTGCCGCTACCGCTCGTGCTGGCGCTCGGCGGCGTGTAGGTGACGACGGGCCTGGGGGCGATCTTCTTCTCCGCCTGCCTGGCTGCGCGCAGGCGCTGCTTGATCGTGACGATCGCGCTCTGCAGTTGTGATCCCTGCGCCTGTGCGGCCGCGAGGGCCGTGGTCTGCGCGGCGCGGGCATCCTGGAGCGCCGCCTGGCGCGATGAGAGCAGCGCGTTCATGCCGGCCAGTCCGGCGCTCTGGACCCGTGTGTCGTTTGCGGCCTGGAGCTCGCGACGCTCGTACGCGACCAGCCTGGCCTCGGCCACCTGCGCCTTGGACCTTGCGATGCGGGTCACCTCGATCAGGGTCTGCTGCTGCCGGCGCACCGACGAGAGGTACTGAAGCGAGTCGAGCAGCTGCTGGAAGCCGGACGCGTTGACGATCACGTCCACCAGGGACTGCTGTGGCTGCTCGTACTGGCTGACGAGCTCGTTCACCAGCGCGTGGCGTGCCCGTGCCAGGATGTTCTCCAGGTGTCTCAGGTGGGCGCGCTCCACGCGCATCGCCCTGCGCACATCCACCAGGTTCGCCTGATAGGTCGCAAGCTGGGCATTGGCCGCCGCCTCGCGTGACTGCACCAGCGCGATCTGGCTCTGCAGCGAGCGCACCTGGCCGTCGATCCCTGCGATCCGGCTCGAGATGGCCTGCTCGCGCTGGTGGTTGCCGCTCAGCTGTGAGCGTGCGCTGCCCAGCTTGCTGTGCAGCTTGGTCAGGTTGTCTCCGGTCGCGCTGCCGGTCAGTGCCGGTAGGGCGGCCGCACAACCCAAGGCGGCGGCGGCAAGCCGCCATCGGTGTCGTCGTCCCAATACGGTCATAAGGCCGGCTGCCGCATCCCAGGCACGGCGAAGCCGACCCGAGCGAGATTAGCGCCTGGCGATGGCCAGCGGGGGCTGCGGATGGCTGTAGAGCCCGCAAATAGCGCGAAAATGGACCGGTTGCCGGGCTTGTCGGGGGAGGACTTTCGCGTTGGTGCTTGACGCGCGATCGTGGCATTTGCGACGATGTCGCCCGTAAAGGTCCGGCTCGCGGTCATTTACGGGCGATGGACCCAGATCACACGACCAGGGAGATCGCATGGCCAATCGCAGTCTCACGGCAGACGAGCAGCGTCTAGCCGAACTCGGTTACAAGCAGGAGCTCGCGCGCGGTTGGAGCGGCTTCTCCAACTTCGCCATCTCGCTGACGATCATCTGCATCCTCTCCGGCTGCTTCACCACCTACAGCCAGGCCTGGAACGACGGGGGGCCGGTGGCGATCTCGATCGGCTGGCCGGTGATCAGCCTGCTGGTGCTGCTGGTCGGCCTGTCGATGGCCGAGCTTGCCTCTAAGTACCCCACCGCGGGCGGGATCTACTACTGGGCCTACAGGCTCGGCGGCGTCCGCTGGGCCTGGTTCACGGGCTGGTTCAACCTGCTCGGCCTGGTCGCGATCACCGCCGCGGTCGACTACGGCGCAGCCAGTTTCCTGAACTCCGTGCTGGCGCTCTACGGCCTGCACTTCGTCTTGAACTTCGCGACCACGAGCCCGTCGGCGATCCTCCAGCACACCTTCGTGCTGTTCGTGCTGATCCTCGCGGCCCACAGCGTCATCAACGTCTTCTCCTCGCACCTGGTCTCGCTGCTCAACCGCATCTCGGCCTGGTGGATGCTCGGCGGTGTGATCGTGATCGTCGCGGTGATGGCCTTCGCGCCGGCCTCACACCAGAGCTTCGCGTGGGTGTTCGGGCACCGCTCAAACTACAGCGGTTTCCCCGGCGGCATGTACGCGTTCTACGTGCTGCCGCTCGGGTTTCTCTTGACGATGTACACCTTCACGGGCTACGACGCCTCCGCACACCTCTCGGAGGAGACGCGCGAGGCCGAGGTCGCCGCGCCCCGCGGCCTTTACCGCTCGATCCTCTACTCGGCCGTCGGCGGCTGGGCGGTGCTTTTGGCGATCACCTTCGCCGCTACGCACATCAAGGCGATCAACGGTGCCGGCGGCACCTCGGTGGCGGTGATCGAGTCGGCGCTCAGCCCCGGCTTTGCCAAGCTGGTGCTGGACATCGCGACCGTCGGGCAGCTCTTCTGCGGGATGGGCTGCGTGGCCGCGGCCTCACGCATGGTGTTTGCCTTCTCGCGTGACGGTGCCGTCCCTGGCCATGCTCTCTGGCGGCGGCTGAGCGCCAAGAAGACCCCGACTTGGTCGGTCCTCTTCGTCGTCACCTGGTCGCTGATCATCACCATCCCGGCGCTGTTTGGCAACAAGATCGGGACGCCGGTCGCCTTCTACGCGGTCACCTCGATCACGACGATCGGCCTCTACATCGCCTACGTGCTGCCGGTCTTCCTGCGCTGGCGGATGGGCGACCGCTTCGAGCCGGGGGTCTGGAACCTCGGTAAGCACTACCGCTGGATCAACCTGGTCGCGGTCACCTGGGTCGTGCTGTGCGTGATCATCTTCTGTCTGCCCGGCTCGCCGGCGGCGGTGCCCTGGAACTCGAGCTTCAGCTGGAGCGACTTCAACTATGCGCCGGTGGTGACGATCGTGCTGGCGCTGGGTGTGTGGATCGCCTGGGAGCTGAAGGCCAAGCACACCTTCAAGGGCCCTGTCCGGACGGTTGATGACCCGGACGTCGGTACGCCCGAGGATCCGGCGCTGATGCCCGCCTGAGTCGGTCGCCCGGGCGGCCAGCCGCGGCTGGCCGCCCTGGCGCGGTAGGCTCGGCGCGGTGCGGATCGTCGTGGTCGACCCCTCCGATGCGGCCGCGGTGGCGGCCCTGCACCGGATCTACGTAACCGTCGGCCAGGCTGACAACCCGCAGACGTTTGTGGCCGCGCCGGTGGCGGAGATCCGTGAGGTCCTGGCGGCACCCACAGCGCGCTTTGAGTTCACCGCGTTCTTGGGCTTCGCTGGCGATGAGCCGGTTGCCAGCGGTTGGGCGGCGCTTGGCCGTAGGGACGCCCCCCACCTCGCCTACCTGACCCCCAGGGTGCTTCCGCAGCAGCGCCGCCGCGGCCACGGCAGCCGCGTGCTCGCCGCCATGGAGCGTCACGCCGCCACCCACGGGCGCACGCTGCTTCTTTCCACGGCGGTGTGGGCAGCCGAGCACGGCCCGGACGGCTCGGGCTCGGCGCCGGTCGGCTTTGCGGCGGCGCGCGGCTTCAGGCTCGCCCACACGAGCGTGAGGCTGAAGCTCGAGCTGCCCACCGACCGCGGCCGCCTGGACGCCCTGCTTGCCCAGCGCGCCGCGCGGCGGGCGGGGTACACGACCAGGAGCTGGGTCGGGCCGGTGCCGCAGGAGCTGCTCGCGGGCTGGGCGGTGCTGCACGCGATGCTGTCTGAGGATGAGCCGCACGGCGAGCTCGAGCGCCCGGCCGAGACACCCGACCCCGACGCGATCCGCGACGACGAGCGGATCCTCGCTGAAAGCGGCCGCGTGAAGGTGAACGCGGCGGTGCTCTCACCGGCCGAGGCGCTCGTCGCCTTCTCGAGCATCCTCACGCGGATCAGCGCGCCGGATGCCGCCTTCCAGCAGGGCACGGTCGTTGACCGCAACCACCGCGGGCGTGGCCTGGGCGCGCTGGCCAAGGTGGCGGCGCTGCGCCTGCTGGAGGAAACCCGCCCGGACATCACCGCCGTGGTCACCGAGAACGCCCAGGACAACGGCCACATCCTCGAGCTCAACCGCGCCGTGGGGTGCGTGCCGGTCCTGTACTCCGGCGATTTCCAGCGGCACCTCACCGCTCCAGCCGCGCCTCACTGATGCCAGTCGATCAGCGCGAACCGCTCGCGGAGCCTGGCGCCGTGCTGCGGGTTGAGCGCGGCGACCCAGGAGATCCGTCCCAGCAGGTGGGCGCGGAAGTCCGGCAGCTGATCGCGGTTCTGTGAGACCGGACCGTGCAGGGCCGCGTTGTGAAGGATCGCCTTCAGGAGCTCGTACTCATCGCGCGCGACGTTCGCGTGCCGGTTCACCACGACCCCACAGACCCGCTGTCGCCCGGCCTGGGTCACCAGCGTCGACTTCGCCTCGTTGATCGCGAACCCCTCCTCGCGGGCGATGTCGGCCACCGCGCGGCGAAGCAGCTTCGCTTGGCGCACGAGGCGCTGTGACCCTGAGAAGGTGAGGTCGTCGGCGTAGCGGGTGTAGGTCGCCTCCAGGGTGCGTGCGAGTCCGGTGAGCCGGCGGTCAAGCCCGAAGGCCGCGAGGTTGGCAAGCGCCGGTGAGCTCGGCGCGCCCTGCGGCAGATGCGGCGTGGCGAGCTGGCGGCCCAGCCGGTGGTGGGCGGTCAGGTTTGCCGGCTCGGGCGGCCGTGGCAGGGAGTTCCAGAAGGCGGCCGAGACCACGTTGGTGGCCAGGGCGGTCAGCGTGTGCGCGACCGACTCGGGGTAGCCGGCGCTGCGGAAGATGCCGTAGATACGCCCGGCCTGGATCGAGGCGAAGAAGTCCTGCAGGTCGATGCGGATCACCACGTGGCTTACGGTGTGCGCCGAGGCGTGGCTTATGACCGAGCGGCCCGCCGTGAATCCGTGCGCCGCCGCGTGCGCGGGGATCCAGTCGAGGATCTCGTGCAGGACCTGGCGCTGCGCCGACTTCAGCCGATGCTTGGGGCGCTCGATCACGCGGGGGGCGCGAGCGGGCCGGGCGATCGTGGCGTAGTGGTAGTTGCGCAGGCGTTCGTCGGTCGCGGTGCGTTCGAGTGCGTGCGCGTCGGCCAGCCAGGCAAGCTCGCCGTCGCGCAGGCCGAGCCGCTTGGCGAGCTCGCCGGTGGTGGCGATCGGTGGCACCGGCCAGTGGCCGCGGGCCATCTCGGGGCTTGGCGCGTGCCAGCGGCGGGGGTGCGGGTGGGGGGCCTCGGCCTGCTCGCTCGGCGGCTCGGCGGCGAGCAGCGCGTCGATGTGTCTTGCGAGCTCGCGTGGGCGGTCGGTGGGCGCGCGTGGGTAGGCGGCGATCACCTCGCGCACCAGTCGGGCAAGCCAGGGCTGGTGCTGGTCAAGCGCGTCGTGCGCGCGCTGCACCAACGCCGGCTCCTCCCACACGCCCGCGAGCAGGGCTCGCGCCAGGCAGCGGGCGATATCGGCGCGGACGCGGCTCGGGTACATCAGTGGAGATGATGGCGGCGTTGCGCGCCGACTGCACTTGGTCCTGCGCGCCCTCCACTGCATCTGCAGGATGCAGCGACGGGCTCGCGCTGCGCTGCTTTGGTCATGCTGTTTCCCCGGGGTGGCCCCGGAGAGGGTCTGGTGCCCGTGGGCGCCGTCTCCTAGCTCGCTCGCGCAACGCCGCTGGTGCGACCGTAGCGCGTGCCGTGAGCCTGTGCGGTTGTGCGGCCGCGAGCCTGGCTCCAAACCGGCTCAGCCGGTAGCCTCCTGACGGTGTTCGACCACGTTGGTGTGGCGGTCAGCGACCTGGACGCCTCCACGGACTTCTACCGCACAGTGCTGTCGGTCCTCGGGCGCGAGCCGAGCCACGCGGACGAGCTGATGGTCGGCTGGGAGGACTGGTGGATCGGTACTGCCGATGCACAGCACCCGTTGACGAGCGCTCTTCACGTCGGCCTGCGCGCGTCGAGTCGCGCGATGGTGGACGCGTTCTGGCGGGCTGGGATCGAGGCCGGTTTTCCTGACGCGGGTTCGCCGGGGCCGCGCGCCGCCTACGCGGAGGACGACCACGGCGCATTCCTGCTCGACGACCACGGCGCATTCCTGCTCGACCACCACGGCGCATTCCTGCTCGACCCCGACGGCCACAACGTCGAACTCCTCAACCACAACCGCTGATCCCATGATCTGGGTCCAGGGCAGGATCACGCTGGCGCCGCGCTCGCGCGGCTTTCACCTCGTGACACGGGAGATCCTGGATGGGATCGACGGACTCGCTCAGATCCGGGTGGGGCTGCTGCACCTGCTGCTGCAGCACACCTCCGCTTCGCTGACCTTGAACGAGAACGCCTCACCCGACGTGCGGCGCGACTTCGAGTCCTGGTTTGACGATGCGGTGCCCGAGCGGGCGCGCTACTGGACGCACACGCTCGAGGGCTCAGACGACATGCCGGCGCACATCAAGGCCTCGCTGCTCGGGCCATCGCTGGTGCTCCCGCTGCACCAGGGACGCCCGGCGCTCGGCACCTGGCAGGGGATCTACCTGTGTGAGCACCGCGACCACGGCGGACCCCGGTCGCTGGTCGCGACGGCCTTTGGTGAGGGTTGAGGCGCTCCCGCGCAAGGCGGGTCGCGCTCTCCCTCGATGAGCGGCCTCCTGCTGCCGATGAGCAGCCTCCAGCCCCCAAATCTCTTCCGCCTGGGGAGCTTTGTGCATTTCGGGCGGCTGGAGCGCGCGAAATGCACAAAGCTGGCGTTCGTGCGGTGATTTGGGGGCCAGAGGCTGTTGGACAAAGTCCCGACACGCAGCGCCGGCAGCTGGATGCGCTATCTGCCCTGCCAGACCGGCGCGCGCTTCTGCGCGAACGCGAGCGCGCCTTCGCGTGCATCCTCTGAGTCAAAGATCGGCTCCCAGATCTCGGCCTGGCGGGCAAATGCCTCGGCCTGGGGCCAGTCGGCCGACTCGCGCAGTATCCGCTTGCTGCCGGCGAGCGCCAGGGGTCCGTTCGCGGCGATCGTGGCAGCCAGCTCCAGCGCCTGGGCCAGTGCCTCGCCTGGTTCGGCAAGCCGGTTGACGAGCCCGAGTGCATGGGCGCGCTCGGCGCTCAGTGGGTCGCCGGTCAGCGCCAGCTCGTTGGCAACGTTGCGGGGCAGCATGCGCGGCAGGCGCAGCAGGCCACCGCCGGCTGCGACCAGCGAGCGCTTGGCCTCGGGGATGCCGAGCTTCGCGCCATTGGCGGCGACGATCAGGTCGCACGCGAGCGCGATCTCGAGGCCGCCGGCCACGGCAAAGCCCTCGACGGCGGCGATCAGCGGCTTGTCGGCGGAGCGCTCGACGATGCCCGCAAAGCCACGGCCGTCGACCCAGGGGCGCTCGCCCGCGGCAAAGGCCTTGAGGTCCATGCCGGCGCAGAAGTAGCCGCCCGCGCCGGTGATCACGCCGAGCGCAAGTGCGGGGTCGGCATCGAGCTCGTCCAGCGCCGCGGCGACGGCGTGCGCGACCGCGGCGTTGATCGCGTTGCGCTGTGCGGGTCGGTTGAGGGTGATGATCAGGGTGCGCTCGTGGCGCTCTGTCAGGACCGGCTGATCTGGGTGCGGCTCAGGTTCGCTCATGCTGTGAAGAGTCGCAGCTCCGGCTCGCGCTCGCCACGCAGCACCGCCAGGTCGACCTCGACACAGTCGATTCCCCGCGACTGTGCGAGCACGCGGGCCTGTGGCTTGATCGACTGAGCCGCCAGCACGCCGCGACAGCTGGCGAACTGCGGGTCGGTTCTCAGACGTTCCAGGTAGCGCGTGATCTGCTCTACCGACTCGATCGTCGCGATGCGCTTGATCTCAACCGCAACCCACTCGTCGTCCGCGTCGCGGCACATCAGGTCGACCGGGCCGATGTCTGTTGGCCACTCGCGCCTGACCAGCCGCAGCCCCTCGCCACAGTGATGGGGTCGCTCGGCCAAGAGCTCCTGCAGGTGCGCCTCCACGCCGTCCTTGGCCAGGCCGGCGGCCTCTTCCGGGCTGCCCATGTCATGGGTGACATCGGACAAAACCTCGGTCAGGATGATCTGCAGCCGGTCCTCACTGCGGCCGGCGTGCTTGCGTACCACGATCCGCTGCGGTGGCTCTCCCTCCTGCTCGATCACCGTCGGCGGAGTCATCCAGTTCAGCGGCTTGTAGCCGCCGCTGTCTGCGTGGATCAGGATCGACCCGTCCTCCTTGACCATGATCAGCCGAAGCGCTTCGGGCAGCACCGTGTCGAGCCGGCCCGAGTATTGAGCCGAGCATCTGGCAACGATCAGTCGCATCAGCAAGCCAACGGTACCGGCTGTCACTGACAGCGAGCACGGTTATACTTCTTCGGTATGACTACGACGATGGGCGCCAAGGGGCAGGTCGTCGTGCCCAAGGCGATCCGAGATGAGGTTGGGTTGCAGCCGGGGGATCCGATCGAGTTCGAGCTGCGCGACGGAGAGGTCGTATTGTCCCGAGGTTCCAGGGAGATGCGCCCGCTTGGCGGCCGATACGCCGACACCGATCTGCTCACGGGCCTGATGGAGGATCACGCTCGTGAGGTGGCCGAGGATCTGGCCAACGATCGTCGGTGAGCGTCTGCCTCGATTCGTGGGCGTTGATCGAATGGCTGCGTGGGCGTGAACCTGCGCTCACGCGCATCAACGGAATTATCGACGCACGCCCAACTGTCAGCTGGATCAATCTCGCAGAGGTTTATTACAGGCTGGAGCGTATGCGCGGTCGCGAAGCTGCCGACGGGACGCTGGCTGACCTCCGGAGCAAGGTGGTCGCGGACCAAGCCACGCCAGCCCGCTGTGTTCAAGCCGCCCGACTCAAGGCGGCCAACCCGATTGCGCTCGCAGATTGCTTCGCTCTGGCGACAGCCGTCGCCCACGGCTTGACTCTTTGGACTGGAGATCCAGAGATCCTGGGGCTGGACGATCCTCCGTGTGAGGTCGAGGACCTCCGGGGACTCAGCTAGCTGCAGTCCGGAGGCTTGTGGTCACCGGCGGCCGCGTGGAGCGCAACAGAGCCGTCGGCCTTGACCATGATCAGCCGGAGCGCCTCGGACAGAACGCGGTCCGAGCTGACCGGAGTAGGTGGCTGAGTGGCCGGTCGGAGTTCACGCAGCGCACGCGGTGCAGCCACGGCCAGGAAGCGGGGTTCGGGTGCCGCTGACAGGCATCGATGCCGCACAGGCCCAGGCCTGGTTCCCGATGCTCGGGCTGTCGATCCGCGTGGTTGCGCCCGGCGAGCCCAGCACCACCTACCACGCCGAGGCCGATCAGGAGGGGTTCCTGGTGCTCGCGGGCGAGGCGATCCTGATCATCGAGGGCCAGGAGCGGGCGCCTTCGCAGTGAGACTTCGTGCACTGCCCGCCGGGGACCGGGCACGACTTCGTCGGTGCGGGCGCCGGGCCGTGCGTGCTCCCGTGTGCCGGATCCCGTCGTCTGCTGACACAGGCAGCGCCAACCTCGTACTTCACGGACCCGGTTGCGGCGCGCCACGACGCGAGTCCGCCCCAGGACACGCAGGACGCGGAGGTGGCCTACGCCCGGATCGGTCCGTCGGTGCCGGTTGGCTATCAGCCGGGCTGGCTGCCCCAGCGCACGCAAACGGTGCCAACGTGCTCGGTCGCCAACGGACGCCCGGTCACCGGTCGCGCGCGCGGCCCTAGGCTTCGCGACGCTGTGACCGAGAACCTACGCCACGACTCCTTCTCCTTCGAGCCGCTGCGCCACGAGCACCTCGGCACGCTCGCGCGCTGGCTCGCAGCGGACCATGTGGCACCCTGGTTTGGGCCGCCGGCCGGCGCCGAGGAGGACCCGCTCGGCGAGCGTGATGCCGTCCGGCGCTTTGTCGCCTCGCTCGCGGGTCGGCCGATCGGCCTGATCCAGATCTACCGCTGGAGCGACTTTCCAGACAACGCGGCCGCTGTGGGCGGCCGCATCGGCGAGGTCGGGATCGACTACCTGATCGGTGAGCCTGAGCTGATTGGGCGCGGTCTCGGCCCGGTCCTGATCGAAGCCTTTCTGGACCGCTTCTGCTCCGGCCGGGGTGATGTGGCCGGCGTGCGCGTCGATGTCTCGGAGGCGAACGAGCGCTCCTGGCGCTGTCTTCAGAAGCTGGGCTTCAGGCGCGAGGGCGAGGGGTCACGATCCCGGGGCAGGAGGGGCGCCATTACGTCTACGTTCGCGACCAGGCAAGGGCGAGGACCGTTGCCCAGGCTACGGTGCAGCGGGTGGTCGCGCTCATTCGCGGCGCCCCGCCACCACCGGGCATGCGCTGCCGGGTGCTCGCGATCGACGGGCCCGGCGGCGCAGGGAAGAGCACCATCGCGATCGCAGTGGCGCGCACGCTCGGCGAGGTAGCCATCCTGCACACCGACGACTTCGCCGCGTGGGATAACCCGCTTGACTGGTATCAGCGCCTGCTCGGCCAGGTGTTGGCGCCGCTCGCCAGCGGGGTTCCGGCGCGTTACCAGCGCTACGACTGGGAGTCGAGGAGGCTGGCGGAATGGCATGAGATGGACCCGCAGGAGTTCCTCATCATCGAAGGTGTCGGCTCATCCCAGAGCGCGCTCGCCACTTACCTCTCGGCCCGCGTGTGGGTACGGACCAGCCGCGCCGAACGCCTGCGGCGCGGCCTGCAGCGAGATGGACAGCAGGCGCTCGCGCTCTGGCAGGAGTGGATGCGTGCTGAGGATGAGTACATCGCCGCGCAGCGGCCGGACCGCGCCGCGGACCTCGTCGTGAGCGGCGACGCGCGGCCGGCCTGAAGCATCTGCTGAGAGCCATGTGTATGGCTCCAGCCTGGCCTAGGTGATCGAGTCGACGAACTCCGCGATCGCCGCGAGCGTAGCCGCGTCGGCCTCCACCTGGGGCACGTGGGCGACGCCGTGAAGCCAGTGGAAGCGGGCGCTGGGGATCCGCTCGGCAAGCAGCGGGTTCATCGCGCGGAGGTCCTCGACGTCGAGCCGGCCGGTCATCACCAAAGTCGGGACGGCGATCTTGCCCAGCCGTGGCCAGGCATCGGGAAACTCTGCTTCGGCGCCCGGGCCGGGAGCCTCCGTGGCATGTCTGTTGGCTGCCTCGAAGCTGGCTCGAGCCGCGCCACCGACCCGTCCCTCTGGAGCGGTGGGACCGTCAAGCCAGATGCGCGTCTCCAGGCGCAGAACCTCGTCCACGTCGCCGCGCTCCTCGGCGGCCTCGAGCTGGGCGACGATTTGCACGAGGGCTCCGTCAGGGTCCAGGTCAAAGGGTGGAGCACCGCGAACTCCGGTGCCGATCAGCACGAGCCCCGCGACGCGGTCAGGGGCAGCGAGCACGAGGTCCAGCGCGCGGCTGCCGCCCATCGAGCAGGCGATCACAACGGCACGAGCCATCTCCGCTGCGTCCATCACCGCCAGCGCGTCCGCCACGGGCGACCAACCATCCCCGGGCTCGTGAAGCGTCTCCCCGAAACGCCGCTGATCAAAAGCGACACAGCGGTGACGCGGTGTGAGCGCGCCCACCACCGTATCCCAGCTGCGCCTGTCGCTGACGCCCGCGTGGATCAACAGCACATCCTACCCGCCGGTCTCGCCACTGACGTCGTATGCGAGCTGCGCGGCGCCCGAGCTGGCAAACATCGACCCTCCTCCTCGACGCGGTCACGCGTGTGTTGCGTTGGCCGCCGCGCGCGGGCGCAGGAGGCGGGGGTGATCGCCGATCTGTGGCTCGCATCTCGCCACGCCGCGCCCGGCATGCCGCCATCGGCGCACAGCGACGACGACGTCCGGGTCTGGATCCGGGAGCTGCTGATGCCCTCCTGTGAGGTCTGGGTGGCGACGGAGTGTGACGTCGCCGTCGGGATGCTCGCGCTGAAGGCGCATCGGATCGAACAGCTCTATGTCGCTCCGGCCAGCCAGCGACGAGGGCATGGCTCGCGGCTGCTGGCGGTGGTCCAGGGCAGTCGAGCCAGCCTGGAGCTGTGGACGTTTGAAAGCAACCTGGGTGCCCGCCGGTTCTACGAGGCGCACGGATTCAGGTGGGAGGGTACGTCGAGCAGCGACAACGAGGAGCGTGTGCCCGCTCTGCTTTATCGCTGGTAGGCCGGCGGACCTGGTGTCAGTCCTACGACCGCCGGCCGCGCAGCGAGCGACTCGGCGATCTGTCGGCCGGCGAAGCGGGCCGCCGGAGGGCTCCCGGCGTCCCAGGATCCGCTTGGCGGCGGCGGTCAATGGCCCGCACCCCCGCTCAGTGTGAGCACGGCCATCGCCGCCGCCAGCGCGAGCGGCGCCGAGAGCAGCCCGAGCCCGGCGCCGGCTCGCAGCGACGGTCGCGCCTGGGCCGTGCGCGCCGAGCGCCACCACAGCACCCACGCCAGCGAGCCGCTGACAAACAGGTTCGGCCCGATGTTGAGGCCCACCAGCAGCGCGAAGGGGTGGGGCAGCGCGCGCGCCGAGAGCAGCGAGGCGGCCGGCAGGTTGTTGACCAGCACGGTCGCCCCGGCCGCCAGCGCGGCGGTGGCCCAGGTTCCGAGGTGCGAGAGCAAAAGCGCAGGCCCTGCCCAGGCGCGTCCCAGCGTCCCAAGCGCGACCGCGATCCCGAACAGCCCGACCAGCACCGGCGCCCCCAGAACCTCCAGGGCGCGGGCGCGCGCTGCTCGCGAGGCGCCCAGCCGCGCCGCCACCGCGAGCACACCCACGGCCGCGACCGGCAGGGCGGCGTTGCGCAGCGCCACCACCAGCACGGTCGCGGCGAGCACCGCCACCAGACCGACGCCCCAGCGCGCCTGCATCCCCGGCGAGCTCGGCGCCGCCGCCCGGGCGCGCAGCTGCGCATGGTGGCGCGCCGCGATGACAAGCGCCGTCACAACCACTGCGACAACGTCTGCGGGTGCCATGCGCCGGAAGAACGCGCCGCCGCTCATGTGCACGTGCCCGAGCACGATCAGGTTGGTCAGATTCGAGCCCGGGAGCACCAGCGAGCCCGCGTTGGCCAGCAGGATGCTCGCGTAGAGCAGCGGCGCCTCGCCCTCGCCGCGGCTGCGCGCCGCATAGACGAGCACCGGGGTCAGGAACGCGACCGACGTGTCGAGGTTGAGCAGCGCCGTGACCACCGCGATCATTACGACCGCACCCGCGTAGAGCGCCAGGCCGCCGCCGGCCCGCCGCGCGAGCAGCTGGCCGCCCGCGGCAAAGAGCCCGTCCTCTTGGCTGACCAGCCCGATCAGCAGCAGCCCGGCGACCAGCACAAACGGCGGCCAGTCCTGGCCGGCGGCAGCCCGCGCACCGTCCGGGTGCAGCGCGACGGCCACTGCCAACGCGACCAGTCCGGTGCCGCCGAGCAGCCAGGAAAGCGCCGAGCTGCCTGCCGCCTGCGCGTCCTCGTCTGACATCCGCACGTAAGGCTACGGCGCGTGCGGTGCGGCCGCGCACGCGAGAAGTGCGCGAGCGCGGCCGCGCCGGCGGCTAGGACCTTTGGACCGGCTCAGGATCTCGACTCGCGTGCAGTTCCGAGTCCCCGTTGCTCTCGCGGGCGGGGCCTGGGTCCTGTGCGATCGGCGTCAGGGCTGGCGAAGAGCCCTCGATATTGAACTCGGGCAGGCGCGCGTCCAGCCACGCCGGCAGCTTCCAGGTCACCCGGCCGAGGATCTGCAGGACAGCCGGCAACATCACGCAGCGCACCACCAGCGCGTCGAGGAAGACCGCGATCGCCAGACCGAAGCCGAACTCCTTGATCGTGCGCTCGTCGCCGAGCATGAACGACAGGAAGACGCAGACCATGATCGCGGCGGCGGCTGTGATCACGCGTCCGGTGAACGCGATGCCGTCGGCAACCGCTGCTGTTGCGTCGCCGCGGTGCACCCACTCCTCGCGCACGCGGGAGATCAGGAAGACCTCGTAGTCCATCGATAAGCCGAAGACGACCGCGAACATCAGGACCGGTATCCACGGCTCGATCGGACCCGGCGAGACGCCGAGCAGTCCACCGAGCCAACCCCATTGGAATACGGCCACGGTCGCCCCCAGGGCGCCGCCGATGCTGAGCAGGTTCATCACCGCCGCCTGCAGCGGTATCACCAGCGAGCGGAAGATCACCAGCAGCAGCAGCGCCGAGACCACGACGACCAGCCCGATGAACAGCGGCAGCTTGACCGAGAGCACGTGTGAGAAGTCGATCGAGCCCGCGGTGAACCCGCCGACTGCCGCCTGCACGCCCAGCCGTCGCGCAAGCGGCGGGAAGACCTCGTCGCGCAGCCGGTTGACGAGCGTGACCGTGGCAGCCGCCTGGGGCGAGGAGTGCGGGTAGGCCTCCATCACCGCGACCGTTCCGGAGGGCGATAAGCGTGGTGGCGTCACAGCCACCACGTCCGGAGTCCTGGCGAGCGCCGCGCGGACCTGGCCGACAGCGGCAGTGGCGCTGGCCGAAGCACCGTGGGGCAACTGCACGGCCACCAGCAGCGGCCCGTTGAACCCGGCTCCGAAGCCCTCGGACAGCAGGTTGAAGGCCAGGCGCGTGCTGCTGCCGGAGGGATCGTTGCCGGCGTCGGAGGTGTCAAGCCGCAGTGAGAAGAAGGGGATCAGGCAGGCGAGCATGACCGCCAGGGACGCCAGCGCCAGCGTCTTGGGGCGCGACTGCACCAGCAGACTCCAGCGCCGCCAGCGCGACTCGTTCTCAACGGTGCCGGGAGCTGGGCCAGCGCCCGCCAGCGCCATCGCGCCGGCATCCGCACCGGCAACCGCGGCGCCCGCCGTCGCCTGCTGGCCGCGCCTGCGCACGAGCCGCGCGCCGAAGCGCGAGAGCAGCGCCGGCACGACCGTCAGCGACGCGAGCAACACCAGCAGCACGGCCATGATCGACGCGATCGAAAGCCCGTACATGAACTGCACGCCGGTCGCGAACATGCCCAGCAGTGCGATGATCACGGTCGAGCCGGCGAGCAGGATCGCGCGCCCGGAGGTGTCCATCGCCTCGACCACGGCCGCTTCGACCTCGCCCACCCGCGCGTAGCTCTCACGGAACCGTGTGACGATGAAGAGCGCGTAGTCGACCCCCACGCCGAGCCCGATCATCAGCGCCAGCTCGGGTGAGACGTTCGACATGCTCACGAAGTGCGTCGCCACGCCGATCAGCGCCGTGCCGCTGATCAGGCCGAGGCCGGCGGTCAAAAGCGGCAGCCCGGCCCCGACCAGCGAGCCGAACGTGATCAGCAGGATCACCATCGCGGCGAGCACGCCGACGATCGTCGCGGGCCCGATGTTGAAGCCCTCGGCCTGCTCCATCACCTGGCCGCCGGCGGCCACCTGGAGGCCAGGGACGTGCACGGCCTTGACCTGCGCGAGCACCGGCTTGCCGGTCTTGTCGGGCAGCAGGTTAGCCCGCTTGGCGTAGTCGACCGTCGCAAACGCGATGTGCCCGTTCTTTGACACCTCCACCGCACGCGCCCTGGGCGAGTACGGACTGAGCACGCTGACGACATGCGGGTCGTGGGCAACCTTGGCGAGCAGCGCCTCGATCGCAGGCTTGACGGCCGGCGAGTTGTAGCTGCCGCGCGCGTAGCGGAAGACGATCGTGTCCACGTCGCCGCTCTGGGCCTTGAACTGGCTGGTCAGCAGGTCGGTCACGTGTTGTGACTGCGTTCCGGGCAGCGTGAAGTTGGTCGCGTACTGCGGCCCGACTGCCGAGGAGACCAGGTTTGTGACGATCACGATCGCCACCCACGCGGCCACCACCAGGCGGCGATGTCGTATGCACCAACGCGTGAAGGAGATCATGGAAGGGCGCCTCGCAGGAGAGAGGTTGAGGGGGCGCGCCGCACTGTAGCAAATTACTGAGTGCCAGCTCAGTCTTTCGCCCCCTCGCCGCTGCTTCGGGGGCTCACCTCACCGCGCCGTGCTCGGCCGCTGCGCCAGGGCGCTCACCCGCGCTAATGCTTTGGTGCGATCCACTTCAGGCGCTCGTCGTCGCGGCGACCGCGCATCACCAGCTCGCCGTCGCCGCGCAGTGCCGCACGGGTGCGCAGGTACTGGGTCACCTCGGCTACGTCGTGTACGCGCACGACCTGGGCGCCCGCGTTGACCCCGAACTCGACCGCCGCCAGCGTGCCCGCAAGGCGCTCCTCCGGCCCCGCGTCGGTCAGCATGCCGATGAAGTACTTGCGCGAGACCGCCAGCAAGAGCGGCCGGCCCAGCGCCGCCAGAGCATCGAGGTTGCGCAGCACCTCGATGCTCTCGAGCGGCGCCTTGGCGTAGTCGAGCCCCGGATCGAGCAGGATCTGCTCCGCCGTCACCCCGTGCGCGGTGGCGATCTCCATCCGCTCGCGCAGGAACTCGACGACGTCGCGGACGGGGTCGGCGTAGACGGGGAAGTACTCCTGCTTGGGCTTGGCCCGGGTGTGCATCAGCACCAGCCCGGCTCCGCTCTGCGCGGCGATGTCGGCGACCGTCGCGTCGAGCAGACCGCTCGTGTCGTTGACGAGCGCCGCGCCGGCGGCCACGGCGGCGGCGATGGTCGGCGCCCGCCAGGTGTCGACCGACACGATCAGCCCAGCCTGGGCGAGCGCTGCGACGACCGGGCAGAGCACGTCGATCTCCTCATCGACGCTCACCGGCTCGGTGTCGGTGCGGCCGGAGAGCACGCCGACGTCGATCAGCGTGGCTCCGGCTGCGGCGAGCTCCTGACCGCGGCGCACCTGCTCATCGACACCCGCGAACGTGCGCGAGTCCGCGACGGAGTCGCGGCCGAGGTTGAGGATGCCCATCACGAGCGGCTCACCGGGGACCAGCTCGAGCGTGTGTCCTCCAAGGCGCAGTCGCATCAGCGCAGGATCCCGTAGCGCAGGAAGAGGTGATCGCCACTTAGTGCCAGGCCAAGCAGCTCGAGCTCGATGCCGAGCGGCTGCGCGATCTCGAGCAGGCGCTTCTGCGAGTCGTCGCCCACGAGCAGCGGCGAGATACCCAGGACGAGCTGGTCGATCAGGTGCTCGCTGACCATCAGGCCCAGCAGGCGCGGCCCGCCCTCGCAGATAAGCAGGGCGTCCGGGTGGCGCCTGCGCAGGTCCGCCATCAGCTCGGGCGGCGGCGGGCCCGAGCGGCTGACGCTTACGAGCTCCGGCTCGGGCGTCATGCCGCGCGCCTGCCGGCGGGCGCGCGCCTGGTCGTCCAGCAGCCGGTCGTAGCCCTCGGCCGCGATCGTGCTCGCACCGACGATCACCGCCGCCGCGGCCTCGCGCGCGCCGAGCAGCACCTGCTGATCGGCGTCGCCCGTCAGCTCGCCCACACGCCCCGCGATCGTCGCGCGACCGTCTACCGAGGTGACCATCACGGCCGCCGTCAGCGCGTTGGCGTCGCGCAGGGGCGCTAGGAAGCCTTCGATGTCCGCGTGCAGGCTCGGAGCACTCATCGACTGCATCACAGCAGATCCTCGTTAGGATCGCATCCCCATGCGCCACGAACTGCGCCCTCTGTTTGACCGGGTTGTGATCAAGGAGCTTGACCCCGATCGTGTCCGCCGCTCCGGCCTGCTGGTGCCGCCCGGTAACGACGAGCCGCCGCCCCAGCACGGGATCGTGCTGGCGGTCGGGCCAGGGCTTGACTGGTGGGATCACGTCGGCGTCAAGATGCCCGTCAGCCGCGGCGACCACGTCGTCTTTCCGGCCAGCGCTGGCGCCTGGGTCGAGGTCGACGAGGAGCGCCTGTTGGTCTGCCGCGTCGGTGAGCTGCTCGGGGTGCTGGCCGAGCTGCCGGACGCTCTGGTCTGACCGGCGGCCAGCGGGCCGCCGGTCAAGGCAGGCCGCCGGTCAAGCGCACACGCGGAAAGCGTGGGGTCGCGTCGAACCCGGGCGCCGCGTGCGCTCATGCCCCGGACGCACGCTGAGGCGCTGAGCACTGAGTCGTGTGGCGCCCGGACAGCGGCTGGTGCATCTGGGGGCGTGCACCTGATCGCGAGGCCGTCGAGGGCAGCACGAACCGCGCGGCCGACCGCTGGTCCGGCTCAGCGCTACGTCGGCACCGTTGCGCCCCTAACTCGCCGCGGCGTTACCGGGCAGCCCCGCGTCACCCCCCGGCGACCCGCCATGCGGCGCGCGTTGTTGTGACCGGCGCCCGAGCCGTGGTCATCTGCGGGCGCGCTGCTCGCTTGCGCCGATGGTGGCTTCGCGGGAGCGGTGTCTCAGGCCCCCCGCGAGCGACCTCTCGCCCCCAAATCTCTTTGGCTTTGGGAGCTTTGTGCATTTCGGGCGGCTGGAGCGCGCGAAATGCACAAAGCTCGTGTTCAGGCGGTGATTTGGGGGCGAGAGGCGGTTGATGAAAGCCGCGACAGGAAGCGTCGGCGCATGCGTGCGCTGCCCTCACAGCGCCGCGAGCGGGACGCTCGTGCTCCCGGCGAAGCGGTGCCGGCCGATCGAGCACGACCGCGCGAACGCGAGCGATGCAAGCCGCTAGCCGGCGGGTGCGAGCTCCTGCGGCAGCGCTGCGCGGACGCGCTCGAGCAGCTCGCTGACCTCGGCGTCTGAGCCCAGCTGCAGCGCGCGTTCGCAGGCGGCGATGCACTCGCGCGGGCGGTCGGTGCGCGCCAGCGCGTGGGCGAGCGCCGACCAGGCCAGCGGTGAGTCGGGGGCGATCAGCGTGGCCGCCTGCGCGGCGGAGACCTCGGCACCGACGTCGCCAGCGAGGTGGTGGGCGAGCGCCAGGTCGAGCATGACCTCCACCGTCGGCTCGATCAGGCGGGCGCGCTCGAGCGCCTCGATCGCGCCCGCGCGCTGCAGCAGGCGCAGGCGCAGGCGGCCGAGGCGGGCCCACGCGGAGCCGTCGGCGGGGGTGCGCTCGGTGACGCGCTGCGCCGCCTCGGCGGCAAGGTCGATCGCGCCCATGTCCTCGTAGATGCGCGAGGCGTAGCGCTCCGCCGTGGGTCGGTCGGTCTCGGCGCGGCCCCAGTCGCGCACCGCGCGTCCGGCGGCGGGCAGGTTGCCGGCCTGCCAGAAGGCGACCGTGAGCAGCCGCAGCACGGCCGGGTTGGTGGGGTCGGCGTCGCGGGCGTAGATCAGGCGC
Organism: Conexibacter sp. S30A1; assembly: GCF_023330665.1. Taxonomy (GTDB): domain Bacteria; phylum Actinomycetota; class Thermoleophilia; order Solirubrobacterales; family Solirubrobacteraceae; genus Palsa-465. The sequence continues at coordinate 2,068,539 of NZ_CP097127.1, read as the reverse complement.
TTGGCCGCCAGCTCGGCGTTGCCCTCGGCCAGCGCATGCTGGGCGGCGGTCATGAAGCGCTCGACGCGTTCGGCGCCGGGGTCGGGCTTTGAGAAGTCCACGAACTGCAGCGAGCCGGCGGGCACGGTGCGCACACCCACCTGGAAGGACATGCGCGCCCACTGCTGCACGTCGTCGCCCTCGCCGGAGAAGTAGATGCCGCTGACGGTGCCCACGCCCCACTCGGGGTAGGAGGTGCAGCGCGCGTAGCGGTGCACGACCGAGTGGTCGGGCATGCGCGAGCCGAAGGGGTCGTGGCGCGCGCGGTCGGCGGCCTGCTCACGAGCGCGCTGCTCAGCCTCGTAGGCGCGGCGGCCCTCCTCCTCGCGGGCGCGCCGGGCGGCGGCGGCGGAGACCTTGACCGCGTTGCGGGTGACGCGGCCGTTGCGGGAGCCCTCGGCCAGACGCTCGAGCTCGTCGGCGGCCTCGTTGATCGCCTGCAGGTGGCGCTGATGCTCGTGTTGGCGGCCGGGCGGGGCGATGTCCGGGTGCCAGACCTTGGCCATGCGGCGGCGCGCAAGCTGCACCTCGCGCTTGTCGAAGGGCGCCTCCAACTCGAGCAGCAGGAGGGCCTGTTCGAGGTCCAGGATGCGCGCCATCAACCGCTTAAGGTAGCGCCCAGGCGGCTGTTGGATGCCCGGTTGCAGGTGTGTCAATTGCGTGCCAATCGGAGGGTCCGCGGCGGTCGCGGGCTGGCGCCGGCGTAGCGTCGCGCGGGTGGTCGGTGGACGTTCGGGAGGCTTGGCAAGGATCGCGGCGGCGCTCGCGGCGGGTGCTCTGCTGGTGGCGGGAGGGCTGTGTCTGGCGCTGGTCGGTGCGGTGGTCGGGCTCGGCGGGGTGCCTGGCGTGGGCGGGGCAGCTGCCGTGGGCGGGGCGCCTGCCGTGGGCGGGGCGCTTGGTGGGCAACAGCTCGTCTGCGGTGTGCCGGTCACGGTTGGGGCGACCGAGTACGGCGGGCCGGGTGATCCCTCAAGCGGCACGGTTGGCGCCTCCGGGGTGAACCTGCTGGCGCACCCGGATAGCTTCGCGGAGCTGGGCGGGACGACGTTCGCGGCGGCAGACTCGCTCGGTGGCCTGCCCTACGGCACAGCGCTTGCGATCAGCGCCGGCGGGGCGACGATCGTGGCCCGCAAGGAGGACATCGGCCTGGGTGGCGGCCCGGTGGCTGGCCTGCCGCGCGTGATCGACCTCTGGTGGCGGCTGGCGGCCGCACTGGGTATCCCCTACGAGCACGGCCGCTGGGCTGGCGCGGTCCAGATTGCTCTGCCCGCAGCGGACTGCGCGGGCGCGGCTCCGCTCACGAGCGGCCCGCGCGCGCTGCTGCTGGCCGACGGGCTTGCTGCGGCGCCCGCCGGTGCGCCCGCCGCCGTGCGGGGCATCATCGCCTCGGGCAACCAGATCGTCGGCAAACCCTACGTGTACGGCGGCGGGCACGGCGTACCGCTTGATGTGGTTGCCGCCTCGTATGACTGCTCGAGCAGCGTCGCGCACCTGCTCTACGGGGGCGGGCTGCTCCCGGCCGGCGCGGACCTGACCTCCGGTGACTTTGAGCGATGGGGCGAACCGGGGCCGGGGCGCTGGGTGACGATCTATGCGAGCGCCACGCACGTCTTCATGTACGTGGCGGGTTTGCGCTGGGACACCTGGAACGCCGCTGGGCCGGGAGACGGGGCTGACGGCATCGGCTGGCATCCGCTGGTGCGCTCCGCCGCCGGTTTTGTGGTCCGCCATCCGCCGGGATTGTGAGCGTCCGGGCGCGGCTCGCTACCCTCGGGCGCGGTGTCCTCGCAGTACATCTACACGACCTACAGGCTCTCGCGCCGGCATCCACCGGACAAGCAGGTCCTCACTGACATCTCGCTGTCGTTCATGCCCGGCGCGAAGATCGGCGTGCTCGGTTACAACGGCGCCGGCAAGTCGACGCTGTTGCGGATCATGGCGGGCCTGGACCAGGACTACGACGGTCAGGCGCAGCTCGCGCCCGGCGCGACGGTGGGGCTGCTTGAGCAGGAGCCGCAGCTGGACCCGGATAAGGACGTGCGTGGCAACGTCGAGCAGGGTGTGGCGCAGACCAAGGCGCTGCTTGACCGCTTCAACGAGCTGGCGATGAACTACTCCGACGAGACCGCCGCCGAGTTCGCGCGGTTGCAGGAGCAGATCGACGCCGCCGACGCCTGGACCCTCGACACCAAGCTCGACTACGCGATGGATGCGCTGCGCTGCCCACCCGGCGACGCGGATGTGACCAAGCTCTCGGGCGGCGAGCGCCGCCGGGTCGCGCTCTGCCGGCTGCTGCTGTCCGAGCCCGACCTGCTGCTGCTCGACGAGCCGACCAACCACCTCGATGCCGAGTCGGTCGCCTGGCTGGAGCAGCACCTCAAGGATTACCGCGGCACGGTGGTCGCGGTGACCCACGACCGCTACTTCCTGGATAACGTCGCCGGCTGGATCCTCGAGCTGGATCGCGGTCGCGGCATCCCCTACCAGGGCAACTACACCGGCTGGCTCGAGCAGAAGCAGAAGCGGCTCGAACAGGAGGCGCGCAAGGATCTCGCGCGCGAGCGCACGATCAAGGAGGAGCTCGAGTGGGTGCGGATGAACGCGAGCGCCCGCCGCGCCAAGCCCAAGGCGCGCCTGAACGCCTACGAGGCACTGCTCGCGCAGGAGCGAAACGTCAAGCTCGACCAGGTGCAGATCCACATCCCGGCGGGCCCCAGGCTCGGTGACGTCGTGGTGGAGGCGCGCAACGTGCGCAAGGGCTTTGGCGAGAAGCTCCTGATCGATGACCTCAGCTTCAGCCTGCCGCCGGCGGCGATCGTCGGCGTGATCGGACCCAACGGTGCCGGCAAGACGACGCTGATGCGGATGATCACCGGCGCCGAGCAGCCGGACTCCGGCAGCTTCCGGGTCGGTGAGACCGTGCAGCTGGCCTACGTCGACCAGTCGCGCGACGCGCTGGACCCCGCCAAGACCGTCTGGGAGGAGATCTCGGGCGGCCTTGACCAGATGGTCCTCGGCGAGCGCACGGTCGCAAGCCGCGCCTACGTCGCTGGCTTCAACTTCAAGGGATCAGACCAGCAGAAGAAGGTCGGGGCCCTCTCCGGCGGCGAGCGCAACCGCCTGCACATGGCCAAGCTGCTCGCCTCCGGTGGCAACCTCCTGATCCTCGACGAGCCGACCAACGACCTGGACGTGGACACGCTGCGCGCGCTCGAGGAGGCGCTGCTCGCGTTCGCCGGCTGCGCGGTGGTCGTCTCCCACGACCGCTGGTTCTTGGACCGCATCGCCACGCACGTGCTCGCCTTTGAGGGCGACTCGCAGGTGCGCTGGTTCGAGGGCAACTTCGAGGCCTACGAGAGCTTCCGTCACGAGCAGCTCGGCGCCGAGGCGGACCGGCCGCATCGCCTCACCTACAAGAAGCTCGTGCGGAGCTGAAGCCGGATGCCGGGCGCGGGTCAGAGCGCCGGCCGGCGCCTTGGCGTCGCCCACAAGCCGCTGGTCGCCACGGCCCTGGCCGCCGCGCTGGCCGCGGCCGTGGCGGGCTGCGGCAGCGCGTCTGTGGCCGTGCGCCATGGCCATCACCATCACGCACCACGGATCGCGGGGATCGCTGGCACGCTGCCGGCTCGCGGGACGCCCCTGCGCGGCGGCACGATCACAGCCGGCCAGCTCGCCGGCCAGACACCCGCGCAGATCCTGCCGGTGGTCGGCGGCGCGGGCTGCACAACGCCGACGCTCGACTTCATCTCGCAGCAGTACGTGCCGCTCTACGCCGGGCCCAAAGGCGTCACGCCCGCGGTGAACGAGGCGCTGAGCGCGGCGCGGCTGCCGGTGTACTCAGACGGAGACCGCACGGTCACGATCACGCTCAAGCCGGGGTTGCGTTGGTCAGACGGAGCCCCCGTTGACGCGAGCGACCTGATCTTTGACATCGACCTCCTGCGGGCGGCGGTGAGCGCTTCGCCTGCAAACTGGTGCCAGTCTCAGGCCGGGCAGTTCCCCAGCGACGTGGCAGCTGTGAGCGCGCGCGGGCGACGCACGGTGGTGCTGACGCTCACCCACCGTGTGAATCCGGAGTGGTTCACCGCCGACCAGCTCGAGGACGTTGGTGCCGGGCTGTACCCGTTGCCAAGCACCGTGTGGAACGTCGATGCCACCGGCGGTGCGCACGTCACCACCTGGGCCAGCGACCCAGCCGCCGCGCTTGCGATCTTCAAATACCTGCAGGCTCAGGGCGCGGACACGGGTACGTTTGCCTCAAATCCCCTTTGGAAGGTGGTGGACGGGCCGTTTGAGCTGGCCTCGTTCAACGCCTCAAGCGGCGCCTACAAGCTGGTGCGCAACCCACGCTACGGGCTGCGGCCCCGACCGCTGCTTGCGGGCGTGTCGGTCAGGACCTACAGCGACCCGCAGGCGATGCTCGCGGCGCTGCGCACGGGCCGGCTCGAGCTCGGCTCGCTCGACCCGAGCACGCAGCTTTCCGCGATCGCCGGGCTCCGGCGTCACGGGCTTGACGTGTTCGGCGGGCCCGGGTGGGGCTGGTACGGCGGGGTCATCAACTTCAAGGACGCGACCGACGACTTTGACAGGGTCATCGCGCAGCCCTATATCCGTGGTGTGCTGGCCGAGCTGGTGGACCAGCCGCAGATCATCCGCAGCGTCTACCACGGCTGGGCGGTGCCCGAGCATGGGCCTGTGCCGGTGGCGCCACGCTCCCCGTACCTGAGCGCCTCGGCGACCAAGGTGCCGTGGCCCTACGATCCGGGCCGGGCGGTGGCGACCCTGCGCGCACACGGCTGGCGCGTGCGCCCGGGCGGGCGGACAACCTGCATCCGCCCGGGGGTCGGTGCCGGCGAGTGCGGCGCCGGGATCCCGGCCGGCACGCCGATCAGCTTCACCTGGGCCAACCTGTCGGCGTCGGTCTCGCCGATCGGCATCCGCGAGTCGCGGCTCTTCGCCGCGGACGCCAGGCAATACGCCGGCATAGATGTCAGATTTCTAACAGGCAGCTTCGGTGTGCTCACGGCCGACTACAACGATCAGGGCAGCGCCGCGGCGGCCGATCAGAACGCCTGGGGCGTCAACAACTTCGGCGGCGCGCTGACCGGCTACTACCCGACGCAGGCTGGACTGCTCGGTCCCGGTGGGGCGCTGAACCTCGGCGGCTATGGCGGGCGCCATGTGCGGGCGCTGCTTCAGGCGTCAATCGAGAGTGCCAGTCGCGGCGCGATCGGTCGCGAGGTCAGCTACCTGAGCCGAGTGTTTCCGGTGCTTTACATGCCCGACCAGGATTGGATCACGGTGGTTGCAGCCCGGCTGGGCGGCTCGGCCACGGCGTTTGCGGCGATGACCCAGCGCCAGTACTTCTTTGCGCTGCTCTACCGGGCCAGGCACCGCTGAGGACGCCGGCCAGCCTCAAACTTTCCGTATAAGTGGGCGCGCTGATCTTGGCCGATATGTACAAGCAAACGCGTCGACGGCCCCACATTGGTAGGTTGTTGGCTATACATGAAATTGCCGTCTGGTATGAGTCCATGCAGTTAGCTGCAGGTTAAGCGGCGAAAAATTGTGTAAAAACTGCTTCATCGTGCGCCACGCTATGGCCAGTACGCCATGGACCGGAGGCGTTCATTTCATCCCTAATCCATCCAAAGAGGGGAAGCTGTTATGAGGTTCATCCCTGATTCGCGCTCTGGCGCTGGCCGCCTCTGGCGACTGTCGGGTCTGGTGGCCGCCTTGGCCGCCATTGCCGCAGTCGCCGTCGCAGCGACCGGCCTGAGCAGCGCCAAGAACACAGCCAAGGCGGCGTCATCGTCGACGCTTGGCACGAAGGTCGAGTACGGCACGCTGATCAAGGGCAACCTGCCCAAGAACGGCAAGCCCGCCCACGGCGGCGTCATCACTGTCGGTCAGCTGACGGGCTCCACACCCACGGGCATCAACCCGATCATCGCCAGCGCGCAGTGCAGCACGTTCACGTTCAACCTGGCGACGTCGCTGTTCATCCCGCTCTACTACGGGCCCAACGGCGCCAAGCCGGCGATCAGCGAGGCACAGAGCGCGGCTTACATGCCCGTCTACACAAACCACAACAGGACGGTCACGATCCGTGTCAAGCCGGGCCTGAAGTGGTCAAACGGCGCGCCGGTCAACGCCGAGGATGTCGCCTTCGACTACTACCTCACCAAGGCCGCGACCAACGCCTCGCCGGCCAACTGGTGCCAGTACGCGTCGCCGACCGAGTTCCCCTACAACGTCAAGAGCCTCAGCTACCACGGCAACGTGCTGGTGATGCACCTGACGCACCCGGTCAACCCGACCTGGTTCACCGACAACCAGCTCCAGGACACAAACGGCGGCCTCTACCCGCTGCCGGCGACCTCGTGGGACGTCAACTCAAGCGGCCAGAAGCTGACCGACTGGGCGACCAACACGGCCGACGCGACGGCGATCTGGAACAACCTCAACACGCTCGGCACCAACCTGTCTGACTTCATGAACCCGCTCTGGCAGACGGTTGACGGGCCTTACAAGCTGAAGAGCTTCAACACGGTGAACAGCTCGTTTGTGCTGACGCCCAACCCGCGCTACGGCCTGAAGCCAAAGCCGACCGCGACGCTCGACTTCAACACCTACACGAGCTCCACGGCCGAGCTGAACGCGCTCAAGGCCGGGTCGCTTGACATTGGTGGACTCGACGCCGGCACCCAGCTCGGGGCGATCCCGCAGTTGGAGCGCGACGGCTACAGCATCTACGGCGGCCCAGGTTGGGGCTGGTTCGGTGGGTTCTACAACTTCAAGGACAAGACCGACCACTTCAACAAGGTCATCGCGCAGCCATACATCCGTGGCGTCTTTGCGCAGCTGACCAACGAGCCGGCTATCACCAACGACATCTACCACGGCTGGGCGGTCCCGACCGGCGGGCCGGTGGCGCCGTACCCGAAGTCGCCGTTCGTTCCGAGCGTCGCCACCAAGTCGCCTTGGCCCTACAACCCCAAGGCCGCGGTCGCCACGCTGAAGGCGCACGGCTGGAACGTCAAGCCGAACGGTACGACGACGTGCGCCAAGCCGGGCGCGGGCCCGCACCAGTGCGGCGCCGGCATCCCGAAGGGCACGCCGATCTCGTTCACCTGGGCGAACCTCCCGTACGCGGAGTCCTCGACCGGTGTGCTCGAGTCTGAGGCGTTCTCCTCCGAGGCCAAGAAGGCCGCCGGAATCAACGTGAAGTTCGTGACGAAGTCCTTCACGATCCTCACCTCCGACTACAACAACCAGGTCCCGGCCGGCAAGCAGTACGTCAACGACTGGGGTGTCAACAACTACGGCGGCATCTTCGTCGACTACTACCCGACGCAGGACGGCGTGATGAACACGACCGGCTCGCTGAACGTCGGCTACTACAACAGCCCGGAGGCCAACCGGCTCATGATCCACTCGATCACGAGCCCGAGCGCCGCTGCGATCGCGAAGGAGGTTGCCTTCTTCTCCAAGCAGCAGCCGGTGCTGTACTTCCCGGTTCCTGACGCGATCAGCGTGATCTCAAGGAAGGTCGGCGGTACGACCGGCGCCTTCCTCGCGCTGACTCAGCAGCAGTTCAACGCGGCTGGGTTCTGGGTCAACAAGTAGTGAACGAGCGGGCAGTTGCCTGAAGGCAATGAGCGGGTTGGACCGGGCCACTGGCCCGGTCCAACCCGCAGCCCGTATCGACTCCTCGATCCAACTTCTCGCACTAACATCTGAGCACCGATGATCGGCTACATCATCCGTCGCCTGCTGACCGCGGTCATCGTGGTGATCGGCGTTGCCGCGATCACCTTCGCGATGCTGCACTACGTGGCGCCATCGCCGGTCTACATCGTTCTCGGCACCAAGGCCACGCACCGCGCGATTGAGGTCTGGAACCGTCAGCACGGCTACGACCGGCCCGAGATCATCCAGTTCCTCAGCTACCTGAACAACCTCATCCATCTGAACTTCGGCTACGCCTACAAGTTCAGCCAGTCGGTGTCGGCTCTCTTCAAGGAGAACGCTGGGCGCAGCGCCTACCTATCGGGGACCGCGCTGGTGCTCTCGCTGATCATCGCCCTGCCGCTCGGCGTCGTGCAGGCCGTAAAGCGCAACAGCCCCGGCGACTACGCGGCCACCGCAGTCAACTTCACGCTCTACTCGATGCCGTCCTTCTTCCTGGGGCTGATCCTGATCCAGGTCTTCGCGCTTGACCTCGGCTGGTTCCCGCCGGGCGTCAGTGACACGGTCACCAGCACCTTCAGTGCGATCACGCACGTGCGGCAGCTGTTCTTGCCGATCATCACGCTGGCGCTGCTGAACGTGGCTGCCTTCAGCCGCTACATGCGCTCGGCCGCGCTCGATGAGCTCGCCCAGGACTACATCCGCCTGGCTCGCGCGAAGGGGCTCTCGGAGCGCCGCGTGCTCGTGCGCCATCTGCTGCGCAACGCCAGCCTCTCCACGATCACGCTGATCGGGCTGTCGGTGCCGAGCCTGCTGGCGGGCAACCTGCTGATCGAGATCCTCTTCAACTATCCCGGCCTGGGACTGCTCTTCTACAACGCGCTCACCAACCTCGACTACAACGTGATGATCGCCTACACGCTGCTCGGCGCGATCCTGACGGTGCTCGGCAACCTGCTGGCCGACATCACGATCGCGGCCGCCGACCCGAGGGTCCGCCTTGGCTGAACCCCAGGACATCAGTGCGGTCGGCTTCGGCGAAGACCTCGGACAGGGAGTTGCGCTGATCCCCGCCCCGTCGGGCGGCCTGCACCAGCTCGTCCCGGACGCCGGCGATGTGTACGCCACATCCAGTGGCTGGCGGCTTGCCTGGCGCGAGTACGCGAGCAACAAGCTCGCCCTGATCGCGCTCGCGCTGCTCATCCTGGTCGTGCTCTTCTGTTTCGTCGGGCCGATCTTCTACCACAGCAATCAGACGCTCTCAAATCCGCTTGATCAGACGCAGCCGCCGAGCGCCGCGCACCTGCTCGGCACCGACGAGAACGGCTTTGACGAGCTGGGACGGCTGATGCTCGGCGGCCAGTCGGCGCTTGAGATCGGTGCCTATGCCTCGCTGGTGGCGATCGTGATCGGGACGCTCTACGGGGCGATCGCCGGCCTTGTCGGTGGCGTGCTCGACGCGGTGCTGATGCGCTTTGTCGACGTGCTGTTGTCGATCCCGTTCCTGATCGTGGTCCTGGTGCTCGCCACCAAGTACAGCGGCACCGTGCTCGACATCAGCCTGGTGCTCGGCATCTTCTCCTGGCTCGTGCCCTCGCGCCTGGTGCGCGGCGAGGTGCTCACGCTGCGCACGCGCGACTTCGTCATCGCCGCGCAGACGATGGGCGCAAACCGCCGGCGCGTGATCTTCAGGCACCTGATCCCGAACGCGATGTCGGTGACGATCGTCAACATCACGTTCCTGATCGCCGACTCGATCCTCGCGCTGGCACTGCTCGGGTTCATCGGCTTCGGACTGCAGTTCCCCAACACCTCGTGGGGAGACATGCTCGGCAACGCCCAGACCTACGTGACCAACGGCGAGTGGTGGCTTGTGTACCCCGTGGGTGGGCTGCTCGTGATCGTGGTGCTGTGCTTCAACATCATCGGCGACGCGCTGCGCGACGCTGTCGACGTGCGGCTGCGCCGCCGCTGACCGGAGAGCCAGAGAGCGCATGGCGAGCCCAGCACTGAAGGTCCACGATCTCACCACCGAGATCCAGCTCTCGCGTGCGACCGTGCACGCGGTCGGCAACGTCGATCTCGAGATCGCCGAGGGCGAGACGCTTGGCCTGGTGGGCGAGTCGGGCTCGGGCAAGTCGATTCTCGGTCTCTCGATCCTCGGGCTCTTGCCAAACGGCGGACATGTGACCGGAGGCTCGATCAAGCTCTACGACCGCGAGCTGGTCGGTATGAAGCCACGCGAGCTGCGCGAGATCCGCGGCAACGACATCGCGATGATCTTCCAGGACTCGCTCTCCTCGCTGAATCCGACCAAGTCGATCGGCGAGCAGGTCGCGGAGCCGGTGCGCCTGCACCGCGGCGCGAGCCGCAAGGAGGCCTTTGACCGCGCGCTCGAGGTGCTCGAGCTGGTCGGTCTGCCGCGCCCCAGGGAGCGAATGGCCGACTATCCCCACCAGCTCTCCGGCGGCCTGCGCCAGCGCGTGATGATCGCGATCGCGCTCTCCTGCGAGCCGAAGGTGCTGCTCGCCGACGAGCCCACAACGGCGCTGGATGTGACGATCCAGGCGCAGATCCTGAAGGTGCTGGACGACCTGGAGCAGCGCCTGGGGATGGCGACGCTTTTGGTCACCCACGACATGGGCGTGGTCGCCGGCCGCTCGAAGCGGATCAATGTGATGTACGCCGGGAGGATCGTCGAGACCGCCCCCAGCGAGGAGCTCTTCACGGCGATGCGCCACCCCTACACGCAGGCGCTGCTCGGCTCGATCCCGCGGCTCGAGTCCGACGCGAGCAAGCCGCTGCTCTCGATACCGGGTCTGCCACCCGACCTGACCCATCCGCCGACCGGCTGCCGTTTCGCAGCGCGCTGTCGCTTCGCAACCGACCAGTGCCGGGCCCAGGAGCCACCGCTGACCGGCTCCGGCGACCACCAGTTCGCCTGCTGGAACCCAGTCGAAGGACCCGCGATCATCACGGTTGTCAGACCCACCGCCAGCTCTGCGCCGGCCGGCACCGTGGTGGCTTCGGTGATCAACGAGCCCGCGCCTGCCGTCAGCGCCCCGTCGAGCAACGGCAGCGCGCCGCTGCTCGAGTTGGTGGACGTGGTCCGCGAGTATCCGGTTACGGCGGGCGCGCTGCTCAAGCGCAAGGTCAACTCCGTCAAGGCCGTGTCCAACGTCAGCCTCTACGTCAATCCGGGTGAGTCCTTTGGTCTGGTGGGCGAGTCCGGCTGCGGCAAGACCTCGCTGGGCAAGCTGATCGTCGGGATCGAGAAGCCCGACGGCGGCCATGTCAAGGTCAACGGCGAGGAGCTCTTCAGAAAGCGCGGAGGCGAGCTGCGCAGGGCGCGTCGTGTTGTGCAGATGATGTTCCAGGACCCGTATGGGTCGCTTGACCCGCGCATGCGCGTGCGCTCGATCCTGCGTGAGCCGATGCAGATCCAGGGAATCGGCTCGACCAAGGACCAGGACAAGCGCGTGCGTGAGCTGCTCGGCGAGGTCGGACTGCCGGTCAACGCGCTTGAGCGCTATCCGCACGAGTTCTCCGGCGGTCAGCGGCAGCGGATCGCGCTGGCGCGTGCGCTGGTGCTGGAGCCCAAGATCATGGTCGCCGACGAGCCCGTCAGCGCGCTGGACGTGTCGATCCGCTCGCAGGTGCTCAACCTGATGAAGCGCCTGCAGGCCGAGCACGGCATGGCGTCGATCGTGATCTCACACGATTTGGCCGTCGTCAAGTACCTGTCGGATCGCATCGGCGTCATGTACCTCGGCCGGCTGGTCGAGCTCGGCACCGGCGACGACATCTACCGCCGGGCCGCGCACCCCTACACGGACGCGCTGATCAAGACGATCCCGGTGCCCGATCCGGCGATCGAGAAGGCCAAGACCGAGGTTGGGATCCGCGGCGAGCTGCCGAGCCCGATCGACCCGCCATCGGGCTGCCGCTTCCGCACACGCTGCCCGTTGGCGCAGGAGATCTGCGCAGAGGTGGAGCCGCCGATGCGCCGCTTCAGTCCTAGCCACCAGGCCGCCTGCCACTTCCCGTTGCAGACGCCGGAGCCCGAGACGGCCGCTGCCAACGGCGCCACCTCCGCGGCGGCAACCGGCGTCAGCTAAAGCCCACGCTCGCCGGCCCCCAGGGCCGCGATCGCGGCCCCCAGCTCATCCGTTCTCTCGGCCACGGCGTCGGCGTCAAGCAGCTCCTCGCGTGCGTGCGGCCCCGTGGTCACCGCGATGCAGCGCAGCCCGTCAGCGCGTGCGCAGGCGATGTCGCGCGGCGTGTCGCCGATCACGAGCGTGCGCTCGCGCGGCCACGAGCGCATGAGACCGGCCGCCTGTCCCGCGCGGCGGCGAGCGATCGGTGGGAGCGCGGTGCGGTCCTCGGCGTCCGAGCCAAAGCCCCCCTGGCCCGGCGCAAACCAGCGCGAAAGGCCGGCGGCACGCAGCTTGCGTCGCGCGACCGGCTCGAAGTTGCCGGTCACAAGCGCCAGGTGCCAGGCGCCCGACGTGCTCAGTGACTCAAGCAGCTCCGGTATCCCGGGCACGACCTTGGCCGTAAGGTCGGGCGGGCAGAGTTCGGCGTAGATGCGGCAGCAGGCGTCGCGCACGGCCTGCGCGCGCGCGTCGATCCGTGCCGCTGACACGCCCGCCGCCAGGAGCTGCAGGCGCGCGATCTCGCCGTCGGTCCGCCCCGCCGCTGAGCCCTCCAGGCGCGCGGCCGAGAGATCGACTCCATGCACCTGCTCGATCGCTGTGATCAGCGCCGTGGCATGCTCGCCGGACGCGCGCTGCAGCAGGGTTCCGTCGATATCGAAGAGCAGGAGCATCGGGTTCAATGGCGTGTCGGGGTGCATGACAGCATGTGTGCCCTTAGCTCAAATTACATCGACCGGGTACATTTTCAGCGCCCGAGGATTAGATGAGCGCCACCCCCTTTGAAGAGACCCCGGAGCGCGCCGGCCGCGGAGCGTTGATCAAGCGAATCCCGCGCCCTGCGCTTCAGTGGTTGTGGTGGGCGCCGGTGGCGCTCGGTGGCCTCTACGTGGTCCTGATCCTCGGAAGCCTGCGGCGCATCCTGGACAGCGTCTGGCTCTCAAGCGACGCTGACATCGACGCGGTGCTCGCGCACATGAGCATCCACGCGCCCGCCAATGCGCTGCTGACGACCGGCGACTACGCCCACTACGAGACGATCGCGTTCACGCTGCTGACACGCTCGTGGCCGCTCTACCGCGAGCTCTGGGTGCTGGCCCCCGTTTTCTTCGCGGTTGTTGGCCTGGCGGCTGTGCTGTGGTCAACGGCGCGCGCGTTTGGCCGCTGGCCCGCGGCGATGGTGGGTGCGGCGCTGGTCTGCTTCGGTGGCGGTGGTATCGCGCGCGCCTGGGACGGCGGCCTGGCGACGATCTTCGCGACCGACGCGCACGCGAACACGCTGATCACCGCCGCGTGCGTGGGGGCGGCGCTCGTCTGGATCGTGCCGCGGGTCGCGATCTTGCCGAACGACCGTCTGATGGCGGCGGCGATCGGCCTGGGCTTCCTGGGAGGCCTGCCGCTGGCCGGTGACAGCCTCTACCTGGCCTGGGGGGTGGCGCCGCTCGTGGCTGTGACCGTGCTTGCGGCCTGGCGCGGCCCGCAGGACGGCGCTAGGCGGGTGGTCGCCTTCGGCCTTGGCACGGTCGCGTGCACCTATCTGACGGCGTTCGTCTTTGCGGCGGTCATGCACGGCGACGGCATCAGGGCCTTTGGCCCCTCGCACCGCGGCTTTCTCACCTTCGCCACGCCTCACGGCCTGATCACCAACCTCACGACGCTGCTCAAGGCGCTGCCGATGCTGACCGCCGGCGACTTCTACGGAAAGCTTGCGGGCGTGCGCGCCGAGCTGCAGTTCGTGAGCGCCGCGCTGCTCTTCGCCGCGCTTGTGGCCGCCATCTGGTCGGTGCGCCGGCGCGTGGAAAACGCGCTGCCGCGGGTCAGTGGGGGTGGCGATGTGGTCGGCGAGCGCTTCGTGCACACGACCTACTGGATCACCGTGCTGGGCGCCGGGCTCACCGTCTTCATGATCGGCACGCCAAACCCGTTCACCACCGACGGCCGCTACCTGCTCGGACCCTACGTCGCGGTCGCGGCGCTGCTGCCGCTGATGCTCGAGCGCGGCCTGGGCTGGAAGCTGATCGTCTCAGCCGGCGTGTCGCTGTACGCGTTCAGCGCGATCTACCAGTTCGGTGGCGGCGTCAAGGAGATGGCGCACGGCTACGAGACGGCCGGTGTCGCACACGCGCTGGCCGCCTACGCCCGCAAGGAGGACGTGGCGGTCGGCTACGGCTACTACTGGAACTCGATCGACCTGATGTGGGAGTCCAACTTCAAGGTCAAGGTCTATCCGATCCAGCGCTGCAAGCACAACGGCGCCGAGCTGTGCACGTTCCGGGAAATCTCCATCTCCAGCTGGGACCGGCCGATCCCGAACGTGCGCAGCATGCTGGTCGCCAACCCCACCGCTGCCCAGGTGCGCGCACCCGAGGCCGCGTTCGGCACACCGCTTGCGACCCAGCGCATCGGCAACCTCGAGATCTACGTCTACCCCTACGACATCGCCAGCAAGCTCGGCCACGAGGCTGGCCTGACGTTGTAGGCCTTCCGGCGCCCGACCGACGCTCCATCGCCACGGCTCTGCCAAGCTAGGCCCATGACAAGCTCAATGATTGATGTCACCACTCCCGACGGAGTCGCTGACTGCTACCTCGCTCGCCCAGACGACGACGGACATCACCCCGGTGTGCTGTTCGTGATCGACGCGATCGGCCTGCGTCAGCGGATCAAGGATATGGCCGACCGTATCGCCGCCCAGGGCTACGTGGTGCTGGCCCCCAACGCCTTCTACCGTGATGGCCGCGCGCCCATCTGGCCGCCGGCGCGGCTGGAGGACCCGGAGGCGCGCGCCGAGTTCTTCAAGACGCTTCAGCCGATCATGGCAAAGCTCACACCGCAGGCAGCCGTCTCTGACGGTGGCGCCTACCTGGCTAAGCTGGGCGAACTCACCGACGGCAAGGTCGGGATCACCGGCTACTGCATGGGCGGCCGCGTCGGCTGGCAGATCGCCGCCTCCTATCCCGATCGGGTGGCGGCGCTGGGCGGCTTTCACACCGGCGGCATGGTGACCGACGGGCCCGACAGCCCGCACCTGCGTGCACCGGAGGTCAAGGCGACCGTCTACTGGGGCTTTGCCGACAACGACCAGAGCATGACGGCCGAGCAGATCGCCACCCTGAACGCGGCGATGGACGCGGCCGGCATCAGCTACACCAGCGAGGTGTATGAGGGCGCGATGCACGGTTACACGATGTCCGACATGGGCGCCTACAACGAGGCGGCCGCCGAGCGCCACTTCAACGCGCTCTTTGACCTGCTGAGCCGCACGCTCTGAGGCCGTGCCGGTGCCGCTGCGCGGAGCGGGCCGCTGCCCGCTCCGCGCGCCGTGGCGCTTCAGCGAGCGAAGGCCTCGCCGGGCGTGAGCCGCATCGCGAACGCCGCCAGCAGCGCCGCGGTGTGCTCGATGTCGTCGATGCAGACCGTCTCGACGGCCGAGTGCATGTAGCGCAGCGGCACCGACGCCAGGCCCGTGGGGATCCCGGCGCGGCTGATCGTGAAGGCGTCGGCGTCGGTGCCGGTCGAGCGGGCGCTCGAGGAGAGCGTGTGACCGATGTTCTCGGCCGTCGCCGCATCCTCCAAGAGATCAGAGACCCGCGGGTGAAGCAGCGAACCGCGCTCGATCACCGGTCCGGTGCCGAGCTTGTGGTGGGTGTCCTGCCCGACCTCCGAGCCGGGCGTGTCGTTTGCGTGCGTGACATCGATCACGATCGCCACGTCCGGACGGTGGCGAAAGGCCGCGGTCTTGGCGCCCTGCAGGCCGATCTCCTCCTGCACGACTGCCATCGCCAGCACGTCACCGGGGGCGCCGCCTCGCTCCGCGACGAGCTGCGCTGCGCGCGCGGCGACGTAGCAGCCGACGCGGTTATCGAGCGCGCGCGAGACCATGCGGTTGTTGGGCAGCTCAAGCGGCGCCACGTCGATCACGCCCATGTCGCCGATCCGCACCAGCGCTTTGGCCTCATCGCCCGAGGCCGCACCGATGTCGATGTGCAGGCCCTTCAGCTCGGGCGCCTGCTTGCGTTCCTCGGCGTCCATGACGTGGATCGCCTTGCGGCCGATCACGCCGCGCACCTCGCCGCCACGGGTGGACAGGACCACGCGCTGGCCGACCAGCTGCACCGGGTCCCAGCCGCCGACCTGGCCGAAGCGCAGGAAGCCCTCGTCGTCGATGTGGGTGATGTGCAGGCCGATCTCGTCGATGTGGCCCACCAGCGCGAGCGTCGGCCCGCCGCCGGTGCCGGGCACGCGTGCCCACGAGGAGCCGTTCACGTCAACGCCCGTCTCGGCCGCGAACGGCTCACAGTGCTCGCGCCACAGCGCGGCGGCGCGGGCCTCCTGGCCGGACGGTCCTGCGACGCGCACGAGCGCGTCCAACATCGTTGGAATTGCCATCGGGTCTCTCCTATCGGGTTGTCAGAGCAGCTGGCGCAGTACGTAGGGCAGGATGCCCCCGTGCCGGTAGTAGTGCTGCTCCATGGGTGTGTCAATGCGTACGGTGACGGTGAACTGGCGCTCGTCGGCGTGCACGGTCAGCTCGCGCGGGATGTCCTGATCGCCGGCGATGCCGTGGATCGCGTAGTGCTCGTGGCCCGTGAGGCCGAGCGTCTCGACGCTCTCGCCCTCGGCGAACTGCAGCGGCAGAACGCCCATCCCGACGAGGTTCGAGCGGTGGATGCGCTCGAAGCTCTCGGCGATCACGGCGCGCACGCCGAGCAGCCTGGTGCCCTTCGCGGCCCAGTCGCGCGAGGAGCCCGAGCCGTACTCCTTGCCGGCCAGGATGATCAGCGGTATCTGCTGTTCGATGTAGCGCATCGCGGCGTCGTAGATCGGCAGCTGCTCGCCCGAGCCGTCACCCAGATAGAGGGTGACGCCGCCCTCGGTGCCCGGTGCCAGGCGGTTGCGCAGACGGATGTTGGCGAAGGTGCCGCGCATCATCACCTCATGGTTGCCACGCCGCGAGCCGTAGGAGTTGAAGTCGGCTGCCTCGACGTGGTGTGCGTTGAGGTACTGCGCCGCGGGACCGCCGGGCTTAATCGACCCGGCCGGTGAGATGTGGTCGGTGGTGACGCTGTCGCCCAGGATCGCGAGCACCCGTGCGCCATTGATGTCCTCCGCCGGTGCCGGAGTGCGCTGCAGGTGCTCAAAGAATGGCGGGCGGCGCACGTAGGTCGAGCGCTCATCCCAGGCGTAGAGCTCGCCCTCGGGGACCTCGAGGCTGTTCCAGCGCTCGTCGCCGTCAAAGACCTCCCCGTAGCTCTTGCGGAACATGTCTGACTGGACCGCCTCGCCGACCACCTGCGCGACCTCCACTGAGCTCGGCCAGATGTCGCGCAGGTACACCTCCTGACCGTGGCGGTCGGTCCCGAGCGGCTCGGAGTAGAGGTCCACGTCCATGCTGCCGGCGATCGCGTAGGCCACGCACAGTGGTGGCGAGGCGAGGTAGTTCATCTTCACATCCGGGTTGATGCGCCCCTCGAAGTTGCGGTTTCCAGACAGCACGCTGACGACCGCGAGGTCAGCCTCGCCGACTGCCTTTGAGACCTCGGGCGGCAGCGGGCCGCTGTTGCCGATGCAGGTGGTGCAGCCGTAGCCCACGAGGTTGAAGCCGAGCGTGTCCAGGTACTCGGTCAGTCCGGCGCGGTCCAGGTACTCGCTGACCACCTTCGAGCCCGGCGCGAGCGAGGTCTTGACCCACGGCTTGACGCTCAACCCGCGCTGCACGGCGTTGCGCGCCAACAGGCCGGCGGCGACCATCACCGACGGGTTTGAGGTGTTGGTGCAGCTGGTGATCGCGGCGATCACCACATGCCCGTGGTTGAGTTCGGTGACGGTGCCGTCGGCGAGCGTCACCTTGACGGTGGTGTCCAGGGCCGTCTGCGTGGACGCCTGACCGGCGCCTGCGCCAGCGGGCGCGGGCGCCGCGGGAACGTAGTCGGTGAGCGCCCGCTCGAAGCTCTGCCTGGCGTCGCTCAGCGCGATCCGGTCCTGCGGCCGCCGCGGGCCGGCGATGCTCGGCACCACGCTCGCCAGGTCGAGCTCGAGCATGTCGGTGAAGGTCGGCTGTTCGGAGTGCTCGTCATGCCAGAGGCCGTTGGTGCGGGCGTAGGCCTCGACCAGCTGCACCTGGTGCTCCGGCCGGCCGCTGAAGCGCAGGTAGCGGATCGTCTCTGAGTCGATCGGGAAGATCGCGCAGGTCGAGCCGAACTCCGGCGACATGTTGCCGATCGTCGCGCGGTCGGCCAGCGGCAGGCCGGAAAGGCCCGAGCCGAAGAATTCGACGAACTTGCCGACCACGCCGCGCGCGCGCAGCATCTCGGTCACGGTCAGCACCAGGTCGGTCGCCGTTGCGCCCTCCGGCAGCTGCCCGTGCAACCGGAAGCCGATCACCTGCGGGATCAGCATCGACATCGCCTGGCCGAGCATCGCCGCCTCCGCCTCGATCCCGCCCACGCCCCAGCCGAGCACGCCCAGGCCGTTGACCATCGTGGTGTGCGAGTCGGTGCCGACCAGCGTGTCCGGGTAGGCGAGCCTGCGGTCGCCGTCTTCGGCGACGAACACCACCCGCGAGAGGTATTCGAGGTTGACCTGGTGCACGATGCCGGTGTCCGGCGGCACCACCTTGAAGTTCTCAAAGGCACCCTGCCCCCAGCGCAGGAACGTGTAGCGCTCGCGGTTGCGCTTGAACTCGAGCTCGGCGTTGTGCGCGAAGGCGCGCGGCGTGCCGAACTCGTCGACCTGCACCGAGTGGTCGATCACGAGCTCCGCCGGGACCAGCGGGTTGATCTTCTCGGGGTCGCCGCCCAGCTCCCTGATCGCGTCGCGCATCGCCGCGAGGTCCACGACCGCCGGCACACCGGTGAAATCCTGCATCACCACGCGGGCGGGGGTGAACGCGATCTCGGTGGACGGCTCCGCCTTTGCGTCCCAGCGCGCGAGCGCCTCGATATCGGCCGCGCGCACCGCCACGCCGTCCTCGTTGCGCAGCAGGTTCTCGAGCAGGATCTTCAGCGAGAACGGCAGCCGCGCCACGTCAAAGCGCGACTGCAACGCATCGATGCGGTAGATCTCATAGCGCTCGCCACCAACGTCCAGGTCGGCCCTTGCGCCGAAGCTGTCGATAGACATTTCAAACTCCTCAGGTCTCAGTGATCAGCGGGACCGTGCGGACACGGCCCACAGAGAGACTCTAGTTACTGCCAGCGCCTGGCGTGCGCGGGCGGCTTGGTCGGGCCGGGGAGCGCCCTACAGGCCGACTGGGTGGCGCACCACGAAACCGGCGAACTCGCCGCCCCCGCGCGCCCAGCGCGTGCCGGTCTCGGCCAGTGCGACTGTGTCAAAGCGCCAGCCGGCGATCTCCATCCACACGTGCCCGGCGTTGGCGTAGATCGTCACCCACTGGCCGGGCCCCGGGTCACCGTAGCTCTCAAACCAGCCCGAGACCTCGGGTGAGCTGAGCAGCCCGGCGGCGTTCAGGACGAAGCTGACCGAGCCCGAGCAGTCGTAGCCGAGCGCCTGGAAGGAGGCGTGGCCGCCGCCCCAGATGTAGGGCAGCGTGGCGATCGCGTTGCCTGCGGCGATCATCTCCTGGACCGCCTGCGGCGCGCCGGGCGGCGCCTGCACCATGCTGCCGGTGTTGACCGCCACGCCGCCGGCCTGCTGGTTGACCTGCACGGAAGCCTTGGCGGCCGACTCTGCGGCGGCGCGTGCGGCCGCCGCCTGGATCGCGGCGTACTTCTTCTGCAGCGAGGCGACGTGCGCCTGCACGTCGGCCAGGCGTCCCCTGGTGTTGGCACGGGCGGTCTGCTCGTCGATCTGCTGCTTGACGAGCGCCGCCTCGATCGTTGACTCCTGGCTCTGCTGCGCGAGGATCTGGTTGGTGAGGGTGCGGTCGTTCTCCTCGAGCGCGCCGAGCGCCAGTGCCTCGTGCTGCACGCGGGTGCGGGCGACCTGCATGACCTTGACCATCTCGGCGTCAGAGTGCTGGGCGTCCTTGAGGTAGCTGACCTGGCTGAGCAGGTTGGAGAAGCCGTTGGCGTTCAGGACGACGTCCACCAGGTTCGGGGTGCCCTGCTCGTACTGGGAGCGCAGGTTCGCGGCCAGGTAGTTGGCGGCCACGTGCAGCTTGTCTTCCAGTGCCAGCAGCTGGTCGCGCGCACTCATCAGCCGCTGCTGCACGCTGCGCAGCTGCGCCTCGCGCTGGTAGACCTGCGACTGGATGCTCGCCAGCTGCGCTTGGGCGGCCGCGACGCCGCCGCTGGTCTTCTCGATCTGCGCGGTTTCTGCGTTGATCTGTGCCTGCAGCGACGCGGCCGTGGATTTGCCTGAGTTGATCTGGTTCTGGATGCCGGCGAAGCTCGTGGCGATCATCGTCGCGCCCAGCAGCGCGCAGGCGAGCGCCGAGGCGAGCATCAGGCGCTTTATGTGGCGGAAGATGGGCATCCAGGCAGAGCTTGCTGTGGTCGATGCGATCAACGACCCAGGTGACGCGCCGACGCGTCGCCTGGGGCTCGATCGCCCCCTTCATTGCCGTACCGGGCGGCGGCGGCGCCTACCTTACACGCCGGTCCTTTCAGGCCACCTAAACCGGCGGCCATGCAAGAGATCCTGCAAAGCGGGAAATTTGGTGGATTCGTGTGACCGGTGGCGCTGCTTCAGTGCCGCCGGCGGCGGCGGTCAGCTGTCGCTGCGCTTGCGCGCCCGTGCCGCCTTGACGCGCGCGGTCTGCTCGAGCACGGTCTTTCGCAGGCGCACGTTGAGTGGTGTCACCTCGACGCACTCGTCCTCGCGCAGGAACTCGAGCGCCTGGTCGAGCGACAGCTCGCGCTTGGGCACGAGCCGCACCAGCTCGTCGGCCGTGGAGGAGCGCATGTTGGTCAGGTGCTTCTCCTTGACGGCGTTGACGTCGAGGTCCTCGGCGCGCGCGTTCTCGCCCACGATCATGCCCTCGTAGACCTCCTCGCCTGGTGAGACGAACAACGAGCCACGCTCCTGCAGGTTGAAGAGCGCAAACGCCGCCACCCTGCCGCGACGGTCCGCGACCAGCGAGCCGGTGCCGCGCGTGCGGATATCACCCTGCCACGGCTCCCAGCGGTCAAAGACGTGGTGCACCAGGCCGGTGCCGCGGGTCTCGGTGAGGAACTCGGTGCGGAAGCCGATCAGCCCGCGTGCCGGGACGATGTACTCCATCCGCACCCAGCCGGTGCCGTGGTTGACCATCTGCTCCATGCGGCCCTTGCGCAGCGCCAGCATCTGCGTGATCACGCCCACGTACTCCTCTGGCGCATCCACGCTCATGCGCTCCATCGGCTCGTGCAGCTTGCCGTCGATCTCGCGCGTGACGACCTGCGGCTTGCCGACCGTCAGCTCGAAGCCCTCGCGGCGCATCACCTCGACCAGCACCGCCAGCGCCAGCTCGCCGCGACCCTGGACCTCCCAGACATCGGGCCGCTCGGTCTCGCTGATGCGCAGCGACACGTTGCCCACCAGCTCGCGCTCGAGTCGCGCCTTCAGCTGTGAGGCGGTCAGCTTGTCCCCGTCCTGGCCGGCGAGCGGCGAGTCGTTGGTGCCGATCGTCACCGACAGCGACGGCTCATCGACGGTGATCGGCGGCAGCGGCCGCGGATCCTCGGGGTCCGAGAGCGTGTCGCCGATCGTGATCTCCGGGATGCCGGCCAGCGCGATGATGTCGCCCGCGCGCGCCTCCTCGGCGCTCACGCGCTCGAGTGCCTCGGTCAAATAAAGCTCGGTCACCCTCACGCGCTCCACCGAGCCGTCGGCGCGGCACCAGGCGACCGTCTCGCCGCGGCGGATCACGCCCTGGTGTACGCGGCAGATCGCGATCCGCCCCACGTACGGGGAGGCGTCGAGGTTGGTCACGTGCGCCTGCAGCGGCGCCTCCGGGTCGTACTCGGGGGCGGGAATGTGCTCGACCAGCAGCTCGAGCAGCGGCCCCAGGTCGCTCCCCGGAACGTTCATATCGAGCGTCGCGGTGCCCGCCTTGGCGTTGGTGTAGACGATCGGAAAGTCGATCTGCGACTCGTCGGCCTCGAGGTCCAGGAAGAGCTCATAGACCTCGTCGATCACCTCGGCGATGCGCGCGTCCGGGCGGTCGATCTTGTTGATCACGAGGATCACCGGCAGCCGCGCCTCGAGTGCCTTGCGCAGCACAAAGCGGGTCTGTGGCAGCGGCCCCTCGGAGGCGTCGACCAGGAGCAGCACGCCGTCCACCATCGTCAGCCCACGCTCGACCTCGCCGCCGAAGTCGGCGTGCCCGGGCGTGTCGATGATGTTCAGCTTGATCTCGCCGTAGCGCACCGCCGTGTTCTTGGCGAGGATCGTGATCCCCTTCTCGCGCTCCAGGTCCATCGAGTCGAGCACCCTGTCGGCCACGTCCTGGTTTGAGCGGAACGCGCCCGACTGCCAAAGCAGCGCGTCGACCAGCGTCGTCTTGCCATGGTCGACGTGCGCGACGATCGCGAGGTTGCGGATATCGGAGCGGCTGGCCATACGGCCCGCCACTGTAGAGGTAAGCTGCATTGATCCTGTTTAGAGGGGGCGCGGCCGCTTGGTTTGCGCTGCTTGCCGGGCTGAGAATCGTGAGGACATGAAGTTCTGCGTCGGCTGAGCGCCCCGCTGCACTTGGCCGGCGAGCTCTGAAACCTGGCGCCTGAGAGCAGGGCAGTGGCTGGCCCTGCAGTTCGTTGCGGGCAGGGAACCCGCGTATAGACTGCTGAGCGCGTGGCAAGGCTTGGAATCAGCAGACGCCTGTGACAGTAAATCCGCTCGCGCTGGCCCACCGCGTCGACCAGGTGGACGATTATCACGGCGAGCTGGTGGCCGATCCGTACCGCTGGCTGGAGGACACGAATGCGTCACAGACCCGAGCCTGGGTCGACGCTGAGAACATGCTCACCGAGGAGTGGCTGTCTCAGGTCAAGGCGCGCGAGGAGATCGGCCGGCGCCTCTCGGAGCTGTGGGATTACGCCAGGTTCACGGCACCCTTCAAGCGCGGCGAGCGCTGGTTTCAGCTGCGCAATAGCGGCCTTCAGAACCAGGACGTTCTCCACGTGATGGACGGTCCCGAGGACGCGGGGCGGGTTCTGCTTGACCCGAACGAGCTGTCGTCCGACGGTACGGTCGCTATGACCTCGTTTGACGTGACCGAGGACGGGACGCTCGTCGCCTACGCCACGAGTGCCGCCGGGTCGGACTGGATGACCTGGAGGGTTCGCGAGGTAGCATCAGGCCAGGACCGGCCGGATGTCGTTGAGTGGTCAAAGCACTCGCGCGCGGCTTGGCTGAGGGACGGATCGGGCTTCTACTATGGGGCCGTCGACCCGCCCGAGCCGGGTGCTGAGTACCTGGAAGCGACGAGTTCCCAGAAGGTCTGGTTTCACCGGCTTGGGACGCCGCAGAGCGAAGACGAGCTCGTCTTCGAGGCTCCCGATCAGCCCGAGTGGATCCCCCAAGCCGTCGTGAGTGACGACGGGCGCTTCGTCGTGATCTCGATCTTCGAGGGGACCGCCCCCGAGGCGCAGCTGCGCGTGCTCGACCGCGAGGACCCGCCGAGGGGGCTGCAGCCGCTCGTGGCCGACTTCGCCTCGAAGGTGAGCTACATCGCGAACTTCGGAGACACCTTCTATCTGCTAACGGATGACGGAGCGGAGCGCCAGCGGATCGTCGCCGTCGACCTCGATAACCCTGCGCGGGAGCGGTGGCGCGAAGTGATCCCGGAGTCGCGCGACCTGCTTCGCGCCGCGCGCCACTGCGGCGGCCAGCTCGTCTGCCATTACCTGAAGGACGCCTGCTCGAGGCTGGCGGTGTTCCGGTTCGACGGCTCCCATGTGCGTGATCTCCCGCTCCCCGCGGTCTCTTCGCTGCTTGCCGACTACGACGCTCCCGGATTCGAGGGCAATCCGGACAGTGACGAGCTGTACTTCGTAGTCACCTCGTTCACCGACTCGGGCTCCCTGTGGGAGCACGATCTGGCCGGCGGCGAAACGCGGCTGCTCAGGGGTCCGGCCGCATCCATCGATCCGCGGACGCTCGTCAGCGAGCAGGTGTTTATCACCGCCGACGACGGCGTGTCGATCCCACTCTTTCTCACGCGTCGACGCGATGTGGACCCGAACGGGCACGTCCCCACTCTGCTCTACGGTTACGGTGGCTTCGACGTCCCCCTGACCCCGCAGTTCAGCGTCGAGTGGGCCACCTTTGTCGAGCGAGGGGGCCTCCTGGCTGTGGCGGTCCTGCGGGGCGGGGGAGAGTATGGGCGCTCGTGGCACAGGGCGGGGATCCTCGCGAACAAACAGCGGGTCTTCGACGACTTCTGTGACTGCGCCCGGTGGCTCGTCAGCTCGGGATGGTCGCGACCCGACCGGATTGCGATCAATGGGGCCTCGAACGGTGGCCTTTTGGTCGGCGCCTGCTTCACCCAGCAACCGGAGCTGTTCGGCGCCGCCGTGGCAGAGGTTGGCGTGCTGGACATGCTGCGCTTTCACCGCTTCACGATCGGGTGGGCGTGGAAGAGTGACTACGGTGACCCCGACGACCCCGAGCAGTACCGGTGGCTGCGCGCCTACTCGCCGCTGCACAACGTCCAGCCCGGCTGGCGCTACCCGCCGATCCTGATCACGACCGGCGACCACGATGACAGGGTCATCCCGGGGCACTCGTTCAAGTTCGCAGCCACCCTGCAGGCCGCTGCCGGTAGCCACGAGGAGGCTTCCTCCGCGCCGCCCGCTGTGGTCCTGCTACGAACCGAGACCTCGGCCGGCCACGGCCACGGCCTTCCGACCACGAAGGCGATAGCCAAGGCGACCGACGTGCTGGCCTTCATCGAGGGCACAGTTGGCGGCGGGGCGACGGCGCCACGGTAGCCGCCCCGCTGGCATCAGTCATCGCCCCGCTCGCCCCGCGTTGCCTGCTCAACAGCAGGCAACGCACGCTGCTCGCGCAGAGGACCTGTTAGGGACGACTCTGCTTGACCACCCCGATCTGCGTTCAGTCACCGGCCTCGATCAGGCCGGGATGACGTCGACATGGCGGCCCGCTGCGGTCGCCAGCACATCGGCGTCCGAGGTGAGGATCGTGTCGCCGTCGTGGGCGAGCAGCACGAGCGCCGCGTCGATCACGTCGTCACCGCCGGTCCGCGCCAGCAGCGCGCCGCTCGCTCGCCCGAGCTCCTCGTCGAGGTGGACCACCACTGCGGTCGCAAGCCACATCGCGAGCCTCGCCTGGCGCGCGCCGCCACGCCAGACCTGCCCGACGATGCCGCCATGGGTCATCGGTGCGCTGCCGAGTGCTCGCTGGCGCTTCAGCCGCCGGTTCGCCGCCGGATCGCCACGCTCCAGCGCGACAAACGCACCCGCATCGAGGAGCAGTGTCACCGTGGTCGCACGTGGATCGCCCTGGCCTGCAGCTCGCGCTCGGCGGCGATCATGTCGGCTTCGGTGATCTCGCCATGCTCGGCCTCGTACTCCGCGATGACCGCATCCATAGCCCGCAGCTTCTCGTCGCGCTTGAGCGCCGCCCGCAGGGCCGTGTTGACCCAGGCGCTGAGGCTCTCGGCGCGGCCGTCCGCCACCACCTGGTTGCCGAAGCGCACCAGCTCCGCGTCCACCGTGACCGCAAGGCGTTCCTTGGGGCTCATACTTTCGTGCTACCAGCGTGCCACGCCAGTCGCGCGCCTCGTGCCCTCGGTCGGGCCGGTGAGCCGGCCAGCGGGCCGGCTCAGCGGAGTAGACGCGGTCAACGAGCTGTAGGGCGGGCTCGCATCCCTGCGAGTCCGCCCTACACGTTGCCCTGCCATCACTTCATCCGTGAGGTTTCCCTCACCGCCGCTTGAACCGGCCCCGCTGGCCCCCGCCGGTCCAAGCGCTTCGTGGGCCGGACCACCCAGACCGCCCACCAAGATTTGCGGTTCTCAGAGCGAGACGCGTGGGACCGGTGCCTGCTTGCGTGCCGCGCCGGCCGAGCGCCTGTGCAGCATGAGCCGGATGATCCGTGGGGCCTGCCGGTCCGAACGCGGCCCATGTTCAGCGGACCAGGCGGCGGGACGCTGCTCGAGGGCGGCTCGGTGCAGCTCGGTCTGGTGGGCGGCGGCTTGGATGCGGATCATGTTGTCCATCTCTATTCACCCCTGATTGCTGCTGGGCGGCGCCCGGTGCGCTGCTCGATGGGGTAAAGGTAGGTGTCGGTAACGGGCGCAACCACGTCATATGACACGTTCCGGCGTTGGACTGTGCGTGCGTGGCCGCGGTTCGGCTACCGGGTCCGTTGCGACACCGGCCTCGAGCAGTGGTGCTCCGGCCGTGAGGAGGTTTGGGTTTGCTCGCCGGCTGTCGCGCGGTTTGACCAGCCTTGTCTGCCCCGGCCAGCCGTCAGCACACGCTTTCGCACACACCTGTCGAACGCACGCCTGCTCGATTGGTTGCTGGTCGGCACGGCGAAGCGGGCGCTGCTGGTGGCGCTCGCCTTCGCCCAGAGGCGCGCGGCGGTCTGGCCGGGCGGATAGCGCAAGGACGCTCGCGGATCCGGCAAGCGCGGTTCGCGCCAAGCGACCTCCAGCCCCCAAATCACCTCGCGAACGCGAGCTTTGTGCATTTCGGGCGCTCCAGCCGCTCGAAATGCACAAAGCTCCCCAAGCTGCAGAGATTTGGGGGCTGGAGGCTGCTTGGCGGGCGCACCGTCGGCTCTCGAGGCGCTGCTCCCGGCGCTGGCCGACGCTCCTGGGGAGCTGACCATCGCCGCGGCAGCGTGGAGGGCTGCGGACAACTGCGGCTTGCCACTCGGATCCGGGATCGGTGGGGTCACGCTTGTCGCCCTCGGGCCGAGCAGGCTCGCAGGGGTGGCGGTCGCGGAGCGCCTCGCGCGCGAGAATGTGTCGCGCCAGCTGACCCACTCGCCGCCGGGCGTGCCGTCGCGGCTTGGGTGGTCAGCTGGTGCACGGTGGCTGCGACGAGGATCATGTTGTCGTGCATCAGAGATCCCCACTACCTTTTCCTCATCCGGCGGTGCCCGGTGTGCCGCTCGATGGGCGCAAGCTAGGCAGGGCACATGCCCGCAGTCGCGCCACATGACCCCCTCACCGACCACCTTTCTTGAGGCACTGCCCGCCAGCGACCGTGAGGCGCTGCTCGCCGCCGGGCACCTGCGTCACTGGCAGGCCGGCGAGGTGCTGCTGCGCGAGGGGGACGTCGCCACCGGTGCGCTGCTCATCACCGCCGGCCTGGTGAAGATCCACAAGCACGGACGCGATGGTGAGGAGCTGATCCTGTCGCTCTGCGGACCGGGCGATCTGCTGGGTGAGGTCAGCGTTGGCGCCGCGGCGACTCGTTCTGCTGATGCCTCGGCGCTGCTGGCGGTCGAGGCCGTCTCGGTGCCGGTCGCCGACCTGCGGGCGCTGCTTGCACGCCAGCCGCGCATCGCCTTGGCGCTGCTTGAGCTGGTGCTCGCGCGGCTGCGGGTCGCTGACCAGCGTCGGCTCGAGTTCGCCTCCGCGGAGAGTCTGCCGCGTGTCACCAGCCGCCTGCTCGAGCTGGTCGAGCGCTTCGGTGTTGCCGGCGCGGAGGGCACGCTCACGGTTGAGATGCCGATCAACCAGGAGGAGCTCGCCTCCTGGGCGGCGGCATCGCGCGAGTCGACCGCACGCGCGCTGCGGACGCTGCGCGAGCTCGGCGTGATCGAAACCCAGCGCAAGCGGCTCGTTGTCAGGGATGTCGAGGCGCTGCGCCGTCACGCCGCGCGGGTGTGAGTGGTGCTTCGGGGCGGGCTCAGCGAACGTAGTAGACCAGCGGCTGGCCGCGGCGGTCGAGCAGGTAGAGCGTGCCGCTGAAGTCTGAGTGGGAGGACCGACGCACTGCGATGGCGACTGAGTCGCTCACCAGCCGGGTGCCGCACGCACGCTCGATGCGGGCCGCGGCCGGGGTCTGTGCGGCCGGCCCCTCGCCCGCGACGCTGTGGCTGCCGCCGGTGTTGCCCTCGGCGAGGGCGTTGAAATCAGCGGCCCACCAGGAGCGGTCCGTGACCGCGATGTCTGAGGCAAACTGGCCGCTCATGTAGCGGCGGGCGATCCGCTCCGCGCCGCTGATCGCCGCCGCGCTGAAGCGCTCGAGGCCGGCGTCGCTCGGGCAGGTGGCGAGCGCAGTGCCGTGGGAGCTGCGGCTCGCCGGATAGACGCTGCGGGGAAAGCCGCTCGCGCCGAGCGCCGGCAACGTTGCCGAGAGCGGCGTGCGGATCGGTACCAGGGCGGCGTGTCTGTGCGGGCTGATGCTGACGAGCACCGTGCCTTGCCCGTATCCGTTGCCCTGCGCGTTGTCGACGTAGATCGTGCCGCTGCCCGAGACCGCGATCCCGTCCTCCTGGAATGCGTTGTAACGGCCCCAGTGCAATCCGGACACTCTGCTTGGCAGCACGTCGTAGAAGGCGTGGACGCCGCGGCGGTTGACCGTCTGCACCTCTCCGCCCTGCGTGCCGGCGAGCACGACCCCGTCCGGTGCGGCGGCGAGCTGGTGGGCGTAGCTCACACCGGGAAGGGCTCTCAGCTTGCCGTCCGGCGTGAGCTCGAAGACGAGCTTGGGCGACCGGTTGTAGATGAAGAGGTCGCCGGCCCGGTCAAACGCGAGCCCGGCGGGGAAGAACGCGTAGTGCAACGCGGAGGCCCTGGTCACGACGTGCGTGGTCAGGCGGTGTGCGCCAGCGACCCAGATCAGGCGACCATTCGCGGCGAGGCGCTCGATCGTGGAGTTCACCGCCAGGTACAGGCTGCCGGCGGGCGAGACCGCCAGGGCGGCGATCGGGCACGCCTTACCGTTCGGGTACACACGGACAAGCGGCAGCCGCAGGATCGTGTGGATGCTGCCGCCAGGGCTGACCTGTTGCACCCAGCAGCTGCCATCGTCGAGAAACTCGACGCTGCCGCCGGGTGTGACGGCCATCGAACCGGAGCTGAAATAAGTGAGGTCGAGCGCCGCGTTGCGCGCGGGCCCGCCGTCGCCGGAGAAGCCGATGCGCCCGTTGCCGGCAAAGACCGATAGCACCCCCTTCGGCGTCATACGCAGGATCTGGTCGCGGGAGCTGTCGAGGATCAGCAGATCCCCGTCGAGCAGGGTCGCGAGCGTCGTCGGCTGGATCAGGTCGAGTGCGCGGGTCGGGTGGAACGGATCGCTCGATGGGGTGCTGTAGCCGGGCGTCTGAAGGTCGCCGCGCGGCGGGCGGCCCTGTGAGCGCGTGGGCGGAGCGGAGGCGGCGAAGAAGCCGGCGACGGTGGCGCCCGCCGCCAGCGCGGCGAGCGCCGAGCCGGTCAGCCAGCGGCGGCGGCGCAGGCGCCTTGCCTCCTTGATCAGCGCCTCCTCCTGGCTCATGGTGTCGCGGTCAGAGAGCAGGGTCACGACACGGCCTCGATCATCGCGATCAGCTCATCCGGTCCGTAGCCGTTGCGCCGCGCGAACGCCACCAGCTCTCTCGCGCGGGTCATCACCGCGCCGCGCTCGGGCGTCCCCGCAACGGTGATGCCACGGCCCTGGCGTATCTCGAGCAGGCCCTCATCGCGCAGCTGGTGGAGCGCCCGCAGGATCGTGTTGCGGTTGACGCCCAGCACGGTCGCGAGATCCCTGGCCAACGGCATCCGCTCGCCGGGCTTGGCTTCGCCGTCGGCGATGGCGCGGCGGATCTCGGCAGCGACCTGCTCCCACAGCGGCCGCGGATCGGCCGGGTCCAGCGCTGGCTGTAATGGTTTAGACAAACTAGATCAATAGTATCAGGGGCGCGCGAGCTGGGTGGGGCGCCGGAGCCGAGTGGGGCGCCGGAGCCGAGTGGGGCGCCGGAGCCGAGTGGGGCGCCGGAGCCGGTTGCGGCGCGGCAGCGTGAGCCGTGCCCATGTTCAGCGCTAGCTCGGCTGCAGCCCGCCGAAGCCCGTCCACAGTGCCGCCATGGCCGCGTCCACGACCTCCTCGCGGCTGACGTGCGGGTGCTCCTGCCACCAGCGGGCGGCGGCCGTGAGCCCGTCGCGATGGATCGCAAACAGCGCGCGCGCACGGACGCTCTCGGGCTCCAGGCCGGCACGGCGAGCGTCGGCGGCGAGCAGCTGTGCGAGCACGCGGTTTGAGTCTGCGCGGACGGCTCGCCAGTCTGATTGCGCCTGGGGGTCAACCGGCGGGTGGCTTGGAAACAACAGCTGCCAGCCGAGCGGGTGCTCCTGCACGAAGCGCAGGTAGGCGTCGAAGGTGGCGCGCCAGCGCTCCTCGGTGGTGCCCTCCGAGCGCAGGGCCGCGCCGAGGTGCTCGATCAGTGCCCGCTGCTCGGAGCCGAGCACGTCTACGAACAGCGCGTGCTTGGAGGCGAAGTGGTCGTAGAGCACGGTTCGTGTGACCCCGGCGGCGCGTGCGATGCGGCCCAGCGAGGCGGCCTCGTAGCCGCGCTTGGCGAACTCGGGTAGTGCGGCGGCGAGCAGCAGCTCGCGGCGCTGCGGGCCCTTGAGCCGGGTGCGGGGAGCGTTCGTCGCCATCGCCTACACAGTATTATCCGACAGGGGTGTCGGTTGGTGTCCCAGCCGCCGCGCCCAAGCTTCACGCCGACAAGGAGAGCCACCGCATGCCAGCCACCGAAGCGCTCGTATACGACGCGATCCGCACCCCACGCGGGCGCGGCAAGTCAAACGGGTCGCTGTACACAACCAAGCCGGTCGACCTCGTCGTCGGCCTGATCCACGAGCTCCTGGCTCGTAACGCAGCGCTCGACCCCGCGCGCGTCGAGGACGTCGTGCTCGGCTGCGTCACGCCCGTCGGCGACCAGGGGGGCGACATCGCCAAGGCCGCGGCGGCCAAGGCCGGCCTGCCCGACTCGGTCCCCGGCATGCAGCTCAACCGCTTCTGCGCCTCGGGTCTCGAGGCGGTCAACGTCGCCGCCCAGAAGGTCGCCTCAGGCTGGGAGGATCTGGTGCTCGCGGGCGGCGTGGAGTCGATGTCGCGCGTGCCGATGGGCTCCGACGGCGGCGCCTGGGCGATGGACCCGGAGACCGCCTACGGCAACTTCTTCGTGCCGCAGGGGATCAGCGCCGACCTGATCGCCACCATCGAGGGCTTCGGCCGCGAGGAGCTTGACGCCTACGCCGCGCGCTCGCAGGCGCGTGCCGCCAGCGCACAGGCGGACGGGCGCTTCGCGCGCTCGCTCGTGCCGGTGACCGATATCAACGACAACACCGTGCTCGACCACGACGAGCTGATCCGTGCCGACACCACGGTGCAGACGCTCGCCACGCTCAAGCCGGCGTTCGCGACGATGGGCGAGTACGGGGGCTTTGATGCGGTCGCGCTCCAGCGCTACCACTGGGTCGAGCGGATCGAGCACGTGCACACGCCCGGCAACTCCTCGGGCATCGTCGACGGCGCCAGCGTCGTGTTGGTCGGCAACGAGCAGATCGGCGCGGAGCTCGAGCTCACCCCTCGGGCGCGGATCGTCGCGACGGCGGTGACCGGCAGCGAGCCCACGATCATGCTCACCGGCCCGGCACCCGCCAGCCGCAAGGCGCTGGCCAAGGCCGGACTCACGCTCGACGACATCGACCTGATCGAGATGAACGAGGCCTTCGCCGCCGTGGTGCTGCGCTTCGCGCGCGACATGGCAGGCAGAGACGGCGAGCATGACCTGCTCGAGAAGACGAACGTAAACGGCGGCGCGATCGCGATGGGGCATCCGCTCGGCGCGACCGGCGGCATGATCCTCGGCACGCTGATAGACGAGCTGCACCGTCGCGGCGGCAGATACGGGCTTGTGACGCTGTGCATCGGCGGCGGTATGGGCATCGCGACCGTGGTGGAGGCGATCTGAATGGCATCCCAGAGCACGATCCGCTGGGACCGCGACGCGGACGGCATCGTCGTCCTGACGCTCGATGACCCGTCCCAGTCGGCCAACACGATGAACAGTGCCTATGTCGAGTCGATGCGCGCGGTGGTCGAGCGACTGCAGCAGGAGCGCGCAGACATCACCGGCGTGATCATCACCTCCGCCAAGAAGACCTTCTTCGCGGGCGGTGACCTGGGCGCTCTGCGGCAGGTGAGCAGGGATAACGCGACCGAGTTCACCGCCTTCGTGAGCGAGATCAAGGCTCAGCTGCGTACGCTCGAGACACTCGGCGTGCCTGTCGTCGCAGCGCTGAACGGCGCCGCGCTGGGCGGCGGCCTGGAGATCGCGCTGGCCGCACACCGGCGCCTGATCGTCGACGATCCCGCCGCGGTGGTCGGCTTCCCCGAGGTGTCGCTCGGCCTGCTGCCCGGCGCTGGCGGCGTCACGCGCACGGTGCGCATGCTCGGCATCGTCCCGGCGCTGATGCAGGTGCTGCTGCAGGGCACCAAGCGCTTCCGTCCGGCGCAGGCAAGAGAGCTCGGGCTGATCGACGAGGTTCTACCGGGCGTCGAGGAGCTGCTGCCCGCCGCCAAGCGTTGGATCTCAGAGCAGGCAGCCTCCGGCGCCACGCCCGGGCAGCCGTGGGACATCGCTGAGAAGTACCGGATCCCCGGTGGCACGCCATCGACCCCGTCGTTTGCCGCCAACCTGCCCGCGTTCCCCGCCAACCTGCGCAAGCAGCTCAAGGGTGCCAACATGCCGGCACCACTTGCGATCATGGCGGCCGCGGTGGAGGGGGCGCAGGTCGACTTTGACCACGCCCTCGAGATCGAGACGCGCTACTTCGTCAAGCTGGCGACCGGCCAGATCGCAAAGAACATGATTCAGTCGTTCTGGTTTGACCTCAACCGCGTCAACGGCGGCCGCGGCCGGCCCGCCGAGGCCGAGCGCTACCGCGCGCGCAAGGTCGTGATCCTGGGCGCCGGCATGATGGGCGCGGCGATCGCCTACGTGTGCGCCAAGGCCGGGATCGAGGTCGTGCTCAAGGACGTAACGCTCGAGGCGGCGCAGCGCGGCAAGGGCTACTCGGAGAAGCTCGTGGCCAAGGCCGTTGAGCGCGGGCGCTCCACGCAGGCTCAAGGAGACGCGCTGCTCGCGCTGATCCACCCGAGTGACCGGGCGCAGGACGCGGCCGGTGCCGACCTCGTGATCGAGGCGGTGTTCGAGGATCCGGCGCTCAAGGACCAGGTCTGGCGGGAGATCGAGCCACACGTCGCAGCCGACGCGCTGCTCGGCTCGAACACCTCGACGCTGCCGATCACCAGCCTGGCCGCAAGCGTCAGCAGGCCAGAGGACTTCATCGGCATCCACTTCTTCTCGCCGGTGGACAGGATGCCGCTGGTCGAGCTGATCCGCGGTGAGCGCACGAGCGACGCGGCCACCTTCCGCGCGCTCGACTTCGTCGCGCAGATCAAGAAGACGCCGATCGTCGTAAACGACAGCCGCGGCTTCTACACCAGCCGCGTGATCAGCACCTTCATCAACGAGGGCATCGCGATGCTCGCCGAGGGTGTTCCGCCCGCGACGATCGAGCAGGCCTCCTCACAGGCCGGCTACCCAGCCCCCGTGCTGCAGCTCTCAGACGAGCTCAACATGAAGCTGATGCGCAAGATCCGTCTGGCCGCTCAGCAGGCGGCGCAGCAGGCCGGGGAGAGCTGGCAGGCCAGTGGTGCCGAGGCTGTGATCGACCGTATGCTCGACGAGTTCGACCGGCCCGGCCGCCTGGAGGGCCGCGGCTTCTACGAGTACGACGAGGACGGCAAGCGCACCGGCCTGTGGCCCGGCCTGCGCGCGGCGTTCCCGCCGGTGCAGGACCCGGCGGTGCTAGTGCTGCGCGACCTGGAGGAGCGCATGCTGTTCATCGAGGCGATCGAGGCGGTGCGCTGCCACGAAGAGGGTGTGATCGAGTCCGTTGCCGACGCCAACATCGGCTCGATCATGGGTATCGGCTACCCGCCCTGGACGGGTGGCGCGCTGCAGTACATCAACGGTTACGAGGCCGCCGACGGCAGTGTTGGACCGGCGGCGTTCGTCGCCCGGGCGCGGGAGCTCGCCGCCCGCTACGGCCAACGCTTCGAGCCGCCCACGTCGCTTCTGGCGCGGGCGCAAAACGGCGAGCTCTACAGCGACGAGCCGCTCGCCACAGCTACCCGGTAGCCACCAGAGCGGGCGCGAGCTCTGACGCCGGGGGCGGCCAGCGGGCCGCCCCCGGCAGCGCGTCGGCGTGTCCGGGCAGCGTTCGGTGTTACCTTCTCAGCACATGTCCAGTCGGCGTCGGCGAGGCTCCTCATGGCTGCAGCTCGCCACCACAGCGGTGCTCGTGGTGGCTGCCGTGGTCGTGGCTGTGATCGCTGTCTCGGATCTGTCCGGCAGCCGCGCTCAGACGGTGGGCAAGGCGGTCGTTGCGCCCAGCCGCCGATCGCTCGAGGCAAAGAAGAAGCCCCTCAAGCACCGCGCTGCGCACCCGGAGTTCGTGCGCAACGCGACTCCGCAACCGGGGTGGCGCAAGTACACCGGGCCGGTGCCGATCCTCGTCTACCACGCGCTCGGGCCGCCGCCGCCGGGCGCGCCGTTCCCGCTGCTCTACGTCTCCTACGGCAACTTCAAGGCGGAGATGGCCTGGCTTGACCAGAACGGCTACCAGGCTGTGACCCTGGATGAGGTGCTGAACGCGTGGTACCACGGCGGCACCCTGCCGGCCAAGCCGATCGTCATCACCTTTGACAACGGGTACCCCGAGCAGGTGCGCTTCGCGCCACACGTGCTGGCCAAGTACGGCTGGCCCGGTGTGCTCGATGAGATCACCGAGAACCACCTGCCACCGAGTTACATCTGGCCGGTGATCCGCAGGGGCTGGGAGGTCGACTCACACTCGCTGACACACCCCGACCTGGTGACCGCCACGCCTGCGGAGCTGTGGGCGCAGGTGCACGACTCGCGGGTGTACCTGCAGAAGACCTTCCACATACCGGTCAACATGTTCTGCTACCCGTCAAGTGAGTATGACACCGCCGTGATCAATGCGGTCAAGCGCGCCGGTTACACGGCTGCGGTGACCGAGGGCCACGCCTACGCGTTTCGCACCGAGCCCTACCTGCTGCCGCGCTTCGAGATCGAGGGCGGCGTCTCGCAGCTGGCCGCCGACCTGAGCTACTACAAGCCCGCCCACTACGGTTGGTAGCGGCCCGGCGGCTCTGCAACGGCGCGTCATTTGCTGAAACGCGTTACTGCAGTAACGTGGCCGCCAGGGGGAAGTTTCAGGGCCTTGTAGAGCGGCGAACGGAGTGAGATGGACACGCAGGTGGGTTTTGACGCCTCTGCCGTGCTGGCGGAGCTGACACTGGCAGAGAAGGCGGCGCTGCTTGACGGCTCGGACTTCTGGCACACCGAGGCGGTTGTGCGCCTGGGGATCCCACGGATCCTCGTCTCGGACGGTCCGCACGGGTTGCGCAAGGTCGCGGCCTCCGACGACCCGTCGATCGAGCACTCCGAGCAGGCGACCTGCTTCCCGCCGGCCGCGGGGCTCGCCTCGTCGTGGGATGAGCGGCTGGTCGGTCGTGTCGGGGACGCGCTCGGGCGCGAGTGCCGGGTGGCCGGGGTTTCGGTGCTGCTCGGGCCCGGCGTGAACATGAAGCGCTCGCCGCTGTGCGGACGCAACTTCGAGTACTTCTCCGAGGATCCGCTTTTGGCCGGCGTGCTCGCCTCCGCCTGGGTCGGGGGCGTGCAGAGCCACGGTGTCGGCACATCGCTCAAGCACTTCGCCGCCAACAACCAGGAGGCCGACCGGCTGCGGATCTCGGCGCAGGTTGACGAGCGCACGCTGCGCGAGATCTACCTGGCGGCCTTTGAGCGTGTGGTAACCGAACGCCAGCCGTGGACCGTGATGAGCTCATACAACCGCATCAACGGCGTCTACGCCTGCGAGCACCACTGGCTGCTGACGGACGTGCTGCGCGACGAATGGGGCTTTGAGGGGCTGGTCGTCTCCGACTGGGGGGCGGTCGATGATCGGGTCGCGGCGCTCGCGGCGGGCTGCGACCTGGAGATGCCCTCCTCCAGTGGCGTTGGCACGCAGGCGATCCTCGACGCGGTCGCGAGCGGTGCCCTGAGCGAGGAGCAGCTGGATGCCGCGGTGCGGCGTGTGCTCGAGCTGGTGGCGCGGGCCGGCGAGCGTGAGCCGCTTGCGGACTTTGACGTCGCGGCCCACCACGCGCTGGCGCACGAGGCGGCTGCCGCCAGCGTCGTGCTGCTCAAGAACGATGGTGGACTGCTGCCGCTCGACCCAGAACACGGCGGTGCGGTGGCGGTGATCGGTGAGTTCGCGCGCACGCCACGCTTCCAGGGAGCTGGGTCCTCCCAGGTGAACCCGACGCAGCTTGACAACGCGCTCGATTCGCTGCATACGGCGCTTAGCGGGCGGCGTGAGGCTCTCTTCGCGCCCGGCTTTGAGATCGAGGCGCCGGCCGCTGACGCAGGGCTCGTGCAGGAGGCCGTGCAGGCGGCGGCGCGGGCCGAGGTGGCGCTTGTGTTCCTGGGGCTGCCGCCGTCATATGAGTCAGAGGGCTGGGATCGTGAGCACATGGACCTGCCCGCGCCGCAGCTCGAGCTCTTGGCCGCGGTCGCGGCGGCCAACCCCAACGTGGCCGTGGTGCTCTCAAACGGGGCGGCTGTGCTGACGGCACCACTCGAGCCGCATGCGCGGGCGATCCTCGAGGGCTGGCTGCTCGGCCAGGCCGGGGGAGGGGCGCTGGCGGACCTGCTGCTGGGGCGCGTTTCGCCATCCGGCAAGCTCGCTGAGACGATCCCGCTCAAGCTCGCAGACAACCCGACGGTCGGTAACTTCCCGGGCGAGAACCACGAGGTTCGCTACGGCGAAGGCCTTTTGATCGGCTACCGGTGGTATGACGCGCACGAGCTGGAGGTCGCCTACCCGTTCGGCCACGGTCTCTCCTACACGTCGTTTGAGTACTCGCAGCTGCGCGCCGTTGTCAGCGACGATGGCCCAAAGCCGCGCGTGGAGGCGAGCGTGACGGTTGCCAACACGGGCGCGCGCGCCGGTGCCGAGGTGGTTCAGCTCTACATCGCCGACCCGGTCGCGAGCGTCTACCGCCCGCTGCAGGAGCTGCGCGGCTTTGTCAAGGTGGCGCTTGCGGCGGGTGAGCGCCGGGAGGTGAGCATCCCGCTGGACGCGCGCGCATTTTCCTATTGGCATCCGGCGCGGCGCGAGTGGGTCGTGGAGGGCGGTGAGTTTGAGCTGCGTGTCGGCGCCTCCAGCCGCGACATCCGCCTGACCGCGACGGTGGAGCTTGCGGGCGGTGAGGTGGCCGCGCCGCTGGCGGTCGACTCGACCTTCGGTGAGTTCCTCGCCGACCCGGTCGCGGCGCAGTGGCTGCTTGACCAGCTGCGTCGCTCGCCGCTCGGGGAGCGGGTGATCGGCACGCACCTGGGCAAGATGCTCGAGACGGTGCCGCTGACGCGGCTCGCGCGCTTCCCCGGCGCGACGTTCAGCGAGGCTGACATACGGGAGTTCCTGGGCGCAGGGCGCTGACGGGCGCGAGCGCTGTTGTGCGAGGCTCGGGGGCTGGGGGCGCCTCCAGCGGGGCGCGCGGCCAGCGGGCCGCGCGCCCTCAGATCACGAGGCCGTGGCGCACGGTGTTCTCGCTGACGCTGCGCGCCTCGACGAACGTCAGCAGGTAGTCCGGGCCACCGGCCTTGGGGCCGGTGCCCGACAGCCGTCCGCCGCCGAACGGGTGACGTCCGACCATCGCCCCGGTGATCTCTCGGTTCACATACAGGTTGCCGACGATCCCCAGTCTGCTGACGTGCTCGATCGTCTGCGGGCTGCGGCTGAACAACCCTCCCGTGAGCCCGAAGTCGCCCTCCTGGACGATCCTGACGGCTTCATCGACGCTCGCCACCCGCTCGGAGGAGAGCACCGGGCCGAAGACCTCCTCGCGCACGATCCGCGAGCTCGGTGGCAGATCGACAAACAGCGTCGGCGGCACATAGTGACCGCCGGTCCCGACCGGAACCTCTGCCTGCACGCGCGGTTCGTGCTCGGCGCCGTCGAGGAACGCGTTGATGCGGGCGAGCGCCTCGGCGTCAATCACCGTCGCCAGATCACAGGCGAAGTCCTCGGCTGGGCCGACCCGCAGCGCCTGGATGGCCCCCGCCAAGCGCTCATTGAGCGCGTCGGCGATCTGCTCGCAGACCAGCACACGCGCCGCGGCGGAGCACTTCTGGCCGGCGAAGCCAAAGGCGCTCTTGATGATCGCCGGCACGGCGTCGTCCAGGTCGGCGTCAGCGTCGACGATGATGCAGTTCTTGCCGCCCATCTCGGCGATCACGCGCTTGACGTGACGCTGCCCCGGCTGGGCCTGCGCGGCGGCGTGGATGATGTGCTGCCCGGCGGCGCAGGAGCCGGTGAATGCGATCCCGTGCACCAGCGGGTGCGCGACGAGCTCTCGGGCGGGCTCATCGGCGCCGGTGAGCAGCACCAGCGCGTCCTCGGGGACGCCGGCGCTGTGCAGCGCCTGCACCAGCGCGTGCCCGCAGGCGGGTGTCTGCTCCGCCGGCTTGAAGACCACGGTGTTGCCGGTGACCAGCGCCGCGGAGACCATGCCCGCCGGGATCGCCATGGGAAAGTTCCAGGGTGCGATCACGGCGTGCGGTCCGCGCGCGTAGTAGCGCAGCGTGTTGCGCTCGCCGGGGAGCTGCGGCAGCAGGCGCCCCTGATCGAGCGCCAGCGCCCCCAGCGCGTAGTACTCGAGGAAGTCGATCGCCTCACAGACATCGGCGTCAGCCTCAGGCCAGGGCTTGCCGGCCTCCAGGACCTCGAGCGCCGCTAGCTCAAGGCGCCGCTCGCGCAGCAGCCCAGCCGCGCGCTGGAGCGTCGCCGCCCGCGTGCCGGCGTCCAGCGCGCTCCAGGACGCAAAGGCGGCGTCGGCGCGCACGAGCGCGGCACGCGCGTCGGCGGCGCTCCCGTCCGGCGCCACGGCGATCAGCTCGGCTGGGTTTGCCGGGTTGTAGGAGAGCAGCTCGCCGCTGGCCGAGGCGCCGCTTGCCGGGCCGATCCGCAGCGGCAGCTTGGTCCGCAGCTCGGCCAGCGCGCGCAGTGCCTGCGCGCGCACCGACTCGCGGCGGAATTCGAGCGCCGGCTCGTTTCGGAATGTGCTTTCAGTGCTCACGGTCTCTCCAGTAACAGGTTGATGTCCGCGCCCGTCGTCTGCGCGGCGAGGAACGAGTCGTTAGAGGTGTTCTCAAGCAGTCGCCTGACCAGGTAGGCCATGCCTGCGACCAGGTCACCGACCGGGCAGTAGACCCGCACGCGTCGGCCGTAGGTGGCGATCGCCGCCGCGGTGTCGTCGCCCAGCCCGCGCAGCACCTGCAGTTCGAGTGCATCCGGCGCCAGCCCCAGCGCGTCGCTGTAGGCGATCGCGTGTGCCAGCGAGCGCAGGTTGTGCGAGGCGATCGCCGGCCGCAGCGCCATGCCGCCCGCGCGCGCGTCAAGCAGCCGTCTGGTGAGGTGCTCGTAGTGACGGTCGCAGGAGCGTCGGTCTGTGAACACCGGTGCGCGCCAGCCGTGCTGCGCGGCGAGCACCACCTCGTGGTCCCAGTAGGCGCCCTTCACCAGGCGGATCGTGAACGGTGCGCCGC
Organism: Conexibacter sp. S30A1; assembly: GCF_023330665.1. Taxonomy (GTDB): domain Bacteria; phylum Actinomycetota; class Thermoleophilia; order Solirubrobacterales; family Solirubrobacteraceae; genus Palsa-465. The sequence goes on along the minus strand of NZ_CP097127.1, from coordinate 2,029,096 downwards.
GCGGGTGCTGCTCCAACCAGCCGAGCAGCCGCTCGAGCTGCTCCTCGGAGTCGGTGAGGTAGCCCTGCAGCACGATCCCCGCAGGCGGTCCGTCGGCGAACTCATCAAGCGCCAGCAGCTCGAGGAACAGCTCGGTGATGCTCTCGCGGGTGTCGAGCGACTCCATGTCGACGTGCAGGTGGGCGTCGAGCTCGCGCGCCAGACGCAGCAGCTCAAGCAGCCGATCCCGGGCGGCGCTGAGCGCGCGCTCGGGCGCGTTGGCGCGCAGGTGCGGTGTCAGCGCCGAGACCTTGACGCTCAGGTTCGCGCGCGGCAGCGGCCCGAGCCCGTCGTGCTCCAGCAGCTGATTCGGCGCCCAGCCAGCGCTCATCTGCGCAAGTGCGCGCAGCGTCTGCGTGCAGCGCTGTGCGTAGCGCTCCCCCTCAGACTCGGTCAGGGTCGCCTCACCGAGCAGGTCGAGGGTCACGCAGCGCCCCTGCTCCCACAGCGAGCTGAGCTCGGGGGCGGCGGCCTGCGCGTCCTCGCCTGCGATGAAGCGGTGGGCCATGGAGGCGACGCCCAGCCCGGCCGCCCCGGCCGTCGGTAGCGTGAGCTCGCGCCGGCCCGTCAGCCTCGCGAGCCGCCGGGCGTTCCCAGAGCCCGCGCCGGCCTCCTCCAGAAACTCGCTCAGATGCCTCACCAGCTCCGTCCGGCTGTGACAGGCGGGGCGCACGTCCACGAAGCGAAACAGCGCCGCCCGCAGGCGAGGGTCGCCGATCAGCGACCTCATCATCCGCCGCTCGCCGGCCGCCAGCGGGTGCCGCAGCCCACCCGTGTCAGCGCCCGCCAGCCCGGCCGCGAGGCGCTGGCCACACTCGTGCACCCGTTCTTCGAGTTGCGCGTCGTCCATCCCTTACCTGGATCTTTAGCATGTTCCGGCGTGATCGAGTTTCGTGACGGGCGTGTCGATGACGGTGATGGCGCCCGTCTGGAGGCCGCGATGCGCGCGGAGGTCGAGAGCATCTACGTGGGGCTTGACCTGCGCGCCGCGGGCATGCCCAAGGCCGGTCCAGACGAGCTGAACCCGCCCAACGGCCGCTTCATCGTGGGCTACGAGAACGACGTCGCGGTCTGCTGCGGCGCCATCAAGCGTCTGGACGCTCTGATCTGCGAGTTCAAGCGCATGTATGTCGCACCGCAGGCCCGCGGCCGCGGTGTTGGCCGCATGCTGCTGGGCGAGCTCGAACGTTGCGCGCGGGAGCTCGGTTACCGCAGCGCGCGCCTGGACACCGACGCGCGGCAGGCCGCAGCCGTTCACCTGTACGAGTCGGCGGGGTTTGTGCCGATCGCCAACTACAACGCAAACCCGGCAGCCACCTACTTCGGTGAGAAGCGGCTCTGAGGGTCTCGCTGTTCATCACCTGCCTGGCGGACACGCTCTACCCGAGCGTGGGGCGCGCGGTTGTGGAGGTGCTCGAGCGACTGCGCGTCACGGTCGACTTTCCCGCCGAGCAGACCTGCTGCGGTCAGATGCATTTCAACACCGGCTACGGGCCTGAGGCGGGGCGGTTGGCCCGGCGGTTCGTCGAAACCTTCGCCACCAGCGAGCTGGTCGTCTCGCCGTCGGCCTCGTGTGTGGCGATGGTGCGCGGCCACTATCCGCGGCTGGCCGCGCTGTCCGGTGACCAGGGTCTGATCGACGCTGTGGCGGAGCTGACGCCGCGGGTGTTCGAGCTGACCGAGCTGCTCGTCGACCGGCTGGGCAGGACGGACGTGGGCGCCTACTTCCCACACCGCGTCACCTATCACCCGACCTGCCACGGCCTGCGCATGCTGGGGCTCGGCGAGCGGCCGCTCGCGCTGCTTCGTGCCGTCCGCGGCATCGATCTGGTGGAGCTTCCGGGGGCCGCCGAGTGTTGCGGGTTCGGCGGCACCTTCGCCGTGAAGAACGCCGACACCTCGGTGGCGATGCTCACCGACAAGGTGCGCGCGATCCTCGACAGCGGCGCGGAGGTGTGCACCGCCACCGACAGCTCCTGCCTGATGCAGATCGGCGGTGCCCTCGCCCGTCAGCGCGCGGGCGTGCGCGCCATGCACCTTGCGGAGATCCTCGCGTCATCTGAGCACCATGCCGCCGGTGGGTCGCCAAGCGTCGGGACCGGAGCTTTGCCATGAGCCACGACGGGGAGCGTCCGCCGCGTTCGCCGCGTCCGCCGCGTCCGCCGCGTCCGCCGCTTGCGCCCTTTCCGCCCGCTGCCCGTCTTGCGCTGGCCGACACTCAGCTGCGCGCCAACCTGCGCCACGCCACGCACACGATCCGCGAAAAGCGTGACGCTGCCGTTGCCGAGGTGGCCGACTGGCAGGAGCTGCGGGAGGCGGGGCGCGCGATCAAGGAGCGGGTTCTGCGCCACCTCGACACCTATCTGCTCGAGCTGGAGGCAGCGGTCACTGGTGCCGGCGGCACGGTCCACTGGGCGCGTGACGGCGATGAGTGCAATCGCATCGTCGCCGATCTGGTGCGCGCGCACGGCGCCGACGAGGTGGTCAAGGCAAAGTCGCTGACCACCGAGGAGACCGGACTCAACGCGGCTCTCGCAAGGCACGACATCCGCGCGCTCGAGACCGACCTGGCTGAGCTGATCATCCAGCTGGCGGGCGAGACGCCGTCACACATCCTGGTGCCGGCGATCCACAAGAACCGCGCCGAGGTGCGCGAGCTGTTCCTGCGCAGCCTGCCGCAAGCGCCGGCCGATCTGAGCGACGATCCGCGCGCGCTCGCGGAGGTGGCGCGGCTGCACCTGCGCGAGCGCTTTCTCGAAGCCGGGATCGGGATCAGCGGTGCGAACTTCGCGGTGGCCGAGACCGGGACCGTCGCCGTGGTCGAGTCGGAGGGCAACGCGCGCATGTGCACGACCCTGCCGGATGTGCTGATCACGGTGATGGGGATCGAAAAGCTGATCCCCACCTGGGAGGACCTCGAGGTCTACCTGCAACTGTTGCCGCGCTCGGCCACCGCCGAGCGGATGAACCCCTACACCTCGCTGTGGACCGGTGTGCATCCGGGTGACGGGCCGCGCGAGTTCCATCTGGTGCTGATCGACAACGGCCGCACCAGCGTGCTGGCAGACGACGTCGGCCGTCAGGCGCTGCGCTGCATCCGCTGCTCAGCGTGCCTGAACGTCTGCCCGGTGTACGAGCGCACCGGCGGGCATGCCTACGGCTCAACCTATCCGGGCCCGATCGGCGCGATCCTCACGCCGATGCTCGTTGGGGTGCGCAACGCTCCGACGCTGCCGTATGCCTCGAGCCTCTGCGGCGCCTGCTACGAGGCCTGCCCGGTGAAGATCAACATTCCGGAGGTGCTGGTCCACCTGCGCCAGCAGGTTGTCAGCGCCGAAGGGCCGCGTACCAGCGAGGCCCTGGCGATGCGGCTTTTGGCGGTGGTTTTCGGCCACCGCCGGCTGTACGAGCGCGCGCAACGGATCGGCCGCCTGCTCCAGGCTCCGCTGGCGCGCCGGGGGATGATTCGCGCGCGCCTGCCCGGTCCGCTGGCGGGTTGGACGGACGCGCGTGACCTGCCGGCGGTGGCGTCCCGGAGCTTCCGGGAGTGGTGGGGGCGGCGCGCGTGAACGGTGCGCGCGAGGTGATCCTCGGCCGGATCAGAGCGGCGCTGGCCGACGTGCCCGACGCCGAGCTGACCGCCGCGCTGCCGCTGCCACGGGCCTATGAGCGCCGCGGCTCGCTGACACCGGCTGGGGTGCTCGACCTGTTCGCGCAACGCGCGCGGGGGTACCGCGCGACGCTCGAGCTAGCCAGCGAGTCGTCCGTGGGCGTGGCTGTGGCAAAGGTCTGCGATCAGCTCGGAGTGGGCGGGCTCGTCGTGCCGCCGGCGCTGCCGGCGCACTGGCGTCCGAGCGGGATCGACGTGATCGAGGATCACGGGCTCGCGGGCCGCGAGCTCGACCACATCGACGCGGCTCTCACCGGCTGCGCCGCGGCGATCGCCCGCACGGGGACGGTCCTGCTCGACGGTGATGGCAGCTCCGGACGGCGGCTGCTGTCGCTGATCCCGGACACGCACATCTGCGTGATCCGGGCAGAGCAGGTTGTGGAGACGGTGCCCGAGGGCCTGGCACGCGTGGCCGGTGCGGTCCGCAGTGGCGGGGCGCCGATCACGCTCGTCTCAGGCCCGTCGGCCAGCTCGGACATCGAATTGACCCGCGTGGAGGGCGTGCACGGGCCGCGCAAGCTCGTGCTGCTGCTGGTCAGCTGACCGCCAGCAGCACGTCAGCGCAGCTCGAGCGGGCCTGCGCCCACGCTGCTCAGATCTCGCCCTGGCGGCGCAGCCTGGCGACCTCGACGTTGGCCGCCAGCAGCTCGTCGTGGGAGGTGCCGGCGTCGATCCAGTAGCCCTCGAGCGTCTCGCAGCGCATCGTGCCGGCGGTCACATAGATGTTGTTGAGGTCGGTGATCTCGAGCTCTCCCCGCGCTGAGGGCTCAAGGCCCTGCAGGTGCGACCACACCTCCGTGTCATACATGTAGATGCCGGTCTGGACCAGGTTCGACCTCGGCGCGGAGGGCTTCTCCTCGATGCCGATCACCCGCTCCCCCCGCATCTCGATCACCCCGTACTGCTCGGGATGCGCTGTCTCCACACCGAAGATCACCGCTCCGCTCGCCTGGGCTGTGAAGCGCTCGACGGCGGGCCGCAGGTCGTCGGTAAAGATGTTGTCGCCGAGCAGCACGAGCATGCGGTCGTTGCCGACAAACGACGCGGCCAGCGACACCGCCTGCGCCAGCCCGCCCGCCTCCTCCTGCAGCTCGTAGGCGAGCTTGAGCCCGAACTCGCGCCCGGAGCCCAAGAGCTGGATGAAGTGTCCGGCGTGCTCGGGGTTGGTGATCACCAGCACATCCTGCACCCCCGCCCGGGCCATCGCCTGCAGCGGGTAGTAGATGAGCGGCCTGTCGTAGATCGGCAGAAGGTGTTTGTTGGTCACCTTCGTGAGCGGGCGCAGGCGCGTGGCCTTGCCGCCCGCGAGCACCACACCCTTCAACGCTGCACCCCGATCTGGATCATGCCGGAACGGCAGACTCTACCTCGGCCGCGGCGGCTCGCACCGCCTCGCGCGCGGATGCCGGCTCCAGCACGACCGCGTCACCGGCCTCCTTGAGCACGTTGCGCACCAGCCAGTCGATGCCGGCGTAGCCAAAGTCCACCACGATCGAGCCGTCCGCGCCTTCGCTGATCACCGTGCGTTCCTCCCGCACCCAGCGGGCCCGTTGCGGCGAGATCCAGACGTGCGCACGACTGGAGGCGGGTACCTCGCCGGTTCGCAGCCAGCCGTCGACGCCCGCGGAGAAGTCGATCCCACCGCGTGGCTCAAAGGCCGTTTCGGTGACCTGCGCGGACTTGATCCGGTCCAGGCGGAAGTGGCGCACGCCGTGCCGCGCCGGGTCGTAGCTGGCCACATACCAGCCTTCGCGGCCGTTGACCAGCTGGTAGGGCTCGACCACGCGGGTGACCAGCTGCCCCTCGTTCTCCTTGTAGTACTCGAGTGAGAGCAGGCGTCCGCGGGTGATCGCCTCGCGCGCCGCCGCGGCGATCTCGTGGTCGTCGCCGCCCACCGGCGCGATCTGCAGGCCCTCCCGTGCCGGATCCTCGCCCAGCGCCGCCACCACCTTGCCTCGCACCGTCTCGAGTGACCCCTCCGGAATGTGCTCGCCGATCAGGTCGATCGCGGCGATGAGCGCCTTGGCCTCCACCGGCAAAAGCCTTGCGGGCCGTGCGAACGCGTCGCCGTACGGCTCAGGGTCCACCTCGACGCTGCCGTCGGGCAGGATCTCCGCGTAGAGCACATAGGTGCCGGCGCCGAAGTTGACCACGTTCAGCACGCCGATGTCCTCCGCCAGCTCCTGTTCGGAGAGACCCAGCCGTTCGCGCAGCTCCGCCGCCTCAAGCCTTTGACCGCGCCGGCCGGCGTCGATCAGGATGCTCGCCAGCGTCACCAGCCGCGCGAAGCGCTCGGGCCGGATAACCGTCTCGGCACCGCCCGCCTCGGCCTGCTCTTCGGGTTGGTCGTCCTCCGCGCCCGCTGGCGCGGAGGACTCTCTGGAGCTGTCGAGCGCCACGTGATCCCTGGTCAGGGCCTGCTCGTCGCCGTCGCCGCTGTGGCGCGCAAGCAGCGTCTGCACACGCTCCCGCAGCTCGGCGACCAGCTGCGGCGGGGAGCTCAGGCGGGCGTTCTCGCCCAGACCGAGCACCCAGGCGATCAGCTGCCGCGAGTCCGCGTAGGCGGTGGTGAAGATGAAGTCCTCGCCCTCGGGCGCCGCACGCAGCTCCCCGTAGCGGCCGAAGTGACGCTGCACCTGCCAGGCGATCCGGCTCGAGATCCAGATCTCGGCGCTGGCCACCGGCTCGCCGAACTGCCAGGAGATGCGATCTGCGTAGGCGCGCGGGTCGAAGTCCGCGGGCCGTCCGAAGTCGTGTTCGGCCTTGGTCGCGTAACCGACCTTGCCCTGAATACGCGAGAGCCGAAACACGCGGATCGCGGCGCGCTCGTGCGAGCGGCCCACCAGGTAGAACTGGCCGCCCTGATAGAGCAGCTGGTAGGGGTCAACGCGGCGGCGCTCGAGCGCGTCACGCGCCATCGTGTAGTAGTCAAACAGGATCGTCTTGCGCCGGAAGATCGCCGTCTCGATCTTCGCCAGGCGCTGGGAGAGCTCGTGACCGTCGGCGGCGCCGGTGATGCCGAGCGCAACCGTCCGCTGCACCGGAGAGTCAAGCGGGCTCGGCCGCCCCCACGAGATCTGCTGCAGCGCCAGCCGCAGCGGCTCCGCGTAGGCGAACTTCCCGTCCAGCAGGTAGAGCGCCGTCCACAGCGCCGCCAGCTCGGCGTCGTCGAACTCGATCGGCGGCAGATGGAAGTTCTCCGGCGCCAGCGAGTACTGCTCCTGCTCGACCAGCCCGTCCTGGGGCTTGTCCACCGAGAGCACGATCCCGAGCGCCTCGAGCTCGGAGCGGTCCGCGTAAAAACGCCGCGCGAACGCGTCCTCGTTCATCACGCTGTAGCCCTCCACGTCGCGGCGGATCTCCGGCGCGGTCACCGGCCGCCGCTCTGCCATCAGGTATGAGATCAGGGACAGTTGGCGGATCAGCTTCTCGGTGTCCTTGGCCATGCAGGTCCACTTTAAACGCGGGCGCTGGACGGTGTGCGAGGGGTTCGGTATGCGCCCGCAATTTGCGTCTTTAGCGAGGCCCGGAGGCTCAGGCGGCCAGGCGCGCGTCAACCGGGTCGGAGCCGGCGGCGACCGCGCCGAAGAAGGCCACGGCTCCCAGACCGTTGTCGTAGCCCGACCACTTGGCGCCCGCCTCCAGGGCGTCCTGCACCCGGTCGAAGCTCCCGAGCTTGGAGCCCAGGTTGTCGGCCATGTGCACGAGTGTCGCCTCGCGCGTGCAGGGCACCACCGGCGAGCCGTGGGCGAGCGCGCCGTGATGGCTCAGGATGATGTGCAGGAGCGCCTGCGCAAGCTCGGTCGGGAATCCTTGGATGGCGGCGATCCCATCGCGCACGCGCGCGTAGCCGAGCGCGATCTCACCGTGCAGGCGGCCCACGTCGGTCATCTCGATCTCCGTTCCCAGCTGTCGGTAGGTGTCGAGCTTGCCGAGGTCGTGCAGCAGGGCGCCCGTCAACGCGAGCTCCCGGTCGATCCCGGGGAAGATCTCAGCCAGCGCGCTCACCGCCGCGGCCACGGAGAGGCTGTGCTCCAGCAGACCGTGGCGGTAGGCGTGGTGGTAGCGCTTGGCGGCCGGCGCATCGCGATAGTGCTTCCAGGTCGGCGAGTCGCTGCCGAGTGTTCGCTCGAGCAGCGTCGCCAGGTGCGGCGCCTTCACGGTCGCGATCAACGCGCGCAGCTCCAGCTCCATGTCTTTTACGCTGCGTGCGGCGGAACTCTGCATCGCAAGCAAAGCTAGTTGGCGTGCCGGACGCCAGGCTTGTGCCCGCCGCCGCGTAAAGTCTGTGTAGTTGCAGATGAGAGCCGCCCGGGACCTGACAAACCCTCATATTCGGCTACGCCGACTAGCATCCGCTATAAGGCGGTTTGGGCGATGCGCATAGCGATAGTCAGCGAAGTTTTCCTGCCCGCCGTCGACGGAGTCGTCACGCGGCTGCAGCGGACGCTCGAAGAGCTTGCGCGAGCGGGTGACGACGTGCTGATGATCGCGCCCGCCGGCGGCCCCGACAGCTATGCCGGCGTGCCCGTCGTCGGCGTGCGGGAGATGCGCATGCCGCTCTACCCCGACGGCGATGGCTACCCGCCCAAGCGCGTGGCGCTGCCCGGGCCCTCACTGATGCGCGCGCTGGAGCAGCACGAGCCGGACGTCGTACACGTGATCAACCCGGTGCTGCTCGGCGCCGGCGCCGTGGCGATCTCACGCCACCGCGACTGGCCCGTGGTCGCCTCCTACCACGCCCACCTGCCCACCTACGCCCGGCTCTACCGCTTCGGCTGGCTGGAGGGGGCAGGCTGGCGGTACATCCGTGCGCTGCACAACCGCGCGGACCTCAACCTCTGCACTTCGCAGGCGACGCTTGACACGCTGCGCCGCCACGGGATCGAGCGCCTCCAGCTGTGGCCCTACGGGATCGAATCGGAGCGCTTTCGCCCTGATCGGGCTGACGCCGACTGGCGCTGGCGGCTTTCGGGTGGTGAGCCCGAGCGTTTCGTGCTGATCTTCGTCGGCCGCCTGGCCAAGGAGAAGACCGTCGACCGGCTGCTCGACGCCGTGCGCGACCAGGACCGGGTGGCGCTTGCGATCGTCGGCGATGGGCCGATGCGCGCGCGGCTCGAGCGTGAGTTCGCGGGCACCAACACGACCTTCCTCGGGTTCCTGCACGGTGATGATCTGGCCAGTGCCTACGCCTCGGCCGACGCGTTCGTGTTGCCCTCGGAGACCGAGACGCTTGGCCTGGTGACGCTGGAGGCGCACGCTTCGGGCCTGCCCGTGATCGCGGCTGACGGTCCCGTCGCGCGCGAGCTGATCCGCGACGGGGTTGACGGCCTTGTGTATGACGCCACGGCTCCCGGCGCGCTGCGTGCCGCCGTCACCCAACTCAGCGGGGACCCGGAGCTGCGCGCACGGATGGCAGCGGAGGCGCGCCAGGTGGTCGCAAAGGCAAGCTGGCAGAACGCCACCGAGACGTTGCGCGGCTGGTATGCGGCTGTGAGCGAGCGGCGCCAGGCAGCGTTCGCGGCACTCACCGGCGCGTCGGATCGCTACGACGAGCAGCGCGAGGTTGCGTGACATCAGTGCGGCGGCTGGCCGCCTGGACGCTGGGGCTCGTCGTACTGGCGGCGCTTGTCGTACTGGGCGTCTCCAAGATCGACCTCGGACAGGTCGGCAGCGACCTCGGGCGGGTGCGCATAGGCTGGCTGGCGGTGGGCTTTGCACTGATGTGCGTCACCTACCTGGCGCGTGCGGAGTCGTGGTTCACAGCGCTCAGCGCCTCGCTCGGGAAGGGCAGCGTCAGCAGACCCTTCGTCACCCGCGTGTTGCTGATCGGCATGTTCGGCTCGACGGTCGCTCCGGGGAGGCTGGGTGAGGCCCTACGGGCGTGGTTGATCGCGCGCCGCACCGGCGGTGCCAGGCAGACGCTCGCGGTCGTGGTGGGGACGTTGGTCTCGCAGGCCTTCCTGAACGTGCTGGCGCTGCTGATCCTCGCGGCCGTGGCGCTCGGCGGCGGCGCCATCCCAGGCGCCAACACGATCGCCATCGCCGCCATCGCCGGCGTGCCGGCGGCCATCCTCGTCACGCTGATGCTGGGTCCCAAGCTGGCCGCCAGCTTCACGAGCGTGCAGCGCGGTCCGCTCGGCCGGCTGCTCGCCTGGCTGGCGCTGCGGCTCGGCGAGGTGAGCAGTGGTCTGGCGGTCTTTCGCCGGTTGCGGACGACCGCGCACTCGGTCGGCAGCCAGCTGTTCGGCTGGACCATGCAGACCGGCCTCTGCTACGCGGTGCTCTTGGCCTTCGGGCTGCAGCACCGTGTGGGCATCGGCACAGCGGCGGCGGTCCTGTTTGCAGTCAACGTCACGGCGGTGCTGCCCCTGACCCCGTCGAACGTCGGGGTTTTCCAGGCCGCCTGCATCGGCGTGCTGGCGCCGCTCGGGATCCGTGCCAGCACGGGTCTGGCCTACGGCCTGGTGCTGCAGGCGATCGAGATCCTCTGCGCGACGGCGCTCGGGCTGCCGTCGCTGCTGGTCGAGGGCGTGTCCTTCGCCGACCTGCGGCGAGCCAGCTCACTGCGCGAAGCGGCCGCACCGAGCGAAGAAGTCCTATGAGCCCGCCGCGCTGATGCACGCCCCCGTGCCGGCACTACCGGGCGTTCTGCACACGCTCGAGCCGCTGCTTGCGAACTACGGCTACCTGGCCGTGTTCGGCCTCGTCCTGCTGGAGGACTTCGGGGTGCCGGTGCCCGGTGAGACCGTGCTGATCCTGGCCGCGGTCTACGCCGGCAGCGATCGGCTGAACGTCTGGCTGGTCGGCCTGCTGGCCTTTTGGGGTGCCGTGATCGGCGACAACATCGGCTTTGCGATCGGCCGCTTCGGCGGCCGCCTGCTGGTCGATCGCTACGGCCGCTACGTGCTGTTGACACCAGAGCGGCTTGACCGTGTGACCGCCTTCTTCGAGCGCCGCGGCGCCATTGTGATCGTGGTGGCGCGCTTTGTCGAAGGGCTGCGCCAGGCCAACGGCATCATCGCCGGCACGACCGAGATGCACTGGGCCAGGTTCGTTGCCTTCAACGCCCTGGGCGCGCTTTTGTGGGTTGCTGTGTGGGTCAGCGTCGGCTACTTCTCCGGCAGCCACATCACCTCGATCTACAACACGGCGCTGCGGTACGACCTGTATTTCGCGAGCGCGGTGGGGGTCCTGCTCGTGCTCTATGTGGCGCGCCATCTGCGCCGCCGCAGCAACCGCCAGGGCTAGCCCGCGCCGTTCAGGGCGCAGCGCGCAGTAACCCCTCCGCACGCGCCCAGTCGACGGTGCGCCGCAACGTCTGTGCCGGGTCCGTGTAGCGCAGCCCGAGCTCGCGCTCCGCGCGCGAGCCGTCGTAGCGGTGACCGTGAAGCAGGGTTCGGACCATCTCGCGGCAGACCGGTGGGTGTCTGCCGCGGGCGCGAAACGCCAGCTCCACGGCGCCCGCTCCCACGCTTGCGAGCCGGCGTGGCAAAAGGCGCGGCGCGGCCGTGATCCCGGCTGCGTCGGCTGCGAGTGCCAGCAGGTCGGTGATGTGCATGCGGATGCCGTTGAGCAGGTAGCGCTCGCCGCTGGTGCCGTGCGCGGCCGCCAACAGATGCCCGGCGACACAGTCCTGGATGTCCACGAGGCTGACCCAGGTGTCCACGAAGACCTTGAGCCGCCCGTCCAGGAAGGCGATCACGAAGCGGCCGGTGCCGCCCGCGCGGCCGGGTCCCTGCACCGATGACGGGTTGACGCATACGAGCTCCTGGCCGAGCTCGGCGGCGGCCGCGAGCGCCGCCCGCTCACCCAGGGTCTTGCTCTGCTCGTAAAGCGACAGATACCAGCCGCGGTGCGGCACCCACTCGTCAGCGACCACGCCCGGCGCTTCGCCGAGGGTCACCGCCGAGGAGGTGTGGACCAGCCGGGGGATCCCCGCACGGTGCGCTGCACGCACGACCGTCACGGCGCCGTCAACGTTGGCTCGCATCATCTCGGTCGGGTCGCTCACGCAGAAGGCGTTGACGCCGGCGACATTGAACGCCAGCTCGCAGCCGGCCATCGCGTCAGCCAGTGCCGTCTCGTCGGTGAGCTCGCCGCGGCGCACCTCGACGCCACGAGCCCGCAGCGCCTCGGCGCTCGCTGAGGATCGCGCCAGCGCGACCACCGCGTCACCACGCGCGATCAGCGACTCGAGCAGGGCCCCGCCCAGCAGGCCGCTGGCGCCGGTGATGAATACCCGGGCCATCTTCAGCCGCGCAGCGCGTCGATCGAGCCGCGCAGATACTCAACCCCGGACCAGACGGTGACCACCGCGGCCAACACCATCAGCCACTGGTCCAGGTAGGCGCCGGCGAGCAGCACCTGCGGGCGCACGATCGCCAGCGCGATCGCCAAAAACTGCAGGCTCGCCTTCCACTTGCCGAAGATCGAGGTCTCGAGCTGCGCGCCGCCGGCCGCCACGGCGGCCCGCAACCCGAGGATCGTGAACTCGCGTGCGACGATCGCGAAGACAACCCAGGCCGAGGCACGGTGGACCGCCAGCAGTCCGATCAGCGCCGTGGAGACGAGCAGCTTGTCCGCGGTGGTGTCCAGAAAGCCGCCGAGCCTGGTGGTCATCTCCCAGTGGCGGGCGAGCCGCCCGTCGATGAAGTCGGTCGCGGCGGCGATCACGAACACGATCGCCGCGGCGGTCCAGTCGTGCGCGAGCAGCAGCGCGAGGATCGGCGGGCAGGCGATGATCCGCACCCCAGTGCCGAGAGCGAGCGCGCGTGAGGATCGCACCACCGCAAAGCTACCGACCGTCATGCCCGCAGGCTACTGTGGCAGCCAGGCCCGCGCGGCGGCGCCAGCGCCTCCCACGAACTTTCGGACTACGGTGCACATATTGCGAACTGGAGTACGAAAGTTCGTGGGCGACAAGCGGCGACAGCGCCCCATGCCCCACCGGCGCCCTGTTCAGGGCGCTGACCCGCGTCGCCCAACGACCACCCAGATCGCCTCGACCGTCTCGGCGCCGATCGCAAACAGACGGTGCGGCATGGTCGAGTCAAAGGCGATTGAGTCACCCGCCGCCAGCTCGTAGGTGTCAAAGCCGATCGTCACACCCATGCGCCCGGAGATGATGTGGCCGTACTCGTGCCCTGAGTGGCGCATCAGGGAGTCCGGTGGGCAGGACTCGCTGCCCGGGTGGTAGGCGACCTGCAGGAAGTCCACATCCTGTGGTGTCGGCGGCGCGAGTCGCTCCCACTGCACGCCGGTGGCCAGCTGGATCACCTGGCCGGAGCCGCGGCGCACAACCGGATTCACACTCCAGCTGCGAGCGTGGCTGTGCGGCGAGCCGCCGACTCCGGGGTCGGCTGTCGGGCTGCCAGCGGGGCGTCCACCGGTCGGGCCTGCGTCAGCCGGCCCGCCGCCCACTGGCCCGCCGCCCACTGGCCCGCCGCCCACTGGCCCGCCGCCCACCGGCTGCCCCGCCGGCGGGTCCACAGACGTCGCTTCAGCCGGCCGCCCCACCGGGACCTGCCTGAAGAACAGTTCGTCCAATGACAGTCCGAGCTCGTTGACGATCGCATACAGCGTGCCGACCGAAGGTGACGCCTTCCCGAGCTCCACCTGCGAGATCAGGCTGGCCGAAACCCCGACCCGGCGTGCCAGCTCGCGCACGCCGATCCGCTGTGCCAGACGCTCCTCGCGCACCCGGCTGCCGACGATGTCAAGCGCGCCGCCGCCGGCAGCGATGCTGCCGGCCGGACTCTCCCCGCCGCTGCCGTTGGCAGCCGGTGACTGCACCCCGGTGCTCACCGTTTCGTTCTCAGCCGTCACTCATCGGGACTCTACCGAGGCGCCTGCACCCCGAGCCGCTCGCACACGGACGCAACGATCGTGTCCACGCCCGGCAGGAAAGCGTCCTCCAGCGGCGGGCTGAACGGGATCGGATGATCGGGCGTCGCCAGGCGCCAGACATCGTCGATGTCGTGCAGTCCATGCTCGGCCACGACAGCCAGCACCTCGCCCGCCCAGCCGCCGGTCAGCGGCCCCTCCTCTATGGCCACCAGGCGGTTGGTCTTGGCCAGCGAGGCGAGCAGCGTGTCGTGATCGAAGGGCCGCAGCGTGCGCAGGTCAATGACCTCAGCCTGCACCCCGATCGAGCTCAGCCGCGCGGCGGCCTCCAGGCAGTCGCCCACCCCCTTCATGATCGAGACCAGCGTCACGTCCAAGCCCTCGCGCACGACCCGCGCCTGGCCGAGAGAAACCGGCTCGTCGCCCACCGACTCCAGCTCCTGCTTGACCGAGTACAGACGCTTGTGCTCGAGGAACAGCACCGGGTTGTCATCGGCGATCGACGCCTTCAGCAGCGCCAGGGCGTCCGCCGGTGTGGACGGTGCCACAACCTTGAGTCCCGGCACGTTCTGAAACCAGGTGCCTGGGTTCTGCGAGTGGATCGCCCCGAAGCGCCCACCGGCGCCGACCGCGGCGCGCACCACCAGCGGCACGCTGCCCTGCTCGCCAGAGATGTAGAAGAACTTCGCTGCCTGGTTGACGATGCTGTCCATCGCCAGCGGCAGGAAGTCCCCGAACATGATCTCGATCACGGGCCGCAGGCCGCACACGGCGCTGCCGTAGGCGGCGCTTGTGATCGCGAGCTCCGAGATGGGCGTGTCGAAGACCCGCTCGGGTCCGTACTTCTCATACAGGCCGGGCGTGGTGACGAACACGCCACCGGCCACGGCCACATCCTCACCAAAGAGGATCACTCGCTCATCGGCGGCCAGTGACTCGTCAATCGCTTGGCGGATCGCCTCGCGGAACTCAAGCGTGGGCATCGTGGGCTCTCCTCGGACTCAGATCAACAGTTTCAGGGGGTTCTCGAGCGTCTCGCGCACGCTCGCCAGGAACGCCGCCGCGTCCGCCCCGTAGATCACGCGGTGGTCGCTGGTGAGCGTCATCTGCATCATGCGCCGCGCCTCGAACGCGCCGTCGTGCACCACGACCTGCGCCTCGGCCGCACCGAGCGCGAGGATTGCGGCCTGTGGCGGGTTGAGCACCGCGGTGAACTGGTGCACGCCGTACATACCGAGGTTTGAGATCGTGAAGGTCGCATCCGCCATCTGCTCCGGCGTCAGCCGCCCCGCGCGCGCGAGCGCCGCAAGCTCACTGGTCTCGCGTGCGATCTGGCCGAGCGGCTTTCGGTCGGCGTCAAAGAGCGTGGGCACGAGCAGCGACCCGCTCTCGCCTGTCACGGCTACCGCCACGCCCACGTTCACGCGGCTGTGCAGCGTCACCGCGTCCTCGGCGAAGCTTGCGTTGACGCGCCGGTGTTCGCACAGCGCCAGCGCGCAGGCACGCGTCACGAAGTCCCCGATCGAGGCGAGCGGCTCCATGCCGCTTGCGCGCAGCTCTTCCCGCAGCGCGAACACGGCCTCCATGTCGACGCGGACGGTGACCGTGAACTCCGGTGCCTGCTTGGCCGCCACCATGCGTCGGGCGATCGTCGCCTGCGTCGCGGTCAGCGCCCGGCGTTCCTCGGGGCTTGCGGGGACCGGCCGCAGGCCCTCCACGTCGCGCTTGACGATCCGCCCACCCGGTCCGCTGCCGCCCACCACATGCAGGTCGACACCCAGCGCGGCCGCCAGGCGTCGGGCGACCGGCGAGGCCTTGACGCGACCATTTGTGCTGCCGCCGGCGGCCCGCTGGCTCGCCGGCGGCGCCGCGAGCGCCGCGGTGGCCGCCGTGGCCGGAGCCGCTGATCTGGCCACCCCGGCCGGAGCCGCTGATGAAGCTGGTGCGCCAGCGGGCGCACCAGCCGCCGCGTCAACCGTCTCAGGCTCACCGATGTAACCGATCAGGGCGCCGACCGCGACCAGCTCGCCAGCCGCGGCGACGATCTGCAGCGGCCCGCTGTGCTCGGCCTGGTAGGGCATGATCGCCTTGTCGGTCTCGATCTCGACGATTTCCTCGCCGGCCTTGACCTCCTCGCCCTCCGCCCGCAGCCAGGCGACGATGGTGCCGTCGACCATCGAGTCGGAGAGCCTCGGCATCGTGACGTTCGGCACGGGGTTCCTTCTAAGCCTTGAACTCGGCGGCCGGGCCAGGGGTCGGGTAGGGGGCGGCCAGGCCGGCGGCGATCATCTGCTCGATCTGGCGCTCGACGTCGGCGTCGGTGGCGTCGAGCTGCGCCTCATCGGCCGTCTCGTAGCGTTCGAGGATGCCGGCGCGGGTCAGCTTCAGCGGGTCGCGCTGGCGCCAGGCGTCAAGCTCGCCGGGCTTGCGGTAGGCGCCCGGGTCGCTGCGCGAGTGGCCGACGAAGCGGTAGGTGAGCGCCTCGATGAACTGCGGGCCGCCGCCGTCCCGGGCGCGCGCCACGGCGGCGGCGGCGGCGGCGCGCACGGCCCAGAGGTCGTTGCCGTCGATGGTCTCGGCGGGTAGCTCGAGCGTCTGTGCGCGGGCCACGATACGTCCGGCGGTCACGTCTTCCATCGGCGTGAACTCGCCGTAGAGGTTGTTCTCGCAGACGTAGAGCGCCGGCAGATTGTGGACCTTGGCGAAGTTCAGGCACTCATGGAAGTAGCCCTGGTTGGTGGCGCCTTCACCGAAGTAAGCGACCGCCACGCCGCCTGAGCGCTTGAGCGCGAGCGCGGCACCGGTGGCCGCGCCGATGCTGCCGCCGACGATCCCGTAGCAGCCCATCAGACCGTGCGCGAGGTCGATCACGTTCATCGACCCTGCGCGCCCACCGCAGAGGCCGCTCGCGCGGCCGAGCATCTCGTCAAGCAGCGCCTGCGGGTCGACGCCGAGCGACAGCGCGTGCCCGTGGCCACGGTAGGTGCCCGCCACCCGGTCGCGCGGCTCGAGGATCGAGGCGACGCCCGTGGCGACCGCCTCCTGACCGGAGTACAGGTGCGTGGTGCCCGGCACCTCGCCGCGCTGGAAGAGCACCTGGACGGTGTCCTCGAAGCGCCGGATCAGGACCATCCGGCGATACAGGGCGAGCGCCTGATCGAGTGAGAGCGGCGCGAGTGCCGGCGTCTGTGAGGCGCTGTCGGCCAGCCCGGTCAAGGCAGTGCCACCTTTTCGTCCTGGGCGAGGAGATCGGCGCCGCGCACATATTGACGCCCGGCCACCAGCAGCTCGTCGCCGGGGAATCGGGTCAGGATCTGCGGGCCTTCGGCGGTGACCAGCACCTCCTCCTCGATGCGGGCGGCGGAGCGCCCGTCACTGGCCGGGCAGTAGGTCTCCAGGGCGAAGACCATGCCCTCCTCGATCTCGACCGGGTTCTCGAAGGAGTGCAGGCGTGAGATCATCGGTGACTCGTAGAGCCCGACGCCGAGCCCGTGGCCGAACTGCAGCCCGAAGCACGCCTCCTCGTTGGGGAAGCCGAGCTCCTGCGCGCTCGGCCAGACCGCCGCGATCTGATCGGTGGTGACCCCGGGCCGGACCAGCTCGATCGCGTTGTCGAGCCACTCCCGACACTGCCTGTAGGCGTCGAGCTGGGAGCGGGTCGCGCCACCGACCGCGAACGTGCGGTAGTAGCAGGTGCGGTAGCCCATGAACGAGTGGATGATGTCGAAGAACGCCTGGTCACCCGGGCGCAGCAGGCGGTCTGAGAAGACGTGTGGATGCGGGTTGCAGCGCTCGCCGGAGACGGCGTTGATCGCCTCAACCTGCTCGGAGCCGAGCTCGAAGAGCAGCTTCTGCGCCTCCGCCACGATCTCGTGCTCGCGCGCGCCGGGTCGCAGGAGCTCGTAGATGCGCTCGTACACGGCGTCGACGATGCCGGCGGCGTGATCCAGCAGCGCGATCTCGTCGACGGTCTTGAGCTTGCGGGCGGACAGCATCACCGGCTGCGCGTCCGCGGTCGGGATCTGCCGGCGGTGCAGCGAGGCCAGCGTCTCCATGTCGGTCAGATCGATGCCGAGCGGCTCGCGCTCGAGCCCGTGCTCGCGCAGCACCTCGTGGATGTGGCCGGCCAGCAGATCCGGCACGCCGGTCTGCTGCGGCATCGCGCCGCGCATGCTCGAGACGCCCGCGCGCCAGCTCGACTCAGGCAACCAGGGCGCGTAGAGCTGGTGGTGCTTGGCGGCCGAGCCGAAGTCCCACAGCACCGGGTCGCCGGTGCGCGGCAAGAGCACGCAGCGGGCGCTCTTGTCGCGGGCCCACTCGCCGATGTGCGTGCTGGTCACGTAGCGGATGTTGTTCTGGTCAAACAGCAGCAGGGCGCCGAGGTCCGAAGCCGTGAGCGCCTCCCGCGCCTTGCGCAGGCGGTCTGAGCGCAACCGCGCGAAATCAACCCGTTGCTCCCAGTCCACCGCCATCGTGGCTCCACGTGAGGCGATCATGCGCTACCCCCAATCCGCTCTGCCAGGTAATCCCAGTCTCTGTTGAACCGGTACGAGTGATTGCTCGGCAGCTGGGGCGCCTGGGTTTCAAGCCAGCGCACGCGTGCGTTCGAGCGGTTGTAGAAGGCGTGGATGCAACCGACGCCGGTCCAGAAGACGTCGCCCGCGCGCAGCGTGAACTCATCCTCATTGGCGGTCGCGACCACCTCGCCCTCGAGGATGTAGTAGCTCTCCTCGAGCGGGTGGTCGTGCGGCAGCGCCGCGCCACCGGGCTGATACTCGACCATGAACAGCGAGTGCAGGACCGCCCCGAGTCGCTGGTCGACAAGCATCTTGACGGCGATGCCGCTGTAGGCAAGCAGCGCCGTCGCCATGCTCGCCGACACGGTGGGAGCGTCAACCGCGGCGCCGATCTTGAGGTTGTCCACGTCCATCTGGCCGGCGCCGAGCCTGAACAGGGTGCGCGTGCGCGGATCGCGGATGTCCGCTGGCTGGGCCGCGTCTTCGGGCAGCGGCTCGCCGGTCCAGAAGGTGTCGGCCGGGCCGCTGGTGCGCGGCACCGGCGAGTTTGCCTCGAGCAGCAGCACCGGCTCCCTGGTCGTGTTGCGGTAGCCGTGGGGCGTGCCGACCGGGATCAGCCCGCACTCGTCGGGCGAAAGCCGGTAGCTGTGAGTGTCGAGGGTCAGCGTCGGGCTGCCCTCGAGCACGTAGAAGCTCTGCTCGGTTGAGTGCAGGTGCATGCCCACGTACCCACCCGGCTCGAGGCGCGCGAGCGCGAGGCCCGTGTGGACGGCGCCGACCGCGCGGCTGACCAGCGTCGCTCTGGCGAGACCGACGGAGTGCCGGGCGACGGAACCCGCCGCCGGTTCGAACTCGAGGCTGGCCGCACGCGCCACGTGGTACTGCGGATCGAGTTCAGTCATCTTCGACAGGATATCCGCAGCTCGCTCGATACGTCAAGCCCCACTGCACACTGCCTCGTCACAGAGTGGAGCCACAACCCAAGCCACACGCGCGGCTAAGCGGCCTGCTGTCAGCTACAGCCGTAAGCAATTGCGCCCAACGAAAATCAGAGATGTTGCCAGCCCGCAACTGCCATCTGAACGCCATCGCGAGCAGCCTCGATCTCCAGTTCAAGCTCGAGGCCGGCTTGCTCCCAGATCGCTCGGAGGTCGTTCACATGCTTGCGCGCCATGAGAGCCGCTGCGTCGGCATCTCTTACTTGAATCTCCTCAAGAATCCGCCGATGGAAGTCGAGTGCACGCTGCGTCAGGCTCGTTGAAATCATGAACTCCGAAAGCAGTGGTGCCAGTAGGTCGCTTATTGGCGCGCCAATCAGGACGAGCGCGGGGTTCCCACTCATTCGGGCGATGGTGACATGAAACTGCTGGTCAAGAACGCTCCAAGTCGGGAAGTTGTCAAGGCTTGCGGCCTGTTCTGCAAGGTTGGTTTCGAGCTCTGCAATGTCAGCCGCCTCGCCGCGAAGCGCCGCCAAGCGCGTAAGTTCGGGCTCGAGCATGAGTAGCGCTTCGTGGAGGTGCTTGAAGGACACGTTCCTGCTGCGCAATGCTCCCTCTAAGTCGCGTACCGCACGATTATCGTCTGCAGCAGTTACAACCATGATCTTTGGACTGGCGCGCGCGATCAAGCCAGCCTCTTCGAGGGTGCGGAGCGCTTCTCTCACGGTGGACCGGCTGACCTGAGCCTCCTGCGCGAGTGTGGACTC
Organism: Conexibacter sp. S30A1; assembly: GCF_023330665.1. GTDB lineage: Bacteria > Actinomycetota > Thermoleophilia > Solirubrobacterales > Solirubrobacteraceae > Palsa-465. The sequence goes on along the minus strand of NZ_CP097127.1, from coordinate 2,009,319 downwards.
CGACGGGATTCGTTCTCCGACGCTCAACTCACCTGCCATGATGCGGCGGCGAATGATCGAAGCGAGCTCCTCGTACGCTCGTGTGACGCGGACGGGCTGTCCGAGGAACCCTGCTGACTGGGGCTCGCCCGGTTCTAGTCTTGGATTTGGCGGTGCCTTCACTGTGCTCCCCCTGCCTTGGCGTCGTCTGTCGCCGGACTGTCAAACATCACCGGCTGCTAGTGAAGCACATGCACGGGACGCCAGCACAGGGGCTGGGCCGCACACGTCGGGCTCGGCGCATTGCTCATAGGTTCAACTCACCCCAAGGTGACGGCGACCTTTCCCGTCGTGCCAGCGCGAACTGCCTCAAAAGCTGCTTCGATAGCGGCGAAATCGTACGTCGCTCGGACTGGTGCCTGAATGTGGCCCTCCTGCGCGAGGTGCGCAATGGCACGGAGCCGGCTCACATCAGGGGACGACCATATGTTGGTTCCATGCAGCCTGCCGAGTCGGCCCGGATCGCCAGCGCCCAGTGTGCTGACCGCGGCCCCGTCGGAGGTCAAAATCGTGCGTGCCATAGCTGCAAAGGCGTCAGGGTCGGCAGTGACAACATCAACGAGCGCGTCGAACCCTTCCGGGCGTGAGGCACGAGCTGCTTCGACAAAGTCTGACGCCGACCAATCAATCGCAACGTCCGCGCCGAGCGATCGCACGTACAGCTCCTCCGCGCCGGTGCGAGCAGAGGCTACGACGTGCGCGCCGAGATTGCGAGCGATCTGCACCACGTACGAACCGACGCCCCCGGTGGCACCGTTGACCAGGAGCCAGCTACTGCTTCCGATATTCGCGGCATCAATACACATTGTGGCTGTGAGGCCAGCTAAGCCAAGCGCGGCTGCATGCACATCGTCGACGTTAGCCGGCGCCTGTACCACAAAGGCGCCCTCTGGAAGGCTCACGTATTCCGCGAACGAGCCAGCGTGCGCTTCGTGGTCAGCGATGAAACCAAACACCCGATCGCCGACCGCGAATCCCGCAACACCCGCTCCGGTCGCCTCGACTCTGCCTGACAGGTCGCGCCCAAGAGTTACAGGGAAGCGGTAGTCGAGCCAGCTTCGCGCGTTGCCGCTCGCAATCGCTAAGTCCACGGGGTTCACAGAGGCTGCCAGCACTCGGACGAGGATATCGCCCTCAGATACGACTGGCTTTGGAACCTCCACCATGCGTGGCGGAACATCAAACCTTTCCAGCTGATATGCACGCATCTCACTTCCGTCTGTCGTTTGGGTGTCCACTCGGGCATTGTCACCACTTGCGGCCAAGGGCCGCCGCCTGCCCACCTCGTCGGCGAGGCATCGCGCTTGAGTCCGCCAGCCCGGAAATCCTACCGCACGGGATCAGACAATGCGATTTTTACACGGACGATCGGACGATAAGAGCCGCGCCACTGCCCATCGTTGGGGCTCATAACCGGCGCTAAGGCTCGTCCGCTGGCTAGAATAGCCCGATGGTCAGACGGTGGGCTTGACACCGTCGAGCCGAACGGATATCTTCGCTCGCATCCACCCCCCATGAGCCCGAGGCAGCGAAGCGCGCAACGGATGATGGGGCCAAGATGACGAGGAGAGGAGTATCTATGGCTGTTCTACGACCGTCCCGATTCACGGCGTTCTCGATGGTTGCCTTTGCGGCATCCCTGGCGACGGCGGTGTCTAGCAGTGCTGCACATGGTTCCGCCATGCCGAACGCTAGTGCTGCGTCTGCGGGACACACGCCCGCGTGCGTCCCGCACGTACCAACATCGCTTCCGCGCGATCCCAATCACGTCGCTTCCAAGCTCACCGGCGCCGCACGCGCCGGGATCGGTGGCTACCCGGGAACCGTCTACGCGAGTCCGTGGGCGCACTTCAAGCCGAAAGCGAAGCCGCCGTGGGTCATCGGCATGTCGAACAACGAGGGCAACCTTAACGCTGCGGACGTTCTCAAAGGTCTCAGGGAAGAGGCTCGGCTCAACCCTGGCCTTGTAAAGAAGATCATCGTGACGACACCGTCGACGCCAAACGATGTGCCGCAGCAGATTCAGCAGATGCGCTCGCTCATCGAGCAGCACGTCAACTTCATCATCTCTACGCTTGGATCCCCCACCGCACTCAACGCAGTCATCAATCAAGCGGCGGCGCGTGGGATCCCGACGATCAGCCTTCTTGGCCAGTCAACATCGAAAAATGCAGTCAACCTCCAGCCGAACCCGATCCAGCTCGGCTATTACGGCGCGCGCGGGCTCCTGACCGCCATGGGAACGGGCACCGGCACGGTACTGAACGTGGCCGGGATCCCCGGCCTGTCGATCAACACGGACATCGAGAAGGGCGCGAACGAGGTCTTCCGTGCCTGCAAGACCCCGATCGTCGGTAACTTGACCGGAGACTTCTCACCGACTGTCGCCAAGACCCAGGTTCTGACGTTCCTGTCTGCGCACCCAGGCACCATAGACGGCGTGTTCCAGGTGGCCGACATGGCGCCCGGGATCTTCAGCGCTTTCCAGCAAGTCGGCCGAAAGGTGCCTCCAGTCGCCGACATCGGAGCCCCTGCGTCGTCGCTCGTGTATTGGAAGCAACACATCTCGAGCGGCTACCACGGGAGCGGCGTCGCGATCCCAGCGATTAAAGACGGAACCTATTCGATGGCTGTGGCGCTGGCGATGCTTCAGGGAGACGGAGTCAAGATCACCGACGTACCATTCGCTCCGCCTGTGATCACGCCAGGTAACCTCAATAAGTGGATCGAGAAGGGTTGGACGCAGTCAACCAATGCCCTAGGTGACGGACCGCCGTCAGCGGTGCCGATCACAGCGTTGCTCGACACCTACTTCAACAAGAAGCCGACGATCAAGTCTGCAGGCTGATCCGCAGGACGCTATGGGGGCCGGGGCCGCGGCAATCGCACGGCTCCGGCCCCGTACTATGTTCATCATCATGCGACGTTTGTACGACCCTGCCCAACCTGAGATGACTGATGCTGACAACGCTACGCGACCTGGCCCGGGCAGTGACGTACTCCTCCGGGTTCAGCGCCTGACCAAGGCCTTCGGCTCGACACAGGCGCTGCGGGACTGCTCACTCGAACTGCGGCGTGGCGAAGTTATGTCTATTATGGGTGAAAACGCTTCGGGTAAGAGCACGCTCGTAAAGATCCTGTCCGGCGTCCGCTACCCGGACTCGGGTACGATCGAGATCGGGGGCGAGTCGATGCGTCACGTTCCGTCCCCCAGACACGCCCAAGCGCTCGGCATTGCAACGGTCTTCCAAGAGATCTTGGTTGCGCCGCAGCAGTCTGTCCTAACGAACCTCTGGCTGGGTAGCGACGGTCTCCTTCGCCACAAGCTCTCAGGTGAGAGCCGCCGCGAAGACGGGCGTGCTGCCTTGGGCGAGCTGATTGATGGCGTGGATCTCGACGCAACGGCGGGAAGCCTGCCTTTGAGTGAACGTCAAGCGGTGTGTCTGGCTCGTGCGCTCGTGCGAAAGCCACGGATCCTCATCTTGGATGAGGCCACCTCCGCTCTCGACGTAGTGACGCGAGATCGCTTGTTCGGTGTAGTGGCCAGCCTGTGCAGCGCTGGCTCTGGTGTCTTGTTCATCTCTCACCGGATGGACGAAGTCGAAGAGCTCTCGGATCGTGTGACCGTCATGCGAAGCGGCGAGACTGTAGCTACGCTTCGCCGCGGAGATGTGACAACGCGGCGAATGGTCGAGCTGATGACCGGTGCGAAGGACGCCGAGAGCGATATGCGCCAAGTCGCCGGGACGGCTAGCAGGCAGCGGGGCCCAGTGGTTCTGCGGGCTGCTGGGGTACGTCTTCGTGAGTCGTCCGGGTTGATCGACGTGGAGATCCGTGCCGGTGAGCTGGTTGGGGTCGCCGGGCTTGAGGGTCACGGTCAGGATGATTTCTTGAGGGTTCTCGCGGGCCAGAAGCCGTATGCCGGTGAAGTCGGCGCTTTACATCACGGCAGTGTCAAGCCGCTGCGAGGGGTCCGGGACGCTCGTCTCGCCGGAATCGCCTATGTACCGAAAGACCGTCGCGGCGAGTCCATATTTCCGACTCGCTCGATCCTCGAGAACTTCGGGATATCCACGCTGGAGTCGGATCGCCGCCTGGGTCTTGTGCGAAGGGCGCGGACCGGGGAGAGGCTGGACCGCTATGCAGACGTCATGAAGATGCGCACTGGGCCTCGTGAGAACCCAATTACTTCGCTGAGCGGCGGGACTCAGCAGAAGGTTGTGATCGCACGGTGGCTTGCTACCGCACCCAGGATCCTCCTCCTTAACGACCCTACTCGTGGCGTCGATATCCGCACGAAGCGGGATATCTACCGAGTTCTCACAGACGCGGCCGCGGGTGGCGTCGCGGTGGTGATGATGTCTACGGAGGTCATTGAGTTGGTCGACCTCATGGATCGCGTACTTGTGTTTCGTGAGAGTGGGATCTTCCGTGAGCTCTCGCGCGAGGAACTCACTAGCTCGCGTCTGGTGGCGAGCTATTTCGGGCGGGAGTCCGAATGAGCGCTGCACTGATCAGGCAGCTGCTGCGCCGTCCCGCTGCGTTCGCCGCCAGCCTAGCCGCCGGCCTCTTCGTCCTCAACGTCATCGTGCAGCCTGCCTTCGTCAGTTCTGGGGAGATCGCGCCGACGCTTGGTACGCTCGCGCCGTTTGCCCTCGCCGGGATGGCGAGTACGCCCGCGTTCCTTGCTGGCGGCAGTGGGATCGACCTCTCGGTTGCGCCGCTCATGGGCTTCACGAACATTCTGCTGGTCACGACTCTGCTAGGAACCCCGTGGGGCTCACCGTATCTAGCAGTCCCGATCCTGCTAGCGATCGGGGCCGCCATTGGAGCGATCAACGGCTTGATGGTGACATATCTGCGCATGCCTCCGGTGATCGCGACGCTCGGGACGTATTTCGTGCTCTCCGGCGTCGATTTGTACCTCGTTCCAAACCCCGTGTCTGCGAATCCAAACTGGACCAACAACATCGCGGGCTCAATTGGCCCGGTGCCAGGCGCGCTAGTCGCGATCGGGCTCCCGTTGGGACTTTGGTGGTGCCTTCGGCGCAGCGCGTTCGTCAAGACCCTCTTGGCCGTCGGCGACCATGATGCGACTGCCTACTCGGCCGGGATCAATGTCGACCGAGTACGGATCGCGGCCTATGCGCTTGGTGGGCTCGTCGCAGGGGCGGGCGGGATCGCTCTCACTGGGTTGTTGCAGTCAGCTGACTCCCAGGTGTTCGGGGACTATGTTCTGGTTGCCCTCGCAGCCGTAGCCCTCGGTGGCACCAACATGGCTGGCGGTCGCGGCGGCTTGGTGATGAGCGTGATCGGCGCGACGAGCATCTTCTTACTTGAGAACCTGCTTACGGAACTGCACGCTTCGGCCTACTTCATCCAAGTGGCTTACGGCGGGGTTCTGTTCATCGCGGTGATTTTGGGATCACGTGCATTCAAAAGCGAGGCGACATCAGTATGAGCGACAGCCCAGCAAGCCCTGCTGCGCATAACCCTTCGCCGTCACCACCCGAGGTAGGAGCCATATTCGGGGTTCGCCAGCGCCTGCGAGGCGTACCAGTGCTGCAGATCATCTCCGTAGCGGCGCTGTTCCTGGCCGCCGCAGTGACAATCTCGGGATTCGTCAACAAGGACTCGATCTACACGACGCTGCTGCTCGCCTCGTTCCTTGGTCTTGCGGCAGCGGGTGAAACGCTGGTCATACTGATCGGTGCCATCGACCTGTCCGTGCCGGCGATGATCAGCGGCGCGAACCTGATGAGCACGGACCTCGCTGGTAAGGGTTGGCCTTTTGGACTTGTCATCGTTCTTGTACTTTTCGGCGCGGCAGTCGTCGGTGTGGTCAACGGCCTCGTCACCCACCGATTCCGCGCGCCGCCGCTGATCGTAACTCTTGCGACGGGAGCCGTGGTGACCGGGGCGACTCTTGGGTGGACGCGCGGCGGGCAAGTTAGTGGCAGCCCTCCCGCGTGGCTAACCCAGTTCTCCTCGCCCATTGGCAAAACCTTTGGCATCGGGATACCGCCGCTAATTGTGCTCTGGGTGGCGGTGGCAGTTGCGATAGGCATCGTGTTGCATCACTCCGTGAGCGGTCGTCGCCTTTACGCCACGGGGGCAAACGAGGCGGCGGCGGTCCTCGCCGGGGTCAACACTGGGCGCATCTGGATGGGTGCTTACACCGTGAGCGCAGTCGGCTCGGCAGTGGTCGGGCTCGTGTTGGTAGGGTTCACTGGCCAGGGCGAAGCCGGCGTTGGTGATCCGTATCTGTTCTTGGCGCTGGCTGCCGTTCTCGTTGGGGGGACGTCTCTAGTGGGCGCGCGCGGCGACTACTGGCGGACTCTCCTCGGCGCACTAATAATGACGTTGATTACTACCTTGCTCGTCGGGCACGGCGCTGGGGAAGCGTTGCAAGAGATTCTCACCGGCTTGCTCATTCTGATGTTTGTGGGTCTGTACGGCCGCGAGCAGCGAGTTCGAGACCGCGTGTGACCGAGACGAGGCTCTGCGCGACGGGATCCTCGCTGCCATCCGCCTCGGGCTCTCCAACGCCCGCGTGGAACAGGTCAACACCCAGATCAGGCTGATCACGAGACGAGCGTTCGGCTTTCACTCAGCCGACGCGCTGATCGCGCTCGCGATGCTCACACTATCCGGGCTCTGCCCACCACTCCCAGACCGGGTCAAATAACCCACGAAAACGTCACAAGACCCGAATTTCGGTGATCAGATACGAGGAGGAAACCGTGTTCAGGGCCAACGGGTTCTACAACCACATCCGACGTCACAGCCATATCCTGCAGATGAGCCCAGTCAACTTCGAGGCGCTAGCCGCATAGATCAACCCTCCACGATCCGGGGGGAACCACAGTTCCGGTTCAACCGTCGTCACTCACGCTCGCGCGGGATGTCGTTCGAGCGGCTCCTCGAACACGCCGTGCAGAGCGAGCGACGCACCTACCGCTCCCTCACGGCCGACAGCGCTTCGGGCACACGCCGGCCGCCGGCCCCGCCACCCGCTGATAAGCGCGTCAGGCCACCAAGCCTCGCCGGCGCTCCGCTCGATCGCCCGTGGCAACGTCCGGCCGAGACGGCCGAGATCGCGCGGTGGTCCGGCCGCGGCGTTCACTTCGCTGGCTGCCCGACTATGCGGTGTCTGCGGTGGTGGACATCCTGACCCGCAAAGTGGGTGGGTTGTCGGTGGGTGCAACGCCCGGGCGGCTCACCCAGAGCGGCAGCCCGCCGCGCTGGGATCCGTGTGAGGACGGGACCGAGGTCGACAAGGCAATGGCCCCGTCCCTACAGTGCCAACGGATGTCTCCATGCGCGAGGACCGGGAGTCTCGTCGTCCGATTGACCGCTTGACGCGCCAGCGTGTGATCCACATCCATCAGCGAGGAGCCGGAATGGTGCTCCGCGTTGGACGGCCACGTGCGCGGCCACGGCCATAGCCTTGAACTGCCCCGGTCAACTCCGAGGCGCTGGCCGAATAGGTCAGCCTCCACGATGCGGGAGGGAGCATGGCGACCCGTCAGCCAGGCAGCGTGCAGAGTTCGTTCCGGCCGAACGCGCCAGCGTGCTCCATCTCCTGGGGCGCTCGCCGCTCACACGCGCGCGCATGAGCTTCCTGGCCCGTCATCCGGCAGCGCTGGGCGAGCGCTTCTATCTCGTCCCTGGCGGCCGATTCCGCGACGCGGTAAGGGATCGATCGCATAAAGGCTTTCACCGACGGAAAAGTGCCGCCGCTACTGAAATGTGCCGGCTCGCGGCTTACAACCGGATTCGCAAGCGCTACACCTGCACCTTGCCCCAAGAGAAGCTCGCTGCATTCGCTCAGCTTGCCCATGTAGGCTCTTGGGTCTCTCGTGAGCACCTCCACGCGCTCGACGGCGTAGCGATTCGCTAGTTCACACGCTTTGTCTGGGCCATCGACGACGTTGATCGCGCCTAGACGCCTCCACGCGCATCTCACCGTTTCGATGTTGGGGAGCGTAATCAGCTGTCGCTCAACTGCTGCGTGCACCGTCTCCGCGAGTTCCGGCGACGTGGTGATGAGCACTCCCCGGCCGGTTGGGTCGCACTCTCCCGCGGCGATCAGGTCAGCCGCGATCAAGTCCGCAGGGGCCGACTCATCGGCGACCACAAGGACACCGTGACTACGGGTTTGGCAGCCCGCAGCTGATAGTTGGCGTACGCACTCGTCTAAGGCGGGGTCGCCGACCCCGACCAAGAGATCGACTCTCGGGATGGTTTCAGTCCCGAACGCGAGCGCCGCAAGACCCTGTACACCGCCTACGCAGTGCATAGTGTCAACGCCAGCCAGCGCGAGAGTCGCCGCGACGAGCGCCGACGGCTTGCCGTCATGGTCCGGCGGCAGGCAGGCAATTACGCGCCGTACGCCTGCCGCGCGCGCGATGATGACTGTGGCCTCTGCAACTCCGAGTTCAACGCCGCGTGGCGAGGCATCGGCTAGGCAGACGCCCAGGGAGTCGACGGCCACATGATGCACACCCATGCGTGTCCCGACGGAAACCTCCGTCTCGACGTCTGTCAGCGAGGAGAACTCCACTGCTGCAGCCTGCGTCAGTCGTCGCTGAATCAGCCGTATATCAGCCGCGACCGAACTGGGGATCGCGTAGACGTAACGAGTCAGCTCTGCGGCGCCATGGACTGTCGCTGCCTTGCTGACCGCTGCATCGCCCTGACGGCGGACTGCGTTGACGACCTCGGCAACGCGCTCGGCTAGATCCCGCCGATCGTAGTCCTGCAGATCTGTAGCCAATGCGGTACTCATGGCTGTGGAGTCTCGAATCATGAAGCCGACCTCCTCGTCGTCCCTCTCGGCACCGTCTACGATATCGGCCCCTACTCAACGCGTCAAGTAGTACTATACGCCTTGAGCCCATGTTTGTAGCGTTTGCGCTAACTGTCCAGCCTGCTTCGACGCTCTGCGGTGCTGCTGCGACCCCGTACTGGCTGGCGTGTGGCCGTTGGCGACGGACATCGACCGAAGTCCTCCGCAGCTATGGCAAGTGAGCCAGGGGCTGGCGGCAGGCGGCGGGTGATTGCGGTCGATCCAGCGGACAATGTGCTGGTCGCGCTCATGGACCTCGCGCCTGGGGAGACCGTCGAATATGCTCAGACCGTCGTCGTGATTGTTGACGAGATCCTCGCCGGCCACAAAGTCGCGCTGAGGCAAATCGGTTGCGGCGAGCCGGTACTGAAGTATGGCGAAGTGATTGGACTGGCGACATGTTCGATCCCGCGAGGCTGTCATGTGCATGTTCACAACGTGGCGAGCGCTCGCCTTCCAGGGCCCCAGGCTGGTTGAGTGCTGTGGCGATAGCGCCGTTCCAGCCGGAGGGGTACGAGCGCCCGAATGGGCGAGTAGGCATTCGCAACCACATGCTTGTGCTCCCGTCGGTCGTTTGTGCGACGCGTGTTGCGCGTGACATCGCTGCCGCCACGGATGCGCTAGCCATCACACATCAGCACGGCTGCCTGCACGTCGGTGATGACTTGCGCCACGCACGTGATTCGCTTGAGGGCGTGGGTCTCAACCCGAACATCGGGGCGGTCCTGCTGGTGGGACTGGGCTGCGAGACCATTGCTGGCGAGAGCCTCGCACAGGCGATTAGCAGCCGCCGGGTGAACGTCGATTACGTTGGCATCCAGCGCGCAGGTGGCACGACAGCGGCAATCGCGCGGGGACGCGAGATCGTGGAAGCTCGCCTTGCGGAGTTACACCGCGAGGCCTCAGGCATATTTGAGCCAGGACGGCTCTTGGTGGGCCTCGACCGCTCGGACGATGAGCTGGTTGAGCCACTCGTGCGCGAGATGGAACTGCGGGGCGCCGCCGTCGCCGTGGTTGACGGCGCGCGCGGTGGCGCGGCCCACCTGCGACTCGCTGCGCTCGGCGCGCAGCTGATCGTGTCGCTCTGCGGTGGACACGAGGCGCCGTTGGGGTTCGCGGGCTGTCCCGTGGTCGCGGTCGCGCGGGATCGCGAGACGTACACGATGCTGCGAGATGACTTTGATCTGGGGGCGTACGGCCTGCCTGTCGGTGAGCAGGCGGCGCTGGTCGCGGACCGTGTAGGCGACGTATGTCGGGGTCGGCTGACCGCATCTGAGCGACGTGGCTCAGTCGACTTCGTGCTCGATCGGCTCTCGGTCACGATGTGACCGGGCCTGAACTTGTGCGGATGCTGACTGGATATCCTAGAGATAACGGCAAGTGGGGCGTACGAAACCATGTCCTCGTACTCCCCGCCCGGGCAGCTGCGAACCGCGCCGCAGAATTAGTTGCGCAGTACCTGCCAGCGGTGGTTGCGGTCGCTCACGAGTGGGAGAATCTCCCTGGGGATCCCGACGCTGGGGTGATAACGCGAACACTCGCAGGGTTTGGGGCGAATCCGAACGTAGGGGCCGTTCTCCTTATCACTGTGGACTCACGAGATGAGCAGCTGGCTCATGAGCTCTCGGCCCGCGGGCAGCGCGTCAGCGTTGTCGCCATGTCTGAGCACGGTGGTACGGTCAGCACCGCCGAGGCCGCGCGTGCGGTCGCATCTGAACTGGTGATGGCTGCGGCGGCATCGCGAGAGCCAATGCCGATTTCCGCGCTCGTCGTTGGTCTTGAGTGCGGAGGCTCGGACGGGTGGTCGGGTATAACTGCGAATCCTGCTCTAGGCATCGCTAGCGACCGGCTTGTCGCTGAGGGTGCGTCTACCATCCTCGGGGAGGTGCCGGAGTTGGTCGGCGCCGAGCGCTTCCTGGCGGCACGGGCCGTCACTCCAGAGATAGGCCAGGAGATTGTCGAGCTCATCAACGCCTTCGAGCACGCTGTTAAGGGACTTGGTATAGATATCCGCGGCGCACAGCCAACTCCTGGCAACATAGCCGGCGGCTTGACAACAATCGAAGAGAAGTCGCTCGGCGCAGCGCGCAAGGCTGGAACTGCCGCGATTTCCGGTACGCTCGAATACGCGGGGTCGCCGAGAGGGACAGGCTTATATATTATGGACACACCCGGACACGACATCGAGCAGATGGTAGGCTTCGTCGCAGGTGGCTGCCAGTTGGTGGCGTTCACGACGGGTCGCGGAACCCCTACCGGCTCACCCATTGCGCCATGCGTCAAGATTTCGACCAACTCGGCTGTCTTCGGGAACATGCCTGGCGATATCGATATTGATGCCGGCGGAATTGCAATTGGGACCGAGACCCTGACGTCGGTTGGCGAGTCTATCTACAACGCGTTGATTGCCGCGGCCTCCGGAGTCCTGACATGCTCTGAGGTGCACGGGCATCGAGAGTTCGCGGTCCGCAGGGTTCAATAGCGGCGTGGTCGCTGTTACAGTCATCCCAACTTCCGCGGCGGACGAGCGACTTTGGGCTTGGTGACGGGCAACTACTCACGGGCAGGTGTCGCGCCCGAGTTAGTAGTCGGGCCGTCGACGGCGTCGCCTGAGCGTTCGCGGTCCATTCTTGTGGCACCTGACTCGTTCAAGGGGACTTTTACTGCCGAGAGAGTGGCCGCAGCGATCGGGGCTGGGGTCGGTGATGCTGGTTGGTCTTGCGACCTGTGCCCAGTCGCCGACGGAGGGGAAGGCACTGCAAGCGCACTCCTGCACGCAGGCGGCGGCCGAGTGCTCAGCTTCCCCACAACAGACCCGCTCGGACGTCCGATCTACGGGTCCGTTGCGCTTCTCGGCAACGGGGCTGTTGCTGTCGTGGAAGCCGCATCTGCCAGCGGTCTCTCACTGCTCTCCGATTCCGAACGTGATGTCATGCAGTCTTCGACAGAGGGTACCGGGCTCTTGATCGTAGCTGCGGTCGAGCTGGGCGCACGACACGTTTTGGTGGCGGCCGGAGGGTCGGCGACCGTTGACTACGGGCGTGGCGCCCTAGCCGCCATTAGTAGCAGCGGTGGTCTGCGCGGAGCGTCACTAACCGTCCTCTGCGACGTTGACACCACATGGGAGGACTGCGCACGGATTTTCGGCCCACAGAAGGGCGCCAGACCGGAGCAGGTCAGAGAGTTGCAGCGGCTTGCAGCGCCCGAAGCCGCGAGGTTGCCGCGGAACCCACTGGGCGTGCCCATGTCCGGTGCGGCCGGTGGGCTTGCAGGCGCGCTCTGGGCGGCCCTTGACGCAGAGCTCACCGCTGGCGCGGCACACGTGCTCAGTGCGGTGCAGTTCGACCATCGACTAGCGCGGGCAACAGCGACCATTACAGGCGAGGGGTGCGTCGACAGTCAGTCAGCTATGGGGAAAATCGTCGGCGAAATCGGACGCCGGGCAAGCGCGACGACAGTCCCGGCGCACGCGATTGCCGGGAGCGTTGGTCTGCGCCGACATGAATCCATTGCTGGTATCGCATCCGTCACTGTTGCAACGACACTGGCGGAGATTCGATTGGCAGCCCGGCGGTTGGGGCTTGAGCTCCGCGGAGCTCAAGGGTGCGTGTTGGATGGGGCTCATCGCTGACGGTGTGGGATCGGTCGGGGCAGTCGGATGCGCCGCCGAAGCCTGTCGAGCTGGGTGAGGTATTTGGTCGTCGAATTTAGTGTTCGAGCCCCTGGCTGTCGGGTCTGCTGATCTAGGCGGCGGTTGGCACTGCTGGCGTGACCGTTGTTTTGTTGCCGAACTGCTCGGGTGCTGCGTCTCAGGCTGCTGCGCGCACCTGCGCGCGGGCTGCGTGGACTGTCTGGGCTCGGCCGTGGTGAACGATGCTTGGGGTCATCAGCTTGGTCCCGGAGTGGTGGTGCTCACTGTTGTTGCTAGTGAGACGGACCGGGACGTCTCTACAGACGTTGCGTGTCGTGAGAGAGCCGCTCTGAGTTGGCCCCACTGTTGCGACGTGGACTGGCACTCGCGCCGCCGCGCCGTGGCCACTGCAAGCTGCCGCTCTCATGTAGTTCGTTAGAGTGCTGGCGGGCCGCGTACGCCCGTCGTAGTTTACGCGAGCGGGCTCGGTTGTCCCTGACCGATTGATGCCGACTGAGACGCACTCGACCAAGCTGACGACTCAACCGCGCCAGCTTCAGCAAAACTTGCTTTGCCTACCGCGTTGCCGACTTTCGCGGCGGAATGTTGTAGTTGAGATGGAACACGTTTTCCGGATCGTACGCTGTCTTCACCTCGACTAGGCGCTCATAGTTGGCGCCATATGCGGCACGGACGGGATCCCCACCTCTTTGGGCCTCGTCGTCGTCAAGATAGTTGACATAACGTCCCGGCGCAAAAAACGGGTTCAGGCGCGCGAACGTGTCCTGAGTCCAAGCGACGTTGAGTGCGGTCTCGCTCGGATTCGACCACACAGATGGAATCAGCAGATTAAATCCGGCCGCGCGGTGCGGAATCGCTGTCGCAGCGGTTGGTACACGCGTCGCAGCTCCATGTACATCCTCCAGCATCAAGATACTCATGTGAGATGGGCAGCGCGCGAAGTCCGCGACCATGCTACTGATCGCGTCGTCCGGTAGTCGCTTTAGGAAGCTCGACTTCCAGTAGTTGAGAGCTCGATTCGGGAATCCGAAGTCATACTGTGAGTTGACGTCTTCGTACGGCTTTCGGATGATCGCTTGGACGACCGGCTCACCAAATCCTCGGATCGCTGCCAGCTCGCGCGTCGCGACATCTTCTGGACCGACGTGGCAGGCAATGATTCCGGCAAGCGGCTCATGAGGCTCGTCTGGCGACCTGACAAGGGCGGCGACGAGGCTCATGTCATCCGAGATCTTTGCCGACTCTTCTCGAAAAAGTGCCAACACCTCCTTCGCCCGCTTATACGGCCAGAAGTTAAAGCCACCTGTGACGATGGGACCAACGCGATACAGCTTGAAGGTAAAAGACGTCACGACCCCGAAGTTGCCGCCTCCACCGCGTAGCGCCCAGAAAAGGTCTGGGTGCTCGTGCACACTAGCGGTCAGTATGGCGCCGTCCGCGGTGACGACCTCTGCGGACAGGAGATTGTCAGCAGCGAAGCCGAACTTCCCCATCAGCCAGCCAAAGCCACCTCCAAGCGTTAGCCCTGCGACCCCGGTTGTGGAGATGGTGCCACCCGTGACGGCCAGGCCGTGCCTTTGCGTGGCAGCATTGAATTCGCCCCAATTGAGCCCAGGCTGGGCTTGAGCGGTGCGCGCGTTCGGATCGACGGTGGCCCCCTTCATGAGGTTGAGATCGATCATTAGGCCACCGTCGCAGACAGCGCGACCGGCGACGTTGTGGCCGCAGCTACGGATGGATATCTCAAGCGACCTTGCACGAGCGAACCGAACGGCCGCGGCCACGTGTTCGGTGGTCAGGCACCTTACGATCAGGGCCGGGCGCTTGTCGATCATTCCGTTGTGGACCCGCCGCACCTCGTCGTAGGCGGTGTCGCCTGGGCGGAGCACGACGGCTCCAGAAGCCTCTAGCACGCTCATTTGCGTTCTGGGATTACTGGGAGCAGAAGATACGACGGACTGGCAGCGCCGGTGTACAGGGTGGTCGTCCCACCGAACAGGGACTCAGGGCGGTCGCCTGGGTCATTGTGATGGAAGATCCCGTCGCCGCGCATATCAATTCCGTAGATTTGCGGCCAAGGGCCGGCCCCAGGCCACGTGAAGTCGCGGCCCAGAACAGTAACTCCGAGCCGATAACCACTGGGGATCAGCACTGAGGTGGGCCAGATCTCAATATCAAGCTCCACCTTCTCGCCGGGCACGAGTGGCTGCTTCTCGTCGTGTGGATGATATGGCCGATAGTCCATCGACCGCTCGTGGTCGAGCTTCCTGTGCGAGGCGCGCAGCCAGCCTTTCGTGATAACTCCGCGAGGATCCTGAGCGCTTACGAAGGCGACGTCTGTTCCTTCGGGATCCAGTACCCGGAGCACAACGAAGACGTCGGCATCCTCGGTCGAGGAGGAGACAAACAGCTTGGCCGCGCAAGGGCCAGTGATCTCAAGCGGATCAACAAGTGGTTCCGTCAGAAATGTGACACCGTCGCCAAGTGCGGCGAACTGGACCGCGGCATCGTCGTCACCACGGTCGCGGAGCAGCGTGCTGTCGGCCGCGTCGAGATACAGCCGGGTCCACTGAGTGCGAGCCAACGGCCACTCTTGCTCGCCACGCTGAACAAAGGTGCCGTCGACCGCGCGGAGGTTCAGCGAAACCGGAGGCTGCTTATCCCAGCCTGTATCGAGGCCCTTTAGAAAGTGACCGAAGAATCGTTTCTGTAGGTCGACGCCGTAGTCCGTGTAGAAGACGGTCCAGTGCTCAAGACCATGAACCTCCAGCCATTTCTGCTCCGACGCTGCGCCGAGGTAGCCTTCGAAGTTTCCACGCTCATGTAGCGAATGGGTCCAGCTCGCCGCGGACAGCAGCGGGACTGTGATCTTCGAGAGTTCTGCAGATCTTGCGCGGTACCACGGGTCGTCAAGCTCGCGAGAGCGGAGCTCGCCAGGCAGGTCACTTCTGTTCGCAGCGAGTTCTTCTTCCGACAGTGCTGGACCACCAACAACAAGAACCCCGGTGTTCGGGTTGACAACACTGCTGCCGTTGCCGTACTGCACGGAGGTCACTTGGACCGGAAACCACTCCGGCATAAACGTGTTCAGGATGCCTCCATGACGGTTGCATTCGCGATAGAAGTCCTGATAGCCCTCGAACGGGCAAATGGCAGCGAGGTGGGGCGGCTGCAGCTGGGCCACAAGCCACTGGTTGACGGCGTAGTAGGAGATGCCGAGCAGTCCTACTTTCCCATTTGACCAGCTCTGAGTGCCAGCCCACTCGATGCAGTGGTAGTAGTCGAGCGTCTCGCGCGGCGAATAGACATCAAGGTAGCCCGGTGAGCGTCCCGCGCCGCGGGAGTCGACGCGAACACACACGTAGCCGTCGGGTACCCACTTCTCGGGGTCGCACGTCTCCCAGTTCTGGTACTTGTTCGTCGACCCTTGCAGGATTTCGGGATAGTTAGCTTCGATCGTCTTCCACATCCCTGAGTATCCAGTCTGAAACGGCAAGCCCTTGGCGTAGGGCCCGAGCGTCATGATCACCGGGAACCGGCCATCTTGGACTGGGCGAAACACGTCGCATCGCAGAACCAGGCCATCGTCCATCTCGATCGGGACGTCGTAGTCAATTCGCATCCCGTCGGCGACCATGCTTCGCTCCGCCTCTGACGCCTCAGAAATTCTCAAATCCTGCCTCCTCTACTCATGCTCGGCCGTCTGAAGATCAGCGAGTATCGGCTTGCAGCCGACTTGCCTGATTGTCAGACTCTACGATTATATGTGAGGAGTTGTCAAGCAAAGACTCGGATCCGGCTGGTGCGCCACATGAAGCTCGCTGGCAGGCCGCCCGCACTGTGGCGGTGCGCCAATGTCGGACGCCCGAGGCAAAGTCAAGAGGGAGAGCCATGTCTCAAAGTGCTGGTAGCTACATCGTCACAGGGGCCGCCGGTGGTGTCGGCGCTGCTGCGGTTCGGCAGATCGCTGATCGCGGCGGCAACGTTATGGCCGTTGACCTAGACCACGCCACGCTCGCCCGCGCCGTCGACGCGGGTTCAGGTGGTGGGGAACTCGTGCTCAGGCCGGCTGATGCCAGTCGAGAGGACGACGTTCGGGCCTACGTTGCCGAGGCCGTCGATCGCTGGGGTGGACTCGCCGGGGTCTTCAACATCGCTGGGATCGAAGGCGAGTTCGCAATGTCCGGGGAGGCATCCACAGCCAACTACGACCGCGTGATGAGTGTCAACGCGCGGAGCGTATTCCTGAACCTGAAATACGTTATCCCGGTTCTGGTGAAGGGCGGAGGAGGTGCGGTGGTCAGTACCGGCTCGCACCTCGCATGGCATGGGGCTGCCACCCTCGGGGCATACTGTGCGTCGAAACATGCCGTGATGGGGCTGACGCGAGCGGCCGCGCTCGAATATGCCACCAGCGGCATCCGCGTGAACTGCGTCTGCCCGAGTGCGGTCGATACAGCGATGGGGGCGCGTGTGTCCGCCGCTATCAATCCAGACGACGTCTCGCTCGGCCGGCAGGTGTTGATCGATCAGGCACCGAATGGGCGCCTTGCCACGCCCGACGAAGTAGCTGCCGCGGGAGTGTGGCTGCTACTCGACGCGCCGTCACATATCAACGGCATCCTAGTTCCGGTCGACGGCGGCCAAGCCGCCGCTTAGATGCAGCAGAAGTGGCCTGCGCGGCCTGGCCGCGCAGGCCACTTCGCCAGCGGCGCTCTGAACGCCGACGATCACATCCCAGTGGCGCCGCCGTCGACGGCGTAGTTGGCGCCCGTCACGAACGAGGCGTCATCAGACGCTAGGAATAGCGCAACCCGTGCCACGTCCTCGGGTGTGCCGACCCTTTGGATCATCGACTCCCGCAGGAACGCGTCCCGAAACTCGGGGTCATCTAGGAAAGGACCCGTGGACGGGCTTGCGATGAGACCGGGAGCAACGCTGTTGACTCGTATCCCGTGAGGTGCGCCTTCGAACGCGAGGTGCCGTGAAAAGCCCTGGACCGCTGCCTTTACCGTCATGTGTGATATGCAAGGGAGTGCTGCATATACTTTAGTCGCCGACATGGAAGCGGTGTTAACGATTGCGCCACCCTTCTGGGCGACCATGTGCGGCCATACCGCCTTCGTCGGCAGAAAGACGGTGTCGAGTTCCTGTGTCATGCCTTTCCAGAATTGCTCATGCGACATCTCGTCGAACCATGCGAATTCACCCTTCGCGGCATTGTTGTACAAAATGTCGATTTTCTCGTAAGTCTCCAACGCAAACTGAATCAGTGCGTCGGCATCCTCCTGCTTTGTCAGGTCACATGGCTGCAGCGCAACCATCTCGCCGCCGGCGGCGCGGACCAGTGCGACCGTCTCATCTAGGCCCTTCGCCGTCCACTTGCTGTACTCCGCGGCTGTGCCTGTCACTTCGGTGTCGCTGTAATAGTCGCTGCCTACGTCACAGCCGACGATTTTTGCGCCTTCGCGCGCGAATAGCAGGGCAGCCGCGCGTCCTTGGCCTCCAGCTGTGCCGGTGATGATGGCGACCTTATTGTCTAGCCGTCCCATTCGACCTCCTCTTATCTGCGGGTGGGGGTGTAGCTGCTACTTGGCGGATTGAGCACCGTCTACCGGGAACACAACGCCTGATACGTGCTGGGGCGCATCCAGTAGCAGCCACACGCCAACTGCTGCTGTCTCTTCTGGCCGTGCCACGCGGCCGTTGGCTGATTGGTCGATCATGACCTGCCAGCCCGCTCGGGGGTCTTCGGGGTCGATGCCTTCAGCGGCCTCCTGCCCCATAGCTGTCTCCATGGCGCTGGGACAAACGATGTTTGCGCGCACGTTGTCGCGCCCGTATTCCAAGGCGACCGCCTTCGTCATGCCGATGACCGCGTGTTTGGAGGCGCAGTAAGCCGAGAAGGTCGGTGCGGCATGCCATGCGAGGTGAGAGCCGGTGTTGACGATTGTGCCGCCGCCTCCGGCGACGAGGTGAGGCAACGCGTACTTCATACCTAGCCAGACGCTTTTGGCATTCACGCGCATGACCTCGTCATAAGTGGCATTTTGGACCTCGGCTAATGGCCGAAACTCTCCTGTCCCGACGCCGGCGATATTGAACACACCATCTAGTCGGCCGAAGTGTGTGATGGCTAGGGCAACAAAGGCTTGCACGGTTTCGGCGTCCGCTGCGTCGCCAGCGACGGGGAGAACCTCGGCCGGGGCGTCGGCGAGTTCGCTCTTAAGCAGCTCAACGCTCTGCGGTCGGAGGTCGACGGCGAGGACGTTGACGTTTCGTTTGACGAGCTGCCGCACCGCGGCAGCGCCCATCCCTCCGCCAGCGCCTGTGACGATCACCGATCGCCTGCTCTCGGTGGCCATGGTCATGACAGGTGGGTTGGCGTAGAGAGCGGCGGACGCATGCCAGGGTAGGCGTCGTATGCATACATCCGGTCGCGCGCCTCGACGATGAGGCGGTGCACACGGGCTACGTCGACGCCGACCAGGCTCCCGTTACGCTTCACGATCTTGCCGTTGACCAAGACCGTGTCGACATTGCCTGAATTCGCTCCGCACACAACGGCTCCGACCATGTCGCTTAGTGGGGCCAGGTTGAGATCAGTGGCACGCAGGAGGATAACGTCTGCCTTCTTGCCGGGCGTGAGCGACCCGACCTTGTCGCCTAGCCACATTGCGTGCGCGCTGTTGATTGTGCCCGATTCGAGCGCTTCGCGGCTGGTGAATCCCAACTCCGCCACGCTCTTGACATCTGTGCCCTTGGCAAAGATGGCCTGGGAGCGGCGCATCCTCTCGTAGAGCATGCCGAGCCGGAGTTCCTCGAACATGTCGCCACTGGAAGCGATCACGGAGTCGACACCAACCGCTGGGCGCAGCCCGGCGTCGCGGAGCCGACCGGTGGCCGGCGTTCCCATACCGAACGCCATGTCGAGCGTCGGGCAGGCTGTGGCGGTACCACCTGCCTCGGCTAGACGCCGAAGCTCCTCGTCGGTTGAATTACAGCAATGCGCGAAGTTGATGTCGGGTCCGAGCAAGTTCGCGTCGGCCATGCGCTGGATGGAGAGCATTGGTGGCGGACCCTCCGGTGCGCCGACATGTACGGCGATGGGTACACCGATGTCGCGCGCGGCAGCACAGTCGGTCGTGGTGAGTTCCATAGTGGAGACGTCAGGCCCTTGGATCGCCAAGCCGTAAGTGAGTAAGCCGTCTTCCTTGCCTTCAAACTCGCGTGTGTAGAGATCGCGTGCGTGGGCCCAGGAATCCGTGTCATCGGCTTCGCCCTGAAACTCGTTCAGTTTGCGAGACATAGACGCGCCGTAAAGGAAGCGCGAGCGGATCCCAATGTCCCGCAGCGCGCGAACGTTCTCTTCTGCGTGCTCCGGGGTATTGACCACGTGACACCAGTCGAGAACGGTTGTGACGCCAGCAGAGAGCGCGTCCGCAGCACCGGCCAAAACCGTCGCGTATACGTCCTCTGGGCTGTAGTGCGCCGCGATCTTCGGCCACTGACTCGCTACGAGATCCCAGAATACGTGGTCGATTGAATCAGCGCGCGTGCCCGTCTGCCAGAAGTGACGATGGGAGTCGACCAAACCAGGCATCACTACCATACCTGTCGCGTCGAGGAACTCGCAATCCTCCGCAGGGATGTCCCGCGCGACGTCAATAATGGTATCACCCTCGATGAGAACGTCACCGACGCGCAGTTCGCCGATGCTAGGGTCGACGCTGATAACAGCACCGCCCTTGATGAGTAACCGTTTCGCCATCTCTCACTCCTTTGTTAGACTCAAATGCATTGACCAGCGCGGTGCCGGAAGAGTTGCTAGCTGTGGCGGCTAGCAGTGTTGGTAACGCGGTCTCGACACTGCGCTCGTCCTGCTGCACGTTGACCGGATTCTCGGATGTTGTTTGGATCGTCAAAAGGCCCCGACGACGACTGGTAGAAGGCCGCAACCTCGCTGGACGGGAGCAGCCAGATCATCGGACAATCGGACATAGCTAGACTCTAAGCCGCGCGCCGGCGTGTGTCAAGTGGTGCTTACCGGTAGCGGGTTACCGCGTATTTCCCGCGGCAAGGTCGCGGATGCTGATACGGCAGAATCGGGCTGATCAGAGCGGTCGCGCATGAGGGACGACGGCGACATGGACGGCGGCGCGTGCATGGTCACGCGGCAGGGCTGGCAGCGACCAGAGCGGCTCGGGTTGCGTAGTCAGATGGCGCGCGCGACGAGATGCATCTGCGCTTACGGACTCATCCCGAGGTGGGCCGGTCGCTCTCCTCGGTGTTCGCCGTGCCGGTGTGTCATCCGCCGGCGTCGCGGCGGAGCCGGGGGACAAGCACGGAAAGGTCTAGATCGCCCATCCCGATTGCGATGCAGCTCTCGACTAGCTGCTGTGTCGCCGCTGTGAGCGGGAGGGGCACGCCCATCTCGTGGCCGGCGTCGAGCGCCAACGAAAGATCTTTGTGCAACAGGCTTGCGGTGAAGGTGGATACATAGTCATCCGCGACCAGGCCGGCTGCCTTGTACCTGACGTAGGGGCTCCCGATGGCGGAGCCAGATATAACCTCGAGCATTTTCCTTCGCTCGAGCCCGTGACGCTCGGCGAGCACCAGCGCCTCGGCCAGCAGTTGCGTCGTTCCACCGACCATGAGGTTGAGGGCGAGCTTCACGGCTCTCGCCTGTTCGCCGTCGCCAACATAGAACAGGTTTGGGCCGATGTCGCGCAGCGTCGGCGCGAGCCGCTCGAACACACTCTCGGGTCCGGACACGACTATCCCAAGGTCGCCGGCGACGACGACCGAGGGGTTACCGGTAACGGGCGCCCGCAGATAGTCGACGCCGCGCGTGGATGCCGCCTCGCCCAGCTCAGAGGAAACGGCTACCGATACCGTGCTCATCTCGGCCAGGCAAGGCGACCCGTCAGGCCGCTCGCGTCCAGCACTGGTGCTGAGGAGCCCGTCCTCACCGAGCGTCACCGCCAGGAGCGCTTCGTCGTTGGCCAGCATCGTGATCACTAGATCGGCGTGCCGCCATGCGTCGGACGGCCGTTCGAGCGTCCTGATCCCGCGCTCCCTAAACGGCTCGGTCGCCGGCGGCGAGCGGTTCCAGACCGACAACTCGTGCCCGGCGGCGCGCAGGCGCTCCGCGATCGGAGCGCCCATGCGGCCGAGACCCAGGACGGCGACCCGCATCAGCCGAACACCCAGCCGCCGTCGACGTACAGGTTGACGCCGTTGACAGCGCCGTTGCGCAGCAGAAACAGCGCCGCATCGGTGACCTCGTCCATCGTGACGGTGCGGCCCGTGGGCGTGCGTGCGACGACGTTTGCGAGCATCTGCTGGTTGTCCTCCCAATACGGGCTATCACCGACGATACCCGGATGCAGCGCGTTCACCCGCACCGGCGCGAGCTCCAGCGCGAACGTGCGGATCATCGTGTCGACGGCCCCGTTGACCGTGGTCACGGTCGTGGATCCGGGGTACGGGCGCTCCTTCGCCAAACCGCCGAAGAGGAGCACCGAGCTTGCGTCGTGCAGCGCGGGATGGAGCGCATGCAGCACCTCCGTGTAGCCGACCAGCTTGATCGTCGCCAGGCGGATCGCGCGCGTCACGTCGTAGTCACGCAGCGTGTTGGTGTCGCGTTCGATCGCCGCCAGGACAACATGGTCGACGTGGTCCAGGCCCTCGAGCCGCGCGCCGATCTCATGCGGGTTTGACAGATCCAGGGCCACGGCACGGGCGCCGTGTCCGATCTCTGCGGCGATCGCGTTGGCCTGCTCCTGGTCGCGTCCGGTGATCACCACTTCGCGTCCGTCCGCTGCGAAGCGCTCCGCCAGGCGTCGTCCGAGACCCTTCGTCCCGCCGACGATCACGACCGTACCGTCCTGGTTGCTCATGGTCTCCTCTCGATACTGCGGGACGTCGGTCGGCCCTCAGGCCGAGTGCGTCGACGCATCCGCGTAGTCGGTGTACGTGTAGGGGTTGTCAAGCACCTTGGTGTCGGGGATCTCGGGGTGCATGCCGGCGAGCCATTCCTCCTCGCCGAGTGAGCGGCGCAGATGCTCGATCGTGTGCTCGATCGCCCGCCGTACGCGGCCGAGGTCGGTGCCGACGAGCAGCCCTGCGTGCTTGACCACGCGGCCGTTGACGAGCACCGTGTGAACGTCGCCGCGCTGGGCCTGAAAGACGAGATGCCCGTACGGGTGCAGGATCGGGAACATCGCCGGTGAGCGCTCGTTCTTGACGAGCACCACGTCCGCGCGCTTGCCCGCCTCCAGGCTGCCGATGATCCCGTCCATGCCGAGCGCCCGCGCGCCGCCGCGCGTGGCCCAGTCGACCACCTGCTCGGCGCGCAGACCGACGTTTGTGACCGTCTCGCCGCGTGCATGCGCCTCGTGGTGCTCGCGCGCGCGATCGGTGGATAGGGTTGCGCGCATCGCCGAGAACGGATCTGCGCTGAACCACACCGATGTGTCGACCGACAGCGATATGGGGATCCCATGGCGGCGCAGCGCCCAGCTCGACGGGTAGCCCTGGCCACAGGAGCACTCGCTCTCGGCCGAGACCGACGCATGGCCGCCGGTTGCGGCGATCCGCTGATAGGAGTCGTCCGAGAGCGTAGCCGCGTGGACGTAGACGGTCTCGGGCGTCATGAAGCCGTGCTCGTGCATCAGGCGGATGCCGTTGTCGTTGGTGGCCCCCCACACGCCCGCGTGCGTCGTCACCGCCACGCCCAGCTCGCGGGCCGCCTCAAACGCCGCCCGCTCGGGGAAGGCCGGATCCCCGGTCACGTCAAAGGCGAGCTGGAAGCCGAGCATCTCAGAGCGCTTCATGCGCCGCTCCACGAAGGCACGGAAGTCCGGCGAGTTCGCCCACTCCCACGGCGCCGCATGAATGTTGCCGTAGCCGAAGACGAAGCGGCCCGGAACCTCCTCGAGCGCATCCACCGCCGCATCGGCGTGGTCGACCGTGGCAAGTCCATGGGACCAGTCGACGCTGGTGGTCACGCCGGCATCGATCGCCTCGATGGCAGACAGCAGGTTGCCGGCGTGGTAGTCCTCGGGGCGGAACTTGCGCCCGTGCTCCAGGTAGTTCCAGACGAAGTACTGCGTGAGCGTCCAGTCGGCCCCGTAGCCGCGCATCGCGGTCTGCCACATGTGGCGGTGGGTGTCGATCATGCCGGGCATCACGATGCCGTCGCGCGCGTCGATCTCGAGCGTGCCCGCCGGCACCTCGAGGCTGCGCCCGACGGCGGCCACATCGCGCCCGACAACCAGCACGTCGCCACCGTGGATCACGGTGTGCGCGGCGTCCATCGTCAGGACCAACCCGCTGCGGAAGGCGACCGCCGGCGCGCCGCTGATCTGCTCCGGGGTGCGCTCCCCGGCATTCTCAATAGTCAACTCCCCAAACTCCCGCTGTCGCATGACAGTAAACGCCTACAGGCTAGGTTACCGTTGCAGATGCCAGCGCAGATGTCAACGGCACCGCGATATCTGGCGGCACTGCCCGCGGATGTGGAGGATCCCGGCGGGCGCGAGGCGAAATGCGCAGTACCGCTTGATATGCGATCCGCCAAGTGTGTATCTTCATCGCACAGTGCCGTGTTGGTGTGCGGCTTCATGTGGATCAGGCTCTTGACGGCGCGGGTTCGTGGCCGGAGAGCCCCTGCAGCGGTTGGGAGACCGTGGAGGAGGAGAGGCAGTTGAGAAATAAATCTTTGCGAGTTTGCCTGACGGCGCGGATCAGCATGGTGGCCGCGGGAACGCTGCTTGCGGCGCTCGCGGTGGCGATGGCGGCGGTTGTTCCGAGCGCCCAGGCGCGCAACGTCAAGCATCCCAAGCTGGTGTTCCTGTCGTTTGCCGCGACCAACAACAGCTACGACGCGCCGATGCTCGCAGCCGCGCACGCCGAGGCCAGGAAGCTCGGCGCGACCCTGCAGGTCTACAACGCCAACAACAGCCCGACCGCGCAGTACGCGGACTTCCAGGACGCTCTGGTCGAGGGCGGCGTAAGCGGGATCCTCACGCAGCCGATCGAGTCGACCAACCTGATCCCGCTCGTGGCCAAGGCTGTGAAGAAGGGCATCAAGGTCGTCAACGTCGATCAGGTCATGGGCAGGAGCTACAAGACATCTGCGGTTCAGGTCCGCGGCCTGTCCGGCAATGTCACCTTCGACCCGTGGCAGCTCGGCACGCTGTTCGGCCAGCTGGCGGTGCAGGCGTGCGAGACCAAGCACCTGAACCCCTGCAACATCGGCTACCTCTACGACATCCAGCAGTCCACGCTGGACGTCGCCATCCACTCAGCGTTCCTGGCCGCGCTGCGCAAGGACCCGCACGCCAGGATCGTCGACACCGGGCAGGACTTCTTCACGCCCACCGACGGTGAGACAGCGGTGCAGACGATGATGTCGGCGCACCCGAACATCAACCTGATCGCGGGCTCAGACCAGGGCATCGAGGGCGCGGCTGCCGCCAGCTCCGCGCGCAAGGCGGTGCTGGTCGGCTTCGGCGGCTCGCGGGCCGGCATCGCCGGGGTCAAGGACGGGCGCTGGTTTGGAACCGTCGCCCAGGACCCGGCCAGCGAGGGCAGGGACGGCGTGCTGACGCTCGTCAACGCGATCCGTACAGGGCTCAAGTACCCGGGCCAGAACCCGCTTGACTCGCTGCCCAACAACGGCGTCATCACCAGGAGCGACGCCCGTCTGTTCAAGGGTGAATGGGCCGGTTAGAGCCCAACGACCGGAGCTCGACGAGCGCGCCGCTCGTCGAGCTCCGCGACGTCAGCAAGCGCTTTGGGGGCGTGCACGCGCTCGCGGGGATCTCGCTCGAGATACCTGCGGGCACGGTGCACGCACTGGTCGGTGAGAACGGTGCCGGCAAGTCCACGCTCGCCAAGATCATCGCCGGTGCGATCCCGCACGACAGCGGTGAGCTGCTCGTCGACGGCCGGCCGGTGACGCTGAGGTCACCGCGCGAGGGGCTCGAGCTCGGGATCGCGATGATGGCCCAGGAGCTCTTGGTGGTTCCGCATTTGGGGGTCGCCCAGAACGTGTTTCTCGGGGTTGAGCCGCGTCGTGCCGGCTGGGTTGACCGCCGCGCCCTGCGCGTGCGCTACCGCGAACTCGCAGCCCGCGCCGGCTTCTCGCTGGACGCCGACCGCCAGGTCGCCGGTCTGCGTGTGGCCGAGCAGCAGCAGGTCGAGATCATGCGGGCGCTCGCGCGAGATGCGCGCATGATCGTCATGGACGAGCCCTCCCAGGCGCTCGCCGGGGCCGATGTCGAGCGCCTGCACGCGATCATCCGCTCCCTGGCCGCGCAGGGCAGGACCGTGCTCCTGGTCTCGCACTTCCTGCGCGAGGTGCTCGAGCTGGCCGACACGATCACGGTCATGCGCGACGGGCACATCGTGCGCAGCGCACCGGCGACGGCGGAGGATGAGTCCTCGCTGATCCAGGCGATGCTCGGCCGGCCGCTGACCGCCGCCTACCCGCCGA
This sequence comes from Conexibacter sp. S30A1, assembly GCF_023330665.1. GTDB lineage: Bacteria > Actinomycetota > Thermoleophilia > Solirubrobacterales > Solirubrobacteraceae > Palsa-465. The sequence continues at coordinate 1,983,273 of NZ_CP097127.1, read as the reverse complement.
AGCCACGCGTTGCGCCCGACGCCGCTGTGGCGCTGCGGGTGCGGGGTCTCGTCGCCCGCGGCGTCGACGATGTCTCGTTTGACCTGCGTGAGGGCGAGATTCTCGGGCTGGCAGGACTGGTTGGGGCGGGGCGCTCCGAGCTCGCGCGCGCGATCTTCGGCGCCGATCGCCGCCAGGCGGGCAGCGTCGAGCTGGCCGGCGAGTCGCTGCGGCCGGCGGGCCCGCTGGCGAGCCTCCGTAACGGCCTGGCGATGGTGCCCGAGTCCCGGCGCGAGCTTGGCCTGCTCTACAGCCGCTCGGCGGTCGAGAACGTCTCGCTCTCCAGCCTGCGTGGTCATAGCCGTCTGGGAGTCGTCGACCGACGCTCTGAAAGGCGGGCGGCGGGCGAGTTGCTGTCCAGGGTTGCGCTCACGCGCGCGGGCGGCGAGTCGATCGTCGGCACCCTCTCCGGCGGCAACCAGCAGAAGGTGCTGTTCGCCAGGATGCTGATGTGCAAACCGCGCGTGCTGATCGCCGACGAGCCGACGCGCGGCGTCGACGTGGGCGCCAAGCGCGCGATCTATGACCTGCTCGTCGGACTGGCGGCTGAGGGCACCGCGATCCTGCTGATCTCCTCCGAGGTCGAGGAGATCCTGGGGCTCGCCGAGCGCGTGCTGGTGATGCGCCGCGGGGGGATCGCCGCGGAGCTCGTGGGCGAGGCGGTCAGCGAGTCGGCGATCCTCGCGGCGGCCTTCTCCGAACCCGCGGTCAGGCAGGCGGCATGAGCACCGAGCAGGAGCAGAGCGCGGTGGCCGAGACGGCCTCGCCCCCCGCGCCGGGTCGGTCGGCGCTGCTGCCGGCGGGTGTTCGCTGGCGCAGCGCGGGCATCCTGATCCCGTTCGTCGCGCTGTTCGTCGCGCTCTCGATCGGGTCGGCGCCGTTCTTCAGCACCACCAACCTGCTCAACATCGTCGACCAGCAGGCCTCCACGCTGGTGATCGCGGTGGCCGGCACGTTCGTGCTGATCTCAGGCGGGATCGACCTCTCCGTCGGTGCCACCTATGGCCTGGCGTCGGTCGTCTTTGCGGAGCTGGCCGCCAGCGGCTGGGACCCGGCATTTGCGATCCTCGGGGCCGTTGTGGCCGGCGCGCTCGTCGGTGTCGTCAACGGGGTCGTCTCGACTGTGTTCCGCATCAACTCGCTGATCGCCACCCTGGCGATGTCGTTCGTCGTCGCCGGGCTCGCGTCGCTCGTCACCTCGGGCAACCTCGTGCTGATCTCCAACCAGGGCGCCTCGCAGATCTCCACCGCGCAGTTTTTGGGGGTCAACATGTCCACCTGGGTGATGCTCGCGGTCGTGGTGGCGCTCGGGTTCCTGCTGGCCCGCACCACCTACGGCCGCTACGTGTACGCCGCGGGCGGCAACGCCGAGGCGGCGCGCTTTGCGGGCGTGCGCGTCAATCTGGTGCGGGTCATCGCCTTCTCGCTGAGCGGCGCGGCCGCGGCACTCGGGGGCGTGCTCGATTCGGCGCGCGTGCTGAGCGGCAACTCCACCAACAACACGACGCTGACCTTCACGGTGGTGGCGGGCATCGTCGTGGGCGGCACCAGCATTCTCGGCGGCGAGGGCGCGGTCTGGCGCACGGTCGTTGGTGTGCTGCTGATCGCCCTGATCGGCAACGGCTACGGCCTGCTCAGCCTCAACCCGCTCTACGAGCAGATCACGCTCGGGGCGATCATGATCCTCGCTGTCGGCGTCGACGCCTGGTCGCGGCAGGTCCGCGGCTGAGACGGCGGTTCGCGCCAGGCGGCTCAGTCGTCGTCTTTGTCGTGGCGGCGGCGGTAGGGCGACAGCGACGGCCCCGACTCCCCGGACTCAAAGAACTGCTGCACGCGTTCGATCAGCGCGGCGGTGTCACTGAGCGGCTCGATCGGCTCGCCGAAGGCGACCTCGACGCGGTGGCGGCGGCTGAAGAGGCGGCCGCGCAGGCGCTTGGGCCAGACGGCGCCGGGCGGCATCGCCTCGGCGGTGCCGCTCACGCGGATCGGGACGATCGGCAGGTTGTGGTGGGAAGCCAGCACCGCCGCCCCGCGCCGCACGCGTCCCAGGCCGCTGCCGCGCGAGCGTGTGCCCTCCGGGTAGAGCAGCAGGTTCCAGCCGTCGTCCAGCAGCTTGTCGAGGTGGCTTGAGTCCTTGGTCCCGCCGCCCATGCGCTCGATCGGCACCGTGTTGAACAGCAGCGAAACCAGCCAGGCCACCAGCCGGTTGCGGTAGAAGTAGTCGGCCGCGGCCGCAACCGCGGTGCGCTTGCGCAGGCGGCGCGGCAGCGCCGAGAGGATGATCGGCGTGTCCATGTGGCTTGAGTGGTTGGCGACCAGGATGAACGGCTCTTCGAGCTCGGTCAGGCGTTGCACCCCGGTCGCGCGCCGGGCCGCGTAGTGATCGAGGATCGGATTCATCACGAACTGCATGAAGCGCTCACGGATGAAGCGCGCGGGCCGCGACCGGGCCCAGCGCACATCCAGTTGAGCCGCCGCGGCGCGCAGCTGCTGGGCGCGCTCCGGCGCCTGCTGGGCGACCTCGCGCGCGGCCTCGCGGACCCGCTGCTGGCTCTCGCGGGCAGCCTGTGAGGCGGCGTCGCGCACGCGCGAACCGCGCGACGCCTCCGCTTTCGCCCGCCGGCGAAACGATCGCATTTTCGTGATACCCCGCCGCCGCGGGTGCGTTACAGCTCGCTGCAGGCTCCGTCCTGGCCGTGGACCCGGCCGCGCTCGCCGCGCCTGTCAGTATTCACTCCATGGCCACATTCACCACCGCAGACGTACCCGACATCACCGGCAAACGCGTCATCGTGACCGGCGCCAACAGCGGCATCGGTGCCGCCGCGGCGACCGTCCTGGCCGCGGCCGGCGCGCAGGTGACGCTGGCCGTGCGCAACGTCGACAAGGGCCGGGCCGCGGCCGCGAAGATGCCCGGCGCGACCGAGGTTCGTGAGCTCGACCTCGCGGACCTCGCCTCGATCCGTGCCTTCGCCTCGGGCTGGGGGGACGAGCTTGAGCTGCTGATCAACAACGCGGGCGTGATGGTGCCGCCGCTCAGCCGCACCAAGGACGGCTTCGAGCTTCAGTTCGGGACCAACCACCTCGGGCACTTCGCGCTCACCAACCTGCTTTTGCCGCAGGTGCGAGGTCGGGTGGTGACCGTCGCATCTGGCGCGCACCGTCTTGGCCGCATCGACTTTGACGACCTCAACTGGGAGCGTCGGCGCTACCGCCGGTGGGCCGCCTACGGGCAGTCAAAGCTCGCCAACCTGCTCTTCACCAGCGAGCTGCAGCGCCGCCTGTCTGCCGTCGGCTCGCCTGTAATCGCCGTCGCGGCTCACCCAGGCTACGCCGCCACCAACCTGCAGTCGCACACCGGCAGCGGCCTCGGAGACCGGCTCGGACAGCTGGGCAACGCGCTGTTTGCGCAGAGCGCGGCCGCCGGCGCGCTGCCGACACTGTTCGCCGCCTTTGCCGACATCCCCGGCGACAGCTATGCCGGGCCAGGCGGCTTTCAGGAGATGCGCGGCGCGCCGGTGCTGGTGGGGCGCAGCGCCCGGGCTCAGGATGACGCGGCGGCGAGGCGTCTGTGGCAGGTCAGCGAGGAGCTCACCGGCACAAGCTTCCCGCTCTGAGCCGCGCAAATGCCGTCGAGACCGTGAGGGCGCGCCGGTCTGGTGACAGCAGATTTGATGACTTGATGCAGTAGCATCAAACCGATGAGAACCACGCTCGACATCGACGACGACGTGGTTACGGCAGCGCGTGAGCTGGCTGCGATCGAGAAGCGGTCGCTCGGCACGGTGATCTCGAGGTTGGCGCGGCGGGGGCTGACGCCCGCCGCGGTCGATTCCGACGAGGGCTTGCCCGTGATTCGGGTCCCGGCGGGGACGCCGCCGATCACTTCCGAGATGGTGCGACGCGCCCTCGACGAGGACTGACGTCGGCGTGGGCCTGCTCGACGTCAACGCGCTCGTCGCGCTGGCTTGGGACTCGCACGTGCACCACGCGTCGGTGCGCTCCTGGATGCGCTCGAGCGGCCGCGCGGGATGGGCGACCTGCCCGGTTACCGAGAGCGGCTTCGTGCGCGTCTCCTCGAACCCGAAGGTGCTGCCAAGTCCGATCGGAGTCGCAGCGGCGCGCGCGGTGCTGGTCGCGCTTCGTGCCGCTGAGGGACACCGCTTCCTGGGTGATGAGGTGTCTGAGTGCGATCCCGACGTGCCGGAGGTCCACGGCTATCGACAGGTGACCGATGCACACCTGCTCACGTTGGCGCGCCGTCACGGGGTCCGCCTTGTGACATTCGACAGCGGGATCGCCGCTCTCGCCCAGGGCGGCGACGTGGAGCTGCTCACAACCATCTGAGCCGATGCCCGCTTAGCCAGGTGTGAGCGAGGCGCGCCTCAGAGCCGGGTCATCGTCACGCTGGCCTCGAGCGTCGAGCTTGCCAGGCCGCGGTAGACGCCCTTGATCGGCGGCACGTCAGCGTAGTGGCGGCCGTGGCCGATCTTCACGTGGCGCTCGCCGGCCAGGCCACGGTTGGTCGGGTCGATCCCGATCCAGCGCGGCCGCTCCTGGTCCTGGGGAACCAGCGCCTCGATCCAGGCGTGCGTATCCACTTCGACCGACGGCTCGCCGGAAGCCTCCTGCTCGCCGGCATTCTGGTCCGCTCCGCGCGTGTACAGGTAGCCCGAGACGTAGCGCGCCGCGATCCCACGGCGGCGCAACAGGTGCAGCCCCAGGTGGACGAAGTCCTGGCAGACACCCGCGCGGATGTCCAGCACGTGCGCGAGCGAGGAGTCGACGTAGGTGGCGCCCTTGCGGTACTCAAGCCAGCCCGGGATCAGCTCTGCGACCAGCAGAACCGCCTCAAGCGGGCTGCCTGTCTCGGCCAGTTCGCCTTCCAACTCTTCAAGCAGCCGGTGCCCCGGAGCCTCATCTGTCTGCATCACAAACTCGCTGCCGCTGTCGCGATAGGCACCGTCGGCCAGCGCTTCCCAACCGCAGCCCGACGGTTCGGCGGGCGTCTCGGTGCGCACGTGTGCGAGCGCGTCGATCACCAGCTCGCGGTGCGGGCGCGTGACCTCGAACTCGATGACCTCGGTCCCGAAGTAGTCCTCGTGCCGGTACTGGCGGGCGTCGGGCGTCAGGCGCAGCGTGAAGTCGTCGACGCGCTGGGTGGCGGTGGACGCCGGGCGCACGCGCAGCGCGTTGATGTTGTCGACGACGTCGGCCTCGTAGCAGTACCGGCTCAGGTACCGGATCGTGAACTGCATCACGCGAGTTCTATCGGCCGTCTCGGTCATGCGCAGCAGCTCTCAGAACTCGAAGTGCAGGGCGGCCGCAGCGGCCACCGCGAAGTATCGCTCGTCAATCTCACGGTCCACCAGCTCGAGCTCGTTCTGCACGCGGCGCAGGCTCGAGACCAGCGGTTCGGTGCCCGTGGCCATGCGCTGCGCCATCTCCAGCTCCGCGATCAGCCGCCCGAGCCGCAGCACTGGCGGCGCCTGACGCGGCGCCGGGTCCGCGCTCTCGAGCGCGTCGCGCAGCTCCTCGAGCGATGCCCTGACCGAGCCCGGGTACTGGGCGTCGTAGAGCAGGAAGCGCCCGACGCGGTCGAGCGTCGGGGCGCGGCGCAGCTGGCGGCGGAAGGCCTGAAAGCCCCCGACCGCCTGCAGCAGCGCGAGCGCCTCGGCCTCATGGGCCGTCTGCGGCTCATCGCTGGTCGGCTCGGCGGGGATGGCGACACGCAGCATGCGCAGCACCATGTCGGCCTCCTCGATGCGGCCGCCGGCGTCCAAAAACCAGCACGCCTCGTCGCGCAGCATCGTGCGGTCTAAAAGCCCCCAGAAGAGCGCGCAGCGCTCCTTCACCTCCTGGTAGACGGAGTAGGGTCCGGTTGCGAGTGCCGCCTCCAGGTCGTAGCGCCCGAGCGAGAGGTAGAAGGAGTTGAGCGCCTGCCACATCTCCGTGGAGACCACGTCGCGCAGGGTGCGGGCCCGCTCGCGCGCGCGGTACACGCACGAGACCACAGACGCGGGGCTCTCGGTGTCGAGTGTCAGCAGCGGCGCGATCTCGCGCCGGCCCAGGAGGCCCGCCGGTGCGTGGCCGGCGGCCTCCGCGGCGGCCGCCTCGGCCCCCTCGGCCGGGCCCTCGCCGGGCGCGGGCGGCTTGGCGCCGATCACCGCCAGCACGCCGCTCCAGCTCAGCGCGACGCCGGAACGCGCCGCGATCGTGCCCGACACCGTCCCGACCCCGACCCCGCCGGCGACGTCCGCGTGGAAGGCGCCGTCGAGCATGCGGGCCGTGTGCTCGGCGCGCGTCAGGCCGCGACCGAGCCAGTACAGCTCCTGGGCGATCCGCGCGAGCATCTAGGTAGGCCGCTGACCGAGCGGGTCAGCGGCCGTAGCAACCCCGTCCTCACGGCTCTGCTGTTGCTGCTGCGCCTGGCCGTGCCAGCCGCCAAAGCGCACGTCGGGCAGGCGCGGCGGCTCGCGCGCGGCGAGGCCCGGGACCGGCGGCTCGGCGGCGTCGCCGTCCTCGAGCACCCAGGTGTCCTTGGAGCCGCCCCCGCGCGAGGAGTTGACGATCATCGAACCCTCCTCGAGCGCGACGCGTGTGAGGCCGCCCGGCACGATGCGGATCTCGTCCCCGAACAGTGCGAAAGGGCGCAGATCGACGTGGCGCGGGGCCAGGTGTCCGTCACCGGTCTCGGTCGGGACCGTCGAGAGGTGCACGAGCTCCTGGGCGATGAACAGCTCGGGGCTTGCCTGGATCAGGCGGGCCTGGTGCTCGAGTTCTGAGGCGCTCGCCTGCGGGCCGATGAAGACGCCTTTGCCGCCGGACTCCGAGGTCGGCTTGACCACCAGCTCGTGCAGGCGTTCGAGCACCCAGGCACGGAGCTGCTCGTCGCCGAGCAGGTAGGTCGGGACGTTTTCGAGGATCGGCTCCTCCGACAGGTAGAAGCGGATCATGTCGGGCGCGTAGTGGTAGATCGCCTTGTCGTCGGCGACCCCGGTGCCGATCGCGTTGGCGATCGCGACCGAGCCCGCGCGGTAGGCGCGCACCAGCCCGGGCACGCCGAGCACCGAGTCCGGGCGGAAGGCGAGCGGGTCGATGAAGTCGTCGTCGAGCCGGCGGTAGATCGTGTGCACCCGCTTGAGGCCGGCCGTGGTGCGCATGTAACAGGTGGCGTCGCGCACCACCAAATCAGATGCCTCGACCAGCTCGATACCCATTTCGCGCGCGAGGAACGCGTGCTCGAAGTAGGCGCCGTTCAGCGGCCCCGGAGTCCAGAGCACCACGGTCGGCTCGCCCTCGGCCGCGGGCGCGACCGCCTGCAGCGCATCCAGCAACAACGACGGGTAGTTGTCCACCGGGCGCACCCGCTGGCCGGCGAACAGCTCGGGCATCAGGCGCGTCATCGCCAGGCGGTTCTCCAGCACGTAGGAGATGCCCGAGGGGGTGCGCACGTTGTCCTCCAGCACGCGCCAGCCGCCGTCGCCGCCGCGCACCAGATCGCAGCCGCAGACGTGCGTGTAGACGCCGCCGGGGGCGCGGACGCCGTGCACGGGCCGCGCAAAGCTCGGGCGGGTGACGATCAGCGACCACGGCACGATCCCCGCGCGCACGATCTCGCGCGTGTGGTAAACGTCGTCCACGAAGGCGTTCAGCGCGCGGATGCGCTGCGCCAACCCGCGTTTGATCACGGTCCATTCGGCGGCGGTCAGCACGCGCGGCACGAGGTCCAGCGGGAACGGCCGGTCGCGGCGCTCGCCGTCGGAGCCCGCAACCTCGAAGGTGATCCCCTGCTGCATGAAGATCGCGTCGCGACGCCGTCCGGCCGCGAGCAGCGCCTCCGGGCCGAGGCGCTCGAGCGCCTGCGCGAGCGCGGCCACGTGCGGGTGCGCCCGGCCGTCGGGCCTGAGCAGCTCGTCGTAGCAACCCTCCGGGATCGCGTAGCCGTCGGTCAGGGTCTCGGCGAGCATGTTGGCGCCAGCTTAGGCGCGCCTGGAGTGTGCGGCCATACGCCAAAGGCTAATCGGTCGGGGTGCGCGGCTGGCCATTTGGATAAGTCCATCGGTGCGCACGGCACTACGCTTGCGGGCGATGAGGCTCCTGATCACCGGTGCAGGCGGCATGCTCGCCACCGACGTTGCGGCAGTGGCGGCTGCCCGCGGCTTCGAGGTGGTCGCGCTTGGCCGGGACCGGCTCGACGTGAGCGTGCGCGAGGCGGCGCTCGACGCGGTCACCCGCGAGCGCCCGGAGGTGGTGATCAACTGTGCCGCCTACACCAACGTTGACGCCGCCGAGTCAGACCCGGACGGCGCCGCCGCGGTCAACGCCGCTGGGGCCGGCTTCGTCGCGGCGGCGGCCGCAGCCGCGGGGGCGTGGGTGCTGCACGTCTCGACCGATTACGTGTTTGACGGTGCGAAGGGGACGCCCTACGTGGAGTCTGACCCGACCGGCCCGGGCTCGGTCTACGGCTCCACGAAGCTGCTCGGCGAGCGGGCGGTCGCGCTGGCAGCCCCGGCTGCGCACACGATCGTGCGCACATCCTGGCTCTTCGGGGTTGCGGGCCACTGCTTTCCGGCCACGATGCTGAAGCTTGCGTCTGAGCGAGATCTGCTGACTGTGGTTGACGACCAGGTCGGCTGCCCGACGTTCACTGGTCACCTGGCGCAGGCGCTGGTGGATCTGGCGGCTGGTGGGCCGCCGCTCGGCATCCTGCACTTGGCGGCAGCGGGCGAGGGCTCCTGGTATGACTTTGCGGTCGAGATCATGCGCGCGGCGGACGTGGATGTGGAGGTGAGGCCCTGCAGCACCGCGGAGTTCCCGCGCCCGGCGCGGCGCCCCGCCTACAGCGTGCTGCGCTCGGAGCGCCCGGGGGCGCCGGTGCTGCCGGACTGGCATGACGGGCTGAACGCCTACCTGGCGGCGCGGGTGGCCGCGTGAGGCGGGTGGCCCCGTGAGACTGCTCGTCACCGGTGGCGCGGGCTTCATCGGCTCGAACTTCGTGCGCCATGTCCAGCGCGAGCGGCCCGACTGGGAGATCGTCGTCTACGACCTCTTGACCTACGCCGGTGACCGGCGCAACGTCGAGGGGCTCGATCGCGTCTCACTGGTGGTCGGCGACATATGTGACGAGCAGGCGCTGGAGGGGGCCGTGGCGGAGTGCGACGCGGTCGTGCACTTCGCGGCGGAGTCCCACAACGACAACTCGCTGCACTCGCCCTTTCCGTTCGTGCACACCAACGTCGTCGGCACCTACCACGTGCTGGAGGCGGTGCGCCGGCACGGTCGGCGCCTGCACCACATCTCAACCGACGAGGTCTACGGCGACCTTGCGCTCGATGACCCGGCGCGCTTCACGCCACAGACCCCGTATAACCCGTCGAGCCCGTACTCGAGCACCAAGGCCGGATCGGACCTGCTGGTGCGCGCCTGGGCGCGCAGCTTCGGCGTGCAGGCGACGATCTCCAACTGCTCAAACAACTACGGCCCCTACCAGCACGTCGAAAAGTTCATCCCGCGCCAGATCACGGAGGTTCTGTCGGGGCGGCGGCCGAAGCTCTACGGCCGCGGCGAGAACGTGCGCGACTGGATCCACACCGAGGATCACTCCTCCGGGGTGCTGGCGATCCTTGAGCGTGGGCGGATCGGTGAGACATACCTGATCGGGGCTGACGGCGAGTGCTCAAACCGCCGTGTCGTCGAGCTGCTGCTTCGCCTGATGGGCCGGGCGGCGGATGACTATGAGCTGGTGGACGACCGGCCGGGTCACGATCTGCGCTACGCGATAGACGCCTCCAAGCTGCGCGACGAGCTGGGCTGGCGGCCGCGCTACGCCGACTTCGAGCGCGGGCTGGCCGACACCGTCGCCTGGTATCGCGCCAACCGCGCCTGGTGGGAGCCCCAGAAGGCTGCCACCGAGGCGCGCTACGAGGTCCTGGGCCGATAGCTGCCGCTGAGCAGCTCGCGCAGGTGGAGGCGGAGGTGGTCGCCTGCCGGCGCTGCCCACGGCTGGTCGCCTGGCGCGAGCGGGTCGCCGTCGAGCGGCGCGCGGCGTTCTCAGACCAAACCTACTGGGGGCGGCCGGTGGCCGGCTTCGGCGATCCGGCGGCGCGCATCGTCGTGCTCGGGCTCGCGCCGGCGGCGCACGGCGGCAACCGCACCGGCAGGGTCTTCACCGGCGACCGCTCCGGCGACTGGCTGTTTGCCGCGCTCTGGCGGGCGGGGCTCGCCAACCAGCCGCAGTCGGTGGCCCGCGACGACGGTCTTGTGCTGCGCGACTGCTGGGTGACGGCGGCGGTGCGCTGCGCGCCGCCCGCCAACCGCCCAACGCCGGATGAGCGCGACCGTTGCGCCCCGTGGCTTGCGGCCGAGCTCGGGCTGCTGGAGAAGGTGCGCGTGGTGGTCTGCCTGGGGGGATTTGCCTGGGATGCGGCATTGCGCCTGCTTGACGGCGTGCCGCGCCCACGGCCGCGCTTCACGCACGGCGCCGAGCTCGCGCTGGGCCAGCTGCGGTTGCTCGCCAGCTACCACGTCTCGCAGCAGAACACGTTCACCGGCCGACTGACCGAGCCGATGCTCGACGCCGTGTTTGCGCGTGCGATCGAGCTGGCGGCGGACTGATCGGTCAAACTGCGCCGATGCAGCTTCCGCGTGAGCCCGAGCTGGCAGAGCTCGTGATCGCTGACCCGCCCGAGCGCTGGCAGGCGCTTGGGTTCGAGGTTGACTCCGTAGGCCACCTCGACATCGGCGGTGTGCGCATCCGCCTGGGCGGCGAGGGCTCTGGCATCACCGCCTGGTCGCTTATGCGCGTCAACGCCATGGGGTCGATCGACGGGCTTTCAAGCCCGGTACCGCGCGTGCTCTACCCACCGCCGTTCAAGACCCACCCCAACGGTGCGACCGGCGTCGACCATGTCGTCATCCACAGCTCGAGCCTCGAGCGCACGACCGCGGCATTTGCGCGAGCGGGGGTCGAGCTCGGCCGCACGAAGCCCGGCGAGCATGGGCGGACGGCCACAAGGCGGCTGGGGCCGGCAATGCTTGAGGTCGTTGAGCGCCCCGAGTTGGGTGTCGAGGAGACACGCTTCGCGGGGCTCGCGATCGTCGTGATCAGCCTCGAGCAGCTGGCCGAGCGCCTGGGCGAGCGACTCGAGCCGATCCGTCCGGCCTCGGCGCCCGGCCGGCGGATCGCCACCCTGCGCGCGGATGGGTCGGTCTCTGTGGCGCTGTCGTTCATGACGCCGGAGCCGCCGTGATAACGGCTGGCCGGCACTGATGATGGGGGCGGCACCGGCGTGCCGCCCCCATTCGGTATAGGCTTCCCGGCCGTGGTCGCTACGGGCGGGTCGGGGCGGGAATCGCGGCGGTGGCTTGCCACCTACCGCTCTGTGCTTGCGATCCGCGACGTCCGGCTGCTGTTCACTGGCCTGGCGGTCTCAGCAACGGGCAGCTGGGCCTACAACGCGGCGCTGCTCGCGCTCGTCTACACCCGCACGCACTCGCTCGCGTGGGTCGGGGCTGCCGGACTCGTCCGCTTCCTGCCGTCGCTGCTGCTCAGCCCCTACAGCGGTGTGGTGGTGGAGCGCTCCGATCGCTTCCGCCTGCTGCTCTTCACAAACAGCCTCAGTTTCGTCTGGCAGGGCCTGCTGGCCGTGGTCGTGCTCGCGCACGGGCCGATCCTGCTGGTGCTGGCGCTGGCCGCCCTGACCTCATCCACCGGAACCTTCACGATGCCGGCGGTTGGCGCAACCGTGCCGAGCATGGTTCCCGAGAGCGAGCTGGTCGCCGCCAACGCGTTGCAGTCGACGATTGACAACCTGGTCGTGATCATCGGACCCGCGCTGGGCGCCCTGCTGCTCGCCTTCAGCTCCGCGGCGGTGGTCTTTTTCGTGAACGCCGCCACGTTTGCCGTTGCTGCCCTGCTCGTCACCCGGATCAGCTTCCGCGGCACCAAGGTGGACGTGACCGAGGGCGGCACGGCCGGCGTGCTTGCGCAGATGCTGGTCGGCGTCAGGGCGATCCTGGGCGCCCGCTCGGCCCGGGCTCTGGTCGCGATGTGCGCGCTGGTCTCCTTCATCTACGGCACCGACACGGTTCTGTTCATCGGCGTATCGGCTCACAAGCTGGGGACCGGTGCGGATGGATTCGGCTACCTGCTGGCGGGACTTGGGGTCGGTGGCGTGCTGATGGCTAGCACCGTCAACCGTCTGGCGGCGCGCGCCAGTCTCGCTTGGGTGATCTTCGCCGGCGTGGCCGGCTATACGCTGCCCACGGCGCTGATGGTCGTGATCCACTCGCCCGCGCTGGCGTTCGCTGTGGAGGTCGTGCGCGGCGGCTCGACGCTGGTCGTTGACGTGATCGCGATCACGGCCCTGCAGCGCGCCGTGCCGAGGGATCAGCTCGGGCGGGTGATGGGCAGCTTCTGGGCGTTCATCATCGCCGCGATCGGGCTCGGGACGGTGATCACGCCCGCGATCACGACCAGTTTCGGGCTGGATGCGGGCCTCTGGACGATGGCGCTCGCACCCTCGCTGGTGGCGCTGGCGGCGCTGCCCGCGATGCGCCGCGTCGACCGCGACACCGCTGCTGCGAGCGCGCTGCTCGCGCCCAAGGTGGCGCTGCTTGAGCAGCTTGGGATCTTCGCGGCGGCGAGCCGGACGCTGCTCGAGCGGCTTGCTGCTGACGCGGCGGAACGCTCGTTTGAGGCGGGCGCGCCGATCATCAACCAGGGGGAGCACGCGGACTACCTGTACGTGCTGATGGAGGGCTCGGTCGAGGTGAGCTTGAATGGTGAGGCTGGCGCCCCGGCCAAACCGGTCGGACGATGTCGGCGCCCGACTACTTCGGTGAGATCGGCATCCTCAGGCACATCCCTCGCACCGCCAACGTGGTTGCCGGCGAGGGCTGTCGCTGTGCTCTGATCGACGGGCAGCAGCTGCTGGAGGCGCTCGGCTCCGCCAGCCCGTCAAGTGCCATGCTCGCGCGCACCTCGACGCTGCTGGAGGCAACGCACCCCGCCGGGGAGCCGCTGGCCGGCGCAGTCGGCACCTGAGCGCCGCGTTCCAGTCGGGAGGTGAGGCTCAGGTGGCCGGGCACGGTGGCCGGTAGGCAAGCTGTGGCACGTACAGCGCCCATTGGGCGGCCGTCAAGGTGCTGGTGGCAAGCGCACAGACGCGCTGGGCCGCCTGGTAGGCGCGAAAGTACCAGCGCTTGTGGTGTCGGCCGGTCAATAGGGCCTGGTTGTTGGCGCTGAAGGCGATGTCCGTGAGCCTGCGACCGGCGCCAGTGATCGTGGCCTGCAGCGTGGCCTGCCCGGGGGACCCGACCGCGTAGAGCCATATCTGGCCCGCTCGGGTCGCCACGGCCAGGGTTCCGGCATCGGCGTTCAGCGCCAGCCCTGTGACCGGCGAGGTGGGGCCGCTGAGAGCGGCCGCAAGCTGCGGGCTGGACGGGTTGGTGAGCGTCCATAGGTAGATCAGCCCGTTGCTGCCGGCCGCGACCAGGAGCATTCCATCCGGGCTGAGCAGCGAGCGCTCGAGCGGCGTGATTGCCCGGGTGAGGGTCAGCGCCCGTCTCGCGGCCGTGAGCTGGATCGCGGGGATCGGGGGTGTTGTGGCAGGTCCGGCGCTGGGGTTTGGGCCCTGGGCCAGACTCGCCGGCATCAACCCGCCGGTCAGGTCGAGCAGTTCCGAACTGGCCGTGACCGTGGGTGAGATCTGGTAGGCCGCAACCGCCAGCTGGCGGGCGAGCGCGCGCTGTGTGGCGCCGAGGCTGCCGGTCTCGAGCGCTACATAATCGGCTATTGCGACCCGGCGTCCGAGCGTGGTGGAGTGGAGTTCACGCGAGACGACCGCCGCAAAGGCGGTCATTGCCAGCGCAAACAGGACCAGGGCACGGATGAGCCAGACCGGGTAGGAGCGACGTCTGACCACTGCGCGGCATGTTAGAAAGCCAGCGGCACCAGCGGGTCCATGCCCCGCCTACCAGCCCGCCACAACCTGCTAACGGCAGGGTGGCTGGTAGGCGGCGCCCTGCACGTACTGTGACCACTCAGCGCGCGTGATTGGCGAGCCCGCAAGCGAGCAGATCTGCGCGGCGACCTGGGCGGGGTGGAAGTCCCAGAAGGTCAGCGTGTCATTTGTGCCGCCGGCGACCAGGGTTCTGCCGTCAGGGCTGAAGTTGACGTCGAAGACCTCGCCGGTGGCGGCTGTCAATGTAGCGATCACCTTAGGCTTGGCCGGGTTATCGATGCTCCACAGCCAGACCTGGCCGCCCGTGGTGGAGGCCGCCAGGGTGGAGCCCTGGGGGCTGATCGCGACCTGGTAGACGGTGCTGGTGGGACCGGTCAGGCGGGCGAGCAGCCGTGGCGCGGACGGTCGGCGCAGGTCCCATAGGCGGACCGTATCGTCGGCGCTGCCGGCCGCGAGCACCTGGCCGTTGGGGCTGAATGCAACCGTGTAGGCGTAGCTCGCAAAGCCCTTGAGCCGCGCCAGCAAGCGCGGCGCGCGCGGGTTGGCGATGTCCCACAGCCAGACCTCGCCGTCGGCGCACGCTACGGCCATCAACCGTCCGTTGGGGCTGTATGCGATCCCGAAGACGTTGTTCGATGTGCCCTTCTTATCGATCGTCGGCAGGGCGATCGGGTGCGCGGGGTTGGTGATGTCCCACATGTGGATGCGGCCGGCGTCGTCACCGACCGAAAGCAGCCGCAGGTTGGGACTGAAGTTGATCTGCTCGATGTAGGGCACGGCGCCCTTCAGCTCGTGGCCGAGCAGTCGCGCTCGGCCGCTGTTGCTGAGGCTCACGAGCTGGACTTTGGCGGCGGCGTTGCCAACTGCCAACAGCCTGCCGTTCGAGCTCAACGCGCCGACGGCGGCGACCGGGCCGAAGGCGGCCGGCATGTGCACCGATGCAATCCGCCTTGGAAGCTGTGGGTCAGCCACGTTCCAGAGCTCGGCGTCGCCGCGTGGTCCGCCGCTGATCACCGCAAGCTCGCGGGCGTTGGCCGTGAAATCGGTCGTGTAGATGCCGCCCGGTGCGGTGTAGGTGCTGGGCGGCGGGAACTGCCACAGGCGCATGGTTCCGTTCTCGTCGACGGTTATCAGCTGACGGTCGTCGGCGCTGAAGGCGGCGCCGGTGACCGGTGCGGGGTGTGGCAGCGGTGGGCCGATCTGGTGCCAGCTGGACGTCGACCAGACCCTCAGCGTCTCGTCCGAGTCGCCTGCTGTCAGGTAGCGGCCGTTGTGGCTGAAGGCCAGCGAGTCAACCCAGCTGCTGAAGCCGTGCAGCGGTGCGTGGCCAGCCTGGATCTGGCCACCGGTTGAGAGGTGCCACAGGTAGATAAGCGCGTCCTGCGCGCCGGCTGCGAGTGTGCGGCCGTTTGGGCTGTAGGCGACGGTGGTCAGCGTGGTCGCGCCGGCGCTCAATGAGGCAAGCGGTGCGGTTGAGCCGTGTGTCGCCCAGAGGACCAGCTCTCCGCTGGCGCCGGCTGCGGCGAGCGTGCGGCCGCTCGGGCTGTAGGCGACCGCCTGCAGCGCCGGATGCTGCGGCGCCTCCAGTGTCGCCTGTGGTGTCGGCCGCGAGGGAGCGGCAAACGACCAGCGCGCGATGCTGCCATCGGAGTTGGCGGCGGCCAGCGCGCTGCCGGCTGGGCTGAAGCTGAGGCCATACACGGTGCCGGCCCCGGCTCGTAGCACCGCCAGCAGGTGCGGGTGAGCGACGTTGGCCAGGCTCCAGACCCGCACCTGGTGGTTGCTGCCACCGGCGGCTAGGAGACTGCCGCGCGCGTTCACCGCCACGGCAAACGTGCTCGCCGGGGCGGAGCCGGCCGTCACCGTTGCCAGGCGCTGCGGGACCCCGCTCGTGAGGCGGTAGAGCCTCACCTGGTTGCTGTTGGCATAGGCGACCGCGAGGATGCGTCCGCTGCCGTCGACCGCCAGGGTGCTCGGCCCGATCGGGCCGAGCACGCGGGTCGGCCGCTCGCCCGCCGAGGAATCAAGCAGCGTGCTGGTCGCCTGCGTTGTCGGCGCGATCCGGTACGCCGCGACGGCGAGCTGCATCGCCAGCGCCGGGTCGGTGCTCGACAACGTCTGTGCTTCGATCGCAACCTGCCGCGAAAGCGCCTGGTTGCGCGCCGTGTAGGCGACCTGGCGCGCGTGCATCGCCACCACCGCCAGCACGATCGCGGTGACAGCCAGCGCCGCCACCACGGCCAGCAGCTGCCGTGTCCGGCGTGCGCGCCGCCGCGCTGCGTGTCGCTCGGCGGCGACCGCCGCGCGGCTGGCGTCCAGGAACCGGCGTTCGAGTGCGTTCAGATCTGACTCGTTGTCGGCGGTGGTCGCCCATCCACGGATCGCCTCGAGGCGTGCGCCGCGCAGCAGCAGCGACGGGTCGTGACCGGCCGCCTCCCAGGCGTTGGCGGCGTCCGTGAGCTGGTGGTGGAGAACGATGCCCGCCTGGTCGCGCTCCAGCCAGAGCGCCAGGCGCGGCCATGCTGCGAGCAGCGCCTCGTGTGTGATGGTGACTCCCTCTGTGCTGGCGGTCAGCAGGCGCGCTGCGATGAAGCGGTCGAGCACGCCTTCGGGGTCGTCAAGCTCGGTGATCGACACTCGCTGTCGTGTGGGTGGCGCGCCGGGGCGGGTGCGGACCAGGCGCAGCAGCAGGCGCCGTGCCTGTTCGCGTTCGTGCGGCCGCAGCTCGGCATAGAGCTGCTCGGCGCTCTGGCGGATCGCGCCCCGCAAACCACCCACGGCGTGGTAGTCAGCAACCGTGAGCTGGTTGCGTCGCGCACGCTCCCAGGTCGCGTGCAGCGCGTGGGAGAGCAGCGGCAGCGCGCCTGCATCGTAGGCAAAACCGGTCGGACTTCCGGGCGCGAGGTCCGCGAGCACAAGCTCCACCAGCCCGTCCTCCACAGTCGCTCCGGCCCGCTTGGCGGGCTCCTTGATCGCTCGACGCACCTCATCTGTGGTCATCGGGCCGAGCACGTAGGGGCCCTGGCGCAGCAGCGGCAGCAGCGCCGGCTCGTGTAGCGCCGCGTCATAGAAGTCGGCTCGCAGCGCTGCGAGCACCACCGTCTGTGGTGCTCGCAGACGGGCGAGCTCCGTGAGAAACGCGCGGCGTTGTGGTTCGGCGACGCTAAACAGCTCCTCGAGTTGGTCGACGATCAGCAGGCCAGGAGGGACGCCGATCCCTGCGAGCGCGCTACGCAGGTTGCCGGGGGGATCCTCGCCGGGTGTCATGAGTGCCACCGGGCTGCGCCCGATGCCGTTGGCGCCATGATCGGAGCGGAGCCGCGCCTCGATGCCGGCTCTCAGCAGGGATGATTTGCCCGACCCCGACGATCCGATCACGAGGATCATCGCGGGCGTCGCTTCGCCGTTGGCGACGCCCTGGGCGCGGAGCTCCTGGATGCGAGCCAGCAGATCCTCGATCGCTGCCTCCCGCCCGAAGAACAGCTCAGCGTCCTCCGCCCGGAAGGGCTCAAGTCCCCGGTACGGCGTGCCATGGTGACCAACGCGAGCGTCGGAACTCAGGCGCACACGCGTGAGCACGTCGACCCAGTCTCGCAGCTCACCTTCACTGACGCCGCACTCACGCAGAATCGACCTGAACAGCTCAAGCTGCGCTGGCCCCGGGAGGTGTCGTCCGCTGCAGTAATCGCCGACCGTCGCCGTTGGCACCCCGAGCCGGCGGGCTAGTTCGCGCACCGTGAGCCCGGCACGGACCCGTAGTGCAGTCAGCTGACGCGCGAGTTCTGCCCGCGTATGGATGGTCCGCGGTGCCTGCCGGTCGTCTGATTGCCGGTCCCCCAGCGTCATTGACGGCCAATCGTATGCCTCCTATCTCGCTCGTCAAGCTGCGCCCGCTAGATCTGGTGCCGCTCCTGGCCTGTCCGAGTTTGTCCGGGTATACGCGTGGATCTTGTACACGCATGGTCGATGGGGTTAGTTTCGGCCTCGCTGAGATGCGCCGAGCCGTCGCTGAACCAGGACGAAAGGGAGCCGACCTATGTCACTGCGCCTTCTGAAACGCGTTCGCTCGCGGTTGCAGCGGGTGACCTCTCCCGCCCGCCCGGAGCGTCCGGGCGGCTCGCGCCGTCGCGCGATCCGGGTCGCATTGCTCGCCGGCATCGTGTTTGTCGGACCAGTGGGCGCCGCCACCGCGTTCGCCCAGGGCTGGAGCACGCCAACGCTTGTTGACCCGGCCTTCCATGCGACCTCGGTCTCGTGCGCGTCGGCGAGCTTCTGTGCTGCCGTCGACAGTGCCGGCAACGCGACAATCTATGACGGAAGCGGCTGGAGCAAACCGGCCGCGGTCGACCCGAATGCGCTCAACGGCTTCACGTCAGTCTCCTGTCCTGCTTCGACCACCTTCTGTGTCGCGGTCGACAACAGCGGTAACGCGCTCACTTATAACGGCACCAGTTGGAGCAAGCCGGTGTCGGTCGACACCAGCTCCGGCTTGAGCGCCGTTTCCTGCGCCAGCTCGTCGTTCTGCGTTGCGGTCGACTTCAAAGGTGATGCCTTCGTCTACCGTGACTCCAGCTGGAGCACGGGCACCAGCGTGGTCGGCACGAGTCTCGAGCTCACCTCGGTCTCCTGTCCGACCAGCTCGTTCTGCGTAGCTGTCGACCTCAACGGCGATGCCTTCATCTACAACGGCTCTTCGTGGAGCGGTCCCACCGCAGTCGACAGCACGGGGGGGCAGCTCACCTCGGTTTCCTGTCCGACCAGCTCGTTTTGTGCCGCCGTCGACAACATGGGCAACGCCTTCACCTACGACGGCACAACCAACAGTTGGAGTACGGCGACAGCGACGGCCGCACTGGACCCGCTGTCGGTGTCGTGCACGAGTTCAAGCTTTTGCGTCGCGGTCGACAATAACGGTGGCGCGGTCGCGTACACAGGGTCCACCGCTGGCTGGTCCACCCGTGCGAGCATCGCAAGCGGGCAGCGGCTGCAGTCGGTCTCGTGCCCGACCAGCTCGTTCTGCGCGACGATCGACGCAAACGGCGGCGTGTTCACCTCCAACGGTAGCGCTGACGCATGGTCGAGCACCCCGACGCAGATCGGCAGCGGCGGCCTGACCTCTGTCTCCTGCGCTTCGCAGAGCTTCTGCGCGGCCGTGGACAAGGCGGGCAACGTGCTGACCTACAACGGCAGCACGTGGACAACGCCTGCGCAGATCGACTCCAGCGGCCAGCTCACCTCCGTCTCCTGCCCCAGCAGCTCCTTCTGTGTCGCGGTTGACAACAGCGGCAACGCGCTCGTCTACCAAAGCGGTACGTGGGGTGCACCGACTGACATCAACAGCCATAACGGGCTCAGCTCGGTCTCCTGCCCGACCAGCTCCTACTGCGTTGCGGTCGGCGGCGAATGGGCGGTAACCTACTCCGGCTCCCCAGCAGCGTGGGGCACACCTCAGGCGATCTACAGCAATTTTGGCCTGGTGTCGGTTTCCTGCTTTAGCTCGTCGTTCTGTGCCGCCGTCGCCTTCAACGGCAGCGCCGGTGACGCGCTGACCTACAACGGCACCACGTGGACTACGCCTG
Organism: Conexibacter sp. S30A1; assembly: GCF_023330665.1. Lineage (GTDB taxonomy): Bacteria > Actinomycetota > Thermoleophilia > Solirubrobacterales > Solirubrobacteraceae > Palsa-465. The sequence continues at coordinate 1,963,688 of NZ_CP097127.1, read as the reverse complement.
CGCAGATCGACACCAGCGGCCAGCTCGACTCGGTCTCCTGCCCCAGCAGCTCGTTCTGTGTCGCCGTCGACAACATGGGCACGCCTTTCACCTACAATGCCAGCAGCACAGACTGGACCGCGGACACGGCTGACAGCGTCGGCGACACTCTCTCCTGCGCATCGTCGACGTTCTGTGTCTCGGTCAACCTCGACGGTGACGCCTACACATACGACAGCAGCGGCTGGGGCTCGCCCGATCCTATAGACATAGGCAACAATAGCGGTGTTAGTCCCGGCAGCTATGGCTTGAGTTCCGTTTCCTGCCCGACCACCTCGTTCTGCGCAGCTGTCGACGGGCGAGGGAACGCGCTCACGTACACGGCACCGCCGGTGAACACGGCGCCCCCGGTGATCAGTGGCAGTGCGGTGCAGGGCGAGACGCTGTCTGCCAGTGCGGGCACTTGGCAAAATAGTCCGACGAGCTACGCCTACCAGTGGGAGGATTGCAACAGTTCTGGGTCGTCTTGTACGGCGATCAGTGGGGCGACGTCGTCCACTTACACGCTGACCGCATCGGATGTGGGGTCTACGATCGTGGTGCAGGTGACCGCGTCAAACGCGGGCGGTCCGGGTAGCCCTGCGAGCTCCGCGCCGACCGGCGTGGTGCAACCGCTGCCGCCGGTGAATGCGGTGCTTCCGGTGATCAGTGGTAGTGCGGTGCAGGGTCAGACGTTGTCTGCCAGCACGGGTACTTGGCAAAATAGTCCGACGAGCTACGCCTACCAGTGGGAGGATTGCAAGAGTTCTGGGTCGTCTTGTACGGCGATCAGTGGGGCGACGTCGTCCACTTACACGCTGACCGCATCGGATGTGGGGTCTACGATCGTGGTGCAGGTGACCGCGTCAAACGCGGGCGGTCCGGGTGCGCACGCGGACTCGGTGCCCACCGGTGTCGTGCTGCCGACCTACACGCTTCAGGTCTCGCGGGCTGGTTCTGGCTCGGGGTCGGTTTCGAGTAGCCCGTCGGGGATTGATTGTGGGTCGACGTGTTCCGGGTCGTTTGCTCAAGGGACGGCGGTGACGTTGTCTGAGACACCGGCGTCGGGGTCTGTGTTTGCGGGCTGGTCTGGGGCGTGTTCTGGGTCGGGGAGCACGTGCACGGTGTCGATGAGCCAGGCGCTGTCGGTGACCGCGACGTTCAACGTGGTGCCGACCTACACGCTTCAGGTCTCGCGGGCTGGTTCTGGCGCGGGGTCGGTTTCGAGTAGCCCGTCGGGGATTGATTGTGGGTCGACGTGTTCCGGGTCGTTTGCTCAAGGGACGGCGGTGACGTTGTCTGAGACACCGGCGTCGGGGTCTGTGTTTGCGGGCTGGTCTGGGGCGTGTTCTGGGTCGGGGAGCACGTGCACGGTGTCGATGAGTCAGGCCCAGACGGTGACCGCGACGTTCAATCCTGCACCGGTCATCAGCCCGCCGCCTGCGCCCAAGCCAACCTCAACGGTCGGGAGCGGACGCACGACTGTGGGCCGGGTGTCCGGGCTGGCGGTGCGCGACATGCTCAGCTGTGTTGGGACTGGGACGCAGAGTTGCTCGTTCACCGAGACGCTGCAGGTGGTTGAGACCTTCTACGGCCGGCGTCTGGTGGGTGTGGCGGCACGCGCGAAGCTGCGGCGGATCAGAAGGCTCGTCACGATCGGTGTTGTGCACGTCAAGCTGCTGGCGGGACGGCGGCGGCTTGTGCGGGTGCGGCTGAACGCCGCGGGGGTCAGGCTGCTGCGGGCTCGCAAGACGCTGGCCACACAGCTGATGGTCAAGCAGGGGGCAAGGACGCTCAGGCGCCAGCGGGTCGTTTTCCGGATGCCAAAGACCAAGAAGCGCTGAGGCGTCGGCGTGCGGGCGGAGGCAGCGCTGCGCTGCGCGCGGCACACTCCGCCCACGGCGCTACGCTCGCCTCCAGTTGGCAGCCACAGACCCGGCACTTGAGCTCTTCAGCCCGGCGACGCGGGAGTGGTTTACACGTGCGTTTGCGGCGCCGACCGCCGCGCAGGCGCAGGCCTGGCCGGCGATCGCCTCCGGCGAGCACGTGCTGATCTCGGCGCCCACCGGCTCGGGCAAGACGCTGGCGGCGTTTCTGTGGGCGATCGACCGGCTCGCTGCTGCCGGCCCGCGCAGCGGGGGCGAGCGGGCCGGGGCTGAGGCGCCGGCGGGGATCAGCCTCGTCTACGTCTCGCCGCTGAAGGCGCTCTCCTACGACATCGAGCGCAACCTGCAGGTGCCGCTTGGCGGGGTTGGGGCGGCGCTGAGCGTCGCGGTGCGCTCCGGCGACACGCCCGCGCGTGAGCGCCAGGCGATGCTGCGCGAGCCGCCGGACATCCTGGTCACCACGCCTGAGTCGCTGTACCTGATGCTGACCGGCCAGGCGCAGCGGCTGTTTGAGAACACGCGCTGGTGTGTGATCGACGAGATCCACGCGGTTGCCGCGAGCAAGCGCGGCGCGCACCTGGCGCTGACGCTCGAGCGCCTGGCCCAGGTGGCGACGCGGCGTGGCGGCCCGGAGCCGCAGCGGATCGGGCTGAGCGCGACCCAGAACCCGCTCGAGGAGGTCGCTCGCTTCATGGTCGGCCCGGGCCGTGAGTGCCGGATCGTCGACACCGGCGTGCGCAAGGCGCTCGATCTGAAGATCCAGGTGCCGGTCGAGTCGCTGGCGGCGCCCGGTGACACGCCGGGAGCGGTGCTTGACCCGCTGGCTGGCGGCAGCGAGCCGACCACCAGGTCGATCTGGCCGGCGATGTACCCGGAGCTGCTCTCACTGGTGCGCGAGCACAGCTCGACGATCATCTTCGTCAATGCGCGGCGGGCGGCCGAGCGGCTGGCGCTGCGGCTCAACGAGCTCGCTGTCGCTGAGGACGAGGCCGCCGGGCGGCCGGTGCGCGAGCTCGCCCGCGCCCACCACGGCTCGCTGGCGCGCGAGGAGCGCACGGTCGTCGAGGAGCTTTTGAAGGCCGGGCAGCTGCCGTGCCTGGTCGCGACCTCCTCGCTCGAGCTCGGCATCGACATGGGCGCCGTTGACCTCGTGATCCAGGTCGAGTCGCCCAAGTCGGTGGCGCGCGGGCTGCAGCGAATCGGCCGTGCTGGGCACAACGTCGGGGATGTGAGCCGCGGGCGCATCTTCCCGAAGTTCCGCGCCGACCTGCTCGAGTGCACGGTGCTCGCGCGGCGGATGCGCGAGGGCGCGATTGAGACGACGGTCGTGCCACGCAACCCGCTGGACGTGCTCGCACAGCAGATCGTGGCGATCTGTGCGGCCGCCGAGAGTGGTGCCGCGGGCGCGGCGCCCGCTGGCGCTGCGCCCGCCCAGAGCGCCGCTGGCACGGTCGCGGTCGACGAGCTCTACGCGCTCATCACCCGCACCCACAGCTACGCGGAGCTCAGCCGCGTCTCGTTTGAGAACGTGCTCGACATGCTGGATGGCCGCTACCCGTCCCAGCAGTTCGCGGCGCTGCGTCCGCGGTTGGTGTGGGACCGGGTCGCGGGCACGCTGCGCGCCCGGCCTGGCGCAAGGCAGCTCGCGGTCACAAACGCCGGCACGATCCCCGACCGCGGCAACTACATGGTGACGCTGCCGGACGGACGCCGGGTGGGTGAGCTGGATGAGGAGATGGTCTATGAGGCGCGTCCCGGCCAGACGTTCCTGCTCGGCGCCTCCACCTGGAGGATCGAGGAGATCGGCCGCGACCGGGTGATCGTCACGCCGGCGCCGGGGATGCCGGGCGCGGTGCCGTTCTGGAAGGGCGATGGCGTCGGGCGTCCGAGCGAGCTCGGTGAGGCGATCGGCGCCTTCAGCCGCTGGGCGGTCGACCAGGAGCCGGCGGTGCTCGAGGCGCACTACGACCTGGACGCGCGCGCGGCGCGCAACCTGGTCGAGTTCCTGCGCGAGCAGCGCGACGCAACGCGCGTGCTGCCGAGCGACCAGGCCGTGGTGCTCGAGCGCTTCCGCGACGAGATCGGTGACTGGCGGCTGTGTGTGCTCTCGCCGTTCGGCGGCCGGGTGCACGCCCCCTGGGCCCTTGCGCTGGCGGCGCGGATCCGCGACGAGCTGGGGCTCGAGGCCGACGCGATCTGGTCCGATGACGGGATCATCGTGCACCTGCCGGACGCCGAGGACTTTGACCACGGGCGCCTGGCCGAGATGGTGCTGCTCGAACCCGAGGAGCTTGAGGAGCTCGTGATCGGCGAGCTTTCCGGCAGCGCGCTGTTCGGCGCGCGCTTTCGCGAGGCCGCCGGTCGGGCGCTGCTGATCCCGCGCGCCTACCCGGGGCGGCGCACCCCGCTGTGGCAGCAGCGCCTCAAGGCCCAGTCGCTGCTCGAGGTGGCCGCCAAGTACAGCGACTTCCCGATCGTGCTCGAGACCTACCGCGAGTGCCTGCGCGACGTCTTTGACCTGCCTGCGCTGACGGAGCTGCTCGGGCGGCTGCGCCGCCGCGAGGTCTCGCTGGTGGAGGTCGAGACCCAGAGTGCCTCGCCGATGGCCTCCTCGCTGCTGTTCGATTACGTCGCCACCTACATGTACGAGGGTGACACGCCCAACGCCGAACGGCGCGCGGCGGCGCTGTCGCTTGACCGCGACCTGCTGCGCGAGCTGCTCGGCCAGGAGGAGCTGCGCGAGCTGATCGACCCGGGCGCGCTGGAGGCGGTCGAGGCAGACCTGCAGTGGTGCTCGGCGGAGCGCCTCATCGCCGGCCGCGACGAGCTGCACGACATGCTGCGCACGCTCGGGGACCTGAGCGAGGCGGAGATCGCTGCGCGCACGGTGGCGGGGGTCGCGCTGGCGCCGATGCTCGCGGCGCTGCGGGGCGAGCGGCGTGCTGTGAGCGTGCGGCTCGGCGGTGAGCAGCGCTGGATCGCCGCCGCCGACGCGGGTCTCTACCGCGACGCGCTCGGCGCGGTGCCGCCGGGCGGGTTGCCGGAGGCGTTCCTGCGCCCGGTGCCCGACGCGCTGGTGGCGGTCGTTGAGCGCTACGCGCTCACGCACGGGCCGTTTTTGGCGTCCGAGGTGAGGGTCCGCTACGGGGTCGACTGCAGCGCCGCGCTCGCTGTGCTGGAGCACGCGGGGGAGCTTGTGCAGGGCGAGCTTCGCCCCGGTGGCAGCACGCGCGAGTGGTGTCACCGCGAGGTGCTCAGGCGCCTCAGGCGCGCGTCGCTGGCGGCGCTGCGCCGCGAGGTCGAACCGGCGGAGCAGACGGCGCTCGCGCGCTTTGCGCCGTCGTGGCAGGGCGTTGACCGCTTCGGGCCGGCGGGCGCCGGGATCGACCGTCTGCGCGACGTGCTAGTGGCGCTGCAGGGGCTCGCGCTGCCGGCCGAGCTGTGGGAGAGCGAGGTGCTGCCCCGGCGGGTCGGCGCCTATTCGCCGGTCTGGATGGATCAGCTGTGCGCCTCCGGTGAGCTCGTCTGGCTGGGCGCGGGCGCGCTCGGGCGCTCGGGACGCGTGGCGCTCTACTTCCGTGACGAGGCTGCGCAGCTCGCCACGGCATGCGCCGGTGAGCCACCCGCCGGGGAGGCGCACCAGGTTTTGCGCGAGCTCTTGAGCCGGGGTGCCGCCTTCTGGAGCGACCTGCTGGCCGCCGCCGGCACGGGTCTGCCGACCGCGGCGCTGCAGGAGGCGCTCTGGGATCTGGTGTGGGCGGGCGAGGTCACCAACGACGCCTTTGCACCGCTGCGGGCACCGCGCCTCTCGGTCGCGCGTGAGCAGGCCGGTGGCCAGCGGGCCACCGGCCGTAGAGGCCGCTACGCGAGCCGCAGCCGCTCGACGGTCCCGCATGTTCAGGGCCGCTGGTCGCTGACCGCCGGGCTGCTGGTGGCTGGGCAGGGCGACCCGGGTGCGCGCCGGCGGGCGCTGGCCGAGCTGCTGCTCGAGCGCTACGGCGTGCTGACCCGCGAGCAGGTCCTGGCCGAGGGGCTGCCCGGCGGCTTTGCCGGCATCTACTCCGAGCTCACCCAGCTCGAGGTGCTCGGCGTGGCGCGGCGGGGTTACTTTGTGGAGGGGCTCGGCGCCACGCAGTTCGCGCTGCCGGGGGCGGTTGAGCGGCTGCGCGAGCGCGCACAGGCCGACCGGGCGCTTGTGCTGGCCGCACTCGACCCCGCGCAGGTGTACGGGGCGGTGTTGCCGTGGCCGCCGCGGCCGGGCGCCAAAGCACCCGCCCGCGTGGCCGGGGCGCTCGTGACGCTGGTGGACGGGGAGCCGGTTCTCTACCTGGAGCGCGGGGGCAGGGGGCTTCAGACGCTGGTGGACGGCGGCAGCGCCGGGAGCGAGCGTCTCGACCTCGCGCTCGCGGCGCTCGCAAACCACATCCGCTCAGGCCGCGGCCCGCTGCGCCGCCTGGCGCTCGAGCGCGTCGACGGCGAGCCCGCCATCGCTTCGCCGCTGGCCGGCGCGCTGCGCGCGCACGGCTTCCAGGAGGGGCCGCGGCGGCTCACGCTCGGTGCCTGAGGGCGACACGATCATGTGGGCGGCCACGCGCATGCGCCCGGTGCTCGAGGGCCAGGTGGTGGAGGTTGCGCACACGCACGCGCGCTTCGGCAGGGACCGCTGGCGCGAGCGCCTGGGCGGTCATGCCGTGCGCGCGATCGAGACGCACGGCAAGCACCTGTTCATCGTCTTTGACAACGGTCTGCTGTTGCACTCGCACCTGCGCATGACCGGAGCCTGGGATGTGCGCGAGCGCGGCGGGCGCTGGCGGCGGGCGCCGAGCCGCGCCTGGCTGGTCCTGCGCGCGGGAGAGCGGGAGGTGGTCCAGTTCGACGGGCCGGTGCTCGAGCTGATGACGGCCGGCCGGCGGCGCTTTGACCAGCGCCTTTCCGCGCTCGGGCCGGACGTGCTGGCGGTCCAGTTCGACGCGGTGGCGTTTTTGCGGCGGTTGCGCTCGGGCGACCAGGCCCGCGCGCTCGGCGACGCGCTGCTTGACCAGCGGATCCTCGCGGGCATCGGCAACATCTGGAAGGCCGAGAGCTGCTGGGAGGCTCAGCTTGACCCGTGGCGGGCGGTCGGTACGCTGCGCGACGAGCAGGCCGTGGGGCTGGTCGAGCTGGTCCGCCCGCGGATGCTTCTGTCCGGTACCAGGGGGCACCGCGCCGCCCCGCCCAGGGTCTACGGCCGCGCCGGGCGTCCCTGCCCGCGCTGCGGGGCTCGCATCCATGCTCGCCCCCAGGGGGATGAGAACCGCACCACCTACTGGTGCCCCGGCTGTCAGCGCTGAAGCTGGCCGCCCGCGCCGACGGTGGGCCGATCTGCGCGAGGTTGGCGTTGGTGGCAGGCGAGCTGACCGTGGCTTGCTCGCTCCTTGCTCCGTCGGTCTGACGAGCTCATACTCCGTTAATGCGGGTTGCAGGGCTACACGGCTTCCTGTCAGCTGGGTTTGTGAGGGCCCTCGAGCGCCGTGCCCTGGCGATTGTGATGCTCGTTGTCTCAATTGTCGTGGCGATACTCGTGCTGCCCGGTGTCGCCGCCGGGGTCGGTCCCACCAGGTACGCCAGTCTGGTCGTGAGGGGTCGGTGTTCGCTGCGCATGCGGGTTCCGGTCTCGCTGGAGCTGAGGCCCATCGACGGACAGCGGGGTCTCTTCGACGTCATCGGTGACGGTCTACCAAGACACGAAATCGGGTTTGAGGTGCCGACCGGCGTGGTCGGCTCCTGCCTGCCCGGAGGAAGCGCGGCCCGCATCGCGGCCATCGAATCAACGCCAGGCTCGCTTGAGAAGCTGTCCGGCGGGGCTTATGTAGCTCGGCTGACCGAGGACGGCGGCGCCGTGACCTACGTCGTGCCGCTGACGGGCGGTGCTCTGGCGTTCGCTCAGGCTGGAGCGTCGGTCAACGCCGCGGTCAAGTACCTGGCTGCGCACACGCGTGGTCGCATCATTCGGTGATCTTCCGCGATCACCGGGTGGCCTTGACCAGGAGCGGCCCGCCCAGAGTGCTGGCACTCAAGCCTCCCTCGAGCCTCTCGCGCTGGCGGCGGGCGACGCCTTTGGCGGGTGCGGCCGTCGCCGGACGATCCGGCCGCGACGGTTGTCGTGAGATCGAGGAGAGCGGCAACAACGGTCCCGGCCAACCGCTAACCCGCATCAGCGCCGTTTCGCGGCCGGCGGCGATGTCTGCCGCGCTGCCGCCACCCGACCGTGACGCTATCCAAGCGCTTCGACCCGCGATCACACGTGCAGAACAACGATGATCACATCAAGGGTGACTTCTCGTGATCCTTGGCCGGAACACTCAAGGCTTCCGGTCACCTGGTTGCCGTGGCATAAGATCTGGGTTATGGCCTTGGATCGGATAGTGGTCGACCATCAGATCATGGGCGGCGTCCCATGCGTTCAGGGAACCAGGATCCCGGTGGCCACGGTCGTTGGCCTGCTCGCCCAGGGTCTTACCGCTGCCGAGATCCGGGCTGACTACCCACAGCTTTCTGACGAGGACATCCGGGCGTCGCTTCAGTTCGCAGCCGAGGCTGTGACCGAGCGACAGCTCCCGCTCCGTGTCTCGGCGTGAGATTCCTGATTGACGAGTGCGTGAGCCCGCGTGTGGGGGAGGCACTGACAGAGGCCGGGCACGACGCCGTGCATCTGCGAGATGTCGGCCTGCTTGGCGCCAGCGATGAGGATGTGATGGCGGCGGCGAGCGGCAGTGCGCGTGTGGTTGTCTCGGCTGACACCGACTTCGGTGAGCTGCTGGCCGCCCGCGGCGCAACCCTCCCCAGCTTGATCCTGTTACGGCAGTCAGACCGCACAGCCGTTCATCAGGCGAGAACGATCCTGGCAAACCTGCCTCACGTTCAGGCGGACCTTACGAGTGGCGCGGTGGTCAGCCTGACCGACGACCGTGTCAGGGTGCGACCGCTGCCGATCCACTGAGGCGTCTCCACGACGGGGATCGCTTACGCCACTCCGGCCTGCTCGCTCGGCACGCTTACAACGACGACGCAGGATCGTGCATCGGTCGCCGACGCGACGCGACGGTCCGGTCTGGAGTTCCGCGGAGGTGCGCTCAGGGTCGGCCCGCGTCGATCGTCGTCGGGACCGAGATGCTCCCACGCCTGTGCAGCTTGAGTGCCGGCCGGAGCGCCCGACGAGCCGTACGCGACTGGCTGGAGCCTCTACTTCGCTGCCCAGGAACGCCGCACCGAGCAGGTGATCCGAAAGAGCATCGACGACGGCTTTGGCGGGACTGAGCTTGCGAGCATCCTCACCGCGCACCGGGTTCGCAGCGTGGCGGTCTGCGGTGTGCTGTCAGAGATGTGTGTGAGCGCCACCGCCCGCTCCGCGATGAACCTCGGCTGGGACGTGGTGCTCGCCCATGACGCGCACGCCACCTACGACATCCCAGCCGCTCCGGGACTGGCGGGATCAGTTCCACACACCGTGGTGTCGCGTGTCGCCGAATGGGCGCTGGGCGACAATATCGCCGTGACTCCGCGCGCAGCTGATGTCGAGTTTGAGACAACACTGACTAACCGGGTCCCTTAGTGACGCGGTCAAGGCTCCCGTGGTAGTGAAACGCTCGATGGCGGTGTGCAGGTGCGGCTTCAGGCGAGACGATCGCCTGGACGGAGAGCCTGTCAGGGCGAACAGGCGCCCGTAGGAGAAGCCTCGGTCGCTTCGACCGGCGCCGGGAGAGGCCCACTTGCGCTTGCCTCTTTGGCGGGGTGCTTGACAAAGACCAGCGCGTCCCGACGGTGGTGAGGTGCCTGAAGCGCCAACCTCACTCGTGCAGACATCCCCTGTGACGAAACCGTGGGTGCGGCGTAGTAGGGGCATGAGGCTCAGGCAGGCAACGGCTGGCGGGCGCGAGCGGGAGGCTGGCTGGGAGCGCCTGGAAGCGCTCTACCGCTCGAGCCGCGATGACGTCTATGCCTACGTGGTCACGCTGCTCGGCGACCGCGCGAGCGCCGAGGACGTGACTGCGCTCGCCTTCGAGCGCGCCTATGCGCGGCGGCGGCGCTTTGACCGCCGGCGCGGCGAGGAGCGCGCCTGGCTGTTCGGCATCGCCCGCAACGCGGCGCTCGACGAGCTGCGCCGCAGGCGCCGGACCGCGACGCTCCTGGCCGAACCCGAGGCGCTGGCGGAGGGGGCGCTTGCGAGTCCGGATGATTCCGATGAGCTCGAGCTGCGTCGAAGCGCCGTGCGCGCGGCGCTCGCTGCGCTCACGCCGCGCGAGCGTGAGCTTATCGCGCTCAAGTTCCACGCCGGCCTGACCAACGCCGAGCTGGCCTCCGTCCTGGGGGTCAGCGTTTCAAATGCCGGCACGATGCTCCATCGCGCCGTCCAGAAGCTGAGGAGTGCTGTCAATGCGCCCGTCTGACGAGACCCCGTTTGAAGAGAACGACTACGCCGATGTGGCGCTGATGCTCGCAAGCGTGCGCGACTGGCCGGCCGAGGAGTTCACCGCGACGCTCGACGCTCGCGTTCGGCGGCGGTTTGAGGCGCCGCGGAGCGCCGGCGGGCGCGGCCCTGCTGGCATGCGCCGGAGCTGGGCGCGCCGCCTTGGCGTCGCCGCCGCGGGCGTGTCGCTGGCGGCCGGCGCAGCGGTGGTCGCGCTCACCGGCGGCGGCCTTGGTGGCGGTCTGGGCGGCGTGTCGCAGCACCGGGCGCCGGCGCTTCCGCTGGGGCTGGCTCAGAAGGCGCCTTCGAGTACCCACGGCAGCTACTCGCCCTCCGCGAGGCCGCCGGTCCTCGGCACGGAGGGCGGCGCCGTCAACGGCCCGACGACACTGAGTGCCGCCTCCAACGCCGCTCAGGCCACCAACGCGGTCGTCGTGCCGGGCGCCAAGCAGATCCGCTCGGCGCAGATCGACCTCACAACCCCAAACCAGCACGTCAACCAGGTGGCAACCGAGATCGTCGGCGTTGTCAGCTTCGAGCACGGCACGGTTATGAGCTCGCAGGTCACCGCGGCGAGCACCGCCGCCGGGGGCGGCTATGCGAGTTTCACGCTGAGCATCCCCACCGCGAACCTGCAGAGCACGCTCGACCAGCTCTCCCACCTGCGCTACGCGAGCTTGAGCTCGAGCACCGCCGGCAGCCAGAACGTCAGCGACCAGTACGCCTCCGACCAGCGCCAGTTGGCCGACGCGCAGGCGCTGCGTGCTGCGCTGCTCAAACAGCTTGCGGCGGCCACCACCCAGCAGCAGACAGACAGCATCGACGCGCAGCTCAAGCTCGCCGCCGGCCAGGTCACCCGCTGGCAGCGGGCGCTCGCCTCACTTCAGCATCGCATCAGCTACAGCGATGTGACCGTGGAGGTAAACGCGGGCTACCTGCCGATTCCGCCGGTGGTGCACCGCGCGAGCGCGAGCGTCTTCTCGCTCGGCCGCGCCCTCCACGACGCGCTGCGCGTGCTGATTGTCTCAGCCGGCGTGGCGCTGATCGCACTGGCGCTGGCGATACCGATCGGGCTGGCGCTCGCGCTGCTCGTCTGGCTGTGGCTGTGGTCGCGGCGCCGGCGCCGGGAGCAGGCGCTCGACCAGGCCACCTGAGCCACTCCGGGCGCCGCCTGCGCCGTGCTGGGCTGCTCAGCGCCCGACCATGCTCATGTGCTTGGGGCTGTAGCGGTCGCCGTGCACGCCGATCCGCTCGGCGAGCGTGTTCAGGTCCGCGAGCTCGTCGGCTGAGAGCGCGACCGTCGTGGCGGCCGTGTTTTGCTGGAGGCGCTCCGGCCGGCGAGTGCCCGGGATCGGCACGATCCAGGGTTGCTGGGCAAGCAGCCAGGCCAGCGCGATCTGGCCCGGTGCGACTCCCTTGGCCGTGGCCAGCTGGCCGACATGGTCAACGAGCGCGAGGTTCGCGGTCAGGTTCTCGCCCTCAAAGCGCGGGATCGTGGCGCGGATGTCACCGGCGGAGAACTGGGTCTCGGGGCTGACCGTGCCGGTGAGCATGCCCTTGCCGAGCGGGCTGAAGGGCACGAAGCCGACCCCCAGCTCGCCGCAGGCAGGCAGCACCTCGGCCTCGGGGTCGCGCGTCCACAGCGAGTACTCGCTCTGAACCGCGGCCACCGGATGCACGGCGTGTGCCCTGCGGAGCGTCGCCGCCGAGCACTCGGAGAGGCCGAAGTGGCGCACCTTGCCGGCGGCGATGAGCTCACCGACCGTGCCGGCCACCTCTTCGATCGGCACGGCGGGGTCCACGCGGTGTTGGTACAGCAGGTCGATCACCTCGGTGCCCAGACGCCTGAGCGACCCGTCCACCGCGGCGCGGATCTGCTGCGGGCTGCTGTCCAGGCCGACCGACCTCCCGTCCTCGATCCGCCAGCCGAACTTGGTCGCGATCACGACCCGCTCGCGGACCGGCGCCAGCGCCTCACCCACGAGCTCCTCGTTGACGTAGGGGCCATAGACCTCGGCGGTGTCAAAGAACGTCACACCCAGATCGACGGCGTGCCGGATCAGGGCGATCATCGCCTGCTTGTCACCGGGGTTGGGCCCATAGGACTGCGACATCCCCATGCAGCCCAGGCCGATGGCGGAGACCTCGAGTCCCTGGCCGAGTGTCCGTCTGTGCATCAGTGTCCCTTCGCGGATGTTGGTGGATGGCGCTGGCTGCGTGCCCCGCCAGTGCGTTCATGGCATTGATTCTGCGGACAGCTGCACATAGTCGCAAATACACATCTTTTGGTTAGCATCGAAAATGACTATGGATCCGCGGCGTCTTCTGACCTTCCGCACGGTCGCTCACGAGCGCTCCTTCTCGCGCGCGGCCCAGCGTCTGTCGCTCTCGCAGCCGTCGGTGTCGCATCAGGTCGCGCTTCTGGAGACGGAGATCGGCCAACGACTGCTGGTGCGCGCCCGCGGCGGGCTGCGGCTGACCGCCGCGGGCAGTGTGCTGCTCGAGCACGCAGACGAGGTCGCCTGGCGCCTTGAGTTGGCCGAGCGTCAGATCGCCAGGCTCTCCGGTGAACGGCGGGCGCAGCTGCGCATCGGCGCATTCCCCACAGCGATGGCGGGCCTGGTCCCGACCGCTGTCACGCGGATGCGACTGGCGCACCCGCACATGCGCGTGCTGCTGCGCGAGGTGACGGCGGACACGCTCGCGCCCAGAGTGCTGAGCGGAGAGTTCGACCTCGCGCTCGCCTACCAGGATACGAGCATCGCCCGCCGTGAGCTTCGCGGGACGCGGCGTGTCGACCTGTTCACAGACAGCTTCCTGGTCGGTCTGCCGGCCGGCCACCCGCTTGCTGACGCGCGTGGGCCGGTGCGGCTCGAGCAGCTGGCACAGGACCACTGGGTTCTGCCTTCGCCGACGGGGTTTCTGGCGCAGTGCTGTCGCGAGGCGGGCTTTGAGCCCGACATCGTCGCGATCTCGCAGGACCCCATCGCCACGCGCGGGATCATTGCCCGTGGGCTCGCCGTCGGCTGGGTGTCGGGCCTGCTCGCCGAGGACTATCCGGGCGTGGTGTTGCGGGCGGTGGCTGGCCGCGGTCGCAGCCGTGACGTCTACGCGCTGCTGCCGCCGGGCGAGAGCCACCCGCTTGCGGCCGGGTTCATCAGCGCGCTGCGCGACACCGCTGGCCAAGCTTGAACTTTGTGAGTTTGACCACCAGATCTGGTGGTCAAACTCACAAAGAATGCGGCGCGAGACAGGCGGCGCCGATGGTGTCGCTGGGGGCGAGCAGGCTGGTCCTGGTGTCGCTGGAGATCTGGGCAAGCCGCGGTCCGCGCCAGGCGTAGGTGATCGACGTCTCCCGCCAGCGGCCGTAGATCGTGATGCCGTGCAGGATCCTGATTCCGTGCAGCAGTGCGTAGAGATGCGCGACGAGGCGGGGCGGGTTACCGGCGACGCACTGGAAGCCCGCCTGCGCGCCGGAGTCACCGCCATAGGCGAGCAGCGCGCCGGCGGAGACCAGACCACCGCGGTAGGGGGTGTACACGATCGCCGTCGAGCCGCTCGAGATCTGCTGGACGCGCAGCAGGATCTGCTCGCCGCGCGTGGCGCCGATGTGCGCGACGCCGACGATCGCCGCCGCCGGGACCCGCTCAACCATTGGTTTCGCGGCGGTCGACGCCTGCAGCGTGTAACTGATTGGTGTGGTGAGCATCCGCCCATCCGGCAGTACGAGACGCAGCATCGCCCGCTCGGCCCGGAAGAGCTTGACGCGATGGCCGTGGTCGCGCGTCGCCGGCTGGGTGCCGACGCTTGTGTGGGCCAGGCGCGAGTAGGTCAGCACCAGGTCCTCGCGGCCGTTGCCGAGCACATCCGCGATCCGGGCCGTCACGCAGCCCGACCACGGCGGCAGGTAGCGACTGCGGGGCGCCAGCGCGCAGGTTGAGCCGGGGCCGGTGTAGAAGGTCTCGCTCGGCGGCGCACCGGGAAACAGCCTGGGGTCGCTCACATGGCCAGCGCTCGCTCCGGACCCAGCGCCGGAGGGATCAGCGTGGGGCACAGAGCCCCGTCCGGCGCCGCCGCCGTTGCCGAGGATCAGCGTCGCGGCGAAGAACGCTGCGGCCGCGAGCGTGCCGCCCGCCATCCAGCGGCGCCTGCGTCGCTGCCGCGCCTCTTCAAAGAGCACCTCCGGAACCACGGAGGTGCTCGGGCCATGGTTGCTGACCTCGGGCGGTTCGTCCGAGGTGGTTTGGTCGCAGCGGTCCACGGGCGTCAGAAACATGGTACTAGCTAAGCTAGCACGAAGGGCTGCGCCTGTCCAGGGGGTATGCCGTCGCGTGGCGCCACGCCGCAGGTCGCTCTACGCTCAGGGCGATGAAGGAAGCTGTGCTGAGCGCCGCGCCGCCGCTGGCCGGGGCGAACGGAGAGCGCATGGCGCTGATCGCCGCCCTGCCACTCTTCGCCGGGCTCTCCGACGACGATGTCGCCGCCGTCGCCGAGCGCGCGGTGCTGCGCCGCTACGACGCGGGCGACGTGGTCTTCCACGCGGGCGACGGCGGAGAGAGCTGCTTCATCGTCGCCTCAGGGGTGGTGCGCGCGGTGCGTGAGCACCCGAGTGGCCGCGCGATCAGCCTCTCGCACTTTCACGCCGGCGAGGTCTTCGGCGTGAGCTCGCTGTTTGATGCTCAACCTCGTGCGGCCACGCTCGAGGCGGTCGAGCCGAGCGAGCTTGTGGCGATCGGTGGTGCGGACATGCGGCTTTTGATGCGGGAGCGCCCCGAGTTCGCATTCGCGCTCAGCGCGGCGCTCGCGGCGCGGCTGCGGGCGCTCGGTGAGCGGCTCGCGCGGCAGGCGTTTCAGAGCGTTCAGGGGCGGGTGGCCGCGACGCTCCTGCAGCTGGTGGACGCGGCCGGCGGCCAGGGTGAGGACGCGGTGATCGTGACGCTCAGACAGGCCGACCTGGCGAAGCTGGCTGGCGCCTCGCGCGAGTCCGCCAGCCGCTTTCTTGCCTCGATCGAGCGAGCCGGCGTGATCACGCAGGGTCGCGGCCGCCTGACCATCCACGACGCGGGCGCGCTGGAGGCGTATGTCTACTGAGCCCGTGCGTGAGCACGACTCCAACGCGCCGGTCGAGCTCAGCGCCGGCACGCCGGTCGAGTTCAGCGCCGGCGGCCTGGTCGTGCGCGGCAGCGACGTGGTCGTGATCGTGCCGACCCGGCGCGGCGCCGGCGGCGTGCGTGTGCTCGGCCTGCCCAAGGGGCACGTCGAGTCCGGCGAGTCGCCGCAGCAGGCGGCGCTGCGTGAGGTGCGCGAGGAGGCCGGCGTCTGGGGGGAGCTGCGCGGCCAACTGGGGTCGGTCACCTACACCTACGAGCGCGCCGGCGCTCAGATCCCAAAGCGCGTCGAGTTCTTCCTGATCGCATACGGCGGCGGTGATCCCGCAGACCACGACCACGAGGTGGAGGAGGCGCGCTGGATGCCGCTCGCGCAGGCGGCCACCGCGCTCACCTATCCCGGCGAGCGCGACATCGTCGCACGCGCACTTTCACAGCTCGCCGCGGACCGGTAGTCTGAGCCGGTGCGCGTCCTCAACTTCTACTCCTCAGCGTTTGCCGATCAGCTGCGGCGCGGCCGTAAGACGGCGACGATCAGGCTCGGCGACAAGTCCCACAAGTACCGCAAGAACGACTGCGTGGTGGTCACGATCGGCTACCAGCACTCGCCGCGCGAGAAGATCTTCAACGCCGTGATCGACCAGGTGGAGGTCAAGCGCGTGCGCGACCTCTCCCCGCGCGAGATCGAGCACGACAACCCCGAGTTCCGCCGGGTCGATGAGATGGTTCACTTCCTGGAGCGGATCTACGACCGTGCCGTGACGCTGGATGACACGGTCACGGTCGTGCGCTTCTCGCAGATCATCGAGAACCCGCCGGAGCTGCGCGACCGCCTGCACGGTCTCGGCGGCGCCAACAACTAAAAGGCCGCGTCAGCCGCGTTTCGCCGCTGCCGCCTCGGCCCGCTCGGCCGCGTTGGCCGCCCGTGCGACCTGCTGCTCAAGCGAGTCGTGACGCTGGTGCAGGTGCTCGAAGAGCCGCTTCAGCTCACGGCTGCGCTGACGGTCGCGCTTGACCAGGTGCACGGTCAGGCCCGCGGCGATGCAGGCGCCGAGGTCGGAGGTGACGTTGGTGTAGTTGCCGCCGATCAGCTCCGCCCGCGCGCTCACGTCGACGCCGAAGAGCGGCAGCAGCACCAGGTAGACGCCCAGGATGGTGAGGAAGATGATGTGGGCGTGGCTCGACAGGGCGCGCGGCACGAATGCCAGTATCCGGTCGAGCTTGCTGGACGGGTCGGCGGCGGCCGTCACCGCCTGGGTGTCGGTCACGGTGTCTTGGAAGGTGTCGTCTGAGGCTGGTGACGAGCGGTCCTCGGGAATGGACATGGGTGCTCCTTGGATCGGGAAGTGCCGCGATTATGGAAGCTGCGGGGCGAAGTGGCGGGGCCGGCCCCAGCCCCGCCGTCGCCGCAGCCGGGCGGTGGTGATCGCTGCCTGGGTCGGCGGGGCACAGCGGCCCGCGTCGGCGGGCCGTATATAAAAACTTGGCACTCTTCACACGAGAGTGCCAACCGACGGCCAAAACGAGCTATAGTTGCGAGCGCTGGCACTCCACCACAGCGAGTGCCAAGAAACGTAAAGCTCAATCTCAAGGGAATCAACCCGGAGGCTGCATAGATGGCTCTAAAGCTCAAGCCCCTTGGCGACCGCCTGATCGTACGCGCGATCGAGGAGGAGGAGACGACCGCCAGCGGCATCGTGCTCCCCGACACCGCTAAGGAGAAGCCCCAGAAGGGCAAGGTCCTCGCCGTCGGCGACGGCAAGATCAACGAGGAGACCGGCAAGCGCACCCCGCTCGACGTGGCGGTGGGCGACGAGGTCCTCTACAGCAAGTACGGCGGCACGGAGATCAAGGTCGAGGGCGAAGAGCTCCTCGTCCTGCGTGAGTCCGACGTGCTGGCCAAGGTCCAGTAAGACCAAGACCCTCTCTAGGAGAACCAGACGAAAAATGGCTCATAAGGAACTGAAGTACAGTACAGACGCCCGCAACGCCCTGCAGGCCGGCGTTGATGCGGTCGCCAACGCGGTCAAGGTCACGCTCGGCCCCAAGGGCCGCTACGTCGTGATCGACAAGAAGTTCGGCGCCCCCACGATCACCAATGACGGCGTCACCATCGCCCGCGAGATCGAGGTCGAGAACGTCTTCGAGAACCAGGGCGCACAGCTCGTCCGCGAGGTCGCCACGGCGACCAACGACGTGGCCGGCGACGGCACCACCACCGCCACCGTCCTCGCTCAGGCGATCGTTCGCCAGGGCCTCAAGAACGTTGCGGCCGGCGCCAACCCGCTGGCGCTCAAGCGCGGCATCGAGAAGGCGGTCGACCAAGTCGTCGAGAACATCGCCAAGCAGTCCACCCCGGTCTCCGGCAAGGAGCAGATCGCCCGCGTGGCGACGATCTCGGCCGGCGACGAGGAGATCGGCGATGTGATCGCCGACGCGATCGACAAGGTCGGCAAGGACGGCGTGGTCAACGTCGAGGAGGGCCAGACCTTCGGCATGGACCTCGAGTTCACCGAGGGCATGCAGTTCGACAAGGGCTACATCTCGCCCTACATGGTCACCGACCAGGACCGCATGGAGGCCGTGCTCGAGGATCCCTACATCCTCATCGCCAACCAGAAGATCGGCTCGGTGCGTGACATCCTGCCGGTGCTCGAGCAGGTGATCCAGAGCGGCAAGCCGCTTTTGATCGTCTCTGAGGACGTCGAGGGCGAGTCGCTGGCGACGCTGGTCGTCAACAAGCTGCGCGGCACCTTCACCGGCGTCGCCGTCAAGGCGCCGGGCTTCGGCGACCGCCGCAAGCGCATGCTCGAGGACATCGCGATCCTCACCGGCGGCGAGGTGATCACCGAGGAGATGGGCCTCAAGCTCGAGAACACCCAGGTCTCGCAGCTCGGCCGTGCCCGCCGTGTGGTCGTCGCCAAGGACACCACGACGATCGTCGACGGTGCCGGTGACGCGGCTGCGATCAAGGGCCGCATCAACCAGATCAAGACCGAGATCGAGAACACCGACTCGGACTTTGACCGGGAGAAGCTGCAGGAGCGCCTCGCCAAGCTCTCCGGCGGTGTCGCGGTCGTCAAGGTTGGCGCCGCCACCGAGACCGAGATGAAGGAGAAGAAGCACCGCGTCGAGGACGCGCTGCAGGCCACCCGCGCGGCCCTCGAGGAGGGCATCGTCGCCGGCGGCGGCACCGCGCTCTTGGTCGCGCAGAAGGCGCTCGACGTCGAGTCCGTCGGTGATACCGACGAGCAGACCGGCGCCAAGATCGTGCACCGCGCGCTCGAGGAGCCGCTGCGCCAGATCGCCGAGAACGCGGGCCTCGAGGGCTCGGTCATCGTCAACGAGGTGCGCAAGGCCAAGAAGGACCACGGCCTGAACGCCGCCACTGGCGAGATCGTCAACCTGATCTCCGAGGGCATCATCGACCCGGCCATGGTCACGCGCTCGGCGCTGCAGAACGCGGCCTCGATCGCCAAGAACATCCTCACCACCGAGGCGATCGTCGCCGACGTGCCGGACCCGGCTGCGGCCGGTGGCGCCGGCGGTGGCATGCCCGACATGTCGGGGATGATGTAGGCCGTAAAACGGCACGACGTTTGTGGTTTGAGGGCCCGCCCGCTGGCGGGCCCTCTTGCTTTTGCGTTCGCCATGGACGACCCGGGCGCGGGCGTGGCCGCGGGCGTGGGCGGCCCGGGCTTCGGGCGCGAGCGTGGCCGCGGGCGTGTGCGCGGCCCGAGCCCGAGCCTTCCCGCCGCGGATAGTGCTCGCTTAGTGGGCCGGTCGAAGCTCTGTGTGCGAAGCCCGGCAGCGGGCTGCAAGGCAAACTACAGAAAGGTCAGACGATGTCTCTATCACGCAGACGGGCTCTGGGGGCGGCGCTGGCCGTGGCGGTCGGCGTTGCGCCTGTCGCGCTGCTCGTCAGCAGCGCGAGCGCCAGCACACCGCGCTCTATGCACGCCCACGCCCACGCCAACGGCAGCGGCACGATCACGCTCGTGGGGCCGCAGGGCAAGAGCCACACCCGCAGCGGTGCGGTCAGCTGCCGTGTGGTGCACGGCCGCTACGTCGTCAGGACGGTCGGCGGGCGCGCGGGCCGCGGCATGCGGTTGCGGCTGGTGATCGGCAGGTACGCGGGGCCGGGCACCTACACCGGTCGCGTGCGGATCACGCAGACGCGCGGCGCGCGCTTCCACGGGCGCGTCCTGCGCGACGTTCCGGTCGCGATCACGAGCACCGGCGGCAGCTTCAAGTACTCAAAGACGCTGTCGGGCAAGCACAACCAGGCGCTCGCGGGCAAGACCGTGAGCGTGTCGGCCAGCTGGACGTGCTCGGCCTGAAAGCTCGGCCTGAAACGTACGGATCTCAACCCGGAGCGGCCATAAGATAGCGAGCATGGGCCCGCGGGTGCTCATCGCCGAGGACGACGAGCGCCTGCGGGCCATGCTCAGCCGTGGCCTGCGCTACGCCGGCTTTGAGGTCTTCGAGGCCGGCGACGGTCTCGTCGTCCTTGAGCAGGCGCAGCGGCTTGCCCCCGACCTCGTGGTGCTCGACATCGGCATGCCGGGCCTGGATGGCCTTGCCGTCTGTGCCAGCCTGCGCGCCACGAGCGCCGTGCCGATCCTGATGCTGACCGCGCGCGGCGAGGTCAGCGACCGGGTCGGGGGTCTGCGCGGCGGCGCCGACGACTATGTGGTCAAGCCGTTCGTCTTCCAGGAGCTCGTCGCACGGCTGGAGGCGCTCGCGCGGCGCAGCGGCCTGATGCTCGGGGAGCGGCTCAGGTTCGCTGACCTGGTGCTCGAGACCGAGACCGGATCGGTGCTGCGGGCGGGCGTGGCGCTCGAGCTGAAACCCCGTGAGCGCGAGCTGCTCGAGCTGCTGATGCGCCACCCCGGTCAGGTGCTGAGCGCGACGGTTATCTGGGAGCGGCTGTGGGGCGAGGACCGCGGTGGCTCCTCCAATGCGCTGAACGTCGCTTTAAGCGGGCTGCGACGCAAGCTCGGGGCGCCCGAGCTGGTTGAGACCGTGCGCCGTGTTGGTCTTGGTGGGGTCGGCTACCGGCTGCGGGAGCCCGCGGCGTGACGCGCCGGGTCGCCCTCGCCGGGGTGGCCGCCGTCTGTCTGACGGCGCTCGTGGTCGCCGCGATCGCCTACCTCCTGGTTGCCCACGGCGTTCGCACCTACGAGGACCGCCTGCTGGTGACGCTCGCCTCGCGTCCGCGCCTGCTGCTCACGCCGCACGCAAGCAGCACCGAGCTGGCGCAGATCACCGCGCCGGGCGGGGCCCTCAAGCGCCAGACGGCAGCGCTCGCGAAGCTCGGCAAGCTGCCGCCGCTTCACCCCGGCTTTGCCGAGGTCACGCTCGAGCACCGGCCGCTGCGGGTCTTCACCAGGCGCCTTGTGCGGCGGCGAGCTCTGCTGAGCGTCGCCGTTTCTGATGTGGCCGCCCGCGACGACCTCGCGGCCCTGCGCCGCGGCGTGGTGATCGCGATGCTCGCGGGCGCGCTGCTCGCCTCACTGATTCTGGTGACGATCACGCGCCGCGCGCTCTCGCCGCTGCGCCGCACCGCGCAGGTCGCCGACCGGATCGTCTCGACCGGTGATCTCGCGGCGCGCGTGCCGCAGGCCGGTGGCGATGATGAGATTGCGAGCCTCACCAGCTCACTGAACCGGATGCTGACCCACCTCGAGGCGGCCGATGCGACGCTGCGGCGGTTGGTCGCCGACGCCTCGCACGAGCTGCGCTCGCCGGTGACGACGCTGCGCGGGAACCTCGAGCTGCTGCGTGACGCGCGGCTTCAGGGCGCCGACCGCGAGGCCGCGCTGCAGGACGCGCAGGCCGAGGCCGAGCGGCTCGGCGGGCTGGTGGAGGACCTGCTGACCCTGGCGCGTGTCGACACGGTGGTTGCCTCCGAGCGGGTGGTCCTCGATGAGCTGGTTGGGGATGTGCTTTCGGGTTCGCGTGTCCGAATGGCCGATGTGCCGGCGGGTCTGGCGGGCGCGCAGGTCTCGGGCGACGCGGTCGCGTTGCGTACGCTGGTCCGCAACCTCGTCGAGAACGCCGAGCGCTACGGCGGCGGCGCGGAGGTCAGGCTCGCAGGCGATGGCGGCTGGCTTGAGCTGAGCGTGGCCGACCATGGGCCCGGCGTGCCTGAGGCTGACCGCGAGCGGATCTTCGGCCGTTTCACCCGTGGTGCCGAGACCACCAACCTGCCCGGCAGCGGCCTTGGGCTTGCGATCGTCGCTGCCACCGCTGCCGCGCATGGAGGCAGCTGCGCGGTCACAGAGACGCCTGGTGGCGGCGCGACCTTCACAGTCAGGCTGCCGCGGGCGGGGTGAGGTGCCGGGAGGCCTCGCCGGCGATGCTGTGCCGGTGGGGCTCGCGCGGTCCGGTCCACGACCTCCAGCCCCCAAACCAGGTGGCGTGGCCGAGTTTTGTGCATTTGGCGCGATGGGAGCGCCCGAAATGCACAAAGCTCCGCTTGGGGCGGAGGTTTGGGGGCGCGGGGTGGTTCGGGTGGGCCGGGAGCGGGCGGGCGGGCCGGGAGCGGGCGGGTGGGCCGGGAGCGGGCGGGCGGGCCGGGAGCGGGCGGGCGGGCCGCCGCAGCAGCGGCGCGGCGGCCCGTTCAGACGCTTGACAGAGGTCGGGCCGGTGCGCCGACGTACTTGGCGCTTGGACGGATCATGCGGCCCTCACGCTTCTGTTCGAGGATGTGGGCGGACCAGCCAGCGAGGCGCGCGCACCCGAACATCGGCGTGTAGAGCGCGGGCGGGACCTGGGCGTAGTCCAGGGTCACGGCCGCCCAGAGCTCGATGTTGGTGGCGAGGATCCGATCCGGGCGACGTGCCTGCAGCTCGGCCAGCGCAGCCTGCTCGAGCGCCGCGGCAACCTCGATGCGAGGCGACCCGAGCTCGTGCATCAGCTCGCGCAGGATGCGGGCGCGCGGGTCCTCGGCACGGTAGACGCGGTGGCCAAAGCCCATGATCCGCTCGCCGCGGTCAAGCCGCTCGCAGACCCAGCGGTGGGCGTCGCCGGCGCGTTCGACCTCGTCGAGCATCTGCAGCACGCGCATCGGGGCGCCACCGTGCAACGGCCCCGAGAGTGCGCCGACCGCGGCTGAGAGGGCGGCTGTCACGTCGGCGCCGGTCGATGCGATCACGCGGGCGGTGAAGGTCGAGGTGCTGACCCCGTGCTCGGCGGCAGCGGTCCAGTAGGCGTCGATCGCCCTGACGTGCCGGGGATCGGCCTCGCCACGCCAGCGCAGCAGGAAGCGCTCGGCGATCGAGCCGGCGGCGTCGATCTCGCGCTGTGGGACGGGCGGCCGGCCGAAGCCGCGGGCGGACTGGGCGACGAAGGACAGCGCCATCACCGACGCCAGCGCCAGGTCGTCGCGCGCCTGGGCGTCAGTGATGTCGAGCAGTGGCTTGAAGCCCCACTGCGGGCCGAGCGTGGCGAGCGCCGCCTGCATGTCGGCGCGAGGGTCGCCGGAGTGGAATGCGAGCGGGTGGGGTTCGGCGGGCTGCAGCCCGGGCAGCAGGCTGTCGTCCACGAGCAGGCCCCAGACCTGCTCGAACGGGACTTTCCCGACCAGCTCTTCGATGTCAACGCCGCGGTAGCGCAGCGCGTCCCCATCGCGGTCGGGTTCGGCGATCTCGGTTGCGAAGGCGAAGACGCCCTCCAGCCCGGATTGGACTTCGTCGTAGAGAGGCATGGGCACATAGTTCACTACACTCGGCGGTCCTTCGCCAGGTACCTGCAGAGAGGACTAGAGAACCAGATGGCCTACGTGATCGCCGAGCCGTGCATCGGGACCAAGGACAACTCGTGTGTTGAGGTGTGCCCGGTCGACTGCATCCACCCGACGCCCGACGAGCCCGATTACGACACGGTGGAGATGCTCTACATCGACGCCGACGAGTGCATCGACTGCGACGCGTGCGTCGAAGCGTGCCCGGTCGACGCCTGCTTCGCCGAGGATCAGCTGCCCGAGGAGTGGCAGAAGTTCACGCTGATCAACGCGGAGTACTACCGCAACCGTTAGTGCGCCTGCCCGCGGCGCCCCTGTCCGCGGTGCAGCGCTCGACCGTCTGGCGTCCGCCCGGAGTGTGCCCGGGCGGACCCTGTGGTCAGGCCATCGGCAGCGACATGCCCACCGGTTTCGGTGGCAGCACGGTCAGCGCCGGTGCCGGCTCGGCGGCCATCGGCAGCGAGACCGGCGCGGCGGGCGTCAGCTCGATCAGCCGCTGGGCGATCTGCGTGACAGCGAGCGCCGCCGCATCGGCGGGGTTGGCCAGCACGACCGGAAGGCCGTTGTCTGACTGCTCGCGCAGCGCCATCGTCAGCGGCACCTGCCCGAGGAGCGGCACCTCGAGCTCATCCGCCAGCAGCTGACCTCCGCCTGAGCCGAAGATCGCGAAGCTCTCGCCCGCGGGCGTCGTGAAGCCGGACATGTTCTCGATCACGCCGCTCACCTCGAGGTTGAGCTTCTCGGCCATGTCGGCGGAGCGCTTGGCGACCTTCTGGGCGACGGCCTGGGGCGTGGTGACGATCAGGAAGCGGGCTTCCGGCAGAAGCTGCGCGAGCGTCATGGATACATCGCCGGTGCCGGGCGGCAGGTCGATCAGCAGGTAGTCCAGCTCTCCCCACTCGACGTCCTCGATGAACTGCTGCAGCGCCTTGTGCAGCATCGGGCCGCGCCACACAACTGCGGCGTCCTGGTCTATGAAGAAGCCGATCGAGACCACCTTAACGCCTTCGGCGCCGTCCAGTGGAACGATCTGCCGGCTGGCGTTGACCTTCGCGCGCTCGCCGCTCAAGCCGAACATGCGCGGCTGTGAGTAGCCCCAGACATCGGCGTCCATCACTCCCACCCGCTTGCCGGCGGCGGCCAGTGCGGCGGCGAGGTTGGCGGTCACGCTCGACTTGCCGACCCCACCCTTACCGGACCCCACGCAGACCACGTTCGCGACCTGGGCGAGCGCCCCCTCCGGCAGCGAGCCGCGGCCGAGCTTCTGGCTCAGGGTGCGGCGCTCGTCCTCGGAGAGCACGTCGAAGCTGATGTTCACGCCGATCACGCCGTCCAGACGCCGGATCGCGGCATCCACAGCGGTCTGGAAGTGGTCTCGGATCGGACAGCCCGGAGTCGTCAGCGACACCGTCACATCGACCACGCCATTGGTGTGCACGTCGATCGAGCGCACCATCTCGAGCGTGACGATGTCTCGGCGCAGCTCGGGGTCGATCACCTCGCGCAGCGCTTCGTTTACTTCGTCTCTTGTCGGCATGGGTTCCATGATAGGTTCCCGCCACATGCCGATCGAGATCACGCCCCTGCGTGGCCGCGCGGACCTGAAGGCGTTCGTTGCGCTGCCCTTCCGGCTGCACGCCGCAACGCCGTGGATCCCGCCGCTCAAGCTCGAGCGCTACGCGTTCATGACCAGGCCGCTGAACCCGTTCTTCAAGCACGGTGAGGCGGAGTTCTTTTTGGCGCGTCGTGAGGGCCGCGTCGTCGGGCGGATCAGCGCGCAGTACGACCGGAACTTCAACGCCTTCCATTCGAACCGCTGGGGCTTCTTCGGCATGGTCGAGTTTGAGGATGACCAGGAGGTGCTGGACGCACTGCTCGTCGCCGCCGAGGACTGGCTGCGGATGCACGGCCGCGACCGGATGATCGGGCCCTACGACCTGACGATCAACGAGGAGTGCGGGGTTCTGATCGACGGCTTTGAGCTCGAGCCGATGATCCATCAGCCCTGGCACCCGCGCTACTACAGCGCGCGCCTGGAGGCGGCCGGGCTGGTCAAGGCGATGGACGTGCTGCACTGGAATCTGAGGTTGGATGATCGCGACGCGCGCATGCTCAAGAGCCTGCCTCGCTTTGCTCAGCGGGCGCGCGAGCGCTACGGCGTCCGCATCCGCAAGATGTCGTTCTGGGGGCTCGGCAAGGACCTCAAGGAGTTCCAGAAGGTCTACAACGCCGCCTGGTCGCACAACTGGTCCTTCCAGCCGCTGGATGAGCATGACATCGCGGACATGGCGATGCTCTACCGACTGGTGTTCGACAAGCGCTGGTTCATGCTGGCTGAGAACGACCAGGGAGTCGTGGCCGCCGCGATCACGATCCCCGACATCAACCAGGTGCTCAAGAAGATGAACGGTCGGCTGCTGCCGCTCGGCTGGCTGTACTACCTGAACCGCAGGCGCATCATCGACCGCTGCCGGGTCGGATTCCTCGGCGTCCTGCCCGAGTATGAGCACACCGGGGTCGCCGCGCAGCTGTACATGGAGAACTTCGACATGGCTGCGGAATCCCGGATCAAGTGGGGAGAGCCGGGCTGGATCCTTGAAACCAACCACAGCATGAACCGTGGCCTGGAGGCGATGGGCGGGCGTGTGGCCAAACGCATGCGCATCTACGAGCGGCTGCTTGAGGACGGCGCCAAGCCCGCCGCGCCGCCGCCTGAGGTCAGACGCTACTCGCCTGGCGGCTAGCGCGCGCTGGATCTCAAGGCCCTCAACAACGATCCCGCCCTCGCGAGGGAGGGACTATGCACCAACCCTCAGTCCGGACTTCCTGGGGCCACCACGGCGAGGCCGAGGTTGCTCGCGGCCTCGCTCATGCGTGCGTCGTAGGTGAGCACCGTGTCGGCCGCGATCCGCAGCGCACCGACGACATGCAGAGCGTCGAGTGTCCGCAACCTCGCGCCGGGTAGACGCCCCGCCTGCGCGAAGGCCCCGCGCGGCAGCTCGTACAGGTCGATCCGGTCCAGCACGTCGGTCACGTCATCGGTCGGAATCCCCACGCGGGTTGCGGCGCGACGCAGTTCCGTTTCCAGCAGATCGCTCGACACTATGCTGACCCCGGCGGTGTCGCAGTAGCTCTCAAGTTCGTCGGACTCCGCCTCGTCGACCATCAGCTTCATCGCTGCGCTCGTGTCGATGTAGACGATCACAGCCGCTCCGCGCGCAGCTCGTCAAGGATCACCTGGGAGCTTGCCTGGATCTTGTGGCGGCGGATGCCGCTGAACCCATGCTTGGTCGCCGGGCGGGACAGGCGCGGCCCGGTGGTCAGGTCAGGGACAGGGCCGATCGCGGCAACTGGGCGGCCGTGGCTGGTGATGATCGTGGTGGTACCGGCCTCGGCGTCACGGAGCACCTGGCCTGATTGATTCCGAAGTTCGCTGTGGCTGATCGTGGGTATGGCAGAAACCTAGCAGAAGGTGTTACATTGCTGCTACTTCTCTGCTAACTCTCGCGTGCGATCAGTGTCGGGTGAGCGTGAACTTGCCGCCCGACAGCGTGCCGGAGTCTCGTTCGGGGCCGTCAGCGTCAAGGCAGCCACAGGGCTGGCAAGGGCGCCAGCTCAGGCCACGGCCCCAGGTCAGGCCACAGCGGGGGTGGCGAAGTTGCGCGATCGCGTTTCGCCTCCGACCCGGCTTCGGGTGTCCGCGCCAGGTCCGCCGCAGAAAGACCGACGGGGTGCCCCTAAGGGCACCCCGGCGGTTGAGGGAGGAGAGGGTACTGCATTCGCCGGCGAGGATATGAGGCCGGCGAATCCTTCCCGCCCGTGCACTCTCCTGACATGCAGTGCGGGGGAAACTGTTGTGACTCGTAGTGTAGCGTGGCCACTTACGTTTGCGTCCGAGCGATTGACTGGTGGCTAGCGACTAAATCTGTCAAAAGCCTAGCAGGCTCTGCATGCACACATGGCCGCTCACATGCAGCGCTGTAGCCAGCTCGACGGGGCGTCCACCTCAGCGAGCGACGGCAGCATCTGCGCTGAGGAGAAGAGCTTGCTCATCGCCTCCGGCCCGGCCTGGCGGACGATCTCATCGCAGAAGATCTTGCCGCGGCGGTACTGCTCGAGCTTCAGCTCGAGCCCAAGCAGACGGCTCAGCAGGCGGCTGAGCGGCCCCTGCACCTGCCGGCGCTCGTCGAGGCCCTGCCGTAGCCGTGGTAGCGACGGCAGCAGGTCCGGGGCGACCGCGTCCATGACGTGCTCGGCGTGGCCCTCGATCACGGCCATCACCGCCTGGGCCTGATTCATCACCGCGCGCTCAGAGTCAGAGGCGACCATGCCGATCAGATCCACACGCAGGGCGGCACGACCGACGCGGCGCACGGTCGCCGCGCTCGGCAGGCGCAGCTCGCGTTTGCGGACCATGCGCTCCTCGGCGCCGGCCAACAGCTCGCGGACCAGACCGGCGAGATGGTCCTGAAGCCACGGCACGCCGCCGAACTGCACCGCGTGGGTCACCTCGTGCAGCGCCACCCAGGTGACGAACTCGCGTTCGTCGGCGCCCAGGCGCTGTATCGACTCGGCGAGGTTTGGCATGACGAACAGCAGGCGCGGCTCGTGGCCGGCGGCGCGCTCGGGCAGCAGCACGAGCTCGTACTGGCCCAGGACCCGCTTGCCGAGATAGCCCACGAGCAGCCCCACTTCGCCAGAGCCGGCAGCTTCGAGCCACAGCTGAGCCGACGGCTTGACGCGGCCGAGCCGGTCAGCGGCACGCTCGAGCGTCGGCTCGAGCAGCGCCTGGGTGGAGGCGAGGTTCGCGCTAACCCATTCACGGCGGCTGATCGCCTCGGGCGCGGGCAGCGGAGCGGATGGAAAAAGCCCTGTGTAGTCGCTCACGCGCGCGCCGGCGTCGGCCACGATCGGCTCAAGGTCGAGTACGGGCAGGCGCGCGTCGCCTTCGCCCGCAAGGCGGCCGGCGATCCATTCGGCGAGGATCCAATCGATCACCGGTGTAGACATAGCAGCTCCAGCTCGGCCAGCGTCTTAGCGTTGCGCGCGGCGACCACGGGCGAGTGCGCGACCAGGTCAAGCGGCGCGGCGAGCGGTGCTGCACAGGCGGGAAAGCTGATCAGCCCACCCGCCTCACGCACGATCAGCTGGGCGGCGGCCGCGTCGACCGAGCGGCAGGCGCGCAGCGACACCAGGGCGTCCAGGCGCGCGGCGGCGACCTGGCAGAGCGCCGGGGCGATCGCCCCCAGCGCCCGTAGCCGGTGCGCGCATGAGACCAGTCCAGCGAGTGCGTCGATGAGCCAGCGGGGGTCGGCGGACTCTATGCCGAGCAGCTCGATGCGGCCGTCTGTCGTCCGGCGCTCCTGCAGTCCGGGGTCAAGGCGCATGTCGTTGAGGTAGGCCCCCTGGCCGCGCGCTGCCCACCACTCCTCGCCGTTGCCGAAGTCGTAGACGTAGCCGAAGCTGACGTCCGCCATCGTCTCACCGGTCGCGACCGCCAGCGACAGCGCATATGGTGAAAGCCCGCGCTTGGCGTTCAGCGAGCCGTCGATCGGGTCGATCACGACCACCGGCTCGCGGGCTCCGAAACTCGCTTCGCCGCGCTCCTCCGAGACCGTGCGAAAGCGCACGCCGCGTGCGCTCAGGCGCTCGAGCTCGTCGAACACGATCGCCTCTGCGCCCGCGTCGATGACCAACGTGCGGTCGCCGCCACCGCCGGTCGTGCCCGTCTCAAGCGCCCGTTCGGTGGTGCTCGTCTTTGCGGCCAGCATGGCGGCGATCCGCGTTGTGGCTGCGCGGCAGAGTGCGAGCCAATCGGCTGGAGATATGCCCGCGGGCTCGCTCATCGTCAGCCTATGCTGTCAGACCGGGTGAGTGAGCCAGTCACCAGCGCCGCGCAGGCGGCAGAGATCGTCAGCTACAGAGGTGGCTCGCTGCTTGTGCTCGGTGGTGCCGGCAGCGGCAAGACGCGGCTGCTGCGGGACCGCTTTCTCTGGCTGCTCAAGCACGGTGTGGGGATCCACGAGATCGCGCTGCTTGTGCCCTCCCGTGCTCGTGTGGAGGCGGCGCAGACGGCCCTTGAGCGCGAGCTCGACGGTCTGCGGCCCGAGTTGGTGGTGGGGACCGCGGCTGATCTCGCGGTGGAGGTGTTGCGCCGCCGCGTGGGTGTCTGGCAGCAGCTTGCAGTGCCGACGCTCGACCGCAGCGAGCGGCTGGCGATGCTCGTCGAGCGCGGCGACGAGCTCGAACTCGAGCAGCACGACTTCGCCGGCAACCGCACGGCGCTGCTGGAGGCACTTGTCCGCCGGATCGACCGCCTGAAATCCGAGCTGATCGATGCTGAGAGCTTCGCTGCCTGGGCCCAGAACCAGCCTGACCCACGCGAGCGTGAGTTTGCCGCGCTCTTCGGTGCGCACGAACGCATGCTCCGTGAGCTCGGGGCGCGCGACGAGAACGACGCCGTGCGGGCTGCGACTGCGCTACTGGCAACACCCCCGCCGGCCGCGCCGGCCCTGCCGTGCTTTGGGCAGGTGCTGGTCGACGACGCCCAGGAGCTCTGCCTGGCCGAGGCCGCGCTCGCGCGGACGCTCGCTCCGGGGGCGCTGACCGTGGCCGGTGACCCGCACGCTGCCGCGCGGCGCTTCCGCGGTGCCGGGGCGGCTCGGCTTGAGTGGTTCAGGGACCCGGACACGCGGGTGGTGTCACTGCCCGGCACCTGGCGCTGCCCCCCGGCGGTCTGGGAGGTTGCGAGCGCCGTCAGTGAGGCTACCGTCAGCCTTGCTGACGGCGCTTTGGGGGGTGGCGGCGCGGACACGGCCGTCGTTGAGTCCACCGACTCCGACAACGTGCGCTTCTGGCGCTGTGATGGCGAACGCGCTCAGGCGCGCACGGTCGCGACCGAGGTGCAGCGGCTGCTGAACGATGAGCGGATCGCGCCTGACGAGATCCTCGTGCTCGTTCCCGACGTGGTGCGCGAGGGCCAGGCGGTCGCGGCCGCGCTGAGCGAGCGGGCCGTCACACACCGGCTGATCGGCGACCGCTCGTTCTACCAGCGGGCCGAGATTCGCGATCTGCTCGCCTGGCTGCGGCTACTGACCGACCCCGGAGATGCGCTGGCGGTGGTCCGGGCGCTGGCGCGCCCGCCGATCGACCTGCACTCACTCGACATCGCCCGCTGCACGCAGATTGCAAGGCGCCGCAAGCTCGACATGGTCTCGGCGCTGGCCGCCGCGACGCAGTCGCCGCAGGTGCCACCGGAGGCCCGCGAGCGCATCGGCCTGTTCCTGAGACTGCAGCAGGCGGGCGTCGTCGGCCTGGACACGATGCGGCCGGACCTCTACGTACACCAGCTGATTGAGCGGCTCGGGCTGCGCAACCAACACCTGTTTGCGGCCAGCGCCGACGTGGTGGCGCGGATGCGGGCGCTGACGCGCTTCGAGCAGCTCGCGGCCTCGCAGACGCTGCGCCTGCCGCAGTCCACGGCCCGGGAGTTCGCTGTCTCCGTGTGCGCACTCGCCCGGCTTGGCGCCAGCGAGCAGGAGGAGCCCACGGGCAACGGTGGCGGCGGCGTGCAGGTGCTGGCGATCGAGCAGGCAGGTGGCTTGGAGGCAAGCCACGTGTTCGTGCTCGGGTGCAGCGACGCGCTGATCGCGGCGCCGTCGCTTGACAGCGAGCCGGTGCCTGACGAGCTGCTCAGCGAGCGGTTGCCGGCCGACGGCCCGGACACACGCCGCGCGCGCCTGCGTCAACGCCTGTATGTCGCGGTCACGCGTACTCGCGAGCGGCTTGTGCTCTGCTATGCGGCGGACGGCGGCGCGCGCCCGCTTGGCGAGATCGAGCGCGCGCGCGAGCACCTGGGGGCAAGCTGGCAGGAGCGCTCAGAGGACCAGCTCGCACCGCGCGAGACTCTGCAGGCGACCTATCGCAAGCTGCGCGATGAGCTGCTCGACGGCACCAGCCGCACGGCGGGCCGCCTGGCGGAGCTGCGGTTGGACACCGACCTTGACATCTCGCACGCCGTGGTGCGCTACCTGGAGCTGCTCAAGGTGGCGGCGCTGATCGCACGCAACGAGAGCGATCCTGGTCACGGCGTCGCTGACGCGCTGCCAGACATCAACGCGCGTATCGGCCAGGCTGTCACCGCTGAACAGCGCGAGATCCTCTCGAGCTCGCCGCTCGACGACCGGCTGCTCGACATGCGGGTGGGGGCGCGCCGCGTCTCACCTGCGGCCAGCGCCCGCGAGGAACCCTCGCTGGAGCGCTTCCTGCCGATCCGCGACGGCGGTGTGATCCTCTCGGCGACCGACATCGAGACCTATCGTGCCTGCCCGCTGCGCTACAAGTTCGCGCGCGTCTTCCGCATTCCCCGCGAGCCGACGCTGCACCAGCGTTTCGGGATCGTCATGCACCAGGTGCTTGAGCGCTATCACGCCGAGACCGACGGGGAGCCCGGCCCGCTGGCCGGGCTCCTCTTTCTGCTTGACGGCAGCTGGCGTCGCGCGGGGCTCGGCGACTCCGACGAGGAGCGCCAGCTGTACCGCAAAGCGATCGGGGCGCTGAGGCGCTACCACGAGCGCTACCTGCGCGAGCAGGCCACCCCGGTCTGGTTCGAGCGCCCGTTCAGCTTCAGGCTGGGCCGACACCTGGTGCGAGGCCGGGTTGACAGGGTCGACCGGCTGCCATCGGGCGAGCACGAGCTGATCGATTACAAGACCGGCCGCCCGAAGTCGGCTGCGGCGCTGGCGGCCGACGTGCAGCTGTCGCTATATGCGCTCGCCGCGCGTGAGGCGTGGGGCCTCGAGGCGACCCGCGGCGCCTACCACTACCTGCTGGACGACGAGAAGCTCGCGGTCGCCGCCGACGCGCAGCGGGTGCAGTGGATCGCCGGCGTTGCGACCGACGTGGCCGAGGGCATCCGTGCGCAGGAGTTCGAGCCGACGCCCTCGCCGCGCGTCTGTCGCATCTGCGATTACCGCTTGCTGTGCCCGGCGGCGGAGCACTGAGCGAAGCTGCGGCGGGTGCTCGCTCGGTCTGCGTCAGCTCGGCTGCTCGCCGCCGCGCTGACGCAGGAAGCGCTGCAGCTCGCGCTCGATCGTCTCGCCTGAGGGCAGCTCGAAGCGCTCGGGCGGCTCGTCGCCTGCGGCTTGCTCGAGCCGCTCGACAAACGCCTGCACGTCAGGATCGTGTGCCACCGCCAGATTGACCTGGCGCTCGTACTCGGCGGCGGCTGACTCCAGCTCGCGCGCGTCGATCACGACGCCGACGAGGCCCTCGAGTTTGCGGATCAGGGCCAGCGATGCCTTGGGGTTGGGCGAGGCGGCGATGTAGTGCGGCACCGCGGCCCAGAGGCTCGCCGATGGCAGGCCCGCGGTCCGGCAGGCGTCGTGCAAAACGCCGAGGATCCCGGTTGGGCCCTCGTAGGAGGACTCCGTGAGGCCGAGCCGCGCGACCAGTGCGGGGTCGGTGGCAAAGCCGGTCACCGAGACCGGGCGCGTGTGCGGCACGTCGGCCAAGAGCGCGCCGAGCGTGACCACCAGCTGCACGCCGATCGCCTCCGCCAGCTCAACGATCAGGCCGGTGAACGTGCGCCAGCGAAACGAGGGCTCGTGGCCGGTCAGCAGGACCAAATCGCGTGGGGCGCGTGGGACGCGGGCTTCGTAGAGGTGAACCTCGGGCCACTCGATCATCCGCGCCTGTCCGCCCCGCCCCTGCTCGTCGCCCAGCTTGATCCGCGGCCGTGTGGCCTGGAAGTCGTAGAACTCCTCGGGGTCGATCGTCGCGAACTCACGGGCAGCCAACGCCTCGGCGACGAAGCTGACCGCCGAGGAGGCGGCGTCACCGGCGTCGTTCCAGCCCTGGAAGCCGCAGACGAGCGCCGGTGCGCGCAGGTGGTCGGGCCGGTAGTTCCATCTCAGGGGCTGCATCCGACTCACCGTACATCATGGCGTTGTGAGCGAAGAGCGCACGATCAGCTCGTTGCGTGCCGGGGACGAGGTCCGTGGCGTCTACGCCTGCGTGCGCAAGGATCGGCGCAAGACGCGCACCGGCAGCCCATATCTGGCGCTCGAGCTGCGTGACCGCAGCGGCAGCGTCCAGGCCCGGGCCTTCCGCGACGCCGATCAGCTCGCGGGCCTCTTCGAGCGCGGCGACATCGTCAGGGTGATCGGCCGGGTTGAACGCTTCCGCGACGAGCTGGTCGTGGAGGTCGCAGACATCCGTCGCCAGGAACCAGATGGCGGGGCTCCGACGGAGGCGATCACCCAGGCATTCCTGCCCGTCACCTACCGAGATTTCGAGGAGCTCGACGGCTTCCTCGAGCACCTGGCCTCAGAGGTCTATGACCCCGGCTACAGGGCGCTGCTTGACACGCTCATGGCTGACGCGCAGCTGCGCGCCGACCTGCGGCGCACCCCCTGCAGTCGCGCCGGCCATCACGCCTACCTCGGCGGCCTGCTCGAGCACACGGTCGCGGTCGCGACCCTGGCCCGAGAGCTCTGCGAGCTGCACCGCCGGCTCAACAGCGACCTGCTGCTGACGGCGGCGATCGTGCACGACATCGGTCGCACCCGCGAGTTCACCTACACAGCCGAGATCGGTCTGACCGACGAGGGCCGGCTGCTCGGGCATCTGGCGCTCGGCCAGCAACTGCTGATCGAGCGCTTCACCACGCTCGGCGAAGCGCTCGATGACTCGCGGCGGCTGGCGCTGCTGCACTGCGTGATGGCCCACCACGGCGCGGCGGGCCTTCCGGGTGGCCGCTTCGGCTCGCCCGAGGCGCTTGCCCTCTACCGCCTCAACGCCCTTGACGCCGGCGTCAAGGGCGTCTTAGAACACGGGCTCGGGCCGGCTGAGGGCTGAGCCGGCCTGAAGCAGTGCGCGCTCGATCAGCGGTGTCACCACGATCAGTGTGACGAGCGCCCCGGCCGCCACCAGCAGCGCCGAGGCCACCGCCATGTGCGGCAGGCAGCTGGCGAGCACGGCCGAGAAGGAGATGGTGGCCGCCATCGAGACGATCGTGCCGCGCGCGAGCTCAGCGGCGCCGGCGGCGCCGCTGAGGCGGTGGGTGCTGGGCAGGATGATCGAGAGCAGCACCGGGGCGGAGGTGATGACGCCCGCGGGCCTGGCGCCGAGTACGGGGACGAGTGTTGCCATCGTCGCGACCACGCAGGTTGAGATGAGCGCGCGCGTGAGCGCGGGGCTGCGCTTGGATGAGCCAGCCAGGCGTGGGTGTGGCATGTCCGCTTGCGTTTGCGCGGAGGGCGGCCGTTCGGGGCCACGCGCATCCGCTGCGGGCGGCGCCTGAACCGGTGGGCGGCGTGCCGGCCACGGCCAGAGCAGGAGGCTCACCCCGATCACCGTCCAGACGGCTGCCGCCGCCGGCCAGGGTCCGTGCAACCAGCTCAGTGCCAGCACCGAGGCGAGCGCGAGGGCCAGCGAAGTGAGCGCCGTCGGCACGGGCGCCATGCCGCGTGCCAGCCAGGCGTAGGCGACGCAGAACACGATCACCGACATCTGGCCGGTGGTCACGCCGATCGCCGCGTGCGCCGCCGTCAGGCGGCTCGCGGTGAGGCAGACCGCCAATAGGAACGGCCCGGTCGTGACCGGCAGCCCGATCAGACGCCCGCCGATCCGGTCGCCGAAGCTCGCCTGCGCCCATGTGACCAGCGCGAAGGCGATCGGCGTGAGCCCGATGCGCAGCAGGATGGTCATGCCGTTAATGATCGTCGATAGGCGGCCGATTTTCCTGCGAAGCTGATGGCAAAGTCAGGCGGTAGGCCGAGGAATCCTCGGCATATCACGTGTAAGTGAGCGAATTCTGCGATAATAGATTTGTGGATGCGATTGACCGGATCCTGGTGAAGGAGCTGCTGCGCGACGCGCGCGTGACCTATCAGGAGCTCGGGCGGGCGGCGCGCCTTTCCCCGAACACTGTGGCCGACCGGGTTCGGCGCCTGCGCGGCTCGGGAGTCATCAGCGGCTACCACGCGCAGCTCAACCTGTCGGCGCTGGGGCGTGGGCTCGAGCTGATGAGCGACGTGCGACTGCGCGAGGGGATCGACCGCGGGGAATTCGAGCGCGGCCTGGCGGCGGTCGAGCAGGTGATCGCGGCGGCGCGCCTGACCGGCGATTACGACTATCTGCTGCAGGTGGCCTGCGCGGACCCTGAGGAGTTCGAGCAGGTGGTGGACAGGCTCAAGCGCGAGCACGGGGTGCGCGAGGTTCGCAGCCGGCTCGTGCTGCACCGGGTGCCGGTCGCACTCGAACGGCTGGTGGATACCGCCACCGTCTGACACCCTTCGGTCCCATGACCGCGATCGACCGGCTGCTGGGTCACAACCACGCGAGCGCCGCGCAGCTGCAGCCGCGCCACCTCGACGTGATGCCGGCGCTGCGAATCGCGATCGTGACCTGCATGGACTCGCGCCTGGACGTGTTCAGCGCGCTCGGGCTGATCGGCGGCGAGGCGCACATCATCCGCAACGCCGGCGGGGTGGTGACCGACGACGTCATCCGCTCGCTGGCGATCTCGCAGCGCCGGCTCGGTACGCGCGAGATCATGCTGATCCACCACACCGACTGCGGCATGCAGCTGGTCAGCGACGACAGCTTTCGCGCCGAGCTGCAGGCCGACACCGGCATGGCTCCAGCGTTTGCGATCGAGTCCTTCACCGACCTCGATGCAGACGTGCTCCAGTCGATCGAGCGGGTGCGCCGCTCGCCGTTCATCCCGCATCGTGACGCCGTGCGCGGGTTCGTCTACGACGTCGACACGTGCCGCCTGCGTGAGGTTGGTCAGGCGCTGGGCGGGGCGCCGGCGTGAACCCGTCCTTCGTGGGAGCGAGCTGCCTGCGAGCCGCTCGCCGTCTGGCGTAGCATCGAGCGCATGGATCAGGCCGCCGGCTACGCGGTGCAGGGTGGTTGTCTCTGTGGTGCTGTGCGCTTCGAGCTGGCCGCGCCCCCGACGCTTGCCGGTTACTGCCACTGCACCCGCTGTCAGCGCCGCACCGGGACCGCCTCGGCGGTGTCGGTGTTCGTCGAACCGGCGGCGCTCAGGTGGCTGTCAGGCGAGGACCTGGTGCGCTGCTGGGCGCCGCCCGACGGCATGCACAAGTGCTTCTGCGGCGAGTGTGGAGCGCACCTCCTTTCACGCTCTCCCGACGGCTCGCGCATGGCTATCCGGATGGCCGCCTTTGACAGCGACCCGGGCATCCGGCCGAGCTACCGCCAGTACGTGGCCTATGCGGCCAGCTGGGAGCCGATCCCCGAGGACGGGCTGCCGCGCTACGCGCAGGCGCGTCCGCGCGACGCCGACGCCGCCTGACCCAGCGGGCGCTCGGTGGGCACAGGCCCGAGGGTTGCCTTAGCCAGTCCTCAATCTCAGTCGCCATACTGAGTGGCTGTGACCTCCGCGGTGCTTCACGAGACGCTCGCGCCACTGCGCTCAAACCCGACTGAGTCGGCGATTTTGCTGGACATCGACGGGACGTTGGCGCCGATCGTCGACAACGCGGGGGATGCGACCGTGCCTGAGAGCACGCGGCAGCTGATCATCGCCATGTCCCGGCGCTACGGGCAGCTCGCGTGCATCAGTGGGCGCCGCGCTTCAGAGGCGCGGGCGATGGTCTCGGTTGGCACCATCGCCTACGTCGGTGCCCACGGTGGCGAACTGCTGCGCCCCGGTTGGACAGAGGCCCTGGTGGATCCGGAACTGCTGCGCTGGGCTCCCCGCGTCGAGGCCTTTCGCCTGGAGTCCGATACCGGCGAGCTCAGGCGCCGGCGTGTGCGGATCGAGGACAAGGGCACGATCATCGGCTACCACTGGCGCGGGGCATCCGACGAAGCCGATGCGCAAGCGGCGGTGGACGCGATTGCGGCTCAGGCCAAACAGGCGGGGCTCGAGGTCCACTGGGGCCGCAAGGTCATGGAGGTCAGGCCGCCCGTGAGGATCGACAAGGGCCTGGCTGTCCGCCAGGTGCTTGGGGACCGACGCTACGCGGCCGTGCTGTACGTGGGCGACGACACGACCGACCTGGACGCCTTCCGTGCCGTGCGTGCGCTGGTGCAGGAGGGTACGGTCGGCCAGGCGATATGTGTGGGCGTTCGCTCCGATGATGCGCCGGTGGGCGTCGCCGCCGAGGCCGACCTGATGGTCGCAGGAACCGACGGTGTGCGCGAGCTTCTGGCGAAGCTGGCCGCGAGTTAGGCGACGGTTTCGGCCCGGATGCGCTTTCCCGAGCTTCTGCGCACCACCGTGATCCTCTGCGGCGCGGCTGCGACGCTGCTGGCTGTGGTGACGGTCGCGGGCGCCGCCGGCGCCGGCGACTCGCTGCTGGTGCCGCTCTGTGCTTTGTGGTGGCTCGCCGCCGCTGTCTTTGGCGCCATGCTCGGCCGCCGCAGCAGCACCTCGCATCAGATCAGCGTGTTGCTCTCAAGCGCACGCACGCAGATGAGCCTGCCCGAGATCAACCCGGGGCGCGTCGTGCTCAACCGCCTCTGGCCGATCCTGGTGGGCACGCTTGCGGCCGGCGCGGTGGCCTTCGCGGAGCCGCAGGTTCCCGGGATCGCGGCCGGCTTTGCGCTCGGCGGTGCGCTTGTCCTGCGTCGGCAGGGAGCCGCTGTCACAGCGATCGAGGAGCGCGACGGGGCGCGCTTCTACGTCGAACACAACTCGCCGCTGCGGCCGATCAGGCTGATCCGTACGCCGGGCTTTCGCTCCAATCTGACCGAGCTCGCGCAGGGGCGTCAAACGCGTCCGTTCGCCGGCAGGCGCGCCTAGCAAACGCTTCAGTACATGCCGAACACCCTGCACATCCCGCTTTTGGCCTACATCCCCAGTCCGCCGTTCAACGGCTTTTCGGTCGGGCCGTTCTTCTTCCACATCTACGGGATCTGCTATGTGCTGGCGGCGGCACAGGCGATCCTGATCACCCGCAAGCGCTGGTCCAAGCGGGGCGGCGACCCGGACCTGGTCTACGGCGTCGCCTGGTGGGGGTTCCCCGCCGGACTGGTCGGCGGCCGCATCTACTTCGACATCACAACCCCGAGTCAGATGCCCCACCACTGGTGGGGGCCGTTCGCGATCTGGGACGGCGGCATGGGCATCTGGGGCGGCGTCGCGCTCGGTGCCGCGGTTGGCTACTGGTACCTGCGCAAGCACGTCGGCCACCTGCAGGCCGACCGCTTCGTCAACGTGGTCACGCCCACGTTGCTGATCGGCCAGGCGATCGGCCGGATCGGCAACTACTTCAACCAGGAGCTCTACGGCAAGCCGTCAAAGCTGCCATGGGCGCTTGAGATCTCGCCGGCGCACCGTGTGCCCGGCTACGCGCATTACGCGACCTTCCAGCCTTCGTTCCTCTACGAGATGCTGTTTGACCTCTTCTGGGCCGGCGTGCTGATCTGGCTTGACAACCACAGGAAGGTGCGGCCGCCCGCGATCTTTCCGCTCTACGTGGCCGGCTACTCCGGCTACCGGATCTTCGAGGAGACGATCCGCATCGACTACTCGCAGTACATCCTCGGCATGCGCCTGAACTTCTGGGTGGCGATCATCGGCACCATCGCCGGGCTCGTCTGGTTTGCCCTGATCCAGTTCAGACGCCGCCCCGGCGGCCCCGCAGAGCCGCCAGATCACCCCACGAGAGCGTATTCGCAATCTGCGCAGGCGTGAGCCAGGCGCGGCGGGCGGTGGCGATGCCGTAGCGGGCGACCGCAAACCCGCTCGGGTTTCGCACTTTTGGGCCTGTAGCGGCATAGCGGCGTAGCAGGTGGTGGTGGTGGGCGGGGCCGTGGCGGGCTGGTGTGGCCTGTTGGCGCGGTGTCGGGGAAGGAGCATCGGCGGCTTGCGCGAAAGCGGTTGCTGTCAACATAACCCGTCCGTCGCGGCCAAGGGGAGGCACGCTGCGCGGCTTCTCTTGGAGGCTGCCGCCGATGCTCTGCGTCCCATCTTCGCTGAACGAGCTGCTTGTCCTGTTTGAGTCGTGTTTCACCCGTCCCACGTTTGAGACGTTCCGGGGGGTGTTGGTCGGTCAGGTCTCGCAGACCTCTCTGCGGTGCGTGACCGGGATGCTGACAGGCTCAAGGCTGTCGGGGGTGTGGCATCACGCGCGTTGCCACCGGTTCTTCGCCAATGCCCGCTGGTCCGTGGACGAGCTCGGGTTACGGCTCGCCTGCCTGATCGTTGAGCGCTTCACAGAACCGGGTGCGAGCGTGCTGGTCGCGGTCGACGACACGCTCCTGAAACGCAGGGGACGCCGGATCCACGGCACCTTCTGGCATCACGACGCGACCGCCAACAGCCGCTCAGGCTCGGTCGCGTGGGGGAACAACTGGATCGTGGCCGGGATCTGTGTCAAGCTGCCGTTCCTGCAGCGCACCGTATGTTTGCCGGTCCTGTTCCGGCTCTGGCAGCCGCGGCGCGAACAGTTCGTCAAGCAGCACAAGCCCGATCCTGAGCGGCCCGGGAAGGTCAAGCTGGCCAGGGAGATAGTCTGCCTGCTCGCCAAACGGCTGCCGGATCGCCAGATCAACGTGGTCGGTGACAGCGCCTACATCAGCCAGGCGTGGCGTGCTGCACCCAAGCGGGTGACGATCACATCGAGGCTGCGTAGCAACGCGGTGATCTACGCCCCTGCGCCGCCGCGCACCGGCAAACGCGGCCGGCCACGCAAATGGGGCAAACAGCTTGAAAGCGTTCAACAGATCGCAGCCGACCCCGCCACCGAATGGGTAAAGACGACCGTCAGGCGCTACAGCAAAACCGAGACGCTCGAGCTGGCTGAGATCAACTGCCTGTGGGAGCCGCTCGGCGCCGAAACCCCGGTCCGTGTGATCCTCGTCAAAGACGACACCAAGCCGTGCGGCTACCAGATCGCGCTGATCACCACCGACCTTCACGCCACCGCCGCGCAGATCGTCGAACGCTACGCAGACCGCTGGCCGATCGAAGTCGCCTTCCAGGACGGCAAAGAACTGTTCGGCGTCGGTGATGCCCGCAACCGGACCGAGAAAGCCGTGCAACGGACCGTCCCATTCCAGTTCTTGGCGATGGACCTCACGATCATCTGGTACGCGCTCTACGGACATCACCCCGACATCGTCACAGAGCATCGCGCCCGCGCCCCCTGGTACCTCTCCAAGACCACCCCATCATTCCAGGACATGCTCGCCAAGCTACGACGAGTGATCATCGCCACCCAATTTCAACCCGAACAGGCCCGAACCCCCACAACCCAGGAAATCAACCAAGTCCAGCAAGCATGGGCAGCCGCCGGCCTATGAACTGCGAAACCCGAGAACCCGCCCGGTCGGTGGGCGTCGCAGTTGATCACCAGCCGGATCCCCGCCTGCGCCGCCGCCTGCGCGTGATGCTCGTTCAGGTCGCGCCGCTCGGGGTTTGCGTTGATCTCGAGCATCGTCCCGGTGCGCGCGGCGGCCTCGAGCACCGCGTCGAGATCGAACTCGTAGGGCTCACGCTCGAGCAGCTTGCGACCGCTCAGGTGGCCGATGCAGTCAACGGACGGGTGCTCGATCGCGCTGAGGATGCGCCCTGTCATCGCCGCCGCCGGCATTCGGAAGGACGTGTGCACGCTCGCCACCACCCAGTCGAGCTCGGCCAGCAGCGCGTCGGGGTAGTCGAGGCTGCCGTCGGGCAGGATGTTCACCTCCGAGCCGATCAGCAGGCGAAAGCCCTCGAGCGTCCCGTCCAGCTCGCGCGCCCGCTCGATCTGTCTGCGCAGCTCGTCGGCGGAGACGTCGGCGCCGAACCCCATGGACGCCGAGTGATCGGTGATCGCGAGGTACTCGTAGCCGGCGGCGGCCGCCGCGGCGGCCATCTCCTGCATCGACGCGGTGCCGTCGGAGGCGACCGTGTGGCAGTGCAGATCCCCCTTCAGGTCGCTGGCGCGCACGAGCCTGGGCAGCGTGCCGGCCAGCGCCGCCTCGATCTCACCGCGTCCCTCGCGCAGCTCGGGCTCGATGTAGTCCATGCTGAGCAGCGCATACACCTCCGCCTCGCTGGCGCAGCGGTGGGTGAGGCCGGTTGCGTCCTCCAGCACGCCGTATTCGGATATGTGCAGCCCGCGGCGCACGGCGTACTCGCGCAGCGCGACGTTGTGCTCCTTGGAGCCGGTCAGGTGCTGCAGCGCGTCCCCGAACTGGTCGTCTGTGACGATCCGCACGTCCACGCTCACGCCGCTGTGGGTCCTGATGCGCACCGCGTGGGTTCCGGGGGTGGATGAATCCTGCACCTGTGGCAGCGCCGCAACTGCGGCCGCAAGCACCGCCGGGTCATCGGCGGTGGCCACGATGTCAAGGTCCTTGACGGTCTCTGCCATGCGCCGCGCCGAGCCCGCCAGGACCGCCTGCCCGCAGCCCTTGACGGCGCCGATCGCGTGGATCAGCTCATCGCCGACGGCGAGCGCGCGGCTGAGCAGCATGCGCGTCGGCGGGCCCGTGCGCGCATAGGTCTCGGCCGCCTCGAGCAGCGCCTGCTCGGCGCGCTCGCCGAATCCCCTGAGGGCGCTGATCCGGCCCTGCTGGGCGGCGCTGCGCAGCGCATCAAGTGAGTCGATCCCCAGTTCCTCATAGAGCCGCCGGGCCCGCTTGGGCCCGAGTCCTGGCAGCTTGGTGAGCTCGACCAGCCCCGGCGGAAAGCGTGCCCGCAGCTTCTCGAGCGCGGGGATCGCGCCGTCGGTGGTCAGCGCGAGGATCTTCTCCTGCAGGGTCGCGCCGATGCCCGCAAGCTCGGTGGCGCGTCCCGCGAGCGCCAGCTCAGCGACCGACACGGAGGTCTCCCGCACGGCTCGCGCGCCGTTGCGGTAGGCGATGATCCGGTGGATGCTCGCACCGTCGAGCTCGTAGAGGTCGCCGAGCTCGTCGAGCGCCGCGGCTATCTGGCTGTTGGTCGGTGTACCCACCGCGCCGGGCGTCAGCCCGCTCGGTCCGCGGCCGCACCGCCTGCCGCAGGCAGGTTGCGGCCGTGGGGTTTGTACTCGTAGCCGGTGGGGTCCATCCCCGCCAGCACGCGGTCCAGAACTCGCGGCCTCTGACCCAGGTCCTCGCTGTGCTCCTTGCGCGCCACCGCCGCTCTGACGATGCGTCCGCCGAGGTAGCGGATCGGCTCCGGTGGCAGCCAGCGCTGTGGCACCGTCCGCAACGCCGCCGGCAGCCCCGCGTCGCCACCCTCGGCGAGCATCTGCGCGAGCAGCTCGCCGGCGAGCCGCGACGGGCCGACGCCGTCGCCGGAGAAGCCTGCGCAGGCCAGCACGCTTGGGGCGTCACGCAGCCGCACGAAGAACGGCAGCCCGCTCAGCGAGTAGTCGATCGGGCCGCTCCACGACGCCTGTACCGGCAGGTCCCAGAGCGTCGGGTAGGTGCGCAGCAGCTGGCTGCGAATCAGCGCCTCGCGGCGGCCGGGATGATCGAAGCTGGCGCCGAAGCGGTTGCCGTAGGCGAGCGTGCCGCCGCCCTTGCCGAACACGATGCGACCCTCGGCGGTGGCGTGGTAGTAGTTCACCAGCCGGCGTCCGTCTGAGATGCAGACCCCCGGCGTGATACCAGCCTGTGTGAGCCGCTCCGGTGCCGGCGCGGTGGCGATCACGTCGCTTGCGACCACCACCAGGCCGGCGCCGATCTCTGGGATCCCCGCCGCCCAGGCGTTGGTCGCCAGGAGCACCTGCTCAGCCTGGATCGAGCCGCCGTCGAGCACCACGGCGGTGCGCCTGCCGTGCTCGATCGCCCGTACCTGCGAGTGTTCGTGGACGTGCACGCCCGCCTCGCGCACGGCGCGGGCCAGCTCGCGCGCGAGCTTCGCGGGCTGGACGCTCGCCGAGACCGGCTCAAACAGGCCCGCGAGGTGCTGGGTCGATCCGGTCTTCGCCACCAGCTCGTTGTGGTCCAGTGGCCGGTAGGGTGAGGCGCCCAGCTTCTCAAGCAGGCGCACGGTCTGCTCCCATGACCCGACCTGCGCGGGGTTGGTTGCGGCCCAGACCCAGCCATCGAGGCTGAAGGCGTCGGCGATTCCGCGCTGCTCGCAGAACTCGCCGATGCTGCGCACCGCCTGCTCGGCGCGCGCGGCCAGCGAAAGCGCGTGCTCCGGGCCGCACAGCGCGACCAGGTGCTCAAAGTGCGCCCACCAGGTCAGCGCGAAGCCGCCGTTACGGCCGCTCGCGCCCGCCCCACAGATGTCGGCCTCGACCAGCGTGACGTCCGTGCCAGGCGCGCGCGCCTTCAGCTCAAGCGCCGTCCACATGCCGGTGAAGCCGCCACCGACGATGCATACGTCCGTGTGTGACTCGCCGAGCACCGCGCTCTGTGCGCCCGGATCCTCGCCGGCCAGGGCCTGCTCGAGCCACAGCGAGCGGCGCCCGTGGGTGCGCACGGGCCGCGCGGGCAGCGAGATCATGCCGCTTTGGGCTTGGCGACGGCCGAGCACCCTGACAGGATGACGCTTGTTGGGTCCGCGTGCGTTCTCCCGGCGCGGACAGGCACGCAAAGCAGGCGCTATATTTTGTAAAGCGACAAGGTAAACCCGAGAGGAGCCGCGATGGCTGGCAACGTTTCAGAGGTAACAGACAACAATTTCCAGGCTGAGGTGCTCGAAGCCGATCTGCCGGTGCTCGTGGACTTCTGGGCGCCGTGGTGCGGACCCTGCCGCATGGTCAGTCCGGTTGTCGAGGAGATCGCAGCCGACAAGCAGGGCAAGCTCAAGGTCTCGAAGCTGAACACCGACGAG
Organism: Conexibacter sp. S30A1; assembly: GCF_023330665.1. Classification (GTDB taxonomy): domain Bacteria; phylum Actinomycetota; class Thermoleophilia; order Solirubrobacterales; family Solirubrobacteraceae; genus Palsa-465. The sequence goes on along the minus strand of NZ_CP097127.1, from coordinate 1,919,749 downwards.
AACCAGCAGACCGCGATCCGTTACAACGTGATGTCGATCCCGACGCTGATCGTCTTCAAGAACGGCCAGGAGATCAAGCGCGTCGTGGGCGCCTACCCCAAGAAGCGCCTCGAGGCTGAACTCGAGCCTGCGCTCGCCTAGCCTCGCCCCCGGGGCGCCGGTCCCGCTGGACCGCGCCCCGGCCGGGCCTGGCGCCCGGCCCGGCTCAGGGCCGCACGCTCGCGGCGCACAGCCGCAGACGCGCACCGGGGCGCAGCTGCGCGGCCAGGGCGATGTCCTCGCTGTGCACCACCGCGATCACGGGATAGCCGCCGGTCGTCGGATGATCGGCCAAGAGCAGGATCGGCCGCCCGTCCGGCGGCACCTGGATCGCTCCCGGAACAAGTCCCTCGGAGCGCAGCTCGCCTGCGCGGGCGCGCTCCAGTCTCGGCCCGCAGAGCGCCAGACCGATCCGGTTTGCCTGGTGGCTCACGGTGAACTCTTCGCCGGTCAGCCACGCGAGCGCCTGGGCCGTGAACCAGTCCGCGCGAGGTCCAAGCAGCACACGCAGCACGGGTTCCCTAGCGGGCGGGTTGACCACGGCCGGCGGCTTGGATCGGGACGCTCCGCGACCCAGTTCGATCACCTCCCCCGCTCGCAGCGGCTCAGGGCCGAGCCCGGTGAGCGTGTCGGTGGCGGCGCTGCCGAGGGTCAGCGGCGCGCGGATGCCGCCGGCGAAGGCGATGTAGGTCCGCAGCCCGCGGTTCGCTGTGCCGACCCGCAACTCCGCGCCGGCCGCGAGCTCGATCGGCTCGTTCATCGCCAGCCCACGGACCGGTGCCCCGGCGAGCGCGACCACCGCTGGCCCGTCAAAGCGCAGCCACGGGCCACCCAGCGTCGTCTCGAGCGCGACCGCCCCGTCGTCGTTGCCGACCAGGCGGTTTGCCAGCACCAGCGCCGGGCGGTCGGCCGCGCCTGACCGGGGCACGCCGATGTGCGCATATCCGGGGCGGCCGAGGTCCTGCAGCGTCGTCAGCGGCCCCGGCGAGATGACCTCGACCCGCGTCATGCTCAGATCGGCTCGAAGCGCACGGACATGCCCGGCTCAAGCAGCGCCGGCGGGTCGCGCTGCGGGTCAAAGAGTCTCAGCTCGGTGTGACCGAGCAGGTTCCAGCCGCCGGGGGAGGCTTGCGGGTAGATGCCGCAGTAGCCGGCCGCCACCGCCACCGAGCCCGCCGGCACGCGCGTGCGCGGCGTGGCGCGGCGCGGCAGCTCAAGCAGCGGCGATGACGGCTCGCAGATCAGGTACGGAAACCCGGGCGCGAAGCCCATGAACGCGACCGTGTACTGCGCGCCGGCGTGCAACGCCACGACGGCCTCGACGCTCACGCCCAGCGCGGAGGCGACCGCCTCGAGGTCCGCGCCGTCGTAGCGGACATCGATTTGGACCAGCTCGTGGGGCATCTCATCGGCAGCCTCGAGCCCATCCAGGTCGATTCGCACAGGCCCATCGCGTCCCACCACGAGCAGCGTCTGATGACCGGGCACGACCTCGGCGAGCGCCTCGCCGTAGCGGGCCCTCACGAGCGCCGCGGCAGCGTGAACCAGGCGGTTGTCTGCCAGCTCGATCAGCAGCGCGCGGTCGCCGACCGGCCGGGTGCGATTCTGGGCGTGGTCGGTCATCGCCTCAAAGAAAGCGTCCTGTATCGCCGCGCGAGCCCGCCTCAGGCAAACGGCCGGATCTCAAAGCCCGCGCCGATCAGCCGGTCGCGCAGCGACACCGCCAGCGCCGCGGCGCCCGGCGTGTCGGAGTGCAGGCACAGCGAGCGAAAGCGGCCGCCGCGCGCCAGCTCAAGCCCCTGCGTGAGCGCCGCCTGCGCGCCCAGCACCGCTCCCGCCTGCGTGCGCGGTACAAGCGAACCGTCGGCGCGGTAGGCACGGTCGGCGAACCCCTCGGCAAAGCCGGCGATCCCGTGCTCCGCGGCCGCCTTTAGAAGCTCCGAGCCGGGCGGCGCGAGCAGCGCGAGGTCCGGCGCTGCAGCCGCCACCGCGCGGGCGAGCGCCCGAGCGGTGACCGGATCGACGGCAGCCCGGTTATACAGCGCCCCGTGCGGCTTGACGTAGCGCACACTTCCGCCCGCGAGCACGGCGGTCGCCTCGAGCGCCGCGATCTGCTGAGCCACGTGGTCGGCAAGGACATCGGGTGAAACGTCCAGCTCGCGGCGCCCGAACCCCTCGCGGTCAAGGTAGGAGACGTGCGCCCCGATCGCCTTGCGCAGGCGCACGGCCGCCTCGCACAGGCGGCGCATGGTCTCACCGTCGCCGGCGTGAAAGCCGCAGGCCACGCTCACGCTCGAGACGCCGGCCATGATCGCCTCGTCGCCGGCCACGCCAGCGGCGCCGGGACGCTCACCGACATCGGCGTTCAGGTCGATCACAGGGGCGGAGTCGTCCATCCGCTCGCGCCCGCCAAGCCTCAGGCCCGCGCCAGGGCGAGGCGCAACGTCAGGCCGTCGATCGTGACCGGGCCGCCCGTGGCCTCATCCTCGCCGACGGATCCGTATGTGAGACTCACCGCGAGCACCTCCCCGGCCAGGTAGCGCTCGTGCTCGCGTGCGGCGGCAAGCAGCTCTTGCGCTCCATCAAGGGTCAGCTCGATCCGGTCGGATACCTCAAGGCCCGCCGTGCGGCGTGCGGCCTGGACGGCGTGCACGATCTCCCGCGCCCAGCCCTCGGCGCGCAGCGAATCGTCGATCTCCAGCTCGAGCGCGACCGCGTGTGAGCCTTCGCGCTCCACCTGGTAGCCGGCCAGCGGCCGCATCGAGACAAGCAGATCCTCGGCTCCGAGCGCGTGTTCGCTGCCGCCGACATCGATATGCACCGACTCGACGGCGCGCAGCGCGCGCGCCGTCGCCTCGGCGTTGAGCCCGGCGACCGCCGCCGCGACCATTGGCATCTGCGAGCCGAAGCGCGGCCCCAGGGTGCGGTAGTTGGGCTTGACCTCGACCTCGCCGAGCTCGTCGGCCTCGGAGACGAAGCGCAGCTCGCGCACGTTGAGCTCGTCGCGCACGATCTCTGAAAGCCGAACGATCGCCTCACGCTCCGCCCCCGCGGCCACGACCACGGCGGCGCGCAGCGGCTGGCGCAGCTTGACCTTCGCCTGGGCGCGGGCCGCCAGGCCGAGGCGCACCGTCTCGCGCGCGACGTCCATCGCGTCCTCAAGCGCCCCGTCGCGCGCCCCGGCGTCGACGGCCGGGAAGTCGCAGAGGTGCACGCTCGGCTCCTCGCCGCACAGGTTCCAGTAGATCTCATCGGCGATGAACGGCGTGAACGGCGCGAGCAGCTCAGACAGCGTCACCAGGATGTGGTGAAGCGTCGCCATCGCCGCCGGCTCGCCGTCCCAGAAGCGCCGGCGCGAGCGGCGCACGTACCAGTTTGAGAGCTCGTCCACGAAGGCCGCGATCGCGCGGCCCGAGCCGGTCGCGTCAAACGAGTCCAGCCCGCTCTGCACGACGGCCGTCGTCAACTGCAGGCGCGAGAGCGCCCAGCGGTCAAGCTCGCCCAGCTCGCTTGGCTCAGGCAGCGACAGCGACTCGCGTGAGACCCCGTTGGCGTTTGCGTAGAGCACGTAGAAGCCGTAGGTGTTCCAGACCGTCAAAAGGAACTGGCGCACCGCCTCGCCGATCGCCTCCATCGAGAAGCGGTAGCCGTCCCACGGGTACTTTGAGGTGAAGAAGTACCAGCGGAAGGCGTCGGCGCCGTGCGTGTCAAGCACCTCCCAGGGCTCGACGATATTGCCCTTTGACTTGCTCATCTTCTGGCCCTGCTCATCGAGGATCAGCCCCAGGCAGAGGACGTTGCGATATGAGCTCTCGCCGAACAGGAGTGTGGAGACTGCGAGCATCGAGTAGAACCAGCCGCGCGTCTGGTCAAGCGCCTCGCAGATGTAGTCGGCCGGGAAGTGCGCCTCAAACTCCTCATCGGCCCGCGCGGGTGCCGCGCCGGCGCGCGAAGGCATCGCCCCGTAGGAGGCAAACGGCATCGAGCCGGAGTCAAACCAGACGTCGATCACGTCGGGGACGCGCCGCATCGTCTCGCCGCAGTCCTGCGCCTGGCAGGCGAAGCTGACATCGTCCACGAACGGCCGATGTGGGTCCTTTAGCAGCGTGCCCGACAGCTCCTCAAGCTCGGTCAGTGAGCCGACCACATGGAGGTGCCCAGCGGGACACCTCCATACCGGTAGCGGCGTTCCCCAGTAGCGCTCGCGCGAGAGCGCCCAGTCGACGTTGCCCTCCAGCCAGTTGCCGAAGCGGCCGTGCTTGACGTGCGGCGGCTGCCAGCCGATCGTCTCGTTGGCGGCCAGAAGCTGGTCCTTGACCTGACTGGTGGCGATGTACCAGGAGGGCTTGGCGTAGTAGAGCAGCGCGGTGTTGCAGCGCCAGCAGTGCGGGTAGGAGTGCTCGTAGGGCTCTGAGCGCAACAAAAGCCCGCGGCGCTCGAGGTCCTCGAGGATCAGCGGGTCGGCCGCCTTCACGCCGATGCCGGCCCACGGCTTGATCCGCGGGCCGTAGGTGCCGTCGGGCAGCACCGGGTTGATCGGCTCAAGGCCGTTCTCCTGCCCGAGGCGGAAGTCATCCTCGCCAAAGGCGATCGCCGTATGCACCAGGCCGGTGCCGTCCTGCGCGGTGACGAAGTCGGCCGCAAGCACCGTGTGTGCGCGCTCGCCGTACTCGGCGCCGGGGATGAAGTCAAACGGCGGCTGGTAGCGCAGGCCGACAAGCGCGGCACCGGGGAAGCGCTCTGAGATCGTCACCTGCTCGCCGAACAGCCGCTTGGCCAGGGCTTCGGCGACGATGTAGCCATCGCCGGTCAGCACGTATGTGAGCTGCGGATCGACGGCGACGGCGGCGTTTGAGACAAGCGTCCAGGGGGTTGTCGTCCAGACCACGAGCTTGCCGCGCTCGCTGGGCAGGATCACGTAGGCGGACGGGTCAACCACATCCTGGTAGACGCCCGGCTGACCGAGCTCGTGGCTCGAGAGCGCCGTGCCGCAACGCGGGCAGTACGGCACGACCTTGAGGCGCTCGAACAAAAGCCCGCGGGTGTGGATCGTCTTGAGCGCCCACCAGACCGACTCGACATAGCTTGTGTCGAGTGTCCTGTAGGCGTGCTCGGTGTCCACCCAGAAGCCGATCCGCTCGGTCAGCGCGGTCCAGTCGTCGATGTGGCTGAGCACCACCTCGCGGCAGCGGGCGTTGAACTTCGCGATCCCGTAGCGCTCGATGTCGGCCTTCTCGGTCATCCCGAGCTCGCGCTCGACCGCCAGCTCGACCGGCAGCCCGTGGCAGTCCCAGCCGCCGCGCCGGTCGACCCGGTAGCCGCGCATCGTGCGGTAGCGCGGAAAGATGTCCTTGAACACCCGGGCCAGCACGTGGTGGGCGCCCGGCGCCCCGTTGGCGGTCGGCGGTCCCTCGAAGAAGCCCCAGCGCGGAGCGTCCGCGCGGCGCTCGAGCGACACCTTGAAGACCTCGTGCTCGCGCCAGCGCGCGAGCACGCGCTGCTCCATCTCCGGGAAGGAGGCGCGCGGGTCGACGGGCTGGTGCGGGCTGGTCATCGGGACGCCCGATTCTAGGCGGCGTTCGGCCCTGGCCCGCTGGCCAGGGCCGACGAGGGGCGATACTGCCCGCATGCGGTTGCGTCTGTACCACCATCGCGATGGGGCCCGGGTGGCCTACTGGGAGGAGGGCACCGGGCCGGCGCTCGTGTTGCTGCACTCACTTGGCCTCTCCCATCGCGAGTGGGCGCCGGTGGTCGGGGCGCTCTCGGGCCGCTTTCGCGTCGTCCTACCGGACCTGCCGTTGCACGGAGACTCTGAGGACCGGCCCCGTCACCCCTACACCCGAGCATGGCTGACCGAGGTGATGGCCGGCTTCTGCTCAGACGCCGGCGGGCCGCGGGCGTCGGTCGCCGGACACGATCTGGGCGCCGAGCTGGCGCTGCGGATGGTCGCGACCGGTTCCTACACACCTGCGCGCCTGGTGCTGCTGAACAACCGCATGCACCGGCCGGCGCCGTTCGGCGCCTGGCGCGGGCTGTGGCGCCTGGCGGCCGGGCTGGGGGCGCTGCCGGTGGCCGACCTGGCGCTCTCGCACGCCGCCCCGGTGCTGCTGCGACCGCGGCTTGGTGAGTACCTGAGTGCCCAGCACAACCCGGAGAGCCGCGACGCCGTGCGGCATGCGCTGGCCGACGTGCGCGGCAACACCAGCCGTGTGCGGGCCTGGGCCAAGTTCGCGCGTCGCTGGCCGTTTGAGGCGCAGCGCGACCTGCTCGACATCTACCCGCAGCTCAGCCTGCCCGTGCTGCTGCTGTGGGCGCAGGAGGATCCGCTGGCCCCGGTCGGCCTTGCGCGCGAGGCGCTTGACCTGATCCCCGCCGCGCAGCTGCGAACGCTGCCGGGCACAGGCTTTCTAATCGCCTATGACGACCCGGTCGGGCTCGCGCGCGAGCTGATCAGCTTCTGCGGCTGAGGGCCTCCGGGCCCCCTTGCTTGTGCCGCTCAGGCGGCGCGCCGCGCGCGGGCGATCGCCGCATCCATGTCGGCGACGGGCGCGCTCGTCGCGTGTCCGTGACCGACCGCCAGCAGCGTCGGCTCGAGCGCCCGCAACTGCGTCGCCGAGTCGAGTGCCTGCGCCCGGTCCCAGGTCGCAAACGCCGCCAGCGGGAAGCGTGGGGTGCCGTGGCTTGGCACCTCGAGGCGGCCCATCGCGGTGAAGGCGTCGCCCGTGATCAGGCTGCGGTCGCGGCGGTCCAGGAACGCGAGTTGTCCGGGCGTGTGGCCGGGGCAGGCGACCACCTCAAGGCTGCCCACGATGTCGCCGGGTTCGAGCAGCACGTCCGCTTTGGTCTCGAGCTTGGGCCAGCTGCCGCGCTTGCGACCGGGGATGTCGGTGGCCTCACCGCTCAGGATGCGCTGGTCTATCGCCGGCATCAGCACCGTCACGGCGGCGCGGTCAAGCCGGCGGCAGAGCTGGTCCAGCGAGCCGACGTGGTCACCGTGGCCGTGGGTGAGCGCGATGCGGCGGATCGGTTGGCCCAGCGCGGCGGCCGCGTCGATCAGCTCGCCGGCCGCGTTCATCGCCGTGTCGACGAGCGTCAACCCGTCCTCCTCGAGCACGAGGTAGGCGTTGACGAAGCCGAGCTTGGTGAGCTGCGTGAGGTTGGCGGTCAGCTGCCTGGATTTCATCTGCGGCTCTCCGATCTGATGTTGAACGCCGGATGTTGCCGATCCGCGCAGCGAATGGGCAGGCGGTAGCGTTGCAGACCAAGCCATACCGAGGTGAAAGGATCAGCGTGAGCACTGACGAGCGAGAACAACTGTGGGGCGGCGAGACCACCAAGGCGGTGGCCAACTTCCCGATCTCCGGCGAGCCGATTCCGGCGCCGGTGATCCGCTGGCTCGGCCGCATCAAGGCCGCGGCCGCGCGGGTCAACGCGGAGCTTCACCTGCTCGACGCCGAGCTGGCGCAGCGCGTCGCCGCGGCGGCTGACCGCGTTGCAGCCGGAGAGTTTGACGACCAGTTCCCGATCGACGTCTTCCAGACGGGCTCGGGAACCTCCTCGAACATGAACGCCAACGAGGTGATCGCCAAGCTCGCGGGCGCGGGTGTGCACCCCAACGACCACGTCAACATGGGGCAGTCCTCAAACGACGTCTTCCCCTCAGCCGTGCATCTGTCGGCGCTCGGCGAGGCGACCAACGACCTGCTGCCGGCGCTTGCGGCGCTCGAGTCCGCACTGTCCGCCAAGGCCAGCGAGTTTCACGACATCGTCAAGTCGGGTCGCACCCACCTGATGGACGCGGTGCCGGTCACGCTCGGACAGGAGTTCTCGGGCTACGCGGCGCAGGTGCGCCTGGCGGCGCGGCGTGTGCGCCTGGCGCTGCCGCAGGTCGCCCAGATCCCGCTCGGCGGCACCGCCACCGGCACCGGCCTGAACACCCACCCCGAGTTCGCTGCCCGGGTGAGGGCGCTGCTGAGCGCCTCCACCGGCCTTGAGATCTCGGCGCCCGAGGACCCCTTCGAGGCGCAGGGCAACCGCGACGCCCTGGTCGAGCTCTCGGGCGCGCTGAAGGTGATCGCCGTCTCCTTCACCAAGATCGCAAACGATCTGGCGCTGATGGGATCCGGTCCGCGCGCGGGGATCGGCGAGATCCTCCTGCCGGAGCTGCAGAAGGGCTCATCCATCATGCCCGGCAAGGTCAACCCGGTGATCGCCGAGGTGACCCTGCAGGTGGCAGCCCAGGTCGTGGGCAACGACGCGGCGATCACGCTGGCCGGCAGCCAGGGCAACTTTGAGCTCAACGTGCGCGTGCCGCTGATCGCGCGCAACCTGCTCGAGTCGATCCGGCTGCTGGCTGCCGCCGCGCGTGTGCTCGACGAGAAGTGCGTGCGCGGCATCCAGGCCAACCTCGCGGGTTGTGAGCGCTCGGCGGAGTCGACGCTGGCCGCCGCGACCGCGCTGAACCCCTACATCGGCTACGACCGCGCCACCGAGATCGTCAAGCAGGCGGCCGCCTCGGGTCGGCTGCTGCGCGAGGTCGCCTACGAGCAGGGCGTGGACGAGGAGACCTACAACCGGGCCATGGACCTGCGCAAAATGGCGCAGGGAAACCTGAGCTGAGCGTCGAAGCACAAACGGTGTCGCTCAGCATCGGAGGTAGGCCGTTGGGCGCGGCGCGGGCGCGGGCCGCGCTGCTCGCGCTGTGTGCCGCCGCGCTCCCGCTGATCTCCGCGGCGCCGGCGCGCGGCGCGGGCGGGCTCTACATCTCCGGCGCGGGCTCCGGCCCAGGTGCCGGCATGAGCCAGTACGGCGCGGCCGGCTATGCGCTGCACGGCGAGAGCTACCAGCAGATTCTGAGCGACTACTACGCGCAGACGACGATCGGTGAGGTCAATCCCAGGCATGTGGTCACCGTGCTGCTGCGGGCCGGTGGCGAGCCGAGCTTCAGCGGCGCCACGCGCGTCGCCGGCACGCGCGTGCGCCTGCACGCGGGCATCCGCTACAGCGTCCTTGCGGCGGGCGCGGGTCTGCGGCTGGTCGCAGCCGGCGTGACCGTGGGGGTGTTCAGCGCACCGCTGGTGGTGCGCGGGCGCCGAGCGCTTGAGCTTGTGGGCAGCGGGCGCTATGACGGCGCGCTGATGTTCAGGCCGAGCCCCCGCGGCCGGGGGGTGATGACGGTCAACGCCGTCGGTCTGGAGGACTATGTGCGCGGCGTGGTCGCTTCCGAGATGCCGCCGAGCTGGCCGGCGCAGGCGCTTGCGGCACAGGCGGTGGCGGTACGCAGCTACGCGTACGCCTCCGTGCCGGTCTCGCCCTACTACGAGCTCTACTCAAGCGCGCGTTCGCAGCTGTACCTCGGCGTCAGGGCGCAGACGCCCGCCACCGACGCGGCTGTCGCCGCCACCCGCGGGCAGGTCGTCGAGTATCAGGGGATCCCGGTCGTCACCTATTTCTTCGCGAGCTCCGGCGGGGAGACCGAGAGTGTGCAGAACGTTTTTGCAGGAGCGCCCGAACCGTGGCTGGTCGGCACGTCCGACCCCTACGACGACTCGCTTAACAACCCCTACTACCGCTGGCGGCGCACGCTCAGCCTGCGCGTGGCGCAGGCGCGTCTGCGGCGGCTGGTGCGCGGCAGACTGCGTGGCATCAGGGTCATTCAGCGCGGCGTCTCGCCGCGCATCGTGCGTGCCGAGGTGGTCGGCACCCGGGGCTCGGTGAGCGTGAGCGGTCTCACGCTGAGCGGGCTGCTCGGTACGCCGAGCACGTGGATGTCGCTGACGACGGTGACCGCGCAGGGCGTGCGGACGAGCACCACGCCTGAGCCGACCACCAGCAGCCCGGGTGCGTCCAGCCCCACCACCACGACCACCACCCAGACCACCGGCGGTGGCGGCCTGGCGCAGGCCCGCCGCGCCGCCCGCGCCAGACGCCTGCTGGTCTCGGGGTCGGTTTTCCCCGTGACCCGCGGCGCGCGCGTACGCGTCGAGCGTCTGGTCGGCGGCAGGTGGTCTGCGGCCGGGTCGGTGAGCCCCGTTGCCACGGGCCGCTATGCGCTGGCGGTTGCCGCGCCGGGCCGCTACCGCGTGCTCTATGCGGGTGTCACTGGACCGGTGGTCAAGGTCGGCTGAGGCGATGAGCGGGCCGCTGTTGGTGGTGGACGCGCCGTTTGTGCTCTACCGCTCCTTCTTCGGCCTGCCGGAGACGATCCGCTCAAGCGACGGTCAGCCGCGCAATGCGCTGCTCGGCGCGTGCAACCTGCTGCTGCGCGTCGCTGCCGAGACCTCGCCCCGGGCCGTGATCACCTGCTTCGGGGCCGAGCAGGCGCCCTACCGGGTGGCGCTCCACGGCGGCTACCACGCCCAGCGCCCGCCGATGCCGGATGCGCTGGCCGACCAGTGGTCGTTGGCGCCGGGCCTGTTTGCCAGCTTTGGCTGGCAGCCTCGTGACGCCGGCGAGCTCGAGGCCGACGATCTGCTCGGGGCGCTCGCCCGCGCCGAGGCCGCCGCCGGCGGCGAGACCCTGATCCTGACCGGTGACCGTGACCTGTATCAGTGCGTCGACGACCGTACGCGCGTGCTCTACCTGCGGCAGGGCAGCGCCGGCTTCGAGACTGTGGATGAGGCAGAGGTCAGGCGCCGCTACGGCGTCTCACCGGCACTCGTGCCCGATTTCATCGCGCTGCGCGGCGACCCCTCAGACGGGCTGCCGGGCGCGCCCGGAATCGGTGCGAAGACCGCCGCGGCATTGCTCGCGCGTCACGGCTCGCTGGAGGCGCTGCTCGGGGACGTGGCGAGCGATGACTGTGGCGAGCGCCCGCGGATCGCCGCGATCCTGCGCGAGCACTCGCCGGCGCTGCGTCGCTATCGTGAGATCGCCACCCTGGTGCCGCTGGCTGTTGAGCGCCCGCGCGATGCGCAGACCGATCTGCGCGCCGCTGCAGCGGCGGCCGCCGCGCTCGGCATGGGCAACCTGGCCGGCCGGCTCGAGTCCGCTGTGTCAGTCGCGGACCTGCGAATGCGCTGAGGACGGCCCCGCGCCGACGCAGTTCAAGCAGCCATGAGGGCAGCGGCTCAGGGCGTGAACTTGACGGTGATCACGTCACCGTCCTGGATCGCGTAGTCGCGGCCCTCGAGCCGCAGCGCGGCGTGCTCGCGCGCGCCGGCGTAGCCGCCGAACTGCACGAGTGCCTCCCAGGAGACGACCTCGGCGCGGACGAAGCCGCGCTGAATGTCTGAGTGGATCTGGCCGGCGGCGTGCCAGGCGCTGAGTCCACGGCGCAGATGCCAGGTCTGTGCCGGCTTGTCCTCGCCGGCGGTGAAGAAGGCGATCAGGTCAAGCAGCTCAAAGGCGCTGCGCACGACCTTCTGCAGGCCCGACTGCTCGAGCCCGAACTCGGCGCGCAGCTCCGCTGCCTCCGCCGCCTCGAGCGCCCCCAGCTCAGACTCCAGGCGCGCGGAGACCGCCACCGCGCGGGCGCCCTGGGAAGCCGCGTAGTCGGCGATCGCGGCCGGCACGTCGCCCTCGCCCTCGTTGACGTTGGCGACGAACAGCACCGGCTTTGCGGTCAGCGAGCCGAGCAGTGTCACCGCGTCCGGAGCCTCCTCCGGCACCGGTACGGTGCGCACCGGCCTGCCTGCCCCGAGCGCCTCCACGACCTGCTCGAGCCAGTGCTGTTCGGCGATCGCGTGTCTGTCGCCGCCGCGCGCCTGGCGCACGACGCGCTCAAGCCGCCGCTGCGCCTGCTCCAGGTCCGCGTACATCAGCTCGGTCTCGATCGTCTCGATGTCGCGCAGCGGGTCGACGCTCCCCTCGGAGTGCACGATGCCGCTGTCGGTGTGGGCGCGCACGACGTGCAGCAGCGCGTCGGTCTCACGGATGTTGGCCAAAAACTGGTTACCGAGGCCCTCGCCCCTGTGCGCCCCGGCGACCAGGCCGGCGATGTCGTGGAAGGCGATCGTGTCCCAGACGATCTTCGAGGCGCGCACGGTCTGTGCGACCTGGCGCATGCGCTCGTCCTCCACCGGCACCACGGCGACGTTCGGCTCGATCGTCGTGAACGGGTAGTTGGCCGCCTCGGCGGCCACGCCTGTGAGCGCGCTGAACAGCGACGATTTGCCGGCGTTGGGCATGCCGACGATCCCGACCTTCATTGGCACCGCAGAAGCCTCCCGGTGACGGTGCCGAGCAGCGCGCCGGCGGCGACGTCGCTCGGGTAGTGCACACCCAGGTAGGGCCTGCTCGCCGCCATCAGGGTCGCGGTCGCATACAAAAGCGGTGTGGCCAGCGGCAGCGCCCGGCTGTAGGCGGCGGCGGCGGCGAACGAGGTGGTTGCGTGAGCGCTCGGAAACGACATGTCGGAGACCACCGGGGACAGCGCCGGCAGCCCTTCGAGTACCGGCCGTGGTCGCCTGGCGGTCAGCTTGACCGCGTAGTTGAGTCCGTAGGCGGCGCCCGTCACCGCCAGGCCGCGCCTGAAGGCACGCCGGCGCTCCGACCCGCGCGGGCTGAGCAAAAGGCCCGCGCCACCCAGCGCAAACCAGCAGGCGGCGTGTTCACCGGCGCGCGAGAACGTGCGCGCACCGGTGACCAGGCGCGGGTCCGCGTGGCCGCGTGTGCGGGCCAGGACGAGCAGCCGGCGGTCGAGTGCGACCGCCGGCGCGAGCATGGTCCTCAAGGCGTTCAGCGCTTCCAGTCCTCAGAAGCCGACGCGGTGCTCGTCGTTTTCGACCAGCAGGTAGTCAACGCGCGTGAGGTCGAAGCTGACCGTCGCGTCCTCGGCGTGCAGCTCGTGCCAGCCGCCGCTCTTGCCGAGCACCTCCCGCAACCGCTCGAGCTCCGCGCCGCGCACCCGCGCGGCCAGCGTCTGGCCGCCGTGGAAGCCGATGCTGATCTTCTGTGGCCTGTCCTCTGCGTTCATCTGCGAAGCTCCTCGCTTGTCAGTGGTGGTCTGAGGGTTGCACTAGCTCGGTCAGCACGCCGCCGGTGGCGGACGGGTGCATGAACGCGACCCGTGAGCCGCGGATCCCGTCGCGTGGCCGCGCGTCGATCAGGCGCGTGCCCGCAGCCGACAGACTAGCCAGCGCTGCCTCGATGTCACTTACACGGTAGGCCACGTGGTGCAGGCCGGGGCCACGCCGCGCGAGGAACCTGGCCACCGCGCCATCACCGCCGAGCGGCTCGAGCAGCTCCACGTGCGAGTCTCCGACATCGAGCAGCGCCGCCCGCACGCCCTGCTCGGCGAGCGTCTCGCGGTGCACCAGCACCATCCCCAGCACGTCGCGGTGAAAGGCCACCGCCGCCTCCAGATCGCTCACCGCGACGCCCACATGGTCGATCGCGTCGAACACCTCTACAGGACCCTCTCCAGCCGTGGGTTGGGGCGGTAGGAGCGTCCCGCCTTGGCGCACGGACGTCCGTCCACCATCACCACGTCGGCGGTGTAGTCGTTTTGACCGCGGATCAGTGACGAGCCGACACCGTAGGCGTCAACCGGCACGCCGAGCCGTTCGAAGCGGTCGATCTTCTCTGCCGTGAAACCACCGCTGACGACGATCCGAACGTCGCCAAAACCGGCGCCGTCCAGCGCCTGGCGCACATTGGCAACCAGTTGCGGGTTCACGCCGCGCGGATCGAACTCGCCCATCGAGTCGATCAGCGAGCGGTCGACCATGCGCTCCGATGTATCGAGCCTGACCCCCCACAGCTGCGGTCCGAGCGCCCGCGCCACCTCGACCGCCGTGCGCGGACTGTCGTTGTCAAAGTCCACCAGCACGGTGATGTTCATCTCCGCGTGGAAGCGCTCCGCGAACACGCGCGCGGCTGCCACCGTGTCGCCGCCGTAGGCGGCGATCAGCCCGTGCGGAACGGTCCCGACGCCGCGCCCGCCCCACCAGGATGCCTGCGCGTCGGTGGAGACGCCAATCGCGCCCGCCACGTGCGCCGCCCAGCCGTCGCCGGTCTGCACGTGCCAGTGGTCGTGCCGGGCGGGGAAGTAGAGGATCGGCTTGCCGCGGGCGGCGCGCACGACCGCATCGACGTTGCGCATGATCAGCGAGCGGCGCGCCAGTGAGCCCAGATACACGGTCTCCAGGTGCGCGAACAGCGGGTACTCGCCCTCGATCGTCAGCACCGTCTCCCACGGCTCGATGGGATCGCCTTCATATAGCGCGTGCACCTCGAGCTTCTCCCAGCCAGGGATCCACCTGCCGTCCGGCCCCCGCTGGCCGGCAGCCAGCTTCAGCATCGCGATCGCCTCGTCGATCCCGCCCAGGCGCGAGTGATGCTTCTGGAAGACCTGCAGCAGCACCCGCGGGCGGTGGCCGACCTCCTCCAGGAGCTGCTTGGTGTAGACGAAGTACGCGTCCGAGTAGTAGCCCTCGCGCAGCCGCGCGACGGGCAGCCTGAAGACCTCGGGCGCAAGACGCGTGCGGGGGGCTGCTGACATGCGCGCAGCCTACAGTCAGGGCGGCCATGCGCGTCTTGCGACACCGCGACTTTCGCCTGCTCTTCATCGGCCAGTCCGCCAGCCAGATCGGCACCCAGGCCGTGATCGTCGCGATGGCGCTCTACATCACCCGGCGCACCGGCTCGGCCACGGACCTGTCGGTGATCCTCGGCGCGGGCTCGCTGCCGTTCGTGGCGCTGATCGTCTTTGGCGGTGTGTGGGCCGACCGCCTGCCGCGCCACCGGGTGGTGATCGCAAGCGACAGCACCCGCGCGCTGTTGCACACCGCGCTCGGCGTGCTGATCCTCACAGGCGCACCCGCGATCTGGCTGATCGCGCTGATCGAGGCCGCCTCCGGCGTGGCCGAGGCGTTCTTCCAGCCGGCCTACGTCGGGCTCGTGCCCCAGACGGTGCCCGAGTCGGAGATCCAGTCAGCGCAGGCGTTGCGCGGCACGCTCGAGAACGCCTCGATCGTCATCGGCCCGCTCCTGGCAACCGCGGTGGTGCTCTCGCTCGGCGCGGGCGAGGCGTTTGTCTTTGACGGCGCGAGCTTCGCGCTCGGGGCGGTGCTGCTGTTGCCGGTCAGGCCCAGGCGGCGCGGGCGGGCTGGGGGTTTTGCGCCGGCGGGCGCGGTGCAGTCGCGCGCGGCCTCAGGTGCCGGCGCCGCTGCCAGCTTCATCACCGACCTGAGGGCCGGCTACCGCGAGGTCCGCTCGCGCAGCTGGCTGTGGGTGACGATCATCGCCTACACCGCCGTGACCCTGTGCACGGTGGTGCCGCTGATGGGGCTCGGCCCGCTGGCGGTCAGGGACGCCTACGGCAGCGTCGGGCTGTTCGGCCTGCTGATCGCGATCTACGGCGCCGGCTCGCTGGTCGCGTCGCTGCTGGCCACCGTTCTGCACCCACGCCGCCCGCTGCGCCTGGCGCTCGCGCTCGGCGCGCTGTGGCCATTGATCGGGCTGCTGGTGGCGCTCGGCCTGCCGCGCGTGGTGCTGGTCGCCGGCGCTCTGATCTCCGGTGGCGCCGGCGCGCTCACCGGCGTCTGGTGGGAGACGACGCTCGCCCGCCACATCCCGCCGGGCGCGCTCTCGCGCGTGAGCGCCTGGGACCACATGGGCTCCTTGGCGTTGATGCCGCTTGGCTACGCCGCCGTCGGCCCGCTGGCCGCCGGCGTCGGTGTGCGCTGGGTGCTCGGCGTGGGTGCCGCGCTCGGCATGCTGAGCGCGCTTGGGGCGCTGATCCCGCGCTCGGCCCGGCGGCTGACGGCAGACGCCGGGTCCGGGCCGCCGGCCAGCGGGCCGGCGGCCCCGGGGGTGGGCGCTGCGCCCAACAGCTCGCGCGCCAGCGCCGCGTAGAAGCCATGGAAACGGTTGCATTCGCCGTCAGCTGTGCCATCAGCGGTGCTAGATGTAGCGTTTGGAGCCTGCTAACTGTAGTGTTGAGCGTCGGCTAACCGTATGATTGAAGGCATGGGCTACCGGCGCAGGGTGCTCGATGACGAGCTCGACATGCTTCTGGACGCGCTGCCCGCCGTCGCCATCGACGGCGCCAAGGCAGTGGGCAAGACGTCCACGTCGCAGGCGCGTGCGCGGAGCGTCGTCGCGCTCGACTCGGGTCCGGTCCGCGAGCCCGTTGCGGCAGATCCCGAGTCGATCTTGATCCGTCCGCGCCCGGTGTTGATCGACGAGTGGCAGAAGGTCCCGGAGGTATGGGATGTCGTACGCCGAGCCGTCGACCGAGACAGGGCTCCCGGTCAGTTCCTGCTCACCGGCAGCGCGACGGTGGCGCCCGGCGCAACCGCCCACTCCGGTGCGGGTCGTATCACTCGCCTGCGCATGCGGCCCCTGGCCTTCAGTGAACGCGGCGTCGCGACCCCGACGGTCAGTCTCGAGCGCCTGCTCAGCGGGACCGCCGGAGCCGTCGAGGGTGACACCGAGGTGCGCCTGGTCGATTACGTCGAGGAGATCATGGCGTCGGGCTTCCCGGGGTTGCGTGGCCTCCCCGACCGTCTGCTCCGAGGCGAGCTCGACAGCTACCTGTACAACGCCGTCGACCGCGACATCCCCGAGCAGGGCCTTGCCGTCCGCAAACCGGCGGCCTTGCTTGATTGGCTGCGCGCCTATGCCGCGGCGACCGCCAGCACCGCGAGCTACACCTCGATCCTCGACGCCGCCACCGCCGGTGTCGGCGAGAAGCCCGCTCGCTCCACCACCATCGCCTACAGAGACGCGCTGCGGCAGCTCTGGCTGCTCGACCCACTGCCGGCTTGGGCGCCGGTCGCAGGAGCGTTCGCCCGCCTTGGGCAGACTCCCATCCACCATCTGGCAGACCCGGCCCTGGCCGCCCGCCTGCTCGGCCTCACCCATCAGTCGCTGCTTGACGGGGCGGGCACGCCGCTGGGTCCGCAGCACGGCACGATGCTTGGGCGCCTGTTTCAGTCGCTGGTAACCCTCAGCGTCAGGGTGCTCGCTCAGCGATGCGAGGCAACCGTCTCACACCTGCGGACCCGTAACGGTGACCACGAGATCGACCTGATGCTCACCAACCCCGAGGGCAAGGTGCTCGCCGTCGAGGTGAAGCTGGGCGGGACCCTCTCGGGCCACGACCTGCGCCATCTGGCCTGGCTGGCCGGCAAGTACGGTGAGCGGGTTATCGACCGCATCGTCATCAACACCGGCCCCGTCGCCTACCGGCGACCGGACGGCGTCGCCGTCGTTCCACTCGCCCTGCTCGGTCCGTAGCCTGAGGGCAGAGGCTCGTCGCCGCTTGTAGATCCCGGCCTGGTCCGGGCCGCCGGCCAGCGGGCCGGCGGCCCCGGCGGTGGGCGCTCAGCCCAACAGCTCGCGCGCCAGCGCCGCGTAGAAGCTCGCCGCGTAACCGAGGTCGCGCACGTCGATGCGCTCGTCGGCGTTGTGGACCAGCGGCGCTGACTCAAACAGCGTCTGGTGGCGGTGCGGGAAGAAGCCGTAGGCGATCAGGTCCGGGAAGGCGGCTCGGAAGTAGCTCGAGTCCGAGTAGCCCGGCAAGAGCACCGGCACCGCCCGCGCGTCCGGGTCGGCCGCGGCCAGCCAGCGCTCGATCGCGTCCATCAGCTCGCTGCGATGCGGGGAGGCGTAGCCGGGCACCTGCTCGGTGAACTCGATCTCCAGGCCCGCCGCTGCCGCGCCGAGGCGCTCGCGCAGGCGTGCGAGCGCGACCTCGGCGCCCAGGCCGGGTGGCACGCGCGTGTCGACCTTCAGCCAGGCGCGAGCGGGGATCACGTTGATCTTCTCAGACGCCCCCGCCATCGTCGGGGTGAGCGTCACCGCGAGCATCGGCTCGACGATCACGGGCAGGGCGCTGTGGCGCGCACGCAGGCTGGCGATCGCGGCGGGGAGGTCGCTCGGGTCCTCGCCGAGCGCCTCGATCAGCGCCAGCGCCGCCGGTGTCGGGTCATAGCCGCTTGAGCCTGGTGCCAGCGCCTCTATCACCGGGGCCAGCTTCAGCAGCGCGTTGTCACCCAGCCGCGGCATCGACGCGTGGCCGGCGGTGCCGTGCGCGGTCAGGCGGAAGCGGTAGATCCCCTTCTCGCCGCAGCAGACGCCGTAGTAGCGCTGGCCATCGAGCTCGAAGGGGCTGGCCGCGCCCTCGTTGACGAGGTAGTCGCAGCGGACCCGATCCGGGTGCTGCTCGGTCAGCCAGCGGGCGCCCACCGCACCGCCGGTTTCCTCGTCTGAGACGAACACGAGCTTCAGCGCGCCGCGCACAGGGCGCCAGCCGGCGCGGGCGAGCGTGACGGCGGCGACCGCCTCGGCGGCCACCTGGCTTTTCATGTCAAGCGCGCCCCGGCCCCACAAAAAGCCGTCGGCCAGATCGCCGCTCCACGGGTCGTGCTGCCAGTCCGCCGCCGCGGCTAGCACCGTGTCGACGTGGCCCAAAAACACCAGCGTGGGGCCGTCGGCCGAGTGCCCCGCAAGCGTCGCGACCAGGTTCGGCCGCTCGGGGGTGGCGGCCAAGAGCTCGGTCTCAAAGCCGGCGTCGGCGACGTAGGCTTGCAGGTGCTCAATCGCCTCACGCTCGTTGCCGGGCGGGTTGACCGTGTTGAAGCGGACCAGTCGCTGCAGCAGCTCGGTCGTCTCCGGCTGCAGGTCGGCGGCACTGACGCTGTAGGCGGCCATGACGCCGAGCGTACTAGGATCGGCCGCCATGAACACCCCCTATGAAGATGATCTGAAGCTCGCCTTCGAGCTGGCTGACGCCGCCGATGCGGTGACGATGGCGCGCTACCGGGCCGCCGATCTGGCGGTTGAGACCAAGCCGGACATGACGCCGGTGTCGGAGTCCGACAAGGCCTGCGAGCGGGTGCTGCGCGAACGGCTGGCCGTGGCGCGGCCGGCCGACCGGATCATCGGCGAGGAGTTCGGCGGGGTGGAGGCGGCGGGCGAGCCGGGGCGCGCGTGGGTGATCGACCCGATCGACGGGACCAAGAGCTACGTGCGCGGGATGGACACCTGGACGACGCTGATCGCGCTGCTCGAGGACGGCGAGGTGAAGGTGGGCATGGTCTCGATGCCGGCGATGCGCAAGCGCTGGTGGGCGGTGCGGGGCGGCGGCGCTTACGCCGACGGGCGGCGCCTTGCGGTCTCCGCGGTCGGCGACCTGGCACACGCCCAGTTCGTCTGGAGCGGCATCGAGGAGTGGGACGCGATCGGCGCCTTCCAGCGCGTGCTCGACCTGGGGCGGCGCTGCTGGCGCACGCGCGGCGTCGGTGACAGCTGGCAGTACATGCTGGTCGCCGAGGGCGCGGCGGAGATCGCCACCGACCCGGAGGCGACGCTCTGGGACCTCGCGGCTGTGTCGATCGTCGTCGAGGAGGCTGGCGGGCGCTTCAGCGGGCTGAATGGGGTCAGTGGTCCGGGTGCCGGCAGTGGTCTTGCCACCAACGGCCTGCTGCACGAGCAGGCGCTTGAGGCGCTCGGCGGGTAGGCAGGGCGCGTCGGAGAACTCCCCGCGGCGTCGCTATCCTGATCACGCGTGCCGGCACGCAGGCCCAGCTTCGTGAGCGTCAGATGCGAGTGATCGCACACCCCGACCCCGAACAGCTCGATCTAACCGACGTGCTGCATGCGCTC
The DNA here is from genome assembly GCF_023330665.1 of Conexibacter sp. S30A1. Lineage (GTDB taxonomy): Bacteria > Actinomycetota > Thermoleophilia > Solirubrobacterales > Solirubrobacteraceae > Palsa-465. The sequence continues at coordinate 1,900,156 of NZ_CP097127.1, read as the reverse complement.
AGTGACCCCGTGCGGCTTGAGATCGTTCGCGTGTTGGCTCTCCACAACGAGCTCTCCTGCGGGAGTCTTGGGGTGCCGGTGTCCAAGTCCACGCTCACCCATCACCTGCGCGTCCTGCGCGACGCCGGACTGACCTACACGCGCTCCGAGGGTGTTCAGCGGCTGGTGTCGCTGCGCGGCGACGAGCTGGAGGGACGCTTCCCGGGCCTGCTCGACTGCGTCCTGCAGCATGTCGACGGCCACGAGGCCTGCGCGTAGCCACGGCGGCCGGCCCGCGTGCAGCCATGACTGCGCGTAACGGGCCGCGCACGTTCGTGTAGATGATGCAGGAAGCCGGCCGTGCGCGGGTCGGAGCTTTCAGTTTTGCCGTCGGCGGCCGATTTCCCGATCTGGCTCGCCAACACGAACTTCGTCACTTCTTAGCAAGGACTTACGCATCGCTGTGGTGCGTTGAGTGTTGTTGGGTGGCAAAGCGGTAAGCAGTAGGTCAGGGCGACCAGCAGCGCCCTCCAGCACAGACGCCCGAAAGCTTCCGGCGGGCGAATTTGGTTCGGACCGGACGGCTCACGCAGGAACCGCAAGAACTTGACAGAACTTTACGTAGACGTATAATTCGATCATCTTCAAAATAACGAACGAGAACAAGCCAATGACACCAAAGACCCGCACCAGAGGCGAGCACAACGAGAAAGAGACTGCTCGCGCCACGCGTCGCAACACCACTGCCAGCGCGCAGCACGACCGCCGGGGGACGCCGCTCAGCACGCGCACGTCTCGCCGTCGCGCGGCCGCGCCGGTGCTCGACGGCTCCATGGAGTCGCTCGAGATCTTCTTCCGCGAGGCCCGCACCCATGAGCTGCTGACCGCCGCCGAGGAGATCGAGCTCGCCAAGCGCATCGAGCGCGGCGATCTCGACGCCAAGACGCGCATGATCAACGCCAACCTGCGTCTGGTTGTGGCGCAGGCTCGCCGTTACCAGGGCCACGGGCTACCACTCGAGGACCTCGTTCAGGAGGGGATGCTCGGCCTGATCCGCGCCGTCGAGAAGTTCGACTGGCGCAAGGGCTTCAAGTTCTCCACCTACGGCACGCTGTGGATTCGCCAGGCGATTCAGCGCGGGCTCCAGAACTCGGGTCGCACGATCCGCGTTCCGGTGCACGTCGCCCAGCGCCAGGTCAAGGTCCGCAAGGTTGAGTCCGAGCTGGCGCTGAAGCTCGGCCGTGAGCCCACCGACGAGGAGGTTGCGGCCGTGGCCGACCTGCCGATCGAGCAGGTGACCGAGGTGCGCGAGCTCTCTGCTGCGATCACGAGCCTCGACCAGCCGGTTGGCGACGACGGTGAGACGGCGCTCGGTGACCTGCTGCGCAGTGACGAGCGTGGCCCCGAGGAGCACGCCGCCGACAACTGGCGCGACGCGCAGGTGGCCGAGGTTCTCGCTCGCCTGCCCGAGCTCGAGCGCAACGTGCTCGAGCTGCGCTTCGGCCTCGGCGGCGATGAGCCGCGCACGATCCGTCAGACCGGTGCCGAGCTCGGCATCACCACCTCGCAGGCCGGTGAGCTTGAGCGCCGTGCGCTCAGCACCCTGGCTCGCCACCCCGAGCTGGCGGCCCTGCGCCAGGCAGCCTGAGGCTGTCACCCCGGTCCCGTCCGGACCAGAGCACAACCTGAGCCAAACGTCCCGCCCGGCGCCAGCGCCGGGCGGGACGTTTGCTTTCGGGGCTGAACGGCTGCGGGGTTCGCGGTTGTCAGGCCCGCGAGGCGACGCTCACCGGTTGGCCGGCTGCCGCCGCCGCGACGAGCGGCGGTCCCGCGGCGGCCGTGTCCTGTGATGAGTCCTCGAGCGTCTTGCCCATTGGCTCGGGCAGCGTGATCAGTGTCAGGGCGACCCCGATCACGGAGACCACGGCCATGATCTCCATGACCCCGGAGATCCCGACCGACTTCAGCAGGTGCGGGACCAGCAGTGCGCCGAGGAACGCACCGAACTTGCCCGACCCGGCTGAGATTCCGTCGCCGATGCCGCGTACGGCTGTCGGGTACACCTCGGAGGGGTAGACGAAGGTCGTCATGTTCGGCCCGAACTCGATGAAGAAGTAGCTGATCGCAAACAGGACCAGGAACGGGGCGGTGTCCTGCGCGACGCCGGGGATCAGCCCGATCGCGCCAAAGGCGATCGCCATCACCAGAAAGCCCTGCCACTGGATCCGCTTGCGCCCGATCTTGTCGAGCAGCATGACCGCCACCCAGTAGCCGGGGAAGGCGGCGATCGCGAAGATCGCCAGCGAGGTGAGCGTGTGCGCGAGCAGCGTGCCCTTGGGCTCGAGCTGCTTGAGGATCAGCGGGCTCGACACGGAGTTGCCGTAGAAGGCCACATCGAGCAAAAACCAGCAACCCGCGGTACCGATCAGGCGCAGCAGGTACGGCCGGCGCGTCAGTTGGCGCAGCGCTGACGGCCGCACACGTGCCATGCGCTCGCTCAAGGTTGGCCCGCCAGCCGTTGGCCGTGCCGAGCCGTTGGCGCCAGCGGCAGAGTCCGCCGCGGTGCCGTCGAGCGTCCAGCTGACCGCAGCAGCGGCGCCTGCCAGGTCACCCTCCACGGCGAGCCGGTAGCGCGGGGTCTCCTTGATCCTGCGGCGCAGGTAGACGACCGAGATGGCTGGGATCGCGCCGAGCGCCAGCATCACCCGCCAGGCGACATGGTCGGAGACGCCAGCGCCGAGGAAGATGGAGGCGATCGCCGGTCCGGCGACCAGGCCAAGTCCCTGCATCGCAAAGACGCTGCCGACCAGGCGGCCGCGCGACCTGCGGTTGGCGTACTCCGCAGTGATCACGGCCGAGGTTGCGTAATCACCGCCAACGCCGATGCCGACGATGATCCGGAAGATCAGAAGCGAGGTGAAGCTCCAGGAGAGGCCCGAGAGCACCGCGCCGAGGGAGAGCAGTGCGACCTCAAGACCGTATACGCGCTTGCGGCCCAGTCGGTCCATCAGCCGGCCAAAGGCCAGGGCGCCAAACACCGAGGCGAGCAGCGAGATCGAGTTGAGCAGCGAGATCTGGCCGGTGCTCAGGTGGAAGATCGGCGTCAGCAGCACCGTGACCGTGCCGATGATGAAGAGGTCATAGGCGTCGGTGAAGAAGCCCATCCCCGCGGTGATCACCGTCAGCCAGTGCTTCTGCGTGATCTCGGCCTCGTCGAGGGGCCTGAAGACATCCACGGCAGCTGCGTGCTGCGCCATCTCTGCTCCTTTCCGCCGCGCTTGCTGGCGGGCGCTAGTCCTCATCCGCGTCTGGCGAGGGGAACACTAGGGGCGGGAGATCGGTAGGTTGTGTACTAATTGTGAAACTGCCGGCGAGTCTTGACGGCGCCCGGCGAAGGCGGGAGCTACCGTGTTCTCACCCCCTTCCTTCGCTCGAACGAGGAGCACAAATGTCAACCGCAGATGACACCAGGACCACGAAGGCTTCAGCGAAGCGGGGCGCGGGCTTCAGCGCCGAGGAGCGCGCCGCGATGCGCGAGCGCCTCAAGGAGGAGCGCGCCGGCCAGAAGGGCGTCGAGGCCGAGCGCGAGGTGCTCGCAAAGATCGCCGAGATGGAGGCGGCCGACCGTGTTCTCGCGCAGCGGCTGCACGAGATCATCCGCGCTGCGGCGCCGGCGCTTGCCCCCCGCACCTGGTACGGGATGCCCGCCTACGCCAAGGACGGCAAGATCCTCTGCTACTTCCGCGATGCCAAGAAGTTCAAGACCCGCTACGCCCTCTTTGGCTTCAGCGATCAGGCCAAGCTCGACGACGGCGAGATGTGGCCGACCGACTTCGCGCTGACGCAGATCACGCCCGAGGTCGAGCGGCGGATCGTGGAGCTGCTCGGGCGCGCGCTCGGCTAGCCGCGGCGCCCGTGGACGCGCCGTGCTCGCCGGCGCCGTGCCCGCTGGCGCCGTGCCCGCTGGCGCCGTGCTCGCTGGCGCCGTGCCCGCCGGTGCCGTGCCCGCTGGCGCCGCTCGGCAACAGCTCCTAGCCCCCAAAGCTCGTCCCCAACAGGACTTTTGTGCATTCCGCGCGCTCCCATCGCCCGAAATGCACAAAACTCGGCCCGCGGCCCCAGTTTGGGGGCAAGAGGCGGTCCGCGGCGCGCGGTCCGCGGCGGCCGCCCGCTAGGCCAGCACGCGGCGCTTGAAGTTGCGCAGCCCGAGCGTCCAGAAGAGCACGCCGAAGCCGATCAGCACCGGGTAGACCGCGTAGAGGGGCATGTGCGACGCCTGCGTGAGGCCTGCGCGCAGCCCCTCGTTGATGTAGATCAGCGGGTTGATCAATACCAGCACCTTGAGCCACTCAAAGCCGCCGATCCGGACCGGCGAGAGGCGCGTCCACTGGTAGTAGGTGCCGCCGAGGAAGGTGATCGGCAGGATCACGAAGCCGAACATCAGGCCGATGTTGCGCGGCTCAAAGGTGGTGCCGAGCAGCAACCCCAGCGAGGTCATCGAGACGCAGGCGATCGGAATCAGGGTCAGCACCACCAGCCAGTTGACGTGCAGATGGGCGCTCACGCCGCTGGCGTGCACAACGGCCGCGATCGGAAAGACGATCACCGCGGCCAGCACACCCTGGACGGCGCCGGAGAGCACCTTGGCGGCCGCGACCAGCCAGACCGGGCAGGGTGCCTGGACGCGGTCCTCGATCTCCCGCGTGTAGCCGAACTCCGTCGCCAGCTGCAGCGCGACGGCCTGGATCCCCTGGAACATGATCGAGATCCCGACCACCCCGGGCACGAGCACGGTCGCAAAGCCCGACTCGGACGCCCGGCCGTGGCCGCCGCCGACGCCCTGGCCGATGTGCGGAAAGACGTAGAGGAACACGAACACGAGCAGGAAGGGCTGGATCACGGTGCGCAGCGCAAACTCGCCAAGGCTCTTGCGCAACACGGTGAGGTCGCGCAGGATCAGCGCGCCCAGGGCGGTGCGGCTGGCGTCAAAGACCGAGCGCGTGGGGCGCTGAGCGATCGTCTCGGCGGCGGGCGGTGGCTCGACGGCGGTGCTCATTCGCGCAGCTCCTTTCCAGTCAGGGTGATGAAGACGTCCTCAAGTGTTGGCTCAGATACGGTCAGGTCCGCGAGCGCGAAGCCGCCCGCCTCGGTGGCGGCCACGACCTGCGGGATCAACCGCTCCACGCCCTTGACGTAGAGCTCGGCGCCGCCGTCGGTCACGCGCGTGCGCGTGACGCCGGGCACGCCCGCCTCGAGCGCCGCCGCGAGCGCTGAGCCATCGCCTGAGGCCTTGACGGTGATGACCGTATCGGCCTCCACCGACTGCTTGAGCGCGTCGGGTGTGTCGAGCGCCAGCACCCTGCCGTGGTCGATGATCGCCACGCGCGTGCAGAGGCGCTCGGCCTCTTCCATGTAGTGGGTGGTGAGCACGATCGTCTGGCCGGCGCGGTGCAGATCGCCGAGGATCTCCCAGAGCGCAAGGCGCGACTGCGGGTCAAGACCGGCGGTCGGCTCGTCCATGAACAGCACCGCCGGGCGGTGGAAGATCGCGCGCGCGGCCATCAGCCGCTGCGCCATCCCGCCCGAGAGCGCGTAAACCGACGCCGCGGCCCACTTGCTCAGCTGAAACTGCTCGAGCAGCTGGTCTGATAACCGCCGCGACTCCGCCGCGCCGATCCCGAACAGGCGGCCGTGGAAGTAGAGGTTCTCCCATACGGTCAGCTGCCGGTCAAGCGTGTTCTGCTGGGAGACCACGCCGATCATCTGCTTGGCCAGGGCGGGGTGCGCGACCACGTCCACATCGCCGATGAACGCCCGGCCCGAGGTTGGGATGACCCGCGTGGTGAGCATCCCGGCGGTCGTTGTCTTGCCCGCACCGTTGGGGCCGAGCAGGCCGAAGATCTCGCCGTGCTCGACGCTCAGGTTGAGGTCATCCACCGCTCTGAAGTCCGTGCCCGCATAGATCTTGGTCAGCTGCTCGGTGCGGATGATCGGCCGGTCGGGCATCTATGCGTATTGTGCTCGACAAGCTTGCTGGTCACCGCCGGACACCGCCAGACGGGCGCTCAGCGCTTCGCTGGCGCAGCGATCAGCGGCGCACCGACATCGTGATGAAGTCGCGCGCCCAGGAGGGCGTGAAGAACGTCGCCGGGCCCTGGATGCTGCCCGCAAGCAGCTTGGAGCCGTTGGCCGGGGTTGCCTCGCCGAAGGGTGTCTTCGGGCGGTAGGTGACAAGCACCGGCCAGTAGGGGTTGATGTCAAGCTGCATGCCGCGGACCACCCCGGCCCGCACGAGCAGCTGGGCCACCTGCAACGGGTCAAGGCCGGGGCCCTGCACGTAGACCAGCGCGCCGTCCGCGGTCACGCCCGCGCCGGAGCGCCACTGGTGCTCGATCCCAGGGGTCGTCGAAGCGCAGTTGGTCGCCCCGCAGGTGGCGCCCCACAAAAGCCAGTCGGAGGTGTAGGCAAGCGGTGTCGGGCGGCCGCCCGCAACCAACGGCACCAGGTTCTGGCGCACCGCGACCACGTTCTTGGTCATCGACACGTCGCTGCCCCAGGCGCCGATGTTCACCGAGCCGCCGCGGTAGATCACCAGCGAGGCGGCGCCTTTGCGCACCGGGTCGATCAGCTTGCCCTCCGTGTAATAGCCGCCCTGTGCGGCGCTCATGTAGAAGCCGCCGTTGAACGCCGCGACCAGCGTTCTGGCCGCAGCCGGCAGGATGGGGGCTGTGTACTTGTAGGGGCCACCGCCGGGGCTGCCCGAACCGGAGTACAGGCGCGCGGAGAGCAGGCGTGTGTCCATCCAGGCGATGCCCGCGGGCGCTGATCCACCGGGCGGCACGAGCGTGGTCTCATAAACCGCCGGGATCCCGCGCACGCGTCGCCCGGCCGCGTGCCAGACGCCCTCCCTGGGGATGAGCGGCCGCTGGAAGGGGCGCAGCGGCGCCGGTTTGGCCAGCGGTCGGGGGCGGCTTGGCCGGTGTGCGACGCGGCGAGCCGCGCTCACCGCGACAGCCGTGGAGCGTGCCCTGGTGCCGGCGCGCCGTGGTGTCGCAGCCGGTGCCGTGTGCGCTCCAGGCGCCGTGCGCGCGCCCTGTGCGGCCACCACGACCACGCCCACGGCCACGCAGACCAGTGCCGTGACGAGCAGCCATGAGGATCGACGATGGGCTCCCAACGCGTGCAGTATCGCCGCCCGATCGCAAATTTTTCTAAGAGCGCCCGCTGCCCGAAGCACCCGCCGATCCGGCACCGCGATACTACGACGATGGAGAGCCTCTTTGACGACGCGGGATCCGCGCAGCCGCAGGACGGGCAGGCCGACGCCGCACCGCCAAAGCCGGCCGCGGGCGCGCCGCTTGCCGCCCGCATGCGGCCCGCCACGCTTGCGGAGTTCGTTGGCCAGCGCCGGCTGCTGGGTGAGCGCTCGGCGCTGCGGCTGGCGATCGAGTCGGGGAGGCCGCATTCGATGATCCTGCACGGGCCTCCGGGCTCGGGCAAGACGACGCTCGCGCGCATCATCGCCCATGCGTCCGGCGCCGCCTTCGAGGAGGAGAGCGCCGTGCAGGCGGGGCGCGCGGAGGTGCGCGCCGTGATCGAGCGCGCCCGCCAGCGCCGCGCGCTCGGGCGTGCGACCGTGTTCTTCCTCGACGAGATCCACCGCTTCAACAAGGCCCAGCAGGACGCGCTTTTGCCGGCCGTCGAGGAGGGCCTCGTGACACTGATCGGCGCGACCACCGAGAACCCCTACTTTGAGGTCAACTCGGCGCTGCTCTCGCGGGCGCGGGTCTACGAGCTGGAGGCGCTCACGGCAGCCGATGTGCTCACGCTGCTGCGCCGCGCGACCGAGCGCGGGGAGGTCGGCGACCCCGCCCGGATCGACGATGACGCGCTCGCCTACGCGGCGCAGTGGACCGGCGGTGATGCGCGCGCGGCGCTCGGCGGCCTGGAGCTCGCGGCCCGTGCCACCGGCGCGGATGAGCGCCTGACCGTGGAGCGGATCGCAGACGCGCTGCAGGGCCGCCTGATCGGATATGACCGCGCCGGTGACAACCACTACGACACGATCTCCGCCTGGATCAAGGCGACGCGCGGCTCTGACCCGGACGCCTCGCTGTACTACCTGGCGGTGATGCTCGAGGCCGGCGAGGACCCGCGCTTCATCGTCCGGCGGATGGTCATCCTCGCCTCCGAGGACATCGGCAACGCCGACCCGCAGGCGCTCACCGTGGCGACCGCCACCGCCGCGGCCGTCGAGCACGTCGGCCTGCCGGAGGCGGAGTTCGCTCTGGCGCAGTGTGCGATCTACCTGTCGCTTGCGCCCAAGTCAGACGCCGCCAAGCGCGCGGTGCGCGCCGCGCGCGCCCACGTGCGCGAAAACGGCGCCCAGCCGCCGCCCGGCTACCTGCGCTCATCGACCCGCGCCGAGGGCAACTACGACTACCCGCACGAGCACCCCGGCCACCTCTCACCCCAGGAGCTCCTCCCACCCGCCGTGGCCGGCGCGTCCTTCTACCAGCCAGACGATGCCGAGGCGGTCCGGCGGGACCGCCTCGAAGCGATCAGGCGTGGACGGGGGCGCTAACGTTGGCAGTCATGCCCGCCCAGGCCTACAGAGGCAAAGAGTGCGTCTGCCAGCTGCGCCGGGGGATCTGCGACCAGTCGTGCGTGCGCGACATGCTCGAGACCCCCTTCTACATCGCCTGCCTGCGCCTCAAGGGGCGCCGGGCGCTGGTGGTCGGTGGCGGCGAGGTCGGGCTCGAGAAGGTGGAGGGGCTCCTGGCCTGTGACGCCGATGTCACGCTGGTCGCGCCCCGTGCCAACGACGCGCTCGAGCAGCTCGCCGCCGAGGGCTCGATCACCTGGCACGAGCGCGCCTATGAGCCCTCCGACCTTGACGGCTGTCTCATCGCGATCGCCGCCACCGACGACACCGACGTCAACATCGACGTCTTCAACGACGCGGAGGCGCGCGCGATGCTCGTCAACGTCGTCGACGTGCCACCGCTTTGCAACTTCATCCTGCCCGCGATCGTGCGGACCGGGCCGCTGGCGGTCGCGATCTCCACCGCGGGCGCATCGCCCGCGCTGGCCAAGCGCATGAAGCGCGAGATCGCAGAGCTCTTCGGCGAGCCGTACGCCACGCTCGCGATCCTGCTCAACGACGCGCGTGGCTGGGCGAAGGCGACGCTGCCCACCTACCAGGACCGCAAGCTGTTCTTCGAGGAGATCGTCAACGGCGAGCCGGACCCGATCGCGCTTTTGCGGGCCGGTGAGGTCCAGGCCGTGCAGGATCTGATCGCCGCGGCCCAGGCCTCCGCCCAACCCGCTTGAGCGAACCGCCACTAACGCATCTGGGCGCCGACGGGCGCGCAACGATGGTCGATGTCTCCGACAAGGACGTGACCGCCCGCCGGGCCGTGGCGCGCGCGCTGGTGCGCGTCTCGGCGCAGACCGCCCGGCTGGTGGTGGCCGGCGACGCCCCCAAGGGCGACGTGATCGGCGTGGCGCGGGTCGCGGGCATCCAGGCCGCCAAGCGCACGCACGAGCTGATCCCGCTCTGCCATCAGCTGCCGCTCGCCTTCGTCGGCGTCAGCGCCCGCATCGACGCCGACGCCGGCGTGATCGAGCTGACCGCCGAGGCCCGCACGACCGCTCAGACGGGGGTCGAGATGGAGGCGCTGACCGCCGCGTCGGTGGCGGCGCTGACCGTCTATGACATGGTTAAGGGCGTGGAGCGGGGGGCGATGATCGAGCGCGTGGAGCTTGTGGAAAAGTCAGGCGGGCGCTCGGGGCACTGGGTGCGCGATGAGTGAGCTGCGCACCGACGCAGCCGCCGGCCCTCTGACCGGCGAGGCCTGCGCCGATCCGCTCGGCATCCTCGCCGAAGCTCAGGTGCGCGGCGGCGAGGCGCTCGCGCTGGCGGCCCGTCACCTGGACCCTTCGTTGGTCGACGTGCTGCGCACGATCGGCTTTGACCGCGACTACGTGACCGCAAGCGGCTCATACATCTACGACAAGGCCGGCCGGGTGCACCTGGACATGCACGGCGGCGAGGGCTTCTCGAGCCTCGGGCACTCAAACCCGGACGTCAAGGCGGTGCTGCACGCGATCCTCGACGCCGACCTTTTGGACGGCGTGCAGATCCACTACAGCGTGCTGGCCGGGATGCTCGCCCAGGAACTCTCCGCCAAGCTGCCCGCCGGCCTTGACGCCACCTATTTCACCAACGCCGGCGCCGAGGCGGTTGACAGCGCGATGAAGTTCGCCCGCGCCGCCACCGGGCGCCCGCGGCTGATCGCCTGCGAGCGCGGCTACCACGGCGTCACCCTGGGGCCGCTGTCGATTGTCGGCGACGAGTTCTTCAAGGAGGGCTTCGAGCCGCTTCTGCCCGGCTGCGGCCTGGTGCCCTACGGCGACCTTGACCGCCTCGAGTCCGAGCTGCGCCGCCGCGACGTCGCGGCGTTCATCGTCGAGCCCGTCCAGGGTCAGGTCGTGCGGCTGCCGCCCGACGGCTATTTGCGCGCCGCCCAGGAGCTCTGCCGCCGCTACGGCACGCTGTTCGTCGTCGATGAGATCCAGACCGGCCTCGGCCGCACCGGCCGCTGGTTCGCGAGCGACCACTGGGGGCTCGAGCCGGACATCGTCACGATCGGCAAGGCGCTGAGCGGTGGCTACATGCCGGTGGCGGCGATGGTCACCCGGCGCGAGATCTTCCAGCGCGCCGTGGGCACGCTCGAGCGCAGCTACGTGCACCAGTCGACCTACGGGCGCAACCGCCTGGCGATGGCGGCCGGGCTGGCGTCGCTGCGGGTGATCGAGCGCGACGGTCTGGTGGCGCGCTCGGCCCAGCTCGGCCAGCGCCTGATGGACGGGCTGGGCGAGCTACAGCGCCGCCACGAGCTGATCGGCGACGTGCGCGGGCTCGGGCTGATCGTCGGCATCGAGCTGAAGGCCCCGCGCTCGCGCCCGGGCCAGCTGGCGGTGCGGCTGATGCGGATGGCCAGTGAGGGCCTCTTCCCGCAGCTGGTCGTGATTCCGCTGCACCAGCAGCACGGCGTGATCACGATGGCCGCGGGCAAGAACGACGTGATCAAGCTGCTACCGCCGCTGACGCTCGCAGACAGTGAGGCCGACGACTTCCTGACCGCGCTGGACAGCGTGCTCAGCGACTGCGAGCAGTGTGCGGGCAAGAACTGGGCGGTGGTGCGCGACATCGCGCTCACCACGCTGCGCCGGCGTGATTCCTCCGGCAGCGGGCCCGCTGGCCCGCAGCCGGGCCCAGCCGTGAACGGCGCCGCGCAGGCCGGCCGGCAACCGGGGACGGCCGTGAACGGCGGGCGCCCGATCGATCCCGACGCGGACAACGTCTGCCTGCTCACGGGCGCGAGTGGCTTCATCGGCGGGCACCTCGCCGCCCGCCTGGTGCGCGACGGCTACCAGGTCCGTTGCCTGGTGCGGCCGACCAGCGACATCACCAAGCTGGCCGGTCTCGGTGTCGAGCTGGTGCACGGCGATCTCACCGACCCCGGCTCGCTGCCGCGTGCGGTCGAGGGCTGCCGCTACGTGATCCACTGCGGCGCGATGGTCTCCGACTGGGCGCTGCCGCACGAGATCGAGGCCGTCAACGTGGCGGGCACGAGCAGCCTGCTGGCTGCGAGCGCACAGGCCGCGGTCCAGCGTTTCGTGCACATCTCCTCGACCGACATCTACGGACATCCGGGCATCCCCGAGGTGACCGAGAGCCACGGCCCGGTGCGCTTTGCCAACTGGTATGCGCACACCAAACGCGCCGCCGAGGGGCAGGTGCGCAGCGCCGCAACGGCCGGCATGGAAGCCGTCATCCTGCGGCCCGCCACCGTCTACGGACCCGGCTGTCAGGAGACGGTGCTGGAGGTCGCCAGGGCGATCCGCGGGCGCCAGATGCTGCTCGTGGGCGGTGGGCGGGCGCTGGTCGGGCTCTGCTACGTGGACAACCTGGCCGACGCCACGGTGCTTGCGCTGCACCACGAGCGCGCGCCCGGCGAGGCCTTCAACATCACCGACGGCGTGGATGTGAGCTGGCGACAGTTCGTGGATGATCTGGCCGCCGGGCTGGGTGCGCCGCGGGCGCGCCTGAACATCCCCTACCCGGTGGCTGCGGGTCTGGCCGTGGGACTCGAGCACGGGTACCGTGGGCTGCGACGCGCCACGGGGCTCAAGACGCGCGCGCTGCTCTCGCGTCAGGCGGTCCAGTTGATGGGCATTGACCAGAGCTTCAGCACCGCCAGGGCGCGCGAGCTGCTCGGCTGGGAGCCGCGCGTGGACTACCAGACCGGTCTGCGCGAGACGCTCGACTGGCTTCGCTCGGTGGGGATATAGCGAGTTTGCGGGGCGCTGCGGTGGGTGTAGGATCGAGCCTGTGATCCTCTATGTGTGCCCCGCCGGTACCTCCGGCCCCTCCGCGCTGCACCCGTGCACCAAGGCCGCCAAGGCGCTGGATGCCGCCGGCCATAAGTACGAGACGCGGCGTGTGAAGACCAATCGGGGGATGTTCTGGACCTGGGGCTCGCGTTCGCGCGACCGCGCCGAGATCAAGCGCCTGAGTGGCCAGGAGTCGGTTCCGATCCTGGTGCTCGACGACGAGACGGTCGTGACAGGGTCCGGCGAGATCGCCAAGTGGGCGCAGGCCCACCCTGCCGCCGCCTAGCCGCGCGCCGGCCTGTCAGCCCGTCCTCGGCCCGCCCTTGGGCCGACCGCGGCATGCCGTTGGGCCGCTGCGAGCCGTCGTTGGCCCGCCGGGTTCCGGTGAACGTCTCATCTGCTATGCACAATGCTACAGTTGTGTAACGGTGTACTGAAGTGCCGTTGGTGGATGGGTGACGCCAACACCCGCAACGGGGAAACGAGCAGAAACGAGACGAAAATGGACGTGAAAACAGAAGACTTTCAGCGGGCGGTGATCGAACGCTCGCACGAGCTGCCGGTGGTGGTCGATTTCTGGGCCGCCTGGTGTGCGCCGTGCCGGATGCTTGGACCGGCCCTGGAGGGCGAGGCCGCCAAGCGCGAGGGGCTGCTGGAGCTGGTCAAGCTCGACGTCGACGCCGAGCCCGAGATCGCGGCCCGCTACGGCATCCAGAGCATCCCGACGGTCGTGGCCTTCCGCGACGGTGAGCCGCTGACCGGCTTCATCGGCGCCCGGCCGCCGCGCGCGGTCGGCGAGTTCTTCGACGAGCACGTCGTCGAGCAGGCACGAGGGGTCGGGCCGGCGGCTGCAGTGGACAGCGACGCCACCGTGATGGAGGTGTCACTGTGAGCCAGACCACCGAGGCGCCTGCGGCCACACGCCCGCAGGGCGCCAGGAACCCACAACGAGTCGTTGTCTTCAGCACCCCGACGTGCCCCTGGTGCGACCGCGTGAAGGCCTATCTGCGCCAGCAGAGGATCCCCTTCCGGGAGGTTGATGTGTCCCGCGACCGCGCCGCGGCACGGGACCTCGTCAGGCGCACCGGCCAGATGGGCGTGCCTGTGGTGGAGATCGGCGGCAAGCCGGTGATCGGCTTTGACCGGGCGAAGATCGACCGCCTGCTCGGCATCGGCCACTGATCGGCGCAAATCGCGTTGACAAAGCAAAGGAGCAATGAACATGGAAGAAGAGATCCAACCGCTGGGCGCCCGTGTGCTGGTGCGCGTGGTGGAGGAGGAGACCGTTACCCGCAGCGGGATCGTGCTGCCCGACACCGCCAAGGAGAAGCCCCAGCGCGGTGAGGTCGTCGCCGTCGGCGATGACGAGGAGATGATCAAGGTCGCCCCCGGTGACCTCGTGCTGTACCCGAAGTACAGCGGCACCGAGGTCGTGCTCGACGGACGCGATCACCTGATCCTTGAGTCAAGCGACCTGCTTGCGGTGATCCGGTCCGTCGCCGCCGCGGTGCGCTAGCCGCCAGCACGCGAGTGTGTGCCGCGCGGCCCGGCGGGCCGCGCGGCACAGGTAAGCTCGCCGGACCATGCGCTGCGCGATTCTCACCGTCTCAACCTCGGTTGCGGCAGGTGCCGGCAAAGACCTCTCAGGGCCGGCGCTCGCGGATGCGGTCCGCGCGCTGGGCGCGGAGATCGTGGCCCAGGGGGTGGTCGCAGACGACCGTAGCGCGATCGAGGCATGGTTGCGCGAGCAGGTGGCAGCCGACGTCGAGCTCGCCCTCACCACCGGCGGCACCGGACTCACGCCCGACGACGTGACCCCGGAGGCGACACGTGCGGTGATCGAGCGCGACGTCCCCGGCCTGGCCGAGGCGATGCGGGCCGCATCGCTTGAGCACACCCCGATGGCGATGCTCTCACGGGCTGTGGCCGGCGCTGCGGGTGGCACGCTGATCATCAACTTCCCCGGCAGCCCGCGCGCGATCGCCCAGCTGTTCGGCGTGGTGGAGCCGGTGCTCGGGCATGCAGTTGCCACACTGCGTCGGCGAGATGCGCGACGCGGCGAGCACGATCACCACTGAAGGCGCGGCGGCGGCCGCGGACGGCGGCAGTCCGGTCGTCGCGCTCGAGCGTCTGAGCCGCCACTTCGGCGAGCGCACCGTGCTGCGCGGCATCACGCTGGAGCTCAGAGCCGGCCAGACGCTCGCGGTGCTCGGGCGCAACGGCGCCGGCAAGTCGACGCTTTTGCGGATTCTGGCGACCCTCCTGCGACCCCACGCGGGCAGCGTCAAGCTGTTTGGCGAGCCGCTCCCACGCCAGGCGTGGGCGGTCCGCGGGCGCATCGGGCTGCTCGGCCACGAGCCGCTGCTCTACCGCGACCTCAGCGGTCGTGAAAACCTCACCTACCACGCCCGGCTCTACCGGGTGCCAACGGCAAGGGTCGAGGAGGTGCTCGCCGCCGTGGGCATGCGCCAGCGCGGCGATGACCCGGTGCGTTCACTCAGCCGCGGCATGGTGCAGCGGCTCACGGTCGCCCGCGCTGTGCTGCACAGCCCGGAGCTGCTGCTGCTGGACGAGCCGCGCTCGAACCTCGATCCAGCGGCCGGTGACCTGGTTGAGCCGCTGATTGGCCGCAGCGCCGGAATCACACGGGTGCTGACCAGCCACGACCCGCAGGCCGCACTGGCCGAGGCCGATCTGGTGCTGGCGCTCGCCGGTGGCCGGGCTGCGTACCTCGGCCCGCCGGACGGTCTCGCGCCCGAGAAGCTGCGGAGCCTCTACGCATGAGAACAGCCGCCGCGATTCTGCGCAAGGACCTGCTGCTTGAGCTGCGCACGCTCGAGACGCTGCCCAGCATGGCCCTGCTCTCGATCTCGACGTTTGTGATCTTCCACTTCGGTCTGAACCAGGATTCGCTCTCTGGCCAGCTGGCCGCCGGCGTCTTCACGGTCACGCTGCTGTTCGCCGCGATGCTGGCGATCAACCGGCTGTTCGTGGCCGAGCGCGAGCAGGGGGGCTTTGACGCGTTTCTGCTCGCGCCCGTGGACCGCACGGCGATGTTCGTCGCCAAGGCGGCGGCGCTGTTCATCTTCATGGTGGCGCTGGAGCTGGTCGCGGTGCCGGCGTTCGCGCTGCTGCTGGCGCCACCACGGCTCGGTCATTCGCTGGCGGGCTTCGTGCTGCTGCTGGTGCTGGCCGACGGCGCCTTTGCGGTGATCGGCACGTTCGTCTCGGCGCTGGCCGTGCACACACGTGCACGTGACCTGATCGGGCCGATCATCGGGCTACCGCTAATGCTGCCCGCGCTGATCGCCACGGCGCGCGGCATCGGCCCGTTGCTCCGAGCCAACTCGAGCGGCTCGCCGCAACTGAAGTGGCTGCTGGTCCTGGCGCTCTATGATCTCTTCAACGCGCTGCTCGCGGTAGGGTTGTTCGACTACCTGATCGAGGAGTGACGGCGACAGATCGTATGAGCACCCACGTTCGGCATCTGCGCGGCCTCACGGTCGTAACAGCCCTGATGATCACGGCTGGCTTGGCGCTGACGTTCTTCTACGCCCCGCTCGACGCCGAGCAGGGGTTCGTGCAGAAGATCTTCTACATCCACGTGCCGCTGGCGATCGTCTCGCTGGTCGGTTTCTGTCTGGGTGGCGTCTACGGGATTGGCTACCTGCGAACGGGCAAGCGAGTCTGGGACATGCGCTCCTACTGCGCGATCCACATGTCGCTGATCTTCTCTGTGGCTGGACTGCTCGCCGGCTCGATCTGGGCCAAGGCCTCATGGGGCCACTGGTGGGTGTGGTCTGACCCGACGCTCGTCTCCTACCTGATCGTGATCCTGCTCTACTGCACCTACCAGCCGATGCGCTTCTCGATCGAGGATCCCGAGCGCCAGGCGCGCTACGCCGCCGTGTTCTCGATCGTCGCCGGGGCCTTCGTCCCGATCAACTTCATCATCGTCAACCTCTCCTCCGAATATCTTCACCCGCGTGTGCTGAATCTCGAGGGCGGCGCCATGCCCGGCTCGATGAAGCTCGCGTTCTACACGTCACTGATCGCGGTCGCGCTTCTGTTTGCGACGCTCATGAAGTACGAGATGGCCGCCAAGGAGCTGCGGATAGAGACGCGCCGGCTGCGTAGGCGTCTGCTCGGCGACGACGCCGGTCCGCTCGGTAGGACAGCTTCGCCCTCATGAGCCTGCTCTTTGCCGAGGCTCCCGCGCTGCCGCTGAGCGCCGCCGGTCCCTATGTCGCCGCGGCCTACATCGTCTTTGTCCTGATCCTGCTGATCTACGTGGGGATCATGGCCCGCCGCCTGACGCGCAACAGCCGTGAGCTGCGCGAGCTGCGGGCGCAGCTCGAGGCGCGCGAACGCCCCGGGGCGGCGCTTGATGAGGCCGATGACAGCGCCGACGCCGAGGAGGTGCAGCTGCCTTGAGCGAGCTTTTGGCGGTCGGGATCTCGCACAAGACCGCCCCGGTCGAGTTGCGCGAGCGCCTGGCGCTGACCGATGCACGCGCGCTCGAGTTCGTCCGTGATCTCCATGCCGTCGCCGGCATCCAGGAGGTGGTGGCCCTGTCCACCTGCAACCGCACCGAGCTCTACCTGGTGGCCGCTGACCCGATCGACGCTGAGGCGACGCTGCTTGGTCTGCTCGCAAAGCGCTCCGGGATCGCACTGAGCGCGCTCGCTCAGGCGATCTACTCGCACCGCAACTGCGAAGCCGCCCGCCACCTCTACCGCGTCAGCGCCGGGCTCGAATCGATGATCGTCGGCGAGGACCAGATCCAGGGCCAGGTGCGCCGTGCCTACGAGGTCGCGCTCGAACAGCAGACCACCGGAGCGCTGACCAACCACCTGTTCAAGGCGGCGCTCGAGACCGGCAAGCGGGTGCGCACCGAAACGGCGATCAGCGCCGGCCAGATGAGCCTGCCGTCGGTTGCGGCGATGCTGGGGCGTGAGGTGTTGGGGGATCTCCGCGGACGCCGTGCCGTGCTGATCGGCACCGGAGAGTCCAGTGAGCTTGCCGCGCAGGCGCTCGCCGCGGCCGGTGTGGCGGTGGTGTTTGTGGCCAACCGCAGGCGCAACCGCGCGGTCAGCCTCGCCAACCGTTTCGACGGCCATAGCGTTGCCTTTGACGAGTTGCCGGAGGCGCTTGTCGAGGCGGACATGGTTGTCTCCGCCACATCGTCTCCGCACCAACTGATCGAGGCCGAGGGTCTCGAGCTCGTGCAACGCGAGCGTGCCCACCGGCGGCTTTTGGCCATCGACCTGGCGGTGCCGCGTGACGTGGACCCGGCCTGCGCGCAGGTTGAAGGCGTCGCGCTCTACGACATCGACGACCTTGAGTCGGTTGTCGCGCGCAACCGGCAGGTGCGTCTGGAGGAGGCACGCAAGGCGGAGGCGATCGTCGAGCAGGAGATCCAGAACTTCGCGACCTGGCTGGGCTCGCTGGAGGTGCTGCCGACGCTGGCGGCGCTGCGCAGCCACGCGAGTGCGATCGCGGCTCAGGTCTTGGCCGAGAACGAGGGCCGCTGGGAGTCCGCGTCAGAGCGTGACCGCGAGCGTGTCGAAGCGATCTCTCGCGCCATCGTCAACCGGCTGCTGCACCACCCGACGCTGCGTCTCAAGGAGCTGCGTGACGACCGCGTGCATGCGCGGATGGCGCTCGTCCGCGACCTGTTCGCGCTCGAGGTGGATGCCGATCCGGCGCTCCGCAACGCAGCGGCTGACGTGCAGGACCTCGCCGAGATCCGTCGGCTACCGGAACGCAGTGGCGCCTCTGCGGGCTCGCGCCGGTGATCCGCATCGGGACGCGCGGCAGCGCGCTTGCACTTGTGCAGGCGCACGCCGTCCAGGCTGCGCTCGGACGCGTCGGCCTTGAGACGGACATCGTCACGATCACGACCGCCGGCGACCGGGGCCAGGATATCGGCGATAAGGCGCGCTGGACCTCCGCCCTGGAGCGCGCGCTGGTGCAAGGGGAGATCGACCTGGCCGTGCACTCTGCCAAGGATGTTCCCGGCGACCTCGTCGAGGGGACAACCATCATCGCGATTCCTGAGCGCCAGGATCCACGCGACGCGCTCTGTGGCTGCGCCAGTCTCGCCACGCTCGCTCCTGGGGCGCGGGTGGGTACAAGCAGCGTGCGCCGTGCCGCCCAGATCCATGCGCTGCGTGAGGACATCGAGGTTGTGAAGCTGCGCGGCAATGTCGATACCAGACTGCGCAGGCTTGCCGAAGGCGAGCTCGACGCGGTCGTGCTGGCACAGGCCGGTCTGATGCGCCTGGGTCGTGAGAGCGAGATCGGCTGTCTGCTCGACGAGTGCGTGCCGGCCCCTGGCCAGGGCGCGCTGATCGTGCAGGCGCGAGCCGACGACGAGCGTGCCGCCGTGATCAACGATCCCGCAGCTGAGCGTTGCGTGTTGGCCGAGCGGGCACTCGCGAGCCATCTCGGAGCGACATGTGCGACGCCGCTTGGGGCGAGCGCCGTGCCCGCGTCGGCTGTGGATGTGACCCTCAGGGCATGGATCGGCCTTCCCGACGGCTCCCACTGGATAGCGGACGAGCTCACCGCGTCGGCCAGCCTCGTCGGGGCGGAGATGGCGCAGCGGATGGTGGCTGCCGGTGCCCGCGAGCTGCTGGTGCGCGCGGTGGAGATGGCAAGCGCATGACGGTGTACCTGGTGGGGGCCGGACCTGGTGACCCTGGGCTCATGACCGCGCGCGCGCTCGAGCTGATCGCGCTCGCGGACGTCATCATCCACGACCGGTTGATCCCGGTCAGCGCGCTCGACGGCGCGCGGGCGGACGCGCAGCTGATCTACGCCGGCAAGCAGGGGGGCGGTGAGCAGGTGCCGCAGGCCGAGATCACCAGACTGCTCGTCGAGCACGGGCGCGTCGCGGACATCGTGGTTCGGCTCAAGGGTGGGGATCCGTTCGTTTTCGGGCGCGGCGGCGAGGAGGCCGAGGCGCTGGTCGAGGCCGGCATCGACTTTCAGGTGGTGCCTGGTGTGACGGCCGGCATTGCCGCCAGTGCCTACGCGGGTATACCGGTCACGCACCGAGATCTCGCCAGCTCGGTCGCGTTTTTGACCGGCCATGAGGATCCCGACAAGCCGGGCTCGGCACTTGACTGGGCCGCGCTCGCGGCCTTTCCCGGAACGCTCGTCGTCTATATGGGTGTCAGGCATCTGCAGGCGATCGCCGCTCGTCTGATCGCCGCCGGCCGTGCCGCTGACGAGCCTGCGGCGGTGGTGCAGAGCGGCACCCTGCCCGGGCAGCGCACGCTTGTGGCTACCCTGGCGACGATCGCAGCACGGGCCAGCGAGGCACGCATCGGGGCGCCGGCAATCGCGATCTTCGGACCGGTGACGGCCCTGCACGGGCAGCTGCGCTGGCTGGAGCGCCGCCCGCTGCACGGGGTCAGCGTGGCTGTGACACGTGCGCGCGAGCAGGGCTCTCGCCTGGCGGAGCGGTTGCAGGCGCTCGGTGCAGCGGTGATTCTGGCTCCCGTGATCAGGACTAAGTCGCTGCCTGGTCCGCCGCCCGACCTGGGGTCCTACGACCTGATCTGCTTCACGAGCCCGACCGGCGTCGAGGCGTTGTTTGAACGGCTCGACGCCGCCGGCTTGGATGCCCGTGCCTTCCCTGGTAGCGAGCGCACCAGGGTGGCCGCGATTGGGCCGGCCACCGCCCGCGCGCTCGCCGCGCGTGGGATCCGCGCCGACATCGTGCCGGCACAGGCGGTGGGCGAGGCGCTCGCTGAGGCGCTCGCCGGTTTGCCGGTGGCGCGGGCGCTGGTCGCCCGTGCGCGCGAGGCCCGCGATGTCGTGCCCGAATCGCTACGGGCGCATGGCGCCGAGGTTGACGTGGTCGCGGTCTATGAGACGGTGGTGGAACCGCTGGATGAGCAGACCCTCGAGGCCGTCGCCGGAACCGACTACATCACCTTCACCGCCGCCTCGACCGTGCGCAACTTCCTCGCGGCAGCCGGCGGGGCGCAGGCGTGGCTTGCGCGTGGGTCGGCGCGGCCGCGGGTGGTGAGCATCGGCCCCGTCACCAGCGCTGAGCTGCGCGCTCAGGGCCTGAGCCCGGACATCGAGGCGCAAAGCCACGATATTGACGGGCTTGTGGACGCGCTCGTCAGCGCGTGAGCGCTCCCGGTCAGCCGAGACCGGTCACGCTGCTGACCGACTACGGTCTCGCCGACAGCTTCGTGGGTGTGTTGCATGGCGTGATCGCTGGCATCTGCCCGCAGGCACGTGTGATTGACCTCAGCCATGGTGTGGGGCGCCAGGACGTGCGCGGCGGGGCGGTCACGCTCGCTCAGGCGATCCCCTACATGCCGGTCGGCGTGCACGTCGCGATCGTCGATCCCACCGTGGGCAGCGCGCGCCGCGCGGTGGTGATCGAAACCCGTGACGGGCGCCTCTTCGTCGGCCCCGATAACGGCCTCCTGTGGCCGGCTGTCGAGGCGAGCGGCGGCCCGGTGCGGGCGGTCGAGATCTCACGCTCGCCCTGGCGAATGGAGCCCGTTTCAGCGACCTTTCACGGCCGCGACATATTCGCCCCGGTGGCAGCTCATCTCGCCTCAGGCGCGCCGCTCGCGCAGGCGGGCGAAGAGCTTGCCTGCCATGCGCTTGAGCGCCTGACGATTGCAGGGCCGTGGATGCATGCGGGTGAGATGATCGTGACGGTGGCCGGTGTCGACAGTTTCGGCAACGTTCAGCTGGCCGCCGGCGCTGGGGACCTGAGTGCGCTCGGTGTGCGGCCTGGCGACAGCGTGCGGATCACTGCGCCTGCGGCCGCCGGGCAGGTCGCGACCGTCGCACGCAGCTTCGCCGATGTCGCACCGGGTCAGGCGCTGATCTTCCTGGACTCCGCGGGTCGGCTTGCGATCGCGCTGAATCTCGCAGACGCCGCGGCGAGACTCGGTCTGCGCGAAGGGGATGAGGTCAGGCTGAGCGCGCCGGGCGGGCCCTGATGGATCACTCCGGCTCGGCTCCGGACCGGCTCGGTTACCCGCGCGTCCACCTGCGTGTGACCGACTCCACCAACCTTGTGGCGCGCGAGTTGGCGGCGTCCGGAGCGGTGCATGGCACGCTTGTGACGGCGCGGGAGCAGACGGCCGGTCGGGGAAGGCAGGGTCGTGACTGGCACGCGCCGCCTGGCGCGGCGCTCGTCTGCTCGTGGGTGCTGCGGGATCCGCCGCCGCTGCTGTCGCTTGCGGCCGGAGTGGCGACCGCCGAGGTTTGTGGTCAGATGGCAGGTGTGAAGTGGCCAAACGACGTGCTGATCGAGGGGCGCAAGGTCGCAGGGATCCTCGTCGAGGGCCGCCCGCAGGAGGGCTGGGCGGTGCTCGGCATCGGGCTCAACGTTGCGCTCGAGCTGAGCCAGCTTCCCGACGGTGTGCGCGAGCGGGCGGCCACGCTCGGCCGTGCGTCGCAGGACATCGAGCCGCTGCTGCAGATCCTGTGCGCGAGCCTCGAGCACTGGTTGGCGGTGCCTGTTGAAGCCGTGCTGGAGGGCCTCCGTGCCCGCGACGCGCTGTGCGGCCGTCTCGTGCGCTGGGAGTCCGGCGCGGGCACCGCAGCCGGGATCGATAGCCGCGGACGGCTGCTGGTCGCGCGCGGGGACGGCAGCACCGTTGCGCTGGACGCCGGCGAGGTGCACCTCGGTAGCGGTCAGCCATGACGCCTGGGATCGCGCTGGAAGCCGTGCTGCTGCTCCTGGCAGGCGTGGCCGCAGGGTTTGTCGGCTGTGTCACGGGCCTTGCCTCGCTGGTCAGCTACCCGGCGCTGCTGCTGACCGGGCTCTCGCCGATCGCCGCCA
The DNA here is from genome assembly GCF_023330665.1 of Conexibacter sp. S30A1. GTDB lineage: Bacteria > Actinomycetota > Thermoleophilia > Solirubrobacterales > Solirubrobacteraceae > Palsa-465. The sequence goes on along the minus strand of NZ_CP097127.1, from coordinate 1,877,946 downwards.
ACGTCACCAACACGGTGGCGCTCGTGTTCAGCGGTGTGGGCTCGGTCACGGCGTCGGGCCCGGAGCTCGATGGCCAGTGGCGCGCGCTGCGCGGACTGGTGCTGATCAGCCTGCTCGGCGGCGCCGTGGGGGCCGTGCTGCTGCTGGTCACCTCGAGCGCCTCCTTCAGGCTGATCGTGCCGTGGCTGGTGGCTGCGGCTTCGCTTGCGGTGCTCGTCACGCGACCAGCCGTGCCGGCGGCGCAACATGGCTCCGGTGAGCTCCGGCTGACACGCACGGCGCTCGCCGGCTCGTTGCTGGTGACCGTCTACGGTGGCTACTTCGGGGCGGGCGCGGGGGTGATCATGATCGTGCTGTTTGAGGCGGTGCTGGCGAGCTCGTTTGCGCGCTCGAACGCTGTCAAGAACCTCAGCCTCGCGCTCAGCAATCTGGTGGCAGCTGTGATCTTCGCGTTCGCGAGCCCGGTTGACTGGTGGGCGGCGCTACCGCTTGCGGTGGGTTTCTTCTACGGCGGCCGCCTTGGCCCACGCGTGGTGCGCACGGTGCCGGTGCGGTTGCTCAAGATCGTCATCTGCCTGCTGGGGCTCGTCCTGGCCGGCTGGCTCGGCGCGAGCGCGTACTGACCGCAGCCGCGCGGGGCGTGGCTTGCTTGACATCACGGGTGATCTCCGTGTCGGCTGCCGGGCCCCAGCGTGAGTGGCTGCGCGAGCGGCCCGCCGGGCAGGTCAGGTCCTCCCCGGCGCCGCTAGCAGATGTTGATGCGCTCGAGCAGTCGCCGGCTCACGGTAACCGCGAGGATCCTCCGCAGCCGATGATGTTTGGTGCGGACCACGAAACGCTCCCGGTACAACGCTCGCACGATCAGCAGATGCCGGCCACGCCTGAGCCCACGCAGCGACAACCACGCCGTCGCCGGCAGGCGCTTGGCGCGCCTGAGCTGGCGTCCGAGCCTGAAGGTGACCAGATGCAGCTTCAGCCGTGTGCGGCGTGGCAGGATCCGCCGCGTCATGCGTACGCGGATGGCCGACCTGGGCCGGTAGCACGCCAGCGCCCGGCGGGTCGCGCCGCGGCCTGTGGTCTTCAACCCCCCGGCGGATCCACCACCGCCGTGGGCTCCGGTGCCGCCACCACCAAAGGTGCGCATCGGTCCTGACACGAGCAGAGTGAGCTGCTGGTCCCCGAGCGCGACGGGGGAGCTTGCGGTGGTCCCGATCGCACCCGCGTCTGGGCCGAACCCGGGGCTCGCTCCGGACCCCGAGCCTGACCCGGACCCCGAGCCTGACCCGGACCCCGAGCCTGACCCGGACCCCGAGCCTGAGCTCGACCCGGACCCCGAGCCGTTCAGCGGTGAGAGCGCGATCGAACTCAGCTCGCCGCCCACGGCGAACGGGGTGGCGGCGACGCCGGTGGCGAGCGCGACAGGCGTGACCGTGCCCGAGTTGAAGCTGGTCACATAGGCGGTAGTCGCATTGGAGGAGATTGCGACGTCGGTTGGCTGCGAGCCGACGCTGATCGCGGTGGCTGCAGTGCCGCTCGCAAGGTCCACCGGCGTCAGCGTGCCGCCGCTGTCGCCGGTCACATAGGCGGTTGAGGTGCCTGGCGCGATCGCGACCCCGTCAGGGGTCGGTGCCGGCAGGTCGATCGGTTGGCCCAGGCCGCCGCCGGGCAGCGAGATCGGGGTCACGGTGGCGTCTGCCGCGTTGGTGATGTAGGTCGTCGAGCCGTTCGCCGAGAGCGCGATGGCATCGGAGTTCGTCGGGATCTTGATCTGCTTACCGACCGCTTGGGTGCTCAGATCGATCGGCCAAAGGGCTCCGGCGTCGGACACCACGTAAGCGGTGGCGCCGTTGCCCGATATCGCGATCGCGTTCGGGCGATGGGCCAGCACTATGGGGTTGCCAACGGCACCCGTCACGAGGTCGACGGGTACGACCTCAGAGGTACCGTAGTCGGCGACGTAGGCCATCTCGCCGTTCGGTGCGATCGCGACCGCGACCGGTTTTGAGCCGACCGGAATCGCCGTCCCCACCGCGCCGGTGGCGAGGTTCACCTGGACGAGCGTGCCGGACTGCTCGTTGGTCACATAGGCAATGGGGTCGCTGGCCAGCGCTGCTGTGGCGAACACGCCGCTGCCAAGAGCGGCTAGTGCGATTACGGCGGCGGCGTGGATGAGCGTACGCCTCACAACACCCGGATCGGCAGGCACCCGCGTTGCTCAAGCTCGCGCGTGTCGCGCTAGTACAGGCGTCCAGCTCCGTGCCCCGCTCAGGCGGCGTCGCGGTCCAGGTCCTCGTCGTCTTCGGGCTCGTCGTCTTCGGGCTCGTCGTCTTCGGGCTCGTCGTCCGCGTCCGGGCCGGGCTCCGCCAGCTCGTCCTCCAGATCCAGCTCGTCATCCAGCTGGGGCTCCGCGCCGCTGACGGGCGCCTCGACCGGCGTGGCCGTCACCTCACCCGGCCGGCCCGCTCGGCGCCTGCTCTTGCCGCGTTTGCCCTTGGGGAAGTTACGCAGCAGCTCGCGAGCGAGCGCCGCGGGCTTGCGGGCCATGCGGGCGCGAGCGCCGTTGATCGCCTCGGCAGCCTCGGGAGTGTGCGCGAGCGCGGCCGCGAGCAGCGCGGCGGAGAGGCGGCGGTCCTCTTTGCGGGTGGCGTGCACCAGTCGCCTGGCGTTGCGTGCGTGTGCCTGGCCGCTTGAGTTCACCAGCAGGCCGAGCAACCGCTTGGTCTCGGGCCAGCGCTGCACCGCGTACTCCTCGTGCACCTCACGGGTGTACTCGGCCAGTCGCCAGATCCAGTTGTTGGCCTGGTCACGGCGGCCGATGCGCCTTTCAGCCAGTGCCTGCAGCATGATCTTGACGCCCTCGCGGCGCTCGTCTCGGGGCCAGCCGGCGATGATGTCGATCGCCGTGTCAAATGCCTCCGCGTCCTTGGATGCGGCCACCTCCTGGAGCGCCCGCAGCCGCAGCTGCGCGCTGCGGTTGCGCTGCAGTGCGGTCAGCAAAAACAGCCGGCGCAGCTCGCCCTGCCGGTCAAAGTGCAGCATCGCCTTGGCGCGGCGCCAGGCGGTGGGCGCAACCCGCGCCCCAGCCAGCTGCGCCCAGACGCGCTGCTCGCCGTAGTCAAGGTTCTCGACCGCGATCCGCCAGAGCTCCCGCTCGAAGACCTCGGCGCGGCGTTCTGGATCGGGCGTGACCGGCAACACGCGACGCTCCACCCTGATCCGGCGCCCACGGCCACGGCGCACCGGTCCCACGACTATCGCGCCCCCCCGGTACACGTCGCGGTCAAGCAGCGAGTGCAGCGTCACCACGGGATCGTCGTGCTTGGTGGCCGGGTGCACGAAGTCCACGACGATGCCGGCCTCCTTGCCTGGGTGCCGTCGCGTCACGCGCCCCACGCGCTGTTGGTAGATGCGCTTGGAGGCGGTCGGTGCGAGGTGCATGCAGACGGTCGCGCGGGGACTGTTCCAGCCCTCGGCGAGCAGCTGCGCGTTGATCAGCACGTCCACCTTGCCGGCTTCGTAATCGGCGAGGATCTTTGCCAACTCCCGCTTGGGCGTCTCACCGGACACGGCCATGGCCTTCATGCCCAGCGCCCGGAAGGACTCGGCGACGTTGTAGGCATGCTTGACCCCGGCCGCGTAGACCACTCCCGGCATGCCGTTGAAGCGCGTCTTGTAGAGGTCGGCGATCGCCAGGTTGAAGGGCGTCTGGTCCAGCAGTTCGGCCAGCATCTCCTGGTCGAACTCGGTGTCCACCTCGCCGCGGCGCAACGGCACCTTGGCGATCGTTCGCACGCCCGGACCCGGCGGTATGCGGATGCAGCGCAGCGGCGCGATCACCCCGCGGCGGGCGGCCTGCGCGAGGTCAAAGCGCGAGGTCTGTGTTGGGAACAGGTCGGTGACGTGGCGTGCAATCAGCGCGCCGGTGGCTGTCATGCCGATCCAGATCGGCTCGTGCCAGCGGCGGATGGCCGCCGAGGTCTTCTCGCCCAGCGCGGTGTGAGCCTCGTCGCAGATGACGATCGTGTATGCGCCGGAGATCTTGCCGGCATTGCGCACGAACCACTGGTAGGTCTCGACCGTGACCGGCCCGTTGGCCGCATCCTCGCCGATCAAAAGCGGCTTGCACAACCGGTCGCTGTAGCCGTGGTCGCGGAGCTCGCCGATGAACTGGTCAACCAGGTTGCGCCGGTGTGTGAGGATCAGCACTCCGCCGGTGCGCGAAGCCTCCACAAACCCGACCGCGGCGACGGTCTTGCCAGCCCCGGTGGCGTGCTCAAACCAGAAACGCCGCGCGGCGCCGGGATCCTCGTCGAGGCTCTCAGGCGAGATGTCCTCGTCCAGTGCGTCGTCGTCGTCCTGCCAATCCTGGGGCTCCTCGTCGCTGTCCAGGCCGTGCTCGTCGGGATCGTCCTCGCCCGCGTCCACCTCCTCGTCGCTCTCATCCACCTCCTCGTCGCCCGCGTCCACCATGTCGGCCGCCGCGCTCACAGCCGCGACTTCAGCGCCTGTCCCTTCGGCCGGCGGCGCGTGCACGGCCTGCGGGTCGGCGGCACTCGCAGGGTCCTCGCTTGGCAGCGCCTCCGTGCCGGCCTGCACGCCCGCCAAAAGCGCCGTGAGGGTTCCCGACAGGGCGTCGACCTGGTGGGCGGAGAGCACTGTGCCGTCAACCAGCTTCGGCTCGTCATCCGACAGCAGGCGCTCGAGACCGAGCAGCAGCGAGTACTGCTGACGCCAGCGCAGCGACGGAGTCTTCAGACCCGCCGCGACGTCGACGAGCGCGGCATCCAGCGCGCGGCGCCGGGCGCTGCCGGGTGCGAGCGCCTCCTCGGGCGTCTCGCCGTCGAAGACGAACCGCTCGCGCGTCAGCTGTTCTGCTCGCTTGATCGCGGCAGAACTCGGAAGTGGGGTGGGATCACCCATCTACGAGCATTTGTGAAGGTGGTAGAAAGGAGCCGCTGCGTGTAACCCAAACGGCTCAAAATGGCGCCCTCAAACTTGCGATGAGAGCTGGAGGTCAACCCGGGGGCGGCGTCCACCCCGCCCTGGGCAACGCGCAAAAGGATAACAGCGATCTAAGCAACCGCGCGCCGTTGCTTGGTGTCCCCGCCGACTGCCGTGGTGCGGTGGTCGCCAGCGACCTGCACCCAGGCCGTGTGCCAAGCTTTCAGGCCGTGCAACACCGTCCCGCCGACGCCGACGCCGAGCCTGACCCCGGCTACGAGATCAGGCGGCTTGGGGGTGAGCGCGAGCTCGCCGCGGCGCTCGCGCTGCGCTACGAGGTCTTCTGTCTCGAGCAGGGCGTGCCTGCGCATGAGGAACGCGATGGGCGCGACCACAGCGGGCTGCACCTGGTCGCGGTCATGGACGGTGCGATCGTCGCGACCTGTCGGCTGGTGTTCGTGGGGCAGACCGTCCAGTTCAGCCGGCTGGCGGTGAAGCGCAGCGCCCGGCGCCGGGGGATCGCCAGCGCGCTGCTGCGTGCGACCGACCGTGAGGCACGCGCACATGGCTCAAGGCACATCCTGCTCCACGCCCAGACCTACGCGCGCTCGCTCTACGAGCAGGCCGGCTACGAGCCGCGTGGCCGCGAGTTCGTGGAGGCCGGCATCGAGCACATCGCGATGGAGAAGCTGCTCTGAGAGCGCTCGTGCAGCGCGTCAGCAGCGCCTCTGTGGCCACGGACGGCGAGGAGATCGGGCGCATCGGGCCGGGTCTTTTGGTGCTGCTGGGGGTCACCCACAGCGACACGGTGCAGGACGCTGAGCGTCTCGCCGCCAAGGTGATGGCCCTGCGCGTCTTCCCCGACGCCCACGGCCGCATGAACGCGCCGCTCGGAGACCGCGAGCTCCTGTGCGTGAGCCAGTTCACGCTCTACGCCGAGACCCGTCGCGGCAACCGCCCGAGCTACGGCGCCGCGGCCCCGGCGGAAGTCGCCGAGCCGCTGTATGAGCGCTTCTGCGAGGTCACAGGCGCCAGGCGCGGACGCTTTGGCGCGGACATGGCGGTCGCGCTTGTGAACGACGGTCCCGTGACCCTGATGCTCGAGCATCCGCCCGCCGCGCAGGACCCCTTCAGAGTGCAGCTCTAACATCGCCGCCGATGTGCAGAGCACTCTTGCGCCTGGTCGCCGCCGTCACTCTCGTCGCAGCGTTTGTGGCGGCGCTCGCGCCCGCTGGCGCAAGCGCCTTCCAGAAGGCGGTCTGGGGGCCGCCCACGGTGGACGGCATCAACCAGTTCCCGCTCTACCGCGAGCTCGGCGCGAGGATCTACGAGACCCAGCTTGACTGGAACGAGGTGGCGCTGACCAAACCGGCCGACCCGACCTCGCCGGCGGACCCCGCCTACGCGTGGCCCGTGCAGATCGGCCAGGAGATCGCCGAGGCCAGGCGCTACGGCATGCGCGTGCTCTTGGCGGTGAGCAACGCCCCGGCCTGGGCCAACGGGGGGCACGCCGGCATGGGCTGGGCGCCCAGAGACCCCCGCACCTACGCCCAGTTCATTCAGGCGGCGGCGCGCGAATACCCGAGCGTGCATCTCTGGATGGTCTGGAACGAGCCCAACCGCAAGGGTGACTTTCGGCCCGAGACCCCCGCGCGCTACACACAGACGCGCCTCAGCGCGGCGCAGAAGCGGGCGCCCCACCTCTACGCCCAGATGCTCAATGACGCATACGGTGCGCTCAAGCGCCTGAGCCGCAGGAACGTCGTGATCGGCGGCGACACCTACACCGCCGGGCTGCTCGATCCGCAGCAGTGGCTCGCGAGCATGGTGTTGCCCGGCGGCCGGCGGCCCCGCATGGACATGTACGCTCAGGACCCGTTCAGCTACACGGTGCCGCTGTTCGGTGCCGCCCCATCGCCCTACGGCGAGGTGCAGTTCTCCGACCTGCCCCGGCTCGAGGGCTGGACGAAGACCTACTTCGGTCACGCGCTGCCGCTGTTCCTCTCGCAGTTCTGTGTGCCGACCGCGCCCAACCAGATGTTCAGCTTCTACGTCTCGCCACCGTCGGTCGCTGCCAGATGGGTCAAGGACGCGTTGGTCACAGCGCGCAAGGCCGGCTACATCTACGCGCTCGGCTGGGCCAGCGTGCGGGACCAACTGCCGCTTGACGCCTGTGGGTTGATCCAGCAGGACGGCAGGCGCAAGCCCGACTTCTACGCCTTCAAGAACAACTAGCGCGACCCTGCGCGAAAGGAGCTCCTGTGGACTGCATCGTGACGGGCGGCGCCGGTTTCATCGGCTCGAACCTGGTCGACGCCCTGATCGCGCGGGGCGACCGGGTGGCCGTGATCGACAACCTGCAGACCGGCAAGCTCGAGAACCTGGCTGCAGCCACCGCCGCGGGGGCACAGCTGCACCGCCTCGACGTGCGCGACGCGGTGGCGCTCGACGCGGTGTTCGCCTCGGTGCGTCCCCAGGTGGTCTTCCATTTGGCGGCGCAGATCGATGTGCGCAGCTCGGTCGAGGATCCCGCCGCCGATGCGCAGGTGAACGTGCTTGGGGCGCTGAACGTGCTCTCCGCGGCGCTCGCGTACGGCGCGCGCCGCGTCGTCAACACCTCGACCGGCGGTGGGCTCTACGGCGACGCCGCGCTGCTGCCAACGCCCGAGGAGCATCCGGTGCGACCGCTGGCGCCCTACGGGCAGAGCAAGTACGCGGCCGAAGGCTACTTCGAGCTCTACACGCGCCTGCACGGCCTCTCGACCGTGTCTTTGCGGTACGGCAACGTCTACGGCCCCCGCCAGGACGTGCACGGAGAGGCCGGGGTTGTGGCGATCTTCTGTGGCTGCCTGATCGACGCCGTCACGCCTCGCATCTTCGGCGATGGGCGCCAGACGCGTGACTGGGTCGAGGTGGCCGACGTGGTGCAAGCCAACCTGCAGGCCGCCGACAGCGACGTCACGGGCCCGCTCAACATCGGCTGGGGCGAGGAGACCTCCGTGCTCGAGCTCGTCCGCGAGCTCGGCAGGGTGGGTGCGGAGCATGGCCTTTCCCTGCCCGCGCCGGAGTTTCTGCCGGCCCGTGCGGGCGAGGTCAGCCGCAGCTGCCTGGACGTGCGCCGCGCGCGCGCCGAGCTCGGCTGGGAGCCGCGCACGCGGCTTGGCGGCGGTCTGGAACAGATCCTCGCGGGCCTGCTCTAGATTCTCCGAAGATGCGGATCGTCGCTTCAAAGCTCGACGGCCCCCTGCTGCTCGAGCCGCAGGTCTTCGGCGACGAGCGCGGCTTCTTTTTGGAGAGCTTTCGCGCCGATGTGCTCGAGCGCATCGACCCTTCCCTGAGCTTCGTGCAGGACAACCACTCGCGCTCGCGTGAGGCGGTCGTGCGCGGCATGCATTTCCAGTCCGGGCAGGCAAAGCTCGTGCGCTGTGCACGCGGGGCGATCTTCGACGTGGTCGTTGACATTCGTCCCGGCTCGTCCACGTTCGGGCGCTGGGAGGGCTACCGGCTGGACGATGAGGACCACCGTCAGCTGTTCGTGCCAGCTGGCTTCGCGCACGGCTTCTGCGTGCTCAGCCCGGCGGCGGACGTCACCTACAAGGTCTCCTCCTACTACGACCCCACGACCGAGCGGGGGTTCCGTTACGACGACCCTGAGGTCGGCATCGACTGGCCGCTTGCGGCCGACAGGCTGATCGCCTCCGCGCGTGACCGCGACGCCCCCACGCTCGCTGAGCTTGCGATCGGCTCGGCCACGCCACCGATCACCTAGCATCACCGGCAGGCATGCGCGATCGCCTGGCTGTCAGCGAGAACCGGTTCCGGCAGGCGAGCTACGTGGCGCTTGCGGCGCTCACGCTGATCGTCTTCACCGGCGCCGCCGTGCGGCTGACCGACTCCGGCCTGGGCTGTCCCACGTGGCCGCGCTGCTACGGCCACATCTACCCGCCGCTGGGCATACACCCGCTGATCGAGTTCTCAAACCGCGCGGTCGCCGGCATCGTCGGGGTGATCACCGGCATGGTGTTTTTGATGGCGCTGGCGCGGCGCCCATTCAACCGGGAGCTCGCCTGGCTGGCCCTGATGCTCCCGCTCGGCGTGGTCGCGCAGGCGGTGCTGGGCGGCTTCACGGTGCTCGAGAAGCTCGCGCCGGGCTTCGTCATGGCGCACTTCCTGCTCTCCATGGTGCTGTTGATCCCCGCCTTCTGGCTGGCCTGGCGCGCAACCTTCCCGCAGGGTGGGCGGCCGCGCAGCAGTGACCGCCTGCTCGTCTGGTCGGTCCGAGGCCTTGCGGTGATTGCGGCAATCACGCTGTTTGCGGGCACCGCGGCCACCGCGGCCGGTCCACACTCCGGCGGGCATGTCGGCCAGGTGATCAAGCGGCTCACGATCGAGGGACCGAACACGCTTCAGTGGGCCGTCAACCTGCACGCCACAGCCGCGGTGATCTTTGGGGTCTGCGCGATCCTCGTCTGGCTGCTCAAGCGTGGCCGCACCGGCACCATGCTTGCCCCGCTCGAGCCGCTGACCGTGCTCGGCATCCTGATCGCCGCGCAGGGGCTCATCGGCGCCGTGCAGTACGAGCTCAAGCTGCCGGCCGAGATGGTCTGGGTGCATGTTTGCATGGCAACCATGACCTGGCTTGTGACGCTCTGGGCGATCGCCAGCGAGGGCCGGATCGGTGAGGTGTCAACGTTGGCGGATGGGCAGACAGTCGCTACGATCGTCGCGCAATGGCCACAGAGCGTGCCGGTGAGCTGAACGGTAAGGAGCGGGCCGCGACCGACGGGGCGCTCAGCATTCTCGTGGTCGACGACGAGGAGGATCTGCGCGAGATGCTCACCCGCTCCTTCTCGCGAGAGGGGCACAACGTGACGGCGGTGGGCGGTGGTGCCGACGCGATTGAGCGCGCCAGCGCCGAACACTTCGACATCGTCCTTCTCGATGTCGCGCTGGGGCCGGGGCCGGACGGCTACGAGGTCTGCCGCACGCTGCGAGCCAGGCGCAATGTGGTGCCGATCATCATGCTGACGGCGCTTGACTCAGAGGCCGACGCGGTGCTCGGTCTGGAGGCCGGCGGCGACGACTACGTGACCAAGCCCTTCGGCCTGGCGGAGCTGCGCAGCCGGATCCGCGCGGTGCTGCGGCGGGCTGGCGCGCGCGGCGGTGGCATGGGTGCCGACGTGCTCTCGGTCGGCCAACTGAGGCTCGACCGCTCCCGTCGCGAGGTCACGGTCGGCGACGAGCCCGTGCGCCTGACCTTCAGCGAGTTTGAGCTGCTCGACGCGCTGATGGCCGATCCCGGTCGCCTGCTCAACCGCCAGGAGCTGCTGCGCGCGATCTGGGGTGACAGCGCCTACCGCGATCCGCGGGCGATAGACGTCCACATCCGCCATCTGCGGGAGAAGCTCGAGCCCGAGCCGGACAGGCCCAGGTACATCCAGACGGTCCGCGGCGCCGGCTACCGGCTCGGCACGGGGTAGCGGCCTCGTGTTGCTGGCGCGGCTGCGCTGGAGCGCGTTCGGGCTCCGTGGCCGGATCGTCGGCGCCGTGCTCGCCACAACGGCGATCAGCCTGGGAGCGGCCGCGCTGGTGCTCCTGCCGCGCCTGGAGACGGTGCTCACGCAGGCGTCCAAGAACACGCTCAAGAGCGCTGTCCTGCACGCCGGCCCCGAGCTCGACAAGCTCAGCCAGATCCAGTACGAGCTGATTCCCGTCGGCCTGATAGCCCCGCGGCGTAGCCTTGTCGCCAAGGAGGCCAGCACTGCCGCCAGCCAGCTGGTCAGCTGGGAGTCGGCGCTGCGCAACCGCTTCGGCGACGCCGACATCGCGCTCTGCGGGCCGCTTGACTACCAGGGCAACTGCAGCCCGGTGATCCCGTCGGTCAACCAGTCCGACCAGACGGCGCTCGCCGAGATTGCGGCGGCCAGGCCACTCAGCGACATCAGGAGCGCCTTCGGGCGCCGTCAGGCGTATGTCTCGCTGGGCTCCAACGGCACCACCGTGCGGGCCGCCGTGTGGCTGAAGGCGGCCGACGCCGTGCTGGTCGTGCGGATCGCCAACAACGAGATCGGTGCGACCGTCACGGCGGTCCGTCACGCTTTCGAGATCGGCGCGGGTGTCGCGATCATCCTCACGGTGCTGATCGCGATCCCGCTCGCCGGCACGCTCGTCAGCCGCCTGCAGCGGCTGCGCCAGGCGGCTCTGCAGATCGCGATCGGCGCGAGTGTCTCGAGCCTCCCCGCCGAGCGCGCCCGTGACGAGGTCGGTGATCTCTCGCGGTCGTTTTCGATCATGCAGCGACGCTTACGCCAGCAGGAGGAGGCGCGGCGCGCGTTCGTCGCCACCGCGTCACACGAGCTGCGCACGCCGCTGGCGTCACTGGAGGGCATGCTCGAGCTGCTGGAGGAGGACCTGCAGGCCGACCACCCCGACCTTGAGGATGCCTCCGCCCTGCTCGAGCGCGCCCGCGTGCAGTCGCGGCGGCTGGCGCGGCTGGCCGCAGACCTGCTCGATTTGAGCCGCATCGATGCGGAGGTCGGCCTGCGCTCGGAGCCGGTGTCGCTGGGCGAGCTTGGCCGTGCGGTGCTGGCCGAGTTCGAGTTGGCCAGCGGCACCCGTGAGGTGGCGATCGTGCTGAGCGAGGACGCGACGCCGGCCTGGGCGCTGGCCGACCCCGGCAGCGTCGCACGCATCCTGCGCATCCTGCTCGACAACGCGCTGCGGATCGCGCCGGCTGGCAGCCAGATCACGGTCACGGTCAGCGCGCTGCCCGAACCGACCCTGACCGTCGCAGATCAGGGCCCCGGGGTCTCCAGGGAGGAGCGGGCGCTGATCTTCGAGCGCTTCAAGCGCGGCCGGGAGACGGGCGGCGAGGCAGGCTTCGGGCTTGGCCTGGCGATCGGTCGCGAACTCGCGCAGCGGATGGGTGGCTCGCTTGTGCTGGCTGACAGTGACGGCCCGGGTGCCACGTTCGTGCTGCGCCTGCGCGCCGCGGAGCCCCCGGCTGGCGCTCTGGCCGGGGGCTCGAGCGAGTTCTGAGCTGGGCCGGGGCGGCCTGGACGGTGGGTGGTCGAGCGCGACCACCCACCGGGTGCCCGGTCAGCTCGCCGGGTCGAAGCCCAGCGCCACCGAGTTGATGCAGTAGCGCAGGCCGGTCGGCTCAGGGCCGTCCTCGAAGACGTGGCCGAGGTGGCCGCCACAGCTCTTGCAGATCACCTCGGTGCGGATCATGCCGTGGCTGGTGTCCAGGCGGTTGACGACGCCTTCACCCTCGACCGGCGCGTAGAAGCTTGGCCAGCCGCAGCCGGAGTCGAACTTCGTCTCTGAGGAGAACAGCGGCGCACCGCAGCCGGCGCAGTGGTACATGCCGGTTTCCTTGTTGTCAAGCAGAGTGCCGGTGTAAGGCCGCTCCGTGGCGGCGTGGCGCAGGACCTTGTAGGCCTCGGGGCTGAGGCGCTCGCGCCACTGCGCGTCGCTCAGCGTGGAGGGGTCAGCTGGGATTGGGCGCTCGGTTTCCATGCTCCCACGGTAGCTCAGTCTTCGCCGGTGGCGACCGGGCGCTTGGCGTCGCGGCTCCACTCAGACCACGAGCCCGGGTAGAGACGGCCCTCGACCAGCCCCGCATGCTCGAGCGCCAGAAGGTTCAGGCAGGCTGACACGCCCGAGCCGCAATAGGAGATCACCGGAGTGCCCTCACCGATGCCGGCCCGGGTGAAGGTTTCGCGCAGGCGCTCACGGCTGGCGATGCGGCCGTCGGCTTGCAGGTGCTCGCGCACCGGCACGCTGCGGGCGCCTGGGATGTGCCCGGAGCGCGGATCGACCGGGTCCGGGCCGCCGGCGAAGCGCTCGCGGTCGCGGGCGTCGATCACGACGTGGTCGCTGTCTGCCAGCTCGTCGATCGAGGCGAGGCGCTCGGCGGGCCAGGGGGCCGCCGTGAAGCGCGCTGGCGCGCGCGGCGGTGGCGAGCCGCGCTCGAGCTCTGCGGCCGGCCAGGCGGCAAGGCCGCCGTCGAGCACGGCAGCGGCGTGGCCGGTCGCGCGCAGCAGCCAGACGAGCCTTGCCGCGACGATCCCGCCGAGGTCGTCGTAGGCCACGACCGTGTCGTGCTCACCGATTCCAAGCGCCCCCAGACCGTCCGCGAAGCGCGCCGGTGTGGGCAGCGGGTGGCGGCCACCGCGGTCGTCCTCGTGCGGCTCCGAGAGGACCGTGTCAAGGTCGACGAAGACCGCCCCGGGAATGTGACCGGCCTGGTAGGCGGCGGCGCCGGAGCGGCCGTCGAGGTACCAGCGGACATCCGCGAGCGTGATCGCTGTGCGGTTGGCAAGGCACCAGCTGATATCGACAAACGGCTCGAGCACAGCGTTGATCCTACGGTCTGCGTGAGGTCGGTGAGCCGTCCGGTCGATCCGGCACCATGCCGGACTCGTGTCAGTGACGATCAGCAAGCGGCCAGGGACGGCGGGCGCCACGCGCCTGCGCGCCTGGCAGGAACGGGCGCTTGCGGCGATGGCGGACTGGCGTGAGGGATCCTTTCTGATCTCCGCCGCGCCGGGCGCCGGCAAGACGCGTCCGGCGCTCGAGTTTGCGCGAACCGAGCTCGCCTGTGGGCGTGTGGGCGGGGTCGTGATCGCCTGCCCGACCGCGCCGCTGACGCGGCAGTGGGCGCACGCTGCGCATGCGCTCGGCCTCGAGCTCGCGCCGGACGCGGACACGCCCCGCCCGCCGCACGGCTTCCACGGTGTGGTCGTGACCTACGCGCGGATCGCCTCGGCGCCGCGTGTCTGGGCGGCGGCGGCGCGTGGCCGGACGCTCGTGGTCGCCGACGAGGCGCACCATCTCGGCGAGGATCTGGCCTGGGGGGCCGCCTTCGGCCAGGCGTTCGGGGCGAGCGGACGCTGGCTGCTTTTGTCCGGCACCCCCTTCCGCAGCGACGCTGCGCCGATCCCCGGCGTCGCCTACGACAGCGACGGCCTGGCGGAACCGGACGTGGCCTACACCTACGCCGAGGCGGTGCGCGACGGGGTCTGCCGCCCGGTGGTGTTCGTGACCTACGACGGTGCGCTCTCATGGCGCAGCGGTGAGGACGTGATCGAGTCGAGCTTCGAGACCGTGCTCTCGCCGCGGGAAGCGGCCCGGCGCTACCGCACGGCCATCTCGACAGATCTTCCTGACGGTCTGCCGCGCATCCTCGGCGAGGCGAACGCGCGGCTTGCGGCGCTGCGCGCAGGCGGCCAGCCGGACGCCGGTGGGCTGGTGGTTGCCGCCGATTCTGACCATGCCAGGCGGATCGCCGCGCGGCTGCGTGAGGTGAGCGGCGTGACGCCCGTGGTCGTGCTGCATCAGGATCCTCGGGCGGCGGCGCGGCTGGCGGCCTTCGACGGCTCGAGCGATCCGTGGATCGTCGCCGTCAACATGGTCTCAGAGGGCGTCGACATCCCGCGCCTGCGGGTCGGTGTCTATGCGACCGCCGCCAAGACGGCGATGATCTTCCGCCAGATCGTAGGGCGCTTCGTGCGCACGGTCCCGGGCCGCGAGCCGGAGCCGAGCTGGCTCTACATCCCTGCCGAGCCGGTGCTGCGCGACCATGCCACCAGCGTTGAGACCGAGCTGCGCCAGATCGTGCGCAGGCGCGATGGACAACCGGACGAGGAGGCCGAGCTCGACGCCCTGGAGCGGCGTGCCAGCGAGCGCGGCGAGGTGCTCGACTTCGAGCCGCTGAGCGCGGACGTGGCGCCGCAGCTGACGCTCTTTGGGCCCGCCTCGGCCGCTCCGGCGCCAGCTCGCTCCACGGCGCCTGCCGCCGAACCGGCTGCCCTGGCGCCGGCTTCAGTCGCTCCGGCCGACGGCGCCGCACGCCCATTGTTCGAGCGCCGGTCGGCATTGCGCTCCCGGCGCCAGCGGCTGGTCGCTGAGCTCGCGCGCGACCGGCGCGTGCGCCATGCGGACATCAACGCCGAGGTCAACCGCGCGCTCGGCATCGAGACGGTCGCCAAGGCGACGGTGGAGCAGCTCGAGCGCTCGATCGAGTGGTTGGATCGAGCACTGTACAGCCGTTAGTTGCGCGCGCAATCATTGTGCTACGCTCGGTGAATGAGCTTTGAGCTTGGTCTTGCCACCTTCGCCGACCTGCCCCCCGGCCGCTCACCCCAGCTGCGCATGCGCGAGCTCCTGGAGGAGGCACGCCTGGCCGACGAGGTCGGGATCGACGTGTTCGCGATCGGGGAGCACCACCGCGCGGACTATCTGATCTCCTCGCCGGCGGTTGCACTCGCGGCGATCGCCGCCCAGACCGCGCGCATCCGGCTCTCGAGCGCGGTGACGGTGCTGAGCTCCGATGACCCCGTGCGTGTCTTTGAGCAGTTCGCGCAGGTCGACCTGATCTCCGGCGGTCGCGCCGAAATCATGGCCGGACGCGGCTCGTTCATCGAATCCTTCCCGCTCTTCGGCTACGACCTGGACGACTACGACGAGCTCTACGCCGAGAAGCTCGAGCTGCTGTTGGCGCTGCGGGCCGGCAACCCGGTGACCTGGTCGGGCCGGCACCGTCCGGCGCTCGCCCAGGCGGAGGTGTATCCGCGTCCGGTTCAGGATCCGCTGCCGGTCTGGGTTGCTGTCGGTGGCACGCCCCAGTCGGTGGTGCGCGCGGCCACGCTTGGTCTGCCGCTGACCGTTGCGATCATCGGTGGTCAGCCGGCCCGCTTCAAGCCGCTGGTCGAGCTCTACGACCGCGCCTGGCGCCAGAGCGGCCACGATCCCGCTGACCGTCGGCTTGCGATCAACACGCACGCCTTCGTCGCACCGACCCGTGCGGCGGCCGACAGCGCCTTTGCCCACCCATACCTGCAGATGATGAACCGCATCGGGCGTGAGCGCGGCTGGCCGCCCGCTGGGCGCGCCCAGTATGAGGCGCTTGCGGCGCCCGACGGCGCGCTGGCCGTCGGCTCCCCGGAGGCGGTCGCGGAGAAGATCCTGATGGAGCACGAGCTCTTCGGCAACCAGCGCTACATCGGCCAGTTCAGCGTCGGCGACGTGGCTCACGCCGACGTGCTGCGCTCGATCGAACTCTTCGGCACCCAGGTGGCGCCACTGGTGCGCGCCGAGTTGGAGCGGCGCTCGCCGCCGGCAGCCGTAGAACCAGTTACCGTGTTGGCTCAAGCGACAACGGCATAAGCGAGGTCAAGAAATGAAGATCGGGCGTCTGATGCTCCGTGCAGCGGTGGGGGGTTTCTTCATCGGACACGGCACCCAGAAGCTGTTCGGCTGGTTTGGTGGTAATGGCCTGAAGGCCACGGCCGAGAATTTCGACAACATGGGGCTCAAGCCCGGGACGCTGCACGCCGCCGCTGGCGGTGCCGCCGAGACCCTCGGCGGGGCGGGGCTGCTGCTCGGCTACCGCACGCCGCTTGCTTCCGCCAGCATCGTCTCGGTGATGCTCACGGCGATCAACCGGGTGCACCTCAAGAACGGTCCGTGGGCCAGCAAGGGCGGTTACGAGTACAACGTGGTGCTCGCCGCCGCGGCGCTCTCACTGGCCGAGTCCGGTCCGGGCGCGCTGTCACTGGATGCCCTGCGCGGCAAGGAGCGCGAGGGCGCCCGCTGGAGTCTGCTCTCACTGGCGCTCGGCACAGCCGGCGCGGCCGGTGCCCATTTCCTGGCTCAGATGCGCGCCACGCCCGAGCCCGCACCGGTGGCCGCTGAGCCGGCCAGCGCGTCGGCCAGCGCGCCGGCGTCGAGCGCCAGCGACCAGCCACACGCCGACGATCACGCTGAGGCGCACCCCCAGACCGAGGAAGCTGACGCGGTAGGCGAAGTGGCCGGCGAAGAGCCGGCGGCTGAGGCCGAGGCGACCGAGAGCTAACCGCTCAGCGCGCCCGTCCAGCCGGCCACGAATGTCCGCGCTCGAACGCTACACACCACGCTCTGACCGCTACGACTCGGTGCAGTACCGCCGCACCGGGCGTAGCGGTCTGCTGCTGCCACCCATCTCCCTGGGCCTGTGGCAGAACTTCGGCGACTCCAGGCCGCTCGAGCAGAGCCGAGCGATCCTGCGCCGTGCCTTCGACGCGGGCATCACCCACTTCGACCTGGCCAACAACTACGGGCGTCCATACGGTTCGGCTGAGACGAACTTCGGGCGCATCCTGCGAGAGGACTTTGCGGGGCTGCGGGACGAGCTCGTCATTTCCACCAAGGCGGGCTGGGATATGTGGCCGGGTCCATACGGTGAGTTCGGCTCGCGCAAGCATCTGCTCGCGAGCCTCGATCAGAGTCTCACGCGCATGGGGCTCGATTACGTCGACATCTTCTACTCGCACCGGGCCGATTCGGAGACCCCGCTCGAGGAGACGATGGGCGCGCTGGACAGCGCCGTGCGCCAGGGCAAGACCCTGTATGTGGGGATCAGCTCCTACGGCCCGGAGCTCACGCGTGAGGCGATCGCGATCCTGCGCGCGCTCGGGACACCGTTGCTGATCCACCAGCCCTCGTATTCGTTGCTCAACCGCTGGATCGAGCACCGGCTGCTGGACGTGCTCGACGAGGAGGGCGTCGGCTGCATCAGCTTCGGGCCGCTCGCGCAGGGGCTGCTCACCGATCGCTACCTGGACGGCATCCCGGCGGACTCGCGGGTGCGTGTCGGAGTCGACTTCGACCAGGGTTTGCTCACCGACGAGAACCTCGCCCGCGTCCGGGCGCTCGACGCGATCGCCAAGCGCCGTGGCCAGACGCTCGCCCAGATGGCGCTCGCGTGGACGCTGCGTGACAGCCGTGTCACCTCGACGCTCGTGGGTGTCTCAAGCCTGCGCCAGCTGGAGGACAACCTGCGCGCGCTGGATAATCTCGACTTCAGCGCTGAGGATCTATCCGAGATCGACCGCTACGCCCAGGAGGGGCACGTCAACATGTGGGCGGGGTCGGCTGCCGTGACGCCCGCTTGACGAGGCTGTCCGGGTTGGTCGACCAGGGCTGAAGCCGGGTGCCAGTTCACCGGCGCGCCCAGCTGAGCAGAGCCAAGCGCTCAGCGACGGCGACGGCGCATAGGGCTTGCAGAGACCGTACTGGCCGCTGCCCTTTGCGCGCGGCCGAGCTACGCTACTCGTCGAGATCGTGCACCCCCTGATCGTTACAGCTGATGCGGTCGGCGGCCCCCCGTCCTGGCTCGAGGCCCAATTCCACCGCGACTGGGTGACAGCGCAGGCGATGAGCCTATGGAGCTTCTTCAGGGCCAGCATGGACCCCGAGGGCTGGTGGGTCGAGCTCGACGACGACGGTCGTGCCCTGCCCACCGGTTGCCCGCCCGGTGTGGCTCCGCGCCAGAACCTGCTGACGGTGGCCCGGATGACGCACTCCTACGCGCTCGGCGAACTGCTTGGCGTGCCGGGATGTGCGGGGATCGTGGACTGCGGGCTTGCGGCGCTGTGGGAGCGCCACCGCGACAGGGAGCTTGGCGGCTACATCGAAGCTATAGGCCGCCCCGGCCCCGATGACAAGACCAAGACGCTCTACGGTCACGCGCACGTGATCCTGGCCGCCAGCAGTGCACTGGTTGCCGGCCACGACCCGGCCCGGAACCTGCTCGCTGACGTCCTGGCCGTGCTCGATGAGCACTTCTGGTCAGAGCACGACGGTGCCGGCTCCGAGGCCTACGACCATCAGTGGAGGGAGATCGAGTCCTACCGGGGCGCCAACAGCAACATGCATCTCTGCGAGGCTCTGCTAGCCGCAGCCGACGCGGCCGATCGCCCCGATCTGGTGGTCCGGGCAGAGCGGCTCGTGCGCCGGTTCGCGGACGGCTACGCGCGTGCTCACCAGTGGCTGCTACCCGAGCACTTCTCACCGGACTGGGCGGCCCGGCTGGACTACAACGCCGAGCGGCTGGACGATCCGTTTCGACCCTATGGCGCTACGCTCGGGCACTCGCTCGAGTGGGCGCGGCTTGCGCTGGCGGTCCAGCTGGCCGCCGGCACCACCGACGCTAGCCTGCTGGAGGCGTCTGAGGCGCTGTTCGACCGGGCCGTTGCGCTCGGTTGGGATCACGCGCTCGGCGGTCTGCCCTACACCGTCAACTGGGACGGCAGCGTCGCCAACCCGGACCATTACTTCTGGCCTGTGGCGGAGGGCATAGCCACCAGCTCGTACCTGTTTCGCACAACTGGCAAGCCGGTCTATGAGACCTGGTACCGGCGCTTCTGGGAGTTCGCAGCCACGCATCTGATCGACCACCAGCGCGGTGGCTGGTATCCGCTGCTGGACGCGCGCAACCGCCGCAAGGTCCACCCGTGGTACGGCAAGCCGGATGTCTATCACTCGCTGCAGGCATGTCTGCTGCCGATCATGCCGATGGCCGGCAGTGCCGCCGGTGCGGTGCGGATGGGGGCCCAGCAGCGTCGCTGACGCTAGGCCGAGAGCGGCGCCACACCGCCGCTCTCGCGCGCGTAGCTTGGCGGATATACGGTCTTCCCGAGCACCGCAAAGCGGCTCGCTCCACCTGCGGCTGGAATGTTGTTGGCCAGCAGTCGGCGCGCGGCAAAAGCGAGCGTCGCGAACTTGACGGCCTCCTTGTATTGAGGGGGGATGCCGTACTCGCCAGAGCTTGCCAGTCGCATGTGCGGCGGTAGCTCTTCCCGAGTCATCGCAAGCAGAGTCGAGTTGCGCACACCGCCGCCGCTAGCGATCACAACCGTGATCTCCTCGACGCGGGGGATGAAGCGCGTGATCGCGAGCGCAATCGACCATGCTGTGAAGCGGGTGAAGGTCGCGACGATGTCCTCCGCCTTGAGATGTGCATGCTGGTCTATGACGGCGTCTGCGTAGCTGGCACCAAAGTCCAGCCGCCAGGCGGATCTCGGCGGCTTGCGGTCAAAGAAGGGGTGCGTCTGGAGTTCCTGAAGCAGGTGGACGTCAACAGCTCCGGCGGCCGCGGTTTTACCGTCGGGGTCATAGGGCTTGCCGTACAGGCGACCCATTGCGTGGTCAATCATGACGTTGCCCGGGCCGGTGTCGAAGGCCATCATCTCCGATCGATCGGGGCTGGCCAGCTGGATGTTGGCGATACCACCGATGTTGAGCGTGAGCGTGCGGCCGAGGTCACGGAAGGCGACAAAGTCGAGGTACTGCATGAGTGGCGCCGCGTTACCGCCGAGCGCGTGGTCCGAGGGCCGAAAGTTCCAGACGACCGGAATGTCGCAGTGAGCAGCGATGATCGCCGGCTCGCCGATCTGGAGCCCGCAGGGATAGGGTCCGTTGAGCCAACGCGCGACGATATCGTCATCGGGAACCTCGCTGTAGCGCTCCCGTTCGGGTGGCTCCTGGTAGATCGTCTGCCCGTCGACGCCGATCACGTCGACCTCTGTGGAGGTCAACCGCTCCTGGTCGAGCAGCTGTTTGGCAGCGTCGGCGTAGACGGCGCCTGCCACGTAGTGAAGCCGCGTGAGCTCAAAGATGGTGAGCTCGTTGGCGAACGCCTTCAGCACCTGGCTGGCGACGCTTGCGGGCCAATCGCGCGTGGTTCCTGCCAGGAAGCGTGGGCGAGTGGGGTGCCCGTCTCCTCCAAGCTCGATTTCAACCAAGGTGGCGTCGATGCCGTCAAACGAGGACCCAGAGTTCAGACCGATAGCAAGTGGCATGCGCGCTCCTCTTCCTGTGGGGTTGATTGGTGGACAGTCCAGCCGGCCGCGGGCTCGGGTACACAGCTGGGGCTGGTGCTATGCCGCGCCCCGCACGGCTCCTGTGGCTGGGCCAGAACTCCTCCGCCGGCCCGACCGTTCGTCTGCTGGCAGGCGCGTCGTCGTGAATCGACCTCCGTGCTGATCGAAGCTGGCGGGACGATCCTGCCTGACAACCGCTCACTGCATCGGCCGGATCTCGCCTGAGCCCCTGACGCGCAGAGTCATGTCGATGGTCTGGGTACTGGGCTCAGACCGGTCGCCATCCAGTCGCGCAAAGATGCGTTCGCACGCTAACGCGCCGAGCGCCTGCGGGTCCTGCGCCACGACCGTGGTAGCGGGCTCGAGGAGATCCGCGAGCATGAAGTCATCGACGCCGACAAGCGCGACCTCGTGCTGACGGCCCATCGATCGCAACGCACGGATCGCGCCGACGGTGACCATGTTCTGGCTCGTAAACAGCGCGGTCGGCTGATGCTCGTCGATCAGCTCGCGGGTCGCGCTGAGCGCGGCGTGTTCGACGTGGAGGCCCCAGCGCACGAGGTCCTCGTCGAGATCGATGCCCGCCTCGCGCAGGGCGCTCCTGTATCCCTCGAATCGTCGGGCCGCGGTCTGGATCGAGGATTTGTCGCCGAGGAACGCGATACGCCGGTGCCCGTGCTCGATCAGGTGGCGCACGCCCGCCCTGGCCCCGGCTACGTTGTCAGAGAGGACGGCGTCGGCCGCCAGGCCACGGGGCGTCCGGTCAATGCACACGACCTGCAGGCCGGAGCGCTGTTCCAGGGCCAGGTAGCTCTGGTCGTCGCCGCTGGGCATCACCAGCAGGCCGTCCACGCGGCGCGATATGAGTGCGTGCGCGAGCGTGCGCTCGCGCTCCGGGTCTTCGTCGACCGAGCCTGCGAACACGGCGAATCCGCGGCCGACGGCTGCGTCCTCGATCGCCCGATGCACGGTTGAGGAGAATGGGTTGGCGACGTTCTCGAGCAGCACGCCCAGTGTCCGTGTGCGGCCGTCGCTGCTGCGCAGGCTCCGGGCCGTCAGGTTGGGTCGGTAGTCCAGCGCGCGGCTGGCGCCGTGAACGCGTTCCGCAAGATCCTCGGCCACGGTCGGCTCGCCGTTGATAACGCGCGAGACCGTCTTGACACTGACTCCAGCGAGCTGTGCCACGTCACGCATCGTGGGTCGCGCTCTGGTGCTCACGGCCGTCGCGCTACCAGCCTCGTGCATCGCGGTGACCGTCGTATCCAGGGTGGTCATGGGCACGCATCATATATGGCGACTTGTTCCACATGGATTCGCTTGACAACGTTATCTCGGCGGGTGTACCTTTTCCCGGTCAACGTTGTCTCAGGCGGCCAAGCTGCAAACGCGATGGGTCGCTGGGCGCGTGAGCCGTGCGCTCCTCGCTTTGGTGGGAGCGCTGGCGCAGTGGTCGGATCTGGACTGCAGGGGAGGAGGCAGAGAAAGCAGACACGCGTCGAAAACTGACATGCACCGCGGGCCACGAGCTCGGGCCGCACGAATCGGCCCGGTCCACGCCTCGGCGCACGCAGGTCGCCGCTGCTCGTACTGGCGGTGAACATGCGTGGCGGTGATCTGCACGAGCCGCAGCCGCGGTGACCAAGCCGCGAGGGCGATCGGCCTGATCACCGATCGAAGCTCTGCTCACGCCCGGAAGGCGGCCGGCTAGCTCACCCGTGGGCACGTTGTGTTCGCCCTCCAGGGCAGGCTGGAAAAAGCATGCCGACCGCATCGATCGGGTAGCTGAATCTCAGAACAACGGGGCCATATTGCCAACGGGATTGTGCGAGCGCAGGACAACTGAAACAACACAAGCAACAATCAGGGGAGAGGAATGTCTCATTTAAGTCGAAGGGTCATTGCTGGGCTCGTGACGAGCATCGCCGTCTTAGCGGCGCTGGCGGCCGTGCTCGTGTCAACGGCGAGCGGTGCCTCACACAAGGCCTCACACAAGAAGTTCACGGTCGCGCTGGTTCCGGGCGACTCGACGGATCCGTTCTACCTGTCGATGGAGTTTGCCGGCAGAGCGGAAGCTAAGAAGCTGGGTATGAACTTCATCTGGCAGGGTGCGTCGGCGTTCTCGCCCGAGGCACAGGCTCCGGTTCTGTCGGCGCTGCTCGCCAAGCACCCGAGCGCGCTGCTCGTGGCGCCAACGGACCCGAACGCGCTCACCTCGATTCTCAAGCAGTACAAGGCGGCGCACATCCCGATCATCACGGTCGACACGACGATCAACGACAAGGCGATTCTGTCGGCGCGCATCACATCCAACAACGCCCAGGGTGGGGCTGCTGCTGCCGACGCGTGTGCCACGGCCATGAAGGGAACCGGTGCGGCGGCTGTGATCTACACCACGCCCGGGACCACCACGACCAACGCGCGTGGACAGGCCTTCGTCGCCGAGATGAAGAAGAAGCACCCCAAGATCACCGTCTACACGGAGTTCGACAACAACACCGAGTCGACGGCCACGAGCCAGGTGAGTTCGTTGCTGCTCGCCCACCGCGACCTGAAGTGCGTCTTTGGCACCAATGACTACGCGGCTGAGGGGGCGGCGACGGCCGTCGACGCTGCCCACGAGAGGTCGAAGGTCACCATCGCTGGCTATGACGCCGAGCCGCAGCTGGTGACGCTGCTGCGCAAGGGCACGATCGACATCATCGTCGCCCAGAAGCCTGCGATGGAAGCGACGATCGCGGTGCAGGACGCGTACGACGTGCTCACTGGCAAGGCGCGCAAGGTCAAGAAGTCCGTGCAGCTGGCCAACGTCATCATGACGAAGTCCAACATCAACAAGCCGTCGATCAAGAAGTGGATCTACAAGTCCTAAGGAGCTGGGTCTACAAGTGAGTGACAACCGCTCTCAGGCGAACCTCGCGAGCCCCGACGCCTCCGGCGTCGGGGCTGACCCACCCATCGTGGAGTTGAGGAACGTCGGCAAGCACTACGGGCGCATCACAGCCCTCAAGCACGTGAGCTTTGCGATCCGTAAGGGCGAGGTGGTCGCCCTCGTCGGGGACAACGGGGCAGGCAAGTCAACCCTGGTCAACATCATCGCCGGGGCGCTTGCGCCGTCTGTCGGGGAGCTGCTGATCGAGGGGGAGCCCATGCGCTTCAGGAGCGCAAACGAGGCAAGGCAGATGGGGATAGAGACGGTCTATCAAGACCTGGCGCTGGCCAATGACGTGCCGGCCTGGGCCAATCTGTTCCTCGGCCGTGAAATCAAGCGGCGGGGTCCATTGGGCGCGCTCGGCTGGCTGGACAAGAAGGCGATGATCGGTGCCGCGGACGAGGCGCTGGGCCGCACCAAGATTCGTATCAAGTCGATTGAGGCCAAGTGCGGCGCCCTGTCGGGCGGTCAGCGGCAGGCCGTCGCGGTTGCTCGCGCGATCAACTGGGGCTCGCGCATGTTGCTGATGGACGAGCCGACGGCGGCGCTGGGTGTAGAGCAGCAGCACCAGGTGGGCGTGCTGATCGAAGCGGTGCGAGAGGAGGGGACGCCGGTGTTGCTTGTGAGCCACAATCTGCCACAGGTCATGGCAGTCTCTGACCGGATCCTCGTTCTCTTCCATGGCCACCTGGTCAAGGAGCTTGTCACCGCCCGAACTACGACTGACGAGGTAATCAAGTGGATCACCGGAGCTGGGCTGGTTAGGCAGGCGGCATCGTGACAACAGATCAGACACCTGAGGCCCGGCCCGAAGACCAGGCGATGGAGGACATCGGCGCGCTGCTTGGGGAGACCAACGACGACTGGAGTGACGCAGACGACGATGCGGAGCGAACGCCATCCAGGCTGATGCGCCTGCTCGGCTTCCTCGCCAAGGGTGAGGGCGGATGGTGGACGTTCGGCGTGCTCGTGTTTATCTGCGTTGTTTTTGGCGTGCTTGCTCCGGATTTCTTCTCCCAGAGCAACTGGGTTGCTACATCCGAATACGCGGTCGAGTACCTGATGCTGGCGCTCGGCGAGACGTTTGTGATCGCGACCGGCGGGATCGACCTGGCCTGCGGTGCTGTCCTGGGCTTCTCCGGGATGCTTTCGGCGGTGGTCATGCAGAGCATGCTCGGCGGGCATGCCGACACGTTGCTGATCACCGTGGTCGGGATTGTGGTGGCGATCGGCACCGGGGCGGCGATCGGCTTGTTCAACGGGGTCATGGTGACCAAGGCGAAGCTCACGCCCTTCATCGTGACGCTCGGAACGCTCGGTATGGCCACCGGCGGAACCTACCTGCTCGACAACGGCAACCAGGTCAGTAACCTCCCGCCCCAAATCGCCACGCTCGGCACGACGATTTGGCTGAGTGGCTGGCTGCCCGTCATCTTCGTGGTCGCTGCGGTTTTCGCGGTCGGCGCCTCGGTGCTGTTGTCGAGAACCAGGTTTGGCATGTGGACCTACGTCGTTGGCAGCAACCCACTGGCGGCCCGCCGGGCGGGCCTAAAGGTGGACCGCCACCTGATCAAGGTCTACATGCTGTCCGGGATTCTGGCGGGAGTCGCCGGGGTGCTCGTGACTGCCAGGTTCACGATCGCAAGCCCGATCGCTGGCGCAAACGATGAGCTCGATGCGATCGCGGCTGTGGTCATTGGCGGCGCGAGCCTGTTCGGCGGCAACGGCACCATCCTGGGCACGACGATCGGAGTGTTCGTCGTGTCAATCCTGGTGACCGGTCTGGTGCTGGTCAACGTGCAGCCGTTCTGGCAGCAGGTGGCGGTCGGAGCGGTGCTGCTTAGCGCGGTCATGCTGGACCAGCTGAGACGGCGACTCGCGGTGGCCTGAAGCGCGCTGCCCGGGTGGCAAAGCCACGGGGTAAGGTGGGACGGGCACGCGCGGACGGGGCCCGTCCCACCGGGCGCGATCTCCGCAGGATCGGTGACTGGCGCGGGCAGCACATCGACGTGAGACCGCGAGCAGGATGATGGCCGATGTCGTTGACAGCCGACAGCAAAACGGAGGAGATGAGATGTTTGGCGGCATCGAAGCCGGCGGCACCAAGTGGATCTGCGCATTGGCCGATAGCCATGGCACGCTGGTCGAGACAACGACCTTCCCGACAAGCGGTCCAGAGGCGACGCTGGCCTGCGCGATTGCGTTCTTCCAGGAGCGTGGACCGGTGGACGCCTTGGGTGTTGTTGCTTTTGGGCCCGTCGACCTGCGGCGCGAATCTGCGACATATGGACACATAACGAGCACGCCAAAGCCGGGCTGGCGGGACACCGACGTGCTCTCGCCGCTCGCACGCGCCCTGAGGGTGCCGATCGCATTTGACACCGATGTCAACGGCGCTGCACTGGGCGAGTGGTGTGCGGTTGCAAAGAACAGGCCGAGCACCCTCGCCTACGTGACGGTGGGGACAGGTGTGGGCGCGGGCGTGGTCGTCGGCGGAGTGCCACTCCACGGGCTCCTGCACCCCGAGTTCGGTCACGTGCGGATCCCGCACAGTCATGTACGTGACCCGTTTGCGGGATCGTGTCCGTTCCACGGTGACTGTCTTGAGGGCCTGGCTTCGGGCGTCGCGCTCGAGGCGCGTTGGGGAGCGAGCCCAGTAGAGATTCACGAGCCGCGCGCGTGGGATCTCGAGGCGGAGTATCTTGCTCTGGGGCTGATGAACCTGATCTGCGTGCTTTCGCCGCAGCAGATAGTGCTCGGCGGTGGGGTGAGCAAGCACGCAGGTCTCCTGGAAGCAACGCAGCAGCGGCTATGGAGCCTGGCGTCGGGCTATTTCCAAGCAGCCGAACTGCTCACGGCGAGCGGCGTGGCGGCGTACGTCACGGCCCCGCGGTTGGGTGACTACTCCGGAGTGAGCGGGGCGATCGAGCTCGCGCGTGGTGTGGCCGGGTAAGAGCGAGGCGCCTCCGCCGGCTGTTCTGCGCGGCGGAGCCGTGGCTGCGGGGCGAGCTTCGTGCGTGTACGTTTTCTGGCCGAGCCGACCAGACGGCGGCTCTGGCGAGCTTCGAAACCCATGGCGCAGACGGGCCGCGGCGGCTGAGTACCATCATCGGCGTCGCCGGGAGCATCGCTGAGGCGCTGGTCGCCGAGTGCGGGTACCGATGTCACAAAGGCCTCGACGCCGGCTCGCGCTGCGCGCGGCTGTCGCTGGAGCCGACTGGGCCCTGTCGTCAGGAGGGGGCATGCGTGTCGTTCGGGCGTCGCGTGTCGCGTGGGCGTTGCATCGCCGCGTCGAAGGCGCGATCGGTCGATGGAAATTGGATCCGACGCATGTACGCCAGCGCCTCCCTTGCACCGTGCTTCCGGTCCATGCCCGCGTCCTCCCATTCGACCGAGAGGGGCCCCGCATAGTCGATTCGGTCGAGCGCACGGAGGAGCGCGTCGAAGTCGACATCGCCCCGTCCCAGCGACACGAAGTCCCATCCCCGCCGTGGATCTCCGAAGTCGAGGTGGGAGCCGAGGATTGAGCGCTCGCCATTGAGCCGGACCTTCACATCCTTCACATGCACGTGATAGATACGGTCGCTGAACTCTTCGGCGAACCGTGCAGGGTCAAGCGACTGGTGGACTAGGTGGGACGGATCGAGGTTCAGGCCAAAGTTCTCGCGCCGATCGAGCGCGTCGAGCGACTTACGGGTGGTGACGAAGTCGTAGGCGATCTCGGTCGGGTGTACCTCGAGTCCGAATCGCACGCCCTCGCGTTCGAAGACGTCAAGGATTGGCGACCAGATCTCGGCGAACTGCTCGTAGCCATGCTCAATCTCAGAGAAGTCGTTGGGAGGGAAGGAGTAGATGAGCGGCCAGACCGGTGAGCCGGTGAACCCGTTGACCTGCCGGACACCAAGGCATGCCGCGGCACGTGCGGTGTCCTTCATTCGGTCGGCTG
The DNA here is from genome assembly GCF_023330665.1 of Conexibacter sp. S30A1. Lineage (GTDB taxonomy): Bacteria > Actinomycetota > Thermoleophilia > Solirubrobacterales > Solirubrobacteraceae > Palsa-465. Next base: position 1,850,486 of record NZ_CP097127.1, on the reverse strand, counting down.
CGCGCTGGCGCACGCCGGCCGGGTCGCCATCGCCCCAGATCTCGGGCGGGACGATGGCCCGGTGCCTCGAATCGATTCGATCGCATGTTGCCTGCCCGATCAGGTGTGCCCCAAGCGCCCAGCAGCTCAGGCTGTAGCGCTCGAGCAGGTCATTGACTCGGTTGCGGTAGGCTGCGTCGTTGAGGCACCGGACGACGTCAAGGTGCTCCCCCCAACAGGCTAGCTCGAGTCCCTCAAAGCCAGCTTGGTTGGCGAACTCGGCGACTCCTTCGAGCTCTAGGTCGGCCCACTGTCCAGTGAAAAGGGTGACCGGTCTAAGCATTTGCGTTCGCTTCTATGGCACCGGTTGAGCTGGTTGGCGTCGCGCGTGTCCGCAGCCATCTCGGAGCCTTCCATGTGCACTGAGCAGGGCGGCGCTCAAGCGGCTCGATGACGATCTGGCCCCCGCGCGCCTCCTCGCAGCCAGAGCGCGCGTCCTCGCCCGTCTCCACAGCAGCGGTGAGATTGCGGGTCGGGTTGGGCAAAGTGGCGTCTCAGCCGAACCTCTGGCCGGCAGGCGGCCAGCTGTTCACGGCTAATGTCAGCTCTTCTCGCAGGATGGTGCGGAACGCTAGCAGGACGGCCGATCGTTTCTGACGGTGCGGATCTCGACCAGTATTTCGCCGCCGATATCTCCGTCAATCGCTCAGATACCGGGCTTCGAGTGGGCGTGGCCGTTCAACCCTGAGGCCCGCGTAGTCAGAGCCGCGGAACATTATGAGCGGCCTGGGGCAGGGAACGCTCGCCGACTTGTACCGCGCCGCGGGCTTTGGACACGACTGCGTGCTGACCGGATCTTTAGGGGACTGCGCCCGGGCACTGGCGGCTGAGGAATGGTTAGGAAAAAAAAAGATCTTCGCGCCTTTGGTTGACAGCGGAGCCTCATCGTGTATATCGTTAGATCGATCTACTAGACCGATCCAGTTGATGAGGAGAGAGGGATGGGTGGAGCAAGAAGGCCGGGGTTGCTATCAGGACTCCGGAGCGCCGGCGGTGGAGGTTCCATCAGCGTGGGAGCCCGCGTGGCCAAATCCGAAGGTGGACCGCGACGTCGTTTCGACCCGTGGCGCTTTGGCATCTGGATCGCACTTGTTGTAGTGGTCGTCCTGCTGATGGCAGTCTCGGCGTCGTTCCGTTCCACGTCGAACCTGACCAACGTTCTTCAGCAGAACTCGCTCATCGGCATCGTGGCCTGCGGAATGTTCGTGATGATGGTCTCAGGAGGCTTTGACCTCTCGGTCGGCGCAGTCGGCGCCCTCGTTTCGGTAGCCGCCGCGGCAATTTCAGTTGACGTCTCGGTGCCGGTTGCGATCCTCGCTGGGTTGGCGCTGGGTGTGTTCATCGGGCTGTTGAATGGCGTGCTCATCGCCAAGGGACGCATCAACGCTTTCATGACCACCTTTGCCATGGCTAGCGTGGTCACCGGGGTGATGTTCATCGCGACCTCAGCTTCGCCCGTTGTCGGCAACGTCGGCTTCCTGCAACAGGTCTCTCTGTTCGGGACCTTCATCGGGCTGCCCGAGGTGTTTTTCGTCTACATCGCTGTCGTGGTGGTCACGTGGGTGCTCATGCGGCGAACCAAGTGGGGCCACTACGTCTACAGCCTTGGAGGCAACCGCGATGCGAGTTTCCTGAGCGGAGTTCCCGTTGTCAGTGCTCAGACGCTAGCGTTCTGCTTCGGTGGCTTCATGGCTGCCGTCGGCGGTCTTCTGCTTCTCGGCGAGAGTGGTATCGGTCAGCCGTCGTCGGCTACGGACTGGCCCCTCACGGCGATCGCAATCTGCGTCATTGCAGGAGTCTCGCTCCAGGGAGGCGAGGGCCGCGTGCAGGATACGGTTGCTGCAGCGCTGCTGCTCGGAGTTGTCGACAATGGCCTCAATCTTCTGAACGTTTCGCCGTACGTCCAACCAACGGTCACCGGAACGGTCATTCTCATCGCAGTTGCCGGTGACCAGATATCGCGACGCAGAAGCGTGTCCGCCACGCGGGCGGGAGCCCGGAAACCGCTGCCGGCCAGCGGATCGGGTCTGGAAGTTCCGACTCCGGACGAACAGGTGGCGTCCGGGGCGCCGGTCACATAGAGGGCTTTCAAGGCCCTCTTACAACAAACCACCGACAATCAGACAGTAAGGGAGAGGTACGCCATGAAGTTACGAGTGAGATCCGCAGTTCTTGGTGGGGCCGCCGTGGCGGCGTGTGCCGGTATCGGAGTCGGCGTTGTGGCTACAAGCGCGGGCGCCAAGACGACCCACCACTTCGTCATCGGGTCGGTCATCAACGACCTGTCGAATCCGTTCCTTGCGACGATGGGTAAGGCGGAGCAGGCGGCTGCCGCAAAGGCAGGGGCTACGATCCACGTCGTCAGTGGTAGCTCGAGCGGCACGATCTCGATCGGCACACAGATCGCTGAGGTCAAGCAGTTCGTCAGCGAGCACGTCAATGCGATCCTGCTCACGGCATCAAACCCGCAGGCGATCGTGCCCGCGGTGAAGCTGGCCAACAAGGCCAAGATCCCGGTGTTTGCGGTCAACACGACCGTCGGCAAGGGCGCCAAGACGGTGACGTTCGTCGGAGACAACGACTATCAGTACGGCACCGAAGAGGCCAAGCTGCTCGTCCAAGCGATTCATGGCCGCGGCAATGTCGCGCTGCTCGAGGGTGTGCTCGGCGACTCGCCCGAGGTTCTGCGAACCAACGCCATTCACGCCGTTCTCAAGAAGTATCCGCACATCAAGGTCGTGAGCACACTGGTCGACAACTGGACCAACCCGCAGAACATCACTGATGTGCAAGACCTGATGTCCAAATACGGCACGCACGGACTCCAAGCGGTGATTGCCGAGGGTCCCGAGATGTACGCGGGTGCCGAGCTTGCTCGCAGCAGAGGCGACAAGACAACAGCGTTCATCGCAGGCGATTACTCCAAGCAGGTTCAACAGGCGATCGAGCGCGGTGCACTGTACGGTACCGTCGATCAGAGCCCAGCAACGGAAGGAACGATGGCGGTGCAGTACGCGGTGGACTACCTGACCGGGAAGAGGTCGAAGATCAAGACGCCGCAGGCCTACATCCCGCTGCCCCTGATCACGAAGGCGAACGTTCGCAAGATCAACGCGACCTGGTCCTCCTAACAGCGACCGTCTGATCAGAACGCCGGATGGCCAACGTCTACGAACAGGCAAGCAGAGAGATGAATGCCAACGATCTCAGTCTCAGTGTTCCTCGCTTGTCGCTGCAGGACATCAGTAAGTCCTTTGGCGATGTGACCGTGCTGCACGATGTCAGCATGGACGTAGCTGCGGGGGAGATTCACGGCCTGCTCGGACAGAACGGTGCCGGCAAGAGCACGCTGATGCGTGTTCTTGCCGGCGGCTATCCGGACTATCGGGGGACGGTTAGGCTCGACGGGGAAGTGGTTGCGATGACCAGCCCTGCCGCGGCGCAGGCACAGGGTATAGCCATCATCTACCAGGAGTTCAGCCTAGTACCGCATTTGACCGTAGCTGAGAACATTCTCCTCGGGCGGGAGCCGGGGCGAATCGCCTATAGCACGCGGCAAGTGCGAGCCGAAGCAGCGGGCGTGCTTGAGAAGATCGGCATGGCCGGCGAACTCCCACTTGACGAAACGGTCCGAGGTTTGAGCACCTCAACGCAGCAACGCATCGAGATCGCCAAGGCCCTTTCACGAGACGCTCGCGTGCTGGTGCTTGACGAGCCGACGTCCAGGCTTGACGGAGCTGAGCGCACCAAGTTGTTCGCGCTTATGCATCGTCTAGCCGCAGGTGGCACATCGCTGGTTTTCATCTCGCATTTCCTTGAAGAGGTCCTTGCGGTGACCTCAAGACTCACGGTTCTCCGAGACGGCTACGCGGTCGCGCGCGGCAAGTCGGAGGACTACTCGCTGGAGACATTGAGCCAGGCCCTGCTTGGACAGGACCTGCAGCGCCAAGAGGAAGCGGAACGCAAACACACGACCACGGCTGCCGGAGAGTGCCTCCTTGCCGCCAGGGCCATCGAGGTGGGGCGGCGCGTCCGTGGCGTAAGCCTGGAACTGCACGCTGGCGAGATTGTCAGTCTTGCCGGCCTGATGGGATCGGGCCGCACAACCTTCGTGAAGTCGCTCATCGGGGCTGTAAAGATGACTGGCGGTGAGGTGGAACTGCGCGGCAGGCCGGTCCGTCTGCGAAACCCAACGCAGGCGCTGCGCGCGGGCGTCGCGCTTGTGCCAGAGGACCGCCGTGCGCAGGGGCTCGTCGGGGCTCTGCCCGCACGCGACAACATCGTGATTATGAGCCTCATCCGCCAACCGTCCAGACTCGGCTTCGTCAAGACCTCAGGACTGCGAGGGCTAGCCAAGCGCGCAGTGGAAGACCTTGAGGTCCGGCCTGCCGATGACACAAGGGCAGCATCGACCTTCAGCGGCGGAAATCAGCAGAAGCTGTTGATTGCGCGCGCTGTGCTCTCGGGGGTCGACGTGATGATCGTCGATCAGCCAACCGCTGGCGTAGATGTGGGCACCAAAGCTCAGATACATCGCATTCTGCGAGGGTTGGCTGATGAAGGGAAGGCGATCCTGGTTGTTTCAGATGAGATAGACGAACTCTTGACGATGGGCGACAGGATCCTCGTGATGCGGGAAGGTGCGCTTGCGGGGGAGTACGCACGAGGTAGGATCGATCGCGCCACACTGATCGCCGAGCTTGCAACGAGGACGGCAGATGCAGCCTGACGACGTCGCGCTGTCGGGGCCTGCTCAGGTGTCGCCGCGGCACGGCGGCAGGCGACGAGTGACGATGAAGGATGTCGCGGCTCACGCTGGCGTGTCGCGGGCGACCGTTTCGCTGGTTGTACGCGACAGCCCGCAGATTCCAGCTGAAACGAAAGTTCGCGTGCGGCGGTCGATGGAACAGATCGGCTACGTCTATGACCACCGCGCGGCTGTGATGCGTTCGGACCGCACGATGACCATGGGCTTGGTCGTGACCGACGTGCGGAACCCGTACTTTGCAGAGTTGACGATGGCGCTTCAAACGCGCCTTCAGGAGTCGGGATTCGCCTTGATCACGGGCTATAGCCTGGATGACCAGGAACGGGAAGCGCGCCTGCTCGAGGTCATGGTCCAGCGCCGCGTCGACGGTGTCTTCGTGATCCCCTCCAAGACCACCACGTCAGACGCTCTCAACCGGTGGTTGCTGACCTCGGGGACACCGCACGTTGTGATCGTCCGTCCGATCCAGAATCACGAGGCCGACTACGTCGCTGCTGACAACCTGCGTGCGGCCATTCTGCTCGGCGATCACCTTGCGGCCGAAGCCTGTGAAACGGTCGCTTTCCTGGGGGGCCCACCGCAATCGACCGTGCGCAGTGAGCGCGAACGCGGGCTTACCGAAAGCCTGGGCGCGCACGGGATCCGGTTTGACCGGACGCTGTCGATCGCGTCCACAGCCGATCGCTCCGGGGGTGTCAGAGCGATCAACCAACTGCTGGCCGGCTCGCCGCTGCCGGATGCGATCGCCTGCTACAACGATGTCGTCGCATTTGGTGTTATGGAGGAACTGCGGAGACGCGGTTTTGAGCCCGGTCCTGACGTGGCGATCGGGAGCTTCGACGACCTGTACGAAGCTGAACTGAACCAGCCGCCGCTGACCTCAGTCGCCACCTATCCAGCGCGTGTCGGCCACGAGGCCGCGCGGATTCTGATTGAGCGGCTCGACGACCCAGACGCGGCGGCCGAGCAGCTTCTGATCTCGCCGCGGCTGTCGGTGAGGGAGTCAAGCACCACGCGCCGGCGCGCCACGGCCTCGCGGGAGACAAGGTCATGACCGGCCTCAGATGGGGGCTGATTGGCGCCAGCGACATCGCGAGCACCCGCATCATCCCTGCGCTACGCCGTGTGGGGCAGGAGCCGCTCGCGGTGCTCAGCAGCTCAGCAGAGCGTGGGGCTCGGTTTGCGGTCGAGAACGATGTCAGCCTCAGCTACACCAGCCTCGACGCGATGCTTGACCGCCACGATATTGATGCCGTCTACATCTCGACGACCAACGAGCTCCACGCCGAGCAGGCGGTCGCCGCGGCCATGGCGGGCAAACACGTCCTCTGCGAGAAGCCGCTCGCGATGTCGATCCATGACGCGCAGAAGATCCTCTCGGCGTGCGACGGGGCCGGCGTGGTGCTCGCTGTCAACCACCACCTGCCGGCGGCTGGCACCCATCGGAAGATGCGTGAGCTGATCGCACAGGGTGCCGTCGGCAAACCCCTCGCAGTCCGTGTCTTTCATGCCGTGAAGCTGCCCGATCGGCTCGCGGGCTGGAGGTTGCAGAACCCCGAGCGCGGTGGCGGCGTGATCCTCGACATAACCAGCCACGACGCGGCCGCTGTCCAGGCGCTGCTCGGAGCCCGAGCACTCGAGGTCGCCGCAATCTCATGCTCGCAAGGACTGTGGGCGGCCGCCGTCGAAGACGCCGTGGTCAGCGCGATGAGGTTCCCAGAGGACGTGCTGGTCCAGACGCACGACGCCTTCACAGTTGGCTACGCAGGCACCGGCCTGGAGGTCCATGGCACTGAGGGATCAATAATCGCTCGTGGGGTGATGACCCAGGATCCAGTCGGCTCGCTGCACCTGCGTGATGCAAACGGAGAGCGGGAGATCGGTCCCAGTGACCGCGACGACCTTTATGACGTGACGCTCAGCGCTTTCGCAGAAGCCGTGCGGGGACAGGCTGCTCCCATAGTGGACGGTCAAGCGGGGCTCCAGGCTTTGGCGGTCGCGCTGGCCGCGAAGGAGTCTGCGCAGGCCGGACGTACCGTGGCCGTTGATGCGCTGCTCACAGGCCAACTACCGCACAGTGGATAAGGAGGACCCAATGCGGACGATCCCCATCATCACGGCACCGGAGGCGGGTGCCCTGATCAGCGACGGCGCTGTCGTCACCGTCAGCTCATCCTCGGGTCTTGGATGTCCCGACGCGGTGCTGCGCGGGATCGGCGAGCGTTTTGCGGCCACCGGCTCCCCCAAGGGCATCACGACCGTGCACCCGATCGCAGCCGGCGACATGTTCGGGATCGCGGGCATCGACCATCTCGTAAAGCCTGGCCTGTTGCGCCGCGCGATCGCGGGCTCCTATCCAAGTGGCGCGTCGTCGCAGGCTCCGCCGCGGGTTTGGCAGGCCATTGAGGCGGGCGACATCGAGGCATACAACCTCCCTTCCGGTGTGCTGTTTCAGATGCATCGAGCAGGTGCCGTCGACCAGCCAGGAGTCTTCAGCAAAGTTGGCCTGGATACGTTCGTCGATCCCCGCCAGCAGGGTGGCCGCATGAACAAGCAGACGCCGGCCGAGATCGTGAGCGTGCGCGAACTGGACGGTGACGAGTGGCTGTTCTACGAGGCGATTCGTCCTGACGTTGCGATCATTCGCGCCACCACCGCTGACGAGTGGGGCAACCTCTCCTACGAAGACGAAGGCTCGGTGCTCGGCGCGCTAGACCAGGCCTACGCTGCGCACAACAACGGCGGCATCGTTATCGCGCAGGTCAAGAGGGTCGCCGCCGGCGGGACGCTGAGCGCACAAACAGTGCGGGTTCCCGGGATTCTTGTCGACGCGATCGTCGTCGACCCCGACCAGCTGCAGACCACGGGCACTCCGTATGACCCAGCGATCAGCGGACAGATACGCCGACCGCTCGCCACGCTGCAGGACGTTGATTGGTCGATCGAGAAGGTGATCGCCAGGCGCGCGGCGATGGAGCTGAAGGCGGGAGAGATCGTAAACCTGGGCTTTGGCATCTCGGCGCTGATACCCAGGATCCTCGTTGAAGAGCGGATGGACTCTGCCGTCACCTGGGTGATCGAACAGGGTGCTGTCGGCGGGGTGCCGTTGACCGGGATGGCGTTCGGCTGTGCCGTGAACTCGCAGGCGCTGATGCCGAGCATCGATCAGTTCACGCTCCTGCAGGGCGGCGGCTTTGATCACGCGATGCTTTCGTTTTTGGAGATCGATCGGGCCGGCAACGTAAACGTTCACTGCCTGCCGGGGCGACGCCACGTGACCGCCGGCATCGGCGGCTTCGCCGACATCGTCGCAAAGGCTCCGACGATCGTGTTCAGCGGCATGTTCACAGCCGGCGGCGCCGATGTCGGGGTAGAGCACGAACAGGTCACGATCCGGACCGACGGTCGTCACACAAAGCTTGTGGAACAGGTCAGAGAGATCAGCTTCTCTGGCAAGCGGGCCCTAGAGACCGGTCAGCGTGTCATCTATGTGACTGATCGATGTGTGATGGAACTGCACCCGGAAGGCGTCACCGTCACCGAGGTATTCCCAGGAATTGATCTGCGCTCCGATGTGTTGGAGCGAGCTGACTTTGAGCTGCGGGTGGCCGAGGACCTGCGTGAGGGTGATCGGCGCCTGTTCAGGCCAGAGGCGATGGGTCTGGAGCTGATCGACGCCGGACTGCCGGAGGCAAATGTTCAGGCTTGACGCCGCACCGGCAGGTGAGGCGTGAGTATCACCAAAAGAAGGCAGTAACCATGAATAGTTCCGAGTTTGATTACATTGTTGTTGGCGCCGGAGCGGCTGGGTGCGCAGTCGCAAACCGACTCTCTGAGGACTCGTCCACGCGCGTTCTGCTGCTCGAGGCCGGTGGACGCGATCTCTCGCCACTGATCCACGTGCCGGTTGGCTTCACGAAGCTCACGAGTCCGAGTGTGAACTGGGGTTTCGAGACGGCGCCACAGTCTCAGCTCGATGGGCGCAGGATGTGGTACCCGCAGGGCAAGACCCTCGGTGGCAGCACCTCCATCAACGCAATGATCTACATCCGCGGGCAGGCACAGGACTACGACCGCTGGCGCGATGCCGGGAACCCCGGGTGGGGCTACGACGATGTGCTGCCCTTCTTCCGGAAGGCTGAGCACAACGAGCGCCTTGCCGACAGCTATCACGGGACTGACGGACCGATGAACGTCACAGAGCAGATCGAGTGCAACCTGCTCACAAGGGCTTTCGTTCGCGCCAACCAGGAGCTCGGCCTCAGCTTCAACCACGACTTCAACGGCGCAGGCCAGGAGGGTGTCGGGTACTACGACGTCACCCAGCGCGACGCCCGGCGGGAAAGCGCCGCGACCGCCTACCTGCGGCCCGCGCGTAAGCGGCCCAACCTCACGATCCACACGAACTCGCTGGCGACGCGCATCCAGGTGAGCAACGGTGTTGCCAGGGGCGTGGAGTATCTGCATCGAGGCAGAGCCACTAAGGCAAGCGCGCGGCGCGAGGTGATTCTCTCTTCTGGTGCGATCAACTCGCCGAGGCTCCTGCTGCTGTCGGGCATTGGTCCTGCGAATGAACTCGAGGCGCTGGGAGTCTCCGTGGTCCACGATCTGGCCGGCGTGGGAAAGAACCTGCAAGATCATATGGACGTGTATCTCACGGCCCACACGACGCCCGTCAGCTTCAACGAGTCAGACCGGCCCGACAGGGCGGCGCTCTACACGCTGGAGTACCTGATGTTCAAGAACGGCCCACTGACCGCGTGCGTCTGTGAGGCCGGGGCGTTTTTGAAGAGCAGCGAGGAGGTTGAGACGCCGGACATCCAGATCCATTGTCTACCCGCGTTTGTCATTGACCACGGCCGTCAGCGAGTCAAGGGACACGGCATGACGATCAACACCTGCCACCTGCGGCCGCGCAGCATCGGCGAGGTGACGCTGCGGTCGAGCAACCCTGAGGACATGCCGATCATAAACCCGAATTTCCTGGCCGACCCGTACGACTGGAGGATTTCGCTAGCCGCCTTCCAATGGGGCCGCAGACTCCTGAGCTCCGAAGCGCTCAAGCCGTTCGTTCTCAGCGAGCACATGCCGGGCGCAAGTGTGCAGACCGATGCCGAGATCCGGGCCTACATCCGCAGGTGGGCAAAGACCGACTACCACCCGGTCGGCACGTGCAAGATGGGAACTGATGAGCTCGCAGTCGTCGACACAGACCTCCGTGTGCACGGTCTCGAGGGTCTGCGCGTGGTCGATGCATCCATCATGCCGACGCTGATCAGCGGCAACACCTCGGCTGCCTCGACCATGATCGGTGAGAAGGGCGCGCACCACATCCTTCACGGATCACTGGCCGCGGCGAGCAGCGGAGCGGCCAGATGAGCCACGCTACGCCAAGCGGAGTTGGTGAGGTTGAGCTCTCCGTTGACGCGGCGCGTCACATCGCGACGATCACGCTCAGCCGGCCGGCGAAGCTCAACGCGCTCACACCCGAGATGCTCGAGCAGCTGCACAGTGCGCTGATCACAATCGAGGCCACGAGCACCGAGGCCGTCGTCGTGCGCGCTGCGCAAGCCAAGGCTTTCTGTGTCGGTGCGGACATTGAGCGCTTCGCCGGTCTCGCTCCCACCGCCATGTGGCGTGACTGGACCAGACGCGGCCACGAGATCTTCGAGACGCTGGCGCGACTGCACCAGCCGAGCGTCGCCGTGTTGGCCGGACATGCCTTTGGTGGCGGCCTCGAACTGGCGCTGGCCTGCGACTTTCGGATCGCCGCCGAGGGAGCACGCCTGGGCCTCCCGGAAGTAGGACTGGGCACCGTGCCCGGATGGGGAGGAACTGGACGGCTGACAGCGCTGGTCGGTCCCGCGCGCGCCAAGGAGATGATTCTCGCCGGACGGCAACTGGACGCCCAGACCGCGCTTGACTGGGGGCTGCTCACGCGAGTCGCCCCGGCCGCCGCGCTGGAGCTGGAGCTCGAGCAGCTGCTCGCCGCACTGACCAGCCGTGCCCCCGTAGCCGTTCAGCTTGCCAAGCAACTGATCGATAGTGGCGCGGTGGGTGGTCCAACAGCGCTGCTTGAGGCGTTGGCCGGCGGTCTAGCCGCATCGACCGCTGACCTCGCGGAGGGGGTCGCCGCCTTTCGTGAGCGTCGCGAACCCAGCTTCGGTGGGAACTGACGCCACCGTGGAGGCAACCATGATGAGGAGAGAACAGCCATGACAGCGGTGCAGCGACCAGCGGAACGCCAGATGATCATCGGTGGCCGAGACAGCGAGGCCGCCGATGGTGCGCGCTTTGTCCGTGAGAGCCCTGGTGACGGTGAAATTGTCGCCTCCTACCCGCAGGCGGCCGCTGCGGACGTGGACCGCGCCGTGAGCGCGGCGCGGGACGCTTTTGACAGCGGCCCGTGGCCGCACATGTCCGGCGCCGACCGGGGTGTCGTCCTTCATCGGGTGGGACAGCTGATCCGGCGTGACGCCACGCTGCTTGCAGAGCTCGAGGCGCTGGAGAGTGGAAAGCCGATAGCACAAGCACTTGGAGAGGTCGAGGGCACCGCCGATCTATGGGAGTATGCGGCGACCGTTGCACGACACACCTACGGTGACGCTCACAACGCCCTTGGGGCAAATGTGCTGGGGATCGTTGTAAACGAGCCGGTCGGGGTTGTGGCGATGATCACGCCCTGGAACTTTCCGGTCCTGATCATCAGCCAGAAGCTGCCGTTCGCGCTTGCGGTTGGCTGCACGGCTGTGGTCAAGCCAAGCGACCTGACGTGCGGAACAACCATTCACCTCGGCGCGTTGCTGCGCGAAGCCGGACTCCCAGACGGGGCCGTGAACGTCATAACCGGTGATGGCTCGGTCGGCGCCGCGCTCTGTCGACATCCAGGTGTTGACATGATCTCCTTCACCGGCTCGACCGCTGTCGGTCGTGTGATCGCGCGCGACGCCGGCGAGGATCTCAAGCGTGTCGAGCTCGAGCTCGGGGGCAAGAACCCACAGATCATCTGCGCGGATGCCGACCTCGATCGCGCGGCCGACGCTGTCGTATACGGCTCGCTCTTCAACCAGGGTGAGTGCTGCAATGCCGGCAGCAGGCTGCTGGTGGAGGAGGGTGTGTCCCATGCGGTGCTGGAGCGCATCGCCGAGCAGATGGACAGGGTGGTCGTGGGCGATCCACTTGATCCGGCAACGCAGGTCGGCGCGATCGCCAGCGAGGCGCAGCTTCGCAAGATCGAGGCGCTGGTCGAAGACGGCCGGGCCGCCGGCGCGTCGACGCTGGTTGGAGGGTCGAGGCTTCAGACCGAGCAGGGCTGCTTCTTCCAGCCAACCGTGTTCAGCTCGGTGGAGCCGGACATGAAGATAGCCCGAGAAGAGATCTTCGGGCCGGTGCTCTCGGTGCTCACGTTCAAGAGCCTCGACGAGGCGATCAGACTGGCGAACTCAACGCTGTACGGGCTGTCGGCAGGGATCTGGACCCAGGACCTTGACAAGGCGCTAAGGGCCGCTAAGGACATCCGTGCGGGGACGATCTGGGTCAACTCGTGGCTCGATGGGTTCCCAGAGCTGCCGTTCGGCGGGTTCGGCGCGAGCGGTGTCGGACGTGAACTTGGCCGCCAGGCGGTCGCCGCGTTCACCGAGACGAAGACCATCCAGATCCACAGCGGCTGGCGGTCACCGTGGTCGACGGTTGGACGGTGGGACGGATGAATTACCCGGTGCTCGCGGCGGCGCTGCCGCTCGTGCCGCCCACCCCCGTCCGGCCCCCAGATGGCTACATCGAGGCAGCTGAGAACGCCTGGGATGTCGCCGAGACCAAGGTCCGCTCACTCATCCACCAGCACCCCGATCGATTCCCGCTTTACACAACCGATGGCCGTTGGTCGCTTCAAGGAGATGCTTGGACCAACTGGTGTGAAGGGTTTCTGGCGGGCGAGCTCTGGCTACTGGCGGAGCACACAGGCGACCAAGAGCTGCGTGCCCGCGCCGAGCACTACAGCCGCCTGATCGAGCCGCGCAAGACCGACCGTGACGTTCACGATCTCGGATTCCTGTTCTGGTCAAGCTGGAAGCGGTGGTTTGACAGCGACGGAGACCCAGGGCTGGACGTCGTCGTCGTCGAGGCGGGAAGGACACTGGCGCTGCGCTTCAACGAGCAGGGCCGGTACCTCCGCAGCTTCCTGGCCGCCGACAGTCTCTTCATCGACATCATGATGAACGTAGGGATCATCTTCTATGCGGCGTCACGCACAGGCGACAACGATCTTGCTCGCATCGCTTATGAACACTGCCTGACCACGCGGCGCTACCTGGTACGTGGCGATGGCAGCGCGAGCCACGAGGGCATCTTCGCCCTCGATTCTGGCCAGTTTCTCAGGCAGACGACCCAGCAGGGCTGGCGAGATGATGGCTCGTGGGCGCGTGGACAGGCCTGGGCGATCTATGGGTTTGGGACCGCATACCGCTTCACCGGTGACCGACGGTTTCTCGCCACCGCCGCCGCCTGCGCGGACTTCTACATCGAGCGGACCGGCGAGCGGCTGATAGCGCCCAACGACTGGGAAGAGCCCGAGCCAGCCCGACCATTCGAAAGCTCCGCGGCCGCGATTGCAGCCGCCGGCATCTGGCAGCTTGCCTGTCTGACACAGGACACCGCCAGGGCGATCAGCTATGGCGAGTATGCGCTGCGCATCCAGCACCGCCTCCTGGCCCCCGACTTCCTCGCTGGCGAGCATGAGGAGTGGGACGGCATCCTCAAGCACGGCAGTTACCACGAGGCAAAAGGGCTCGGGGTCGACGAGTCGGTCATGTGGGGTGACTACTTTCTTTTGGACGGCCTCGCAATGGTCGCGGCGAGTCTCGGGTCGCCCCGGAAGCGAGCAGCGGTTGCGGATCCGCGATGACCGACCCCTTTGGCAGTGACCAGCCACCGGTCGTCGGCTCGCTGGACAGCGACCACATCGACTGCGACATAGCGATCATCGGCTCGGGGATGGGTGGAGCAACCGCAGCGTTTGCGCTCAGAGACACCGGCCGCCGGGTGCTCGTCATCGAGCGCGGCGACTTCCTTCCGCGTGAGGAGCAGAACTGGTCCGCGGCGGCTGTCTTTGCGGAGAAGCGCTATAAGAACGCTGAGCTCTGGTACGACGGACGCACCGGCAAGCCCTTCCTGCCGGGAGTGCACTACTGGGTGGGTGGCAACACGAAGGTGTATGGGGCCTGCCTGCCGCGCTTTCGCGTTGAGGATTTCGGCGCCATCCGGCACCCGGACGGGATCTCCCCCGCGTGGCCGTTTGAGTACAGCGAAATCGAACCCTACTACTGCCAAGCCGAGAAGATATACGGAGTCCACGGCAACGGCGAAGGCGACCCCACCGCTCCGTGGAGATCAGCCGACGCACCATACCCCGAGCTCGAGCATGAGCCGGACCTGGCAGCACTCGCCGACTCGCTGAACGCGCAGGGGCTGCACCCGTTTCATATGCCGATGGGTGTCGACCTGCGCCCCGACGGACGCTGCATCCGTTGCCAGACCTGCGATGGGTACCCGTGCAGACTTGGCGCCAAAAACGATGCCGAGACTCGCGCCATCACGCCGGCGCTGGAGAGCCCGACCGTAAAGCTGATCACACGCACGCTCGTCAAGCGCATCGGCACGACCCCAGACGGGCGAACGGTCACGGAGCTCGAGGCCGTACGCGATGGGCGGGAACTCAGGATCCGTGCCGAGCGCTTCATCCTCGCGGCCGGTGCGGCGAACTCAACCGCGCTGCTGCTGCGCTCCGGCTCCGCAAGGCACCCGAACGGCCTTGCAAACTCCTCGATGCTGGTTGGCACCAACTACATGGTGCACGCCAGCACATTCTTCATGGCTGTGGATCCGCGACGCACCAACCACGTTGAGTTCCAGAAGACGCTTGGCATCAACGACTGGTACCTCGGCAATGATCGGGAATTCCCTCTCGGGAACGTGCAGATGCTCGGCAAGCTGAAGGCGCCGATGCTCAAGGAAGCCCGGCCATGGGCGCCGGACTTGGCGCTCAAATACATCGCGAATCACAGCGTCGACCTGTACCTGACCACCGAAGATGTCCCGAAGCCCGAGAACCGCGTTAGGCTCGACCGCAACGGGAAGATCTGGGTCGACTGGACGTCCAACAACCTGAGTTCCCACGCTGAACTGCTAAAGCGCGTCACCCGCACGATGAAGCGAGCCGGTTATCCGTTGATTCTGACGGAGCGGATGGGCATTGAGACCAACTCGCATATGTGTGGTACTGCGGTGATGGGTGAGGATCCGGGCAGGAGTGTGATAGATCGTGATTGTCGTGCGCATGACGTTGGGAATCTTTGGTTGCTTGATAGTTCTGGGTTTCCGTCTTCGGCGGGTTTGAATCCGGCGTTGACGATCGCGGCGAACGCTCTGCGGGTCATTGATACTGGCGTGATTGATGGGTAGTGGGCGAGCGGTTGTGTGTGAGGATGCGGCTTGGGTGCGGGTTCGGGAACGGCTTGGTGCTGCTCGCATCTTGCCTTTGGTGAGTTTTGATGATGCTGTGCAGGCGGTTGCCACGGCGCGGGCGTTGATGCGGGGTGGGGTCGATTGCATCGAGGTCACGTTCCGTACGCCGGCGGCTGTTGAGGCGATCAGGGCGCTTTCAGGGATTGAGGGTTTGTTTGTTGCTGCGGGTACGGTGCTTTCGGTTGATCAGCTTGAGCAGGCCAGGTTGGCGGGCGCGCAGCTTGCGTTGGCGCCGGGCAGCAACTTTGAGGTGATCCGGGCTGCACGCGAGCGTGGTTTGCCGTTTGTTGCGGGGGCGGGCACGGCTTCGGAGGTGGAGCAGCTGCGTCATTTCGGTGTGCGTGTGGTGAAGGTGTTCCCGTTTAGAACGGTGGGTGGGGTTGAGTTTTTGCGCTCGCTTGCAGCGGTGTATCCGGAGATGCGGTTTGTCCCGACCGGGGGTATCGATCAGAGCAACCTGAGCGAGGCGGCTTCTGCTCCCGGGGTGCTTGCGGTTGGTGGTAGCTGGATCGCGGCCCCTCAGCTGATTCGCGCGGGACGCTTTGAGCAGATTGAGCAGAACGCTCGCGCGGCCCGGATGCTGCTTCGGTGAGCGGCCTGGCGATCAAGGCGCGGGAGGTGTGTCGCTGGGATGCGGTGGCTTTGGGTGAGGTGATGCTGCGGTTTGACCCGGGTGCCTCAAGGATCGCGACCGCTCGCAGCTTCGAGGTTTGGGAGGGCGGCGGGGAGTACAACGTTGTTCGTGGTCTTGCACGCTGTTTCGGGTTGCGTACGGGGATCGTGACCGCGCTTGCGGACAACCCGCTCGGTCGTCTTGTTGAGGGCCTGATCGGTCAGGGTGGTGTGGGGCAGGCACAGCTCAACTGGGTTGCGCATGACGGAGTTGGGCGCAGTGTTCGTAATGGCCTTAACTTCGTTGAGCGTGGCTACGGGGTCAGGCCGCCGCTCGGCTTGTCAGATCGCGGTCACACAGCCGTCTCGCAGCTGAAGCCGGGCGAGATTGACTGGGAGCGGATCTTCGCTTCAGAGGGCGTGCGCTGGTTTCACTGCGGCGGTGTGTTCGCGGGTCTTTCGGAGAGCACGTCGGCGGTTGCGCGCGAGGCGATGCTCGCCGCCCGCGCGCACGGCACCGTGATCTCCTATGACCTCAACTACCGTCCGTCGCTGTGGCAGGCGCTCGGTGGGCCCGAACGCGCCGCGCAGGTCAACCGTGAGCTTGTCTCGCTGGCTGATGTGCTGCTCGGTGTCGGCGGGGATCCACGCCAGGCGCTCGGACAGGAGCTCCCGCACGTCGAGCAGGGCAGCGGGCTTGATCCCGGTGCGCACCGTGCGCTGCTTGCCGCGATCATGGACCGTCACCCCAACCTGCAGTTGGTGGCCACCGCCATCCGGCAAGTTCACAGCGCGAGCCTGAACGACTGGGGTGCTGTCGCGCACTCCAAAACCGGTTTTGTGGTCGGGCCGCGACTTGACCGCCTCGAGATCTTCGACCGCATCGGTGGCGGGGACTCGTTCGCCTCAGGCCTGATCTATGGCCTGCTCAACAACCAGGAGCTTCAGCTGGCGCTCAGCTACGGTGTCGCGCACGGCGCGCTGGCCATGACCACCCCAGGCGACAGCTCGATGGCCACACTCGCAGAGGTCCAGCGCCTCGTCCGTGGCGAAGCCTCGCACGTCGCCCGCTGAGCGACCGCCACGCCCAGGAGGGGAACGTCAACATCTGGGCGGGGTCGTCTGCCGTCGAGCCCGCCTGAGCGCGGCGGTCAAAGGTGTTTGACAGGGCTGAAGTCCGGTGGCGCTGCTGCCGATACCTTTGGGGTGCGCCGCCTGCTGCCAAGCATCGCCCCAGTCGCCGCCTGTCTGGCTCTCCCCGCCGCAGCGCTGGCCACTCCGCCTGTGCCGGTGTCGCGGCAGTTCACCGGCACACTCAGCTCGCTCGGGACATATTCGTTCACCGTCCAGAGGCCCGGTCGCCCGACCGGGGTAATCCATGCGCTCACGGTGGCCGCCAACCGCCTGGCTCGCGGCGACTACCCGTACGTTTGGGGCGGTGGTCATGCCCAGGCCGGGATCGCCAGCGTCGGTGAGCGGGGGCCCGGCTACAACGGCCGCAGGCGCGGCTTTGACTGTTCCGGGTCGGTGGCGGCGGTGCTCAGGGGTGCCGGCCTGTGGCCAGCGGGCAGTGGTGTGCCCAACGACGCGGGTGTGATCCGCTATCTGCTGCGCCACCACGAGATCGCTCGCGGTCCCGGTGTTGGTCCGCAGGAGGTGACCCTGTATGACAACCCCGGCGTGCACATCTTCATGAACATCGATGGGCGCTTCTTCGGCACCTCGGATGGCGGTGGCGGTGGCGACCGAAGGGGCGGCCCCGGCTGGCTTGATGACGGTGCCCCCGACGCCTACAACCCGCGCTTTCGCCGCTACCATTTCCTGCCGTCCGTGCTGAGGGCGACCACGACCGCCGGCTTCACCTCAGGCTTTCAGTACGGCGCCGGTGTCAACCTGGCAGGTGTGCCGATGGGCGTTCCCGTGCACGTGCTCTACACCACCACCCCGCAGGGCACGATGATCGCCCAAGCCGTGACGGTGCCCGGTGAGCTCACGGCCACTGGCACCGTCCAGTCGGTCACCGCGGGCGGGAGCGGCTTCACGCTGCTGGCCGCCAACGGACAGACGCTGAGCTTCCCGGCAACGGTCGGCACGCCGCTGGCCCAGGCGCTGGCAAGCGGCAACCTCGCCAGCGGGGACACGGTGTCGGTGAGCTACATCAGCGCGCCGACGGTCGTGGTTGTCGGTTTCACGGTGACCGCGGCGGCGACCACGCCGACCACGACCACGCCGACCACGACCACGCCGACCACGACCACGCCGACCACGACCACGCCGACCACCACCACGCCGACCACCACCACGACCACGGGCGGGACGACCACGACCACGTCGACGACGCCCTCCGGCGGGGTCGGCTTCATGGGCTGAGCAGCGCAACCTGCAAGCCGCGGCTCAAGGCGCCGAGGTGGGGCGCCGATAGCGTTCATCAGAAGCAGCGCCCGCGGGCCGCGGGCGCAGATGCTCAAGCAGACCCTCTCTCCTCATGCGCCGGCGCGGCAACCCACACGGTTGTCGCGCCGGTGTGTTTGTGCTCAGGCGCTCTGGCGCGGCTCGAAGACCGGGGTGCCGTACGTGTGGAAGGTGTGGACGGTCGGGTTGTGCCAGGCTTGGCCCTTGGCTCGGTCGCTCTCAGTCCAGATCACGCACGGCTCGTCCGGCGCGTAGACCAGGCGTCCGCCGCTGGTGACCTCTACGCGGTTACCGCCCGGCTCGTAGCCGTAGAGAAAGAACCCCTGGGCGACGTTGTGCTTGGAGGGCGCGAACTCCACGTAGACCTCGTTCTCGATCCAGATGTCGGCGGCGCGCAGGCACTCCTCGCGCGTGTCCACCCAGAAGGCGGCGTGGTGCAGCCGCCCGTGGGCGCCCTCGGCCGCATAGGCGTCGCGCGTGTAGATCAGCTCGTGCGCGGCGATCGTGACCGAGAGCCAGGAGCCGCCGAGCGTGCCGTCGTTCAGCTCGATGCGCTCGTACTCGCGGTAGCCGAGCACGCCGGTGGCGAAGTCGCGCTGGGCGCGGACATCGCCGGCGAGGATGTTCAGGTGGTCAAAGCGCTTGACCGCCACGGCCCGGTTGGGCTGCTTGCCGTGGACGTTCTTGAAGTCGGTCGGAACCGGCTTGACGTAGCGCTCCACCTCGCTGTAGAGCTTGAAGCGGTGCCCTTCGGGATCCTGGAAGTGGAAGGCTCTGCCGATGCCGTCATCGCCCGAGTCCTCCCAGCCGCGCCCGAGCCCGGCCGCCTCGATCAGCGCCACACGGCGCTCGAGCGCCTCATCGCTCCAGGTGCGCAGGCCGCAGTACCCCATGCCCGCCCTTGCTGCTTCGGTGAGCTTCAGCGACCAGCGCTGGTAGTCATCCCAGCCGCGCAGGTAAACGGACTGGCCGTGGCGGTGCTCGACCTCCATGCCCATCATCTCGGTGAAGAAGTCGACGCTCTCCTGGGGCTTCGGGGTGAAGAGCTCGATCGGCCCGAGGTGGGCGATGTCCGGTGCTCGCAGCTCGCTCATTGCAGTTGTGCCTCCACGACGGACCGCAGCCCGTCCAGGTCGTATGACTTTGCGCCGGCTCTTAGCCGCTCGCGCTTGATCTGCTCCTTGTGCTCGCGCTCAAGCGACGCCGTGAGCACCTCTGTCGCACGCTCGCGCTCGACCACGGCCACCCCGTCGCCGTCCAGCACCAGGATGTCGCCGGGCCTGATCTGGGCGGCGCCGACACTCACCGGCACGTTGATCCGTCCGGCTGTGGCCTTGAGGGCCCCCTTGACGCGCACCCAACGCGCCCAGATCGGCAGGCCCATCTGTGCGAGCTCCTCGACGTCACGGACCGCGGCGTCGATCAGGATGGCGGCGACACCGGCCGCCCGCGCCTGGGTTGCCAAAAGGTCGCCGACCAGTGCCACCGGGCGGGGCTCGGGCATGGTCAGCACCAGCACCTCGCCAGGCTGTGCCTCCGCCATAACGGCGTGCACCATCAGATTGTCGTCCTGGGCACAGAGCACGGTGCGGGCCGGGCCCGCCGCGCGCGAGCCGGGCACGATCTGGCGCAGATCGGCGTCCACGTAGTCACGCCGGCCGCCGGCCTCGTACACGGTCGCTGAGCCGAGGCGGGCCAGCTCGCTGAGCTGCGCGGGGGTGGCGGCGGCCAGCGGGCCGCCGCCAACAACCTCATGCGCCCGCTCGCTCACAGCTCGCTCACCACCTGCGGGATCACGCGCTGGAAGGCCTCCGCGTAGCGGACCTCGGCGTTGCCGCTGGCCCGGCGGGCGTGGTTGGCGCGATGCTCGGCGCGCTGTGCGTAGTAGGTCTGAAGGTAGGCCTGGGCTTTCATGTGCGCCATGGCCGCACGCTTGCGCTCAAACACCGAGGTGATGTCAACGAACGTGGTGGGGGTGAAGTTGCACAGCTCGGGCTGGTGGGGCTCAAACAGGTAGAGCGCCGGTGGCTTGACGGTCGCAAAGGCGCTCTGCACACCGGCGCCGGCGGCCAGCGAGCGGGCGCGGTCAACGGCCCGGAAGGCGACCGGGTGGTCAGGGTTGAACGGGTCCGTGTCCGTGTGTGTGACGAGCACGTCCGGCGCGAACTCGCGGATCACCTCGGCGATCGCCTGCAGCTCCGCGGCGCCGATCTCGAGCGGATAGTCGCCCAGATCGAGCGCCCGGAAGCTCGCACCGAGCTCGGCGCAGGCCGCCTGCGCCTCCTCGTGGCGGGCGCGCTTGACGTTCTCGACCGTCTGGCCGGGCTGCTTCCAGAGCTCGCCGGACTCGCCGCGCTCGCCGTATGAGAGTGCGACCACCTCGGCCACGCCACCCCGCTCGACGGTCTTGGCGATCGCGCCACCGGCGCGCCAGACGAAGTCCGCGGCGTGCGCCCCGATTACCTGGATGCGCCGGCTCACAGCGGCTCTCCCGCGAGCCTGCGGGTGTTTGTGACAACCATCGTGTGGATCTCCTCCTCGCTGAACCCGGCTCTGAGCGCCTGGTCTGCGAACAGCGCCAGGCCATCCTCGACCGGTGGGTTGAACACCTGGCCGAGGTCGGTCGAGAGCACGTTGCGCGCAACTCCTGTCGCACGCACACCCTCCCAGACGTGCTCCCAGCTCACCTTGCGTGTGTAGGGGGTGGTGAAGCAGCGCTCCATCAGCGCGCCGCGCTCGGTGAGCGTCACCTGGTCTTGGATACTCAGGCTCTGAGAGGGGAACTCCGGGTGGGTGACGACCACATCGCGAATCCCAGCCGCCAGCGCGCCGTCGACCACCGCGAAGATCTCCGCACGCGACAGGTGGCCGGTGGCCAGCACCAGCTGATGACGTGCCGCCACCGCCAGCACCTCCCGGACCTCCGGCAGGAGCTCACCGCTGATTGGGTCTAGCACCGCCACCGGCTCTGCCTGCACGCCTGCCTCTCGAAGGGCGACCTCGAAGCGCATCCACACGGGCATCGGCGCCCCGGCCGGGAAGCTGTGCACCTCCTCCATCTCACCCCTGGAGTTGACGGTTGGCATCCAGACCGTGCGGGCGCCTTCACGGGCGGCGACCTCAACGGCCAGCGGGTTGATCCCGCCCACCGCACGGTTCAGGACGATCGCGCCGATCGCCCGCACGCCTGGCACCGCGGCGCTCACGGTCGCGGCGCGCTCGGCGGTGGCGGTGTAGTGCGACTTCATCTGGAAGCCGGCGATCCCGAGCTCCAGGCAACGGCGTGCGAGCCCGATGTCGTCGATGATCCGCTCCGTGAAGTCCGGCGCGATGTGCACGTGCAGGTCGTAGCCGCCGCGCACGAGGCTGCGCGCGCGATCGCTCGGGATCGGGTGCTCTGCCATGGCCAGAAGGTAGCGGACACTGCATGCAGAGAGTGTCTTTCGCGTGCGAGGTGGCGCCCAGGCGTGCGGTTGAACGCCGGGGCTGTCCCGGTGCTGCGCGGGGTGCCTCAGCCAGGCCCGTCGGACAGGCGAGACGATGCGGGCGCCGTGTCCGCTGCTCTGGCCCTACGATAGGCCTGCCATGCCGATGGACTGCACCTACCGCCTGCGCATCCCGCATCAGGCTGGGTACCTGGCTCAGGTCGCGCAGCGGATCAGCGAGCTCGATGGTCTGATCGGCGATGTCCACACGATCACGATCGCCCGGCTCGAGGCGATTCGCGAGATCACCGTTGAGCTGCGCGACCGAGAACACGCAGATCAGTTGGCGGTGGCGCTCGGCGAGCTCCCCGGCGTGCGCGTTGTGTGGTATCACGACCGCGCCTTCATCGCCCATGTCGGAGGCAAGGTGGAGATGCGTCCCTGCCGGGTTGTGACCTCCAACCAGGAGGTGCGCGATGTCTACACGCCCGGCGTCGCTCGGGTCGCAAGCGCGATCCACGAGTATCCACAGCTGGCGGCGCGCTTCACCATGATCGGCCGCAGCGTCGCGATCTGCACCAACGGCACGCGTGTGCTGGGGCTCGGTGACATCGGCCCGGTGGCGGCGATGCCCGTGATGGAGGGCAAGGCGATGTTCTACGCCCAGCTCGTGGACATCACAGCCGTGCCGATCCTGGTCGACACAACCGATGTGGATGAGTTCGTCGAGACGGTTGTGCGGATTGCGCCCGGCTTTGGTGGGATCCACCTCGAGGACATATCCACCCCCTCATGCTTTGAGATCGAGCGGCGGCTGATCGAGGCGCTGCCACAACCGGTCATGCACGACGACGTTCACGGGACCGCCGTGGTCACTTTGGCGGCGCTGATCGCCGCCTGCCGCCAGGCCGGGATCCGGCTCGATGAGGCGGTCGTCGGACAGATCGGTCTGGGGGCTGCTGGCTTCGGCATCGCGACGCTGATCCACGATGCCGGTGTGCGGCGGGTACTGGCAAGCGACCCGAGCCCTGCTGCGCAGCAGCACGCCACGGGGCGTGGGATCGAGATCAGCGATCTGCAGACGCTCATGCGTGAGTGTGACGTGGTGGTTGCGACCAGTGGCAGACCGGGGCTGATCACGCCCGCGATGGTGCGGCCCGGTCAGGTCATCTTCGCGCTCACCAACCCGGCTCCGGAGATCGAGCCCGAGGCGGCGCTCGCGGCTGGCGCGGCGTTCGCCGCCGACGGCACGAGTGTCAACAATGTGCTCGGCTACCCGGGGATCTTCAAGGGTGCACTGCAGGCCGGGGCCAGCGAGATCAACCTCGAGATGAAGCGGGCGGCCGCCTGGGCGCTCGCCGGGCTGACGGTCTCCTCGGAGCTGATCCCGGAGGTGCTCGACCGCAGGGTGCATGAGGCCGTCGCCGGCGCGGTGCGCCAGGCTGCGATTGACAGCGGCGTGGCGGATCTGGAGCGTCTGGGCGCCGAGCCCTGAGCCAGGGTTGCGCCTGGTGCAGCCGACGCGCCGCTCTCCGGGTGTTCGGAGAGCGGCGCGCGCTTCGTTCTAGTGGAAGCTCGGCAGCGTGCCCGCGGCCACCTGGGATAGCGTCACGCGGGCAACCTTGTATGAGACCTGTGTCGCGGGGGCGCCGTTGGGCGACCCGCCCGCGAAGCTGATCGGCGTGCCCGTCTGGGAGTTGATCGTCAGCTGTTCCTGATAGTCGGGCCCCACCTCGTCCGAACCGCCGGTGAGGACCAGCGTCGGCTGGCCGGCACTGGTGCCGTCTGTCACGCTCACGCCGGGCAGGGTGGCGAGGATCTTGAGCACGCCCGCCCGTACCTCGGGGTTGCCGGTGCCGGCGATGAGCGCGTCCTGCGCGTTCTCCCAGACCCGGTTGTTGTAGATGGTCGCGTTCGGGTCGTAGGGAAAGCCCGTGAGCTTGTCCTTGAGCTTCGCGGAGGCAAGGTCCGCCGCGGATGTCCCCGTGGTGGGCGTGATCTGCGGCTGTCCGTTGGTGTCTGGGGCGTTTGCCAGGGCGAGCGCCGCCTGTGTCACGTTGCCGGTGGCGGCGGCCTGCGCCGCCGCGATCTCGCGGGCGAACAGACCGCCGCCTTGGTTGTTGTTGGCCGCAACCTGTGCCGCCAGGCCACTCTCGCTGCGGGAGAAGTAGCAGGTTCCGTTGTCGCCGTAGAGGTCGTAGACGGTGATGGTCACAGGGCCGCCGGCTGCCTGGGCGCTGAGCGTCGTGGTGCGCTGGACGAGCGTCGCGTTGCCCGGCGGAGTGGCCGATGCGCTGATGTTGCCCGCGAGGCGCACGAGCGCCGGGCCACCCCCGTGCGCCTGGAGGCCGAGCGCCGGGGCAGTGCCGTGCTTGCCGCCTGCCGTGAAGGCCACCAGGGCAGCGGCGATCGCGGCGACGCTCGCGGTGGCGAGGGTGAGCTGGCGCGGCGCGCGCCCACCCACCCGCCACCTGCCGTGCTGGCCCCGCCTGGGGGCAGGTTGCGAGCTTGCGTGGCGCAGCAGCGCGAGCAGCGCACGGTCGTGTGCGGCCGGATCGGTGGGTCGGCGGTCGGGTCGCTGTGCGGCCACCCAATCGAGGTCGTGATCGGTCATCGAAGCCCGTCCTGTTCGTTGTCGTGTTGGCTGGTTTTGAGGTATGCGCGCACGCGCTGGCGTGCTCGGTGGATGCGTGAGCGCACCGTGCCGACGGGAACGCCGAGCGCCCGTGCTATCTGTTCGTAGTCCAGGTCGGCCCAGGCGAGCAGGAGCAGCGCGTCGCGGTCCACCGCAGGCAGGTCCTTCAGTGCGGCCGCGAGCTCGGCGCCGAGCATCTGACGCTCGAGCGGGTTGAGCTCGTCACCGCCCTTGGTGAGCACATCCAGCGCTGCTGATCGCGAGAGCTTCTGCTCCTCGCGACGGGCGCTGCGAAAGTGGTCGCGCAGCAGGTTGTTCGCGATCCCGAAGAGCCACGGTCGCGCGTCGGTATAGCGCGCGTCAAAGCGCCAGCGACGGTCGAACGCCACCCGGAAGCTCTCGGCGGCTATGTCCTCTCCGGCCGCCCCGGCTCGGCTGCTGCAGAAGCGGTGGACCGCTTCCCAATGTCGCTCGAAGAGCCGCGTGAACGCTTCGGGATCACGCAGCGACCTTGCGACCAGTTCGGCGTCGGTTGGTCCCGCTGGGTGCGTCGCGCCGCGGGTGCGCAGCATGGCCGCGACAGGTGGTTGTGCGTAGGTGTCATCCATTGCAGCTGATTCGCCCACCGCGCCAGAAAGGTTCGCGGTGTGCCGGATGGCCGTGATGTGGACTGGACGCATCGCTGGTCACGATCCGTGTGCCTTCACTGACCAGCATGCGGCACATGTTGTCTGCCTCGTGGCTGGGCGGCGG
Organism: Conexibacter sp. S30A1; assembly: GCF_023330665.1. Classification (GTDB taxonomy): domain Bacteria; phylum Actinomycetota; class Thermoleophilia; order Solirubrobacterales; family Solirubrobacteraceae; genus Palsa-465. The sequence continues at coordinate 1,825,321 of NZ_CP097127.1, read as the reverse complement.
CCCGATCGCTGGTTGTGTCGCGTCACCCACGCAAAGGGGGTCGGCAGGACAGCGGCTTGCTCGAGCCTCGGCTGCGGTTGGTGGGCGGCTGTGCGGAGCGAGGGCTCGCGGCGGCGGTTGGAACCGGTTGCCTTTGGGTAGCGCAATCCCGGTTGCGGTGGTTTTGATGCTCGGCGTCGGTTCGTGATTGATCGTCCAGTGAGGTTGCGTCTGCTCACCTTGGCGGTGGTGTTGCTCGCTGGCGCTGCGGTTGCCGGGTCCCCCTTGGTGGCCGCGTCGCCGGCGCGGCCGGTGGCCAGGTCGCGACCGTCGTCGCCTGGCGGGGAGCTGTTCGATCAGCGACCGGTGGCGCCGGTTGTGGCCGCCGCCGCGCTCGCGCGCGCGGGCGCGCCCATCCCCACCGTGCTCGACCCCGCAACAGCGGCCGGCGCGGGGCAGCCGATCGCGTCGGCATGCCTGCCTGCCTTCGGGTCCGGTCTGAGCTACCAGCTTTGCAGCCTCGGTGACGTTCAGGCGCGCCACACCGTTGTCCTGCTCGGCGACTCGCATGCCTCCATGTGGACGCCGGCGTTTGTGCGGGCGGCGAGACGCCTGGGCTTCAGGCTCGTCCCGCTGGCCAAGCCCGGCTGTGCCCTGTGGGCGCTGCATGAGAATCGCCCCGGTTGGCCGTGCCTGAGCTGGTGGCGGGGCGTCCTGGGAGTCATCGCGCGGCTGCGCCCGTCGGCCACCATCGTGAGCTTCCTGACGGACAACTACACGGTGGCGCAGGCTGGGCTGGCGGCGCGTCTGGTGGCGCGCGTGATGCGGGCGGTCCCACATCCTGTGCTGCTGGCGGATGCGCCGAGCGACGACTGGTATGTGAATAACGTGCCCACGCCGGCGCAGTGCATGGCTGCGCCGGGCGCCAACCTGGCGCGCTGCGCTCTGCATCTGACGCCCGCTATCCGCGCCTCGCTGCAACGCATTCAGGCGATGGTCGTCAGCCATGGCTACCCCGCGATCCCGACCCTACAGTGGTTTTGTGAGGGCGATCTCTGCCCGACCGTGATCGGCGGGATCGTCACGAGCGAGGACGGCAACCACATCACGCCCCAGTACGCCCAAGCCCTTGGTCCGCGCCTGGCAAACCGGTTGCGTCCAATCCTCGCCGAGCTGTGGCGGGCGGAGGCGCGGGCGCGTTGATCAGTGCTGCTGATCGCAGAACACCGACTGCAGCGTGTCGAACGCGCGGTCGATCATCAGGACCGGCTGCGGGGCGCCTGCATCGAGGACGCGCCGTCGCTCCGCGCCGATCGTGCGCAGCGCGGCCACCGCGGTCCGCGCCACAAGCTCGCTGGTGAAGCGATCCGCAGCCCGCGTCGGTTTGTCGTCGGCGCGGCCAGCCTGCCGAGCGCGCTCGAGCAGCGCGTCTGTGATCAGCTGCTCGATCCGCAGCAGGGGACGCTGACCGGAGCGTCGCATCGAGTTGAACGTCGCGGCGCTGTCGGTGAACGCCCATAGCAGCTCGCGCTCGGGGCTCCGCTCGATCGCGGCGGCCAGCTGCACCAGCGCCATGCGCACCGCGCGCACGGGGCTCTCAGCCACGGGGCGAGCGATGATCGCCGCGTGTGCTGCCTGCATCCAGGTGCCGAGTTTGGAGGCGACGATCCCTTCCTTGCCGTCGAAGTAGCGGTAGAAGGTGCGCTCGGTGACCCCGGCCGCGGCGGCTATCTCGCGCACCGTGGTGGCATGAAACCCGCGTTCGGCGACCAGCTTGTCGGCCGCCGCCTGGATCGCGGCCGCGGTCGCGCGCCTGTGGGCCGCGCGTCGGCCAGTCCCGGCGGCTTTGGCTGCGGGCGGGGCGTCGGCGTTCGGAGCGGGGCTCCCGATGATGAGGTCGCGCGGGTCGGGATCCGGGTCGGTCACCTCAAAGAATTTGTCACACCTGACGCGGTTTCTGTAAAGCTGTCATGCATGACAGAACGCTCCGATTCGCGACTCGGCTCGCTCGGCGTCTGGGCGGCGCGCCGGCGCTGGCTCGTGCTGGCGGGCTGGATCGCGCTGCTGGTGGCCGCGACGCTCGCCCACAGGGTGGTGAACAGCAGCTACAGCGACACGCTCACGATTCCGGGGAGTCCGGCCCAAAACGGCCTGAACATCCTGCAGGCGCACGATCCACGCGCCGGCGGCCAGAGTGGCCAGGTCGTCTTTGAGTCAGGCGGCGCCCCGCTGAGCAACGACAGGCAGGCGATTGAGCAGTCGGTGAAGGACCTGCAGGGCCTCCCGCACGTGCTGGCGGTCGGCGACCCGCTCGGCACGTCCACGCTGTCGGCCAAGGGCACCATCGCCTACGCCAGCATCAACTTCAACCAGAACCCACAGAAGCTCGGCAAGGGCTACGTCAACCAGGTCGACTCCGCCGTTGCTCCGGCGCGCCGCGTCGGTCTCAAGGTCTTCTACGGCGGTGGGCTGGGGCTGGCCGCTGAGCCGAAGGCAAAGGATGCGACTTCGGAGACGATCGGGATCCTGGTCGCGCTGGTCGTGCTGCTGGTCGGCTTTGGCTCGGTGTATGCCGCCGGACTGCCACTGCTCAGCGCGGCGCTGGCCGTCTTCACCGGATTGGGGACGCTTGGGGTCGTTGCGGCGGCCGTGGCGTTCGGCACGAGCGCGCCGACGCTGGCGCTGATGATCGGGCTGGGGGTGGGGATCGACTACGCGCTGTTCATGACGACACGTTTCCGCCAGCGCCTGATCGACGGCAGCGAGGTCGAGCAGGCGATCCGCGCCACCGTCTCGGCCAGCGGTCACGCGGTGCTGACGGCGGCCTCGACGGTGGTGATCGCGATGCTTGGTCTCTACGCGTCGGGGATCTCGTTCATCGGCAAGCTGGGGCTGGCAGCGGCGATCACGGTCGCTGTCGCCGCGCTCGCGGCGCTCACCCTGGTACCGGCGCTGCTGGGCTTTGCGGGGCGCGGCATCGACCGCCACGCTGTCCGTCGCCTCGTCGCCGAGCCGAGCGGCGAGGGTTCAGCCATGCACCGCTACGTGGCCACGATCGAACGCCACCCGTGGCGCTTTGCGCTGGGTGGGATCGGCCTGCTGCTGGTGCTTGCGATCCCGGTTCTCTCGATGCGCATCGGCCACATACAGCCGACCGCCGAGCCCGCCAGCTTCAGCGACCACCAGGCCTACCTGGCGATCCAGCGGGGCTTTGGCGCTGGGGCCAACGGCCCGCTGACGATCGTCGTGGCACCGCCTGCCAAGCGAAGCGTGAGTACGGAGCTCGCCTCACACCTGGTCTCGGTGCTGCGCGCGCAGGTCGATGTGAGCTCGGTGCCGCGCATGGGCCTGGCGGACGCCGGCAGTCTGATCGTCGGCAAGGTTCTGCCCGGCAGCGGGCCTGGTGACACGGCGACGGCGAGCCTGGTGCACCGCCTGCAATACCAGGTGCTGCCGCAGGCCCTGGCCGGCAGCGGCGATCGGGCGTATGTGACCGGCGGCACGGCAGCCACCGTTGAGTTCGTCAACACCGTCACGGCCCGCCTGGGCATCATCATCGCGGTCGTGCTCACCGCCGCGTTCGTCCTGCTGCTTACGGCGTTTCGCAGCCCCGTGGTGGCCGTCAAGGCCGTGCTGCTGAACCTGCTCTCGATCGGGGCCGCCTACGGCATTCTGGTCGCCGTCTTCCAATGGGGTTGGGGCTCGAGCCTGCTCGGCGTGGACGGAACCGTGCCGATCGAATCCTACGTGCCGATGATCATCTTCGCGATCGTCTTTGGCCTGTCGATGGACTATGAGGTGTTTCTGGTCTCGCGCATCCGCGAGCACTGGCTCGAAAGCGGCGATAACGCCAAGAGCGTCGCCAGCGGCCTGGCCCAGACAGCGCTCGTGATCACGTGCGCGGCGCTGATCATGGCCAGTGTGTTCTTTGCGTTCCTGCTCTCAACGAAGGTGGACATCAAGATGCTTGCCCTCGGGCTCGGAGCGAGCGTGCTGATCGACGCCAGCGTGATCCGCCTGATGATCGTGCCATCGCTCATGTTCCTGTTCGACCGCTACAACTGGTGGGCGCCCGCCTGGCTGCAGGGCTCGCCCCGGGTAGCGGCGCCGTTGCCCGCCCAGGCTTGAGCCTCTGGCCCGCCGTGCACGGCCGTGATCTTCGCCTGCCAGCGCGTGATGGTGCGGGCGATTCGCCGGTTAAGGGGGAGAGGCCCTGCATCAGCAGGGCCTCTCCCGTCAGGTCTCACGCTGTGGCTGGCGCTCTCAGATCTCGACCAAACCCGCTCTCGTCGCCGTGGCCACTGGCATCAACCGCAGCCGGTGTTGAAGCCGCAGCTGGAGCACGTGTAGCAGGCGCCGGTGCGCTGCATCATGCCGCCACACTGCTGGCAGGCGGGACCGAGGTCCAGGCCAAGCGGTCCGCGAGCGGCTCCTGCGGGCACCACCGGTGGGGTGTCGGTGAGCGCCGCGGTCGCGGCTTTGGCTGCCTGCGCTGAGCCGGTTGGTCCGGCCCCGCCACCGCCCGGTGCTCGCGTCGTGCCGGCCGCGTCCTCGCGGCGCTGTTCCTGGCGCTGTATCTGCACAGCGGGCACGGACGTGTCGCTTGCGTGTGAGCTGGCCGCGTTCTCGGCGGCCCTGCGGGCGCGCACCGCCGGGGTCAGGATGCCGAGCTCCTCCTGGGTTTCGGCGTCCAGGAAGCGCGAGGCCAGCCAGCGCATGATGTAGTCGGGCATCGACTTCGCGAACGGGATCTCCGGGTTGGTCGTCATCCCCTCCGGCTCGAAGCGCATGTAGCTGAACTTCCGCACCAGCGTCTCGAGCGGAACCCCGTACTGGAGTGCGATCGAGATCGACGTCGCGAAGGCGTTCATCATCCCCCGCATCGTCGAGCCCTCCTTGCCGATGTCGGTCAGGAAGATCTCGCCGACGCTGCCGTCGTCGTACTTGCCGGCGGTGATGTAGCCCTCGTGGCCGCCGACCGAGAACTTGTGGGTGATCGACTCACGCTCGCGCGGCATGCGGTTGCGCCGCGGCGGCGCGGTCGCGACCGCCTCGGCGACGCGCCGCTGGATCTCGGCCTCCACATCCACCGGGTTGGGCGCATCCTTCTGCGCGTCGGTTCGCAGCGCCTGCGCCGTCTTGGAGCCGTCACGGTAGATGGCCAGGGCCTTGACACCCAACCGCCAAGCCTGCAGGTACGCGTCGGCGATGTCATCGGCGGTCACCTCGTGGGGCATGTTGACCGTCTTTGAGATCGCACCCGAGATGAACGGCTGGACGGCACCCATCATCTTGATGTGACCCATGTGCGAGATCGCCCGCTCGCCGACCGCCACGTCAAAGACCGGCAGGTGCTCGGCCTTTAGGCCCGGCGCGCCGACGATCGTCCCGTGCTCGTTCACGTGGGCGATGATCTGCTCGATCTCCTGGTCGCCGTAGCCGAGTGTCTGCAGGGCGAGCGGTACCGTCCGGTTGACGATCGTCATCTGCCCGCCGCCGACCAGCTCCTTGAACTTCACCAGCGAGAAGTCCGGCTCGACGCCGGTGGTGTCGCAGTCCATCAGGAAGCTGATCGTGCCGGTCGGCGCGAGCACCGTGGCCTGCGCGTTGCGGTAGCCGTGCTCCTCGCCGAGCGCGACGGCCCGGTCCCAGGTCCCACGCGCGGCCTCGAGCAGAGGCGTGTCGGCGCACTCCTCGTCGGCCAGCGCGTAGGCCGCGTCGCGGTGCATGCGCATCACCGCCAGGTGCGGCTCGGCGTTCTCGGCGTAGCGGTCGTAGGGGCCCATTGCGGCGGCCACCTCGGCCGAGCGCAGGTAGCCGCGGCCGGTCATCAGGGCTGTGATCGCGGCCGCGATCCCGCGGCCCTCGTCGGAGTCGTAGGGCAGGCCGTTGGCCATCAGGTAGGCGCCGAGATTGGCGTAGCCCAGGCCGAGCTGGCGGAAGGCGCGGGCGTTGGTCGCGATCTCGTCGGTCGGGTAGCTGGACGGCGAGACGACGATCTCCTGTGCCAGAAACACCACGTCGATCGCCCGTTCGAAGGACTCGACGTCGAAGCTGCCGTCCGGGCGGCGGAACTTCATCAGGTTCAGCGACGCCAGGTTGCAGGCCGAGTTGTCGACGTGCATGTACTCCGAGCACGGGTTCGAGGCGTTGATCCGACCCGAGTTGGGGCAGGTGTGCCAGCGGTTGATCACCGTGTCGTACTGGACGCCCGGGTCGGCGCAGCGCCAGGCTGCCTGCGCGATGTCGGCCAGCAGCTCGCGCGCCCGCACCGGCTCGCCGATCGGCTGGCCGGTCGTGCGCGCGATCAGGTGCCAGTCCGCGTCGTTCTCGACCGCCTGCATGAACTCGTCGGTGACGCGCACCGAGTTGTTGGCGTTCTGGTACTGGATCGAATGGAAGCCGTCGCCGTCGATCGACATGTCAAAGCCGGCGTCGCGAAGCGCCGCAGCCTTGTCCTCCTCCTTGGCCTTGCACCAGATGAACTCACGGATGTCGGGATGGTCGACGTCCAGCACGACCATCTTGGCGGCACGGCGGGTGCCGCCACCGGACTTGATCGACCCCGCCCAGGCATCGGCGCCGCGCATGAATGACACCGGCCCGGAGGCGGTCCCGCCACGCGACAGTGGCTCCATCGAGCCACGGATCCGCGACAGGTTCACACCCGAGCCGGAGCCGCCACGGAAGATCATGCCCTCCTTGGTGTTCCACTCGAGGATCGACTCCATCGTGTCATCGACCGACAGGATGAAACAGGCTGAGGCCTGCATCTTCGGGCTGCCCTCGGGGTGCCAGCCGACGTTGAACCACACCGGCGAGTTGAACGCCGCCATCTGGTGAAGCAGGATGTAGGTCAGCTCATCTTTGAAGGCGCGGGTGTCTTCGTCGCTTGCGAAGTAGCCGCGGTCAGCGCCCCAACTGGCGATCGTGCCGGCCACGCGCGTGAGCATCTGCTTGACCGAGCGCTCCCGCTCCGGCGAGCCCGGACGCCCGCGAAAGTACTTCTGCGCGACGATGTTGGTCGCGTTCTGCGACCACGACTTCGGGAACTCGACGCCGGTCTGCTCGAACGAGACCTTGCCGCCGTGGCCGATGCGGGCGTCCCGGAGCTCCCATTCGACGGTCGCGAAGGGGTCAACGTCGGGGGTGGTGAAGTACCGCTCGATCGGCAGCCCCGGTTGTGTGCTGGCCTGGGTGGTTGGGGCCTGCGGTGTCTTCGCCATTGGCTTACGTCTCCTTCGCGTCGCTGCTGCTGTGAAATTGCCTCCTCCCGCCCGGCGGCTGGGGGGTCGTGAAGCATCCCGCCTGGGTCGGACGGAAACACCCTGCGACCCGGTCCCAACGCCGAAAACGCCGCAGTTTGGGAAAAGGGCAGCACCACAGACTGTAGTGAGCCCCGCTGCACCTGCGGCACTGCGCCCAGAGGCGGTGCGCCGACGCTTCAGTCGCGGGCTCGAGCAGCCTCGAGCGCCAGCGCCTCGCGGGTGAGCGCGCTCTCGGCGGTGGTCGCCACGAGCGCCTCCTCCGCTGCCCGGGCGCGGGCGAGCGCCTCCTGCGCCTCAACCTGGTAACGCTGCGTCTGTTCCCTGTGTTCCTGCACCTGAGCGCGCAGCAGCTCGACCTCCGCGGCCAGTACGGCCGAGGCGTCGCCGGCCAGGACCTCGCCTGGCACGCTCCCGTTGGCAACGACGGCTGGCGCGGCCCTGCCGGCCGCGAGCGCTTCACGCAGCAGCTCAATCTCCGCCGCACGGGTCGCGAGCGCCGCGTCGAGCTCCGCCAGCGTCGACTCGAGCTCGGCGTTGCGCCGGCGCGTCGCCTGGGTCTCCTCGGCCTGTGCCTGTGGGCCGTCGGTCCGCGCTCGCGCGCTCTCGAGCTCCTTGGCGTGCTCGGCCTCACGCTCGTCCAGGGTCTGTTGCATCACGGTTATCTGGGCCTGCGCATGGGCCAGCCGCTCGTCCAGTTCGGTCGCCTCGCGACGGCTGGCGTGTGCCCGCGCCTGCGCCGTCTCCGCCGCCGCGCGCACACGCTCGAGCTCGGCTGACCGGTCTGAGAGCTCCGCCTCGAGCGTCACCTGCGTTCGCGTCGCCGCATCTGCGGCCGCTCGGAGCTGCGCCTCAAGCGCCCCGGCGCTCGCGGCTGACGCCTTCGCTCTGGCCTCCGCCTGGTCGCGATCCTCGATTGCGGCGTCCCGGTCAGCCAGCGCGGCGTCGCGGTCCGCGCGGGCCTGGTCGCGCTCGTTGCGCAGCGCCGCGAGCTCTGACTCGGCCGCCGTGCGTCGCTCGCGCTCGCCCTCCAGGCGGCGCTCCAGCTCGCCGATCGCAAGCCGCCTTGACTCTGCCAGGCGCTCTGCCTCGACCAGCCGGGGGGACTCTGCTCTCGGGGGCGCTTCGAGGCCCGTGCTCACGGCCGGCGGCAGGCTGCCACCGAGCGCCGGCTGCCTGGACGCCGGAGCTGGGAGTCGCACCGACCTGCCATCGGGCAGCTCAAGCGAGTAGCTTGCGTCCGCGCCGATGCGCGCGCGCGGAACCGAGAACGCCGCCCGCAGCAGCCCCGGTGGTCCCGGCAGGGCTGGCAGCTGCTCGTGCCGGTGAACCTCGCCGCCGGCTTCGATCAGAAGCGTCAGGTCGCCGCTTTGCGGCGACTGTCCCGGCCGGCCCGAGATGCGCAGCAGACTGGTGCCGGGCGAGGCCTCCACATCCTCGAACTCGATCAGCTCGAACTGGTCCTGCGGATCCTGTGGCTGTTGTCCCTCGCTCACGGCACCGGCAATTGTATGGATATGCAAAGCTCCGGCACGAAATGAAGCTGCTAGTCACCGGCGGCGCCGGTTACATAGGCTCGATCGTGGCCCGTCTGCTGATCGAGACAGGCCACGAGGTGGTGGTCTTTGACAACCTCGAGCGCGGTCACCGCGAGGCCGTTCCGCGCCAGGCCCAGCTGATCCTCGGCGACCTGCGCAACCCCGAGGATCCACGCCGCGCTCTCGACGGCGGTGGCTTTGGCGGTGTGTTGCACTTCGCCGCCCTGGCGCTCGTCGGCGAATCGGTCGAGCACCCTGGCCGCTACTACCGCACCAACGTCGCAGGCACCCTGAACCTGCTCGAGGCGATGGTCGCTGGGGGTGTGCCGAGGCTCGTGTTCAGCTCCACCTGCGCTGTCTACGGCCAGCCCGACGAGGTGCCGATCGCCGAGACCGCGCCACCGCGTCCGCAGAACGCCTACGGTGCCTCCAAGCTGGCCGCCGATCACCTGATCGGCGACTTCTGTGCCGCCCACCAGCTCGCCGCCGTCAGCCTGCGCTACTTCAACGTCGCCGGTGCCCACGGCGAGGCCGGCGAGGACCACGAGCCCGAGACCCACCTGATCCCCAACATCCTGAAGGTTGCTCTGGGCGCGAGCGCCAGCGTCCAGATCTTCGGCACTGACTACCCGACAGATGACGGGACCGCCGTGCGTGACTACATCCACATCGACGACCTGGCGGCTGCGCACCTGCTCGCGCTTGAGCACGCACGCGCTGGCGAGCACCTGATCCTCAACCTCGGCAACGGCAACGGCTTCTCGGTGCGGGAGGTGATCGAGGTGGCCCGCCGCGTGACCGGCGAGCCGATTCCGGCGCGCGAGGCGCCGCGTCGCCCCGGCGACCCGCCCAGGTTGGTCGCCGCCTCCGACAGGATCCGCGCGGCACTCGGCTGGGTGGCACAGAAGCCGGAGCTTGAGACGATGATCGCCGACGCCTGGGCCTTCGCGCAGGCCCACCCGCACGGCTACAGCAGATCTGACAGCGCCGCGAGCGCCTGAGCCAGCACCTGCTCGCGCCCGCGCCCGGCGTCGAGCACGCGAAACCGTCCCGGCTCTGCGGCGGCGAGCTGCAGGTAGGCCTCGGCGACCTGCGCAAAGAAGCCGGCGCCCGCCTGTTCGAGTCGGTCGGGCGCCTGTCCCCGGGCATCCGCGCGCGCTTGCGCGGATGCCGGGTCGAGCGCGAGCAGCAGGGTGCGGTCCGCCGTGAGGCCGCCGGTGGCAAACAGGTTGAGCGCGCGCACCGCCTCGACGCCGAGGCCGCGGCCGGCGCCCTGGTAGGCCAGCGAGGAGTCCACAAAACGGTCGAGCAGCACCCACCGGCCGGTGGCCAGCGTCGGCTCGAGCGCCTCCTGGACCAGCTGCGCGCGCGCGGCCGCATACAGCAGCGCCTCGGTGCGGGCGCCGACGTTCAGCGCCGGATCCTTGACCAGCGCTCTGATCGCCTCCGCGGTTTGCACGCCGCCCGGCTCGCGCAGCAGCCGGACGGGGCGCCCGCGCGCCGCAAGCGCCGCTGCCAAGGCGTCGGCGAGCGTGCTCTTGCCAGTGCCGTCCAGGCCCTCGATCGTGATCAGCCTGCCGCGCTCGCTCATGTGTAGGAGGTAGCTTACGATCCGAGCATGGCGCAGCTGCTCGAACGACAGCCTGGTGTCGCGGCGATTCTCGGTCCGGCGCTCGAGCCCGGCGGGTCGCCGTCGCACGCCTACCTCTTTCACGGCCCGGGCGGCGCCGGCAAGCGAGCGGTCGCGCGCGAGTTTGCCGCGCGGCTGCTGGCGCACGGCGCGGTCGATCCGGCCAGCGCGCAAGCGCGCGCGCTGGCCGGGGTACACCCGGATCTCACGTGGGTGACGCCGAGCGGCGCGCACGAGATTCTGGTCTCAGATGTCGACGCGGCGGTCGTGGCTGCGGCGACGAGGACGCCGTTTGAGTCGGCACGGCGCGTGTTCGTGATCGAGTCGGCAGAGCAGCTCGGGGCTGAGGCGGCCAACCGGCTGCTGAAGACGCTCGAGGAGCCGGCGGCGTTCGTGCACATCATCCTGATCACCGAGCGGCTCGCCGATGTGCTCGACACCGTCCGCTCGCGCTGCCAGCCGGTGCGCTTCGATGCGCCGAGCGTCCCCGAGCTCGCCGCCGCGCTGCGGGCGCAGGGGACGGAGCGCCCGACGGCAGAGGCCGCCGCAAGGCTGTGTCTGGGCGACGGGAACCGCGCGCGTGAGCTCGTCGGTGAGCAGGGCCTAGCGCTGCGTGAGCGTGCGCAGGCGCTGGCCCGCTCAGCGCTCGTCGGGGTGCCTGCGGGTTTGCTGTGCGAGGCGCTGCTTGAGAGTGTGCGCGCCCGCGGCGAGCGCGCGCGGGTGGGACTCGAGGTCCGCGCCGGGCAGGAGCTCGAGCTGCTGCCGAGTCGTGAGCGAAAGCGCGTACGGACCGAGTGGGACGAGCGCGTGCGGCGCGTGCGCCGGCGCGTTGAGACCGCGGCGCTCGAGCTCGCTCTGGACGTGGTTGAGAGCTGGTTTCTGGACCTGATGGCGCTGTCCTGCGGTGCCGGTGAGCTCGTGCGAAACTGCGACCGGAGCACGGAGCTCGAGGCCGACAGCCGCGCCCGCCGTGGGGCGGATCTGCAGGCGCTGGCGCGCGCCGTGGATCTCGTTGAGGACACCCGCCAACGGCTGCGGCGCAACGTCAGTGAGGATCTTGCGCTGGAGGCCCTGTCAACCCGGCTTGCGCGGACGCTCGCAGGCTGATGGTCAGGTTGTGGCGTCGCGCCGGGAGCGAGCCTCCGCGTGAGCAGGATGACAACCCCTCGGCGGGGCGCGTGTACCTGCGCGTGCCGCGTGCCGCTGACGAGCAGGAGTTCGTCTCGCTGATGCGCTCAAGCCGCAGCTTCCACCGCCAGTGGGCGAGCGCACCGACGGACTCGGCACGGTTCCTCGCCTACCTGCAGGACTGCAACCGGCCCGACTTCGAGGCGCGGCTTGTGTGCCGTCGCAGCGATGACCGGATTCTCGGCTTCTTCAACATCTCCCAGATCACGCGCGGCTCGCTGCAGAGCGCCTACCTGGGCTATGCGGTTGGCGAGCATTACGCCGGCCAGGGTTACATGAGCGAGGCGATCGAACTGCTCTTGCATGTCGCGTTCGTCGAGCTCGAGCTGCACCGGCTGGAGGCCAACATCCAGCCCGCCAACGAGGCCTCACGGGCGCTGGCGATGCGGGCCGGCTTCAAGCGGGAGGGTTTCTCGCCGCGTTACCTGAAGATCAACGGCCGTTGGCGTGACCACGAGCGCTGGGCTCTGTTAGCAGATGATTGGCGTCGCGCCCACGGCCTTCCCGAGGGCGAAGACTTGCGCTAGCTTTGCGCGGTCTTCGCGCTTTGAGGGGAGAGGGAGGACTCGGTGAGAGCGCGATCGGCCTGGCGGCTGGTCGCGCTCTCTGTCTCAGTGCGCTCGTCGGTCGGCCTGGGACACATGCGGTGCAGTCGCCGGCGGCACCGCTGAAGCTCCGCATTCGGTCCGAAGATCGCCACTTTTGTCCATAGGAGAGAAACTTTCTCAAAGTTTCCTGGACAAATGGTCAAAGACCTGCGCAACATGGCAGTTATGTTCGTAAGCCGGAAACCCTTTGCCTGGCCTGGGACCGGGTGCGTCGCGGCGGCGGGCTCGTCGGGAGCGCGTGGCCGTGGCTGACCTGCGCGCGCGAGGGGCGACGGTCAAGGGTCGGGCGATCGCGGTTTCGCGGCAGGCGCGTGAGCGCTACCGGGACCTCTACACGCCCGAGGTGCTGGAGGCGCTTGAGGCGCTGAGCGGTTTTGACGCGCGTCGTGGCGAGCTGATGGCTGCGCGGATGGCGCGTCGGGCCGGGCGTGCGCGTGAGCGGCGGGCGATCGGGTTTCTGCCTGGGGACGGGTTGATCGAGGGGACCGGGATCACGGTGGCGCAGGCACGGGCCGGGGATTTTGTGGGTGCGCGGATCCCGGATGATCTGCGTCGGCAGTGGATCCAGGGCACGGGTCCTGCGACCAGGCCACGGGCGGGGATCGCGGAGGGTTTGCGCAACGTGGCCTACGCGCTTTTGTCGGGTGCTGATGGTTGGATGTTCGATGGCGAGGACGCGCTTGGCCAGGTGCAGACGATGGCGCTTGACGCGCAGCGCAACCTGAAGCTGATGACGGGCGGCGATCGACTGTTTCTGTCGGTGGCCGAGCAGGTCGCGGGGGAGATGAACGCTTGGGCGAAGGGCTTTCTGGGCCGGGAGATCATCGACGATTGGCAAAAGCAGCTGTCGTTCACCACCCGGATCTTTCGGGTGCGTGGGCTGCATCTGGATGACCGTCACCTCGCGCACGCGGACGGGCGTGGGTTCTCAGCGTCGATCGCCGACCTGGTTTTGTATGTGGTCGGCAACCAGGCGGCGCTGCGGGCGCAGGGGCGTTCGCTGGTGTTGTATCTGCCGAAGATCCAGACCGCCGCGGAGGCCGCCTACTGGGGGCTTTTGCTGGACTCACTCGAGGAGCATCTGGGTTTGGCGGCCGGGTCGATCCTGTGTTATGTGCTTGTCGAGCAGGTCGAGGCGTGCTTTCAGCTGATGGAGATCCGCGCCGCGCTGGGGTGTCACTTCGTCGGCTTCAACACCGGGCGCTGGGACTACATCAACTCGCTCTCTGACGCCTACGCGTGGGATGAGGGGTTTGTGAACCCGAACATCGACCAGGTCACCATGACCTACGGCTACATGCGCGCCTACGAGGACCGGGTGCGCCGGGCGGTGAACACGCCCGACCGCAACGGCAACTTTGCGCTGTGGCAGGGTGGTATGGAGCCGAACATCCCGGTCGGCAGCGCGGCCGGGGTGAGGGCGGCGATGGAGAAGGCGCTTGCGGGTGCCAGGCGCGAGGAGCGTGAGGGCGCCTCAGGCAAGTGGGTTGCGCACTGGAAGATGGTTCACATCGTGCGGCCGGTGTGGGCGCAGGCGGGGCGCGATAACCAGTTGGGGCGGCAGTTTGCGCCGCTCACCTACAGCGCTGAGGATGCGCAGGCGCTGAGGCTTTTGGAGGACGGGCCGCGCACGGTGCGTGGCGCAAGGGACCTGATCAGCGTCGCTCTGCAGTACGGCAACGCGTTTGGTCGCGGCTATCAGGCGGCGGCGCTCAAGCCCGCCGACTTCTTCGGTGACGATGACGTGCTTTATCTGATGGAGGACGCCGCGACCGGCGAGATCCGTCTGTCGGTGCTGTGGGAGTGGCTGCACAAGTCGGCTGCGATGAGCGCCGATGACCCGTCAAGCGGTGTGCGTGCCGGCGAGGTGTTCACGCGTGAGCTGTTTGTGGCGCTGCTTGAGGAGGAGTACCAGAAGCTGCTTTTGGCCAGTGGCCAGGATGTGCACGAGGACTCAAAGCAGACGACGCTGCCGATCGCCCGTGCAATCGTCGCTGCCTACGTGCTCGAGCCGGTCAAGGCGCCCTGGTACATCGACCTGCTCAACCTCGCCCTGGACGTACCGGACCTCGCGACCGCCCAGACGCGGATCCGTGACTACCTGGACAGCTTCGCCCGTGATGGCACGCGCATCACCCATAACCCCGACCTTGACACCAACCTTTGAGAGAACCGCGAGATAGGCACACAGATGACCACCTTTGACCAGAACCTCGCCGCAGCCAAGCAGTTCATGGACTCCGCGCGTTTCACCAACACCACCCGGCTTTACTCGCCACGGCAGGTGGCCGAGCAGCGCGGCACGATCGCCTCAGACCACACGGTTGCGCGCGAGAACGCGCAAGCCTTCTATGAGCGTCTGCGCGAGCTCTTTGCCCAGCGTCTGGCGATCACCACCTTCGGCCCTTACTCGCCGAGCCAGGCGGTGACGATCAAGCGGATGGGGATCGAGGGGATCTACCTCGGTGGCTGGGCGACATCAGCCAAGGGCTCAACCAGCGAGGATCCGGGCGCGGACCTTGCAAGCTACCCGCTCTCGCAGGTGCCAGAGGAGGCGGCGGCGATCGTGCGTGCGCTGCTCACCGCGGACCGCAACCAGACCTACATGCGCTCGCGCATGACCGCCGCCCAGCTCGCGGCAGCCCCCGCGCCGATCGACTACCGGCCGTTCATCATCGCCGACGCCGACACCGGTCACGGCGGCGACGCGCATGTGCGCAACCTGATCAGGCGCTTTGTGGAGGCCGGCGTGACCGGCTATCACATTGAGGATCAGCGTCCCGGAACCAAGAAGTGCGGCCACCAGGGCGGCAAGGTGCTGGTCGGTGTGGACGAGCAGATCAAGCGCCTGAGCGCCGCCCGCTTCCAGCTCGACGTCATGGGTGTGCCCGGGATCATCGTCGCGCGCACCGATGCGGAGGCCGCAAACCTGCTGGACTCAAGCGCCGACGAGCGCGACCACCCGTTCATCCTCGGCGCCACCGCCCGCGGGGTGCCCTCCTACAAGCTCGCGACGCTCGCGCTGATGCGTGTCTTCTACGACTCCGGACACGAGACCTTTGACGGCTTCAGGCTCTATGAGATCAGCGAGCAGGAGTACGCCGCGGCGCAGGCGTGGCTCAGCTCCACCGGCCTGCGCCGCGCCGCCGAGGAGGCTGCGGCTGCCGTCAGCGGTGAGCCGGAGCCGCGTGTGGAAGAGGCTTACGACCGCATCCTCGACGCGATGGTCGAGCGCTGGGAGGCGGACGCGGGCCTGATGACGATCGGTGAGGCTGCGCTGGCGACTCTGCAGATGCTGGAGGAGGACGGCGCCGATCTGCCAATCAGCCCTGGAAACTGGAGAACTTTTGCAAAGTCCGCATCGTTCTGGGCCGTGCGTCAGAAGGCCCGTGAACTCGGCATCGGCTTCTACTGGGACGCGGAGCTGGCGCGCACCCCGGAGGGCTTCTACCAGGTCCGTGGCGGGCTCGAGCTTGCGATCAGGCGGTCGCTGGCGGTGGCGCCCTACGCCGATCTGGTCTGGATGGAGACCGCCAGCGCCGACATCGGCGAGGCGCGCGAGTTCGCGCAGGCGATCCACGCGCAGTTTCCGCAGCAGATGCTCGCCTACAACCTCTCACCGTCGTTCAACTGGGACTCGACCGGCATGTCGGAGGAGGAGATGCGCGAGTTCCCGAGGCTGCTTGGCGAGTGCGGGTTCGTGTTCAACTTCATCACCTACGGCGGGCACCAGATCGACGGTGTCGCCGCGGAGGAGTTCGCAACCGCGCTGCAGCACGACGGCATGCTCGCGCTCGCCCAGGTCCAGCGACGCCTGCGCCTGTTGGAGTCCCCGTACCGCACCCCGCAAACCCATGTCGGCGGGCCACGGCTTGACGCCGCGCTGGCAGCCTGCACGGCGCGCACGGCGACCACCAAGGCGATGGGCAAGGGCTCAACCCAGGTGCAGCACCTCAAGGCCACCGAGCTGCCGAAGCAGGTGCTCGAGGACTGGCTCGCGGCCTGGGCGCAGGCCAACGACCTTGGCACGGCGCCGCAGGTGCGCCTGCGTCCCAGCCGCGAAGGGACCGACGTGCTCGAGCTCGAGGTGCTCGACGGCGAGCACATCAAGCTCGCAAACGTGGTCTTCGCCCCGATCCGCGACCGCCGAGGTGAGACCATCCTCTCGGTCCGGGACCAGAACACATTCGACCAGACGCTGCGCCGCAAGCGCCTGCAGACCCTCACCCACCTCTACCTGCTGCGCCGCTACAACGCAAGCTCCGTGCACTACGTCGCACCCACCGACGACAACGCCGCCCAGTGCGAACGGATGAAGGCGCTCGGCATCTACACGACCGTCTCCCACGAGGTCGGGGCGATCATCGTCGCCGGCGTCGATGTGGCCACGGTCGCAGCCTTCGACGACCCCGAGGCTGTGAGCAGGCTGATCGGCGCTCGCGCGGCCCTGGCCTCAGCCAGCTGACGCGCGGCCCAGGCCGGTCTGCCGGTCGAGGAAGGCGTAGACGTCGATCAGGTCGACGCCCGGGCAGGGGCTGAAGACCACCGTGTCGGTCGGCAGGCCGGAGACGAAGCCGCTGTGATCGCGCGCCGAGGGCCAAGCCTTGCCTTCCCAACGCTGGACCGCGTCATCGGGCGGGCGCCGGCAGCAGGCCGGGTCCGGACAGGTGGAGGTGGCCCTGCGGGTCGTGTCTGAGCCACGGAACCAGTGCGACATCGCATCGACGGTCCCGACCGTGATCGCGTCGCCGCGGTCACGCCCGAGCTCGATGTGCGTCACGCACCAGAAGTTGCCGGCCACGGTCTCTGTCCGCTGATAGTGAAGCTCGTAGGAGTCCTCTGACTCAAACGCCTGTCGTGAGCTCCACCAGCGGCACAGACGCTGGCCCTCGATCGTGCCGTCCACATCTGCCGGCAGCAGAACGCCGTCGTTCTCATACGCCTTCCAGAGGCGACCCTCGTGGTCGGAGCGCTGGAAGTGGATGGGGATGCCGAAGTGCCGGGTGATCAGGTTCGTCAGCCGGTGTGCCGCCATCTCGTAGGAGATGTAGAACATCTCGCCCAGATCGGCGACGGAGATGTCGTGGTTGCGCTTGGCCTCGGCGATCAGGGCGACCACGGAGGCTTCGGGGGCGAGCAGCGCGCCGGCGAAGTAGTTGGCCTCGACGCGCTGGCGCACGTAGGTCGCAAAGTCCGTCGGCTCACGGTGGCCGAGGGCGAAGTGCCCGAGCGTCTGAGCGATTACCGACCGTGAGGTGCGCGTGCCGCCGGTCGCGTTGCGTTGCGGCACGTAGAGGACACGGTTGGCAATGTCGGTGATCGACCTGGTTGAGGCGGGCAGTCCCTGGACACGCGCGACCCTGAAGCCGAAATGGGCGGCAGCGTCGGTGAGGTGGCGCTCGGAGACGGCCGCGGGACCGGTGTAACCGACCGCCTCGAGCGCACCCTGGGCGATCGCCTCGATCTCCTCGAAGTAGTTGTCGCGGCGGCGCATCTCGTCGCGCATGGCGGCGTTGGCCGCGCGGGCGCCCAGAACGCCGGGCGGCGTGTCGTGCCCGGAGCTGGCGCGCGCGGTCCCGTCGGTGAGATCGCGCAGGCGGCCGAACAGCGTGACGACGTGCTCGAGCGCGGCGCCGTCCAGGCGCGCCGATGGTTTCAGATACGGCAGGCGCAGCGACTGGTAGAGGGGGTCGTCCTGGATACGTGCGAAGGCGACCTCCAGCTCGGCCCGTCGACTCGGCGCCGCCGCGGACAGCAGCTCGGCCGGCTTGCACGCGAGCGCGCCGGCCAGCTGGTTGACGGTCGATAGGCGCGGCTCGCGGCGACCGTTCTCGAGCTGCGAGAGGTAGGAAGCTGAGCTCCCCACGAGCTTGCCAAGGGCCTCCAGCGTGAGCCCGGCCCGCTTGCGCTGATGGCGCAGGCGCTGGCCGAATACGACCGGGTCGAGAGAGTCGGAAACCATGTGAAAATCTGTGCAGTTATAGCACTTAGTCGTAAGTATCAAAAAGATTTGCTCGACAACAGTCACGGAATGGCCAACTATGGCGATATGTCTGTTGAGGCCGAGGAGGAGTCACCCATGAGCAGCCTGTCCACCATCGCCGCCGCCGCGATCGACCGCGACTGGGCCACGAGCCAGCGTTGGCTCGGGGTCGAGCGCCACCACGAGGCCGACGACGTGATCCGCCTGCGTGGCACCATCCGCGTCGAGTACAGCCTCGCCCGACGTGGCGCGGAGCGGCTCTGGTACCTGTTGCACGGGGAAGAGTCGGTGGGCGCGCGCCACGCCGCGTCGGCGGAGCAGGCTGTGGCGGCCGTCAGGGCCGACGCGGACGTCGTCTATCTCCCCGCTGCCGGTGTCGGCCAGCCGACAGAGGCGCTCGTCGCGGGCGTCAACAGCGCTCTGCGCCGCGCTGATCAGATCGAGTGGGCGGCAGCGGTGGCCTCCGGCCAGCACGAGATGCAGCGCGAGTGGCTGGCGCCTGTGATCGCCGTCGCACAGGCTGGATTCGGTGGTGCCGCGCACGCCTATGAGCTCATGCACGCGCTGATCGGGGCCGGTGCCGCCGGCGTGCTCATGGACGATCAGCTCCCCGAGGCACGGAGGCTGGGTCATGGGGGTGGCAGCGTGCTCGTTCCAACCGCACAGCACGTCCGCATGCTCGACATCGCCCGTCTCGCCGCCGACGTCGCCGGCGTGCCGACGCTGATCGGTGCCCGCACGGCCGCGCTGAGCGCGGGACTGCTGACCAGCGACGTCGACGCGCGCGACCACGAGTTCCTCGCCGGCGAGCGCTCTGCGGAGGGCTATCACCACGTCCGTTCTGGGGTCGAGCACGCCGTCGCGCGTGCCCTCGCGTACGCCCCGCACGCCGACCTGGTCTGGCTCGAGACGCCGCTTCCCGATCCGCATACGGCTCGCATCTTCGCCGGGCGCGTCCACGACCAGTACCCGGAGAAGCTGCTCGCCTACAGCTGCTCCTCGTGGTCGGACCGGTACGGTCGGCGCGACACCGCCGCGCTCGCGGCGCTCGACCGCGAGCTGGCGGCGTCGGGCTACGCCCTGCGCTGCTTGGGCGCGGCGGCCGGGCTGAGCGCGAGCGCGAGTGCGCTCGCGCTGCCAGGGACGGGCGCAGGCGAGTACGAGCTAGAGCAGCTTGAGGCCTACTTCAACGACGTTGTGAGCACGCTTCCGGGCGGGGCGGTCGCGGCTGTGTGAACGCCCGAGGGGGCCTGTGGTCTCGGCGTGCGACGGTGCTCTGTGGCCTACGGACTTCACGCAGTCCCCATGCGACGAGGTAGTCGGCTGTACATCCGGCGAGACCGGCTCATGCCGCAGCTGTCCCGTCGGCGTCGGGTGTGGCATCGTCACCGGAAGCCCGGTTTGTGCTCCGTTGCTTGCACGCCAGACCCCCAGCTCAGACGACCGCGATCCTGTAAGGAAGTCGCGGTCCAGACATCACTTGCTACTGACCTCGACATCGATTGGATTATCTGAGGCTGCCTCAGAGCGGACGCACCGCTGGTCGGGGGGTGACGCTGCGGCTCGCGGTTCTGCCGTCGCGCGTCTGGCTATGCGGGCCTGCCACCGGCGAACGTCTTGGCGGCGGTGCTGTGCTGGCCACGGCGGGCGCCCAAGCTGCATAGGCGGATAAGGTTCCAAGAGAGCGGCGGCAGGGGCGCAGTCAGCCGACCGCCGTTGACGCTCGCGCTCGTCAGCTGCTGCGGTCTCACCGTGTTTGGCTGTGCACATGTGTTCTGCGCGTACGGATTGTCACCGGTAAGCGTCACGTGCTCGACGACACCGAGAGCGTCGAAACCGTGCAGAGCAAGGTCGAGCTCGAGAGGCGTCCTCCGGTCACGGTTTGCGCACAGGATGACCAGTTCGCCCTCGGCTTCGCGCCACACGGCGGTCGCCTCTAGCGCCGGCACACTGCCGAAACGCTGAGTTTCAATCCGCGGTCCGTCGGCGTGGAGACGGAGCACGACGCCGGAGCGCGCGTGCCTCGCGGCGAGCGCGAAGGGAAAGAACGTCGTTTGCCTCCAGGCTGGCCCACCGGGCTGAGTCATGATCGGTGCGATGGTGTTGACCAGCTGCGCGAGGCACGCGACCCGCACGCGGTCGGCGTGGCGCAGGAGCGTGATCAGCAGCGTCCCCACCACGACTGCATCTGCCAACGAGTGGGTGTCTTCGATCAGGCGTGGGTGCTCCTGCCACGACCCCATCACCGTGGCGTCGAGCCGCGACTGGTACCAGACGTTCCACTCGTCAAAGGAAACGTCGATCCTACGGGGACTTCGGAGCTTCGCGGCTACGTGGTCGCATGTCGCCACGAGGCCGTCGATATACGCGTCCATGTCGCAGGCGCTCGCGAGGAAGCTGTCGAGGTCGTCATCCTCGGGCTCGTAGTAGGCGTGGGCCGAAATGAAATCTACGTACGGATAGCACTGCTCGAGCACCGTCGCCTCCCACTCCCCGAACGTCGGCATCGCGCGGCTTGAGCTGCCGCAGGCAACCAGCTCCACGGACGGGTCAAGGATTTTCATCGCCTTCGCCGTCTCGCGCGCAAGCTTGCTGTAATCCTCTGCGGTTTTCTGGCCGATCTGCCAAGGCCCGTCGACCTCGTTACCGAGGCACCAGACGCTAACCGCGTGCGGCTCAGGATGCCCATTCGCCGCCCGCCGAGCCGAGAGTGCGGTGCCGCCGGGAACGTTGCAGTACTCGAGCAGGTCAAGCGCCGCCTCGGTCCCGCGGGTTCCGAGGTTGACGGCCAACATCGGCTCCGCTCCGACGAGGCGCACCCAGTCGACGAACTCGTCTGTGCCGACGCGGTTGTGTTCGACTGAGCGCCAGGCCAGGTCGAGCCGTACGGGTCGCTCGTCTACCGGTCCGACCCCGTCCTCCCACCGGTAGCCGGATACGAAGTTCCCGCCGGGATAGCGGACAATCGTCACGCCGAGCTCGCGCGCCAACTCGAGGACATCGAGACGAAACCCCCGCTCGTCGCTCTCGGGGTGCGCTGGCTCGTGGATGCCGGTGTAGACGCAGCGCCCGAGGTGCTCGACAAGCGTCCCATAGAGCCTCGCGTCGACTTCTCCGACCGTCAGACTGCTGTCGATAGCCCCGTGCGCGGACGTCATTGCGACTCACCTCCGTCGAGCTGGACGATTATCTTGATGCCGCGGTACGCGGCGAGCGAGGTGAACGCATCGGCGGCGTCCTCAAGCGCGTACCGCTCGCTGACGAGGTGGCCGAGCCGCAACGAGCCGGTGCCGGCTAGTCGCGCTGCGCGCGCGAGCGCGTCAGCGCGCATGCGCCGGCTCAGGGCGATCGTCACGCCCTTCCGGCGCGCGAGCGACGCGCGAAAGCCTGTGCGGTCGTCGCTGGGGATGCCGATGAGGACGATGCGGCCGCCCGGGCGGACGCCGACAAGAGCGGTGTTCAGCGCGTCGTCAGAGCCTGCCACCTCAAACACGACGTCGAGCTCGGACTCTGGTACCTCCGCCAGCGGGACGACGTGCGGGTGGAGTGCGAGGGCAGCGTCGAGCCGGTGCGGTAGTGGATCGGCCACCGCGACACGCGCGGCACCCGCGCGAACCAGTAGCTCGACAAGCAGCAGCCCAATCGGCCCGCAGCCGACGACGCCGGTGAATGACTCCCACGAGACGTGGCCGAGATCGAGCGCGTGCAGCGCGACGCCGAGCGGCTCGAGTAGCACGGCGTCGTCGTCGGACAGGGTCGACGGCACTGGCTCGCACAGCGCCGCCGGCCATGTCATAAAGGTCCGCAGTCCGCCGTCGGTGCCCTCGTAACCAGCGAAGGCTCCGAAGGGGCATAGATGCAGGTCGCCGCGCGCGCAGACCACACAGTTGCCGCACGGCACCGCTGGCTCCACGGCAACGCGTTGCCCGGCATTCGGCCCGCTCTCGATCGTGGCGAGGATTTCGTGTCCGAGGACGATGGGTCGGGTGAACTCGACGCCACCCGTCGTCCCCTCAACGAACCAGTGCCGGTCCGAGCCGCATAGGCCAACCGCGCGAACGCGGAGGAGGACCTCACCCTTGCGGCACTTGGGCACCGGCTCTTCGTGCAGGCGCAGGTCGCCGGGTGCGTGCAGCCGCAGCGCCTTCACGGTCGCGGTGCGGCGGTCGAGTTGCGGATTACGACTGTCGGCTCGAACGGCTGCATGGCGGGCTGCCCATTTCGCTCCCTGCTCACGGCAGATTCCATCGCTGCTTCCCCGATCTGGTTTAGGGGCATGTGCACGGTCGTCAGCGCAGGCAGGGCGGCCGCCGTCAACGGGATGTCGTCGAAGCCGACGATCGACAGCTCCTCGGGCACACGCAGGCCTCGCGCCGCGGCCGCTCCGAGCGGACCGATCGCTGACACGTCTGTGGTGGCGACGATGGGCGGGGATCAACGTCTAGGAGTGCGTCGAGTGCGGTTCCCGCCGCTCGGAACTGATCATCGACCTGCTGTACATACGCGAACGGGTGCGACCACCCGTGCTCTGCCGTGCTCGTCGCGTATGCGTCGATACGGTCGCGGATATCGCCGAGCAACATCCCCGCGACGAGCGCGACCACAGGGGTTCGTGTGCTCCTCAGATCGTCGATGAGCATGCGCTCATCCCGGAAGCCACCGCTCAAGGTGCGCGACACCGTGCGATGTGACATGCCTGCGACACTGGTGATGTCCTTGATTGTCACCGTCTTTGGCTCACGACGATCCACGCGGCCGGTCATAGCTGGATCATATGTCTTGGCGCCGCTCGGCGATTGCCGTAGATCGTTTTCCTGGCTTCGGTCTCGGGGGGCTTGTCGCGTCGGAGAAGGCGACCGTAAGCGTGGTTTGTCTGGCTCGGTGGCTCAGACGACCGCGAGAGCCTCATCCGTCGGCCGTGGCCAGCCGGTGTAGGCCTCTGCCAAGTAGCGTCGCCCGGCCTCGGATTCGACGACGGAGCTGAGTTCGCCGTGCTGGCGTAGACGATCAAACTCGCTGGCGTCGGGTGTGCGGTGCAGCATCTGCGTCATCCACCAGGAGAAGTGCTGTGCCTTCCAGATCCTGGGCAGCACGTCCTGCTCGTAGCGATTGATTGCCGTTGCGTTGCCGTCCAGCAGCAGCGCTCGCAGCGCACGCGCGAGCACGAGCACGTCCGCGACCGCGAGGTTCATGCCCTTGGCTCCGGTCGGTGGGACGGTGTGGGCGGCATCCCCGACAAGCGCGACATGGCCGCGGTGCAAGCTGCTGGCCACGAAGCTGCGGAATCGCAGTACGTCCCGCTGAAAGATCGGGCCGGTGCTCAGCGGGTGGGGGGCCACGCGGCGCTGAAGCTCCTCCCAGACAAGATCGTCACTCATCGCCTCCGGGTCGAGTTCGGGGTCGCACTGCAGGTACATGCGCTGCACGGTGGGGCTTCGCTGGCTGATCAGCGCGAAGCCGTGCTCGGAGTTGCTGTAGATCAACTCCGCCGCGCTGGGCGGTGCTTCGCAGAGGATCCCGAACCATGCGAACGGGTACTCGCGGAAGTGGCCGCTCGTGGCCGAGCCGGTCACCGCTTTCCTAACGGCGCTGTGGGAGCCGTCGGCTCCCACGACGAAGTCACATTCGAGGCGGAGCTCGGAACCGTCCGTGTCTGTGGCGCGCACCTGCGGCCGGTCGCCGTCATGGACCGCGGTGACCGTTACGCCGAAGCGGATGTCCTGGCCCTGCTCGAGCCGCGTGCTCAGGAGGTCCTTGAGGACCTCATGCTGGGGATACAGCCAGACGCCATGACCCGTCAGACCCATGAAGTCGACGCGGTGGCCCTCACCGTTGAAGCGCAGCTCAATCCCGTCGTGACGTGCACCGTCCCGAAGCACCCGGGTCGATGCTCCCGTCTCCGTTAGGAGGCGCACTGTGTCGGCCTCAAGGATGCCGGCGCGGACTGTCGTCTCGATCTGATCGCGTGAGCGGCATTCAAGCACCGTGGACTCGATCTCCGCCAGTGCGAGCAGATGCGACAGCAGCAGGCCAGCCGGGCCGGCCCCCACGATCACCACGCGTGCTTGATCAGCCCGTGCCACGTGACCGATCGTACCCGCGTGTGCACCTGCAGGTCAAGCTTTACACAAAGAACGCTCTAATGCGCACATGGGCAGAAACACGAGGCCCATGGCGAGCTGGCTGCGAACCGAGCTTGCTATAGAAAAGATCACTCTTTATGGTTGCCCAATGCAACGCCTCCCGAGGCAACGCTCACGCCTCACGATCGACGAGGTCGCGCGACTGGTCGAGAATGAGATCCATGCACGCTCTCTGGCCCCGGGCTCGAGGCTCGGGACCGAGACTGAGCTTGCGGCGCGGTACGGCGCATCACGGCCGGCGGTTCGGGAAGCGGTGCGCCTACTGGTGGCGGCGAACCTGGTGCGGGCGAGTCGTGGTCCCGGGGGTGGCGTGTTTGTCGCCCATGTCCCTGCGGGCGGACTGGCGCGCACGGTCGGCGGCGCTCTCGAGACGATGTTGCGGGCGGGTATCACCAGTCTGAGCGAGCTGCTCGAGGCTCGCATGCTGATCGAGGTCCCGCTGGCGGGCTTGGCGGCGGTGCGCGCGGACCCCGAAACTGTCGAGCGTTTGCGGCAGTGCCTCGCGGCGGGGGCTCGCCAGTCCGGTGACGTGTCTGCGCTGCGCGCCGCAGACGTGTGCTTCCACGACGCTGGCCGAAGCTGCCGGCAACCAGGTTGCCGGTGCGCTCGTGGCTTGGTCTTACCTTGTGCTCGAACCAGAGCTCGATGCCGTGATCGCGCCGGCTGTCGTCGATGCCATCCTGCTCGAGCAGCACCGGCACATATTCGCGGCGGTCCAGGCGCGCAGCTCCCGGCGTGCGGAGGCTGCGATGCTCAGCCACCTACGCTACATCGGTGATGTGCTTGAGACGGTGGCCCCGGTTAGGTCAGCCCCCTGTCGCTGAACTGCTGTGAGCCGGGTCAGTCAGGCGCCAGAGCGTTGCGCCGGCTGGAGGCGCCGCGTCTTCGGTCGTGTATCGCGAAGCGTCCCGGGCATTACAGCCACGACGTTAATCGACAGCCCGAGCCTGTCACGCGCCAGATCCTGGATTCGCGAAACCCGCGCAGGTTCGGTCATTTCGACCAGGACGGTGATTTCGTCGCTATCGCTGGGGTGCAGAATCGCCGCAGCTGCCTGGCTGGTCCGGTCAGGCCGACGTATCCGGTAGCCACCGAGCACGCCGACCTCGCGCAGGATGGCCTCGACTGCGGACGGGAAGATGTTCATCCCGTTGACCACCACCAGATCGTCTGTCCGCCCCACGATCCCTCTGGGGAGCCAGATGTGCTCGTGCCCGGCGGGGCACGCGCCACCAACTTCGACGATGTCACCGCTGCGGAAACGAATGAGCGGATAGCCGGTTCGCAGCAGCGCCGTCAGAACCATCTCCCCCTGATCACCGGGCGCAGTCTCTGCGTCCGTGCGGGGATCGACGACCTCGCAGATGAAGTCGTCCTCGTTCACGTGCAGGCCCCCGCCAGCGGCGCATGGATAGGTAAATACCCCGACTTCGGTTGAGCCGGCGTGATCGAGGACGCGCGCTCCCCAAGCAGTCTCGATCCGGCCGCGGGCCGCTGCGATCGAAGCGCCTGGCTCCCCTTGGCAGATCACCGTGTGGACTGACTCGAAGGCAGCCTCAAGCCCAGAGCGCTGCGCCTCTTCAGTTAGCACGATGGCGTAGGACGGGGTGCAGATGACGGCTGTGGTTTCCAGCTGGGCCATCGTGATCAGCCGCTCGCGCGCACCGAGCCCCCCGAGCGGGATGGGCAGCGCCCCGATCTCCTCTACGCCGGCCACGGCCGCCCAGAACTGGAGGTATGGGCCGAATGCGAACGGCAGCGCGACGCGATCTCCGCTGCCGATGCCGGCATGGTGCAGCACAAGCGCAAACTGAGCTCGGGTGTGGAGCCAGTCCTCATCGGTTTGCGGCACCCTCAGCTGGTCACCCACGGTGCCACTGGTCACATGCACGCGGGTGTAGCGCTCGAGCTGATAGCTGATGTTGGTCCCGAACGGCGGTTGCGACGTTTGGTCGGTCAAAAGCTCCGACCTCAAGGTCAGCGGAAGCGAGCGGAGCTGCTCGCGAGTCTCGATCGAGGCATGTAGCAAGCGCTCGCGCTGAAATGAGTTGGCGTGTGCCACGCGCTCGATCAGCTGACCGAGGCGCTCGAGCTGCACGTCCAGACGCCTTCCGCTCATCTACGCATTTTAGAAGGAGGCGAACGAGGATTCCGCTGTCAGCAGGCGTTGAGACAAGCGCTCAGTCGGCTGATGGCCTTTCGCTCTGGCGCGGTGCGCGGGCGACGATTGCCTGGTCGGCGGGCGATCCCGGTGCGTCGTGCGCGCCGGACTGGCCATTGGGTCGGGGTGGCAAAGCCCGACCCGGTGTCGAAGACGAGCGAGCGATGGGTGCGGATGGCGCTTGGGCCGGCTGCTCAAGCCGCAGCAGCAGGGCGGCCCGCGGTCAGAACGTCCGGCTGTCGGATAGGGTGTAGCGATGGCAGCGACCGTGCAGAAGCCGCCGACCGAGGTTTCTCTGGTCTACATGATCGGCCGGATAGACCACGCGGTCCGGCGGGCCATGCGGGATGTGCTGGCTCCGTGGGAGCTGAGCGTGCCGGAGTTCACGGCGCTTTCGATCCTGCGACGGCGCCCCGGTCTGTCCAATGCTCAGATGGCTCGTCGCACGTTGGTCACGCCGCAGTCGATGATTGAGATCCTGGCCAGGCTCGAGAGCCGCCAGCTGGTGGCTCGTACCAGTGACCCCAACCACGGCCGGATCCTGCGCTCACTGCTGACGGCCCAAGGTGAGCTGGTGGTGAGCGCCGCGCAGGCCGAGATTGACGTTCTCCAGGACGCGTTGCTTGACGGCCTGAGCGACGGTGAGCGGGAACTGGTCCTAGGCGCCATGTTCACGGCGATGCAGCGACTGCGGGCCTCCCACCGCGCTCGCAGCTGAAGCCACGCGTGTCCGAGAGCGGGCGCTCCGGCAGGTGGCCCGCTGGCCACCCGCCGGGCAGCGCTGTGTCAGCTGCCGTCCAGTCCTAGCAGCCGGGTTGCATTCTGCTTGAGCACAAGCGGCCTGACCTCATCCTTGATCGGCAGCTCGGCGAACTCCTTGAGCCACCGGTCTGGGGTGATCAGCGGGTAGTCGGAGCCGAACAGCATCTTGTGCTTGAGCTGCGTGTTGGTGTAGCGGATCAGGATCTCCGGGAAATACTTCGGCGCCCAGCCGGAGAGGTCGATGTAGACGTTGGGCTTGTGCACGGCGATCGCCAGCGCCTCCTCCTGCCAGGGGAAGGAGGGGTGTGCGAGGATGATCTTCAGCTCCGGGAAGTCAGCGGCGACATCGTCAACCAGCATCGGGTTTGAGTACTTCAGGCGGATGCCGCCACCGCCGGGCATGCCCGCGCCGATGCCGGTCGTGCCGGAGTGAAACAGGGCGATCAGGCCGGCCTCGGCGATCACCTCATACAGCGGGTAGAACTCGGTGTCGTTGGGCGAGAAGCGCTGCGTGTTGGGGTGAAACTTGAAGCCCCGCACGCCGGCGGCGATGAGCTCGCGCGCCTCGCGCACGCCCAGCTTGCCTTTGTGCGGGTCGATGCTGGCAAACGGGATGAGCACGTCCGGGTTGGCGCTGGCGACCTCCAGAACCTCCTGGTTGCCGAGCCGCCTGCGTCCCATGCCCGCTTCGTCGTCGACGTTGAAGATGACCGCGAGCATGTTGCGCTCGCGGTAGTAGTCGGCCACCTCCTGGGCGGTGGGCTGCGGCGGATGGCCGCCGAAGTAGGCGGCTGCCGCCTCCAGCACCTGGGCGGTGACGGGATCCTGTGGCTCGCCCGCGTTGCGCTCGGCGTGGACGTGGATGTCGATGGCTGTGATCTGCTCGAGGTTCGGAATCATGCTCCCGCCTCCGGCTGGAGGTGCAGTGGTGGCAGCGTCACGCCGGAGGGCTGGCGGTGGGCGGCAAACGACGATGCCCAAGCCTGCCCGATAGCCTCCGCGTTCCAGCCGCCGTCGCGCAGCTGGTGAAGCAGCTCCCCGGAGTGCGCGTAAAGCGTGAGCCGGTCGCCGCCGATACCGATCGCCTGCCCGTTGATGTCGGCAGCGGCTTCGGAAGCGAGAAAGACGACAAGCGGCGCGCACTCCTCTGGCCAGCCGATGGCGTGCTCGCGTCGGACCTCGGCAGGAAACGCCTCACCGGCGGCGGCCGGCCCCACGAGCGGCTCGTAGATCGGGATCGTCGCCGTCATCTGCGTCCAGGCCGTCGGGATCACCGCGTTGGCGGTGATGCGGTCCCGCGCGAGCTCCATCGACCACACGCGTGCGAACGTGACGATGCCGGACTTGGCGGCCGCGTAGTTGGTCTGGCCGAAGTTGCCGAACTCGCCCGCGGGCGATCCTATGACGATGATCCGCCCGCCCTCGCCCTGCTCGCGCATCCGGATCGCTGCGGCACGCGCACACGTGAATGTGCCGCGCAGGTGCGTCTCGATCACCAAGTCGAAGTCCTCGTCGGACATCTTCCAGAGCACCCGGTCGCGCAGCACTCCTGCGTTGGTGACGAGGATGTCCAGGCGGCCGAACGTGGCCACCGCACGGTCAACGAGTGCCTGGGCGACGGCGCTCGGGCCAACCGCGCCGACCTCGGCTACGGCGCGGCCGCCAGCGGCTGTGACCAGCGCGACGGTCTCCGTGGCGGCCTGTGCGTTGAGGTCGTTGACCACCACGGCGGCGCCGGCCTGGGCCAGCGCAACCGCGTAGGCTCGGCCCAGGCCCTGGCCGCTGCCGGTGACGATCGCTACCTTGCCATCCAGCGTCAGGCCGCTCATGCGTAGAACCTCACAACCGACTCGGCCACCACGGCGGGGCGCTCCGCGTTCTGTACCTCCATCGTCGCGGTCATATGCACCTCAACCCCGCCTCTGATCTGCGCTGCGGCGGTGATCTCGGCGACGCCGCGGTAGCGGGCGCCCACCTTCAGCGGCCCTGGGAAGCGGACCTTGTTCAGCCCGTAGTTGATGCTCGTGGCGGCGTCTGCGACAGACAGCAGCTGGGTGACAGGTGCCAGCAGCGCGAGCGAGAGGAAGCCATGCGCGATGGTGCCGCCGAACTGGGTGTCGCGCGCCCGCAGCGGATCCACGTGGATGAAGTTGTGATCGCCGGTGAGCTCCGCGAACTCATCCACGAGATCCTGGGTCATCTCCGACCATTCGGTCGGACCCAGCGTGCGCCCGACGCTCTGCTTGAGCCCTGCCATATCGGTTGTGTATCCAGTCGTGTCGACGCTGGCCATGCTTCTCTCCTGTCTCTCTAGTGCTTGCGTGCGTGAGTGGTGCGTATGAATCTTGAATATCAGGTAACCGAATGTTACCGTTGCGTCAAATGAGGGTCGGAGAGCCCACTGCGCCCAGAAGTCCGAGCGGTGACCTGGCCTGGCCGCTGCGCCGCGCGGCCGCCCTGCACGGGGACGCGCTCGCGGTCATCGACGGGCCGGCCCGTGTCAGCTACCGTGAGCTCGCCGCTCGCGTCGCCGCGCTCGGCGGCTCGCTGGCGGGCCTCGGCGTGCCCGACGGCGGCCGCGTCGGGTTTCTCGGCGTAAACTCGCTTCCGCATCTGGAGTGCTGGTTCGCGGTGCCGTCGGCCGGCCGTGTTCTCGTGGACCTCAACTTCCGCCTGGCGGAGGCTGAGCTCGAGTTCATCATCAACGACTGCGGCGTGCAGGTGCTGTTTGCCGACAGCGAGCGCCTGGGGGTTGCCGCAACGCTGCGCCAGCGCTGCCCGAGCCTTCAGCGGGTGGTGCTTGTTGACGGTGAAGCGGGCGGAGAGCAGCTCCCCTACGGTGAGCTGATTGAGCATGAGCCGCTCGCCTACGTCCCGCGATCCGGCGATGAGCTGGCCGGGATCTGCTACACGGGCGGCACCACCGGCAAGCCCAAGGGGGTGATGCTCAGCCACGAGAACCTGCTGGCCAACGCACGGCACAACCTGATCGTCACCGGGCATGCTCATGAGGACCGCTGGCTACACGTCTCGCCGATGTTCCACGTCGCCGGAACCGCCAACGTCTTTGCCTGCACCTGGGCGGGGAGCGTGCAGGTGATAGCCCCGCGCTTTGAGGCGCGGTTGCTTATTGAGCTCGTGCGGCGCGAGTCGGTCACGCACTGCGTGCTGGTACCGACGATGCTCGCGATGCTGATGGATGAGCTGAGTCGCGACACGGGCGGAGGCCTGCCGTCGATCCGTCACATCCAGTATGCCGCCTCCCCCATCACCCCGGCCCTTCAGCGCCAGGTGCTCGAGTACTTCAGCTGCGACATCGTCCAGCTGTATGGGATGACGGAGGCAGCACCTTCCGTCACGCGGCTCTCCGACGTCGATCACCGCCGCGGGCTCGCCGGAGACTCCGCCTACGCCAAGCGCCTGGCCTCCGTGGGCACGCCGATCATGGGGGTGGAGGTTGCCGTCAGGGGTACGGGCGGGGAGTGGCTGCCGGCCGGTGAGGTGGGCGAGCTGTGCGTGCGCGGGCCCAACGTGATGCTGGGCTACTGGAACCGCGAGCACGAAACCGCCACCGCGCTCCGGGACGGCTGGTATCACACCGGCGATGCCTGCTGGATGGATGAGCAGGGCTACGTCTTCCTCGTGGACCGGCTCAAGGACATGATCGTCACCGGCGGGGAGAACGTCTACAGCATCGAAGTCGAGTCGGCGCTGGCCGAGCATCCGGCGGTCTTGGAAGCCGCAGTCTTCGGGATACCGGACCCGCGCTGGGGGGAGGCTGTGCACGCTGTCGTCAGTGTTCATCCCGGCGCCGAGCCGAGCGCCGAGGCGCTGATCGAGCACTGCCGCAGTCTGATCGCCGGCTACAAGATTCCCCGCTCGATCGACATCCTGCACGAGCCGCTGCCCAAATCCGGGCCCGGCAAGATCCTCAAGAGCAAGCTGCGCGAGCCCTACTGGGCGGGCCGGAGCCGGCGCATCAACTGATACGTCGGCTCGCCGACAGCCGGTTCGTTCATCTGGCTCGGCGGCCCACGTGACAGCTTGCCTGGAGCTTGCAGAGCGCCTACTGGCCCTCCATAGATTGCGGTCATCGTGTCTGTGATCGGTTGGTCCACCACGGCCATCGGCCGGTTTGCTGTGGTTGACCAAAAGAGTGCCCAGCGTCGACCGTGCTTCCAGTTCGACGCCTTGGCCTCAAGCCGAAATAGAGGCCGATCGCTGGGCCGACCTTGACAGCACGATCCTGAGGGCCTAGGCTAATATCAGGTAGCCGAATAGATGGCTAGGTTGGCGACCATCGGTACCAGAGGAGAAGAGGAGAGAATATGTCGCTGTTTGTTGCAAAGACGCGTCACGGCGGGCGTCCGCTCGCCGCAGCCGGACGGTCTGTGATTTACGGGGTGAGCGCGACCGCTGTCATCGGGTTGTTGGCCGGGTGCGGCTCGAGCGCCGCATCCGCAGCGCGCGTGAGGACAAGCCACCGCGCCAAGGTGGCAAACGGCGGCGACTTGGCCGTGCAATTCGCTGGCCCGCCGATCAGCCTGAACCCGGCGCTCGGCGGTAACGGCGGATCCGCCGTGTACACCGCGCTTGCGTACGACCCGCTGATCTACCTGAGCAGCCGTGGAAAGTTCCTGCCCGATCTGGCGACCTCCTGGAGGTATGTCCGCAAGGGTCACAAGGCCTTCGAACTTACGCTGCGCCGCGGCGTGAAGTTCACCGACGGCACCGCGATGACGGCCAAGGACGTCGTCGCGTCGATGAAGTACTTCCTCAGGGCCGGAGGCGGCTTGGTCGGAGGTGTTGGTGACATCACCTCGATCACCGCGCCCAGCGCTTACAAGGTCCTCGTCAGGTGGAAGACTGCCAATCCGGATGCCGTAGGCACGATGGACCAGTTCTACGGGATCGGCCAGATCATCGGTCCCAAGGGTCTCGCCCATCCGAGCTCGCTGCTGACGAGCAGCGATGGCACCGGGCAGTACATCTATGACAATGGCGCTTCAACCACAAACAGCGTCTACACCTACAAACGCAACCCGCACTACTTCAACCCGTCGGCTCAGCACTTCAGCCAGATCCAGGTCAAGGTGATCGGCGACCCGACGTCCGTGCTCTCAGCGATGCAGACCAATGAGGTCCAGTTCGCCAGCGGGGCTCCGACCACGCTCGCCGCAGCCAAGGCCGCTGGTCTGCGGATCTACAAGGAGCCGTTTTTCCAGTGGGAACTCATCGTCCCGTGGCGCAAGAACATCGTGCCCGCCCTGGACAAGCTCAAGGTGCGAGAGGCGATCGCCTACGCCCTGAACCGTCCTGCGCTCGCCAGGGCGCTCGGCGCAGCGATCACCAGCCCGGCTACGGAGGTGGCGATGCCGCAGGCGGACGGCTACGTCAAGGGTGCTGGCTGGACCTACAACCTGGCCAAGGCGAAGGCCCTGATGAAGCAGGCCGGCTATCCGCATGGCTTCACCGTGCCGGTGCTGGCGGAGTCGCTGATCGACCCCAACACAACCACCGCTCAGGCGCTCACTCAGAATCTGACGGACATCGGCATCAAGACCAAAATGACCGTGATCTCGACCGGAATCGGGCAGTTTATCGCTGCGGCACAGACCGGCAAGTACGGGATCGTGGTCTTTCCGGGCGCCGGTGTCGACATGTACCAGGTGGCCCAGCAGATCCTGACACCGGGCGTCTTCAACCCGGCGCACCTGCCCACGCCGCCCGCGATCGCGTCTACGCTCGCCAAGGCCTACGCAAGCTCCGGTGCGGCGCAGACCAGGCTTTACCAGAAGGTCGATAGGCAGCTGGATTCGTTGGCCAGCTGGATTCCCGGCGTCCTCGCGCTCTCGCCGAACTACGTCTCGCCGAAGCTCGTGAACGTCACTGAGTCGTTCCTGGATCCCAACCCGATTCCGGTCGGCCCCACGTCCGCTACGTCTTGGGCGATGAAGTAGGAGATTCCGCAGAGCAGGTCCAGTAGTCAAGACTCCAGCGTGAGGCATGAGGTGAGAGGCGGCAGGAGAGACAGGGTTCCCGGGTTCTGGCTGATGAGGATCGTCGGCTTCCGTGCGATCACGGCGATCCCGCTCATCCTGCTCGTCTCCTTCATCATCTTCGCGCTGGAGTCGCTCGTCCCCGGCAACCCGGCCGAGACGATCCTGGGTCAGAACGCCACGCCCCAGAATGTGGCAGCTTTGGACAGGCAACTGGGCCTCAACAAGCCCCTGCTTGTCGGTTTCTGGAACTGGCTCGACGGCGTCCTGCACGGGCACCTTGGCACTTCGGTGATCAGCGGTGAGAGTGTCGGAACGCTCCTCAGCGCCCGCCTGCCGGTGACGCTATCACTCGTGGTCCTCAGCGTAATTGTGAGCGCGATCGTGGGGACCGCCCTCGGACTTGCGAGCGCTCGCCGCGGCGGGTGGGTCGGCCGCCTCCTTGATGTTGTCTCGCTCACGGGCCTGGCGCTACCGAGCTTCTGGGTGGGGACCATGCTCGTGGCAGTCTTCGCCGTGAAGATCAGGATCTTTCCGGCCACTGGTTATGAGGCTTTCGGACAGTCCCCGACCGGTTGGATCGTGCACCTGATCCTGCCCGTCGCCGCTCTCAGCCTGCTCGGGGTAGCGTCGGTCGCCAAGCAGTCTCGTGACGCCATTTTGAGCGCGCTTGAGGCCGACTACATCGCGATGCTGCGAGGCAACGGTATGAGCGAGCGGGAGATCATGTTCAAGCACGTCCTGCGCAACGCGGCGATGCCGATCGTGACCGTCCTAGGCGTGGTCGCGATCGGCACCCTCGGCGGCACGGTCTTTGTAGAGAGCGTCTTTGTGCTGCCCGGGTTGGGCAGCCTGGCGACACAGTCAACGGTGGACCATGACCTGCCGGTGATTCTTGGGATCGGCCTTTACTTCACGATCATCGTGGTCGTCATCAACCTGCTGGTTGACATCACCTACGGGCTCCTGAACCCCAGAGCGAAGACGACATGAGCGTGGCCACGCCCGCAGTGCTCGAGAACGAGGCCGATGCAGCAGCGTCGGTCTCGGCGGTGGCCCCTAAAGGAATCCTCCGTACGATCGTCACTTCCAAGCGGGGTGCGAGCGCCCTCGTCTATCTGGTGCTGATCTTCCTGGCCTGCGAGTTGGCGGGGGTGCTGACCTCCGGTGGTCCCAACGTCCAGAACCTCTTGGCCGTCAATCAGGGACCCTCCATTCACCATCTGCTTGGAACCGACGAGCTCGGGCGGGACCTCCTCACCCGCATTCTGTACGGTGGGCGCTCGAGCCTGGTTGGGATCGCGGAGGCGCTCGGGGCGTTGCTGATCATCTCGATTCCGCTTGGTGTGATCGCAGGCTACGTAGGCGGGCTCACCGACAGGATCATCACCCGAGGTGCGGACCTGGTGATGTCGATCCCGGTCATCATCATCCTGCTGGCAGTGCTCGCCATCTTTGGGCACAGCATGACCACGGCGATGATCGCCTTTGGTGTGCTCGGCTCGGCCGGTGTGACGCGCGTGGTTCGCAGCGCGGCGCTCGCCGCCCGCTCGGAGGCGTTCATCGACGCGGCGAAGGTGATCGGCGTGCGGCGTACCGACATCATCTTCCGCCACGTCCTGCCGCAGTGCCGGGGTGTGATCGTGGTGCAGGCAGCGCTTTTCGCCGCGATCGCGCTCGGTGTTCAGACCGGGCTTACGTTTCTCTCGCTCGGGCCGGCGCCGCCCGCCCCGACGTGGGGTGGTATGGTCGCCGACGCTGTCTCGCAGTTCTACGTTGCGCCCTGGCAGCTGGTCCCGTCCGGGGTTGTCATCGCGCTCACTGTGATCGCCTTCGGCGTACTCGGAGACGTGGTGCGTGACGCCATCGCCGACTCGCATTCGGCCGGCGTGGCTGGGGGCAGGCACAGGGTGCGCCGGCGCCCAGATTCCCCCCGGGCAGGGGCGGCGCCTGAAGGCGCTCTGCTGGCGGCCACCGGCCTCAGCGTGGCCGTCGGGGCCGACAGTGCGCAGACTTTCCTGATCAAGGAAGTGTCCCTCCATGTCGGTTTCGGTGAGGCCCTTGGGATCGTGGGAGAGTCAGGCAGCGGCAAGTCGATCACGATGAAGGCGATCGCTGGTCTTCTGCCGGCTGGCGTGGCCGTTACTGAAGGAGCGGTGTGGTTCGAGGGGACGGAGCTCACCACCGGCGGTGCAGACGCGTACCGCTCGGTGCGGGGTCGCGGCGTCTCGATCGTCACGCAGGAGCCCATGCGCGCCCTTGACCCTTCCTACCGCGTCGGGCGCCTGCTCGCCGACCTCGTCAGGTCACTGGACGGCTGCACCCGGGCGCAGGCGCGCGAGTGCGCGATCGAGTTGCTCGGGCGAGTTCAGATCTTGGATCCCGAGGACGTGGCGCAGCGCTACCCGCATGAGATCTCAGGCGGGATGGCCCAGCGGGTCGCCATCGCAATGGCACTTGCCGGCAAGCCGCGGCTGCTGATCGCTGATGAGCCGACCACGGCCCTGGACGTCACGGTTCAGGCGGAGATCTTGGATTTGTTGCGGAGGCTGCAGCAGGACACCGGGATGGCGCTGATCTTGGTCAGTCACGACCTCGGCGTGGTCTCGGAGATCTGCGACCGGGTCTGCGTCATGTACGCAGGAGAGGTCGTCGAGGTCGCGCAGGCCTCCGAGCTGTTCGACCAGCCGATGCACCCATATACGCGCGCGCTGATGAGCGCCAACCCCGGCTCGTGGCAGGGCGGGCAGCTCAGCACGATCCCAGGGATGGTACCGAGCCCTCAGGACTGGCCTGTCGGGTGCCACTTTGCCCCACGTTGCGGCTACGCGACGGATGCATGCGTCCGCGAGCCGATCATCCTGCGGCAGGTTACGGCGACTGATCAGGCTCGCTGTGTGCGCGCTGAGGTGCTGTCTGCGGAGCTCTCGCGGACCCCTACTGAGGTGAGGCAGTGAGCGAGCCCCTGCTGAGCGTCGAAGGGCTGGTCGTCGACTACCAGCTCCCACGAGGGCAGCTGCGGCGGGCCCTGGACGACGTGAGCTTCAACGTGCTTGCGGGACAGACGGTAGGGCTGGTTGGTGAGTCCGGATCCGGAAAGTCGACGATCGCCCGGGCGATCGTCGGCCTCGCGCCCATCACGGCCGGAACTGTCACGCTCGGCGGAGGGGCGGCCGCGGCACCGCGCCAAAGCGTGCAGATGGTGTTTCAAGACCCATACAGCTCGCTGGATCCGACCAAGACGATCGGCTACAGCGTCGCCGAGCCACTGCGCGTGCACCACGGTCGTGAGCTGGGAGCCCAGGAGGTGCGCGCACGGACCGAGCAGATGCTCGAGTCGGTTGGGATTCAAGCGTCGGCGGCGAAGCTTTATCCCGCACAATTCTCCGGCGGACAGCGCCAGCGGATTGCCATCGCGCGTGCCCTGATCGTCAAGCCCAAGCTGGTGATCTGCGACGAGGCGCTCTCGGCGCTGGATCTCTCGGTCCAGGCTCAGATCATCAACCTGCTCGTGCAGTTGCGCGAGACTCATGGGATCAGCTATCTCTTCATCTCCCACGACCTCAGCGTGGTCGAGATGCTATGCGATGAGGTCGTCGTCCTTTATCGGGGGCGCATCGCCGAGACAGGGCCGGCCAGGGCGGTGAGCAACCGGCCGCGGCATCCCTACACGCGCGGCCTGGTGGCCGCGGTGCCGGAGATCGATCCCGTCGCTCGGGCGGCATCGAGGGCTACGCGCGAGCGTCTGCGCAAGCCTGTAGCGCCGGCGCCACCGCTTGAAGACAGCTGCCAGTACCGGCATCGCTGCGTCTTCGCGACCGAGCAGTGCGAGCAGAGCCGGCCGGCTCTGCGTCTCACCGATGGTCCGACGCTCGTGGCCTGCCACCGCTACGAGGAGGTCGCGCGCGACCTCGACGAAAAAGCAGAATCAGAGATTCCAGCGATGACGCCGCAGTCATGAGTGCGGTCTGACTACCCGAAGGCGGTGAGAAGGTGAGCGCACGCATCCTAATTGTGGGTGACTTGATTCTGGACGAGCCAGACCCGGACTCTTTCTTTGCGCCCAGCGCGCCTCGGCTCTGCACCGGCGACGTGGTGATAGGCCAGGTGGAGGTCCCGCACTCGACGCGCGGGCGCCTGCAGAGCACCGACGTACCAGCGCCGCCGGCGCGGCCTGAGCATCTCGAGGCACTCCCCAAGGCCGGTTTCAACGTGGCCACCCTGGCCGGCAACCACCTCGCTGATCAGGGTGCCGATGCGATCGAGGACACGATCACCAAGCTTCGCGAGCTTGGCATCCACACCACCGGCGCCGGCATGACCCTCCGGGAGGCTCGAGAACCGGCCCGCATCGCCGCCGGAGGCGTCTCGGTCGCGGTCTTCAGCTACAACTGCGTAGGTCCAAAGGACGGATGGGCGCGTGCCTCAAAGCCCGGCTGCGCCTATGTGAACGTGCTCACCCACTACGAGCTGGATCACGCATCGCCCGGCGGTCCGCCGACTATCTACACCTTCGCCGCCCCAGAGAGCGTAGCTGAGCTGCGCGTTGATCTCGCCGCCGTGCGACCTACGGTGGACATCGTTGTGGTCGCTCTGCATAAGGGCATCGGCCACGTGCGCAGCCAGATCGCGATGTATGAGCGCGACCTCTCGCATGCTGTGATCGACGCAGGTGCCGACATCGTCGTGGGGCACCACGCTCACATCATGCGCGGGATCGAGATCTACCGGGGCCGGCCGATCTATCACGGGCTAGGCAACTTCGTGACCGTCACCAGTGCGCTCTCGCCCACTGACAGCCACACGCCGGAGGCCCGTGCCTGGGCGCTCCGCCGCGAGCAGCTCTACGGGTTCCGGCCCGATCCGAAGATGCCCACATACCCCTTCAACCCAGAGAGCCGCAACACGATCATCGCCGACTGTGAGGTGGACGCCGACGGGTCTCTGAGCCCGGGCCTGATCCCGTGCTGGATTGACGATGATGCGCGACCGGTGCCCCTGGGTCGCGAGGAGGGGCAGCGCGTGGTCGACTACGTGCGCACCATCGGCGAAGAGGCCGGCTTGGCCACCGAGTTTGAATGGGACGGGGAGCGGGTGCGTGTTTGGCCCGCGGCGGGCG
Organism: Conexibacter sp. S30A1; assembly: GCF_023330665.1. GTDB lineage: Bacteria > Actinomycetota > Thermoleophilia > Solirubrobacterales > Solirubrobacteraceae > Palsa-465. The sequence continues at coordinate 1,786,946 of NZ_CP097127.1, read as the reverse complement.
CTGGGGAGCGGGAGTGATGGCGGCTTCACAGAACGGGTACCCGCTTGAGGGCGTTAGGGTGATCGATCTGACACGAGCGCTGGCGGGGCCCTTCTGCACGCTGATCCTCGGCGGGCTGGGTGCCGACGTCATCAAGGTTGAGGACCCTCGCGGTGGCGACATCTCTCGCGGCAACGCTCCCTACATCGGTCCCAACGGGCTAACGCTCGCTGCCACCTCGCCCGAGGACATCTCGTTGGCGGCGCTCACGCGTCTGCGCGGCAAGCGCAGCGTCACCCTCAACCTCAAGCATCCAGAGGCAAAGGAGGTGTTCGCCGATCTGGTGCGCAACGCCGACGTGGTGGTGGAGAACTTCACGAGCGGCACGGCGGACCGGCTGGGTGTGGGCTACGAGGCGGCGTCTGCCGCCAACCCGCAGATCGTTTACTGCGCCATCAGCGGATTCGGTGCCGACGCCGACCCGGGCGTGCGGGCAATGGACACGATCATTCAGGCGCTCAGCGGGACCATGCTGACAAGCGGTGGTCCCGAGGATCCGCCTATCAGGGTGGGTGTGCCGATCGCGGACGTGATGACACCGGTGTGGGCGATCGTGGGGATTCTGTCCGCTCTTCAGCATCGCCAACGCACAGGCGTGGGCGAGTTCGTCGATGTCTCGATGCTGGGCGTCGTCACATCGCTGGTCGCCACTGAGGACTGGCAGGCGCTCCAGGACCTCGGCCAACCGCTGCGCACCGGCCCCACGCTGCCTCGGCTGGCGCCGTTCGGGGTGTACCGCTGTGCGGACGGATGGTTCGCGATGGTTGCGCCCCAAGACCGGCTGGTGCAGGGCCTGGTGGAGGTCATGGGTCGTCCCGAGCTGCTCGAAGATGAGCGCTTTCAAACTCGGGATGCGCGTGTCCTGCATGACGCGGAGCTGACCATGGAGATCGAGTCCTGGGCAGCGAGCCTGCCTGCAGAGGAGGTCGCTGCTCGCCTGGCTGCAAAGGGAGTGCCGGTGGCGCCGATCCGCACGCCGATCGAGGCTGTCAGCGATCCACGTGTCGACGCGCGAAAGGAGACACGACCGGTGCAGCATCCCGTGCTGGGTGACATCCCGCACCTGCGCACCGCAGGTGTGCCGATCCGCATGCGCAATGCCCACGTCGGCTTTGAACGACTGGCGCCGCGCCTTGGTGAGCACACCGAGGAGATCTTCGCGGGTCTGCTCGGCTACGACGAGCAGCGTATTCAGGGGCTGCGTGACGCCGGCGTCATCTGAGAACGACAAGGAGTCTGCATGAGCACAACAGCACGACGATCCTCGCCTGGACACTACGAGGGCTACTCCGAGCGCCTGTACGACTCCTGGCAGCGAAGCTCCTTCTACGTGGCTGTGCGAGACGGTACAAGGCTCGCAGTTGATCTCTACCGGCCGGTGGCAGACGGAGTGCCGAGCGAGCGGCCTCACCCGGTGCTCTGGATCCACACCGCCTACCAGCGCAGTGTGCTTGGTCCGGACGGCAGCTTGCAACTGCCGGCCAGTGGCTACATGCCGACACTCGACCTGACACTCTACGGCTACGTGCTGGCTGTTGTGGACACGCGGGGGAAGGGTGCTTCCTTCGGCTTTCGCCGCGGCATGCAGGACAGCACTGAGGGACGCGACGCCTACGACATGACCGAGTGGTTCGCTGCGCAGCCGTGGTGTGACGGCAACGTTGGGATGCTGGGCTGCTCGTACTTGGGAGGCAGCCAGGACAACGCCGCGATCACAACTCCGCCGAGCCTGAAGGCGATCTTCCCAGGGGCAACGCCCTTCAACCGCTACGACTCAATCTGCCGTGGCGGGCTGCTCGCGCAGTTTCACACAAGGCCCGAGGACCCCCGTGATGAGGGCGTCGACAGTCTGCCGGTCGACGATGATCCAGACGGCGTGATGCTCGCGGCGGCTCGCGCCGAGCATCGGGGCAACTCGATCATGGCCGAGATCTGGCGGGACATACCGTTTCGTGACGACCGCTCAAAGCCGCTCGGCAGCCGCTTCTGGGAGGAGTGCAGCCTCAGCACGTACCGCAACGCGGTGGAGATGCACGGCCCGGTTATGTACCGCTGGACCGGTTGGCGGGACGAGTTCACCGCCGATCAGTTTGTCGCGCTGGCGAACCTGCGCAACGTGGTCAAGGTCTTCATCGGCTCCGACACGCACTGCCAGAGCCCGGACTTTGACATGTTCGCCGAGCACCTGCGCTTCTTCGACCGCTATCTGAAGGGCGTCCAGAACGGTATCGACACTGAGGACCCCGTCTACTACTACACCTACAACGCCGAGCCAGGGCAAAGCTGGTCAAGCAGCCCGACCTGGCCGGTTCCCGGGATGCGGCCACAGCGATGGTTCCTCGATGCAGACCGGCTGGCGCTGGCGCCTATGCACTCGAAGCGGGCCGCCCGGCGATCCTTCGAGGTCGACTACTCCGTAATTACGTGGGAACCGTTGACCCCATTCTGGCCAGAGTCCCAGCACGGCCACGGCGTTAGCTTCGAGACTGCGCCTTTCGAGCGGGACATGCGACTGACCGGGCACTCGGTCGTGTCTTTGTGGCTCTCATCCACGCAGCCCGATGGTGACAACTTCGCCTATCTGGAGGAGATCGAGCCCGGCGGCGAGGTCCACCTGCGCGCCCACGGCCGCCTGCGCTCCAGTCACCGCAGGTTGGGTACGCCGCCCTATGACTACCTGGGCCTGCCGTGGCACCGCAGCTTCCGCGAGGACTATCTACCGCTTGTGCCCGGTGAGCCCGAGGAGCACGTCTTCGACCTGCTGCCGACGTCGACGATTGTGTGCCGAGGATCCCGGCTGCGTCTGGTGGTGACCGGCGCCGACCCCCGTCAGCGCACGCATCTGCCTTTCGACGAGCCTCCGATGGTGACCGTGCACACGGGCGGTCGGATGGCCTCCTACATCGAGCTTCCCGTGGTACCGGCGCAAGGGGCAAGCGATGCTGAGTGAGGTCAGCGCGGTCCCATATGCCTCGGCCGCCGAAGTCTACTGCCCGTTCTACCTGCCCGACACCACAGCTGCGACACGCTTCGAACAGGCCGGCTATCTGATGGAGGAGTACTTCCTACGTGGCGAGGGCGATCTCTACGCCTCCGGTGGGCACGCTCCGCGGCTGCTGCGCAGCGGCCTGCCCTTTGTGACACGTGCGCTTGTGGCGCGTCCGCAGCGGCCCAGTGACTTCTCCGGGGTTGTGCATCTGAATGCGACCCACCCGTTCCTCGGCCTGGTCCAGTGGGAGTATCTCGCCGAGCTGTGTCTCGACACCGGCGACGCCTACATCGCCGTGGGCACGGGCACCGACGCGCTCTCGCGCGGCCGCTCCACGGCCGATTACCCCGTGTCGGCTACGCCCGTCATGCGATGGTTCAACTCGAGCCGCTATGCCCCTTTGGTCTGGCCCGAGGACGACGGCATCCGATGGACCATATTCGCCGATGTGGCGGCGCTGCTGCGCGCCCCCGAGCGTCCGATGCTCTCCGGGCTTGAGATCAAGCGGGTCTACGCCTCCGGCTGGTCCTTCCTCGGCAGCTTCATGCGGACGTTCATCAACGAGGGATTTCACGACAGCATGCGCCGGGCTGACGGCGGCCCGCTGATAGACGGCTACGTGATCGGCATCTCGAGCCCATGGCAGGGCGGCGGCTACCTGGAGATTAACTCTGGCGTGCCGCCTGCGCCTGTCGGCCACCAGCGCCGGCGGTTGCGGGCGATTGACGTCCCGGTGATTGAGTTCCTCAGCCAGAACGAGGGCGAGCGCAACATCGGGTCGCAGGCGCCGGACGTAGATGAGGGACCGGGGCGCCACCGTCTGTATGAGGTCGCCGGCACCACGCACACAGACCTCGGTGTCGTGGTGCCCCGCACGGGCATGATCCAGCTCGGACAGCGTAGTCACCCGTTCGCGCTTCCAGAGCCGCCGCGTCGGTTCGCCAGCTCAGACGTTCCGTTGCGCCGACTGTTCTCAGCGACGATGGCAAACCTCGACCGCTGGACGACGGAGAGCGAGGCGCCTCCCGCGAGCGCTCGCTTGCGCTTTGATGCCGCCTTGGAGGTGGCGCGTGACGAGTTCGGCAACCCCCTTGGCGGCGTCAGGTCTGTTCAGCTCGATCTGCCGCTGGCGCGGTACGGGCGTGCCCCCGCCGAACACGCTGAGGACAACGCAACCCACTTCCTGCCGATGTACAGGATCCCACTGCGCCGCGAGCAGCTCGCGCGCCTGTATCCGGGAGGCCGTGAGGAATATCTGAGGCGGGCTGGTGAGGTGCTCGAACGGATGATCTCCGGGCGCTGGCTTCGTCGTGCTGACATGCACAGCTACAGCGCTGAGATCACCGACGCAGCTGCCGCGGCGTTTGCCGTGACGGAGCGGGGCTAATGCCAGACGACCACGCTTGGTTGGGTCAGCTGGGTGTCGCCTATGACTCGCCCGAGGTGATCGCCGAGCGCTGGCGAGCGGGCGGTGGCAAGGTTGTGGGGATTTTTGGACGGTACGCCCCACGCGAGCTGGTGACAGCTGTGGGGATGCTGCCGGTCCCGCTGGATCCAGTTGGACTCGTCGGAGCGGACGGCCGCAGCGATTCAGCGGCGCCACCCGGGTTGCGCGGTGAGCTCTCGTCAGACGCGTTCGGGCTGGTTGCCGCGTTGCTTGACGGGCGTCTGGGCTGGATCGACGCTCTTCTGATCGGCCGTGACAGCGAGGCGCACACAAAGCTCTTCTACGTTCTGCGCGAGATGGCAGCTGACGCGGAGTTCGGTGCACTCTTACCGCCGCTTGCCTTCAGCGATGTGCTGCGACTGCCGCTACGTACCTCGGCTGTGTACAACCGCATCCGTCTACGTGAGCTTGCGGCGGTGCTCGCTCAGTGGGCCGAGCGCGAGTTCGACCCCGTCGCTGTGCGTCAGGCGATCACGGAGGATGTGCTGATAACGCATCAGCTCCGTAGCCTCAGGCGTCTACGCGCGGAGGGCCGTATCACGGCCACCGAGGCGCTGATAGCCGACGTGGGCGTGCGCACGCTCCCGGGAGCCGATGCCCGGTCTGCGCTGGCGGCCATGCTAGCGGCGCGCAGCCGACCGGCGGAGGGGCACCCGCCGGCGTTGCCGGGTCCGTGCGTCTTCATCACCGGCTCCGGGCCCGTCACCCAGGTCTACTCGGTGCTTGAGGAATCCGGCCTGGTCCTCGTCGGCGACGACCACGAGTCGGACGGGGAGCCCCCCGGTCCCGACGGCGAGCCGGCCGGTCTGTCTAGCCGCGACCCTATCGACTGGCTGGCCGACCACTGTCAGTTCAGCACGATCGGCGCCGCTCGCGCCGGGCTCGACCGTGTGCGTCATGTTGCTCGTCGCGTCACAGAAACCCATGCCGCTGGTGTTCTGCAGCTTATATTGCCCGAAGATGAGGCATCCGGCTGGGAGCTGGCCGAGCTGGTGGCACTACTGCCGGACACCCCAGTGATCTCGGTCGAGCTTGCCGCTGAAGGTGAGTGGGGTCAGCAGCTTCGGGATGCCGCCGCGGCGCTACGTGCACGGATCAGTCGCCCTGGTTCCGGAGGTGAGGTGCTACATGTCTGAGGAACGCGGCATCCGACGTCGGCCGGAGCTTTCCTGCACGGCTGAGTTCTCCCGTTACCAGCGGGAGTGGTTCAGCGAGCTGCGCGTGCGTGTCGGCGACGGTGAGCCCTTTGCGGTGCTCAGTGCCGATTCTCCGCATGAGATCTATCGCGCGATGGACATCCCGTATGTCGTCGTGCAGTGGTGGTCATCGCTGATTGCCGCCAAGCAGCTCGGCCCTCGCTATCTCGACGCGCTCGAGCAGGCCGGCTATCCGACCAAGCACGAGCAGTACAACTCGCTGCCGCTCGGAGAGCTGCTGGCCGGCGATCCGCAGACCGCACCCTGGGGTGGCCTGCCGAGGCCCACAATCCTGCAGGCCTCGCCATCCAGCGACTCGATGCGCCAGCTGTTCGAGCTCTGGGCCCGCCACTCAGGGGCCACCTTTCTGCCGGTCGAGCGCAGCGTCGATACGCGGATGCGCGTGCCTGCGCAGTGGTGGGAGGAGCTGCCGGACAGGTGGGAGAGCTTTCTGCCGAGGGAGCGCCTGGATCTGCTGAGCGATGAGCTCAAGGGCTTGGTACGCGTGCTTGAGACGCTCACCGGAAGGCGCTTCTCGGAAAGCCGCTTTACCGAGGTGATGCACTTGGCCAACGAACAGGCCGAGCACAACCGCGCGACCCGTGATCTGGTCGCCGGGACGAGACCCGCACCGGTAAGCGCGGCCGAGACCATGCCGGCTGTGATGATTCCCCAGTGGCACCGGGGGAGCGCATGGGCGCGCGATGCGGCGCAGCTGCTGCGAGAGGAGGTGCAGCAGCGGGTCGACGCCGGACAGGCCGCGCACCGGGGTGAGAAGCTGCGTCTCATGTGGTTGGGGCGTGGGCTGTGGTCGAGCCTAGGGCTCTACCAGCACTTTCAGGAGACCTATGACGCCGTCTTTGTCTGGTCGATGTACCTGGGCCTAGCGGCGGACGGCTACCTGCGCTACTTCGACGGCCGCGACCCTCTGCGCGCCCTGGCGGCACGCTTTGTCCCGGTGGGTGAGGAGCTGCGGATGCCGACTTGGTCCAGCGCCTGGCACCTCAAGGAGGCCCGGCTGCACGCGATTGATGGTGTCATCAGCCTGGGTGAGGATGACTTCTTCAGTGTGCGCAGGCTGGAGGCGGCCGGGATCCCCGTGCTCACGATCCGCGCCAACAACGTCGATCGCCGCACCTGGAGCGAGGAGGATCTGATCGAGCAGATAGGCCGGTTCATCGAGGTGCGTGTGCTTCCGGCACGCGACTCGCGGTGAAAGCCCTCTTCGGGCACGATCCGCGTCTCGTCAGATCACCTCGTAGACGTCGATAGTGACGGCGCTGGGGTCTCGCAGCGCCGTCACGATCGCGACCATGTGGTTCACCCGGGTTCCGAAGTTGGTGGGTATCCACGGTGGGTTTTTGGTGCGAATCGCTTGCAGACACTGGGATCGTGTTCTTGAGGGCTCGAAAAACGTGGGCACACGTTTGTTGTTACGGCTGATCCCAGCCAGCGGGCACGCCTCGGCGCTGTCGACACTCCGTGCAACCAGATGCTGATACCGCCGCTGCTTCTCAGCCTGGGCTGCTGCCCGCCTGCGTCTCTTGTCGCGCATTGCAACCTCCGAGCCCGGACGGTGTCGCAATGTCAGCTGGCTTGCGGCGATGTTGTGAGCACGCTCCCGGGCTCGCTGGTGGCGGCCATGTAAAGGTCAGGCCGGGACGATGGTCTGAGCTGCCCGCTCAGCACTCCGGCACGTTGACGTTGCATGCCATGTGGTCGGGTGTCTGCTCGGTCTTCGCTCGCCTCCGCCTCCAGGGGCGCCCGGTATCAGTGCGGCAGCGCGCCGCCGACGAGCGCGATCACCGCACCGATGGCCCCGGAGGCGAGCAGGACTTCGACGACACCTCGCCTGAGTAGCAGCAGCGCTACCGCGGCGGCCGCGAGGATCACGAACTGCCACGGCTCTTGCAGCGCCAGCGCGAGCTGGACTCCCGCGCCCAGGATCGCGCCGATTGCGGCCGGGCCGGCACCGTCGAGGAATGCGCGCGCGTTCCGGTTGCCGCGTAGCCGCTCGAACTGGGGGCCGCCGAGCAGAATGAACGCGAAGGAGGGTGCGAAGGCGACCGCGGCGGCCAGGATCCCGCCTGCGAGTCCATGAGCCGCGTAGCCGACGGCGGCGACTGTGGCGACAACTGGGCCCGGGGTGACCTGTCCGAGCGCCACGGCGTCGAGGAAGCGGCTGTTGCTCATCCAGTGGTAGGTGTGCACGGCGTCGCCGTGCATCAACGGGACGATCACGAACCCGCCGCCGAAGGAGAGCGCGCCGACCTTGAGTGCTGTCCAGGCGACGGCGCCGAAGCCGCCGACCGTCACTGCCGCGGGCAGTAGGAGCAACGCTCCGAGCGAGTTCAGCGAACCGCCTGCGGACGGGGATCGTTGGATCACGAGCTCGACGGCGCCGCAGGCGAGCAGCACGATCACCAGATACGCCCCGATCAGCGCCGCCGCTGCTACGCCGAGGATGACGTAGGCGATCCAGCGCAGCGTGCGGGCGCGGTTGCCATGGACGGCCGCGAGACTTGGCGGTATCAGCCCGCGGGCGGCGTGCGCGGCTACCGCGGCCACGGCTGCACCTGCCCCGGCACCGGCGCCCCTGACCAACAGCGGCGCGCTGTGGGAGAGGAACAGCAGCGATAGCACGAGCACGAGCACCACTGCTGGCACGATGAATCCGAGCCCGCCGACGATCGCGCCGGCAGGGCCAGCCACGCGATAGGCGGTGAAAATCGCCATTTGCGTTGATGCCGGCCCGGGCAGCAGCCCGCACGCGGCGTTGGCGTCCTGGAACTCACGCGCGTCCATCCACTCCTCTCGGTCGACGACCAGCTGACGCAGCAGGGCGATGTGGGCCGGTGGACCACCGAACCCGGTCAATCCGATCCTGGTCCACTCGCGGGCGACAACCGCCAACGAGACGCGCCTCCGCGGCGGCTGCTCGCCATCTGCGTTGCCGGTCATGCGGCCCCCGCCCGGTTGTGTGCGAGCCGGCCAGCGACGCTCGCCAGGAGATCTCGGATCCGCATCTCACCAACACTGTCGCAAAGCGTGATCACGTGGCGGGAGCGGGTTGCGGTCAACTCATCGAGCGGGTTCACGCAAGCACCGGCGATGGCGGTCCCGGGATCAGCCGGCGTGCGCATCGCCTGCCTGTACAAGGCCCTGGGGTGGCTGCCGATGCCACGGGGATCGCCGGCTGCGATCCGATATGCCCCGCCAACGCTTCGGCGATCTGCGACCGCGCACCTTTATCGGTGGGAAGGAACAAGGGAGAACGGCGGGGCCACTGCAAGCTGCCGCTCTCATCAATCGCGCGCCTCCTGTTCATGTGCGTGGCGACCGCTGCGCCCGGAGCCGGCATCAACGTCTCGCCGCGTGGAGGCCCGGCCGGCTTCTTGCGGGTGCTTGACGAGCAGACGCTGCTGATCCCCGACCGGCCCGCCAACCGGATCGCCGATGCGGTGCGCAACCTGCTGATGGATCCACGCGTCGCGCTGCTGTTCCTGATCCCCGGCGTCAGCGATACGTTCCGCGTGAACGGACGCGCGGTGATCACCGACGACGCCGCTCTGCTGGCGCCCAGCAGCGTGACGGGGCGCGCGCCGAGGCCCGGGCTCGTCGCCCTCATCACCGACTCGGAGCTGCGGACCGCCAGTCGGCACATCGAGCGGGGAGCGCTCCCCAGCTGCCGCGCTATCCTGCGTGCACTCACCGACCGGGGCTTCGACGCGGACGGCTATGACACCGTCCGAACGGTACGCTACGCCCGGGCGATGGCCTCTACTGACCCGGACGCGGAGCGCGGGCGGTGAGCGCGGACGCCGGGCCGCTGGCGGCGATGAGCGCGAGCGAGCCAGCATTCGGTGCGGGCAGCGCAAGGAAGCGGCGCAACGGTCCGAAGGTCAGGGCGCCAACAAGGACTCCCGTGGTCGCGCCGACGGCGCGCGTCACGGACGGGGCATAGCCGCGCTCGCGCGAGCCCAGCTGCAGCGTCTGGGCAAGCTGCGTGGTCACGATCGCGCCGAAGGCCACCACGGGCGCCTGCGCGGAGAGCAGCGGTGCCAGAAGCACCGCGCCAAGTGCCGGGACTGCAGTGGCGAGACCATGGCGGATGATGTCCCCGCGCAGTTCCGCGTCAAAGGAGCGGCCGTTCTGCAGCGCCAGCCCGCTCAGCTCCCGCTCGCGCGGGGCCTGGACGGCGACGGCCACAGCTGGGAGGACGTCTGTCACGAGGTTGATGGCCAGGATCTGGCGGGTCCCGAGCAGCGCTCCGCGTCCGAAGAGCGTCGCCCCGGCGATCATGCCGATCTCCCCGAGGTTGCCGCCGAGCAGCAGCCCCAGGGCGCGATGCAGGTTCTGCCACAGTGATCGTCCCTCGAGCAGCGCCTCGGTCAGCGTCTCGAAGCGATCGTCACCCAGGACCAGGTCAGCGGCCTGGCGGGCGACCTCGGTTCCGTCGGCACCCATCGCCACGCCCACGTCGGCCAGCCGCAGGGCCGGGGCGTCATTGACACCGTCGCCGGTCATCGCCACCGTGTGCCCGGCACCGCGTAGCGTCTCGACGATGCGCAGCTTGTCAATCGGGGTGATGCGCGCGACCACTGCGGTGTGGCGCAGCAGCTCGCCGAGCTCCTCGTCACCGGCGTGCTCGAGGCGCTCGCCGGTGAGCACGACGTTCTGCTCGCGGTCGTCGATCAGGTTGAGCTCCTGGGCGATGCGACGCGCGGTGGCCGGATGGTCTCCGGTCAGCATGATCACGCGGATGCCCGCCTCGCGACAGCGCGCCAATGCTTCAGCTACACCCGCACGCGGCGGGTCGCTGATGCCGATCAGGCCGCGCGCGGTGAGCCCGCGCGGGTCATCCACGGATGTCCCCGCGTCTCCCTCGGCCACGAAAAGGACGCGCAGACCCTGCGCCGCCATCTCCTCGGCTCGCTCCAGCAACCGCTCGCGCTCGCTCTGGTTCAGCGGATGAGACTGACCCTGGCCGGAGAGCAGACTCGTGCAGCGCGGCACGATGACCTCGGCGGCGCCCTTCACGCAGACCCGCTCGCCCACCGCGGTGGCGTGCAGGGCGCGCACCGGGTCAAATGGGGCCTCGGCCCGACGCTCGCCCGCCGGTTCGTCGTCCAAGCCGACCCCGCCCGCGGCGCGCAGCACCGCGCGGTCGGTGGCGTGGGCCAGCCGTTCAAGCTCCGCGAAGGGAGGGCTGGCCAGCGCAGCGCAGCACCTCGCGGGCGGCACCGGGCCGCGCCGCGTTCTCCACGGGATGGGTGCCCTGGAGATCATCGACCATGGTGACTTCGAGCTTCCCGCGGGTCAGCGTGCCCGTCTTGTCCACGCAGACGATGTCCACGCGCCCCAGGCTCTCCACGGATGCCAGCCTGCGCACGAACGCGTTGCGGGTGGCCAAACGACGGGCCACCGATGCCTCGGCCACCCCGGCCAGCAGCGGCAGCCCCTCGGGAACGGCGGCCACGGCCACGCTGGCGCCGACCGCCAGCTGGGTGAGCGGCGCTCCACCCCAGGCGATACCGGCGAGCGTCACGAGCAGGCCCCCGGCGGCGATCACAGGGATCCCCTGGCGGAAGAGCACCTCGAGCCTCTCTCCCAGCGGCGTGGCCCGCGTCTCCTGCACGCTCAGGGCCGCCGCGGTGGCTCCCAGCCGGGTCCGGTCCCCCACGGCAACCACGACGGCGGTGGCCGTTCCCACCGTCACATCTGAGCCCTCCAGCACGATGCGATCGGCTTCGCGTTCGGCGTCGGGCGCCTTGGACACCGGCAGCGACTCACCGGTCAGGGCCGACTCGTCGAGTTCGAGCGATTCGGCGCAGAGCAGGCGGGCGTCCGCGATCACCCGGTCGCCGCTGTGCAGCAGGAGCAGATCGCCGGGGACGACCTCCTCGGCAGCCACCTCGCGGGGCTCGCCGTCGCGCAGGACTCGCGCCGAACTCGCTCCGAAGCGCTCGAGCGCCTGCGCCGCCTGACCGGCCTGGCGCTCCTGCCAGGCGCCGACCGCGGCATTGACCACGATCACCGAGCCGATGATTACCACGTCAGCCAGCTCCCCGAGCACCAGCGAGAGCCCGGCTCCGGCGCCGAGCAACGCGACCAGCGGCGATTCCAGCTGCTCGCCCATCGCGGCCAGGAAGGCGTTGGGGCGCCGGCGGGCGGAGCGCCGCCGCTGGCGCGCCATGGCGCTCTCCTCGCTCAGGCCCTCCGGCCCGCTGTCCAGCGCAGCCAGCACCTCCTCAACCGAGCGCGCGCCCCAGCGTTCGGGCCTGGGGTCGGTGAGCCGGCTGATGACCGAGCGCGAGCGGTGGCCGCCACGCAGGCGCTGCCAACCCAGGCCCAGCGCCGCGAGGGCGCCGATGTAGGTGGCATGCGAGGCGCGCTGCACGCCCACCGGACCGCTCAGGCCCCAGGCGGCGCCGGCGACGTTGGTCAAGACCGAGCATCCGACGGCATTAGCCACGACGCGCTCACGGCGCGCGCCGGCCTCGATGATCGCGCCCACGGCCTGCAGACCGGGGGCCAGATAGTCGGCCCTGGCCTGGAAGTGCGAGCTGCGCCCGGAACTCAGAGCGATGGCCAGATCACACGCCTCAAAGGCCTCGGCCGCCCGGGCGCTGTCGGAGAGCACGGCGACGAGCGAACCGTGACGCTGGTGCTCGCGCACGAGCTCCACGAGGTCGGCCTCGATCGCGAGCTCGATGCCGCAGCGGCGACTGACCGCCCGCGAGGCACGACGGTCATCGCCCTCGAGCATGATCAGCCTGACACCGTGGCGGGAGGCGGAGCGCACGAGCACATCGACGCCGCTGGCCAGCCGTGGGCGCAGGCACAGGTGAGCGAGCGGGACTCCATCTTCATCGTTGAGCGCGAGCGCCTGCTCGCCGGCATCCACCGCGCGGCGCAGTTCCGGAGAGAGCTCGCCACCGCCGTCCACCGGCTCCAGGCGCAGGCGGCGACCGCCGACGACCGCGGTGATGGCCCTGCCGTCGAAGGAGGCACTATCGGCATGCTGGCTGCGCGCCGCGGGCAGGGTCGTTCCCCACGGCGAGCCGGCCGCGTTCATCATCGCGGCGGTCAGCTCGCTCAGCTCCGCGCGGTCCTGGCCTGCGCGGGGCAGGATCCGGACCTGTTCGAGTCCGTCGGTCAACGCCCGTGGGCGAGCGATCAGCAGCACGTCGGGGCGCCGCAGCGTCCGCTCCGGGCGCGAGCCGACGACCGTCACGCCCGCCCTCAGCACGCGTGCGCTGGCGCCCATGTCGGCCGCATCCGAGCCGATCACGGCGGCGCGCGGGTTGACCAGCAGCAGACCGGTGAATGCGGCGGCGAGCGAACGCCAGCGTCCGGCGTAGAGGACGGCGTAGGCCAGCGAGACCGGGCCGAGCAGCGCCGCGTAGCGTTGCGCGGCGTCGCGCGGCGTCGGCACCGGGCGCGGGTGGCCCTCGAAGCCGTCGGTGACCTGCAGCTCCACGACCAGGGGTCCGTGCAGGACGGTGGCGCCAGCTGACAGGCGGGCGCCGGGGGCGGCGCAGTCCGCCAGGCCATCGTTGCCGATGACCACGCCGCTTCCCTCGATCACGCGCGCTGGCAGGGGAATGCGAGTTCCGGCCTCCAGCCGCACGACGGCCCCTGGCTGTGCCGAGGGAACACTTTCCAGGCGACCCTCGTACTGCCGCCAGGCATCGCGTCGCTGACGGGTTTCGGTGAACAACCGCAGCGCGCCGGCGCCGGCCACCAACAGACCCAGTGGCGATCCGGAGACCGTGAGCGACAGCACCGCCCCGCCGCCCAACAGCAGCTGGCTGCGCTCGCGACCAAGGCCGTGGCGGAGGCGATCACGAACCGCGGGGATCCCGTCCACCAGACCGATCGCACCGGCGACCGTGGCCGGCGCGGCCGCGCCGGCCGACGACGGTGACGCGCCCAATGCTCGCGTGGCGGCCAGGAAAGCCAGTCCCGCGGAGGCTCCGAGCAGACGGGCCCCGCTCTGGATCAATGGAGCGGGATCCAGCGGATGGCTCGGAACGTCCTGGCCGGGTGAGTCGGGAAGCTCGACGCTGCTGGACAGGTCGGCCAGCAGGCTCTGCAGCGACGTGACCCGCTGAGAGAACTCCACGAGCACTCTGCCCGTGGTGGCGCTCGCCGTGGCCCGCGCCACCTCCGGCCTGGCCTCCAGCAGTGCGACCACCCGCCGAGCGAGGCGGGGATCTCGATCAATGCCCGGCACGGCGATCCGAGCCCGGCCAGAGCTGCCCGCCCGCTCGAGCATCACCCCAGCCGCAGATATGCCCACACCGGCCGGACGCAGAATGCCAGGCTCAGCCGTGCGAGTGGGCCGGGACGCGCGCACCAGCCCATCGCCGCGCCCAGCCCGTCCGGACCCTGTGGACGCATCCCTCGCCGCAGCGACCGACTCGGCCAGGCACCCGAGCAGGCGCGTCGTGCTCGTCCGCTGCTCGTCGTACTCGATCAGGACGTTGGCGGTGCTGGCGCGGACGCTGACCGCCGAAACTCCCACGACGTTCCTCAGACGGTGCTCCAGCTCCGTGCCATCGACGCCACCGAGGGCTGGGAGATGCACGCGGAGGCGCCCGGTGCTCGAGCGCACGACCCGCGGCCGGGCCGCGTCAGAGACGGTGGCCGCGCTGGACACGTCGTCGCCAGGTCTAGCGCTCGGGCGAGCTCGGACGCGAGCGGTCGTGTATCTCGCGCGCCTCGGCGAGTATGTCCTCGGCCTCCTCGCGCGCACGCCAGAACAACCGCTGGGCGACGCGCGTCACATCCTCGGCTAGGCGTCCGACGAGTTCCTCTGCGCGCTCCTCAGCACTGCGCTGCGCTGCGCGGTCCGTGGCCGAGGTCACGATTCACTCGCGGCGGTGGACTCGCTGCGGCCAGCAGGCGCCGTTGTGCGACTGGCGGTGGTCGCGGCGCGCCGCGGACGCGGGGTGGTCGCGCCCGTCGCCTTCGTGTGCCGGGCGGGCGTACGGGCACGGGCGCCTTCTCCGGTGGTGGCGCCATCCGTGGTGGCGCCATCCGTCGCAGCCGCCTGCGAACGAGCACTCCCTGAACTCGACGACCCGGAGCGGGTCGCTCCGGAACTCTCCTGGCCGCGGACTCCACGGGATAGGCCGCGCGCCGCTCCGGTGGCAACGTCTCCCGCCTTCATCGCTCCGGCAACCCCGAGCACCATCCCGCGGCGCATGGTTTCACGAGTGCGCGGCGAGAACACGGCCGCCGTCGCCGCGGCCACCACCGCCGACTCGGTACTGAACAGGTCATCGACACCCATGTGTCCTCCGATTTGGTATTGACGCTAGCGTTATCCGGGTAGGGGACATACCCAGGTGACAAGGTGGCGAATCATCCACCGGGTGATAACCCGCCATCTCTGCCTCTGAGCGATGCGCGACCGCTCAAGCCCGCTTCGACCTCGTCGCGGACGGTGGCGCACGACAGGTTTGGCGGCCCGCTCTCGGCAGGCGGTCACGTACGGCAACCCATCATCAACCACGGGAGACCCAGATGAGACGCAGGATGACGGCATCAGGGAGCCGGGCCTCATGAGCGCCGGGCCGGAGTTCATCATCGGCAGCGATGTGACCTGCCGAGACGGCGAGTGCGGCGCGCTCAGGCGAGTGGTCGTTGATCCGGTCGCCCGCGCGCTCACGCACATCGTCGTCGAGCCACGACACCACCAGAGCGCGGGGCATCTGGTCCCGATCGAGCTCGTCGAATCAGCGGCCAACGAGATCCGGCTGAGCTGCACGGTGTCGGAGTTCGACGCGCTGGAGAGCGCAGAGGAGACCCACTTCCTGCCGGGCGCCAGCGGCGAGTGGGGCTATGAGCAGCACCAGATGCTCTCCTGGCCGTACTACGGCCTGGGCGGAGGCATGGGCATGGGCATGGGCGGCATGGGCATGGGCATGGGCGGCATGGGAATGGGCGGCATGGGCCCCCACACCGTCACCGATGACCGTGTCCCGGCCGGCGAGGTGGAGGTGCGCCGTGGCGAGCACGTGCATGCGAAGGATGGAGAGATCGGGCGAGTGCAGGGGCTGGTGGTGGATCCCCGCGATCACCACGTGACGCACTTCCTGCTCGACGAGGGCCATCTGTGGGGCAAGAAGCGCGTCGTGATTCCGATCGGCACGGTGACCAGCGTGAAGGCGGGCGTCCAGCTCAGCCTCAGCAAGGACGAGGTGCGCGACCTGCCTGCGGTCGAGTTGGATCACCAGGTGTAACTGTGCCCCGCAAGAGCGGAATGCCGCTCTTTCAGCAGGTCCGGTCTCCTATTTCTCCCCCCATCCGTTGGCTTCGGCGGCGGCTTGGAGGGACCGGCGCTGGAACTCTGTGCTGAGCTCGTGCAGGCGGTGGTTGTGCTCGAGCCAGGATCGGTAGCGGCCGGCTCGCTTGGGGGTGAGATTGCGGGCGAGGGTCTTCTGGTTGCTCCGTTGCGTCCAGGCGATGTAGGGGCTGTGCAGTTGGGTAGGTCCGGCGTGGCAGTGGCAGCCGGCGTTGGGGCAGCGGATGTGGGGCTCGGCGGCCGAGCCGGGTAGGCAGAAGCCGAGCGTCGCGACTTGGGCGACGATTTGCTCGAGGGGCTGCTGGTGCTCGTCGGAGTGGTGGCTGCTCGCTGTGATCGTCGTGTTGGGGGTCTCGCGTGGGCATGGTGGTCGTCTGCCAGGGAGCTACGGTTCGAACTTGAAACCCAAGCGCTGCGCGCGCTGATGCCGGCCACGATCCGGCCGCGCTTGGCTTGGACGCTGAGGAGTTCGTGCTGCTCTCAGATGATCGTGTCGGCCGGGCTCTGGATCAGCTGTTTGACTGCGATCGCGTGTCGCTTTTGGCGGAGCTGGTGCTGGTCGCGATCGGCGAGTTTCAGATTGACTGCTCGCAGCTGCACAACGACTCGACCTTGATCACGCGGTATGGCGAGTACGCGCAGGCTGACGGCCGTGAGGGTGGCGGGCGTAGCACGGTCGCCGCCGCGAGGGGCCATGCGCAAGATCATCGTGAGCTGCTCTCAAACATCATGAGTGTGGATGCCAGGCCTGTCATCCCCTGATCCCCATCAATCAGCGAGGAGCCTCGCCCGACCGCGAGCCGACGGTGGTCAAGTCGGCGATTGTGGCCGGCATCGCTGCCGTAGTCGCAGGTCTTATCCTCGAACTAGTTGCCCGGGTCGCCTGAGTCCCGGACCGGATATCCTGCTGCACGGGCAGCGAGTGACTTGGACTTAGCTGCACCCCCGCTGCACCAAATCCAGCTCAGGGTCAGCAAAACGCCAACATCCCTGCAAACGCCGACGTAGCTCAGCTGGTAGAGCACTTCACTCGTAATGAAGGGGTCCGGGGTTCGAATCCCCGCGTCGGCTCTCAAAAGCCCAGCAAATGACGCTCGACTAGGTTTTTGGTTATCGCGGCGAGAGGCAAAAGGTCCCGAAAGGATCCCGGCTTGGCGTGAGACGTGCGCATGTGCTCGACCGCTGTGCAAGCTCGATCCGGGCACGTGTAGCGGGTTGACGGCGCGCGTCGAGCGGTCTGGTATGCGAAGTACCGGCTGCCCCACGGTAGCCCACAACTGAATCGTCCTGGCTATGACGGATGCTCTGATGTTTTGATTGAGGGCGTCAGGTAGGTGACCAGCTGGACTGCGGGGGATCGCGGCCCCCGGAGGTCAGGGAACTCCTCCATGACGACAAAGCCCATCGCCTGGTAGGAGGCTCGCGTTGCGGCGTGGTTGGCGTCCGGATGACGGGCGCCGGGGGTCTTGACCTGCAGGAAGCGCACCGATCCGCACTCAAGTCACCTGCGCGCCTTGCCCAGCAGGCGCCGGCCGATGCCGGCTCGGTGCAACGGGCGGATCACGGCCATGAGGTGGACCTCGGCGGCGTCGGGGCTATGGCGGACAAGCGTAAGCGCTCCAACCGGGCGAGTGTGGATCGACGCGACCAAGGTGGGAGATCGCTCGGCTTCAGCGACGTACCCGTCTACCGCCTCAGCTATCCCGAACCAGTCCGGGAGCGTTTCGAGAATTTCACGGACCACGCTTCCCGACGCGCCTGTGCTCCAGTGGCATTCGCAGTCCATTGGGCTGGCCATGGCCTGATCGTAGTCAGCCGCGTCGGCGACCAGACCACAGGGCGGTAGCGTCCAGTCCGTCGGCTCGGCGCGTCGAGTTGCGGCTGGATGATTGTCCGGGCTCGACACGGTGACGCCTGGAAGCTCTACGACGGGGTTGGCTGCCGAACGGGCGCATCGAGCCGCCGCTGAACCTCGAACCGACGTGCGTGCTCGATCACGGTGGCGTTCGCGTTCTGTGGGGTTTTGGACCCCACAGCAGCGTACCCGGCTGTCGTAGTTTTGCGCTTGTCGCGGCGTGGACGCCGTCCGGGGTAGTGGCGGCCGGGGCGCGTTGGTGGTGATCGCCGGGGTGGTGTTTTGAGTCGTGTTGCACCCAGCCGACGTTCAACACGTTTCGTGTGCTGGTGGACGCTCAGGCCTCACAGACCCGGGTGCGGTGGGAGACCGGGATGCTGACAGGCGCGCGCGTCTGTCGGGGGTTTGGCATCACGCTCGCGCCCACCGGTTCTTCTCGAACGCTCGCTGGTCTGTGGACGAGCTGGGGCTCGCGCTCGCGCTTGCGTGCTTGATCGTTGAGCGCTTCACGACCCCTGACGTGAGTGTGCTGGTCGCGGTCGATGCCGGTACGTGACATCATTCTGGCTCCTGCGACGTAGTTTGCATTTACACGCTTATTGCGTAACATGTGGGCGTATTGCGTGCTCATATGCAAACTAGATCGGTCTCTTCCAGGCTGGCTCCGGTGCTCGAGGAACTCGAGCTCCGGCAGCCGTCGGTGGTCACGCGCGCGCTGTTGCGTGACATTGCTGAACAAGTCGGCGTCACTCTGGGTCCGAGCCAACTGGCCGCCCGGCTTGTCCGTCTTGGGTGGCTGCTTCCGCTTCGCAAGCGTGACGCATGGGAGTTCGCTCCGGCGGCTCGGGCCGGTCGCTACCGGTCCGGCGATCCCTGGATCGAGCTGAGGGCGCTGTTGGCGCACGACCCCGACGCTCCGGTTGCGGTTGCCTTCGAGTCGGCCGTCTGGGATTTGGGGCGTGCGTCCCACCAGCCCACCGTGCCCGTGCTCGCGCATCGACCTGGATGGCGCGTGCCGCGTGTGTTGGGAGTGCGGTCGGTCACCTTCGACTGGCACGTCGCCAGCCGGCCGATCCGCGGTCTCCCCGTCTGGACCGAGGCCACGGTGCTGGTGGCAGCGGCGGATCGCCCGTCGGCCCAGGGCAACTGGGGTAACGCAGACGACTGGCTTCCGAGCACGTTTCGCGCCGCGGTCGCCGACGATGTCCTTGCCGAGGCCGGTGGCCGGACCGTCTCCACGCTCGCGCGGCTCGGGTATCTCGCGGAGTGGGCTGGGCAGGAGGAGACGGCCGACCGTATTGAGGAGCAGCTGCCCGCGCGGCTCCCGGTGACGTTTCTGGGGCCGCGCGATCGGCGGGTGCGATGGAGCAGGCGCTGGCACGTGTACGACGGGCTCCTGCCGAATCGATGATCACGCAGGGATACCTCGCGCGCCACTTCCTGGGCAGGAGCGGAATGTCCGATTCGGCGCTGCTGGATGTCGCGCAGGACTACGCGCTGAAGCTGCTTCACGACGACGGCATCTTCGAACTCGGGGTCGTGCTGAAGGGCGGCACGTCCTTGCGCAAGCTGCGCACTGGCAACGCCGGACGGTTTTCCACCGATCTCGACTTCGCCGCACCCGACGCCGACACCGCCGAGTTCCTCCTCGACACCATCGATGGTGCGGAGCTGTTTGACGCGCGGTTTACCCTGACCGACCGCGAGACGCTGCGCGCGAAGCTCGTGGTCGAAACCCCGCTCGGACGGCCTCGGATCCCTGCGCGCATTGAGATCTCACCGCGCGGTCTGTGGCTGCCGACCGAGCTCACCACGCCCGTGGTGCTGCCCGTGCACGCCGGGTACGAGTTCACGCTGCCCGCTATCCCTGCGCCGGCGCTCGAGGAATCCCTCGCGGAGAAGCTGGCCGCGTGGCGCCGGCGCCGAAAGATCCGCGACCTGTACGACCTCGATCTCTTCGGCCGCGGAGCGTTGAACGAGCCGCTGATCCGGCGGCTGCTCGTGCTGAAGATCTGGCACGACGTCGTCGACGACGGGCTGGGCACCAAACCGTTCGATCCCGCGGTGATCGTGGAGGACTTCGATCCTCGCCGGCTCCCTCCAGAGGACATCGGCCTGCTTGCCCAGCCCGTCGAACCGGTGAAGTGGCTCGCGAGCGTGCGAGCACGCTACGCGTTCCTCACGTTGCTCGACGAGGTCGAGCAACGGATCGCCCGGTGCAATCCCGACGACCGGTATGACGTCACGCGACTTGTCGGCGCGCTGGCGCCCGAGCATTAGCGGCCAAGTAAGGAAGAGGTGCCTGCCAATCAACGTCGCAACGGTTGACAAGTCAACCCTACCGGTTGGGATGGCGGAGCGGCACAGACCGCGGCAGCGCAGCGGGGTAGGAGCAGGAGCCTGCTAGTCGCGAGGTCGCTCAGCCCTCAACCAACGACGCTTTCCCTTGGCTCCAACATCCCGGCGGTCCCGACCGCATCGGGGAGAACCAAATAGGTCCCGCAAGGCTCCCGGCTTGGCGTGAGATGTGCGCGGCGGTCTGGTCATCGTGAAGCTTGATCCGGCACGCCCTCAAGGTTGCAGGCGCGCCTCGAGCGGGCTGGTAGGCGCATTGCTCGCCGCTGGCCGGCAGCGAGGACACAACGCCCTGCCAACCGATGATCGCAGTGGCAATCTGACGGGGAGTTCGGATCAGTTCAACCTGGTCGGTGAGGTGTTCCTGCAGCGCGGCGAGCTTGAGGCGCAGTGCGGGAAGGTCGCGTTCGACGACGCCCGAGATCACGGCGAGGTCAGCGCCGAGGTATTCGTGGATCAGCTTGTCGCGCATCCCCGCGATCTGCCGCCAGGGGATGGAATCATCGTGTGCTCGGGTTTCTGTTGACAGGCCCTTGACGGCCTGGCCGAGGATCTCGATGTTGCGGATGACCGCGTCCTGGGTCATCCGATCGGCAAAGAACGCGTCGCGGCCATCCTGGGTGTATTCGATCACCGCGTCGATCGCGTCGAGGGTGCGCAGGAGGTAGCTGCGCTGGCTGTTCACAGCGCGACGGCTTCAGACAGGATCTGCTCACGTAGGTGGGGGCTGATCCGGCCTTCACTGACGAGATCGACGTTGAAGCCGAGCAGGTCCTCCAGTTGCTGCCACAGTCCGACAAAATCCAGCATGCTTCGGCCGGGCTCCATCTCGACAAGCAGATCAACGTCGCTTTTCGGCCCAGTGGTACCGCGTGCGGCGGAACCGAACACGCGAACGTTCCGGGCGCCATGCTTTGAGGCATGGTCCAGGATCTCGCTCCGACGCTGGCGGATTGCATCAAGGTCTGCGACGACCATCGTGCTGTTTACGTTAGTGGCAGACGTGGCACAGGCGAGATGTCGATCCCGGGCGCCACGCAGTCGTCGCACGCGCGGCCGACGAACAGCACCAGCCACGGCACGATCTTGAACGCTTTGACGTGTCTCGGCCTGACAGCCCGGAGGTGATTGTGATCGAGCGTCGCGATTGTGTTCAGTCGAAGTCTTTCGGTGACCGCCACCAGGCTCGGGTCCACTCCACCGAGGTCGTTGCCGGCGTACTTTCCGGTCAGCCTGCTGACGCGCACCCAAGCCTCGCGGCCGAGCGCTCGAACCTCAAGCTCGCCGTCGACGACAGACCGATAGAACCCGGCTTCGGCAAGCGCACCCAGCTGGCGGGAGATCAGCCAACCAGTCACGGTGAGAACCAGCGCGGTGCTCACCAGAACAGTGGGCTCCTGGTCGAGCAGCGCAAGACAGCGCGCGTGCTCTGGCTCACCGCTATCCGCGTAGGCGACCAGAACGCTGGTGTCGATCAGCAGGCTCAGCGACCGAACGCTTCGGCGAGCATCTGCTCATCCTGTGCGGCCGCTCGCCCGGAGGTGGAGGCGCCGATCGCCGCAAAGCGCAGCCGCTGCCCAGCATTCGTGTCTTGGCTGCCCGGTAGGCATGCGGTGATTAGCTCGGTGGCCAACTGGTCGGGAGTGATGTCCCGTTTTGCGGCCTCAGCCACAAGGCGTGCTGCGACCTCGTCTGACAGGGTGACGGAGAGGCCCATGTGAAGCAGTCTATGACTGCTTTTGGTGTCAGCTTGCAAGGCTTGGGCCTGTTGCTGGACAATCAGGGAGGGACCGCGTTTAGGGGGGTTCGGCCCGGCCGTGACGCCCGCTTGATCGTCGTGATCGACTGCGAGTATGAAGGCTGCACTTGCGTGCGATAACGAGGATCAATTTGTCTAGCTAACCTAGCTAGGTCTTGTTATTGTCTGCGCATGACCGAAGTTGGCATGCACGAGGCCAAGACAAAGCTCTCCCAGCTGGTTGAGCGCGCTGAACGTGGTGAGGAGATCGTCATTACGCGCAACGGGAAGCCTGCGGTCAAGCTCGCACCAATCCCATCGGTCACAGCGCTCGCGTCAGTGCGTGGTGCCTGGCGCGGGCAGGTCCTTATCGCCGATGACTTTGACGAATTGCCGGACGACATTGCCGAGGCGTTCGGGGCGAGTTGAAGCTGCTGCTTGATACGCACGTGGCGCTCTGGTGGCTGGCTGACGACGATCGGGTCGGCGGCGATGCAGCCCGCCAACTTGACGATGCCTCTAACCGTGTGCTGCTGAGTGCGGCGGTCGCGTGGGAGGTGGCGATCAAACGTTCTCTCGGGAAGCTGCGGGCACCGGCAGAGTTGACGGCGACGCTGCTTGGAGCCGGAGTGCAACCACTGCCGATCACGCTCGAGCACGCGAGCGCCGTGGAGGCGCTGCCATGGCATCACCGTGACCCGTTCGACCGCCTGCTCGTCGCCCAGGCGATCGTCGAGCGCGCGACGATCATCTCCCATGACGACCGCCTCCGGAGCTACGACGTACCAATCATCTGGTGACAAAGAAGGGCATTGCACCGGACAGAAAGCGGAATGACGCGCGTTGCCGAGGGGCCGCTCATCGCCGACGCGCAAGCTGGCGTGCATCCTCGTCGGGGATGAAGACGCTCGTGCAGAGCTGCTGAAAGGATGGGCGGAACTCCTCGGCTCACCAGACCGCATGGGGTCGGTCACTATGACTGGAGCCACGATCGCACCACGGCCGAACAAGCCGTGTGCGCGAGAACCGCACGCACCGATTGAGGTGGCGGCGGGAGTGTGGTTCACCCCGGATCGTGGAGGGTTGATCCGTGCGGCCAGCGTCTCGAGGTTGACGGGGCTTGAGGCGGCGGTTGTGGCTGTCCTGGCTACGCGGACGCTATGAGGCCGGTCTCGTCGGGGCCGTCGCCTACTGTTGGCGCATGAGCTGGGTCACGGGACGGCTTGTCGCCTTTGATGTGGAGACGACCGGGGTTGATGTCGAGAGTGCGCGGATCGTCACCGCGGCGGTGCTCATGCTCGACGCTGGCAAGCTGGTCGAAGAGCGCTTCTGGTTACTTGACCCGGGTATCGCGATTCCTGAGCAGGCAAGCCGGGTGCACGGCATCAGCACCGAGCGTGCCCGGGCGGAGGGCCAAAGCCCGGTTTTGGCGGTCGAGGCGATCACCGGCCTGCTCGCCGAGCAACTGCGTCAGGAGGTCGGGCTCGTCGCTTTCAACGCACGGTTTGACCTGACCGTGCTTGACCGTGAGGCGCGGCGT
Organism: Conexibacter sp. S30A1; assembly: GCF_023330665.1. Classification (GTDB taxonomy): domain Bacteria; phylum Actinomycetota; class Thermoleophilia; order Solirubrobacterales; family Solirubrobacteraceae; genus Palsa-465. The sequence continues at coordinate 1,763,472 of NZ_CP097127.1, read as the reverse complement.
CATGGGGTGCGGCCGCTCGTTGACCGCGTCGGCGGGACTGATGGGATGCTGGTTGTGGACCCCTTGATTCTCGACAAGCATGCTGACCGTTTCAGGCACGGTAAGCGCACGCTTGGGCTCGTGTGCGCGCATTACGGTGTGGCGCTTGAGGACGCGCACGCGGCGGGCGGGGATGCGTTGGCCGCCGCGCTGCTTGCCTTGAAGCTTGGCGCAACGTTTCCGGAGCTGGGCGGCAGCGACCTTCGTGCCTTGCACCGCCGGCAGATTGGCTGGGCTGCGGAGCAGGCCGCGTCGCTTGAGCGGTATTTCCAGGAGCGGGGGCGTCCTGAGCATGTCGAGGGGGCGTGGCCGATCGTTCCCGGCTGAGTCGCGAGACGGGGCCAGCTCAAGCTGCACCGCGGAGGCGGCCCCAAGCGCACGAGCGGCGCCCGTGGGCCGCTGGCGTTTTGATAGGAGGTGTCGCATCGCTGCTTGCCAGCGCCGCTCGGGGCGCGGCGTGACCATCGCGCTGTCTCGCCCGCCGCGTGGACCCTTGCCACGCGCCCGCAGGCAGCATGCGCTGCGGGACCGCGCACCCAGCCCGCAGCGGAGCCTGCGGGAGTGCTCACACCTTGACCACGCTCAGGGCCGCGTGTGCCTGTGCGATGGCGTCGTAATCGTCGTCTTGCGTGACGACGGGGAGGCCGTGCTCGATCGCGGTCGCGGCGATCAGCGCGTCGGTGAGCTTGACCATGCGCTGGATTCCGGCGGCGCGGCAATCGGCGACAAGCCGCGCCCACGCGACCATGATCGCCTCGCCGATTGGGATCGGGTCGGCGGTTCGGGCCAGTGCCAGGGTGTCCGCCCGACGGGCGCGAGTTCGGGCGTCGCTGGCGTGGAGGACGCCGAGTTGCAACTCACCGATCGTCACAACGGACACGGCTGCCCGATCGGGCAGCTCTCCCAGCGGCCGGTCTGCTTCGCGCGCTATGAAGACGGAGGTATCAAGCAGCCCGCGGCTGGGTCGGTCATAGCTCATCGATCGTCTGGCCGGCGAGCTCGTTGAGGTCTCTGGCCAGTCCCGGGTCGGCGGCACGATCACGCAGCTGGTCGCGAAGGTTGCCGCCCACGAGCCAACGAGCGCGACGGCCGTGGGGCACGATGTCGGCGACGGGCTCGCCGTGGACGGTCAGCGTAACCCGCTCGCCCGACTGAACGGCGTCGATCACCTGGGCGGTCCGGTTGCGCAGATCACGCACGCCGATCTCCATGTGCGACAACGTAGCATAGTGCCAACGCCTGTCACCGGACGGGCTGCTCTGGCCGAGCGCGCCAAGCGTTGCCGTCCATCGGGTGCTGCTGACGGCTTGCTGGCGCTCGTACCCGATCGATCGGCGGCCGGTCGATCCTGCGGGCGTCGGCGATGTGATGAAGCAGGCTCGCAGACCTCAGCCCGCGACGACGCGCTGTCGGCGGGACGTCCAGAGCGAACGGACGCGCCCGCCAGGGGCGATCTCGACCAAGGCGCTGACGTCTGAGAAGTAGCCGCTGTCGGTATCGGTGTAGATCGTGCCGCTGGCACCGACCGCAAGCCCGTCGGGACTGAACAGGTTGGGGATGCTGCCTCTCGTTCCCAGCAATCGATCCAGGCTGCGTGGCGGCACGACGGTTTGCATTCCAGTTTTGCTCATCACCTCACCGTTTGGGACGGGCCGCGGCCTGAGCACCCGGAGGAAGAGGCCCAGGTCTCCGAGGGCCGCGTAGACCCTGCCATCGGGGCTCGAGGCAAGCAGCCCCGGTCCGCCGCCGCTGCGGAAACCGTCGCCGAGGTAGAGCACACGGCCGGAGGCGCTGCGCTCGAGGAGCATCGGAAAGCTCGAGACGAACATGTCACCGGCGCGGTCAAAGGCGATCCCGGTTGGGTATCCGTCGACAAGTCTGCTCTCGGGTGCGTAGCCCGGGTGTGTGGGGCCGGCGAAGTATGAGAGCGTGCCAGCGCGCGAGAGCGCGACGATGTCCTGGGCTGCGATGTATAGCTTGCCGCCGGGCCCGAACGCAAGTCCGGTCGGGTCGACGAGGTCGGCGCGCGCCGCCGGGCGCGATCCCGTCAGATAGGGCGCGTGGCCGTGACGCGGAAAGCCGGGGCGGCGCGCGTCGCCGGCGACGGACACGATCCGCCCGTCCGGGAGCACCGCTCGAACGCGGTTGTTGCCGCTGTCGGCGAAGTAGACGGTGCCGTCAGCGCTGACAGCCAACCCCGAGTAGGCGCTCAGGCGAAGCGCAGCGCGTGTTGCGGGTCCGCCGTCGCCTGAGAAACCGTGGCGACCGCTACCCGCAACGACCACGAAGCGACCGTCTGGCAGCATCCGCAGGATCTGGTCGCGCGCCGGGTCGACGACGTACAACACGCCCGTGCTGGACACCGCGAGCGCTGCCGGCTGCTTGAGCGTCACCGCGGCACCGAACGTGGACGGCGGGCTCAGGTGGCTGGTCGCGTGCGCCGTGCTGCCGGTGCCGCCGCGGCCCAAGAGGGCGACGGCGGCTGCGATCAATCCGGCTGCGGCCAGGCACCCGGCGGCGATAGATGCGCGCCGCCGGCGCTCACGACGCCGCGCCTCCCGGAACAGGGCTTCCGTATCCGGGCCGGCGGGAGGCTGCTCCCCAACCAGAGTCATAACGCTAGTAACATTAGTTTTATGCCATCTGTCAAGGCTTCGGCGGCTGCAAGCGAGTCACGGCTCACGCTCGCGGCCGTCGACCGCACCAGGCCAACAGATCTACACGAACAGGTCGCCGCCGAGATTCGCCGCGCGATCGCCGATGGCGAAGCACGCCCGGGAGAGCGGATCCCACAGGCAAAGGACCTTGCCGCCGTGCTCGGCGTCAACACCAACACCGTGCTGCGGGCGCTGCGCGTGCTGCGTGAGGAGGGGCTGCTCGAGGTCGGTCGCGGTCGCGCGATCCGTGTCACCGGGACGCCCGAGCGCACCGCGACGATGGGCAAGCTCAAGGAGGCAGTCGAGCTGGCCCGACGCTTCGGCTACCGGCGCGACGAGCTCATCGCGATGCTCGACGCGCTCCTGTAGCGCGACTGGCGGCGCCGCCTGCCATCAGCACCGAGCGCGATCGGGTCGGCAGCCCGCCTCAGCAGGCAAAGTCGCTGTCAAACGGGCGGCTGAACCACTGCGTGAGCGTGATCTGTCCGCCGGTGAACGGCGTCTGCGAGCAGGCCGCCATGGCGCCGGAGAGGGTCCTGGCGCCGGGCAGCCACTCTGGGATCCCGTAGAGCGACCCGGACAATGAGTTCGTGCCGCCCGTGACCGTGTCCCACTGCGAGGCCGTCGAGTAGGCTCCGACGGTGGCCGCTCCCGCGGCCTTGAGCCCCGCGATCATGCCCTGCAGGTCGGCCACGTTCATCGCGGTGTTTGACTGCCAGGTGTTCGCGGTCTCCACGTCGAGCCACCACGGGTAGCTGCCGGCGGATCCGTTCACCGTAACCTGCGGCTGCTGATCGTTGATGGCGGAGGCTGCCGCCGCGAGCCAGGCTGCGTCCTGGGCGGCCTTGTTGAAGCCGTACTGCCAGGCGCAGGCTGGAGAGTTCTCACCGACCGTGTAGGTGCGGCTGCTGAGCGTCACGCTGGTCGTCAGGCACGATCCGTATTGGTCTGTGGTCAGCGATGATTGGGGCCAGTCGCCGATGAGCGTCCCGTTGTAGACGTTCCCCGGGTCCGCGGTGTTGACATACAGCGACACCTTCGGCTGGCTCACCGTGACGCCGGTCGCGGAGCTGGCGGCCCCGTAGAGCTCGCTCTGCGTGTAGCTCGGATAGGACGATGAGGGCCCGAAGCAGGGGTTGAGGTTGTTGGCCAGGCCGCCGGTCAGGCCCACGATGGCAAAGGCCGGCGCGGAGGGGAGGGTCGAGCCGCACTGCGGGTAGGAGACGTCGTTGCCGGTCGTCGTCGCTGTCCCGCCGCCACCACCGTGGCCGCCCGGCTTGGCGGCGGCCAGCGCCGGGGTGCTCGCAGCGCCGATCAGGGCCGCGAGCAGAACCGCGCGCACGCCGAAACGACAAGCTCGTAGTGTCCGCGTCCACCTGCTCATCTCGTTAGCTCCTCTGGGCCTCCGGTGGCCCGTCCCGACCAAGTGATGTGGGGATCCTAACGCTGTCACGGGTCAAGATGTGACCAGCGTGGCGGTCCGGCGACTCAGCCAGCAGCGTCTGCGCCGAGCGCCATCAGCGAGATCAGATCGTAGGCGACGTGGCTTGCGGCGATGGCCGTCAGCTGGGCGTTGTCGTAGGGGGGCGAAACCTCGACCACATCGGCCCCGACCAGCTGTGTGCCGCGCAGCGCACGCAGCAGCTCGAGTAGCTCGCGACTTGAGAGCCCGCCCGCCTCCGGCGTGCCGGTACCGGGCGCGTGGGCGGGATCGAGCACGTCGATGTCAACCGACACGTACAGCGGCCGGCTGCCGATCCGCTCGCGCAGCCGCTCCGCCACCGCCACGACGCCGAGCCTGTAGACGTCGGCGCTTGAGATGATCCCGAAGCCGAAGCGGCGGTCATCGTCAAGATCCTCGCGGCCGTAGAGCGGCCCGCGGGTGCCGACATGGCAGAGCGCGTCGGTGTCGAGCAGCCCCTCCTCAAACGCGCGCCGGAACGGCGTGCCGTGCGTGTAGGCGGCGCCGAAGTACGTATCCCAGGTGTCCAGGTGCGCGTCGAAGTGCAGCAGCGCGAGCTGACCGTGGCGTTTTGCGAGCGCACGCAGGAAGGGCAGCGCGATCGTGTGGTCACCACCGATCGCCACCAGCCGGATGCCGCGCTCGAGAAAGCCACTCGCCTCGCGCTCGATGGTCGCGATCGCCTCGAGGATGTCGAACGGGTTCACCGCGATGTCGCCGGCGTCGGCGACCTGGGCCAGGGCGAACGGTGCGGCGTCCAGAGCGGGGTTGTATGGGCGCAGCAGCCGCGAGGCCTCGCGGACATGCGCGGGGCCGAACCGGGCACCCGGCCGGTAGGACACACCGGCGTCAAACGGCACGCCGACCACGGCGATATCGGCCCGCTCGAGCTGCTCGAGCCTGGGGAGTAGCGCGAAGGTCGCAAGGCCTGCAAAGCGCGGCGTCTTGGACGTGTCGGCTGGGCCAATCGGTTCGGACATCGGTCTCCCTCCCTGTTACGCTATAGGCTACGAGTATTGCTTATTAGTCATCAACGTGCACGAGCGCGTTGGCGCTGTGCAGCCGAGAGGGGTGTGTGCATGACCGCTCAGGCAGAGCTTGTCATGGACGTGGCGCGCCGCATCGTCGGAGACTTTGGCGCACACAGGCGCGAGGAGTACTTCGCCGGCTTTGACGCCGACGCGACGTTCATCTTTCCGGACCAGCCGCGGGTTCTGCGGTCACGCGCCGAATACGAGGCGGAGTGGGAGCGCTGGGAGCGCGAGCACGGCTTTCACGTGCGCTCGTGCCGTTCGAGCGCAGCTCGGCTGCAGATGTTCGGTACGACGGCCATCTTCACCCACGACGTGGACACCGAGCTCGAGTGGGACGGCGCGCTCGTGTCCACCCACGAGCGCGAGACGATCGTGCTGGTCGAGCGCGCCGGTCGCTGGCTGTGCGTGCATGAGCACCTGTCGGCTCGGACCTGACCAGGCTGCGGGTGCCGTGGCCGCGGCGGCGTGAACTGCCCCGAGGACCGAACTTATTGCGCATGAGACAACGTTCGTGTACTTTTGCGCATCGGAGATGGTTCTGGCACCACGCGGGTGTGGCCGAGTACAAGCGGAGGGAGCAGCGTCGATGAGCGTTGAGGAAGAGATCCCGGTCAGGGTGGCGGAGGTGCCGCCGACCTTTGAGGTTGAGCGCCGGTCGATCGACTGGGTGCCAGAGGAGGAGCGCCACGCCAAGCTCTGGCATCAGGCGCCACTTTGGTTTCTGGGCAACTTCCAGTACTTCACGATCCCGATCGGCTTTGTCGGCCCGGCGATGGGACTCTCGCTGGGCTGGACCGTCCTGGCAGGCGCGCTGGGCATCTTCGTGGGCACCCTTTTCATGGCCTTCCACGCGACCCAGGGGCCGATGCTCGGGCTGCCGCAGATGATCCAGTCACGCGCGCAGTTCGGCTACCGCGGCGTGCTCGTGCCGCTGTTTGCGACGCTCTTCACCTACCTGGCGTTCAACGTCACCGACCAGGTGCTGACGGCCCAGGGATTCCAGACCAGCTTCGGGTTCAACCCCACCGTGGTTGCCGCCCTCTCCGCCGTGGTTGCGGCCGTGATCGCGATCTGGGGTCACGACTGGGTGCACCGCGCCTTCCGGGCGATTCTGCTGCTCGCACTGCCGGTGGTGAGCATTCTCTCGATCGGCGTGCTGCTCGGCGACGCCGGTGGGCACGCGCCGCACCAGCACCTCGGCTTCGTGTTCACCGCGTTCATGGCGCAGTTCTCGATCGCGGCGGCCTACAACATCACCTACGCGCCCTACGTCTCGGACTACTCGCGCTACCTGCCGAAGCTGACCGAGGCCCGCAAGGTGATCGCCTCGGTCTTCCTCGGCGCCGCCGGCTCGCCGGTCTGGCTGATCGCGCTCGGGGCCTGGCTTGCGATACGGCTCGGGGCGACCGACGGTCTGGCCGGCACCAAGGTTGCCGGCAACAACATCTTCGACCCGCTGGGGACCGTGGCCGCGATCCTACTGGCGGCAGGACTGATCGCGACGATGGGCATGAACGCCTACGGCGGCATGCTCAGTCTGCTCACGGCGATCGACTCGTTCAAGCGCATCCGCCCAACCCGTGCGGCGCGCGTCAGCGGCATCCTCGTGCTGACCGTGATCTGGTTTGTGGTGGGCGAGACGATCTCCTCCAACGCGGCGACCACGGTCTCCAACTCGCTGACCTTGATGCTCTACCTGCTCGTGCCGTGGACGGCCACCAACCTGGTCGACTTCTTCTTCGTGCGTCACGGTCACTACGCGATCACGGACCTCTTCAGACCGGACGGCCTGTACCGCACCTGGGCCTGGCGCGGGCTGGTGGCCTACTTCGTCGGCTTCGCCGCCGAGATCCCGTTCATGGTGCTGCCGAGCCTGGCGGGCTTCACCTACACGGGTCCGGTCGCAAAGCAGCTCTCGGACGTTGACATCTCCTGGCTGGTCGGGCTCGCCGTCTCCGGGCTGGTCTACTGGCTGCTGTCGCGCACGATCGATGTCGGTGCCGAGCAGCTCGCGGTGGCAGAGTCCGAGCGCGAGCTCGCGCACGCTTCGACTTGAGCGGGTGATACAAGCGGAGGCGATGGCTTGGCACCCGAGCGATCAGCCTCGCCGATGATCGACCCGCGCTTTGCGATCGCGGGCGCGGTGCTGCCGCTGCTTGGGAACCTTCGCTACGCGCAGGCCACGCTCAGCGGCCGCACCCGCCCAAATCGCGTCAGCTGGGCGCTGTGGGCGCTGCTACCGCTGATCGCCTTCGCCGCTGAGCTGAGCGCGGGCGTGGGGCTTGCGTCGCTGGTGACGCTCTCGCTTGGGCTCGGCCCGCTGCTCGTGCTTGCCGCGTCGGTCGGCAGGCGCGCCGGCTTCGCGGCGCTCGAGCGGTGGGACCTCTGGTGTGCGGCCTGCGCCCTGTTGGCGGTCGTCGTCTGGGCGCTCAGCGGCCGCGGGTACCTTGCGGTGGGCGCCAGCGTGCTCGGCGATGCCTTCGCAGCCCTGCCGACGATCCGCAAGGCCTACCGCGCGCCACAGAGCGAGAGTGCGAGTGCGTTCATCGCAAGCTCGCTCGGATCGCTGCTGACGCTGCTCACGCTACGACGGTGGACGGTCGACAGCGCCGCGTTCCCTGCCTGGGTGGTACTCGGCGGCGGCTTGATCGGCCTGCTGACAGTGAGGGCGAGCCTGCGAAGGCTGATCGGCTCGGCTGCGGGGAGGCTTTGACCCCGCCGAGGTCCGCTAAAGGGACTGCGACACCGATGCTCGTGGACGCGCTTCGGCTACTGTGCGCTCGAGCGCGACGATGGCTGCCTCAAAGCACATCCGTATAGGTGCGCGTCTACGTCACGCGCGCGAGCAGAGCCGCCTTTCGCTTGGGGAGGTCGCTGAGCGCGCCGGGGTGACCAAGAGCTTCCTCTCGCGCGTGGAGCGGGACATCACGAGCCCCTCGATCGCGAGCCTCGAGGCGCTCTGCGGCGCGCTCGGACTGCCGCTGGCGGACCTCTTCCGCGAGCCTGAGACTACGCTTGTACGTCGCTCTGATCGGCCGCGCCTGGCCGAGCTGCCCAAGGACGCGGATGTCGTCGACACGCTCATCACCCCTGCCGACGAGCGCCACGTCACGGTGCTCGAATCGGTCGTGCCGGCCGGCGGCTCCGGCGGCAGCGAGCTCTATGCCCTGCCCAGTGAGTGCGAGGTGTGCTTCGTGCTGCGCGGCGAGGTGGAGGTCAGCTTCGCAGAAGAGAGCTTCACGCTGGGCACAGGCGATGCGCTCACGTTCGGCGCCTCGGTCCCGCACACGTGGCGGGCCCGGGGAGACGAGGGGGCACGCATCCTCTGGATCCTCGCCCCCGGCCTGCCAGATCCTCAGGGAGCCATCCGTTGAGCGTCACGGTCGCCTGCTGCCAGGTCGAGCTCGAGGTCGGGAGTGCAAAGCGCAACCGGCAGGCCTGCCTGGACGCGGTCGCCGCTGCGGCGGCTGACGGCGCCGAGATCATCGTGCTGCCCGAGCTGGCCAACAGCGGCTACGTGTTCGCCGATCCGGGCGAGGCACGTGCGCTCGCCGAGCCGCTCGATGGCCCGATGGTGAGCGCGCTCGAACAGCTGGCCAAGAGCCTCCGGGTGGTGGTCGTTTCAGGGCTGTGCGAGTCAGACCAGCAGGCTGGCGTGCTGCGCAGCAGCGCCATCGTCGTGGACGAGCGCGGCCTGCGCAGCGTGTACCGCAAGGCCCACCTGTGGGGGCGCGAGCCGCAGTTCTTCCGGCCCGGGGACCAGCCGCCGGCGGTTATCGACACCCGCTTTGGCAGGCTCGGGACGATGGTCTGCTACGACCTCGAGTTTCCCGAATGGGTGCACGGTGCGGCGCTGATGGGCGCGCAGCTGCTGTGCGTGCCGACCAACTGGCCGGCTGAGCCATGCCCGCCGGGGGAGCGCTCGATGGAGGTTGTGCGAGCGCAGGCGGCAGCGTCCATCAACCGCGTGTTCATCGCCTGCTGTGACCGTGCAGCGGTGGAGCGGGGGGTGGTCTGGGTCAACGGCACGGTGATCGTCGGGCCGGACGGATACCCGCTCGCCGGGCCGGTCTACGCCGACCGCGCCGTCACGATCACGGCTCAGCTCGAGCTGAGCGCCGCGGACGACAAGTCGCTTGGGCCTCGCAACGACGTCTTTGCCGACCGCCGGCCCGAGCTCTACCGCGACCTGCCGGGCTGAGGCGCAGCGGCGGCCCGTCGGCAGCGACGGCACTCGTCTCGCTCGATTAGCCTGGCGGTATGAAACTCGCGACCTTCACCACCGATTCAAGCCCAGAGCCGCTCGGCGGCGTCGTCGACGGAGAGCGCGTGCGGGCCTTCGCGCGCGGCGCCGACGCGGTCCGTGACGTGTTGGCCGGCACGATCTCCACCGAAGCGGACCTGGGCCAGTACGCGCTGAGCGACGTGCGGTTGCTCGCACCGATCCCCCACCCGGGGACGATCTTCGCGATCGGGCTCAACTACGCGGACCACATCGCGGAGATGGGTCATGCGAGCCCCCAGTGGCCGACGGTGTTCCTCAAGGCCGCCAACTCGGTGACGGCGCCGTCGGGGCCGATCGTCAAGCCGGCGGTGGTCGCCAAGCTCGACTACGAGGGTGAGCTGATGATCGCGATCGGTCAGGGTGGGACGGCCGCCGCATATTGCGTGGCTGACGACGTGACCGGGCGCGACCTGCAGGGGCGCGAGCCGCAATGGGTGCGGGGCAAGGGCGCCGACACGTTCTGCCCGTTCGGGCCGTGGCTGACGACCGCCGACGAGGTTCCGGATCCCGGGAACCTCGCGATCCGAACCTGGGTCAACGGCGAGCTGCGTCAGAATTCAAACACCTCAAACCTGGTGTTCGGGATCGAGGCGCTGCTCGCCTTCATATCCGAGACCTGCACGCTGCGCGCCGGGGATCTCATCCTGACCGGCACCCCGGGTGGGGTCGGGCAGGGTATGAGCCCTGCGCGCTACCTGCAGTCAGGCGACACGGTCAGGATCGAGGTCGAGTCGCTGGGGCAGATCGAGCACAGCGTCAGTTAGCCGTCACACCCGAAGTGAGCGCCAGCCCAGCGGGGCTGGCGCGTCACCAAAGCGCCTTCCCTCAGTCCTCTTCGTCCTCTTCGTCCTCTTCGAACTCGAGGTCGTCGAAGGCCTCGGGGTCGTCAAACTCAGCGTCGCCCTCATCGTCGTCGTCGCCGTAGCCGAGATCGTCGTCGTCTTCGAAGTCGTCTTCGTGGAGGTTGGTCATGGCCCGCAGATTAGTAGATGCGCGCGTGGATCAGTGCTTGTCGAGGACCCGGTCGATCAGGCCGTAGGCGACCGCTTCATCCGCCTTGAAGAAACGGTCGCGCTCCATGTCGGCGTGCACCTTCTCGACGGTCTGGCCGGTGTGCTGCGCATAGATCTCGTCGATGCGACGACGGATGTTCAGGACCTCCCGGGCGTGGATCTCGATGTCGGTCGACTGACCCTCAAATCCGGAGGAGGGCTGATGGATCAGGATGCGGCTGTTGGGCAAAGCAAAGCGCTTGCCCTTGGCGCCGGCCATCAAGAGCAGCGACCCCATGGACATCGCGATTCCGACGCAGATCGTCTGCACCTGGGGCTTGATGAACTGCATCGTGTCGTAGATCGCAAGGCCTGAGTAGATCGACCCACCCGGGCAGTTGATGTAGATCGAGATGTCCTTATCGGGGTCCGATGACTCGAGGTGAAGCAGCTGCGCCACAACCAGGTTGGCGACGATGTCATCGATCGGCGTGCCGAGGAAGATGATTCGCTCGTTCAGGAGGCGGCTGTAGATATCGAACTCGCGCTCGCCTCTGGCGGTGCGCTCGATGACCATGGGTACCAGTGGCATGGGCTTGACGCTAGCGGATGTCGGAGTGGATCGCCTGTGGCGCTCAGGCGGCCTGGTCGAGCCAGGCGCGTCGGCTGGTGTGCGGGCCCGCGTAGGCGCCGCCGTCGAGCTCGGACCTGATCTCGCTGAGCGTGCCAAAGCGCTCGGCGACGACGTTGTGCTGGTGGATCGTCTCGAGGTTCTCCTGACGGGCGCTCACAAACGCGCCGTCGGGTAGCTGCGGCAACTGCTCGACGACCCCGCGGATCATCTCGCGCACGCAGTCTTCGACAAAGCGCGGCCGGCGGTGGGCCTTCTCCACCACGTGCGCCTCGTCGCTGCGCTTCATCAGCTCGTAGATCTCCGAGGACATCGATTGCTCCACGACCTCCAGCAGCAGGCGTGCGTCGAGCTCGATACCGGCGTCCTCGGGCAGGCCGACGTACAGCGTCCCGAGGCCGCGCTGGTTGTGGGTGGCCACCGGCACCGCCTCGAGGATCCGCTCGATCTCCTCCCCGTCGTAGCCGCTCTCACCGAGCCGCGCACGGGCGCTCGATGCGACGAGCTCCTGAGCGCACGGGCAGGCGGTCATACCCTGCGCGGAGACCCCGATCAGTCGACGCGTACCCGCGGCGGTGCTCACGGCACAGCCGTGCAACGTGTAGAGCTCCTGCGTCTCGATACCGGAGACGGGTGCGGGCTTGTGCTCCGGGAAGCGCGCCTCCACGGTCACCTCGGCCCGGCGGGCGCCCTGGCGTTCGCGGACGAGCTGCGCGATGTGCTCAGCGAGCGTCTCGGCATGGAATGGGGTCTCACCTAGTACGACCTGGCCGATCGCCTCGTTGACGACCTCCTCGAAGCGCGACATGTGCGCGCCCTTCTGGTCGGGTCCGAGCTCGACCACGCACTCGAAGCGTGCCCAGAAGAGCTGGCTGCGCCCGCCGAGGTTGAGCCTGATGACCTTCTCTACGCCCGTCACGCCCACGCGCGTGAGGCTCAGCCTCACGGGCGGTAGCTGTGCCTGGACGTCAACTAGCTGGCATTGGGTGTGGGTGCTGGAGACGCTGGTCATGTCCGGTCAAGGGTAGAACAGCGCCTCGGGTGCCGCCGCAGCTCTCTGCTGTTGTGCTGATTGGTACGAAGTGCGCGAAAGTGTGGTATCACTCGGCGGTCCCCAGAGGGGGATCCAAGTCAAACGCGAGCCACCGGCGCGTCGGCGGTTGCAGATGGCTGGTCCGTGGTCCGGAAGGAGTCGGAGAATGAGTGACGAGGCGACCGCATTACTCAGTGACGAGCATTCGCTGGCGGATGTCGAGGGTTTTCGCGACCTGATCGCGGAGGCTCAGGAGCGTGGTTTTCTGACGTTTGAACAGATCGCCGCATGCCTCGAGGATTGCGAAGCGAGCAAGGAGCAGGTGCAGGCGCTGCGCGAGTTCTTGGACGAGCAGGGGATCGCGGTGATGGGCGCCGATGGCAGGGTCGCTCGCTCAGAGCTGCACAGCTTGGAAGCGCGCGCTGCGGACGCCGGCACCACGGGTGCCGAGCGCGATCCGGAAGCGGGACGCACCGCGCGTAACGAGCTTGATCTGACGGTCGAACCGAGCCTGGACTCGCTGCGCCTGTACCTGAGGGCGATAGGCCGGGCGCAGCTGCTCACCGCGCAGCAGGAGGTGGCGCTGGCGCGGCGGATCGAGCGGGGCGACATGGAGGCCAAGCAGCAGATGATCGAAGCCAACCTGCGCCTGGTCGTATCGATCGCCAAGGCCTACCTCGGACGTGGACTGACATTTCTGGACCTGATCCAGGAAGGTTCCATCGGGCTGATTCGGGCGGTCGAGAAGTTCGACTACAGACGCGGGTACAAGTTCTCGACCTATGCCACCTGGTGGATTCGTCAGGCGGTGACGCGGGCGGTCGCGGACAAGGGCCGCACAATTCGTATCCCGGTGCACATGGTGGAGCGGCTCAACAAGGTCACGCACGCGGAACGCGCACTGCTGCAGCGGCTTGGCCGCGAGCCCACAGCCGCTGAGGTTGCGGCTGAGCTGGGCCTCACGGTCCACGACGTTCGCGATGTGCAGCGGATGGCCCAGCAGCCAGTGTCGCTGGAGAAGCCTGTGGGTGATGACGAGGATGCTGCGTTGGGCGATCTCGTCGAGGATCAGACCGCGGAGTCGCCGTTTGAGATCGCAGCCGACCGGCTGCGGTGTGAGAACCTGCACCGGGCGCTGGCTGCGCTTCCCGAGCGCGAGCGGGAGGTGATCGAGATGCGCTTTGGGCTCAGCGGGGACCGGCCCTATACGCTCGAGGAGGTCGGCCGTGCCTTCAACGTCACGCGCGAGCGCATCCGCCAGATCGAGACGCACACGCTCAAGAAGCTCGAGGCGCTGCCTGAGGCGCAGCGTCTGCGCGAGTTGGTCTGATCCGCCCGCCGGCATGAGCGGTTCCGGGCGGGCCTGCGCCTACGCGCAGCGACCGTATAGACTCGACGCTCGCTGGCGGGATTCCCGAGCGGTCAAAGGGGACTGACTGTAAATCAGTTGGCACTGCCTTCGGAGGTTCGAATCCTCCTCCCGCCACTGCGCTTCAGCGGCTCGAGTCGGCTGGGCTGGCCAGTGGCTCGGCGGGCCAGCGGCTGGGCGGGACAGCTCGGCTCAGCGCTGGTCGAGGTCGATCACGACCTTGCCCACCGCGCCCTGCTCGACGGCGTCGTGCGCTGCTGCCGCCTGATTGAGGCTGAAGCGCTGGATCGGCAGCGTGCTCAGGGCACCAGCTGCCAGCGCCGCTGACGTGCGGTCGATGGCAGCCTGGAGGTCCGCCGCGGGGACCATGTAGAGGAGCATGAAACGCAGGGCTATGTTGGCCGCCATCAGCTGACGAACGGGCACCTGGGCGACGCTCGTGCTGTCTGCGGCATAGGCCACGATCACCGCACCGGGCGCCGCCACCGCCAGGTCCAGCTCCAGGTTCGCCGCGACTGCGACCTCCACGAACCGCTCGACCCCTGTGGGGACGGCCTCGCGGATGCGATCTGCCGCGTCAGCTTCGCGGTAGTTGACGACCGTGTCTGCCCCGGCCTGGGTCGCGAGCGCCGCCTTCTGTGGGCCGCTGACCGTGGCGACCACCTTGGCCGCGCGCTCGAAGCGCGCAAGCTCGATGGCGGCGTGTCCGACTGCGCCGGCACCCCCGGAAACGAGCACGGTTCGTCCCTCTGGCGCGCCGTCGGTTGCCAGGCAGTAGGCCGCAGTCAGCGCCGGGACTCCGAGCGAGGCGCCGAGCTCGAAGGACGCCGCATCGGGCAGCGGGATCGCTCTGTTCTCGGGTAGCACCGTGTACTCCGCGGCTGTCCCGTAGGGGCTGCCGTGGGCTGCAAACAGCAGCCAGACCCGCTGCCCGAGCCGCTCGGTGCTGACACCGCTGCCGACCGCGTCAATCGTGCCGGCGCCGTCCTGGTTGGGGATCTGTAGCCCACCAAGCGCTGTCCCGGCGCGTCCCGTGAGTCCCTTGCGCGTCTTCCAGTCGGTCGGGTTCACGCCGGAGATGGCGATTCGGACGCGCACCTGGCCAGGCCCGGGTGACGGGGTCGGGATCTCGCGGACCTCGAGCTCAGGCGAGCCTCCATCGGTGCTGTAGAGCGCAGCGAGCATCGCGAACATCCAGCATAGATGGCGCACTGTTGTCGCCGAGTCTGAAGGCGGTCGTCGAGCTGCGCGTTCAGCCGGCGACCATGAGCGACGCGCGCGCCTGCTGCGGTGGGCTCGATCCCGGCGCTGCCGTCTGGGTCGCGCACACGGCGGAGCCAGGGTGTCCGTCAAGACAGGCTGACGCATAAGCTGAAACGCACCGTTTAGGCGCGGTAATCTGCGGGTAGCGGCCTGATCATGGATATGAGCTCTGCAGTCCTCAACGACCCACGCGCAATCAGTGGCCGGGATGTTCCGGCCGAGGAGCTGTTTCGCCGCTGGCAGGGGCATCGGGACCGCCAAGCGCGCGACGTCCTCGTGAGCCGGTATCTGCCGCTGGCCCGCAAGCTGGCGCGCCGCTACCGCGGCGCGCGCGAACCACTGGATGACCTCGAGCAGGTCGCAAGCCTCGGTTTGGTCAAGGCCATTGACCGTTATGACCCGGACCGCGGGGTGGGCTTCCAACACTTCGCGGTGCCGACCATAGTCGGCGAGCTGAAGCGCTACTTCCGTGACTGCGGCTGGGCTGTGCACATGCCGCGCGGCATTCAGGAGCTGGCTTTGCGGGTCGCGCAGGCACAGCGCCAGCTGACCGCGCAGACAGGCCGCGAGCCCACCTACAAAGAGGTCGCGGAGTTCCTCGAGATCGACGTCACGGATGTGCTGGAGGCGGCAGAGGCGGCCGCGGCCCATCACTCGGTGTCCTTCGATACGCCGCACGACGACGGCGACGGTGAGGCGGCCACCCTTGGTGACTCGATCGGCCAGACGGATGAGCGTTACGGGCTGGTTGACCTGTCGGCGTCACTCGCGCCGGCGATCAGGCAGCTCTCCGAGCGTGACCGCCATGTGCTCGCGCTGCGCTTTGTCGAGGACCGCACGCAGAGTGAGATCGCCCAGGAGGTCGGCGTCTCGCAGATGCAGGTCTCGCGCATTCTCGGAAAGACGCTGGATCGGCTCGCGGCATCCGTGGACGTTTAGCTCTCGCAGGGCGGACGTGAACCCGGAACCAACGCGCCCGGCGTGCTCGTCACGCCGGGCGATCAGGGGATCGCTCCGGTGCGGCCCTTGGTGCGCTACCTTGATCGGCGTCCGTGAGTTCTGAACGTGCTTGCGTCGGGCTCGAGCTCGAGAGCCGGCCCCAGAGCGTCGCGATCGTGCGTGCGGCCCTCACCGGGCTGCTCGAGTTTGCGGGCGCTGGCGAAGCTGTCTCGACCGACGTCCGGACGGCGGTCAGCGAAGCGTGTAACAACGTCGTCATGCACGCCTACCCCGGGCAGGCGGGGCCGCTACGCGTCCTTGCGTACAGCGCAGCTGGCCGCTTCGATGTGGTTGTGCGTGACGAGGGGATGGGTATCCACCAGCTCTCTCGCGATCCGCTCGCCGGCGGGCACGAGCACATGGGGCTCGGGCTGGCCCTGATCAGCGCGCTCTGCGACCAGCTGGAGGTGAGCAACCCAGCGCATGGCGGCACGCAGGTCACGATGCGCTTTCGCACCGTTGCGGAGGAGACCGAGCACGGCGCGCCGCACGGTTACACCTGGCATGAGCGTCCCCACCAGCTGTCCGGCGAGGACGTGGTCATGTGGTGTCGGCCGGTTGCGTTGAGCGGTCACCTGGTTGGTCGAGTGGCGCGCGCAACGGGTGCCGCTCTGGGCTTCACGATCGCCGGCGCCAGCGACCTGTACGCGATCGGCGAGGAGATCGCCTCGCTCACCGATGCGACGGCCGGTGAACGGCTGGTGGTTGGCGTCTCGGTTGCTGAACACCGCATGACGCTTGCGGTGGGCCCGATAGCTGACTCCGAGCTGCGGGCGCGCCGTGAGTCGCTGGCCGGGCTCGTGGACGCGATCAGCACTGGACCATACGGACAGGGAGAGCTCTTACGCCTGTCACTGGCTGACCGCGGTCGCCAGCCGGTGGGCGGCTGATCTGGGCTTTGTGCGGCGGCTGGCCGGGGCTGCGGGCGGTGGTCATGTCCTGGTAGCCAGGCGGGGCGGCAGCCGCGCTGCCGTCGCAGCGGCTCAGCGGCCGTCGAGCAGCTGCTCAGGGGAGTCGGCCAGAAGCAGCTCGTGCTCGAGCCCGGTCAGGCTCAGCAGGCGGCTGACCTGACCCTCGGCATACACCACGCCCAGACGGCGCCGCTGATCGTGTGCCCGCTGATGTGCGCGCACCAGCACGCCGAGTGCTGTCGAGTCGATGAAGCTGACATCCCGCAGGTCGACGATCACAAGTGTCTCGGCCTGCAGCTGGGACAACTCACGCTCCAGTGCCTGGCTGGAGGCGATGTCGAGTTCGCCGCCAACGCACACCAGCGTCGCCTGTTCATCCCTCTTGACCGTGATCGAAATAGCAGGCTCCAAGATGCTTGGAGATTACCGCGACGGCGTCCACGGGGATTTGTCCCGGGCTCGGGAGCTGCTCGCGGCAGGCGCCCGGGCCCAGCGGGGCGGCGCATCGCGGCCACTCCGGCTCGTTGCGGCGCTTTGCAGAGCAGTCGGCGCTGAGGTCAACCAAGGCCGGTAAGCCGTGAGGCCGAGGCCGCCGAGCAGCGCGTGAAGCGGCGGCCAGGTCATCCTCGCAGCCGTCAGCCGTTCTGTGCTGGCCTGTCGCCGTCCCCGCAGCGAGCGGTTCAAGTGGTTCAAATCTCGACTGCCTGGGAATTAAGCCATCAGTCGTAAGCAATCAAATGCGTCTACGAAGGAGCTGACATGGGACTAGGCGTTTCACTCGTTTTGATGGCTATCGGGGCGATACTGCGGTGGGCGATCAGCGTGACGACGGCGGGAGTCAACATCCATACGGTCGGACTGATCCTGCTGGTCGTGGGCGCCATAGGCTTCGTGATCTCAGTGTTCTGGATGGTTTTCTACGCTGAGCATGTTGCCCGCCAGTCCGATCCGGGCGCCGGAGGCTACCCGCAGCCGCCCGCCTGAACCCGGGTGAACGCTGCCAGACCGGAGTCGCGGTTCATCGCGCTGACAGCTGGTTTCGTGGCCGCACGTCGGGGTATTTCTGAGGGTGTCGAGCTGAAATGAGCATGAGCGGCGAGCCCAAAACCCCGTGCCTGATGCGGATGCGGTCAGCGCTCGGCCGAGCGGCGCGGCGGCGAACGTTGGAGTGCGGGCTTTGCGACGGTCTGACCGTCGCAAAGCCCGCAGCGTTGTGGTCGAGATCGGAAGCGGAGCGGTCCTGAGATGCGCAGCGGTCCTGAGATGCGCAGCGGTCCTGAGATGTGCGGTGATCCTGAGCCCGCCGGAGCCAGCGACACGCCGCAGTGGATGCCCGCGCGGGAACTGGCACGACGACACCCAACTTCGGCGCACGGCTATCTGGCGCTACGGCTCGAGCTGATCAGTCAGCCCGGGTCTGTGTCGCTCGTGCGAAGGCTGCTACGCACCATCGCTTACGAGGTCGGGCTTGGCAGTGCAGTGCTGGATGACCTCTGCCTAGCCGTCAGCGAGGCCTGTAACAACGTTGTGCTTCATGCCTACCCTGGCGCGTCTGGTCCGCTGATCTTCTCCTGTACGGTGCGTGGCGGTTCGGTTGATGCCGTGGTCAGCGATCGTGGCTGTGGCATGGCGTCGGGCTCGTGTGGCACGCGCGGGCTGGGCGCCGGCCTGGGCGTGATACGCGCGCTGGCGGCCACGGTCGAGTTTGACAGTCGCCTCGGCGCGGGCACCGAGGTGCGGATGACGTTCAGACGCACCCGCGGGGTTCCTGAGGCGGAGGTCCCGGAGCAGATCAGGCCGTGGCGCCTGTCGAGCGTTGATCCGCCGGGGTCTGCTCGGACAGCGTCAGGCGCGCATCCAGTCCGGTGAGCGTCAGCAGTCGCTGTGCCTGCGGCCCGGGATTGCGAACCGTCAGCCGGATGCCCTTCTGGCTCGCGGCCTGGTGCGCTCGCACGAGGACTCCCAGACCTGTGGAGTCGATGAATGCGACGCCGGCCAGGTCGAGCACGACCTGCTGTTCGTCTGTGGTCGCGAGCACCTCAGAGAGGTGGCGCTCCAGCGCTTGCGCCTCGGTGAGCGACAGCTCACCAGCGACGACCACGACGCCATCCGCCTGTTGGTCCACGTTGAGCCCGCCGGTCATCTCTCGTTCGCCTCCGTCACGTTTTCCGCGCCGGTGCAGCGCGCGCGACCGTCATAAGCCTGTACCGTCACCGTTTGAACGCGCGGGCGATCGGAAAGTTCCGCTGTTGGTGGCGGTTCGTTGGCGGCGTAAGCTCCACCGGAACGCGCCGACGTCGGCGTCAACGACCATAACCGGGGTTTGCGGGTGTCAACACAAACCGATGTGTCAGCGAGGCGCGCGGGCGATCCCGAACAGCTGTTGCTGATCGACCCTGACCGCCTGCAGGCGCAGGCCCTGACCGAGCGTCTGCGCAAGGTTTGGCCCCAGCTGCGGGTCGTGCTCATGTCGAGCCTGCCGGAGGCCGACGCCGACCTAGGCGGCGAGGTCGACTGTGTGCTGCTCGCCGCGGATGCGCCACGGGCGGCCAGCATGGACGCACTTGCGCTGATCCGTTCAAGCAACCCCGATCTGCCGGTTGTGATGCTGGTGGCCGACGGTGACGACCGCAGCGGGATCGCGGCGCTCAGCATCGGCGCTCAGGACTACGTGTGGCGGCAGGCCACCCCGGGACACTCGCTGGCCCGGGCGATCCGCCTCTCGGTCCAGCGCAAGCGGGCCGAGCGGTATGCCCGCGAGCTGGCGATGCTCCGCTACCAGAGCGCAGAGACCAGGCGTGTGCAGCGAGGGCTCATGCCACGGTTTCTGGTCGACGACCCGCGTGTGCAGGTGCGTCACGGGTATCGCCCTGGGGATCGCAGACAGGTGCTCGGCGGGGACTTCCTGGATGTCGTACAGAGCTCGCCGGCGCGGCTCCAGATCGTGCTCGGCGACGTGTGTGGGCATGGTCCAGATGAGGCGGCGCTCGGTGTGCAGCTGCGTATCGCGTGGCGCACTCTGATCCTCGCCGGGGTGGAGCAGTTACGGCTGCTGGAGACGCTTGACCGCCTCGCCAGTCAGGAGCGCCACGCCGAGCACGTCTACGCGACACTCGCCAGCGTTGAGGTGGACCTCAACGCTGGCACCGCGCGCGTGGCGCTCGCTGGGCATCCGCCGCCACTGCTTGCCAGAGCCGACGGCGTGCAGATGCTGACAGCGCACGGCGCCGGGCCGCCCCTGGGCATCGGTCTGCCGCCCCGCTGGGATGTGCACGAGATCGAGCTGGGGCGGCAATGGACGCTGCTGCTCTACTCAGACGGGATCTACGAGGGCCACGTCGTCTCGCGTGGCGTCCGTCTGGGCATCGACGGGCTTGTCAACCTGCTGTCCGGTGTCGGACCCGACACGATCTGGGAGCTGATCCCCGACGGCCTGCTCGACCGTGTCGAGGCGCTCAACGACGGACCGCTCGAGGACGATGTTGCACTCCTCGCAGTGCGCTGCGAGCGCGGCTGAGCAGCCGTGCGCCTACGATAGGCAGCGTGACCTACTCGATCGTCGCCCGCGACCAGCAGACAGGCGAGCTCGGCGTTGCCGTGCAGTCGCACTGGTTTGCCGTTGGCCCGATCGTGCCATGGGCCCGGCCCGGGGTGGGCGCGGTCGCCACCCAGGCCAACGTGCGCGTGGCTCACGGCCCGGACGCGCTCGAGCTGCTTGCCGGCGGGGCGAGCGCTGGCGAGGCGCTCGAGCGCCTGCTGGCCGCCGACCTGGGCGCGGCCAGCCGCCAGCTTGCGATCGTTGATGCGAACGGGCGCGTGGCGGCGCACACCGGCCACAGCTGCATGGCCGAGGCTGGCCATGTGACCGGCGAGCAGGTCTCCTGCCAGGCGAACATCATGGCCAGCCCCGCGGTGTGGCCGAGAATGCTTGAGGCCTTCACCACGGCGGCCGGCCCGCTGGCCGGCCGCCTGCTTGCGGCGCTGGACGCCGCCGAGGCGGCCGGAGGTGACATCCGTGGCCGCCAGTCAGCGGCGCTCCTGGTGGTGCCGGCGACCGGCGAGCCGTGGGAGGCCGAGGTGAGGCTGCACGTCGAGGACCACCCCGAGCCGCTCGTCGAGCTGCGTCGGCTCTACGAGCTGCACCGCGCCTACGAGCTCGCCGGCCGTGGTGACGAGCTCACCGGGGAGGGCCGCCACGATGAGGCGGCCGTGCTCTACGACCAGGCCTTTGCGCTTGCCCCAGGAAACCACGAGCTGCTCTTCTGGGCCGGTCTCGGGGCCGTCCAGACCGGCGAGCTCGAGCGTGGGCTCGGGCTCGTACGCGAGGCCATAGCCATGCAGCCCGGCTGGTCGCTGCTGTTGCCGCGACTGTCTGCCGAGGTCGCGCCCGCCGCACCGACCGTCTGCGCGCACCTGGGCCTCGCCTGACTTCGCCGTGCCGGTGCTTGAGGCCAGAGCGAGCCATCGCGCGACCCTGCGCTTCTGCGTGGAGGTTTCGCGGCCATACGCACGGCTTTTGATCGGTGGCGCCACCTGCATGGTGCTGGGCGTGCTGGTGGAGAGCGTCGCCACACCACTGGTGTTCGCCGACGCGCTCGAGCGGATCATCAAGTTGCCTCCGCACGCGCAGCTGTGGCCCACCTTCGGCCCGGTCGTGCTCGCCTACGCGGGCCTGCTGCTCGCCGGCACGGTCTGCTTCCGGCTCGCCGGCTGGCTCGAGTGGGAGGGCTGCACCAAGGCGTTCTCAAATTCGGTGCGGGTTGCCTTCGAGCGTCTGCTTGAGCTCAGCTACCGCTGGCATGTCGACCACCCCTCGGGTGAGGTCTCATCGACCCTCTCAACCTTCTCCTGGGCGCTGATGCAGTCGATCGACGAGCTCACCTGGGGAATGCTGCGGATCGTCGTCAGCGTGCTCGCCGGGATCGTCGTGCTGCTGGTGGTCGCCTGGCCGGTGGGCCTCACCGTGGCTGTGTTCACGGCGCTCTTCGTGTGGCTGGTGGTGATCCGCTCAAGGCCGGTGACCGAGGCTTCGGCGCGCTTCTCGGCCGCCCACACGGAGGCCGAAGGGGTTGCCTTTGACGTGATCCGCAACATCGCAACGGTCAAGGCGCAGAGCGGCGAGTCGCTCGAGCGCGCGACGCTCTCGGAGAAGCTGGGGCGGTCGGTCGCAGCCGACCTCGGCGCTCGCCGCGCGTTCACGGTCACACGCACCTGGATGTCGTCGATCATCAATCTGATGAGCTGGGGCGCGCTCTTCATCGGCGTGGTGCTGGCGCTGCATCACGATGTCTCGGCGGCGATCGTCTACCTCATCCTGTTCTACACCTCGCAGATCGCCGACTCGGTGATCCAGAGCTTTCAGACCGTCCGATCGCTCTCACGTGCGCTCGGTCGCGGCGCGAAGCTGGTGGCCCTCGTGGAGTCCGACCCAGAGGTGGTGGATGCGCCCGGCGCTGGGGAGCTGCGCGTCACCCGTGGCGAAGTTGCCTTCCGTTCGGTGTCCTTCTCCTACACCCCGCAGCAGCCACTGATCGAGAACCTGGAGCTGGTGGTCGCGCCGGGGGAGCGCGTCGGCGTCGTCGGTCCCTCAGGCGGTGGTAAGTCAACGCTGACGCGGCTGGTGCTGCGCTTCATGGACGTGACCGGTGGTGAGATCCAAATCGACGGCCAGGCCATCCGCGCGGTCACGCAGCGCTCGCTCCGCAGCCACGTCTCGTACGTGCCGCAGGATCCGCAGATGCTGCACCGCTCGATCGCCGAGAACATCTGGCTTGGGCAGGAGGGCGAGCCGGACATGCAGCGCATCATTGAGGTGAGTCGTGCTGCCCACGTGCACGAGTTCGTCGCCGATCTGCCCGACGGCTACCAGACGATCGTCGGCGAGCGCGGGCTGAAGCTCTCCGGCGGCCAGCGCCAGCGTGTGGCGATCGCGCAGGCCATGCTCAAGCACGCTCCGATCCTGATCCTGGACGAGGCCACCAGTGCGCTCGACTCGGCCTCCGAACAGCTAGTGCAGGAGGCGCTGTGGTCACTGATGGCCAACTGCACGTCGCTGGTCGTCGCCCACCGGCTGGCCACGATCGCAAAGCTCGACCGTATCGTCGTGGTGGAGGCTGGGGCGATCACAGACTCCGGCACGCACCGCGAGCTGCTCAGCCGCGGCGGCACCTACGCGCAGCTGTGGGCGCATCAGTCCGGCGGCTTCATCGACTAGCCGCTGCGGCCGCCGGGGCCACCGGGGTGAGCTGGCGGGCGCCGCTCGCTTCAGAGCGTGCCGATGCGGCCAAGCGGCCAGTAGGTGAAGAAGGCGGTGCCGATGATTGACGATTGCGGCACCGGGCCCCAGTAGCGGCTGTCGTCGGAGACGCCGCGATTGTTGCCCATCATGTAGTAGTAGCCCTTGGGCACGGTGATGGCCTTGGGGAAGTTGCAGTAGGAGGACTCCGCGGGGCTGCAGGCGACGAACCCGTTGATGTGGGCGTCGGCCCTGGGGTGGTAGCCGAAGTTCTCGCGCTTGCCGTTCAGGTAGACGTAGCCGTCGACGATCCGCAGGCGATCGCCCGGCAGGCCGACCACGCGCTTCACGTAGGTCTGGGACGATGCGCCGCCTGAGTCGCGGTCGCACGGCTGCGGATGCCCGTAGCCCTGGTTGGGGTTGCCGCAGACGCCGTCGGCGCCGACCAGCGCGCCCTTCGGCGGATGGAAGACCACGACCTCGCCGAGCGTGGGGTGTGTGGCCAGGCGGTCGACCAGGATCCGCTGGCCGATCATCAGCGTCGGGATCATCGAGCCGCTCGGGATCTTGTAGGGCTTGACCAGAAACGCCTGGATCAAAAGCGCGAGCACGCCTGCGACCGCGACTGTCACAACGAGCTCCGCTACCGCGCGCGACCTGCCGCCCCCCTTGCGGGCGGGGTCGCCGGGCGCTGGTGAGGCGGTGGCCTGTTCCAATGAGTCTGAGCCGTTGCGGCTCAGGTAGGGCGTGGGCAGATCGGGTTCGACGAGACTCTGGTCGGGCTGCGGGGAGAGGTCTTGATCCATTGGTCTTGCTTGCCGCGCGGGCTGAGGTAACCGGCAGGAGTCGGCTACGGTTCCGAGCCCGCACACGAGGATTCCCACGGGCGTTCCCAGCGTACTTACGTCGAAGGATTTGTGCGCAGGCAGCCACACGCTGAAGCGGCCGGACCCACCGCCGCAGCGGCACAAAAAAGCGGCTCGGGGGCGCTGATCGTGCCTGCTCTCGCGCGTAGCCTGCGCACGGAATAAGCCTCGTCGCTCGCCGTCGGGAGCCGCCCTGCTTGGCTTTTGCTGGGCCTGCTCCCTCCCGAACCGCTGCGCTGAAAGCTAGGGCACACGGCGCTCAACGCGCAAGGGCGCTCGCAGCACCTTCGCGCAATTTGAGCGAAATTCAGGTTTCGGCATCGAGCGCTGCGCTTGCCTGTATGGGCGCCGGCGCAACGCCCGAGATCCTGGTGCTCGGCGGGACCGCGCCACGCACCGGATCCACGTCTGCTTGGCGAAACTTCACCCCTCACACGCCGCGCTCGACGAACATGGGGCCGCAAGGCTTCGCCCAGAACTCGCGAGGCTGGCTTTGCTCAGCTACGCTGCTCCGCTACCGGGCGCCCCATCCGGGGCGCTGAGGGGATGAGATCTCACATGCGAAGGCTGCTGTCAGCTCGCACACTGCTCGCGTTAGCGCTCGTGGCGGGCGTCGCTACGACCACGAGCGCCGGCGCGCATGAGCGCTCGCGCGACATGCGCGCGCGCAGCCTCGCTCAGGCGCAGCCGGAGCAGACGGTAACTGTGTCCGCGGCGGCCACGGCCACGGTGTTGACGGTGGGCGCGACGACACTCACCGCTCAGGTGGCGGCGCTGGCGCCGAGCGATGGGACGCCGTCCGGCACGGTCGTGTTCTCGGTCGAGGGCCGCACGCTCGGCTCGGTCCCATTGACGGCGGGCGTGGCCACGCTCGCCTACGCCGTTCCGGCCGACATCACCGAGACGCTGACGGCCGCCTACACGGGCTCGAGCGACTACGCGAGCTCGTCCGCCTCACAGACGGTCACCGGCCCCACGGTCGAGCAAGCGTTCGTCGTCAAGCCGACGATCCGCGCCGTGCTGCGCAGCCGCCTGCGGCGCAACCGCCGCGGCTGGTGGCACACGATCGTCCGCGTGCGCTTTGTCTGTGACCGCGCCGGCTCGATGATCGCCGGCGGCTGTCCCAAGCCCGTGGTGATACGCCACAGCGTCCGCAACGGCAGTCTCACGCGCAGGATCAGGACCATCGCGGGAGCGTCGGCGAGCGTCACCGTGCGCCACATTCGCATCGACCTGGGCGCGCCGCACGTCCGCGTCGTGGGCGTGCGGTGGCACGGTCACTACCGCACGCTGGTGCATGCCCGCTGCCTGGCCCGCGACCGCGTCTCCGGGATCGTGTCCTGCCGGCTGCGCGTCCACGTGCGGCGTGGTGCGGCGCGCGAGACGGTGACCTACACCGCCACCGCCACCAGCGGCGCCGGGGTGGTGCGCTCGGCTTCGGTCACCGCCTACGTTGCGGGCTGAGCCGCGGCGGTGTGCTCGGCGATCGCGTCGCAGAGCCGGGGCCATAGCGGCCGCGGGCGGTCGTGCCCCATGTCCTCCAGCAGCATGAGCTTTGCACCGGGCACCAGCGCGGCCGTGCGCTCGCCACCGCTGGGCGCGATCAGGGTGTCGTCCAGGCCGTGAATGACGAGCGTGGGCACGCGCAGACGGGAGAGTCCCTCGGCGCGCGGCCCGCTGGCCAGCATCGCCGCCAGCTGGCGGCGCGTGCCGGCTGGGCACAGGCCACGGTCGTAGGTCTCTGCCGCGATCGCTCGCGTCTGCTCGAGCTCCGGGTAGCGTCGCGAGTGCCAGGCAAGCCAGGTTGACGCCGACTCGATGTAGGCGTCGCGGTCCTCGGGCTCGGGTGCGAGCAGCGCGGCGCGCACCTCCGGCTGCGCTTGGCCGTACTCCGGCTCGCCGGTGTGCGACATGATCGAGGTCAGGGTCAGCACCCGTTCGGGGTGCTCGATCGCCATCGTCTGGGCGATCATGCCGCCCATCGAGACGCCGACGACGTGGGCGCGCTCCATGCCGAGCGCGCCGAGCAGGTCAAAGCCGTCGTCGCTCATGTCGCTGAAGGTGTAGGGCGCAAGCTCACGGGCGCGGGCGAAGTCGCCCGCCGCCGCTGCCAGCTGGATCTGCTCAAGCGGCGGCTCGCGCCCGTCGAGCTTCGCGGAGCGACCGCAGTCGCGGTTGTCGAAGGCGATCACGCGGCGCCCGGCGGCCGCGAGCTGCGCACAGAACTCGCGCGGCCAGGAGACCAGCTGGGCACCAAAGCCCATCACCATCAGCACGGCCGGATCGGCGTCGTCACCGAAGCTCTCGTACTCGAAGGAGAGCCCGCTCTGGACGGTTATCTGCGCCATCGACCCGAGGCTATCTCAAGAGCGTCCGCGCGGCGGGCCGCTGCCGCCTACCAGTGCTGTGGCGCAAAGTGCACGAAGGTGTTGCCACGCTGCAGGGTCCACAGCTTGAAGGCCTGCGTATCGCTCATGCTGACGCGATTCATCGCCCCGCAAGCGGCGCACTTGCTGGTCGCCAGACGGCTGCCCGGCGCACCGGTCAACGTGATCAGATCCGGTGCCTTCAGGCAGCTGCGGCAGGCAAAGCTCGCCAGCACCAGGGCCGCGCAGTCCTCCGCCTCAAACCTCGCCTGATCCTCGAGCGCCACGCTCATCGCACTCCTCCCACTCGATCCAGCTCCTCTCAGGTCGGGGGTCTAACACTTTTGTTGCTTGACAAGCATAACTCGAATTAGATATAGCTCGCAACATGCACAACTGGCCAAATCCCCGACCAGCCCGCGACGTCCATCTGACGGTGGCCGAGGTCACCGAGCGGATCGCTCGCCGCAGCCGTGAGACGCGGCGCGCCTATCTCGACCGGATCGACCGCCGAATCGAGCATGACGCCATCCACGGCCGCCCCCGCGGGCGCTCCGGCTGCGCCAACCTTGCGCACGGCGTCGCCGGCTGCGGCGCAGACGAGAAGGAGCTGCTCGTCGAGCGCGACGTGCCCAACGTCGCGCTCGTTTCCGCCTACAACGACATGCTCTCGGCACACCAGCCGCTCGATCGCTATCCGGCGCTGCTCAAGAAGGAGATCCTGCGAGCCGGGGGCGTGGCCCAGTTCGCCGGCGGTGTGCCGGCCATGTGCGATGGGATCACGCAGGGGCGCGAGGGCATGGAACTGTCGCTGTTCAGCCGGGACGTGGTGGCGATGGCGACCGCTGTGGCTCTGGCCCACGACATGTTCGACGCCGCCCTGCTGCTCGGGGTCTGCGACAAGATCGTGCCGGGGCTGGTGATCGGTGCGCTCAGCTTCGGGCACCTGCCGTGCATCTTCGTGCCCGCTGGCCCGATGCCATCGGGGTTGCCCAACACCGAGAAGGCGAGCGTGCGCGAGCGTCACGCCCGTGGCGCCGCTGACACCACCGAGCTGCTCGACGCGGAGCTGCGCTCCTACCACGCCCCCGGCACCTGCACCTTCTACGGGACGGCCAACACCAACCAGCTGCTGATGGAGGCACTCGGCCTACACCTGCCGGGCACGAGCTTCGTCCCCGCCGGGACGGTGCTGCGCCGGCGGCTGACCGAGGCGGCCGGTCGCCGGGTCGTCGCGCTGGCTGGCCCCGAGGAGCGCGCGGCAGTCGGGCGCATCGTCGATGAGCGCGCGATCGTCAACGCCGTCGTGGCGCTGCTCGCGACCGGGGGCTCGACCAACCACACCATGCACCTGGTGGCGATGGCGGCGGCGGCCGGCATCGCGCTCACCTGGCAGGATTTCGCCGAGCTCTCCGAGCTGGTGCCGCTGCTGGCCCGCATCTACCCCAACGGCAAGGCCGACATCAACGACTTCCAGCGGGCCGGTGGCACCGCCAGTCTGTTTGCGGCGCTGCTCGACGCCGGGCTCTTGCACGAGGATGTGCCGACCGTCGCAGGTCACGGCCTGCGACGCTACACGCAGACACCGGTGCTGGTCGACGGCGAGCTGCGCTGGGAGCAGGCGCCCGCCGCCGGTGCGCTTGACCCGGCGGTGCTGCGCTCACCCGAGCAACCGTTTGCCCGCGACGGCGGCATCCGCGTGGTTGACGGCTCACTCGGCCGGGCCGTGGTCAAGGTGTCGGCCGTCAGGCCCGAGCAGTGCGTGATCGAGGCGCCCGCACGCGTGTTCGACGATCAGCAGTCATTCCTCGATGCGTTCGCGGCCGGCACGCTGAACGATGACGTGGTCGTGGTGGTGCGCTTCCAGGGTCCGTGCGCCAACGGCATGCCTGAGCTGCACCGGCTGACCCCGGCGCTCGGCGTCATGCAAGCCCGCGGGCAGCGCGTGGCGCTCGTCACCGACGGGCGCATGTCGGGCGCCTCCGGCAAGGTGCCGGCGGCGATTCACTGCACCCCGGAGGCGGCAGCTGGTGGACCGCTTGCGCTGCTGCGCGACGGCGACCTGATCCGGCTGGACGCGCGACGTGGACGACTGGACGTGCTCGAGGCAGACCTCGAGTCGCGTCTGCCCGCGGTGGCGCCGCGAGCCGGTGAGGAGGGCGTCGGCCGCGAGCTCTTCGGGCTCTTCCGACGGTCGGTGTCGAGCGCCGATACGGGCGCGAGCGTATTCACTACGCTGCATGATCCCCAGCCCGTTGTGCGTCCCAGCGTCGGCGTCGGCGAGCTCGTGGAGGTTTGAGGCCCGTGCAGCCCCAGGCGGAGAGAGAGTTGTGAGCGAGAGTTTTGAGCAGCTGCTCGGTGCGACGCGCGTCGTGCCGGTGATCACGATCGACGACGCCCAGCGCGCTGTGGCGCTGGCACGGGCGCTGGTCGCTGGTGGCCTGCCGGTGCTGGAGGTGACGTTGCGCACCGACGCGGGGCTCGAGGCGATCGGCCGCATCGCGGCCGCGGTCCCGGATGCGGTGGTTGGCGCCGGTACGGTGACCACGCCCGCGCAGCTGCACGCCGCGCGGGCCGCCGGGGCGCGCTTCATCGTCTCACCCGGCTGCACCGACGCGCTGGCGCAGGCCGCGGCGCAGGCCGGCGGCGCGTTTCTGCCAGGGGCGGTCACGGCCAGCGAGGTGCTGCGCCTGCTGGAGCGGGGGATCACCACGATGAAGTTCTTCCCGGCGCAGTCAAGCGGCGGCATCGCAGCGATCCGTGCGCTGGCCGGGCCGTTCCCGCAGGTCAGCTTCTGCCCGACCGGCGGCATCGACCTGGAGCTTGCAGGCGCCTACCTCGCGCTCCCGAACGTGGTCTGCGTCGGTGGCTCGTGGATGGTCACGCCCGAGCTGATCAACGCGGGCGACTGGCCGCGGGTCACCGCGCTCGCCGCCGCGGCAGTTGCCGCCACGAGCTGACCGGCGCCGAGCCGCGGCGGCGCGGCGCCCGCTCAGGCCGCCTGCAGGCGGCGCTCGACCAGCTCGAACACATGCTCTGGCGCCAGCACGTGATCGATCACCATGTGCGCCGCCCCGATCACCCCGGCCATGTGTCCCAGTTCGGTGAGCGCGATCTGCAGGTGCCGCGATGCGACCGGAGTGGAGTGACGGTAGATCGCCTCGCGCACCGAGGCAAAAACCTGTTCGTCGGCCTCTGCGAGCTTGCCGCCGATCACGACCGAAGTCGGGTTCAGCAGGTTGACGGCGTCGGCCACGGCGGCGCCGACCAGCCGGCCGCTGCGACGGACCTCGGCCATCGCCTCGGGCTGGCCGTCGCGAGCCAGCCTCACGACATCCGGTGGTGTCGGTGCGAGATCGCCCAGTCGCCGGGCTATGGCCCAGCCGCCGGCGACCGCGTCCAGGCAGCCGACGTTGCCGCAGCGGCAGACCTCTGTCGCGTTCGGGTCCACCA
The DNA here is from genome assembly GCF_023330665.1 of Conexibacter sp. S30A1. Taxonomy (GTDB): domain Bacteria; phylum Actinomycetota; class Thermoleophilia; order Solirubrobacterales; family Solirubrobacteraceae; genus Palsa-465. The sequence continues at coordinate 1,733,877 of NZ_CP097127.1, read as the reverse complement.
CGATGTGGCCGATGTCGCCCGCCGCTCCGCGTTCGCCGCGCAGCACCTCGCCGTAGGCGATCAGGCCCGCGCCGATCCCCGAGCCGAGCTTCACGAAGATCATGTGCCGATCGCCGCGGCGTGCGGCGCGATGCTCGCCGAGGGCCATGATCCGCGCGTCGTTGTCAACCAGCACGGGACGGTCGGTCACATCGGCGAACATGCCGGGCACGTCGACGCCATCCCAGGCGGGCATCGCCGGCGGGCTCACCGGCCTGCCGGTGTCAAAATCCACAGGGCCGGGCAGGCCGATGCCGACGCCCAGCACGTCCTGCCAGTCGCGGCCGAGCTCGTGCAGCAGCTCGCCGAAGCGCGCCTTGACCCAGCCGAGCACGACCTCCGGGCCCAGGTCTATCTGCAGCGGCGCGGTGAGCTCGGCCAACGGCCGCGCCCCCAGGTCACAGACGGCCAGATGGCAGCCCGTCTGGCCAAGGTCGCCGACCACCACCAGGCCGGCGTTCTCGTTGAACGCGAACACCGACGCCGGTCGCCCACCGCTTGACTGCGCGTCGCCCGCCACGCGCACCAGGCGCGCCGCCGTCAGCACGGCCAGGCGCTGGACCACAGTCGAGCGAGCCACGCCCAGGTGCTCGGCGAGGTCGTTGCGGGTGCTGGCCGTACCGCTGCGAATGAGCGCCAGTACCGATCCTGGTGAAGCTGGTTCTGCGATTCAGGACAAGATAGAGCCCCGCCCGCGTGCGCGCTCTCAAACATGCCTGGCGGGCGAATCGCGGGCGCCGGCTACGCGCGGCGCCCGACGCGCAGCGATCGCCAGTTGATCGGCTCGTGGCGGCTGCGCCGCAGCAGGAGAAACGCGATCGTGCCCCACGTGGCCGGAACCCAGAGCGCGATGGCGTGGTAGACGATCGTTGCCGAGGCGGCGAACGTGCTGCGCACGCCGTAGAGCGCGAACAACCCGATGAAGCTGCCGTCCAGGACGCCGATGCCGCCGGGGATCGGGATCAGGTTCGACAGGTAGCCGATCTGGTAGGCGAGTACAACGGTGGCCAGCGGTGGCGTGTGGCCGAGCGCCTTGAACGCCAGCCACAGGACGGCGATGTCAAACCACAGGTAGCCGAAGGCGCCAAGCAGCCGCCAGTCGGGCGTGAACAGGGTCTTGGCCGTCAGGCGGATCGTCCCGGAGCTGGCGTTCGCCCATCGCGAAAAGCGCCCGCTGCGTCCTGCCATCAGGCGGTCGCTGACCGTCGGCAGGGCCAGGAAGGCGAAGAACACCACGACGCCGACGGCGCCCGGCACCAGGCTGAGCAGCGGGTCACGGTTGCCCGGCAGGATCCCGAACCAGACGCCCAGCCCGGCGGCGGCGAGGGTGATCAGGTTGATCCCGCTGGTCAGCAGGAACAGCACCGCCGAGCGTTCGGCGACCTCACCCGGACGCTCGCCGCGCTCGATCAGCAGCCAGGCGCCGACGGCGATGCTGCTCGCGCCGCCGAGTGCAACGGCGGAGCCGAACGCCAGCTCGCTGAGCGCCACCCGCGCCCCGAACCGGCGCGGCACGCGGTCGAAGACCAGCAGGAAGCAGACCACGTAGCTTGAACAGGAGAGCAGCTCGAGTCCGATCGCGATCAGGACCACATGCACCGGCATGTGCAGGATCTCGTGCTCGACGCCGTGCAGGCTCGGTACCGCCAAGAGCAGTCCCGCCGCCAGCGCGACCAGCACGCCGAGCGAGATCAGGCCGTGCCAGAGGTTACGTCTCGCCTTCTCGTCGGTGAGCCCCAGCTCGTCGGCGTTTGGAGGCTGTTCGTTGTCCGCCACCATTGCATCCTGTCATCCTCAGACCATGTCAGCCTTCGAGCTGCCAGATCGGGACGGCGTCTGCGTGCGGGCTGACAACCCAGGGCCACTCACCCTGAGCGGCACCAACACCTGGGTCTACGGCCGCGAGCCGGCCTGGGTGATCGATCCGGGCCCAGCGCTCGAGAACCATCTGGACGCGATCAGCGCGGAGCTCGACGCCCGTGGCGGTCTCGGCGCGGTGCTGCTCACCCACGACCACCAGGACCACGCGCAGGCTGCGCCAGAACTGGTCGCCCGTTTCTCCCCGGTCCCGCTCGCCGCTGCTCGCGGGACGGCCACGACGGTGCTCAAGGACGGCGACCGGGTCGGGCCGTTCACCGTGATCGCAACCCCCGGGCACGCTCCCGACCACCTGGTCTTCGTCGCCGACGGGGTGGCGTTCACCGGCGACGCGGTGCTGGGGGAGGGCAGCGTCTTCATCGCCTCCCAGCTGGCCGCCTACCTGCGGGCGCTCGAGCGGCTGCGCGCGCTCGAGCTGGAGCTGATCGCCCCGGGCCACGGCCCGCTGGTGCGCGACCCGCACGCCAAGCTGGATGCCTACATCGCGCACCGCGAAGCCCGCGAGCAGGCGCTGCTCGACGCGCTCGCAGCGGGCCTGCGGTCGCCTGCAGAGCTGCTCGCGGCGGCCTGGCCCGAGGTTCCACCGGAGCTGCGGCCCGTCGCGGAGCTGACACTCGCCGCACACATGGAAAAGCTGGCCCAGGAGGGCCGGCTGCCCGCGTAGCTACGGCTGGGCTACTGCTCCGGTTCGATCGCCGAGAAGACGCGCAGGATCTCGCCGATCTGGTGCTCGCGGTCCATCGGGTGGCGCAGCGGCATGTCGCGGTTCAGCTGGTAGTGGTTGCGCCGCCCGTCGCGCTCGCGTGTCAGGTAGCCGGCCTGCACCAGGTCGGCCACGATCTTCTGGGCCGCGCGCTCGGTGATCCCGACCGTGTCGGCCACCTCGCGCAGCCTCACGCCCGGGTCTCGCGCGACGCACAGCAGCACGTGCGCGTGGTTGGTGAGGAAGGTCCAGTCGGCCACGCGCGAAGCCTAGGGCAAACGCCGCCAGACACGCAACTAGATATACGCGTTGTAATTCGCTATTCTCAAATCGTCACTGGAAAAACGTAAATGGGAGTTCGACATGACGGTTGCTCAGCACAGGCAGGACGGTCCCAGGCGATGATCACATTTGCGGTCGCGGCACCCGCGCTCAGCCTTGTCCTGGCGCAGATCGTCGCCCGGCGTGCCGGGCTGGTGGGGCGCATCTGCCTGGCCGGGGTAACGCTCGCCTTCGCCGCTGCCATCGGGCTGCTCGCTCGGGTGCTCATCGCGCCCGGCGGCGCGAGCGCCGCTGGGCCGCTGGCGCTCCATGCCGACCGTCTCACCGTTGCGATGCTGCTGCTCGTGCTCGGCGTCAGCGCGCTGGCGCAGGCCTACGCACTGCGCAATCTCGCCGGCTCGCCGCAGCAGTCCCGCTTCGTGCGCACGACGGCCCTCACCACCAGCGCGGTGGCGCTCACCGTCAGCGCCGCGCACCTGCTGTTGCTGCTGGTCGGTTGGGAGCTCACCTCGCTCGGGCTGCTTGCGATCGTCGGTCAGCGGCGCGAGCTACCGCTGGCGCGCGAGGGCCTGCGCCGTGCCGCGCGCAGCCTGCTCCTCGGCGATGGCGCGCTGCTCTTGGCGGGCGCGCTGATCTGGCGCAGCGCCGGTGACGTCTCGCTCGTGCACCTGCACCGTGTGGCGCTCGCCCTCGCTCATGCCAAGCTGCCGATCCTGGTCGGGACGCTCCCCGCCGCCCCCTGCGTCGCAGCGCTGCTGACCGTGGCTGCGGCTGCGAGGGCAGCTCAGCTGCCGCGCCAGTCCTGGCTGGCGGCCACGGTCACTACCCCGACCCCAGCCTCCGCCATGCTGCATGCCGGGCTGGTGAACGCGGGCGGCTTCCTGCTCGTGCGTCTTGCCCCCGTCTTTGCCGATGGTCCAACGGGGCCGGTACTGGCGGTGACGATCGGCCTTGCGACCGCGCTCTACGGTGGCACGCTCAGCCTCTCACGCCCGGACGTCAAGGGCTCCCTTGCCCAGTCGACGAGCGCCCAGATGGGCTTCATGCTGATGGCCTGCGGCGTCGGCGCCTATGCCGCCGCGATCGTGCACCTGATCGGCCACGGGCTCTATAAGGCGAGCGCCTTCCTCGGCGCCGACGGGGCGGTGGCTGCGCAGACCGCCAAGCGCAGCGCGCCCGCGCTGCCCTCAGCACCAGCCCCGCGGCGCGGCACCCTGGTCGCCGTCGCCGCGCTGAGCGCCGCGGCGATGGCCGCGGCACTTGCCAGCTTCGCCCACGCTGCGCTCGCCGACCGGGGCGCGATCGTGCCGCTCGCCTTCGCCTGGGCCGCGGCGGTGACGGTCAGCTCCGGGCTGCTCACCGGCTCGCGCCTGCCGCGTGCCGCGGTGCTGCTGCTGGCGACGGCCGCGAGCGCCGCCTACGCCGGCCTGCTGGCCCTGCTGACCGCATACCTGCACCTGGCGGCCGGCTCGACCTACACGCTGCCGCTGACGCTCACGCTGCCGATCATCGCGCTTGCGTTCCTCGCGGCGTGGGCACTCGCCGCGGGCGCGACCGGGCTGGTTGGGCAGCTGCGCGCCAGGCTCTACCCGTACCTGCTCGATCTGGGTAGCGTGCGAATCAGGCCGGTCGCCGTCGCGTCCGCGCGCGCCGGGCTTGCGCGGCCGGCCGAGCAGCCGGCGCGGCTCGCCGAGCAGGGCGCCGCCGCATGAGCGCCTCACTCGACACCGCCAGCCCGGGCACCGTCCCAGCCACGGACGCTCGCGCGGGGCTCGTGCTCGCCGCCCTGGCCGCGGCCAGCGCGAAGCTGCCGGTCGCCTGGCCGATCGCCGACCTGATCGCGGTCAACCCGCTGGCCGGGCTTCAGGAGCGCGGCTTCGAGGGCGCGGTGGCCTGGGGCAGGGAGCTACTGGGCCTGCGCGGCCATATGACGCTTGGCCAGTTTCGCGAAAGCTACGATGCCGGCCGGGTGACGCGCGCGGACCTGCTCGCGGCCCTGCGCCGACGCCACCCCGCGCTGTGCGCCGCAGGCCAGGCCGAGGCTGAGCTCCTCGCCGAGCTGCTCGAGGACCTCGACGAAGAGGCGCCGGCTGACCCGGTGCTCGGCGTGGCCGCGCGCCTTGACCAGGCGCTCGGCACCAGCGTGGCGGCCGCCGTCGACCAGGAGGTGCTCAAGTGGTGCGCCGCCTTCTGCGGCGCGGCGCAGGCGGCCTGGCCGATGCCCGGCCGTGAGCGTGGCCTCTTCCACGCCTGGCGGGCGATGGCCGCGCGCGACCCGGGGCTCAGGCGCCTGGCCACCTCCGGCGCGGTACGCCTGATGCCGGCGCAGCCGCTTGCGACGATCGAGTGGGCGCTTGACCTGCTTGCCGTCCCCGACACGCGCGTTGAGCGTGAGCTGACCGAGCAGCTCTGCCGCACTCCCGGCTTTGCCGCACACTTCCGCTGGCGCGAGGAGCACCCCGAGCTCTGCGACGCGCCCGGCGGGATTGCTGAGCTGGTGGCGCTGCGGCTGAGCTACGAGGCTCTGGCGGTCGCAAGGCTCGCCCGGGAACGGGGGATCGCGCTCGAGGAGCTCAACGCCGGACGCGAGCAGGACCCGGGCGACCGGGTCGGTCACAGCCGCGGTGGCGCCGGGCGGGCGCTGCTTGACGGGACGGAGCGCGCCTTCATCTGGCTTGATGCCTACGAGTGGCATTACCGTGACCGGCTGCTGGCCAAGCTCGCCCGTGGGGGGCGGCCGGCGGGAGCCGGCCGCCCCCCACAAACAGACAGGACCCCCGCCGCACAGGCGATCTTCTGCATCGACACGCGTTCGGAGGGCCTGCGCCGCGCGCTTGAGTCGCTCTCGCCGGGGCGCTGGCAGACCTTCGGCATGGCGGGCTTCTTCGGGCTGCCGGTCGTGCTTGAGCACCTGCACAGCGGGCAGACCACGCGGCTTTTGCCCGGGCCGCTCGAGCCCACCGCCGTGGTTGCCGAGCGCGACTCAGGCGCCGGTGCCGGCGTGCTCGCCCGTCGCAACCACGCCCAGGCGCTTGCGACCGCGCACCGCGCCGCCAAGGCCAGCGCGCTTGCGCCCTACAGCATGGCCGAGGCGACGGGCTGGCTGACGGGCGCCGCCGCAGCGCTGCGGACGCTCTTTCCGGGGGCGCGTGGCGGCCAGCCAGCGGCCAGGCCGCCGCTCGAGCTGCAGGCCGGGCTGGGGCTCGAGGAGCAGATCGCCTGGGCGCGCTTCACCCTGCGGACGATCGGCCTCACGGATCACTTCGCCCCCGTGATCCTGATCGCCGGGCACACCAGCCTGGTGACCAACAACGCCTACCAGGCGGCGCTCGAATGCGGCGCCTGCGGCGGACACGCCGGCGGCGAGAACGCACGGCTGGCCGCAGCGATCCTCAACGACCCGCGGGTGCGCGCGGGGCTGCGCGAACAGGGGCTCGAGGTGCCCGCGGCAACCCGCTTCATCGCCGCCGAACACGACACCGCCACCGACACCGTGAGCCTGCTGGACGTCGGAGATGAGGACGAGCTCGCGGCAGTGCGCGCGGACCTCGAAGAGGCCGGGGCGGCGCTCGCAAAGGAGCGCGCCCGCCTGCTGCCGGACAGCTCCCCGCCGCGCCGGCGCGCGCGCGACTGGGCGCAGGTCAGGCCCGAGTGGGGTCTCGCTCGCAACGCGGCCTTCATCGTCGCGCCGAGCGCTGTGCGCAGCGGCCTTGACCTCGGTGCTCGCACCTTCCTGCACTCCTACGAGTGGTCAAACGACCCCGACGGTACGGCGCTTGAAACGATCCTCACCGCCCCCGGCCTGGTGGTGCAGTGGATCAGCGCTCAGTACTACTTCTCAAGTGTCGACCCCGAGGTCCTCGGCGCCGGCGACAAGACGCTGCACAACGTCCTGGGTGATGTGGGCGTGCTGCAGGGCGCGGGCGGGGACCTGCGCCTGGGACTGCCCTGGCAGTCGGTGGGACACGGCGAAGTGCTCTTTCACGAGCCCATGCGACCGCTGTTCGTCTTACAGGCCCCGCTTGCGCGGATCGACCGGCTGATCGCCGCAAGCGTGCTGCTGGGCGATTACGTCGGCGGGCGCTGGATCGCGCTGGTCGCGCGTGAGCAGCCCGACCAGCCCTGGCAGCTGCGCCTGCCAAGCGGCGGCTGGCAGCCCTGGCGCCCGGCTGAGCCAGAGGCCCCGGACGCGACCCCGTGAGCGCGCCAAGCCGGGTCGGTCACCCCTACGCCGGCGCGGCGGTCGCGCTGGCCACCAAGCACCAAAAACAGGACGCGATCGCGCCTGCGCTTGGGGCTGTGCCGGGCCTGCGGGTCGTGGTGGCTCAGGGGCTTGACACCGACGCGCTCGGCACCTTCACCGGAGAGATCCCGCGGCCCGGGACACCCAGCCAGACTGCGCTGACCAAGGCCCGGCTTGGCATGCGGGCACTCGGCGTCGCTCGCGGTGTCGCGTCCGAGGGCAGCTTCGGTCCCCATCCCGAGCTCGGTTTCGTGGCTGTCGGCGTCGAGCTGCTCGCGTTCATCGATGACGAGCTCGGGATCGAGCTCGTCGAGCGGCGCATCTGCGAGCAGACCAACTTCGCGCACCTTGAGACCGGTGCGTTGGACGCGCGGACGGAAAGCTTCCTGGCGCGGGTGAGCTTCCCCGCCCACGCGCTGATCGTGCGCGCCAACCGCCCGCCGGGGGACGATGCACCGGGTCCGCTTTACAAGGGCGTGAGCGACCTGGCCGTGCTCAGACGCGCGATCGCTCAGTGCGCAGCCGCCTCATCCGACGGGCAGGCACGACTCGAGACCGACATGCGCGCGCACAAAAACCCGACGCGCATGGGCGAGATCGCGCTGCTGGCCGCGGCGCTCGGCCGACGCCTGGCGCAGACCTGCGTTGCCTGCGGCGCGCCCGGCTTCGGGCTGGTCGGGGTCGAGCGCGGGCTGCGCTGCTGCCTGTGCGCGCGCCCCACCGAGCTTGTCGCCTGCGAGCTTGACGGCTGCGCGCGCTGCGGCCACAGCGAGCGCCGGCCGCGGTCCGACGGGCTTGGCTGCGCCGACCCGGCCTGCTGTGAGCACTGCAACCCGTGAGCTGCGGCGCGGCGCAGCTGCCACCGGCACGGTCGGTCCGGGGGCGGTCGAGCGCGACCGGCCCCCGGAAGCTGAGCCTCAGTCCAGGGCCACCATCACGTGCTTGACGTTGGTGTAGTCCTCGAGCGCGTAGAGCGACATGTCCTTGCCGTAGCCGGACTCCTTGTAACCGCCGTGCGGCATCTCGGAGGCCATCGTGATGTGGTTGTTGATCCAGACCGCGCCGAACCGCAGCGCGTTGGCCACGCGCATGGCGCGGCCGACGTCGCGGGTCCAGACGCTGGCGGCCAGGCCGTAGGGCGTGCCGTTGGCCCAGCTGATCGCCTGCGCCTCGTCGCTGAAGCGCTGCACGGTGATCACCGGCCCGAAGATCTCGCGCTGGATCATCTCGTCGGTCTGCCCGAGACCGGCGACGACCGTGGGCTCGAGGTAGAAGCCGGGGCGATCCGGCTGCCTACCGCCGGTGACGATCTCGGCGCCGGCCGGGCGGCGCTTGAGGAAGCCCTCGACGCGCTCGCGCTGGCGCTTTGAGTTGATCGGGCCGAGCGTCGTCTGCTCGGCGCGGGTGTCGCCGATGACCAGCTTCTGCGCCTGCTGCGCCAGGCCGGCCACGACCTCGTCGTAGACCTTGGCGCCTGCCAGCACACGCGTGGCGGCGGTGCAATCCTGGCCTGCGTTGTAGTAGCCGCAGGCGGCGATCGCCTCCAGGGAGCCGTCGAGCTCGACGTCGTCAAAGACGATCACCGGCGCCTTGCCGCCGAGCTCGAGGTGCACCTTCTTGAGCGTGTCCGCGGCGGCCTTGGCAATCCACTTGCCGGTCTCGACGCTGCCGGTCAGGCTCACCATCGCGACCTTCGGGTGGGTGACGAGCGCCTGTCCGGCCGGGTCACCGTGGCCGGTGATCACGTTCAGCACGCCCTTGGGCAAAAACTCGGCGGCGAGCTCGGCGAGGCGCAGGGTGGACAGCGGCGTGGTCTCGGCCGGCTTGAGCACCACCGTGTTACCGGCCGCAAGCGCCGGGCCGATCTTCCAGATCGCCATCATCAGCGGGTAGTTCCAGGGTGCGATCTGGCCGATAACACCGACCGGCTCGCGGCGGATGAAGGAGGTGCGCGCGGGCTGGAACTCGCCGGCCGTGGGACCCTGCAGCGTGCGCGCCGCTCCGGCGAAGAAGCGCAGGTTGTCGGCGCAGAACGGGATCTCGTCGCCTCGCATGGCGGCGATCGGCTTGCCGGCGTTGTCTGACTCGATCGCGGCGAGCTCCTCGCCGTGGGTCTCGATCGCGTCCGCCAGGCGGATCAGCGCGAGCGCTCGCTCGCTGGGTGTGGTCGTTGACCAGCCGTCAAAGGCGCGCTGTGCCGCGTCCACGGCACGGTTCACATCCTCGGCGCCAGACAGCTGCGCGTGGGCCATGATCTCGCCGGTTGAGGGGTTGAAGATCGGCTCGGTCTCGCCGCTTGCGGAGGCGGTGTGCTCGGAGTCGATCAGGTTCAGAAGGGTGGGTGCGGTCTCGCTCATGCGCGCACGCTACCACCCACGGATGCTCCGGTTTGGCGGAGTCGCGAGGGCGCGATGCGCCCTCGCGGAGCTCCATGTGCCGGCGCCCGGTGTGCGGATCCGGACGCTTGCGGCGCCGCCGGTCAGCGCGAGTGCGCGAAGTACTCCTCGTCGCGCAGTTGGGCGTCGCGCTCCTCACGGTTGAGCGCGTCGACGAACACCACCGCCATCGCCAGGCCGAACACGAACGACTCCACCAGGCACATCGTCGCGCCGGCGAGCTCCTGGTCAGACAACGCTGAGATCCCGAACCCGCGCGGGAACGACACGTACAGGGGGTAGAGGGTCGAGGTCATGAACGTCAGCGTCAGCCCGACCACGGCGCCCGCGCCGCGGGAGACCGCAAGATAGATCAGGCGGCTCACGCCGGTCGGCGCCTTCTCGCTCGGTACCGGCGAGATCAGCATCCACCACATCGGCACGCCGGCGCCGAAGAGCATCAGGCGCTCGAGCTCCAGCAGCACGTGGTGGGCGGTGGCGAAGTCGAAGATCGGCGGCAGCGCCCAGCCGATCACGGTCGCCGACCAGACCGGTACGCAGACCAGCGGGTCGGTGGCCCGGTTCCAGAAGCGCCCGGCGCCAGGGTGGCGCTCGAGCCAGGCGCGCGCGCCGGGCGACATGCCTGAGGTGATCACGGGGTCGCGCAGGCCGAGGATCACAAGCGGCGGGATGATGTCGGCAAGCAGGGTGTGCTGGGCCATGTGGGCCCAGAGCAGCCAGTGGATCGCGATCGTGTTCAGCGGCGAGCTCAACGTCAGGAAGGCGAGCAACTCGCCGGCTGCGAAGAAGCCCCAGTACCTGATCCCAACCGGGTGTCCGGCGGCGCGTGCACGCCTGACCAGCGACACGTACCACACGGTCGCTGCGATCAGCAGGACCCAGAGGACCGGCTCGAAGCTCCAGCTACCCCAGCCGGGTACCGGTCTCATCGGGAGGGCTCGGTCGCGCGCGCCATCGTCTCGACGCGACGGTAGCACCGCCAAGGCCACGCCCGCGTGCCCCGGCGGCCAGTGATTGCGGCAGTGGTAAGGGCACGAACAGGTAGGCGGCAAGCAGCACGAACAGCGGTCCCGTGTTCACGTCGGTCGAAGCTCCCGCCCAGAAAGGGCCACCCAGCGACTGGCCAAAGACCCAGTAGGTCAGCGCCAGCAGGCTCCCGGCAAGCAGCGCCATACGGCGCCGGCGAGTCAGAGCGCCGAGCCCGATCAGCACCGAGAGCGCCGCGAGCGCAGGCGCGGCTGTGCCGCCGGCGCCGTGCAGGGCGGCGGCCAGCGCGCGGTCGAAGCCGGCGAGCGGCGCCGGCGCGCTCGCGGCCATCGCTTGCAGCTGGGCGGACGGGCTGCCCTGGGCGCCGGTCAACCACAGCACGGCACCCTCCAGCCACAGCCCGGCCCAGATCAGGGCGCCGGCGCGCGCCGCCGCTCCCCGCTCACGTGAGGGCCAGACCAGCAGCCCGACAAGCCCGTAGATCAGCGCTGCGCCGGGCGCGCCCATCAGCGGCGAGAGCGGCGCGGAGGTCAGGATGCCGCCAAGGCCCTCGCCCACCAACCAGACGACCAGGCACCAGAGAATCGAGGCGGCGAGCGCTGGGCGAACACTGCGCGGGCTGACGATCAAGCCGAGGCCGATCGCGCATTGCAGCTCGGCCACCAGTGTGTTCCACAGGGGCAGGTCGCGGCCGTAGAAGCCCGCGAGCGCGTTGATCGATGTGGCCAGCGGCCCCGGTTGCCCGCTGGCGTTTACGGCGAGCACGTCGCGCACGAACGCGTGCGTGTACATGAAGCTCTGGAACTGCAGCAGGCCGTCGAGCAGCCACAGCACGCCCAGCGTGATCTGCACGCGGCGCGCGGTCATCCTGCTGACGTGGGGGAGGTCGGGGGGGCGGCGGGGTGCCCGGAGCCGCTGCGGCGCTTCGCTAGCATCGGCTGAACCTACCAGCAGCCGGCGCTCACGCATCCCGGTGGGCCGGGGCGGGGGTGGGGGTTGACCGTGCACACCGATCAGGTAGACCCATGAAGATGCCGGGCGTTGGACCGGCCCGAGCCGTCGGCGGCGCTCACCGTGCGCCGGGGATGGCGGTCGCCTCCGGAGGCATGCACCTGATGCCAAGCTGGCTTGCGCTGGTCTTCACCTTCGCGCTTGTGGTGGTCGTGATCGCGCACTTCAGGCATCTGGTCGATGCCCCGGGGGAGAGTCGCCTGTGGCACGCCGGTCACGTGCTGATGGGGCTCGGGATGGTGGTCATGTTCGCGCCGGCGGCGGTGGACCACATACCGATACCGGCGCTCGTCTGGCAGCTGCTTTTTGCCAACGCTGCTGGCGCTGTGCTGGCGCTGCTGCTCTTCCGCACGCTAGAGGGCCGGGCCACCAACCTGCTCTGGCTGGCCGCGGCGGCGGATCTGGCGGCGATGGTCTACATGTGGCTCGGCCAGATCCTGCCGGTGCTCAGCTGGGTGCTGGTCGGATACTCGCTGGCGGGGTGCGTGTTCTGGCTGGTGGGGGCCGACCGCCACGTGGATGGCCGCCCCCTGGCCGGCCGTGCCGGCGGCCGCGTGGCCTCGCTGGTGTGCGGCGCTGACGTGCGCGCCTCGCTTGCCACAATGACTTTTGCGATGGCCTACATGTTCGCGGCGATGGAGCTGGCGCGGTGAGCGAGGAGGGCGCGGCGGGCGAGGCGGGTGCGGCGGGCGCGGTGGGCGTGATGGGCGCGGTGGACGACGCGTGCCGGGCGGACACACGCGAGCTCTCGCTGGCGATCGGCGGCATGACCTGCGGCGCCTGCGCGGCGCGCATCGAGCGCCGTCTGAACCGTCTCGACGGCGTCCAGGCGAGCGTGAACTTCGCCAGCGAGCAGGCGCTCGTCACACTCGACGGGTCGCTTGAACTGGAGCGGATCCTTGCCGAGGTGCAGGCGACCGGCTACTCGGCCACCCCGCTTGCGCAGGACCCGCGCGAGGATCACGGCGAGCAGGCGCGCGAGCTCGACGCGAGAGTGCGGTCGCTACGGCGGCGCTTTGTGGTCGCGGCGATCCTGTTCATGCCGCTCTGCGACCTGTCGATCCTGCTGTCGCTGGACTCCTCCCTGCGGCTCGCGGGCTGGCGCTGGCTGATGATCGCGCTGGCGGCGCCGGTCGTCACCTGGGCCGCCTGGCCCTTCTACGAGGCCGCGGTCCGCAACGCTCGCCACGCCGCCACGACCATGGACACGCTGGTCTCGGCCGGCATCGTGGCCGCCACCGCCTGGTCGCTCTACACGATGTTCGTGCTCTACTCCAGCCGCCACGGCGCCACCGCGGGCGGGCTCGGTGCTCGCTCGGGCGGCGGTCTGTACCTGGACGTGCCCGCCGGGGTCGCCACCTTCCTGCTGGCGGGACGCTACTTCGAGGCGTGGTCGCGGCGGCGCAGCGGCAACGCGCTGCGGGCGCTGGCGGCGGTCGGTGCGCGCGACGTGGCCGTGCTCGACGAGCACGGCCACGAGCGGCGCGTGCCGCTTTCGCGCCTGCGCGTCGGCGAGCGCTTCGTTGTGCGGCCAGGCGAGACGATCGCGACCGACGGCGAGGTCGTGGACGGGCGCGCGGCGGTGGACCGCAGCGTGATGACGGGCGAGTCGTTGCCCGAGGAGACCGCGACCGGGGACCGCGTGCTCGGTGGCACCGTGGCGCTCGACGGCCGGCTGGTGGTGCGCGCCACGAGCGTTGGCGGCGACACCCAGCTCGGGCAGATGCTGCGGCTCGTGGCCCGCGCCCAGAGCGAGAAGGCGTCGGTCCAGCGCCTCGCCGACCGGGTCTCGTCGTTCTTTGTTCCCACCGTGATGCTGATCTCGGCTGCGACGCTCGCCGTCTGGCTGCTCGGCGGCCACGCCGCCGACCCGTCGATCAGCGCGGCGCTGGCCGTGTTGATCGTCGCCTGCCCCTGCGCGCTCGGGCTGGCGACCCCGGCTGCGCTGGTGGTCGCGACCTGGGCCGGTGCGCGGCTCGGGATCTTCTTCAAGGGCTACGGCGCGCTCGAGGCCTCACGTGCGATCGACACGGTCGTGCTGGACAAGACCGGCACGGTCACCGAGGGCCGCATGGTGCTTGCCGGCATCCAGGCGGCGCCGGACTGCCAGGAGGAGCGGCTGCTGGCGCTGGCCGCCGCTGTCGAGGCGGCCTCCGAGCATCCGCTGGCGCAGGCGGTGGTCGCGGCCGCGCTCGCGCGGGGCTTGGAGGTGCCGGCGGTCAGCGACTTTGTCGCGGTCCCCGGTAGCGGCGCGCACGGGCTGGTGGACGGTGCCGAGATCACGGTCGGACGCCCCGGTGAAGGGTTGCCCGCGGAGCTTGTGGCCTGCGTTGAGCGCTGGGAGCGCCAGGGGCGCACAGCCGTCGCGGTGCGTGAGAGCGAGCGTGTGCTGGGTGTCCTGGCTCTGGCTGATGCGATCCGGTCCTCCGCCGCGGAGGCGGTCGCGCAGCTGCACGCGCTCGGGCTGCGATGTGTGCTTGCGACCGGCGACAACGACGCCACCGCACAGGCTGTGGCGGCGGCGATCGGCGTCGATGAGGTGCTCTCCGAGGCGCTACCCGCCGACAAGGTCGCGCTGATCCGCTCCCTGCAGCAGGAGGGTCGGCGTGTGGCCATGGTCGGTGACGGCGTCAACGACGCGGCCGCGCTGGCCAGCGCCGACCTCGGCCTGGCGATCGGCTCCGGCACCGATGTGGCGATCAACGCCGCCGATCTGGTGATTCTGCGTGACGACCTGCGGGTTGCGCCAACGGCGATCCGCCTGGCGCGACGGACCCTGCGGACGATCCACGGCAACCTCGCCTGGGCGTTCGCCTACAACCTCATCGCCATCCCCGTCGCTGCGCTTGGGCTGCTGAACCCGCTCTTTGCCGGGGCGGCGATGGCACTTTCCTCGACGCTCGTGGTCTTCAACAGCGCGCGTCTGCGGCGCACGGTGGCGGCCGCCTCGGCGCCGGCCGCCTCGGCGCCGGCCGCCTCGGTGCCGGCCGCCTCGGTGCCGGCCGCCTCGGCGCCGGCCGCCTCGGCGCCGGTGCGGGAGTCGGGCCGGGTGCCAGTGGAGGGGCCGGCAGTGGCTGGCCGGGTTGCGCCGGCGCCCAACGCACAGCTGGCCCTCGCCTCGAGCCCGGGGCCGGCGGGTGAGGCTCGTGACGCCTCGGAGGACTCGCGGCCGGGGCGGGCGATCCGAGCCTGACGCCGTCAGTCGAGCTCGGAACTCCCGAACTTGGGGATGGTCGTTTGCGCGCGCCACCGGAGCCGGTCGCCGGGCCGCGAGGCACGCGGCGACCAACGCCCGAGTCAGCCCGACCGCCCTTGGCCCCCAAAGCTCACGCCCACCGGTCAGTTTGTGCAATCCGGGCGATACCAGTGCACGAATTGCACAAAGTGGCTACTCAGGACGGCAGTTTGGGGCCTGGAGGATGTGATCCGGGCGCTCGCTGGCTCGGATGCCGCGGGGCCGCGTTGCCCGGCCTGCGGGCGCGCGCCGCGTGTCTGAATCACCGTCGTCGGCCGCTGGCCTGTCGTCCCGCCGGTCGCCCTTGGGCCGCCCCCACAATCAAGCTGTTAGGGTACCCTAAGTTGATGCGCGGTTTGTGTGTCGACTGACATGCCCACCATGCAGCCGACCGCGCCCGCCGAGAGCGAGACCACCGAGCTCCCGCAGCACTCAGAGATGGCGTGCTTGGACGCCGGCTCGCCGCAAGGGCGACGCCGGCACTGGCTGACCCTGGGGCTGCTTGCGTTCTGGGGTCCAGGGCTTGTGGTGATGCTCGCCGACACCGATGTCGGCAGCCTGATCACCGCCGCCCAGTCGGGCGCGCAGTTCGGCTACAGGATGATCCTGCCGCAGATCGTCCTGATGCCGATCCTCTACGTGGTCCAGGAGATAACCGTCCGCTTGGGCATCGTCACGGGTAAGGGACATGGCGCGCTGATCCGAGAGCGGTTCGGCCGCAACTGGGCGCTGCTGTCGGCGCTCACGCTGTTTGCGACCAGCGTCGGGGCGCTGCTCACCGAGTTCACGGGCGTAGCTGGCGTCGGTGAGCTCGTGGGTCTGCCCCCGGGGCTCACGGTCCCGGTGGCGGCAGCCTTTCTGATCGGGGTCGCGTTCAGCGGCAGCTATCGGCGCGCCGAACGGATCGGCATCGCCCTGGGCTTGGCCGAGCTCGTGTTCGTGCCGGCGATGATCCTCGCTCACCCGAGCCTGCACGCGATCGGCTCCGGTCTGG
This sequence comes from Conexibacter sp. S30A1, assembly GCF_023330665.1. Classification (GTDB taxonomy): domain Bacteria; phylum Actinomycetota; class Thermoleophilia; order Solirubrobacterales; family Solirubrobacteraceae; genus Palsa-465. The sequence goes on along the minus strand of NZ_CP097127.1, from coordinate 1,718,109 downwards.
GACAACTGCCGCTGCACAACGGCAACTACCTGCTGCTGTTGGCGGCCAACGTCGGCGCCGTGATCATGCCTTGGATGATCTTCTACCAGCAGGGCGCCGTGATCGACAAGGGGCTGACGCGGGCGCAGGTTCGCTCCGAGCGCCGTGACACCGCCCTCGGCGCGGTGCTCACCCAGCTGATCATGATCGTTGCGGTGGTGGCGTTCGCCGCCACCGTCGGGCTCAGCGGCCACGGTGTGGCGCTCACAAACGTCGGTCAGCTCTCAGCCGCGCTGCGGCCGTTCATCGGCGCGCTGGGCTCAAAGCTGCTGCTCGGCGTGGCGATGCTGGGGGCGGGCATGGTGGCTGCGCTGGTCGCCTCGCTGGCCGGGGCGTGGGGCATCGCGGAGGTGTTCGGCTGGGCACACACGCTGAATACGGGTCTGACCCGCCGCTCCGCAAAGTTCTATGCGACCTACGCGCTCGCCCACATCCTCGGCGCGGTGATCGTTTTGACCACACCCGACATGATCGGCCTGGTGATCGACGTCGAGGTCATGAACGCGCTGCTGCTACCGATCGTGCTTGGCTTTCTGCTGGCGCTGGAGGCGCGGGCTCTGCCAGCAGATTGGCGCATGCGCGGAACCCGAAAGTACGTCACCTGGTCGCTCTGCCTGGTCGTGATCGCCTTTGGCCTCTACATGGTGCCCACGACGCTCGGCCTGACCTGACGGGTCGCGGGCAGCGACGGCAGGCGGCGGCTTGTCCGCGTGAGCACATAATGGATTCCACGAGCGCCCGGCATCCAGCCGGCTCGGTTACGCTGAAGACCCCGCAAATGGACCCAGCAGCAGGTATCGGCATCCCGCTCGCGTTCGGCGCGGGCCTCATCAGCTTCCTCTCGCCCTGCGTCCTGCCGCTGGTGCCCGGCTACCTCTCCGCGGTCGCCGGCGTCAACGACACCGCCGAGCTCAGGGCCCGCCGCGTGATCGGCCCCACGCTCGCCTTCATCGGCAGCTTCTCGGCGATCTACATCGCGCTCGGCCTGCTCGGCCAGCAGGCCCTGCGCGGCGCCTTCACGGGCACCACCGCCCGCGATGTCTGCGGCGCGCTGATCGTCGTGATGGGCCTGCTTTTCGTCGCCAGCCCCTTCGTGCCCCGGATCGCGCGCGAGTGGCACCTGCCCGCACTGGCCCAACGCGCCGGTCGCTCTGGCCCGGTGCTCACCGGCGCCGCCTTCGCGATCGCCTGGACGCCCTGCAGCGGCCCGACGCTGGGCGCGATCATCAGCGCCGCCGGCACGTCATCGAGCGCCTACAGGGGCGCCTTCCTGCTGGCGATCTACTGTGCCGGCCTGGGCGTCCCCTTCCTGATCACGGGCCTGGCGTTCGGCAAGGCGACCGCTGCGCTGAACGTCGTCAAGCGCCACTACCCGGTCGTCATCGGCCTCGGCGGCGCGGTCCTGGTCGGCATGGGTGTGCTGATCTTCACCGGCCAGTTCGAGCTCCTGAACGTGCACGTCAGCGATTGGCTGCGCGCCACCGGCCTGCCGAACCTCAACTCCGACACCTAGCCTGTCGCACCCGGCCCGCTGGCCGGGTGCGACACCAAAGCGGATGCCCGGGCCAGGCACCGGGGCGCCCGCCGCGTGCACGATCGACGTCATCGCGCTCGGACTGGACCTGAGAACGTGCTCATCCGGGTAGTCTTCGCGGCGAGCCGTGTCGCCGACGATCCCGATCCCACCGCACGACCGGCCGCTGACCGGCGGCTCGCCGTTCCCGGCGATAGCCGACTACGCGTTTCTGTCCAACTGTCACACCGGCGCGCTGTTGGCGCCCGACGGCAGTATCGAGTGGCTGGGTGTGCCTCGCTTTGACGCGCCCTCGATGTTCGGGGCGCTGCTCGATCGCCGCGCCGGCTCCTTCCGCGTCGGCCCCTATGGGATGGTGGTGCCGCTGAGTGTTCGCTATGTCCCAGGCACCATGATCATCGAGACGACCTGGCTGACGCCGTCAGGCTGGATGGTTGTGCGCGATGGGCTGACGATCGGTCCCTGGCGCGAGCAGCAGGACCATGAGGACGGGCGCACACGGCCGCCCACCGACCAGGACGCCGATCACATGCTGGTGCGTGTGATCGAGTGCGTGCAGGGCAGCGTCCAGGTCGAGGTGGTGTGCGAGCCGATGTTCGACTACGGCCGCGAGCCGGCCAAGTGGACGGTGCCCGACGGCGACCGGGGTGTCGCGGAGGCGACCAGCTCACAGGGCCAGCAGGTCGCGCTGCACTCCGACCTGCGGCTTGGGATCGAGGGCAGCCGCGCCCGCGCCCGCCACACGCTGGTCGAGGGCGAGAGGCGCTACGTGGCGCTCGGCTGGGGCGCCGGGCTGGACGGTCCCGCTGACCTCCAGGACGCCGACGCGCGCCTGCTCTACACCGAGCACTATTGGCGCGAGTGGCTGGCCGGCGGACGCTTCCCTGACCACCGCTGGCGCGAGCACCTGCACCGCTCGGCGCTGACGCTCAAGGGGCTCACCTACGTGCCCACTGGGGCGATGGTGGCGGCGCTGACCACGTCCTTGCCGGAGGCGCCGCAGGGGGAGCGCAACTGGGACTACCGCTACTGCTGGATGCGCGACGCCACCTTCACGCTGTGGGGGCTGCATGCCCTGGGCTTCGACTGGGAGGCCGACGACTTCATGCAGTTCGTCGCCGATCTCGAGCGCAACGAGGACGGCAGCCTGCAGATCATGTACGGGGTCGGCGGCGAGCGTGACCTCGCGGAGTCGACGCTCGATGACCTTGGCGGCTACGAGGGCGCCAAGCCGGTGCGGATCGGCAATGGCGCCTACAACCAGCGCCAGAACGACGTCTACGGCGCGGTGCTCGACTCGATCTACCTGCACATCAAGACCGGTGGCCACATCCCGCAGCGGCTCTGGGGCGTGATCAAGGACCAGGTGCAGTGCGCGCTGGCGGTGTGGGACAAGCCCGACCAGGGCATCTGGGAGGCGCGCGGTGAGCCCAAGCACTATGTCTCTTCGAAGCTGATGTGCTGGGTCGCGGCGGACCGCGGCGCGCGCCTGGCCGAACGTGAGGGCGAGGACGAGCTCGCCGCAGAGTGGCAGGCCAGGGCCGACGAGATCAAGGCGGACATTCTCGCCAAGGGGGTCTCTGAGCGCGGCGTGTTCCGCCAGCACTACGACACTGACGCGCTCGACGCTTCGACGCTGCTGATTCCACTGAACCGCCTGCTGCCGCCCGATGACGAACGCGTGCGCGACACGGTGATGGCGATCGCCGACGAGCTGACCGAGCACGGCCTGGTGCTGCGCTACCGCACCGACGAGACCGATGATGGTCTCAAGGGCGAGGAGGGAACGTTCCTGATCTGCTCCTTCTGGCTCGTTTCGGCGCTGTCTGAGATCGGTGAGCGCAAACGCGCGAGCGTGCTCTGCGAGCGGTTGCTCGCCCACGGGTCTCGGCTTGGGCTCTTCGCCGAGGAGCTCGATGCGCACAGCGGCAGGCATCTGGGCAACTACCCGCAGGCGTTCACGCACCTGGCGCTAATCAACGCCGTGCTGCACGTGATCTCCGACGAGGAAGCCGACTGACCAAGCCGCCTGCTAGGGCAGCACGATCTCGCCCGCGTCGGTGATCACCGGCATCACTGGCTCGACGATGTCCGCGCGCTCGCGGGAACGAGTGAGCAGATGCTCTGCAGATGCGAAACCGGCAAGCTGCTCGAGTTGCCGCCGCGTCGGGAAGGCCAGCTCGAAACCACCCCGCGCATTGAGCTCGATGGCCCGTTGGGGGGTCAGCCAACGGGCGGCCACGATCTCGGCCTCGTCGACGGCGGGCTCCTGGCCTTCGGGGGCGCTCGCCAGGTAGAACCAGGTGTCAAAGCGGACCGGGGCGCGCTCCGGTGTGATCCAGCGGGCGTAGAGGACCAGCTCGGCGTCTGCGGCCAGCTGGATGCCGGTCTCTTCACGGAGCTCGCGCCGCGCCGCCGCCGCGAGGGCTCTCTCGCCGACACCATCGACAGGGTCCACAGCGCCGCCGGGGAAGACCCAGTGGGCTGCCATGAAGCGGGCGGACGGGTTGCGCTTGACCATCAGCAGCTCAAGCCCGCCTGTGCCGCCACGCAGCAGGATCACGGTTGCGGCAGGACGCGCGCTCACACCCCCGACCGTAGCGCGGGCCGTCAGCTAAGCTGCCGACGGTGAGGTACATCTGCGAGTCCTGCGGGTACATCTACGACCCGGATGAGGGCGACCCGGACGGCGGCATCCCGCCCGGAACCGCGTTTGAGGACATCCCTGAGACGTGGTTCTGCCCGGTCTGCGGGGCTCGCAAGGCTGACTTCACGCCCTGGGAAGAGGCCGACTAACTCACCACCATCCCGCCGCCGCGTCCGTTACCGTTCGCGCCGTGGCAGAGACGGTTAGCGTCGTCCGAGCGGGGCGGACGGAGACCTATGTCGTCGGTGAGGAGCGCGCGGACGGCTCGCTGGTGCTGCTGCCACAGCCGCGGGCTGAGCCGGCCGCCACACGGCCAGCCGCGACGCTCGCGCCGGCCGTCGGCGCCAGCGTGCTCGAGGTCGATGGGCTGACCGTCGCCTACGGGCCCAAGGTGGCGGTGGCGGACGTCAGCCTGCGGATCCAGCCCGGTGAGATCTTCGGGCTGCTCGGGCCCAATGGCGCCGGCAAGACCAGCACGCTCAGCGCGATCGAGGGGCTGCTCAAGCCGCGTGCGGGTGCGGTGCGCGTGGCTGGGTTTGACATCCGTCGTCAGCCGACGCTGGCCAAGACGCGCATGGGTGTGCAGCTGCAGGCCACGAGCTTTCAGCCGGATCTGACGATCAGCCAGGTGCTGCGTCTGTACGCCGGCCTCTACGGGGTGCGCCTGGGGGCTGCGGAACTCCACTCAAGGCTGGCCGAGGTCGGGCTCGAGGCCGAGGCCGGCAAGCCTTTCAGCCAGCTCTCAGGCGGTCAGCAGCAGCGCCTCTCGCTGCAGATCGCGGTCGTGCACTCACCCGCGCTGCTGCTGCTCGACGAACCCACCTCGGGGCTTGACCCGCAGTCGCGCCGCCAGCTGTGGTCGCGCATCGAGCAGCTGCGCAGCGCCGGTGGCAGCATCCTTTTGACGACGCACTCGATGGAGGAGGCACAGGCGGTGTGCGACCGGGTGGCGATCATCGACCATGGCCAGCTTCTGACCTCTGAGACACCAGCCGAGCTGATCGTCAAGCATCGCGACGACCCACGCGTGCTCGCCGTGGCTCACGGTGAGGTGACCCTCGAGGATGTCTTCATCGGACTGACCGGGAGCGAGATCCGTGACTAGCGAACCCGGGAGGCCCGCCGTGCCCTCCGTCGGACTGGTGCTGACGTCCCTGTTCCGGGCTGATTTCGCCGCCTTCCGCAAGCATCGACGCTCGCTGGTCGTGAGTCTCTTGCTGCCGATCTTTCTGCTGGTCAGCACCGCCGGCGATCAGGCCGTCCACAGCTTCGACGGGGCGGGCTACATAATCGGCCTGGCGATCTCCTACGGTCTGCTGGCGATGGCGATCGTCGGCTACGCGCTTTCGACCTCTCGCGACCGCGAGCGCGGCGTCTTTCAGCGTCTGCGGGTCACGCCCGCGCCAACCTGGGCGATCATGACAAGCCGCCTGGCGATGCAGGTGCTGGCGAATCTGATCCTGGCGCTGATCGTCGTGATCGTCGGCGCGCAGCTCCACAACCTCTCGCTGTCGCTCGGGCAGTACCTGCTCGTGCTGCTGGTGTCCGTGCTCGCCGGGGCGGTGTTCCTCGCGATCGCACAGGCGCTCGTCGGCCTGATCCGCTCGACCGATACGCTCCAGGCGGTCGCGCGCGTGCTGCTGGCCGTTTTGATCATCCTCGGCACCTTCGGCCAGGTCGGTGCGCTGGGTGCCGCCTGGGTGGATGTCTCGCGCTGGAGTCCGGTCGGGGTCGTGATGACGATGTTCGCCGGCGTCCTTGACCTCGGCGCCTGGGGCGGCCGCGACACGGGCGCGGTCGGCGCGGCGGTCGGCTACGTTCTCATCTGTGCGGCGGTGGGGGTGCGCTGGTTCCGCTGGGAGGCGGGCTGAGCGGCGGGCTGGGCGCCTACTCCAGCACGATCAGTACGTCGCCCTCGGAGACCGCCTGGCCCTCCACGCAGCGGATCTCGCTGACCACGCCGGACTCCTCGGACTCCACCGGCATCTCCATCTTCATCGACTCGAGGATCACGACCGCGTCGCCCTCCTCGACTGTGTCTCCGACCTCGACCTCGATCTTCCAGACGGTCCCGGTGATGTGAGCTTCGACGTGAGGCAACTGGCCCTCCTAGGTTCGACTCGTTCTGACCGCGGCCAGCATAGTCGCAGGCGTGGCCACGTCGTTGGCTGGGTCAAGGCCGCCGCCGCGTCGCCGCTGCCCCGCCGCTGCGGGCCCACCACTGCGAGGCGAGCGCGACTGCGGTGCCGCCATGCTCTGTAAACGCGCAATTTGCGGATTCCGTCCGAGCCCCGTTATTGACTACCGCGGGATGGATCAATCCCTGTTGTCGGTTCACTGTGAGGTGCGATTGTGGATAGCTCCGGCCTGTTCTTGAGCTCGTGCAGCCGTCGCGAGCTGGCCCGGCGACGGTCTGCCGGCCGCTTCTGGAGCACGCAGAGCCTGCTGTGGCTGCTCAGACGCGTGTTCGGCCCGTCTCGCAGGGCGCTAAGGTGACACGAAATGGCGCTGGTGTCGTAGCCTGAGGATCGTGAATCCGGAAGAGAGCCAGAACACCGATCTCGAGCCGGCGGTGGGCGCCGGCTTGGAACCGGCAGGGACGGGCACCGAGGGCGATCCGGACCTGGACCTGGTTTCCGCGGCGCTGCGCGCCGACCTGAGCGACATCGTCGCGTTCGTGGAGGGACTTGCCACACGCCTCGAGGCGGCGCTGCCGGGTTTTGTCGAGATCAAGCGCATCCGCAACGGCTTTCGCGGCCCGAAGCTGGTGGCCGAGATCGTGGTGACCGCGGGCGACCAGCGGCTGGTGCTCAAGCGTGACGGCGGGCGCGTCAGCGCCACGCGGTCGCGTTTCTCCGGCGGGATCGCGATCAAGACCGATACGCTCGAGCTCGACGCGTGGCTCAAGCTGCTGGTCGAGGCTGTCGCGGTGCAGGCCCGCAGCAGCGAGCGCACGCGTCAGGCATTGCAGCGCTTGGTGCTCTAGAGTTAGGGAGGGTTTCGCATGGGCTTTCTGGATCGACGTGGTGAGCGGCCCCAGGGCCAGCCGGGCCAAGCGGGCCCGGCGCAGCCGGGAGAGTCGGCGTCCGTGGCTGCTCCGTACCACGCCGGCTCGCTCGAGGGCCTGCCGGAGTCAGGGCGCGAGCGGCTCGAGCGGATGCGTCAGGACATCGCCCGTGGATTCTTCACCAGCGACCTGTCCGTCAACGAGTTTCTGCTCGTCAAGGAGGCGGGGTTTGAGCCGCTTGGGCTGGTGCTTGGCAGCTCGATCTACCACATCGGCTTCCAGCAGGCGGCCTGGAACCAGAACATGGAGATGCGCGTGCTGACGCAGGCGATGTACCACGCCCGCGAGCTTGCGATGACGCGCATGGAGGAGGAGGCCGACCAGCTCGGGGCCGACGGGATCGTCGGCGTGCGGCTCACGATCGGCCGCTACGACTGGGGCGCTGACATGGCCGAGTTCATCGCGGTCGGCACCGCTGTGCGGCACGCCGGTGGCGAGCTGCAGCGCGCGCCCAGCGGCCGGCCGTTCACCTCCGACCTGAGCGGTCAGGACTTTTCGACGCTGCTGCGGGCCGGCTACCGGCCCGTCGGGCTGGTGATGGGCAACTGCGTCTACCACGTCGCGCGCCAGGGCATGATGCAGTCGATGCGCAACATCGGCCGCAACGTCGAGATGACGAACTTCACCCAGGCGCTCTACGACGCGCGCGAGCTGGCGATGTCGCGCATGCAGTCGGAGGCCGAGTCCGTCCAGGCTGAGGGCCTCGTCGGCGTGCGGCTCAACCAGGCCTCGCACGGCTGGGGCTCGCACGTGATCGAGTTCATGGCGATCGCGACGGCGGTGATCGCCACCAAGGCTGACCACACGATCGAGCGTCCGGCGCTGGTGCTGCCGCTGACCGGCTGAGCGCGGCGATGCCGGCGGACGTCAAGATCCGCGCGCAGGTCTACCGCGACCCACGTCCCGCGCAGCTGTTTGACCGCTACCACGAGCGCGTGCGCCGCCGCCCGCCGCAGTGGCCCTACGAGCTGGTGCGGGTGATCACCGTTTGGATCGCGGTTGCGCTGTTCCGAACCGAGGGCTACGGCGCTGAGAACGTGCCCAACGGGCCCGTGATCGTCGCGCCCAACCATGCGTCGTTCCTGGACCATTTCTTCACGGGGGCGTTCGTCCGCCGTCACATTCACTTCATGGCCAAGTCGCAGATGTTCGGGCGCCATCCGATGAGCTGGATCTACAGCCATGGCGGCGTCTTCCCGGTGCGCCGCGGCCATCACGATGAGGAGGCGTTCAAGACCGCGTTCGCGGTCCTGGGGCGCGGTGGGGCGGTGGGCATGTATGTCGAGGGTGGGCGGTCGCGCAGCGGCAAGCTCGCCGATCAGGGCAAGCCAGGGATCGGACGCCTGGCACTCGAGTCGGGCGCCACGGTGGTGCCGGTCGCGATCCTCGGATCCAATCGCGTCCGCAACTGGCGCCGGCTGCGCTTCGCGAAGGTCGTGGTGCGCTACGGCCCGCCGCTGCGCTTCACACCCGTCGCCAACCCGAGCCGCGAAGCGCAACAGGCGGTGGCCGACGAGATCCTGCGCCGCATCCGTGCCCTGCACACGGAGCTCGAGCAAGCAGGACCTGGCCGCGCGGCGGCTGTTGCGCGCGCGTCTGTGCTGCGCGAGCGTGTCGGCCGGTCAGCCGGCGTGGCGCGTGAGCTCGATTTGTAACGGACCCTGGTTGGTCTGTGCGTGCTCGACCTGCAGGGTCGAGTGCGTCAGGCCGAAGCGGTCGCGCAGCAGGGCGGCAAGCGCGCGGCGAGTCTCATGGCAGTCCTGTGCCGGATCCACGATCACATGCGCGGAGATGGCGTTGAAGCCGGTGGTCACCTCCCAGACGTGCAGGTCGTGAATCTCGACGACGCCGGGATGCGCAGCCATCGCCACGCCGATCTCAGCCGGGCTCACACCCTCCGGCGCCGCCTCCATCATCACGCGAACCGACGCCCGGATCAGGCGCTGTGCCGCGAAGAGCATGACCGCTGCGATCAGCAGCGAGGCGATCGCGTCAGCGCGGTAGGCGCCGGTCAGCAGGATCACCAGCGCCGCGGCGGCGGTCGCGGCAAAGCCGAACAGGTCGGTCAGGATGTGCTGGTAGGAGCCCTCGACGTTGAGGCTGCGATGTGCCTGGCCATGCTCATGCTGGTGGGTATGTGCGGGGCCGCCGAGCACGCGCACCGCGACCAGGTTCGCAACCATTCCGGCCAGCGCAACCGCGAGCACCGGGCCGGCGTCGACGTGCACCGGAGCGATCAGGTGACGGATCGCGCCGTAGACGATGAGCAGTGCCAGCACCAGAAGTGTGAGGCCGTTGGCGTTGGCGCTCAGGATCTCGGCGCGCCCGAGGCCGAAGGTCAGCGCCCCCCGGGCTGGTCGCGTGGCCAGCTGCGCTGCCACGAGGGCCATGGCGAGGGCGGCGGCATCGGTGAGCATGTGCGCGGCATCAGACAGCAGCGCCAGTGACCCGGAAAGCAGGCCCACCGTCACCTCCAGGGCCATGAACGAGATGATCACTGCCAGCGTGAGCTTCAACTGGCGCGCCTGCGCTGCACCGTGGTTGTGGTGGTGGTCGCTGTTCACGCGATTGATCGTAGGAGTGTTGGGAGCGAGCGGTGGGCGCAGCCCCGCGGCCGCGTAGGCTTCCGGCCTGTCAGTTCAGCGACGGATCCTCCGGCATCCGCGCCACCAGCGCATAGCTGCCGCCCTTGCGCTCCAGCACCGTCTGCCAGAGCTGCTCGGGCGTCTGGGTGAACGCATCGCCGTAGTTGGCCGGTTCGAGGATCCAGTCGCCGCGATCGAGCTCGCCGTCGAGCTGGCCGGGGCCCCAGCCCGAGTGCCCTGCGAAGACGCGAGCACGCCGCACCCCGGCTTTGTCCAGGTCGAAGGCGGCGTCGCTGGAGAGCACGCCGACATTGTCGAAGGCGATCAGGGCAGCGTCATGGCGATCCTCGAAGTCGGCCAGCACGATCACCGCCGAGCGGTTGACGGGCCCGCCGATCCGCACCTCGTCATCGGCGCCGGTCAGCGCCACCAGCTGCGGCACCGCCTCGCCCACCTTCGACTGCGACGGCCGGTTCAACACCAGCCCGAGTGCGCCCTCCGCGGTGTGCTCCACCACGAGCACGACGGTACGCCAGAAGTTCGGGTCCTTCAGGGTGGGGCCGGCGATCAGCAGTTGGCCGCGAGCGGAGTCCACGCGAGGAATGTTGGCATGCTGTCGAGCTGGTCGTAGGCTGTTGACTGGAGTCATGGGCGAATACAGCACGTTGAGCTACGAGGTTTCGGCGCCGGGCCTGGCGACCGTCGCGCTGGCTCAGCCTGAGACTCGCAACGCGCTCGCCCCCGAGCTGCTCGCGGAGCTGATTCAAGCACTCGAGCGCGCCCGGGCCGATCAGGATGTTCGGGTGGTGGTGCTCGCCTCGACACACCCGACCGTTTTCTCAAGTGGTGGCAACCTGGCGTCGTTCACGGCCGATGTGCCATTGCTCGAGCGCCACGAGGACAACGAGCGCTTCCCCGAGCTGTTCAGGCTGCTCGGCGAGCTCGGCAAGCCATCCATCTGCGCGGCCCGCGGTCACGTCCTGGCAGGCGCACTGGGGCTGGCGCTCGCCTGCGACCTGGTGATCGCCAGCGACAGCGCGACGTTCGGGACGCCGGAGATCGGCGTCGGGCTGTTTCCGTTCATGGTCACGGCGCTGCTGTACCGCAACGTGCCGCGCAAGCGAGCGGCCGAGCTGATGCTGCTCGGGGAGCGGATCACGGCTGCGCAGGCACAGCAGATCGGCATCGTCAACCGCGTCGTGCCCGAAGCTGAGTTCGACCAGGCGGTGCATGACTGGGCCGGGCGGCTGGCGGCCCGCTCGCCGCTGATGCTGCGCATGGGCAAGGACGCAATGTTTCGGCAGCAGGACATGGCGCTGGCTGATGCGCTGGACTACCTGCGCGCGCAGCTCACGCTCGCCTTCGCCACCGAGGATGCGCGGGAAGGCGTGGCGGCGTTCTTCGAGAAGCGTGACCCACGCTGGCGCGGGCGCTGAGTCGACGTGCGGCTTGGCCGGCTCCGTTTGGCTGACTGACCAGTCAATCAGTATCCTCGGGGGATGTTGCGCCGTGAAAGCTGTGGTAGGCCAGCCGGTGGGAGTCCGGTCCGGGTAGGCGCTGGAGCGCCCGGTAGCAGGCCCCGGTCTTGGGGAGAGATCCCTTGGGCTGAGCGGGGTGTCGAGAGCCTCTTTGGAGGGAGCAAGCGCGTGGGCTGGGATTGCAGCCTCGTTAGAGAAACAATCAGGGAGCCGAGCCGCTCATTTCACGGTGAAGGCCATGTCCGTCACGTCCGATCCAGAAATGGTGTGGCGGGTCCCTGCGGGGTAGGGAGACTTGCACGCGCGCATGGTCTGATCACGGAACACGGGAGGCCCGTCTGCCTGGCCTTGTCAGGCAAAGACCGCTTGTATAAGCCGATGGTGAAATCGAGCGGAGGGCAGCGGGAGTCCGACGGGGTCGTAGTAGTGATGACCGGCGGAAAGGTAAAAGCGCCGGTAGCGAAGGGCCCTGGCTTTGATCATGGTTGTGTGGGAGGTAAGCGTTAGGGCATGGTTGCTGTAGAGCAGCCCAACAACCCTGGCAGGCTTTTGCCTGTTGGCCCGGCCGGTGAGCTTTTGCTCTGCGGTGGGGATGTGCGAGAACTTCAGCGCAAGCTATGGGTGGCCGCCAAGCGGTCCCCGGATCGCCGTTTTCATGCTCTGTTTGACCGGATCTGGAGGAGTGACGTCCTTCGGGAGGCATGGGAGCGGGTGTGTAGGAACAAGGGCGCTGCCGGGATTGACCGGCAGACGCTTGATGCGGTCAAGGAGCACGGGGTGCAGCGTCTGCTTGCAGATCTCCAGTCTGAGCTTCGGGAGGGGGTCTATCGTCCGTTGCCGGTTCGGCGGGTCCAGATTCCCAAGCCGCAGGGTGGTAGGCGGCCGTTAGGTATTCCGACCGTGAAGGATCGGGTTTGCCAGCAGGCCGCAAGGATTGTGCTTGAGCCCATTTTTGAGGCGGACTTTCAGCCGTGCTCGTTTGGGTTCCGTCCGCGACGGTCAGCGACGGATGCGAAGGAGGTGCTCCGCGAGTCGTTCATTGAGGGGTATCAGTTCGTTTTTGAGGCTGACATCCGGGACTATTTGGAGCCATCGTCACACTGCCTTTGCGTTCATGGGGGTGGTGTCGAACAGGGTGTTTTCGGCGTGTGGGACCAGTATTCGCAGGCCTTTTCGGCGTCCGTTGCGGACGTGGATGGCTTCAAGCTCGCCGCGCTTGACACGTTGCAACACGGTTTGGCGGGAGACGCCGAGGGCGCGCATCGCGTCGAACATCGGTATGTATCCGGGTGGGGCGTCGTCGACGAACAGGGCGCGGAGCTGGTCGTTGACACGGATCCGCCATGGTGCGCCGGGGGTGTCCTGTTCGCCGCGGATGACCCCGTCGTGGAGCCAGCGGTGGATTGTGGAGGGTGCGACGCCGAGCTGTTCGGCGGCTTTGGCGATCGGGAGCAGCTCCCCGTCGGGCGGGTCGGTGGCTGGCTGGTAGGCGGGGATGTGGCGGTAGCGGCGCAGGCCGCCGACGATGATCTGGGTGAACCGCTCGCCGGTGGCGGAGCGGCGGCCTTGGCGGTTGAGGATCCCGGCGATCGTGCCGTCGTCGTAGTGGGTCGCGAGGCGTGTGAGCAGTTCGATCGTGTCCTCGTCGGTGCGGATCGTGGGCTGGTGGCGTGGCAACGGGACCGTGAGCTCGGTGATCGCGCCGCCGTGCCAGCGGATCGTGACGGTCGCTTGGTCCTTGTCGCGGTCGACGTTGAGGATGACCTCCTCGATCAGGCAGCGGATCAGTTGTTTGCGGTCACGGTCACTGGTGGTTGGGGCGGACCACACGCGCCCGAGGTCGGTGCCGAGCGCAAGCAGACCTTCGCGCTCTTGTTTGGTGAGGGTGCGCGGGTGTTGTTGCTGGCGCAACGCAAGCTCCGCCTCGGCTTTGGCGAGTTCTTGCAGCGCGCTCTCCCAGTCACGCTCCAGGCCGCGGGCGACGAGCCGGTTCTCAGGCTCGACCTGTCGGTAGCGGCGCTCAGCCTTCTCGGCCCGGTAGCGGGCTTGCTCGAGTTGCAGGCGCCACTGCTTCAGCGCGGCATCATGGTCGTGCTCGAGCGCTTCGGCCGCGATGATCGCGGCCTTCACACCGGCTGGGGTGAGCGCCGCCAACAGCGCCCCGGCGACAGCCTGGTCGATCTGCATCCCGCCGACACGCATGCACCAGCTGCCGCGGTTCTCTACCAGGATGCTGGCGGGGCAGTGGTAGTTGGGGCGTTGCTGCCCGCGTTTGCCCTGGTAGTGGACCTTCAGTTTCCGTCCGCAGCGGCCGCACACAGCGATCCCTTGCAGCAGCGCTTGGCCTTCGCGGACCGCGCCGCCGGGCTCGTGCGCGCGCGGACGGGTGTTAGCGGCGATCCGCTCACGGTTTGCCTGGTAGGTGGCCTTGTCGATGTAGCCGGGGTGATGCTCCCAGATCAACACCCCCCATTCTGCCTGGGGAAGGCGACGCAACCGCTGACGTGTGTTGCCGTGCTCATCGACATAGCGCTCACGGCGGGTTTTCCCGAACGCGTAAGCGCCAGCATAAACGGGGCTCTCAAGCACGCTGTGGATCTGATGGTAGGTCGGGGTGACCCACCGCAGCTCGTCGTGCTCCCAGCGACGCAACGGGAACTTCACGCCCTCACGACGCATCCACAACCACACCTGGCGCACCGACCCGAGCTCAGCGAACCGGTCAAAGATCGTCTGGATCGCACCACGGATCGCCTCGTCGGGATCGAGCAGAATCTCGCCTTCCTCCTCGCCCCAGATAAGCCCGACCGGCAGCATCTTGCGCAGCTCCCCCCGCTGGGCCTTGTTACGGATCCCGCCGTTCAAACGGGCCCTGAGGACGTGCAGCTCAGCCTCCGACATTGTGCCTTTCAGGCCGAGCAGCAGCCGGTCGTTGAACGAGCCGGGGTGATAGAGCCCGTCGCTATCACCGATCACGGTGTCGGTCACCCCACACAGGTCCAAAAGCCGGTACCAGTCAACGTTGTTGCGCGCCAACCTGGAGACCTCCAGGCCGAGCACCAGGCCGGCGTGCCCGAGCGCGACCTCCGCCGCCAGCCTGGCAAACCCGGAGCGGTCAGACATGCCGGAGCCGCTGATCCCGAGGTCCTCGTCGATCACGACGACCTGCTCGCGAGAGAACCCCAGCTCGATCGCGCGCTCAACCAGCGCGTACTGGCGGGCGGTCGACTCCGTGTTGCGTTCCAGCTGCTGTTGAGAGGACTGGCGCAGATACACGAACGCCTGACGACCCAGATGCGAGCCGGTCAGCTTCTGACGCTCGCTCATCGCCCAAGCCCCGAACGCCGATCCGCAAGCTCGGCCAGCTCAAGCAAACAGAACGCCAGCCTGCGCGCCTCATCCGGGCGCAGATACGCCAACACCGGCAAGCTCGGCTCAAGCAATGAGCCGAACTCGTCACACCTCTCCCCAGTGTCCTCATCGCTCAGGCACACCGTCACCAGCTCCAAGCCACCACCACCGACCCGGCTGATCGTCCTGCCATCCAGACGGGTCAGCACACGCTCCCGGTACTCGCTCATCGCCGCCCGCCTCGGTCGCGACCGTCTGCGCGATCAACGCTGCCAGCACGCTCACCGCGGTCTGACGCTGCTGCTCGCCGACCAGCTCCCACAACACCGCCGCCGGTGCCGGACTCTCGGCCAAATCCAGTCGCAGCTGCACGATCGATCTCCTCGCAACCATGATCATCGCGCTCGCCCAGGACGACACGCTCAACCAACGGCGCCAGCACCCGCCGGGTGGCCAGCAAATCCTCAAGCAAACACAGCATCCCTGTCCCGACCGGCTCCGGCACGGCCTGCAGATCGGTCCACGCTGCCGGGACCATCAAATGGCTGGCGTCCGGAAGGACCAGGATCAGCTCCAGCCGCCCACGCCGGTGCATCCAGCCCATCAGTTCAAGCGGCTGTCCCTCCCACGCATGCGCACGCCGAACGATCCGCACCGTTGACGGAAAGCCATCGAGGTGGGTCTTGTGTCGTGTCTTCCTTCTCCTTGATCGAGCACGAGCGTTTGCTTGCGCTTGTTGCGGAGCGGGTTTCGGACAGGCGGGTGGTCAAGCTGATCCGTTTGTGGCTCCAAGCGGGGGTTATGGATGATGGGCAGTTCTCGCGGTCGGTTGCGGGGACGCCCCAGGGCGGGGTGGTTTCTCCGCTGCTGTCAAACATCTATCTCCAAGCGCTTGATCGGGCGTTTGCTGATGAGGCTCACGGCAGACTGATCCGTTATGCGGATGATTTCGTCGTGGCTTGTCGCAGCAAAGCCGATGCCAGCGCAGCACAACGGTTGGCGGCGGACGTTCTCGCCAGCCTGGGTTTGGGGCTGCACCCGGACAAGACGAAGATAGTTGACCTACGAGAAGGCCGGGAAGGGTTTGATTTTCTCGGCTGCCATTTCCATGCTCGTGTGTCGGGTCGTTTGCTGGAGCGCGGCGTCCGTCGCTACTACCTCCAGCGGTGGCCTTCCCAACGGGCGATGGGTCGGGTTCGTGCCAGGGTCAAGGCCCTGACCGGGCGCGGCCGGGTCGGGCATGACCTCCGTGACGTGATCGCGGGACTGAACCCGATTCTGCGTGGGTGGGGCAACTACTTCCGGACCGGGAACGCCGCTATCAAGTTCAACCAGATCGATCGGTATGTCGTGTACCGGCTCAGGCGCCTGATGGTCAAGCGCTATGGCCGGAATCTGCACGCGCGACATCCGGTCTGGGACCGTGAGTTCTTCGAGGCGCTCGGCCTCTACCGCTTGCGGGGCACCGTTCGATACCCGGGGGTTGCGTCGTGACCATCAGGACGATCATCGGTAAGCCGTGTGCGGGAAAACCGCACGCACGGATTGAAAGGGGAATGGGGAAACAGGCCCTCGCGGTACTGCGCCCCTGACTACCAATGCTCACCGTGGCCTCTGCCGCAGCCGCCGCGTCGGGCGCCGATGTCGGCGCCAAATTGCGCGTTGGCGCCGTGCAGCTCAATGCAACTGAGGATGTGGAGGCGAACCTGGAGACGGCCGATCGGCTGGCCCGCCAGGCGGTGCGCGATGGCGCGGCGCTCGTGGTGCTTCCCGAGAAGTGGACGGTGCTCGGCCGCGGCGAGGTGATGCAGGACCGCGCCCAGACGCTCGACGGAGAGGCGGTCAGGTGGGCGCGAGCGCTCGCGCGCGAACACCATATAGACCTGATCGCGGGCTCGTTCGTGCACCGGCGCGCAGGGTCGGCCAAGACCGCAAACACCAGCCTGCACGTCGGCCCAGACGGCGAGATCCTCGCCAGCTACGACAAGCTGCACATGTTCGACGTTGAGGTCGACGGCACCCGCTACACCGAGTCTGAGCACGAGCAGCCGGGGGAGTCTGTGGTGGTGACCACGGTCGGCGCCAACCCGCAGACCGACCAGGGCCACCTGCTCGGCATGAGCATCTGCTACGACCTGCGCTTTCCCGAGCTCTACCGTGCGCTCAGCGAGCGCGGCGCCGAGATCCTGGCGGTTCCCTCCGCGTTTACGCTGGCCACCACCCGCGACCACTGGGAGACACTCCTACGCGCGCGCGCGATCGAGAACCAATGCTTTGTGATCGCGGCAAACCAGATCGGCCCCCACCCGCCCGGCAACCGCTCAGGCGGACGCAGCATGATCGTCGACCCGTGGGGCATCCCGCTCGCAGTCGCACCCGACTGCGAAACGGCGATCGTCGCCGATCTGGACTTCGCTCTACTGGCCGACGTACGCGCGCGGCTGCCGGCGCTGACCCACCGACGCGCACCGGGGCTGTATGCCGCTGCCCAAAGCTCCGGTCGGCCCGCGCCGTGAGCGTCGCCGCCGACAAGCGGCGACTGATCCTGGATGCTGCTGTCCGCGTGTTTGCGCGGCAGGGCTTCCACACCTGCCGCGTTTCGGACATCGCTGACGAGGCCGGTGTCGCCTACGGGTTGGTCTACCACTATTTCCCATCCAAGGAGACGATCCTCGACACGGTCTTTCTCGAGCGTTGGAACCTGATGCTCGCGACGATCGCCGACGCGCAGGCGAGCGAGGCTCCGCCCCGCGAGCAGCTTCGTCGCATCGCGTCCTTCATCGTCGACTCCTACAGGCGCGACCCCGATGTGATGAAGGTGATTGTCGTGGAGGTGACGCGGGCCGCGAACACGTTCGGTCGCACCCACGTGCAGCGGATCATGCAGGCCTACGAGGGCATCGCGCAGATCGTTGCGCAGGCTCAGAAGGCGGGTGTGTTTCGCCGCGAGGTTGATGCGCTGTTTGCAGCCCAAGCGTTCTACGGCCTGGTCGAACAGGTGCTGACCCAGTGGATCTTCAGTGGCGAGGAGATCCCCGAGGCGGAATTTGAGCACGTCAAGGCTGAGATAGTGGAGATGATCTGCGGCGGCCTCGGCGGATGAGCCGCTTGCGATCTGGTTGAATCACTCGAAATGAAGGAGAGCCCAGTGGTAAAGCGACTCATGTGGTCGGGCCTGATGGCCGCGGTCGGCGCGCTCGCGAGTGTTGTCGCGACGCGTCTGGCCGCGGTGATCTGGAAGCGGGTCTTCGACGAAGACCCGCCGGAGTGAGCGACGTGAGCGAGCGCCCGCCAGAGCCGGGAGACGCACAACGCACGCGTCGCCCGCACTCGCTGCGGAAGTCTGCGGCTGCGACCGAGCCACCTGCGCCGGGTGACGCCGCGGCCGGCCGGACCGCCGGGGAACTCGCAGACGCCACCGGCAGTGCCACTGACCCCGCGGCGACGGCGCTGGCCGCCGGCTCGCCCCTGAACGCCGTCCTCGAGCGTCTCGGGCTCACCCAGGCTGAAGCGCTGGTCCGTCGCCGACCGGAGGTCGGCCTCGGCATAGCTTTTGCCGGCGGGTTGGTGGTGGCGACTATTCTCAAACGTCTTGGCCGCAGGTAACGAACAGCAGGACAGCATTGCCGGCGCTATCACCCAGGTCTCTGACAGCCTGGGGAAGCTCGTGCACGACGAGATCGAGCTCGCCAAGGCTGAGGTGGGCGAGAAGATCTCGAGCATCGCCCGCGGCACGGCGGCGGTCGCCGCCGGGGCCGTGTTCGGCGTGTTTGCCGTGATCCTGGCGCTGCTCACGATCGCCTGGGCGCTCGACGCCATACTGGTCAGCGGCGTGGGCGATGTCTGGATCGGCTTTCTGATCGTGACGGGCGTGCTGGTTGTGCTCGCCCTGCTCTCGTTTTTGTTTGCCTGGCGCAAGCTCCGCGTCGGAGCGCCGACTCCGACGATGGCGATTGACGAAGCAAAGAAGATCCGCGAGACGGTCTCCACCTCGGCCGCCAAGAGCTGAATAGACACGGCACGATGGCGACTCGCACACCCGATGAGATTCGCGCCTCGATCGAGCGTAACCGCCAAGAGCTCGGTAGCTCGCTGGCTCTCCTGCGCGACGAGGTGGGCCAGCTGACCGACTGGCGCGCCCAGCTGCGCCGCAACGAGCGGAGCCTGCAGATCGCGGCCGCGGCCGCCGGGTTCGTGTTTGCCGGCGGCGTCGGCGGCGCGCTCGGAGCCGTGCTGCGCCGCGGCCGCCGACGCCGCTGAGGCCGGGCGCCCGACGGCGCGCCACTGGACGGCGCGCCGCTCGACGGCGCCTCACCGGATCGCTGGCGTCGTTACTGAAGCAGTGAGCGCTCGGTGGCGCCGATGCCGAGCAGCCCAGGCCCGATGTGGGCGCCGATCACGGGCCCGATCTCCGAAACGAACATGGGCTCGCAGCCGAACACGTCTCGGCAGCGTGCCGCCAGTTCGCGCGCCGCCTCGGGCGCGTGTGTGTGCTGCACGACCCAACCGTCGCGTCCGCTGGCGGCCAGCTGCTCGCCCAGCGCAACCAGGCGCTCGAACGCGCGTCGGCTGGTGCGCACCCGCTCGACGGCCGTGATCTCCGAGTCGAGTGAGAGGATCGGCTTGATCTTCAGCGCCGCGCCCAGCAGCGCCTGGGCACCGCCGATGCGCCCACCCCGGCGCAGGTACTCGAGCGTATCCAGGGCGAAGAGGAAGTCCAGCGAAGCTCGTGCCGCCTGAGCGCGGGCTACAACCGCGGTCGCGTCTGCGCCTGTGCTTGCGGCGGCTGCTGCCGCCAGCAGCATCAGCCCCTGCGCGCCACAGGCCGTGCCTGAGTCGACGACGTGGACCAGGGCGGCTGCCTCGCCGAGCGCCGCGCGGGCCTGCTCGGCACTGCGCACCGTGCCAGAGAGCCCACCGGAGAGGTGGATCGAGACGATCTCATGGCCGGCTGTCGCGAGTGGCTCGTAGATCGCCAGGAAATCACCGATCGAGGGCTGGGAGGTGGTGGGCAGGTCGCCACCGGCCACCAGCCGCTCGTAGTAGGCGTCGTAGTCGGTGATCTCGCGCTCGCGGCTTGCGCCAGCGCTGTCATGCACGTAGAGGCTGACCTCGCGAATACCAAGAGCCTCCACCTGCCCGCGTGGCAGGTAGTGACAGGTGTCTGATACCAGGGCTACGGGCATGCGCCCGCCTGACCCTACAGCAGGTTTTCGATGCTCAGCGGCGCGGGCTCGGCCGCGCCGACCTCCGCCGGTGCTTGCGCTGAGGCTGTGCCGGCACCGTCGCGGACACCGAGCAGCCTCTGCAGCTCGCCGGTTTCGTGCATCTCCATGACGATGTCGCAGCCACCGACCAGCTTGCCGTCGATGAACAGCTGTGGGATCGTGGGCCAGCCGGACAGCGCCGAGAGCTCTTGGCGGATCCTCGGATCGGGGAGCACGTTGACGGCCGCAAACGGGGCCTCCAGGCTCTCCAGCACGGCCACGGTGCGCGCTGAGAACCCGCAGGCCGGCGCGTCCGGCGTGCCCTTCATGAACAGGATCACCGGGTTCTCGGCGATCGCGCTCTTGATCTCGTCGCGCATCTGGTTGGTGGCTGGGTCGCTCATCGATCCTCCGTTGCTGTGATCTTGAGGGAGAGGGCGTGGATGCGGTCGCCGAGCTCGGCGCCAAAGACGTCGTAGACGAGCTTGTGCTGGTCGATCCTGCTGAGGCCGGCGAAGGCTGGGCCTTCCACGATCGCCTCGAAGTGATGCCCGTCGCCGCTGACTGCGGCGCGTGTGCCGGGGATCGCGGACTCGATCCTGACCTTGAGCTCGTCGGGTGAGACTGACATGCTCTCTAGCGTAGCGGCCACGCGGGCCGAGGCTATACTCACTGAAGCATGATCTCTCTTACCGACAATGGTGCTCTGAAGGTTCGCGAGTTTCTCTCCGCGCAGGCCGCTGTGGCCGAGACCGCAGGTCTGCGCGTGGGCGTCCGCGGCGGTGGTTGTTCCGGGTTTCAGTATGCGCTTGCCTTTGACGAGGAGCGCGACGGCGACACCGTTTTCGAGGACAAGGGAATCCGACTCCTCGTCGACAACGCGAGTCTCCCATACGTTCGTGGCTCGGTGATCGACTTCGTCGACGGCCTGCAGGGGGCCGGCTTCAAGGTCGAGAACCCAAACGTCGTGGCCGCCTGCGGCTGCGGCTCCTCGTTCCGGGTCGCCGAAGAACAAGAAGTATCAGCCGTCTGAGGCCACGGTCCATCTCGGGGTTTCGCGTTCGTCGTACTGACATCAACGCAAACCCACTGCGGAGGTGGACGACATGAAGTATCTGCAGCTGATCTGCATAGAGGGCGAGACCGGAACGCCGGCGGCGGCCGCAGCCATGAACGAGCACATCGGTCCATGGCTCCAGGAGACACAGTCGCGAGGCATCAGGATCGTCGGCAAGCAGCTCGACGAGCCGGCAGGCGCGAAGACCGTCCGCGTCCGCGACGGCGAGACACTCATCACCGACGGCCCTTACGCCGCCACGAAGGAGTACATCGGCGGCCTCGACATACTCGAGTGCGAGAGTCTCGATGAGGCGATCGAGGTTGCCGCCAAGCACCCGGTCTCGTGGTTTCACGCGATCGAGCTGCGGCCCTTCGCCTCCGAGCTCGAGGTCCCTGACGACCTCAGCCCCGACGACATGCGCTACCTGGTGCAGATCTTCGTCGACGGCATCCCCGAGACCCCGGAGGTCGAGGAGGGGATCGTGCGGGACGCCGAGGCGTGGGGGGAGCAGGCGCGGGAGCGTGGTGTCATGGTGCTCGGAGGCGGGCTGCAACCGAAGCACACAGCCACAACGGTGCGCGTCCGCGACGGCGAGGTGCTGCTCACCGACGGGCCGTTTGTTGAGACCAAGGAGTATCTGGCAGGCATCGCGATCCTCAACGGTGGCGTGACCGAGCAGGCGGCGGTGGAGTTCGCCGCCCGCTTCCCCACAGCGCGCTACCACCCCGTCGAGGTCCGGCGATTCATCGACCAGTGACCGCGCCGGAGGCGGTGCAGGCGGCGTTTCGGGATGAGTGGGGACGCATCGTCGCCTCCCTCATCCGCCGCACCGGCGACTGGGACCTCGCCGAGGAGGCGGCGCAGGAGGCGTTCGCCCAGGCGCTCGCCAGCTGGCCGGGCGACGGCGTGCCGCGCAACCCGGGCGCGTGGCTGACGACCGTCGCCGGCAACCGCGCACTCGATCGCATCCGGCGCAGCGCCCGTGGCAACGAGCTGATCCGGCAGCTCGCCGAGGATCCGCTCCACGCCGCAGCAGACGGGCAGCAAGACGACGAGCCGCCGCAGGCGATCGAGGACGACCGCCTGCGGCTCATCTTCACCTGCTGCCATCCGGCGCTGGCCCTGGAGTCGCGAGTGGCGCTGACCCTGCGCGCGCTCGCCGGGCTGACGACGGCCGAGATCGCCCGCGCGTTCCTGGTCCCCGAGGCGACGATGGCCAAGCGGCTGACCCGTGCGAAGGCAAAGATCGCCGCCGCCGGGATTCCCTACCGGGTCCCGCCGCCCGAGCGGCTGCCAGAACGCACCAACGGCGTCCGCGCGGTGCTCTACCTGCTCTTCAACGAGGGCTACGCCGCGTCCTCGGGTGACCTGCCGATCCGCGCGAGCCTCTGCGACGAGGCGATTCGGCTTGCGCGTCTGCTCCCGGCCGAGCCGGAGACCCAGGCGCTGCTTGCGCTCATGGTCCTCCAGCACTCGCGTCGCGACGCCCGCGTCGACGACCGCGGCGAGCTGGTCACGCTCGAGGACCAGGATCGGTCACGCTGGCACCTCGACGAGATCGCCGAAGCCGACACGCTGCTTTCCGGCGCCGGCCCGCTGGCCGGCGCCGGGCCCTACCGCCTGCAGGCCGAGATCGCCATCCGCCACACACGCGAGCCGACCGACTGGCCGTGCATCGCCGAGCTCTACGCCGAACTCGAGGCGCTCAGCCCCTCGCCGGTGGTGCGGCTGAACCGGGCGGTGGCGGTCGCGCTGGCCGGGGACCTCGACGCGGGGCTCGAGATGGTTGGAGAGCTCGTCGTGGGCGACGAGCTCTCCAACTACCACCTGCTCCATGCCACACGCGCGGATCTGTTGCGCCGGCGTGGTGACCTCGTCGCAGCGCGGGAGGCCTACGAGCGGGCGTTGGCGCTCGCCCCGACGGAGGCCGAGCGGCGGTTCCTGCGGCGACGGCTCGTCGTCGAGTGAGCGCCAGAGGTGGTGGCAGGCGAGCGTGGGCTGGTCGCTCGGAGTGCCCAGCGCTTGGCGCCCGTGCCCGCCCGAGCGCGCCGCTTTGTGCCTCAGATCGGGTCGGGCTCGGCGGCGCCCGGGTCGCTGTCCAGCGTGGCCCACAGGTAGCGGCAGGCGAGCGTGCGGTAGGGGCGCCAGGGCGCCGCGATCCGCTCCATCGTCTCAGGGTCGGGCAGGGCGTCCAGTGCGTAGGCCGCCATCATCGCCTTGCGGATCCCCAGGTCACCTGTGGCCAGCACGTCCGGGCGGTCGAGGTGGAACATCAGGAACATGTGCGCGCTCCAGGGGCCGAGGCCCCGCACGGCCGTCAACTCCCCGATCACTTCCTCGTCGCTCAGCGTGTCGAGCCGCTCGAGCTCCAGCCTACCGTCCAGCACGTGCTCGGCGAGTGAGCGCAGGAACGTCACCTTGGCGCGGGAGAGGCCGACACCGCGCAGCGCCTCCGGGTCCTCGTCGAGAATCTCTCGAGGGGTGGGCTCGCGCCCGCCGAAGCGGGCGGCCAGCCGGTTGTAGATCGCCGCCGCGGCCTTGGTCGAGAGCTGCTGGCCGACGATCGTGCGCACCAGCGCACCGTAATGCTCACGCTGGGCGCCGGAACGGCGTTCCGGTAGGCCGTCCGGCCCGTGGCGGTCGATCAGATCACGCAGGACGGGATCGCCGGCGCGCAGTCGCTCACGCGCGGCACGGCTGGCGTCGGCGCTCACGCCGACGCGCGCAGCGCGGCGCCGTCGAGCGCGCCAAGCGCCCGCTCGACCGGCATGGACAGGCAGGTGAAGGTGGGGGTGTCGCGCAGCGTGTAGGCGCTTGACTCGGTCAGGCGGAGCTTCTGGACCAGATCGAGGAAGTCGGCCGGGTTGTCGGACTCGAAGGCGACCACGAACTCCTGGTCGTCAAGGCCGAACGAGTAGCTCGTGTTGAGGTCGATGTTCGGGAATTCCTTGCCGACGCGGATGTGCTCCTGCATGATGCGCCAGCGCTCGTCGGCGGGTAGGAGATACCAGGCCCGCGTCTTGACGAACGGATAGACGAACAGATACTTGCTGTGTCCGGGCCGCACCTCCAGGCGGGACTCGTCGGAGTACTCCGACGGCTTGGTCATCGCCAGGTAGGAGTACGGGATGCTCATCCACTTCATCAGACCGCTCTGCGTGAGCACCACGTGGAACTCGTGGATGCGCTCCAGGTTCTCGGCCTGCGAGAGCAGCAGCATGTCGGCGTCTCCGCGGGTCCCGGCCAGCGAGAACACACGCAGCAGGTGATCCTGGCTGAAGTCCTCGCAGGCGGCCAGGAACTCGCGCTTGTGCTCGTCGCGCTCGTCGTCCGGTAGCCGCCGCCAAGCGGGCTCCACCGCGAGGAACGTGTACTTGACGAAGTGTCGCTTGGGCATTGCCCCCCAATGATGGCAGGTGCTGTCTCCGGCGGGCGCCGGGCGGGGTAAGCAAGTCCTTAGCGATCGTTAGGATTCAGCGTGATGCGGATTGCGTTGGTATCTCCGTACTCGTGGTCCTATCCCGGGGGCGTCACGAGGCACATTGAGGCTCTGGCCGAGCAACATCTGGCAGCCGGACACGATGTGCGCGTGCTGGCTCCGCTGGACCCACCGGACCGAGCCGCGTCTTTGATGCACCGTGGTGCCTGGCCGCAGCGCATCGCAGCGCCCGACTACCTGATCCCGCTGGGACGCACGGTCGGTGTGGGTGCCAACGGTGCGATCTCGAATCTGTCGTTCGGCGCCTGTGGTGTGGCACGTCTCTCACGGGAGCTGGCCAGGGGCGGCTACGACGTCATTCATATCCACGAACCGGTCGCGCCGATGGTCGGCTGGGTGGCGACGCTGCCGTTCGGAACGCCGCTGGTTGGCACGTTTCACTCCTATTCGGCCAAGTGGTTGCCGAACGCCTTTGCCAACGCGTTCGGCGCAACCCAGGTGCTGAACCGCCTGCACGTGAGGATCGCCGTCTCGCAGGCCGCCGCATGGACTGGACGGCGGTGGTTCGGCGGCACCTACCGCGTGATCCCCAACGGTGTCAGCGTCGACCAAGACGCCCTGGTGGGCGCGCTCGCGCTGGGGCGCGAGCGCGCCCACCAGGATCCCCAGCAGCCGTTGCGGATCGTGTTCGTCGGGCAGGCGGTGGAGCGCAAGGGGCTGCCGGTGCTGGTCAGGGCCTTTGAGGCGCTGCGCGACCATATCCCTGCTCAGTTGACCGTGATCGGCCCGAGCGAGGATGAGCTTGCTCCGCTGTTGCTTGACGGGCGCGGCGTTCGCGCGCTGGGCAAGGTTGACGATCAGACCAAGCGCCGCGAGCTGTGCGCGGCTGATGTCTTTGTCGCGCCGTCGCTGGGCGGGGAGAGCTTCGGCATGGTGCTGACGGAGGCGTTTGCGGCGGGCGCGGCGGTGGTCGCCTCCGACATCGCCGGCTACCGGGACGTGGTCAGCGCCGGCAGCGACGGCCTGCTCGTGCCCGCGGGCGACGCGCAGGCGCTGGCCGAGGCCGTGCGCGAGCTCTACCACGAACCGCAGCGACGCCTGCAACTGGCGGAGCGGGCCGCCCAGACGGTCCAGCGCTTCGCCTGGGAGCAGGTCGCCGGTGAGGTCATGCGCGCCTACGAGGATGCGATCGCGGTGCCTGCGCCGGTCGGTGTGCGACGCAAGCTCGCCGTCTGGAGTGGCTTCGCGCCGGCGGATATGGGCCCGCGGGTGTACGCGCAGCGTCTTGAGAGCATCGAGCCACCGCTGGCGTCTGAGGGTCAGCAGCGCGGCCGTCGGGCTCGCCTCAGGCGCTGGCTGACTCTGGGGGCGGGCCTGATGACCGCCGTGCTCGCCTACCTCGGGCTGCGTAGGGTCGGTATCGCAAGCGTCGGCGCGACGCTTGTGAGCTCGGAGCCAACCTACGTGCTGCTCGGCTTGACGGCGATGGCGGTGGCGATGCTGTTGCGCGGCCTGGCCTGGCATGCCGCAGTGCGCGCGGCACTGCCGCGTGCTCGGATCGGGCTGCGCGACACGCTGCGGGCGACGATGATCGGCGTGTTGATGTCAGCGACGCTTCCCGCGCGTCTGGGCGAGCCTTCGCGCGCGCTGGTCCTCGCGCGTCGAACCGGGCGTCCCCGCGACACCCTGCCGGTGCTGCTCGGGACGGTCGTCTCGCAGACGGCGATCAACGTCGTCGCGCTGATCCTGCTCGGTGCCCTGACCTTCTCGGTGGCGGGCTTCTTGGCCGGTCACGACAACGTGCTGATCGTCACCGCCGGCGCGCCCTCGTTGCTGCTGCTGGGCCTGGTGCTGGCGCCGATGCTGTTGCGCCGTCGCAACGCCAGCACGCGCTTCGTGCGCCTCTCGCGTGTGATCGCTGCGCTGCAGCTTGCGACCGGTCGTGCACGCGGCGGGCTCGCGGTCTTCGGCAGCCTGCGCCTGGGGGCCACGGCGATCAGCGCGCAGCTCGCTGCGTGGGCGGTGCAGATCCTGGCCTGTTATCTGCTCCTTGTGGCCCTCGGGCTCGGTCAGCGCGTCGGCCTGTTGGCGGCTGCGGCGGTGCTCTTTGCCGTCAACGTGACCGCGGTTCTGCCTGCCACGCCGGCGAACGTCGGGGTCTTTCAGTTCGCGTGCGCGACCGTGCTGGCCACCGGCTGGCACATCGGCTGGGGCACGGGCGTGGCCTACGGCGTGATTCTGCAGGCCGTGGAGATCGCGACAGCGATCCTGATGGGCGCGCCAGCGCTGCTGCGAGAGGGCATGTCGTGGCGCGAGGTGCGTCTGCGCGCGTTGCATGCGGCCCCGATCAAGCTCCCGCCCAGGGGCCCAGCCGCTGACGGTGCCTACGCTGCCGTGCGCGTCGGGTCGAGCAGCTGGCGCGGGTAGGAGGCCAGCTGCGCGCATGGGAAGGGTGCCGCGAAGTGGTAGCCCTGCCCGTAGTCGACACCGAGGCTCTGCACCCGCCGCATGCGCGCCTCGTCGGAGACGTACTCGGCGATGGTCTGCTTGCCGAGGGCACGGCCGATCTTGACGATCGACTCGATCAGCAGGTCGTCGGTGCGGTTGCGTTCGGTCGAGAGGAACTGGCCGTCGATCTTGACGTACTGGGACGGGAAGTGCTTGAGGTAGTAGAAGGTGCTGAAGCCGGCGCCGAAGTCGTCTATCGCGAACTTGCAGCCGAGTGCAGCGAGGCTGCTGGCCATGGCTCGCGCCTTGCTCATGTTGCCGATCGCCGCCGTCTCGGTCAGCTCGAAGACGACCCGCTCAGGGTTGGTGCCGTGCCGCTTGAGCTGCTCTGCCACGTAGCGGACGAGGCTGGTGTCGTCGATCGTCGCGCCGGAAAGGTTCAGCTCGAAGGTGAGATCCGGGTGAGCCGTGGCCAGCGCGAACCCGTGGTCGATCACCCAACGGTCGATCAGGTGGATGAGCCCGAGCCGCTCGGCAGCGGGCAGGAAGCGTCCGGGGGTGACGACGCCGTCGCCGTCGCGCAGGCGCAGCAGCACCTCGCAGTGGGTCATGACGCCGGTGCAGAGGCTGACGATCGGCTGAACGAAGAGCTCGAAGCCGTCCTGCGCGAGCGCGCTGCGGATGACGTGCTCGATCGAGTCGCCCCGGTGGTCGCGAACCCAGCCGCGGTCTGAGGCCTCGAGCAGCGTGGCGCGGTTGCGTCCCTTCTCCTTGCTCTGGTACATCGCACGGTCGACATCGGCCAGCACGTCCTCGACACTCGCCTGGACGCCGTCGAAGATCAGCACCCCGGCGCTGCCGGTTACGCGCAGCGTCCTGCCGTTGACGTCGGTCTCGTGCTCGCGTACCGCGGCGAGCAGCTCGTCGGTCAGCTCACGGGCGCGAGCTGCGTCAGCGCCCGGCACCAACACCGCGAAGGAGTCGCCGCCGAAGCGGGCCAGGACGTCACTGGGGGCGAGGTGCTCGGCCAGGACCTCGGCGATCTCAGCGACCAGCGCGTCGCCGACGCGGTGGCCATAGGTTTCGTTGACGTACTTGAAGTTGTCCAGGTCCAGCATCAGCACCGCCACCTCGTGCCCGCCCTGGCGTGCCCGCGTGGCTGCGTTGGCCAGCTCCTCCTCGAAGCGCTTGCGGTTGAAGAGGCCGGTGAGCGGGTCGTTGTTTGACAGGTAGGCCAGCTGCGCTTGAGTGCGTCGCCGCTCGCTGATGTCGCGCAGCGCGCCCACCAGGCCGACGATCGCGCCGGTGTGGTCGCGCAGCGGGCTCAGCGTGGCGGAAACGTGCAGCAGGTGCCCATCCTTGTGTAGGCGTACGTCCTCGTACTCGGCAAACTCGATCGCGCCGCTCAGCACCTCGCGCCGCCGCTCGACGGACTCCTGGAAGCTGCGGGTGCCGCTGCGGTGCGGGTAGAGCTTCGACAGCGGCTGGCCGATGATCTCCTCGGCGGTGTAGCCGTAGAGGCGCTCGGCGCCCGGGTTCCAGCTCAGGATCTCGAGGTCACGGTTGACCGTGTAGATCGCCTCGCTCGTCGACATCACGATCTGCGATAGCAGCCGCTCCATCTCAGTGGAGCGCGCCGCGAGTGTGTAGTCGTGGTTGATGCCCACGTAACGCAGCGGCGTGCCGTCGCTGTCGACCTCCAGGACAGCACGGGCCACTATGGGGCGAACGCCGCCGTCGGGGAGCACGAGGCGCAGGTGCTCCTCGAGCTGTTCGCCGGGGTGCTCGTGTAGGCGCGCCAGCCAGCGCGTACGGCGCTCCCGATCGTCGGGGTGGGTGTGGCTCAGGCCGGTCGTCTGATCGACCGCGATCGTGTCCGGCTCGTAGCCGTGCAGGCGGTAGAGCTCATCCGACCAGCGGGCCGCGCCGGTCTTCAGATCCCACTCCCAACTGCCAACATGGGCCAGGTGCTCGGTGGTGTCGTGGAGCCAGCGTAGGCGCGCGAACTCCAGCTTGAGCGCCTCGTGCTCAGCGCGCAGCCGGTTGAGCTCATCGTCATCGGCCACCGGCCCTCCTCGAATCTAAATCACCGGGCTTCCTGTTGGCATCACCGTCCTCCGGGTGATCGGCAGGCGCAGCGATGCCTTGATCAAGGGTCCGACTTTCTCATCGACAATCGTAGTCCGCGGCCGCGCGCGTCCAGTAACCTCGCCGCTGTGCCACCGATCCCCGATCACGAGCGCGCCCTGCAAGGCGTGCCGGCTGAGCGATGAGCGCCGCGCTGGCGCGGCGCGGCTTTGCCTCAGACAACGCCGCGGGAGTGCACCCGCGCGTGCTGGAGGCGATCGCCGCGTGCAATCGGGGGCACGCCTACGGCTACGGGCACGACCGCTACACACAGGCCGTGGAGCGGCGCCTGGCCCAAGCGTTGGGCGCCCCGGACGCCGCGGTGTTCTTTGTCCTCAACGGCTCCGGTGCCAACGTCCTGTCGCTGCGCGCGGCGCTCAGGCCCTGGGAGGCGGCGGTTGTGTCAGCCAACGCGCACCTGCACACCGACGAGGTCGGTGCGCCGGAGGCTGTGGCCGGCACCAAGCTGCTGGTGGCGCAGACGTGCGACGGGCGCGTGACGCTTGAGGGTGTGCGGCGGCTCGTGGAACGCAGCAATGACGAGCACTCCGTCAAGCCAGGGCTGTTGTCGCTGACCCAATCGACGGAGCTGGGAACGCTGTACGAGGTGGGCGAGCTGCGCGAGCTCGCGCAGCTCGCCCACGACAACGGCCTGCGGGTCCATGTCGACGGGGCACGCTTCGCCAACGCCGCCGCCGCGCTGGGGCTGTCGTTGGCGGAGCTGCTTGCGGCCAGTGGTGCCGACCTGCTCTCGTTCGGTGGCACCAAGAACGGTCTGATGCTCGGTGAGGCGGTGGTCGTGCTCGACCCGGCACTCGCGCCGGGGATGCTGCACCTGCGCAAGCAGACGCTGCAGCTGGCTTCGAAGATGCGCTTTGTGGCGGCGCAGTTTGACGCCCTGCTGGACGGAGACCTGTGGCTTGAGAACGCAGCCCACGCAAATGCGATGGCGCGGCGGCTGCATGAGGCCGTCGGCACGATCGAGGGTGTGCGCGTGTCGCGGCCGCCTGCCGCCAACGCGGTCTTTGCGGTGCTGCCGACCGACGCGTGTGAGCGTCTGCAACGCGAGTTCGACTTCTACGTCTGGGACGAGCACACCGGCGAGGTGCGCTGGATGTGCTCGTGGGATACCACCGAGCAGGACGTGGACAGCTTCGCGCGCGCCGTGCAAGACGCGCTCCGTTGAGCGGCGGCTCAAGGCGGACGCTTGCGAGCTGTCCGGCCGAGCGCCCCGGGTGATGATCCCTGCGCGCGTCGGCCCAGCCGGCGCGCGGCCGGACGAAGCTTTGGTTGGCCGTCAGGCGGCGGGCTTGTGCTCCATGCGTCTGCGGCGCTCCGCGCGAGCCGTGGCCACGGCCGGCGAGGGGACCACCACGACCGGAATCTCGGCGTGGTGAAGCAGCTGGCGCGAGACGCTCCCGAGCATCAGCGAGCGCAGCTCGCTGCGCCCGTGGCTGCCGCAAACGATCGCATCGGCGTGCGCCTGCGCGGCGGCGCCCAGGATTGCCTCGCCGACGGTGGTTGTCACCACGGCCGTCTGTGGGGTGGCATCGAGTCCGGCCTGACGGGCCAGCTCGGCGCCCGCCTGCGCGGCTTCCGCGGCGGACTTCTCGGTGGCCGAGTCCATCTCGTCGAGGTCCAGCGCGATCGCCATGCCGGCGCCGGCGCGGGCCATCGTGTCGATGAAGC
Source organism: Conexibacter sp. S30A1 (assembly GCF_023330665.1). Classification (GTDB taxonomy): domain Bacteria; phylum Actinomycetota; class Thermoleophilia; order Solirubrobacterales; family Solirubrobacteraceae; genus Palsa-465. The sequence continues at coordinate 1,687,438 of NZ_CP097127.1, read as the reverse complement.
GCTGCCAGACCGTCAGCACGATCGCCTGCTGACCCGGAAACAACTTGGCGGCCTGCTCGATCGCGGCCTTGGAGTCCTCAGAGCCGTCGTGGCCGATCAGAATCATTGTGTCGCTCCTTGGCGGTTTGGATGGTCTGGGGAAAAAGCGTTGTGACGTGAGCCGGGGGGTGTCTCAAGGCCCAGCCTAACCGGGCCGTCCCCGGGTTGCCACAGGGTCCGATGCGGGTAGCGAGCCGAGATGTACGGGATCGATGTGCGGAAAAGCCGCAGCGCCTGTCAGACAAACTACATGAGCGGGGGCGGCTCCCGCCCGCGATGATACGGTCGATTCGTAGGCCACAAACGCTCAGTTGTGCAGTTGCGCACAATCTGGGCAGCAATGAGGAGGTCCCGTGAGCGCTTTGGACTTTGCCCGGCTCCAGTTTGCGATAACCACCCTGTTTCACTTCATCTTCGTCCCGATGTCGATCGGGCTGGCGCTCTACGTCGCCATCTGCCAGACGCGCTACCACCGCTCAGGTGACGAGGTGTGGCTGCGCGCGACCCGCTTCTGGGGCAAGTTCCTGCTGATCTCGATGGCGATCGGGGTGGTCACCGGTATCGTTCAGGAGTTCCAGTTCGGCATGAACTGGTCGCTGTTCTCGCGCTACGTCGGCGACATCTTCGGCGCACCCCTGGCGATGGAGGGCCTGATCGCGTTCTTTTTGGAGTCGACCTTCATCGGCCTGTGGATCTTCGGCTGGGGGCGCCTGCCCAAGCGCATCCATCTGGCGACCATCTGGCTCACGGCGATCGCCACGATGCTCTCGGCCTACTTCATCATCCTCGCCAACGGCTTCATGCAGCACCCCGTCGGCTACACGGTCAATCACGCCACGGGCCGCGCTGAGCTGACCAACATCTTCGCGGTGATGTTCAACCCGATCGCGCTGCTCGGCTTCGTGCACACCGTGCTTGGTGCGATCACGACCGGGGGCATGCTGGTGATCGCGATCAGCGGCTATCTGATGCTGCGCGGGCGCGGCGGCCAGGTGGCCTCGAGGTCGATGCGCATGGCGCTGCCATTTGCGCTCGTGGCCGTGTCGCTAACCATGTTTGTCGGCGACAGTCAGGGCCGCGTGCTCGTGAACCAGGAGCCGATGAAGATGGCAGCCGCCGAGGCGGTTTGCAACTCCGGCCACGGCGAGAGCTTCTCGATCTTCTCGGTCGCTGGTTTCACCGACAACCCCTGCCCCAACCACATCAGCTCGATCCGCATCCCGCACCTGCTCAGCCTGATTGAGGATCTGAGCTGGAACGGCAACATCAGGGGTATCGACCAGATCCAGGCCGCCGAGCGCGCCCAGTACGGACCCGGCAACTACGTGCCGCCGGTCGGCGTCGAGTACTGGACCTTCCGGCTGATGATCGGCGCCGGGATGCTGATGGCGGCGATCGCGCTGGTCGGGGTGGTGCTCGTGCGTCGGCGCCAGCTGGAGCGCGCACGCTGGTTCAAATGGCTTGCGCTGCTGGGTGTGCCGCTACCGATCCTCGCCAACTGGTGCGGCTGGATCTTCACCGAGGTCGGGCGCCAGCCCTGGGTGGTCTTCGGCCTACTGAAGACCGCTGACGCCAACTCGCCGAACGTGGGTCTCGGCAGCATCATCTTCACGCTGGCCGGGTACATCGTGATCTACGGCGTGCTGATCGCGACCGGAGCATGGCTGATGTGGCGCGAGGTTGGTCACGGGCCCGAGTCCGATGACGCCCCGACCACGCAGCCTCCGGGTGCCACCCCGAAGCCCGACATGGTCATGGCCTACTGAGGGAGTTCGAGAAGCGATGCACAGCGATCCTGGTTTCCTGCAAATCATCTGGTTTGTGCTGGTCGGCGTCCTCTGGGCCGGTTTCTTCATCCTCGAAGGCTTCGACTTCGGCGTGGGCATCCTGGTCAAGGCGCTGGCCCGCGACCAGGTGGAGAAGCGCATGGCGATCCACACCATCGGTCCGGTCTGGGACGGCAACGAGGTCTGGTTGATAGTGGCGGGGGGCGCAATGTTCGCCGCCTTCCCGCTCTGGTACGCGAGCGCCTTCTCTGGCTTTTACCTGGCGTTCTTCCTGTTGTTGGCGGCGCTGATCGTGCGCGGCGTCTCCTTCGAGTTCTGGGGCAAGGTCGACTCCGAGCGCTGGCGCTCGGTGTGGGAGTGGGCGATGGCGATCGGCAGCGGTGCGGCCGCATTCCTGTTCGGTGTCGCCTGGGCGAACCTCATCCATGGCGTGCCGATGGGGGCCGCTCACGTGGTGCACCTCTCACTGCTCGGCATGCTTCACCCCTACGCGCTGCTCGGCGGCGTGACCACGCTCGTGCTCTTCCTCGCGCACGGTGCGAGCTTTCTGTCGCTGCGGGTCGACGGTGATCTGCGCAAGCGTGCTGGCGCCGTTGACAGGTTGGCGACGCCGCTGGCGGCGCTGCTAACGACGGGCTTCCTGGTCTGGACGCTCTCAGCTCACGGCTGGGCGGTGCAGGTGCTGATCCCGGCGCTGCTTGCCTGCGGCGGGCTCGTGGCGGCGACGGCGCTCAACCGTGCCGAAAGACAGGCCGCGGGGTTTGGTGCGAGTGCGCTTGCGATCGGGATGCTGACCGCGACGTTCATGACCTCGCTCTATCCCGATGTGCTGCCGTCGACCACCAGGGCGGCATACAGCCTGACGGTGGCCAACGCGTCCTCTAACCACTACGCGCTGGTCGTGATGTCGATCGTCGCGGTGATTTTCGTGCCGGTCGTGCTCGCCTACCAGGGCTGGACCTACTGGGTGTTCCGCCATCGCCTCGGCCGCGACGACTACGAAGGGCCGCTCACGCCGGTGGCCGTGATCGAGCACATGACCACCGGCCACGGCCACTGAGGGTGACGTGGCGAGCGGCCAACCGGACGGCAAGCCCAGGGTCGATCGCCGGCTCGCGCGCGAGACCCGGGCGGCACGGCCACACTTCCTGATCGGCGCGCTGCTCGGTGTGGCGAGCGCCGCGCTGACGGTCGCCCAAGCGGTGCTGCTTGCCCGGGTGATCGCCGCGGTGGCGATGGGGCACGCAACGCTCGCGGACGAGCGCGCGGCGCTGGTTGCGCTTGGGGCCGTGCTCGCGCTCCGGGCGCTGGTGGCCGGCGCCTTCGAGCTCTCCGGCAGGCTCGCGGCCGCGCGCGTGCTCACCGAGCTGCGCCGGCGCCTCGTGCAGCGTCTGCTCGTGGACCGGCCCGGGCTCGAGCGCGAGGAGCGCACCGGCGAGCTGGTCGCCGCCGCCGTCCAGGGCGTGGACGGCCTTGAGACCTACTTCGCCGGCTACCTGCCGTCGCTGATTCTGGCCCTCGCAGTGCCGGTCGCGGTGCTGGCCTGGGTGACGCCGATCGACCCTCTGGTCGCGCTCATCTTCGCGCTCACGATCCCGGTGCTGATCGCCTTCATGATCCTGATCGGCGTCGGTGCCCAGTCACGCACACGCGCGCGCTGGCAGGCGCTCACGCTGCTCTCGAGTCACTTCCTCGACGTCGTGCGCGGGCTCGAGACGCTGCGGGCACACCGCCGTGAACGCGCGCAGGTGCAGATCATCGACAGCGTCGGTGAGCGCTACCGAGTCGAGACGATGGGCACGCTGCGCCTGGCGTTCATCAGCTCGCTGGTGCTCGAGCTCTGCGCGATGCTCGGCACGGCGCTGGCGGCGGCGACGATCGGGGTGCAGCTGACCGGCGGGGACCTGAGCCTCGACGCCGGGCTCACGGTGCTCTTTCTGGCGCCCGAGCTCTACGGGCCACTGCGGGCGGTCGGTCAGCAGTTCCACGCCACGGCGGATGGGCTGGCGGCTGCGGGTCGGCTGTTCTCAGTGCTGGATCAGACCGATCCAGTCGCTGCCGCCGGCCCGCTGGCCGGCGGCGCGCCGAGCCCCGCGCCACTGCCGCCCAGACACACGCCGGACCCGCGTGACGAGCCTTTGCGCTTCGAGCGTGTCCGCTTCACCTATCCGGGCAGCGACCGTCCGGCGTTACAGGAAATCACCCTCACGCTCGCGCCCGGCGAGTTCGTGGCCGTGATCGGGCCAAGCGGGGCGGGCAAGTCGACGCTCGCCGCGCTCGCGCTCGGACTCGTGCATCCCGACAGCGGCCGCGTGAGCTGTGGCGGCGTTGACCTGTGCGCGGTCAGCCCCGAGGCCTGGCGTGACCGCCTGGCGTGGGTCCCGCAGCGCACCAAGCTCTTCGCCGACACGCTGGGGGCAAACATCGCGCTGGCGGTGCCGCGGGCGACCGCCGCTGAGATCCGCACGGCGGCCGTCCGGGCCGGCCTCGAGGAGCTGATCGCGTCGCTGCCCGCCGGCCTACAGACCCGGATCGGTGACGGCGGCCGGCGCCTGTCGGCCGGTGAGGGTCAGCGGGTCGCGCTCGCACGCGCCTTCCTCACCGACGCTTCACTGGTGGTGCTGGACGAGCCGACCGCCAACCTGGATCCCGCGACCGCCGGGGTGATCGGCGACGGGATCGAGCGGCTCGCGGGCGAGCGTACCGTGCTCCTGATAACCCACGACGCCAGGCTTGCGGCGCGCGCACAGCGCACAGTGCGGCTGCGGGACGGGGCCGTGCTCGCGCCGAAGCCACAGACGGTGGTGGCGGTGTGAGCGCGTTCTCAGCCGGCATCGGCGCAACAAGCACCAGCCGCCGCCGGCGGGCGCTTGCGCTCTGGCGTGTGGCGCGCCTGCGTCAAGGCGAGGGTCGGAGGCTGGCCTTGACGGTGATCCTCGGCTGGGCCACCGTGATCTCGGGCGTCGGCCTGCTGACCGCCTCCGGCTATCTGATCTCGCGTGCGGCCCAGCGGCCGTTGTTCATCACGCTGATGGTCACGGTCACGACCGTGCGCGCCTTCGGGCTCTCGCGCGCGGTCTTTCGCTACCTCGAGCGCCTGGCCTCGCACGACCTGGCGCTACGTGTGCTCGCACGTCTGCGCACCGGCTTCTACGCGGCGCTCGCACCGCTCGGCGCGGCGGCGCTTGAAGAGCGCCGCCGCGGTGATCTGCTCGCGCGCTTCGTCGCCGACGTCGACTCGCTCCAGGACCTCTACCTGCGCGCGCTCGCGCCGCCGCTGGTGGCACTACTCGTGATCCTCACGACTGCGGGCGCTGCGGCTGTGATGCTGCCCACCGCGGGGCTCGCCCTGGCCGCCTGCCTGGTCGTGATGGCGCTGCTCGTGCCGGCGCTGGCGTCGGCAGCTGCTGCGGGCGCGGGCCGGCGCCAGGCGCCGGCCCGCGCCCGCCTCGCCGACGAGCTCCTGGAGGCGCTCGAGGGCTCGGTCGAGCTGGCGCTGGCGGGCCGTGCGCAGGAGCGTGCGGACCGGATCGATCAGTCAAGCCGTCGGCTGATCCACCTCGGCCTGCGCGACGCGCTCGTCGGCGCTGGCGCCACGACGCTGCAGGCGCTGGGCGGTGGCGTGGCTGTGATGGCGGTTCTGATCGTCGCCATCCCGGCGGTGCACACCGGCGCCCTGAGCGCCGTGCTGCTGGCGGCGATCGTGCTTTTGACGCTGGGCGCGCTGGAGGGGTTGGCGCCCCTGCCGCTGGCTGCCCGCCGCCTGAGCGCCAGCGCCCAGGCCGCGAGCCGCCTGGCCGACATCAGCTCGCTTGAGCCCGCGGTCAGCGATCCGCCCGCACCCCGTCTGCTGCCTGCGGGGGCGGCGCTCGCGCTGAGCCTTGAGCACGTCAGTGTGCGCTTCAGCGATGGCACGCAGGCGCTTGACGACGTCAGTCTCACGCTCGAGCCGGGCGCGCGTGTCGCGCTGACCGGCCCGAGCGGCGCCGGCAAGACCACGCTCGCGGAGCTGCTTGTGCGCTTCACCGATCCGCAGGCGGGCACGGTCAGGTTGGGGGGCATCGACCTGCGCGAGCTTGCGCTTGACGAGGTCCGCGCAAGCGTCGTGCTGATCGCTCAGGACGCGCATGTGTTCACCACCAGCGTGCGCGAGAACCTGCTGCTCGCGCGGCGCGAGGCCAGCGAAGCCGAGCTCTGGGCGGCGCTCAGAGCGGTGGCACTGGATGAGCACGTGCGCTCGCTGCCCGCGGGGCTCGACGAACTGGTCGGCGAGGATGGGGGACTGCTCTCCGGCGGCCAGCGTCAGCGGCTCACGGTCGCGCGGGCGCTCGTCTCAGACGCGCCCTTCATCGTGCTCGACGAACCCACCTCCCAGCTGGACGGTCCGATCGCGGCGGAGCTGATCGGGCGCGTCGCGCACGCCGCCGGCGACCGTGGCCTGTTGGTGATCACACACCGCAGGGCCGAGGTTGCGGCCTTTGACACGGTCTACGAGCTGCGCAACGGGCGGCTCACGCCAGCCACGCGCGCGCCCTAGCTGAGGAGCTTGCGGTCCAGGGCGTAGCGAACGAGTTCGGCGCGGTCCGCCAGCCCGAGCTTCTGCTGGATGTGGGCACGGTGGGTCTCGACCGTGCGGATCGACAGGTAGAGCTCGTCGGCGATCTGGCCGTTGGTGTATCCGAGCGCGATCAGCCGCAGGATCTCAAGCTCGCGTTGCGAGAGTCCGTCCGGTGGCCCCGGCAGCGGCTCCGCGGCGAGCTTGGCCCCCAGGCGTGGGTTCAGGTAGCGCTCGCCCGCGACAGCGGCGCGGATCGCATCGACGAGCTCGCCATCCGCGGACTCCTTGAGCACATAGCCGAGCACGCCGTCGCTCAATGTGCGCCGCGCGTACGCCGGCTCGTTCTGCATCGTCAAAACGACTATCTGCGTTTCGGGAAACTCGCTGCGCAGACCGGGAATCGCCTCGATGCTCTCCTCGCCCGGCATGTTCAGGTCGAGCACCAGCACGTCGGGGTGGTGGCCACGGACATAGCGCCTGGCGGAGGCCACGTCCTCGGCTTCGGCCACCACCTCGAAGCCCTCCTCGCTGTCCAGCAGCTGTCGCAGGCCACGGCGAACGATGGCGTGGTCATCGGCGATCACGATCCGGATGTTTTCGCTCACCAACGGCAAGTTACATCGCCGGGCGGCTGCGTTGCAAGCTGGGGTCGCCGCTGCGCCTGAACCGCTGCCACGGGCATTTGCGGCGGGTTTGCGGGAAACTACAGCGCAATGGCCAGCGCCACAGCTGCGGGAGTGCTCCCGTTTGACTCGATCTACCGCCACGGTTATGTCCGCGTGGCGGCTGCCGTTCCACGCGTGCAGATTGCCGAACCAGCCGCGAACGTCGCGCAGACGCTGGCGCTGGCCCGTTCAGCCGACGAGCAGGGCGCGGCGCTCGTTGTCTTTCCGGAGCTCGGCCTGACCGCCTACACGGCCGATGACCTCTTCCACCAGGACGCGCTGCTGGAGGCGACGCTCGCGGCCATCGAGTCGGTGCGCGAGGCCAGCGCCGCGCTTGCACCACTGCTCGTGGTCGGTGCGCCGCTGCACGTTCAGGACGGCCTCTTCAACGTTGCGCTGGTGATCCACGCCGGCCGGGTCCTCGGGGCGGTGCCCAAGAGCTATCTGCCCGCCTACGGCGAGTTCTACGAGAAGCGGCAGTTCCGCGCCGCGCGTGACGCGATCCGCACCGAGGTGGAGATCGGCGGGGTCAGCGTTCCCTTTGGCAGCGACCTGCTGTTCACCGCCACCGATCTGCCCCAGTTCACCATGCACGTCGAGATCTGCGAGGATCTCTGGGCCCCGATTCCGCCGAGCACCTACGCGGCGTTGGCGGGTGCGACGGTGCTTGCCAACCTGTCGGCCAGTAACGTGACGGTCGGCAAGCCCGAATACCGGCGGTTGCTCTGTGCGGGACATTCGGCACGCACACTCTCCGCCTACGTTTACACAGCCGCCGGCCTTGGGGAGTCCACCACAGATATGGCGTGGGACGGGCAGGCGCTCATCTACGAAAATGGCGAGCTGCTCGCCGAGGCCGAACGCTACCCGGCGTCTGGCACGCTGACCAGCGCCGACGTCGACCTCGATCGCCTCAGCGCTGACCGCATGCGGCTCACTTCCTTCGGCGACTGTGTCCACGACCACCGCGAGCTTCTGCGTCGGGTGAGGCGCATCGAGTTTCGCCTGCGCCCACCGACCAGGGCGCTGCCTTTGACGCGCGAGGTCGCACGCTTTCCGTATGTGCCGACTGATCCCGCCTCGCGTGATCAGCGCTGTCGGGAGGTCAGCCTGATCCAGGCCAGTGGCCTGCAGACACGGCTTGAGGCCACCGGCATCGAGCGCGTCGTGATCGGCGTCTCCGGCGGCCTTGACTCGACGCTTGCGCTGCTGGTCGCGGCTCGTACGATGGACCGCCTGCGGCTGCCGCGCACCAACATCCTCGCCTACACGATGCCCGGATTCGGCACCAGCGCCACCACGCTTGGCAGCGCCCGCGAGTTGATGCAGGCGCTCGGGGTCACCGCAGCCGAGCTCGACATCCGGCCGTCGTCGCAGCTGATGCTTGAGTCCATCGGCCATCCGGCGGCCTCCGGAGCGGAGGTCTACGACACCACCTACGAGAACGTGCAGGCCGGTGAGCGGACGGCCCACCTGTTCCGCCTGGCAAACCTCCATGGCGCGCTGGTGCTCGGTACCGGCGACCTCAGCGAGCTGGCGCTCGGCTGGAGCACCTACGGCGTCGGCGACCAGATGTCGCACTACAACGTCAACGCCTCGGTGCCAAAGACCCTGATCCAGTTTCTGCTGCGCTGGGCGCTCGACACGGGCGAGCTCGGCGCGCAGGCTGGCACCGCGCTCGAGGCGGTGCTGCACACCGTGCTCGAGACGCCGATCTCACCGGAGCTGATCCCAGCGCCCGCCGGCAGCGCCGTCGCGCCCGAGCAGCACAGTGAGAACACCGTCGGTCCCTACGAGCTTCAGGACTTCTTTCTCTACCACGTGCTGCGCTACGGCAACCGCCCCAGCAAGGTTGCGTGGCTCGCGCACGCGGCCTGGGGACAGCGTACGCGCGGGTTCTGGCCCGACCTGATCCCGGAACGGCGGCGCAACGAGTACACGCTCGAGCAGATCGAGCGCTGGCTGCGAGTGTTCCTCTCACGGTTCTTCCAGACCAGTCAGTTCAAGCGCTCCGCGCTCCCGAACGCACCGAAGGTCGGTTCGGGTGGGTCGCTTTCGCCGCGCGGCGACTGGCGGGCACCGAGTGACGGGAACGCCCGCACCTGGCTGGCGGAGCTCGAACGGGGGCTCGCCGGTGAGCAATGAGGCGGTGGCCGCCGCCGCCGCGAAGATGCGCCAGGCGGGGCAGAGCGACGCGGCGATTCGGCACTTCAGCCATGCCATCGAGCGCGTGGCGGCAGGCGAGCGAACGCTGATCTCAAGCGCTGAGATCGAGCCCGTGCCGGACGTTCCCGGGCTCGCCGAGCTGCCGGACGCAGATCCGCGCGAGGCGCTCGCGGCGCTTGCGGTCATCCGGCTCAACGGCGGCATCGCCACGTCCATGGGCCTGCGCCAACCGAAGTCGTTGCTCGAGGCTCGCGAGGGGTACAGCTTCCTGGAGGTGATCGCCGGTCAGATCCTCGACCTGCGTCGCCGCCACGGCGTGCGGCTGCCGCTGATCCTGATGAACAGCCAGGCCACGCACGAGCCGACACGTGCAGCGCTCGACGGCATCCCCGAGCTCGCCAACGGCGGCCTGCCGCAGGAGTTTTTGCAGAGCATGGTCCCCAAGCTCGATGCCGCCACGCTTTTGCCGGCGCGCTGGCCCAGGGCGCCGGAGCTTGAGTGGTGTCCGCCCGGACACGGCGACGTCTACGCCTCGCTGGTCGGCTCGGGCCTGCTTCACGCACTGCGCGAGCGAGGCTACCGCCGCGCGATGATCGCCAACTCCGACAACCTGGCGGCAACGGTCGATGCGCGGATCGCGGCGCATGTGGCCGAGCAGCGAATCCCATTTCTGCTCGAGGTGGTCCGTGGCACCGCCTCGGATCGCAAGGGCGGCCATCTCGCACGGCGCCGCAGCGACGGGCAGCTGGTCCTGCGCGAGACCGCCCAGACGCCGGTGGAGGACGCTGCCTCGTTCCTTGACTACCGGCGCTGGCGCTACTACAACACCAATTCGCTGTGGATCGACCTCGACGCCCTGGAGGAGCGCTTCGCTTCGGCAACGACGTTGGAGTTGCCGGTGATCGTCAACCACAAGACGCTCGACCCGCGGGACCCCGACTCGCCGCCCGTGCTGCAGCTGGAGAGCGCGATGGGCGCCGCGATCAGCAGCTTCCCGGGCGCCTGCCTGCTGGAGGTGCCGCGCTCACGCTTCGTGCCGGTGAAGACCACAGATGACCTGCTCGTGCTGCGCTCTGACTGCTTTCGGATGGCTGATGGCTTCGTGCTCGAGCCCGCCCGGCAGGGCGCCAGCCCGCCCGAGGTGGCGCTGGACAAGGACCATTTTGGCCTGATCGACGACTTCGACCGGCGCTTCCCCGCGGGTCCACCGTCGCTGCGCGACGCCGAGCGGCTGATCGTCAACGGCGACGTGTACTTTGGCGCAGACGTCGTCGTGCGCGGTAGCGTGCAGATCGACGCGCCCCCGGATGGGCTGAGCGTGGAGCCGGGAACGATCCTCAACCACGAGGCCGTGTCCGCCTCGGCCTGAGCTCAGCCGCCGTGCCGCCGGCGCCGGTCAGGGACCGCCTGGGGCGTGCCGGCGCCGATGTCGCCGTGGAGCTCGTTGTGTGAGCGCACGCCGTGCATCCACCTCGGTAGCGGTGCCTCTAGCGCGGTGGCGGCGGCGGTCCGGCCGAGCGCGCGCCCGCGCCGCAGGATCGCAACCGTCTGTCGTCTGCGTCTGCTCCAGCGGACGCTCACCGGACGCACATGCAGCAGCGCGTCCCAGGTGGGGCCGTTGAGGACGCCGCTTGCGGCGAGCCGGTGGCGGCGCTGGAACGCTCGCACAGCGCGCTTTGTCTGCGGTCCGAACACGCCGTCGATCGCGATCCGGTAGCCGGCTCCGTAGAGGTGCTCCTGCGCCCATATCACCAGATCGCCGCGGTTACCGGCGAAGATGCTCGCCGGCGTGCGGTTGGTTGTGTAGCTGACCGGCAGCGGCGGTAGACGGGTGATCGCGCCGAAGTAGGACAGCGGCGCCGACTGCCAGTCCCACCAGCTCACGCCGGTCGCGCCGTACTCCTTGGCGAGTAGGCTGAACTGCTCGATCGCGCCGATTGACATGCCGGCGCCGCTGTTCCACAGCTGGCCCAGCGGAAAGATCGGGCGGCGGTAGAGCTCGTTGTACTCGTAGGTGATCGCGTAGACATTCTGCACCGAGGTGCCGATGTCGGCCCAGTACATCTGCGGCAGGTTGTACTGGGCGCCGCCGGGTCCGAGAAATATCGAGTACGGAAACGTCAGGTGGTAGCGGACGTAGGGAAAGCCCGCCAGGCCGACCGGGAAGCGCTGGCCGATCAGCCTGCGCAGACGCGCGATGTAGGTCTGGGCGGCGATGTAGCGCGACTGGTACTGCGATTCGGCGTCGATCACCAGGCAGTCGGCGCCGTCACGCACCGCCCGCGCGCCCAGGTTGGCCTCGATGACCGGGTGCACACCGTAGACGTACTGCCAGGCGCAGACCCTGATACCGGCCTCGTGCAGGTCGGTCACCAGCGCCGGCGAGAACTGCCGCCACCACTGGGTGCCGTCGCTGCTCTTGACGTAGAGCGCCGTTATCCCGTAGCGCTTTGCCTGGGCGATGATCGCCGCGATGTCGCCGCCGTCGGTGTCGTGCAGCACCCAGATCCACATCGCGCGCCCCGCAAACGGGTTGCCGGCGGGCACCGGGATCGTTGCGGGTGCGGGCGCGGTGAGCGGGCAGGCGGGCGTCTGCGTGATCGTGGTGGTACCGGGGAGCGTGGCGGTCTCGGTCACCGGCACCGACTCGGTGAAGACGGTCGTGGTCGGGTACGTGTAGGTCGTGGTGGTCGGCGCCGCGGTGGTGCTCGTGCCCGTTCCGGTGCTCGTGCCCGTTTCGGTGCTCGTGCCCGTTCCGGTGCTCGTGCCCGTTCCGGTGGTCGTGCCGGTGCCGGTGGTCGTGCTCGTGCCCGTGCCGGTGGTGGTCGTGGAGGTGGACGTGGAGCTGGTGGTGGTGGACGATGTGCCGGTTGGTGGCGCCGTGGTCAGCGTGGTGGTCCCGGTGGCGATGACCGGTTCGGTGACGGTCTGCACCGCCTGCACGGTCGTGTACACGGGGGTTCCAGGTGCGACGGTGGTTGACGTGATGCCCACCGACCCGCTGCATGGGGTGTGGACCGTCACGGTGGCGCCGGCGGCCTGTTCTGCGGTGGTTGAGGATGGGCCCTGCTGGTGCGCGCTTGCCGCCAGTGCGATCGCCGTAACCGGCCCGAGCAGGGCGGCCAGCAGCCCCGATACGAGCAGTGCACCGCGTCCACTCAACGCTGCCAACGCCTGCCTCACGGCTTGCTGAAACCCCACAGATCGTTTCCAGTTGCGCCACCATCTGGGAGGCCCTGTCGGGTTCTCCCTACAGGGTTAAAGCACGCGGCGAGGTCTCACGCTGCAGGTTCCTGCCCAGTGTCGCGCGGGTGTCAACTGGGCGGTACGGGTGGGCGCCGGCCAGCGGGCCGGCGCCCACAGCGATCACTTGATGAACAGGATCTCTGAGTACTTCGGTAGCGGCCAGAGGTCGTCGGCAACCTCTTTCTCGAGCCGGTCGGCGACCTCACGGACGGCGCCCATCGCCGGAAACACGACGTCGTGCATGTAATGGGCGTGTTCGAGCAGGTCATCCTCCGGGTGGTTCTCCTTGAGGTTGGCACTGTCGAGGGCGCGGATCACCTCGAGGAACGAAGCGATCCGCTCGCCGGTTTCGCTGGCGATCCCCGGCTCCTCGGCGGCCAGCAGTTCGGCCTTGTAGCGCACTGCGGCGGGCAGCAGCATCGTGCGCGCGAGCGCGGCCGCGGTCTCGGCCTCGATGTTGAGCTTGGTGATGTACTGCTCGAGGAACACCTCGTAGCGAGCGTGCAGCTCGCGCTCGTTCAGCACGCCGTAGGCCTCAAAGGCGGCGATCGTCCGTGGGTCGATCAGGTAGGGAAGGGCATCGGGGGTCGCGCGCAGGTTGAGCAGGCCACGGCGTGCTGCCTCCTCATGCCAGTCGTCCGAGTAGCCGTCGCCGCCGAAGACGATCTGCTTGTTGGCCGCGTAGCTGCGCTGGATGATCGGGCGCAGCGCGTCCTCGAGCGTTCCGCCGGCGGCAAGTGTGTTCTCGAGCTCGCTGGCGAGCTCGTCAATCGCCTCGGCGACGATCGTGTTCAGCACCGTGTTGGGCAGGCCCAGCGACATGCTCGAGCCGAGGGCGCGGAACTCGAACTTGTTGCCGGTGAACGCGAATGGGCTGGTGCGGTTGCGGTCGCCACCGTGCATCGGCAGCGGCGGTAGGACCGGTGTGCCGAGGCCGAGGAACGACTCCGGGGTTGACTGGCCGGCGGTGCCTGCCTCGATCGCTTCGAAGAGCTTCTCGAGCTCGTCTCCGAGGAAGATCGAGATGATCGCCGGCGGCGCCTCGTTGGCGCCGAGTCGGTGGTCCTGGCCGGCAGAGGCGACCGATGCGCGCAGCAGGCCCTGGTGCTTGTTGACGGCCTGGATCACGGCCGTGCAGAAGAACAGGAACTGGAGGTTCTCGTGCGGCGTGTCTCCGGGGTCGAGCAGGTTCTCGCCCTCATCGGTCCCCATCGACCAGTTGTTGTGTTTGCCAGATCCGTTGATGCCCGCGAAGGGCTTCTCGTGCAGCAGGCAGACCAGCCCGTAGCGGCGCGCCACGTTCTGCAGGATCTGCATCGTCAGCTGCTGGTGGTCGGAGCCGACGTTCGAGTTTTCGAAGATCGGGGCGATCTCGTACTGGGCCGGGGCGACCTCGTTGTGACGGGTCTTGATCGGTATGCCGAGGCGGGCGAGCTCGCGTTCAGCTTCGAGCATGCAGGCGAGTACGCGCTCGGGAATCGAGCCGAAGTAGTGATCGTCCAGCTCTTGACCCTTGGGCGGCTTGGCGCCGAACAACGTGCGACCGGTGGTCACCAGATCGGGTCGCTCGAAGTAGTACTGCTCGTCGATCAGGAAGTACTCCTGCTCGGGCCCGACCGTCGTGAACACACGGCCGACCTCCTTGCCGAACAGCTTCAGGGCGCGACTGGCAGAGCGCGAGAGCGCGTCCATCGAGCGCAGCAGCGGGATCTTGTGGTCGAGCGCCTCGCCGGTCCAGGAGACAAATGCCGTCGGGATACAGAGCAGCGCCCCGTTGGGGTTCTCCAGGATGAAGGCGGGGCTGGTCGGGTCCCAGGCGGTGTAGCCACGCGCCTCGAAGGTGGCGCGGATGCCGCCGGTCGGAAACGACGAGGCGTCCGGCTCTGCCTGGATCAGCTCCTTGCCCGAGAACGAGGCCAGCGCGGTGCCCTCACCCGTGGGCGCGTAGAAGCTGTCGTGCTTCTCGGCGGTCAGCCCGGTCAGCGGCTGGAAGACGTGCGCGTAGTGGGTTGCGCCCTTCTCGAGTGCCCACTCCTTCATCGCCAGCGCCACCGCGTCGGCGAGCGTGGTGTCGAGCGCCTCGCCCTTGGCAAGGGTCTGGGAGAGCCGCTTGTAGACGTCCTTGGGCAGGCGTTGGCGCTGCACCGCCTGGCTGAATACGTTCTCGCCGAAGACCTGGTTGTCGGCGACGGTGAGGTCGGTTGTGCCGAGCGCGGCCCCGTCGGGGGTCCACTGCGCTGCAAATACGTTCTGCTGGCGGATGCGGGACATGCTGTGGGCTCGATTCCTTCCTGTTCGCGACCAGGCGGTGTGGGCGCGCGTGAACTTAGCTGCCGCCCGGAGACGGCCATTTCAAGCTATATGACGCCCGGCGTGCGGTCACTATCCAAATGTCCAAAATCGCCCGCAGCCACTCTGCGGGGCGGGCGGCGACCCCACGTCGTATGCGAGCAGCGCGCCGGAGCGTTTGGCGATGCAGGCGCTGGCCGTCTCGACGAGCAGCCTGCTGTCGACGCGGGGCGTCTTGAGGAAGTAGCGGGTGCCCGCCACGCCCGCCGCCTTGCAGGACCCTGCGTTGCTGATCCGCATGCCCGTCACGTTCGTGTAGCCGACAAGGCCCCGTGCGGCGGTGTACTCGCCGTCCAGATGCGTCAGGCCCTCGGGTGTCTTGAACGTGACCGGGTTGACGTGACCGAGCGCCAGCGAGTAGCCGCGGCCATTGACGTCGTAGGTCGAGACCTTGAGCGGCTCCGTCGCGTTGGTCTGCCAGTCCTGCGGCCCGTGCACCGGGCCGCTGATCTCAAACTTGAAGCCGTCGTTGGTCGAGGTGTCGGTGAAGCGGTAGTTGGTGAGGCTCGCGAGCCGCGCGAGGCTCGTGTTGAAGCGTGCGTTGGCGGTCGCTGCGGCGGGGACGGCTGCCAGCGCGAGCGCCGCGGCGCAGGTGGCCAGCCCGACCGCGACCGTCGCCCTCCGGCTCAGGCTGCGTGATGTCGTGTGCAAGGTCGAGCTCGCCGCGGTCGATACGGCGGCGAGCCTACCGTCTCGCCGCCGGGCCCACGAACTTTCGTACTCCAGTTCGCAAAATGGACACTGAAATACGAAAGTTCGCGGGCACGGGGGTCTGGCGGCGGTGGGCGGCAAATCTGGCGCTAGCTGAGCTAGTACCATAAGGTACATGCGAGGGTTGTGGCGATGACGGTCGATGTGGGCGAGTCCGAAACTGCCGAGCCCTCGAGCCCCGCCGAGCCCTCAAGCCCCGAGGTCCTCTTCGAGGAGGCGCGCCGCCGCCGTCGGCGGCGGCGCGTGGCAGGCGCCTGGGTGCTCGCCGCCCTGGGGTCGGTGGCCCTGCTCGGCGGGCTGGCCGCCGGCGGAGGCTCGCCCGCCGTGCCACGGCACGGCCGAGCCGGCGCTTCCTCAGGTGCGGCGCCAGCAGCGACCTGGCACGAGCTCACAGCGCCCGGCGGCTTCATCGTCCCGGGCGCGATCGTCACCGATGTGGTGCGCTGGCGCGGCGCTCTGTATGCGAGCAGCCAGGGCTCCGGGCGCGTGCACGTCTCGGGTGCGCGTGGCTGCCCATCGGGCAATGACTGCGCTGTGGTGTGGCGGTCGGTCGACGGCGGACGCTGGCACGCGGTCTACGCCACACCGTCGCTGGGCGGCGGCCAGGGTGAGTGGCTACAGCCGCTGCACGGCGCGCTGCTGCTCGGCGACTCTGACCAGTTCAGCGCCGTCTGGCGCAGCACGAACGGCAGGACCTGGCAGGAGGTCAAGCTTCCGGCCGCGCTCGCCGGCGGTGGCCTGTCGGTCTGCAGCGCCGACGCCGGGCGCCGCGTGGTGCTGATCGGTAACGGCGCCAGCCTGCCACCCAAAGACAGGAGCGCCGATCTCGTCTGGAGCGCGGGCGCCGGCCTGCGCCTGAGGCCCGCCCAGCTGCCGGCGGGCTATTCGGCGGGCTGCGTCCAAACGGCCGGCGCTGGGTTCGCCGGCGTCGGTGGCCTCACTCGCAGCGGTGCGGGGCCCGTGCTGGTGCGTTCGGCGACCGGTCTGCGCTGGCAGATCACGGCGAGGCTGCGCCTGCCGCGCGAGCTGCCCGCCGGCGCGAGCCAGAGTCTCGTGATCGCCGGCCGGATGATGGTCCTGCTGTCAACGCCCGAGCCGATGGACCCGAGCGCTCGCGCGCAGCTCTGGTACTCAAGCAGCGGCAGGCGCTGGCGGCGCGCGAGCGTGTACGGCCGCCTGCCACTGGCGGGGGGTTTGCGTTATGGCCCCACGAGCTTCCCCGAGCTCGTCGCCGCGGACGGCGGGCTGATCCTCTACGACAGCTCGAACACGGCGCTCTGGTGGTCGGCAGATGGCCGCGTCTGGCGCCGCCCGCGCCTTCGCCGCCTGCCGCCCACGACCCTTGCCCCGCAGGGCGTCGCCGCGGTGGGCAACACGTTGGTCGCCATTGAGCGCGCGCGGCGCGCCGGCAGCCGTCTGCCCGCCGGCGCGACAACCCTGTGGCAGCTCACGCTGAGCCGCCGCTGAGGCTCGCTACGCGCAGACGAGGCTCCGGGCGGCATGCGCCGGACTTGGGAGAGGCTGCCCCTCGCTCTGTGCAGGCTCGGGCGTGGGCGTAGCGGGCGGCCGCTTGCTGAGCTGCTCGGCGAGCAGACGCCGCTGACGCTCGGTCAGTGAGCCGATCGGCTTGATCTCGGACACGCCGTTGCGCTCGAGGAACTTGCGTGCGCGCGTATTGCCCCAGCGCGGCTGCGAGAGCAGGAGCTCGGCGACCGTCCAGCGAGCCGCCGCCTCAGGGCAGTCGAGGATCACATCGGCAGCTGACACGCCGCCGGCCGCGATGCGGCGCTTGAGCTCAGCCCGCGCCAGGCGGATGGTGTTGGCGTGCTCCAGGGCGCGGAGGCGCTGCGGGTCGGTGCGCATTTCAAGCGTGTCGGTCATCGCTGAACCCTCATCTCCATGCTGATCTGCTCCTTCCGGCCCGCACAGGGCACGCTCACGCCGCACCCGGATCGGGTGCGTGAATTCAAAGTTTTCAGACGACGCGACGCACGCTCGCTGCCACGCCTCGGCCTCGAGCTCGTGGGTCCCGGCAAGTGACCCCTCTACAACCAGACGTCAAGCTAGCGCGAGCAAGCTGGTAACAGCAAGGTCACAAATCGCGATCCGTGTGCTTAGAGCGTGAAATTCCTATTCGCGGCCGTCAGACAGCGGGCCGTGCTCGGCCTCAAAGTCGCGCTTGGCGGCAGCGAAGATTGCGATCGCCTCATCCAGCACGGCTTGGTCGTGGGTCGCCATCACGCTTGTGCGCAGCAGCGCCCCGGCGGGCGGCACGGCAGGATGGATTGCCACGTTGACGAAAACCCCGGCCTCGTAAAGCGCCTTCCAGAGAAGGACGGCCTTCCAGTCATCTCCGACAACCACTGGGACGATCGGGGTGATCAGCTCGGGGCCGTCGGGGCGGGGCTCCGGTTCGAGCACCCAGAAGCCAAGCTCTGCGAGTCCTCGGCGCAGGTAGGCGGCGTTGGCGAGCACCTTCGCAAAGAGCTCGCGACCCTCCTCGGAGCGGCAGATCCTGACGGCGGCGAGCGTCGCGCCGACAGCCGCCGGCACCGCCGATGCGGTGAACAGGAACTGGCGCGCGGCGATCCGCAGGTAGTCGATCACCTCGGCCGATCCGGCGATCACGCCGCCGCAGGAGGCGAGCGATTTTGAGAACGTGGCCATGCGCAGGTCGACATCGGCCTCCACGCCGAACAGCTCGCAGGCGCCGGCGCCGCGCGCGCCAAGCACGCCGAAGCCATGCGCCTCATCGACCATCAGCCGCGCACCGTGGGCCTTGACCAGGGCCACGATTTCGGGCAGAGGCGCCAGGTCCCCCTCCATCGAGTAGACCCCGTCGACCACCACGAGGATGCCGCCACCATCCTGTTCCGCGGCCTGCAGGCGCTTCTCGAGCAGGTCGAGACGGTTGTGGCGAAACGGACGCAGCTTTGCCTGCGACAACAGACAGCCGTCGAGGATCGAAGCGTGGTCGCCGGAATCGGCGATCACCGTGTCGTGGGTGTCCAGGATCGTCCCCAGCGCCCCCAGGTTGGCCTGCGCGCCGGTGGTGAAGACCAGCGCCTGTTCGGTACCAAACCATTCAGCCAGCTCCCGCTCGAGCTCGACGTGAAGTTCGGTGGTTCCGTTCAGGAGCCGTGAGCCGGTGAGGCCGGTGCCGTAGCGATCGAGTGCGTCACGCGCACCCTGCTTGACCCGCTCATCGCCGGTCAGTCCCAGGTAGTTGTTGGAGCCGAGCATGATCCGTCGCTGGCCCTCCATCTCAACGACCGGCAGCGTGGGCCCGTCCAACACGTGGAAGTACGGAAGCGCACCGATCTGGCGTGCCGCGTTGAGCTGCTCGATGCGCTCAAACTCGCGGGCCTTGGCAAAGACATCGATCGCAGTCATCGCGCAGAGCGTAACGTTGACAGCGCCGGCGATGCTGTCACCATCCGCTGCAAGCGATGTCACAGGCGCCGATTGAAGAGTCCGAGGTGTGTGAGGGGGAGCTCGTTCCGGAGTCCGGGGCTTGGCTTGAGGACCAACGGTCCGGGGACCTTGAGCACGCCAGCAGGGAGCGTCTGCCGCTGCACGACGCCGCGATCGCGGTACAGACGGCGGCGCTCGTCGCCGGCGGCTTTGTGGCGGGAGCAGTGACGGTCGCGTTGCTGCGCCGTTACGGCCAGCCGCGGCCCGAGCGCCCGCTGCTCGGGCCCGGGTCCGGACGCCAGCTGCCCGGCGAGACTCGGATGTTTGTCGTCTCTGTTCGCCGCGTGGTGTGAGCGCGACGCTCTGTGACGTGCGCGTCGAGGTGCGGCCTCCGTGGCCGTTCAGGCTGACGCGACGCAGCGGCATGGACGGCTTGACTCAGGTCCGTGGCGGTGTTCTGCAGCGGCTTGTGCACGAGCGGCTGGACGACGCGCAGGTGCCGGTTCATCTCAGGGTGGCGCAGCTGTCCAGTGGTCACGTGCTGATTGGCGCTCGCGCCGCCGGCCGCGAGCCGGCGGCGCGAGCGATCCTGCGGATGCGGCGCGCACTCGGCGTGGACCTGGACCTGCGCGAGTTTCATCGGCGCTTTGCGCGCGACCCGATGATCGGTGCTGCCATGCGCGCCAACCCGGCACTGCGCCCGCCCGGTCGCCCGGACCCGTTCGAGGCGCTTGCCTGGGCCGTGACCGAGCAGCTGATCGAGTATGAGCGGGCCGCGGCAATTCAGCGGCGGCTGGTCGCAGCGCTCGGGCGCCGTGACCGCGAGAGCGGCCTGCGCGACTCGCCGAGCGCAGCGGTGCTCGCCGGCCAGGCGCCGGCGAGACTGGCATCACTTGACCTCGCGCCGGCTCGTGCACTGACGTTGATCAGGATCGCCCGCGAGGTCTCTGCTGGCCGCGTCGATTTGGCGAGCGCCGATGAAGCAGAGCAGGAGTGCGGCTGGCGGCGGCTGCGGGCAATTGCCGGTGTTGGTGCGTGGACGCTCGAGGTGCTGGCGCTCACAGGACAGGGCAGGCTCGACCGCATCCCCGCCGGTGACCTCGGCCTGCTGAAGTTCGCCGGGCGCTGGCTCTCGGACGGCGACCCCAGTGCACGTGCGGAGGAGGGACAGGTGCGCGCGCTGTTTGAACGCTTTGGGCGCTGGCAGGGACTTGCGGCCAGCTACGTCCTGCACGCCGGCGGCTGGCCTGGGTTTGGGTAGCCGCTGGGCCGGCGTACGCCCGGCGGCACGTGAGCTAGATCCCGAGGCCCGCCAGGTCCTGGTTGGTCGAGGCTTGGCCCAGCTCGAGCAGGGCGTTGGGGTCGGTCAGGAAGCCGTTGCGGTTCAGCCAGTCGCCAAACGTGTTCCATTCAGCCTCGCGTTGGTAGCCCCAGACAGGAAGGCCGGTGGGGAACATCTCCGGCAGCGTCGCGCTCAGCATGGCGCGTTCGAACGGTGCCCGCACCGCCAGTGAGGGGACCGCATTGATGAGCGTCGTGATCGCCTGCGCCGGGTCAGCCTGGACTGCGCGGTAGCCGCGCGCCAGTGCCTGCGCGAAGCGACTGACCAGGCCGGGGTAGCCGCTGATCGTCTCCCCGCGCGCGACCAGGACCAGCCCGTCGTAGGTTGGATAGCCGGGCACCGCCAGCAGCCGTCGCAGCTTCGCCGGCCAGAAACGCGCGTCCGGTTCGCTCAGTGTCGTGATCGTCGCCTTGCCGCGTGCGCCGCCCCGCCTGGCTCGCTTGGTGGTTGCGCTGGTACTGGTCGAGGCGGCTGTCGTTGTGCCGGTGGTGTTCGGTGCCACGCCACCCGAGGATCTGGCGGCCGGTGTCCTGACCCTGATCTGGCTCAGCGGGACGTGCACGATCGCTGCAATCCCGGCGACCGGCTGGTTGCGGTTGCGGTGCAGGAAGACGTTGACCTCGGAGGCGAAGGCCAGCAGCACCTGGCCGTTGTGCAGCATCGTCAGCGGATCCTGCTTGGGCGTGGGCACGACGATGTGCACGTCGATGTCGGTCTGCTTGAAGTAGCCCAGCGCCATTGCCTCGTAGAGCCCTGTGTAGAGGGCATTGGGCCGGCCGGCCAGCGCGACGGTCAGCTGGTTGGCCGAGTGGGGTGCCGGCGTGAAGGTGTTCTTGATCTCGCCACAGCCGGCGACGCCGACAGCCACGAGCACGGCGAGGCCGATCCTGGTCAGCAGGCGCTTGCGGGTGGAGTGCGCGTTCATCTGGCTTGAGTATTGCCGCGTTCGTGGATCCATGGCATCGCTCGCCGCTCCGCGATGCCAAGCAGCGTGAACAGCATGATGGCGAAGGCGACCAGAACCAACACTGTGGCAAACGCCTCGGCCATCTCGAGGTTGGCCACCGTCACCGTCAAGAGATACCCAAGCCCGGAGCTGGATCCCGCCTGCTCGGCGAGGACGACCGCGATCACAGCCAGCACCGCCGCGAGCTTCGCGCCGGCGAAGACGCCGGGCAATGCGCTCGGAAACTCCACTCGCCAGAAGGTCTGCGCCCGTCCGGCGCCAAGGGTCCGCATCAGCTTCACCAGGTCCGGGTCCACCGCCGCGAGCCCCGACATGGTCGTGACCACGATCGGGAAGAAGCACACCAGTCCGATCACGATCAACTTCGGCAGCAGCCCAAAGCCCAGCCAGGTCACGAGCAGCGGTGCGAGGATCGGGATCGGGATCGCCTGCGTGGCCACGAGCGGCGGATACAGTGCGCGGCGCGCGAGGCCGGAGAAATGCAGCAGTACCGCGCTGGCGAGCGCACACGCGCCGGCCAGCAGGATGCCGAGCAGGATCTCAGCCGCGGTCGGCTTGAGGTCGTGCCACAGGGTCGCTCGGTCTGTGTAGAGCGCAGCCAGCACCGCGTGGGGGGCGGGGAGGACCAGGGAGCTGATGGAAGCCAGGTCGACGTAGGCCTCCCAGATGCCGAGCACCAGCGCCAGCGTGACGATCGGAGCCAGCCATGAACCGCGCGGCCTCAAGCGTTCACCCCGAGCCTCGCGAGCGTGCTCGCGCGCAGTGCGACCACCGCCGCGTCGGTGCGCGCGCGGGGCCGCGGCAGCGCCACCTCCACATCGGCGATCAGCCGCCCCGGTCGCGGTGAGAGCACCAGCACGCGGTCCGCCAGCAGGACCGCCTCCTCCACGTCATGGGTGACCAGCACGACGGTTCGCCGTTCCTCCTCCAGGGCGTGGGCCAGCCAGCGCTGCATCTCCGCGCGTGTGATCGCGTCGAGCGACGCGAAGGGCTCGTCCAACGCCAGCACCGGCCGTCCCGAGAGCAGCGTGCGCAGGAAGGCCACGCGCTGGCGCATGCCGCCTGAGAGCTCGTGCGGTCGCGCGCGCTCGAAACCGTCGAGCCCGAATCGCTCGAACCAGGGCCTGGTGGCGGCGCGGGCACCCTGGCGCCCGACGCCCCGAACGCGCAGCGCCAGCGAGGCGTTGTCAAGCGCCGAGAGCCACGGCAACAGCAGATCGCGCTGCGGCATGAGCGCCGCTGGCGCGCAGCGTATCGTGCCCGTGTCAGGCTGCTTGAGCCCACAGATCAGCTCAAGCAGCGTCGTCTTGCCGCAGCCGCTCGGTCCCACCATCGCGACGGTTTCCGCGCCCGCCACCTGCAGCGAGACCTCGCTCAGCACCTTGAGTGGCGCACCGCCGCGGCGCACCGCGAAGCTGTGGGAAACACCCTCTAGCGAAATCAACTCACGCGCGGTCTCGTCAGCGCTCGCACAAAGTCCTCGAGCTGGTCGGTGCGCCAGCATTCGAACGCCTCGCAGTACTGCGCGTAGGCGGAGATCACGCTGTCCCCGTAGTTCCAGTAGAGCTTCGGCTCCGGGTTCAGCCAGAAGGTGCGGCCGGCCTTGGCGGTGATCGCGGCAAACAGGTCCTCGCGCGGCGGGCGGCCGTTGGTGCGCGCGTCGCCGAGCACGATCACGGTTGCGCGCGGGTGCAGCTCGTCCTCGATCTCCGCCAGGAATTCGCTCCACACGCGCCCGTAATCGGTGTAGCCCGAGATGTCGGCGACGCCTGCGTCACGGCTGATCGCGGCGGCGGCGGCACGGAAGTCACGCTCGCGCTGGAAGACGTCGGTCACCTCCGAGATCCGTTCGATGAAGACAAACGACCGCTGCTTGCGAAACACGTCGTGCAGCGCGTGCAGAATGCTCAGAAAGAAGGTGCTCGCGCTCGTCACGGAGGTGGACACGTCGCAGAGCACAAACAGCTCTGGACGGCGCGGACGGCGCGGGCGGTACTTCAGGGTTATGGGCACGCCGCCGGTCTGGAGCGACGCCCGCATCGTCGCACGCACGTCCACGTGCGCGTGACGGCTGTGGCCACGCAGCTCGTGCCCACCGGAGGCGAGACGGCGGCGTAGCTGGGCCACGACCCGATGCACGGCGGCAAGATCCTGCACCGGACCGCCTGGCAGCGAACGGTCGAGGTCGGTCAGCGCTCGCTTAGGGGGCAGCGCTTGGTTGCGCTCGATCTGAGCCCGTTCGAGCTCACGACGCAGCGCCTGCTCGAAACGCCGCAGCTGCTCGCGTGGGATTCCCTCACGCCGGGGATCATCCTCGGGCAGCTCGGGCTGGCGCTCGCTGCGCAGACCCAGCGCCCGCCGGATCCGCTGGACGTCGACGCCCAGGACACCTGAGCCGTGGCCCTTGCCGAAGGCGGCTATGGCCAGCCGCGCCAGGTCGCGCAGGTCACCATCGGTGCTGTCGCGCAGCGCCCGTGCGATCTGCCGCCGAAGCTCGTCGAGGTCGAGTTCGCCGTCGCCGAAACGGGTCTGAGGCTCCGCCACCTCCAGCCGCAGTGCCTCAAGCTCGGTGGCGCGAAAGAAGAAGCGGTCGAATACGAGCGCGAAAAGCCGTCGATCCTCAGGGGACTTGGCGATGGTCGCGGCGAGCGTCTCGCGAAAGTCGCCCAGGGCGCCCCAATCGACCAGTTCCAGCGCGCTGAAGGCGTCCAGGAGCTCCGAGGTGCCGACGCTCACGCCCTCCGTCCGGAGGTCTTCGGCGAAGGCGACGATCTGGCCGTCGAAGTCCACGTGACCGCTGGTCACGGCGAGCGCTTAGACGGCCTGGGCGGGCTCGAGTCGCACGCCGACACGCTCGGCCACCGTGTCCAGGTCGGTGCGATGCTTGACGATCACGCTCATCGTCTCGCGGAACACCGCCTGGTCGATGTCATCGGCGCCGAGCAGCAGCAGCGCCCTGGCCCAGTCGATCGATTCGGCGATGCTCGGAGGCTTCTTGAGGTCGAGTTCGCGCACCATCTGCACGACCTCGACGAGCTTGCGGGTGATGGTCTCGGGCAGCTCGGGGCAGTGGACCCTCACGATCTCGAGCTCGTGCTCGAAGTCCGGGTAGTCGAGCCACAGGTACAGGCAGCGGCGCTTGAGCGCCTCGGTCAGCTCGCGACTGTTGTTGGAGGTGAGCAGCACGACCGGATGGGTCCTCGCCTCGATGCGCCCGAGCTCCGGAATCGTGATCTGGAAGTCAGAGAGGAGCTCGAGCAGCATCGCCTCAAACTCCTGGTCGGTCTTGTCGATCTCATCGATCAGCAGCACGACCGGCTCGCTCGCGGCGATCGCGGTCAGCAGCGGTCGTTCGAGCAGGAACTGCTCGCCGAAGATATCGTCCTGCACCGAGTCCCAGCCGGCGCCGTCGGACTCTGCCTGGATCCGCAACAGCTGCTTGCGGTAGTTCCACTCGTACAGCGCCTTGGCCTCATCCAGGCCCTCATAACACTGCAGGCGCACCAGCTCGCGCCCGAGATACTTGGCCAGCGCCTTGGCGAGCTCGGTCTTGCCGACGCCGGCGGGGCCTTCGACGAGCACTGGCTTGCCAAGCTTTGTCGCCAGGAACGAGACGAGCGCCGTGGGGCCATCAGCCAGATAGCCGACCGCACGCAGCCCGTCGGCCATCTCCTGGGCGCTGGTCGGTTCGTTGGCCATCCCGCAAATATAGGCAGAAGCGCGCGTTGAGCCGCCGCTGCCGATCAACTCGCCGGGATGCTGTCCTCGCTCGGCTTCACCGGGTTACGGCGGGCGGCGGAGGCAACCAGCAGCGCCTCGATCTGCTTGGCCGGCTGCGGCCGTGCGAGCAGGAAGCCCTGGCCGAACTCGCAGTTGGCGTCGAGCAGTCGCCGCAGCTGGCTCGCGTCCTCGATGCCCTCGCCAAGTGTCTCGATCTGCAACGTCCGGCCGAGTGCGACCAGCGTGTTGACCAGCGCCGCGGACTCGTCCGAGCTGGCTGGGCCGCTGATGAACGAACGGTCGATCTTGAGCACGTCTACGGGAAGCTCGCGCAGGTAGGCCAGCGAGCTGTAACCGGTGCCGAAGTCATCGACTGCGATCCTGACACCGAGCTCTCTCAGCTCGTGCAGGCGGGCAGAAACTCGCTTGGGCTCACGCACCAGAGAGGTTTCGGTGATCTCCAGGGTGAGGGCCGCCGGCTCGAGTCCGGCCTCCTCGAGGATCTCCGCCACCTCCTGCACGAAGCCGGGCTCGGCGAGCTGGCGGCTCGATACGTTTATCGCGATTGCGACATCCAGCCCGCGCGCACGCCAGGCGGCGGCCTGGACACAGGCCTGCGCCGCCACCCAGTGACCGATCTCGAGGATCAGCCCGCTCTCCTCGGCGATCGGGATGAAGACGTCTGGAGCCACCAGTCCCCGGGTCGGATGCTGCCAGCGCAGCAGTGCTTCCACGGTGCTGACCCGCAGGTCGTCAAGCCGGAAGGTCGGCTGGTAGACGAGGTGGAACTCGTTGTGGTCGAGCGCGCGGCCGAGATCGAGCTCGAGCCCCAGACGGTCGGCGATCGCGGTCTGCATCGCAGCCTCAAACACCACATAGCGGCTTTTACCGGCACGCTTGGCCGCGTACAGCGCCAGGTCGGCATCGCGCAGCAGCTCCTCGGTATCGACCTGGCAGCCGCTCGCGATGCCGATGCTGGCGGTCAGCCGCACCTCAAACTCGCCAGGCAGCGTGATCGGCTGTGCCAGCGCCGTCAACACGCGTCTGGCCACCAGCTCGGGACTGGTGCCGTTGCCCTCTGGCTCGAGCACGATCACGAACTCGTCGCCGCCGATCCGCCCCACCGTATCGCTGGCACGGAGCAGTCCGCCGAGCCGCTCGCCAACGGTTCGCAGCAGTTCGTCTCCGGCGCTGTGACCGAAGGTGTCGTTGACGTTCTTGAAGCCGTCGAGGTCCACGAACAGCACGGCCACCGGTGGTCCGCCGCGGCCACAACGCGCCAGCGCGTGGCTGATGCGGTCCATCACCAGGGCTCTGTTAGCCAGGCCCGTGAGCGCGTCGTGCAGCGCTTGGAAGGCCAGCTCGTCGGTCTTGTCCGCCACGATCCGCATGGCGCGCGCGCGGCCCGTGCCAAGCAGGAACAGTGTCAGCGCCAACAGGACCGAGACGGCAATGCCACCGGCCAGTGAAGCCACCGCGCTGCTGTCGGCCAATATCGACTCACCCTGCACAGTCCCCGTGACCGTCTCGGTAACGCCGTTGGCGAGCCGTGTCGTCGAGACCGCGTTGTGCGCGCGGGGTCCTGCTGCAAATGTCAGCCGATCATCGATTCGGGTTGTGAGCGCCACGCCCACACCGGTGAGATGGCGGCGTGCCTCACGCAGCAACGTTGCCGGGTCGATGGCGATCGTGGCCCAGCCGATGAAGGCGCGACGCCGGCCTGCGGCCGTGCCAGGGGGTGTCGGGGTCCGGTAGACGGCGATCGACGCGCCCAGAAAGTGAACGCCGCCGAGGCTGAGTCCGAAATCGACGATCTTCGGGTCAAGTGGTGAGAGCGCAACGACTCCTTTGCCGTGACAGATGGCCTGCTGAGCCACGGCTTCGTAGCGCACGATCGCGGGTTTGCCGGCAAGCGTTGTGCGCGGGCAGGCGTTGGCGTGGGGCGTCGGCTCGGTCGTCGCCAGCGCGATCAGCTCCGGGTACCTGGCCACCGCGCGCGTGTCGGCCACCCAGCGCCGGAAGGCGGCTGGGTGGAAGCCAGGCGTCTCCTGCATGAAGGCAGCGGCTCCGCTCAGCAGGTCGGCGTCGCGCTGGACCTCGAGCCCAAGGCTCGCCTTTGCCTGCTCGGCGGTGAGCCGGAAGGCGCTGCGCGAGCGCTGGGCTGCGTTGTCGGCCGTGCGGGCAGCGGCCACCACTGAAATGCCGCTCCCCGCCAGCGCCAGCAGGATCGCCGCCAGGGCCCAGCCGCGCAGTCGACGCGGAGCCTTCTGGCCCGCGGGGTTGTGCATCCCGCCGACGCTCTCTGAATCCTTCATGCCTCTGTCATCGGCAGACTCCGGCGAATCTTGCGGTGGCAGCTGTAAATCTCGTCAGAGGATCGGGATGTCCCTGACCGCGGGGGCAGGCTCGGCACTGCGCTCGAGCTTCGCGAGTACCCAGTCGATCAGCGCGCGGAGCGCCTCGATCAGCGCGCTCAGTGCCTCGGTCAAGCGCACGCGGATCTCCTCCGGCATTACGCTGAGCAGCTCCTGGATCAGCTTCGCCAGCGGATCGGTGTCCGGCTGGCTCGCGTCAGTTTCCGGTGCCTCCCAGCCGGAGGCGGGTATCTCGTCGTCGGGCTCAGCGTTCACGCTTGAATGACACCTCCAGCGCCCCGTCCTCATAGGTCCCCGATACTGCCGTGTAGGCGGCAAGCGTCGGTGGCAGCATAACCGTGCGCCGCTGCTTGCCGGCCGTCACGATCAGCTCCAGTCCGACCTGCTTGAGACCGATGTCGGCCTTTTCGACGAAGGGGATCGTCAGTCTGAGCGTGGCTCCGTCGGCGGTGGTCGTCACCGTCTGGGTGATCTCGGCGTGGAGGATGGCGTCGGGCGAGGCGCCGGCCAGCGGGCCGGCGCCGAAGGGCTCGCCGTCAAAGAGCTCGCTGCCGAGGATGCCGAGCATCTCTCTGCCGACCACCTCGCGGTCCAGGTAGGGAACCTCGAGCACCGGTACGGGTGAGAACGCTGAGCGAACCAGCGCGAGCTGCTCCTGTTGATGCGCGCGCCAACCGGCGAAGTAGCCGCCCACGTCTGCGGGGAAGACCTTGTTGACCACCACGGCGTCGGTCAGGTAGCCGTAGAGGTTCAGGTACGTGAAGGTTCGCATCGCCTCGCCGATCACCATGCGGTCGGGCGCCATCACGAGACGGATCGTGGTGTGGTCGCTGTCGCGCAGGATCGCGTCCATCGCAATGAGGTTGGCCGACAGCCGCTGCAGATCGGCGAACACGGCATCGGTGGGCAACGGCAGGTCCAGGACAGTTCGCGCGAACGGGGCGGCTGTGGCGATGATCGCGCGCTGCAGCGGCACGATCTTCTCGAGCCACCAGCGCGCAGCTTCCGGGAAGGACAGCAGCCGCAGCGTCTCGCCGGTCGGGGCGCAGTCGATCACAATCACGTCCCACTCGCCCGAGTCGTGGTGTTCGCGCAGGCGCAGCAGCGCGAACAGCTCATCGAATCCCGGTGGCACCGTCAGCTCCTCCGCCGATATGCGGTCAAGGCCGCGCTGGGCGAACACACGGCCGAGCCAGGCTTGGACGCCGCCCCAGTGCCCGCTGAGCTCGTCCTGGGCATCGATCTCCGCGGCATGCAGGTTGGCCGCCACTCGGGTGGGCTGCGAGCCCAGAGTGGTCTGGAGCGAGTCAGAGAGGCTGTGGGCGGGGTCGGTTGAGAGGATCAGCGTGCGGCGGCCGCCGGCTGCGATGCGAACCGCGGTTGCGCCAGCCACCGAGGTTTTGCCGACGCCGCCCTTACCGGTGTAGAGGATCGTGCGGGCGCTCACTGTCTCAAAGCTACAGGGGGTTGCCGCCGGTGGGCTGCGTGGTTGTGGTGGTGGTCGTGGTTGGCGTGGTCGTTGTGGTGGTCGTCGGCGTGGTCGTTGTGGTGGTGGTGGTCGTCGTGGTGGTGGTGGTGGTCGTGACGACTGTGGGTGTTGTCGTCGGCGGTGGCACGGGGACGCTCACCGTCGGTACCGCGCCGGTGCTGGGCAACAGCGGCGCGGGCGTCTGCGGGCAGCCTCCGCGGCAGACGCTCAGAGTCGTCGCCAGCTGCGCGTAATGACCAACCGGGTCGGTCACCGACATCGCCAGCCTGTATTTACCAGGGCGCAGCTTCGGCGCCGGGAACGCGCGTGTCCCAGCCAGGAAGTAGCGCTTCGTGTAGATGTGATAGTGGCCGGGCGAGCCGAGGGCGACGCCCACCTCCGCGTACTTGTTCAGCGCAAAGCGCAGCGCGAAGCGCCGGCCTGCCGGTGCGGTGGTGGTCAGCAGCGTCAGTTGCGGGCGCAGCAGCAGGTCGCCTGCAAACAGCTGGTAAGTCGAGCAGTACACGGGGATCTGCGTTTTCTGGCAGAGCAGCTTCAGAAAGCCCGTGACCAGCACGTGGTAGTTGAGGGGATCGGGCTCGCCCGGCTGGTAGAGCGACCAGCCGCCCGTCACGAACCGTGGCAGCTCTGCCTCCGCCACCTGGTTGCCGTCCGCGTAGAGCGTGTTGGCCAGCGGGTCCTGCGAAACCTGGCCGTAGTCATAGAGCCCCAGGAGCGTTTGCAGGAAGGCGTTGATGATGTTGGTCTTGGGCGTAAAGGAGTACTGCAGGTAGCGCGTGCCGAGTTGCGTCTTGACGGCGACACCGACCGGCGGGGGTGTTTGGAACAGGCCAAGCGCGTTGTGGGCCACGGTCAGGTACTGCTCGTTGCCGGTTGCCAGGTAGGCGTTTGTCAGCGCTTCAAGTCCGGTTGCCTGGGCCATCGCACTGACCCATGGCGGGCGACCACCCTCCCAGTTGAAGTAGTACTCCCAGGCCAGCCCGCCGCCACGGCGGACGGCCAGCGGGATCATCTCGCTCATCAGTGTGACGAGCTTCGGGTAGTCGCTTGGTCCGGCTTCGTAGAAGCCGTCACCCTCTCCGAAGGTGTGCAGGACCTGCAGCTGTATGCCCGACCCGGCGTAATACTGCCAGACGAGCTCTGAGCCCTGAAACTGGACCGAGGTGCCGTTGGCGAGCCGCTGCCCTCGCCGCCAATAGGTCGCGTTGTTGGCGAGCGTGAGCATCAGCACCGGCAGGCGTGAGACCGTGACCTGCCGGTAGGTGGCCATCTCGTCCAGCGTCGCGGTGACGTCGGCGAGCTGCGCCGCTCGCCAGCTGGGAAGATGGCGCTCCTCCACAAGCGCGGCACGCCAGCTGCGCAGGTCTGCGCTGTAGAGCGCCGGCGCCAACGAGCCGCTGTTACGCAGTCGCAACAGCGCCTGCGCGAAGGTGACCGGCCGGGGGCCGTGACGGTGCTTGCGAACGGTTCTGCGCTCGCCCGCACGGGCCACGGTCGCGAGTGGCAAACGCGCTGCCGCCGAAAACGTCAGGCCTTCCGCGGGAGCGCTCAGCCAGGGTGGGGCTGGCGCTATAACGGGCAGGTTTGGGTCGGCGGCGATGCCGCTCAAGTAGGGGTTCTCAACGACCCGCGTGTGGCCATCGCGAGCCACCAGCACAACGGTCGCGGCTTGGGCGCTACCCGCCAGAGCAGCAAGCGTGGCCAACGCAGCGAGCGCGCCGGCCAGCCTGAATCTGAAGCGCGTCACTGGCGGTGCGATACCCCGCCACCGCCGGCGCTAATCGCGGCCTACCTCCTGGTCATCGGTCTCGAGCTCGTCGTCACTGTCGTCGGGCCCCAGCTCCGAGACGGCGCCTGGGTGGTAGTGCACCTGGAAGCGCTGCAGAAGCTCGTCGCGACGATCCTCGTCGACCGGCACGTCGTCGGAGATACGGACCCAATCGGCGCCCTCAAACTCCTCCATATTGAAGATCTCCTGGTCCAGCTCGGGAGAGTCGTCGACGATTATCAGCACCTCGGTCTGCGGGTTGAAGTAGGTTCCGGGACGGTTCACGAGCTCCTCGAGCTCGACGCGATCTGAATCAGCCATACGCGCAGCCTAGCCGTTCGGGCGGTCGCTCACAAACGTGCGCCGCGGGCGCGACGTGCGCTAAGCTGCCCTGGTGTTGACTGACTAGTCAATCAGCCGGCCGGTGTCCGGCCATGGCTGCTCGCAAAGCCATCCCAGGAGAAACCGCAAGTGATCGACTTCACGCTCACAGACGAGCAGCTCGCGATGCGCGAGATGGCACACGACTTTGCCGAGAAGGAGATTCGGCCGGTCGCGTGGGAATACGACCGCGATGGCACCTGGCCGCAGAAGGTCATCGACAAGGCCTGGGAGCTCGGTCTGATGAACGCCCACCTGCCGGTGGAGTACGGCGGATCGGGAATCGGCTATCTGGATGGCGCGATCGTTGAGGAGGAGCTCGGCTGGGGCTGCTCTGGCATCGCCACGAGCCTCACCTGCAATGGCCTGGCGATCGTGCCGGTCGCGCTTGCCGCTTCGGAAGCGCTGAAGAAGGAGTACCTGGGCAGGCTCTCCCAGGGGCCGCTGCTCGCCTCCTTCTGCCTGACCGAGCCGGACGCCGGCTCAGACGTCTCAGCGATGAAGACCACCGCAACGCGCAAGGGCGACCGCTGGGTGATCAACGGCTCCAAGTGCTTCATCACCAACGGTGAATACGCCGACTGGTACACGGTCTTTGCCAAGACCGACAAGGAGGCGGGTCACCGCGGCATCTCCTGCTTCGTCGTCCCGCGGGATGCCGGCGTGGTCGTCGACAAGCACGAGGACAAGATGGGCCAGCGCGCCTCGAACACCGCGACGATCACCTTCCCAGAGGTGGAGATCCCGCTGGATCACCTGATCGGTGAGGAGAACCAGGGTTTCAAGCTGTCGATGATGACGCTCGACCGCACGCGCCCTGGCGTGGCGGCGATGGCCACAGGGGTCGCCCGTGCCGCCATGGAGATGGCACAGGAGTACGCAAAGCAGCGCGTCCAGTTCGGTGTGCCGATCGCCATGCACCAGGCGATCCAGTTCATGCTCGCCGACATGGCAACCAAGGTCTACCTCAGCCGCCTGGCGGCCTACAACGCCGCGGTGCTGCTGGACCAGGGCAAGCGCAACACGCTCGAGTCCTCACACGCCAAGCGCTTTGCGGCAGACTCGGCGATGGAGGTCGCCACCGACGCTGTTCAGGTCTTTGGTGGCTACGGCTTCATCAAGGAGTACAAGGTCGAGAAGCTGATGCGCGACGCCAAGCTCCTGCAGCTCTACGAGGGCACGGCCCAGATTCAGCGGATGGTGATCGCTCGCGAGACGCTGCTGCCGCGGCAGGGGGGCTGAGTCCGGCCCCGCGGCCGCGGCGGCTCGCTACGGCGCGACCTACTCCAGCTGGAAGCGCCCGTCGGCGTAGATCACGCGCTGCGAGCCGTCGCGCATAACCGCGGTCACGGTGCGGTCAGTGGTGGAGACGATGTCGTTGTGGACAGCGGCCGCCAGGTTGAAGCCGAGGGCCTCCCACTCTTCCTGGCCAACCTCGCTGGCTTCACCGTCGTAGGCGATGTTGAACGACATTCCCACCGCCAGGTGCGTGTTCCCGTACGGGCCGCCCATGTTCTCGTCATAGAGCGTGTTCGCCATGAAGCGGTCGATGCGCGACAGCCGCGCGTCGGTCAGCGAGAACTCGCCCACCCGGTTGCCGCCCGGCGCGGCGACGATCTGCTCGATCAGCTCCGGGTTCTCCTCGGCCGTGGCTGAGGAGACAAGCCCGTCCTTGAACTCCAGCCGGATGCCGCGTGCGACCTTGCCGTGGCTGTAGAGCGGCTCGGAAAAGCTGATGTGGCCCTGCGTGCCGCGCCAGTCGGGGCAGGTGAAGATCTCAAAGCTCGGGATGTTGCGCCCGCCGCCGCCGAGCCAGCGGCGCTTTGACCCGATCGTCAGCCAGAGGTCGGTGCCTTCGGCCTCAACGTGCAGGCGCTCGATCGCAAGCGAGTTCAGCCACTCGCGGTAGCGGGTGATCTCGGCCTGGGTCTCGCGCCAGCGGACGATCGGGTCGCTGTCGTCGAGAAAACAGGCGCGGATGATCTGCTCCCAGTACTGCTCGAGCGACAGCTCCGCTTCGGCCGCCATCCCAGCTGTCCCCCAGAGTCCGATCGTCCAGTGCAGCAGGCCGGCCGCCTCCTTCTCCTGGCGCCAGCCCATCATCGGCATCTGCGCGGCCTGGTGGCGCATCATCTTCTGCGGGTCGACGTCGGCCATCGCTCGCGGATCCTGCTCGCCGGCGATGTAAAGCAGGTGGTCGCTCTGGTCAAGCATGCCTCGCATGAGCTTGGCCGCGAAGAAGTCGAGCTGCGCGTCTTCGGCCAGCTCGTAGAAGTCGCGCTCGAGGTTGATGCGCTCATCCTGGGTGAGCGTCAGGTGCTCGATCACGTTGCCACCGGAGCGCCAGACCGCGCGGCAGACTTCGGCAAACAGCGGCTTGGTCTCCTCGGCGCCCATGACGAGCACCGTGTCGCCGGGCTTGATGCCGGCGCCGTTGCCGAGCGCGAAGTCGACGAGGACACGGCCGTAGCGTTCAAGCACCTGTGGATCTGGTTCGTAGCTCATGGCGCGAGCCTACCGGCCAGCGGCGGCGAGCGCCGCGGTTGGCTACGGCGTCACGTCGTCGAGCTGGAACTGGCCCTCGGCGTAGATCACGCGCTGCGAGCCGTCGCTCAGCGTGGCGGTGACGGTGCGGTCGGTGGTGGAGACGATGTCGGTGTGGATCGCCGACTCGTTGAAGCCGAGCGCTCGCCACTCGCCCTGTGTGAGCGTGGCGGGGTCACCGTCGTAGGTGTCCTGGTAGGCGTTGCCCAGCGCCAGGTGTGTGTTGCCGTATGGCCCGCCCATGTTCTCGTCATACAGCGTGTCGGCCATGAAGCGGTCGATCGGCGAGAGGCGCGCGTCGGTCAGCGAGAACTCGCCGACCCGGTCGGCGTTCTCGGTCGCGAGCATCTCGTGCAGCAGGTGCTCGTTCTCTGACGCGATGGCGCGCGCCACACGCCCACCCTCGAACTCGAGCTCGATCCCGCGGATCAGTGACCCGAACGCATACAGCGGCTCGCTGAAGCGGATCCAGCCCTCCGTGCCGCGCCAGTCCGGTGAGGTGAAGACCTCGAAGCTCGGGACGTTGGCACCCACACCGTCGCGCCACAGGCGTCGCTCGCCGAGCGTCACCTGCAGGTCGGCGTCAGGGCCATCGATGTGCATGCGGCTGATCCCCAGGGCGTTCAGCCGGTCGCGCGTGACGCGGATCGCGTCGCGCACCTCGCGCCAGCGCACCACCGGATCCTCATGGTCCAGAAAGCAGGCGCGGATGATCTGCTGCCAGTACTCCTCGATTGTCATGTGAGCCTCCGCCGCCATGCCGGGCGTGCCGTAGGAGGCGATCGTCCAGCTGTAGGCGCCGCGGTTCTCCTTCTCCTGCTCCCACTGGCGCACGGGCAGCCACGCCTGTCCCCGGGCCATCTGCCTGGCCGGGTCGATCCCATCGAGCGACCGCGGCCGGGCCGGGGCGTAGAGCACGAGGTCGTGGTCGACCTGGTCCACGAGGCCCCGCGCGTAGACGTCGGGGACGAATGTGAGCTGTTCCTCCGAGGCGAGCTCGTAGAACGCCCGCCTGACGTCGTCCCGGTCGTCCTCGGAGGGCATGTAGGAGTGGATCACGTGCCCGCCCGCTCGCCACACGGCCCTGCAGGCCTCGACATACAGCGGCTTGCAGGCGTCCGAGCCATTGACCTGCACGACGTCGCCGGCCGCGATCCCCTCGCCCTGACCAAGGGCGAACTCGACCAGCAGACGCGCATAGCGCCCG
Source organism: Conexibacter sp. S30A1 (assembly GCF_023330665.1). Taxonomy (GTDB): domain Bacteria; phylum Actinomycetota; class Thermoleophilia; order Solirubrobacterales; family Solirubrobacteraceae; genus Palsa-465. The sequence continues at coordinate 1,652,710 of NZ_CP097127.1, read as the reverse complement.
ATCACCTCCCGATCCGGGACGTACCCCATTGGCGCGAACAATACCCGCGGCGTAGGCGGCATCCCGTCCGTCGCCTGAGCTCGTGCCGCTGGCCCGCTGGCCAGCGGCACGGCAGCAGCGTGTCCGCTCGGCTACTCGGTCGCCGAGAACTCCCAGATCGCGACGGCCAGCAGGCCGAGGCCGAGCAGCAGCACCACGCAGATCTCGAGCACCGCCGGCATGCGCCAGCCCCACCAGTGGATGCCGGGGTCAAGTGCCCTGCGCGCCGCGGCCGAGATGTCGATGTGAGCGAACACCAGCCGGCGCATCGGATCGACCGCGTAGGCGAGCGGGTCCACGCGGTTGAGCACGGTCAGCCAGGTGGGCAGGCCGCTTGACGGGAACAGCGCGCCGGAGATGAAATACATCGGCATCACGATCATCTGCATGACACCCATGAACGACTGCATCTGCTTGATGCGGATCGCGACGCTGAGCCCGAATGCCGTGATCGCGAAGGCCAACAGCAGCAGCAGCCCGAGCGCGCCGAAGATCAGGCCGGGCGCGTAGGGGACGCCGACAAGCCCGGCGATGGCGAGCACGATGACCCCCTGGGCGCCCGCCACCGTGGCGCCGCCCAGGCATTTGCCGATCACGATCGAGCTGCGGCGCACGGGTGCGACCATCATCTCGCGCAGGAAGCCGAACTCACGGTCCCAGACGATCGACGCGGCGCTGAACATGGCCGTGAACATCACCGTCATGCAGAGGATCCCCGGGTAGATGAAGGTCTTCAGGTTGACACCGTGGGTGCCGGCGCTCGCGAGGCGCTGAAGGCCGCCGCCGAGCACGAACAGAAACAGGAACGGCTGCACCAGTGAGGTCACGATTCGCATGCGGTCGTTGACGAAGCGGATCAGCTCGCGGCGCCAGACGATCTTGATCGCGCGCAGCTCCGAACGAGCGCTGCGGTGCGGGACGTGCACGCGGACGACCTCAGTGGGGTCGAGCGGCGGGTCGGCGGTGGCGGTCATCGGCGGCCTCCCATCATCTGCATCATCACCCGGTTTCGGAGCTTGGAGGGATCCTCCTCGGCGTCGCGGATCGTCGAGCCGGTGAAGGACATGAAGACATCGTCGAGCGTGGGGCGGGAGACGCTGACGCTGCTGATCGCCGGCAGGTCCGGGTTGCGGGCCGGGTCAAACTCGGCAAACAGCCGCGGCACGAACTGCTCGCCCGCCTGGATCCTGAAGGTGACGGCCCCCTCCGCGATCTGCGCCTGCACGCCGAGGCGCTCGCGCAGCGCGGCGATCGCCGCGTCGTTGTCATCGGTCTGGAGCGTCACACGGTCGGCCCCGACGCCGGCCTTTAGGCGCTCGGGCGTGTCGAGCGCGACGATCTGGCCCTGGTCCATGATCGCGATCCGGTCGCACCACTCGGCCTCGTCCATGTAGTGGGTCGTCATGAAGATGGTGATCTCCTCACGCTCCTGGAGCTGGCGGATGTAGGTCCAGATCGAACGGCGGGTCTGCGGATCGAGCCCGATCGTCGGCTCGTCGAGGAACAGCACGCGCGGCGAGTGCATCAGCCCGCGCGCGATCTCCAGGCGCCGGCGCATGCCGCCGGAGAACGACATCACCTGCCCGTCCTTGCGCTCCCAGAGGCCCACCATCCTGAGCACCTGTTCCATGCGCGGCCCCACCAGCTTGGTGGGGACACCGTAGAGCTCGGCGTGCAGCTTCAGGTTCTGGGCGGCGGTCAGGTAGCCGTCGAGCGTCGGGTCCTGGAAGACCAGCCCGATGTTGCGCCGCACGTCGTCACGCTCTGCGACGACGTCGTGCCCGGCGACGCGAGCCCGGCCGGAGGTCGGCGTCAGCAGCGTGCAGAGCATGTTGATCGTGGTGCTCTTGCCGGCGCCGTTGGGGCCGAGGAAGCCGAAGACCTCCCCAGCCCCAACCTCGAAGCTGACTCCCTTGACGGCCTCGAACTCGCCGAACTGCTTGCGCAGGTTCGCGACGGTGATGGCCGCGGTGTCTGTCGTGCTCATGCAGAGAGCTTAGGACTCACCCTTCGCTGCGTCTCACTGGTCGCCGGCGAGGATGTGGTAAAGCCGTCGGCGCGCATCCTCGAGGATCTTCAGTGCCTCCTCGACCTGTTCGGGCGTGCCGTCCTGGCCCACGTGCATGACCGCGCGGATCAGGCCGCCGACCGCGTGGCGCAGCTGCCCCCGCGGGTGGCCCTCATCCTCTGCGCCCGCCTCCCAGGGGGCGCGGCGCCCTTCCTGCTCGGCCAGATGGGCCCGGCCTTCATCTGAGAGCTCGAAGGCGCGCCCCGCCTCACCCTCTCGGCTTGTGGCCCGGATCAGGCCCTCGTCCTCGAGTTGTGCCAGGGCCGGGTAGACCGAGCCTGGGCTTGGGCGCCAGCGCCCGTCGCTGCGCTGCTCGAGGCCCTGCATCAGCTGATAGCCGTTGAGCGGACTCTCCTGCGAGAGCAGCATCAAAAGCGCCAAGCGCACATCTCCTCGCCGACGCCGGCCATGGCCGCCGAACCCGCGTGGCCCAAAGCCGCCGGGTCCGCCGGGTCCGCCGAAACCGCCGGGTCCGCCGAAACCGCCGGGTCCGCCGGGTCCGCCGAAACCGCCGGGTCCGCCGAAACCTCGCGGCCCGAAACCACCGAAGCCGGGGCCGAAGCCGCCGGCACCGCCGGGGCCGGGGCCGCCCGGTCCGCCGCCACGCCGGCAGCGGCAGCCGCTGTGTCCACGGGGCCCTTCTACGTCTTGTTCAAAGTAACTATCGCCTCGCATCGCATGTCCTTTCGTGTATATCGCGATACATTAGCGATATATCGTAACAGCTCGGCTGGTGAACAGACCGGGGCCATACGAGATGCGGCTTGCGTGGCAGTAAGATCAGCGTATGAACGGTGACCACGACGGATTCCGAGTCAGGCTCACGCAGCAGGGGGAGCAGGCGCTCGGACGGCTCGCGCAGGACCTCCTCAAGAGCCCGGTTGTGAGCGGCACGCTGACCACGGCCTTTGACGTGCGCGAACGCGCGGGCCGTGCACAGGAGCTCGCGATGAGCGCGCTGAACCTGCCGTCCGCCTCGGACCTCGAACGACTGACGCGGCGCCTGCGCTCCGTTTCCCAGCGGCTCGAGGGCGTTGAGGAAGGGCTGCAGGGCCTCTCCGACCGGCTCGACCAGCCGCGCGAGGACTCCGCGCTTGAGGCCCGGCTGGCGAAGCTCGAGAAGCGTCTGGCCTCGCTCGACCGCACGCTCGCAAAGCTCGATAAGAAGCTCGACGCAGCGGCCTGAGACCGGCCCGCCCGGGGTCGGGCCGGGCGCGTTAACTCGGCCCGAGCGCCGCGACCGCCAGCTCGCCAACCCGCAACTCGGCGGCGTGCAGCGCCTGCGCATCGATGTAGGCGTGGCTGCCGACCAGGTTCGATACGAGCAGCAAACAGCCCGCCTGTGCGCCGGCCCGCGCGGCCACCGTGAAGATCGCCGCCGCCTCCATCTCGACGGCCAGCGCCCCGGCCCTCCGCCAGCGCTCGAGGTAGGGCTCGGCACCATAGAAGAGGTCGCTTGACACGGTCGCTCCGGTGACCGCGGGCGGATCGGCCGCCTGACCGGCGGCGAGCAGCGCCGCCGGCAGCCGCGCACCGACCGCGCGCACGCTCGCCATGCGCTCATGCCCGCCGAGCGCCGTGCTGGTGCCGTCGTCAGCCAGCGCCTCGGTCACGACGATCAGCTGGCCGAGCGCGAGCCCGTCCCGCAGCCCGCCGCAGGTACCGACGCGCACGAGCCGTTGCGCCCCGAGCTCGATCAGTTCGGTTACCACGATCGCCGCGCTGGGTCCGCCCATCCCAGTGCTCTGGATGCTCAGCGCCAGCCCATCGGCGGCAACGCCCGTGTATCCCCACAGACCGCGGTGGTGGTTGAGCATCAGCGGCGCGTCGAGCAGCGCCTGGGCAAGGCGCAGCGCCCGCCCCGGGTCACCCGGCAAAAGCACGCGCTCGGCCAGCTCGGCGGTCTGATGGATATGCACGAGGTCACGCACTCGCGCGCGAGCCTAGACGGTCGCACCGCCGCCGTGCCAATAGACTCGCCGCGTGTCGGCGAGTGCGCGTGTTACACGACCGGGGTGGCGTGAGTGAGCGTCGTCGACGCGATCCGCGAGCGCGTCGCCGCCACGGGGCTGCTGGTGCCCTCAGGGCCGGTCGTGGTCATGCTCTCGGGTGGTCGTGACTCGACCTGCCTGCTGGATCTCGTCGTATCCATCGTTGGGCGCTCGGACGTACGCGCGATGCACGTCAACTATGGCCTGCGCGCCGGTGCCGATGCGGACGAGCGCCACTGCCAGGCGCTCTGCGATGCGCTCGGTGTGGAGCTCTCCGTCAGCCGTGCTTCGGATCTGCGTCCCCGCGCAGGCAATCTGCAGGCCTGGGCGCGCGAGCTGCGCTACGAGGCCGCCGCCGCGCTCGCCGCTGCTCACGCGGCGGACATCGCGGCCGGCCACACCGCCACCGACCAGGTCGAGACGATCCTCTACCGCCTGGCGTCCTCTCCGAGCAGGCGTGCGTTGCTCGGCATGCGCGCGCGCGAGGGGATCCTGATCCGGCCGCTGTTGGAGCTCAGTCGCGAACAGACCGGTGCCTACTGCCGGGAGCGCGGCCTGAGCTGGCGCGATGATGAGAGCAACGCCACCGGCGCCTACGCGCGCGGGCGCGTGCGACACCAGCTCGTCCCGATCCTGCGCGAGATCCACCCCGCCGCCGAGGCAAACATCCTGCTTTTGGCCCAGCGCCTGCGCGACGAGGCGGAGGTGCTCGACGCGCTCGTGGCCCGCGAGCTGGGGGACACACAACAGATCGAGCTCTCACGGTTGCGGGCGCTGCCGGTAGCCATCGCCCGTCTGGTGGTGGCGCGGCTTGCTGACGGCGTCCACGGCCGCCCCGTCCCCGGGCCGAGCAGCCGACTGCAGGACATTCTGGCGATGCGTGATGCGGGTACGACGCACCTGGACCTGCCGGGCGGGGTGCGCGCCACCGCGATCGACGGTCAACTGAGCTTTGCGCCCACACCAGCGGGGGCCGCGCGTGGCGACGCCTCGAGCGGCTTCGACACCTACACTGAGCGGCCGTGACAGAGCAACCGCACCTGGGCGAGGTCGTGGTCGCCGCCGACGACCTCGAGCGCCGTGTGCGTGAGCTCGCCGAGGCCGTCTCGGCCGACTACGAGGGCAAGGATCTGCTGCTGATCGGCGTGCTCAAGGGCGCCGTGTTCTTCCTCGCCGACCTGATGCGCTCGCTGCGGATCGACTGCGAGGTCGACTTCATGGCGATCTCCTCATACGGCTCGTCGACCAAATCCTCGGGTGTCGTTCGCATCCTCAAGGATCTCGACGCCGCGATCGAGGGCCGCCACGTCCTGATCGTCGAGGACATCATCGACTCCGGCCTGACGCTCCAGTACCTTTTGCGCAACCTCGCGGGGCGCGGCCCCGCCTCACTCGAGGTCTGCGCGCTGCTGCTCAAGCCCTCGAGCAGCCAGGCGCAGCTCGCACCGCGCTACGTGGGGTTCGAGATCCCTGACAGGTTCGTCGTCGGGTATGGCCTGGACCACGCCGAGCGCTACCGCGCGCTGCCCTACGTGGCCGTGCTGGAGGCGTAGCGCCCGCGTCAGGCCCGCCAAAGCGTGATGCTACGCTTGAGCCTCCCCGCCTGAGAGCTGCACGAGAGTCGGTTGGCGGCAGACAGGAATGAGGCCTAAGACCATGAGCCGTTTCTTCAAGAGCGCCGCCTTCCCGATTCTGATCGTTGTGGTGCTCGCTTTCTTCGCGTCGCAGCTGGTCGGCAACACGACGACCAAGCAGGTGCCGACCTTCGGGCAGACGCTCAAGCTGATCACCGAGCGCAATGTGACCAGCGTCAACCTCGATCAGCGTGACAACAGCATGACCGTGGTCACGACCGAGGGGCTCAAGTACACGACCGGCTACCCCAACAACTACGTCTCGACGATCATCAATGATGTCGAGCGCTACGAGGGTGGTGCCGCCCTGCAGGTGCAGGACACCGCCACCAGCGGCTGGCTGTCGCTGCTCACCTACCTGTTGCCGTTCGTGATCTTCATCGGCTTCTGGCTGTTTTTGATGAATCAGGTCCAGGGTGGCGGATCCAAGGTGATGTCCTTTGGCAAGTCACGCGCAAAGCGCATGTCGGTCGACTCACCGAAGATCACCTTCCGCGACGTGGCCGGAGTGGATGAGGCGGTCGAGGAGCTGCACGAGATCAAGGAGTTCCTCGAGAACCCCAAGAAGTTCCAGGCTCTGGGCGCACGGATCCCCAAGGGCGTGCTGCTCTACGGCCCGCCTGGCACCGGCAAGACCCTGCTCGCCCGGGCCGTGGCCGGCGAGGCAGGGGTGCCCTTCTTCTCAATCTCTGGCTCTGACTTCGTCGAGATGTTCGTTGGCGTCGGTGCCTCGCGCGTGCGTGACCTCTTCGAGCAGGCCAAACAGAACTCTCCCTGCATCATCTTCATGGACGAGATCGACGCCGTCGGCCGCCATCGCGGCGCCGGTCTGGGCGGCGGTCACGACGAGCGCGAGCAGACGCTCAACCAGCTGCTGGTCGAGATGGACGGCTTTGAGATGAAGGACAACATCATCCTGATCGCCGCCACCAACAGGCCCGACATTCTCGACCCCGCACTGCTGCGTCCGGGGCGCTTCGACCGTCAAATCGTCGTCGACAGGCCCGACCGTGCCGGCCGCAAGAAGATCCTTGAGGTGCACACGCGCGGTAAGCCGTTGGCACGTGAGATCGACATCGACGCCCTCGCCGGCCAGACCCCGGGCTTCACCGGCGCCGACCTGGCGAACTTGGTCAACGAGGCCGCCCTGCTCGCAGCGCGAAGCGGCAAGCGCGAGGTCACGCAGCTCGAGCTCGAAGAGGGCATCATGCGCGTGATCGCCGGCCCGGAGAAGAAGACTCGCGTGATGGGCGAGAAGGAGCGCCGGATCACCGCCTTCCACGAGATGGGGCACGCGATCGTCGGACACTACCTGCCCAACAGCGATCCGATCCACAAGATCTCGGTGATCTCTCGCGGCCAGGCGCTCGGCTACACGATCTCGCTGCCCGGTGAGGACAAGTTCCTGACCACCCGCGCCGAGCTGCTTGACACGATGGCGATGACGCTCGGCGGCCGGGCCGCGGAGGAGCTCGTGTTCGGTGAGATCACCACCGGCGCCTCCAACGACCTCGAGAAGGTCACCGCGACCGCCAAGCAGATGGTGATGCGCTTCGGTATGTCTGAGAAGCTGGGTCCACGCGTGTTCGGACACGATCACGGCCAGCCGTTCCTCGGCCGCGAGTTCAGCACCGAGCCGGACTACTCCGATGAGATCGCGCGTGAGATCGACCTCGAGATCCGCCGCATCGTCGAGTCCGCCCACACGGTGGCGCGCGGCATCCTCAACGACCACCGCGAGTCGCTCGACCGGATCTCCGAGATCCTGCTCAAGCGCGAGACGATCGAGCGCGACCAGTTCGTCGCACTGCTCGGCGGCGACTCAGAGGAGCAGGTGTTCGGCTCCGAAGCGCCGCCGCCACCGCAGCTGCCGATGCCGCCAGCGGCCCCGGAGCGCAGCGGTGAGGCGCCCAAGCTCTTCCCGCGGCCAGGTTACGCGGGCGGCGCCGCCGACTGAGCGAGGGGCAGCTCCCGTGCCGCCTGGGCGGACGACGCTGATCCGGCGCGCGGTCTGGCCGGTGGCGGTAAGGTGAAACCATGCAACCCGGCTCGCTGCTCAGCATCGTCACGCCGCGCAAGACCGCTCGGCCCGGTGCGTTTGTGCTGCTGATCCGCTGGGGGTTGCCGGCGCTGTTTGTGATCTTCGGGCTCGTGATGCTGGTGATGGCTCACTTTCACCTCACCGGCGTGCAGGACAACGCTGCCGAGGCGAACGTGTTTGTCACCACGAAGCTGTCGCGCGACTCGATGCTCTCGACGATCGGTGTGGCGTCGATCGTGGTCGCGATGATGGTCGCGCTGCTCAACTGGATGCTGCGACTGAACGCCGACGAGGCTGATGACCGTGCTCAGGAGGACAACGCACGCGAGCACTTCCGTCGCACCGGCCGCTGGCCTGACTGAACCAGGCAGATGGTCTTGGGTTCGATGCCGGTGGCCGGCGAACAGGCCGGATCGCAGCTGCAGGGGAGCGGGCGTGACGGGGGCAGGCACCGCGCATTCACGTTGATGGGGGTCGTGAACGTGACGCCCGACTCCTTCAGCGACGGCGGGGAGTACTTCGATCCGGCTGCGGCTGTCGCCCACGGGCTCGAACTCGCGGCGCAGGGCGCCGGCATCCTTGACGTCGGTGGGGAGTCGACGCGGCCTGGCGCCGATCCGGTGGAGGCCGAGGAGGAGGCCAGGCGCGTGGTGCCGGTGATCGAAGCGCTCGTCGCCGCAGGCGCGACCGCGCAGATCTCAGTCGACACGATGAAGGCCAGCGTGGCCCGGCGGGCGCTTGCGGCGGGAGCGCACCTGGTCAACGATGTCACGGCGCTGCGAGCGGCGCCCGAGTTGGCCGAGATCGTTGGCGCCGCGGGCGCTGACCTGTGCCTCATGCACATGCGCCACATGCCGGGCCAGCCGCCTCAGGCGGCCCGCTACACCGACATCGTCTCCGAGGTGAAGAGCTTTCTGGAGGAGCGCTTGGCGTTCGCCGTCGCTCACGGCGTCGCGGAGGAGCGGGTCATCCTCGATCCCGGCTTTGGCGGCGGCAGCTTTGGCAAGAGCACGGCCGAGAACCTCGACCTGCTGCGGCGGCTGCCAGAGCTGGTCGCGATCGGCCGGCCGCTGCTGGTGGGTACCAGCCGCAAAGGCTTTCTGGGTGAGATCACCGGCCGGGCGGTGTCCGAGCGACTGGCGGCGACGATCGCCAGCAACGTGATCGCCTTCACCGGGGGTGCGAGCATCTTTCGGGTGCATGATGTGGCGGCCCATCACGACGCGCTGCAGACGACGGCCGCGACGCTTGCCGGGTAGAGTCGAGGCCTCAGAGATGAGCAGCGAAGACGACACCGACCCGCTCGAGTCCGAACCTGCGCCCGGCGCTGAGCCGGATGGCACCGAACCCGACGACCTTGCCGTGGAGGAGGAGCTGGTCGGTGAGGAGGACGAGTTCGATGAGGACGAGGAAGACGACGACGGCCACCCGGAGCCCGAGGTCACGATCGAGATCAGCGGCCTCTCGCTCTACACACACATGGGCGTGAGCGCCGCCGAGCGCGAGGTTGGTCAGCGCCTGGTCGTGGATCTGCGCCTTGATGTTGCCGACTGCGATGCGACCGTCACCGACCGGATCGAGGACACGGTCGATTACGGCGAGGTCTGCCAGCTGGTCTGGCTCACCGCTCAGCAGCGCGAGTACCGCACGCTCGAGCGCTTCTGCGCCGCCGTGGCCGAGCGGTTGATCGAGCGATACGAGATCTACTCGGTCTGGGTCAAAGCCTCCAAGCCAGAGCCGCCGATCGCGCTCAGCATCGGCGAGGTTTCCGTTGAGGTGTGGCGGGAGGCGTGACTGCGCTCGGGATGCTCGGGCTCGGGTCAAACCTGGGCGATCGCCGGGCGCACCTGCAGGCGGCCGTCGATGCTCTGGGTCAGCACGGGGTGCGTGTGCTACGCAGCTCACACACCTATGACACCGAGCCGGTCGGGCTGATCCTCGACCAGCCCGAGTTCCTGAACGCGTGCGTCGAGATCGAGACCGAACAGGGACCGGAGGAGCTGCTCGACAGCTGCAAGGCGGTTGAGGGTGAGGTCGGCCGCGCAGCGGGCGGCCCCCGCCATGGTCCGCGCGTGATCGACGTTGACCTGCTGCTGCTCGGCGGGCTGGAGTACAGCTCGCCGCGGTTGAGGCTGCCGCACGAGCAGGTCTCCACAAGACGCTTCGTGCTCGTGCCGCTGCTCGAGCTCGAGCCCGACCTGCGCCTGCCCGGCGGCGAGCTCCTGGCCGACTCGCTGGCCGCGCTCGGGGGTGCCCAGCAGGTCACGGTCGCGGGCCCCCCGCTGGCCATATAGTCAGGCGCCATGAGTGATCCTGGGCCAGAGCCCGAGCTGTTGCTGGTGGTTGACGTCGGCAACACCCAGACCCACGTTGGCGCCTTCGCCTCGGGTGACCAGACGCTCGCGGCGGACTGGCGCTTTGCCACCAGGCGCGCGGCCACCGCTGACGAGCTGGCGGTGCTGCTCGCGGGACTGTTCGCGCTGCGCGGCCACACGCTCACCCAGGCCGTGGCGTCGATCGTTTCCTCGACCGTGCCACGGCTTCAGGAGCAGTGGCGGTTGCTGGGCCGGCGCCACCTCGGCCACGACACGATGGTCGTGGGTCCGGCGCTGCGGACCGGCATGCCGATCCGCACCGAGAACCCGCACGAGGTGGGTGCTGACCGCCTTGTCAACGCGGTCGCCGCTCACGCTCGGTTCGGCTCGGCCTGTGTTGTCGTCGACTTCGGCACCGCGATCACCTACGACGTCGTCTCCGACGACGGGGAGTACCTCGGCGGCGTGATCACGCCGGGCATCGAGATCTCGCTCGAGGCCCTGTCAGAGCGCGCCGCCAAGCTCCCCAATGTGGAGCTGGGGGAGCCCCGGACGGTGATCGGCCGCTCCACCTCGGAGGCGATCCGCAGCGGCATCGCGTTCGGGTTCGCCGGTCAGGTCGAGGGCATCGTGCGGCGTCTGCGCGCGGAACTCGGGGAGCACACGCGCGTGATCGCGACCGGCGGCTTCTCGACCGTCATGTACCCGCTGATCCGGGACGCGATCGACGAGGTGGACGAGTTCCTGACGCTCACCGGGCTGCGACTGATCTGGGAGCTCAACCGCTGATCAGTCGCCGTGGGGCACCGGTACGTCCGGTGACATGGCGGCCGCCGCGGCCAGCTGCAGAATCGCTCGGCTGGTGCGGTCGGCGGGTGTGTTCGCGCGCAGCTCGGCGTGCCGGTCCAGCAGCGCCCTGATGGCGTAGAACACGGGCAGGTCGTCGACATCGTCGGGCACATCGCAGGCCAGGCGCGCAAGCGCAATCATCTCGCTGCCGTCGCCCGTGCGGAACTCGAGCAGGGCACCAACCTGCAGGTAGCCTGCGACACGGTCAAGCAGCAGGTGGCTCGCGCGTTCGCGCTCCCCGATCGCCGGACCGCTGACCGCCAGCGGCTCGCCTCGTGCGATGCGCAGCGCCTGGCCGGAGGCGAGAAGCGCCACCTGCTGGGGCGTGAGTCCGGCCTGCAATGCCAGCCGCAGTTGGGCTGCGGCCGACACTGCGGTCGCGCCGTAGGGGGCGTCGGAGGCGAAGACGATCTGGGCGGCGGGGACCAGCGAGAAGAGCGCAACCAGATCCTGAGAGACCCACCAGGCCGTGTCGATCAGGACGTTGGGCAGATCCGCGATCACCCGCCACAGCCACGCCAGGTCAGACACGGCCGCGTGGGCGAGAATCACGCGTGCGTTGGGGTAGCGGCTGGCGTTTGCGACCACGTGCTCACCCAGCGCCGGAATGCCCCGGCCGGCGTGGATCAGAATCGGCACGGTGCGCTCGTGCGCAAGCGCGAACAGGCGCGGTATGTCAGGGTGATCGAGCGTGAAACGCTCGGCCCGTGGGTGCAGCTTGATCCCCCGGGCCCCTCGGGTGAGGGCGCGCTCGGCTTCGCCGAGCGCGCCCTCACCCGGCTTGACCCGGCAGAACGGCACGAGCAGCCCGTCCGACTGCGCGGCGGTGGCGATCACAAAGTCGTTGGCGGGCGGGTAGCCGTCCGGCTCGTGCATCGGAAAGACGAAGCAGCCGCACGCCCGTGCGGCGCGCAGCTGGGCCAGCAGCTCGGCCGGGCTCTGCCGCATGCCGTCAGGATCGTTCTGGCCAAGATGCGTGTGCGCATCGAAGATCTCGATCCCCGGCACCTGTCCGCGGATCACCTCGAGCCAGGGTGCCGTCAAAGCCTCCAGGTCCAGCGCCACAGGTGATTCCTACCATGAACGCCGTGAACATGAGTTCCGACCCGCCGCGCTCGCTGAACGAGCCCTGGCAGCTGGGCGGCCTGACCGTCCCCAACCGCGTGATCCTGGCGCCGCTGGCCGGGATCGGCAACTGGTTCGTGCGCCTGCAGGCAAAGCGCTACGGCGCCGGCCTGACGTTCTCAGAGATGGTCTCAAGCCATGCCGTCCACCACGGCAACGCGCGCACCTGCCGCGAGCTCTTGCGCATCCATCCCGACGAGCACCCGGTCGCCGTGCAGCTGTTCGGCGCCGATCCCGACGTGATGGCGTCGGCGGCCGAGCGGGCGGCCGCGGCCGGGGCGGACCTGATCGACATCAACATGGGCTGCCCAGTCCCGAAGGTTTGCAAGACCGGCGCCGGCGCGGCGCTGCTGGAGGACCCGGACCGCGCTGTACGCGTCGCGCTGGCGGCCGCCAGGGGCAGCGGGCTGCCGGTCACCGTCAAGCTGCGCACCGGGATCAGGCCCGGCGACGGCAAGGGTGTCGCCGTGGCCCGCGACCTCGCCGAGCGCGGCGGGGTCGCGGGGCTCTCGATCCATCCCCGGCACGCTTCGCAGCGTCACGGTGGTCGACCCGATTATGAGCTGTTCGCCGCGCTGGTCGCTGAGCTGCCGGTGCCGGTGCTGCTTTCCGGCGGGCTGCGCACGGCCCAGCTGGCCCGCGAGGCGTTCGCGCAGACCGGCGCGGATGCGATCCTGCTGGCGCGCGGCTCACTGGGGAACCCATGGGTGTTTGCGCAGCTCACCGGCCGCCGCGAGAGCGAGCCGACGCGGGCGGAGATCCTCACGGAGATCGACTGGGTGCTCGACGCCGCCGTGGAGCACCTCGGGGAGGAGCGCGCGAACCGTTACCTGCGCAAGTTCCACCCCTGGTACGTGGAGCGGCTCGGTGGCACGCGACACGAACAGGCGCGGTTGCAGGCGGCTCTCCAGCAGGCTTCGAGCGTGGCCCGCGCGCGTGAGCTCTTCGCCGCCGCTCAGGCGCCGGAGCCTTCGCTGGCTGCGTAGCCGAGGGTGGGTGATGGTCCGGATGTGGCGAACGCGAGGCGTCCCAGCCAGGCGATCGTGGCCAGCGCAAACACGCTGTAGGTCGCTGCCTGAGCGGCGTCGCCGAGACTGTGCAGGAAGCCGTAGGGAGGGACGATGATCAGGCTCGCCGCCACGCAGAGCCAGGTGAGCGTTGGGAAGCCCGGTGGATCCTCCAGCACCGTCACGGCCAGCATGAAGGGGGCCATGTAATAGACGTTGTCCCAGGGGTCGAGGGCACAGCGCACCAGTAGCACGACCGCCAACGCCGCTAGCGCTTGACGGACCGCCGGCCGGGCGCTGCGGCCATGCACACGCAGCCACCACCAGGCACCGCTCAGCAGCCAGGCGACCAGCACCAGCAGGATGTGTGCCTCGCGAACGAACCAGGAGGATGGCCCGAGCCACCAGAGCAGCTGGGTGGGCTCGAAGACCCCGTAGGCCTGGTCCCCGAGGGTACCGCCCATTGAAGCCCCCGAACTCAGCCGCAGTGCGGTGACGGGGAGCATCACCGCACCTGCAACCAGTACCAGGGTCGTAAAACCGGAGAGCCGCCGGTCGGCGGGCATCAGGGCGAGCACGAGCGGCACGGCGACGAGTGCCCAGGACTTGTTGATCACCGCGAGGGCGAGGAACAGGCCGGCGGCGCGGCTCGACCCGCGGCAGGCGAGCAGCACCGACGCTACGCACAGCACTCCCCCCAGCGCATCCTCCGGGTGGCCGCCGACGATCGTCATCAGCGCCGGGGGCGTCAGCATGAACAGATCGACCGGCCGTACGCCCCGCCTCGGGCTGGCCGCCGCCGGATCGTTGCTGGCCGCCGCCGGATCGGTGCTAGCCCCGCCGGCGATGTAGCCTGCCAGAACACTCGGGGCGAGCATGCACGGAATCGCCGTCGCGATGTACACCCCGCGTGCGGAGGCCCCCAACGCGCCCGCCAGCAGCGCGAACGGTGCCCGCAGCAGCAGCGAGCCGATGTAGGGAGGGCCGGAACGCAGAAAGCCCAGGAAGTGGCCCTGCAACAGCAGCCGGTAAGCCGGCCAGGCCTCGCGGTAGAAGTCGTTGCGCGGGTGCAGGTCGATCGCGTAGATCAGCAACACGGTCGCAAGCAGCGACAGACAGGCACCGAAGATCAGCGCGGGCGCGTGCATCGATCGGAGACGGCGTGGCTGCGGGCCCGCCGTGGCGACACTTACCGACATCTCCGGCCGGTATCGGCAGTAATCTGTCGCGGCTGAAGCTGCTCGGAAGCGTGCGCGCGCCCGGAGCGCCGCTCGCCATGCGTCTATACTGGCGCGCCCACGGACACGATCACGCGTCATGCGTCCGATCCGCCAACCCGCGTTCTGCGCCCAAGCCAACCCATAAGCACATGCCCAAGGACGTCATTCTCACACCTGAAGGACTCGCCAGCCTGAGAGCTGAGCTCGAGCACATGTCCACCGTGCGCCGGCGCGAGGTTGCGGCTCGTATCAAGGATGCTCGCGAGTTCGGTGACATATCCGAGAACGCTGAGTACGACGATGCCAAGAACGAGCAGGCGATGCTCGAGGCGCGCATCGCGGTGCTCGAGGAGAAGCTGCGGTCGGCAACCGTGATCGATGCCTCCGAGCTCGACAACGAGGTCGTCAGGGTCGGTACCACGGTCCATGTCGTTGACGGTGACGGCGCGGAGCACCGCTACACGATCGTCGGATCGGCCGAGGCCAAGCCCGCCCAGATGAAGCTCTCCAACGAGTCGCCCGTGGGCAAGGCGCTGCTCGGGCGCCGCGCCGGCGACACCGTGTCGGTGACCACGCCGCGCGGCGAGCGCCAGCTCAAGATCGCAAAGATCGAAGTGGCCTGAGCCTGGGCGCGACGTGGCCGACGACGGGCGCCATCCTGCGCACCAGGGCGAGGATCCACCTGATGTCTTTACGGCTCGACGCCAGAAGCTTGCGGCTCTGCGTGAGGCTGGGGTCGAGCCCTTTCCGTACGGTTTCAGCAGGGTTGAGCCGATCGACACGGTACGTGCCGCACACGTGAACCTGGAGGTTGGCGAGGAGACGGACCGCGCTCACCGCGTCGCGGGCCGTCTGGCGGCGAGACGCGGTCAGGGTGGGATGGCGTTCCTTGACCTGGTCGACCGCTCCGGTTCGCTGCAGCTGCAGGCTCGCGTCGACGAGCTGGGCGTCGAACGGATGCGACTGCTCCTGGAGCTGGACCTGGGCGATCTGATCGGTGTCGACGGAATGGCGCTGCGCTCCCGTCGCGGCGAGCTGACGCTCCGGATCACGAACTTCGAGCTGCTCGCCAAGTCGCTGCGGCCGCCGCCCGACAAGCACCACGGGCTCACCGACACCGAGACCCGTCTGCGTCACCGCGAGGCCGACCTGCTCGCCAACGAGAACACCAGAGCCGTCTTCATCACCCGGGCGCGGATGGTCACGGCGATCCGCCGCTACCTTGACGCGGAGGGGTTCATCGAGGTCGAGACGCCGATTCTCCAGCCGCTCTACGGGGGGGCGGCCGCGCGACCGTTCATCACCCACCACAACGCGCTTGACCGAGACCTGTATCTACGGATCGCGCCCGAACTCTATCTCAAACGCCTGCTGGTCGGTGGCCTGGAGCGCGTCTATGAGATCGGCCGTCTTTTCCGCAACGAGGGCCTCTCGCCCAAGCACAACCCCGAGTTCACCTCGATCGAATACTACGAGGCATACGCCGACTACCTCGACGTGGCTGACCGCCTGGAGGCCCTCCTGCGCCAGGTCACAGCGGAGATCGGCTACGACGGACCGCTGGATTTCCAGCGCCCATGGCACCGGGAGACGCTCGCCGGGGCGATCCGGCAGCGCACGGGCGTGGACATCCGTGCAAGCCGTGAGCGCGACGAGCTGGCAGCGGCCATGCGCGCCGCCGGCCTGCAGGTTCCCGAGACGGACAGTTGGCCGCAGTTGGTCGATGAGCTCGTCTCAAAGCATGTCGAGCCGACACTGATCCAGCCGACGCTCCTGTTCGATTATCCGATCGAGATCTCGCCACTGGCCAAGCGCCACCGCAGCGAGGAGGGCCTGGTCGAGCGGTTTGAGGCGTTCATGGCCGGAATGGAGATCGCCAACGCGTTCACCGAGCTCAACGATCCCGACGACCAGCGCCGGCGGTTTGAGCAGCAGCGGGCACTGGCAGCGGGCGGCGACGAGGAGGCGCAACCCTACGACGAGGCCTATATCGAAGCCCTGGAATACGGGATGCCGCCCGCGGGCGGGATCGGTTTCGGCATCGACCGGCTGGCGATGATCCTGACCGGGCAGCGCACGATCCGCGAGGTCGTGCTGTTCCCGGCGATGCGCGACTGACGCGCCGGACGCAGCAGCGCGCGGTGTGCTCCGGCGAGTTGGGTGAGTACGCGAACCGGGAATCGCGCTGAGGGCATCTACGGTTTGCCGCAGGGTTCAGGCCGCGGCAGACGAACGACACACGCGAGATGGACTCGGCCAGCTCCGCACGCGAACAATCCCATGGTTCACGGTCAGACGGCCGACGGCTGCCATATCAGCCCGGGCTCGACGGCCTGCGGGCGCTGGCCGTCAGCGGTGTGTTTCTCTATCACGCCGGCGTCTCCTGGATGCCGGGCGGCTTCCTCGGCGTCGATCTCTTCTTTGCGCTCAGCGGCTATCTGATCACCTCGCTGCTGCTGCGTGAGTTCGCGGCCGACGGGACGATCGCGCTGCGGGCCTTCTGGGCACGGCGGGCGCGCCGCCTGTTCCCAGCGGTGGCCGTCGTGATCGCGTTTGCGCTCTTGGCGACGCTCACGATCGCGCGCGACGACCTCAGCCGCACCCGCGCCGATGCGATCAGCGCGATCGTCTACCTCACCAACTGGCACGAGGTCATCGCCAACCACTCCTACTTCAATCAGTTCGGACGCCCCTCATTGCTCCAGAATCTGTGGTCGCTCGCGGTCGAGGAGCAGTTCTACCTGGTCTGGCCGCCGCTGCTGCTGCTGGGGTTGCGGCGCTTGCATCCGCGCAGCGTCTGGTCGCTCACGGCGGTGTTGGCGCTGGTCTCTGTCCTGTTGATGGCGGTTCTCTACAACCCCAACGGCGACCCGTCGCGCGTCTACTACGGAACCGACACCCGTGCCTTCACGTTGCTGATCGGCGCGCTGCTGGCATTCGCGCTACCTGGTATCCGCCGGGCGCTTGCTGCCCGCCGCATCGGCCCGGTCCAGACCGACTCCGTCGGGCTGATCGCGCTTGTCGGGGTGCTGATCCTGTTTGTGAGCATCCACGACTATCAGCCCTGGCTGTACCGGGGTGGCTTTCTGGTGATGGCGCTGATCGGGGCGGTCCTGATCGGCAGCGTGGTCATGCCCGGCTCTCGGCTTGGTCACGCGCTCGGCTGGGAACCGTTGCGCTGGCTGGGCGTGCGCTCCTACGGCATCTACCTCTGGCACTGGCCGATCATGCAGCTGACCAGGCCCGGTGTCGATGTATCGCTCCCTGGCCCGGTGCTCGTGCTGCTGCAGGCCACCGGCACGGTCGCCGTCGCGGCGCTCTCCTACCGCTATGTCGAGACGCCGATCCGCTCTGGTCGCGCGCAGCTCAGGCTGCGGGCCTTCCTTGACCGTCACACGCCGCACCAGCGCCTGGCCTGGGTGACGAGCGCCGCCGCGCTGCTCGCGGCACTTGTGGCCGCTGGGTTCGGTCTGCCAGCCCCCGCCACGGCGCTTGCGCACCAGCGAACAGCGACGCCGCAGGCGCTCATCCCGATCGCTCCAGGCAGAGGCGCCGTTCGCGGTCTGCCACGACCTGGCCCGAGCGGCCCGGGCGGTGCTGACCACCCACCTCCCTCAAAGCCAGAGCGTTCACGGCGGCCGCCAGGCTTCCACGGCGAGGTGCTGGCGGCCGGGGACTCGGTGATGCTCGGCGCCGCCGCCAACCTGGAGGCGCTGATCGGACGGAGGCTGCGTGTGGACGCGGTGGTCGGACGCCAGGCCGAGGCGACGATCGCCCGACTGGCCCAGTACCGGGCCGCGGGCCGGCTGCCGCGTGAGGTGATCGTGCAGATCGGCGACAACGGTCCGGTCTGGTACAGCGACATGCAGAACCTGCGCCGGGTGTTGCGAGGCGTTCCCGTGGTGGTGATCGTCAACGTGCGGCTGGCCCGCAGCTGGCAGGGTGAGGTCGACCATCAGCTTGCCCAGTACGTGCGGACCTGGCCGCAGGCTGTCTTGGCCAACTGGTTTGCCCACAGCACGCGGGCGATGTTGGTGGACGGCGTGCACCCACAGGTGTGGGCGCGCGCGGTTTATGCCCGCGTGGTCTACGACGCGCTCAAGCGCGCACAGCGCCGGGCGCGGACAGCAGGTCGGCATGGCTCTGTTTGACCGCTCGAGGGGGGGAGGATCGGCGTCGGAGAGAAGCCAGCGGGCGACACAGGCGGCGCGGCCGTTGGCCGGTTGGTGAGTTAGGGAGCCAAAGCTAAAGGGCTGTGCTTGCAGCTGCCGATACAGTGGGCACCGTGTGGAAGTGTATGCGCTGGCTCAGAGGCAGGATCCCGGGCGAAGGCGGCCAAGCGCTGGTCGAGTTTGCCTTCGTGCTACCGCTGTTGCTGCTGTTCCTCTTCGCGATCATCGACTTTGGCCTGGCGCTGAACCAGCAGAACTCTGACACCAACATCGCCAACATCGCGGTGCGGGAGGCGGCTGTGATCGGCACCACGACGAGCGTCATGTGCGGCACGCAGCCCGAGACCACGCTCCAGCTGTGGGCAACCTGCGAGTCCCAGCGCATCGGCGGACCGAACCTGACCAGCGTCTGCGTGGGTGACATTGCCACCAGCACCTCGCCCGCCAGCAGCACCTACACGACCGGAGACCCGATCGAGGTCAAGGTCACGTCCACGTTCAGCTGGCTGAAGCTCGTCAGTGAAGCGTCCGGAGGCCTCTCCTCGACGATCGGATCCAGCGCGACGATGCGCATGGAGGGGTCGCTGACCGGCACCAATCCATTCCTGACCCCGACCTGTACCAGTTGACCGGAACCGCGAGGGCCGGCTGTCCACAGTCAAGTTTGGCGATGCTCACGCCGATAGCAGACACGAAACCTACTGGAGCCTGTACAAATGGAAGCCCATCGTCACTTTGGTAAGTTCCCGCCCCGTGGTCGCGCACAGGCGCTCGCCGGTCGCAGGAACGCGCTGCTGGTAGCGGCTGTCTCGGCCCTGCTGGCCGCCGCCCTGATCTACCTCTTCGTCGCCAACTACAGCAAGCGCACGGTGGTGCAGGTCGGACCGCCGCAGACCGCCGTCTGGGTGGCCAAGCAGAACATTCCCCAGGGCACTCCAGAGGCCGCGATTGCGGGTGAGGGCTATTTCAAGCGCGTGGAGGTACCAACCGCACGGGTGGTGCCGGGAGCGATCGTCGATCCCTCGCAGATCATCGGTGAAGCCGCGACCAGTGACATCGTCGCGGGACAGCAGATCACGACTGCCGATTTCACGCGCAGCACGGCGCTGCTGCCGGGTATGCTGCGCGGCGACGAACGGGCTGTTGCCTTCGCGTTCTCGAGCCAGCAGGGGCTCACCAGCTACCTAGCGCCGGGCGACACCGTGGACATCATGTTGCTGCTCGGTAAGAGGTCTGAGATGCTCGTCCAAGACGTGCCCGTGTTGGCCAACGCAAGCGGCGTCGTGGTACTGCGGCTGAGCGACCGCCAAGCGCTGATCGTCACGGCTGCGACCGGCCAGGGCAGCCTGTGGCTGGCATTGCGACCGTCGATCGGCGCCGCCGACTCGGTGAAACTCTACTCGGTTGGGAGCTGACAGACATGGCGCGCCCCATCACAGCGGCTGTTGCACACGACGAGACCGTGGCCCTCCGACTGGTCGGTGAACACATTCCGGAGGACTCGAGCGTCGTGCTGACGGAGCACTTTGAGAGCTTCGACCTGAACGCCGATGCGATCCTGCGGATGGATGTTGATTTGCTCCTCGTGGCCTGCCGCGAGGGCTCGGCCGAGGCGCTGAGGCTGGTGTCGCTGTGGCACACGGTGCGCCCCAACACACCGGTGGTGGTGCTATCGCACGGCAGCGACCAGGAGTTTGTTCAGGAAGCCTTTGCGGCCGGGGCAGACGACTTCATGGTGTTGCACCCCGGTCCCTACATTCCCGAACAGGTGAGCCGTGACGTGGAGTTCACGATCCGCAAGGCCGTGACGCGGACGCGCACCGCGGCCGACCAGGGGCCTGATGCGGGCACGCTGATCGCTGTGCTCGGTTCCAAGGGCGGCGTCGGCAAGACCGTTGCGGCCACCAACCTTGGTGCGGCGCTGGCAAGTCGCGGTCGTAAGACGGTGCTGATCGACCTGGACCTGCAGTTCGGCGACGTCGCGCTGGCGCTCGGCCTGCGTCCCGATACGACGCTGTTCGATCTGGCCGTCTCGGGTGGCAGCCTCGACGCCGACAAGCTTGAGGACTTCATGCTGCGCCACCCGAGTGGCCTGCGAGTGCTGGCGGCGCCCGCAAGGCCGGACCAGGCCGTCTCGGTGACGGCGCAGATGATGTCCACCATCTACGCGGTGCTGCGCCAGGAGTTTGACTTCATCGTCGTCGACACGCCGCCAGCCTTCACCGCCGAGGTGATCGCAACCGTCGATGTGGCCGACTGGATCTGCATGGTCGCCATGTTTGACGCGCTGTCGCTCAAGAACACCAGACTTGGACTGGACACGCTCGAGCTGATGGGCCATCCCAGTGAGCGGGTGCGCGTGGTGCTCAACCGAGCCGGCACAAACGTCGGGATCTCCGATGCGGAGGCCGTTGAGATCCTGGGACGTACGCCCGATGTGCTCGTGCCCAGCGACCGTGAGATCCCTGTGTCGATCAACGATGGTGTCCCGATCGCCCTTTCGGGCAGCCGGTCGCACGCCGCGGGGGCGATCAGGTCGCTGGCGGAGATGTTCCTCAGCGATCTGAAGGCCGAACCGGCCGAGCCCAAACCGTCGGTGCCGCGCAGCCGTGCCTCTGGGCGCCGGCCGTTTCGGCGCAAGGCGAGTGTGAAGACGGCCCCCGAGCTGGCCCGCGGCCGCTGAGGTGAGTGAGATGGAACTGCGCGAGCGCCTCGCTGGGATGCCAACATCGGGACCGACCGACTCGGCGGCGTCTGATTCGTTCGTCGAGCTCAAGGACCGGATCCACACGGCGATCATCTCCGAGCTTGGACCCCGGCTGTACAACGAGGCGCTGTCCCAGAAGGCGCTGCGTGAGGTGGTGCTGGCTGATGTCCGCCAGCGACTGGGCCAGGAGCGCGGCTTGGCGACCGCAGACCGTGAGCGCCTGGTGCAGGAGATCGCCAACGACACCCTGGGTCACGGCCCGATAGAGCCGCTTTTGCAGGACGACACCGTCACGGAGGTCATGGTCAACGGGCCCTCGGACGTCTGGGTCGAGCGCTCCGGCCGGATTGAGAAGACCGGGGTGCGCTTCACCGACGAGCATCACCTGCGGCGGATAATCAACAAGATCGTGGCGCAGGTCGGCCGCCGCGTCGACGAGTCCTCGCCAATGGTCGACGCGCGCCTGCCCGATGGAAGCCGGGTGAATGCGGTGCTGCCGCCGCTCTCGCTGACCGGCCCGCTGCTGACGATCCGCAAGTTCTCCAAGAATCGCTGGGATCTCGGGGATCTGGTCAGGATCGGCTCGCTGAGCGTCGCCGCACGCGAGTTCTTGGAGGCGGCGATCAGGGCGGAGCTTAACATCCTGATCGCTGGTGGCACGGGTTCCGGCAAGACGACGCTCTTGAACGCGCTCTCCTCGGCGATCCCCGACGATCAGCGGATCGTCACGATCGAGGACGCAGCCGAGCTACGCCTCAACCAGGCGCACGTGCTGCGCCTGGAGGCACGTCCCAAGAACGTAGAGGGCCAGGGCGAGGTGCCGATCCGCGAGCTGGTCCGCAACTCCCTGCGGATGCGTCCTGACCGGATCATCGTAGGTGAGGTCCGCGGCGCTGAGGCGCTCGACATGCTGCAGGCGATGAACACCGGCCACGACGGCTCGCTCAGCACCTGTCATGCCAACACGCCGCGCGACGCTGTGGCCAGGATAGAGAGCATGGTGCTGATGGCAGGCATCGACTTCCCGATGCGTGCTGTACGTCAGCAGCTCTCGCGCGCGCTCGACCTGATCGTGCAGATCGAACGCTTCAATGACGGCGGTCGTCGCATCACCAGCATCACCGAGGTGCAGCGCATGGAGGGTGAGACCGTGACGCTTCAGGACATCTTCGAGTACCGCATCGACAAGGAGAGCGGTGACGGCAAGGGTCAGCTCGTCTATTCTGGCCTGCGGCCCACGTGCGCCAAGTTCGAGCGCAACGGCGTGCGGCTGCCCGCATACATGGACCAGCACAGCTTCGGCGCTGAGCGCTCCGGAGCGGTTGCTTCGATGTCGGCCGAGCGGCCGCCGGCGACCGGCTTTGGCATCCGTCCCGCGCGCATCGAGAGGCGGGTTGCCAAGTGAGCGCTGACGCAGGTCTGGCAGCCGCCGCAGTCAGCGTTGTTGCCGGTGGGTTGCTTGGTGGAGCGGTGTTCGCGCTGGTTGGGCACCGCCAGACGGTCGCGCAGCGAGTTGGCGCGTACGTGACGCTGCGGCACGACGAGTCCGACTCTGAGCAGTCGCTGGTCGAGCGCGCGCTCGGCGACCGCAAGGCCCGCAAGCTCGCGCGCTCACCGCTGCTAACGCGCCTGCGCACCGAGATGGAGGTGGCTGAGATCGACATTGGGTTGGAGCAGCTACTGGGGTATGTGGTGGTGGCCATTCTGTTGGTAGGCGGTCTTCTGGTCCTAAAGACCCACAGCCCCGTGGCGGCCCTGCTGGCGCTCGTTGTGCCGGGAGCTGCGCTGATGGCGATCAGGATGCGCGCCGACCGTAAGCGGCGGATGTTCGCCGATCAGCTGCCGGACAACCTGCAGGTGATCGCCTCGGCTATGCGCTCCGGTCAGACCTTCGTCGGAGCGCTCAAGGCGGTGCTGGAGGACGCACCGGAGCCCTCGGCGCGGGAGCTGCGTCGGGCGGTGCTCGACGAGCAGCTCGGAATCCCCTTGGCCGATGCGCTCGCGCAGGTGACCGAACGCATGCGCAGCCAGGACTTCAAACACGTGGCGATCGTTGCCTCGCTTCAGCGCGAAACCGGCGGTAACACCGCCGAGGTGATTGAGTTGGTCGCCGAGACCGTGCGGCAGCGGATCGAGATACGGCGGCTCGTGCGTTCGCTGACCGCTCAGGGCCGCCTCTCGGGCGGCGTCCTCGCGGGTTTGCCGGTGGCGCTGCTGCTGTTCATCTCGTTGATCAACCCCGGTTACGTGCGTCCGCTCTACCACACCACCATGGGGCTGGTCGCCCTGGGCGTGAGTATGGGTCTGGTCGTTTGCGGCGGGTTCGTCATCCGCAAGATCATCAAGATCGAGGTGTGACCGTGTCCAGCTACATATATCTGGCACTGGGGGCAGGGTTCCTGGGAATCGCCGTGCTCGCGACGCTGGTGGCTACGCGGGAGCATCGCGGCTCGCCGGTCGAGCGGGTGCGGGCTGTGATCGACCACGGCCTGCAGGCCGGAGGTGACGGCTTGGGCGCCGACCTTACCGTCTATCTCGACAGGGAGGCTCATAGGAGCTTTCTGTCAGCTGCTGCGACATCGCTTGGGGGCCTCTTCTCCGGGCGCCTGACAACGATCCGAGAGGCGGCGATCCGCGACGAGCTGATGGCCGCCGGCATGTACACCGTATCTGCGCGCACCGTCATCGGCTACCGGGTGCTGAGCACCGTCGCCCTGCCGCTGCTTGCACTCCTGCTGGTCGGCCTCCACGGCATGCTCGACGTGCTGATCGTCGCCCTGGCAGTGTTCGCCGGCTGGGTTCTGCCGCTCACGTATGTCCAGCGTCGTGCGCGCCGGCGGATCGAGACGATCGATCGGGCCCTGCCCGACCTCGTTGATCTGGTGACGGTGATGATCGAGGCCGGGCTGTCCTTCCCACAGGCGCTCAGGCTCGCCTCGGGGCAGTTCGGGCCGCCGCTCGGCGATGAGCTCAAGCTGACGCTCCAGGAGCAGACGATGGGCCTCTCGATCGAGGAGGCGCTGACCCATATGGCCGAACGCGCCGACACGCCCGCTATGCGCTCGTTCGTGCGTACCATGGCGCAGGGGGAGCGGATGGGCATCTCACTGGGACAGATAATGCGCAACCTGGCGCACGAGATGCGCGCCCGTCGTCGCGCCAACGCCGAGGAGCGAGCCCAGAAGACTCCCGTCCTGATGCTCTTCCCGCTGGTTTTTCTGATCTTCCCGGCGCTCTTCATCGTTCTCATGACGCCGGCCGTGATCGGCCTCATCCACAACCTCGGCTCGCTCTGAGCAGTCTCCCGGCGCAAGCCGCTCAGCCCGCCTCTTGGTCGCATTCTCACGGCTCTTGGCTAATGTGAAGCCATGACCCGACGACGAGCCGCATTACTCAGTCTCGCGCTTCTCGCATGCACGTGCATTCTCGCTCCCGCAAGCGCCACCGCAGCCTCGCCCCAACGGTTGCGTGTCGTGGCTGTATATCCGGCCACGCGTGGGGCGATTGCAGGAGATGCTGCGTTCACCGTTCGGTTTTCGCAGCCGTTGGCGCGCAGCCAGCCGGTCGCGCCGACGCTGCTTCCCCGGCTCGCCGGGCGCTGGCGTCGAGTGGGCCCGCGCACGCTCAGATTTTTCGCGGCCAGTGGCTTTACGCCCGGCACCAAGGTGACCCTCACGGTGCCGAAGGGCCTGCGCGCGGCCGCCGGCGGTACGCTGTCTCACCCCGTGCTGGAGCGGTACGTGGTCGGCGAACCATCCACCGTGCGGCTCGTTCAGTTGCTCGCCACGCTCGGCTACCTGCCGGTCCATTTAGCCAGCGCGCAGAGTCCGCCGTCCGATGATCTCCGCGCGCAGATGCGGGCGCTTTACTCGCCGCCGCGCGGCAGGTTTGTCGTTGGCCGCGGCTGGCCGGTGTCGCTGCGCTCGTTGTGGACCGGACAACGGGCACTCGTGATTCGAGGCGCGGTCATGGACTTCCAGTCCCAGCGCGGACTCCCAATGACGGGCGTCTTGACTCCCGCATTGTGGAGCAGGCTCGTCTCCGCGCTCGTGCACCGTCAGTACAACCATGCTGGCTACACCTACGCGGTGGCGAGCGAAGCGAGTCCGGAGACCCTCACTCTGTACCACAACGGCGCGGTCGTGCTGCATACGCTCGCCAACACGGGTATCTCCGTGTCGCCGACCGCGCTCGGGACCTACCCGGTGTATGAGCGCCTGCGCAGTCAGGTGATGCAGGGGATCAATCCCAACGGCGTGCCGTACGCGGACCCCGTTCAGTTCGTCTCCTACTTCAACGGCGGCGACGCGGTTCACTACATGCCCAGGGCTTCCTACGGTTACCCGCAGAGCCTGGGCTGCGTCGAACTGCCCTACGCAGCAGCACAGCGCGCATGGCGTTACATCAGCTATGGGACGCTCGTCACGGTGATCTGACCTAATTCAGTGAGTAGGCCGTCGCTCGGCCGCGATGGGTCGCGCCGAGGGCGTCACGTTAACTGTGTAAGCGTGGTTTCTTCAGGTTAACAGTTACTCTGGTCGTGTCAATGGGTGGTGGTCAGCTTGCGTCCGGGATCCGGTCACCGAAGTGGATCTTGAGCGCTAGCAGCGCGGCTGTCCAGTTCCGGCAGCGGGTCCATTGCGGGACGGCGTTCTGGAGGCAGAGGTAGACGAGCTTGCGGGCTGAGTCCTCGTTGGGGAAGCTGCCCTTCGTTTTGATGGCTTTGCGTAGCTGCCGGTTGAGCGCCTCGATCGCGTTGGTGGTGTAGATGATCCGGCGGACCTCGGCGGGGAAGGCGAGGAACGGTGTGATGTGCTCCCAGGCGGCGGTCCACTGCCGGGTGATGATCGGGAAGCGCGCTCCCCACTTCTCATCGAAGGCCTCCAGTGCGGCCCATGCCTGCTCGGCGTTGATCGCGGTGTAGATCGGTTTGAGGTCGCGGGCGACTTGCTCACGGTCGCGTCTGGGCATGTATTTGAGGGTCTCCTGCTGTTTCCGTGGGTTTGTCACCGGCCTGGTAGGGGTGGGCACAGGCCTCCGTGTTTGAGCATCGCGAGTGCGATCAGCGCCTCAGCTGAGTGGAACCCGAACGCGCGTCTTGTGATCAGCCGCAGCTGTCCGTTGAGCTGTTCGACCCGGGCGTTTGACAGTCCGTGTTTGATTGCGGCGATGATCCCGGAACGCTGCGCGGTGATCGTGCGTGCGAGCTTCACGAACGCTGGCAGTCTTGAGCGCCGTGCCCAGTCAAGCCAGCTGTCAAGCAGCTTCTCGGCTTTGCGGGCAGACAGCTGGTAGATCTGGCGCAGCTGCTCTTTGAGCAGGTAGGCGCGGTACAGCGGCCCGTTGGTTTTCTGGATCTCTGAGAGCTTGGCGCGCTGGTTGTCGGTGAGGTGCTGCGGGTTCTTCCAGACGCAGAACCTCGCGCCTTTGAGGTCCTTGGCAAGCTGCGTGTTGCCGTCCTTGCGGGCCTGGCGCCACACCTCGCGACGAACCTCGTCAAGCGCGTCGGTTGCCAGCCCGATCACGTGGAACGGGTCCACGCACCGCTCCGCGTCAGGGACCGCTTCAGCGACCGCGGAGCTGATCCATGAGGCCATGTCGCAGGACACAAGTTCGATCTGTTTGCAGCGCTCTTGGCCGAGCGCGTCAAAGAACTCAAGCACCGTCTGGCGGTCACGGCCCGGGGCGGCCCACACCAGCCGGCCGCTGTGATGATCAACCACGACCGTGAGGTACTTCTGGCCCTTGCGGTAGCTGATCTCATCAATCCCGATCCTGCGCAGACCGTCCAGCAGATCAACCTGGCGGCGTGCCTCAGAAGCGACCCGCTCAAGGATCTGCCCGACCGAGCGCCACGCCACCCGCTGAAGCTCAGCCACCGCGGTCTTTGATGTGTTGCACGCAAGCCACGCGACCTGATCCTCAAACGAGCGCGTAAACCGGCTGTCATGCCGCGCCCACGGGACCGCCGCGACCACCACCCCATGCCGGCGACAGCTCACCCTGGGGGCGTCAGCCTCCAAGAGGCAAAACGTCGCGCCCAAATCCAGTGCGCGCCAGCGACGGCGACCCTCCCCCCCGTCATAGCGCCCACATCGCCGACGGCACCTCCCGCAACGATCCCGCTCCCGCCAGCACGGCCTGACAGCGACGATCACCTCGCCCTCGACCCCCACAGTCACATCCTCAACCACCGCTCCTTGCAAACCAAGCAGCCTGGCCCATACCCTGATACCGCGCACGTCCCAGTTCGCCTCCTAGAAACTCCAGCTGTCAAGAAGCCGGAAACCTTAGAAGCGACGGGGCGTGCGCGCCCCTCTCAGCCGCTCACCCCACCCACGGAAACGTCAGTAGCGCCGGATTTTTCATCCATCGCCAAGACGATCGCGTTCTCCGGCGGGTTCAAATACAGGCCGACGACATCGACGAGCTTCTCCGCAAAATGCTTGTCGTTTGAGAGCTTGAACGTCTTGACGCGATGGGGCTTCAGGCCCCGTGCCGCCCAGACCCTTTGCACCGTCGCCGGGGAGACGCCTTGCGCGCGGGCCATCGAGCGGCAGCTCCAGTGCGTCTCACCCTCAGGCGTCTCATGCAACGTCGCATCAACGATCGCCTGAACCTTCTCTGGCGGGATCGACGGTCTGCGACCCCTGCCCGGACGGATCACCCCGATGCCCTTCAAACCATCGGCGGCGAACCGCTCACGCCAGTTACTCACGCTCGTCGCAGACACACCCAGCTCCGCGCCGATCCGTGTGTTGGCGACCCCGTCAGCAGCCAGCAACAGGGCCTTGGCGCGTTGCACATCCCGGCGCTTGGCGGTCTGTGAACGCGAGAGCTTCTCAAGTACTTCTCGCTGGCCCTGGGCCAGCGGCAAAGCAGCAGTAGCAGAGCGCATAGCTCATCCTACCACAAACCACAGCTATTTGCGAGACACTACACTAGGTCTGAGGGCTGTCGGCTGCTGGCACTGGCCGCTTTGAGATGTCTTTCAGATGGCTGGCGGCCACCCTTTAGAAGGTGGCCGCCAACGCTCACGAATGGCCGCCAACGCTCACTGATCACGCCGGGTGAGTGGGTGGCCGGACCTGCTCGTTAGGGCAGGCTGCTGCTGATCGTGTTCAGCACGCTGGTCACCTTGCCGCCTAGCAAGGTGAGTGCGGCGATTGCGACGATAGCGATGAGCGCCAGGATCAGGGCGTACTCGGTGAGCCCCTGGCCCTCCTCATCGTCCAGCAGGTGGGCTAGCGCAAGCTTCATGTTGATGAAGAGCTTCAGCATATGTATGTGTCACCTCCCCCCATGAGTTCCGGTGGTCAGTTATTCGGGCGTGACGCACGCGTCACATACAGAGGCAATGGTTTGCCCCGCGGCACCGTGGTCGGTATCCGTGACCACTCATCGGTGAGCTTATGGCCGAACTTGAGTGCCTGCACGCGCCGACGACGACTATGGACGAATGTACGAGGCTGCAATGAATCTTGCAAGCCTTGAGCATGTGGCTGACGATGAACTCCCATGCCCGCCAATTCGCTGCGCGACCGCACCGCGGCGCGGCCGCTGCCGACGCCGGACGTCGTGAAAGCTGACGAGTCGGCTGTCGCGCTCCCTGCGCTCGGCTGGCTCAAGGCCAGGGCTATGTTCGTGATCGCGGTCTGCGCGATCGTCGTCGCCGGCCTGGTAGGGATTCCGAAACACCTCGCGCAGGACGGCTGGCTGGCCCTCATCGCCGGGCGGCTGATCGCGGCCCACGGGATCCCGACGCACGACTATTTCACCGTTATGGCCCACGGGGTGCGCTGGGTTGACCAGCAATGGCTGGCGCAGCTTGCGATGTACGAGTTGGTCCACCTCGGCGGCCTGCAGCTCATGACCGTGCTATACGTGCTCGCGACCAGCGCGGCGTTCGCGGGCGCCGTAGCCGCGGGCCGTGCGCTCGGCGGCGAGGACCTGGATGTGCTTGCGGTGACGCTTCCCGGAGCCTTCTTCTATCTGGTCACAGCGGTGTCGATCCGCACGCAGGGGTTCGCCTACCCGCTGTTCGTGACGACGCTCTGGCTGCTCGCCTCGGATCTGCGCGCGGCGCAGCGCGGTCGCCGTGTGTATTGGGTGCTGCCACTGCTCGTGCTCTGGGCGAACCTGCACGGGTCCGCTACGATGGGAGCAGGGCTCGCCGGGCTCTACGGGTTGATCGTGCTGCTGCGGAGCGTGCGCAGCCGCGGGCTTAGCGGCCTGCGCGACGGACGGGCGCTGCTGTTCATCGTCGGCTCGCCGCTGAGCCTGCTCGCGACCCCTTACGGAGCGGGCATGATCCACTACTACCGCGTCACCCTGACAAACCCGGAGTTCGGCCGGCTCGTGACCGAGTGGAAGCCAATCATGTCGGTCCCGCTGTTGGCGATCCCGTTCTTTGTGCTGGGGGCGCTGATCGCTGTCGGCGTTCTGCTGCTGGCGCTCGGGGCGCGGTCTGGCCGGGCCGCGTGGCCGCCGCTTTACGACACGGCCGTGCTGGCCGTGCTGGCTCTGGGCGCCGTGATCGCGGTGCGCAACGTGACCTGGTTTGGGCTGGCGTTGATCATCCTGTTGCCACCACTCGTCACCGCACTGCGGCGCGACCGAGCGGCACCACTGCGTCGCTCGCGTGTGAACCTACTGATAGCGCTAGGAACGATGGCAGTTGCGGCACTGATGACCGGGAGTGTGCTGGCACGGCCCGCAAGCTGGTTTGACAGCACCTACCCCCGCGATGCGATCCCAACCCTAAGCCGGCTGATCGCACGTGACCCGCGCGCGACCATCTTCGCCGACGTGCGCTATGCCGATTGGCTGATCTGGGAACGGCCGGCGCTGTTCTCCGGGCGGGTCGCCTACGACACGAGCTTCGAGCTGCTCACGCGCAACCAGCTGGAGGCGATCGCGCACCTTGCGGCGCGCAACACGAACGCGCGAGCGCTCCTGGCGCACTATTCGATCTGGATGCTTTATCCCGCGAACCACGTTACCGACCGCGAGCTGTTGCGCCGGGCGGGGGTGCACGTGGTCAGTCGCAGCCGTAGGGTGATCATCGCCACCCACGGACTCGGCTGAGCGATGGCTGCGGCGCCGATCGGACCTCTGTCGGTCTCTCCCACCGACCGCACGTCGCTGGCGCGGCTCGCGGAGCTGGCCTTGTTCGGCTTCGTGCCGCTGGTTTTCTGTCTGGCCTGGGCAGTCGTGCTGTTCAGGGCGCGCACGGCGGTCGTTGACTTCCAGTCCGCGTACTACCCGGCCGCAGTCAGGCTGCTCGCCGGTCACAACCCCTACGCGGCCACGCAGGGGCAGGTGGTCGACGGCGGCGCGTTCGTCAATCCGGCGCTGACGGCGCTCGCCTTCCTCCCGCTGGGGCTCGTATCAGGAGGGCTCGCCCAGTTGATCTGGACGCTTGCCTGCATCGCCTGCGTGCCGGCGATCCTGTGGGTCCTCGACGTACGTGACTGGCGGCTGTACGGTCTGGCGTTGCTGTGGTCGCCGGTGTTTGACGGCTGGCAGACCGGCAACGTGACGCTGCCGCTCGTGCTTGCTGTGGCGCTCGTCTGGCGTCACCGCGACCGTCCCCTCGTGGCTGGGCTGATCACGGCGGCGGCGATCAGCATCAAACCCTTCGTCTGGCCGCTCGCGCTGTGGCTGCTGGCCACGCGACGCTTCAGGGCCACCGGCTGGGTGCTCGTCTGGGGCGTTGCGCTTAACCTGGTGGCCTGGCTAACCGTCGGCGTCGGGCAGCTCGGTGCCTATCTGCGGCTCTCCGCGCGGGTGACGGCAGCGCTTTGGCGCGGGGGCTACGCGGTCCTTGCGGTCGCCGGCCAGCTTGGCCTGGGCCGCGGTGCGGGCGAGGTGCTGCTCGTGGCGGTAGCTGCTGCATTGGGCGTTGCCGTCTTCGTCGTGGGCTGGAGGCACGGGCACGAGCGCGACGCGCTGGTGCTGGCCGTGTTGCTGATGCTCGTGGCCTCGCCGCTTGTCTGGAATCATTACTTCTCGCTGCTGCTGGTCCCGCTGGCGCTGACGCGTCCGCGGCTGAGCCTGGTCTGGGTCGTCGGACTGCTGATGTGGCCGTTGCCGCCAAGAATCCCGATCCACACCTGGGAGCAGGCGATCGCCTGGGGAGCCACCGCGGTGGTTGTTGTAACCGCCCTGCGAACCGGTGCGCGTGCGGGCGATCATCCCAGCCCGGCGCTCGCGGCCAGCGCATGAGGGTGCCCGGTCGGTTGCGACCGCACGGCTGGTAGACTTGCCTATGGCCGCAGTCAGACCCACGCAACCGCGAATCAGCCCTGGAGCGCTCTTTCTGGACCGAAATGGTTGCTGGTTATCGGCCTCCCAGCCGACTACTAGTATGAGTAGCGAGCAGGTAGTCAAGGACAACGAATCGACCGACCCGCCATTGTCCAGCGACGGAAAGATTTAAGAAATGTTCGAGCGATTTACAGAACGCGCACGTCAAGTTGTCGTCCTCGCGCAGGAGGAGGCGCGGACTCTCAAGCACAACTACATCGGGACCGAGCACATCCTGCTCGGCCTGCTCCGAGAGGAGGAGGGTCTCGCTGCACGGGTGCTCGAGTCGCTGGACATCACCGTCGAGCGTGTGCGGGCACAGGTCGTGCGAATCGTCGGTTCCGGTGAAGAGGTCACCTCCGGCCAGATACCGTTCACGCCGCGCGCCAAGAAGGTTCTTGAGCTGGCGCTGCGCGAGGCGCTGAGTCTGGGTCATAACTACATTGGCACCGAACACATCCTGCTCGGCCTCGTCCGTGAGAATGAGGGCGTCGCGGCGCGGATCCTGCTCGACTTCGACGCTGACTCGGAGAAGATCCGCAACGAGGTGATCCGCATGCTCTCCGGTCCGGGAGGGCGGCGTGGCACCGGTGCGACGCCGGCGGCGGGCGTGGGTGCGGCTTCGGCCGACCCCAAGAAGTCGTCCAAGCTGCTCGATCAGTTCGGCCGTAACCTCACCAAGCTTGCCGCTGACGGCAAGCTCGACCCGGTCGTCGGCCGCGAGACCGAGATCGAACGGATCATGCAGATCCTGAGCCGTCGCACAAAGAACAACCCGGTGCTGGTCGGCGAGCCGGGTGTCGGCAAGACGGCAGTGGTCGAGGGACTCGCGCAGCGGATAACCAATGCAGACGTCCCCGAGCTGCTGAAGGGCAAGCAGATCTACACGCTTGACCTGGCCGCGCTGGTGGCCGGTTCCAAGTACCGCGGTGAGTTCGAGGAGCGCCTCAAGAAGGTGATGAAGGAGATCACCCAGCGGGGCGACATCATTCTGTTCATCGACGAGCTACACAATCTGGTCGGTGCTGGTGCGGCCGAGGGCGCGATCGACGCCGCTTCGATTCTCAAGCCCGCGCTGGCTCGTGGTGAGCTGCAGACGATCGGCGCCACGACGCTTGAGGAGTTCCGCAAGTACCTCGAGCGCGACTCGGCGCTGGAGCGCCGTTTCCAGAAGATCGTGGTGGATCAGCCGTCCAAGGACGAGACCGTCCAGATCCTCAAGGGTCTGCGTGACCGCTACGAACAGCACCACAAGGTCAACATCACCGACGAGGCGCTTGCCGCCGCCGCCGATCTGGCTGACCGCTACATCTCCGATCGCTTCCTGCCCGACAAGGCGATCGACCTGATCGACGAGGCAGCCTCGCGCATGCGCATCAAGTCGATGACCTCGCCCCCGGTCTACCGTGAGCTCGAGGATGAGATCGAGGAGACGCGCCGCGCCAAGGAGGCGGCGATCGAGGCGCAGGAGTTTGAGAAGGCAGCCAACCTGCGTGATCAGGAGCGGCGTCTGACGCAGAAGAAGCGTGAGCTGGCGGAGCAGTGGGAAGCCGGCGAGGCGACCGAGCGCCCGTCCATCGGCGAGGAGGAGATCGCCGACATCGTCTCGATGTGGACCGGGATCCCAGTCTTCAAGCTGACCGAGGCCGAGACCGCGAAGCTGATGCGCATGGAGGAGGAGCTGCACAAGCGCGTCATCGGCCAGCATGCGGCGGTGGAGGTCATCTCAAAGGCGATCAGGCGTTCTCGCGCTGGCCTCAAAGATCCCAAACGGCCGACCGGCTCGTTCATCTTCCTGGGCCCATCCGGGGTCGGCAAGACCGAGCTGGCACGGACACTGGCCGAGTTCCTGTTCGGTGACGAGGAGACGATGATCCGCATCGACATGTCCGAGTACATGGAGAAGCACGCGGTCAGCCGCTTGGTCGGTTCGCCCCCCGGTTACATCGGCTACGACGAGGGCGGCCAGCTGACCGAGGCGGTGCGCCGCAAGCCCTACAGCGTGCTGCTGCTCGATGAGATCGAGAAGGCGCACCCGGATGTGTTCAACATCCTGCTGCAGATCCTCGACGATGGTCGGCTCACCGACGCCCAGGGTCGCACGGTCGACTTCCGTCACACGATCGTGATCATGACCTCGAACATCGGCGCAGCTGAGATCGCCCGCAACTTCCAGATCGGCTTCTCGACGATCGAGGACGAGACCGGCGTCAGCTACGACGAGATGAAGAGCCGGATCATGGGCGAGCTCAAGCGCGTCTTCCGCCCGGAGTTCATCAACCGGATCGACGATGTGATCGTCTTCCACAAGCTGGCCAAGAGCGAGATCAAGGAGATCGTCGACCTGCTCCTGCGGCGTATCCGTGAATCGATGGCCGAACGCGAGTTGCAGCTCGAGCTCTCCGAGGACGCCAAGGACCTGCTGGTCGAGAAGGGCTGGGATCCGGCCATGGGCGCAAGGCCGCTCAAGCGAGCGATCCAGCGCTACATCGAGGACCCGCTGGCTGACTTCGTGCTCCGCTCCCAGGTTCCGGAGGGATCGACCGTGGTGGTCGATCGCGAAGAGGGTGGCGACCGTGAGGGCGCTGAGAGCGCTGAGGTCAAGCTATCGGTGCTCGAACCGGCTCCCCAGCCTACCCCGGTTGGTGTTGGCGCCGAGGGTGGTTCCGACGAAGCCGACGTGGACGAAGCCACGCAGTCGGCTCAGTCCACCGACGAGAGCTAGAGGCATCGACGAAGCGTCAACGCCCCAGACCTGAGGACCGTTGCGCCGAACGGTCCTCAGGTTTGAGGGCCTGTTGGTCGGTCTCCTGCGGCTCCGTCGGGCTGCGGGCGTAGCCTAACGTCGATATGCCGGCGCCCAGAACTGTCCACGTCTGCACCGTCTGTGGTCACGAGTCACCACGCTGGGCGGGCAGGTGTCCGGGGTGCGGCGAGTGGAACACACTGGTCGAGGAGACGCGCGTCAGGGACGGCGCTCCCGGGCGCGGCGCCGGCCAGCGGGCCGGCGCCGGCGGTGTGGTGGCGGCTGTCGTGCCGGTGGCGCTCGCCAGCGTTGCGGTTGCACCGGAGCCACGGCTGAGCACCGGCATCGGCGAGCTTGACAACGTGCTCGGCGGCGGCTTGGTGCCAGGCTCACTGGTGCTGCTGGGCGGGTCTCCCGGTGTGGGCAAGTCGACGCTGACGACCATGGCGCTCGCCAACCTGGCGGCCGCCGGCCACCGGACGCTGTACATCTCGGCCGAGGAGTCCGCGTCGCAGATCAGGTTACGGGCGCAGCGGCTGAGCGGCGGCGACCCGCTGGCGATACCCGTGGTCGCGGAAACGGATCTGGCTACGGTACTGGCGACCCTCGAGCAGGAGCGGCCCGAGGTGTGTGTGGTCGACTCGGTGCAGACGCTGCACAGTGGCGGGCTCACGAGCGCCTCAGGATCTGTGGCGCAGGTCCGCGAGGTCGCCAGCGAGATCATGCGTGTGGCCAAAACGGCCGCTATCGCCGTCCTGCTGGTCGGCCACGTGACCAAGGACGGTGCGCTGGCGGGGCCACGGGTGCTCGAGCATCTGGTCGACTGCGTCCTGCAGTTCGAGGGCGAGCGTGAGCGCACCTACCGTACCGTGCGAGCCGTCAAGAATCGCTTTGGCTCAACCAACCAGGCGGGTGTGTTCGAGATGCGCGACGATGGCCTGGTCGAGGTGCTCGACGCCTCTGCACGGTTTGTGGCGGAGGCGACACGTGCGCCGGGCAGCGTCGTGCTGTGCGCGATGGAGGGGGTGCGACCGCTGTTGGTGGAGGTCCAGGCGCTCGTACATGCCTCTGAGCTCGAACAGCCGCGCCGGGTCGCGGCTGGTATCGACCGTAACCGTCTCGCGCTGGTCCTTGCGGTGCTCGGCCGGCACGCCGGGATCGGCCTCGGTCATGCTGACGTGTTCGTCAACGTCGTCGGTGGGATCCGCGTCGACGAGCCGGGCGCCGACCTGGCTATCGCGCTCGCCGTCGCGAGCGCGGCGCGAGGCCGGTCGCTTCAGTCTTCCAGTGGCGGACCGCTCGCCTGCTTCGGGGAGCTCGGTCTCACCGGCGAGCTGCGCAGCGTGGCACACGCCGACCGGCGCCTTGACGAGGCGTCCAAGTTCAGGCTTGGGGATGTGGTCGAGCCCGCGCGCCATCGCACGCTCCGCGCTGCGGTGGCCTCCAGCCTGGCGCGGTCGGATGCGCGGGCGAGTAACGAGCTAGGCGTCAACGCCGCCTGACTGAGGTTGTTCCTCGCGCGCGTAGGCCGCCATCACATCCTCGAGGCGTGCGACCCGGCTGCCCTTGATCAGACAGGCGTCGCCGCTGCTGAGCTCGCGCATGAGCGCGACGGCATCGTCAGTGCCGTCCACGCGCGCGTCGCCGTAGAGCGAGGTCTGGTAGCCAACCACCTCTATCCCGAGCTCCCGCGCCAGCCTGGCGATGCGACGATGTTCAGGCTCTCCGTGCACACCGAGCTCGGCCATCAGGCCCAGCAACGCCAGCCGACGCCTGGCCGGCAGCGCCGCCAGGGCGCGGACCGCCGCCTCCGCAGAGGCGGGCACGGAGTTGAAGCAATCGACGATCAGTGACGGACCATCTTGCTGATGCTGGACCTCCATGCGCCAGGGGGATCCTCGGTTGGCACCCAGTGCCTCGGCGACCGCCTCGATCGGCACGCCACACCAGAGGGCCGCGGCCGCAGCCGCCAGGGCGTTGTGAATCTGGTGTGCCCCATGCAGTGCCAGCTGGATATCTGCCCGTCCCCAGGGCGAGGCCAGACGAAAGCGCGCACGCAGTTCTCGGTCGAGCGTCACATTCTCGGCGCGCACGTCAGCGGGCGCGGTCACCGCGTAGCCGAGCACCGGACAGGCGCCGAGCGCAGCCATGGCGCGCACACGCGGGTCGTCCTGGTTCAGGACGGCGACGCCAGAGGCGGGCAGTGCAGAGACGAGTTCGCCCTTGGCGCGTGCCACGCCGTTCAGGTCGCCCAGGAATTCGACGTGCGCCATCTGCACACTTGTGAGCACTCCGACCTCGGGTCGCGCGACGCTGCACAGTCGTGTGATGTCGCCGCTGTGCCGCACGCCCATCTCGAGCACCACCCAGCCCGTGCCCTCGCGTGCGCCCATGAGCGTCAGCGGCAGGCCGAGCTCGTTGTTGAACGAGCGGTCGCTGGCGGTGGCGGTGAACGTCGTGGCCAGACAGCCGGCCAGCAGATCTTTGGTCGTCGTCTTACCGACAGATCCGGTGATCCCGATCGCTGCTGCGACTCGCTCTCGCGCGAGCGCGCCGAGCGCGAGCAACGCCGCCGCCGTGTCCGGCACCCGGATCGCGGTCGCGCCGAGCGGGTCCTGCGATGTCAGATAGGCCGGCGCCCCAGTCTCGAGTGCAGCCGGGATGAATGTGTGTCCGTCACGGTTCGCGACGATGGGCACATACAGCTGACCTGCGCGCAGTGTCCGCGAGTCAATGCTCGCACCCTCCACGGCAACGTCCGGTCCCGTGATCTCGGCTCCCAGGTGGGTCGCCAGCTCGGAGGCAAGGAAGCGCACGGGCTACTCCTGGCCCGCATCGCTGGCCGACTTGCGTCTGGCGACCGTGGCGCCGGCGCCGCTCATCCGCTGCTGCCCGCCAACGCCAGCGCCACCAGGCGGTCTAGCACCTCACCGAGGGGCAGGCCGGCGGCGGCCATCATCCGCGGGTAGCGGCTGTAGGAGGTGAGGCCCGGCAGCGTGTTGACCTCGTTGAGGATGACCTTCTCGTCCGCTGTCAGAAACATATCGACGCGTGCCAGCCCCGAGCAGCCGAGCGCGCTGTAGACGGCTCTGGCCGTTTCCTGCACGAGCGCGCGCGCCTCTTCTGAGATGTCAGCCGGGACGATGAACGTGGCGTTGTCCGAGCCGTAGGTCTCGGGTCGGTGCTCCTGGTGGATGCGGAAGAACCCGTGCGACAGCGAGATGCGGTCGACCTCTCCGGCCAGCAGATCCGGGCCGCTTCCGAGGATCGCGCACCCGACCTCGCTGCCGCTTACCGCCTCCTCGATCAGCACCTTGCTGTCGTACTCGCTTGCTGCCTGGATTGCCACAGGGAGCTCCTCGCTTGTGGCTACCTTGCTCACCCCGAATGAGGATCCCGAACGTGCCGGCTTGACAAACACCGGATAGTTGAACTGCTCGGGATCTAAGGGTGTGTCGGGCTGGATCGTCCAAAAGCGCGGAGTGGCGATTCCGGCCGCCTTGACTACGGTGTAGGTCAGCGTCTTGTCCATGCACAGCGCGGAGCTCTGTACGTCACAGCCGACGTAGGGGATGCCGGAGAGCTCGAGCAACCCCTGCATGGCGCCGTCCTCGCCAAGCCTGCCGTGCAGCACCGGGAGCACCACATCCAGCCGGACGGTTCTGTAGCGCTCGCCGTCAAGCACGAGCAGACCGTGCATGCTCGGGTCAACGGCAGGGAGCGCGGGCCTTTGGCTCCCGTGATCCCATCCATCCGCGGGTCCGTCACAGAGTCTCCAGGCGCCGCCCTGGGTGATCCCAATCCAGAATGGCTCGTACTTTGCTGGGTCCAAGTGTTGGGCCACTTCGCGCGCCGACTTGACTGAGATCGGGTGCTCTTCGCCAGCCCCTCCGAAGATGACGCCGAGCCTCAACCTAGGCACGACGCAGCTCGCGTTCGAAGTTCAGGCAGTTGCGCATGCTGTTGACTACGGTGTCGAGCAGCGCATGGTCGGTGTGGTAGGCGGTGTGTGGGCTGACCAGTACGTTGGGCAGCGCGTGTAACCGCAGCCAGAGCGCGTCTTCGATCGGCTGATCCCGCCGGTCGGCGTAGAAGATCCCCTGCTCGCCCTCGACCACATCGAGTGCGGCGCCGCCCAGCCGGCCACTCTCCAACGCTGGTACCAGTGCCTCGTTATCGATCAACCCGCCGCGGGCTGTGTTGACGATCAGTGCCCCGGGCTTCATCAGCTCGATCGTGCGTCGGTTGAGCAGATGGCGCGTGGTGTTGGTGAGCGGAGTGTGGAGCGTGACGATGTCGCTGCATGCGAGCAACGCATCCAGCGGCACGTGGCTCAGGTCGGCTGTGGGCACGCTGTCGTGGGCGAGCGTGCGGCAGCCAAAGCCGCTCAGCCGTCGCAGAACGGCGCGGCCGATCCGGCCTGTGCCGACCACTCCCACCGTCATGTCACGCAGCTCGCGTCCACGTGCGGGGCTCAGCCGGTAATCGTGGACCGTTGCACGAGTGACCACCGATCTGGCGTGGCGCAGCGCCATCAGCATCAGCATAAGCGTGTAGTCGGCCACGCTGTCGGGCGAGTAGGGCACGGTTTCGACGCGGATGCCCAGACGCGTCGCGCAGCGCATGTCGACGTGATTGGTGCCGACGCTCCTGGTCGACAGATACATAACACCCGCCTGGCGCAGGGCGACCAGGGTGCGCTCGCCCACGGGAGTCTTGTGGCCGATGCTCGCGCAGCGCTTGCCCAGGGCAAGCGCGGCTGTGCGCTCGGTCAGGGAGGCAGCGGTGACGGCCACTTGGACGCCGAACCTCGGTGCCATCTGCCGGAAGAGCGCGGCCTCGTCCTGCTCGCACCCATAAACGATGAGCTCCGCCTCCAGGGTTGCCGGCCGGCCCCAGCCGGCAGACGTTGGCTGTAGCTCGTTGTGCGCCGCTGCGGATTGGGCGAGGCTGCCGATCAACCGACGCCCAGCCTTCCGGGCCTGCGGCGGCCTGTGTTGCCGTGGCGGTATGTCGATCTCGGGACGGTGAGCATCAGTACTCCCTACAGTCTGTGCCCCCGCTCATGCAGCTTAGATAGCTGCCCGCGCCGCAGCGCCGGCAACCTTCGCGGCCTCCGGTTTCATGATTACCGCACCAGTCCGTAAAATCCTCCTCATGGCCTCACGTTCCGGGGAAGAGCCCAGAGAGGGGCTCGATTCGCGACAGGAGTCCCGGATGGTGCGGGCGCTTGAAATGGTCGCGCCCGGAACAGCTTTGCGGGAGGGGCTGGATAACATCCTGCACGCACAGACGGGGGGGCTGATCGTGGTTGGGGACGCCGAG
The DNA here is from genome assembly GCF_023330665.1 of Conexibacter sp. S30A1. Taxonomy (GTDB): domain Bacteria; phylum Actinomycetota; class Thermoleophilia; order Solirubrobacterales; family Solirubrobacteraceae; genus Palsa-465. Next base: position 1,613,163 of record NZ_CP097127.1, on the reverse strand, counting down.
GATCTCGCCTTCCTGTTCTCTGGCGGGGTCAAGCTGGATCTTGACTACACACCCGCGTTGCTTTACGAGCTGGCGAAGATGGACGGCGCGATCGTGCTCAGCTCAAACGCAACCAAGATCGCACATGCGAACATCCAGCTGACACCGGACCCAACCATCCATACGCTCGAGACCGGCACGCGCCACCGCACGGCCGAGCGCGTCTCAAAGCAGACCGACGCGATTGTTGTCGCGATCTCCGAGCGCCGCAAGGTCGTGTCCCTGTTCGTGGACGGCGTCAAGTACATCCTTGCGGACATCCCGGTGGTGCTGGCCAAAGCCAACCAGGGGTTGGCGACGCTCGACAAGTACCGCAGCCGCCTCGACCAGGTCTCCACCCGTCTGACCGCGCTCGAGTTTGAGGGCGGCGCCACGCTCCACGATGTGCTGACCGTGCTGCAACGCGCGGAGCTGGTGATGCGCATGGCTGTGGAGATCGAGCGCTACATCGTCGAGCTTGGCACCGAGGGCCGGTTGATCGAGATGCAGCTTGACGAGACGATGGTCGGCGTGGGCGCCGAGAAGGCGGCGCTGGTGCATGACTACCTGTTGGATGACGACGAGGAGACCTTCACGCTCGCATTCGACCAATTGGCGCATCTGCCGCATCAGGATCTGCTCGACTTTGGCAGGCTGGCGGAGTTGCTCGGCTACGACCGTAAGCTCAACACCCTGGACTACGCCATATCGCCACGCGGAATAAGAATTCTCGGGCGCATCCCAAGGCTGCCCAAGCTGGTGGTGAGGCGTATCGTCGAATCCTTCGGTGGACTCGAAGAGCTTCTGGCCGCCACCGATGGTGACCTGGAGACCGTGGATGGTGTGGGCGAGATTCGGGCCAAGGACATTCGCGAGGGACTTCGCCGGTTGCAGGAGATCAACCTCGTCGACCGCTATCTGCAGACGTGACGACGCTCTGTGGCACGAACTGATAGCGCTGCACGAGCCAAGGAGGACACCATTACCGACACGGTTCACGATGGGCTGGGCGAATCCGACTACGAGACGGTAGAGATCGAGTCGCTGACGCAGATCGAGTTTGCGGTTGGCGACTGCGTCGTCTACCCGCACCACGGTGCGGGTACCGTCATCAAGAAGGAGCTCAAGCAGATCCTGGGGGAGGAGCGGGAGTACCTCACGATCCGCATCCTGCACAACGAGATGACGGTGATGGTGCCGACCGCTAACGCGCACCTGGCCGGCCTGCGGCGGGTCGTCAGCGAGGAGACACTGGCACGGGTACTGGAGATCCTGACCGAACCTGGCTCCGCGATGCCAGGCACCTGGAGCCGGCGAGTCAAGCACAATCGCGACAAGATCAAAACCGGCGATGTCTGTGAGCTTGCCGAGGTGGTCCGCAACCTGGCGATCAGGGAGCATCAGAAGGGACTTTCAACGGGCGAGAAGCAGATGTACATGCGTGCCCGGCAGGTGCTCGCGTCGGAGCTCATGTACGCGCTTGACATGGACGAGGTCCAGGTCGAGGCCCACCTTGCGGACGTCATTCTGACCGGCGTCGCAAACGCCGCAACGGACGTCGCTGTGCCCGACGACGAGTGATTGGGGCCGTTCGGTGAGCGGTGAGGCTCGCGCGCTCGCGCTGGTGGTGGGCGCTGGACGCGGCGAGCGGCTCGGATATGGCGGGCCGAAGGCGCTGGTCCAGCTCGCTGGCCGTCCCATGCTGGAGTGGAGTGTGGTTGCGCTGCAGCAGGTCTCGTGCGTGGATGAGATCGTGGTCGCTCTACCCGCGGACAGGCTCGATGCGGCGCCTGAGGGCGTGCTTGCCGTGGCCGGCGGCAGCACCCGCTCAGAGTCGGTGCGGGCAGCGCTGGCGGCTGCGAGGTCTGATGCCGAGGTTGTGGTCGTGCACGATGCGGCGCGGCCGCTGGCAACGCCCGAACTGTTTGCGCTGGCGGTTAGCGAGCTCGCCCGCACAGGCTCCGACGCGATCGTCGCGGCGGTGGCTGTCGGCGACACGATCAAGCAGGTCAGCGGCTCCGGTCGAGCGGTCGAGCGCACGCTTGACCGCTCGTTGTTGTGGGCCGCACAGACGCCCCAGGTGTTCCGACGCCGGACGCTGGACGTGGCCCTGCAGGCTCCGGTTGAGCTGATCACAGCCGCAACCGATGACGCTTGGCTGGTTGAGCGGCTCGGCGGCACAGTCGTGGTGCTGCCGGTGCATGCAGAGAACTTCAAGGTCACCACGGCACTCGATCTGCGCCTGGCAGAGCTACTGCTCAGTGAGCGTGGAGTGGCGCAGTGAGCGTGGCGACCGGTATGGGGTATGACTGCCATCGTCTCGTCGCGGGACGGCCACTGGTGATTGGGGGTGTTCGGATCCCGCACTCGACCGGACTGCTCGGCCACTCCGACGCGGATGTGCTTACGCACGCGATCATCGATGCGCTGCTAGGCGCGGCGGCGCTTGGCGACATTGGGGAGCACTTTCCCGACACCGACGAGCGCTTCCGGGATGCTGATTCGATCGCGCTGCTGGTCGCGACGGTCAGCCTGTTGACCGAGCGCGGCTGCACGATCGAGCACGTCGACGCGACCGTCGTGATCGAGCAGCCGAAACTGGCTCCGTTCAAGGCCGCGATCCATGAACGCCTGCGCGGAGCGCTCAACGTGGGTGCGCACCAGCTCAACGTGAAGGCGACGCGAGGCGAGGGCATGGGCTTCATCGGCAGACTCGAAGGTGCCGCCGCACTGGCGATCGCGACCGTGTCCCGGCCGGACAGTCAAACTTCCAGCGTCTAACTTCTGGCCTATGCGCGAGGTTAGATTGCATGACACGCTGAGCGGGACGGTCAGACCGCTCGAGACCAGGACGCCGGGCAAGGTCGGCATCTACTTCTGTGGCCCGACCGTGTATGGGCCAATACACGTCGGCAACGCACGGCCTTTCGTGGTCTTCTCGCTGCTCAAGCGCTTTCTGGTGCACGAGGGCTACGAGGTCACCTTGGTCTCCAACGTAACCGACGTCAACGACAAGATCTACGCCGCCGCTGCGGCCGCGGGGACGGCGTCGCAGGAGCTGGCGCGGACCATGACCGCACGCTACGTGGCGGACACCGACAGGCTCGACCTGGGTCGGCCGGACCACGAGCCGCTGGCCAGTGAGGCGGTTGAGGACATGATCGATCTGATCTCGACGCTGATCGAATCAGGCCATGCCTACGCGGTTGATGGTGATGTGTACTTCTATGTATCGAGCTATGCGGCATACGGCGAGCTCTCTCACCGACGCCTGGAGGATCTGGATCAGGGCGAGAGCGGTGACGCTGCGTCGCGCAAGCGCGATCCTGTCGACTTCGCGCTCTGGAAGGCGCGCAAAGCTGGCGAGGACACACACTGGGAGTCCCCGTGGGGGAGCGGTCGGCCGGGTTGGCACATCGAATGCTCAGCCATGGCCGAGCGGCTGCTGGGTGCCGGATTCGAGGTCCACGGTGGCGGTTCCGACCTCGTCTTTCCCCATCACGAGAACGAGGCCGCGCAGACACGTGCTGCTCGCGGCCAGCCGCTCACGCGGCTCTGGATGCACAACGGCATGGTCCGCCTCGACAGCGAGAAAATGTCAAAGTCGGTCGGTAACACGTTTCTGCTGCACCAGGCGCTCGACACCTACGGCCGTGACGCGCTGCTGGTCTACTTCTGCTCCGGGCACTACCGCCAGCCGATCGAGTTCGACCACCAGAGCCTGGTGGCCGCCCGCACGAGCGTGAAGCGTATCCGGGAGTTGGCGCGACGGCTGCAGGCCGGGAACTCACCGGCGTGGTCAGGGCCGCTTCACAAGGAGTTCTTTGATGCTCTGGCGGAGGACTTCAACACAGCTCGGGCGCTGGCCAGCGTGTTTGAGTGGGTGAGGCTCGCGAACCGCTCAGAGGACCCCGTGGGTGACAGCGACCTGCGCGAGATGCTGGGCGTGCTCGGCCTCGGGAATCTGCTCGATGGTGGCGCGCAGCCAGCACCACCGCCGCGCGCGCTGCAATTGCTTGATCAACGTGATCACGCCCGCGCTGAACGTGACTGGGCGCTCGCAGACCGCCTGCGTGACGAGCTCGGTGAGCTGGGCTGGGAGATCCGTGACGGGCCGGACGGGTCGTCGCTCGTTTCGCTGTGATGATCGTCTACGGGCGCAATCCTGTACATGAGGCGCTGCGCGGCCCGCGCAGCGTTGTCACGATCTGGGCCACCGCCAGCGCGGCTCGGGAGCCGTGGATCGAGCGGGCCGGTGTGCCGGTCATCACGCAGACCACCCAGGAGATCACGCTGAGGGCGGGCTCAGAGGGCCACCAGGGCGTTTGCGCCGAGGTATCGGCATATCGCTACGCAGCCGCAGAGGAGCTGCTCAGCGCCGGTCCGGGTGTCGTCGTGGCCCTGGATCAGGTCCAAGACCCCCAGAACCTCGGCTCCATCTGCCGCTCTGCCGAGTGCGCCGGGGCGCTCGGCGTGGTCTTGCCCGAGCGCCGCTCCGTCGAGGTGACAGCCGCTGTCTGCAAGGCGTCGGCGGGGGCGGTTGAACATCTTGCGGTGGCGCAGGTGCGCAACCTCACAGACTTTCTGCTCGCGGCCAAGAACGCCGGCTTCTGGTGCTACGGTGCGGCCGGCGAGGCAGGCCTCGACTATCGAGCCGTCGACCTAAGCGGGCCGATCGTGCTCGTCATGGGATCGGAGGGCCGTGGGCTGCGACCACGTGTGGCGGCCAGCTGTGACGCGCTGATCTCGCTGCCGCTGCGCGGACGCATCGACTCGCTGAGCGTCGGTGCCGCCGCCGCGGTGCTGCTCTACGCGGCTTGCGCGGCAGGCGTCTGACTCCTCGCCGAGCCGCCCGCCAGCGTCAACTTGACCCGTGCCCTTGACAGGCGAGCAACGTTATGCGAACCTGAGCGAAAGCATGAGTGTCAACTCAAGCTTTAGATATGAAGAGGGGATGATGTCTTGGGAGAGCTCATCATCCGGCTGGACAATCTGATAGGTAGCGGCGCCAGGGGAGGTGACGCGCCACGCAATTCCAACCGCCGAGGCCCGTCTTGGGTTTCTCTGGCGCATCCAAAGGAACGCACCGCCGTGGCTCGAATCTCAGCAAACCCCAAGCCTCAGCTACAGGTTGAGGATAGTTATCTCATAGCGCTCGCGAAGGCCGGAAGCGACGACGCCTATGACCGGCTGGTGCGCCGGTACTACCGCTTCGTGAGGCTCAAGGCGTCGTCCTACTTTCTGGTCGGCGGAGACTCCGAGGATCTGATCCAGGAGGGGCTCGTCGGCCTCTACAAGGCGATTCGTGACTACCGCAGCGACCGTGAGTCGAGCTTCCGCAGCTTCGCTGAGCTCTGCATCACTCGTCAGATCATCACCGCCGTCAAGACGGCGACGCGCAATAAGCATGCACCGCTCAACCAGTACATCTCCTTCTCAAGCACGCCGGTGAGCACGGGCGCCGACAGCGAGCCTACGCTCGATGAGATGATCGCCGGGTCCCCGGTGCATGACCCGGTCAACCAGGTGATCAGCTCCGAGGAACTGCGCGCGCTCGTGGGCTGCATCTCCACCGCCCTATCGGAGCTCGAATCGCGCGTCCTGTCGCTGTACTTGGATGGGCGCTCATACGAGGAGATCGGCAAGCGGCTCGGTTGTGAGTGCAAGACGGTTGACAACGCTCTACAGCGCGTCAAGCGCAAGATCGGAAACCACCTCAGCGAACGTGCTGTGGCGGCCTAGCTCTGAGCCCAGAGGGCTCCGAGATCGGGCCGCAGGCCGTAGGTCGGGAACGCGCCGAAGCGGTGAAACAGCGGGTGGTGGGGCCCGTGGAAGTCAGATGAACCGGTGGTGAGCAGACCGAGCGACGCGGCTTCACGTACCAGCAGCTCGGTCTGCACACGGCTGTGGGTGAGATAAAAGGCCTCGACGCCGTCGAGGCCAAGCCCGGCGAAGCGTCTCAGGGTCGAGCTGACCTGGTCTGCGGTTGCGAGGTCCCAGAACGGATGTGCCCAGACGGCGAGACCGCCGGCGGCGTGTAGTACATCTATCGCCTCGGCCACGGACGGCGCGGCGCGTGGCACGTATGCGGGTTTTCCTTCCACCAGGTAGGCGACCAGAAAGTCCGTCGCGCTGCGCAGCCCTTCGCGGGCCAGGCGGGCCGAGTTGGCCGGATCGCTGAAGACCGCCTGCGCAAGGTGCGGGCGTCCGACGCTCGCGCCGGTGGCGCGTCGAGCGTCGATGCCGCTGCGGTCAAGCCGCCAGCCGGATCGCTCGACGGCTTCACACATGCGTTCGGTCCGCCGTGTTCGATCCTCCCGCGAGCGCGCGAGTTGCGCCAGCAGCTGCGCGTGCTCCGGGTCGATGCCGTAACCGCAGACGTGCAGATCGGGGCCGGCCGTGTCGAGCACGGAGATCTCTACGCCGGTCAGCAGCTCAAGGCCGTGGTCACCTGCGGCGGCTGCCGCCTGGGCCAGGCCGGCGACGGTGTCGTGGTCGGTGAGCGCCAGTAGCCCGATCCCCGCGCTCGCGGCTAGGCCGACCACCTGTGCCGGGGCAAGCTCGCCGTCGGAGTAGGTCGAGTGTGACTGCAGATCGAAACGTTGTGTCGGCGCGCCGGGATCGGCTAGCGCCGGGGCTGTTTCGCGTGAGGGCCTCATCAGTGCGACCGTAGTGCATCGGAGCTGGGGTGGGCGTGTGCACTCTATTAGGGCACCCTAAGTCGTGCTACGTTCTGCCGGCACTCATTCCGACTGACGCAGTCGGACTAGGTAGCGCCACAGGTTCCCCATCCGCCCAGCCCGTGCAGACAGACAGAGCGCGTTCCGCGGCGTACCGGCGGCGGACCCAGAGAGTGCGCTTCTAGGTCTGGCTGGCGCTGCTCCGGGTGGTGCTGTTCGTGATGGTCGGTGAGGAGGTGCAGGAGATGCAGCTGGCGGGCTGGATCGGCGGCACGACGACCGGCCACTGGCCGGGTTGGCTGGGGCAGTGGTTCTCGCTGTCCGCCAACGTCCAGACGGTTGCCGCGCAGGCGGGGGCGGTGGCGACCGCGCTCGGCTCCTATCTGCTTGCGCAGTATCTGCGCGTCTGGCGGCCGCGGCGTCGCGGCCTGCGGGCCGCGACTGTGGCACTGACGCCGCCCGTGCCAAACTGAGCGCTCCAGCCCGCTTGGCGCAATTGGTAGCGCACCTCACTTGTAATGAGGCGGTTGTCGGTTCGAGTCCGACAGCGGGCTTGACAAAAAGCCTGTAAACGAGCACTTTCGTAGTTTGTGACAAGGACGGCTCGGGCGAATATGTCCCGAATATGTCCCAAGGAAGTCGTAAGATTTGCGACATGGTGGCCGCGGGCAAGCCGGTTTCGGGACATGTCTTCCGGGTAGAGCGCGCCCGCGGGCCGGTCTGGTATGCGAAGTACCGGATGCCAGACGGCACGCAGGTGCAGAAGAAGATCGGCCCTGCCTGGACCCAGCGTGGGCGTCCGTTTGACGGCTTCTACACCAAGCGTCTGGCGGAGGAGTGGTTGCGTGAGGTTCTGCACGAGGCGGCACGCGGTGAGCTTCAAGCCCAGACGCGGACGGGCGTGATGTTCGAGCAGGCGGCTGCTGAATGGTTGCGCTACGTCGAGGTTGATCGCCAGCGCAAGCCCTCAACGCTGGCTGGGTACCGTTGGATCGTCTCAGGGCAGCTGGTGCCGGCGTTTGGCGGGTTGGCGGTTGAGGCGGTCACGACCGGGGTGATCGAGCGGTGGCTCGGGTCGCTTGGTGGGGCGGCGAGTTCGAGGCGCAAGTACTTGGTTGTGCTCCACGGGGTATTGAGGCGTGCTCGTAAGGTGTGGGGGCTTGACTCTAACGCTGCAGCTGAGGTGGAGAAGCCGCCGTTGACGCGGGGCGCGGAGATCCAGGTGTTCTCACCCGAGGAGATCTGGGCGTTGGTCAGAGCCTCGGCGAGTGAGCAGGACGCGGCGCTCTACCTCACGGCGGCGTTCACGGGGCTGCGGATGGGGGAGCTGATCGCGTTGTGCTGGCGGGACGTGGACTTCACCGGGTCCGCGATCCGCGTGCACGCCAGTTACGCCCGTGGTGCGCTGACCACACCAAAGTCCGGGAAGGTCCGTGCCGTTCCGATGGCCCCGGATGTCGCTTCAGCGCTGGCGCAGCTCGGCAAGCGGGAGCACTGGGTCAGTGATGACGATCTGGTGTTTGCGGGCGAGACCGGCGGGCACCTCGACGGCTCCGCGCTGCGCCGCCGCTACAAGACGGCTCTTGGCGTCGCTGGGCTGAGGCCGTTGCGCTTCCATGACCTTCGCCACACCTTCGGAACAAGGATGATCGCCACCGCCGACATACGCCGGGTGCAGGAATGGATGGGGCACGCCGACATCCAGACAACGATGCGCTACCTGCACTACGCGCCGCGCGCCGAGGACGCACAGCTTGTCGCCCAAGCATTCAAGGTCAACGCCGGCTGGAGAGACACCGTCGGTTGAGTAGCCGCCGCCGGCGGGGACCGTAACCCGACGCGGTGCTCGTAGGGCACGGCAAGGTCAACACGCCGGACGCGCTCCCGGACTCCGTGCTGACGCGCCGTGCATGAGGACGATGAGAACACCACGTTGCCAAAGCGAACGCCTTGGCAGGCCGTCATTGATGTTCAAAGCGATCACGGGTGCTCGCGGCAGTTGACTCGTTCTGGGAGCTGACTGTGAGTTGCGCGCGGGCGACGAAGTATGGCTCGATCGCTTCACGGCGCGCTCGCTCCCAGTCGTTGACGACCAGCTGGCAGGGAACCGATGGCCAGTTTCTCGCGAGTTTCCGGTTGCCCGCCAGCGCGCTGAGGCGGTCGAGTAGATCGTCTGCGAGTTGCGTGGCGCCGAGGTCACGGAATACCTGGAGGTTTGTCATGAACTCGTAGCTCGAGCCGAGAACCGAGATTCCGCTTTCGTCTCTGACGCCCGGCATCGGTGCCGGCCGATACCTGCGGCCGGTTGGGACGTCTGTTACCCGCAGGTGCAGATCCATGGCGAGCGCGTCCATCAACGTGATCAGCTCGTGGAAGCCGGCGGGCGCGTTGGCCGGATCGAACGGGACGGCGGCTGCGCGGCGGGAGCGCTTGGTGGCGCGTGCCGCCTCGGTCTGTCCGATAGCACGCGGAACGATCGTCTGACGCGAGCCGTCCGCCTCGATGTACTGCTTGACCTCGATCGCGAACACCTCGGTCTCGGTCATCCGCCGGTTCAGAAACTCGATGATCGTGCGCAGCTCGCTGGCGATCTCATCTGCAACGAACACCAGCCGGATCCGGTCTGCCGCAAGATTGGTCTGAACCGTCGCCCAATACGCGGCCTCGTCGTCAACACCGAGCGTCGCCAGCAGCGTCTCCGCGGCGCTGCTCCCAGCGCGCGCGGCCTCGTCCTCAAACCACGATCGCAGCAGCTCAACCCGCCAGAACGCGGTCGCGTTCGCCGCATAGTCGAGCATCTGCGCGACCACCTCCCGTCGCGCCCGCGTGTCCGAACTGCGTTTGACCTCCACAAGCGTCGGTACACCTCCGGCGTCCAGAAACAGATGATCAAGCGACCAACGGTCGCTCGAATCACCAGCATCCGGGATGCCAGCCTCCCTTCGCACGAGCACCCAGCCTCCCGTGCTCTCACCGCCCGCAAGGATCTCAGGATGCTCGGCAAGCAGACTCTGAAGAACCGCCTCAGCGTCGTATTTCGCCTCGCGCATCACAACGAACTCATCACCGTCGCGAAGATAGATCGCAGACACCGAAACCGAGACTATCTCGCCCCACTCAAACCAGGCGCGTCAGCTCCGGGTGATGCCCCGTCGGGTAGGTCCGGCGCCTCGCGGCGCCGGACCTACCCGACGGGTTGTCGCGCGTCGAGCCACGAGGCGGTGACAGGCTCAGGCCATGCTACGGCCGCGAGTCGGCTCTTTGCGTCCGGATGGGGCGGCTGGCCCCGGGCGGGCACCCCTGCGGAACCAAGGTTCGGGAGATTGTTATGCCATGTGGCCGTGGCGTGAGTTACGAGACTCTCGGGGCTGAGGTGCGTCTGCAGTCTGGGTCGCGAGTGTTTAGACTCGGCGTTCGCGATGTCCACTAAGACGCGCTATCGGGTGGCGAACTATGGGGGCGGCTTCGCGGACACGAAGCCGATCGTCGGCGAGGCCGGAACCGTCACGCTCGAAGGGATCAAATGGACCCTGAAGCTCGGTCGCAGGAAGATCACTGATCGGCTTGAGATGTGGCCGTTCGAGGTCGAGCCCATCGACTCGGATTCGTGCCGTGTGACGGTGCACCGGGCGAGCGATCCGGGGGTCGCGATCACGTTTGATGTGCCGGGCACCAGCGCTGAGGTGTTGCGAGCTGATCTTCAAGAGCGGGGCTGTGGCTATGACGTCCTAATGGATGAGGCCGACGACCGCCGAGCGCTCAAGGATCAGGGTGCCTGGTGGGTTGACGTGCCACCGTATCTGGCTTTGATTGGGTGCCATTGGACGGGTGCCAAGAACACGAAGGAGACGGGCGATCTTCGTGTAACGGCCGAGGGGTTTGAGTACAAGGCGACACTCGGCTCGCGGGTTCGGATTCCGTGGGCGGCCGTAGAAGACATCGACGTCAGCAACCAGGCCACCCGGCGTGTAACCGCCACGCGGGTACTTGCCGTTGGTGTGCTCGCGCTTGCTGCTCAGAAGAGCGAGGTGCTGAGGTACGTCCACATCGCGGACAAGAACACGGTGTTCACGTTCGCTATCAAAGCACCGCAGGACAAGGTCCTCGCGGCGATGCGGCCCGTGCTCGACGCGCTCAATCGACAGGCCCAACCCGAACCGGCACAACCAAGGACTGCGGTGGGGTCGGTGGCTGACGAGCTTGCAAAGCTCGCCAGCCTACGAGATAGCGGTGTTCTCAGCGACGAGGAGTTCGCCGCACAGAAGGCAAAGCTCCTCGGGTGAACCGAACGGCCGAGCGAGGCCGGCACTGAGTATCAACACGCCGTGCCGCGGCTATTGCTTCGGTGTCCGGCAGGCGCAACCGCGCGCTATCGGAAAGGCGACGTAGGAGAACGCGGCGGTCTCCGGCGCCCAGCGGTCGCTGTGCCACTTGCACGCGCACCCGAACCCCCGATCGCCGAGCCTAAACGTGAGGCGAGCGACCGCCCAGCACGCGAGCTGGAGCATGTGATCGAGCCGGTGCTCGAACATGACCTCGGCTGGGACATCTGGGCCCGCGCGACCCGGACGCACGGACCCGCTCCGCGCCCGCGGAAACTTCACCGAGCGGAGCGAGGTCCCAAGCGACCGTCTCCGCGCGCGTGAAACAGTCGTTACGAGAACCGGCCGGCGGCGACACTAGCCCTTCCCTTTCAGGCAAACATCATCAGCTGCCAGCAGCGCCCCTCGCCTGCCGGCTCGCCACCAGCGCACATGCTAGCCCCCGTGGCGCGGTGCCATACGCTTGCGCCAAGCCCGTTCGGGAGAGACCGCGTGGCAGACCACGACAACCAAGACGACCAGGCTGAAGGCGACGGCGAAGGCGCACGCGACCAAGCCACCACGAGATGGAGCGAGACCCGGGCCCAGCGCCAGATCAACGAGCGCGACGCCGCCGCCTACCAACGGCTCATGGGGAAGCACGCTTGTATGAATGGTGGGAGCAACGACATCCCGCCACAACCCACATCACAGAACTCTTCGGCAGCCCCACCGAGTGCACCAACCACCTCTGGCTCGCCACGCTCGGCGAAAAGGTCGCCGCAATTGGCGGACACCTCGAACTCGTCGCCGTGTTCGGCGACGAGACCCTGACACTCCTACGCGAGCCAGGACCCGGAAACCCTGAACCCGCTGCCTGACCCCGGACCCCGAGGGGCCGGTACGCTCACGATTCACAGCTGGTGGCCACCAGGGCGACGCCTCGGGAGCCTCGCCGAACTCCCTGTCCGGACACCCCGGTCCCCGGCACGCCCGGGCCGGATCGCGGTCACAAGAGCCACGGCAACGAGCCGCGCTAACGGCATGCGGCGCGGAGTGGAGGTGCGTCACTGACGAGCGAGCACCGTAAAGCAGCCGGCGTCGCCGGTATCTACCAAGATCTAGAACCTCTCCGATCGGTCCAACGTGAGGTGCCTCGAGATAATCGACTGCATGCGCGACGAGGGGATCGTGCGGCGCTGAAGCAGCGGCACCTTTGCCGACCGCAACCTTCCATGCTGTGGATGACCCAAGCCGCTGGATATGTCCCTGCGCGACGATTACGCTCCAACGATCTCGCCCGGACCCTACCCACGACTGCGGCTCAAGCCGCGCACTTCGGCGGCTCAGACGATCGCAAGTCTGGAGCAGCTGATCAACAAAGCTCGCGATATAACGAGTCACGCCGACGGGCCGGCCGACGTTGTTGTGGATCGCCTCCGAAACGGTTATGCCGACTGGGTTGAGCAGGTTGAAGACGTGCTGCACAGCGCGACCTATTGGACCGACTGGTCTTCGCTGCTGTTCACCGATCGGTACTGGCATATCCGCGACATGGCGTCCGCGGTCTCAAGACCGCATCCACTGGTCGACCACGAGATCCGGCGCCAGACGGCGTGGTTACAGGGGGCCGTTGATGACCTGAAGTCGCGGGTCGCGCGAGCTGACCTCGCGACCGGCGCTCCGGCAGTCGTCGACACGAACGTACTGCTGCACTTCATGCCGCTCGATCAGATCCCTTGGCCCGAGGTAGTCGGAATGCGGGAGGTCCGTCTGATCTTGCCGCTACGGGTTGTCGAGGAACTCGACTCGAAGAAGTACGACCAATCAAAGCTGGCGGCCAAACGAGCAAGAAGCATCCTGCCGCGCATCGAGGAACTCGTCGGTCCAGCCGGCGAGCCAGGGAACGTCCGAGAGAACGTCACGCTGGAAGTTCTCGTCGATGCAGGTCCTCGCTTCCGCTCAGGCGACGCGGACGACGAAATCCTGTCGGTCACGCAAGAACTCCCGCTGATCTACGGCGCTCAGACGTGTCTTATAACGGGCGACACGGGGATGAAGCTCCGCGCGCACGCACGCAGGATTCCAATCGTGTCGCTCCCCGACCAGTACCGGCGGCAAGGCGACAGCGTCTAGCACCGGCGGCGGGCACGCCGGTCGAGATGCTCTTTGGCGGCTGCAGGCGGGCTTCGATGCGATCGAGATTCGCATAAGCATGCTTGCGGTATGTGGCCTGCCCCCGAGGTCGCCCAGGTGATGAGAGCCGCGCCGGCATCGGACGGGCTGAGGATCGGCTCAGAGCCGGTCCTGGAGCTCAAGGAGGACCGCCATCGCCTCTGTGTGAAGCTCTCCAAAGACCTCTTCAATGGTGTCGAGACCGTTCTGCGCGGTACGGATGGCGCGTTCGATGTCGCCGCGACGGTCGATGAGGCTGATGAGCTTGTCCAGTCGCTCGCTGAGTAGAGCCCCGTCCAGTGGCAGATCCCCGCTTTCGGCCTTGGCGGCGAGGGTGCGCGCGAGTTGTATGGCGACTTCGAGAGCGAGTCCGCTACCCGGTTCGTCATCGGGCTCCCACACGACCATGATCCGGTTGCCGTGGTAGTAGCGCAGCATTCCGCCCTGCATGGGTGCCCTCTCCTTGCCCGAGAACACCATAACGGCGACGTGCGCGCCACGGTTGAGCATTGCGCGATCGAGTTCTCCAAGCGCCGCCTTCAGGCTTGGGCGCTCCTTGCGTTTCTTCAGCTCGACCACGACGCGGCGTGATCGTCCCCCTGTATCACGTGGGTTGAGCGTGATGACGTAATCGCCGACCTTCTCGTCGGCGATGCCTGCCGTGGCGCCTGTGGCTTCCAACTCGTCCTCATGTGGTGCAGCAAGCCTTTCCAGCACAGGGCCGATCGCCTCCTCAAACTCAAGGCCGCGGGCACTTGAAACCTGTGTGCGCATCCGACTCAGCGACTCGATCTTCGCGGTGCGGTCATCGAGTGCGGCCACGAGACGATCTACCCGCGCTTCGACGGCCTCCACGGTTCCCATCGCGGCGCCGTGCAGCAGGATTGCTGCACCGAGTTCGATTGCGCGCACAACGATTTGCCTTGGATCCCTGCCCGCGGCAATCTCTTGTCGCACAAGCTCAACGACTGCGCCATCCACGGCGAGGTCATGGACGAGCACTTCGTTGCCGTGAAGGGCAACGGTGGCGTTATCGTCGGTTTGGTCGGCCGCGCTCATCGCGGGACAATGTTCGCACCATGCACGCCGGCCGCCAGTTGTCGCCGAAGCGATCACGTTGCTCGTGGACTGTGAGACCGCAAAGCAATAGCGGCGGCCGCTGAGCGCGGACCGGTGACCGGAGCGTTCGGGGGCTAGCTGGCCGCTCAGGCCGTCAGGACGATCGGAGCCTGATCGGTGATCACGATCGTATGCTCGAAGTGAGCGGCGCAGGATCCATCGTGAGTCTTGAGAGTCCAGCCAACGCCAGCATCGCGTATCTCGCCGCGACCGGCGGCGATGATCGGTTCGATCGTGATCACCAGACCCCGGGTGAGGCTCTGGTCGAGCCGGGGGTGATGAAAGCTCGGCACGTTCGGAGGCTCGTGGATCCGGCGACCGATCCCGTGGCCGGTGAGATCCCGACACACCGAGTACCCATAACCGGTTGGCCTCCACCGCGCGGCCGATCTCGTTGATCCGGACACCAACGCGGGCGGCTCTGATGCCGCTGTGAAGCGCTCGGCGGGTCGCGTCGGTTGCGCCTACTTCCGCGGCACCGTTCGAAGCCCTAGTCTCTTGCGCTAGCAAATGACCGCTACCGCCGACAAGCTCAGTGCCTTGTTTCTCGATGACGCATCACCGCTCCCGCTGGAAGACATCGCGCGCGCGGCGACGGGAATCGATGACGCCAGGAGTGCGGTCGAAGCGTTCTTTTCGCCGACGCCAGGGCTCGAAGAGCGGCAGGCGCGAGCTGCCCTGCTGATCCACGCGCTCAGGCGCAACCCGGAGCTCTTCGAGGGCCGTGGGCTCAAGGCACGACGCGAAGCCCTTGGTTTCGTCGGAGACGCGTTCGCGCAGCAGTTCAGGTCATGGAAGATCGCGTTCGCGGGGGAGGACTTCGAGAAGCTCCAAAGCTTGGCCTCGCTGCCCGACGCTGCTCTTAAGCAAATCGAGAACGCGGCGGCCCAGCTCGTCTCACTCACTTCCTTGGAGTCCGCTCGCGGCGAGATCCAGCGTGCTTTTGGAACCTACCGTCCGCTACTGGTTCCGCTAATACCTGCCCCTCTCGCAAAGAGCAAGCTGACTGACCTCTTCACTGCCGTTGCCGAGGTTCGTGCGACTGTGGGACCAGCGTTCCTAGCCGCCCACGCGCGCGCAAGCGAGACCATGTCTGACTTTCGACGCGACGTGGAAGCCGCCGGACCAGTCGCAATGCGCTGTTTCTCCGAGCTGCTCTCGAGGCTCGACGATGTTTTGACTGAAGTCTACGAGAAGAACGCCGCAACTCAGCCAGCAGAAGTGGAGGTGACGTCTGCTGGGAAGAAGTATCCCCTCTCTTCGATCGACGCGACGCTGCGGCTCGGCCTCATCGTCGTCAACCGTGGCCCCGGCCAAGCCCTCGACGTCCGGATAGTGGAACTTGAAGGAACAGGCCTACGCCTCGAGACCGAATCAGTGCCGCTCGGCATACTGATGCCAGACGAGCGTGCTGCCGGGACGGTGGCTGGTGTCTCGGTCGGCGAGGAGTCGTGCCTCGTGATCGGCCGTGTGGAGTGGAGCAACAGTGACGGCAGCGCGAACTCGGCGCCATTCGAGGTGATGTTTGAGTCACAACGCTCCGACATTGACTGGGATCACCTTCGCCAGCGCTACGACCTTGAACCGGTGCGAACCAAGCAAGAGCTCGTAGGACGAGCGGAGCTGCTAAGAGAGCTCGTTGACCTGGTGGGCGAACGGAGTGTCGGCAATGCCTTTGTGACCGGGCAAAAGCGGGTCGGTAAGACGTCGATCGCGCTTACGTTTCAAAGCCAGTTCTCAATCGATGATGACATCGCCGTGGTTTACCTGGAAGCCGGCGCCTACATACGTCCCTCCGCCGAAGGGACAATTGCAGCGATGGGAACTGCTGTTGCATCGGAGCTAACAGCCACGGGCCCTCGCTTCTCAGACATCCCGATCCCGGATTTTGAGGCGACTCTCGCTCCCCTCCGAGGCATCGTCGGACAGATGCGCCAGCGCGTCCCGAAGCTTCGCGTGATCGTGATCCTTGACGAGTTTGATGAACTCCCGCGTGCGCTGTACCGCCGAGGTGACATAGGCGATGCGTTCTTTGTCGCGCTTCGGACACTCGCCAGTCAGCAGCACATCGGATTCGTGCTGGTCGGGGGCGAAAAGATGGGGCCTATCATCGACGCTCAAGGCGACCAGCTGAACAAGTTCGAATCCGTGCCAGTCACCTATCTAGATCGCGAGCGCCACTGGGACGACTTCAGCGACTTGATCCGCCAGCCAGTCGCGGACTGCTTTGAGGTCACCGACGAGGCGATAGTTGCGATGTACGACCACACCGCTGGACACCCCTATTTCACGAAACTCATCTGCCGCGCCCTCTTCAAGCTCGCAGTGAATCGTCGAGACGCGCACATCACGGCGCAAGAGGTGGTAGATGCAACCGCCGATGCGCTCGACGGCGCGAGCGTCACAAACTTCATCCATTTCTGGGAAGACGGGGTACTTGAGTCCGCCGAGAAGGTAGAAGACATCTCAGTCCGTCGTCGTAAGGTCCTTCTCGCCTACGCCGAGGCTCGAGAGTGCGGTGATCGCACAGTGGATGCTGTCGTCGAGCGCGCAGCAACGTTCGGACTTGCGGATCAGGCGACGAAGGAGACACTCCGAGAGTTCGAGCGCCGCGGTGTTCTAGAGGTCGTTGATGGGTGCGCACGAACGAAGGTGCGGTTTTTCGACATGTGGCTGGAACGTTACGGCCGAAACGCGATCACGACAACTTTTACGGATCCAGATGCGGTTCTAAACGCCAAGCTCCGAGAGATGGAGCAGAGAGTGTCCTCTGAGGAGATCTCAGACGTAATCAAGCACTGGGGCCACTACGGAGGCGTCAGATAATAAGTCAAGGAGTTTTGTGGGTTGTGTAGAACTCTTTGTGTGTGATCGATGAGCGTGCGATCGGGGAGCGTTACCGGGCGTTGGCTGGTGATCTGAACGAGCGTCAGCGGCGGTTGTGGGCTGGTGCGGAGGCGCTTTCGCATGGTCGTGGTGGTCAGGCGGCGGTGGTTCGTGCGACTGGCCTGAATGAGGGAACGGTCCGCCGTGGTGTGCGTGAGGTCCAGGCTGGCGAGTCGATCGAGCACGGCCGGGTTCGTGTGCGTGGTGGGGGCCCGAAGGCGTTGAGTGAGAGCGATCCGACGTTGCTGACGGATCTTGAGCGGCTTGTCCGGGATGATGCTCGTGGTGACCCGCAGTCGCCGCTTCTGTGGACCGCGAAGAGCGTCAGGTCGATCGCTCGTGCGCTACGCGATCAAGGCCATCAGGTCAGCCACGAGACGGTCGCGCGGTATCTGCGGTCCCTTGGTTACAGCTTGCAGGCCAACCGCAAGACCAAGGAGGGATCTAGTCATCCCGATCGTGACGCTCAGTTTCGTCATATCAACCAGACCGTCCAGACGGCGCTCAGCGCTGGGCAGCCGGCGGTGTCTGTGGACACCAAGAAGAAGGAGCTGGTCGGGGACTTCAAGAACGGTGGGCGCGAGTGGCGAGCGAAGGGCGATCCGATCCCGGTTCGGGTTCATGATTTCAAGGACCAACAGCTGGGCAAGGTCAACCCTTACGGTGTCTATGACATCGCCAACGACGAGGGGTGGGTGAGCGTCGGGATCGACGCCGACACTGCACAGTTCGCGGTCGCGTCGATCCGAAGCTGGTGGGAGCAGCTCGGCAAACCGCGCTACCCCAACGCTGAGACCTTGACGATCACCGCGGACTGTGGCGGCTCTAACGGTTACCGGACCAGGCTTTGGAAGACCGAGCTACAGCGCTTCGCTGATCAGACCGGCCTGCAGATCCAGGTCTGCCACTTCCCGCCCGGAACGTCGAAGTGGAACAAGATCGAGCACCGCCTGTTCAGCTACATCTCAAGAAACTGGCGTGGACGGCCGCTCGTCTCTCGTCAAGTGATCGTCGAGCTGATCGGCGCGACGACCTCAACCGCGGGGTTGAAGGTCTACGCCCAGCTCGATGAGAACACCTACCAGCGGGGCGTCGAAGTCCCCGACGCTGAACTGGCCGCGGTCAACCTAACCCCGGACGAGTTCCACGGCGAGTGGAACTACCTCATCAAACCGCGACTTATCGACTGACGCTTCCTACAGGGGGCAGCAGGTCAGCGCCGACCACGTTCGGCAATGGCTTAACCAGTTCGACGGCGTACGGGAGCAACGGCTTATGTTCGGCGTCCTAGAGGCGGTCAACTTCTACGACGGAGGACGGATCCGGGAGAAGCTCGCCGAAGCCCACGCGGTCGCCGTACGTGGGGTTCGCCAACGCCTCGAATCAGGACGCCTCAAGAGGGACGAATTCGTCGTCTCATATTTGGGCGGACCAGCTAAAAGCGGGGCCCGGTATGCGCGCCTGTATGCCGACCAAAACAACATTTACGCTGACCACGTACAGGAACTCGGCAACCTCCAAGAGCCATTGTCCAAAGAGACCTGCCAGGCCCTGATCATTGTCGACGACTTTCTAGTAGTACTTTGTTACTCTTCGGGAGTGTGTCGTAGCGGCAGCTCGGCGAGGTCTATCGGTCGTTGGCAGGTGTGGCAGTGTCCGGACCAGCAGTCGAAGATGGGCATGAATAGGCGGACCGCTTGGGGGAGTGTGAGGCCCGCCGCTGGGCTTTTGGGTCGGTGCGCTCCAATGTCAGGAACGCGTGCGCGGTGCTGACCAGTGCCGTGTGGTGATACCAGCCGATGTAGGAGCGGCCTTCATAGTGATCGAGGCCGAGCTCGCCTTTGAGCTGGCGGTAATCAAGCTCGATCATCCATCGCAGTCGGGCGAGCCGTGCGAGACGCTGGGGCTTGGTGCGGGCCGGGAGGTTCGAGATCCAGTAGTCACTGGGCGTCTCAGCACCTTCGGGCCATTCGATGATCAGCCATTCCGTACGTGGCGCGACGCGGTCCCGGGTGACCGGATGCGCGGCCGTGATCCGTTTGAACGCGAACCTCGAGGACACCCTTGTCTTGCCGGTCCCGCGGAACGCGACGGTCTGGAAGTCCTCGCCGGTCAGTGTCGCGGCATACTCCCCGACCGACACCGGGTCAACGTCGGCGTGATATGCGGCCGGTGAGCGCCCGCGGGCGCCGGGCTTGCGGTCCGGGACCGCGAACACCGCACCCGGCGCGAAGATGGTCGTCTCGGGGTTGATCGACAGCACGTACTGAAACCCGCCCGTGTCAAGCTCACCACGCAGCTGCGTGTTCTCACCATAGGCAGCGTCACCGAGCACCGGCGCAACATCGATCGCCCAGCCCGATGCCTGCTTGACCAGCCCGAGCCCGAGCTGCGGCTTGGTCTGAAACGTCACCTCCGCAGGGATCTTCGCCTTCCGGCGACGCTCCTGATCAGCGCACCAGTCCTCCGGCAGATACAGCGCCCACCCCAACGGCAGCGTCGCATGCTCAGACACCGCATGCAGCGACACGCCGATCTGACAGTTCCCGATCTTCCCAAGCGTCCCCGAGTACTGGCGCTTGACCCCAGGAGACTTCTTCCCGTCCTTCGGAAACCCCGTGTCATCAAGCACCCACGCCTCCGCGGCGACGATCGGCGCGACCCGCTCCACCACCGCCTGCATCAATCGCCCCGGCTCCCACGGACTGTCGGCCAAAAACTGCTGCAGACTCTGATAGTCCCCATCACCATCCAGCCGCTCCACCAACGGCTCAAGGGACTTACGCGCACCTGCTGTCAACAAACCACGAACGTACACCTCAGCATTGGAGCGCTGCGCCGGATGCTTCATCGCCACGCCACTCACCGCAGCCATGAACGCCTCCATCCGATCCTTCACGTCCCGCGCCAGCGACCCCGCCGGCATCTCCTGCTCCATCACCGAAACGGCCATCCGCACCATCCTGCATCGAATAACACCAATGCAGGATGGGTTCGCGCTACAGCGACTAACACCTCCAGCAGACTAACAAAGTACTACTAGGGTCCGGGGACCAAGCCTGCGAGCAGCTGAGCGAGCTGGAAGCCCGTATCGGCAGCCTAATCAGGAAGCGCGGGATCAAGGTTGTCTTGATTGCCATCACGGGCTTCGCCGAGGCTGCCCGTCGCGTGGTCGAAGCAGCGGAGACGCTCGGCATTCCACTGGACCTCTATGTCTGCGATCCCCTCGGAAACGGTGACCGATGCTTCTCCGCAGAGTCAAGTGCATTCCGTTCGGACGCAGAGCGTGAAGGCGCGCGCGAGGTCGCCGAATCCTACGGCCGCCGGCTTCAGCGTAAGTTCCCGCTCGGGTACGCCGATCTTCAGGCGACGGTCGTCTTCGACGAGAGCTGTCCGAATGGCGCACTGCCAATACTTTGGGACACCTCCGGTGATTGGCACGCACTGTTTCCACGTCACAAAGGCCGCTGAACGGGCACGACGCTGCCGCGCTAACGCTTTTCGTGTGATGCTCGTTCAGGCCACGCGATCTCATCGGCGACGCGGTGTTGGTCCGGGCAGTCCGGGTCGTGGACGGACTCTGGGATGCTTGTCACCGGCGCCACGCGGCTCTAAGGTCCTCGCGTGGACTTGGATGCCTGGGACGCTTGGACTCCGGTCGAGGTGGCCGCCAGACTCGATGGCGTTGGTCCCTGGGCGGTTGCAGGTGGGTGGGCGATCGACCTCTTCGTGGGGTTCCAGTCGCGTGAGCATGAGGACCTGGAGGTGGTGACTTCACGGGGAGGGCTGGCTCTGTTTCAGTCAGCGATGCCGGAGCTCGAGTGGTACGCGGCACACGCAGGCGAGGTGACGGCAGTTTCCAGGACTCCTGGGATCCTTCGCCCTACCTGGCAGACCTGGGGGTGGGATGCGCCGGCCGGGAAATGGCGGCTGGACGTGATGCGCGAAACGTGGGTTGGTGGCCGCTGGGCCTACCGGCGCAATCCCGCCATCGACATGCCTCTAGACGCCGCCCTCCACAAGACCGCCTCGCACATTCCGTTTCTCGCGCCGGAGATCGTCCTGCTGTTCAAGGCCAAGCATTCCCGAGACAAAGACCGGCACGATTTCGAGCTTGTTCTGCCTCGACTGACTGACGCACAAGCCAACTGGCTCGCGCGGGCGCTCTCCGTAGAGGATCCAAGTCATGCTTGGCTACGAGAGCTTCAAAGGTAGCTCCGCAGCCCGCGTCGCGATTCCTTTCACGTTCCCGCTGCGTCCGCGACCGCTATCGGAATGGCGACCATCGATCGCGACGTCGCCGACAGCCGGTTGCGCACTGAGGCGAATACTGGTTCTCGGGCATGGAGCACCGGGCCCTGCGTTGCGGCCGATGCGTGCGTCAGGCTTGATGGATCGCCCGCCTCCAACCTCGTCACGGACGCTCGCCGCCGGATCATGTCCGATCTGATCGGACAATCCGGTTCATGCCGAATCAACTGCGCGCGCTAGAAGCAGCCGTCAGAGAGCACGATCTCGGGTTGTCCGACGCTCTCGCGTCGCTCTCCGCTTGCTTCGGACAGGCATCTTCCACCAACTACTCCGAGGTGGTGTACGGCACCCGCCCCGGCTGGAGCCTGACCGTCAAATATGGGAAGCGGGGCCAATTCGCCGGCCTCGATACCAAGCGAGACCTAGACGATGAGGCGCGGGCCGAGGTACTCACGATGCTCCGGGGCCGACGGACACATCGAGTGGCGACAACCGTACTCTTCAGCTACCTGCCGGTGGCAGGTAGCTGGCGATATCGGGACTGGTTCCAGATATCCGCTGTTCCCGACACCTTTCCACAAGCCGAGTATTCCATGGCAGGCGGCTATCCGCTGCCGCACCCGTTCTTCATCGAAGTCGCTTACAGCGGATCGGAGAACAAGCAGCTTGACGACTACCGGAGTGCCGTGGCGACTCGAGAAGCGACGAGGCTCTTATCCGGAGTGGTGCGCCACATCGATGATCGCCTCGGCTCTTATCCGCATGCCGATTGGTTCATTCCAATCGATAGCGGCGACTCCACCACCCACCCATCACCACGACTCGGGTGGCTGGGTTACGCGCTCGATGACTACCACCGCGTCGCCGCAGAGTTCACGCCGATCACCGCCGAGACGCGTGCGATCCCGCACGACCCACACTACGGCTATTACGCGAAGCGCGGGTTCACTGTCGGCCAGTTACTGACGCTACCGGAAACGGTCGAGGACGCTCTCAGCACCTACCGCGACTTGCCAGCGTTGGATCAAGACCGGTTCCTGCACTGGTGCCACTGGCTGAACCACGCTCAGCAGATCAGCAACCTGTCCGCATCCGCGTCAACGATCGCTGCGGCGCAGGCGATCGAAGCGCTGACGCCCGAGTCGCCGGCAGGCGCGAAATGCGTGGCGTGCGGCCGTGAAGACCGGCTCAGCATCAGGGCACGGGTCAAAAAACTGCTCGAGGAATACGCGCCAGGCGACGAGTACGCCGCGGCGCGTCAGGAACTTTATGACTACCGCTCCAAGTTCACCCATGGCTCGTCGCTGTTCTACGGTGAGCTCCGACACTCTGCGTTCGGAGAGTTCGGCCCGCGCTCGTGGATCGAACGCGACCTGAGCCATGCGGCGTTGCTCGCCGCGCGCACCGCCGGAGTTAACTACCTGCTGGGTTTAGGTCGCGAGCCGAGTGATCTCAGCAACGGGCTCCCGAAGTCTGCCCGTGAATGAACCTGTCGGTGTCGAAGCACAAGCCCAGTGGACTGTTGCCCGACGCCAGCCCGGCCCAGCGCTGCGCGGGGCGCGGTGCCTGCCTGTCCGTCTCCGTCCGTTTGACATCCGTTAGCACGCGCCCAGATCGGCGCCATACCCGCCGGCGCAGAGACGCCGAGGGCCCGTGAACACGGACCTTTCGGTGCAGCGAGGCTGGAGTCGAACCTGCGATCTTCGGGTTATCAGCGGTTGACTCGACCATCGACGATTCGGCGGTCGGCGCTACGTCGGCGACATCACTCGCAGTCTGCAGTCTGGACGACTTGGCTTTCCTGCCGCTGACTCGGCTGACGAGCGTCGGCGCATTGGCAGCCGGCCCGTCACACGGTTGCTCAATTGCAGCTCTCGCGCCAGCCGGTGCTCGGCGCGTGGGCGAGAATGCCTGGGTGAGCCGCGCCGCCATCTCCGTCTCGGACTTAAGGGGGCGTCAGATAATAAGTCAAGGAGTTTTGTGGGTTGTGTAGAACTCTTTGTGTGTGATCGATGAGCGTGCGATCGGGGAGCGTTACCGGGCGTTGGCTGGTGATCTGAACGAGCGTCAGCGGCGGTTGTGGGCTGGTGCGGAGGCGCTTTCGCATGGTCGTGGTGGTCAGGCGGCGGTGGTTCGTGCGACTGGCCTGAATGAGGGAACGGTCCGCCGTGGTGTGCGTGAGGTCCAGGCTGGCGAGTCGATCGAGCACGGCCGGGTTCGTGTGCGTGGTGGGGGCCCGAAGGCGTTGAGTGAGAGCGATCCGACGTTGCTGACGGATCTTGAGCGGCTTGTCCGGGATGATGCTCGTGGTGACCCGCAGTCGCCGCTTCTGTGGACCGCGAAGAGCGTCAGGTCGATCGCTCGTGCGCTACGCGATCAAGGCCATCAGGTCAGCCACGAGACGGTCGCGCGGTATCTGCGGTCCCTTGGTTACAGCTTGCAGGCCAACCGCAAGACCAAGGAGGGATCTAGTCATCCCGATCGTGACGCTCAGTTTCGTCATATCAACCAGACCGTCCAGACGGCGCTCAGCGCTGGGCAGCCGGCGGTGTCTGTGGACACCAAGAAGAAGGAGCTGGTCGGGGACTTCAAGAACGGTGGGCGCGAGTGGCGAGCGAAGGGCGATCCGATCCCGGTTCGGGTTCATGATTTCAAGGACCAACAGCTGGGCAAGGTCAACCCTTACGGTGTCTATGACATCGCCAACGACGAGGGGTGGGTGAGCGTCGGGATCGACGCCGACACTGCACAGTTCGCGGTCGCGTCGATCCGAAGCTGGTGGGAGCAGCTCGGCAAACCGCGCTACCCCAACGCTGAGACCTTGACGATCACCGCGGACTGTGGCGGCTCTAACGGTTACCGGACCAGGCTTTGGAAGACCGAGCTACAGCGCTTCGCTGATCAGACCGGCCTGCAGATCCAGGTCTGCCACTTCCCGCCCGGAACGTCGAAGTGGAACAAGATCGAGCACCGCCTGTTCAGCTACATCTCAAGAAACTGGCGTGGACGGCCGCTCGTCTCTCGTCAAGTGATCGTCGAGCTGATCGGCGCGACGACCTCAACCGCGGGGTTGAAGGTCTACGCCCAGCTCGATGAGAACACCTACCAGCGGGGCGTCGAAGTCCCCGACGCTGAACTGGCCGCGGTCAACCTAACCCCGGACGAGTTCCACGGCGAGTGGAACTACCTCATCAAACCGCGACTTATCGACTGACGCTTCCTAAGCCAGTGCGAGAAGGCGCTCGCCGAGCTCCCGGCGAAAGGCGCAAGACCGGATCCGGCGAGCAAACCGGGCGCTTTACGGCGATCCGCCGCCATCCTGACTCGGTAAGGCTTTAGAAGCCGTTGGCTATTGCTTTGGGTCATGGGCCCTACTACTCGTAGGCGAGTGCTTCGGCGACGTTGCATCGTCGGTCGGCCCTGCCAGTTGTGGCTATAAGCGTTGACTTATAGCAGCTCTGGCTTATACTAGGTTGGTGGCGTGGGAGATCGAACTCACGGACCAAGCCAGGGACTGGATTGAGTCGCTCGACGATGACGATTACGACTCGATGGCCGGCGTCCTAGATCTCCTCGAACAACTCGGTCCATCACTCGGCCGTCCAGCGGCCGACGTCATAAACGGCTCGCGTCATCACAACATGAAGGAACTCAGGTCGAGCGGTCGCCATCTGCGCGCACTGTTCTGTTTTGACCCGCGACGGACCGCGATCGTGCTGCTCGGAGGCGACAAGGCCTCAGACTGGACTGGCTGGTACGAGCGCAGTATCCCAATCGCAGATGAGCTGTACGACGAATACCTCGCGGAACTAGAAACGGAAGGATTGATCTGATGCCAAACACGACAAGCTGGAGGGATATTCGTGGCCGGCGACCCCCGGACGAGGCGGCCGTCGAGACCGAGAAGCTACGGATCAGACTCGCAACGCTCCGCGAGCAGGTGGGGGTGAGTCAGATCGAGCTGGCCGAGGCCCTCAACACCAGTCAGTCAAATGTCTCGCAGCTCGAACGAAGCAACGATCAAATGCTTTCGTCGATCGCGAGATATGTTCACGCACTGGGCGGTGAGCTCAAGCTCACTGCCGTGATCGGCGACACCGTCTATACGCTGCTCGAGGATGTCGGTGACCTGACGCCGTCGCGCCGGAGGCGTCCGCCCGTGGAAGCTCGAGGTTCCACGAAGACTGCGGCCCGCTCAGCAGCAGCCGGCGGCAGGGGAAGCAGCCAGTCTGGCCAGACCAAGAGCGCTGTACTCGCCGCACTAGCGAAGAGCGGCCCGATGACCGCCAGCCAGGTAGCAGCTGCGACCGGGCTGAAAACGACGACCATTAGCTCGACGCTCTCAAAGCTCACCAAGAGCGGCGAGGCCGTCAAAGCCCCCCGCGGCTATTCGGTACCCCGGCGATCGCGGTCGCGCGCACGGCAATCAGCCTGAGTGGGCGCACATTCACGAGGAGATCCGAGCCCATCGTGATCGCTTTCGTGTTTGACCGCTCAGCCGCCAGACAAGCGGATTGGCGACGAAGCAGTCACAGTGGCGCTAGCTTGGCACGGATTGGCTGAACGTTGGTGATCGGCTCGCTGGCTGGTGCTCCTGGCTGGCGCAACTTCGGCGCAGTTACCGCGAGATGCGGGACTCGCGAGTGGTTGGTCGTCGTCTGGTTCGCTGGTGATAGGGGTCGCTGACCGGCCGCGTCCGGGTTGTCGCGCTGGTCGTGCTTGTCGTGGCCAGACGCGTGGTGATCGGCGACGGGACGCGGCCTGTTGACGCTTCTGGCGTCGTGTCGTGGTGGGATCTCGTCGGCGCCGCGTGCCCGGCGGCCGCGAAGGGTTACCGGGGGTTGCTGTTGCTCTTTACACTCCCCTCACCGGGCTGGCGGCCTGGAGCGGTCCTGTGGGAGGATGATGGTCGGGTGTTGGGTGAGCATGACCGGCAGGTTCTGGATCTTGCATCGGCCTGGTCGGTGTTTGTGGCCGATCAGGTGGGGGTGCTGCTCGGCTGCGATCAGGACACGGCTGAACCGGTGCTTGATGGTCTTGTTGACCGGGGGTTGTTGTTGCGGGCCAGGTTGCTGCCGGCCGGTCAGCCGTTCTACCGCGTGACCAGCGAGGGGCTCGCCGAGGTCGGGTCGAGTCTGCCGGTACCGGTCGTTGACCTGGTGGGGTTGCGTGGAGAGCTTGCGGTGGTGTGGCTGTGGCTTTTGGCGCGTATCGGCCGGCTTGGTGAACCGGTTGTTTCGGTCAGCTCGCGCAGGGAGCTTGCAGCCAGGCCGGGGATGGTGCAGGGGCCGGATGTGCTGGTCGCGACCGACCGCGGGTGGGTGGCGGTGCACCTGGTTCTCGGCATCCCGGACCTTGCGCTGTTGCGCCGCGTGCTTATGAGCTACGGCTCCGATCCACGGTTCGTTGAGGCGATCGTTCATGTTGAGACGCAGAGCACCGGTGTCGCGGTCAAGGAGCTGGTCGAGGGCCTTGGGTTGGCGAGCATGGTGCGCGTTCAGTCCGTGATCCTCTAGCCGGCGGTGGGCTGGACGGGTTGGGCGTGCTGCCAGATGTGCTGGTAGTGGTCTTCGAACTGTTTGAACAGCACCGGCTGGCGGTCGGCGCGCAGCCAGATCACCGGGCTCTGGTCAGCGGGGGTGGCGTAGAGGTGTGGGGATATGAGCTGCTGGTTGTCGGCACGGATGATGCTGTGGTAGCCGGCCGCCACGAACACCCGAACCTCGATCCCACGGGCTGCTTCCGTGTTGAGCAGCTGGAGTGTTTGGACGGCTTGGTCTGCGAGGGTGGAGCGGGCTGCGAGCTTATGCGTGCCCTCTGCTTCAGCTTCTGTGATCGTCAGGTGCGCCGACTCGGGGTGAGAGACCAGCACCCGAACCAGGACACCCTCTTGGGCTTTGCCGGCCAGCAGCTCAACGTCCTGTGGTTCGGTGAGAACGTGGTGGAGCGTGAGATCAAGCAGATCGATCTGCACGACGGCTTGTCTGATCAGCTGCCGCCAGCTGTTGACGGACACGTTGGATGGTGATGACGGCGCCATTCTGGATGGTGATCGGGGGGACGAACGACTGAACGACCAAAGGGGTGTCGGAGGTCGAGAACGGCGGCGGGGAAGGAGGATCAGGGGTTCGGGCGTTGCGGCGGTTTGTCGCGCGTTTGTGATCGCTTCGCTCTCGCCTTGATCGCTCGCCACGATCGTGGTGGCGGGACGCGGGGGTGTTGTCGTGGTGCGGGCGTGTGTGGGCGAGCGATGCGGACCACTCGCGCGTAGCGGTGGTGGTTCAGGCGTCGACGGTCGGTGCAGCGGTCCAGAGTGTTGAGCGCCGTTGATTTTCGGGACGGTGATGCTTTTGTTCGGCGGCATCGGGGGGTGGGGTACGAAAGAAGAAGTAAGTCCGGGGTGGGGTCCCGGGCTGACGGCTGATCGGCTCGCAATGAAGGGCGGTCAGGGTCGTGGGCTTGCGGTTGCTTGTCGCGCGTTTGTGACCGCTTCGCTTTCGCTTTTGATCGCTCGCCATGAGGTGCTCAGGTTTCTGAGTGACCGGTCTGGTGGCGCGGCCGGGTGCTCGGCGAGCGATTCGACCCACTCGCGCGTGGCGGTAGGCAGCCGGCCGGTTATGTCCCGCTGCTGCTGGCGGCCCAGAGCTGGGCGGGTCGTCCGCCGGTCGGGATCTGGGTGCTGTGGACGCGGTGGGCGGCGTGCAGGGCTTGGAGGGCGTGGTCGATCTGCCCGGCGGGCTGGTTGTGGTTGAGGGTCTGGCTGATTTGGCTGCGGGTCAGTCCGCCGGGATGGTTTGTGAGGATGGTGTGGATCTGTTCGGCGAGTGGCTGACCGGTCGCACCGGTGAGCGCCCATGCTGCGGACCGGGTGGCGTAGTCCTGGAGCGCGAGTGCGGCGCTCAGGTGCGGGCTGCCGATCTGGGTTTTGCCGTCAGCGAGGGCGTAGAGAAGCGCGAGGCGGATGACGTGCGCTTCGGCGCGGGCGGTGATCTGGCCGATAATCCCGGCCTGTGGCTGGGCGAGTGTGCGGTAGGCGTGATGCCACATCTCCCGGGCGTCGGGATCAAGCTTGATCTGGCCGGCTGTGCGTGCTTGGCGTAGCGCCGTGGCGAGCAGGCGATCAAGGCCGGTGCCGGCGAGGGGGTCAGGTTCGCCGCCTTCTGGGAGCAGGCGCTGGCGGCGGCAGCAGACGATCAGGATCCGGTTCAGATACCCGTTGGAGAGCTCTGCCTGGGTTATGTGGCGGCGCAACTCGTGTTGGGTGATGTGACCGATTAGCGTGATGTGCGCGGTGCTGGCGCGCGCCGGCGCGGTGCGGGTCAGGATCGCCAGTGGCCGTCCATCCCACGCTGAGCGCAGAGTTGGTGAGAGTGTCGAGATCTCACGGCTTGCGGCCTTCAATACTGACGCGAATTCTGGTTCGATCACCAGCAGCCGCTGATCAGGGTGACCGGGATCCTGGCCGGCTGGGTCACGGACCGCCCAGATCAACCCCTCGCCACTGGATAGGCCGGTGAGAATCCGTGAGTCGATCGACGTGTCGACACTGACCAGAAGCCGACGGACATGATCCCAAGATGACCCCTTTCTCGCCTTCGCGCTGTCACCGACCAGCAGCATGAACTCGTTGGTGTGATGGCGGGTCGCTTCGACTTGGAACCACGCGCCACGACCGATGGCGGTACCGAACCCGACCAGCAGCTGGGTGAGGATCGCGACCGGGTCAGCCTCGGTGTGCGGGGCGACGCGGCCCACGATCTCGCCGAGCAGCTCGTGGTAGACGGCGGGTGCTGGTGCTTGCGGCCAGCCTGGCGGTGCTGGCAGCAGCCCGCTGTTTGTAGGCTGATCCTCCGGTGGCGGGTCAAGCAGCGACAGGGTGGCGGTCATTCGGCTGAGACCTCTGTGACGGCGACCCGTGCCGAGCTCTCATCCACGATCGCCTTGTTTGCCGCGAACGCGGCAACCAGCGCCGCGACAGCGAGGTTGTTGATCAACCTCGGCAGACCACGGGACGTGGTGTGGATCAGGCTGATCGCATCATCGGAGAACAGGGTGTCCGAGCGGCCCGCGAGCGCCAAATGATGCTGCACATAGCTTCGGGTCTCTTTCAGGTCGAGGCCGTTGATCGTGTAACGCACCGCGATCCTCTGGTCCAGCGCGGTGAACGTGCCGTTGCGCAGCCGACGCCGAAGTGTGGGTTGGCCGAGCAAAAGCAAACAGAACGGGGCGGTCTGGTCCATCCCCATGTTTGACAAACACCGGATCCCCTCCAGGCTCTCCGCGTCAAGCAAATGGGCTTCATCAATGATGATCACGACATGCTTGCCACGCTCCGCGCTCTCGGCGGCGAGCATCTCTTGGGCTTGGGGGATCAGAGCGGCGTGATGGAACCTAGGGGTGGCGCCCAGGGTGTTGATGATCAGCCCGTAGATACCGCGCAACCCGACGCCGGGGGTTCCGAGATAAAGCACCGTGTGCCTTGAGGCATCAAGGCTCGCCACAGCGGCGCGGGCAGCAACAGTTTTGCCGGCGCCGCACTCCCCGCTGATCACACCGATCGCCTGCTCACTGATGCACCACGCCATCCGGGCGACCGCCTCAGCATGCGAGCCATGGGCATGCAACATTCCCGGTGCCAGATCCTTCCCGAACGGCATGCGTGTGAACCCGTAATGGGCGCGCAACCTGTCAATACTCACTGCTCATCCCTCCTGCTTTTGGTTGATGTCACGATCCTTCTCGCCGTCGCCGTCGCCGTTGTTTGTGAGGCTGGCGTAGTCGATCCGCTGACCACCCAGCTCAGCGTCGCGCTGCTCAGCCAGCAGCTTCAGGTAGTCGATCCCTGTGCCGGCCGGTGGTGGCGGCAGCTCCCGCTGGGCTTGTGGGTGGGTGCGGCGGCCGATCACCAAAGGTGTGGCGGTCCCCATCGGGCGATGCTGGTAGCGAACCTCGATCATCGTGAGATCGAACGGGTCGAACACCAACTCGACCTTGCAGCCGGCGAGCGCGGCGTTGACCTCGTATTGGTTGGCGTAAAGCGACACGGTCGCGGTCTTCGTGACCGTCCGTTCCTGACTCCACAGAAACGCTTCGCGCAACAGCGCCGGGGTCGGCAACTGGGGTGCGCCCGCCGCATCAAACCGGGCCAGCGGGGCTTGCTTGGTCTCTGAGTGCACCCGGCGGTGATAAACGACCTCCACCCACGCGGAGAACCGACGGTTCAGCTCCGCCAGCTCGATGCCATCATCGATCTCCACCAGGAACTGGTCGCGCACGGTCCGGAAGAAGCGTTCGATTTTCCCTTTCGTTGTCGCCGCCCTCGGGCTTGCGTGAATCAGCCTCACACCAAGCACCGCACACGCACGAAATAGCTGTGAGGACACGAACGCCGAGCCGCGGTCAACCAAAATCTGGCCGGGCACCCCACGGCTCATCAA
Organism: Conexibacter sp. S30A1; assembly: GCF_023330665.1. GTDB lineage: Bacteria > Actinomycetota > Thermoleophilia > Solirubrobacterales > Solirubrobacteraceae > Palsa-465. Next base: position 1,582,296 of record NZ_CP097127.1, on the reverse strand, counting down.
CCCGGCACGGAGCGCGGCCTCGAGGCGGAACACATCCTCACCGGTCCCCCACCGCCACCCGGTCAGCAGGCGAGAGTGATCGTCGATAAACGCGACGAGCACCGCCCGCGCGGCGGTGCCGGCGAGCCTGGGGCCATGTAACCCGTCCCCAGTCCACAGCTCATTCCGGGCAGCGGCTTCGAACCGGCCATAAACCTTCCCTGCAGTGTGACCATCACCCCTGACGTTCAACCCGGCACGAGCCAGATGCGTCTGCAATGTCCGCAACCCCGGCACGTCCTCACCGTCCTTGACGCTGGCGAGCATGATCTGCCTGACCTGCGCGGCGGTTCGCTCCGGCCGCTCACGTTTCAAAGCGAACGCCAGCTCCAATGTCTCGGCCGGTGTCCTGACCGGGACGACCCGCCGCCGGGGAAGCAAAGCCTCGAACCCGCCGCGGCGATAAGCACGAATCCACTCATCCAGAGTGCCGCGCGCGACCCTGACGAGCTGCCCATCAGGCCCGACATGCTCACGCCCAGCCAGTGACCGAACGAGCCGGCCACGCTCAGCTTTCGACAACCCCTCATCGGCGGCGTCACGAATCAGGGTGTAACGAAACAGGCCGATCTCCCGGCGACGATCCTCATTCACCTCGTTGCTCTCCCGCGCTCTCGTTCATCCGAAGCGCAGGAGCGTCTCAGCTCACGCCGCCCACGGGAAGGCGGGAGCTCGTGTTGCCAACAGCACCCCGCCAGACAACCTGGACACAACCGGCCACGGATCCACCGGACCGAACCTCAAAACCCACGCCCTGGCCGTGACTGCGATCGCTTCCAACGCGTCCGCGACCACGCTCCCAGCCGGCATGATCGGCCCGAGCTCCGGGTCCAGCACGATCGCGCACCGCGTGAAATGCTCCCGAATCACATCCGCCCGCGCAGCGAACCGGCTCAACCAGCCCCGGACCGTGTCCGCCGGCAACCCCAACCACCCAGCGATCCGGCGATACCCCTGCCCAGCAACGCTCGCCTCAACCGCCGCGCCGATCACAGCCACCTCGTCCCGACGACGCAACAACCCGATATCAGGCAACAGCACATGGGTCCCCAGACACCCCCGGCACCTGGCCCGCCTGGGCACCAGCCGCCGGTCAGCACCCCGACAGCGCAACACCCGCTCCCGGCCATGACCCCACGGCCCCAACACCGCCCGGCATAACGGACACAACAACCCGCCAGCCAACAACTCAGCCTCGACCACGGCAGGCTCTGCACATACGATCAACATCGGGGTGCCACCTCCGGCATCCAAGAGAGCCCTCCCGGCAACCGCCAAGCTGACGGGAGGGCTCTCGCGCGTTCACAAACGCGCCAAGCCTGCCACCATCGCAGCAAACATGCCGCCGATGAACGGCGCCACCCACACCGCGCGTGCCGGATTCAAACGGCGCTCAACACTCGCAACGTTCTGGCACGGATCGTGAACGACAGTGAGTGCGCGATCAGCTGGTGATAGGCCTCGCCCTTTGCCGACCTGGCAGATGCTGCGTCACGCTTCCTCTGCTGCCACCAGATGACCCCGAACCCTGTGATGCCGGTGAGTAGGCTCGACCCCAGAGCCGCGACAACGGGAGCCCAGATCGACACACGCTCAGCCTAGCCAGCGGCTCGGCGTAAGGAGATCGTCACAGGCATGGTGTAGGAATCAGGGGAGGAGTTCACATTCCTACGAAAGCGAGCAGTGCTGAGCAGTCGTTGTTGTTGAACGGCCCTTCGGATTCGAGGGACGTGAACCGACGGCCGGAGTAGGGTGCGCACGTCCTTTTGACTTTGGATACTGGCGTGCAGGTCTTTGTCTGTGATCTGCACGCGCCGTGGCAGCGCGGCAGGAACGAAAACACCAACAGTCGATGGCTGAACCGATCGCCGCCGGCTTGGATCGAACGCCTATGTCTCCAGCACAGCTACTGCTCGCCCTCAGGGCTCACCTCTGCGGCGCTGGGCGCTTGCTGGTCGTCGAACTTCCCCGCGCTGCGCTGCGTGGTTGTCCCCGTCGAGTTTGACCGCCCTCCTCCTCGGTGTCCGCATAGCGTACAGCTGCTCGCTTGACGGCCGCATATCGCGGTGGTAGGTTCTTCCCGCTGTTACTCACAACTGGGACAGAGGAGAGGGTCAATGAGTGAGCGCGTCGTAAACGCGAAGCTGTCAACACTCGAGGCTTCAGGACTGAGTCTCGCCGGACTGGCGCCTACTATGGCGCTCGCTCTCGGAACCTCGTTTGCAGCCTCGGAAGCGGGGCCCGCGGTTCCCTTCGCCTATCTAGTGGCGATGTTCGGCTCGTTTTCGCTGGCCTACGTAATCGTCCGCTTCGCCCGCCGCTACGACGTGGCCAGTGGTGTCGCGTTCACCTACGCCGGTCGTTCGCTTGGACGCCTGGCGGGTTTCGTCGCGGGCTGGGTGTACGTGACAGCCTGGCTCTCTTCGACAGCCGTCGTGTTGGGGGTCGCCTCGGTCTCGGCCAGTGCGCTGTTGCAGCGCCACAGCATCAATGTGAGCTGGTTCTGGATTTTCCTAGTCCTCTTGATCCTCTCGGGTTTCGCAGTTCATAGGCCGGCGGCTGCCCATGCTTGCTGGACTTGGTTGATTTCCTGGGTTGTGGGGGTTCGGGCCTGTTCGGGTTGAAATTGGGTGGCGATGATCACTCGTCGTAGCTTGGCGAGCATGTCCTGGAATGATGGGGTGGTCTTGGAGACATACCAGGGGGCGCGGGCGCGATGCTCTGTGACGATGTCGGGGTGATGTCCGTAGAGCGCGTACCAGATGATCGTGAGGTCCATCGCCAAGAACTGGAATGGGACGGTCCGTTGCACGGCTTTCTCGGTCCGGTTGCGGGCATCACCGACGCCGAACAGTTCTTTGCCGTCCTGGAAGGCGACTTCGATCGGCCAGCGGTCTGCGTAGCGTTCGACGATCTGCGCGGCGGTGGCGTGAAGGTCGGTGGTGATCAGCGCGATCTGGTAGCCGCACGGCTTGGTGTCGTCTTTGACGAGGATCACACGGACCGGGGTTTCGGCGCCGAGCGGCTCCCACAGGCAGTTGATCTCAGCCAGCTCGAGCGTCTCGGTTTTGCTGTAGCGCCTGACGGTCGTCTTTACCCATTCGGTGGCGGGGTCGGCTGCGATCTGTTGAACGCTTTCAAGCTGTTTGCCCCATTTGCGTGGCCGGCCGCGTTTGCCGGTGCGCGGCGGCGCAGGGGCGTAGATCACCGCGTTGCTACGCAGCCTCGATGTGATCGTCACCCGCTTGGGTGCAGCACGCCACGCCTGGCTGATGTAGGCGCTGTCACCGACCACGTTGATCTGGCGATCCGGCAGCCGTTTGGCGAGCAGGCAGACCATCGCCCTGGCCAGCTTGACCTTCCCGGGCCGCTCAGGATCGGGCTTGTGCTGCTTGACGAACTGTTCGCGCCGCGGCTGCCAGAGCCGGAACAGGACCGGCAAACATACGGTGCGCTGCAGGAACGGCAGCTTGACACAGATCCCGGCCACGATCCAGTTGTTCCCCCACGCGACCGAGCCTGAGCGGCTGTTGGCGGTCGCGTCGTGATGCCAGAAGGTGCCGTGGATCCGGCGTCCCCTGCGTTTCAGGAGCGTGTCGTCGACCGCGACCAGCACGCTCGCACCCGGTTCTGTGAAGCGCTCAACGATCAGGCAGGCGAGCCGTAACCCGAGCTCGTCCACGGACCAGCGGGCATTGGCGAAGAACCGGTGGCAACGCGCGTGATGCCACACCCCCGACAGCCTTGAGCCTGTCAGCATCCCGGTCACGCACCGCAGAGAGGTCTGCGAGACCTGACCGACCAACACCCCCCGGAACGTCTCAAACGTGGGACGGGTGAAACACGACTCAAACAGGACAAGCAGCTCGTTCAGCGAAGATGGGACGCAGAGCATCGGCGGCAGCCTCCAAGAGAAGCCGCGCAGCGTGCCTCCCCTTGGCCGCGACGGACGGGTTATGTTGACAGCAACCGCTTTCGCGCAAGCCGCCGATGCTCCTTCCCCGACACCGCGCCAACAGGCCACACCAGCCCGCCACGGCCCCGCCCACCACCACCACCTGCTACGCCGCTATGCCGCTACAGGCCCAAAAGTGCGAAACCCGAGTGATCCTGGCCACGACGGTTAACTTCGTCGGGGTGAAACCATCAGTTCGGCTGAGGGCGTCACGTTAACTGTGTAAGCGTGGTTTCTTCAGGTTAACAGTTACTCTCGTCGTGTCAATGGGTGGTGGTCAGCTTGCGTCCGGGATCCGGTCACCGAAGTGGATCTTGAGCGCTAGCAGCGCGGCTGTCCAGTTCCGGCAGCGGGTCCATTGCGGGACGGCGTTCTGGAGGCAGAGGTAGACGAGCTTGCGGGCTGAGTCCTCGTTGGGGAAGCTGCCCTTGGTTTTGATGGCTTTGCGTAGCTGCCGGTTGAGCGCCTCGATCGCGTTGGTGGTGTAGATGATCCGGCGGACCTCGGCGGGGAAGGCGAGGAACGGTGTGATGTGCTCCCAGGCGGCGGTCCACTGCCGGGTGATGATCGGGAAGCGCGCTCCCCACTTCTCATCGAAGGCCTCCAGTGCGGCCCATGCCTGCTCGGCGTTGATCGCGGTGTAGATCGGTTTGAGGTCGCGGGCGACTTGCTCACGGTCGCGTCTGGGCACGTATTTGAGACTTGAGCGGATCATGTGCACGATGCATGTCTGGACCGTGGTCTTCGGGAAGATCGCCTCGATCGCCTCAGGGAACCCTGTGAGCCCGTCGACACAGCAGATCAGGATGTCGCGCACACCACGGGTCTTCAGGTCGTTGAGCGCCTGCATCCAGAACTTCGCGCCCTCCGTCTCCTGAAACCACATGCCGAGCACGTCCCGGTCGCCGTCCAGGGTGATCCCGAGCGCTATGTAGAGCGCTTTGTGCCCGACGCTGCCACCATCACGGATCTTGAGCACCATGCAGTCCAAAAACACGACGGGGTAGATCGTCTCAAGCGGCCGTTTGGCCCACTCACGCACGTCGTCTGCGACCTGGTCGGTCACGCGGCTTATCAGCTCACGGCTCACACCCGTGCCGTAGAGCTCTTGCATGTAGCCCTCGATGTCACGGGTCGACAGGCCACGGCTGTAGAGCGCGAGGATCTTCTGATCGATCCCGGCAAGGCGCCGCTGACGCTTCTTGACGATCTGCGGCTCAAACGTGCCTGCCCGGTCCCTGGGCGCGTCGATCACGATCTTGCCGTGATCGCTCACGAGCGTCTTTACGCTCGTCCCGTTGCGCTGGTTGGCCGCGCCGCCAGCGGGCTCCTGGTGGGGCTCATAGCCGACATGGCAGGTCAGCTCCGCGTTCATCGCACGCTCCACCAGCCGTTTAGTCAGCCGGCCAAGAACCCCGCCTGACCCAAGGATCTCCTCCTCGGTCCTGGCGCCAGCCAGCAGCTCGTCGATCACCTCGTCGGAGATCAAGGACTCCTCAACGCCCCCAACCGCGCAACGGACCCGCCGACGCGCGATCGCGCGCTCGACCGCCTCCTCGAGCCCCGGCACCGGCCGCGCCGCGCCTGGGTTGGGCGGCTCGTCGCTTCGCTCCTCCCCGCCCAACCCAGGCGCGGGAGACATCACCCCGAACGGGGGCTGGGCCAACAACACATCACTGCTCATGGTCTTCGTCGTGGTAGGCATGCGATCTCCTTCGCTGATGCCTACACAGTTCCTGTGACGATCCCGTTCGGCTGCTCGTCGTGCTCGAGCTGGTTTCGATGGCGACGTTGGGAGGTTTGATGGTCTACGTTCTGGCCAAGGGCGGGGCGAACGGACTGTCCTGGAAGCCCTTTGATCCCTCGCTCTCGCCTAAGGGCCTGTCAGGGATCGGGTACGGGATGATCTATGGGTTTGCGGGTTTCGCCGGCTTCGAGGCTGCGGCGGCCCTAGGACGTGATAGCCGTGACCCGGCGCGCGTGATACCACGTGCGATCGTTTTCTCGCTCATCGGCGCGGCGCTGTTCTTCATCCTTTGTACCTATGCGCTCTCTGTCGGGTACGGCGTGACCCACTCCTCAAGATGGGCGGCGGACGCGGCGCCGCTTGACACCATCGTTGGCCTATACGCAGGCTCGGCTTGGGCTCAGATAGTCGACGCCATGGTCGTAGTCAGTGCCTTCTCGTCCGGCCTTGGCCTCATGTCCTTGACTTCACGGATCCTGTTCGAGATCGGAAGCCACAAGCAGGCGCCGGGCGTGTTTGCGCGTCGGCATGCACGGTTTGGGACGCCGTTTATAGGGATCGTGTTTGCCTCTCTCGTTGCGTTGGTGCTAGCAGGGGCGGTCGGCGAGGGGACCAACGTCACCACCATGATCGGTGTCCTAGCTGGCGCCAACACGCTAGGCCTGATTCTCATCTACGGGCTGCTTGCCATCGGGATCCTCGTGGACCGCCGCGAGCGAGCCTGGGCCGTGACCCGCTCAGGATTGGTGAGGATGGCGTCAGCGGTCGTCCCAGTCATCGCGCTGGTGCTGCTCGGCTACGCGTTCTACGCCTCGTTGTTCCCTCGTCCGCCATTTCCGTTCAGCCTTGAGCCCTATCTGGTCGGCGCCGTTTTGCTGCTAGTGCTCTTGGGCGCTTGGGCGCTAAAGCGGCGAGGCAGCGGGTTGGATTTCGTGAGCGCTGCCACGGAGAGCAAAGAGCAATCGCTGACGGATGTAGTGCCTGCGGGCGATGCCACCCTGTAGCACGGAGCAAGGCGCCGCCGACGTTGTCGTAGTGGGCTGCGGTGCGGCCGGATTCACGGCCGCGCTCGCCGCTCACGAGCGCGGCGCATCAGTCATGATGCTCGAGAAAGCAGAGCAAGTCGGCGGGACTACGCGCAAAGCAGGCGTCTGGATCTGGATCCCAAACAACCCGCTCCTGCGGGACAGTGGCCTCAGTGATCCGAAGCCTGCCGCGTTGAGGTATATGGCACGCCTCGCGCGTCCGCACGTATACGACGCCGAGTCCACTCATCTCGGCCTGCCTTCGGACGAGTTTCGGCTGATCGAGACGTTCTACGACGAGGCCTGCGACGCCATGGAGCTTCTTGTTCGGATGCGAGCACTGCAGCCGCATCACCGGCCGGACATCCCTGACTACTACGCAGAGCTTGCCGAAGACGAGACGCCCTACGGGCGCGTGGTAATGCCCCGGCCACGCTCAAGCCCGACCGGCGGAACCGGGTTTGAGTTTGTCGAGGACCTCGAGCGCGCGGTCCGGTCGCGCGGCATTGCTGTCCGCACCGGATGCCGGGCCGTGCGTCTGGTCATGGAAAATGGGCGCGCCGTAGGTGTGGTCGCGGACGAGCGCGGTCAGGAGCGGATCTTCCGAGCCCGCGGTGGCGTGGTGTTCGCGAGCGGCGGCTTCACTCATAACCGCGAGTTAATGCTACGGAGCTTTGCGGCCCCATTGCTGCATGGCGCGGCCGCGCCGTCGAACGAGGGGGACTTCGTATCAATCGCCGGCGCCGTCGGCGCCCGCTTGGCCAACATGGGGTGCGCTTGGATGGCGCCGATACAACTTGAGCAGGCTCTGACGCCCGAGCAAGCGCGCACCAACGCGAGTATCACTGAGGTACACGGGGACAGCGCGATCATTGTTAACCGTGAAGGACGCCGAGTCGTGAACGAGAAGGCGATGTACAACGACCTAACGCAGGCCTTCTTCGAATGGGACGGAGCATACGGCGGCTACCCGAATGCGCGCCTCTTCCTGATCTACGACCACGCGACGGCGCGATTCTACGGGGACAATTCTTCGGGCAACCCCATCCTCCCAGTTGACGTCGAGGCGCGTCACATCCTCAAGGCGCCGACACTAACGAAGCTCGCCGCCGCGTTGGATGAGCGGCTTATGGCGCTCGGAGTGGCGTCCGGTGGCATACGGTTGGCAGAGGGGTTCGGGGCCGAGCTCGAGCGGACAGTCGAACGCTTCAACAGTTACGCACGCACCGGCTCCGATCCGGAGTTCCATCGCGGCGAGAAGGCAATCGAGCGGTTCTTCAGCGGGCCGGCCCGCCCCGGGAATGATCGCCACCCGACGATGTATCCGTTCGAGTCGACTGGCCCCTACTACGCGATGATCCTAGCTCCAGGGACGCTCGACACGAAGGGCGGGCCGGTAATTGACTGCGCGGCACGGGTCATCAGCAGTGACGGCGATCCGATACCGGGACTTTACGCCGCCGGCAACTGCGTTGCCTCGCCTTCCGGCCAAGCCTACTGGGCCGGGGGAGCCACCGTGGGATTAGCGATCACGTTTGGCCGTATTGCCGGGCTGGGGGCTGCTGCTGCCGCCGCCGGCGCCTCACTCGGCGGGACTTTCTGAGCGAAAACGTGTACCCGGCGGGTCGGTGTCGCCTACGCCCGGCGCGGCGCTCATGTTGCCGTTTCGTGCTTCTGGGGCCACGTTCGCCGCGCTACCGAGCACCGGGCGTGACTCATCCTTCGGGCAGCGCAAATACGCGCACGGGGGACCCGTTCGCACCAATCACTTTCATCGGAGCTATGACGATCCGAGTGCGTGGTGGAAGCTCACCGAGGTTGGTGAGGTTCTCCAGAATCAGCCGGCCGGCGCCGAGCCACAGGTGATGCAGTGGGAACGTAGTGGAGTCGACGGGGTCGGCCGACGGGCCATCGAAGCCGATCGCGGACACGCCAAGATCGATCAGGAACTGAGACGCATGCTCGTCAGGGAAGCTCCACCCGGTCCAATAGGCTTCGGTGCCGTAGCGCCGCGCGTTGTCTGAGTGCAAGAGGACGACATCCCCGTCCATCACTGCGCTGGCTAGTGGCTCAAGCTCTGCTCGCGAGATCGCTCCTGGGGAGCGGTGAGAAACGTCGATCGTGACCGCCTCGGTCACGAGCCGGTCGAGCGGAATCGCGTCCAGGCTGTTCCCCCCGGCGACCAGGTGCGAGGGGGCGTCGATGTGTGTTCCGGTGTGATTGACGAAGCGCCACTCGGAAATCGCGTAGCCGTCGCTCTCGACCTGGGCGAGGTCACGGAAGCTCGGTGACGCCAACCCGGGGTAGACGGGCATCTCGTTTCCGTAGGCATGGGTCAGGTCGACGACATTCATCAGCTCTCCTCTTATGTTGAACGGCATGACATCGCAAGCAGCTTCCTCGAACCTGGTTTGCGGTTCCCCACGGCAGACTGAACTGCACGCCCCGTCGTGGTCGTGGCCGACTACAGCGCGGATCCAATGGCTCGTCCGTTCAGGCGGCCAAACTAAGTAGGAGCGGCAAATCTTGCCAGAAATCCTGAGTGCCTTCGCGGCTCCTGGCACCGGTCGTCGGCGCCCGCGCGCGCGAGTTCTCAGGGCGCGAACCTCCAAGCTCAGGCGAACGGAATATTCAAAGTTACTTCGAGCGCGCCCGCGGGCCTCCGAACATCGAGACGGTGGTCTCGGGAGTGCTTGCGCGATCGCCAGCGTGGTTCGATTCGCCCTCGGCTTAAGATCGACCAAGCTGTGGCCCTCTACGAGTTTCTAACGAGCCAATCATGATCCGCCCGCGGGTGAGCGGCCTCCCCACCCGCACTTGAGGGCCCCGGTGTGGGAGGGGGCCACGCTCTCCCGCAGCTCAACCAAAAGTGGGCTTTCCGGGCGGGTGCAGCCGTGGCCACCGTACACCAGCGACAGCGGCTGATGTTGGCTTGGTCGGCAATCTCTCCCGATTCCTTCCAATTTGGTGCTGTCCCTCTCTCATCGGCAACGACACGCAGAGCCGAAGGCCAAGAATCCTCAGCGCTCGTCTTGCGTCCAGACGCTCGGTATGCGAGCATAGCGGAAGATCGGGCAGCAGCCCGGGTACGGGTCGCAGGGAAGAGAGGCGACCGCGCTATTTGGAGGGGCCAAGCGCCCCTGAAAGGAGGAGTGCTAATGGAGGATCGACAGGGTCAAGCGCACGACTGGACGGTGTGCCGTAGCCGAACGGCTGGAGGCGCAGGAGCGAGAGTCGCGGCACTGGCAGGCGTGGCTCTAGCGACAATGGCTTTCGGGGCTACCGCTGCCCACGCGAAGGCAGCGCATTACAGCGTAACTATTGCTGGCCACAAGATTACGACCAACGCTCGGCTGGCGGCGAGCGTGCCAAAAAAGGTTCGGGCCGTCGGCCTCGAAGACATCACCTACAACAATGCGCCTCCGGATGAGCAGGTCATAAACGGCGTCAATGTCGGCTGGGAGATCGACTTGGGCCGCGCTGTCGCCGCGGAGTTGGGCTTGAAGTGGAAGCTGACGACGTCCGCTAACTTCGAGGAGTTCGTTCCCGGCTTGCAGAACGGACGGTACAACACGTCGTTTACCTCCTTCATCCAGACGCCGGCGAGGTTGAAGCAGATCGACATCATCACCTACTACAACGTCGGCACTGGCTTTGCGGTCAAGAAGGGCAGCTCGATCAAGATCAGGAAGCCGGCTGATCTCTGCGGCCACACGGTCGCCGTGATTGAGGGTTCCGCCTTCATTCAGCAGATTGAGTCGATCAATTGCAAGCGGTTCGGCAAGCCGGCCGTGAAAGTCCAGTCGTTCCCCTCTGACTCAGCGGCGGAGCTGGCTGTGAGCAGCGGCCGGGTACAGGTCTACTCCTCATCCGAAGATCAGTTGTCGTACCTGATTCAGAAGACTGCGCACCAGTTCGTGCTACAGCCCCTGAACTTCGATCCGGTCCCCGAGGGTGCCGGCGTGACCAAGGGACTTGGCCTCAGCAAGCCGATTGCGAACGCGATGAACGCGCTGATCCGGTCCGGCGCGTACAAGGCGATCATGAAGAAGTGGTCGATCACGTACGGCTTGGTCAAGCACGCGACCATCTACCGCTAGAACACAAAGCCCAAGGAGCTAGGGAAACCCTCAGTCGTGGGCTAGAAGCCATCGACGATGGACGACTCCGCTTCTAACTCGCAGGCCTTGGTGCCGACGCTCGACGGTCACGTCGAGCGTCGGCCCAAGAACACGCCCGCAGGCGTGCTCTTGATGGTGCTGAAATGGATGGCACGCGCTGTGGTTCTGGTGGTCATGGTTGACGTGGTGCGGATCCTTGTCACCTCCAAGACGATCGAGTGGGGGACCGTCGCTCATTACCTGACCTTCGGCGCAATTCTCGCAGGAGCCCTGACCACACTCGAACTCACAGTTGCAGGCATGGCAATCGGCATTGGCATCGGGGTAGTCCTGGCGCTCATGCGGCTTTCTCCGAGTACGGTCATGAATGCCGCGGCATCGGCGTATCTGTGGTTCTTTCGTGGGACGCCGCTACTCGTCCAGATCATCTTTCTCTACAACCTCGCATCATTCATCCAGCGGATCACGGTTGGCATTCCGTTTGGAGGGCCGACGTTCTTTTCGTGGAACACCAACTCGCTGATAACGGTCACGAGTGCGGCGGTCCTGGCGTTGGGACTCAACCAGGGCGCCTACATGTGTGAGATCGTGCGGGCCGGGATCCTGTCAGTGGACGAAGGTCAAATGGAGGCTTCACTTGCGCTGGGCATGACCCGCAGGCGTGCGATGCGGCGCATCATCCTACCCCAGGCGATGCCGGTGGTAATCCCTCCAACCGGGAACAATGCCATTGCACTGTTGAAGGACTCCAGCCTGGTCAGCGTCATCTCGATGAAGGAGTTGCTCTACCAAGCCCAACTCATCTACTCCGCGCAGTTCAACACGATTCCCCTCCTAGTGGTGGTCTGTATCTGGTACCTGGCGATGACCACCGTAGCTTCAGTCGGGCAGTACTATTTGGAGCGCCACTTTGATCGCGGGTCGACGCGCACGCCGCCGCCACGCTTCAGGACGCGGTTCGGGCGCAATCTGACCTCAATCCTTCGCCCGGGGGCAAGGATGGGCTCCGCAAGCGATGTAGCGGCTGCTGCGCAAGCCGGTCAACGCTCGGGATTAGGCTCGTGAGCGCGCACTCCGCGACCGAACAGCCACTGCTTCGCCTCTGCGGCATCCATAAGCGCTTTGGCGACAACCACGTACTGCGCGGCGTCGACCTGGAGCTCGCAGCGCGCGAGGTGGTCTGTCTTATCGGCCCCTCGGGCTCAGGCAAGACGACCCTGCTGCGCTGCGTCAACCACCTGGAGGTGCCCACCGAAGGGCGCGCGATCCTGCAGGGAGAGCTGCTCGGGCAGTACACCCGCCGCGGTCGGCTCGTCCCACTCCCACCGCGCGAGCTTGCCGCACAGCGAGCTGCCATCGGCATGGTCTTCCAGCACTTCAACCTGTTCGATCACAAGACGGCGCTGGAGAACGTGACCGAAGCACCGATCCAGGTAGCGGGTATGTCGAAGCACGAAGCACGCGCCATCGCGGGCAGACTCCTAGAGAGCGTTGGCCTAGCCGAAAAGGCACACGCCTACCCCCGCCAGTTGTCTGGCGGCCAGAAGCAGCGCGTGGCAATTGCCAGGGCGCTGGCGATGTCGCCGAAACTCATGCTGTTTGACGAACCCACCTCGGCACTTGATCCAGAGATCGTTGGGGAAGTCCTGGACGTAATGCGCAAACTCGCCCATGAGGGGATGACAATGCTGGTGGCCACACATGAGATGACGTTTGCGCGGGACGTAGCCGACCGAGTGGTGTTCATGGATGGCGGCGTGATCGTCGAGCAGGGCCCGCCCAGCCAAGTCCTTACGGCCCCGAGTCACGAGCGAACCAAGCGTTTTCTCGCGCGTCTCCTGTGAGGCCGTCTCGTTGGGTCTCCGATCTTCAGCCCACTATCGCCTTCTCAATCAAACTATCGGCCATAAGGAGCCTTGATGACATTCCGGGGTAGTTATACGGTGACGATCACGCCGTTCACCGACGACGGCGCCGCCATCGATCTGGAAGCCCACCGTCGTTTCCTGGATTGGCAGCTCGCCTCCGGTGTGCCAGGACTGATCATCCTTGGTTCGACCGGAGAGTTCCTTGCCGTATCGGATGCCGAGCGCACCGAGTTCGTGAAGGCAACCGTGGAGCACGTTGGAGGCCGCGTCCCGGTGCTGGTCGGAACTATGAACGCGTACACGCCGAATGCGGTCCGGTACAGCCGTGAGGCCGAGGAGCTAGGCGCCGATGGCCTGATGGTGGTGCCACCGTACTATTACACGCCCACGGAGGATGAGATATTCGATTATTACAGGGCGATCTCTGAGGCCGTGACCGTGCCAATCATGCTCTACAACAATCCGGTCACGTGCAACGTCGACATGTCGGCCGCGCTGGTGGCGCGCCTCACGGCCTCACTTGAAAACGTGCGGTACATAAAAGAGGCGAGCCTTGACGTAGCCCGTGTCTACGACGTGATCGAGGCGACGGACGGGGTGATGCAGGTCTTCGCGGGTGAGCGCATCGTCCAATCGTTTCTGCTCGGCGCCGTCGGCTACGTAAACCCGTTCGGAAACTACGCTCCACGGGCGTCATCGGTGATCTGGGACCTGCTCACCGCCGGCAGAGTCGAAGAGGCCCAGCAGATCCAGCGCAAGCTCGACGAAGTCAACGCGATCATCGCTGCAGGCCATCCTACCTATGGGCATCAGTGCTACTCAAAGGCGCTGGCTGCTCTGGTCGGATACCCAGTTGGAGATGTGCGTCCGCCGCTTACGAAGTTCACGAGCCTTGGTGGGGAGGGAGAGGAGCGTGTGCAGAGGATCCGGCCTCTCCTGGAGCAGCTCGATGAGCTCGCTGACCGATTCGCACCGCGAGCTGCGGTTACGCGATGAGTGCTGATTGCGGGCGAGCCGAGCGAAATGGCTCACGTGGGCTGAGCGATCTCACCAACAGGACGGTGCTGGTCACCGGTGCGTCGAAGGGTATCGGTGCGGAGATCGCGTCCGCCCTGGGAAACGCAGGTGCCGCGGTGATCGCCGCATACAACGCAGACCATGAAGGTGCCCACAACGCCACGAGCGCGATTCCAGAGAACCGTCGACATCTCGTGTCGCTCGACTTGGCGCGTGCAGGTGCCGGACGAGAGCTGTGGCGACTGGCTTGCGACTGGCGAGGTTCAATCGATGTAATCGTCTGTAACGCGGCCGTGATGCTGGACTCTCCACTGGATTCTACAGACGCGGAGTGGGATGAGGCTTGGGAGCGAACGCTTGCCGTCAATGTCATCGAAACGGCAAACCTCATGCGCGCTGCCGCACGAGCGTTTGTCGCACGCGGTGGCGGGGTTCTGATCGTGCTATCCAGCTGGGCGGCACAGCGCGGCTCAGGCAATCCCGATCTGCTTGCCTATGCTGCGTCAAAAGCAGCCGTCAAGTCGCTGGCGCAGACACTGGCACGCGCTCACGCGAAGGATGGGTTGTTGGTATACGTGATTGCCCCAGGGATCGTACGCACACAGATGTCCGAGGTCTCTGCGCAACGCTTGGGTGGCGAAGCGGCGGTCACCGCGACACTTGCTATGGGCGACTGGGTCCCTCCTCACGAGATAGGCGAATTGGTGGCGTTTCTGGCGGCAGGAAGGATGCGGCACCTCAGCGGCGCCACACTGGACGTCAACGGTGCAAGTTACATCCGCTGACGCGACGCGCGAGCGGGCCGAGGCGCGCTCCGGACAGTGTGAGGTACTGGTAGTCGGCGCTGGCATAACAGGCACTGCCACTGCCTGGCATCTCGCCCGAGCCGGGATCGACGTCATGGTAGTCGAGCGCGGAGAGATCGGCGCGGCCGGGTCCGGCGCCAACGCGGGTAGTCTGCATGCACAGCTTCAGCACGCACCGTTTGTGGAGCGCGGCGTCAGCTGGGCACGGGCGTATGCTCCCGCGACCCGCTTTCTGCTCGAGTCGATCAGGTTGTGGCGAGGGCTCAGTGATGAGCTCGGAACGGATCTTGAGGTTTCGCTGACCGGAGGGATCCTGGTTGCTGACGACGACGATCAGATGCATGCGATCGAGCAAAAGGTGGCTATCGAGCACGAACAAGGTATTGATTCGAGTTTGCTTTCAGCGACCGACCTGCGTGAGCTGGCGCCGTACCTTGCTCCTGGGATGGTGGGAGGCGAGTTTTGCGCTAATGAAGGCAAGGCCAACCCACTTCTGGCGACGGCTGGGCTGGCCAAGGCAGCAATGGCAAACGGTGCACGGATTCTCACTCGCACGGACTTGCGCGCGCTCGACGGAACCGACGGGGGATTCACGGCGCTCACCTCAGCGGGCGAGATTCGTTGCAAGAAACTGATCAGCTGCGGAGGCACCGAGGCCAGTGTCGTGCTCGCGCTGGCTAATGCCCGCTGTGCGCCCGTTGGCGGCGAACCCATCCAGGCATCGGTCACTGAGGCTGTGGCCCCACTGATCGGCCACCTGATCTACTACGCAGGTCAGCCGCTGACTCTCAAGCAGGCACGTGCCGGCTCGATTCTGATCGGCGGTGGGTGGCCAGCGAGCGTGCGCGCCGGGCACCCACAGGTCAGCGGCGACTCGCTGCTTGGCAACCTCGCGGTCGCCCAGCGCGTTGTGCCGGAGATCGCGAACGCTCGCCTGATCCGTACGTGGGCAGCTTATGTAAACGCAACATCCACCTGGCTGCCGCTGATCGGGGAGCTCCCCGGTGCCCCAGGGTTGTTCATTGGTTCCTTCCCCTACATGGGATTCACGGCGGGTCCCCTGCTTGGCCGTGTACTCGCACAACTTGTGCGGGGCCAAGTACCCGAGACAGACCTTTCCGCCTTCACACCCTGACTTAGCGAACCACCGCGCCGATCTCGACGGGCCTCATTGGCGGTGAGGGCGAGTACCCCGACATCTCGCCGGGCTCCTCACCGAGGCTCCGTGCCACCATTGCGCCAATCACCGGACCGCAGTAGCGCCCCTGGCAAGGTCCCATTCCCGCGCGTGTCTCACGTTTGACGGTCCCAGCGTGTCCCGCTCCGTCTGCCAGTGACCGCGAGACAGCCTGCCGTGTGACGCCCTCGCAGCGGCAGATTGCTGTATCTGGCTCGGCTAGCTGGTCAGTGAGAATTGGCGCATGGTAGACCTTGGCGAGCCCCTCCTGAAAACGCTTCTGTCGGGCTACGGCTCGCTCGGCCTTGGACTGGAGCGAGTCACCGGAGGGCTTCACGCCGAGCTTTCGGAGCACGTCAAGCGCAGCCAGCTCACCCTGCGCCTGGGCATGCCACGCCCCGCGGATGCCGGCACCGTCGCCAACCACCCAGACACCGTCCACAGATGTCGCGCCGCACGCGTCTACGACCGTCTGGAGGTGCCCGAAGCCGGCGGCGAACTGGTGGCGACAGCCAAGCGAGCGCGCCGCCTCCGTGGATGGAATGAAGCCGAAGCCCAGACAGATGGCGTCCACCTCGAAATGACGTAGCTTGCTCAGGTCGGGGCGCCCGCTCGAATCGACACCTGCCACCTGGGCGCTATGTACGTGACCACCACCATCCGCCCGAACGATCGTGGCCCCGTAGATCACGGGCACGCGCGCGCGCGCGAGGACGCCACGATAGTGCAGCCCAGCGCGCACCAGGCTTGGAGCTGCTCGCGCCATAGCAATGAGTGCGCGACCGCGGGCAGGTAACGGTGCGCCAGCCAGCTCCACGACAGCCGCAACGCTGGCGCCGCCGCGCGTGAGTTCAGCTGCCACCTGCATGTTCAGCGGCCCGTTGCCGGAGACCAGCACGCGTTTACCAGGCGCCACGCCGTAGCTTCGCCAGAGCGTCTGCGCGGCTCCGGTGGTCATCACGCCGGGGAGGGTCCAGCCCGGGAAGGGAACGCCCCGCTCATAGGCACCGGGCGCTAGCACCAGCGCCCGGCACGAGTATCGCTGGCGACCGCGTGGCGAAACCGCATCGATTGCATCGAGCCCAAAAGCTCCCCAGACACAGGTCTCGCTGTGAACCTCGACTCCGGCATCTATCACGCGACGAATCAGGGCGCGGCCAGCAGCAAATTGGCGGTCCGACGGAACTCTGGGGTCAACGCCAGCCGGCTGCTTGAAGTACTGCCCACCGAGCTTTGTACGCTCATCGAGTAGGACGACACGCAGCCCGGCCTCAGCAGCCAGGGCGGCCGCTGCGAGCCCGGCGGGCCCGCCGCCAACGACAAGCAGATCACAGCTTTGCGTCTCGTCACCCCTGTCGCTGGCGCCACCCATGCAAGCATTTGGCGGCGAGCTAACCTCACCTCCACGGGTCGGCTGCGGTTCCATCGGTGGCGTCCGATCCAGTTGCACCAAGGCTGGCGACCGGTTCACGCGCATTCCTGGCCTTGCAACCGTCATGCAGGCCCGCTGCCCGGGTCTACCATCGACCGTAACAAGGCACTCTTGGCAGATACCCATGCCGCAGAACACCCCCCTGGGGTCGCCGAGGCGGCTCTGGCGCAGCACCCGCTCGCCTGCCGCGATGAGCGCCGCGGCGATCGTCGCGCCCGGTGCCACCGGGATTGCCCTCCCGTCGAAGTCAAAACTCGGTCGATCTGCCCCGTTCACGTTCGCGTTCATGGTGTACGTATAGCGCGCAAGCGCACGGCTTGCGCGCACGGTGCCACGCTTGGTCCCAAGCTGGACTCTGCACGGGAACGGGATGAGCGCCTCCCGCTCTGGACAAAACCCAGCTCGATGTGGCAGAGTTCGCATACCGGGCGACCGACCGCATTCCGAGCACCAACGAAGAGGACCATGAGCATTTCTTCCCACACCGAGTCCCGAAGCGACATCGACCGCCGTCACGTGATGCACCCGTTCAGTGTGTTGCAGCGCCACGAGCAGAGCGGGCCACGCCGGATGATCGTGCGGGGATCCGGTTCGCGGGTATACGACGAGGACGGCCGCGCCTACATCGACGCGATGGCCGGACTCTGGTGCGTAAACATCGGCTACGGCCGAAGCGAGATCGCGGATGCGCTCCACGAGCAGACCTTGCGTCTGCCGTACTACCACTCATTCTCATCGATGGCGACGGACACGCCTGCGCTGCTTGCTGAGCGCCTGATCGAGCTGATTCCAGGGCACATGTCGAAGGTGCTCTACGGGACCAGTGGCTCGGATGCCAACGACACCCAGATCAAGCTCGTGCGCCTCTTCAACAACCTCCTCGGCCGCCCAGCCAAGAAGAAGATCATCGCGCGAGACCGCGGCTATCACGGCGTCTCGATCGCGTCAGGCAGCCTGACAGGGTTTCAAGCGATGCATTCTGGCTTTGACCTGCCGATGCCCGGAATCATTCATACCACGTCTCCATACCGCCTAAGGGAGGCTGGAGTGGACGAGAGCGACGCGGATTTTGTGGCTCGACTCGCAGCCGACCTCGACGCGCTCATTGTTGCCGAGGGTCCAGAGACGGTGGCGGCGTTCATCGCCGAACCGGTTCAGGCGGCCGGGGGGGTGATCGTCCCACCCGAGGGCTATTTCCCAGCTATCCAGGAAGTTCTCAGGCGCCACGACGTTCTGCTTATCGTAGATGAGGTCGTTTGCGGGTTCGGGCGGCTTGGGACCTGGTTCGGCAGCGAGTTTGTGGGCGCCGAGCCGGACCTGGTGACCGTCGCTAAGGGCATCACGTCAGCCTATTTCCCCCTATCCGCGTGTGTGGTCTCAGAGCGGGTCTGGCGAGTGCTGGCTGACGAAAGCGGTGAGCGGGCCTTCGGACACGGCTACACCTACACCTCCCACCCACTGGCTGCCGCCTGTGCCCTCGCCAATCTTGCTTTGATTGAGCGTGACGACCTGGTGAGCCAGGCTGGAGAGCGCGGAAAATATCTGAACTCCCAGCTTCGCGCAGCCTTCCAGGACCACCCAATGGTCGGCGAAGTACGTGGGCATGGGTTGATAGCAGCCGTAGAATTCACCGCGGGCGCCGGCCCGACAAAGCTGTTCGATCCGATCGGCAAGGTGGCTGCTCGGGTAGACGCCGAGTGCTTGGAACGCGGAGTTATCACGCGGGCGCTGCCCGACTCCGACACGATCTCGTTCTCTCCGCCGTTTGTGATAACAGAGACGGAGATCGATGAGATCGTCGCCGTCGCACGGGAAGCAGCCGACGTCGTCGCCGCGGACATACTTTGAGCTCATGGTCAAGGCTGGCGCGGCGCGTCCACGGCTGGGGATCATCGTCAACCCGCTTGCGGGGATCGGTGGGCCGGCCGCGCTGAAGGGCAGCGACGGCGCAGCTACCGTTGCCGAGGCCCGTGCCCGTGGTGCCAGGCCGGAGGCGCCGCTCCGAGCGGAACGAACACTGCAGGCACTGGCGGCACGCGTCGGACCTGCTGAGTTGCTCGCGGCACCCGGCGCAATGGGTGCCGATCTTGCGCGCCGGGTTGGCTTCTCGGTAAAAGCCACCAGCAGGTCCGCCCCATCCGAGACTTCGGCACTCGACACTCGAGTCGCCGCCACTGCCATGCGTGACGCAGACGTCGGATTGCTCCTGTTTGCTGGTGGAGATGGGACCGCACGGGACATCCACGATGCAATCGGGGACCAGCTTCCCCTGCTGGGAATACCGGCCGGCGTCAAGATGCATTCAGGCGTCTTTGCTCACAGCCCGGAGGCCGCAGCGCGAGCGGCGGAAGCGGCTTTGCGAAACGGTCCCAGCCTACCCTTGCGCGGCGCCGACATCGCGGATGTGGATGAGCAGGCGGCTCGCGACGGACGGGTCGCCAGCATCCTCTACGGGAGCGTGCGCGTGCCTGATCTTCCGCGACTGGTGCTACCGACGAAGGCTGGCTCACCGGCGCAACCCGGGGCTGAGCTTCAAGCACTCTGCAGAGAGATTGCTGACACGCTCGAGCCCTCCTGCCTTTACCTGTTCGGACCGGGCAGCACGACAGCGATGGTGCTTGCTGCACTCGGCGCGCGCGGCACGCTGTTGGGCGTTGACGCGGTACTGGACGGGCAGGTCGTCGGCAAAGACCTCACCGAGTCCCAGACGCTCGCACTGCTCGATACTCACTTGGACTCAAGACTCGTGGTGGGACTGGTTGGAGGGCAAGGAATGCTGTTCGGTCGCGGCAACCGGCAGCTCACGGCGGCTGTGCTGTCCCGCGTAGGGGCTGACAGGATCACGGTTCTGAGTGCGGCGGACAAGCTGCTCGCACTGACTCCCCCGACGCTATGGGTAGACACCGGCGACCCAGTGCTTGACAAGCATCTAAGTGGCTACATCCGAGTGCGTGTTGGACCACGGCAGCAGATCATCATGACCGTTTCGAGCTAGCGACGACTGGAGCAACGTGACCCTGAGAGCTCACCCATACATGGCCAACTCGGCTCCGGCGCTGCGCGAGGAGCTGTGTGCCGCTGTCGGAGTCAGTGACCCGGAGGAGCTGTTCGCGCAGATCCCGCTTGATCATCGCGCCGCCAGACCGGTCGTGTTGCCGCCAGCGCTCGCTTCTGAGGTGGAACTCTCGCGTCATCTCCGCGACACCTTGGGCCGCAACGTCGACTGCGAAGCGGTGCTCAGCTTCCTAGGCGGCGGCTGCTGGCAGCATCACGTGCCCGCCGTTTGCGACGAGCTGGCGACAAGAACCGAGTTCCTGACCCCCGTGTGGGGCACCCCTGCCTCCGACCACGGCCGCAACCAGGCCTGGTTCGAGTTTTCAAGCCAGCTTGGCGAGCTGCTCGATCTGGATTTCGTGGGTCTGCCCGTGTACAGCTGGGGCTGCGCGGCGGGGCATGCGGTGCGGATGGCCGCCCGGATAACGGGCCGAGACCAAATTCTGATCTCCGAGTTCATGGACCATGAGCGGCTGGCTGTCATGCGCACCTACTGCGAGCCCCCGGGGATGCGAGGGCACATTGAACTCCGCTCCGTGCCCACGAATCCGGCCACCGGGACAATCGCGGTAGACGAGCTGGCCGCCGCGCTCTCCGATCGTACGGCGGCCGTCTATCTGGAAACCCCATCGGGACTCGGTGTTATCGAGCCTGACCCTGGCCAGATCGCTCGACTTGCTCACTCGCATGGCGCCGAACTGATCGCCGGTGTCGATCCCACATCACTCGGCCTGCTGGCACCACCGGGCCAGTACGGGGCGGACATCGCGGTTGGGCCGACCCAGCCTCTTGGCGTGCACATGAATTGCGGCGGAGGTGTGGGTGGCTTCATCGCCAGCCGCGACGAGGAACGCTACGCGCGGGCATACCCCACACTGCAGGTGAGCCTCTGCCCCACCAGCAAGCAGGGCGAACACGGCTTTGCGCTCACGCTGTTCCAGCAGTCCTCATACGGCTCGCGCGAGCTAGGTAACGACTGGACCGGAAACTCCGTCTACCTCTGGGCGGTCGTGAACGCCGCCTACATGGCGCTGCTTGGACCCGCGGGCTTTGCCGAGCTTGGCGAGCTGATCCTGGCACGCAGCAGATACGCCGCAACCAGGCTTGCAGAAGTGCCGGGCGTCAGCGTCCGCTGGCCGTGGTTCTTCAAGGAGTTCGTGCTGGACTTCAACGAGACTGGACGGACAGTTGCGGAGATCAACGTCGCTCTGCGTGAGCGCGGCATCTTCGGGGGCGGCGACCTGTCACTCAGCCACCCACAGCTCGGCCAAGCCGCACTGTACTGCGTGACCGAAGTTCACACACAACACGACATAGACCGGCTCGTAACGGCGCTGACAGAGGTGCTGGCATGAGTCTCCCGAAGCTACGTCAGTACCACGCCGCAGTGTGGGACGAGCCCATCGTGATGGAGATGGGGCGTGCCGGACGCCGAGGCATGGTCTTTCCCACCTCGGACGCCGAAGTGTCTGCCGCAGACGGGACGCTCGATACAGTGATCCCGGCTAGCGCTCGCAGACAGCATCCACCAAAGCTTCCCGAGCTCAGTGAGTTCGAAGTGCAGCGCCACTACCTACACCTCGCGCAGGAGACACTCGGGATGATGGGGATAAGCCTCTTTGGGACCTGCACGATGAAGTACAACCCTCGCGTTAGCGAGCTCGTAGCGGCTCGCCCGTGGCTTGCCGAGTTACATCCCAATCAAAGCGAAGAGACGCTGCAAGGCGTGCTCGAGATCGTGCATGGCATGAACCAGATCCTCTGCGAGCTGTCGGGCATGGCGCAGTTTGTGTTCCAGCCAGGCGGTGGCGCGGACGCCGCATACACGCACGCCTGCATCACGCGGGCCTATCACGAGCACCGGGGAGAGCTCGCGCAGCGCAACGAGATAATCACGACTATTCAGGCACACCCATGCAACGCGGCAACGGCGGCCGCCGCTGGCTTCAACGTGGTGACGCTGCCGCTGGAAGAGGCCGGCTACCCCTCTGTCGCCGCGCTCGAGGCAGCCCTGTCTGACCGCACCGCGGCGCTTATGGTCAACAACCCCGACGACATGGGCATCTACAACCCAAACATCAAACGCTGGGTCGAACTCGTCCACCAAGCTGGTGGGCTTGCTTTCTACGACCACGCGAACTTCAACGGGGTGATGAGCAGGCTGCGCGCCCGCGAGCTGGGATTCGACGCCTGCATGTTCATGCTTCATAAGACGTTCGGTGCGCCCAAGGGCGGCGGTGGCCCTGCAGTTGGTGCGTACGGCTGCTCGGAGGACCTGGTCGCGTTTCTGCCGAGACCCCTGGTCAGGCAGGTGGGTGGAAGGTACACCATCGAACACGAGGCGCCGCTCAGCGTCGGCCGCGTACGTGAGTTCTGGGGCAACATCCCACAGGTGGTCAAAGCCTATGCCTGGACTCGAGCGATGGGCTCGGACGGGCTTCGGCAGGCGGCCGATATCTCCGTGCTCGCCAACAACTACATGGAGCGCCGGCTGCTTGCGATCCCCGGGGTGAGCAAATCGTTCCCGGAGCTGAGCTCGCCGCGCCTGGAGATGACGCGATACAGCCTCGCCAAGGTAGCTGAAGACACCGGTGTGACCGTGCTCGACATTCAGAACCGAATGGTCGATTTTGGGGTGGACGCCTTCTGGCTAAGCCACGAACCGTGGATCGTGCCCGAGCCATTCACCCCAGAGGCCGGCGAGCTGTGGTCCAAGGAGGACATCGACTACTGGATCGATGTGCTGGCGACCGTGATCGACGAGGCCTACAACGATCCTGACACGGTTCGCAGTGCGCCCCACTGCCAGGCAATCCACAAGGTAGACGGGGCTGGGGCTGACGACCCGCAGCGGTGGGCCACAACGTGGCGAGCCTACCAGTACAAGCACAGCATTCAGGTGACTTCGTGAGCGCACCCATAGCGATAGTCGGGGCTGGAAGCATCGGCACAAGCTGGGCAATCGTATTTGCGCGGGGCGGTCATCCGGTCTCGGTCTATGACCCGGACCCGGGACGGTTGACAGCCGCGACTACCGAGATACGCGGGCGGCTGCAGGCACTCAGCGAGGCAGGGTTGCTCAGCGAACCGGCCTCAACAATCGCCGCACGCGTGAAGATGCAGGAAGAGCTCGCCGAGTCGCTGGCGGGGGCCGTGCACATCCAGGAGTGCGCGCCGGAGCGTCTCGAACTCAAGCGCGAGCTGCTGGCGACGATCGACACCATCGCAGAACCTGACGCGGTTATCGGCAGCTCATCGTCTGCACTCACGATCTCAGAGACGGCGAATCACCTTCGCGACCGCGAGCGTTGCCTGGTAGCGCATCCGGCCAATCCGCCACACCTGCTGCCCGTGGTTGAACTGGTGCCAGCGCCGTTCACCTCAGCGCAGGTGACAGAGCGCACCTCCGCGCTGCTGACCGCCGTAGGAATGACTCCCGTGCTGATCAGGCAGGAGATCGATGGATTCGTCTACAACCGGTTGCAGGGCGCGGTCTTGCGGGAGGCCTACTGTCTAGTGCGCGACGGAGTGATCGGCGTTGACGACCTCGATAGGGTCGTGCGCGACGGGCTCGGCAGGCGCTGGGCGGTCATCGGCCCATTCGAGACCGCTGACCTCAATACGCGCGGAGGGATTGTTGAGCACGCTCGGCGCATGGGTCCGGCTTATCAGCGGATGGGGGCGCAGCGCGGGCAGAACGACCCCTGGGATGACGAGCTTGTGGCCAAGGTGGCGGCGCAACGGCGGGCGCTGCTGCCGCTCGAGGACTGGGATGAGCGAGTGGCGTGGCGCGACCGTCAGCTGATCGCACAGGAGCAGGCGCGACGCCGCGCGGCGCCGCGTTGAAGACGCGTGCGTCATTCGACACGGCGGTCAACCCGGCTAGAGGAATAAGATCGCGGTTCGTGAACAGTCAACCGCAACCCCAAGCGTTAACCCAGGAGACCGACTCAGTGGAGCAGCCAGAGCGCTCCAGGGACTTCAATCAGTCCCTGTCGCGTGGGCTAGAGATCATCGAAAGCTTCGGGGCCGATTGGCCGCGCCAGACCGTCAGCGAGGTCGCAAGCAAGACAGGCCTGACGCGCGCGACCGCACGCCGCTTCCTGCTCACACTCGTCGATCTCGGCTACATGACCACAGACGGCCGCACGTTCGAGCTATCGCCGCGCGTGCTGCGTCTTGGATACTCATTCCTCTCGGGACTCGGCTTCCCGAACGTCGCGCTTCCTCACCTCGAAGCACTCGTAGCCGAAGTGGACGAAGCAAGCGAGGCCTCCATCTTGGATGGGAATGACGTGGTCTACGTTGTGCGCGTCCCGGGAACACGACTTATGACGATTGCGGTTAACGTGGGCTCACGGATGCCAGCTCACGCGACGTCGATGGGACGCGTACTTCTGGCTGGTTTGAGCGACCGCGAGCTGGAGGCATACTTGGCCACCGCCAAGCTCACGCGCTACCTGCCACACACGGCCAGCGACATCCGGACCCTGCGCCAGCGGGTGTTGAAGGCGCGGGCTGACGGCTACGCGATCGTCGACCAAGAGCTCGAAGAAGGACTGATCGCCGTCGCCGTCCCGATCCATGACCGCACGCGACGGGTGGTCGCGGCCGTGAACCTGTCCACACACATAGGCAGACACGACGCCGACTCGGTACGGCGGGAGCTGCTGCCGCCACTGCAGCATCACGCCACTCTAATCGAGCGCGACCTCGCCCATCTCACCTAACGATTACCAGATCGATTGCCCACAACCGTCTGTGGTCGAAGTCCAACTGACGCCGCGTCGGCGGTCGCTCAATACCGGGCTTCGGTCAGCGCCACGTAGTTGTTGTCTGGCTCCACGAAATACGCGTAGCTCCAGGAGCGGCCGTCCGCGAGTCTGACCGTCTGAGGCTCGCAGAGAAGCTCTACCCTGCAACGCGTCAGAGCATCGGCTGCACGCTCGATATTGCGCACTCCGATCGCAAACTCAAAGCTACCTAGATGACCCCACTCTCCACGCATGTCCGGCGACGGAGGGATGTGCTGGCAGGGCTCCATACCGGCCCCGTGCGGATTGGTGAGCAGCATCATGTGCTGCCTCGGCGGAGTGCGCGGCGCGTACCACGCGTCCATGGGCTGGAAGAAGCCATCGCTTTCAAACAGCATCCCGGTGAAACCCAGCGCGCCATAGAACTCACGCGTGCGCTCGATGTCCGCCACCCCGAACGCAACGTGGTTGACGCCCTGCGGGCCGTCCTCCACCGGCCAACCGCTCTCCAAGTCGTGCCACTCGATCATCTCGATCTTCGTCCCATCCGGATCTGAGATGTAAGAAAGGCTGCACAGCGTGTCGTACGGCGGCAGCGGTGCTGCGTTCGGCTCCATCAGACCCCTGACGCCGTAGTCGGCAAGCATTCGCCGGTAGGTGCCAGCTTGATCCTTGACGTGCACACAGACCTCACACACCCCGGGCTCGCCCCAACCGATGCCATCGGGCAACGGCGGCGGAGGCTGGTCCAGCGTGGAGACGAGCTTGACGGCGCCCAACCCCAGAGCGGTAGGGCGTCCCGGCCTCAGCATCGCCACGCGCGCCCGGACGCCTGACCGGCCGGCTACCCGCTCAAGACCGGGTAGCTCAAGCTCCTCATCGAAGACACGCTCTGTGAAGCCCAACCGCGCATAAAAGGAAAGGGAGTGCTCCATGTCGGATACCCCAACCCCGATGTGGTCCACCCCCAAACACAACCCAGGGGTAAGCACGGAATCCATGACCGCCTCCCGTCCATAATCTCGCAAACCTCAAAGCTGGTTCGGCTCCAGCCTCACCAGTGCTGACAACAATACACGCGGCGACGCCGGAGCGCCCGCTCTACGTGCAGATGTGCGCTTGACGGGCGCCGACTCTGATGATTGACTCAAGGCGTGTTGATTGGCGCCAAGCTCCAAAACAGTGGCTCGCTGCCCATGGAGCGAGGCATCCCCGAGCTCGCCGCCGTTCTCGAGGCGGGCGGGGCAGATTCGATCTGGGTGTCTGATCACGTTGTGATGCCACGCGAGATCAAGTCGCGCTACCCGTTTGCGGCGGATGGACGCGCCACATGGCCGAGCGACACGCCGTACATCGAGGCAATGATCGCCCTGGCGCTGGCGGCTGCCGCGACCCGTCGCGTACGGCTCGGCACGGCCGTGCTGGTGCTGCCGCTACGCAATCCTGTGATGTTCGCCAAGCAGGCCGCTTCGCTCGATGCGACCAGTCATGGGCGGCTTGAGCTTGGATTGGGCGCCGGATGGCTGGAGGAGGAGTTCGACGCGCTCAATGTGCCGTTCCATCGGCGCGGCGTGCAGCTCAGCGAATGGATCGCAATC
Source organism: Conexibacter sp. S30A1 (assembly GCF_023330665.1). Taxonomy (GTDB): domain Bacteria; phylum Actinomycetota; class Thermoleophilia; order Solirubrobacterales; family Solirubrobacteraceae; genus Palsa-465. Next base: position 1,555,703 of record NZ_CP097127.1, on the reverse strand, counting down.
GCCCGCGAGTGTTGGACCGGATTTCCAGCTCGACGCAGCTCAGAGGACTACCTGCTTCCTGCAGACACGGTCTGCCTACCGAGTCCGCCTCACCGGATCCCGGTCCTCCTTGGCGGCCACTCCGACCTAGCGCTCCGGCGGGTCGGCACGCTGGCGGACGGCTGGCTGGGGCAACAGTCGGCATCAGAGCTCGACCCAGATTCGATAGTGAGCGCAAGGACCAGGTTCATGGACGCCGCGCGTCGGGCCGGACGCGAGGACGGCAGCATCCGCACCGTACTTCGGATAGTCGAGTCCGCTGGGCATGCCGAAGCGGTGGCAGACAACCTGGCGTCGCTTGCACAAGCTGGCGTGGACGAGGTGATCGTCGATCTGAGCTGGCAGAGCGATGACCAAGACGCGCAGCTGTCAGTACTCCGAGCAGCCGCGGCGGCGGCATGAGCCCGGGCCTCACGGTCTCACTTCATGGCGCCCGCGCACTGGTGACCGGCGGCGCCAACGGCATCGGTTCCGCGATCGTCAAGCTCTACGCTGAGGCGGGCGCCTGCGGCGTGACCGTGGATCTGCAAGCATCGGATTCACTCCCCGAAGGCTGGCATGCCAGCACCGCTGATGTGCGGGTCGAGAGCGAGATTGAACGCGCATGCCGTGATGCTGTCGCGACGCTGGGAGGCCCGTTGGACTTCGTCGTCACTGCTGCCGGGATCGTGCCGCGTTGGCACAGGATCGCGGAGCTTGACCTAGACGAGTGGGATAACGTCTTCGCCGTCAACGCCCGCGGAGTTGTGGCGACCCTCAAACATGCCGCCCCGCTCATGAGGGAAGGTGGCGCGATCATCGTGATCGGCTCTCTGAACTCTTGGCGCGGCGACGGAAACATAGCCGGCTACGTTGCCAGCAAGCACGCCGCTCTCGGGATCGTACGATCTGCCGCGATCGACCTAGGCTCGCGTGGTATCCGGGTCAACGCCATCGGCCCAGGGCCGGTAGCCACTGCGGCGCTCCAGGGTCGCATCCAGCAGCGAGCCAGCTCAGGAGGACCGCCACCCGGCGCGGCTCTTGCAGCAGCAGCGGCAGCCACCAGCCTCGGCCGCATCGCGACGGTCACGGACGTTGCCGGGGCAGCACTCTTCTTCGCCAGTGACCTCTCAGCCGGAATCACCGGCCAGCTGCTGGCGGTAGATGGCGGGCTGCCATGACCCACATGCTGGAAGACCGTGTAATCCTCCTTACCGGCGCATCTGGTGGAATCGGTCGCATCACCGCAGCGTTGCTGCTCGAGCGAGGCGCCTATGTGGTGGCTCACTACGGCAGCCACCGTGACGGTGCCGAAGAGGCATGCGCAGCCGCACCCGAACGCGCATTGCTGGTGCAGGCCGATCTTGCGCAGGCGCAAGCCACGCGCGCTCTCTGGCGAACGGCGCTAGCTTGGCGCGGGCAAGTTGATGCGCTGATACTGAACGCCGCCGTGGCCCTGAGCATCCCATTTGAAGCGCAAGACTCAGACTGGGATACGGGCTGGGAACGTACTTTCCAGATCAACGTCGCCTCACCGGGAAACCTGATCCGTGCCGCGCTTCCACACTTCTTGGGGCGCAAGCAGGGTGTTGTGATCGCGATCTCGAGCTGGGCTGCGCAACGCGGCTCCGCACTCCCGGCGCACACCGCCTATGCCGCGTCGAAGGCCGCGCTGCACAACATCACGCAGTCAGTCGCCCGCAACCACACCGCAGACGGCGTGCTCGCTTACATCGTCGCGCCAGGCATCGTGAAGACGCCGATGTCGGAGATCTCGGCTTCGTCTCGCGGCGGGGTCGACGCGGTGAATGCCATGCTCCCACTCGGCGAGATGGTGCCGCCGAGCGAGGTGGCCGAGCTGATTGCGCAGCTCGCGACCGGTCGTCTCCGCCACCTGGCGGGCGCCACACTCGACGTCAATGGCGCCGCAAACATTCGCTGAAACCGCGGTATTTGCGCACACAACCGCAGCGTGACCAAACCCTCTCGTGCGATTCCAACTTGACACCCCAGCCAGGGTCGTGCACTATGCGGACATGCAGCCGCTATACGAGCACGCCTCTTCCAGCTGAGGTGCGGGACAATGGCGCTCACACGACCAATTGCGGATACAACTCTGGTAGATCAAGCACTTAGCACGGCTCCCTCGCACGCACTGGGAGACCCCGTTGTTGTCGTTGAAGGCCTGCGCAAGTCGTTCGGAGCGCGCGAGGTGCTCTGCGGCATCGACCTCTGCGTTCGCGCGGGTGAGCATGTCGTCATCTTCGGGCCCTCTGGCTCGGGCAAATCCACACTGCTGCGCAGTATCAACCTGCTTGAAGAGCCCACTCATGGGTCGCTGAAGGTCTTTGATGTCGAGTATGGGCCCGACGGGGCATCAGGGGTGCGTCGTGGCAATCCGCTGGAGCTGCGCCGGACCGTCGGCATGGTCTTCCAGCAGTTCAATCTGTTTCCGCACCTGACGGCGCTTGAGAACGTGGCGCTGCCACAACGGGCCGTCCGGCGCACCAAGCGTGCGGAAGCCGAAGAACGCGCGGCACTCGCCCTGCGCAGGGTAGGACTGCTCCGGCACGCGGCGCACTACCCCAACGAGCTCTCAGGCGGTCAGCAACAGCGCGTCGCGATCGCTCGCGCTCTCAGCCTCGATCCGAAGATCATGCTGTTCGACGAACCGACATCGGCCCTTGATGCCGAACTGGTCGGCGAGGTGCTCGAGGTCATGCGCGAACTCGCCGAAGCCGGCATGACGATGGTGGTGGTGACCCATGAAATCGGTTTCGCGCGCGAGATCGGTGACCTAAACGTCTTCATGGACCAGGGCGTGATCGTGGAATCAGGCGACCGAACGCTCTTTGACAGCTGCACTAATCCTCGCTTACAGAAGTTTGTTTCGGCAGTACTGTGATTGCGTTCGCCTCATCACTGATCAACTGGAGCTACGCCTGGGCAAACCGAGGGGCATTGCTCCATGGCCTGCTGGTGGCTGTCGAGGTGTCTGCGCTGAGTTTGGTGCTGTCAGTTTCGGTTGGGCTGCTGCTCGCAGTCATGCGCATGTCACGACCGCCATTTACTTGGCTGGCTGCCATTTACATAAACATCTTCCGCGGGGTCCCAGTGATCGTAACCGCGCTGTGGGTGTACTTCGGTGTGTCTGAGGTGTCCGGCCTGAACTTCTCGGTGTTCGTGGCTGCAGTCATATCGCTAACGCTGCTCTACTCGGCATTCATCTCCGAGATCTTTCGATCGGCGCTCGAAGCCGTCCAGCGCGGCCAGCGTGAGGCCGGCCTCGCGCTGGGGATGACCAGGCCACGAATCTTCGTCTCGGTCATCTTGCCGCAGGCAACCAAGATTGCGCTGCCGAACATCGGCAGCATGCTGATCGGGATGGTAAAAGACACGTCCGTGATGTTCGTCATCGGCCTGACCGAGCTTGTGGCTACGGTGCAGAACCTTGCCAGCGTCAGCTATGAGTATTTCACGCTTTACACGGCGGCGGCGGTCATCTACATCGCTGTTGCTTTCACCGTCGACTTCGCCTTCCGCACGATCGAGAAGACGATGCAGACACCGCCGCGGGGAGGTATCGCACGCGCGGCGAAGGGCCGGCGACGGCGTCACGTTCAAGCGATCATGGATCGCTTCGACGCCAGCTGGCAACAGCAGGGTACGTCAGCACCGTGACGGCTATGGTGGCCGTCACGTCGAAAGGGAGGTTGGGGATGTTTAAGTTGGAGAGAAGGGCTATTACGGCACTGGCCAGTTCCGGCTTGGTGGCCCTCGGGGTATGCGCGTGTGGCAGTGCCGCCGCTAGCACCACTGGACACAAGGCGTCAGCCAGCTCGAAGCCCCCGGGTCTGATGCACTCCGGGACGCTCGTAGTGGGCATGGACCTGCAGTTCAAACCGGAGATGTATCTCAACCACGGAAAGCCAGCAGGCTACGACGTCGACCTTCTCCGCAAGCTTGCGGCCTACGCGCACGTCAAGCTGAAGATCGACAACCTCGGCTTCAACGGGCTGATCCCCGGCCTGCAGACTAAGAAGTTCGACATGGTCTCGGTCGGACTGTCGCCGACCCCGGCACGAGCAAAAGTTGTGAGCTTCACCAACGCCTACGTGCCATACGCGCAGATCGTTGGCATCCCCAAGAAGGATGCCAGCACGATCACCAAGATCTCACAGTTGAACACGCCCAAGGACACGATCACCGCTCTGCTCGGCTCGACCGACCAGTCTGAAGCAAAGGCAGCTTTCCCGAAGGCGAAGATCGAAGCGCTCGCAGACGAGAATTCAGACTTTTCGCTCGTAGCGACAGGACGCGCCAACGCGATCGTCGTTGAGGACTACCTGCTTGCCCAGTACAGCAAGGCAAATCCCGGCCAGCTCGTCCAGGCCAAGATCAAGCCGCTTGACGTTCAATACGGCTCCTACGCCGTGCAGCACGGCAACACGGCGCTGGTCAGGTACCTGAACAAGTTCCTCTGCACGGAAGACAAAAATGGGACCTTGGCAAAGCTCTACAAGAAGGACTTCGGCGTGAAGTCGTTCCCGGGCGTGCCTGCCTGCAAGTGATGAGCGCTCCGCACTCGACGACAGACGTGCTCGTCGTCGGTGGCGGGCCCGCAGGGATGGCGGCGGCCGCACAAGCGGCCGCCGCCGGCTTGTCCGTCACCCTAGTCGACGAGCGAGCCACCCTCGGCGGTCAGATCTACAAGCGCATGGGCCCCGGCTTCGAGGTGGCAGACACTCGGGCTATCGGCCGCGACTATGCCGTAGGCGAACGGCTCATCTCACAGATGGGTCAGCCGAACATCGACGTGCGGCTCCTCACCAGCGTGCTCGACCTCGACGGCACCAGCGCCATCGTGTGCGAACGAGAGCAGAGCACCACCGTCATCCAAGCCCAGCGCATAATCGTCGCACCCGGGGCTTACGACAGACCTGTCGCTTTCCCTGGCTGGACTCTCCCGGGCGTGCTGACAGCCGGTGGCGCGCAGACGCTGATAAAGACGCAACGCGTTCTACCTGGTAAGCGGATCGCATTTGCCGGAAGCGGGCCGGTCGCACTGGCCTTCCCGGCCCAACTTCACCATTACGGCGCCAACATCACGCTTGTGTGCGACGCTGGGCCACCACCACGCCCGGCAGACATGGCCGCCATGCTCATCGCGGCACCCGGCAACCTCGCACTGCTGCGTGACGCCGTCGGCTACAGAGCCCAGCTGCTCCGCGCGCAAATTCCGGTGCGCTACCGGCGAATCGTTGTCGCCGCCCAAGGCGTGGGCCGCATCGAGCTCGTGGTCCACGCCGCTGTCGACGATAACTGGCGCGTGATCCCCGGATCCGAGCGGAGCGAGCGCTGTGACGCACTATGCCTTGGCTACGGGTTTCTGCCGTCGGTAGAACTTCTGCGCCTTGCCGGCTGCGCGTTTGAGGACGACGAGGATCGGGGCGGTGCGGTGGTACTCGTCGATGATTGGATGCGCACGAGCGTTGACAGCCTCTACGCCGCGGGAGACGGAACCGGCGTGGAGGGCTCACTGGTGGCAATCGACGAAGGGTCGCTGGCAGGTCTCGGAGCAGCGCGCGACCTAGGCGCGATCGGCTCGCATGAGGCAGAGCGGCAGTCAGAGCCAATGCGGCGCAGGCTGCGTCGTCGTCGCCTCTTCCGCCGCGCCCTGCGGCGCATGCACAGAGTCGGCCCCGGGATATACGAACTTGCGGACGAGACGACTGTGATCTGCCGTTGCGAAGAGATCACCCGGGCTGCACTCGAGCCAGCTCTCGGGGCCTCCGCTGACCCAGCTGCCATAAAGGCTCTAACCCGAGCTGGCATGGGCCTGTGCCAGGGGCGCAATTGTCAGCGAACGATTGCGGGACTCGTTGCGCAACGCCACCACTGTGCACTAGGTCAAGTCCGATCGCCTACCGCGCGCCTGCCGGCGCGTCCAGTGCCGATCAGCGCAGTCACAGACGAATCGATCGAAGACTATGGCTTCTTCACAGCGCCCGCAACGCCACGCAATTGAATCGCCGGCCGGCGCCGTGTGGCTCTCGCTCAGCGACACTAGCTCATCGCTCCCGTCCGACACCGACGTGCTCGTCATCGGCGGTGGTGTAATTGGATGCGCACTCGCGTACTACCTCGCGCGCGAAGGCGTCACGGTAACCCTGCTGGAGCGCAGCGAGCTAAATCGTGAAGCGTCTGGTACCAACGCAGGAAGCTTTCACTTGCAAATCGCGATCCATCAACTGACAGGTCTTGAGGTGGACAGCCTCGCCCATCGGTTGCTACCTGAGATCCGTCTTTACGTTCAGGGTTCAAGGCTGTGGCAAAACCTAGAGAGAGAGCTCAACGGATCGCTAGAGATGCACGTGACCGGCGGGCTCATGGTTGCCGAGACCGACAAAGAACTAAGCCTGCTGCATTCAAAACAGCGAATCGAGCACGATGCCGGCTTGGAAACGCACGTTCTCGAAGGGGAAGAACTGAGAGCCTTCGCGCCGTTCCTGACCCCAAATCTCAAGGGCGCAACCTACTGTCCAACCGAAGGCCACGCCAACCCGCTTCTGGCTGCACCACTCTACGCTCTGCGTGCAGCACAAGCGGGAGCCGCTATTCGTACGGGAGCAGAGGTACGCACGATCGATCTCGAGCAACAAGACGGCTTTGTCGTGCGCACCAGCCGCGGCTCCGTAAAAGCCCGCCGAATAGTCAATGCCGCCGGCGCGTGGACCAACGACATCGCAGCGATGCTTGGGCTGCGTCATCCGGTACGCCGCGAGGGACTGCATGTCAACGTCACCGAGCCGCGCGAGCGAATACTGACACCGCTGGTACAGCACATAGGGCGGAGGCTCACGCTCAAACAGTCCGCCAACGATACGTTCATCATTGGCGGCGGCTGGCCCGCGCGCGCAGTCGGAGACGACGGTCGCTATCGAACCGTGTGGGCGAGTGCCGCCGGTAACGTCACCATCGCTGCTCGCATAGTGCCGGCGCTCGCGAACGTGCGTCTGCTCCGGACCTGGTCCGGACCACTCGCCTTCACGGATGACCTAGAGCCGCTCGTCGGTCCATCACGACAGCTGCCAGGCTATTTCACCTGCATGGCGACGACCGGGTTCACGCTGGGGCCGCTGATGGCACAGCTATTAGCAGAGACCCTGGCCCACCCGACCGGCAAGTCAGCGGTGCCGGACAACTTTGCACCCGACCGCGCCGCAGCCGCGATGGCCGCAGCACGCAGTTGAACGACACAGGGAGGCAAACGAATGGATCGTACTGACATCTCATGGCAGGGGTACTGGGCCGCATGTCCGACACCGTACGGCGAGCACGGCGAACTCAGACTGGACCTCCTGGAGTCGTTGCTAGAGCACTACCTAGCCCATGGTCTGCACGGAGTGCTGATCAACGGAACCACCGGAGAATGGTTCTCCCAGACATCGGCGGAACGACGCGCTGTCGCTGAAACTGCAATCGGTTGCGTAGGCGGACGCGTACCCGTTGTGATCGGCTGCAGCGACTATACGGCCAAGGCCGTGATTGAGCTAGCCGACCACGCAATGCGTGCTGGCGCTTCGGGCATCGCGGCCAGCGCGCCCGCATACAGCAGACCATTGGACGAGGAGATCGTCGCCTTCTACGAGGACATTTGTACTGCCCTGCCGGACGCTCCGATGATGCTCTACAACTGGCCGAGCGGCACACACGTCGATTTCAGTCCAGAACTCTGTGCACGCTTGGTCGACATCGACTCGGTAGTGGCGCTGAAGAACAGCACAGGTGACTTCGACCGATTTGTCGAGACCACGCGAATGGTTGTCCAGCGTGCTCGCGTCTTCGGTCCATTCATGTCCCGCGCGGGATACCGGGCATTAACCCGTGTCGGAGGCGACGGGTTCATCGGCGGCGGGGCGATCCTCGACGATGCCGACCCACGCTTCTGGCAGGCACACTGGGAAGGCGATCAGGCCTATTGCTTGCAACACGCTGAGCGCACTGATCGAATCTTCGAGAAACTGTGGCTACCAGGCGGCTGGCGGGGTCGCTTCGGTCACTACCAGAGCCAACTCAAGGCGATCATGACCATGATCGGACAGCCAGGGGGGACCGTTAGGCCGCCACGCCTGCCAATCAAAAGACCAGAGCTGCTTCAGCAGATCCGGGCCATCTTGGTCGAGGAAGGCATCCTCGAGCCGGACCGCGGCGACGGAAGCGAGACGACGAATTGACTAGAGCGCCGCTGCCGACGGGCGTTCGTCGAGGTCAGCCGGTGGCAATCACCGTGGATGGCGAGCCGGTAGAGGCGTATCTGGGCGAGACGGTCGCTGCGGTACTGATCGCCCGCGGCGACGCCGAGCTGCGCCGTACACGGCACGGAGCCAGCCGGGGCCTCTATTGTGGGATGGGGCTGTGCTTTGAGTGCTTGGTCATGGTGAACGGCGTGGCAAATGTTCGCGCCTGTATGACCTGGGCAAACGACGGCATGGAGGTCCGGCACATGGCTGGACTAGTTCCAGCTGAAGCCGGTAAGGAGAGCGATTGATCATGTTAGCCTTGAGCGATGTAGCGCTGAGCGATGGCCTCGTCCGCGAGCAGCTCTACATAAACGGCGAGTGGACAGATGGCCTAGCAGAACCGGTAGTGGTCCGTGACCCGGCGACAGGCGACCGCCTCGCGACGGTTGCAAGCGCGTCTGCTGAGCAGGTGGAAGAGGCGGTCACGGCTGCGCATGTCGCGTTTGGCGAGTGGTCGAGGCTTCTCGCCCGCGAACGCTCCGCGATCCTTCGCCGATGGTATGAGCTGATAGTCGAGCACGCTGATGGCCTTGCACGGATTGTGACGGCAGAGCAAGGCAAGCCGCTCGCCGAAGCGCGCGGCGAGGTGCTTTACGGAGCCGGCTTCGTCGAGTGGTTCGCAGAGGAAGCTAAGCGTGCCTATGGTGATGTCGTTCCCACCAACCAACAGGGGCGCCGGACGGTGGTGATCAAGCAGCCGATCGGCGTTTGCGCTGCGATCACGCCCTGGAACTTCCCTTCAGCCATGATCCTGCGCAAGGCTGGGCCTGCGCTGGCGGCTGGCTGCACGATGGTGCTCAAGCCAGCGAGCGAGACACCTCTGTCAGCACTAGCGCTCGCGGAGCTGGCTGAGCGAGCCGGCATTCCCCCCGGCGTGTTCAACGTGACTCACGGACCCGCGCAAGAGGTCGGCGCTGTGCTGACCTCGCATCCACAGGTACGGGCGTTAACCTTCACCGGATCCACGGCTGTCGGGAAACTTCTCGCCGCTCAATGTGCCGGTACAGTCAAGCGCACGCTGCTTGAACTCGGCGGCAACGCACCACTTATCGTGTTCGATGATGCGGACATTGATCTCGCTGTCGCGGGTGCGATCGCGTCCAAGTTTCGCAATGCCGGCCAGACGTGCGTGTGCGCTAACCGACTCATAGTGCAGGCAGGAATCCATGATGAGTTCGTAAAGCGACTGAAGCAGGCCACGGCGGCGATGACAGTTGGTTCCGGACTCGAACCGGATGTCGCGCAAGGTCCGCTCATCACACAGGCTGCCGTTGAGAAGGTGGAGCGCCACGTCGGTGATGCGCTCGACCATGGGGCGACAATTCAGCTCGGCGGGAAACGCCACGAGTTAGGTGGCACGTTCTACGAGCCGACGATCATCACGGGCGCGACGAGCGAGATGCTGGTCGCTAAAGAGGAGACCTTCGGCCCGGTAGCAGCTGTCTTTCGGTTCAGCTCTGAGGCCGAAGCCATCGCCCTCGCCAACGACACTGAGTCAGGACTCTCGGCCTACTTCTTTACGCGCGACTTGGGACGGGCCTGGCGGCTCGGTGAGGCCCTTGAGTATGGCGTCGTCGGGATCAACACCGGCTTGATCTCGTCTGAGGCGGCACCCTTCGGGGGCGTGAAGCAGTCGGGCCTTGGCCGCGAGGGCTCGCGGCACGGCCTCGACGACTACCTTGAACTCAAGTATCTCTGCTTCGAAGGGCTCGCCTGAGTCGGTAGCCGACGTTCACGCGGTGACCTTGGCGACCACACTGCCGCAAGGATCAGAGGCCGGCGCAGAAGTTCTTCGGCGAGCGTGTCCCGAAATGTGTCCCGAACTCGGCAATTATGACCTGAGAGAACTGCACAGAACTTGATGGGACCAACGAGAAAGTGGGCATTTGCAGGGCAAATAGGGCACTTGTAATGGGGCGGTTGTCGGTTCGAGTCCGACAGCGGGCTTGGTAAAGGGCTGATGTGGTTGACGGTTTATGCCGATCCGGTGGGCGCCTGTGACTCGAGTGAAGCCCTGGGGCACCTACCGCCACCGCTCGCTATCCGTCAACTGCGTGGGAGCGTTCTCGTGCTTGCGGTCGTCCAAAGTGCTAGCACGGGTTCGGGGCCTGTGGCGCGCCATGAGATTTGGCGCGGTCGGTCCCCATGTAGCGCGTCGCCGGGACCCAGTTCGAACAGCTCATCGTCGACGGTTATCTGCAGGGAGCCTTGGTGTAGGTAGACGAAGACATCTCCGTTGCCGAGCGTGACCGGTGCTTCGCCTGTCTGTCCGGCGTCCGCGGATTGGCAGGCGATCTCTAGCTGTGAGTTATCCGGCACCAGTAGCCGGGTCCCTGGATCGTCGGTGATGCTTCCGCGCGAGACGTGGGTGCTGCTTGATGTGCGCAGGGTTTCGGCAAGCGATATGTCGAGGGCGTGGGCGAGACGTGCGAGTACGGGGAGCGAGGGAACACTGGCGCCGGTCTCGATCGTCGAGAGGTATCCCGGTGACATGTCGACGGTGCGGGCTATCTCGGTGAGAGTCTTACCAAGCTCGGAACGTCGTTCTCGCAGGCGGCGGCCAAGAACGGTGCCGAGCTTGGCTTCGTCGAGTAGAGGGTCGGTGCTCAAACTACGCCTGGGGTCAGGAGCCACAGTGCTTCTACGGGCTCTTCGGAGGTTACGTGCGCGGAGTGGCTTGGGTGTGAGGAGTAATGGATCCAGTCCCCGGGTCCGAGTTCGTAGGTCTCGCCTTCGATGGTCAGCTCGAGTGTGCCTGAGAGGATCAGGCTGAACTCCTCACCAAGGTGGCGAAATGGTCGTTCGCTGCCTCCGTTGGCGGGGAGGTGGCGGGCGTAGAGTGCGGAGAAGGCGCGGTCTGCGACCTGGCCTGCCAGTACGGCGTAGACCTCGCCTGAGCCTTGCTCCAGGCGGAATTCGTGGCGGTCGGCGGCCCGGATCAGTCGTGTGCCGTGGCGGTGTTCCTCGGGGAAGAAGTCTGCGACCTCTACGCCGAGGTCGGCTGCGATGACCTGCAGGGCTGTTAGCGATGGCACGGCGGTGCCTGTCTCGATCTGGGATAGGTAGCCGGTCGAGAAGCCGCAGTGACCGGCCAGTTCCTGAAGCGTGAGCCCGTGCTCGCGGCGCAGTTGCTGCAGCCTTTGGCCGATGTGCTGGAGGTCGGTTTCCATTGAAGTTGCGCTTTTCAAAATTCGGGCTCGGCTCTTGACAGTTCGCTCAGGCCTCAATAACTTTGCCATAGCAAAACGCAAACGAGGAGCTGGGGAGCTGTGCGAGGCGTTTATTTTGGGGTTCTGTGGTGGTGAGCACGGCGCCGGCTGCCCTTCAAGCAGGAGAGCGTATAAGACGTCTTCGGGAGGCGGTCGTTGAGGCTGGCCTGGATGCGTTTGTTGCCACAAGCGACGAGTCGATCGCGTATCTCAGCGGCTTTCGGCCGCTGCAGCTTGAGCGGCTTTTTGCGGTCACGGTCCACGCGGGTTCGTCGGCTGCGATTCTGGTTCCGGCGCTTGATCGCGGCCAGGTGCGCGACGCGCCCGACGTGCTCACCCGAGTCTCTTATGAAGCGAGCTCGGACGGTGTGGCTGAGCTGGTCGCAGCGCTCGCTGGTGCGCGACGGGTCGGTGTGGAGGGCGAGCACCTGAATTTTGCGCGTAGCGAGGCGTTGCGCGCGGCTGGGTTTGAGCTGGTCAGCGCCGGGCAGCTCATGGATGCGCTGCGTTGGTGTAAGGAGGCGGGTGAGATCGAAAAGGTAAGGGCGGCGTGCGAGCTTGTCGAGCGTGGCGTGAGACTGGTGTTTGAGACGCTCAGCCCCGGCGTGACCGAGCGTGAGGCCAACGGTCGTGTCGAGAGCTGGCTGCGCGAGCAGGGGGCTAGGGCAGCGCATCCACTGATCCTGTTCGGGGAGCGGGCTGCCAACCCGCACAGTGAGCCCGGAGATCGTGAGCTGCGCGTTGGTGACGTCGTGTGCGCTGATCTATCGGCCTGTCTTGACGGTTACTGGGGGGATCTGACGCGGTGTGCCACGGTTGGGCCCGCGTCGGATTGGGCGAGGGACGCCTGGATCGTCGTGCGGGAGGCTCAGGCGGCCGCGATCGCGGCCTGTCGCCCTGGGATCAGCGCCCGTGAGGTGGATGCTGCCGCACGCCAGCCGGTTGAAGCGCGTCCCGATCTTGGGCAGTGCCTTCACGGCGCCGGGCACGCGATCGGTTTGGCGATCCACGAGCCCCCGTTCCTGGTTCCGCGCACGCAGACCCCGCTTGTCGCAGGCATGATCTTCACCATCGAACCGGGGATCTACCTGCCCGGTGTCGGAGGCCTGCGGCTCGAGGACGATGTCCTCGTCGGCCCGGATGGTCCGGAGCTGCTGTCAACGCCACACCCCGAACTGCTCGAGCTGAGCGCATGATCAGAAGCGTTCTACACCTGCGTCCGCGCGCGGGGCGCAGCACCGACATCGTCGACTTCTACCGTCGCTACCACGTGCTTGAGCGCGCCTCGAGGCAGGAGGGCTTCATCAGCTCGGAGCTGCAGCTACCGATTCACGGTGAAGGGGACGTGCTCGTGACGGCCCTGTGGCGTGACGCTGACGCCTACAAGGGCTGGCTTGAGAACCCGGACCGCGCGCTGCACACTGACGAACTCGCAGAACTTGTCGAGGACTTCCACGCCGGTGTCTCCGGCGAGACCTACGAGATCGTGCTCGATGAGCGGGGTGAGCGATGAGTCGCTTTCGCGTCGCGATGGACATCGGGGGCACCTTTACAGACGTCGTCGCTTACGACGAGGAGGTCGGCGGCTACGTGGCGGGCAAGTCCTCAACCACTCCGGGGGATCTCACGGCCGGTGTGCTTGCCGCGCTGGCTACCGTCGACGCGCAGCCGGAGCGCTGCAGCTTCGCTGTGCATGGCACGACGCAGGGGCTGAATGCGTTTCTGCAGCGCAAAGGCGAACGCGTGTTGTTACTGGCAACCGCAGGCGCGCGCGATGTCTACCACATCGCACGCGGCAACCGAACACGGCTATACGACATCCACTACCGCAAGCCTATCCCGCTCGTGCCACGTGAGGACATCGTCGCGATAGCGGGCCGTCTGAACTATGCAGGCGAAGAGCTTGCTCCGCTGGACCGTGAGGCGGTACGGCTTGCCGGCGTCCGCGCCCGCGCAGACGGGTTCGGCGCTATCGCTGTTGCCTTTCTGTTTGCGTACCTCAATCCAACGCATGAGCTTGAGGCGGAGGCGATCCTGCGCGAGGAGCTCGGCGAAGGCATGACGATATCTCTCTCGCATCGGATCGCTCGCGAATGGCGCGAGTACGAGCGCACCTCATCAGCTGTCCTTGACGCCTACACCTCGCCCGTTGTCCGCACCTATCTAGGGCGTCTGGAGAGCGAGCTGACCGAGCGCGGGCTCAACGTACCCTTGCACATCATGCAGTCAAGCGGCGGGATCATAACTGCGCGTTCGGCGCGGCAGATGGCCGTGCAGACGCTGCTCTCCGGTCCTGTCGGCGGAACGATGGGCGGAGTCGCGCTAGCGCGCCGGCTGACGCGCCCGAACCTGATCTGCGTAGACATGGGCGGGACCAGCTTTGACGTCTCACTCGTGATCGACGGCCGCCCGGACATCTCCAGCGAGGCTTACCTGGAAGGGCTGCCCCTGCTGATGAGCGTCGTCAACTTCCACACCATCGGTGCCGGCGGGGGCTCGCTGGCCTACGCGGAAGCTGGCGGCTTGCGGGTCGGACCCGAGAGCGCCGGGGCCGACCCGGGACCAGCGTGCTATGGACGTGGAGGAACCCAGCCGACAGTGACCGACGCCAACCTCGTTCTCGGCCGGACCGATCCGACCTGGTTTGCTGGCGGCCAGATGAGTCTCGATGTTGACGCCGCCCACCGAGCCGTTCAGGAGCTAGCCGGGAAGCTTCGTCTTGAGACTGTTGACCTCGCGGAGGGGATCTGCGATGTGATAAACGCCAAGATGGCTCAGGCGATCCGCACTCTGACCGTCGAGAAGGGCATCGAGCCACGGGACTTCGCGCTGGTCGCGTTCGGCGGCGCAGGACCGATGCACGCCGCCTTCCTAGCCAAGGAGCTTGAGGTTGAGGAGGTCATCGTGCCAAGGTTCCCTGGAGCTTTCTCAGCATGGGGGATGCTGGAGACAGAGATCCGCAAGGACTTTGCGCAGGCGTGGTTCTCGCCTCTGGCTGACGCCGATCATGGGAAGCTCGCTGACGCCGCCGGTGCGCTCGAACGCGATGCCGAGGCTTCGCTGCGTGAAGAGGGGATCGCCGCGGGACACGGGCGCGTTGAGCATGCGCTCGATGTTCGCTACGCAGGGCAGGAGTACACCATCACGATTGGACTGCTCTCCGCCAGCGAGCCGCTAGAGCCGGGTTTTGATGACGCACTGAGCGGTCGCTTCGACGAGGCGCACGAACGGCGCTTTGGTCACTCCAACCCCGGAGCGCCGGTCGAACTCGTCACGCTTCGTGTGACCGCCTTCGGTGACCTTGGACGCGCGCGCCCTCAGCCATTGGAAAGCCAGCGAGGCGATGGCTACGCGTACGAGGAGCGTCCGGTGGTGTTCGGTCGGTCCAATCGTGACGCCCGCATCGTCCGCCGCGACGCGCTCCTGGTGGGCGCCGTGGTTGACGGTCCGGCCGTGATCGTCGAGAACACCGCGACCACAGTGGTCCCACCGAAGTGGCAGCTGCGGGTGGACACCTACGGCGAGCTGATCATGCGTGCAACCGACAAGGAGGCGTGAATGGCGACCGGCACGCTGGATCCGATCACCACGGAGATTGTGCGCAGTGCGTTCACAGCCGCTGCTGATGAGATGAACGCAACACTGATCCGCTCGGCCTACACACCGATCATCTATGAAATGAAAGACTGCTCGGTGGCGCTGCTGGACGCCGAGCACAGAGTGCTCGGCCAGTCCGCCGGGTTGCCGATCTTCCTCGGAAACCTCGAGATCTGTACGCGCATCTGCGAAGAGATGTACGGCCGCGATGGCTGGGAGCCCGGTGACGTTTGGATCATGAACGACTCCTACATGACAGGCACACACCTCAACGACATGACGGCATTCGGACCGATCTTCGTAGATGGTGAGCTCACCGGATTCGCCGCCTGTCGCGCCCACTGGCTCGACGTCGGCGCGAAGGACCCGGGCGGACCGATGGACTCGACCGAGATCTACCAGGAGGGGATCAGACTCGGACCGTTGAAGGTGGTTGAGCGCGGGCGTCAGAGACGCGACGTCACCGACCTGCTCGCCCGCAACAGCCGTTTCGGCTATCCCGCGGCCGGCGACCTGGGGGCCCAAATCGCCTGTGTGCGGACAGGGCAACGGCGGCTTGAGGCGATCGTCGAGAAGTACGGGCGCGAAACGCTTGAGGCAGCCCGTGATGAGATCTTCGCCCAGACCGAGCGACTCGAGCGTACGCTGGTGGCGGCGATCCCGGATGGTGTCTACCACGCACAGGGCTGTATCGACGACGATGGGACCAGTGATGAGCCGGTCTGGGTGCGGGTGGTTGTGACGGTCGCTGGGGAGGAGATGACAATCGACGTCACGGGCAGCGACGATGCTCGCCGCGGGCCGATCAACTGTGGTGAGGCGCAGGCGATCTCCGCCTGCCGTGTGGCTTACAAGCTGCTGATCAACCCCGACAACCCGCCCGACGGTGGCGCGTTCCGGCCACTGTCGGTCAACGTGCGGCCCGGCTCTCTACTTGGGGCCGAGGAGCCCTATCCATGCCAGTGGTATTTCACGCCGCTTGGCTTGCTGATCGATCTGGTAGTCAAGGCACTAGCCGACGTGCTACCCGAGCAGGCTGCTGGTGCTAGCTACGGCGACTCGATGATCATCGGTCTGGCGGGCGTCGATCCCCGTAACGGACGGCCGTTCTTTGATCTCGAGCCGACCGTTGGCGGATGGGGTGCATGGCAGGGCAGCGATGGCGAGGATGGCCTGATCAACAACGTCAATGGTTCGCTCAAAGATCTGCCGATCGAGGTGTTGGAGACCAAGTTTCCGTTGCGGATGACCGAGTACAGCTTCCGGGCCGATTCCGGCGGCGCCGGACGCTGGCGCGGCGGCAACGGCGTGATCCGTGAATACACGATGGATTGCGATCAGGCCGAGCTCTTCCTCTGGTTTGAGCGTGCGAAGACACCGGCCTGGGGTCTGTTCGGTGGGGGCACGGCCACGCCCCCCGCGGTTGTGCTCAACCCCGGTCACGGAGATCAGCGCACGATGCTCAAGGCAAGCCGTGTGCCGCTGAGTCGCGGCGACGTGATCCGCACGATGACTGGCGGCGGAGGTGGCTACGGAAGCCCGACTGAACGTGACTCGGACGCCCTAAGCCGCGACATTCGTGCTGGTCATGTGACCGCGGATGTCGCTCGAACCATCTACGGGCTTAACGCGGAGGAACAACAGCAGTGATCATCACGAGGAGGACGCAATGAGTAGGAAGTTAGGGCCACGCGCAGCGTGGCCGGTCGTCGCAATCACAGCAACGCTCGGTGTCGCGGGCTTGGGCTTTGCGGTAGCAAGCAGCGCCAAGGACACGGCTCACGCCCACACAGCAAGCAAGAAGAGGCCAGCGGTGGCGTTCTTCGGCTTCGCCACCGACAACTCATTCGCGCAGGCAACCTGGAAGGGCGTGCAGAAAGAGGTCAAGGCCTATCACGGCACCGCCACCTTCCTGAATGGCAACTTCAGCGCAACCACTCAGGTTCAGCAGTTGCAGACCGAGATCTCATCCGGCAAGTACAACATCTTCGTCATACAGGCCAACGACGGCACCGCAGTGGTGCCCGAGATCAAGCAGGCGATCAAGAAAGGCATTGTGGTCGTCGCCGAATTCACGCAGGTCGGCAGCAACTACGCCGAGATCAAGCCGCAGGTGCCTGGCGAGATCTCCGTGGTCGAGAGTGCCGTCGCGAACGGCAGAGATCTCGGGAAGCTGGCCATCAACGCCTGCGGGAAGCGGCCCTCATGCAACGTCGTGTATCTGCAGGGTGATCCTACCTTGCCGCTTGACGTGGCGCGCACTAGGGCGGTGCTGGCTGAGCTCAAGACCGACAAGAAGGTGCACCTGCTGGGAGACCCGACCGGCGGGTACCTCGCGTCGACTGGTGAGACAGTGACCCAGGACGTGCTCGCCGCCCACCCGAACGTAAACGTGATCATTGGATCCTCGCAGGCGATCGAAGGCGCCACCACGGTACTTAAGGGTCGCGGCCTTTTGCGGAAGGTGAAACTGATCGGTAACGGTGGCTCAACGCAGGCCGTCAACTACGTCAAGTCTGGGGTCTGGTACGCCACGTACGGCATTCCCGAGGTCACCGATGGAGCCGTCGCCACCAAGTACGGAATCGAGAAGCTACAAGGAGGCAACCCCCCCAAGGCCACAAATTCCGCCAACCTCGGTCCGGCAGGCGGTCTCTGGACCAAGGCAGTCGTGGTGAAGACCCACCTCAAGGGCCAGTACAGCGACTGACCTAGTCGTAGGCGAGGACGCGTGCTTGAGCTCCAGAACATCGAAAAGGCATATGGGCCGGCGCGCGTCCTCGATGGCGTAACCCTGCTGGCACGCCCCGGTCAGATCCACGCGGTGCTTGGTGAGAACGGTGCGGGCAAGTCGACGCTCGTGAAGATCGCCGCCGGGCTCGTGCGTCCGGATGCGGGGCTGGTAGCGGTCAATGGCGACCCCCTGAAGGCCTTCACGCCGCGCGCGGCGAGAGAAGCAGGAGTCGAGATCGTCACCCAGGAGCTGACCTCAGTGCCTGCACGCACGGTGCTCGAGAACGTCTTTCTCGGGCACCGTGTGGTTGCTGTTGGTAGCGTCCAGCGCTCCAAGCATGCGCGTCAGCGCTTCGCAGAGGTATGCGAGGAGTGCGGTTTCTCACTCCCCGGCGATGCAATCGCGGCGGATCTGTCGATCGCTGACCGGCAGATCCTCGAGGTTCTGCGCTGTCTCATCCGCAGACCAAAGGTGCTGATCCTCGACGAGCCGACATCATCGCTTGATGAAGAGCGCGCACACAGGCTCCGGGTGCTGCTGCGCCGGCTCAGTGATGCCGGCACGACTGTTCTTTTCATCTCTCACTTTCTCAATGAGGTGCTCGAGACAGCCGACTGGGTGACGGTGTTGCGCGACGGCCGGCTGATCAGCTCAGGGCCGACAGAGGAAGAGACGGAGGCGAGCCTAATCAACAAGATGGTCGGACGGACGCTGAGCGTGCTGTACGCACCAAAAACGCTACCGCCCGCCGAGGCCGAGACCGTCCTCGAGGCAAACGACATCTGGTGGGGGTCAGCCGTTCGTGGAGTCAGCTTGCACGTGCGTCGCGGGGAAATTGTTGGCCTAGCCGGCCTGATCGGCGCCGGCCGGTCAGAGTTCGCGCGGTGCTTGGTCGGCGCCGCCAAGCCTGACCGGGGCACGGTCCGAATCGCCGGCGGCCCCCCAATACGCCCGCGCAATCCGCGCCGGGCGATCAGCGCAGGGCTGGTTATGGTGCCCGAAGATCGCAAGCAGCAGGGCCTCGTGCTCGGCCGCTCGGTTGCGGAAAACCTTGCTCTCTCCAAGCCGCAGACAAGTGGTCACCTAGGCTTCGCGCTCCCCCGACGGCTCGAGGATGCCGCTCGCGATTGGATACGCCGCGCCGACATTCGTCCGGCATCACCGGCTGCGGTGGTGGGCGAGCTCTCCGGCGGCAACCAGCAGAAGGTCCTGCTGTCCAAGTGGCTGGCCTGTGGTCCGAAAATCCTGATCGTCGACGAGCCTACGCGAGGTGTAGACGTTGGCGCAAAGGCGGCAATCCATGAGATGCTGGCGCAGGCAGCTGCGTCAGGAGTTGGCGTGCTGCTCATCTCCTCAGAGCTTGAGGAGTTACTGGGCCTAGCACACCGTATTGTGGTATTCCGCAAGGGTGAGGTCGTTGATGAGGTTGAAGGCGAGGCCAGCGAAAGGGAACGAATCATGACGGCTGCCTTCGGTGCGGCGGGGATGGGTGCGGATGAGTGATGTCACGGCGCCCGAGCAGCCGCAAGAGGTGACGCCCACACGCGGCCCGCGTATCCGTGCGACCCGCGACCTCGGGATCGTCGTGTTTCTCGTCGGCATCTTCGCGGCGTTAGCGATAGCCGCCCCGTCCTTCCGGACCAGCGGAAACCTCAGCAACATTGTCAACCAGATGAGCATGCAGGGGATCGCAGCCTGCGGAGCCACCCTAACGATCGTCTCCGGAGGCTTTGACCTGTCGCAGGGTTCCGTCTACGCGTTCTGCGCGATCCTCTCCGTGATGCTTGTCCACACGTTCGGCGTGCTCGGCGCGTTCGTTATAGCCGTGCTCGCCGGACTTGGTCTGGGTGCGATCAACGGCGCGATCATCGCCCTTGGCAGGGTCAACAGCTTCATCGCCACCCTGGCGACGAGCTACGTGTTTCTCGGCTTCGCCACCGTCATCACACAGGGCAACGTGGCGACAACCTCCAATCAAAACTTCATGGTCATGAACAACACCTACGGCCTCACCGTCGCCTCATGGGTCTTCATTGCCATCGCCGTGCTACTCGGCATTCTGCTCGCCTACACGCGTTTCGGGCGCGGCCTCTATGCGATCGGTGGAAACCCGGAGGCGGCCCGGCTGTCGGGCATAAACATCTCCTTCTACAGAATCGCAGTCTTCTCGATCAGCGGAGCGTGCGCAGGAGCGGCCGGCATCATCGCCGCGTCGCAGGCTGGCTCGGCCGACTCGAGCATCGGCTCCACACTCGCACTGCTGGCGATTGCCTCAAGCGTTGTGGGCGGAGTGAGCATCCTCGGTGGCCAAGGTGCTGTCTGGCGCGCCGTAGTCGGAGCGCTGATCCTCGAGCTGATCAACAACGGCTTCGTGCTGCTCAATCTCAACCCGGTGTACGAGGACGTCGTCTTCGGACTCCTCGTCCTGCTCGCAGTCGGTATGGACCAGCTCCTGCGACGACGCCGCACATGACCAAGATGAACAATGAACAAGTAGCGGCAAGCGCCGCGACCATCCGTGCCGCCACAGATGTCGGTGGCACCTTCACAGACCTGGTCTATTTCGTCACCGACCACAGCACTGGCGAGCAGCGCGTGGTCACGGCAAAGGCGAATACCACTCCACCGGACTTCGAGCGCGGCGTGCTCGAAGTACTCATGCGCAGCGGGATCAGGATCGGAGAGATCAACTCGCTTGCCCACGGCACGACCGTCGTGATCAACGCGATAGCCGAGCGCAAGGGCGTCCTGACGGGCCTGATCACGACCAGGGGGTTCCGGGACTCGCTGGAGATCGCGCGCGGTAACCGTCCGGACTTTTTTAACCTGCACTACGTCAAGCCCGAGCCATTCGTACCGCGTTACCTGCGCCGCGAGGTGGAGGGCAGGCTGGCGCAGGACGGCAGTGAGCGCTGGCCCCTTCAGCTGGACGAGCTGCCCGCAATCATCGACGACTTTCGCCATGAGGGGGTGCAGGCCATTGCCATCTGTCTGTTGCACTCCTACGCCAACCCCGCACATGAACGGGCTGTGCTTGAGCACGTCCGTAATCTGTGGCCCGAGGTATCGGTTGTTGCCTCACACCAGATCACACGAGAGTGGCGCGAGTACGAACGCACCAGCACGGCGGTCCTCTCAGCCTACGTGCAACCGATCGCCGAGCGCTACCTGACGCGACTCTCAGGCGGCATGCGCGAGCGTGGCTTCGGCGGGCAGCTGTACATCGTTCAGTCCAACTGCGGCGTGGACTCGGTGGAGAAGACGAGCGAGGTCCCAATCACAATGGTCGAGTCCGGCCCCGCCAGTGGCTTCTGGGGTGCTGCCGAACTCGGACGATTGATCGGCGAGTCCAACGTCCTTGCACTTGATATCGGAGGCACCACAGCGAAGTGCTCGCTGATCGAGGGCGGCCAGGTCAAGATCACCTCCGACTACTGGATCGAGCGCAGCCGCCTCTCCGCCGGCTACCCGATCCTCGTTCCCGTCGTTGATCTCGTGGAGATCGGCCAAGGCGGAGGCAGCATCGCCTGGGTGGATGACTTCGGCAAACTCCACGTCGGGCCACAGTCCGCCGGTGCGCTACCCGGGCCGGCAGCGTACGGGCGGGGCGGCACCGCTGCGACCACGACCGACGCCAACCTCGCGCTCGGCCGCATCGACCGCGACTACTTCTGCGGCGGTGAGATCGAGGCTGACATGGACTCGGTTGAGCGAGCCCTGGGTCCGATCGCCGGGCGGCTCGGGCTGGACATCACCGAAGCCGCACGCGGCATCGTGCGGATTGCTAACAACAACATGGTCAACGCGCTCAAGCTCGTATCGCTAAACCGCGGCTATGACCCGCGCGACTTCACGCTCGTCGCCTTTGGCGGCGGCGGCGGCATGCACGCGGCAGCGCTCGCGGCCGAACTGGGCATGCGCAAGGTCGTGATCCCACGCGCCGCCGAGGTCTTCTCGGCCTGGGGCATGCTGATGAGCGACCTGCGCCGCGACTACTTCATCACCCGCCTAGTCTCGCTCGCCCCTGATCAGGGAGCCGCGATCCGCGCATTGCTCAGAGAAGCGGTTGACGGAGCGCTCACGCAGTTCTCCGATGAGGGCATCGAGCCAGAGCGGATCAGCTTCCGCCAATACGGGCGGCTGCGATACGAGAACCAGGAACACAGCGTCGAGGTCCCTATACCCGACGGGCAGTTACATGCTGTTGCGATCAAAGATCTCATCGACAGCTTCCACCAAGCCTACGAGCGCGAGTACACCTACAGACTTGACGCCCCGGTCGAGTTCGTCGGCTTGCACGTCGTGGCGAGCGCCGAGGTCGGCAAGCTCGAACCCACGCGGCTGGCCGTTACCGGCCGCAGCCTCGAGGACACGCGGCGACCGAACCGCCTGGTCGACTATGCCACCGAAGGCATCCATGAGGCAGCTATCTACACCGGCGAGCTGCTCGAGCCCGGCATGAGCTTCCCTGGTCCGGCTGTTGTCGAGACCAAGGGCACGACGGTCGTCGTGCACCCAGGCAATGAGCTCACCGTCGATGACTACGGCAACCTCCACATAACTCTCTCATGAGCCAAACACAGAATCAAGCGACCGTCGATCCGATCACCCTCGAGATCATCCAGAGCTCGTTGCAGTCCATCAGTGACGAGATGTTTGCCGCTTTCCGCAAGACGGCAATGAGCGCGATCATCTATGAGGTTCTGGATATGGGCACCGCGATCACGGATGCCAGTGGCAACCTCGCCTCATCCGGTGCCGGCATTCCGGCCTTTGTCGGCGTTCTCGACAAGGCCGTGCAGCGTGTACTTGAACTCCACGAGCGCGACGAGATCACACCCGGAGACATCTTCGCCACCAACGACCCCTACTACGGTGGCGTCACTCACCTCAACGACGTGGTCCTCGTGATGCCGGTGTTTGCTGGCGAGCGGATTATCGCCTGGACCGCGAACATCGCTCACTGGAATGACATCGGCGGCATGGTCCCCGGCTCAATCTCCAACGAAGCGACGGAGATCTTTCAGGAAGGGCTGCGTCTGCCGGCAGTCAAGATCTTTGACCGCCACCAGCCAATCCGTTCCGTGTTGGAAATCATGAAAGCCAACAGCCGACTACCGGACTTCCTTCAAGGCGACATGTGGGCGGGAGTTGCGGCTGTACGAGTCGGCGAGCGTCGGATCCTTGAGCTGATCGACAAGTACAGTGCCGAAACCTTCAGCACCGCGCTTGAGAGCTTCATGAACTACGGCGAACAGGTCGCTCGCCAAGCGCTGCGCGAGCTCCCGCAAGGTCTCTTCGAGCTCGAAGAGGAGCAGGACAGCGGAGCTACCTACAAAGTGACCGTGGAGATCAGCAACGAAGAGTTCATCGTCGACCTCAGTGACAACCCCGACCAAGATGCCGGTCCGAACAACGCGTCCCGTGACGGTACGATGGTCGCGGCGCAGATGATCTTCATGAACATCACGGGCGCTCATGAGTCAGCCAACGCTGGGCACTTCCGTCCCCTAAGGCTGCTGACCCGACCGGGGTCTGTCTTTGACCCGCGGCCGCCAGCCGCCTTTGGAACCTATTACGAGGTCGAGATTCGCATCTACGACCTGATCTGGCGCTGCCTCGCTCCCCACTTCGAAAAGCTGCCTGCCGGCAGCTTCGCTTCGATCTGCGGCACGTTCATCGGTGGCAGACACCCGGACACCGGTCGGCACTTCACGATTGTGGAACCAGAGATTGGCGGCTGGGGTGGATCAGTCACGCACGACGGTAACTGCGCCATCTTCAGCGGGTTCCATGGAGACACGTTTAACTGCCCGGCCGAGGTGGCCGAGGCACGCTACGGCCTCTACGTGGAACAGCTCGCACTTGGCGAGGAGTCTGGCGGAGAGGGTGAGCATCGCGGCGGCAAGGGGATCGTGCTCGACTACCGCGTGCGAGCTGACGGCTGCTTCTTCACCTGTGCCTACACCCGCAACAAGCACAAGCCATGGGCGCTCCACGGGGGTCGCGAGGGCTCGCCTAACTACGTCGAGGTCATTCGGCGAGATGGCCACATCGAGCAGTACGCCGTCGTCACCGCACTCGAGGTCAACGAGGGCGACATCATCCGCGTGCACACCGGCACCGGCGGCGGCTACGGAGACCCACGCCGACGCCCCCGTGATCTGGTGCGCGAAGATCTACGCAACGGTTACATCACCGCCGAGATCGCCCGAACGGTCTACGAGCTCGCTCCGTGAATAGCGAAGCGGCCACAGACCCGATTACCCTCGACATCATCGCTGGAGGGCTGCAGGCGGCCGGGGAACAGATGTTCGTCGCTCTACGCAGAGCGGCGATGAGCGCGATCATCTACGAGGTACTCGATGCTGGCAGCGCGATCACAGACCCTGCGGGGGATCTAGTCTCCTCAGGCGCAGGGATACCAACCTTCGTCGCCGTCCTCGACCGGGCAGTCAAGTGCATCCTCGCTTTGCACGGACGCGAGGAACTGCGTCCCGGTGATGTTTTCCTGACCAATGACCCTGCGTACGGCGGCGTCACACACCTAAACGATGTCGTTGTCGCGCTGCCGGTATTCGCCGGTACAGAACTCGTGGCCTGGGCGGCAAATATCGCGCACTGGAACGACGTGGGCGGCATGGCCCCGGGCTCGATATCCACAGACGCCATAGAGATTTTTCAAGAGGGACTCAGACTGCCCGCCGTGAAGCTGATCGACGCTGGCAGGCCACTGCGATCAGTCTTCGACATCCTGCGCGCCAACAGTCGTCTGCCGGACTTCCTGACCGGAGATCTGTGGGCGGGAATCGCGGCCGCGCGAGTTGGTGAGCGCAGAATCCTAGACCTCGTGCAACGCTACGGCCAGCGCGCAGTTGAACGGGCGATTGACCGAGAGATCGCCACCGGCGAGCAGCTGGCTAGACATCGGCTGCGCGCGCTTCCCACCGGCCGCTTCGAGCTTGAGGAGGAGCAAGACGGCGGTGCTGTATTCACTGTCGCTGTCGAGATACGCGACGCCGAGTTCATCGTCGATCTGAGGACGAACCCGGACCAAGATGAGGGACCAACGAACCTCTCACGTGACGGTGCGACGATCGCCGCGCAGATGGCGCTGATGAATATCATCGGTCTGCAGGGCTCCGCCAACGCTGGCCACCTCCGGCCCTTGACCGTGCTTACTCGGCCCGGATCGGTGTTTGATCCAACCCCCACCGCGGCCTGCAGCCTTTATTACGAGACGCGCATAGCGCTCTACGACCTGATACTGCGCTGCCTCGCCCCGCACCTAGGTGACCGGCTGCCTGCCGGAAGTTTCGCTTCGATCTGCGGCACGTACATCGGTGGCCGACACCCGGACACCGGTCGGCACTTCACGATCGTGGAACCAGAGATCGGCGGCTGGGGGGCTTCCCAAAGCCATGATGGCAACAGCGCGCTTTTCAGCCCGGTGCACGGCGACACCTTCAACTGTCCGGCTGAAGTGGCCGAGGGTCGTTACGGACTCTATGTCGAGCAGCTGGCGCTGAGTGGCGCTTGCGGTGGTGCTGGCGAGTACCGCGGTGGGCGTGGCATCACCCTCGATTATCGAGTGCGCAGCGACGGATGCTTTCTGACCCTTGCCTATCGACGCTCCGAGCACCCTCCATGGCCTTTGCTTCGTGGCGAACCTGGATCATCCAACTACGTTGAGGTGCTTCGCAGGGATGGTCGGACTGAACGTTACCGCGCTGTTACCACGCTGCCGCTGTCCGCCGGCGATCTGATACGGATCCACACCGCCAACGGCGCCGGTGTCGGCGACCCACGACGCCGCGACCGCGCTCGTGTGCTCGAGGATGTGCGCAACGGTTACGTGTCGACGGCAGAAGCCCAGGAGGTATACGGTTGCACCCTTTGACCTTCGACGCCAGCTCCGACCGCGAACTCATCGCCCGAACCGAAGCTCTCGCTGAGGCGCTGCTGACCGACGCGGTGGGACGCAGGCGGTGGCGGGAGCGTGTTCAGGGCGAGCGGGTCGCGCGGCTGCTGCGCGATCCGGAGGGGCTCACCTTCGTCCTGGCGCTCACCGACGAAGTTCTCCGCATCCGCGACGATAGCCGTGCGGCCAGGTACCTCGAGGCTCTTGTCGCTGAGAGCAAAAGCCCGCGTTTTCTGGGACCGATCGATCGCCAGTTGCTGCGAGTTGGGGTCGTCGCCGCGGCGCGCTACCCGCGGATCATCATGCCCCTTGTCAAGGCGCGAGTGCGGGCCGAGCTTGCGAGTTTCATCGTCGCCGCCGAGCCGCGGCCGTTTGCCCGCCACCTACGGCGGCGTGCGGAGGCTGGCACGAAGTTGAACATCAATCTGCTTGGCGAGGAGATCCTCGGCGACGAGGAGGCAGAGCACCGACTACAGACGGTGCTCGAGCTGCTGCGCCGCCCAGACGTGAACTACGTATCTGTGAAGGTGTCAGCCGTTTGCTCGCAGCTGAACATCGTGGCGTTTGATCACGAGGTGGAGCGTGTCGCGGCTCAGATACGTCGCCTCTACGACGAAGCGCTGGCGCACCGGACTGCGAAGTTCGTCAACCTTGACATGGAGGCTTACCACGACCTCGAGCTCACGCTCGCGGTGTTCCAGCGAGTACTTGGCGAGGAACGCTACGGCGGTTTGGACGCCGGGATCGTGCTGCAGGCCTACATACCGGACTCCTTTGCCGCGCTTGGCGGGCTGCTCGAGTGGGCGCGTACCCGCCACCAGCGCTGGGGTGGGCGCATCAAGATCAGAATTGTAAAGGGCGCCAACCTCGCCACCGAGCAGGTGCAGGCTGAGGTGGCCGGACTGCCTCAGGCGCCCTTCACGGACAAGGCTGATGTCGACGCCAACTACAAGCGGATGCTCGACGCCATCCTTGACCCCGCTAACGCCCAGGCAGTTCGGGTCGGTGTCGCAAGCCACAACCTGTTTGAGGCAGCGTGGGCGCTGACCGTTAGCGAGGACCGCGGCCTGAAAGCCATGCTTGAGCTCGAGATGCTTGAGGGCATGGCCCCGTCAATCGCCGCTGCCGTCCAGGCGCGGGCAGGTGGGCTGCTGCTCTACACCCCTATCGCCCGCCGGGCCGACAGCGAATCGGTGATCGCCTACCTGATTCGCCGTTTTCAGGAGAACGCCGGACCGGAGAATTTTCTGCACCACCAATTCGACCTGCGGCCGGGCACCGCATCGTGGCTGCGCGAGCGGGATCGCTTCCGTGTCGCCGTAAGTGAGCGCCACCTCACTCCCGAGCGCACGCGACGCACGCAGGCCCGGGGCCGAGACCCACAACGGGGCACGCAGGTGTCTGAGCTAAACAAAGCCTTCGAAAATGAGCCAGACACCGATATAGCGATCGCCGCCAACCGGAAATGGGTAGCCGAGCAGATGCGGCCGTTGGCCGAGCTAGACGTGCAGCTGGTGCCTGTTGTCGCAGCCAACCGCACCATCTGCGACGGCGTTACCAACGAGGGCCATGACCCAGCGGTACCCGGGCAGGTCGCCTATCGTTGGGTCCAAGCCGACGAGACACTCGTGGACGAGGCTGTGACGACCGCGGCCAAAGCGGGCGAACGCTGGCGGTCCATGCCCATCGCCGAGCGCCACGCCCTGCTTCACCGCGTAGCCGACGGTCTGGCTCAGAATCGCGGTCGACTGCTCGGAGTAATGGCCAGAGAAGCCGGAAAGACCTTCAGCGAGGGTGACGCCGAGGTCTCCGAGGCGGTCGATCTGGCACGCTTTTACGCCGACACGATCCCGGGCCTGCGCGACCCTTCCGAGCAAGTCCGCTTTCAGCCTTACCGCACAGTGGCGGTCGTGCCGCCTTGGAATTTCCCGCTCGCCATTCCCGGTGGTGGCGTGTTCGCGGGTCTCGCCGCCGGCGCCGCCGTAATCTTCAAACCCGCCCCTGAAACCGTAGCCACCGCCTGGTTGATAGCCGAGATCGCTTGGGCCTCCGGGATCCCACGGGATGTGCTGCAGTTCCTGCCGACTGCCGACGGTCCCGCTGGCCGCCATCTCATCACCCACCAGGGGATAGAAGCGATCATCTTCACCGGCTCGTGGGACACGGCACGGCTCTTCCTCGGCTGGCGGCCTGACCTTCCACTTCACGCTGAGACAAGCGGTAAAAACGCCATTGTGATCACCGCCGCCGCCGACTTGGACGCGGCTGTCACAGATCTCGTACGCTCCGCGTTCGGGCACGCTGGCCAGAAGTGCTCGGCGGCTAGTCTCGGCATACTTGAGGCCTCAGTCTACGACGACCGTCGTTTCATGCGCCAGCTATCCGACGCCGTGCGCAGCCTCAGGCCCGGCCCGGGATGGGAGCTCACATCGACCATGGGACCGCTTATCCGGGCGCCAGAGGGACCACTCAAGGATGCTCTCAACCGACTCGAGACCGGCGAGCGCTGGCTGGTCGAGCCACGAACCCTCCAAGCCAACCCCTGCCTCTGGTCGCCAGGTGTCAAGCTCGGAGTAAGGCCGGGCTCGTCGTTCCACCTCACCGAATGCTTCGGGCCGGTCCTCGGGCTCATGAGGGCTGCAGACCTCGATGAGGCGATAGCACTACAGAACCAGCCAACCTACGGGCTGACTGCCGGGCTGCACTCCCTCGATCCGGCCGAGATAGCTATCTGGCGGGAGCGCGTCCAAGCCGGCAACCTCTACGTCAACCGTCACATCACTGGGGCAATCGTTCGTCGCCAGCCTTTCGGAGGTTGGAAACGATCCGTCGTCGGCCCCGCGGCCAAGGCCGGCGGCCCCAACTACGTCGCCAGTCTCGGTACCTGGAGCGGAACTTTCACCGGATCAGCAGAAGAGTTCGAGGCCGCAGTCCTCCGCTACGCCCGGCACCAAATGCAACCGCGCGACGAGACGGGCCTCCAAGCCGAGGCCAACGTCTTCCGCTACCAGCCGCTGGAGCGCGTGCTGATACGAGCCGGTGCCGACGTGGATGACCGCGAAGTCGAGCTAGCGCTCGCCGCTGCCCGCGCATTCGGCGCGGCGGTCACCGTCTCATCGCCGGCAAACCGGCGGCTCTCGGCGATCGTCGTTGTCGAAGACGAGAGCGAACTCGCCGATCGGCTGAGGCGAGCAAACGCTCAGAAGCTTCGGCTGCTCGGGCACGCCGGCCCTCAACTCCGGCTAGCTGTCCACGACTCCGACATCTGGCTCGACGATGTCGCCGTCGTCGCTGATCCTCGCCGCGAGGCTCTGCGGTGGGTGCGAGAGCAGGCGGTGAGCGAGACACGCCATCGGCACGGAAACATCACGAACCGGCGTCCTGGACTTGTGTCTCTGACCGGACACTGAGTGCCCGTCGGTGTTGCCGGTCGCCTGTTTGGTGCTGGCTGGTATTCGCTGGGCACTGATACGGGTCGATGAAACCGGAGGTCGGCGGCACGAGCGCAGCTGACTGTGCCCGCTTCGCGAGTCGGTGGCAGCCAGATTCCGGGGAGGTCGCTCTCGGCCCTCTTTATGCGGTCGGACTCGAGTAGCTCGGGCCGCACTGTGTCCCGAAATGTGTCCCGAACTCGGCAATTCTGACCTGCGAGAACCGCATAGAACTTGATCTGACCACCGAGAAAGTGGGCATTTGCAGGGCAAATAGGGCACTTGTAATGAGGCGGTTGTCGGTTCGAGTCCGACAGCGGGCTTGACAAAAGGCCTGTAAAGCGGCGTGTTTATAGTTGCTGGACGTGATGGCTCGGGCGAATGTGTCCCGGGTTTTCTCCCGGGATCTGCGCGGGATTCGCGTCATGGTGAGGGTGGCGCCGAGCCAGTCGCGCGCCGCGTCTTCGGGGTTGAGCGTGCCTGTGAGCTGGTCTGGTGTGCGTGTGCCGGCTGCTGGATGGCGGGCGGGTGCTCAGGAAGATCGGCCCGGCCTGGACCTAGCGTGGACGGCCGTTTGACGGTTTCTACACCTGGTCGGTCGTGACGAGGTGCACGCCGCATCGCAGAAGCAGTGCCTGGCAGGGCTGTCGCGCATTGGGGTATGACCTGGTTATACTCGATGTTGTGAAGACCGCGATCTCCGTCCCGGATGAGACCTTTGACCGTGTTGAGCGCGCTGCCGCCCAGCTCGGTGTCTCTCGCAGCGAGTTCTTCGCGCGGGCTGCTGAGCGCTGGCTGCACGACCTCGACGATCCGCAGACCACTGATGCGATCGATCGAGCGCTTGCCGGGATCGTGCAGGACACGGCGTTCACTGACGCCGCGGCAGCCGCTGTGGCTAAGCGCGAAGCGCGGACGTGATCGCACGCGGCGAGGTCTGGTGGGGTGATCTCGGCCTGCCGCGCGGGTCGGCGCCCGCGCTTCGCAGACCGGTTCTGGTCATCAGCGCTGATCAATACAACCGTTCACGGCTGCAGACGGTGACGGTTGCGATCATCACAACGACCCAGAAGCTGGCAGGGCTGCCAGGCAACGTGATCATTCCCGCAGCCGTGAGCGGCCTGACGGAAGACTCGGTGCTGAATGTCACCCAGATCGCCACCCTGGACCGTGGCGCGCTCGAGGAGAGGATCGGGACTGTCCCTGACTGGCTGCTGGCGCAGGTCGACGCCGGCCTTGCCCGCGCACTCGGGCTCACAAGACCCTGAACGCCCTCTCGTCGACTCGATTTCGGGCTGGAGGGCCTCCCTCTCAGTGCCGTCAGCGGCGCCAGTCCCAGTATCCGGGATCGGCTGTGAGCGTCGGATCCCAGCACCAGCTACCAGCGACTGTCTTAGCCGACGTGTGAGCGTCGTTGGCAGGACGCCAGAGCCTGCGCGGCGGACGGAGCTCTCCGCGCGGGCATGCGCAAACGGAGCTGGTGAGGATCGAGCCTGGTGTTGCCGTTGTAGCGCCGGGATTGAGCGGGCCCGGCGACAGCGTGTCCCGAAATGTGTCCCGAACTCGGCAATTCTGACCTGAGAGAACTGCACAGAACTTGATGGGACCACCGAGAAAGTGGGCATTTGCAGGGCAAAGAGGGCACTTGTAATGAGGCGGTTGTCGGTTCGAGTCCGACAGCGGGCTTGACAAAAGCCCTGTAAAGCAGCGTGTTTCTAGTTGCTGGACGTGACGGCTCGGGCGAATGTGTCCCGGGTTCTCTCCCGGGATCTGCGCGGGATTCGCGTCATGGTGAGGGTGGCGCCGAGCCAGTCGCGCGCCGCGTCTTCGGGGTTGAGCGTGCCTGTGAGCTGGTCTGGTGTGCGTGTGCCGGCTGCTGGATGGCGGGCGGGTGCTGAAGAAGATCGGGCCCGCCTGGTCCCAGCGTGGGCGCCTGGCTGGCGGCTTGTCGACACGATTGTGCGCGCGAGCGATCAGAGCTGCTCGGCTGGACGGTCGTCGAGTCAGTTGACCAACAGCCTGTATGTCGCCTGCGCTCGCCTGATGTCGTCGGCCGCGTATATCCGTCCGAGAAGAGGGTCGCCCAGGTTGAGGGGTTTCTCGATCCGACGCAGCCAGGTGGTCTCCGTTTTGCGCATCTGATCGCGCATCTCTAACGGATCGTCGACGTAGGAGAGGAGCGCGACGAGGTCCTGGCGCTGAGCGTCAGGGTCTTGGTGCACGAGCAGCGACCTGGCCTTGATGAGGAGCCGCGCCGAGCAGTGTGGGGACGGGTACGTTCGCTCGCGAGCCGTCTGTTGAGCGCCGTTCAGTTTGATCACGTTGGCGCTGTTCTCGATGAGCATCGGTGGGTGCGGTACGAAAGAAAAAGTAAGTCGCTTTGAGCGATGGAATCGTCGCTGGTGGCGTGCTCTTCGGGACCGCGGCGTGACTGGCGGGCTCACGCGAGCACGCGACGCTTGGAAGGCGGGCAACGAGGCAGGCAGGGCTGGTTGGTGGTGCGCGCGGGGGGGCTGGCTGCGACGAAAGCCACAGGCTACGGCGCAGGTGGCGGGTGTCCGTGCAGCAGCCCGCCGGTCAACCACACGGCACGCTCCCACGGGCCGAGGTGGTCTGCACCGAAGCGCAGCACCCACGCCCGGACGGCGAGCATGATCGCCTCGACCGCGTCGCCGAGCCCGCTGCCCGCGGGGGTCACGGCACCCTGCTCTGGGTCTAGCATGACCAGCTGGCGGGTCGCGCACGCCCGCAAGCTGCCGGCGCGTGCGCGACCCGCGCGCAACCACCCACGGACGGTGCCCTCTGGCCGCAGGAGCTGGCGGGCGATCACGCGATGCCCATGTCCGCTCGCCGCCAAGTAGAGCGCCTCGCCGATCACCTCCGCGCCGTCGCGTCGGCGCGGAAGCAGCCAGGCGGGACACAGCACGTGCGTGCAATCGCACCGTCCGCACCGTGCGCGTCGTGGCGTCAGCGACCGTGTGCCGTCACGCATCCGGATCTCGCGCGAGCGCGCGAACCCCCACGGCGACAGCGGCCCCGAGCACGCCGGGCACGCCAGCTCCCCGGCCGCCGCCAGCGCGGCCTCCACCCGCTCCTGGGTGATCGCGATCGAAAGCATCAAAGATCTGTTGCCGGCCCACCACCGCCGAACTCTCCCAGACACGGTCACGGCCAGGAAGGGGCAGCTCGTGTTGCACATCTACCACACCCCACGCCACGAGCCACGTTCCGACACGGCCACCTCATGATCACCATGAACGGCGCGAACACGCCGTTTCATCAGCAAATTGAACGGCGTCCAACAGCCGTCGTCCATCACGACCCGCATCGGGATGGTGCGCTGGAGAGCTTGGGTGCAGCCCGGGATCGGGACCGTGCGCCTGCCAGGCGAGGTTCTTGGCGTGTCTCTGACTCCGTCTGGAGCGAGCAGGTCGACCTGCAGGTCGTCGCGTTCGTAGACGAACGCTATGTCCGGTTCGATCAGGTTCGTCGGTGGGAGCTGCTGGAACCCGAGCCTCTCCAGGCTCGCGGCGACTTCTTCCGTGGAGCTCGGTGTTCGGCGACTGTTCGCGAGGATGTCAATGTCGGTCGTGGTCCGCACGATGATGTCTCTGCCAGCTGTCGTGCGGTGCGCTCTACGTGGCCCTGATCACGGTTTCCTCCTCGGATCTGATCATGAGAATTCCCCACCTCGGCCGGGTGTGAGCTGACGCGCCCGCAGGCGGTGAGGGCGAGGCCCGAGGGCCGAGCCTGAGCCCGTCTGCGGGCGCGCGCGGGCCGTTCTGTCGGGGGGTCTCCCTCATCGTCGTTGGTCCCTGAGGCCATCGACGAGTGAGGAGGACGATGTGGAGATACATGCGTTGGCGAAGCGTGGCTGGTGCTGTACCTGAGTGCAATGGAGCGGGCCTCCGTCAAGCGGCAATCCGGGGATCCGTTCTCAGAAGCGAACGCATGGGCGATCCTCGACATCGCCTCCGGAGGTGATCCGCGAACTCTGAACAACGTCGGGGTCCGCTCGCGCACGGCCGCGACCGCAGGCAAGTTGCCTCACGGCCGCGGGTTGTCGCCAGAGGCATAGCCTCGCTTGGGTGTCGGTGAACTCGGTAGACGATAGTCCGCGAGTAGCGCCTTCCCGCAACTCGGGCCTCTCGCCGGCGGCAACGGGATGCGGGATGCGCGGGGCGAGGGGGGGAATGCGGGTCAGGTCTGTCTGGCACCGTTAGGGTTCGTGGCGGGTCACGGTGCTGATGCGATCGATCGACTTGTCGAAGGACAGGATCTGCTCGATTCCGGTTGCCTCGGCCTGCGCGATTAGATAGGCATCCGCGAAGTCAAGGCGGTCGACCTCGTAGACCTCCAGCGCGCGAAGCAGAGTCGCCGGATCAAGCGTCTTGATGGTCGGTAACGCGATCGCGGCGCGCAACAGCTCGGCCACACGGTCGCGCGGCACTTCGTAGAAAGACTCGAGCACGTAGACGCACTTGGCGACGATCAGGTCTGCAAGTAGCAGCTCATCGGAGTCTGCGAGCGCGCGGGTGGCGCGAGCAGCCATCTCCGGCGGGTCGCCGGTGAGATGCCGGATCAGCACGTTGGTGTCGAGGAACTCGGTCAGCGCCGCCGCCCCACGCGCGCCGCTCGCGTCTGGCGCAGGACTTCATCCCACGGTGTTCCCCGCTTGGCGGCGGGCACCGGAACACTGCCTGCCAGGTCGAGGAAGTCCGGGGTCTTTGCGACCACGGCCCGCGAACGCTGGACCCTGAACAGCAGCTCATCTCCCTCATGTAGCCCGAGCGCGTCACGGACGCTCTTCGGAATCGTGATCTGCCCCTTCGACGTGATCTTCGCACTCGAATCCATCCCAAAATCTCCTTACCTATTGCTGAACGTAAGGATAGCGACCTCAAGCCATCAAAGCGGCGCGTTGCAGGGAAGCCGGCCGTGCAGAGAGCGGCAGCCCGGTGCCGCGTCTTATTTCGGTCGCGTGCTGTTGCGGCGGCGAAGCGACGGCAGCACGCAGTCTCTGCGTGGCTCCTCGCTTGTTTTCGTGGGTAGCGTCCGGTGGAGGCGGTAGAAGTGGTGTAACGGGCGCCTGGGGGTCGGAGTGGTTCCGACCACCGTGGTGCTCATCCTCGATGGGCTCCACCAAGAGTCGATCGAGAAGGAGCACCACGATGGTCGTGGAGCAGAGCATGACGGTTTTTGATGTTGTTGCGGGGGTGCGTGATGGTCGTCTTGACGATTTCGTCAGGGAGGCGGTCGCGTTGTTTGTGCGCGAGTTGATGGAGGCTGAGATCACTGGGGAGATCGGTGCTGGCCGGGGCGAGATCGCGCCGGGGTCCAGGGCGAGCTACCGGAACGGGTATCGGTTGCGGTTGTGGGAGACCCGGGTTGGGGAGATCGAGCTGCTGATCCGGCGTAAGCGCTCAGGGGGGTCCGTTTTTCCCGTCGTTTCTGGAGCCCAGGCGTCGGTCGGGGCAGGCGATCGTTGCTGTTGTGATGGAGGCGTATGTCAACGGGGTCTTGACCTGGAAGGTTGACCGGCTGGTGGAGCAGCTTGGTGTTGAGGGGATGAGCAAGGACCGGGTCTCGGCGATCTGCCGTGGGTTGGATGAGCAGGTCAAGCTGTTTCGCACCCGGCCTCTGGATGGCGCCTACCGGTATCTGTGGTTGGATGCCAAGCACGTGAAGGTCCGTGACCACGGCCGGGTGGTCTCGAAGGGTCTGGTGGTCGCCTACGCGGTGCATGAGACCGGGGTCAAGGGAGGTGATCGGCCTTGATATCGGGGAGGTGGAGTCAGGCGCGTTCTGGCTGGAGTTCCTGCGCTCGCTCAAGCAGCGTGGCCTGCAAGGGGTGCAGCTGGTCATCAGCGATCAGTATGAGGGACTGAAGGCAGGCGATCGCCCGGACGATGAGCTGCCTGTGACAGCGTTGCACGGTGCATTTCACCAGGGATATGGTGATGCACTGCCGTCGCGACCAGCGAAACCTCGTCGCCTCAGCTTTGCGGGCGCGCTACTGGCCGAGCAGAACGACGAGTGGGCCCTCAGCCGCCGCTACCTCTCGTTCGAGTCAATCGCGCTCGTGCTGGCCACACCCGCCGACACGGCCACCGAACCGACGGTGCAGGAGCTCCCCGTTGCAGCCTGAACCCATCAACACGGCGCGCACGCGCGTGACGGCCTTCGGCCTCGCACCCGGGGGCTCGGCCTCAGCCGGTCACGCGCGTCACCCCAGCAAGGAGGTGCCGCTCACCCGCAGGTGAGACCCGTCCACCGCCATCGAGGGTTACACCACTACAGACGACTTGACTATCGCCGGGATCGAACGGGCCGGTGACTTTCGGTGAGGGAGCCCTCAGTGTTCAGGAACCCCACCATACTGGCGCCACGCGACCCGCGTAGGCGCCGCCATCACCACGGTACACGGCGCTGACGCCCCAACGGCCACCGCCCGGCCTGTCGCTCAACACCAGCCTGCCACGAGGGCAGCGGGCGTGTCGCCCACCTGTGCGCTACCTGTCAAAACTTCCTCAGACGCGGAACGCCCCGCTCACGCTCGGAACCCGGTGCTCGCCGTGTCCACAGCAATGCCAGAAGACCTGACGTGAGTCAGGTCGACCGGCTCCGCGATCTACGCGGCTCGCACCTTCATTGCTCGATCTAGTGCCGGTTGCAGCCAGGTGTGCGGCACCAGAGCCCTGGACGCCTGTCGGGACCGCGCCCCAAGACTCCAGATCAGCTGGAAGCCCCGGGGCGCGGCTCGCGCTCGACTACGTGCAGGCGTTGCTTATCACTGGCCCTTCGAACTCCGGGTAGCCCAGCGAGGGCTGCTGATCGCTGCCGTACTGGGCAAAGCCACCGAAGTCGTTCACGCCGGCCCCAGTGCTCACGTTCCCGAACTCGAGCGTGCACGATGCCGTGCCGTGAGCTCCTGCGGCGGGTGTTGTGACACGCGTCCAGTACGGGTAGAAGGCGCCGGGAGCGTTGGGCGGTGGCAACGCGCAGCCGGTGCCGTTTGCCTGGCAGGTCGACTCACTCAGCGCCGTGTCGGTTTGCATGAAGAACTGCTGGTACTGCTTACCGCCGCTGGTTGGCAGCTGCTGCACGAAGCTCCCGGGGAGCGTCGCCGTGGGCTGCGAGCCCGTCGGCCACTCGGGCCAGTAGGAGCTGCCGTCAAAGTCGAGGTCGCCGTTCTGAGCGAAGTCGTCTAGGCAGCCGGCCACAAGGTCCGGCGGTGAATTCAGGCTGCCATGCGTGTCGCCGGCCGGGTAACACAGCGCATCTGACGGCTCGACGCTACGCGTGCCGTCAGAGTTGCCTCCGGCCGACGCCTCATACGGTCCGTTGCAGGTGTTGTAGAAGGTGTCGGTGAGGCCTGGGCCGAGCGTGAGTGTGCTGGCACTGGTGACCGACGTGCAGGGCGTGAAGTGCCCGATCTCGAACTCGGTCGAGATGTTAGTGGCAAGCGCTGCCCACGGCACGATGTTGGCCTTGGCGGCCGTCGCGTACTCCGGCTGGAAGTTGAACGGAGTCCCGTTGCAGGTTAGAATCGACGTGTTGGCAAAGCCGTTGGCGGCCGATGCCTGCATGTAGCCGGTCTTGCCTGTGGTCAAATCGTTGATCACGACCTCAAAGGCGTGCCCACCTCCGGAGACACGAGCATCGTACATGTGGACGGTGATCTGGTCGCCTGGGTTCATCATCAGCGTGTCTTTGTTGGGCGTGAAGCTCGCCAGGTTTGACTCCTGCGGTCAGGGCGGCCCTGTGGGTACACCGTTGGTCTGGATCCAGGCGAAGTTGACCGGCTCTTCGCAGCCCGGGTTGCAGGTCGCAAAACCAGTTGTGCATTCGAGGCTGTCAATCGTCAGCGCTGCACACCACTGCGAGTCGTTACAGCTGGTCGAGTCGGCAAAAGGTGGAAAGCCCGGCGGATAGAGCTGCAGCTCCATGAAGGCCGAGCCGCCGCCCGCGTAGCAGCCGCTCGTCTGCAACGGCGTGCAGGTCGGCGCGTTGCTATCGCTGAGCGGAGTACAGGAACTCTGTGGGTAGGAGTTCGGGTCACACATCGCCATCGAGAACCACGGCGCAGCCGTCAGCTCAAACCAGTGCGAGACATCCGAGCCCGGGTGCTGGACAGTCGGCGCCGCGCTCGGATCGCGCGGTAGGGTCTCGGTCCAGGTGACGTTGTTGCCGGAACCCTGGGCCGTTGAGAGAAACGTCATGTCCGGCTCGTCATGGCCGATGTAGACACCATTGTCATAGAAGCGGCCGTTCCAGGTGTTGGGCGTCCATGTGCTGAAGCCGCGGATGTCCGTACAGTTCAGCCGCCGGTTGACGGAGGTCTGCAGCGTACTCTGGCCGTTGCAGTCAAGCTCACCAAAGCCTGACGGTTTGAGGGGCCCGGCCGCGGCAGTGCCAGCCGCTCCAAGCCAGATCAAGGCGCTCAGCAGTAGGCCCGCGCCCAGGTGAGATAACAGTTTTGACGACATCTGCCCTCCTCGACAGTCGTCCCCTCTTGGTATGCGCGCGATCCTAACCGCGCCGCCAGAGCGTTGCAAGCGTAGAGCCCCAATGAGTTCGTCGGCCGGCCGAGGATCGGATCGACCGGCCTCGCGAGCGGGTAGCTCGGTGAGACGTTGGATGAGCCCGAGTGCGGCCTTGGCAATGCGATCCTCCGGCCCGAGCCGCTGGTCGGGGGTCTCGGGGCTTTGACGTGGTTAGGATGAGCGTCGGGTTCCGCGCTTGAACTGGTGTCGCGCCGGCTGAGCAGGACTCGGTGGTAATGCGCGGGTCGGCGACGCGCCCTGCGCCTGCTTGACAAGGTGCGGCTAAGGAAGCGTCAGTCGATAAGTCGCGGTTTGATGAGGTAGTTCCACTCGCCGTGGAACTCGTCCGGGGTTAGGTTGACCGCGGCCAGTTCAGCGTCGGGGACTTCGACGCCCCGCTGGTAGGTGTTCTCATCGAGCTGGGCGTAGACCTTCAACCCCGCGGTTGAGGTCGTCGCGCCGATCAGCTCGACGATCACTTGACGAGAGACGAGCGGCCGTCCACGCCAGTTTCTTGAGATGTAGCTGAACAGGCGGTGCTCGATCTTGTTCCACTTCGACGTTCCGGGCGGGAAGTGGCAGACCTGGATCTGCAGGCCGGTCTGATCAGCGAAGCGCTGTAGCTCGGTCTTCCATAGCCTGGTCCGGTAACCGTTAGAGCCGCCACAGTCCGCGGTGATCGTCAAGGTCTCAGCGTTGGGGTAGCGCGGTTTGCCGAGCTGCTCCCACCAGCTTCGGATCGACGCGACCGCGAACTGTGCAGTGTCGGCGTCGATCCCGACGCTCACCCACCCCTCGTCGTTGGCGATGTCATAGACACCGTAAGGGTTGACCTTGCCCAGCTGTTGGTCCTTGAAATCATGAACCCGAACCGGGATCGGATCGCCCTTCGCTCGCCACTCGCGCCCACCGTTCTTGAAGTCCCCGACCAGCTCCTTCTTCTTGGTGTCCACAGACACCGCCGGCTGCCCAGCGCTGAGCGCCGTCTGGACGGTCCGGTTGATATGACGAAACTGAGCGTCGCGATCGGGATGACTAGATCCCTCCTTGGTCTTGCGGTTGGCCTGCAAGCTGTAACCAAGGGACCGCAGATACCGCGCGACCGTCTCGTGGCTGACCTGATGGCCTTGATCGCGTAGCGCACCAGCGATCGACCTGACGCTCTTCGCGGTCCACAGAAGCGGCGACTGCGGGTCACCACGAGCATCATCCCGGACAAGCCGCTCAAGATCCGTCAGCAACGTCGGATCGCTCTCACTCAACGCCTTCGGGCCCCCACCACGCACACGAACCCGGCCGTGCTCGATCGACTCGCCAGCCTGGACCTCACGCACACCACGGCGGACCGTTCCCTCATTCAGGCCAGTCGCACGAACCACCGCCGCCTGACCACCACGACCATGCGAAAGCGCCTCCGCACCAGCCCACAACCGCCGCTGACGCTCGTTCAGATCACCAGCCAACGCCCGGTAACGCTCCCCGATCGCACGCTCATCGATCACACACAAAGAGTTCTACAAAACCCACAAAACTCCTTGACTTATTATCTGACGCCTCCTAACGAGGTGAACTGACTCGGACTGGGTTGCGTGGAGACCTCTGGCCTTGGAAAACAAGGAGGCGCACGCGGTGGTCAAGCCTACCGTCAGCGTCGTGATGCCGCGAACCAGCGACTCCGACGGCGGCGTGTCCGGAACGCGGCAATTCTGCGCTGCGAGAACGGCACAGAACTCGAAGGAGCCAGTGGTAAAGTCGCCAGGTGCATGGCAAGGAGGCCACCTGTAATGAAGCGGTTGGGGGTTCGAGTTCGAGCGCGGGCTTGGCCATGGTGTTGCCGGGCGGCCTCTATGTGCGGTAGTGAGACCGCTGTGACGGGTGGGCTACACGCTGCTTGCCGGCCGGACGCGGCTGGTGGCCTCGGGCGTTCTGGGTGGGGGTTGACGTGTCATGCTCGCGCGCGGGGCGTGAGCGCGATGTGATCGCTGTGGTTTGCACCTCCTGCCGGGTGGCCTACACCAGGATGGGTTGGTGAGGTGGCCTTGGTGCTGCATCAGAATGTGTTTATGGGGTCCGTAGGTGAGCGATTGTCAGATCGTGCGCGCGGCGTGTTGCTGGGCCTGGCGGTGGGCGATGCGTTGGGGGCGCCGCTTGAGTTCATGACCGAGCGGGAGATCCGCCGTAGGTACGGTGGACCGGTCGTTGACCTTGTGGGTGGTGGCTGGCTGTCGTTGGTACCGGGTGAGGGAACGGATGACACCGGGATGACGTTTGCGCTGGCTCGTTCGTTGGCGACCAGCGTGGGGTATGAGACAACTCGGGCGATGGCTGCGTACCTGGACTGGTTTCGTTCCAATCCGAAGGACGTGGGCAGCACGGTCGGTGCGGCTCTCGTTGGCTTGAGCGCGGGGCGACCTGCTGCCGAGGTGACCGAGGAGTATCACCGAGCGACGGGCAGGAGTGCCGGTAATGGCTCGTTGATGCGGGTCGCCCCGATCGCGCTCAGGCACCTGCATGAAGCGCAGCGGCGGGCCGGTGCAGCTCGTAGCGACTCGAAGCTCACGCATTTTGATGATCACGCGGCCGGTGCGTGCGAGCTGCTCTGTGACGTGCTCGCGTCGCTTGTGTGCGGTGTTGAGGTCTCAGAGATCGCTGCGCCGGAGAGCCTTGCGCACGAGTGGGCGCCGGCCCGTGAGGTGGCCGCCAGTGAGGCT
This sequence comes from Conexibacter sp. S30A1, assembly GCF_023330665.1. Classification (GTDB taxonomy): domain Bacteria; phylum Actinomycetota; class Thermoleophilia; order Solirubrobacterales; family Solirubrobacteraceae; genus Palsa-465. The sequence continues at coordinate 1,515,233 of NZ_CP097127.1, read as the reverse complement.
GCTGGGGGGAGGGCCGGTTATGTTGGGACTGCGCTGATGGTCGCCTCAATGTTGAGCGCCGTTTGAATCCGGCACGCGCGGTGTGGGTGGCGCCGTTCATCGGCGGCATGTTTGCTGCGATGGTGGCAGGCTTGGCGCGTTTGTGAACGCGCGAGAGCCCTCCCGTCAGCTTGGCGGTTGCCGGGAGGGCTCTCTTGGATGCCGGAGGTGGCACCCCGATGTTGATCGTATGTGCAGAGCCTGCCGTGGTCGAGGCTGAGTTGTTGGCTGGCGGGTTGTTGTGTCCGTTATGCCGGGCGGTGTTGGGGCCGTGGGGTCATGGCCGGGAGCGGGTGTTGCGCTGTCGGGGTGCTGACCGGCGGCTGGTGCCCAGGCGGGCCAGGTGCCGGGGGTGTCTGGGGACCCATGTGCTGTTGCCTGATATCGGGTTGTTGCGTCGTCGGGACGAGGTGGCTGTGATCGGCGCGGCGGTTGAGGCGAGCGTTGCTGGGCAGGGGTATCGCCGGATCGCTGGGTGGTTGGGGTTGCCGGCGGACACGGTCCGGGGCTGGTTGAGCCGGTTCGCTGCGCGGGCGGATGTGATTCGGGAGCATTTCACGCGGTGCGCGATCGTGCTGGACCCGGAGCTCGGGCCGATCATGCCGGCTGGGAGCGTGGTCGCGGACGCGTTGGAAGCGATCGCAGTCACGGCCAGGGCGTGGGTTTTGAGGTTCGGTCCGGTGGATCCGTGGCCGGTTGTGTCCAGGTTGTCTGGCGGGGTGCTGTTGGCAACACGAGCTCCCGCCTTCCCGTGGGCGGCGTGAGCTGAGACGCTCCTGCGCTTCGGATGAACGAGAGCGCGGGAGAGCAACGAGGTGAATGAGGATCGTCGCCGGGAGATCGGCCTGTTTCGTTACACCCTGATTCGTGACGCCGCCGATGAGGGGTTGTCGAAAGCTGAGCGTGGCCGGCTCGTTCGGTCACTGGCTGGGCGTGAGCATGTCGGGCCTGATGGGCAGCTCGTCAGGGTCGCGCGCGGCACTCTGGATGAGTGGATTCGTGCTTATCGCCGCGGCGGGTTCGAGGCTTTGCTTCCCCGGCGGCGGGTCGTCCCGGTCAGGACACCGGCCGAGACATTGGAGCTGGCGTTCGCTTTGAAACGTGAGCGGCCGGAGCGAACCGCCGCGCAGGTCAGGCAGATCATGCTCGCCAGCGTCAAGGACGGTGAGGACGTGCCGGGGTTGCGGACATTGCAGACGCATCTGGCTCGTGCCGGGTTGAACGTCAGGGGTGATGGTCACACTGCAGGGAAGGTTTATGGCCGGTTCGAAGCCGCTGCCCGGAATGAGCTGTGGACTGGGGACGGGTTACATGGCCCCAGGCTCGCCGGCACCGCCGCGCGGGCGGTGCTCGTCGCGTTTATCGACGATCACTCTCGCCTGCTGACCGGGTGGCGGTGGGGGACCGGTGAGGATGTGTTCCGCCTCGAGGCCGCGCTCCGTGCCGGGTTGATGAGCCGTGGGGTGCCCGGCCAGATTTTGGTTGACCGCGGCTCGGCGTTCGTGTCCTCACAGCTATTTCGTGCGTGTGCGGTGCTTGGTGTGAGGCTGATTCACGCAAGCCCGAGGGCGGCGACAACGAAAGGGAAAATCGAACGCTTCTTCCGGACCGTGCGCGACCAGTTCCTGGTGGAGATCGATGATGGCATCGAGCTGGCGGAGCTGAACCGTCGGTTCTCCGCGTGGGTGGAGGTCGTTTATCACCGCCGGGTGCACTCAGAGACCAAGCAAGCCCCGCTGGCCCGGTTTGATGCGGCGGGCGCACCCCAGTTGCCGACCCCGGCGCTGTTGCGCGAAGCGTTTCTGTGGAGTCAGGAACGGACGGTCACGAAGACCGCGACCGTGTCGCTTTACGCCAACCAATACGAGGTCAACGCCGCGCTCGCCGGCTGCAAGGTCGAGTTGGTGTTCGACCCGTTCGATCTCACGATGATCGAGGTTCGCTACCAGCATCGCCCGATGGGGACCGCCACACCTTTGGTGATCGGCCGCCGCACCCACCCACAAGCCCAGCGGGAGCTGCCGCCACCACCGGCCGGCACAGGGATCGACTACCTGAAGCTGCTGGCTGAGCAGCGCGACGCTGAGCTGGGTGGTCAGCGGATCGACTACGCCAGCCTCACAAACAACGGCGACGGCGACGGCGAGAAGGATCGTGACATCAACCAAAAGCAGGAGGGATGAGCAGTGAGTATTGACAGGTTGCGCGCCCATTACGGGTTCACACGCATGCCGTTCGGGAAGGATCTGGCACCGGGAATGTTGCATGCCCATGGCTCGCATGCTGAGGCGGTCGCCCGGATGGCGTGGTGCATCAGTGAGCAGGCGATCGGTGTGATCAGCGGGGAGTGCGGCGCCGGCAAAACTGTTGCTGCCCGCGCCGCTGTGGCGAGCCTTGATGCCTCAAGGCACACGGTGCTTTATCTCGGAACCCCCGGCGTCGGGTTGCGCGGTATCTACGGGCTGATCATCAACACCCTGGGCGCCACCCCTAGGTTCCATCACGCCGCTCTGATCCCCCAAGCCCAAGAGATGCTCGCCGCCGAGAGCGCGGAGCGTGGCAAGCATGTCGTGATCATCATTGATGAAGCCCATTTGCTTGACGCGGAGAGCCTGGAGGGGATCCGGTGTTTGTCAAACATGGGGATGGACCAGACCGCCCCGTTCTGTTTGCTTTTGCTCGGCCAACCCACACTTCGGCGTCGGCTGCGCAACGGCACGTTCACCGCGCTGGACCAGAGGATCGCGGTGCGTTACACGATCAACGGCCTCGACCTGAAAGAGACCCGAAGCTATGTGCAGCATCATTTGGCGCTCGCGGGCCGCTCGGACACCCTGTTCTCCGATGATGCGATCAGCCTGATCCACACCACGTCCCGTGGTCTGCCGAGGTTGATCAACAACCTCGCTGTCGCGGCGCTGGTTGCCGCGTTCGCGGCAAACAAGGCGATCGTGGATGAGAGCTCGGCACGGGTCGCCGTCACAGAGGTCTCAGCCGAATGACCGCCACCCTGTCGCTGCTTGACCCGCCACCGGAGGATCAGCCTACAAACAGCGGGCTGCTGCCAGCACCGCCAGGCTGGCCGCAAGCACCAGCACCCGCCGTCTACCACGAGCTGCTCGGCGAGATCGTGGGCCGCGTCGCCCCGCACACCGAGGCTGACCCGGTCGCGATCCTCACCCAGCTGCTGGTCGGGTTCGGTACCGCCATCGGTCGTGGCGCGTGGTTCCAAGTCGAAGCGACCCGCCATCACACCAACGAGTTCATGCTGCTGGTCGGTGACAGCGCGAAGGCGAGAAAGGGGTCATCTTGGGATCATGTCCGTCGGCTTCTGGTCAGTGTCGACACGTCGATCGACTCACGGATTCTCACCGGCCTATCCAGTGGCGAGGGGTTGATCTGGGCGGTCCGTGACCCAGCCGGCCAGGATCCCGGTCACCCTGATCAGCGGCTGCTGGTGATCGAACCAGAATTCGCGTCAGTATTGAAGGCCGCAAGCCGTGAGATCTCGACACTCTCACCAACTCTGCGCTCAGCGTGGGATGGACGGCCACTGGCGATCCTGACCCGCACCGCGCCGGCGCGCGCCAGCACCGCGCACATCACGCTAATCGGTCACATCACCCAACACGAGTTGCGCCGCCACATAACCCAGGCAGAGCTCTCCAACGGGTATCTGAACCGGATCCTGATCGTCTGCTGCCGCCGCCAGCGCCTGCTCCCAGAAGGCGGCGAACCTGACCCCCTCGCCGGCACCGGCCTTGATCGCCTGCTCGCCACGGCGCTACGCCAAGCACGCACAGCCGGCCAGATCAAGCTTGATCCCGACGCCCGGGAGATGTGGCATCACGCCTACCGCACACTCGCCCAGCCACAGGCCGGGATTATCGGCCAGATCACCGCCCGCGCCGAAGCGCACGTCATCCGCCTCGCGCTTCTCTACGCCCTCGCTGACGGCAAAACCCAGATCGGCAGCCCGCACCTGAGCGCCGCACTCGCGCTCCAGGACTACGCCACCCGGTCCGCAGCATGGGCGCTCACCGGTGCGACCGGTCAGCCACTCGCCGAACAGATCCACACCATCCTCACAAACCATCCCGGCGGACTGACCCGCAGCCAAATCAGCCAGACCCTCAACCACAACCAGCCCGCCGGGCAGATCGACCACGCCCTCCAAGCCCTGCACGCCGCCCACCGCGTCCACAGCACCCAGATCCCGACCGGCGGACGACCCGCCCAGCTCTGGGCCGCCAGCAGCAGCGGGACATAACCGGCCGGCTGCCTACCGCCACGCGCGAGTGGGTCGAATCGCTCGCCGAGCACCCGGCCGCGCCACCAGACCGGTCACTCAGAAACCTGAGCACCTCATGGCGAGCGATCAAAAGCGAAAGCGAAGCGGTCACAAACGCGCGACAAGCAACCGCAAGCCCACGACCCTGACCGCCCTTCATTGCGAGCCGATCAGCCGTCAGCCCGGGACCCCACCCCGGACTTACTTCTTCTTTCGTACCCCACCCCCCGATGCCGCCGAACAAAAGCATCACCGTCCCGAAAATCAACGGCGCTCAACAGCCTCAAGCGCCCTGGTGAGCGCCAGGACGTTTGAGGAGGGGTTGGTGTGGGCGGTCAATCTCGGGGGTGATGCCGACACCAACGGCGCCGTTGCTGGCGCGCTGCTTGGGGCGCGCTTCGGCGAAGGGGGTATTCCAACGCGCTGGCTTGACGGGCTGCTGGTGGCGGAGGAGGCGCGTGCGCTGGCAGATCGGTTGCTTGAGCTTGCGCAGGCCCGTGGCGGCCTGGATGTGGTTGCCGGCAACCGTTACGCGCGCCACCGGCCCAGTGGGTTCAGCGACCTCGGTGCGCGGCTTGACGCCGCGCTGGCCACATTCAGGGGTGAGCTTGAGCACGACCAGAAGTCGCGGCTTGCAGCGGAGCTGCTGATAGCCCAAAGCGGTGTGTTTGGGCATGGGTCGACGCTCGTCTCAAACGTGCCGGACCGTGACGCGCTCTATGTGCATGAGCGCGAATACGCGTTTGACGACCTGGAGCCCGCACGGAGCATCGAGATCTGTGATGGTGTGCGCCTGATGCTCGACCTTGAGTCTGAGCGCTGCGTGGGGTTTGCGATGCGGGGGTTCGCATCGTTTGATTTCGAGTCACCGGCCAACGCCGCGGTGTGGCGGGGTCCTCGCTTCGATGTGCCACCGCTTGGGATCGAGCAGGGCACCGTCGGTCTGATCGCCGCCAGCGCCCGGCTTGTGCTCGGTGACCTCCGTACCCCGGACCGGGTTTTGTTCGACCGGGCGGTTGCGGCCGGTCAGAGCGAGAAGGCGCTTTTGCTGTGGCAGGCCTGTCTTGAGCAAGGCAATGAGCTGGCACGCTACGCGCTCGGCTACACGCTGCTTGACCAGGGTCGCCCAGCCGAGGCCAGGGAACAGCTCAAGCACTACTCCTCGATCGTTCGCGCCAACGCGTGGGCGTGGTGCTACCTCGGCCAGGCGTGCGAACAGCTCGAGGACTGGGAAGAGGCCGAGTACGCATACAGGCAGGCGGTCGCCGCCACGCAGGCGGGCGCGCTCGAGACCGACGCGCCCGCGCGGTTGGCGGATATGCTGCACCGACGCGCGGATGGGGCGTAGCTCACAGGCGGATTGCTGGTCGGGTAGCCTGGGCGGTGGATGACCGCTGAGGGCAACCCACCCAGTCGTGAAGCCACGCCTCTGACGGGCCGCTTCGATCAGGCTCTGGCGTATGCAGCTGAGGTCCATCGCAACCAGTTCAGGAAGGGAACAACCATCCCGTACCTCTCGCATCTGCTGGCGGTCTGTGGCCTGGTGCTCGAGGACGGTGGCGATGAGGACGAGGCAATCGCCGCACTGCTGCACGACGCACCCGAGGATCAAGGCGGCAGAGAGAGGTTGGCGGAGATCCGCACGCGCTTTGGTGAGCGCGTCGCGACGATCGTTGAGGCCTGCAGCGACACCTTTGAGACGGACAAGGAGGATTGGCGGGTACGGAAGGAACGCTACCTCGACCATCTCAGGGTGGAGACAGACCAGGGAGTTCTGCGCGTGTCACTGGCTGACAAGCTCGCCAACGCGCGCTCCCTGCTGCGCGACCAGCTCCAGCAAGGTGACACCCATTGGAACCGGTTTCACGCGCCGCGCCACGACCAGCGCTGGTACTACACGAGCCTTGCGACCGTGTTCCAAGAGCGCGCAAACGGCCCGATGGCGCGCGAGCTCAACGACACTGTCACCCGGCTATTTGCCATCTGACATCGTTGCCGTAGCTGGCTGGTAGCGCCTGCGAGCTGGGTGATCCATGCCGGGTGCATGTCGTGCACCGCGGTTTGCTGTGGATCGTGGACGGTGGTGTCTTGGCGGACACGCTGGACGGTGATGGCGGTGTTATCGACGAGGGGACCTGGGTTATTGAAGACCGAACGACCAAAGCCCTCAAAACTCGGGTGGGCTTGCCTGTCAGGTTGACCACGGTGCGCACGCCCGGTGAGCACGGCTTGATAATGGCGCAGCGGGCTGAGTGCACGGCAGTTGTCGCCCGCCGCCGCACGGCAGAGGTGGCGCGAGAGACGTTGCTTGATGCCGCTGCGGAGATGATCGCCTCCCACCGGCCGCAGCGCCGTACTGCGCCGATCAGGCCTGGGGCCACCGAGCGCGTGACCCTCGACCTCGCCCCGGCGAATTGAATCACCGCTACCTGGAACGGCATCTCACCGTTGACGGCTGCCGGTTCTGTGCGAGCGCGCCAACCACTTGATCTGCAATCACGTGGACGCCGACATGCGCACTCGCGTGCCAGGCCAGCGCGGAATCCCGGCCGGGACCGCTCGCGCGACCTGCTACAGGTAGCGCCACGCCCGGCACCAGCCCATCGGCGATGACTCGCTGCGACGTGTGAGAGTCGTTGGCAGAGCGGGCCGGTGACGCGCTCGTAGGTCTCGCCTTCGATGGTCAGCTCGAGTGTGCCTGAGAGGATCAGGCTGAACTCCTCGTCAAGGTGGCGAAATGGTCGTTCGCTGCCTCCGTTGGCGGGGAGGTGGCGGGCGTAGAGTGCGGAGAAGGCGCGGTCTGCGACCTGGCCTGCCAGTACGGCGTAGACCTCGCCTGAGCCTTGCTCGAGGCGGAATTCGTGGCGGTCGGCGGCCCGGATCAGTCGTGTGCCGTGGCGGCGCTCCTCGGGGAAGAAGTCTGCGACCTCTACGCCGAGGTCGGCTGCAATGACCTGCAGGGCTGTTAGCGATGGCACGGCGGTGCCTGTCTCGATCTGGGATAGGTAGCCGGTCGAGAAGCCGCAGTGACCGGCCAGTTCCAGAAGCGTGAGCCCGTGCTCGTGTCGCAGTTGCTGCAGCCTTTGGCCGATGGAAGATGTCCCGTTCGCTGTTGAACTTCGGTGGCGATCCGGACAGTGATTTCTAGGCAGCTTTGAGGGTATCGGCCTCCTCGGTCGGGATCGTCGGGTGTAGCTCTCGCTGGATCGCGTCGTGGAGCTTGGGCAGGTCGCGGTGGCCTTTGACGCGGTTGAAGTGCGCGGCCGCTTCGGCCATCCCGGCGGCGGTCCACCGCAAGCGCATGTCGCCGTCACGCCAGCGTTTGACGTTGCGCTGTGTGGTGCGGACGGTGTCGAACATGCTCTCGATGCTGTTGGTTGATCTCAGCGTGCGTGCCAGCGCACCGTCGATGCCGAGGCGGGTGAGCGTGAGGGTCTCCTCCATGCCCTCCCGCAGCGAGCCGGCGGCGTCGGGGTGGGTCTTCTGAAGCTGTGAGGCGAGCGCCCGCAGCGAGGTAAGCGCCTTGCTGTGATCGGGCTCTGACCAGGCTTTGCGAAGCTTCGCCCTCACCCAGGCGCGCTGGTGCTCGGGTAGGTGCCCGCACACATTCCTTGCCTTGTGCACCTGGCAGCGTTGCACCAGCGCCCGCTGCCCAGCCAGGTCACGCACCGCCTTGCGCAACGCCTTGGCGCCACCTGGCACGTAGAGCTGCTGGTCTGTGAGCCGCAGGCCGCGATCAACCAGATCGGCCAGCAGCGCGGTCACGACGGTCGTGTTCTTTAGCCTGGCCTTCGCGCAGCGAGAGCGGCACCTTCACGCCATCAGTCGTGATCTCAGAGCGCGACCACGTTGGTGCTGTCCGCAAGGTCGATCCCGCAGGTGAACAGCACCGCCAGCTCCAAGTCTGAGAGGTCCCGGCTCAAGCAGCTCGGTAAGCGCACTTCGTGTCCCAGCCACCAGCGCGCGTGACACCGAACTCTCAGGCGTCGAACGGCCATGCGCTCTGATGTCCTTCCCGACGGGCTCATCCACCCGCCGCGCCTTACGGGCAGACACCCCCGCGAGCATCCGCTCCAACATCACCTCACAAAGCGGGTCGCGGGCGGTGAACTGCCGGTAGGTTGCAAGCGCGATCTCCTGGCCCTCAGCGACCTTCCTGACCCGCGGACGGCTGACCTGCACACGTCGACCGCCGAGCGTCACCTCACCAGCGGTGCGCCCATGCCGATACGCCGCCCGGTCTTCAGTCATCACGGCCCTTCGGGCCCGCGACCTGCCCAACCTCCCACTCCATCGTCTCCTGCAACACCGCCAAACCCGCGCTGACAGCCAACGCAAGCAGCCCCTCCTTCGCCTCGCCCGCGATCCCAGGCAAGCGAGACCTGCAAGCGCTCAGGCACAATCAACGATGCTGAATTAGAGGGCGTCACGTTAACTGTGTAAGCGTGGTTTCTTCAGGTTAACAGTTACTCTCGTCGTGTCAATGGGTGGTGGTCAGCTTGCGTCCGGGATCCGGTCACCGAAGTGGATCTTGAGCGCTAGCAGCGCGGCTGTCCAGTTCCGGCAGCGGGTCCATTGCGGGACGGCGTTCTGGAGGCAGAGGTAGACGAGCTTGCGGGCTGAGTCCTCGTTGGGGAAGCTGCCCTTGGTTTTGATGGCTTTGCGTAGCTGCCGGTTGAGCGCCTCGATCGCGTTGGTGGTGTAGATGATCCGGCGGACCTCGGCGGGGAAGGCGAGGAACGGTGTGATGTGCTCCCAGGCGGCGGTCCACTGCCGGGTGATGATCGGGAAGCGCGCTCCCCACTTCTCATCGAAGGCCTCCAGTGCGGCCCATGCCTGCTCGGCGTTGATCGCGGTGTAGATCGGTTTGAGGTCGCGGGCGACTTGCTCACGGTCGCGTCTGGGCACGTATTTGAGACTTGAGCGGATCATGTGCACGATGCATGTCTGGACCGTGGTCTTCGGGAAGATCGCCTCGATCGCCTCAGGGAACCCTGTGAGCCCGTCGACACAGCAGATCAGGATGTCGCGCACACCACGGGTCTTCAGGTCGTTGAGCGCCTGCATCCAGAACTTCGCGCCCTCCGTCTCCTGAAACCACATGCCGAGCACGTCCCGGTCGCCGTCCAGGGTGATCCCGAGCGCTATGTAGAGCGCTTTGTGCCCGACGCTGCCACCATCACGGATCTTGAGCACCATGCAGTCCAAAAACACGACGGGGTAGATCGTCTCAAGCGGCCGTTTGGCCCACTCACGCACGTCGTCTGCGACCTGGTCGGTCACGCGGCTTATCAGCTCACGGCTCACACCCGTGCCGTAGAGCTCTTGCATGTAGCCCTCGATGTCACGGGTCGACAGGCCACGGCTGTAGAGCGCGAGGATCTTCTGATCGATCCCGGCAAGGCGCCGCTGACGCTTCTTGACGATCTGCGGCTCAAACGTGCCTGCCCGGTCCCTGGGCGCGTCGATCACGATCTTGCCGTGATCGCTCACGAGCGTCTTTACGCTCGTCCCGTTGCGCTGGTTGGCCGCGCCGCCAGCGGGCTCCTGGTGGGGCTCATAGCCGACATGGCAGGTCAGCTCCGCGTTCATCGCACGCTCCACCAGCCGTTTAGTCAGCCGGCCAAGAACCCCGCCTGACCCAAGGATCTCCTCCTCGGTCCTGGCGCCAGCCAGCAGCTCGTCGATCACCTCGTCGGAGATCAAGGACTCCTCAACGCCCCCAACCGCGCAACGGACCCGCCGACGCGCGATCGCGCGCTCGACCGCCTCCTCGAGCCCCGGCACCGGCCGCGCCGCGCCTGGGTTGGGCGGCTCGTCGCTTCGCTCCTCCCCGCCCAACCCAGGCGCGGGAGACATCACCCCGAACGGGGGCTGGGCCAACAACACATCACTGCTCATGGTCTTCGTCGTGGTAGGCATGCGATCTCCTTCGCTGATGCCTACACAGTTCCTGTGACGATCCCCCGTTAAACCCGGTCCGCCTCAGTGTGGCTGAGCTGGTCGCAGCGCTCGCTGGTGCGCGACGGGTCGGTGTGGAGGGCGAGCACCTGAATTTTGTGCGTAGCGAGGCGTTGCGCGCGGCTGGGTTTGAGCTGGTCAGCGCCGGGCAGCTCATGGATGCGCTGCGTTGGTGTAAGGAGGCGGGTGAGATCGAAAAGGTAAGGGCGGCGTGCGAGCTTGTCGAGCGTGGCGTGAGACTGGTGTTTGAGACGCTCAGCCCCGGCGTGACCGAGCGTGAGGCCAACGGTCGTGTCGAGAGCTGGCTGCGCGAGCAGGGGGCTAGGGCAGCGCATCCACTGATCCTGTTCGGGGAGCGGGCTGCCAACCCGCACAGTGAGCCCGGAGATCGTGAGCTGCGCGTTGGTGACGTCGTGTGCGCTGATCTATCGGCCTGTCTTGACGGTTACTGGGGGGATCTGACGCGGTGTGCCACGGTTGGGCCCGCGTCGGATTGGGCGAGGGACGCCTGGATCGTCGTGCGGGAGGCTCAGGCGGCCGCGATCGCGGCCTGTCGCCCTGGGATCAGCGCCCGTGAGGTGGATGCTGCCGCACGCCAGCCGGTTGAAGCGCGTCCCGATCTTGGGCAGTGCCTTCACGGCGCCGGGCACGCGATCGGTTTGGCGATCCACGAGCCCCCGTTCCTGGTTCCGCGCACGCAGACCCCGCTTGTCGCAGGCATGATCTTCACCATCGAACCGGGGATCTACCTGCCCGGTGTCGGAGGCCTGCGGCTCGAGGACGATGTCCTCGTCGGCCCGGATGGTCCGGAGCTGCTGTCAACGCCACACCCCGAACTGCTCGAGCTGAGCGCATGATCAGAAGCGTTCTCCACCGGCCTCGGCGCGCTGCATCTCGACGAACTTGCAGAGTTCGTCTACGACATGCGCCCCGGCATTCCAATTGAGGCCTCGGGACTGTGGCCCGTGGTGGTGTAGATGTCTCTGTCCGTGGTGGGGGCAGAGGCTGCGGCGCGGGAGCGTGTGTGCCAGCGCCAGAGTTCGTCTGAGCCCCAGACGATGATTGGGAAGCAGGCGAGCACAAGCAGGTCGCGCACGCTGAGCGGCGAGGTTTTGAAGATCGCCTGTATCGGCGGGGCGTAGATGATCGCCGCGGCGAACGCGAGCGCGAACGCGATCCCGCGCAGCAGGTGCCGGTTTGAAAGGACTCCGACCTCGCGGAGCGAGGCGTGGCTGGTGCGCACGGCGAACGCCGCGCCGATCTGGCAGGCGACGATTCCGGCCCAGGTCATGGTTGTCGCCTGCTGATAGGCGTGGTGTAGAGGCGTGCCGGAGCCGATGTGCTCGCCCACGGACCAGCCGGCTGTGAGCATTACCAAGAAGAAGCCGCCGGTGACGAGCAGCGCCTCAAGCACGCCCAGGCGCAGCCAGGCGCGGGCGAGCATGGCACGGCTGATGATCCCGGCCTCGCGCGGGCGGGGTGGGCGGTCCATCGTGCCAGGCTCGGCGGGCTCGCGGCCGAGCGCCAGGGCGGGGACGGTGTCGGTGCCGAGGTCGATCGCGAGGATCTGAATCGCGGTCAGCGGTAGCGGGATCGCGCCGCCGGCGAGTGCGTAGATCAGGAAGGGAAAGACCTCGGGGACGGCGTGCACGAAGATGTAGGTGATGAACTTGCGGATGTTGTCGTAGACGACCCGGCCTTCCTCGACGGCGGCCACGATCGAGGCGAAGTTATCGTCGGTCAGCACCATCGTTGCCGCTTCGCGCGCGACATCGGTGCCCGACGCGCCCATCGCCACACCGATGTCCGCGCGGCGTAGAGCGGGCGCGTCGTTGACGCCGTCGCCGGTCATCGCGACGGTATGGCCCTGCGCGCGGAGCGCGTCGACTATGTGCAGCTTGGTCTCCGGGTTGGAGCGGGCGACGATCAGCTCGGGCGCGGTTGAGAGCAGCTGGTCGCGTTCGTCCTGCGCCATCGCGTCGAGGTCTGCGCCACTGATCACGGTCGGTTCGCTCTCGCCGGAGACGAGCCCCACCTCTCGTGCGATCGCGGTGGCGGTCAGACCGTGATCGCCGGTGACGACGACGATCCGGATACCAGCCCGCTTGCAGCGGGCGACGGCGTCTGTGACCTCTGGGCGGGGCGGGTCCTCGAGCGCCGCCAGTCCCACGAACGTCAGGTTCGACTCGACAGCCTCGCGCGGTCCGTCGTCGGCCTGCGCGACCTGGCGCTGCGCGAAGCCGAGCACGCGCAGACCCTTGGCGGCATAACTTTCGAACGCCGCGCGCACCTCGGTTCGATCTGCATCGGTGAGCGAGTGGTCGCCATCAGGGGTGCGGATCGCGGTGCAGCGCTCGAGTAACTCCAGCGGCGCGCCCTTCGCGTGATACCACAGCTGCCCGCCGGGTTCGTCGTCGAGCGTCGTCATGCGCTTCAGGTGTGGGTCGAAGTGGAAGACCCGCTTACGGCGCCCCTCACGCTCACGCTCGGCGGCTTGCACATCGACGCCCAGCTGTGCCGCTGCCAAGAGCAGCGCGCTCTCGCTCGGATCCCCACCCCGCACCCAGCGCTCACCGTCGCGCTCGAGACGCCCGTTGTTGCAGCGAACGGCCGTGCGCAAGAGCGGCGAGAACAGGTCCGGGGCCGGCGAGCCCGCGGCGCTCGCAAGCTCGAGTTCGGTGCCGGCGCACCACAGCAAACGGACGCTCATCCTGCCCTCGGTCAGCGTGCCGGTCTTGTCGGTGCAGATCACGTCGGTCGAACCGAGTGTCTCCACCGCAGTCAGCCGCTTGACCAGCGCGTGCCTGGCCGCCATACGACGGACACCGCCGGCCAGCGACAGGGTGATCGTCGGAAGCAGCCCCTCTGGCACGTTTGCGACCAGCAGGCCGATGGCGAACGTGACTGCCGCGGCGAGTGAGAGGCCCGCCAGTGTCGTGCCCGCCACGAAGAACAAAGCGCCGGCCGCCACCGCGATCGCCGCGATCAGCCATGCGACCCGATTGACCTGCCGCTGTAACGGGCTGATCTCCGGTTTCACGCGTTGTGAGAGGGCGGCGATCCGCCCCAACTGGGTGCCCATCCCGGTCGCGTAGATGACTGCCTCAGCGTCGCCACCTGTGCAGAGCGTGCCGGCGAACACCAGATCCTCTGACTCCAGCACCGACGCCACGCGGTGGACTGCGCTGGCACTGCGCACGACCGGCTCTGACTCGCCGGTCAGCGGCGCCATGTCGAGCTCGAGCGAGCCGGCGGTCAGCCGCGCATCGGCGGAGAGGCGATCGCCCTCACTGAGCAGCACCACATCACCGGGCACCAGCTCGATCGCCGCCACGTCCAGCTCCGCGCCGTCGCGGCGTACGCGCGCGCGGGCCGGCAACAGCTCGCGCAGCGCCTCGGTTGCCCGCTCGGCCTGGAGTTCCTGTGCGTATGCGAGTGCTGCGTTCAGGAGGATCACCGCAACGATCGCGATCGCCAGTGTCTGGCTGCCGCTCGCCGCCGCGAGCACAGCAGCCACCCACAACAGCAGGGCCAGCGGGTGTACGAGCTGACGCACCAGCTCTCGAATCCGGCCCTGCTTGGCGGTGCGTGAGATCACATTGGGACCAAACTGCGTCAACCGTCGCGCCGCCTCACGCGCCGACAGGCCGGTTGAGCGCGTCCCCAGATGCGCAAGCAGCGAGTCGATCCGCTCCTGCGGATCGACGCCGCCGAGGTCGTCCCCTGAGGGAGCGCGCTCGGCGTCTGGGCCCGGCGCAGCTTGCGGCGTCGGGGAGGTGATGGTCCGGCGGAGCGGTCGCTGCGCCGGGCTGCTCATTGGGTTGACCTCATGGCGATAGGCTCACGCCTGGCCGGCGCATAGACATCCGTAGCGCTCCACAGCCGCTGCTGCGTGGCCTACCGACCCGCCGTGTGATCACTCCTGCGCTGGATAACTACGGAGCGGTGTTGAGGCTCATTCCCGATGCGCAAGCGGTCGGCTGGGTCTAGGGTCGTTGCATAAACGGCAATCAGAGGAAAGGAGCTCAGTGATGGCTGGAACACTCACGCGCTGGGACCCATTCGCCGAGCTGTCAGAACTGCGGACGCGGTTTGACCGCATCTACGACGGCCTGACTGGAGGCACGGAGCGTTCGTGGGTGCCCGCGATCGACGTCGCGCGCGAGAATGGAAATCTGATCGTGCGCGCCGACGTGCCCGGCATCAAGCCGGAGGAGGTCAAGATCGAGGTCGAGGACGACATCCTCACGGTCTCCGGTGAGCACGAAGAGACTACGGAAGCGAAGGAGAAGGAGTACGTGCGGCGCGAGCGCCGGTATGGCTCCTTCCGCCGCTCAATGGTGCTGCCGACGGGCGTCGATGCCAAGCAGATCAAGGCTACGACGCACGACGGAGTGGTCGAGGTCACGATCCCGCTCCCCAAGGACATCAAGAAGGAGACGGTCACGATAACGCCGACCGCCGCCTGATTCGCGTGTCGCGCCTGGGGCCGAACCCAGCTCATCGGGCAGCTGGGCGCCGACCCCAGGCGCCGTCACCGGCCCCGCCGGTACGCGCAAGCAACGGCCGCCGAGATATCCGATAGACCAGCGGCTGCCCAGCGGCGACAGTGGCGCACGCGCGCAGATACGTCGGCAGCGCGCGATGGGCGGGTGAGGCGCTGCGCTCGCCGCAGTGAATTTGACGAGGGTGCAGGCCGCGAGTGGTCTGCGCGCTTCGGTTCAAACTACGTAACCCAGCGCCCGCAGCCGCGGTGGCTGAGGTCGCGCCACCTTTGTATCCGCGCCCACGACCTGCCGACTGCAGCAGCGCAGTCTCTTCATCCAGTTCGCCGGAGTGCTCGGTCAACACGCTCGCGCCGCCCGTGCAATTGCTGGCCTCAGCCGGTCGCCGTCACCGACCTCCGACGGTGACTCGTCACTTCTTCAGGAAGCGCAGAGCGAAGGCTCCGAAGACCAGGACGATGCCGATGTTGACCATCAGCCGCTGCCAGAAGTGGTGTCTGAAGAAGAGCACGTCCACCAGTACCACGACCACCACCATGGTGGCGACGTAGATGGCGGTGGCCGGCTCTCTGCCCATCTGCCTCTGGATGTAGGTTAGCGGCGGTTGCAGCCGCTTGCCATGTGGCCGCCTTTTGACCTGCGGCGGCGGGGCCGGGAGGCTTGCGCGACTAATCCAGGCCTGCTCGGCCGGCGCTGGGAACGGCTGCCGCGAGCTCGTTCTGAGCACGTGCCGCGCCCGCGACGGTCGGGACGGCACCCTGCGCTTGCTGATCGCCTGGCGTCGCTGAGACACGCCCGCGCACCGTCAGCAGGGCGGCCAGGAAGGCCAGGGCCGCAAGCAGCGCTCCGGTTCTGAAGGCGCTGTCATAGCCCTTCACAAGCTCGCGCACGAGCAGCGCATGAGCGGCTGCGGTCGCGGGTGCGTGCTGCGGAGCCGCGGTCCTGCCGGCGCTCGCGTGGCTCGCGACCGTGACCAGGATGGCGATGCCGAGCGAGCCGCCGATCTGCTGGCTTGTGGTCAGCAGCGCGGATGCGAGGCCGGTGCGCTCGTGCGAGACCGAGCTCACAGCGTTCAGCGTGAGCGGCACGAACGATAGGCCCATGCCGAGGCCCGCAAGCACCAGCGGCCCAAACAGCGCCAGGTAGCTGTCGGTTGCCGAGATGTTTGAGAGCCAAAGCAGCCCGGCGGCTGTCACCAGCGGACCCACAGTCAGCAGCGGCCGCGTTCCGATGCGGCCGACCAGCCGCGAAGCAACCTGGCTGACGGTGGCGACCATCACCGGCACGGGCAGGAAGGCGACACCGGTCAGCAGCGGGCTGTAGCCCTTGACGTCCTGGAGGAACTGGGTGACGAAGAAGATCAGTGCCAGCATCGCGCCGCCCAACAGCAGCATCGCCGCATAGCCGCCGGCACGGTTGCGGTTGCGCAGCATGCCCAGCGGTAGCAGGGGTGTTGCCGTGGTCGCCTCCACGGCCACGAATCCGGCGAGCAGGACGGCCGCGGCAGCCATCGCGACGAGCGTGGTCGTGCTCCCAAAGCCGTAGTCGGCGGCGTGCGCGAGCCCGTAGACAAGGGATGCCGCTCCCGCCGTCGCCAGCAGCGCGCCGCGGATGTCGAGCCGCCCACGGCGCCCCGGGGCGGGGTCGAGCACGAGGACCGCTCCGAGCACGACGGCGAGGCCGATCGGCACGTTCACGAACAGCACCCAGCGCCAGGAGGCGAACTCGGTGAGTGCGCCGCCGATCAGCAGCCCCAGGGCGCCGCCAGCGCCCGACATCGCCGCGTAGACGGCCATCGCCCGGTGCCGTGGCCGACCCTCCGGGAACGTGGCGGTCACCAGCGAAAGCGCCGTTGGGGAGGCGATTGCGGCGCCCACACCCTGGATGGCGCGGGCCGCGATCAGCCAT
Organism: Conexibacter sp. S30A1; assembly: GCF_023330665.1. Taxonomy (GTDB): domain Bacteria; phylum Actinomycetota; class Thermoleophilia; order Solirubrobacterales; family Solirubrobacteraceae; genus Palsa-465. The sequence continues at coordinate 1,498,529 of NZ_CP097127.1, read as the reverse complement.
GTCTGATCTGTCGCAAGGCCACCGGCGAGCGAGGAGACCGAGAACAGCAGGATGCCTGCCACGAACATGCGCCGCCGGCCGTACAGGTCCCCGGAGCGCCCGCCGAGCAGCAGCAGGCCACCGAATGTGACGACGTAGGCGGTGATCACCCACTCGAGGTTGGCGGTGGAGGAAAACGAGAGCGCCCTCTGGATCGACGGCAACGCGACGTTGACGATGGTGACGTCGAGCATCACCATCAGCTGCGCCGCCGAGATGATTGCGAGCGCCCAGCCGAGGTGACGGTGGTGGGGTGTCCGGGCGTCTTCCGGATGCTGCCGGTGTCTGGCGGGCTCAGTGTTGGTCACGGTTTCTCCACAATGAAAAGCGAATGGGCGTTTTGCTTTTCACAAGCCTAGCAAAACGAACGTTCCCTCACTAAGCTTTGGCCTGTGCCCCGTGTATCTGAAGAACACCTGGAGTCCCGCCGCCAGCAGATTCTGGAGGCGGCCCGCCGCTGCTTTGTGCGAAACGGCTTCCACGAGACGTCGATGCATGACGTGTTTGCCGAGTCCCAGCTTTCCGCCGGCGCGGTCTACCGGTACTTCAGCAGCAAGGACGAACTCATCACTGCGATCGCGAGCACCGGCGTGAGCCAGCTCGAGCTGGCCTTTGAGACGGTCCTCGCCGACGACGATCCGCCGCCGCTGGATCGCGTGCTCGAGCTGCTGCTCGAGCAGGTGCGACGGCTCGAAGCCGAGCGTCAGCTCTGCGCACTTGCCGTGCAGATCTGGGCTGAGGCCGGTCGTAACCCGACCATGCGCGCGTGGTTTGATGGCACCATGGCGCGGGTGCGGGGCTGGTTCGCGCGGCTGATCGAAATCTACCAGCAGCGCGGACTCGTCGAGTCAGGCCACCGACCGCAGGACGCGGCGCTGGTTCTGGGCACGCTGCTCCCCGGCATCCTCGTGCAGGTGGCGCTGCTCGGCGACATCGATCCGCAGGCGTTTGCCAACGGCGTGAGGCTGCTTGGGATCCCCGCCGGCCCCTTGATCAGCTGAACGGCGCGCACCCGGCGGTCGCGGGTCCCTTGCCGGTGCGCCGTCCCGTATAAGCGCCGTAGGTGATTTGCGCACACGCGCACGCCGCCGAGCTGTGATCATCAGGTTCTGTTGTCAACCCCGTGGCCAGATCGCATAACCGACCCAGCCGTGCAGCGGGCGTTTGCGGACGCGCAGCCGGAGCCCTATTGGCTACAGACGCTGCCCGCCCGTGAAGCACACGCAGCGCTCGAGCGGGCGCTCGACGCTGACCTGTGCATCGTCGGTGGCGGCTTCACCGGACTTTGGGCCGCGCTATATGCCAAGGAGCTCGAACCGCGACGCGAGGTGGTGGTGCTCGAAGCGAGCCGCTGCGGTTCAGGGGCGAGCGTCCGCAACGGCGGCTTTCTGAACTACTCGCTGACGCACGGGATCGCCAACGGCATGGCCAGGTTTCCGGCAGAGCTGGCAGCGCTTGAACGCCTTGGCACGGGTAACTACGACGCGCTGCTGGCCGATCTCGAGCGCTACCGGATCAGCGCCGAGCTTGAGACCACCGGTGAGCTCGATGTGGCCGTGGCCACGCACCAGCTGGCAGGGCTCAGAGAGGCGCAGCGTCTGTTTGAGGAGTTCGGCCAGCGGGCCGAACTCCTCGACGCCGACGCCCTCCAGGCCCAGATCCACTCGCCGCTGTACCTCGGGGGCCTGTGGTTGCGCAGCGGCGCCGCGCTGGTCAACCCGGCCAAACTGGCCGACGGCCTGCGGCGTGCAGCGCTGCAAGCCGGGGTCCAGATCTACGAGCATTCGCGGGTGCGGCGCCTGCGCAAGCTTGGCAGCGGTGTCGAGGCGCTGACCGACTCGGGTGCCGTCCGCGCCAACAAGCTGCTTTTGGCGACCAGCGCCTACGAGCCGCTGGTGCCTGCGGTTGGACGCTACGTGGCGCCGGTGTACGACTACGTGCTTGTCACCGAGCCGCTTGGGCAGGACCGCATGAGACAGATAGGGTGGTCGCAGCGGCAGGGAGTTGGAGACAGCGGCAACCGCTTTCACTATTACCGCCTGACCGCAGACAATCGCATTCTCTGGGGCGGCTTCGACGCCGTCTACCGCTACGGAGGTCCGGTGGGCCCGGAGTACGACGAGCACCAGACGACGTTCCGGCGCCTTGCGGCGAACTTCTTCACGAACTTCCCGCAGCTCGAGGGTGTGCGCTTCAGTCACCGCTGGGGCGGGGCGATCGACACCTGCAGCCGCTTCTCGGTGTTCTTCGGCCGGGCCCTCGGAGGCCGGGTCGTCTACGCGCTCGGCTACACGGGTCTGGGCGTGGGCGCCAGCCGGTTCGGTGCGCGCACCGGCCTGGACCTGCTGGACCGTCGCAGCACGGAGGTGACGGCGCTTGGCTTTGTGCGCCGCCGCCCGGTGCCGTTTCCGCCTGAACCGCTGCGCCGAGCGGTGATTGGCCTGACCAGCAACCGTCTCGCCGCGGCCGATCGCAGCGGACGGCGTGGGCTGTGGCTGCGCACGCTCGACCGTCTCGGCCTGGGCTTCGACAGCTGACGCTGTTCGGTCGCTGATCTGTAACGGCGTTCGCTTGGCTGTGTAGAAATGGGTGCATGCCGTCCGCTCTTGCTGCCCCCGCCTCCGCTCGCGTGCCGCTGCCCGCGGGCGTCAACCCGCGCCGCAAGCTAGCCTCACTGCGGTGGCCGAGAGTCAGCCCACGAGCAAGGCCGCGCTCGACGCGCGCTTCAGCGAGCTCTACCGCGAACATCTGCGCGACGTCTACTCGTACAGCTTCTACCGGGTCGGCAACCACCACGACGCCGAGGATCTCACCGAGCAGACCTTCCTGCAGGCCTACCGTCACTTCGAGCGGGCGCTGCGCGAGTCCGACGGGCGGCCGTTGCGTCCCTGGCTCATCCGCATCGCTCACAACCTTGCTGCGAACCTCTATCGCGACCGCTCGCGCCGCCCGGAGGCGACGATCGAGGATGCCGAAATGATCTCCACTCCACACACGACGGAGGGTCTGGTCGAGGGCCGTGAGCAGCTGAGGGCGATCATCGACGGCGTCCAGCAACTGCCAGACGACCGGCGTGAGGCGCTGATCATGCGCTTTGCACTGGGCATGGACAACCGTGAGATCGCCCGTGCTCTGGGCCGCTCAGACGGCGCCACGAAGGTGCTTTTGCACCGCGCGATCAGGCAGCTCGAAGGGATAGTGGCCACCGACGACGAAAGCACAGCCAAGCCATGACCGCAAACCTCGAGTCGATGCTGCGAGAGGCCTTCGCGCCGGTGGAGCCGCCGCTGCGCCTGACCGAGCAGCTGGAGTCGCGGCTGATGGCGCTTGCCGAGGCCGCACAGGAGGAGCTCGACGGCTGGGAGCTGGCGGCGATGCGCGACCCGCGCAACTGGATCCGGCCGCTGGTTGCCGCGGGCGTGACGGTCACAGCCGGCACGGCGCTCGTGGCTCTGCGCGTCAGGGCTCGGCAGCGAGCGCGGCCTGAGGCGCAGGGCAAGACACTGCTTCAGTACGCGGAGCAAACTCTGAACGACATCGCCGAGGAAGCCCGGCGGATCCTGCCGGACCGGTAGCCGGTGGCGACCTGCTACAGGCACCCCGACCGGCAGACCGGGGTGTCGTGCTCCAACTGCGGTCGGCCGATCTGCCCTGACTGCATGACACCCACATCGGTCGGCATGCGCTGCCCGGAGTGTGCCAGCCAGCGCACGAAGGTCCGGCGGATGCAGGGCCGTGGGACGAGCGCGAGCTTCGCGCGGCCGAAGGTCTGGAGTGACCCACGCACATGGTCGGCGACCGACCTGCTGATCGCGATCAACGTGATCGTCTTTCTCTGGGAGGTCGCTGACGGGGTCACGCTCGGTGGCTCAGACAGCGGCTGGCTCTACTACAACGGCGTCCTCTTCGGTCCGTTGATGAGCCACGGCCATCACGAGTACTGGCGGCTGCTCACATCCGGCTTTTTGCACGCGAGCATCTTCCACATCGGCATCAACATGCTCTCGCTGTGGTTCGTCGGGCGGGCGATCGAGCCGGCGATCGGCAAGCTGTACTTCACCTCGATCTACTTCGCGGCGCTGCTCGCCGGCTCCTTCGGTGCGCTCTGGTTCTCGCCCGATGTGCCGACTCTCGGTGCCTCGGGCGCGATCTTCGGCGTCTTCGGGGCGTTGATCATGATCGCCCGCGCGCGCAGGATTTCGCTTTGGCAGTCGGGCCTGTTGCCGATCCTGCTGCTGAACCTGGTGTTTGACCTGGGGGTTGCGGGCATCTCGATCGGCGGTCACCTGTTCGGCTTCATCGCCGGCCTGGCGGGCGGGTGGCTGGTCGTCGAGTACGGCGAGAAGCGCGACCGTCGAGCGGTGGTTCTGGGCGGCTGCGTGCTGATCGCCGTGCTGGCCGTGGTCGGATCACTGGCTGTCGCCGGAGGCAGCGGCCTGTTGCCCAGCGGCAGCGTCATCTGACGCTCGCGCCCCGGTCAGAGCTCGACCGTGATGGCCTTGGCCGCCAACTCGGTGCTCACCGGCACGAGTTCCGGATGGATCACGTGCGCGAGCAGCTCGAGACCGTCGATCAGACGCGGTCCCGGCCGGGAGAAGTAGGACGCGGCGTCCACCGCGATCACTTCGCCGGCGCCGAGGGCGGCAAGCTGGTCGCGGTGCATCTCCGCCTCACGGTGGGCTATCTCCGCGTCGTAGCCACACGGCATAACGAGCACGACGTCCGGCTCGGTGGCGGCCACCAGGTCCCATGTCTGCTCCTGCGAGCTCTCGCCGGCGAACCCGAGCACATCCTCGCCGCCGGCGTAGCTGATCATCTGTGGCGTCCAATGACCGGCGGCGTAGGGAGGGTCAAGCCACTCCAGGGCCACAACCCGGGGGCGCCGTGCCCCGCGCACGAGCAGGCGGATGCGGTCGATGCGGGCGGCGGCTTCGCGGATCAGATCAACCGCGGCGTCCTTGGCGTCGGTGGCCTGCGCGATCGTTCTCGCGTCACCGAGCACCTCGCCCAGCGTGTGCGGGTCGAGCGCAACCACGATCGGCTGGCTGTCGATCTCCTCCGCAAGCTCGCGCACGTCGTCGACCGAGACGGCGCACACCTTGCACAGCGCCTGCGTGATGATCAGGTTCGGCTGCAGCTCGTGCAGCAGCTCGGCATCCAGCTCGTAGATCGACTCGCCCCTGAGGGTGCGTTCCTTGACGGCCGCGTCGATCTGTGCGGCGGTGAGGCCATCAGGGAGGCGGTCACGGGTGACGCGTGGTAGTGAGGTCGCGGCGGGTGGGTAGTCGCACTCGTGCGTGACGGCGACCACCTGGTCGTCGAGGCCCAGCGCGAAGAGCATCTCCGTTGCCGACGGCACGAGGCTTACGATGCGCATATGAGGTCAACGATATGACAACCCCACCACGCCTGACCGGCGACGAGATCGCCAAACGTCTCCTTGGCAGCGCATGGAGGCACGAGCAGGGCATGATTGTGCGTGATCTGGTGTTTGCGGACTTCGCCGCAACGATCGCGTTCGTCAATCGCGTTGCAGAGGTCGCCGAGGCATACAACCATCATCCCGATATGCTCGTGCATGGGTGGAACAAGCTGAAGCTCAGCCTCACCAATCATGCTGCCGGGGGGCTGACGGAGACCGACTTCGACATGGCCGCACGCTTCGACGCTCTGTTCGGGCAGACCGCGGCTCAGCCTGTGGATGAACGCTGACCCGGATCGATGTCGCCGGCCGGTGCTCCGCCGGCCGGTGCCAGCCCGCGCTGAAGTGCGGAGAGCGCCGTGAACCCGCTTTTGATCCTGCTCGCCGTGCTGCTCGTGCTGGTCAACGCGTTCTTCGTGGTTGCCGAGTATGCGCTTGTGCGCTCGCGCCGAGGACGCCTTGAGGAACTGGCCGAGGGCGGCTCGCGCGGGGCGCGGCTGGCGCTCGGTCAGCTGGACCAGATCGGCGACTACATCTCGGCCTGCCAGGTGGGGATCACGATGGCATCGATCGGCATCGGGGCCCTTGGCGAGCCGGCGCTGGCACGGGCGCTGCGGTCTGCCGTTGGCGCCGGCGCCGGCAATGAGCTGGCGCTGGTGCTCAGCGTGCTGGTCGCCTATCTGCTGATCACCTTCTTTCAGAGCACCGTCGGCGAGATCGTCCCCAAGCTCTACACGATCCAGCACGCGGAGGGCTTGGCCCGCCGGATAGCCCCGCCCATGCAGACGTTCATGGTCGCGTTTCGTCCGTTCATAAGCGCGCTGAATGCCTCGTCGGAATGGCTGCTGCGGCTGCTCGGCGTGGATCCTGATGCCGAGCCCGCGCACGGCACGCCCGAGGAGCTCAAGCGCCTGATCGCCGAGTCCCAGACCGGCGGGCAGCTCGATGTCGGCGAGGCAGAGATGCTGACCGGCGTCTTTCACCTGCACGAGCAGGAGGCTCGTCAGGTGATGACGCCGATTCCCGCGGTCGTGACCGTCGACATTTCAGAGACCGTGGGCGCGGCACTGCGGCGCGCGGTCGCCACCGGCCACTCACGGCTGGTCGTGACGGAGGAGGATGACCAGGATCAGGTGCGGGGCATCGTGCATGTCAACCAGCTGGTGCGCCGGCTGATGGATGGCGGCGAAGAGGCCGACTTTCGCTCGTTCGTACGCGAGGCGCCGATCTTTCCGGAGACCAAGCCGCTAGATGATCTGCTGGCCGACCTGCAACGCGAGCGGACCGAGCTCGGGATCGTGGTCGACGAGTACGGACGGACCGCGGGGATCGTCACGATCGAGGACATCATCGAGGAGGTCGTTGGCGAGATCGCGGATGAGAACGACCCTGCGGGCGGCGCCGTGCGTCGTCTGGCCGGGGGTGACTGGTTTGTGCGCGGGCATGTCGCGGTCACGGATCTGGAGGACTATGGTCTCGAGCTGCCGGTCGACACCGATGCCTACAACTCGGTGGGCGGCTTCGTCTTCACGGAGCTCGGCAGGCTACCCAAGCGCGGCGACACGATCGAAGCCAACGGCTACTCGATCAGGGTGGAGTCGGTGCGCCAGAACCGGGTTGAGGCCGTCCGCATCCGAGAACGTCGCGAACCTGTGAGCGGTGGGGAGCCCGCGGACGGCGACGCGTGAGCGGCGACTCGTCAGAGCCAGCCCGCCAGGAACTGGAACTCGGACTGCTGTTGGCGAATTGTTAGGCCTGCGCGCAGGCCGCCACCGACACGACACATTAGTTACAATCACAGGATCGCAACACCGGATGTGGGCGCCTCCCGAGGGAGTGCGCCAAAGAGATTCGCCCGGTGGTTGAGAGGAGAGAGATGAAGCCGGCCCACGGGCCGGCTTCAGCGTTTCCGCCGGGGCGAGGCCGACATGCGGACGGCCACGCGCAGCGGCTTCTGGGGCTTCCGAGCGCCGGCTGAGAGGCGATTAACGATTCGCAGCCAGCCAGGCGGCCGCGCAAACCGCGACGGGGCTCCCGGTGTTGGGCGAGGGGACCCACCAACAATCCGGGGGTCAAGCAGTAGCGAAGCCGACCCGCGGGTGCGGGCCGGCTTCGCGCTTCTGGGGAGGAGGTGCTGCTATGAGGTACGTCGCGCTATGGAATATGCTCGCGCGACCTGAAGATAGATTAAATTCATGTTAGGTGTTTGTGTAGAAAGCTCGCTCTGCGTTAGCGCTTCCGCTTCATATCTCCGTCCAGTGGCTTGCTCTGGTCGTCAACGGACCCCTCGCCCAGGCCGAAACGAGTGGTGTCTGACATCCGGATGCAGGTATCCACCCCCGGGCTTAGGGGTGGCCAGCAGAACCGTAGGGGGTGCAGACATGAGGTCGCGCGCCCCCTACACGCTGGTCGTCCTTGGCGCTGGGTGGCGGGTGCACCACGGCCGAACGGACGGCGGCCCGCGCTCACCCCGGCGGGCGGCCGTCCAGGCCGCAGCTGTGTGGGCGCCATGGTCTGGCCCAGGCGCCAGAGCGGATGCCTAGTGGTGAGCGTCGCCGGCGAGTGCGGCTGCGTCCGCGGAGACGCTTGCGAGCGGGTGCAGCCCCGCTTCTGCGGGATGGCCTCGGACCTCGCCCTCACGGGCGATCGCGTCGAGTCTGGCGAGCTCGCGCTCACCCATCAGCCGGGCGGGATGGTCCTGCGGGAGTGGCGCGATCAGCGCACGGATCCGCGTTCGCAGCTGCATCGCAAAGTGGGGTGTTGAGGCCCCCATCAGGGCCTGCACGTCCTCAAGCGTGACCTCGTGTTCGGGCCGCAGCCGTTCTGGATCCTCAGCCTGACTCATGTCAAGCACAGAGACTAACGGGATGTGGCCGCGGACGCCTGGCCAGCGTCCTGCTTGGGGCTCAGTGGAGCGGGCCGTGGCCCGGTGTCGCGGCGTCAGCTCCGCCGTCGCGTGGCTGTTGGGAAAAGGTGCTGCGGCCGTGCTCGATTGCCTCGCGTTCGGCCAGACGGTGGTGGCGGCGCAGCTCAGCGTCGTGGGCGCGCCGCGCGTCGGTGGGTGTCGTCGCGACCAGCGGTGGCACCTCCGTCGGCAGGCCGTCGTCGTCGAGCGCCACGAACGTGAGGTAGGCGCTGCTCGCATGGCGTACCTCGCCGGTCCGTGGATCTTCGGCCTCAACGCGCACGCCGACCTCCATGGACGTGCGCCAGGCGGCATTGACCGTCGCCGTGAAGGTCACAAGCTGCCCGATCTTGATCGGAACCAGAAATGACATGCGGTCAATGCTTGCCGTAACCGTCCGGCGGCGCGAGTGTCTGACCGACGCGATCCCGGCGGCCTCGTCAACCAGCTTCATGATCGTGCCACCGTGGATGTCGCCACTGGAGTTGGCGTCGGCGATGCCCATCCAGTGCGCCAGGACGCTTGTCGACTCTGAGGGTGTGCGCGGCTGCATCGCTGGCAACCTTAGCCTCTGGCTCACTGGCAACCCTGGCCTCCGGCTCAGAAAGCTCGCCGACCCGCTCGGTCGGGCGCTGCCTGACAGAAACTCCTTAACGATCAGACAATGGATCGGCGGGCTTGACCGTGCGCAGACGCTGGCAGGCGGCGGTACGCTTGTATCCAGGTTTCAGAACCCCGCCAAGGAGGATGCGATGCCGGGCTTGACCGGGCGCATGTCGACAGTCGTCAAAGCGAAGATCTCGAAGGTGCTGGACAAGGCTGAGGATCCCGCCGAGACGCTGGAGTACAGCTACCAGAAGCAGATCGAGCAGTTGCAGAACGTCAAGCGAGGCATCGCCGACGTCGTCACCGCCAAGAAGCGCCTGCAGGCGCAGGAGACCGGTCTGCAACAGCAGATCGTGAAGCTGGACACGCAGGCGCGCCAGGCATTGGCCGCCGGCCGTGAGGATCTGGCGCGGACCGCGCTCGAGCGCAAGAACGTCATCCAGACCGAGCTGCAGTCGCTTGACGGCCAGGTGCAGGAGCTCGAGCAGCAGCAGGAGCAGCTCACCGAGTCAGAGAAGAATCTGCGCGCCAAGATCGAGCAGTTCCGCACCAAGAAGGAGGTCATCAAGGCCCAGTACTCAGCCGCTGAGGCGCAGGTGCGGATCTCCGAGGCGGCGACGGGGGTAGGCAACCAGATGGCCGACGTGGGTCTGGCGATGCAGCGGGCGATGGACAAGACCGAGCAGATGAAGGCCCGCGCCGGTGCCGTTCAAGAGCTGGAGGCCGCCGGCACCTTCGAGGATCTGACCGCGATCGGCGGGCCGGGCGAGGACGACATCGACCGGCAGCTGCGCGAGCTCTCATCCACCAGCGCGGTTGACAACGAGCTCGCCCAGCTGAAGTCGCAGCTCGCCGGCGGCGCGCAGCTCGAGGGTGGCCAGCAACCGGTGGGAGAACTCGCCGCCGGCTCCGAGCCAGCCCCTGAAGCGGCCCAGTCGGCTCCCGCAGCGGCCCAACCGACCCCCGCGGCAACGCAGCCGCCGACCGAACAGGCTGCGGACCCTGCCGCCCCGCCGTCCGACGATGAGCAGGCCGCATCCGGGGACGACGCGGGCGGTGGCGAGGAGCACGCCTCGGCACCGGCGCCCGAGCCCGAGCCGTAGGACCGGGCTCACGCTCGGCGCTCAGCTCCAGCTGAACGCGAAGGTCGACACCTCGACGGTGGGCGCCACGCCGTCGGGGAGCACCGTGCTCACCGCCAACGCCGCCCGGTAGCCGCTCAGCGCGCCGGGCAGCTTCAGGTCGCTGCAGAGCCAGCCGCCGGCGACGGCGTCGTCCAGTACGTCGATCCCGCCCATGCTCAGGGCTGAGCCCTCGCCACCGGCCTTGAGCACCGCCTCCTTGCGCACCCACAGTCGCAGCAGCGCTTCCGGGCTCGGGTCGGCGAGGTGGGCGGCGTACTCACGCTCGCTGCAGATGCGCCGGGCGAACCACGGTTTGCCGGTCGCCGGATGCGGCGCCTGCACGTCGACACCGAGCTCGCGGCTGTGCGAGACGCCCACCAGCGCAAGGCGCTCCGAGTGCGAAAGGTTGAAGCGCAGGGGCTCGCCCCGCAAGCGCGGCTTGCCGCCCGGGGCGCGCACGAACTCGAGCGCCGCCGGTTTCACATCGAGGTAGCCTGCCAGCAGCCGAGCGCACGCCAGGTGCGCCAGTTCGCGGCGCCGCGCCCGGTCGTCGTCGCCGAGCGAGACCAACCAGATATGCACTTCGAGATCAGCGAGCGGCGGCGGGAGCATGAGCGTTGACGGGGGATGGGCGCGAGCCCGATGCGGGTTCGGTTGGGCGCCGCATCAGGCGGCCCTCGGGGAGTCAGGATGTTGATTGAAGCCGACAGTGCTCGTGGCACGCAATACTGAGGCCTGTGACGGCCACCAGAGGAGACGCGCGTGCCCGCCGTGGCCGACGGCGGGGTGGCGAGCACCAGAACGACACCAAGCCGCCGGTCCCACGCGAGGCATGGACCAGGCTCGCGGCCTGCACGGCTGCGGCGGCGCTGCTGCAGCTGGACGGCACCGTGATCACGGTCGCGCTGCCCTCTGTGGCCCGCGGCCTGCACGTCTCGAACTCGTCCACCGCGATTGTGCTGAGCGTCTACTTCGCAGCCTATGCGCTGCTGCTGTTCCCGGGTGGGCGTCTGGTCGACCGCTTCGGTGCCCGCCGTGTGGCTCTGCTCGGCCTGATGATCTTTGCTCTCGGCGCCGCGCTCGGAGCGGTCGTCTCGAGCCTCACGCTGCTTTCACTGACTCGCGTGGTGCAGGGCATCGGCGCCGGGCTGGTCAGCCCGGCGGCGCTTGCGGGTGCCGTCAGCGGTTTCCCGCCCGAGCGACGCGGCGGCGCGCTCGGTATCTGGGGAGCCAGCGCCGGCCTGGCGAACCTGGTGGGGCCACTGCTCGGCGGCATTCTGACCGTGGTCTTCGGCTGGCGCTCTGACTGGTGGGCGCTGGTGCCCATGGCGCTGTTGGTCGCCTGGGCGGTGGCCGTGCACGTCCCTCGCGTCGTGCACGAGGTCGGGGCGGAGGGACGCGGCCGCGTGCTCAACCGCACCGTCGTTGCCGCCGCTTTGGTCGCCGGCCTGACCTTCGCTGTGATGATCGGCGCCTTCTATCTCGCCGAGCAGTATCTGCAGAAGACAGCCCACTACTCCGCGCTCGGAGCGAGCTCCGTGCTGGTGGTGGTGGCCCTGTTCGTCGGTGCGGCCGCGCCGCTTGCGGGCAGGCTGGTCGACAGCAGGGGCGAGCGATTTGCGACCGCGCTCGGCTTCATCAGCGCGGGCGTTGGCATGGGGGTGATCGGGATTCCGGGGGTTTCGCTCACCGGTATCGGCGCCGGTATTGCGCTGGTGCCGATCGGCCTGGGGCTCGGGATGCTTTTCGTGCCCGTCTCGCGCGCGGCGCTCAACTCGATTCCAGACCACTCGCACGGACGCGTCTCGGCGGTGCTCTCCACAGCGCGCTTGGCCGGCGCGGCGCTTGGTGCCGGTCTCGCGGGGCTGGCGTTATCGTCGAGTGGTCCGTCGGCCTCCGCGTTGCACACGGCGCTGCTGGTGGCTGCCGCCGCCTGCCTGCTCGTTGGGCTTCCCGCCACCGCGCAGTTCCAGCCTCACCCGCGTCTGCCCGCCGCAGAGCCGGCAGCCTGATTCCGGGCTTGGGGCAAGTGCCCGTGATCGCCGGGGTTTCGGCCGCCGCGCCGGCCGGTGCGCTCACGCGACGGGCGCCGCATGGCAACATCGGCGGCTCGCGTGCACGGTGAAGCAGACCGATATCAGCTCTCTCACGTCTACCCGCTGGGCAGCCGCATCAACGAACGTGGCCATCTGGAGATCGGTGGCTGCGACAGCGTGGAGCTCGCGGCCCAGTTCGGCACGCCCGCATTCATCGTGGCCGAGGAGGACCTGCGCGCCCGTGCCCGCGCCTACCGTGAGGGCCTGGCCGCCCGGCACCACGACAGCGACGTGCTGTTTGCCTCCAAGGCGTTTCCCTGCACCGCCGTCTACCGGCTGCTGGCCCAGGAGGGGCTTGCCTGCGACGTCGCCTCCGGCGGCGAGCTGGCGCTGGCGCTGGCTGGCGGCTTTGACCCCGCGCGGATCTATCTGCACGGCAACGCCAAGTCAGAGGACGAGCTGCGCGAAGCGCTCGCCGCCGGTGTCGGCCATGTGGTGCTCGACTCGACCGATGACATCCGGCGGCTCGAGCGAGTCGCCGCGGCGCGCGCCAGCACCCAGGAGGTGCTGCTGCGGGTCACACCCGGTATCGCCGGCGATACGCACGCCGCGATCTCAACCGGCCAGGCTGACTCGAAGTTCGGTTTCAGCATGGCGCAGGCGCGCGCGGCGATCGACCTGGTGGCCGCGTGCGGCCACCTGCGGCTGGTGGGTTTGCACTGCCACATCGGCTCCCAACTGCTCGAGCTCGAGCCGTTCACCAGAGCCGTCGCGGCGCTCGCGACACTCGGCGCGTTTGAGGTCTACAACCTCGGCGGCGGGCTCGGCGTGGCCTACCTCGACAGCCAGCAGCCGCCCTCGGTCAGCGCCTATCTGGGTGCGCTGATCGACGCCGCCCGGGCGACGCTGCCGGGAACTCCCCGGCTGCTGGTCGAGCCGGGCCGTTCGCTGGTGGCCAACTCGACCGTGACGCTCTATACGGTGCAGACTGTGAAGCGCAACATCTCGACCTGGGTGGCCGTTGACGGCGGCATGTCGGACAACCTGCGCCCCATGCTCTACGGCGCCCGCTACGAGGCGGCGCTCGCCAACCGGATGCAGCGCACGGGCGCTGGCGAGCTCTGCCACGTGGCCGGCAAGCACTGCGAGTCGGGCGACGTGATCGTCCGCGACGTGCGATTGCCCGACCCACGGCCAGGTGACCTGGTCGTGACCCCGGCGACCGGCGCCTACGGCCATGCGATGGCCAACAACTACAACGGCGTGCCGCGCCCGCCGGTGATCTTCTGTGCGCGCGGCGACGCGCGACTGGTGGTGCGCCGCGAGACCTACGCCGACCTGATGAGCCGCGATGTCTGAGATGCAGCCGCCGAGCTTCCGGATCGGGGTCCTGGGCCGCGGCACGGTCGGCAGCGCGTTCACGGCGCTGGTCACCGAGCACTCAGACCGCATCCAGCGCATCACGGGGCTGCGCCCTGAGGTCAGCGGCGTGCTCTCCCGCTCAAGCGGTGACTTTGCCGAGATCCTCGCCCAGGCTGAGCTGATCGTTGAGCTGATCGGCGGCATCGAGCCGGCCAAGACCTACGTGCTTGAGGCAATGCGCGCCGGGCGCCACGTGGTCACCGCCAACAAGCAGCTGCTCTCCCAGCACGGCGATGAGCTCTTCGAGGCCGCCGGGGCGGCCGGGGTGCAGCTGCGCTTCGAGGGCGCGGTCGCGGGTGTGGTGCCGGTCATTCGCGTGCTGCAGGAGTCGCTCGCGGGTGCCCGCATCGACCGTGTGCACGGCATCGTCAACGGCACCACCAACTTCATCCTCAGCGAGATGGCGGCTCGTGGGATCACTTTTGCCCAGGCGCTGGCCGAGGCCCAGCAGCTTGGCTACGCGGAGGCCGACCCCTCCGACGACGTCGATGGCCGCGACGCTGCCGCCAAGATGGCGATCCTCGCTCGCCTGGCCTTCGGCGCGCCGGTGCATCTCGACCAGGTCCGCTACGAGGGCATCCGCCAGATCACACCCGACGACATGCAGTATGCGCGCGAGCTCGGCCTTGGCCTCAAGCTGGTCGGGACCGCCGAGCGGATCGGCGAGGCGCTCTCGGTGCGCGTCCATCCTGCCTTTCTCTACCCCGGCCACCCGCTGGCCTCGGTCGGCGGCCCGTTCAACGCGGTCACCGTCGAGTCGCCGGAGATCACCGAGATCACCATGTCAGGGCCCGGCGCCGGTGGCCCGCAGACCGCCACGGCTGTCCTGGGCGACGTGGTCAGCGCGATGATCCCGCCCGCCAGCCCGCCTGAGGCGATGGTCACGCTCCCGATCGTGCAGGACATCAGCTCGGCCTTCTACCTGCACCTGGAGGTCGCTGACGAACCGGGCGTGCTTGCGACCGTCGCGCAGGTGCTGGCCACCCACGGCGTGTCCGTGAAGTCGGTCTTCCAGCGTGGGCTGAGCGAGCAGGCGAGGCTCGTGATGGTCACCCACAGCGTGCTCGAGTCGCGCTTCCTGGCCGCCACCGATGAGATCACCGGCCTGGACGCGCTGCGCGCCCCGCCGCGCTTCATCCGCGTGATCGAGGAGGCGTTCTGAGGATTCAGGTCCACACGGGCGCGTGGCCCGCTGGCCACGCGCCTTGTCTGCCATCCTCGAACCGATGCCCGGTCTGATCGAGCGCTACATGGACCGCCTGCCGTTTGAGCCGGGCGATCCGATCATCACCCTCGACGAGGGCTCGACGCCGTTGGTGCAGGCGCCACGACTGTCTGAGCGTGTCGGCGCGGAGGTGTGGCTGAAGCTCGAGGGCGCCAACCCCACCGGCAGCTTCAAGGACCGCGGCATGACCTGTGCGGTGTCGGCCGCGGTGCGCGACGGCGCACGCGCGGTGATCTGCGCCTCCACCGGCAACACCGCGGCCGCGCTCGCCGCCTACGCGGCGCGGGCCGGCATCCGTGGCGTGGTGATCGTGCCTGAGGGCAAGATCGCGATGGGCAAGCTCGCGCAGGCACTGATGCACGGCGCCCAGGTGGTGGCGCTTCAGGGCAACTTTGACCGCGCCCTGGAGCTCGTGCGCAAGGTCGCGGCGCGACACCCGATCGCGCTGGTGAACTCCGTCAACGACTTCCGCATCGAGGGCCAGAAGACCGCCGCCTACGAGATCGCCGAGGCGCTCGGCGATCTCGACGCGCTCTGCATCCCCGTGGGCAACGCCGGCAACATCACCGCCTACTGGCGTGGCTTTCGCGAAGTCGGGCTGAGCCCCCGGATGTTCGGCTTCCAGGCGGCGGGTGCGGCGCCGCTCGTGCACGGCTCGCCGGTGGCGGCGCCTGAGACCGTAGCGAGCGCGATCCGGATCGGTAACCCCGCCCGCTGGGAGCAGGCGATGGATGCCATGACCTCCTCGCGAGGCGGCGTCGATGCCGTCAGCGACGAGCAGATCCTCGATGCCTACCGCTTCCTGGCCCGCGATGAAGGGGTGTTCTGCGAACCGGCGTCGGCGGCGTCGGTGGCGGGTCTGCTCGCGCACGGCGCAGGCGGCGCGCAGCGTGTCGTGTGCGTGCTGACCGGCCACGGTCTGAAGGACCCTGACACCGCGCTTGCGAGTGTGGGCGGTGTCATCCCGTGCGCGCCCGAACTCGACATGATCGAGCGCGTGATCGTGGGGCAGGGCCTGAGTTGAGCTCGGTGCGCGTGCGCGTGCCGGGCTCCTCGGCCAACCTCGGCCCGGGGTTCGACGTGCTGGCGGCTGCGCTTGCGTTGCACCTGACCGTCGAGGTGCACGAGACCGGCCAGTTCGCGTTGCTGACCGACATGCACCTGCGCCGTGACCGTGAGAACCTGATCGTGCGCGCCTTCGAGCGACTGCTGCCGGCCGACCGCTTCGAGTTCCACGTGCGCTCCACGATCCCGTTGAGCGGCGGCCTGGGCTCCAGTGCGGCCGGTGTCGTTGCCGGGCTGCTGGCCGCCGACCGGCTCTCCGGCGGCGGCGCCGACATCCTCGAGCTGGCGACCGAGATGGAGGGCCACCCCGACAACGTCGCCGCATCGCTGCTCGGTGGGCTGGTGATCTGCGATGGTCCCCGCGCCGTGAGGCTTGAGTTGCCGCCAGCGCTCGAGGCGGTGCTCGTGATACCGCAACGGCCGGTGCGCACCGCGGCTGCGCGCGAGGCTCTGCCGGCAGCGGTGCCGCTGGCCGATGCGGTCTACAACCTTGCGCAGATCGCCAAGCTCACCGCAGGGCTCGTGGCCGGTGACCTGCAGCTCATCGCCGACGGACTCGGCGACCGCCTGCACCAGCCCCATCGCGCTCACCTCTATCCGCGTTCGGCAGCCGTGGCGCAGCGCGCGAGCGAGTTCGGGGCGCTCGGGGCGACGATCTCCGGGGCGGGGCCGACGGTGCTCATATGGTGTGATCGTGACCGCCCCCGTGAGCCGCTGCTCGAGTGGCTCGAGAGCATCAGCGAAGGCTGGGCCACGATCCGGGCGGTGCAGTTCGAGCCCGCCGGTGCGAGCGCGACCGAGCTGCCCTGAGCGGGCGGGGCGGGTGGCGGCGTGGCGACCACGCCGAGGCCCCGGGCCCGGGGATCCTGGAGGCGCCTGTTAGGGTCAAGCGCACCGCCAGACCTCGAGCGCATCGCCCAACCGGGCGTAGTCGACAAGCCGCGCGCGTCCGGGCAGGTTTGTCGACTACGACCCGGCGGCCAGTTTGTCACGGTGGGCCGGTTGTCAGGCTCGAGGCTCGACGGCCTTGACAGCCGCATCCAGGCCGCGAACCATCGCGTTCGCGGCCCGGATGCGGCCGCGACCTCGTCGCGATGGTCTACCTCGCCGTTGGCAGGTTGAACGCTGGCCCCGTGATCGCCTGATCGGCTCGAGAACAGGGCGGAGCCCTCAAACGCTCGAGGCAAATGTCGCCTGGAGGCGCTCACTGAACTGCGCGTGGTCCGCGGTGAGCGCCGGCGAGTAGAGCAACCAGCCCCGCCTCGGCTGATGCCACCAAACGCCCTCTACGAACAGCAACTGCGTGTCAGCCTCGAGAGTTTCGACTGGCACTTTCCTCTGGGATGCCGCTGCCACTGCGGCGTCGCGGAACAGCCTCCATTGGTCCAGCGAACCTGTTTCACCAGCCGCCGCGATCACCCTGGGTGCGAACCAGCGCATGAAGTCCGGCCGAATCTCGCCGAAGAGCTCTGCGATCAGCGAGTCCGCGAGGTAGTCCGCGGGGAGCTCGTACGACGGTGTGGCTATCAGCGCTGAGAACCAGAGCTGCCAGGCTGATGCTAGTGCTGGCTGGCCGTACCCTTGGCACAGCGCGGATCTATCGGTCGCGCCGCCGAGGACCCGTGGGACGTGCCAAGGCTCGCTCAGGTGAATCGGAAGACCAAGAGCATCTCTCACATACAGGGCGAAATGAAGCTCCTCACTAGAACCCGTCGTGAACCGCCATGATCTTTGACCGGCGACTCGCATCGCGATCTGATTGGGACCGGGCCTCAATAGCGGCCCATCAGCCGTTCTTGCCGAGTCGTGTCGCGGCTGGCCCTGACCGGTTGCGGATCGCGGTCAGACGCTGCGGCGGAGAGCTGGCCGCCTAGGGGCAGGCTGACGTCGGGTAGACGGTCGAGGAACAGCCCCACGTGCACATGCTGACCTGCGCCGGGTAGCCTCAGTCGCCGCCGCATCCGAGGGCCTCCGAGTCCTTTCCCGGCTCGGTGCTTCAGGGGGCGGCATTCAGTGATTCGAAGCACCACGCCGGATCCCATCGTGGAGGTCAACTAACTGTTGCCGTCTGGACAGGGCCGCCGGAGTAGCAGATCGTTTCGGAGCCGATCACGAAACTACCCGACGGAACTACCGCCAAGATGTAGAGACATTAGGGGAAGTCACGCTCGCACGTCACCGCGTCGTTGTCAATGTCAGGTGAGACGAGAGCCGTTGTGGCCGGTCGCCGATCCGTCCCAAGGCGGTGCGGCGCCGAACGCCAGCTCGGGGTGTCGAGCAGTTGGCGAGGCGACCTCGGTGAGCGTGCGGACGGTCGTGGTCTTGCCGGTCCCGGCATTCTGAGAGAGCACTGCGATCGTGGTTGGCACGAGCGAGCGACTACGTGCTCGGACAATGATCAATGCCAAGGAACGCGATCAGACGCGAGCACTGGCCGGCGGCAGTCAGATGCCGGTGCTCGGGCTCGGCGTTTGGCAGGCTCCGGAGGGTGACGAGTGCGAGCAGGCGGTGCGCTGGGCGCTGGAGGTGGGCTACCGGCACATCGACATCGCTCAGGCCTACGGCAACGAGGAGAGCGTGGGGCGCGCGCTGCGCGCGAGCGGCGTCCCCAGGGAGGCGGTGTTCGTCACGACCAGATTGGGCGCTCATCCAGGCCGGGCTCGGCGACCGCCTGCACCAGCCCCATCGCGCTCACCTCTATCCGCGTTCGGCAGCCGTGGCGCAGCGCGCGAGCGAGTTCGGGG
Organism: Conexibacter sp. S30A1; assembly: GCF_023330665.1. GTDB lineage: Bacteria > Actinomycetota > Thermoleophilia > Solirubrobacterales > Solirubrobacteraceae > Palsa-465. Next base: position 1,479,941 of record NZ_CP097127.1, on the reverse strand, counting down.
CGCTCGGGGCGACGATCTCCGGGGCGGGGCCGACGGTGCTCATCTGGTGTGATCGTGACCGTCCCCGTGGACCGTTGCTCGAGTGGCTTGAGAGCATCAGCGAAGGCTGGGCCACGATCCGGGCGGTGCAGTTCGAGCCCGCCGGTGCGAGCGTCGAGTTAGGGTAGCCTAAGCCGTGTGCCTGACGATGTGCCAGCCGCAGCGCCCCGTCCCGCGGCCGGCTCGCGCGCCGGCGACTGGCGCCTGCAGGCGGCGCTCGCCGGGGCCGGGATTCTGATCGGCAGCTACGACCTCGGCGCCATCTCGGTCGCGTTCGCGCCGCTTGAGGTCCGTTGGCATCTGACCAATGCCGTGGTTGCGACGCTGGGCACCGCCACGCTGGTCGGCATGCTCGTTGGCTCGCTGGTCACGGGACTGCTGGCCGATCGGCTCGGGCGGCGAGCGCTCGTGATCGCCGATGTGATCCTGTTCGTGCTCAGCGCGGCCGCCGGCGCGTCGGCTGGTGACTTTGCGGTGCTGACGATCGCCCGCCTGGCGACGGGGGTGGCGGTTGGGATGGACTTTGCCGTCGTGTTTCCGTTCGTTGTCGAGACCGCGCCGGCGCTCAAGCGGGGCCGGGCGCTGGCGTGGATCATGTGGGCCGCCAACTTCGGCACGCTGCTCGCCTACGGCGCCGGCGGCCTCCTGCTGCACGAGCTGCCCGTCAACGGCTGGCGGGCGGCGGTGGCGCTCGGTGGTCTGCTGGCGCTGCCACTCCTGCTGCTGCGCGGCCGGGTCGGCGAGCCGGCGGCCTGGCGCACCGCACGGCTCGAGCGCACGGGCAGCATCCTGCGCGCGGTGGCGAGCCGCGCCCGCCGCCGCCGGCTGTCCGCGTTTACGCTTACGACCTTCTGCTATCAGGTCGGCGACCAGGGTCTCGGGCTGGTGCTGCCGCTGATGCTGGTCACGGTGCTCGGCGCCTCCGCAAGCTCGGGCGCGGTCGACGCCGCGGTCGTCAAGGCGATCACGATCCCGGCCTCGACCCTGACCGTCATCTTCATCGAGCGTCTGGGTCGGCGACGGTTGCAGTTCTACGGCTTTCTCGGCCGGGCGCTGGCCTTTCTCGCCCTGGGGTTGTTGCTGATCGCCGTCGCTCACCTGTCGGCGCTGCTGGTCGGCGGCCTGCTGGCGGTCGGCTACTTCTTCGGTGCGGCCGGTCCGGACAAGACCACCGTGATCGTGCCTGCCGAGGCCTTTCCTTCGGAGATCCGTGGCACCAGCCAGGGCATCAGCCAGGCCGGCGGGAGGCTGGGCGGGATCGTCGGGGTGAGCGCCTACGGTGTGCTCGCGCAGCTCGCCGGCCCAGGGGCCGGGATGATCCTCTTCGGAGCTGCGGCGCTGATCGGAGCGGGCCTCACGCTGCTCCCGGGGCGGGGCGCGTTCGGGGGCCGTTCTATGCTCGCCCGATGACCATCAACACGGATCGCGATCAGCGGCGCACGCTCGCCGACGGCAATCAGATGCCGGTGCTCGGGCTCGGCGTCTGGCAGGCGCCGGACGGGGCCGAGTGCGAGCAGGCTGTGCGCTGGGCGCTCGAGGCGGGCTACCGGCACATCGACACCGCTCAGGCCTACGGCAACGAGGAGAGCGTCGGGCGCGCGCTGCGCGCGAGCGGCGTGCCCAGAGAAGCGGTGTTCGTCACCACCAAGTTCTATCCGGGTGGCGAGGATTCCGCCCTGGAGCTCGAGCACAGCCTCAGACGGCTTGGGCTCGACTACGTCGATCTCTACATCGTGCACTGGCCGCAGGGCGGCCCGACATGGGCGTGGCCCGGCATGGAGCTGGCGGCGCGGCGAGGTCACGCGCGCTCGATCGGCGTGTCCAACTTCAGCCTCGGCGAGCTCGACGAGGTGCTCCGGATCGCCGAGACCCGTCCGGTCTCAAACCAGGTTCAGTTCAGTGCCTTCGAATACCGCCGGGCGCTCGTTGAAGGCTGCCGCGAACGCGACGTGGCGGTGACCGCCTACAGCTCGCTGGGCACCGGCCAGCACCTTGACGATCCGACCGTCGCGGCCGTGGCCGCGCGCAACGGACGCACGCCCGCGCAGGTGCTGCTGCGCTGGTGCCTGCAGCGCGACACGCTGATCATCCCCAAGAGCACGCATCGGGAGCGCATCGAGGAGAACGCGGCGGTGCTGGACTTCGAGCTGTCGAGCGAGGACCTGGCGGAGCTGGATGCGCTTGACAGAACGGGCGGCACCGACCAGGCCAGGCCGGACGCGTGGTGGTGAGCGTGCCCTCGGAAGGGGGCGCCAGTGGACGAGCCTGACGGCGGCCGCCCCGGCCTGCTGGCGGCTGCCGAACGCCTGGTGGCCGCCTGGGAGCGTCGCTTCGGGTCGAGCGAGCCGCACCCGGCCACGGTGCCAGACCCAGCGCGGCTGGCGCACGCCTGGGAGGACTTCGGCCGCCGGATGGAGGATCACTACCCGTTCTTTCACCCCCGTTACGCAGGGCAGATGCTGAAGCCACCAAACCCGGTCGCGGCCGCCGGATACCTGGCGGCGATGCTGATCAACCCCAACAACCACGCGCTCGACGGCGGCCCCGGCACGAGCGCGCTCGAACTCGAGGTCCTGGCCGCCCTGGTGGGCATGTTTGGCCTGCCGGAGCGCACGCTCGGACACCTGACCTCCAGCGGCACGATCGCCAACCTCGAGGCGCTCTGGGTGGCCCGTGAGCTGCATCCGAACAAACGCATCGTCCACAGCCAGGCTGCGCACTACACGCACGCGCGGATGTGCAAGCTGCTCGGGGTGCAGGCCTCCGCGGTGCCGTCCACTCCGGACGGTCGCATCGATCTGGATGCGGTCAGCGACGAATGTCGTCGCGGCGATGTCGGCACCGTCGTGCTGACGCTTGGCAGCACCGGTCTTGGTGCGATCGACCGCATCGACCAGGCGCTCGCGCTGCGCGAGCGCTACGACGTGCGGCTGCACGTCGACGCCGCCTACGGTGGCTTCTTCACGCTGTTGGCCGATGGGTCCGAGCCGCTCGTCGACCCGGCGCCGTTTGCGGCCGTGCGCGCCTGCGACTCGGTGGTGGTCGACCCGCACAAGCACGGCCTGCAGCCCTACGGCTGCGGCGCGGTGCTGTTCGCCGACCCGACGGTGGCGCGGCTGTACCGCCACGACTCGCCCTACACCTACTTCACCTCTGAGGAGCGCCACCTCGGCGAGATCAGCCTCGAGTGCTCGCGTGCCGGCGCGGCTGCCGCCGCGCTGTGGTTGACGCTTCAGGTATTCCCGCTTGAGCGTGACGATGGCCTCGGTGCGATCCTCGCCGCCTGCCGGCGGGGGGCGCAGCGCCTCGGCGCGGTGCTGGCCGGCTCCGAGCGACTGACGCCACATGTCGCGCCGGAGCTCGACATCGTCACCTGCTTTGCACGCGAGCGGTCACTGACGCGTATCGACAGCGTCAGCGCCCGGATGCTCGCTGACGGCATGGCCGACCGCACGGACCCGCTGTTTCTCAGCCTGCTGACGGTCGACGCGCCAGCGTTCCGGACGCTGCACCCAGGGGTGCAGACCGACGCGCCGGCAGCGCGGATCGTGCGCAGCGTCCTGATGAAGCCAGAGCACGAGCACGCCACCGACTGGCTGGCCGCGCGGCTGGAGGCGCTGGCTGCCGGCTGAGAGAGCTGGGCCGGCAGCGCTCGCGCGCGTCTGTCAGGCCAGCTCGGGCTCGGCGGCCGGTGTGGCGATCATGTCGGCTGTCGCCTGCACGTCGCAGAAGTGCAGGTGGTGGCGGCCGATGACGATCTCATCGCCGTCCGTGAGCGCGCTCCACTCGACCCGCTCGCCGTTAACGAACACGCCGTTGAGGCTGCGGTCGTCGACGACCCTCAGGCCATCGGGCTGGCGCACGATCAGCGCGTGGCGGCGTGAAACCGTTGGGTCGTCAAAGCGGATGTCGGCCGCCAGGCTGCGGCCGATGCGTGTCCATTCCTGGTCGAGCCCGAAGGCCACGACGTTCCCGTCGGGGCCCCGGTAGGCCAGATATTGGCCCGGCGCATCGATCCCTTGACGCAGCTCCGCAAGCCAATCTTGGTCCGAGGACTCAGTCTGGGCGCGCAGCTGCTGGGACGTTACGCCGACCTTCAGTGTTGGGTCTGTCGTCCAGGCCTCCATGTCATCTCCTCTGGGCGGTGGACATGACGTGCCGGGGCCGGCACGTGCAGTGATGATAGTCCCCCGGTCGCCTCGTTCCAAACGGGTGCTCCACGGTTCTTAGTGAGTTATTCGCTGCAACGCGGCTGCGGTTTTGTGCTGGTTGGCGGTTGGGGCCGTTCATGCAGGAGTTATCGCTTCCCGCTCGAACTCGGTCTCATGCAAGCGTCAAGCCAGGACACCCCTGCACTCGAGTTCGCCCTGCTGCACCGCAGCCTCGGCGAGATCACCGCCAGCACCGAGCACTGTGGCCGCTGTGGCCGCGCGCTGTTGATCGGCGAGCGAGTCTACGAGTACGAGGACGGCGGCTTGGCATGCTCGCTCTGTCGCGACCGTGAGCGTCGCACGCCCGCCTTGACACGGACCGTCCACACGGCCGCCAGTGGGCATTCGATCAGGGTGCTCGACCGACGCCCGCGCCGGCACGCCCCCTGATCCGGCCCGCGGCCCGGGCGTGGAGACGTTCGCGCGGGCTGGCATTTAGACTGGGGTCCCCGTGCAACCGTTCACCGTCTCCGTCGTCATCGAGCGTCCGGCCAGTGAGGTCTTCGAGTACCTGGCTGACATCGCCAACCACGCTGAGTTCACAGATCACTACCTGGTCGACTGGCACCTGACGCGTGAGGACAGCTACGGACAGGGCGCTGGCGCCCGCTTTCGCGTCAAGGCGCCGCTGAACCGTTTCGCCTGGGCGGATATGACCTTTGCCGAGCTGCGCGCCCCGGTGAGATTGGTGGAGCGTGGCCGTGGCGGCAAGTTCAACCGCGTCAAGATGATCGGCACCTACGAGCTCTCCGAGCCGCAACCGGGCCGGACGCGGGTCGCCTACACGTATGAGACCGATCCCCACGTGCTCTCCGACGTCATCCGCGAGAGCCTCGGCGGACGTGTCTGGACTCGGCGTCAGGCCGGGCGTGCGCTCAAGCGCCTGCGCGCGATTCTCGAGGAGAACCGCATGCGCGGCGCCCGACCATCTATCGCCGCGCGCTGAGCGCGCGCTCTATAGACTGCGCAGCCGTGAGTTTTCTGCCGACCAAGCGCCTGCCGCGGGTGGCCCAGCTGCTGCTCGCCGGCGCCGTCGCGATTGGCGTCAGTGGCTGCGCGATCTCGACCAGGCCGCCCGCGCCGCGCAACGTCACGGCGGTGGAGCTGGCCAACGGCGCCGAGCCGTACTTCTGGTCCGGTCCCGTCACCTACCAGGTGCAGATCTCGCGTCAGCTGAACCCGTTCAGCTTCTCCGACGTGCAGTTTCTGGCCGGCGTCAAGGACGCGCAGCAGTTGGGCCCCAACGAGTTCTGGTACGGGGTGTTCCTCTGGGCCAAGAACCAGACCAACCGCTTCGTGCATACCGCCGATCACTTCCGGCTTTTCGACTCCGCCGGCCAGGCCTTCTCCCCGGTCAAGCTCAATGCGAACGTCAACCCGTTTGCGTGGACGTCGCAGGTCCTCGGACCCAACGGCACCGAGCCGGCCGACGGCAGCATCCCCGCGTCGATGTCGACCATGGGCGACCTGGTCCTGTTCAAGCTGCCCGAGAGCGTCTACTCCAACCGGCCGCTGATGCTGCAGGTCTACACGCCGGGCGCCCGCAAGCCCTCCGACGTCTCGCTGGATCTCTAGCCGCCCGTGCCTGCGCTCGCCGGCTGGGCGAGCGCGTCCTCGATGAGCTGCCTGACGACAGCGCACGCCGCAGATCCAGGCAAACCGAGGAACTGAACGACGGTCACCGCCGCCGGCGCCGGGAGCAGCAGAACCGGCGCCGCGCGTGCCACGGGTCGCCTGCGTCTCTGGGGCCGGCGCGAGGTGATCCTCAGCTGCTGTATGGGGCCGAACGTTGGTCAAAGGCGCCCGTGTGCGGGAAATGGCTCACGGGTAAGCTCCCGCTGCATGACCACAGCTGACCTCGTGATCATCGCGCTTGTGGCGCTGATGGCGCTGCAGGGCTTCGCGCGCGGGTTTGTGGTGGGCGCGGCGGCACTGGCAGGCTTTGCTGGCGGTGCGCTGATCGGCTCCAGGCTGGCGCCGCTTGTGCTCTCGCACGGGGCCCGCTCACCCTATGCGGCGCTCGTCAGCCTCGGCGGCGCGATCATTCTGGGCGGGCTTGTGGCGGCCGTTTTCGAGGGCGTTGCTCGGCGCCTGCGGCGCTTCATGTGGCTGCCAGGCCTGCGCATCGTCGACGGCCTGCTGGGCATGGTCCTGACCGCGTGCGTCGGGCTCGGTCTGGTTTGGATTGCGGGTGCCGCGATGCTGCAGGCGAGCAGCCAGTTCAGCCTGCCCGCCGGCGTGCGCCGCAGTATCGCCGGATCGGTGATCCTGCGCTCGTTGGACAGTGTCCTGCCGCCCTCGGGGCCGATCCTGAACGCGCTTGGGCGCATCGACCCGTTGCCCAACGTCACCGGCCGCGTCGCGGACGTGCCGGCGCCCAGCCGGGCGATCGTCGACTCCGGCGGTGTGCTTTCCGCGTCGGCATCGGTCGTGCGTGTCCTGGGGACCGCCTGCAATCTCGGGATCGAGGGCAGCGGCTGGGTTGCCGGACCGGGTCTCGTGGTCACCAACGCGCACGTCGTGGCCGGCGAGCGCTTCACGTCGGTGCAGTTGCGCGGCGTCGGTCCGGAGCTGCCGGCGACGGTGGTGCTCTTCGATCCCCACAACGACATTGCGGTGTTGCGCGTGCGCGGCCTGGGCGCGCCGGTGCTGCGCTTGGCCGCCACGCAGGCGGTGGGGGAGTCGGGCGCGATCCTCGGTTTTCCGCTCGATGGTGCCTTTGACGTGCAGCCGGCGCGCCTTGCCCAGACGCAGCTGACCGACACGACCAACGCCTACGGGAACCCCACGGTGCGGCTGATCAGCTCCGTGCGGGGCCTGGTGCGCCCGGGCAACTCCGGTGGGCCGCTGGTCGATTCGGCCGGCCGGGTGATCGGCACGGTGTTCGCGGAGATCACCAACGCCCCGGCGAATGCGCCGAGCGGGCTTGCCGTGCCCGACAGCGTCGTCAGAACCGAGCTCGAACGGGCCCGCACGCGCCTGCGCGCGGTCAGCACGCGTGGCTGTGCCGAGTAGGTCCGAGTGTGCGCCTTCGCGCGGATCGCTACGCTGCTGACCCCATGGCCAAGACACTGGTGATCGCCGAGAAGCCCTCCGTTGGGCGAGACCTGAGCCGCGTGCTGCCCGGACCCTTCACCAAGGGGGAGGGCGTGCTCGAAGGTCCCGAGCACATCATCACCTGGGCGGTCGGTCACCTGGTTCAGCTCGCCGACCCCGACGAGTATGACCCGAAGTACGCAAAGTGGCGGATGGCCGATCTGCCGATCGTGCCGCGCAAGTTCAAGCTGGTGGTGCGTGATGAGCGCTCACGCAAGCAGATGAACGTCGTCAAGCGCGAACTGGATCGCGAGGACGTGGCTAGCGTCATCAACGCCTGCGACGCCGGCCGCGAGGGCGAGTTGATCTTCGCCTATCTATACGAGAAAGCCGGCAGCAAACTGCCAGTGCAGCGCCTCTGGCTCAACTCCATGACCACCGGGGCGATCCGTGACGCGTTCGCGTCGTTGCGACCGTCCGCCGAACTGCACACGCTCGAGCAGGCGGCGCGCTCGCGCTCGGAGGCCGACTGGATCGTCGGCATGAACGCGACCAGGGCCGCCACGATCAGGCTGCGCAGCTCCTTCGACGGTGCCGTCAGCCTCGGTCGCGTGCAGACCCCGACGCTCGCGATCCTTGCCCGCCGCGAACAGGAGATCCGCGACTTTAGACCTGAGCCATACTGGGTGGTCGACGCCCGCTTCCTGGCATTGCCGCAGGAACCGCGGCGTGCCTACGACGGGCGCTATCACGCCGGCGCCAACCCGCGGATCGCCGACGAGCGCGAGGCGCAGGAGATCGTCGCCGCCTGCCAGGGCGCCGTCGGCGTCATCACCAAGGTCGAGAAGCGCGAGAGCCGTGACCGTTCTCCGCTGCTGTACGACCTGAGCTCGCTGCAGCGCGACGCCTCCTCGCGCTACGGCTTCTACGCCCGCCGCACGCTCGCAGCCGCCCAGCGCCTCTATGAGGAACACAAGGCGCTCACCTATCCCCGTACCAACAGCCGCTACATCACCAGCGACATGGTGCCCGACATCAAGCCGATCGCGGCGCTGGTCGGGGCTCAGCCGCAGTACGCCGCCGCCGGCAGCTACGTGACCGGTCTTGACGTGCTGCCGCTGGCGCGCGTGGTCAACAACGAGAAGGTCACCGATCATCACGCGATCATCCCGACGCTGGCCGAGCGCCACCCGGTCGAGAAGATGGACGACGACGATCGCCGCATCTACGACCTCGTCGTCCGCCGCTTCCTCGCGGTCTTCCACCCCGAGGCGGTGTTCGAGAACACGCGTGTGGAGACCACAGTTGCGGCGCGGCACGTGTTCCGCACCCGCGGACGGCTGCTGTTGGTTCCCGGCTGGAGAGGGGTCTACGGTGAGGGTGTCAGCGCCGATGCAGCCACCGCCGAGGATGACGACGAGGGCACCGACCAGCAGCTGCCCAAGCTCGAGCAGGGTGAGCAGGCGCAGGTGCACAGGGTTGCGTTCGCGGCCAAGGAGACCAAGCCACCACGGCGCTTCTCGGACGGGTCACTGATCGACGCGATGGAGACCGCCGGCAGGCTGGTTGACGACGAGGAGCTGCGTGAGGCGATGAAGGACTCGGGGATCGGCACCCCGGCCACGCGCGCGGCGATCATCGAACGGCTGCTGCAGGTCGGTTACATCGAGCGTGACGGCCGTGCGCTGGTGGTCACCGAGAAGGGCATGAACGTGATCAGGCTGCTCGGTGAGCACGCGCTCACGTCTCCGTCGCTGACGGGTGAGTGGGAGCACCGCCTCGCCAAGATCGAGACCGGCGAGGACACGCGCGCGGCGTTCATGGCAGACATCGCGAGCTTTGCCAAGGAGACCGTGACCCAGCTCGACGAAACGCTCAAGGACGTCCGCATTCCACGCGCGAACCTCGGTCCCTGTCCGGTGTGTCACCAGGACATCGTCGAGAATCGCAAGGGTTACTCGTGCTGGTCGCGTGAGGATCCCGGGTGCGGATTCGTCATCTGGAAGGCCAAGGCCGGCAAGAACCTGACGACCCAGATCGCCCGCGAACTGATCAAGACGGGGCGGACACAGCGTCCGGTGACCGGCTTCAAGAGCCGTGCCGGTAAGAGCTTTCGCTCGCGCCTGGCGCTGATGCAGACCGAGGAGGGGCGTTGGCGCGTGGAGTTCGACGAGCCCTGGGCGCGTGAAGGAGCCAAGCCGCCGGAGGCTGAGGACGTGCTGGCGGAGGCGGCGGAGGCCGGGGTCGACCGAGTCGGGGCCGAGCTGCCCGGCGCGGAGCCAGCTGCCGCCTGAGCCGCCGCCCGCGAGTTCAGCGGATCGGCAGGTCCAGCGCGAAGCTCGCGCCGCCCCAGGCCGAATCGATCACCGACACTGAGCCGTGGTGAGCCTCAGTGATCGCCTGCACGATCGCAAGCCCCAGGCCGGCGCCACCGGCCTCCCGCGAGCGGGCCTTGTCGGTCCTGAAGAAGCGTTCGAAGACTCGCAGACGCAGCTCCGGATGGATGCCTGGGCCGTCATCACTTACGGTGATCCGCACCGCGTTCGGTCCACGCCGGGTCACGTCGACCCGCACCAGCCCGCGTGGCGGCTGAGTGTGGGTGATCGCGTTGCGGGCCAGGTTGCGCAGCGCCTGAGCCAGTCGGTCAGGGTCCGCCCGGATGGTCACGGGCTCGAGCGCGCCGATCTCAAAGTTCCGCTCCGCGATCAGGCTGAGGCCGTCCCACAGCTCGGTGACCAGCTCGTCCAGGGGCACCTCGGTCGGATGCAGGAAGTCGTTGCGATCCGACTGCGCCAGGACCAGCAGGTCATCGACCAGGCGCGTGAGCCTGGCGGTCTCCGCCTCCATCAGGTGCCGGACGCGCTCAAGCTCGGCGGCCGAGAGCGACCCGTCGAGCTGATCGCCGCCGGAGAGCACGTCCAGCTGGCCGCGCAGGACCGTCAGCGGCGTGCGCAGCTCATGGGAGGCGTCGGCGACGAACTCGCGCTGTGCCGCGAACGCCGTCGCGAGCCGGTCGAGCATACGGTTGAGCGCGTCGGCGAGCAGCTCGAGCTCGTGGCTGGTACCGGCAGGTAGATGGATCCTGGGACTGAGCTCGCCCGCGTCGATGCTGGCGGCGACCTCCGCCGAGCTGCGGATCGGCGCGGTTACGCGCGTGGCGGTCAGGTAGGCGGCCAGGAGCGCCAGGGCGATGCCGATCAGGCCGGCGAGCTCAAACGAGTGCCGCACCACCTCCTGCGCGTGCGAAACCGACGCCAGCACCTCGCCGGCACCGGCGTAGGCGGTTATCCCGGCGACCTTGACGGGGATCTCGAAGAGCCGCAGCTCGCCGGTGTCCGCGCCGAAGGTCGTGCTGTATCCAGGGTGTGGCTCAAGCAGACGGCGGTCCTGGGCATTCTCCGCGCTCTGGGCCGAGCCCGACTCGTCCCGGTCGGCGTCGACGGTGCTGAACAGCTCCGGGTGGTTGCTCACGGCGCCGACGCCGGGGATCAGCGCGAACAGCAGCACCGCGGAGTCGCGGTAGGGCTGGGAGCTGGCGAAGTGCCTGGCGCTGATCAGCGCGGCCTGTGGCGAGCTGCCGCCGCGCTCAAAGATCTCGTCACGCATCTGGATCGCGCTCGCGCGTACCGAGCGGTCGATCTGCGCCTTGAGCTGGGCTCCGGTTGAGCGGTAGACGAAGGCGAAGGTGGCCGCCAGCACGATCACCACGACCGCGGCCACGGCCAGCATCAGCCGCGCGCGCAGACTCCCCGGTAGGGCCGGTCGCTTCAGGCCGCGTCCTCGTCGAACCGGTAGCCGACCGAGCGCACGGTCGTGATCGGGGCCGGTCGGGAGACGGTCCGGAGCTTGCGCCGCAGATAGCCGATGTAGACCTCAAGCACGTTGGTCCCGGGATCGTGCGTGTAACCCCACACGGCTCGCAGTATCTCCTCGCGTGAGAGCACGTGTGGACGGTTTTGGGCGAGGTAGACGAGCAGCTCAAACTCTGTGTTTGAGAGGCGCACGGGGGTACCGTCGACCAGCACCTGGCGCGAGACCAGGTCGATGCGCAGGGTCTCGGTGCGGATCGTTGGCGCCCCCCGCGAGGCGGTGCGCAGCTGGGCGCGGATACGGGCCGCCAGCTCAGCGACCGCGAATGGCTTGACAAGGTAGTCCACGGCGCCGGCGTCGAGCCCGGCGATCCGGTCCTCGACCTCGCCGCGCGCGGTGAGCACGATCACGGGTAGCTCCGGACGCTGGGCGCTCAAGCGGCGCAGCACCTCGGGTCCGCTCAGCTTCGGGAGCATCAGATCGAGGACCACCAGCTCGACGGCCGGGTCCAGCGCGTGCGCGAGCCCAGCCTCGCCGTCGGCCGCAGATGTCACATCGAGCCCGTGTCGTCTGAGGCCTCGCTCGACGAAGTCGACGATCCCGGGCTCGTCCTCAACCACAAGGATCATGGCGCGATCATAGGCACCGCACGCCCAGGCGTAATCCTGGCCCTGCTTTTAGAGACTTTTCTCATAAGCCGGTCAGGGCGGCTTTATCGGTCTTTCCGAGACTCGCATGGTGGCAACCACCAAGCCCTACGCGCCGCCGCGGGTCCGGATCGTCCACAGCACGCGGGGCCGGCGACTGTTCGGCGGCGGTACCTCCGGCAACGAGCAGTTGACCGCGGCAACGGCCGTGATCCTGCTCGTGCTCTTCGGGGTGCTGGGGATCACCATCGTCGCGCTCACTCGGCTCCTGTGGCTGCACCTCTTCCTCGGCGTGCTGCTCGTCGGCCCGGTCGCGCTCAAGCTGGGCAGCACCGGTTACCGGTTCATGCGCTATTACACCGGCAACTCCGCCTATCGCCGTAAGGGACCACCGCACCCGGCGATGCGCCTGCTCGGACCGTTTGTCGTGCTTAGCACGCTGGCGGTGTTCTTCACCGGGCTGCTGCTGTTGATCGCCGGCCCCGGGGCATCGATGGCGCTGCGCGACCTGCACAAGCTCAGCTTTATCGCCTGGATCATGGCGGTCGGCCTGCATGTCCTCGGGCACCTGATGGAGCTGCCCGCTTCGCTGCGTGCGGTCAGCCATCAGGAGCGCCGCCGGCACAGGCTGCCGGGCAGTCAGGGGCGCGCGTTGGCGGTCATCGCGGCACTGGCCGGTGGGCTGCTGTTGGCGCTGGCGTTTCTGCCGCTGATCGACGCCTGGTCAGCCGCGGGACTGTTTAACCCGCGCTACTTCCACCCGTAGCCGGGGCGCCTGGCCAAGCCCGGCGATGGCGGCAGCGGGTATGCTCGCCCGCATGGACGATTGGTTTGATGAGCTCGCCGAGCTGCTGCGGATTCCCTCGGTCAGCGCCGACTCCGGGCACGCCCAGGATGTGACTCGCGCCGGTGAGTGGGTGCGTGACTTCATTCTCGGAGCCGGTGGCGGCGCCGAGCTGGTCGACTGGCACGGCCAGCCGCTCGTGATCGGCGAGATCGCCGCCAGCACGCAGGCGCAGCACGCACCGACAGTGCTCTGCTACGGCCACTTTGACGTTCAGCCGCCCGACCCGCTGGCGCTCTGGGAGTCCGCGCCGTTTGAGCCGGAGATCAGGGGTGACCGTATCTACGGGCGGGGTGTCGCCGACGACAAGGGTCAGCTGTACATGATGCTCGCGGGGGCGCGCGCGCTCGCGCGCTCAGGCACGCTGCCGGTCAACGTGCGCTTCGCCTGCGACGGCGAGGAGGAGACGGGCGGGCACTCGATCGTTGAGTTCCTCGAGGCCGACGAGCGCGGCGCCGATGCGGCGGTGATCTTCGACTCCGGCATGATCGCCGAGGACCGACCCGCCTTCAGCATCGCCACACGCGGGTTGGTCTACTTCCATCTGGAGCTTTCAAGCGGCAGGGTGGACCTGCACTCGGGCGTCTACGGCGGCGCCGCGCTGAACGCCGCACACGCCCTGATTCGCACGCTCGACAGTGTGATCGCACGCGACGGCCGCCTGGCGGAGCCGTTGCGCGAGGGCATCGAGCCACCCACGCCGCAGGAGCTCGCGGACTGGGCGGCGCTGCCCGGCGGCGCTGCGGAGCTGGCCGATCAGGGCGCGCGCCCAGCTGACCGGCAGGCCACGGAGGCCTTCTATGTGCGCACCTTCGCGGAGCCGGCACTGGACGTGAACGGCATCGCGTCGGGCTCGCCGCAGCTCGAGAAGACGGTGCTGCCCGTGCACGCCAGCGCCAACGTCTCGGTGCGCCTGGCCCCAGGGCAGGATCCCGACGCGATCGCTGACGCCTTCGAGCGGCTGCTCGCCGCCGCCACGCCGGATGGTGCTGAGCTCACGGTGACGCGCAAATCATCGGCCCGGCCGGGGATCGTGCCGCCGGACGCGCGGGCCCTCAAGCTCGGCCAGGACGCCTTCGAGCGGGTGCTGGGCGTGCGGCCGGCGCTGATCCGCACCGGCGGCACCCTGCCGATCGTCGCGGCGCTCGCCGATCGCCGGATCCCCGCGATCATCACCGGGTTCTCGCTGGCGGACTCCAAGATCCACGCGCCCAACGAGAACCTGCTGGCGCGCTACATCCCGCTCGGCACCGAGGCTGCGGCGGCGCTGTTCACGTCCCTCGGTGAGCTTCGCTAGCTCGCGCGGCCAGCGGGCCGCGCGAGCCTACGTTCGCGCCGTCACGGAATCTGTGAAACTGCTCATGGTTCTGCTTCTCGAGCCTGGCGATCGTCCGGCTCCGCGCAGGCCGCCAATCGAGACACTGGAGAGATGAGCGTCATGAAGTCAAGCCTTGAAATCGCCCAGGAAGCCACACTGCAGCCGATCGAAGCGATCGGCGCGGCGGCAGGCCTGGAGCCGGAGGAGATCGAGCCCTACGGCCGCTACAAGGCGAAGCTATCCCTGTCGGTGCTCGACCGGCTCGCCTCACGCCCGGACGGCAAGCTCATCTGTGTCACCGGCATGACCCCCACCAAGGCTGGTGAGGGCAAGACGACGACGCTCGTGGGTCTGACACAGGGCCTCGGCGCGATCGGCAAGCGGTCGGTGGCCTGTCTGCGCGAGGCCTCGCTCGGCCCCGTGTTCGGCATCAAGGGTGGTGCCGCCGGTGGTGGGCTAAGCCAGGTGGTCCCGATGGAGGACCTCAACCTGCATTTCACCGGCGACATCCACGCGATCGGCGCCGCCAACAACCTCCTGGCGGCGATGATCGACGCCTCGATCCTGCACGGCAACCCGCACCGGATCGACGCGCTGCGGGTCGGCTGGCGTCGCGCTGTCGACATCAACGACCGTGCGCTGCGCGACATCACGATCGGGCTCGGCGGCCGCGCCAACGGCTACCCGCGTGAGACGGGCTTTGACATCACCGCGGCCTCGGAGGTGATGGCGATCATGGCCGTCGCACGCGACCTCACGGACCTGCGTCGGCGGTTGGGGGCGATCACGGCCGCCTACTCATACGACGGCGGCAAGCCGATCACCGCCGAGGACCTGCGCGCCGCCGGGGCGATGGCCGTGCTGCTCAAGGATGCGCTCAAGCCCAACCTGGTGCAGACGCTGGAGGGCCAGCCGGTACTGATGCACTGCGGCCCGTTCGCCAACATCGCCCACGGCAACAACTCGCTGATCGCCGACCTGATCGGCATGAAGCTCGGTGACTACGTCGTCACCGAGTCCGGGTTCGGCGCCGACATGGGAATGGAAAAGTTCTTTGACATCGTCTGCCGCTTCGGCAAGCTGACGCCTTCGGCCACCGTGCTGGTGAGCACCGTGCGTGCGGTCAAGCATCACGGTGGGCTGGACGATGACGCGCGCACCGATCGCTCAAACGCGATGCACGCGATCGAGGCGGGCTTCGCCAACGTCCGCCGTCACCTGCGCACGATCGCGACCTTCGGCGTGCCGGCGGTGGTCGCCGTCAACCGCATGCCGGGCGACACCAACGAGGAAGTTGAGCTGTGCAGGCGCCTGGCGCTTGAGGCCGGCGCCTTCGCGGCTGAGGTCAACGAGGGCTTCATGAAGGGTGGCGCCGGCTCAGCCGCGCTGGCGGCTGCGGTGGTCGAGGCGTGCGAGCAGCCCAACACCTTCCACCAGCTCTACCAGGACGACGAGCCCATCCAGGACAAGATCGAGGCGGTGGCCACCAAGGTCTACGGCGCCCGCGAGGTGTACTACTACCCGGAGGCTGAGGCGAAGCTCGCCCAGTTCACGCGCGAGGGGCTTGCAAAGTTCCCCGTTTGCATGGCAAAGACGCATCTGTCGCTGTCGTCGGACCCGACGCTGCGGGGCGCACCTGAGAACTTCACCCTGCCGGTCCGCGACATTCGCGCCTACACCGGCGCGGGGTGGCTTGTGCCGCTGTGCGGCGACATCGTGCAGATGCCCGGGCTTGGCAAGGCCCCGGCGGCGGTGAACATCGACATCGACGAGAACGGACGCACCGTCGGCCTGTTCTAGGCCGGTCCCGGGGCGGGGGTGAGCGCCGCGATGAGCGCGCTGGCCGACGAGCAGCTGAGCGAGATCCTCAGGCGGATCGAGGCGCGCACACCCGCACCGGCCAGCGGCAGCGCCGCCGCGGTCGTGTGCGCCACCGCCGCCGCGCTGGCCGGGATGGTCGCCGCCTATCAGGGCGAGGCGCCGGCTGGCGTCGCTGCCGGCGAACGTGCGGCTGCGCTCCGCCTGCGGGCGCTGGCGCTCGCGCAACAGGACATCAGCTCCTACGCGCCTGTCCTTGAGGCGCTGCGCCTGCCGCAGGCGGCTGCGGGTCGCGACGCTCAGCTCGCCCGGGCGCTGGCGGCTGCGGCCGAGGTTCCGCTCCAGATCGCCGAGGCTGCGGCGGAGGCGGCCGAGCTGGCGGCAGAGCTCGCGCAGGGCGCAAGCAGACATGCGCTCGGCGACGCCGCCACGGCGGCGACGCTGGCGGAAGCGGCGTGTCGTGCCGCGGTGCTGCTGGTGGAGGTAAACCTGCGCGGTGCCGGCGAGGACGAGCGGCTCATTCGGGCCGCTGCGCTGGCGCGCAGGGCGGCTGCGGCACGCGCCGGCGCGCTGGCGCTCGCCTGCGGTTGAGCCTGGGGATCGCTTTCTGGGAAGCGCCCGCCGTCTGTCCAGGGCCTCCCGCCTGCGCCCCTGCAAAGCTTCTGGGCCGTGCCCACGACACTGATCATCGGCCCTGCAAACGCCGCCAAGGCGGGCGCCGTGCTTGGCGCCTACGCACTTGCTGCGCGCCGTGATGCGCTGCTGGTGCTGCCGACCAGCGCCGACGCCACGCACTACGAGCGTGAGCTGGCGAGTCCCGGTGTGACGCTCGGTCGCGCGCTTACGTTCCCGGGACTGATCGACGAGATCGCCTTGCGGGCCGCCTACAGGCGTGGGCGGCTTGGGGCAACGACACGCGAGCTCGTGCTGCGTCGCGTGCTCGCGGCGGCGCGCCTGGAGGCGCTCGAGGGGCCCGCGGGTGCGCCCGGGTTCGCGCGCGCGGCGGGCCGGATGATCGCCTCGCTGGAGCTGGCGCGTGTCGATCCACAGCGCTTCTCGCAGGCGATGCGCAGCTGGTCACTTCAGGCGCACGGTGCTTCAGCGCTGGCCGCCGACCTGGCTGGGATCTACAGGCGCTACCGCAGAGAGCTCGACGCCCTCGACCTGGTCGACGCCGAGCTGTTCGCCTGGGAGGCGCTGGACGCGCTGCGGGCCCGCCCTCAAACCTGGGGGTCGACGCCGCTCTACCTCTACGGCTTCGACGATCTCACGGCGATCGAGCTTGACGCCGTGCAGACGCTGTCTGAGCGGGTCGGCGTTGCCGTCACAGTGGCGCTCACCTACGAGCCGGGCAGACCGGCGCTGGCCGCTCGTGCAAGCGTCGTCGAGGAGCTGCGAGCGCACGCGCACACGGTCACGGAGCTTGAGGCCCGCGACGATTACTACGCCCCCGCCGCGCGCAGCGCCTTGCACCACCTCGAGCGCCAGCTGTTCGAACCAGAAGCCAGCGCGATCGACCCGGGACCGGCGGCCCTACTGATGGAGGCGGGCAGCGAGTGGTCTGAGGCCGAGCTGGTGGCGGCCGAGGTGCTCCAGACGCTGCGCGCAGGTGTGGCGCCAAGCGACATCGTCGTGGTCTGCCGCAACCTCGAGCGCTCCGGGGCACGGCTCGAGCGGGCGCTCGAACGCGTTGGCGTGCACGTCACCAGCGCCAGACGGGTGCCGCTCGCGCACACGGCGCTCGGTCGTGCGCTGCTCGGGCTCGTGCGCTATGCGCTGGCGCCGCTCGCCGGTCGCGACGTGTCGGACCTGATCGCATACCTGCGCCGTCCCGGTGTGGTCGCCTCAACAGATGCCCTCGACGCCTTCGAGCAGCAGGTGCGGCTCGCGGGTGGCGACTCCGGTATGGTGATGCGGACAGGCGGAGCGCAGCTGCGCGCGGCGCTTTCAATGGTGGAGCGCCTGCGCGTGGAGACGGATCGTCTGCCTGCCGTTGGCGAGGTGACGCGCTGGCTCTTGGCGGCGCCCGACAGGGAGCGGGCGCCGCTGTTTCAGGCGGCCGAGCGCGTTGACGCGCACGCGGCCACGGTGGTGCTGGACGCGCTCGCGGAGCTCGCCGATTTGCGCGGGCGGCCGGTGGCGGGCACGGAGCTGATCCTGGCGCTCGAGTCGCTGCAGGTGCCCGTCCACGGACCGCCCGGCCGAGACGCGGTGCTCGTCTCCGACCCGCTCGCGATCCGTGCACGGCGCTTCAGGCATGTCTTTCTCACCGGCCTGTGCGACGGTGAGTTCCCGAGCCTCGAGGCCAGGGGCGCCGACCCGCTGCTGAGTGACGAACGCCGCCGCGAGGTCGCGCTCGCAAGCGGCTTGGCACTCCCGCCGGCGCCGGATCCGCTGGAGCGCGAACGCTACCTGCTCTATGCCTGTCTCTCGCGTGCCACCGACCGGATCTGTGTGAGCTACCGCAGCTCGGATGCGGACGGCAACCTCGTCGTAGCCTCCTCCTTCCTGGATGAGCTGGTCGCGGTGTTTGGGGAACCGTGGCTGGAGGCCAGACGGCGCAGGCCGCTTGCCGATGTGGCCTGGGAGCCGGACCTTGCGCCGACGCGACGTGAGTGGCTGCTCGCCCGTGAGCTGGTCGCTGCTCGCCAGCTGCCCGGGCTCGCGCCGGCCGTGGCGACCAAGCAGCTGTCCGCGCGCGTCATGACACACGTGCGCCACCGGCGCGTGATCTCCGCCGGTGCGCTTGAGGCGTATGCCGCGTGTCCGGTGCGCTGGCTGGTCGAACGCCAGCTCAAGCCACAGCAGCTTGACCCCGAGCCGGAGGCGTTGGCCCGTGGCTCCTACATGCATCGGGTGCTCGAGCGCGTGTTCAGGCAGCTTGATGACGGCCTGACACCGGCCACGCTGCCACGGGCGGAGGGTCTGCTGGCGGAGGCGATGGGCGGCCACGACACGGCGGCGGAGCGCGCGCGGCTGGCGGTCGATCAGCCGGCCGAGGTGCGGGCCGCGATCCTGCGCGGGATCGAGGCGGAGCTGCTGCGCTACCTGCGTGCGGAGGCTGGCGATGGCCGTTCGAGCAGGCCACTCGCGGTCGAACTGCGCTTTGGCCTGGGCCAGGACGGCGACGGCGAGCCGGGACCGGTGCCGCTGCGCGACGGCGACGATGTGGTGCTGCTCGGCGGCATCATCGACCGGGTCGACGCTGCCCCGCTGCCCGGCACGCTCGTGGTTCGTGATTACAAGAGCGGTGCCAAGAACGCCAGCTGGCCGGCGGCGCGCTGGCGCTCCGACAATCAGTTGCAGGTGGCGCTCTACATGATCGCCGCCGGGCGACTCCTGGACGCCCGCGCCGTGGCCGGCTTCTACCAGCCGCTCAGCGGTGATGATCTGCGTCCCCGTGGCGTCTATGAGGCCGGTTTCGATCCTGGTCCGCGCGCCGTCAGCCGTGACGAGCTGGCGCCCGAGGAGCTCGACCTTCTGCTGGCCGGCCTGGAGCGCGATGCTGTCGCACTGGCCGGGCGGCTGGGGCGCGGCGAGTTGACCCCATGCCCTGAGCGCTGCTCGCCGGAGGGTCTGTGCAGTCACCCTGGGATCTGCTGGGCGCGACGCTGATGGATTTCACACCCGAGCAGACAGAAGCGATCACCCGCAGCGACGGCGAGCTGCTGCTCGACGCCGGTGCCGGCAGTGGCAAGACGGCGGTACTCGTCGAGCGCTTCGTGCGAGCCGTGCTCGAGGATGGCGTGAGCGTCAGCCAGATCCTCGCGATCACGTTCACCGACAAGGCGGCCGCGGAGCTTCGCGAGCGCGTGCGCAAAGCGCTCCGCAAGGCAGGCGAGCGACAGGCGGCAAATGCGGTTGACGGCGCCTGGATCTCGACGATCGACGCCTTCTGCGCGCGCGTGCTGCGGCTGCACCCGCTGGATGCGGGCCTGGACCCCGAATTCTCTGTGCTTGACGAGCGCGCCGCCGCGCCGCTGCGCCAGGCTGCCTTCCGGCGTGCGCTGGCGGCCTGCGCCCGGACGCAGGCCGGTGCGCACCTGATCTCCGCCTACGGCGCGACGGCGCTCTGGGGCGCGGTGTCGACGACCTACGCGGAGCTGCGAACCAGGGGGGCGTTGGCACCGACCCTCCCGCCGCCCCCGCCGCCCCCCGACCCGCGGGACATCCGCAGCTCGATCCTGCGGGTGCAGGCGTCCGCCGCGTCTGCGCTGGCTGAGCTGGGGGCGCTTAGCTCGCCGGGACGAAGGGTGCTGGACGCGCTCGCCCTGCTCGAGCGCGTGACCGAGGGGATCCCGTCCGCAGCGCTGTGGCCTGGGGAGCTCGAGCGTCTGCGACTGGGGATCGGGGCCGCAGCGCTGCGCACCGACGCTTGCGAGCGCTACAGGCTGGCGCTGGCCGAGCTCGAGCAGCTCGCCGGCGCGGCGGCGGTCGCCACCGTGCACGACGGCCTGAGCGCACTCCTCGAGACCTACGGAGAGCACTACGCGCGGCTCAAGCGCGAACGTGCGGCGCTCGACTTCTCCGACCTCGAGCTGTTTGCGCGGGACCTGCTGGCGAGCCGTGAGATCGGCTCGCGCTACCGGGAGCGCTTTGCCCGGGTGATGGTCGATGAGCTGCAGGACACAAACCAGCTCCAGCTCGAGCTGGTCGACCTGGTCGCCGGTCCAAGCCTCGTGATGGTCGGCGACGCCCAGCAGTCGATCTACGGCTTCCGGCATGCGCAGGTCCAGCTCTTCGAGGAGCGCGGCCGGCGACTTGACCGCCTCGGCGCACGCCTGTCACTGCAAACGAACTTCCGCTCCCGTCCGGAGATACTGAAGGCTCTCAACGCCGCCTTTGCGACCGCGCTGGGCGAGTCCTTCAGACCGCTTTGGGCCGGCCGTCAGGTGCAGCCGGTAACGGTTCCGCTGGTTGAGCTGATCCTCGCCGACCGTGACGGCGCGCCGACGGGCCTCGAGGCCGACGTCGAGCAGCTCTCCGCGCCGTGGCGGGTTGCCGAGGCGCGTGCCCTGGGGGCACGCATCGCCGAGCTGATCGCAAGCGGCGAGGCGCGCCCCGGTGAAATCGTCGTGCTGCTGCGCGCCACCACCGGAATGGGAATCTACGAGCGGGCGCTCGATGCTTTCGGCGTACCGAGCTACGTCGTCGGTGGGCGCGGCTTCTGGGCGGCGCCACAGCTGGTGGAACTGGTTTCCTACCTGCGTGCACTCGCCAACCCGCGCGACGCGGAGGCGCTGGCCACGGTTCTGTGCTCGCCGCTGTGCGGCCTGACGCTCGATGGTCTGGTGCTCACCTTCGCCGCAGCCGAGGACCAGCTCGAGGCCGGAGACCGGGCACGCCTGGATGACTTTCGTGACTGGTTTGCTGCCGAGCGTCGGGCCGCGATCTGGCTGGGCGCGGAGGAACTGATCGACCGGGCGCTCCTCCACAACGGCTACGAGCGAACGCTGGCACAGCGGCCCGACGCTCGCCAGCGGCTGGCGAACGTCCGTAAGCTGATGGCGCTGGCGCGCGACTGGGAGCAGGCGCACGGCAGCGACCTGCGCGGCTTCGTGGACCAGCTGCGTGCTCAGGCGCAGGCGCCTGAGGGCACGGCGGAGAGCGAGGCGCCGGTCGAGAGCGAGGCCATGGACGCCGTGCGGATGATGACGATCCATCGCTCCAAGGGACTTGAGTTTCCGGTCGTGTGCGTGGCGGACCTCGGCCGACAGGTGCAGAGCAGGTCTGCGCCGATCGTGGTCGTCGGCCGCGACGGTTCAAGCCTTGGGTTGCGTCTCAAGCAGCCCGGGCAGGGGCGTGCGGTCTCTGCGCTCGACTACGACGCGCTCAGGGCGCAGGCGCGCGAGCGCGAGCTCGAGGAGGAGCGGCGGCTGTTCTACGTCGCCATGACGCGTGCGCGCGAGCGCCTGATCGTCTCTGGCGCGGCTCGCTTCGACAGCTGGGAGCAGTCCAACAGCCAGGCGCCGATCGGTTGGGTGGCTCGGGCGTTTGTCCCGGACATCGCCGAGCGCGTCGCCGCCGCCGCGGCCGCTGACACGCTCGCCAGCGGTCCGCTTGAATTTCGCGGCGAGCATGGGGTGCTGGTGCGGCTGGTCGGCTCGACGCCGCCCGTGCCCGCCGTGGCGCCGATTGCGGCGTTTGCGGCGGGGCGCGGCTCGGGAGCTGGCGCGGGCGGGCTCGATGCCCCGTCGCCTGCAGCCGCCCCAGGCGCACCCGCGGGCACCGAGCCCGGCCCCCAGCCCGGCGCCCAGCCCGGCCCCCAGCCCGGCGCCATGAAGCTCTCCTACAGCGCGCTTGCGCTGCACGAGCGCTGCGGCTACCGCTTCTACCTTCAGCGCGTGCTCGGCCTCGCGGACGCACCGGGAGCCGTCATGGGCGCCGGCCGCGAGGGCGGCGAGCGCGGCCGTTCGAGAGCTACCGTCGCACCGGGGCGTAGCGGCGCCGAGCGTGGCGTCCTGATCCACCGGTTGCTGGCCGAAATCGACTTCCGCAGCCCGTCGCTGAGCGGCGCAATGCCTGCGGATGTGCGGGCTCTGCTGGCGAGGTTGATCGGCAGCGAAACCTTTGTGAGGCTCGCGGGTGTGCGTGAGCGCCGCAACGAGCAGCGCTTCGCCTTTCCGATCGGCGAGACGCTGATCACGGGTGTGTTTGACCTCGTCGCGCGGGAGCGGACCGGCGCGCTCCTGGTTGTCGACTACAAGAGCGACAGGCTTGGCGGCCTTGATCCGCACGAGCTGGTCGCTCGCCGCTACGAGATCCAGCGCTCGCTCTACGCGCTGGCCGCGCTCGAGCTCGGTGCGCAGACCGTCGAGGTCATGCACCTCTTCCTGGAAGCGCCTGATCAGCCGGCATGCAGGCGCTACAGCTCCGCGGACGCGGGCGCTCTGCGCTCGACGCTGGCACGGCGCGTGGCCGCGGTCCTCGGCCCCGGCGCCAACTACGGTGTGACCGACAGGCCCGGCCGGGAGGTCTGCGAAGGGTGCCCGGCTCAGGGCGGGCTGTGCTCGCACCCGCTCGAGGTCACGGCCGTCTGATCCCCGCCGGCCTCAGGGCTCGCGCGGGGCGGGAGCCCTGAGGCCGGCGGGGTCTGCGCCTGTTGGCCCACTGCCGGCCCGCCGAGCCGGCGGGCGCCGGCCGGCTGATCGCTGCCGAGCAGTGAGCGCGGCCAGCGTCGGCCCGCGATCACTGTGTTGAGCTCGGCGCAGTAGAGCGTGATTCTGCAACCGAGCTGCAGCCAGGCGAGGATCCCGAGCACCACCGCGAAGGTGCCGTACGCGGTGTCTGAGTGCGCGATGTGCCCAACGTAGATCCCGCCGACGGCTTGCAGCAGCGTCCATACGAGCGCCGCGGCCACCGCTCCTGGGAGCAGCTCGCGCCAAGGGGCCCGCCATGCGCACAGTAAACGGAACGAGGCCAAAAACAGGCAGAGGTTGACGAGCACCGAGACGGCGAGTCCGAGAATCACGAGGGGGGCACCACCAAGGCCGCCGCCGACGAGCCCGGAGGCGCCCGAGGCCAGGAAGAACAGCAGCGCCAGGCCCGCCAGCAGACCCAGGCCACGGACCTTCTTCTTGATGAAGCCGGTGCGCGCCGCACGAGGGACCTCCCAGATCTGCTCCAGCGCGTTCGACATTGCGCCGGTGACAGCCGATCCGGACCACAGCGACAGCACGATTCCGACCACCAGCGCCAGTGCATCACCACGCAGATGTCGCTGGCGCAGGGTGCTGCCGATCACCGGGAAACTGCCGAGCACCGACCTGCTGACCGACCGCATCAGCGACGGGTCGCCCGCCAACACGTAACCCAGGACCGTGACGAACACGAGCAGCAGCGGGAAGATCGAGAAGAACGCGTAGAAAGCCACCACCACCGCCAGGTTGGATGCCTGATCGTCGCTTGCCTTCTTGACGGTTGCGACCAGCAGCGCGAGCGGCCTGTGCCGCTGCTGCCAGCTGTCCAGGCGCTGTATCGGTGTGGCCGCCGTCATACAACGTGAGTGATACCCGCTTTGCTTGCTGTCAGCGTTGAACCCCAGCGTCGAGGCGTGCATGCCTGCTCAGGCAGCGTCGCCGTGCTTGAGCACGCCTTCGATCTCGAGCAGGCGGCGCTTGATCTGCAGCCCGCCGGTGTAACCGCCAAGCCCTCCGTTCGCATGCAGAACGCGGTGGCAGGGCACCACGATCGGCAGCGGGTTTGAGCCGAGCGCCGTGCCCGCGGCACGGTAGGCGCGGTCGTTGCCCGAGCGGCCAGCTATCTCCCTGTAGCTAACCGTCTCGCCAAACGGGATCAGCGACGTCTGCTCGAGCACCCGGCGCGTGAACCCGGTTTTGACAAGGGCGAAGTCGAGTGCGATTGCAAACTCGCGGCGGCGTCCGGCGAAGAACTCGTCAAGCTCTCGACGTGGCGCCTCGAGCCTGCTTGGCGCCCTCAGCACACGCGGTGACAGACGCCTGGCGATCAGTTCGAGTGCCGCTTCGACGTCGCTCTCCGTGCGCACGTATTGCACGCAGACCAGGCCCGTCGCCGTTGTCGCCAACAGCAATCTGCCCAGGGGCGAGTCCTCCACCGCATAGGCAACGTCCATCAGGCCGGAGCGCGCAAACGCCTCTGTCAGATCAGGTGGACCACTCAACGCCGTGCTCCTCTCGTAGCCGCTTGAGCCCCTCGTGGACATTGCGTCTGGCCGCCGCCTCGCTGATCGCCATGGTCGCGGCGACCGTGGCGTAATCGGCGTCCAGCAGATGGCGCAGGACAACAGCCGCCCGCTGCTTGGGTGCCAGCCCACAGATCGCGGCCCAGAGATCCTCAGACAGCCTGCCATCGGCGCGCTGGCATTGCGCCGCTGGCGCCGTCGCGGCGGCGTCGAGCGCCGCCAGCAAAAGCGGGGTGCGTTGGCGGCGGCGCTGCAGGTCAAGCGCCTTGTGCGCGGCGATCGTGAACAACCAGCCACGCAGGTTGCCGGTGTGCGCCAGCGTCGGGTACGCGCGCAGCGCGGCCAGCCAGGTCTCCTGATAGCAGTCCTCGGCGTCTGCCCGTCCCACGCTGGCCACCAGGAAGCCATACACGTCGCGGCCGTGGTCGTCGAGCAGTCTTTGGAAAGGGGGAGGGGTCATCCATGCAATAGAACGCGCGGGAACCGACATTGTGAGGTCCAGCCGTGCTGAGCCTGCGGCCGGCCTGTCGCTGGCTGCGCACCCGCACCGCATCCCGCGTGCGCGCCTAACGTGCGCCCGCACGCGCGCGCCCCGCGCGCGCCCCGCGTGCGCCCCCGCGTGCGCCCCCGCGTGCGCCCCCGCGTGCGCCCCCGCGTGCGCCCCCGCGTGCGCCCCAAAGGGTGGCAACAAACCCGGTAGCCTCTATAAACGTAGGCTCAGGCTCACACGCCTCCCGCCACGCTCGCCCAGCCGAGCGGATCCCTGAAAGCCGATGAACCACGCACCCGAACCGATGGCCGCCAGCCGCGGCCTGTACCAGTCCTCAGCCGAACACGACGCCTGTGGTGTGGCGCTCGTGGCCAAGCTCTGGGGTGAGGCGACGCATGCCGTTATCGAGAAGGGCATCGAGGCGCTCGGCAACCTGGAGCATCGCGGTGCCGCCGGCGCAGACCCCAACACCGGTGACGGAGCCGGCATCCTGCTGCAGGTGCCCGACGCCTTCTTCCGCGGCGTGGCGGCTGGCATCGAGCTGCCGCCGCTCGGTCGCTACGGCGTCGGCGTCGTTTTTCTGCCCACCGATCCCGAGCGTCGAGTCGAGCTCGAGCAGATGATCGAGGCGCGCGTTCGCGGCGAGGGACAGCGCGTGATCTGGTGGCGTGACGTACCCACCGACGATCGCTATGCGGGCGAGACCGCCCGAGCCTCTCAACCCTACATTCGCCAGCTGCTGATCGCGGCGGCCGAGGACCTGCCTGATCAGGATGCGTTCGAGCGCAAGCTCTACGTGATCCGGCGCCTGATCGAGCTCGAGGCGGGCGCTGAGCTGTCCTTTGCCAGCTTCTCCTCCCGCACGCTCGTCTACAAGGGGATGCTGACCGCACCGCAGCTGCCGCGCTTCTTCACCGACCTGCGCGACCCCCGCCTGGCGAGCCGTCTGGCGCTCGTGCATTCGCGCTTTTCCACCAACACCTTCCCGAGCTGGACGCTGGCCCACCCGTTCCGGATGATCGCTCACAACGGGGAGATCAACACCCTGCGCGGCAACGCCAACTGGATGCGGGCGCGCGAATCGCAGCTTGCCTGTGAGCTGTTCGGCGACGATCTGGGCCGGATCCTGCCCGTGATTCAGCCGCAGGCCTCCGACTCGGCCGCCTTTGACAACGTGCTAGAGCTGCTGGTCCTGAGCGGCCGCTCGATCCCGCACGCGATGATGATGATGATCCCCGAGGCCTATCGCACCCGCCGCGACCTGGATCCGGACGTCCGGGGCTTCTATGACTTTCACTCGTGCCTGCTGGAGCCCTGGGACGGGCCGGCGGCGGTTGTCTTCACGGACGGCAAGATCGCCGGCGCGACGCTCGACCGCAACGGGCTGCGTCCCGGACGCTGGATCCAGGACACCGAGGGCTACGTGGTGCTCGCCTCGGAGGCAGGCGTGTTGACCGTGGCGCCGGAGCACGTTGCGCGCAAGGGTCGTCTGGCCCCGGGCAAGATGTTTCTGCTCGACCTCGAGCAGGGCAGGATCGTCGACGACGAGGAGGTCAAGCGCCACGTTTCGCGACGCCAGCCCTACGGTGACTGGTACCAGCAGGCGGTGGTCCACATCGACGACCTACCCGAGCGCGAGCCACGGGTGCCGCGGATCGAGCCGCTGCGGGCCAAGCAGCTCGCCTTCGGTTACTCCCAGGAGGATCTCAAGCTGATCATCGCGCCGATGGCGGCCAGGGGCGAGGAGCCGGTCGGGTCGATGGGCAACGACACCGCACTGGCGGTCCTCTCGGATCGCCAGCCACCACTCTTTGCCTACTTCAAGCAGCTCTTCGCGCAGGTCACCAACCCACCCATCGACCCGTTGCGGGAGCAGGTCGTGATGAGCCTTCAGGTGGGCGTGGGACGTGAGCGCAACCTGCTGGCGGAGCTTCCCGAGCAGGCTCACCAGCTGGTCATGGACCAGCCGATCCTCCGCAACCACGAGCTCGAGAAGCTGCGTCAGGTGTCGCATGAGATCTTCGACGCCGCCACGCTCGACATCACATGGCCGGTGCAGGACGGCGAGGACGGTATGGCCCGACGCCTGGACGCACTCTGCGAAGAGGCGGCCAGCTACGTTGACAACGGCGCGAACATCCTGATTTTGTCGGACCGTAACCTGGGGCCCGAGCGCGCGGCGATGCCGTCGCTACTTGCCGTCGCCGCCGTGCACCAGGACCTGGTGCGGCGTGGTACGCGCCTGACCACCGGTCTGGTGATCGAGTCCGGCGAACCGCGCCAGATTCACGACATGGCCACCCTGATCGGCTTTGGTGCCTCCGCCATCAACCCTTACGTGATGTTTGAGTCGCTCGACGAGCTGGCCGACCGGGCGCTGCTGCCGGAGGATCTTGACCGCGACGAAGCGGAGAAACGGATCGTCAAGGCGATCGGCAAAGGACTTCTGAAGACGATCTCCAAGATGGGAATCTCGACGATCCAGTCCTACTGCGGCGCCCAGATCTTCGAGGCGGTCGGTCTCGAGCGCGAGCTGGTTGAGCGTCACTTCACCGGCACCGCCTCACGAATCGGCGGCATTGGGCTGCGCGAGCTTGCCACCGAGGCGCTCGAGCGCCATTTCCGCGCCTACCCGCGCACGGAGCGCGAGCTGCTGCCGGTGGGTGGCGTGATGCAGTGGCGCCGCGACGGTGAGCTGCACAACTGGAATCCGGACACGATCGCCAAGCTGCAGCACGCAGTCCGCCGCCAGGGCGGGGATGGCTGGCAGACATATGAGGAGTTCGCGCAGCTCGCAGACGCCGAGGCGACCAGGCACTCCTCGCTGCGCGGCCTGATGAAGCTGAGGACCCTCTCCGAGCCGATCCCGCTCGACCAGGTCGAGCCGGCGGCGCAGATCGTCAAGCGTTTCACCACGGGCGCGATGTCGCTTGGCGCGCTCAGCCGCGAAGCGCACGAGACGCTGGCGATCGCGATGAACCGCCTGGGCGCCAAGTCCAACACCGGCGAGGGCGGCGAGGACCCGATGCGCTTCACGCCCGACGCCAATGGCGACGACCGGCGCTCGAAGATCAAGCAGATCGCATCGGGCCGTTTTGGCGTCACGACCCACTACCTGGTCAACGCCGACCAGCTTCAGATCAAGATGGCACAGGGCGCCAAGCCCGGCGAGGGCGGGCAGCTCCCCGGACACAAGGTCGACGCCTACATCGCCCGGATCCGCCATTCGACCGAAGGGGTTGGCCTGATCTCACCGCCCCCCCACCACGACATCTATTCGATCGAGGATCTCAAACAGCTGATCTACGACCTGCGCTGTGCCAACCCGCAGGCGAGCGTGTCGGTCAAGCTCGTCAGCGAGGTCGGGGTCGGCACCGTCGCCGCGGGGGTGGTCAAGGCCAACGCCGATCACCTCACGATCTCAGGCGGAGAGGGAGGCACCGGCGCCTCGCCGCAGTCTTCGATCCACGGGGCTGGCATGCCCTGGGAGATCGGTCTGGCCGAGACGCAGCAAACACTGATGCTCAACGATCTGCGCAGCCGCGTGACGGTGGAGGTCGACGGCCAGATGAAGACCGGCCGTGACGTCGTGGTGGCCGCGCTGCTCGGCGCCGACGAGTTCGGCTTCTCCACCGCGCCGCTGATCGCGATGGGCTGCATCATGATGCGCGTCTGCCACCTGAACACGTGTCCGGTTGGTGTAGCCACGCAGGATCCCGTGCTGCGCGCCCGCTTCAAGGGCACGCCCGACCATGTGATCAACTACCTGATGCATGTCGCCGAAGAGGTGCGCAGGCTGATGGCGCAGCTCGGCATCCGGCGCTTTGAGGAGATGATCGGTCGCAGCGAGCTGCTCGACACAGAGGCGGCGATCGATCACTGGAAGGCCCAGCGGGTTGACCTCTCGCTGGTGCTGGCGAGCCCGGAGGTGCCGGCGGAGGTCGCCCGGCGGCGCTTGCGCGGGCCGGAGCCGGTGCTCGATGACGCGCTCGACTGGGCTCTGGTCCGGCAGTGCGCCCCCGCGCTCGAGCGCCGCGAGCCGGTCAAGCTCGGACCGATCGGCCTGCGCAACGTCAACCGCACGGTCGGGGGCATCCTCTCTGGCGAGATCAGTCGCCGCCTCGGCCCCGACGGGCTGCCGGACGACACCATCAGCATCGAGTTCACCGGTTCGGCCGGGCAGAGCTTCGGCGCCTGGCTCGCATCCGGCGTCACCCTGACCCTGCGGGGCGAAACCAACGATTACGCGGGCAAGGGGATGTCCGGTGGGGTGCTGGTCGTGCGCCCGCCCGAGGCGGCGCTGTTCCGTGCGGAGGAGAACACGATCGTCGGCAACACCGTGATCTACGGTGCCACCTCCGGCCGCGCCTTCTTCCGCGGCCTGGCGGGCGAGCGCTTCGCCGTGCGCAACTCCGGTGTCGTGGCGGTGGTGGAGGGCGTGGGTGACCATGGCTGCGAGTACATGACCGGCGGACGGGTGGTCGTGCTCGGTCCCACAGGACGCAACTTCGCCGCGGGCATGAGCGGCGGCATCGCCTACGTCTACGACTCCGACAGCCGCTTCGCCGGCCGCTGCAACACCGACCTGGTCGACCTAGAGCCGCTCACCGAACAGGACGATGAGGAGCTGCGGGCACTGATCGCCGAGCACGCGCAGCGCACCGGTTCGCTGGTGGGGCGCAACGTGCTGGCGCGCTGGGAGCACGCGCGCGAGCGCTTCGTCAAGGTGATGCCGCGCGACTACCGCCTGGCGCTCGAACGCCAGGCGCGGCAGGCCGTCGCCGCCGGCCCGCTGGCCGGCAGCGACGCTCGAGCGGTCAGCGCCGCGGGAGCCGATCGCCGTGGGTGAACTCCGCGCCTTCCTGACGATCCACCGCGTGGGCTTCGACAAGCGCGACCCGCGCGAACGCGTGGCGGATTACGAACCGTACTTCAAGCTGCAGGCTGAGTCTGAGGTCAAGCGTCAGGCTTCCCGTTGTATGGACTGCGGCGTGCCGTTCTGTCACGAGGGATGCCCGCTCGGCAACCTGATTCCGGACTGGAACGACCTGGTCTACCGCGACAAGTGGCGCGAGGCGATTGACGAGCTGCACGCGACCAACAACTTCCCGGAGTTCACCGGGCGCATCTGTCCGGCGCCGTGCGAGTCCGCTTGCGTGCTGGCGATCGCCGACGAACCGGTGACGATCGAGCAGGTCGAGCTCGCGATCGCGGAGCGAGCCTTCGCTGAGGGATGGATCGTGCCGGAGCCGCCCACAAGGCGCTCGGGCAAGAGCGTCGGCGTGGTGGGCGCAGGTCCGGCCGGTCTGGCGGTGGCGGCTGAGCTGAACCGCATAGGTCACCGGGTGACGGTCTACGAGCGCGACGAGGGCCCCGGTGGTCTGATGCGTTTTGGTGTGCCCGACGCCAAGCTCGAGAAGGACGTGATCGACAGGCGGGTTGCGATCCTGGAGCAGGAGGGAGTCGAGTTCAGCTACAACACTGAGGTTGGAGTTGACGTTGAGGTCCAGCGGCTGAAGGGTGATCACGACGCCCTGGTCGTCGCGATCGGCTCACGTGTATCGCGCGACCTTGACGTTCCGGGCCGCGAGAACGCAGGCATCCACCTCGCGATGGACTACCTGTACCAACGCAACCGCTGGGTGGCCAGGCAGGCGGGCCGGCCCGCACGCGAGGTTGATCCGGCACAGACGATCACCGCCGCCGGCAAGCACGTGATCGTGATCGGTGGCGGGGACACGGGCATGGACTGCATCTCCAACGCGCTGCGCGAGGGGGCAGCCAGCGCCCGGATCCTCGACGTCTACGCGGAGCTGCGCAATTCGGACCCGCGACACCCGTGGCCGCTGCCACCCAAGCGTACGGCGATGACCTACGCACTGGAGGAAGGCGGAGAGCGGCGCTGGGGCACCGAGGTGGTCGGCTTCGGCGGCGCGCAGGGGCAGGTCACGCATGTCTACGCGCGCAAGGTGACCGGCGCTTCATCGCGTGATCTCACGCCGGTTCCCGGCAGCGAGTTCGTTGTCGACGCCGACCTGGTGCTGATCGCGATCGGCTTCGAGCATCCCGAGCACGACGGGCTTGTGGCGGATCTGGCGCTGGATCTGGACCGCCGCGGCAACATCCGCACCGAACGCACGTACAAGACCTCGCACGAGGGTGTGTTCGCCTGCGGTGATGCGCGGATCGGCCAGTCGCTGGTTGTGACGGCCATCGCCGAGGGCCGCAAGTGCGCGCGTGTGGTCAACCGCGCGCTCGGGGGCACGCCCATGGACCAGGACCGGGAGCTTTTGGCGATCGGCGCCTGGAGTGGTGAGCCTGACAGCACCCTGCGTCACGAGGCGGAGGCGGCCGGCACCGTGCGTCCCGGAGATCAGTTCTTCACCGGCCCGGGTCAGCGTCGCGAGTCTGACTGAAGCCGCGCGCGACTGTTCTTTGCCTTTTCTTCACCGGGCGACCGCCTCACAGCGGCTACGTTTAAGCGGCCAAGCGTTGGGTGGAAAGACCCCGCCCAAGCAGCCGGAGAAATGCGCCCCCACTTCTCCGGCCAGCTGGGAGGCCCGGATGGAACCGGGTCTCCCAGCACCAACCCTGATGCTGCCGGCGTGTCAGGATTAGAGCCGTGCCCAGCTTCTGTCGTCATAACCGCCTGCTCGCCAACTGCACGATCTGTGCCCGTGAGCAGAACTTTGAGGTGCGCCCGGTCGTCTCCTCCAGTGCTCCCCGGTCAACGCAACCGCGTGTCCGTGCGCCAAGGCCGACGCCTGCGGCACCGGGGCGCGCGCGCGCGACGCCCCGTCCGGTCGCCGGCACCCGCGCCGGCGGCGTGCGCGTGCGGCGCCTGGCCCGCGGCGCCGACGATGGTTACAGCTCGCCACTGGTGCCCGGGCTGCGTTCTGGCGAGGACGCCGCCCGCTTGGCCGGCGAGATCGGCTTCGCCGCCGCTCGGCTCGAGCTGATGGCGAGCGTCGCGGCCGGCGAGCGCTTGCAGGACGCGCCTGGGGCCTGGCGCGAGCTGGTGGCGCCCGATGATCTCGGCGCCCGCACCGAGCGCGCGATAGAGCATGTGCTGAGCGGCCCGCGTGGCATCGACTCCGAACCTCTGCGGGGGGCCGCGCTGGCCGCGGCGCGAAGCTGGGGCGAGCGCCAGGGCTCGCTGGCCACCGGCCTGGCTGGCGACCCGGCCTGGGCGCCCGACCGGCGCTTTGATCGTGACTTCGAGCGCCTGGGCACACTTCACGGCTTCACCCGTGATGTCAGCTTCGAGCTGCTCACGCTGCTTGGCGGCCTCGGCCTCTACGCGCTGGCGGCGGGCCAGCTGTATCTGAGCGGCGAGAACGAGGCGACGTGGGCGGCCAAACGGGCGTTCGGGATCGGCGAGCGGCAGTTGCTCGAGCGCCGGGCGGCGAACCTGGCAGATGCCTGTGAGGTCCCGCTGGCGGCCCTCGACCTGGCGTTGCACGACTGGGGGACGGGTGCGCGCGCCGCCGGCGAGGCGGACGCTGATCCAGAGGTCATGTCGGTGCTTCAGCGGAAAGCCCTGCACGCGCTGGGAGTCCCCGACCCAACCGTCTGAGCGCGCATGGCTCCGTCCGGCCGGGCGCCTACATTGCGCGGCGGAGAACAAGCCCTAGCCGGAGCCACCATGTCACTTTGCTTCATCGAGCCGCAGGACGCGATCCGCGTCATCGCCGATTCAGTCGGTCGCGAGGCGCGACGCCAGATCCTCGGAGAGGTCGTCGCAGCCTGGGTCGATGAGATCCCCGAGTCGGACCTGCTCTCGCACTACTCGCGCGCGGTTGCCGACCTTGACGAGCATGACCTCTCGCTGCTCGCCGCCTGGCACGCATCGCTCGAGGTCGGCCATCCGGTTCCGAACAAGGAGTTCCTCGTCAACGTCTTCCCGTCGCTCGGCGAGAACCGGCGTGAGGCGCTGCGCATCGCTGCCGGCTTTCGCGGCGAGGATGCCTTCGACGCTGGGCTCGGCGATGATGAGGCTCTGGACCAGGTGCTGCCGTGGCTGACCGAGGCGCGCTGCAGGCGCCTGGCCGCCGAGTGCCTCGAGCTCTACTGCTGGGACCGTCTGGGCAGCGAGAATTAGGCCCGGCAGCGCGCCCTGCCGCCGCTGCTTCGCTGCGAAGCACCTAGGCTTTGGCCGGCTAGCCCAGCGGGTCGGCCAACACGTACACGCCGGTGCCTGGTTCACCTCGGGTGACACACTCGAACGCGTAGGCGCGCAGCGCTCCGATACTCACGCTAGCGCCGCCGGCGCGACCGGCGACACGCCGTCCGCGCAACCCCGCTTCGTCGTCTTCGCTTTCGCCGAGCCACAGCTCGATCCCGACCCGGACCGGCTCACCGGCGCTGTTGTAGGTCGTTGAAAGGCGTGGGTCGAGCACGAGCGGCTGCTCCTCGCCACGCGCCGTGACGCTGATCTCGTCGCCCTCACCGCTCGACGCCCCGGGGCGGCGAAGTGCAAGCACGCCCAGCTCCTGCCCAGCCGGGAACCAGGAGCCAAACAGGCGCATCGAGCCGCCATCCTGCGCCAGCCCCACGGCGGTCCTGATGCCTGTCCCGCGGAGCTTGCGCGTCGCCCCGTCGAGCGCCAGCGTGCCGAGCACCTGGCAGTGCTCGATCGGTGTCGCGGCGGGTGTGGCGCTGCCCGTGGGCGTCGGTGTGACCAACAGCTCACAGCCCGAACCATGCAGCGACCAGGTGTCACCGTCGATCGCGACATCCACCGGTGTCGGGTCGAGCATCCCGGCATGCAGGCCGCCGGCCGCCAGGCCGGCCTGCTGGTCGATCGCGGCGATTCCCCAGAGCTCCAGATCGGGATCGGCGAAGATCGCCAGCTGGAGGCCTTGCGCGTGCATGGCGCTCATGCTTTCAGCTGTGGCTCGTTCACGTCGGCCGCTGTGGCTTCGGCGTCGTAGTCGTCAGGTCTGTGGCGGCCGCCACGGCCCGGGTTCCAGCTGGCGGCGCCCGCCAAGCGCGTGAGCCAGGCGCTGCGCTGGTTGCGCGCCACCAGCGGCCTTACCAGAGCCCGTGTGGGCGGCAGCAGCAGCAGCACGCCCACCGCGTCGGTTATGAAGCCCGGCACCAGCAGCAGCAACGCCCCGAACAGCACCAGCGCGCCGTCCAGCACCTCTTTGTCGGCAGTCCTGCCGGCGAGCAGCGCATCGCGCAGGTGGCGCAGCGCGGCTCGCCCCTGATGGCGGATCAACCGCCAGCCCACGGGCCAGCTCACGATCAAGAGCAGGATCACCCAGAGAAAGCCGATCGCCTCCGAGAGCTTGATGATCACGTAGAGCTCGGCCAGCGGCCAGAGCACGAGGAGCACGAACCAGATCATGGGGATTGAGCTAAGCCTAGTGAGCGGCGTACTCGCGCGCGGCTGCGAGGTCCTGGCTGGTGGGCGCGCTGCCGGGGTCGATGAAGGTCTGGATCAGCAGGCCGTCAACCGCAGCGATGATCAGGGACGCGAGGTTGCGCGCCGCGTCAGCGGCGATCTGCTCTTCGCCGGGCTCTCTCAGCAGTGCCGCCACGCGGTCTCGCTGCCGGTTGTAGTGCGCCGCGAGTTGATCGCGCAGCTGCGGCGAGCGTGCGCTGCGCGCCAGTGCCTCGATGTAGGCGTGGTGGTAGGGCCGGATCGTCTCGTAATGGTCGAGCACGGTCCGTAGCGAGTCCGCCAGCGTCGGTGGCTCCGGGCCTGAGCCGATGCGCGTGGCACGGATGACCGCGTCGGTCCACTCCTCAAACTCCAGCCCGATCGCCTCGTTGAGCAGCGCCTCCTTGGAGCCGAAGTGGTAGCCGATCGATCCGAGGTTGGTGTTCGATGCGGCGACGAGATCGCGGGCGGTGATGTTGCCGTATTGGCGCTCGCGCAAAAGAGCGCGGGCCGCCTGGAGCAGCTTGGCGCGATGCGTGGAACGGGTGGCGGTTGACGCGCTCATCTATACAACGTATAATACTTTGTTCTAGATGGTTATCAAGCGTGAGGAGCCGTGACCGTGACGCCACCACCATCCGTGCAACCACAGCCGGCAGCTGCAACTACCAGGAGCTGCGAGCGCACGCTGCGGCTGGCGAGCGTCGACGAGGTGCCGCAGGTGGCGCGCGCGCTGGCCGATGCGTTCATCGCGGACCCGGTGTGCAGGTGGTTGCTCCCGCCGGGCCCGCGGTTCCGGGCTCGGTTGCGCATCATGTTCACCGCTGAGCTTCAGCTGTATGTGTTGCGCAACGGCGGTACCGTGTGGACGACCTCCGAATACGACGGCGCGCTGTGCGTGCTCGCGCCTGGAACCTGGCAGATGGCCGCTTCATTCGAGCTGACGGAGGCGCTCAGATGGGCCCGCGCGTTTGGGATGCGCTTGGCGCGCGCCGGCCGCGTGCAACAGGAGCTCCACAAGCGACATCCACAAGCGCCGCACTTCTATGTGCGATGGGTGGGAGCGCGAGTCGCGCGACAGGGCCAGGGGCTCGGCACGGCGCTCCTGCAATCGGTTCTCGCCGAAGCCGACCTGGCCGGGCTGCCGGCTTACATCGAAGCCAGCAGCGAACGCAGCGCAGCGCTGTACGAGCGGCTCGGCTTCGAGCACACCGGGGTCCTCACGCTACCCGGTGGCGGACCAACGGTCTGGCCGATGCTCAGACCGGTGGTCGCACCGTAGATCTGCGGGTCGGCACCCGGAGCCGCCGTCGCACCGACGGCCCGTCCGGCCCGCGCCCGCCCCAGGTCCGGGTCTCAGGCGACTGCCGGTGCCGCCCAGCCGTCTGCGACCATCTCGACGCCGGGTAGGCGGTCCAGTCCGGCTATTTCGATCAGTTGCATGATCTGCGGCTGCGGGGCCTGCAGGAGCAGGCGGCGACCGCGGCGGCGCAGACGGTGCGAGAGCGTCGCCAGATCGAGGATCAGCGTCATGTCCGCGAACGACAGGTCGCGCATATCGACCATAACGTCGCTTGGGGCACGGAAGGCGAGCACCAGCGCGCGGCGCCGGAGGCTCTGAGTGCTTCGGTCCTCGTCTCCGGCGCAGAGCAGCACCGGCGGATTGTCGGCGAACTCGATGATCTCCCAAACTTACAAAAGCAACCGGCGGTAACGCAACCTTAACTTTGGCTCAATGCTGCGAAACCGCCGTAAACTGGTAGAGATGATCACCGTTGACGAGGTAAACGACGCCCTGCGCGAGGTCATTGACCCTGAGCTCGGGCTCGATTTCGTCGAGCTGGGCCTGATCTACGGGGTCGAAATCGACCCCGCCGGTGCCGTCAAGGTCACCTACACGCTCACCACGCCGGGCTGTCCGATCGGTCCCCAGGTGGACGAGCAGATCAGGGAGTTCGTGGGCGAGATCGAGGGTGTCAGCGCGGTCGACTCGGAGCTCGTGTTCACGCCGCCGTGGTCACCTGAGCTGATGAGCGAAGACGCCAAGTTCGCGCTGGGCTTCTGAGCCTCGGACGCCCCGCGTCTCCGGGCGCGGCCATCCCGTCGGATGACCACAGCCCGCCGGACCATCTTCATGCTCCCAGCGGTCTGCCGGGCGTCTGCCGGACACGAGTTGGGCGGGGCCCCGAGGGGCCCCGCCCAACCGCTGCTCGCACCCTCCGGGTTGTGGCTTAGGGGGGCGGACCACAACCCGACGTGTGGGGCGGATGCTGCAGGGGTCTTACTCTGGAACCCCTGCATGTGCCTGGTAAACACCAGATACCCGCAGGAGTCGCGCCCAAACCTCGGGTTTTTCGCTCAGCTGGTGGCCGCGGCACCGTCAAGCAGCAGCTGCAGCGAGCGCTCGATCCCAGTGGCGATCACGTCGATGTCGGGCAACGCCGCCTGATCGCCCAGCAGCCCATATGCGATCCGGCCGTTGTAGGACATGACCGCGACCGCGAGCGCGTGGTGCTCTGGCAGGAATGCCACCGGGATCAGCTCGGTCAGACGCCGGCCGCGGAGATACAGCGGCACCTGCGGTCCGGGGATGTTGGTTACCAACAGGTTGAACAGCCAGGGCGAGAACTGCAGGCGCGAGGCCTGCGCCAGAACCACCGGCGGCAGCCTGTCGTTCATCGCCGCCAGCGTGGCGGCGCCCACCGCCTGGTTGGAGCGCTTCAGCGTGCCCATGCTTTCACTCACCTGGCGCAGCCTGCGCACTGGGTCGGTGATCCCGACCGGTAGCGGGCCACGCATCAGCGCCAGCCGGTTTCCGAGCGTGCCATGCTCATCGGCGCCTCGCAGCGACACGGGCACGAGCGCCCGCAGCTCCAAACCCTCCGTGTCGACTGCGCGTGAGCGCAGCCACTCGCCGACCGCGCCCGCGACCACGCTCAGGACAATGTCGTTGACGGTCACCTCGTAGGCTTGCTTGATCGTCCGGTAGTCGCTCAGCTGCTGGCGCACCACTCGCAGCCGTCGCTGCGGGCCGATCGCGACGTTGAGCGGCGTTCGGGGTGCAGGACTCCCGAGCTCCACGAGCAGGGCGCACAGACCGACTCCGGCATCGCGCAGCGCGGCGGCACTGTGGCGTGGAGTGGTGAGCGCCCGCGCTGTCGCATCAACGATTGCGATCGCCGAACGCAGGCCGTCGCGAGCGCCCGCCGCCAGGAACTCGAGGGCGTCCGGTGGGGGCTGCGGCTGCCACGCTCGCAGGTCCGCGGGCGCCGGGCGCCGTGGCTCCGGCGTCAACTCCAGCAGCGCCGTCGCCAGATCCACTCCCGAGACCCCGTCCACGAGCGCGTGGTGGTTCTTGGCGATCAGCGCGAAGCGCTCACCGGTGCCGGGCGCCGCCCGGCCGAGCCCACCGACCAGCCATAGCTCCCAGAGCGGCCGGCGGCGGTCAAGTGGCCGCGAGGCGATCTGTTCGGCCAGCTCCAGCAGCTGTGCGTCATCGCCGGGAGCGGGAAGCGCCACCGCGTGCACGTGACGCTCGAGACTGAAGTCGGGGTCGTCGATCCACAGCGGCCGCCCGCCGCCAGGGGGTGGGAAGGCCAGCTTCTGGCGGTAGCGTGGGACCAGGTGCAGGCGGCTGCGGATGTGATCAAGGAGCTCCTCGAGCTTCGGCGCGGCGCCGGCGAACAGCAGCAGTCCGCCAATGTGCATGTGCGCGCTGTCGGTCTCGCGCTGCAGAAACGAGGCGTCTGTTGACGTCAGGCGATCCAGGTGCCGCCGGTTCACGGCCATTCCTCCCAAGTGCACGGGCCAGATTGAGGCTGCGCTAAGGGTAGGCGGCGCGCCGCGCTCTAAACTCGCTCATCCGGATGGCACATACGCCAGAGAAGCTGCTGCTTGCATCCCCGCGCGGGTACTGCGCCGGCGTCGACCGAGCTGTCCAGACGGTCGAGCAGGCGCTGGATCTGCACGGAGCTCCCGTCTACGTGCGCAAGGAGATCGTGCACAACAAGTACGTCGTCGAACAGCTGCGCGAGCGGGGCGCGATCTTCGTCGACTCGGAGCTGGAGGTGCCGGTCGGCGCGACAACCGTCTTCTCGGCCCACGGCGTGGCGCCGGCGGTGCGCGATAACGCTTCAAGCCGCAGGCTGAACGTGATCGACGCGACCTGCCCGCTGGTGACCAAGGTGCACCGGGAGGCGCTGCGCTTCGCAGAGCAGGGCTACACGATCGTGATGATCGGTCACGCTGGTCACGAGGAGGTCGAGGGCACGATGGGCGAAGCTCCCGACCGGATCGTGCTGGTGCAGAGCGAGGAGGACGTGGATGCGCTGGTCCTCGCTGACCCGTCGCATGTCGCCTACATCTCGCAGACGACGCTCAGCGTCGACGAGACCCGCGCGATCATCGAGCGGCTGCGCGAACGCTTCCCGGAGATCGTGGGGCCGAGGACCGACGACATCTGTTATGCGACCACCAACCGCCAGGCCGCGGTCAAGGAGCTCGCTGGCTGCTGTGATCTGGTGCTGGTGATCGGCAGCGCCAACTCCTCCAACTCCAACCGCCTGGTCGAGGTCGCACGCGAGTTCGGGGCGGACGCCCACCTGATCGACAACGCGTCCCAGGTGCAGGAGGAGTGGCTCGAGGACGTCGTCACGGTGGGTATCTCCTCGGGTGCGAGCGCCCCCGAGGAGCTGGTCCAGGGCCTGGTGGAGTTCTTTCGTGCCCGCGGCACGACGGACGTCTCCGAGCTCGACGTGGTGCGCGAGGACACCCGCTTCATGCTCCCCAAGCCCATCCGCGAAGCACTCGCGTAGCGCTTGCGGACGCTGGTCGTATCGGACCTGCACATCGGTGCCGGCCACGGCCGCAGCCGCCTTGACCAGCACGCGCTCTCCGTGTTGGCGCCGGTTGTGGCGGCGGCTGACCGTCTCGTGCTGCTGGGCGACGTCGTCGAGCTGCGCGAGCGCCCGCTGGCGGACGCGCTCGCCGCCGCCTCGCCTGTGCTCTCGCAACTCGCCGCCGGCCTGGGCACCGGCCGCGAGGTGGTCTACCTGTTCGGCAACCACGACCACCAGCTGCGCCTGCAGCCCGGCGCGCTGACCGAGCTTGAAGCTGTGCTTGCGGCGGGCGGTGCCCGCGTGCGCTTCGAATACCCCGGCGTCTGGCTGCGTGAGGATGTTTACGCCCACCACGGGCACTATCTGGACCGCCACACCACCACGCCGGGTTTGGAGCGCGTGGCCGCAGGAGCGATGGCGCGCATGCTCAAGCTGCCAGAGGCGAAGATGCGGGGCGCCGCCGACTACGAGCGCGTGCTGTCACCGATCTACGCCTGGATGTATGCGATCTCCCAGAACGGTGACGGCGAGGTCGATGCAGAGGATGGTGGCGGCAGCATGCGGTTGTTCAAGCGGATCCGCGAGGGCAACCGCCTCGAGACCTTCGCGCTCGAGACCGGCGTGCGCGTGGCGGTTGGCGCGCTTCGCTGCCTGGGCCTCGGACCGCTCAGCGGCGATCTCTCCGACGCGCAGCTGACACGTGCGCCGCTTGTCGCCTACGCTCGGGTGCTCGCGACGCTCGGACTTACGCCTCGCTACGCGCTCTTCGGCCACTCGCACCGGGCCGGGCCGCTGCCCGCCGACTCCCCGGCTGAATGGGTCACGGCTTCGGGCACAGCGCTGATCAACACCGGTTGCTGGGTCAACGAGCGCTTCGCGCTCGCGCCCGCGAGCCCGTACCGCCCCGGCTTTGTCGTCGAGCTCGACGACGCTGGCCCGCCGCGCCTGCGCAACCTGCTCGACCCCTGAGGTCCGAAGCAGGCCGGTATCTGGCGTCACACGCGCCTAGCCTTGTGCAATAGAGGGATTGATGGCTGTCCATCGCAACGATCGTGCGCTGTGGGCCGATGCCGAGCTGTTGGCGGCTGCTGCCGCTGGTGACGGGGAGGCCTTTGCCGCCTTCTACCGGCGCCACCTGGCCGAGGTGCTCGCCTATCTGCGGCGCGAGACCGGCGACCGAGAGCTCGCAGCCGACCTCGCCGCCGAGGTGTTTGCGGCGGTGCTGCTGAGCGCCGGGCGCTACCAACCGCAGCGGGACTCGGCGCTCGCGTGGGTGATCGGCATCGCCCGCCACAAGCTGCTGATGAGCTGGCGGCGAGGCCGGGTCCAGGAGCGGGCCCGCCGTCGCCTCGGCCTCGAGCCGCTCGCCCTGGACGATCTCGACCTGGAACGCGTCGACCAGCTCGCCGATGCCGGTGTCGGACGCCTGGAGGAGATGCTCGACGGCCTGCCCGCGCTCGAGCGCGAGGCGGTCCGTTGGCGGGTAGTTGACGAGCTCGGCTACGACCAGATCGCGGGGCGTATGGGCTGCTCGGCGCTCGTGGTGCGAAAGCGCGTAAGCCGCGGCCTGCGGCGGCTGCGCGACCAGCTGACGGAGGTCTCAAGAGCATGAGCGGCGACTTCCTTGAGCAGCTCGAAGAGCAGTTGGTGGCCGCCGCCAGGCGCGCTGGTGTCCGGCGGCGTCCGGCGGCAATGCTGGCGCGGGCGCTGGCGCGCCTGGCGCTGCGCGTGCCGACCGCCGGCCTCGCGGCCGGCGTCGTCACGCTGCTTGCCGCCAGTGCGTTTGCGGCCACTCTGGCGCTGCCGGTGCGCAACCCGCTCGCGGCGCGCCCGAGCGCGGCGAGCGTCGCGAGCGGCGCCGCGCGCGCCGGCGCCTACACGACCGCCGGTGCTGTGCCGGTCGGCTTCCAGCCGCGGTCCTTCACCGCGGTCAGCGAGACCGACTGGTGGCTGCTCGGAA
Organism: Conexibacter sp. S30A1; assembly: GCF_023330665.1. Lineage (GTDB taxonomy): Bacteria > Actinomycetota > Thermoleophilia > Solirubrobacterales > Solirubrobacteraceae > Palsa-465. Next base: position 1,438,880 of record NZ_CP097127.1, on the reverse strand, counting down.
GCGCGCCGTGCGGCCGGCGCAGCTGCACGGCGATTGTGCATACGACCGACGGCGGTCCCCGCTTCAGCCGCATCCCGGCGCCACCGACGCGCGGTGTGAGCGCGCTGCGCTTTGCCAACGCCCGCGACGGCTACGCCTTCGGCCCGCGGCTCTACACGACCACCAACGGCGGGCGGACCTGGGTCGCCGAGCGGGGCTTTGGCGCCAACGAGCTGGCCGCCGCCGACGGCTACGTCTACGCGGTCACCTCAAACGGCGGACCGCAGCGGCTGATGCGCGCCGCCGTGGGCAGCGACCGCTGGCAGCTCGTGGGCGGCTTTGGGCGCGCCTACGCGCAGGGCCAGGCGTCGCCCAGCGCGCTGTGGGTGCAGGGCGCGATGGTGCTCGTCGCCATCGGTGACCGGCTGTTCGTCTCGCCGGCGCCGCTCGCACCGTTCCGGCGGGTGGCGGGGGTTCCCCGGGGAATGGGTAACTGCGCCTACGACGCCGTCTCCGCGCCCGCCACGATCTGGGCGCTCTGCTCAACCGGCATGGCGCCCGACATCATCCTGCGCTCGAGCGACGGCGGCGAGCGCTTTGCCACAGCCGCGCAGGTCCCCAACGGGCCGATCGACGCCTTCGCAGCCGCCTCGGCAACCGTTGCGGTCGCCTCCGGACAGGGCCCGCTGTATGTGACCGACGATGCCGGCGCGAGCTGGAGCCCGGTGCAGGCGCCGGCGGCGGCCTGGGCCTACCTCGGCTTCACCGACGCCACGCACGGGGTCGCGCTCGGGGTCTTTGGCGGTGGCGGCAGACAGGTGTGGCGTCTCTACTACACGACCGACGCGGGCGCAAGCTACCACTACGTGCCGATCGGGCCGTGAGCATCAGCCCCGCGCGCTACCGCCTTGTGTCCGCCGTGACGGTCGCGCTGGCACTGGCTGGCTGCGGCGCGTCACGGCGCCAGCCGACACACACCGCGAGCCCGCCGGCGCAGCGGCCGTGTCGCACCCAGAGCGCGATCACGCAGTCGCCGTCGGGCCGGATCAGCGGCTGCCTGCTGGTCGGCCAGTTCGCCTCGGGCCGCTACACGGTCGCGCTCGACGACACGCTCGAGTTCGCCAGCCTTTACTCGGTCATGCGTGCGAAGCTGCGCGCCGTAGAGCACTACGAGGGGCGCCGCGGGGTCCCAGCGCAGCTCGTCACCGAGCTGCGGCTCGCGCGCCTGCCCCAGCCGCCGGTGAGCGTAACGCTGTCGCCGGCGAGTGGCCCGCCCGGCACGCGCGTGCAGGTCACGGGCACGCTGCGCCGGTCCGTGGCCAAGCACGCAAGCACGCTCCAGGTCTGCTGGGACGGCTGCCTCACCGGCCTTGACCTGGGCGGCTCAAGGCGCGTCCGCTGGATCTCGCCACGCACCTTCGTCACCCGGGTGAGGATCCCGGCCGCCCCCTGGCTTGAGGGTGGTGGCGGCGGCGTTGTGAGGCTGCGCGACGGGAGCTATCCGGTCTCGGTCACCTGCGTCACCGACGCGAGCTCCTGCCTGCTGGCCGCCACCGCCGAGGGCACGGCGCGCTTTACGCTGCGCGACGCCCAGCCGCCGCGCTGGTGTGAGCGCGCAAGCGCCTGCGCGACGCTCACGGTCTCCCCGCAGTCGGTCGCCTCGGGCGCGCTCGTGCGCCTGAGCGGCTACGCGCCCCTGGTCCAGCGGGATGACGGCGCCGACCGGTTCGGCGGCACGGTCAGCATCACCGCCGGGCGCCACTCCGGGCCGGAGGTGTCGCTCACCCGCCAGAGCACCCAGGTGCAGGCGAGCTTCGGGCACGCGGCGCTGCGGGTTGTGGGCGGCGCGCAGCTGACCGGCATCAGACGGCTGCCGGCCGGGGCGCTGGTGCGCGACAGGCACACGCCGATCGCCGCCGATCCCAGCGACCCGCAGCTCGTGGCCGCCTGCGACGGCCGCTCGATCATGCTCTGGGTCGGCGGCCGTCATGTCATGGTGCCCACGCACGCGAGCATCCCGGTGCTCGCCCGCGAGGGCATGTACCGGCCCGGCGCGCCCTTCCACTCAAGCTGCGCCGACGTGCTCCCGCTCGGCCGCAGCACGCTGCTTGCCGCCTTCCAGGGGCAGACCGGCGCGGGCACCGGGATCTTCGCCGATTACGCCGTGGAGACGCGCGACGGTGGGCGCAGCTGGCAGGCGCTGCCGGTTCCCGCCGGCGCCGCGGCTGCCACCTTCGGCGGCTTTCGCACCGTCGGGCGCGGGGCACAGGCGGTGTTTGCCGCCTCCGGCGCCCCAGGCGGGCCGCCGGACGCGGCGGTGGCGCTCGTCGAGGCGACCACGGGCGCCGCGCTGCGCTGGCGCGCCGCTCACCTGAGCTGCCCTGCGCGCGGGCCGTGTTTGAGCTTCGGGCCGTTCCTTCCGGGCAACTGTGCGATGGGCATCTCCACCCAGGACGTGCTGCGCTCAACCGACGGCGGGCGCCGCTGGCGCCTGGCGCCGACGCTCACACCCGGGCAGCTCGCCTGCGGTGAGGGCACGCTTGTCATGCTCGGCCGCGGCAGAGCGCTCCTGATCGACGCGCTCTCCGCCCACCCGGTGCAGGCCACCCGTGACGGCGGCCTGCGCTGGCAGAGTCTCGCGCTGCCGACGCCACCGACGGTGAGCTTGCCGGAAGGGGTCAGCGACCTCAACATCTTCGCGCCGGCGGGGATCACCGTGCTGCCCAGCGGCGCGCTGCTCCTGAGCGGCGATGGGCGGGGTGTGGCGCTGCTCGAGCCGGGCGCGCACAGCTGGTGTGCGGCGAGCGGTCCGTTGGCGGACCTGTCGCTCTCAAGTCAGGCCTCGGCGCTCGTCCCGATCGGCTCGCGGCTGTGGTGGCTTGACTACGGCAGCGCGCCCGCCGGCCATGCGCAGCCGCTGGCGCTCCACAGCCTGTCGCTTGGCGAAATCCGCTGCCGTTGATCCAGCCTCGGGTTCGCTGCGTACTGAAGCAGTGACCCCGAAGTTCTGACCAATGGAGGACGCTATGACCGAAGTGGAAGAGGTGCAGAAGGGCGGCATGAGCCGCGCGAGCTTCATCCGCAACGCTGCCAAGGGCAGTGTGATGCTGGTCGCAGGCGGCGGTGTGCTCGCCTCGATGGACGGCGTGGCCTTTGCCAAGACCACCAAGAGTGACATCACCGTGCTGCAGACCGGCTACATCGCCGAGACGCTCGCGGTGACGGTGTATGGGGCGATCCTCAGCACCTACTTCGCCAAGCTCAGGCTCGATCCCGGCAACCGCGGCTACTTTGAGGCGGCCTACCGCGACGAGGTCGCGCACCGCGACGCGTGGAAGGCGGCGCTCGGCAAGAAGTACACGCCGACCGGCTTCAAGCTCACCGTGCCCGGCAAGTACGTCGCGAGCAAGGATGCGCTGGCCACCACCGGCAAGACGCTGGAGGAGGCGTTCGTCGCCACCTACATGGGCGCCGTCAAGGAGTTCAACTCGGCCGAGTTGAAGGTGACCGCGGCCGGTGTGGCCGCCAACGAGGCGACTCACTACTCGTTCTTTGACGCGATCCTGCCCCGCGCCACCGCGGTGCTGCCGCCCTTCGGGCCCAAGGCGATCACGGCTGGCCAGGCGGCTGCCACGCTGACGAAGCTCGGCTTCCTCTCGTAGCCCGCCGCCCGCGGGCTACCGCTGTGCGCTTCAGCTCACGCCCGGGCCGGCCAGCCCGGGCGTGAAGCACACAGCGTGGACCTCGAGCCCGGTGCTGACGGAGAGCTCCAGCACGCCGCGCGTGTGGCGCGCGTGGGAGATCAGCTCGTAGGCCCCCGGCGCCGTCAACTCAAGCGACCGCCCGTTGACGCTCGCGGTGCCCCGGCCGCTGAACACGCCCCAGACGCCACCGGCCTCGTAGGGCCCGCTGTAGAAGCCTTCGACGTCCTCGGTCTGCGGCTCGAGGATCGCGCCGGTGGCGTCCTCGGGCCGGATCGGGGCGAGCGGCTCGCGGCTGATCTGAAGCAGCTCCTGGATCGCGCGCTCGGTCTCCTCGTAGCCGCCCTCGCCGAAGTGGTATTCGAACAGGCGGTTCTCGCCGTTGAAGAGGTAGCGGGTGGGCCAGCCGCGGTTGTCGTAGGCCTGCCAGATCTGGTCGCCGACATCGACCACGACCGGGTGCTTGATGCCCAGCCGCGTGACCGCCTCGGCCACAGCCTCGGGGCTTTCGCTCACCTCAAAACCGGCTGAGTGCACGCCGATCACGCGCAGGCCAAGCTCGCTGTAGCGCTCATGCCAGGCCTCCATGTAGGGGAGCGTGCGGATCGAGTTGGGGCGGCAGAAGTCCCAGAACTCGATCAGCACGGGTCGGCCGCGCTGCTGGTGCATCGGCAGCGGCTTGGTGTTGAACCACGGGAGGCGCGGCGGGAAGGCCGGCGCGAGGATCTGGTCTGCGGGAGCGCGGATGTGCTCAGGTTAAGCGGTCCGTGACATCGCCGCCGGATCGCGTCAAACTCTCTCTCGAGGCGCCGGTTGGCCGCCGGCCGAGAGCGCCTTGCGGAAGCCGCCCTCGGGCTACTACACTTTCTAAAGCAGAAATCCCGACTGTTTTTGAGGAGTTTTCGATGAGTCCGTCTGGAGCCGAGGTTTTACGCCAGATCAAGAGCCGGATCGCGGAGGTTGATCCTTCAGAAGTGCATGAGTTGCGGCGTCAGGGCGCGGTTGTGATCGACGTGCGCCAGGACGACGAACGAGCGGCCGGTCACATCCCCGGAGCACACCACGTGCCAAAGAGCCATCTCGAGACCCGCATCGAGTCCGTTGTTCCGGACAAGTCTGTGCCGGTCATCCTCTACTGCGCCTCCGGGGTGCGCTCCGCGTGGGCTGCGCGAACGCTGATCGAGGACCTCGGCTACGAGCGCGTCCACTCGATGGTCGGCGGGTTCACGCTCTGGAAGGACCGCGGCCACGAGGTTGAGGTGCCGCGCGTGATGAGCGCCGAGCAGCGCGAGCGCTACTCGCGCCACCTGCTGCTCAACGAGGTCGGAGCCGAGGGCCAGCAGAAGCTGCTCGATGCCAAGGTGCTGTTGCTCGGCGCCGGTGGTCTCGGTTCGCCGGCGGCGCTGTACCTGGCCGCGGCCGGCGTCGGCACGCTGGGGATCGTCGACGACGATGTCGTGGACCTCTCGAACCTCCAGCGCCAGGTGATCCACAACAGCGAGCGCGTGGGCGTCGCCAAGGTCGACTCGGCCGAGCAGACGATCAACGCGCTGAACCCCGATGTGAAGGTCATAAAGCACAGGCTGCGCCTCGGGCCCGAGAACATCATGGGGGTCCTCGACGGCTATGACGTGGTCGTCGACGGCCTGGACAACTTTCCCACGCGCTACCTGCTCAACGATGCCTCGGTGCGGCTGCGGATCCCGGTGGTGTCGGCGGCGATCCTCGGCTTTGACGGCCAGCTGTCGGTCTTCAAGCCCTACGAGGGCCCCTGCTACCGCTGCCTGTTCCCGGTACCGCCGCCGGCCGAGCTGGCGCCGTCCTGTGGCGCCAACGGCGTGCTGGGCGTGCTGCCGGGCACGATGGGTCTGCTGCAGGCCACCGAGGTGATCAAGCTGATCCTCGACGTCGGCAACCCCGCGATCGGGCGCCTGCTCATGTACGACGCGCTGGGTGCGACGATGGACGAGGTCAAGATCCGCCGCGACCCGGACTGCCCAATCTGCTCTCGTGACCCGGATGAGATCAGCGACGAGGAGATGGGCGTCTTCCCCGACTACGAGGCGTTCTGCGCCGGCGTTCATTAGCGCGAGCACAGGCGTCCTCGCCTAAGCTGAAGATCCCAGATAAAAGCGACCAAGAGAATAGATATGGCCACAATCCGCATCCCACCCGTGCTGCGGGCCGCCGTCGGCGGCCAACGCGAGATCAGCGCCACCGGCGCGAACGTGGGCGAGATCCTGCGCTCGGTGGTGGAGGAACACCCCGACACCCAAACGCAGCTCTTCAACTCCGACGGAGAGCTGAACCGCTACGTCAACGTGTATCTCAATGACGAGGACGTGCGCGTGCTCGACGGGCTCGATACCACGGTCGGTGACGGTGACACGCTGGTGATCCTGCCGGCGATGGCCGGCGGCTGCTAGTTTCACGGGCCGGCGTCCGCCAGGCGGTACTACACTAAGTAAAGCGATGCCATCAAACCTGGTCAACAAGCCCTGTGGCGGCCGCTACGGCGACATCATCGACGCGATCGGCCACACGCCGCTGGTCGAGCTCAAGAGGCTCAGCCCCAAGCCTGGAGTGAGGCTCTGGGTCAAGCTCGAGTCGCGTAACCCGACCGGCTCGGTGAAGGACCGGGTCGGCCGCGCGCTGATCCTCGACGCCGAGGAGAAGGGCCTGATCCGGCCCGGGCAGACCGTGCTCGAGCCAACCTCGGGCAACACCGGCATCTCACTGGCCATGATCTGCGCGCGCAAGGGATACCCGCTCAAGGTCGTGATGCCCGACAACGTGACTCCGGAACGCACCGACCTGCTGCGCATGTACGGTGCCGAGATCGTCTACTCGGAGGGTGCCAAGGGGTCCAACGGCGCGGTTGAGATGGCGCTCGAGCTGGCCGCCAAGAATCCCGACTACTACATGCCCTACCAGTACGGCAACGAGGCCAACCCGAACGCCCACTACAACGGGACCGCGCTCGAGATCCTCGAGGAGTTGGATGAGGTAAGTGCCTTCGTGGCGGGACTGGGAACCGGTGGCACGCTGATGGGCAACGGCCGCAGGCTCAAGGAGGAGTTCGGCGACAAGGTCAAGATCGTCGCCGCCGAGCCGATGCAGGGTGAGCCGGTGCAGGGTCTGCGCTCACTCGACGACGGCTTCATCCCGCCGATCATCGACCTGTCGCTGCTCGACCGCAAGATCTTTGTCACCAACCGCGACGCGATCACCTGGACGCGCAAGCTGCTGGACGAGGAGCAGCTGTTCGTCGGTGTATCGACCGGCGCGATCGCGCGCGTGGCGGTCCGTATCGCCAGTGAGCTCGATGAGGGCAACGTCGTCTTCATCGCCTGCGACGACGGCAGCAAGTACTTCTCCTCGGGCATCTACACGCGGCCGCTCGACGAGCTCGAGAACCTCGACTCGACGGTCTGGTGGTAGCCCGCGGCGGGCTTGGCGGGCGGCGATGAGGATCCCGCGCGCACTGCACGACGAGATCATCGCCCACGCGCTCGCTGATGCGCCCGACGAGTGCTGTGGCCTGGTCGCCTGCCGTGACGGCGAGGCCGTGGAGGTGATCCGCATGGAGAACACGGCGCACAGCCCTCTGCGCTACGAGATGGACAGCGGCGAGCTCTACCGCGAGATGATGCGCATCGACGCTGCCGGCCTTGAGCCGGGCATCATCTATCACTCGCACACGCGCAGCGCCCCCTACCCGTCGCAGACCGACATCAACCTGGCCTTCTACCCCGAGTCGCTCTACGTGATCGTCGGGACCGCCACACCCGAGCCCGAGCTGCGCGCCTACACGATCCGTGACGGCGCCGTGCAGGAGGCCGAGCTGCGGATCATCTGATCGCGTTTGATGGACGTTTGCGCCTCGTACAGGGTGACAGACGTCCATACAACCGGCAGCTGAGCCGTCTGGGGGTGGCCCCAGCGGGCCACCCCCAGCGCCACTCGCGCTGGTACCCAGCGCTTATACGAGAACCGGCTGACGATCGCCCGCGGCGATCGCGGCGATCTCCTCCGACGCGCGCTCAAACTCCTCGTCAGAGAGCACGGGCGTTCCCTCGAAGGGAAGGTCGCGCGTGATCTCCAGCCAGGAGCGGCAGCCACCGTACTCGTCGCGGACCTTGACCGTCACCGGCCGCGGGATCCGGTGGGTACGAAGCACCACCACGTGCAGCGGGTGGCGGCGCTTCCAGTCGAAGCGCTGCTCCGCGTAGTCCGACGTCCACACGTGAAACGGCGTGAGGGCGTCGACCGCGCGGCGGTCGGTGATCGTGTAGTGAGCGGCCACCTCGGCCCAGGCGCGGATGCGCACACGGTCGGGCTGGCTGATGTGAACGCCACGCAGCATCGCTGCCGCGGACGGCTCGCCGTCGCTCCAGACCCCCTCCTCAAGAGCCCGTGCCAGTTCCGGGCGGTGCGATTCGCGTACCAGGTCGGTCCGCTGATGGTCAAACGTGGGGTACAGAAAGAAGCGGTCATGCTCCAACTGGAAGTGCTTGTCCGGTTCACGGACACCGCCCTTGCGGAGCGTCAGCAGTTGCTCTCCCTCAGCGAGCGCGCGGACGGTGACCGCCCATTCTTTGAAAGCAATCGGCATTTTTGATGTTCGTCAGGTCGTCAGGGTTGTGATATAGGCCCGCCGAAGAGCTACACGCCGGGCGCCCACCGATTCTATGCCTGATTCACAGAATCGCAAAATCCGGCTGGAAATGGGCCAAACGCCCGCGGGTTCCCGGTCGCGGCGGATGGTCCGTGGCCCGGCGCGACTCAGGCCGCCTCGAGCTGCTCGTACTCGTGCAGCTCCTCGGTCTCAGCCAGGTGCTGGTGCGACGGGCAGTAGCCGTTGTGCGGCAGCGGCGTGCGTTGGCACTGGGTGCCCTTGCGGGTGCTGGCGCGGCATTGGACCGGATTGCCGTTGATGTCGAAGCCGCTCGGCTCCTGGTTGCGCAGGAACTCGTCGGCGAAGGTCATGTAGCGCTCGACGACCCGCCACACGCGTCCCTGAGCGGTGAGCGGGAAATAGATGCGAATGTCGGCGAACAGCGAGCGCGCCGGCCGGGCGAAGTAGTGCCGGTCGGTCGCCAGTCGCTCCACGGCTGCTTCGCAGGCACGCAGCACACGCTCGTGGTTCGCGTGCGGCTGCTCGACAGAGTCCTCCACGATCTCGGCGCAGAGCTCGCGATAGATCGCTCGACTGAAGGTATACATGCGACGGCTACTCCTTTTTGGCCCCTCCAGTCCGGTCCGCTCGAAAGATTACCGCCGGTGTCCACAAGCTGTCGTCCCGCTGGCGGCACGAGCGCTGGCGGACGTCAGCACTGTTACCGTAAGGCGTGATGGTGCGCGAGCCTGTATTCCTCTCGCATGGCGCCTCCCGTGAGCACGAAACGGGCGCCCATCCGGAGCATGCTGCGCGCATCGAGGCGATCGAGTCCCTGCTCGGAGAACGCCACTGGTGCGGCTATCAGACCGTGACCTCGCCCGCCGCCAGCCGCGCCGAGCTTGAGCTGGTTCACACCCCTGCGCACATCGACCGGATCGCCGCCGCGGCGTCCGCGGGCGGAGGCCAGCTTGACCCCGACACGGTGCTCAGCGCCGGGTCGTTTCAGGCGGCGCTGCACGCCAGCGGCGGTGCCATCGAGCTCGTGCGTCGCCTGGTCGCCGGAGGCCCCGGCCAGGTCGGCTTCAGCGCCCACAGACCACCGGGCCACCACGCGACCGCCAACCGCGCGATGGGCTTCTGCCTGTTCAACAACGTCGCCGTGGCGGCGCGCTACGCGCTTGAAAAGCTCGGCCTCAGACGTGTGCTGGTGCTGGATTGGGACGTGCATCACGGCAACGGGACCAGCGAGATCTTCTGGGACACAGACGCGGTCCTGTTGATCTCGATTCACCAGATGCCGCTTTACCCGGGCAGCGGCGCCACCTACGAGCTGGGTTCGGGACGTGGCTATGGCTACAACGTCAACCTGCCCGTGCCGGCGGGGGCAGGCGACGATACGTTCGTCTCGCTGGTGCGCGACGTCGCCGTGCCCATCGCGCGCGCCTACCGACCGGAGCTGGTGCTCGTCAGCGCCGGCTACGACGCCCACGCCGAAGACCCACTCGCCGACTGCAGGGTCTCCGATACCGGCTTTGGCGCGATGGCGGCGCTCGTGCGGGATCTCGGGCACGAGCTTGCGGTGCCGGTGGGCTGCGTGCTCGAAGGCGGCTACGCGGTGGACGCGCTCGCCCGCAGCGTGGTGCTCACGATGGAGACCCTCGCTGCCCAGCCCGCTGCGCCGGATGCCCTGGTGGCAGCCCTCGCCGTCGATCCGCTGGCGCTCGAGGCGCAGGAGCGCTTGGCGGAGCTGTGGCCCGCGGTGGCCGGTGGCGTGCGCGAGCCGTAATCTCCCAGCGATGAGCGAGCGAAGCTATGGGCGTGACGCCGACGCCCTGCGACCGGTGAGCATCGAACCGGGGTTCGTGCGCACCGCCACCGGCTCGGCGCTGATCTCGATCGGTGAGACCAGGGTGATCTGCACGGCTTCTGTGCAGGAGAGTGTGCCCCGTTGGCTGGCCGGCAAGGGCCGTGGCTGGGTGACAGCCGAATACGCGATGCTGCCGGCCTCGACCGGCGAGCGCAAGCCGCGCGACATCGCCAGTGGCAGGGCAGACGGGCGCTCCGTCGAGATTCAGCGGCTGATCGGCCGCTCGTTGCGGGGCGTGGTCGACTTCGCGGCGCTCGGCGAGCGCACGATCTATGTCGATTGCGACGTGCTGCAGGCCGACGGTGGAACGCGCTGCGCGTCGATCACCGGCGGGATGGTGGCCCTGGAGCTGGCCGTCTTGGCGCTGCTGCGTGAGGGTAAGATCGCAAGCAGCCCGCTGAACGGCAGCGTCGCGGCGATCTCCGCCGGCGTGCTGGACGGTCAACCGCTGCTCGACCTCGACTACGCCGAGGACTCCCGCGCCGAGGTGGATGCCAACGTCGTGATGACCGGCGACGGCGGGCTGGTCGAGGTGCAGGCGACCGCGGAGCGCACGCCGCTGTCACGTGCCCACCTCGACCGACTGTTGGCGCTGGCCGAGACCGGCGTGGCGTCGCTCCGTGCGGCGCAGAGCGCCGCGGTGCAGGCCGGCTAGCGGCGCAGGGGCCGGCGGCGATGTCTGAGCTGACGCTGGCGACGGGCAACCGCCACAAGCTCGATGAGTTTGGGCGTCTGCTGGCACCGTTCGGGATCACCGTCAGGGCGATCCCACCGGAGCTTTCGCTGCCGCCGGAGGACGGCGACAGCTACGCCGCCAACGCGCTCATCAAGGCACGCGCGGCGGCGGGCCAGCTCCGCTGCCCGGTGATCGCCGACGACTCGGGCATCGAGGCCACGGCGCTTGGTGGCCGGCCCGGTGTGCGCTCCGCTCGCTACGCCGGCGAGCACGCGACCGACGCGCAGAACCTCGCCAAGCTGATCGCCGAAGTCCCGCCCGGCGGTCGTCTGCGCTACGTGTGCGCGCTGGCGTTCGTCGACGACACGGTGGAACGGATGTTCATCGGCGAGTGCTCAGGCCAGATGGCAGCCGCCGCGCGGGGGGAGGGTGGGTTTGGCTACGACCCGGTCTTTGTGCCCGATGCCGACCGGGGGCGCACGATGGCCGAGCTCACCGGCTCGCAGAAGGATGCGATCAGTCACCGCGCGGCCGCGGTGACCCAGTTCGCCCGCTGGTATCTCGCGCGCGCAGACGGACCGAGTCGGTAAGGCCAGGCACGGGATGAAGCAGCGGACGGCCAGCCTGTCGGTCGCCTCAAACACGGTGTTGATCCTGCTCAAGGTGGTCGCGGGCACGCTCACCGCTTCGGTGGCGATTCTCACCGAGGCGGTCCACTCCAGCATCGATCTGATCGCATCGCTGGTGGCCCTTGCATCTGTGCGCGTGGCGGACGAGCCGGCCGACGAGCGCCACAGCTACGGGCACGAGAAGGTCGAGAACCTGGCCGCTGCGTTTGAGGCGATCCTGATCCTTGTTGGCTCGGTTGTGATCGCGTTTGAGGCGGTGCGCAGGCTGATCAACGGAGGTCACACGAGGCTGCTGGGTGTCGGTATCGCAGTGATCGCGTTCTCGGCCGTTGCCAACCTGATCGTGTCAACGGTCGTTGCGCGCGGCGGTCGGCGCACCGGCTCGCCGGCGCTGCAGGGCGACGCCGCCCACCTGCGCACCGATGCCGCGAGCTCCCTGGTCGTGTTGGTCGCGCTGCTGCTGGTGAAGGTCACCGGCGCACAGTGGCTCGACCCGGCGGCGGCGCTGCTGGTGGCAGCGTCGATCCTCGCCACCGGGGTGCGTCTGCTGGTGCGCTCCGGAGAGGTGCTGGTCGATCAGTCGCTGCCGGCGGCCGAGACGGCCGCGATCACACGGGCGATCGAGTCGCTCAGTGCCGACTGCGTGATCGGCTTTCACGAGCTGCGTACGCGCAGCAGCGGCTCAAAGCGCTACGTGGACGTGCACCTGCAGTTCCGTCGCGGCACCTCACTGGAGCAGGCACACCGCGTCGCGCACGAGCTGCAGGACAGGATCGCCGTGACGCTGGGTGGCGCGGATGTGCTGGTGCACCTGGAGCCCGAGGACCGCCTGCGGCCTGGTCAGCGGTCCCTGCACAGTTCCTGACAAGCGACCCGACCCCAGAGCCGTCACCCGGCCCCAGGGTGCTCAGAGCAGATTGATCGCCGCCGAGAGCGCCACCGCGACGGCCACAGCCGCGTAGCCGTCGTCCCCGCGCAGGAACACCACCAGGGCCGCCAACAGGCAGGCGAGGGTCGTAAGTAGCCATGCAAGGCGCTTCAGTCGCACGCCCCGAGCATGCTATCCGCAGCGGTTGGCGGCCCGTCCGGCGGCGCTGCCAGACCCGACAAAGCGTCCGTTTCCCACGAACCGTCCGCAAATCGTGTTAGCTTCGGCGCTTCCTACCACCTCGAAGGAGGAAAGAAGTGACAAAAGCCGAGTTCATCGACCAGGTCGCTGACCGTGCCGGTCTGAGCAAGAAGGACGCCTCGGAGGCGGTCGATGCGGTACTGGCGACGATCGAAGATGCCCTCAAGCGGGGCAGCGACGTGGTCTTCTCCGGGTTTGGCAAGTTCAGCGTGTCGGAGCGCGCGGCGCGTGAAGGACGCAACCCTGCCACCGGGGAGAAGATCAGCATTGCCGCAACCAAGGTGCCGAAGTTCAGCGCCGGAGCGGCTCTCAAGAAGGCGGTCAACTGACTGGCAGCCCTGCACTGGGCTGCTCCTTGCATGTGATCGCCCGGACGGGGCGCGGTAGATGACGGTGGATGCCGACGGGCCCGGCGAGGCTGCTGTCGGCGTGTTCGCCGGCGCCGCCAGGTCCGCACAGGGTTTCGGGGACCGGTTGGCCGAGCATGTCGTGCGGCGTCAGTCGCAGCTTGTGCTCGGCCTCGATCCTGATCCCGCGCTGCTGTGGCCACATGCGCTCGAACTTGTGGGTGGGGTGGACGATCAGTCCGCCCCACCCGCCGTCCGAGCGGCGGCGGCGGTGTCCGCCCATTGCCGGTTGCTGATCGACGCTGTGGCCGAGCACTGCGTCGCGGTGAAGCCGCAGCTGGCCTGTTTCGAGCGCCTCGGAGCCCCTGGCTGGTCGGCCCTCGGCGGCGTGGTCAGCCACGCCAAGGATGCGGGTCTGTTGGTGATCGCAGACGCCAAACGTGGCGACGTGGATGTCTCAGCGCATGCCTACGCGCAGGCGTTCCTGGGGTCCACGCCCAGTCCGTTCGGAACGATCCCAGGCCTCGGCGCCGACGCGATGACGGTCAGTCCCTGGCTGGGGATGGACTCGCTCGAGCCGTTTGTGGCCCTCGCGCGGGCCGTCGGCGCCGGGCTGTTTGTGCTGGTGCGCAACTCGAACCCTGGTGCGGCCGAACTGCAGGATCATCGGCTCGCAGGCTCAGCCGGCACTGTGAGTGACCTTGCGGCTCGGTCAGTCGCCAGGCTTGGCGCCAGCGCCCTGGGCGCTCACGGGCTGTCTGACGTGGGTGCCGTGGTGGGAGCGACCGCACCGCAGCACCTGGACCGGTTGCGCGAGCTGATGCCGCACGCCGTGCTGCTGCTGCCCGGGGTCGGCGCTCAGGGCGGCCGTGTCGAGGACCTCGCCGCCGCCTTTGCGCTCGGCCCGGCAGGCGGGCTGATCGCCGTCTCACGCGCGCTCGCGCAGGCGCACAGGCGCAGCGGCGGTGACCCGGCTGCGGCCGCCCGCAGCGAGGCTGCGCGCCTGCGCGAGCAAGCGTGGACGCTGGCGGCGGGCGCCCAACGCGCGGTTGGGCCGCCGGCCTCGGTTCACCGCTCCTTCACGCCGCCCGCTTGAGCTACCGTTTACGCTGCTGTCGGCCACGGGTAGCCCGCCCGAGGGGTTGATGCAGGTGCCGCGATGAGACCAACGACCACAGACGCGGCTGCAGGCCGCGAGCGACGATGATCATCACCGTAACCCTCAATCCAGCGCTCGACCGCACGCTCGAGGTGCCGAGCTTCACGCCCGGGCGCCGCCATCGCAGCCTCGACCAGCGCACGATCCCCGGCGGCAAGGGCGTCAACGTCGCACGCGTGCTCAAGCTCCTCGGTCAGCCGGTGATCGCAACGGGGATCATCGGTGGCGCCACCGGCACGCGCATCGTGGAGGGCTTAAGCGACGAGTCGGTGCTGACCGCGTTCGTGCGCATCCGCGAGGAGTCGCGGACCAACATGGCCGTGCTCGATCCGACCACCGGCATGCACACCGAGATCAATGAGCGGGGGCCTGCCGTGACCGAGCACGAGCTCGAGATGCTCGAGGAGAAGCTGATCTATCTGGCCAAGGGCGCGAGCATCTGTCTGTTTGCCGGCAGCCTGCCGCGCGGGCTCGAGCCCGACACCTACGCGCGACTGCTCCGGGCGGTTCGCAAGCTCGGCGTGCTGACGGTGGTTGACACCGACGGCGAGCCGCTGAAGCTGGCTGTCCGCGCCGAGCCGGACGTGGTCTCACCCAACGAGCTCGAGGCTGAGGACCTCGCCGGTCGCGAGTTTGAGGGGCCCGAAGACCGGGCGCAGGCGGTCGTCGAGATCACCCGCCAAGGGCCGGCCGAGGCGATCATGACCGTGCCGGACGGCTGCTACGCGTACGTACGCGAAAACGGCGAGCAGACGCTCTACCGTGTTGCGATCGAACCGCTCGAGGCGCAGTCGCCGATCGGGTCCGGCGATGCGTTTCTGGCGGGCTACATCGCGGCCCGCTATCAGGGCCGCTCGCCCGTCGAGTGCCTGCGCTTCGGCGTCGCCTGTGGCGCGGAGTCAACGCAGCATGTGGGCGCCGGGATCCTTGACCCGCGGACGGTGGAGCGGCTGCTGGACGGCGTGGTCGCGACGCCGATGAGTCTGCCCGCCGAGGTCATCTGAGCTCGGGATAAGGAGCGCGGGCCGCCCGCTGCGGCCGTGCTCAATGCCGTCGCCGGCCGGCGCCTGGCCGGTGCTAAGGTGGATCGGGAGGCTGCAAACGTGGCAGCCACGGCCGACGGTTGCCGCCGTCGCGGACGTGCACTCTCGCCGAAAGTGGGTTTCACCTTGACATCTGATCGACCCTCTACGATGCGCTGATGGAAGTAGAGATCGGACGTGGAAAGAAGGCTCGTCGCGCCTACGGGTTCGACGATGTTGCGATCGTCCCATCGCGTCGCACCCGCGACCCCGACGATGTGGACATCAGCTGGACGCTGGGCCCGTACCGTTTTGAGCTGCCACTGCTCGCAGCCGCGCTCGACGGTGTCGTCTCACCGGAGACCGCCGGCGTCCTCGGCAAGCTCGGCGGGCTGGCGGTGCTCAACCTGGAGGGCATCCAGTGCCGCTACGAGAACCCCGATGAGCAGCTGGCGCGGATCGCCACCTTCTCCAAGGACATCGCCACCCGCGAGCTGCAGGACATCTACCGCGAGCCGGTCAAACCGGAGCTGATCGCGCAGCGGATCCGTGAGATCAAGAGCCATGGCGTCGTCGCGGCAGCGTCGCTGACCCCGCAGAAGGTTCGCAGCTACTACGAGGTGGCGCTCGAGGCGGGCCTCGACATCCTCGTGATTCAGGGCACGGTGGTCTCCGCCGAGCACGTCTCCAAGGACACCAGCAGGCCGCCGCTGAACCTCAAGGAGTTCATCCGCGAGCTCTCGCCGATCCCGGTGATCGTCGGCGGCTGCGCGTCCTACCACACGGGCCTTCACCTGATGCGCACTGGCGCCGCCGGCGTGCTCGTCGGCGTCGGGCCGGGGGCGATCTGCACCACACGAGGCGTGCTCGGCATCGGCGTGCCGCAGGCCACCGCGATCGCCGACGTGGCCGCCGCACGTTCCCAGCACATGCTCGAGACCGGCGACTACGTGCGCGTGATCGCCGACGGGGGCATGCGCAACGGCGGTGACATCGCCAAGGCCATCGCCTGCGGTGCGGACGCGGTGATGCTCGGCTCCGCGCTGGCGCGTGCGCAGGAGGCCCCGGGGCACGGCTACAACTGGGGGATGGCGACCTTCCACCCGACGCTGCCGCGCGGCACGCGGGTGGCGACCAAGCAGAACGGCACACTCGAGGAGATCGTCAAGGGCCCCGCGCGCGAGAACGACGGCACGTTCAACCTGATGGGGGCGCTGCGCACCTCGATGGCGACCTGCGGCTACCAGGACATCTCGGAGTTCAACCGGGCTGAGCTGATGGTCGCGCCCGCGCTGCAGACCGAAGGCAAGCACCTGCAGCGCGAGCAGGCGGTGGGCATGGGGGCCTCCGGCAAGGCCACCGCCGGTGTCGCCGACTGAACTCGAGCGCTCCGGCGCCGCTCACACCGCCCGCGGCCCGCTGGCCACGGGCGGTGACCAGGCCGTGGAGGAGGTCGTGGTGCTCGACTACGGCGGCCAGTACTCGCAGCTGATCGCCCGCCGCGTGCGCGAGTGCGGTGTGTTCTCGACCCTGCTGCCGCATGACGTCGGTCCGCAGGAGATCGTGCGGCGCGCGCCCGTCGGCCTGATTCTCTCCGGCGGCCCGGCTTCGGTTTATGCGGACGGCGCGCCCAAGCTCGACCCGCGCCTGCTGGAGCTCGGCATACCGGTGCTCGGGATCTGCTACGGCATGCAGCTGATCGCACGCGAGCTCGGGGGCCTCGTCGAGGCCGCCGAGGTGGGGGAGTACGGCCGATCGCAGCTGACCGTCCACGAGCATGGACGGTTGCTCGCCGACACGCCCGACGAGCAGGCCTGCTGGATGTCGCACCGCGACACGGTCTTTGAGGCTCCCCCCGGGTTCGTGGCGCTGGCGTCCTCAACAGCCTCTCCCGTTGCCGCGATCGAATCCCGCGAGCGCGACATCTACGGGATCCAGTTTCATCCGGAGGTCGTCCACACCCCCTACGGCCAGCAGATCCTGCGCAACTTCCTGGTCGGCATCTGTGGCGCCCGGGGCAGCTGGAGCGCGCGCTCGGTGATCGACGAACAGATCGCCCGCATCCGCGCACAGGTTGGCGACGGCCGGGCGCTGTGCGCCCTCTCGGGCGGGGTCGACTCGAGCGTCGCGGCGCTGCTCGTGCACCAGGCGATCGGTGACCGGCTGGTCTGCGTGTTCGTCGACCACGGGCTGATGCGCAAGGACGAGGGCGCGCAGGTGGTCGCCACCTTCCGCGACCACTTCCAGGTGCCGCTGATCGCCGTGGATGCGCGTGAGCGCTTCCTGGAGCGTCTGGCGGGGGTCGTCGACCCGGAGCGCAAACGCAAGATCATCGGCGAGCAGTTCATCCGGATCTTCGAGGAGGAGGCCGCAAAGCTCGAGGGTGTCGGCTACCTGGTGCAGGGAACGCTCTACTCCGACGTGATCGAGTCCGGGGGAGGTGCCGGCGCCGCGACGATCAAGTCCCATCACAACGTCGGCGGCCTGCCTGACGACATCGGCTTTGAGCTCGTCGAGCCGCTGCGCACGCTCTTCAAGGACGAGGTGAGGGCGGTTGGTGCCGAGCTGGGCCTGCCCGAGCGGCTGGTCTGGCGCCAGCCCTTCCCCGGCCCGGGCCTGGCGATCCGCGTGGTTGGCGGCGAGGTGACGGCGGACAAGCTCGAGGTGTTGCGCGAGGCCGACGCGATCCTCCAGGACGAGATTCGCCGTGCGGGCATGTACCGCGAGCTGTGGCAGTCCTTCTGCGTGCTGCCCGATGTGCGCGCCGTAGGCGTTCAGGGCGACGAGCGCACCTATGGCAATGTGATCGCGATCAGGGCCGTGACCTCCGATGACGCGATGACCGCCGACTGGGCGCGGCTGCCCTATGACCTGCTCGAGCGGATCGCCAGCCGGATGATCAACGAAATCCGGCCGGTTGGGCGCGTCGTGCTCGACATCACGTCCAAGCCACCGGGCACGATCGAGTGGGAATAGCCATGGCGCTCGGGCGCGCCGGCCGCTTGTCGCGCCGATCGTCTACCATCAGCGATCCCGCGCGTGTGCGCGGCCAATAACCCTGCCATGAAGACATACGTAGCCAAACCATCCGACCGCGAGCGCAACTGGCTGATCGTCGACGCGACCGGGCTCACGCTCGGGCGCCTTGCGACACAGATCGCCGATGCCCTGCGCGGCAAGCGTAAGCCGACCTACACCCCGCACATCGACACCGGTGACTTCGTTGTGGTCGTCAACGCCGAGAAGATCTCCGTCACCGGCAACAAACTGGCTGACAAGCGCTATTACCGGCACTCCGGCTATCCCGGAGGCCTGAAGTCCCGCACCCTCACCGAGATGCTCGAGCGTCGCCCGGAAGAGGTGATCCGCATCGCCGTGAAGGGGATGCTGCCTCGCAACCGCCTGGCGCGCAAGCAGCTCACCAAGCTCAAGGTCTATGCGGGTCCGGATCATCCGCATGCCGCCCAGCAGCCGCAACCGATGGAGATCAAGTCGTGACCGACGAACAGAGTCCTGAGACCGAGCCCATGCCTGAGACGCCGGCGGACGTGCCGGCCGAAGCCGTCGCTGACCCGCAGGCGCTCGACCCGACCGAGATCGTCGAAGCTGACGTCGAGTACATCGAGGAGGCTCCCCGCGAGCGGCCGGCGATCCCCGGCGCTGACCTCGTGCCCGACATCGTGCTCGACGGTGACGCGCTGCTCGACGCCGAGGCGCGCGCCGCCGCCGAGGCTGAGGCCGAGGAAGCCGCTGCTCGTGCCGCCGCCTTGGCGCAGGACGTTGTTGAGGAGACGCAGCCGATCGCCGTCGTCGCGATCGACCTGGCCGCCGGGGCCCGCTACACCGCCACCGGTAAGCGCAAGACCGGCGTCGCCCGCGTGATCCTGAAGCCGGGCACCGGCACATACTTGATCAACGGCAAGACGCTTGAGGAGTTCTTCCCCCGCGAGACGCTGCAGCGCGTGATCCGCCAGCCGCTGGAGGCGGTCGGATACGAGCAGCGGATGGACGTGGTGGCGCGCATGCACGGTGGTGGCGTCGCCGCGCAGGCCGGCGCCCTGCGCCACGGCATCGCCCGTGCGCTGCTCGAGGCCGACCCGAACCTGCGCGGTGAGCTCAAGCGCCGCGGCTTTTTGACGCGTGACCCGCGTGTCAAGGAGCGTAAGAAGGCAGGCCTCAAGAAGGCGCGCAAGCGGCCTCAGTTCTCCAAGCGCTGAGCCGCGCCTGGAGTCCGCGGCGCCGAACGGCTGCAGACGCATGGCACGCAAGCTCTTCGGCACCGACGGTGTGCGCGGCAGCGCCGGGGAGTTCCTCACCGCTGAGCTGGCGCTGGCTCTGGCTCGCGCCGCCGTCGAGCTCTCCGAAGAGCCGCGACCACAGGTGCTCGTCGTCCGCGACACGCGAGAGTCAGGCGACATGTTGGAGGCTGCGGTCGCTGCTGGCATCACCGCGGCCGGTGGGGACGCTCTGCTCGGTGGCGTGCTGCCGACGCCCGCTGCCCCGCTTTTGGTACGACGCCACGGGCTGGCGTTGGCGGCGGTCATCTCCGCCTCCCACAACCCCTACCAGGACAACGGCATCAAGTTCTTTGCGGCCGACGGGTTCAAGCTCTCCGACGCGGCCGAGCTGGAGATCGAGCGCCGCGCGGGCGAGGGCCCGCGGCCGTCCACGCGCATCGGCCGGGTGCTGCGGCACGCGCACGCGGAGGAGGACTATCTGAGCGAGCTGGAGCGGCGCTACGGCACGCTCGAGCTGACCGGCATGCGCCTGCTGCTGGACTGCGCCAACGGCGCCACACATCGCCTGGCCCCGGCGATCCTCGAGCGCCGCGGTGCGCTGGTGGAGCTGATGGCCGCCGACCCGGACGGTCGCAACATCAACGCGGGGGTTGGGGCGACGCACATCGACGCGCTGGCTGCGCGGATGCGCAGTGGCGCCTATGACGCCGGCTTTGCCTTCGATGGCGACGGGGACCGGGTGCTGGCCGTTGATCGCCGGGGCGAGGTGGTTGACGGGGATGAGCTGATCGCGATCAGCGCACTGCACTACCAGCGGCTGGGCCTGCTGGACGGGGGCGGGGTGGCGGTCACGGTGATGAGCAACTACGGCTTTCATGCCGCGATGCGCGATGCAGGTATCGACGTCGCCGTGACGCCGGTCGGTGATCGCTACGTGAACGAGGAGCTGCGCAGACGCGGCTGGAGACTCGGGGGTGAGCAGTCCGGTCACATCATCGATCTGGGCTTCAGCCCTTCTGGAGACGGCATCGCCAGTGCGCTGCTGACGCTCGAGGCGCTTGGAGGTGCGGATCTGGCCGAGCGTGGGGCGATGCACAAGCTGCCGCAGCGCCTGGTCAACCTGAGGGCCGAGGACCGTGCCGGCCTGGCGCGGGCGCTCGCCGCCGACCCGGTTGAGCACGCGGTGGCGCAGGCCAGCGCCAAGCTCTCGGGACGTGGACGCGTGCTGGTCAGGGCCTCCGGTACCGAGCCGCTCGTGCGGGTGATGGTGGAGGCGCCCAGCGAGCAGGAGGCAGAGACCGTGTGTGACGAGCTCTGCCGTGCGGTCGAGGCCGAGCTCGACTGACGCTGTGAGCAGGCCCACGGTGCACCCAAGTAGACTCGGTGCTCCCGCCGATGGACCTGCCGCGCTGGTTGAAACCGCTCCCCGACGCCGCGCAACAGCGGGCACTTGACGCCTGGGCGATCGAGCAGCACGGCATCCCGTCGCAGACGCTGATGGAGCGAGCCGGCAGTGCGTTGGCCGGCGTCTGTGCGCAACTGGCCCCTGCGGGGCGCATCGTCGTCGTCTGCGGCCACGGCAACAACGGTGGCGACGGACAGGTGGCTGCGCGGGTGCTGCGTCAGCAGCACCGTGACGTTGATGTTGTGCAAGCCGGCTCCGCCGAGGCCGCCGCCTTGCCGGCGCTGCTCAAGGACGCCACCGCCGTGATCGATGCGCTGCTGGGCACGGGCTTTGCCGGCGTGCCCCGGGCGCCTGTGGCCGACGCGATCACCGCGATCAACCGGGCTCGCCAGGCCAACGCGGCGCTGCGCGTGCTGGCCTGTGACGTGCCGAGCGGCGTCGACGCCTCGACCGGTGAGGTGAGCGCGACAGCGGTCGTTGCCGATGCGACGGTCACCTTTCATGCCGCCAAGCCCGGGCTGTGGATCGCTCCCGGCAAGTCGCACGCCGGTGAGCTGCACGTGGTCGACATCGGCATTCCGGCACAGGGCCAACCGGTCAGCCCGCAGGCCGGTTTGATCGGCGAGCAGGTGTGTGACGAGATCCCGCGGCGCGGCCCGGCGTCCAACAAATTCAGCGCCGGCAGCGTGCTCGTCGTCGGCGGCTCGCCGGCCTACAGCGGCGCCCCGGTGCTGGCCGCGCTGGCGGCGGCTCGGGCCGGCGCGGGGTACGTGACCGTCGCAGCCCCCGCCTCAGTGGTGCCCGCGATCGCCGCCAAGCTGCTTGAGGTGATGGTCACACCGCTGCCCGATGACCCGGAGAGCGGACCGCGGCGGGGCAGCTCACGGCTGGCGGTGCAGCGTGCCGAGCGCGCCCAGGCGATGGTCCTCGGTCCGGGGCTTGGTCGGCTGGCGGCGACGCAGAAGTTCGCCCGCGACGTGGCGGTGCACGCCAAGCTGCCGCTCGTGCTGGACGCTGACGGGCTGGTCGCGCACGCCACCGATGGTGGGCTCGAACAGCTCGCGGCCCGCGCCCACGCAACGGTGCTGACGCCCCACAGCGGGGAGCTGGGAAGGCTGCTCGGGGTCTCGAGCACGGAGGTGGACGCACAGCGCCTCGCGCACGTGCGCGCCGCCGCGGCGCGCGCCGGCTCGGTGGTCGTGCTGAAGGGCGATGACACGCTCATCGCCGAGCCGGGTGGGCTGGTGGCGATCAGCCCCGGCGGCGCGCCGGCGCTGGCCACGGCCGGTACCGGCGACGTGCTCGCGGGCGTGATCGGCGCCTTCCTGGCGAAGGGTGTCGAGCCGTTCACGGCCGCCTGCGCCGGGGTGCTCACGCACCTGCGCGCGGGTGTGATCGCGGCCGAGACGGTTGGGCTCGAGGGCGTGATCGCAAGCGACGTGATCAGCGCGCTGCCAGGCGCCCGCGCGCGACAGCCGCGGTCGCCTGCCGGAGAGCTCTAGATGCCGCTGCGCGCCGTGGCCGAGGTCAACCTGGCCGCGATCGAGCGCAACGCCGAGCGCCTGCGCCGGCGTCTGCACGCGCACACCCGGCTCTGTGCCGTGGTCAAGGCCGACGCCTACGGCCACGGCGCCGCGCCAGCGGCACGAGCCGCGCTCGCCGGCGGCGCCAGCATGCTCGCGGTGGCGACGGCGTCAGAGGCCGCCGGCCTGCGCGAGGCTGGGCTCCAAGCGCCGATCCTGGTGCTCGGCGCGCTCAGCCCCGAGGAGCTCGATGTGGCGCTCGCCGCGGCGGCGGAGATCACCGCCTGGGAGCCGGGATTCGTGCGGTCGGTCGCGGCGCGCGCGGCGAGCGCACCCGCCCCGATCGGTGTGCACGTCAAGCTCGATACCGGCCTTGGTCGGCTCGGTACGCGCGATGTCGAGCAGGCGCTCGACACGGTCCGGGCGGTGCTGGCCGCAGGCCCGCGCCTGCGCCTGGCGGGGGTGATGACCCACCTGGCGACCGCTGACGGCGACCTCGACTTCGCCGCCGCGCAGCTGCGCCGGTTCGGCCCCTTCGTCGCCGAGTCAAGGGCACTGGCAACGACCGAGATCACCGTTCACGCCGCCAACAGCGCCGCGCTGCTGCGGCTGCCGGACAGTCACTTCGACATGGTGCGCGCCGGGCTCGCCCTCTACGGTGGTGACCCTCTGCACCACGACCCTGCCGATCACGGACTCGAGCCGGCGCTCGCGCTGCGCAGCTACGTGGCCGCACTCAAGCCGATCACCGCCGGCCAGAGCGTCGGCTACGGCCGGCGCTTCATCGCAGCCGGCGACGGCCTGATCGCGACCCTGCCGATCGGCTACGCCGACGGCGTCCCCAGGGCGCTGGCCGACAACTGCGAGGTGCTGATCGGCGGTCGTCGCATGCCGCTGCGCGGCATGGTCAGCATGGACAACATCACCGTCGAGGTCGGGTCTGATGATCAGGTAACGGTCGGTCAGCGCGCGACGCTGATCGGCACCGACGGCGACGAGCGCCAGACGGTGGAGGAGCTCGCCGGGCGCGTGGGCACGATCAGCTACGAGCTGTTGTGCTGGATCTCAAGACGCGTGCCGCGCCAATACCACCGGGACGGAGCGCCGGCGTGAGCGAGGCTGGCGGCGGTGAGCGCGGCCCGCTGGCCGCGCTCACCGAGATCGCCCCGCGGCACGGGCGCTCGTGGCTGGTCGGCGGCGCCGTGCGTGACGCCCTGCTCGGACGGCCAACGCCTGACTATGACCTGGCCGTCTCCGGTGATGTGCAGGGCCTGGCCCGAGAGCTCGCCCGTGCAGCCGATGGACACGCGTTTGTGCTCTCGGAGCAGTTCGGCGCCTGGCGTGTGCGCGCGCGCAGCGGGCGCTGGCAGGTGGACCTGACCCCGCTTGCGGGGGCGACGCTCGCAGAGGACCTGGGTCGCCGTGACCTGACGATCAACGCGATCGCCCGCGAGCTGGGAGCACCCGTCCACGACCTGATCGACCCCTTCGGCGGCCTGCGGGACCTGGAGGCCAGGCAGCTGCGGAGCGTCGGCCCCGAGTCCTTCCGCAGCGATCCGCTGCGCGTGCTGCGACTCGTGCGGCTGGCTGCGGAGCTTGGTTTCACACCTGAGCGCGAGACGCTGCGGTTGGCCTCCAGCGCCGCGCCCGGACTCGGTTTGACGGCTGCCGAGCGCGTCTTCACGGAGCTGCGGCTGCTGCTCTGCGCCGACGGTGCGGTGGCCGGGCTGGAGTTGGCCCGTGAGCTTGGTGCCAGCGCCGTGGTGCTGCCCGAGCTCGACGCGTTGCACGGCGTGGTCCAGAGCGACTACCACCACCTGGACGTCTACCAGCACACCTTGGCGACGCTGCAGGCGACGATTGACATCACCGCTGAGCCCGCTGAGACCTTCGGCGAACTCGCCCCGGCGCTACGTGCGGTGCTGGACGAACCGCTTGCCAACGAGCTCACGCGCGGGCAGGCGCTACGCCTGGGCGCGCTCATGCACGACATCGCCAAGCCGCTCACACGCGGGCTGAGCGCAGACGGCAGGCCCACCTTCTTCGATCACGACGTGCGCGGCGCCGAGCTGGCACGTCGCATCCTCGGACGGCTGCGGGCCAGCGAGCGGTTGAGCGAGCACATCTCAGCGCTGGTTGGCGCACATCTCAGGCTGGGCTTTCTCGTGCGTCGTCAACCGCTGGGAGCGCGCATCACCTACGAGTACCTGCGCAGCTGTGAGCCCGTTGAGGTCGACGTCACCGTGCTCAGCGTGGCCGATCGCCTGGCGACCCGAGGGCGCAACGCGGAGCGAGCGGTGGCGGCGCACCTGGCGCTCGCGCGAGTGCTGCTCGCGGGAGCGCTCCAGTGGCGGCGTCAGCCGCCGCGCGCCCCGATCGCAGGCGACGAACTGGCGCGGATGCTGGGCATCGCGCCGGGGCCGGTGCTCGGTGAGTTGCTCGCTGAGCTCGCCGCGGCCAGCTATGCCGGTGAGATCAGCGGCCGCGAGCAGCTCCTGGAGCATGCGCGCGCGTGGCTCGACGGTCGTGCGGGGGCAGGCCCGCCGGCTCCGGCGGCGCGCTAGGCTGGCCGCTGTGAGCGATTCCGAGTGCATCTTCTGCAGGATCGTTGCCGGTGAGCTGCCTGCGACCGTGATCGAGCGTGACGCGCAGACGCTGACCTTCCTGGACATCGCGCCCGCCACCCGCGGTCACGCGCTGGTGATTCCGACGCGGCACACGGCCGATCTCTGGGAGATCACGCCCGACGAACTGTCAGCCGTGACGCTGGCCGCCCAACGCCAGGCGTTGCGCGTGCGTGACCGGCTCGGTGCTGCCGGCGTGAACCTGATCAACTCGTGCCGTGCCGAGGCGTGGCAGACGGTCTTTCACTTTCACATGCACGTCATTCCCCGTTACCCGGGCGACCCGTTGAAGCTCCCCTGGACGCCCACGGCAGGCGACCCGGCGGAGATCGCCGCCGCCGCGCAGGCGCTGTCCTGAACGTCGGCCGTGGCCCTTCACCGGTCTTTGTCGTAATTGGGCCTAAAGCCCTGATAGGGTTGCGTTGATTTGCCGGGAGCCAGAGGGGCGCCCGGCGCCGAGTGCCAGCAGCGCCGAAGGGGATTCATCACATGGCAACTGGAACCGTCAAGTGGTTCAGCGACGATAAGGGCTTTGGCTTCATCACACCGGATGACGGAGGCCGGGACCTGTTCGTGCACTTCAGCGGCATCACCGGTGACGGTTACAAGTCGCTGGCCGAGGGAGCGAAGGTCTCCTACGAGGAGGAGAGCGGACCCAAGGGCCCCAAGGCCGTCAACGTCGTCAAGATCTGAGCGGCCCCGCGTTGGGCGCGGCCTGGGCTGCCGCGCCCAATAAGCGCCTCGGTGCGCGTCCAGCGCACGGTCACGCTGCAACGTTTCGCGCAACTCGAGCCCATGAGAACGTGTTCAATGCGCATATGAAGAGAGCGATCCTCGCGGCGGTGGCAGGAGTGCTGGCCGCCTTCCTTGCCCCTGCCGCGGCCATCGCCGCGGATGTCCCGGTCGGCGTTACGGCCAGTCCACTGGTGTCGCCGACCTGTCCTGCCAACGCGCAGGGGGCGGCATGCGAGATCGTGCTCACCCAGGTGACGGCCTATGAGACGCTGCGTGACGGTGTCGCAAACCCCGACATGATCAAGCGCTCTGGTGTGATCGTGTCGTTTGACCTGGGACTGGCCGGCACCAGCCTGATCACCCCCGCTGTGCTGGCCAGCCTCGATAAGACCTACGGGGGTCCGCCTGAGGTTCAGCTGACCGTGCTGCGCTCGGTCGGCACGCCGACCGCTCCGGCTTTTCGGGTGGCGGCCCAGTCGGCGGTCTTCATGCTCCGTCCTGAGCTGGGCACGGTCGCCGACTTCCCGCTGATCGCTCCGCTGCCCGTCGTGCGGGGCGAGATGCTGGCTGTGACCGTTCCCACCTGGGCGCCGGTCCTCTCCTTCGAGCTGAGCGCTACCCAGTTCGCCTACGCACAGAGTCGCTCGCAGGTGATCAAGGGCGGCGCCTCAAGCTGCGACACCACCGGTGGCGCCAACCTCGCCCAGCTGGCGGTCGGGGCGCTGTCCAGCTACAGCTGCTCCTACCCGGGTACCCGGATCGAGTACTCGGCGCTCGAGATCACGACCCCGCCCGGCTTCATCGGATCGGCGCGTCGCCATCGCGTGCGCGGGCACCTGGATCATCACCACCGGCGTCATCGCCGGTCAGCTCGCCGGCGGCGCGCCCGCCACCATCGCAGCGGCGTCTGAGCCCTGGGAGGCTCAGGCCCCGGTGCCGAGCGCCTGCGAGCCGGCGTCGGTCGGCGCGGGCGTATCGCGCAAGTACCACTCGGCGTCCAGCGCCGCCTGGCAGCCCGAGCCGGCTGCGGTGACCGCCTGCCGGTAGGTGTGGTCCACCAGATCACCGGCGGCGAACACGCCCGGCAGGTTCGTCCGTGTGGAGCGGCCCTGCGTAACCACGTAGCCGCCCGCGTCCAGTTCGACTTGACCGGCGACCAGCTGCGACTGGGGCTCGTGGCCGACCGCCACGAAGGCGCCGGCGATCTCCAGCTCCCGATGCGACCCGTCGACCGTGTTGTGCAAGCGTGCAAGTGCCAGCGAGCCGTCCTCGCCAGGGAGAAACTCGGCGACCTCGAACGGGGTCAGGAGCTCGATGTTCGGTACCTGGCGCGCGCGCTCGAGCATGATGCGCGAGGCGCGAAACTCGTCGCGACGGTGGACGATCGCCACCTTGGAGGCGAACTTGGCAAGGAACACCGCCTCTTCCATGGCCGAATCGCCGCCGCCGACCACGATCGTGGGCACGTCGCGGAAGAAGGCCGCGTCGCAGGTCGCGCAGTAGCTGACACCCCGGCCGGAGAGGAGATCCTCGCCCGGCACTCCGAGCTTGCGGTGCTCGGCACCCATGGCGAGGATCACGGTGCGAGCCAGGTGGACCTCATCGCCGACCAGAACCCGGTGCAGTCCGCCGTCGGTGGACAGCTCGAGACCGGTGACGTCCTCGGTCTCCAGGCGCGCGCCGAAGCGCTCTGCCTGGTCGCGCATCTGCTGCATCAGCTCCGGGCCGATGATGCCCATCGGGAACCCGGGGTAGTTCTCGACGTCGGTGGTCTGCTGCAGCAAACCACCCCAGGCAAAGCCCTCCATGACAAGTGGGTTGAGGTTTGCGCGGGCTGTGTAGAGGGCCG
The DNA here is from genome assembly GCF_023330665.1 of Conexibacter sp. S30A1. Taxonomy (GTDB): domain Bacteria; phylum Actinomycetota; class Thermoleophilia; order Solirubrobacterales; family Solirubrobacteraceae; genus Palsa-465. The sequence continues at coordinate 1,411,376 of NZ_CP097127.1, read as the reverse complement.
CCGTGTAGCCGGCGGGTCCGCTGCCGACGATGATCACGTCTTCAAGGTTCATATCGCTCACTTCAATAAGTATAGGACGAGGATCTGGACTCCGCCACCCAGCCGCGCACCGTGCGGCGCAGCTGAAAGTATGCAAGCGCGCCCGGCAGCGTCGGTAACCAGAAGGAGAAGGCGCGGTAGGCCAGCACGGCTATCACCGCCGCCTGCACGCTGACGCCGAGCACGGCGAACGCGCCGATCATGCCGCCCTCCACACCCCCGACGCCGCCCGGCAGCGGCAGGACGTTCCCGAGCCAGCCGACGAAGTAGGCCATCACGATCACCGCCGCGGGGGGGTGGTAGCCGAAGGCGTGAAAGCAGGCCCAGAGGGTGGCGATGTCAAAGCCCCACCACGCCAGCGCACCCAGCAGCCCGGGGTTGGCGTTGCGGATCAGCGCCAGCGCGGTGCGCACGCCGGTCGCCATCGCCGACGGCACCGATGCCAGCCGGCGAGCCAGCATGCCCACCAGCCCGGGGCGCTCGGCGCGCGCGGCGACAAGGCGGTCAAAGTCGCGCGGCAGCGCCGAGATGCTGAGGAAGGCGCCGATCACCACGCCACCAAAGGCGGCCGGCACGATCGTGAGCGCGAAGGGGTGAGGGCCCGGCCAGACGCGCAGATAGAGACCAAGCCCGTCGATCACAAGCGCGGCCATGTACACCCCATAGAGCAGCGATAGGAAGGCGACCATGCGCGAGGCAACGAGCTTGCGTTCCATGCCTGAGCGGCGCAGTGCCCAGGCGGTCAGCGCGATCCCGCCGGCGCCCGCGGCCGCGAACAGCCTTGTCGCGGCGAGCCCGGCCATCGTGATCTTGTAGCTGGCGCGCCAGCCGATCCTGCGGCTGCGCTGGAGAAACACCGTGCGAAACAACACCACGTAGCCGCAGAAGGAGAGGAACTCGAGGATGGCCGCGCCGCCGAGCCACCAGCCGTTGCCCTCGTCCAGCCGGTCAAAGCTCGAGCCGTAGCCGACCAGTTTGGGCAGGCCGAGGTAGAGGAACACCGCGATCGTGATGACGAACACGGCCGAGCCCAGGATGCGGCCGCGGGTGAAGATCACCCGCGGCAGCGCTTCGTCGCCCTGGGCGGCGCTGCCCGGCGCTCCGGTGACGCTGCCGGACAGCGGACCGGCAGCGGAAGGCGACGGCTCGTTCGGCGGCCGGTCGCTCATCGAGGCCTGTCAGTCGGCCTCGGCCAGCGCATGCAGCCGCCGCAGCGCGCGAGTCAGGGTATGCACAGCCGGGGTGAGCGGCTCAGCGCTGTGGTTGACCGCTTCGGCGAGCAGGCCACCGGCCAGCACGTCGACCACGTAATGCTCGCCGAGGTAGACCAGGGCAAGGGCGAGCGTGCCGGCGTAGGCACAGCCGACCGTGCCGGCCAGTGGATCCACCTCCCAGAGCAGGCGGGCGGCCATGACCGAGGTCGCGAAGTGCAGCGACGGCATGGCGGCCAGAGGGTTGCCGCCGAGCACCTCGTAGATGTCGTTCCAGCGTCGGCCCCAGAAGCGCTCACCGTACTCGCGCATCATGCGGCGCACCGGCAGGTGCCTTTCGCCGGCGCGGTCGCCGTCGATCTGGCCCGCGATGTGCTCGCCGTTGTGCACCATCCGATGTTCGAGCTCCTGGATGCGCCCGTGCGCGGCAGCCCACCACGGCGGCGCTGTCGGCAGCAGCCAGTAGACGATGGCGCCGAGGTCATAGACCGCATACATGCGTGCGGCGGCCGTTCCCAGCGTACGGGGCCGGCGCAGCCCCACGTAGGCGACCGCCAGGTGCGGAACCACGAACCAGGCCCAGTGCGACCAGATCAGCGTCCGTTCAAAGCGGTTGATCTCGCCGTCGCGCGCGAGCGCCCGCTGCAGGCGCTCGGTCGGAATGCGGCCCAGGCCGAGCGCTCGGTCGATCCTGATCGGGTAATCGATATGCACGCGATCGCGCAGTGCCTGGGGATCGTCGTTGGGCATCTCGTAGGCCGTCAGGTAGGCCCACATCTGCAGAGCGCACACGGCGCCGTCGCGCAGACGGCCCCGCGGGGCCGCGACGCACAGTGCCACCGGTGCCGTAGCCGCCGCCACGAGCACCGGTCCGTTGCGCAGGTCCGCTCGGCGGCGCAGCAACGGCGCCGCGGCGCCCGTTGCCACGAGCGCCCATGCCGCAGATCGGATCGCCCTGGACAGTCGCAAGCCTGGCGAGTATAGAAATCGGGCGTGGCGCCCACGGACCCCCATCCCGGACGGCGCTTGGTCCGTTCTCTGACCGCTGATGCGACCGGACGTTTAGTGCTCGTGTAAGATCCGGCGGGCTGTGAGACGAGTCCGTAACCTTCTAGCCGGCGTCCGTCGCCGCTACGCGGCGTCGGTGGCGCTGTTTTTCCCGCTCGCGGCCGGAATCTTCTTTGCCAGCGCGCAAACGGCCTCGGCTCGCTGCTGCACGCTGAAGACGGGCGCCTCGCCGAACGCCACCGCTATCGCGACGCTCTACGACATCATCCTCGGGCTCGGGGTCAGCGTGTTCCTGATCGTGTTCGGCTTCATCGCCTACTCGGTCTGGAAGTTCCGGGCCTCAAAGCATCCGGTGGCCGCCCAGTTCCATGGCAACACGCGTCTGGAGCTCAGCCTCACGGCGGCCGCGACGATGATCCTCGTTGTGATCGCCGCAGCAACCTTCATCGCGCTGCCGACGATCATCGACCCGCCCAACTCCAATGCCAACGTCGGCTCGGTGCTATCTGCATCGCTGACTGCGCCAGTCCCGCCGAACGGCAAGGAGGTGACGATCTGTGTCATGGGCCGCCAGTACATCTGGCGCTTCACCTACGGGGCCAACTGCAACAAGACCGCCTGGCAGGATCGTCTGCCGTACTCCTATCAGGAGATGGAGGCGCCGGCGGGCGAGGTTGTGAAACTCGTCATCCAGTCCAGCGACGTGATCCACTCATGGTGGATCCCGGCGCTCGGCGGCAAGGTCGATGCGGTCCCCGGATTCACGACCTACACCTGGTTTGAGGCGCTGCACTCGCATGAGCTCTACCACGGCCAGTGCGCACAGCTGTGCGGCAGGGAGCACGCGTTCATGACGGCACTGGTCAACGTCGTCACGCCTGCGCAGTACGAGGCCTGGCTGAGCCAGCAGGGAACCGCGATCCAGTCTCAGAACGATCAGGTCGCGCAGGTCCGCCGCTACCTGGTCAAGCAGGGCATCCTGACTCCCAGCGGCAACTTCTAGTTAGCGAACGACCCTGACAGCGATGAGCACGATTGAATACACCTCACGGCCGGTTCCCCAGATCCTCGTCCACGAGGTGCACAAGCCACGCCACAGCAGGCAGTGGCTCGACTGGGTGACGACGACCGATCACAAGCGGATCGGGATCATGTACATGGTCCTCACCTTCGTGTTCTTCACGCTGGGCGGCGTCGAAGCGCTGCTGATGCGCTCACAGCTGTCGGTCCCGAACAACACGCTGGTCAGCGGTCTGGTTTACAACGAGCTTCTGACCATGCACGGGACGACCATGATCTTCCTGTTCGTGGTGCCGGTGATGGCCGGTTTCGGGAACTACTTCGTGCCGCTGATGATCGGGGCCCGAGACATGGCCTTCCCGCGGCTGAACGCGCTGTCGTTCTGGCTGCTTTTGCTCGGCGGGATCGTCTTCTACGCCTCGATCTTCTGGCACCCGCCGGAAGCGGGCTGGTGGAGCTACCCGCCGCTCTCGAGCAAGCTGTACTCGCCAGGCGGCGGCCAGGACGCCTGGATCTTCCTGATCCACCTCACCGGCCTCTCGTCGTTGGTCGGCGCAGTCAACTTCTACGTGACGATCGTGAACATGCGTGCGCCTGGCATGACCTGGGGGCGTGTGCCGCTGTTCATCTGGTCGATCCTGATCTATGCGGTGCTGCTGATCATCGCGCTGCCGGTCATCGCCGCCGCGGTGACGATGCTGCTGACCGACCGCAACTTCGGCACCAACTGGTTCAACCCGACCGACCATGGCTCGCCGGTGCTGTGGGAGAACCTCTTCTGGTTCTTCGGCCATCCCGAGGTCTACATCATGATCCTGCCGGGCTTCGGCATCATCTCGGAGATCCTGCCGGTGTTCGCGCGCAAGCCGATCTTCGGCTACAAGGCGATCGCGGCCTCAACGATCGTGATCGCCTTCCTCTCGACGCTGGTCTGGGCGCACCACCTCTTCACCGCGCCGATGCCGCTGGTCGTGCTCGGCTTCTTCATGCTGAGCTCCTTCCTGATCGGCATCCCGACCGGCGTCAAGATCTTCAACTGGACGGCGACGCTGTGGCGCGGCTCGCTGGTCATGACCGCGGCGATGATGTGGGCGATCGGCTTCATCGTGCTGTTTTTGATCGGCGGCATCACGGGCATCTTCCTCGCCACCTTCCCGGTCGACTGGCAGCTGAACGACACCTACTTCGTTGTGGCGCACTTCCACTACGTGCTGGTTGGTGGCGCCGTGTTCACGATCATCGCCGGGACGTACTACTGGTACCCGAAGATGACCGGCCGGCTCTGCAACGAGACCCTCGGTAAATGGTCGTTCTGGGTGACGTTCATCGGCTTCAACCTCACCTTCTTCGTGCAGCACGCGCTGGGGCTCTCGGGTATGCCGCGCCGCATCTACACCTACCAGGAGCACATGGGCTGGTCAACGTACAACTTCATCTCGTCCGTTGGCGCCTTCATCATGGCCGCCGGCTTCGTGATGTCGTTCTATAACTTCGCACGCAGCTACAAGACCGGCAAGCTCGCGGGCCCGGACCCGTGGAAGGCCAACACGCTGGAGTGGTTCACCACCTCGCCGCCGCCCGTCAACAACTTCGATGCGGTCCCCCGGATCCGGTCGGTCGAGCCCATGCGCGACATCCGGCTCGAGGTTGAGGCGCAGACGGGGGCACTGCAGAAGACGGGCGGCTCGGAGCAGTTTTCGCGAGTCTGACGGCCCTGACGGCTGCGGCCAGTCCAGGCTGCGCGCCGAAGCCAACTGAGGCGCGGGGGATCGCTGTTGGCCTAACCTGGTATCTGCCTTGAGCACCTCATCATTCAGCGCAACTCAGGCGATCGGGCGTTATTCGCGTGTTCGTCAGGTCGCCTCCGACTACGTCGAGCTGACCAAACCCAAGGTACAGACGCTGCTGCTGTTCACGACGGTGGCGACGATGGAGATCGCCGGCAACCCGAACGTCTCGCGGATCCTGCTGGCGTGCGCTGGGGGATACCTCTCCGCCGGTGGCGCGGGGGCCGTGAACCACTGGTATGACCGTGATATCGACGGCCGCATGGCGCGGACGGCATCGCGGCCGATCCCCGCCGGCAGGGTCAGCCCGCGAGCGGCGCTGATCTACGGTCTCAGCCTCGCGGCCGCCTCGTTCGTGCTGATGTCGCTGACGCTGAACCTGCTGGCCGCGACGCTCGCGCTCGGAGGTTTCGTCGGCTACGTCGGGATCTACACGGTCTGGCTCAAGCGCCGCACCTGGCACAACATCGTGATCGGCGGGGCGGCCGGCGCGATCCCGCCGCTGGTGGGCTGGGCGGCCACACGTGGTTCTCTGTCGTGGACAGCCGTCTACCTCTTCGCGATCGTCTTCTACTGGACGCCACCGCACTTCTGGGCGCTCAGCCTGCTCATGAAGGAGGATTACGCGCGCGTGGGTGTGCCCATGCTCCCGGTCGTGCGCGGCGAGCGCGTGACGCGTCAGCAGATCCTCCTGTACGCGCTGCTGCTCTACGCAATCACGCAGCTGCCGTTCTGTGCCGGTGCCTTCGGCGTCGTGTACCTGGCGGCCTCGGTGCCGCTCGGTCTCGGCTTTGTAGCGCTCGCCGCGTTGCTGCTGCGCCGTCAGGACCGCCGCAGCGCGCTGCGGCTCTACCTCTACTCACTGGCCTACCTGGCGCTGCTCTTCGGCTTCATGGTGGTGGATGTCAAGCTCTGAGCGGCGGGCTGGCGCGCTTCGCGTGCCGACGCGGTAGGATCTGCGCCCATGGACAAGAAGCTCGCTCGCAAGAATCTCCGTGCTGGCCTGATCGCCGGTGCCGTATGCGCGTTCATGTTCGGGCTCACCTTTGCAGTCGCGGCGATCTATCTCCACCCATGAGCGTCACCGAAGGCGATCGGCGGCCCCCGGCCGAGCTGGAGGACGAGCAAGCGGCGCAGGTGACCTACAGCGTCCCGCCCGTGGGCGAGGAGATCCACCTTCCGTCCGGCTCGGTCCTGCCGCTGATCACTGCCATCGGCGTGACCCTCACGCTGATCGGGACGACGATCTGGATCGGGTGGTCGATCCTCGGGCTGATCATCCTCGTGACGGCGGTCGGTCTCTGGATCCGGGATGTGCGCCACGACATCGACGCTCTGCCTGACGAGCCCCACCACCGCCACTGAGTTCAGCCAAAAGCCATGAGACTGATGCAGAAGTACCGGATGCGGACACCCTCCACTGGGCGAGAGGTGATCATCGCCGTCGACCCCGAGAAGGTCTATATCGACCGCGATACGGGAGAGGTGCTCGAGCCTGTGGCTCAGCTCCTCCCGCTGGCGCCAACAGCCTCCGAGCTTCCCTGGGCGATCGAGAACCTGCGGTTCTGCGATCACTGCGATCAGCTTGCGCAGAAGGACCTGGTGGAGTGCCCGTGGTGCGGTCACCGGATGGCCACCCTGATTGACTGAGGCCAGGCACAATGGGCGGCCAGACCCAACGCCGTAATCTCCGCGGCGGCCGGCTAGCTCGGTCGGCGTTGGTGGCGGTGCTGATCTCGGTCTCGGTCGCGGCCTGCGGCGGCAGTGGGACGGGCAGCAACGACTCCGCCGGCGCGCCGCCGCTGACGGTGCCGACCACGAGTGCGGTCAAGCCGTCCACACGCCACAGAGTCTCTGGCACAAGCGCCACGAACCTGACCGGGAGTTCGTCTACAACGCCCGCGGCGAGCGGGGCGCCGGCGACCACGACGCCAGCCGCCGGTGGCACGAGCGGCGGCTCGAGCGCCAGCTCCAGTGGCGTCAGCTCGAACGCCCCCGGCACGGCGGGCGCCGGTCAGGCCGGTCTGACCGCCGGCTCGTCGGGCGCCGGCACCGGCGCGGGCGGCGGGGCTGGCACGGGCGCGGGCGGCGGGGCCGGCACGAGCGCCGGTGGCGGCACCGGTGGGGGTGGTGCAGGGACCGGCGCCGGCACGGGGGCCGGCGCGCCATCAACCGGTGGCGGCGGCGCCAATACGACCAGCGCCCCTCCGACGGCGACCTCGACCACCGGTGGGGGAAGCCTCTAAACCCGCTCGGGTCCTAGCTGCCCGGCTGCCGCGACAGGGCCAATCGGGCCAGAAGGTCCTGAAGCATCCGGGCGGTGGCGCCCCAGATCACCGCGTCGCCGATGACGTAGCTGTCGGCTCTGATCGAGATGGGCCCGCGCCTGAGCGGCGAACGGCTGTGGACGCGCTCGAGCTCGCTGAGCTCGACCTCGAGCACCGACTCCACCTCGGCTGGATTGGCCCGGTACGCGAATGTCGCGGGGATCAGGCCGACGAACGGGTAGACGGCGTGATCTGATACCACCGTCGGGATCGGTTCGAGCGCGCCGAGGATCGCAACCTCGGACGCCGGCAGGCCGATCTCCTCGTACGCCTCCCTCAGTGCCGTAGCGATGAGGCTCGCGTCGCCCGGCTCACGCCGACCGCCTGGGAACGAGATCTCTCCGGCGTGGCGTGGCAGGTTGTGGTGGCGCCGTGTGAGCAGCGTGCTGAGTGTGCCGTCGCGTTCGCGCAGCGCCACCAGCACCGCCGCCTGGTGTGAGGCTGGCAGCTCGATCGCAGCGGCCTGATCGCTGGCGAGCAGCCTGTCGCTCAGCGCCGCGCGGACCGATGCGGCTGGTGTCCGATCCTGCAAGTCAATCGACAAGCGGATTGAACAGCAGGCCGGTTGGTACCTTCGGAAAGAAGTAGGTCGACTTGGGTGGCATGCTCTCACCGCTCATCGCCACGTCCCGGACCCTGGCCACCGGCACCGGCGCCATGAACAGCGCAACGTCGTAGGTGCCGGCCAGAACGAGCTCGGTGGCATGCTGCGCGTCGCGCGCGTAGCCCAGGCCCTCCAGGTGGTCTATCTGGTCGTCTGTCATGGCCAGCGCGCCCTTCAACAGCAGCGCCTCGGTGACAGCTGTGTCCAGCCGACGGTATGGCTCAGCGTGGCCCGCGAGGCTCGTGTCGGCGCTCGCCTGGCTCTTGAGCCGCAGGCGGTAGGGGCGCCGCTCGCGCGTGTCCAGGTAGCCGATGTCAACCGTGTCGTTGGTGTCGGGTGGCAGCTGGTCGAGTTCGTCAAGGGGCGCGACCTCAAAGTCGGCCTCGATCGTGGCGCGCAGGTTGCGCCACTTCTCTTCGGTCAGGTCGCCCAGTAGCCGGTGTGTCGGGAACACGGTCAGGCCGGGATCCTCGATGGCGACCAGGCACATCAGCACGTAGCGATGCGGTCCCTCGCCACCGATCTCATCGGCGTAGGCGCGCGCGGTTTCGTAGCGGTGGTGGCCGTCTGCGATCAGCAGCTCTGAGCCGGCTGTAGCTCTCTGAACGGCCTTGATGGCAAGTTCGTCGTCCACGCGCCAGATGCGGTTGACCGTGCCGTCCGGGTCGATGGTCTGGGCCCACGGTGCCCCTCGCGTACCGCCCTCAAGTGCCGTCCACGTCTGCTGCTCAGGGTCCGAGTACAGCGCGAAGATCGGCGAGAGGTTGGCTCTGGTTGCGCGTGTCAGGCGCAGGCGGTCATCCTTGGGGCCGGGATGCGTGCGCTCGTGGGGTCTGACCTTTCCCGGACCGTAGTCCTCGACTCGCACACGTGCCAGGAAGCCGCGGCGTGTTCTTGTCAGCCCATCCGGTCCCGTGTAATCCTGCTCGATTGGCCAGACTGCCTGCGTCTGGTCTCTGATCACGACACCTTCGGCACGCCACTGGTCAAGCATCGCTGCGGCGTGCGCGTACGGGTCGCTGCCGTCGATGGGCAGCGGCAGGTCGATCTCGACGACGTTGTAAGGCGAGCGCGCGATTAGATCGGCCCGACCCTCCGTATAGATCACGTCGTATGGCGGGGCGACGACGTCCTGCAGCCCTCCGGTTTTCTCCGGGTCGTAGTGGAGTGCACGCAGTGGCTCTACATCTGCCATCGGCTCGCAGGCTAGCGGGATCGGCATCAATCCGCCGACCACTAGACTGTCGTAGGGCATCGGGGCGTGGCGCAGCCTGGTAGCGCGCTCGCTTTGGGAGCGAGAGGTCCCGGGTTCAAATCCCGGCGCCCCGATCGGTTTGGGCGGGCATAATCAGGCGGTGCCCACCCGCCGTCAGCCCGCCAATGTAGGTAGGCGGCGGCAGTCCCGCTCTGAGGTGTTGCAGGAGCAGGACCCAGCGCTCCGACGCCGCCTCCATCGCGCGGTGGCGCTGGGCATCGGCGGTGTACTGGTGCTCGGCTGCGCCGCTCAGCTGGACCGCGGCGTCGCCGCGGCCAGGCTGTCGGTAACTTTGCCCAAGCGAGCCGTCGTGCCCGGTGGTTCGCTCCGGCTGCCATGGCCGAGCGGCGGCTCGGCGGCTGTGGCCGTGGAGGGGGTCGGAAGCCTTGGTGGGGTACGGGCCGATGCCGTGATGCCGCTGGCCAGCGTGACGAAGCTGGTCACCGCGCTGGTCGTGCTGGCGCATCATCCGCTCGCGCCCGGGCAGAGTGGGCCCGCGATCCACTTCACGGCGGCGGATGCCGAGGCCTACCGCACCGATCTCAAGCAGGACCAGTCGGTGCTCGCGGTGACCGCGGGTGAGACGCTCACCGAATTGCAGGCGCTTGAGGCCATGCTGATTCCCTCCGCTGACAATGTCGCGCGTGTGTTGGCACGCTGGACGGCCGGCAGCGAGCCAAGGTTCGTGGTGGAGATGAACCAGGAGGCTGCGAGGCTCGATTTGCGAGGCGTCCACTTCGTTGGGCCATCTGGCCTCAATCCAGGTAGCGTCGGAACGGCCGTGGCGATGGTCCGGCTGGGCGCTGCGGTGATGGCAAACCCCGTTTTGCGTCGCATCGTTGCAATGCCTTCGGTGACCTTGCCGGTGGCTGGCACGGTGACCAACTACGACTCGGTGCTGGGTCAACAGGGGATCGTGGGTGTCAAGACCGGCTCAACCAGTGCGGCTGGCGGCAACTTCGTCTTTGCCGCCATTCGCCGTCGCGGGGGCCGCAGGTTGACGATCATCGGTGCGATCCTGGGCGCTGGCGGCGTCGACCCGTTGCAGACGGCGCTTGACGAAGCAGTCGAGCTCGTCGCTGCGGCCACCGCCGCAGTGCGGCCGGTGGTGGTCCTGCCCGTCGGCAGCACCGTTGTCAGGATACGGGCCGGATGGGCTGCGTCAGTGACCGTCCATACCACCCGTGCCTTGCAGGTCATCGGTCTGCCCGGCCAGCGCCTTTCGCTGCGCGTCGTGCTCTCACGAGCCGGGCGCGTTGGCAGGACACGCGGGTTCAGCGCCGGTGAGCGGTTGGCCAGTGTCATGCTGAGCGATGGCCAGCAGCAGGCTTCGGTTGCGGCGGTGGCCGCGAGGCGCCTCGCGGGGCCCTCGCTGCTCTACCGGCTCACGCGCCTTTAGTGCACGTCAGCGCTCGTGCGATCTGCCGTGCGACCCGGCTTGCATCCTCGCCGGCCTGGACCTTGAGCGCGGCTTCGTCATCGTCGGGAGGCTCCAGGTCGCTGAGCTGCGAGTCGAGCAGCGACGCCGGCATGAAGTGGCCGGCGCGCTGGGCCAGCCGCCGCTCAAGCTCCGCTCTGGGCACATCCAGGTACACGAACAGCACCTGGCGGCGACGGAGTCGGTCGCGGTAGGCGCGCTTGAGCGCGGAGCAGGCGATGACACCATGGCGCTGGTTGGCTATCTCTGCGTCGATCCACCCGGCGATCTGGTCAAGCCATGGCCAGCGGTCGGCGTCGGTGAGCGGCACGCCCCTCGCCATCTTGGCGACGTTGCTGGGTGGATGAAAATCGTCGCCGTCCGCCAGATCCCAGCCGAGCTCCGACGCGAGCGCGCTGGCGACGGTGGACTTGCCCGCGCCGGAGACCCCCATCACGACCGCGACGGCAGCCGGCTCGTCGTTTGCTGCATGCGGCTGCTGGGCCATCGTTACCTCAGCCCAGCAGCCCCTGTGGCGGAAATGCCTCGCGCGCCAGGCTCAGGAACTCTGCGGCGGCTGGCGGTAGACGACGCCCGGACCGCCAGGCCAGGGTGATATCGCGCGTGAGTGGCGGCTCGACCAGGCGCGCGACCGCAATCGGGTCGTTGGTGCCAACACCGATCGCGTGTGACCTCGGCAGGATTGCGACTCCCAGGCCACGCCCGACGAGCCGGCGGATGCGACGAGTTTGGTTGGACTCCAGGAAGATGCGTGGGCTGAAGCCGGCCGTGGCGGCGGCGCCGACCAGTAGCTCGCGCAGCCGCGCGCCCTCGCGGTGGCTGATGAAATCCTCGTGCTCGAGGTCGATCATCCGGATCTCCGTCCGGCCCGCCAGCCGATGGTGTTCGGGCAGGACCACCACCAGCTCCTCGCTGAGAATCTGCTGGAGGGCCAGCCCATGGCTCTCGACCCGCTCTGTGACCGAGAGGAACGCCAGATCGACCGCGTCGATCCGGAGCATCTCGGCCAGGGCGTCGCTGTCGTCTTCGCGGATCGTCAGGTCGACCGCGGGGTGCAGCTGGTGAAAGCTCGCCAGCAGGGTAGTGATGTCGACGGGCCCCATCGTGTTCATAGCCCCGACCTTCACCTGGCCCGTCTGGATACCGCGCACCCGGTCTAGTTCCTGTCGCGCTGCCTCGAGCTCGGTGAGTACCCGTCGCGCGCGCGCCACAAGCAGGTTGCCGGCGTCGGTCACCGCTACGCGTCGTGTGGTTCGCTCAACCAGGGGCACGCCGACCTCCAGCTCGAGCTTCTGGATCTGTTGAGAGAGCGCTGGTTGAGCGATGTGTTCGCGCTCGGCGGCGCGTGTGAAGCTCTGTTCCTCGGCGAGCGCGACGAGATAGCGCAACTGGCGGACCTCCATAGTGCAAGCTTATATGTCTTTGACCGTTCTTGTCTTGGACTTCTGGACGCCCCGGGTGCATCATTCTTAGCGCAGCACCCTCTCCTCCCTCAGAGCGCGCTCCGTTCCGGCCTCATATCCCGCCGAACGGAGCGCTCTCACTTTAAGCAGCGGCTAAAACCCTGCAATTCAGCGAGCAACCTGTCAGGATGCTGCCGATGGCGCATACAAGCAGCACCGATGTCCAGGCCATGCCGCGGCGCGTCGACAAGCCATGGGGATACGAGATCTGGTGGGCAGTCACCGATCAGTATGTGGGGAAGATCCTCCACGTCAACAGGGGCCACCGGCTGTCGCTGCAGTACCACGAGCTCAAGGACGAAACGAGCTATGTCCTCTCGGGGAGGCTGATCCTGGTTCAGGGCGACTCTCCGGACTCGCTCAGCGAGCATGTCGTCAGCGTCGGTGACGTCTGGCGCAACCGGCCAGGGACGATCCATACCATCGAGGCGCTCGAGGACTCCGACGTGCTTGAGGCCTCGACGCCCCATCTCGAAGATGTCGTTCGCATCAGCGACAACTACGGTCGCGAGGGAACCAGCACGATCTGAGCGCCGCCCAAGTCATTGGGCGACAATTGCAGTTCGCGCGCTTGGCCCCCGTAGCTCAGTTGGATAGAGCGGCGGACTTCTAATCCGTAGGTCGCAGGTTCGAATCCTGCCGGGGGCGCTATAAAAGCCCTGGTAAATGGGCATTTAAGGCTCATCAAGATCGTGGCGACTTGGCGTTCTCAGCGAATGCAGCTGCGTCGCCATTCCGATCGCGAGCGGCCAGCGGCCCAAGCGTTGAAAGCGATTGTGATCGAGTGCCTCCGTTCCGCGCCCAGTGGGTGTCTCGGGCACGGGTTGGAGATACCTCGGCCGGCGAGAAGGTGAGGTTCGTAGGCGCGCGCGATCGGTTTGACTTGGTGTGTGCGTACATGTGGCGTACACTGCTGTTGATGACGGAAACGAAGAGTCAACGGATGCATCTGCGGGTCGCCGCCAGCGACGATGAGCTTTTCCGCAGCGCCGCTGCTGCCGCGCACGAGTCGCTCTCGGAATTTCTTGTTGAGAGCGGCCGCGAACGAGCGCAGCGAGTGTTGGCTGACCGCACCCGGTTTGTGCTGCCGGCCGCGCAGTGGCGGGCGTTCACAGACGCGCTGGACCGTCCAGCTCGTGTGGTTCCCGAGCTCGGCGAGCTCTTCCGGCTGCCGCGTCCGGAGTAGTGCCCCGCTTCGGCGACCCCGAGCCGCTCACCTCAGACCACGTTCTGGATGGTTTCGTGTGCGGACACCCATCGCTTGACCAGTGGTTGACCCGTCACGCGCTCCAGGCGGGCGCTGCCGGATCGGCCCGGACCTACGTCGTCCTCGACAGCGAACAACACCGTGTCGTCGGCTACCACGCGTTGACGGCCGCTGGCATTGAGCGCGAGGCGGCAATAACCCGCGTCATCAAGGGGATGCCGCGCTACCCCATTGCTGTCGTGCTGCTGGCTCGGCTCGCGGTCGACCTGGCTGTCACCGGCCGCGGTATCGGCGCATGGTTGCTGCGCGACGCGATGCTAAGGACACTGACCGCGGCAGAAACGATAGGTGTGTGCGCGATGCTGGTTCACGCACAAGACGAGAACGCCCGCCGGTTCTACCTAAAACACGGGCTTGAGCCCTCGCCCACCGACCCGTTGCATCTGATGGTCCTGCTCAAGGATCTCGCGGCCTCAATCAGCAGCAACAGCCGATAGCCCGGCTGACCCATCCGCAGCAGTGCCGCTCCCATCCGCCGCAAACGCGACAGCGGGCCAGGGCACTGGCGTGGAAGCGGTGGGTCGCGGTAGTATCCAAAGATGTCTTTGGATATGCATGCTGCTGGCAGTCCTGGGAACGATCCCCGGGAGTTAACCGACCCGCGCCAGATGCGGGCGCTGACGCATCCGCTGCGTCTGGCGTTGATCGAGCTTTTGTGGCGCGAGGGTACGATCAACGCGACTCAGGCCGCCGCCGAGCTTTGCGAGTCGCAGGCGAGCTGTTCGTTTCATCTGCGCCAGTTGGCGAAGTTCGGGTTCGTGCAGGAGGTCGATGGTGCGCGTGGGCGGGCGCGGCCGTGGCGGCTGTCGCGACGGGGTATGCGGGTCGCAAACGTGCAGGACGATCCCAGGACGGCGATCGCTTGGGCGGGCCTTGAGCGGCTCATGAACGATCGCCAGCTCGATCGCTACCGCGCGTGGCTTGAGGGTCGCTCGGGCTACCCGCGCGAGTGGCGCGAGGCCGCGTATCACAGCCACAGCATCGCGTGGCTGACCCCCGAGGAGCTCCACACGGTTGCCGACCAGATATCCGAGCTGCTTGCCGGCGTGTTTGCCGAGCGGCGCGATGACCGTGCTCTCCGTCCGCCGGGCGCGCTGCCGGTCGAGCTCTGGTCGATCGGATACCCCACAGCACCGGCCGCCGAGTAGGCCAGCTCCGACGCGCTGATGGCGGCGCTTCGTCACCTGAGCTTCCGGTTGCTGCTCGCCGGTGAGCTGATCTCGAACTTCGGTGACGGGATTTTCCTGGTAGCTCTGCCCTTGTTCGTGCTCGCACACCACGGTGGAGCGCTACGCCTCGGCACGGTGCTGGCCGCCTACGGGGTGCCGCGTACCGCGCTTTTGGTCCTCGGCGGGCACGCAAGCGACCGCTACCGGCCATGGACAGTGATGCTGGCCGCCAACTGCGCACGTGGTGTTGCCGTGGCCGCCTTCGCCGCAACAGCCGCGACCGGCACGGCCAGCGGCCTGGTTTTGATCGTGATCGCGGTCGTGCTTGGAGCCGGCGAGGGTACGTTCATCCCAGCATCGCAGGCGATCGTTCCGGCGCTGGTTGCAAGCGCTGAGCTGCAGGCCGCAAACGCGCTGATCTCCGGCACCACACAACTCAGCCAGCTCGCCGGCCCGGCGATCGGCGGTGTGCTCGTCGCGCTGCTCGGCCCGGCTGAGGGCTTCGCGATCGACGCCGCCACATTCGCGATCTCCGCGCTCACGCTCATCGGCGTTCGTAGCGACGCGCCCACGACACCCACCCCGAGCCCCACAGGCCCGGTGAGCGAGACGGTGACCGTGCGTGAGATGCTGGGCCAGCCGATCGTGGCACTGATGCTCACCACAGACGCGCTGATCAACCTCGGGTCAGCCGGCATGGGCAGGGTCGCTCTACCCGCGCTCGCAACGGGGCCGATGCATCTGCACGCCGCCGGCTACGGAGCACTCAGCGCCACCATGGGAGCCGGCCTATTGCTCGGAACGCTCATCGCCGCGAGCATCCCATCGGCCCGCAGACCGTTCCTGCTCGCAAGTCTCGTGCTCCTACCAGCCGCGCCACTGATCGCTGCGCTCCCGAACGGTGGCGGATTGTTCCCAACAGCCGTCATCCTGATGGCCGCGTTCGTGCTCATTGCGATCGGGAACCTGCAACTGATCACCGGCCTACAAAGGTGGGCACCACCCGAACTCCTCGGCCGCCTCACCGGTGTGCTGATGCTCGCCAGCGTGGGAATGATGCCTCTCTCGACCCTGGTCGCCGGCGTCGTAATCCACCTCACCGGCCCGCGAGCCTACTTCCCGCTCGACGCTGCCACCCTCGCAATCGCCGTCACCATCCAGCTCAGCTCGCCAACCTGGCGGCAATTCGATCCCACCAAACCAAGGCCGATCACGACCAGCACCTGACCGGCTTTGCTCTCGGCCCGCGCCCTGGGGCGGACCGGGTTTGACGGAGGCGCGGTTGGTAGGTTTTGGGGGGTTGGTGGTGGTCAACACAATCTCGTCACTGAGACCAGCTTGAGAGCTTTCGTCGGCTGGCTGGTCGGGCGCGCGCTCTCATCGACGTGTCCCGGGAAATGTCCCGAACTGTGCAGTTCTGACCTCGCGGAACTCAAGTGAGCTGCGCGAATCGGCCCGTAACTAGTGCAATTAGCCTGTAAATGGGCAACTTCTAATTCGTAGGTCGCAGGTTCGAATCCTGCCGGAGGCGTTACAAAAGCCCTGGTAATCCCGCATTTGGGCGCTGTAGGGGAAGCGCACCAGCTGCCTCAAGCGCCGACGAGATCAGCTCCGGGCAGCCGGTGGGCAGCTGAGATCTTGTCCCGGGCCTGCATGATCGCCGCCGCGGCGTCGCTGTTTGGCCCGTCGTCGAGCTCGTCGATGTCGTGCCCGTAGGCCCTAGAGAGCACCCCCACGGGCTCGTGCTCCAGTTGCCCCACGCGGTTCCGCTCCAAGCCGCGCCGGCCGGCCCGGGGAAGAGCAGCACATTTGAGAACGGAGCTCTGCGGCTGGCGCTCGTGCTGAGGTGCGACGTCGACTTTCCGCACATGCGCGGCGGGCGCTCATGGAGCGGTCCAGTGGCAATCTATAGGCATGCGGATCGCCATCGACTCGGCCGGTCGGCTCGTGGCTCCGAAGGCACTGCGTGACGAGCTGGGATCGACCGTGTCCGGCGGTGATAGCGCCGGACACGAGCGTCACCGTTCGGGCGGCCGTACCGTGGCACGTGGCCCACGAGTCCGCGTTCTCGGCGATGGCTGCCAATGAGTCGTCGCTGATCGCACGCGTCGCTTTTGAGACCACGGCTGCACTCAGCCGGATGCCGCACGGTCGCAGGGGCCTATCACGGCCAACAACTCCTCAGCGCCGACCGTCGTGCCGCGCACATATACGCTGCGCTCGGCATCGACGTTGTTTTTCTCGAGGCAACCTGAGGGTGTTGCGTGAGCGGGGGCTCACGAGGCAAGGAAGCGCTCGATGTCAGATGCTTCACGGTCAAGCATGGCGGTTGGTGCGGGTTGTGCGAACCATGCGGGCTGTGGACGGCCATTCTTGATCGACCAGGTGCCTGTCACGACTCCGTCGAGCAGTGCGATGGGTTTGAGCATCCCGCCACCCTTGAGGATGTGATGGTCGTGCGCGGCAGCAACGAACGGCTGGCGGGTCTTGTGTCCGAGCATGAGGGTGTCAAAGGCGGCCAGCAGCAGGCACGGCGGCGGGTCATGTGTGGGCCACGCGTCAATGTCGCGCTGCGGTCCGGCGGCGTCAAGCGCACGCCGCGCCCGCGTGATCGGCAGGGATGACCACTTCGCGAGGTCGGCCGCGTCGCACGGGCCGTAGCCTTGGCAGTAGCGGTCCGCGAGGATTGCGAGCGCCTCGTCGTGATCGACGCGCGGTGGAGGGTCGGCCGCGTGCAGCAGGCCGTCAATGTCGGTGACGATCAGACCTTGGGCCGAGAGCCATGGAACGAAGGTGTTGATGGGGCCCTGCTCGAGCGATGGGTGGCCGCGCTCGAGCAGGGCACGCAGCAGCGCCGCCCGGTCACGGGGCCGCTGCGCGCAGAGCTCAACGGCGTCGCGGCGCATGGCGTTGACCTCATCGACGAGGCCGAAGCGCTCAAAGCGCGCGCCGAACACACGCGCGTTGCGCTCGGCCAGCAGCGCGTGCAGCCAGGGACGGTCGGAGACGGCGATCAGGTGCACCGTGCCACGGACCGTCCAGGTGCGCAGCAGCGGTGCGGCGCGCACGTCGCCGCGAGTCAGGCCTGGCACACGCGAGCGCAACGCAAGCTGCGCAGCACGTAGATCCTGGGCCTGGACACCGATCACGGCGCGTGCCGCCTCCTCGGCACCGCTACATGCCGCTTGCGGTGTCAGCCGCTGTGCTGCAAGGCGGGCCCGCCGCAGACGCTCCTCATCGTCCATACGGCAAATCCTTGGGATCGTCACAGGAACTGTGTAGGCATCAGCGAAGGAGATCGCATGCCTACCACGACGAAGACCATGAGCAGTGATGTGTTGTTGGCCCAGCCCCCGTTCGGGGTGATGTCTCCCGCGCCTGGGTTGGGCGGGGAGGAGCGAAGCGACGAGCCGCCCAACCCAGGCGCGGCGCGGCCGGTGCCGGGGCTCGAGGAGGCGGTCGAGCGCGCGATCGCGCGTCGGCGGGTCCGTTGCGCGGTTGGGGGCGTTGAGGAGTCCTTGATCTCCGACGAGGTGATCGACGAGCTGCTGGCTGGCGCCAGGACCGAGGAGGAGATCCTTGGGTCAGGCGGGGTTCTTGGCCGGCTGACTAAACGGCTGGTGGAGCGTGCGATGAACGCGGAGCTGACCTGCCATGTCGGCTATGAGCCCCACCAGGAGCCCGCTGGCGGCGCGGCCAACCAGCGCAACGGGACGAGCGTAAAGACGCTCGTGAGCGATCACGGCAAGATCGTGATCGACGCGCCCAGGGACCGGGCAGGCACGTTTGAGCCGCAGATCGTCAAGAAGCGTCAGCGGCGCCTTGCCGGGATCGATCAGAAGATCCTCGCGCTCTACAGCCGTGGCCTGTCGACCCGTGACATCGAGGGCTACATGCAAGAGCTCTACGGCACGGGTGTGAGCCGTGAGCTGATAAGCCGCGTGACCGACCAGGTCGCAGACGACGTGCGTGAGTGGGCCAAACGGCCGCTTGAGACGATCTACCCCGTCGTGTTTTTGGACTGCATGGTGCTCAAGATCCGTGATGGTGGCAGCGTCGGGCACAAAGCGCTCTACATAGCGCTCGGGATCACCCTGGACGGCGACCGGGACGTGCTCGGCATGTGGTTTCAGGAGACGGAGGGCGCGAAGTTCTGGATGCAGGCGCTCAACGACCTGAAGACCCGTGGTGTGCGCGACATCCTGATCTGCTGTGTCGACGGGCTCACAGGGTTCCCTGAGGCGATCGAGGCGATCTTCCCGAAGACCACGGTCCAGACATGCATCGTGCACATGATCCGCTCAAGTCTCAAATACGTGCCCAGACGCGACCGTGAGCAAGTCGCCCGCGACCTCAAACCGATCTACACCGCGATCAACGCCGAGCAGGCATGGGCCGCACTGGAGGCCTTCGATGAGAAGTGGGGAGCGCGCTTCCCGATCATCACCCGGCAGTGGACCGCCGCCTGGGAGCACATCACACCGTTCCTCGCCTTCCCCGCCGAGGTCCGCCGGATCATCTACACCACCAACGCGATCGAGGCGCTCAACCGGCAGCTACGCAAAGCCATCAAAACCAAGGGCAGCTTCCCCAACGAGGACTCAGCCCGCAAGCTCGTCTACCTCTGCCTCCAGAACGCCGTCCCGCAATGGACCCGCTGCCGGAACTGGACAGCCGCGCTGCTAGCGCTCAAGATCCACTTCGGTGACCGGATCCCGGACGCAAGCTGACCACCACCCATTGACACGACGAGAGTAACTGTTAACCTGAAGAAACCACGCTTACACAGTTAACGTGACGCCCTCAAATCCTTGCACGCAAGCCGTCTGGCGGGAGAGGCGCAGGTCCCGGGGCTGGCCTGGGGCCTTGGCACGGGCGGCTGCGCGGACGCGCTTGGGCCGCTTTTCTCCGCACCGCTCTTGCTGCCGAAGCGTCGGCAAGAGCGAGCCGATTGCTGCGCAGATGGCAGCCCGGCTGTCCCGGCAGCCTCCGAAGGCGAACGCGATCGGGAGGCGGACGGAAGGGATCGTTGGGCAATCCCCACGCTGCGCGTTGCACCCAGCAGTGCGGTCAAGGCCAGCCTGGTCGCAGGGGCGAGATCTGTGAGCTGATCATCACCACCGGGCCACTGCAAGCCGCCGCTCTCACCGTGTTGGTAGCGGCAGCGGTGTTCCGCATCCCGGCGGCGTCAGCGTCATCTCGCGCGGCCGCTTTCGACACCGTCGACAGAGCCGGGGTGCGGGCTCATTCGGCTGAGGATCAAGTGTGCGGCGGCGAGCCCTCAAAGTCCCAGGTCGCTGAGCCCCGGATGGTCGGCCGGCCGGGGGCTGCCGGACGGCCAATGGAATTGGCGTTCCGCCTCGTCGATCGCCAGGTCGTTGATGCTGGCGTGCCGCACGGCCATCAGGCCGTCCGCATCGAACAGCCAGTTCTCATTGCCGTAGGAGCGCCACCACTGTCCGCTGTCCGAGTGCCACTCGTATGCGAAGCGCACAGCCAGCCGATCGCCCGTGTGGGCCCACAGCTCTTTGATCAGGCGATAGTCGTGCTCCCGCGCCCACTTGTCGGCCAGGAATGCGACGATCTCTGCGCGCCCGTTGATGAAGGTTGACCGGTTGCGCCAGCGACTGTCGGACGTGTAGGCCAAAGACACCCGCTCGGGATCGCGGCTGTTCCAGGCATCTTCAGCGGCCCGCACCTTGCGCACGGCGCTGTCGTGGTCGAATGGTGGAAGCGGCGGCCTGCTCATATGAGTTCCTCTGGTTGAATCCTCAATTTCGGCCCAACCGCAAGGCGCGAACAGCGGGACGGGCATTGCGTTGCAAACCCGATCCGGTGCGGACCCAGATCATCAGATGCCAGGCGGCAGATCTGGCGCACCGCTTTGGTTGTGTGTCCGCGTCTTCGGGCCGGATTTCGCGTATCACGGTGAGGATCGTGCGAGCCTAAATGCGCCCGAAGAGCCTGTCAATAGCGGCTGCTAGAGGCCGCCGCGCAAAGTTACGTCAGCCTCGAGCCGGGCGGTCTGCAAATGGGCACGGGTGGTTTCGAACCACCGACCTCTCGCGTGTGAAGCGAGCGCTCTCCCGCTGAGCTACGCGCCCTATGTCCTGCAGATGCTCGGTTTTGGCCCTCTGCTCGCCACCCGGGAGGAGCTCTGTGCGCATCCCTGGATACCGCCCCACGTAGTCACCGGTTGACGTTTCCCGTGGGGTGCAGCTGGGTCAGGAGCATGACTTTAGCGTGGCTGCCTGTGTGCTGAAACCTCGTCGACACCTGTCTAGCCGCGCGCATCGGATTGCCTCTGTGTCCAATGGTCAGCTGCTTCCCCTTGGCTCCGCCGTAGGCCGAGGGCCGCGCGGCGTTACGGGCGCCGCTCGCTTGCGATCTTTCCCGTACGGTGCCGTACGCTTTCGGTGTCATTGTGACCATGGGCACCGTCAAGGCCGATGAGGTCCGGATCCCGAAATCCGTTCGTGATGCGGTGTCTCGCCACGAGCGGGTGCTTGTCCTGAGCCGCGACCATCCGGTGCTGGCGATCGTTCATCTGGACGATGCTCCGGGGTTGCCGGCACCGCGTCGCGTGCCCGTGCGTGAGCTTGGGTTGAGGCTTGCGTCGTTGCCGGTGGCGGACGAGGAGTTTGCTGCGGACATGGCTGAAGTGCTTGGGCTGGCTGGTGAGGCGCCCGAGGATCCGTGGGGACAGTCCTAGACACGACGGTGTTCGTGGATCTTGAGCGCCAGGCGCACGCGACGCTGCGCGCTGACGTCGGTGTGCTGCTGGCTGAGCGTCTCGCACAGGCGGTCGGCGAGGATGAGGAGGTCGCGATCGCGACGATCACCGCCAGCGAGTTGCTGCACGGTGTGCATCGCGCATCCGCTGAGCACCGGGGTCGCCGGCAGGCGTTTGTCGAGACGATCCTGTCGGTCATCCCCGCGCTTCCGTTCGACCTTGTCACTGCGCGCGTGCATGCACGCCTGTGGGCGGAGCTTGCGGCCGCCGGGAGCGATGTCGGCGCGCACGCTCGTGTTGTCGCGGCGACAGCGATGAGCTCCGGGTGGTCGGTTGCGACAGGCAACCTTCGCCAATTCCATCAGATCGCTGGTCTGCGGGTCATCGAGTTCACGTGACCATGCCCGATGAGCCCGCTGGTTGACTGACCGCTCGACGTGGGCGACCCCGATCGCCAGTCGCGACTCTGGACGCAGTCCGCGGATGACCAAGCGATCTGGGGTAGCCGGTATCTTCAGTGTGCGGCCTCCCGGTCCGATAAGTGCCAAAGGGCGTATACATGTCTTCTGCCAGGCAAACTGCAAGCCGTGACTCGCTGGGCTGGGGGGCTAGCTCCCGTGGTCGCAAGCCGCGCGCGGCCCCGCCGCGGGCGGCTCGTGAGCTCACGGATCTGGCCGCTGGCGGAACGGCGGGCGAGTTCGATCTGGTGGGGTCGGCGGATCAGCTGGCCGCTCGACTCGATGTGGCACGCAGGAGCTTCCCTGAGGATCCAGAGGGGGCGCTCGCGATCACGATCGCCGCTTGCGAGTGGGCTGATGGCAACCAGGCGGCGACGCTGATCGCGCGCGGGCGCACGATTGAAGGCCACATACATCTGCACCGCGGCGACACCCGCAGGGCCATGGCCCGTGCGCTCGAGGCTGAGCGGTTGCTCGACGACGTGGACGAGTACAGCGCGGTCGCTGGGTGTGAGCTCGCCGCTCTGCAGGCGCAGGTGGCGTTCTTCACGGGGGCCTACGCACAGGCACTCGCCGGCGCCGAGCGCGCGATCGGCCTGGCGGACGCCTGCGGTGAGCCGGATCTGCGCATCTTCGCCCGGCGCTGCGCCACGCTTGTGCTCGGCAACGTTGCGGTGGAAGGATTCGATAGACGCCTTGACGAGACGCTCGAGCTCGCGCGTGCGTCCGGGAACCTCTGGGAGCAGGCGCTCACCCACAACGACATCGCCGTGCATCACGAGAGCAACGGTCGTGTGCAGCAGGCGCGCCGGTCGATCGAACTCGCCCTGGAGCTCGCCCAGCAGTCGCAGCCCAACGCCTTTGCGCTGGCGGTCATCCACGCCACGCGTGCCGAGATCGAGCTGCGCGCCGATGATCCGGCGCGGGCGCTCGCTGAGGCCAGCCGCTCGCTGGCGCTGATCGCCGCGGTTGAGCGGCCAAACCCATATCTGCTTGGCGCGACCGTCCGTGCCGAAGTGGTCGCCCGCATGCAACTCGGGCAGTACGAGCACGCCCGCCAAGCCGGTGAGGGCGCGCTCACGTTGCTTGGCGAGCGCATGCCCCACACCCGCAGCATGATCCTCGCCGCCGTGGCCGCCGCGCTGCGTGAGGCCGGTCAGCCCGAGCAGGCCTATGAGATGCTGCTGCGCTCAGCGGAGCTTGAGCGTGAGGCGTTCACGGAGATCACCGAGTTGCGGATCGGTCTCGAGCGTGCCGTTGCCCAGGCCAGCCGTGCCAGCTGCGAAAGCCGCGCCCTGGCCGAAAAGAATCGTGAGCTGGCCAGGGCGCACGCGGAGCTTGAGCGCCGCGCCGGCCAGCTCGAGCAGCTGCAGGAGCAGCTGCTGGACCAGGCCGATCGCGATTGGCTGACGGGGGTTCACAACAGGCGTTTTCTCGCCCGCAAGCTGGCCGGGCCCGCGGGTGACGATGCGGCGACGCTGCTCAGCGTCGCGGTCGTAGACCTCGACCACTTCAAGGAGGTCAACGACCGTCACGGTCACAGCGTCGGTGACCGCGTGCTGGTTCGCGCCGCGGACCTCATGTGCGGCGTGCTGCGCACCAGCGACACGGTTGTGCGCAGCGGTGGGGAGGAGTTTCTGGTGTTGATGCCGTTGACCGACCCGGACGCTGCGGTCCAGTGCGCGGAGCGCATACGCATCGCGATCGCGCGGGAGCCGTGGTCGCAGATCGCCGCCGGGCTCACGCTGACGGCGAGCGTTGGTGTGGCCACGTCGGCAGGCGCCGACGACCTCGACCAGCTCATCAGGCTGGCTGATGCTCGCCTGTATGCGGCCAAGCACGGCGGCCGCGACCGCGTCGTCGCCGCCTGAGCGCCGCCAGCCAGACTCATCGCCTGTCAGCGCGTGGGCCGCGGCAGCTTCTTGCCGGGGTTGAAGAGGCCCTTGGGGTCAAGTGCCTGCTTGACGTGCTCGTGTGCCTGGACGGCCGCCTCTGACCACTGGCCGAGCAGCTGGCCTGCCTTCAGCAGACCCAGCCCATGCTCTCCGCTCACGCTCCCACCGAGCGCTCGCGCGAGCTCGAAGAGTTCCAGTGCCGCAGCCTGGACGCGCTCGGCGGTCGCCGTGTCAGCCGGGTTGTACATGAACGTCGCGTGCAGGTTGCCGTCACCGGCGTGGCCCCAGGATGTCGTATCCAGGCGGTGGCGAGCGCCGATCTCAAGGACCCGTTCGATCGCCTCGCCCAGCCGGTCGAGCGGCACGACGATGTCCTCGGAGAGCTTCTCGCCGAGCGCGGCCCGCGCCGCCAGCGACACGCCGCCGCGCCAGCGCCACAGTTGGGCCGGCGCGCAGCTGAAGGCACCTTCGCCGAGCGCCTCGAGCAGCGCGCTGCGCTCGGCTTCGGACTCCGCTTCGCAGATCACCAGAAACCGCGGCGGCGTGTCCAGAAACGGCGGTGGCGCGAGCTGCAGGCAGCGTCCCTCCAGGTACTCGAGCGTCGCCGGGACAACCCCGCTGGCGAGCACGGTCGCGACCGCGTCGACGCCAGCGGCGATCGAGTCGAAGCCGGCCAGCACCGCAGTCGCCTGCGACGGTGCGGGCATCAGCGCCAGCCACGCCGCGGTGATGATGCCAAGTGTGCCCTCGCTGCCGATCAGCAGCCCGCGCAGGTCGTACCCGGCCACGTCCTTGCGCACCGGGCCGCCGAAGCGCACGAGCTCGCCGGGCGCGATCACCGCCTCGACGCCCATAACCCAGCGCGAGGTCACACCGTACTTGAAGGTGTGCGGCCCGCCCGCGTTGGTCGCCAGGTTGCCGCCGATCTGTGACTGCTCGGGTGCGCCCGGGTCGGGTGGGAAGTAGAGCCCGTTCTCGCGTGCGAGTCGCTGCACGGTTGCGGTTCTGACGCCCGCCTCGACCTCCATGCGCCACAGCAGTGGGTCCAGCGAACGCACCCGGTTCACGCGCTCCAGCGAGATCGCCAAGCCCGGGCCTTGGAATACTGGCACGACACCACCGCTGTAGCCGCTGCAGCCACCGACCGGCAGGATCGCGACGTCATGTGCGTAAGCCCAGGCCACCAGCGCGCGCACCTGCTCGGCGTCCGCGGGCCGGGCGAGCACCGGCGCCACCCCGACCAGCCCGCTCATGTCTGTGATCGGCACGTCCTGCTCGACGTGCGCGCCGCCGACGATCCTCGCTGCTGCGCCCACCAGGTCCATGGATGGGTTATATCGCCGCACCGAGATCTCCTCGCCGCTGGCCCGCTGGCCAGCGGCGCTGCTGTAGCGCCCCCGGCTGCTAGAGCCGCACGATGTTCGACGCCGCGTCCAGGTGGCGGGTGACGCCGCGCAGGTCCACGAACAACGCTGCCTCCCGCGCGATCCGCTCGTGGTCGATGCCCGGGTGGGCGGTCACGAGCACAACCGCGTCGGCGCCGTCGGTCGCCTCCGCCAGCGGCAGGCTGCGCAGCCCGCACTCCTGAAGCGCCGGCACGAACGGGTCGTGATAGACAAGCGCCGCTCCGCGCCGCTCCAGCACCTCGATGATCCGCAGTGCCGGCGACTCGCGCATGTCGCCGATCCCGCCCTTGTAGGCGACGCCGAGCAGCGCGATCTTCGAGCCCCTGATCGGCTTTGACATGTCGTTGAGCGCCAGCTCGATGCGCTCGACGCAGTAATGCGGCATCTGCTGGTTGATCTTGCCGGCGAGCTCGATGAACTCGGTCGACATCTGGAACTCGCGCGCCCGCCACGTCAGGTAGAAGGGATCGACGGGCAGGCAGTGGCCGCCCATGCCGGGTCCCGGCTCGAAGCGCATGAAACCGTAGGGTTTGGTGGCTGCTGCGTCCACCACCTCCCAGATGTCGATGCCCATCCGCTCGGCGACCATCGCCAGCTCGTTGACCAGGGCGATGTTGACCGAGCGGAAGATGTTCTCGAGCAGCTTGGTCAGCTCCGCCGCCTCGGGTGTCGACACCCGCTGGATGTGTTTGCAGACGCGACCGTAGAGCTCGGCGGCCCGCTCGGTGCAGGCGGCCGTGATCCCGCCCACGACCTTGGGCGTGTTCTCGAGCGTGAAGTCGGTGCGGCCGGGATCGACACGCTCTGGCGAGAAGGCGACGTTCAGGTTCTCGCCCACGCGCAGCTTGCCGCCGCGTTCAAGGGCCGGCACGAGCAGCCCGCGGGTGGTGCCCGGATAGGTGGTCGACTCGAGCACCACCAGCTGCCCCTCCCGCACCACCTCGGCGAGCCCTGCCGCGGAGGCCTCGAGCGGTGTGAGGTCGGGTTCGCGGTTTGCGTTCAGCGGTGTGGGCACGCAGATGACGATCGCCTCCGCCTCTGCGAGGGCAGCGTAGTCCGTGGACGGGCGCAGTTTTGGTAGCACCGAGCCCAAAAGCTCCGACGGGATGTCCTCGACGTAGGACTCGCCCCTGGCGACCGCATCGACCTTGGCGCTGTCCGTGTCGACCGCGATCACTTCCTCGCCGGCCTGCGCGAACGCGACCACCAGCGGCAGACCGACATACCCGAGACCCACGACTCCGATTGACATGGCTGTCAGAGTATCGGCGCCCAAGATAAAAGCTCCACTCGTGGGTCGCGCCGCACGCCGCGCCGCTCAGGCTCTAGCATCGTGGGTGGATCGTGCTAGGCGGGGCGCTAGCGGTGCCCTGTAACCCGCAAGCCGCTTCAAGCGGGGCTGAATTCCCCCCCGAGGGGTGGACGTCCACGGAAAGCATCCCGCGCGTGGCGGTGATGGTCCGGTCCCAAAGCGATGCAGGCCCGTGAACCAGGTCAGGTCCGGAAGGAAGCAGCCTTAAGCGGTCACCCGCAGGCGCATAGGGGGTGCCAGACCGGAGTCACGCTCAGGAACGCCCCGGGGGCCAACACCACAGAGGGGGGTGCACGATCCACTCCGGGGCGCTCACGCCAAGGACGCGCGAAGGCCCTGGCGAGCCGCTTCAGTCAAGCCTCTCGAGCACGAACACCGGGATCAGCCGCTCGGTCCGCTCCTGATACTCGGCGTACGGCGGAAAGGCCGCGACCGCGCGCGTCCACCACAGTGAGCGCTCCTCGCCGCTGATCTCCCTCGCCACGCGGTCGCTGCGCTCGGGCCCGTCCCAGACCTCAACCTGCGGGTTGGCCCGCAGGTTCGCGACCCAGGCCGGGTTCTTCGGAGCGCCGCCCTTGGAGCCGACCGCCAGGTAGGTCCCGTCGTGCTCGACCCGCATCAGCGGTGTGCGGTGCAGCTCGCCACTGCGCGCGCCGCGGTTGACAACGATCACCACCGGCAGCCCACTGTCAGACAGCGTCGTGCCCTCGGTGCCCCCGGAGCGCTCCCAGCGCTCGATCTGCTCGCGTACCCAGTCGGCGGGGTCGGGCGGTGCAAAACGTCCTTCAAGCGGCATGCGCTGATCCTACAGGCCGGCGCCGTCGGCTCGGCGCGCAGGCGGCGCCGTGGACGCGCGCACAACCAAGCTGGTGGCCAGGTCGAAGCGCTGGTTGAGCGGGGCGTCCGGGTCCTCGCTCATGCGGATCAGCATGCGTGCGGCGGTCTCCGCCATCTCGCCCAGAGGCTGGCGGATCGTGGTCAGCGGCGGCCCGACCCAGCGGGCGAAGCGCAGGTCGTCGTAGCCCACGACCGAGAGATCCTCGGGCACTCGCACGCCGCGCGGCCGTGCCGCCTCATACACACCCAGCGCCTGCAGGTCGCTGCCGGCGAAGATCGCGGTCGGTGGGTCCGGAAGATCGAGCAGCTCTGACGCGCCGCGGCGGCCACCGTCGACGTGGAAGTCGCCGACGCGGACGAGCTCCGCGTCAAAGCTGACACCGGCGCGTTCGAGCGCCGAGCGGTAGCCATCGACGCGCGCCACCGAGCAGAGCATGTCGTCGGGGCCGCTGATCATGCCAATGCGCCGGTGGCCGAGCGAGAGCAGGTGCTGGGCGGCCGCGAAGCCGCCGGCCCAGTTGGCTGAGCCGATCGAGGCGACGTCTGGCTCCGGCTCGTCGGCCGGATCGACCACCACAAAGTTCACGCCGCGGCTGCGCAGCTTGTGCTTGGTCTGCGGGTCGAGGTCCGAGAAGACCAGGATGACGCCGATCGGCCGCCGGCTCAGAACGCCGTCGATCCAGGCGTGGCCGGGGCTGTGACGGTCGCCGCTCTCGGTCACGATCAGGCTGATGCCGGCCTGCCTGGCGACCCGCTCGACACCGCGGATGATCTCGATCGCCCACTCGCTCTCGAGCTCGTGGAAGAGCAGCTCGACCATCCTTGCGCTGCCGCTGGCGACAGCGGTGGCGCGCCTCAGGTAGCCGTGGCTGTGCAGCAGCTTCTCGACCCGCGCGCGGGTCAGCTCTGAGACGTCGGAGCGGCCGTTTAGGACTTTCGAAACGGTTGCGAGAGACAGACCCGCCTCCGTGGCGATGTCTGCCAGTGTCACGCGCCGCTGAACGGCGGCGATTGGATCCGTCTGATCGGCTCTGTCGGTGGTGCTGGACACGTCTTCTAGCTCTCCTCAACCTCTCCTCAACCAGATCTTTGCAGTTCTCAGCTTGACAGACCGCACCGTCGATCGCTAGCCTCGCCACGGCGACGTAGTTTCGTTAAATACGTCGAAACTTTCGGAGAGGAGATGCATCTCAAATGGTAATTTCCCGTCAACGGCTGTGGCACGGCGCCGCAGTGAGTGGTGCGGCGCTGCTGGCTGGCGTGGCCGTGTCCGCCTGCGGCGCGAGCGCCAGCGCCAAAACGACGATCAAGGCCAAGGCTGCCTCGGCACGCCCCGCTGGCAAGATCACCGTGCTGGTCTACGGTGACGCCCAGAACTCGGTCGAGAAGTGGGAGGTCGCGCAGTACAACAAGACCCCCGAGGGCCACAAGGTCAAGGCGGTCTTCGAGTCGATCCCCGGGGCTGACTACCAGACCAAGCTGCAGACGATCATGAGCACGAGCAGCGCTCCCGACATCTTCTTCAACTGGGGTGGCGGCTCGATCGAACAGTTCCAGAAGGCGGGCCTGTTGATGCCACTGAACGGCATGATGAAGGCCAACCCGAAGCTCAAGACGAGCTTCCTGCCGTCGATCCTCAACGCGGCGAAGATCGGCAAGAACTACTACGGCATCCCGATGCGCGGAACCCAGCCGGTCGTCCTCTTCTACGACAAGGCGCTGCTCCGCAAGGACGGCGTGCCGGTGCCAAAGACCTGGGCGCAGCTGCTCTCAGACGCCAAGACCCTCAAGCGCAAGGGCGTCTCGGTGCCGATCGCCGACGGTGGTGGCGACCAATGGCCGACGCAGATGTGGTTTGAGTACGTGTACGACCGCATCGCCGGTCCGAGCCTGGTCACCGATGGCCTGGCCGGCAACCGCAAGGTCTGGGCCTCGGCCGCCAGCAGGAAAGCGCTCGCCTACATCAAGCAGCTCGTGCAGTCAGGCGCCTTTGGGCCTGCCAAGAGCTGGGATTCGGTCAAGTTCACCTCCGGCCAGACCGCCCAGATGATGGTCAACGGCATCTCCGCCTTCGAGCTCATGGGCTCGTGGGATTACTCGACGATCCAGAGCCAGGGTTCGACGGCGACGGGCACCAACCCGCCCAACGGTCCTGGCGCGGCGTTCGTGAAGGACGGCAAGCTGGGCTGGACGGCGTTCCCGTCGATCCCCGGCGGCAAGGGCAACAGCGCGGACCTGGCCGGCAACACCGAGAACTACTACTCGGTGCTGGCCAAGACGCGTTACCCGCAGGCGGTTGCCGACTTCCTGAAGATCATGTACACGCCGGCGTTCGTCAAGAACGAGCTTGCGCTCGGCAACCTGACCACCACCAAGAACACCCCGAAGCTGATCAGCGGCCCGTCCGCCGGCTGGCTGAGGTGGCAGTACGAGCTCGTCAACCACGCGCCGCACTTCCAGCTCTCCTGGGATCAGGCCTACCCGCAGACCGACACCAACACGATCCACACGGCCGTCGCCAACTACTTCGACGACCTGAACGCAAACCAGTTCATCAAGGCGATGGAGAGCCTGCGGCCAGCCGCCTAGCGGATCCGCAGGAACCTCACGGCAGGGCTGGAAAGCCACGAGCATGACCACGCTCACGCCAAGTGGGCGAACCGGAAGGAACTCGGGCGGCGCGCGCATCGGCCGCCCGAGCTTCCTCTGGTCGATGCCCGCGATCACCTTCTTCGCGCTGTTCGCGATCGTGCCGCTCGGCGTGGTCGCCTGGCTGTCCTTCACCTCCTGGGACGCGATCGGCTCGCCGCACTGGGTTGGCACGGCGAACTGGTCGGCGATGTTCTCCGACCCAATCTTCCTGAAGAGCTTTCGCATCACCGCGCTGCTGACGGCGCTGGGGATCGTCACCCAGACGCCCGTGAGCCTGCTGATTGGCGTCTGGGCAGCGGGCCCGCAGCGCAACCGCGGGATCCTCTCGGCGCTCTACTTCATCCCGCTGCTGATGTCATCACTGGCCATCTCCGTGGTCTGGGTTTCACTGCTGAACCCGTACTTCGGGCTGCCACACGAGCTGCACGCCGTGTTCGGTGGGGGCCTGTTCAACGACGGCTTTCTGTTCTCCAGCCCGACGACGGCGATCGGCGTGCTCACCTTCGTCGGCATGTGGCAATGGACGCCGTTCCACACGCTGATCTATCAGGGCGGCGCCCGTGCGATCCCCGACGTGCTCTACCAGGCAGCGGCCATCGACGGGGCCGGGCGCGTGCGTCAGTTCTTCTACATCACGCTGCCGCAGCTGCGCAACACGATGATGACCTCGATCGTGCTGATGCTCGTCGGAGGGCTGACCACGTTCGACACGATCCTCGTGCTAACCCAGGGTCAGCCGGGAACCTCGACCACGTCGGCCGCCTACTACATGTACACCAAGGCGTTTCAGAGCTTTCAGTTCGGCAACGCCAGCGTGATCGCCGTCGTTTTGGCGGTGTTCACGACACTGGTCTCGCTGGTTGTTGTACGCGTCTCCGGCTGGGACAAGATGCGCAGCACGCAGGAGGGGGTCTAGGTGGCGGCTGTGGCCAGCGCCGGCGGTCCGGAGGAGCTCGCGGGCGCGCTCATGACCCCGGAGCAGCCGCGTGCGCACTGGCGTCGCTCGCACACCGTTGCGCGTCCCAACTACATCGCCGGCGTGTTCGCGCTCGTCTGGCTGGTGATCGTGCTCGCGCCGGTGTACGTGCTCGTCAAGGGCTCGCTGCAGAACCAGGCGCAGTACACGGCCTCCGGTCCGCTGTCGGTGCCGGGTCAGTTGACCACGGCCAACTTTGCGCTCGTCTTCCAGCAGGGCTTCCTGCACTTCTTCCTGAACACGGCGATCATCACGGTCGCCGTGGTGGCGATCGTCGTGGTGCTGGTGCCGCCGCTCGCCTTTGCGATCGTCCGCAACCGCAGCGCCGTCGTGACCGTCGTCTTCAGGGTGATCCTGCTCGGTCTGGCGGTGCCCATCGTCGCGGTGATCGTCCCGATCTTCTACCTGATCTCCAAGGCCGGCTTCTACGACACGCTGCCGGCGGTGATCCTGCCGACCGCCGCCTTCAGCATCCCGCTCTCAACGGTCGTGATGACCGGCAGCATGCGCGATATCACGACCGACATGTACGAGGCGATGGCGATTGACGGCGCCTCCAGCTGGCGCATCTTCCGCAGCCTCGTGCTGCCGCTCTCGCGTGGCGGCCTGGCAACCGTGATCATCTTCTCGGCGCTGAACGCCTGGAACGGGTTTCTCTTCCCGCTGATCCTGACGCAGTCGGCGAGCGTTCGCGTCTTCACGCTGGGGCTCTACGACTTCACGACTGCAAACGCCGTGGACGCACCGGCGGTGTGCGCGGCGGTGGTGCTTTCGGTCGTACCGATCCTGGTCGTCTATCTGCTCGCGCGCCGCGCCCTGATCCGCGGCCTCATGGGCGTCGGAGGCAAGTGATGGCAACCGATTCGACGCCACGCGAGGCGCCGGCGCTCTGGCACGACGCGACGCTCCCGGCGGCCGACCGAGTGCAGGCACTGATCGACGCGATGAGCCCGCGTGAGAAGCTCGCCCAGCTCTATGGGATCTGGGTCGGCGCCTCGCCGGTCGGTGGCGACGTGGCCCCCTTTCAGCACGAGCTCACCGACGGCGTCGACTTTGACGCGGCCATTACCCACGGCCTCGGCCAGCTGACCCGTCCATTCGGCTCGGCGCCGGTGGACCCGGCGGTCGGCGCCCTGTCACTGGCCCGCACCCAGCGTCGGATCGTCGAGTCGGGCCGGCACGGCATCCCGGCGCTCGCTCACGAAGAGTGTCTGGCCGGCTTCACCGCCTGGGGCGCGACCGCCTACCCGGTACCGCTGGCGTGGGGTGCCAGCTTCAACCCCGCGCTGATCGAGGAGATGGCCGGGCGGATCGGTGAGAGCATGCGCGCGGTCGGCGTCCACCAGGGACTCGCGCCGGTCCTCGACGTCACCCGCGACCCGCGCTGGGGAAGGACCGAGGAGACGATCGGCGAGGACCCCTACCTGGTGGGAACGATCGCCACCGCCTACGTGCGCGGACTCGAGGGTGCCGGTGTGATCGCCACGCTCAAGCACTTCATCGGCTACTCGGCCTCGCGCGCGGCCCGCAACCTGGCGCCGGTGTCGATGGGGCCACGGGAGTTCGCGGACGTGATGGCGCTCCCGTTTGAGATGGCCGTTCGTGAGTCCGGCGTGCGCAGTGTGATGAGCGCCTACACCGACGTGGACGGCGTGCCGGCAGCCGCCAATCACGCGCTTTTGACGGGCCTGCTGCGCGACACCTGGGGGTTCACCGGCACGGTCGTGGCGGACTACTTTGGCGTCACGTTCCTGCGCACGCTGCACGCGCTGGCGGCAAGCGACGGGGACGCGGCCGTGCAGGCGCTGAGCGCTGGCCTGGATGTGGAGCTGCCGACCGTCAACGCCTACGGTGAGGCGCTGCTCGAGGAGCTCGAGGCCGGTCGCGTCGAGATGTGCGTGATCGACACGGCACTGCGGCGGGTGCTGGCACAGAAGCTCGAACTCGGTCTGCTTGACCCCGACTGGGATCCGCTGCCAGAGGGCTTCACGGAGGCCGACCTCACCGACGTGGAGTCCGCGCGCGGGCGCATCACGCTCGACAGCGACGAGGACCGTGCGCTGGCCCGCCGCGTGGCCGAGCAGTCGGTGGTGCTGCTGCGCAACAACGGCACGCTGCCGCTCGAGCGCGCTGAGCGACGTCGGATTCTGGTCGTTGGTCCGACCGCCAACGACCCGGTCACGATGCTCGGCTGCTACTCGTTCCCCGGGCACGTCGGCTCGCTGCACCCCGATGTGCCGCTCGGGATCGCGATCCCGACCGTGCTCGATGCGATCCGGACCGAGTTCCCGGCGGCCGCGGTCACGCACATGCGCGCGGTCAGCGTCGACGGCGATGACAGTGCCGGCATCCCGCCGGCAGCAGACGCCGCCCGCCAGGCCGACCTCGTGATCGCGGTGCTCGGAGATCGCGCCGGGCTGTTCGGGCGCGGGACATCGGGCGAGGGCTGCGATGTGGGGGCCATGCGCCTGCCGGGACGCCAGCAGGAGTTGCTCGAGGCGCTGCTTGACAGCGGCACGCCGGTCGTCGCGGTGCTCGTCGAAGGACGGCCCTACGCGCTCGGCAGTGCCCCGCGCCGCGCCGCCGCGATCCTCGCCGCGTTCTTCCCCGGCGAGGAGGGGGCGAGCGCCATCGCGGGGGTGCTTAGCGGCCGCGTCGAGCCCTCCGGGCGCCTGCCGGTCAGCGTGCCGGTGACCCCTGATGGGCAGCCCTACACCTACCTCGGTGCAGCGCTGGCCCAGCGCAGCGACACATCGAGTCTGGACCCGACCCCCTGCTACCCGTTCGGCCACGGGCTCTCCTACAGCGAGTACGAGTGGGGCGAGCTGACGGTGCCGGTTCAGAGCGCCTCGACAGAAGGCACGCTGGCGGTGTCGCTGACGGTCCGAAACACCGGCCAGCGGGCCGGTGTTGAGGTGATCCAGCTCTACCTGCATGACCCGGTCGCCTCGGTGGTGCGGCCGGTGAACAGGCTGATCGGCTACGCCCGCGTCCCGCTGGACGCGGGCGAGAGTGTGCGCGTGCGCTTCGACGTGCCGGCCGACGTGGCCGCCTTCACCGGTGTGGATGGGCGCAAGGTGGTGGAGCCCGGCGTGCTCGAACTGCGGCTCGGAGCCTCGAGTGCCGACATCCGTCTGGCGGCGGTGGTGCAGCTGACCGGGCAGCGTAGATTCGTGGACCACACGCGCAGGCTGCACTGCGATGTACAGGAGGAGAGGATGGTATGGCGACCGTAGTTTTCGACCACGCGACGCGGGTCTACCCGGGGGCGGCGGAGCCCGCCGTCAACGAGCTTGACCTGCGGATCGCCGACGGCGAGTTTCTGGTGCTCGTGGGGCCGTCGGGGTGCGGCAAATCGACCTCGCTGAGAATGCTCGCCGGGCTCGAGGACGTGAGCTCAGGTCGCATCCTGATCGGCGAGCGCGACGTGACCTACATGGCGCCCAAGGACCGTGATATCGCCATGGTGTTTCAGAACTACGCGCTCTACCCGCACATGTCGGTCGCCGAGAACATGGGCTTCGCGCTCAAGATCGCGGGTGTCGGCAAACAGGAGCGGGCCGCCCGCGTGCTGGAGGCGGCGAAGCTGCTCGACCTCGAGCCGCTGCTGGATCGCAAGCCCAAGGCGCTGTCGGGCGGGCAGCGCCAGCGTGTGGCGATGGGACGCGCGATCGTGCGCGACCCGCAGGTGTTCCTGATGGACGAGCCGCTCTCCAACCTCGACGCCAAGCTACGGGTGCAGACCCGCTCGCAGATCAGCTCGCTGACGCGGCGACTGGGCGTGACGACCGTCTACGTCACCCACGACCAGGTGGAGGCGCTGACCATGGGCGACCGCATCGCCGTCATGCGCGGCGGCGTGCTGCAGCAGATCGGCCCCCCGCGCGAGCTCTACAGCGCCCCGCGGAACGTCTTCGTGGCCGGTTTCATCGGCAGTCCGGCGATGAATCTGTTCCCCGCCAGGGCGGTGGAGGGCGGCGTGCAGATCGGTGCGACGGTGGTGGCGGTGGAGCGCGCCGCGCTGGCTCAGGCCGGAGGCGAGGTGACGGTTGGGGTGCGGCCCGAGGACCTCGTGCTCAGCGTCGAGGGGGTGACCGTTACGGTCGACCTCGTGGAGGAGCTGGGAGCCGACGGCTACCTTTACGCGCACACTGAGGCCGACGGCCGCCGCCTGGACCTCGTCACCCGTGTGGCTGGCGGCGAGTACCCACGGCCGGGGGAGAGCGTCACGCTCGCGGCCAGACCGGATCGGCTGCATGTCTTCCACCCCCAGACCGGTGAGCGGCTGAACGGGCCGGTGGGAGCCGCCGCCGCGCCTGCGCCGGCAGCTCTCGCCACCGGCTGAGGCTCCGGCCGCTCGGTGCGCTGCTCAGTCCTGCGTCAGCAGACGCGCGACGTCAAGCGCCGTGTGCTGGGCCTTCACGTGCTCGCGCGGCTGCAGCCAGGCCTCGGGGTCTGCGGCGCCGCCATCGCTGGTGTAGACGTGCCGGTAGGCCAGGCGGCGCAGCTGTTCGAGCACGGCGTCGTTGTAGGTGCCGTAG
Organism: Conexibacter sp. S30A1; assembly: GCF_023330665.1. GTDB lineage: Bacteria > Actinomycetota > Thermoleophilia > Solirubrobacterales > Solirubrobacteraceae > Palsa-465. The sequence continues at coordinate 1,375,978 of NZ_CP097127.1, read as the reverse complement.
GCGATCGCCAGCGTGTCGACCGTGGTCCCGGTGAGCTCCTCGAGCAGTCTGCGGCCCTGGGTGATCTCGTGCTCGAGCCTAGCGGGGTCGAGCTTGGTCAGATCAAGATGGGCCAGTCCGTGGTTGCCGATCCGCATACCGGCGCTGACCAGCTCACGCAGGTCGTGGCGGTCGATGAAGCCCGGCTGCCCCAGGCGGCCGGCGTTGATGAAGAAGGTTGCGCTCAGTCCGTGCTCGCGCAGGGCCGGCAGGACCACGGCGATGTCCGACCAGTTCCCGTCGTCGAAGCTGAGGCTCACGTCGCTGCGGCGCACGCATGCCTCGAGCGTGGCCTGGAAGAGTTTGGGGCTGACCCAGTAGTCGCGCTCGCCCACGCCGAAGTCACGCCCGATCGGGTGGCCGATCCCGTGAAAGCCGAGGTTGACGAGCTGTGTGCGCATCGGTTGCAGCGATGTTCGCAGGTGCGCGACCACCTAGACTGAATAGCTCTGTGTCAGCAGGTCCTTCGCTCTACCGCCGCCACCGGCCACGTACCTTCGCCGACGTGGTCGGCCAGGAGCATGTGGTGCGCACACTGTCGCACGCGGTGGCGCGCGACCAGGTGCACCACGCCTACCTGTTCGTGGGCTCGCGCGGCACCGGCAAGACCAGCATGGCCAAGATTCTCGCGGCCTGCCTGAACTGTGTTGAGGGCCCCACGGTGAGCCCGTGTGGGCGCTGTGAAGCGTGCGTCGCGATCGCCTCCGCCACCTCGCTGGACGTGATCGAGATGGACGCGGCGTCCAACAACTCGGTTGACGACATCCGCGAGCTGCGTGAGACCGTCGCCTATGCGCCGGTCTCCGGCCGCCACAAGGTCTACATCCTGGACGAGGCGCACATGCTTTCCACGCAGGCCTGGAACGCGTTCCTGAAGACGCTCGAGGAGCCGCCGCCGCGTACCGTCTTCGTCCTGGCGACGACCGAGGCTCAGAAGGTGCTGCCGACCGTAGTCGACCGCTGCCACCGCTTCGACTTCGGTCGGCCAACCGCGGCGCAGGTGGCGACCGTCGTGCGGCGGGTCGCCGCGGCTGAGGCGATCAAAATCGACGATGGCGCCGTTGGGCTGATCGCGCGCCATGCGACCGGATCCTTCCGCGACGCGCTCGGCACGCTCGAGCAGCTCGTGACCTATGCGGGCGACGCGGAGATCGCCACCGAGGACGTGCTCGCCGTGCTCGGTGTCGCCGACGGCGAGCAGCTGTTCGCGGCCGTCGACGCGGTGGCCGCCCGCGATCCGGCTGGGGCGCTGCGCGCGGCGGCTGCGCTTGCCGCCACGGGTCGCGATCCTGGGCAGATGCTGCGCGACCTGGAGGCGCACGCGCGCGAGCTCTTGACAGCGCAGGTGCTCGGTGAGGTCGCGCCCGAGCTGCGGCTCACCCCTGAACACGACCAACGGCTGCTTGAGCAGGCGGGCGCGCTCGCGCCCTCGGATGCCGTGCGGCTGCTCGATCTGCTTGCGGATGCGTTGCAGGCGAGCGCGGGTGGTGCCCAGCCGCGTGTGCAGCTGGAGCTGGCGCTCGTGCGCGCAGCGGCGCCTGAGATGGACCCCTCGATGCGTGCTCTGCTGGCGCGCATCGAGGACCTGGAACGTGGTCGCCCGCAGCCCATACGACAGGACGTCCCGCCCCCGGCCACGCCGGTGACGGCGCTGCCTGACCCGAGCCCCACGCCGGTGACGGCGCTGCGCGGCGCCAGTCCGGTCACGGAGCCGGAGCGCCCAGCGCCCGGCCGTGACGAGATGACGCTCGCCGACATGCAGCGCCTATGGCCGGCGGTGGTGGACCTGGTCAAGGGTGCGAACGCGATGTTGGGCGTGCTGCTCGATTCCGCCAGCCCGGCTTCGCTCAGCGACCGGGAGCTGGTCCTGAGCTTCCCTGCCGAGGCGGCCTTCTACAAGCGCAAGGCGGAACAGGACGACTACCGGCGGAGCACCGCGGAGGCGGTACGCAACGTCACCGGCCGAACCCTCAGCCTGAGCTTCGAGCTTGCTGAGGGCTCGCTTCCGGCGGAGCCCACCGACCTGCCCGCACCAGCTGAAACGCTGAGCGGCGACGAGCTTGTGGCGCGCCTGGTCGCTGACTTCGACGCCGAGGAGATCGTTGACCACGACCAAGAGGGGGAGCACTGATGCCCCAGCCGGGAATGCCCAACATGCAGCAGATGATGAAGCAGGTGCAGAAGATGCAGGCCGACATGGCCAAAGCTCAGGAGGAGCTGAAGTCGGAGGTCGTCGAGGCGGCCGCGGGCGGTGGTGCGGTGAAGGTCGAGGTGAGCGGCGAGCTCGTATTTCGCTCGATCACGATCGCGCCGGAGGCGATCGACCCCGACGACCCGGAGATGCTCTCAGACCTCGTGCTGGCCGCTGTCAACCAGGGCATAGAGGCCGCGCAGGAGCTTGCGGCTCGCAAGCTCGGCGCCGCGACCGGCGGTCTGGCCGGGCCTGGCGGGCTCGGCGGCCTGGGGATCCCCGGCTTCTGAGAGCCGGCGAGCCAGGAAGCGGCGGCTGAGCGCGGTGAACACCTACGCACCTGCACTGCAACGGCTGATCGCCGAGCTGTCAAAGCTGCCCGGCGTCGGCGGACGCACCGCTCAGCGGCTCGCCTTCCACCTGCTGCGCGCCAGCGAGGAGGACGCGCTGGCGCTCGCCGACGCGATCCGTGAGGTCAAGTCGCGGATTGGTTTCTGCGAGATCTGCTTCAACCTCGCCGAGGGGCCGCGCTGCCGGATCTGCGCCGACGAGCGCCGTGAAGGTGACGTGATCTGCGTGGTTGAGGAGCCGGTCGATGTGATCTCGATCGAGCGCACCCACGAGTTTCGCGGCCGCTACCACGTGCTCGGTGGGGCGCTTTCGCCGATCGACGGGATCGACCCGGAGGATCTGCGGATCGAGCAGCTCTACGCGCGTCTGCGCGATGGCGAGGTCCGTGAGGTGGTGATCGCCACCAACCCGACAACCACCGGGGAGGCGACGGCGTTGCACATCGCCGCCGGCATCCGCCAGCTCGCGCCCGCGACGGCGGTGACGCGGCTGGCCTCGGGCCTGCCGGTTGGCTCCGACCTCGAGTACGCCGACGAGCTCACGCTCGGCCGCGCGTTCTCCGGCCGCCGGGCGCTCTAGACCGTGTCGCGCCAGCAGCCGGCGCCAGGGTTCGCGGCCAGCGGGCCGCGAACCTCCTAATCTGCCAGTTGATGCTTGGCCAACCGACGATCGTGATGAAGTTCGGCGGCACCTCGGTGGCCGACGCCGAGCGGATCAAGCTTGCGGCCCGCCGGATCGTCGCCCAGCGCGAGTCAGGAAAGCGCGTGGTCGCGGTGTTGTCGGCGCGCGGTCATACGACCGACGAGCTGATCCGGGCCGCGGAGGAGGTCTCTGCCAACCCGGACCCGCGGGAGCTGGACATGCTGCTCTCCACCGGCGAGCGGATCTCCTGCGCGCTGTGTGCGATGGCGATCAACGACCTCGGCCACCGGGCGATCAGCCTGACCGGTTCGCAGGCGGGGATCGTGACCGACACCTCGCACACCAAGGCGCGCATCCTGGACGTGCGCGCGGATCGCATCGTGCAGGCGCTGGACGAGGACATGATCGTGCTTGTCGCCGGCTTTCAGGGTGTCTCGACCAGCCGCGATGTGACGACGCTCGGTCGTGGCGGCTCCGACACCACCGCGGTTGCCGTCGCAGCCGCGCTCGGGGCGGAGGTGTGCGAGATCTACACCGATGTCAGCGGTGTGTTCAGCGCCGACCCGAGGCTCGTGCCCAACGCCCGCAAGCTGCCGCTGGTCAGCTTCGAGGAGATGCTCGAGATGGCCGCCTCCGGCGCCAAGGTGCTGCAGCTGCGCTCGGTCGAGTACGCGCGCACGCACGGCGTCAGGATCCACTGCCGCTCAAGTTTTGAGGATGGTCCCGGTACCGTTGTGATTGGAGAAGAAGAGACGATGGAGCACCCGCTGATCACCGCTGTGACGCACTCCACCGAGGAGGCTCGGATCACGGTTGTCGGCGTGCCCGACCGCCCCGGTGCCGCTGCGGAGATCTTCGAGGCGCTGGCTGCTGCCAACGTCAACGTGGACACGATCGTGCAGAATGAGCCCCGCACCGACGGCTTTGACGCAGAGGTCTCGTTCACCTGCGCCACCGATGATCTGCGCGGCGCGGAGGCAGCGCTGGCCGGTGTCATCGCCGGCTTTCCCGGGGCGCGCCTGGAGAACGATCCAGAGGTCGGCAAGGTTTCGATCATCGGGGCTGGCATGCGCTCGCATCCGGGCGTGGCCGCCAAGGTCTTCCGCGTGCTGGCCGACGAGGAGATCAACATCGAGCTGATCAACACCTCGCCGATCAAGATCACCTGCCTGATCCGCGCAGCCTCCGTGACACGCGCGGTGCGCGCGCTGCACGACGCCTTCGGCCTGGGTGAGGGTGACATTCGGGCCGAGGGTGGCCTCGGGGGCGAGCCGCGATGAGCGCCGTCCGGCGGATCGCCGTGGTCGGTGCCACCGGCGCCGTGGGCACGGTGATGCTGCGCTGCCTGGCTGAGCGCGGGCTGGATCGGGAGAGCGAGATCGTGCTGTTCGCCAGCGAGCGTTCGGCGGGCCGCGTGATCGATGGCCGCACCGTGCGCGCGCTCGATGAGCACGCCGACCTGTCCGGGATCGACATCGCGCTGTTCTCGGCGGGCGCCGGCACCTCCAGGGTGTGGGCGCCACGCTTTGTGCAGGCGGGCGCCACGGTGATCGACAACTCCTCGGCGTTTCGCCGTGACCCGGAGGTGCCTCTGGTCGTGGCGGAGGTCAACCCGCATGCGCTGCACCTCGGCGAGGAGGATCGGCCGAGGCTGATCGCCAACCCGAACTGCTCCACGATGCAGCTGATGGTGGCGCTCGCGCCGATTCACCGCGAGGCCGGGATCGCGCGCCTGATCGTCTCCACCTACCAGTCGGTTTCGGGTACCGGCCAGCGCGCGCTCGATGAGCTCGACGCGCAGGCGCGCGCCTCACTGGAGGGCGAGCCGGCCCCGGCCCCGCAGATCTATCCGGAGCAGATTGCGTTCAACGTGATCGGCGCCGCCGGCAGCTTCGCCGACGGTGACGACCACACCGACGAGGAGCGCAAGATGATGTTCGAGACCTGCAAGATCCTCGAGGACGAGCAGATCGCGGTGGCCGTCACCTGCGTGCGCGTGCCGGTGCGTATCGGCCATTCGGAGGCCGTCAACATCGAGACCCGTGCGCACCTGCCACTGGAGCGCGCCCGCGAGCTGTTGGCCGCGGCGCCCGGCGTGATCCTTGAGGATGTGCCCTCGCCGCTGCGCAGCGAGGGCCGAGATGAGGTCTTTGTCGGGCGCCTGCGCTTGGACCGAACGCACCCCAACGGGCTGGCGATGTTCGTGGTGGCTGACAACCTGCGCAAGGGCGCGGCAACCAACGCCGTGCAGATCGCCGAGCTGCTGCTGGCCGAGGCCGGCAGCGGGCGCCGCGCGCCCACCGCGGCGCTGTAGGGCCAGCGAGCACCGCTCTCGCGGGCCGGCTTGCCCGGCGCGGGCCTCCGCGGGCCGGACGCTGTGACCGCCCGGCGGTGTGTGTGGCGCGGCCGTGACCGCCGCGCGGTGTGTGTGGGGCGGCCGTGAGCGCCGCGCGGTGTGTGTGGCGCGGCCGTGACCGCCGCGCGGCCCCAATGCTTCGCGCCTGCCGGCAAATTGTGCATCTGGGGTGACTGGAGCGCGCAGGATGCACAAAGCTCGTCGCCGCCCAGAGGTTTGGGGGGCAGCGGCAGGTGCCGGGCCCTCACCGCCCCACGGCGGGCCTAGCGAGCGGCCGGCGCGGCCGTCAACGTCTGCATGACCCTGCGCACCTGATCGAGCGTGAGCACGCCGGTGAGCGTGTCATCGGCGTCGGTGGCGATCACCGCGCCCAGGCGCCCCAGCGAGTCGAGTGCGAGTACCTCGGTCAGCGGGCGATCCTCGCCGATCGCCAGGCGTTCGCTGCCGGGCTCGAGTATCGATCCCACCGTCGCCTCGCCCTCTCCGGCCCTCACCAGCTCGTCGGCGCGGTTGCGCCGGGCGATCCCAATGAAGTGCCCGTCGCCGTCGATCACCGGCAGCCAGTCGCGTTGGTAGCGCAGGAACACCTCATCGTAGGCCTGCTCGACGGTGCTCGTGCCGTGTACGACAACCGGCTCGTGGTCCATTACGTCGGATACGCGCACGCCACTGACCCGGCTGACCTGGGCCGTGCCGGCGAGCGCCACACGCGCTGACTGCCAGAGCATGAACGCCAGGAACATCAGCCAGATGCCCACGAAGCTGCCGCTGTTGAGCGTGAGGAAGAGGCCCAGGCCGCCGAGCAGCACGCCGAAGCCCTCGCCCAGACGCGCTGCCATGCGGGTGCCTCGCAGCTTGTCGCCGGTGACCCGCCAGACCACGGCGCGGGCGATGCGGCCGCCGTCCAGGGGGTAGGCAGGAACCAGGTTGAAGATCAGGATCAGGACGTTCATCGCCAGCAGCCAGCTCAGCGCCAGGAGGACCGGTGTGATCTGGATGTTGCCGTTCAGCAAGATCGCGTCCAGCAGTCGGTGGCTGCCAACGAGTGCCAGGTCAAGGCCAAGGCAGACCAGCACGAACAGCAGCGTGCCGAGCGGACCTGCGGCGGCGATGCGGAACTCCTCGCCCGGCGTCTGCGAGTCGCGGCTCATGAAGGTGGTGCCGCCGAACAGGAAGAGCTCGATCCGCTGCACCGCGATCCCCTCGCGCCGGGCGGCGAGCGCATGGCCGAGCTCGTGCACGATCAGTGAGCCGTAGAACAGCAGCACCGTCGCGACGGTGGTCATGTAGGCGACGGTGCTGGAGGAGCGCAGCGTGCTCTGAAATGAGCCCGAGAGCAGGAAGATCAGCAAGAACAGCATGACGAACCAGGTCATGTCGACGCCGATGCGGATGCCCGAGACGGTCATCAGGCGAAGCGATCTGGTCCCGCGGAACATGCTGCAATGGTGGCATAGGCCGGTCTCCTCTACTGAAAGGTGTCTGATGCAGCACGCGACAGAGCAGCTCCGGGAGCGTCTGGCCGAGATCTCGGACCTGGAGCGCATCCGTCAAGTCCTGAACTGGGAGCAGAGCACCATGATGCCGCCACGCGGCGCTCCGGCCCGTGCGCGCCAGCTCGCCACGCTCGCCAACATCACGCATGAGCGCTTCGTCGCGGCCGAGACCGGTGAGCTGATCGCCGCCGCCGAGCAGGAGCTGACCGGCCTCGGGCTACCTGCCGACTCGCTCACCGTGCGCCTGGTGGCTCAGGCGCGCCGCCTCTACGACAAGGGCGCGCATGTACCCGCGGAACTCGTCAAAGCGCGGGCGCAGGCCGCCGCAGATGGCTACCGCGCGTGGCTCGCCGCACGGGCCGCGGATGACTTCTCCGCCTACGCGCCGGCGCTTGAGCGGAACTTTGATCTGGCACGCGAGTATGCGAGCTGCTTTGACGCGCAGGCGGACCTCTACGACGCGGTGCTCGACGACTACATGCCTGGCATGACCGACGCGACCGTCAGCGTGCTGTTCGACGAGCTGCGCGGCGAGCTTGTACCGCTCGTCGACGCGCTCGCGGGCCGGCCGATCGACACCGCCGTACAGCGGGCTCGCTACAGCATCGCCGCGCAACGCGGTCTCGTCGCCGAGGTGCTCGGTTGGCTGGGCTTCGATGCCTCAAGCTGGAGGCTCGACGACACCGCTCACCCTTTTCAGACGAGCTTCTCGGTGAGCGACATCCGGCTGACGACCCGCTTTGAGGCCGACTACTTCCCGGGGGCGCTCTATGGGGCGATGCATGAATGCGGTCACGGGCTCTACGAGGCCGGCATCGCTCCCGAGCTCGAGCGCACGCCGCTGGGCCAGATCTACTCGCTGGCGATGAACGAGTCACAGAGTCGTCTTTGGGAGAACATGGTCGGTCGCAGCCGCGCGTTCTGCGATGCGCTCGCGCCAGTCCTGGCGGGCCACTCCGAGGGCGCACTGGATGGCCTCGACGGTGCCAGCCTGTTTCGTGCGGTGAACGCGGTGCAACCTTCGCTGATCCGCATCGAGGCCGACGAGACGACCTACGGTCTGCACGTGGTCCTGCGTCACGAGCTCGAGCGGGCGCTGATGAGCGGCGAGTTGGAGGTGAGCGACCTGCCAGAGGCCTGGAACAGCCGGATGCGTGACTACCTCGGCGTAACGGTGCGCTCGGATGTCCAAGGCGTTATGCAGGATGTTCACTGGAGCGAGGGGTTGATCGGCTATTTCCCCTCATACGCGATCGGCAACCTGATCGCCGGCCAGCTCTGGGAGCGCATCGCCGCTGCTCTGCCGGACCTGGACGCTCAGTTGCGCCGGCACGATCTGAGGCCGCTGCGCGAGTGGCCGACCGAGCACATCTACAGGCACGGCTCGGCCTTCAGCGACGCGGAACTGCTCTCGCGTCTGGTCGGTGCGCCATTGCAGGTCGCGCCGTTCGTGCGCTACCTGCGCGGCAAGCTCGGCGACGTGTACGGCATCGAGTTGGCGTAGGCTGAGGTGAAGCTTCTAGGCCATCACGACACTTGGAGAGAAGATGAGTAAGACACCAGTCAAGGTTGCCGTAACCGGCGCCGCCGGGCAGATCGGCTACGCGCTTGTGTTCCGCATCGCGAGCGGGGCACTGCTGGGTTCGCAGACACCAGTGATCCTGTCCCTGCTCGAGGTGCCGGCGGCGGTACGCGCTGCTGAGGGCACGGCGATGGAGCTTGACGACTGCGCCTTCCCGCTGCTTGCCGGGATCGAGATCAGCGACGATCCCAACCGCGCCTTTGACAACGCCAGCGTGGCGCTGCTGGTCGGGGCCCGTCCGCGCAGTGCCGGCATGGAGCGCAGCGACCTGCTCGAGGCCAACGGCGGCATCTTCGGGCCGCAGGGTGCCGCACTGAACGCGCATGCCGCATCTGACATCAGGGTGCTGGTGGTCGGTAATCCAGCCAACACCAACGCGCTGATCGCCCAGCACCATGCCCCCGACATCCCGGCGCGACGGTTCACCGCAATGACCCGCCTGGATCACAACCGCGCGATCGCGCAGCTCGCCAAACGTACAGGCGCTGCTGTCGCTGATGTGACGAATGTCACGATCTGGGGCAACCACTCGGCGACACAGTACCCGGACATCTACCACGCCAAGATCGCTGGCGCGAGCGCTGTCGAGCGGGTGTCCGATCAGGGGTGGATCGAGAGCGATTTCATTCCCACGGTGCAGAAGCGCGGCGCTGCGATCATCGACGCGCGTGGTGCGTCAAGCGCGGCGTCGGCTGCTAACGCCGCGATCGATCATGTTCACGACTGGCTGCTGGGCACGCCTGCGGGCGACTGGGTATCGATGTCGGTCCCCTCGGACGGCTCCTACGGTGTCGAGGAGGGGCTGATCTCGAGCTTTCCAGTGACCTGTAAGGACGGTGAGTACGAGATTGTCACGGGCCTGGAGGTCAGTGATTTCTCGCGCGAGCGAATCGATGCGACGGTGCGGGAGCTCGCCGGCGAGCGTGATGCCGTACGCGAATTGGGGCTGATCTGAGCCGACCTCAGAACCGCAGCCTGCGGTGAGCTCGGTTTCGCGGGCGGCGTGTGAGGCTCTCACGCCGCCCGCAACCGGGTGTTTGACAGATGCGCGCCGCGTGCGCGAGTGAGTGCACGCGGGCCATCTACGTCAGCTGCTACGGCGCTGCCTGCCCTTACGCCTGCTCGCCGCTCTGCGCAGCTGGGTGCCAGCCCTGGCCCTCGCGCGTGATGAGGCCCTCGCTGATCAGCTTGGGCATGACGCGATACAGGTAGTTGGGTTCGATTCCCATGGTCGTGGCGATCTCGGGAATAGTCACGCCCGGCTGCTTGCGCACGAGCTCGAGCGCCTGTGCCGCACGCGTGTTTCCGGCGCGTCGGCCGCGCGGGCGACCCGGCCGGCCAGCGGCCCGGCCCGCACGCCGGCGGGGGCCACCTGTTGCAGCGCGCGCGGGTGCCGGCTTGGCGGTGGCGACGCGAGCCGAGCTGCCGACCAGCGCCACGCGGGCGGCGAGCAGGCGGCTCTCTTCTTCCTTGAGTTCCTTCAGGCGGTTGTCTATGTCTTGCACAGCCGAATCGATGAAGCCGGCCATATGGTCTCCTTTAAGTCATGTGACGACGCGGTTGCGTCGGCACTGTAACCATAACCGATCGTCACGAGGCTTCGATTACACCTTTGAGCCGCAGCAGTGACTCGTAGGCTTCGCGCTCCGGTACCTGCCCGATCAGCACGCGTGAAGCGACGCCGCCGAGCGGACCTCCAGGAGGGTGGAACTCGTTGATGTACTCAAACCTAGTACCACCGTCGGTCGTGGGGGTCAGGGCGTACGAGATGAGCGCCCGAGACAGCGCCGGGCCGCGGCCGTGCCACTCCGCATGTCGTGGCGGCTCGACGGCCTCGAGCGTCCAGTGCACCTTGAATGGCACCCCAAGGATCTGCAGAACCTGGTCCATCTGAGCGCCGCGCTTGGCCGGGTCCTCGGATCTGAGCTTAACCGAGCGATGGATCGTTACCCAGTCGGCCAACCGATTGGGGTCCATGACTGTTCGCCAGACGCGCTCCGGTGGCGCAGCGATCTCGATCTCGACGTGGACGGGGTTCATCTCAAGCGGTTGCCCGGTCCCTTGACACTAGCGTCCGCCGAGCGGCTCAGTCAGTTCCCAATCACGCAGGGCCCGCTCGATCGCCGCATCGAGTCTGTGTGGTCGTAACCCCAGAACGTCCATGGCGAGGTCCTGGCTTGGCAGCAGGTCGGTCGTGAGCCCTTGCATCAGCGCCTCGATCAGCGCCGCATCCTCCGAGGCGATCGCGGCCGACAGTCTGCTAGCGATGGCCGTCAGTGTTACCCCCGGCAGGCTCACGGCCGGGCGGTCCAGCAGCAGCTCGTCACGGATACGCTCGATCAACTCGCGATAGGTGACCTGGTCGGGCCCGACCAGGTCCAGTGAGCGACCGGCGGTCGCGCTTGGCTGCACACATGCACTCAGCGTCTGCACGACATCACGCTGGTCAACCGGCATCGTGCGATAACGGCCCCAGTCTGGGATGAGCAGAACTGGCATTCGTTCCACCAGCCGGACCAGCAGCCGAAAGGAGCGCGAGCGCGGTCCGATCACGATTGAGGCCCGTAGCGCTGTCGACTCAGGCAGTGCTTCAAGCAGCAGCCGTTCGACCGCGAGCCTGCTCGCGAGGTGGTCGGAGAGAGGGCCGTCCGGGATAAGCCCGCCGAGGTAGACGACGCGCTGTACGCCGGCCCGCACCGCGGCGGCAGCGAAGTTCTCGGCGCCACGGCGCTCGCGGGCAGGGAAGCTCTGGTCCTGCCCGGCGATTGCGGGCGCGCGCTCCATCGAATGAATCAGGTAATACGCCAGGTCCACGCCCTCAAGCGCCGCTTCCAAGCCCGCGCCCGAGACGGCGTCGCCGGCGTGGATCTGGATCGGGCCGGAGAGCTGCGCGAGCGAGGGACTGTGCGGATTTCTGGTCAGGGCGTGAAGTTCGTGCCCTTCGCGCAGCAGCTCGGGTGCTAGCGCGCCGCCGATCGCGCCAGTGATACCGGTGATGAGAATGCGCATCGCCGACTGAAAGCTACGGAAACTGCGGCCCTTTCTCCTCGGACGTCAACGAATAGCCGCAAATAGCAGGGAAAACGGTATTCACGAAAGTGTTTGCGTTTTCCGGAATTCGTGCTGGCGCCAGCGCCGCTTACGCGCTTTGATGACACGGGTCTTAGCGCCGGGGGGCGCTGGGCCGAGGTTCACGACAGAAGAGGTGTCTGGTTTATGGCTGCAAGTCGTACCCGTGCCGGGCGAGTGTCCTGCGATGGCTGTTTCTTCAGGCTGAACATGCTCTGCGCAGTCAGCGACTCGAGTCCCTGCGCGACCTTCCGGCCCAACCGGCCAGAGGGCCTCAGGCCACCCAGCCAGCTGCGCCTGACCTTCCGCAAGGAGCGCCAGCTGCAGGTCGCATGGTCGTTCCCGCCGCCCAGCGAGCAACTGGTCCTGCACGCCTGAGGGGCGCGGCTCGGCGGTGGCTGGCGGCGCGCCTGCCGGTGCATCGACTAGCCTGCGCCGGGGATGGAATTGACCGTGGTCGGCAAGTCGCCGGCGATGCCGGATGCGGGCGGGGCTCAGAGCGGGTATCTCGTCGCCGACGGCGCCTTCAAGCTGTTGGTCGAATGCGGCGGCGGCGTGGTCGCCAAGTTGCGCCAGTTCACCGATCTGGCTTCGATCGATGCCGTGCTGCTTAGCCATCCTCACGCGGACCATGCCATGGACCTGCTGCCACTGGGCTTTGCTCTCGCCCACGGGCTTGGACTGGCGAGCCCCGCACGGCCGCCGCTGTGGGTTCCACCCGGCGCGGCCGCCGTACTGAACGACTTCTCACGTGCGCTCGGCATGGGCTCGCAGATCGACGACGCGTTTACCGTGCGCGAGTACGACCCGAACCTGCCGCTGCGGATCGGGCCGTTGACCGTGAGCTTTGCCGAGGTGCCCCACTACGTGCGCGCTTGGGCCTGCGACATCCGTGCCGACGACGGTGGACGGCTCACCTTTGGCGCCGACTGCGGGCCAAACGGAGCACTCGTCGAACTGTCTCGTGACACGCCGATGCTCATGCTCGAGGCGACCGAGGGTCCGGGACCGCACCGCGGTCAGCACGTTCGCGGCCACCTGACCGCGGCTGAGGCCGGGGAGCTCGCGCAGGCGGCGGGCGCCCGGACGCTGCTTTTGACCCACTACTCCGACCTGCACGATCCACGCGCCCTGCTCACGGCCGCGCGCACCGGCTTCGCCGGTCGGCTGGAGCTCGCCGGCGAACTCCAGCACTATCGCCTGTGAGCGCTGTCTGGCGTCTATGCTCGGAAGTCCGAGCCCGAGACCACTACCGAGGGGAGAACCAATGCTCAGACGACGGTCACGCTCAGCCAAGGCAGAGCCCAAGCCGACAGGCAAGGCGGATCGGGAGCCAAAGCGCAAGAAGCGACGAGTCTCAAGGCTTTTCTCGCTCGTGATCCTCGGCGCTGCGGCCACACTTGCAGCGTCTGAGAGCGCGCGCAGCAAGGTGCTCGACGCGCTTTTCGGATCCGAGGAAGAGTTCAAGTACACGCCCCCGTCGGGGACCGATGGCAACGGCGCCGGTGCTTGAGCACGCCGCTGGGAAGGATCTGCAGCCAGTGGGCGTCCTGTTCTGTTGAGAACTGAAGCCTGCGCCTGGGGCGTAAGCGAGCTCGGCCTCAGCACCGCCGGCGGGACATCAGCAGAACATGCCCGAAGACAACCACTCCCCTGACAGCTCGACGCTGGCGCGCGCGGCGCGGGTTCGCGATCTCCTGCACGCCGCCGCTGCCCAGGAGCGGGCTCCTCAGCGTCTGCGCGAGCGCGTCGCGCAACTCGACGCCGGACGCAGCTCGGTGCGCGGCCGGCGCCGGCCGCGGCTGGGGGGGCTCAGTGTCGGCACGGCGCTCGTCGCGGCGCTGGCCGCGGTTGCCGTGGTCGCGGCGAGCGGCCCGGGAGCACCATCGCTGGCGCAGGCGGCCACGCTCGCGCAACGCGCCCCAGACGCGCCAGGGCCGAGCCCTGTGCCCGGCTCACCCTACTGGCTCAACGCCCGCGTGGGCGGCCTCAGCTTTCCCAACTGGCGGCCCTACGGTGGCTGGCGCAGCGTCGGTGAACGCCGTGACAGGCTCGGTGACCGCACCGCGACCACCGTTTACTACAGCGCCCGCGGCCGCCGCATCGCCTACTCGATCGTCTCAGCGCCCGAGCTGCCGGCGGCGGTTGCCGCGGGTGGCACAGGCCACATCACGCTCTGGCAGCACGGTCGGGCGACCGTCGTTTGGAACGAGCACGGTCACACGTGCCTGCTGTCGGCTGCTGATGTGAGTCCGCGCCAGCTCTGGCGGCTTGCCTCGCGCGGACGCTCAAGCGGCGCAGAGGCCTAGAGTCCGAGCGCGTCCGCAACGCGGCCTCGGGCCCGGTGCACGCGGGTGGTGAGCGTGGCCTCGCGCACGCGCAGTGCGCGCGAGGCCTCGCGATAGCTGAGGCCCATCACATCGACGGCGACGAGCGCGTCGCGGAAGGGATCGGGCAGCGCGGCGATCGCCGCGTACAGCTCGCCCGCCTCGATGCTCGCCTCCGGTGAAGGCGCGGAGCGGTCCTCGATGGCGCTCAGGTCATCTGGCAGCGGCGTTGTCAGCGGCCGGCGCGCCGCTGCGCGACGGCCGCTCACAAACGTGTTGCGCAGGACGCGCAAGAGGTAGCCGAGGTCATCGGAGTTGCGCACCAGGCGCGGCTTGACGAGCACTCTGGCGAACGTCTCCTGGACGAGGTCCTCGGCCTCCTCGCGTGAGCCGCACATGCTCCAGGCGGCTCGGTAGAGGCGGTCGATGTGATCGCCGAGCGAAGCAGGGTCCAGTTGGTGCTCGTCTGGCATGTCGCGCCAGCATAAGCTTCTGGCCGTGCGCGGGGCGCGGGAAGGAAAGGCCGTGCGCGGGCGTCCTTGGTAGCGACCGGCAAATAACCGAGGAGGAACGACAGTGTTGAAGTCAAGGATCGCGCTGGCCGCTGTCGCCGCTGCGGCGATCGGCGGTGGCGTGGCCGCGGTGGCGGTGCCGAGTGCCGGAGCAGCGACCGCGCATCACGCGCCGCGCAGGAAGGCTGGGCGCAAGGCGAGCGGCCCCGCACTGACCGTCAAGCTGGCGAAGGTGCACGTGGTTGCCGGCTCCGGCACCACGGTGCGCTGGGTGCTCGTCGATGCGGCCGGTAAGGCCGTTTACATGCTCACCGGCGATACCCCGTCGCACCCCAAGTGCACGAGCACGACCTGCCACTCCGCCTGGCCGGCGCTGACCACCAAGGCCAAGAGGCTCACGGCGGGCAAGGGCGTGAAGGGCAGGCTGGGGGTCTGGCATCACGGCAAGATCAGCCAGGTGACGTTGAACGGCCACCCGCTCTACACCTTCGCCGCAGACAGCGTCGGGACAGCCTCGGGCGAGGGAATCGTCAACTTCGGCGGTACCTGGGAGCTGTTTGCCGCCAGCGGCAAGCCGATGCCCAAGACCGCGGGCAAGACAAGCTCAACCAGCAAGAGCGGCGGCTGGTAGGTGTCTGACGGCCGGCCGGCGTGGGTCAGGTCACGCCGGCCGGGTGCCGTCGCTAGGGCTTGGGCGAGCGCCAGGGAGCGCGCAGCCGCCGGTCCAGCTCGCTGGCCAGAGCATCGATCGCGATCCGCTCCTGGGCGAGACTGTCCCGGTCGCGGATGGTGACGGTCCGGTCATCGAGCGACTGGTGGTCGATCGTCACCGACCAGGGCGTGCCGATCTCGTCCTGCCGGCGGTAGCGGCGGCCGATCGCGCCGCCCTCGTCGTACTCGACCTGCATGCGCTCGCGCAGCAGGTCCACCACCTCGCGCGCAAGCTCCGGCTGTCCGTCCTTCTTGACCAACGGCAACACGGCTGCCTTCACAGGCGCCAGCAGCGGGTGCAGGCGCAGCACCGTCCGGGTGTCGCCGTCGATCTCGTCCTCGTCGTAGGCGTCGCAGAGGAACGCGAGCGTCGCACGGTCAGCCCCGGCGGCCGGCTCGATCACGTAGGGGAAATAGCGCTCACCCGTGGCGGTATCGACGTACTCCAGGTTCTGGTGTGAGTACTCGGCGTGCTGGGTGAGATCAAAGTTGCCGCGGTTGGCGATCCCCTCAAGCTCCTGCCAGCCGATCGGGTACAGGTACTCGACGTCACTGGTGGCGCTTGAGTAGTGCGAGAGCTCTGAGGCGTCGTGGGCGCGCAGCCGCAGATGGTCGGGGCGGATGCCGAGCTTGACGTACCAGTCGTAGCGGGCCTGTTTCCAGTACTCGTACCACCTATCCGCCTGGTCCGGTGGCACGAAGAACTCCATCTCCATCTGCTCGAACTCGCGCATGCGAAAGACGAAGTTGCCGGGTGTGATCTCGTTGCGAAAGCTCTTGCCGACTTGGGCGATCCCAAACGGCGGCTTCTTGCGGGCGAACTGCAGGTAGTGACGGAAGTTCAGGAAGATCCCCTGGGCCGTCTCCGGCCGCAGATAAACCGTCGCCCCCTCATCCTGGACGGGGCCGACCGTGGTCTTGAACATCAGGTTGAAGTTGCGCGCCTCGGTGAGGTCGCAGTCGGGACCCTGTCCCGGATGCAGCGACGGCTTGCGGCCGCAGCGCGCGTCCTCGAGCTTGTCGGCACGGAAGCGCAGTTTGCAGGTGCGGCAGTCAACCAGCGGGTCTGTGAAGCCGGCGATGTGGCCGCTGGCCTCCCAGGTCCGGGGGTGCTGGATGATGGCCGAGTCGAGCGCGACCACGTCGTCGCGTTCGCGCAGCAGCGCGTGCCACCAGCGGTCCTTCACGTTGTTCTTGAGCAGCACGCCGTAATGCCCGTAGTCGTAGCTCGAGCCGATCCCGCCGTAGATCTCGCTGGAGGGGAAGATGAAGCCGCGCCGCTTGCACAGCGCGACGACCTTCTCCATCGTCACCGCTTCGTCTGTCATTGCGCCGGATCCTAGCGGTGGGGTGCCGGTTGTCCGCCTTCTGACCGCGACGAGTTGCCCATCCGTCGAGCGTTGGCACTCGCAGCCCTAGAGTGCCAAAATGATGTCCGACCACGAAGCTATAGTTTGAGAGCGATGCCGATCTACGAATACAAGTGCGATAAGGGCCACGTCTTTGACGTGATGCAGAGCTTCAGCGACGAGCCGCTGCGCACCTGCCAGATCTGCGGTGCGCCGGTCAAGAAGGTGCTCCACCCGGTGGCGGTGCACTTCAAGGGCTCGGGCTTTCACAACACCGACTACGGCACCCGCCGTCGCCCACGCGATGGCAAGGAGAGCGGCGAGGGGTCGGCGGCGAGCACCGACGGCGCCAAGACCGATGGCGCCAAGACCGACTCCGCCGCAAAGACCGACTCCGCCAAGGCATCCTCCTCAGACGGCAAGGCCGCGGCAGCCTGAGCGCGCCCGCGGCGGCGCCGCGGGCGCGTCTTAACGCGACGTGAGCGCCCGCGCCCTGCCGTATGACCGGTTGTGCGTTTGAACATCGCCGCCGTGTGTGGTATAAGGCGGGTTGTGGCGGAGGTTCGGGTAGGGAGTGCTGTGCGCAGGTGGCGGTTGCCGTTGTCGCTGCTGATTGCTGCTCTGGCTTGGCTTGCGTTCATGGCTCCTGCGGCGCTTGCCCAAACGCCGCCGTCGCCGACGACGCAGGCGGCCACCGGCGTCACCGCCGTGCAGGCGACGCTCAACGGCACCTCGACGGGGGACAGCGGCTACTACTGCTCGTTCGTGGTCGGCGAGCTCTCAACTGGCGATATCCCATACCTGCTGAACCAGTATCCAGCTCAGCCCTGCGGCAGCAGCTACTCGGTGACCGTCAATGACTTCTTCTTCGGACCGGGTGAGTCGTTGAACTACGCGGCGGTCGTGTGTGCGGCCACCACGACCTCGGGCGGCGCGACGTTTTGCGCCCGGAACAGCGCGACCGGCGCCTACTGGAGCGCCATCGACCCGTGCTACACGAACCACTACCCCTACTCGCTGGTCGGCTGCCCGGAGTTCACCACCCAGAGCATCGGCACCACAACCTCCGCTGCGACCCAGATCACCGGCGCGGGCGCGGTGCTCAACGGCTCGCTGCAGCTCAACGGCGATACCTGCAACGACGTGGAGTACCAGTTCGTCTACTCGACAGACTCGCAGCTCAGCGCCTCCAGCTCGACCACGGCGCAGGGCCTCTATAACGCAACCCCGCCGTTCGCGCAGTGCCCCTCGAGCTCGAGCACGCCGTCTGCGCCGATCGCGGTCAGCGCGGCGGTGGGCAACCTGCCGTCGGGCACGACGATCTACTATCGCCTCGACGCGATCACCGAAGGGGTATCGGGAAACCAACCCCCGGTGACGTTCGCCGGACCGATTGAGAGCTTCCGCACCGGTGGCTACGTCACCGACCAGGCCGCCACCTCGATCACCGCGAGCAGCGCCCAGATCAATGCCGACGTGGCCGCTGGCAACGACGGCTACACGTACTCGTGGCTGTACTCGGCCTCTGACGCGACCAGCAGCGCGGGCGCGCTTGATTCCAACGCGAGCTCCGTGTCTGGCGGCACTGTCGGCGCGGACGTCAACCAGAACGTGAGCTTCGCGCTGTCGGGGCTCACGGCCAGCACCACCTACTACTACCAGGTGGTGGCCCACGACACCACCACCGGCAGCTACGTCTACGGGCTGCCGACGGCGTTCACGACGCTGCCGTTCGGCTGCTCGAGCGGCCAGACCGCCTACACCAACCAGTCGCTCGGATCGACCGGCTTTGACGTCAACGGCTGTGTGAGCGGCAGCGGGCCCTGGACGGTCTACGGCACCGCCGTGATCAATGGGCTCACCTTCGACGGCGGCAGCGGCGCGACGGTCACGATCGACCCCACGAGCAGCCAGCTGTCGATCTCCACGGGCTACACGATCGACCTCGGCACCGCGACCCTCTACAACACCAGCAGCGCCGCGCTCAGCAACGTCAGCTTCACCACCAGCGGCGGCACCTCGACCTTTGACCTGCCGCAGGTCACCAGCGGCGCAAAGCTGTTCTCATTGACGATCGGCGGCACCACCAGCGTCGCCGCCGCGGCCAGCGGCGGCGCGACCGTGACGATCAACGCGCTGGGCATGCCGATCGTGTTCAGTGGCATCACCGCCCAGGCGACCGTGAGTGTCAACCAGGATGGCTCGCTGAGCTCGGTCACGGCGCAGCTCGGCAACTCGACGATCGGCGCGCTGACGCTGCCCGGCGCGCAGCTCAGCTACAGCGCGAGCACGAACGAGTGGACCGGTACCGTCAACCTGCAGATCCCCTACATCAACTCAAGCGGGCTGCAGGGCGCGGGCTTCTCGGCGACGCTGGTGATCGAGAACGGACAGCTGAACGGGATCGGCGGCTCGCTCACGATCCCGAACGGCGTTCCGCTCGGCGAGACCGTCTTCATCACCTCGATCAGCTTCAACACGATCTTCAACCCGGTGACGATCGAGGGCTCGCTCGGAGGCTCAGTCGGTCCGACCGAGGACGGCGTGCAGCTGTTCGGCTTCAACACCGGCTTCTATATGGGATTCAACCAAGACCAGACGCTGACCGGGCTGCCGGGCATAGCCAACAACACGGTGGTCTACGTCCCGT
Organism: Conexibacter sp. S30A1; assembly: GCF_023330665.1. Classification (GTDB taxonomy): domain Bacteria; phylum Actinomycetota; class Thermoleophilia; order Solirubrobacterales; family Solirubrobacteraceae; genus Palsa-465. Next base: position 1,356,703 of record NZ_CP097127.1, on the reverse strand, counting down.
TTACGCTCGGGCTCAATGGCCAGCTCAGCCTGTTCGGCATCCTCAACCTGGCGTCCGCCAACCTCGAGGTCTACGACCTGCCCAAGGCGCCGCTGGTCGCCTTCACCGCCCAGATCGGCCAGCCGATCGACTGGAGCTGCGGCAGCTTCGGCGGCAGCATAGGCGTCGACTCCGGGATCAACATCGCTGGCGACGCGACTGCCGGTGGCTTCAACCTGCTGGGCAAGGGCTACATCACCTTCCAGCTCTGCAATGTGTTCAACGGCGGCCTGACCGTCCACACGCTCATCTCCAGTACCGGCGGCGCATTCTGCGCCAGCGTGCTCAACAACTCAGTTGGCCTCGGGTTCTACTGGCCCACGTCACTGAGCTCACTCAGCGACATCGGCAAGAACCTGCAGCTGTACCTGACGGGCGGCTGCAACGTCGGCAACTACGTGGCCAACCTCACGCTCGCCGCCTCCGGCGGTGCGCGTGGCAGGGTGCTGTTGCCACCGGGCTTGCCGTTCGCGGTCATGCGTGTGCGTGGCGTGGGCGGCGCACCCTACGTGAACGTCTTCGGCCCTGGTGGCCTGCGAATCCACACAAACGGGATCAAGGGCGCGCTCGCCCGCGGACACCTGGTGATCCCCGACCCGGCCCGCGACACGACCTACGTTGAGATCGCGCGGCCGCGAGCGGGCGTCTACCGAGTGGTCCCTGAGCGGGGATCGGTGCCGATCAAGGTGCTCGCGGTCGCCCACGGCGAGCGTCCGCCGCGGGTCCTGGGACGGTTGCGGCGCGAGCGTCACGGGCGCATGCATGTCTTCTTCAGCGCCCGGCCGCTGCCGCACCAGACGCTGGTCGTTCAGGAAATCGGCGCCGGCGGCAGCCGTCAGCTGCTGCGCACCAGTCGCTCACGCGGCTCGTTCACCTACCTCCCGCGGCCCGGTCTGGCGGGGGAGCGTGTCGTGCAGGTGCTGACCTACGAGTACGGGCGCCTCAGCCACGTCTTCCAGATCGGCAGGTTCCGTGGTCAGATGATCCCGGCCCCGGCACGGCCGACGCATCTCACGCTGCGGCGGCGTGGCATCAGGGCGTTTGTGCGCTGGCGTCCCGTGCGGGGAGCCACGCGCGGGTACCGCGTCGTGGTGATCGCGCTCGGCAGCCACCGCATGTTCTTCACGCGCCGCGCGCTGCTGGTCGTCGGTCGTGGGATCCCGGGCAGGGGACCGGTGGCCGTGGTCGTCACCGCGGTCAACGCTCTTGGCCGCGGCAGCCGCCCAGCACGGGCGTTCCTGCGCTGAGCGCTTGGCTTCCTGTGCGCGCGGCGAGCGCTGCCGTCGGCACCCGTCAGCGGCCGGTGAGCAGCTGGCGGACCTTCGCCGCGTCAACCGCGCGGTTGGTGATCACCACGTCGGCGCCGTTGTAGGTGCCAAACGAGCCGCCGAGGATCTGTGGCTTTGACGAGCCGCCCATCTCCGCGGCCGCAAACAACTGCATCAGGTCGAGTGGGCCCATGTCGGTCTGCAGCGCCTTGGGCGCATCCCAGGCGGCCCAGGGCAGATGGATGAAGGCGTGCAGCGAGAACATCTGGCGCTTGACCGCGTTCATGATCACCTGCTGCATCTCCTCGCGGTTGAAGTCGGTGTAGGCGGGGTCACAGGGCATGTGGCGCACGCGCGCGAGCGTCATCGCCTGATCCGCGGTCAGGTGGTGCACCCCGGCGCTCAGGTTGAGCGTGTAGCCGCCGTTGGCGGTGCCGCCGGAGATCGTCGCGCACATGTGCGGCGTGCGCACCGTGACGCCTCCGATGTCCGAGATGAACTTCACGAAGTTCCCGAAGTCGATCACGATCATGTGGTTGATGCGCACGCCGGTCAGGTGCTCGACGATCCGGATCGTCTCCTGCGGCCCGCCACAGGACCAGGCGGCGTTGATCTTCTGCATGCCACAGCCGGGGATGTTCACCAGCGTGTCACGCGGCACCGAGAGCTTGCGCGAAACGCCGCCACCCACCCGCCAGATCATGAGCGTGTCGGTGTTGGCGTAGCGCTCGTTGTAGTTGGAGCCCGGCTCGCGTGAGCTGTAACCGGTCCGTGGGCGCACATCCAGCCCGACGACAAGAATGTTGTTTGGGGTGACAAGCATCGGCCCGGCGCTGGTCAGCGCCGCCCTGGTCGCCCTGCCTCCCGGCAGGCTGCCCGGGTCGCCTGAGGCGCTGACCAAGAACAGCACGGCTGAGAGCACCACCCACAGCACACAGAAGCTGACGAGGTAACGCAGCAGGCGGATGGGGTGTAGCCGCGGGCGACGAGACGGGCGCAGGCCCGGGATCCGGCGCAGGCCGCGCGGTCGCGTGGGCCCAGCGGCCTGCCCAGGCCCCGACTCGCGCCGACGCCGACGGCTGGGGCGCTCGCCGGGTGGGGGGTCGCGGGGTGGCTGGCGGCGCGAACGCTCAGCCGCGCGCGCACCGAGCTCGGGATCGGTTTCGCCACGCAGCCGCGCGAGCAGGCTGCGCCCACGCGCGCGGTACACGGTGTAGGTGGGCCGTGGGTCACGTTGGTCGTCGGGGTCACGCGGGTTGGTCATCGCACGGTCGGCATTCGCTTCGGGAATTACGCTGCTTATAGTGGCGGAGTGGCGACTGAGCAACTGGTGATAGGCGTTGACATCGGCGGCAGCAAGCTGGCCGCCGGTCTGGTGGATGATCGCCTGAGGATCATCAAGCGCCTGCAACGTTCGATGCGCGGCCAGGACACAGCGGCGCTGCTTGACACCGTCGCGGGCGCGGTGGCGGAGCTGGTCAGTACGGCGCCACGCGAGGTTGCTGCGGTCGGGTTCGGGATCCCGTCCCTGATCGACAGGCGTAGCGCTGCCTCGCTGATGGCCGTCAACCTGCCACTCAAGGATGTCCGCTTTGGCGCGCTGATGTCCGAGCGCCTTGGCCTGCCCGTCTTTGTCGACAACGACGGTAACCTCGCGGCCCTGGCCGAGCACCGCGCGGGCGCCGGGGTTGGCAGCGATCACATGGTCCTGATCGGCCTCGGTTCCGGGATCTCCAGTGGTCTGATTCTCGGTGGCGAGCTCTACCGCGGCGCGATCGGCGCCGGTGCCGAGCTTGGGCACATGGTCATAGACCTGAACGGTCCCCCTTGCCAGGGCAACTGTCCCAACCATGGCTGCTTCGAGTCGCTTGCCTCCGGCACCGCGCTCGCGCGCGAAGCGCGTGCGGCGGCCGCCGCCGCGCCGGACACCGCGCTTGGCCGGGCGCTGCGCGACGGGCGAGAGCTGGACGGCCCGCTGGTCACCGAGCTAGCCTACGACGGTGACCGGGCGGCGCGTGGGGTGATCGAGCTGATCGGTGTGCGCGTGGGCGTGGCGATCGCCAACATCGTCAACATCTTCAACCCGCAGCTGGTGGTGGTCGGCGGCGGCGTCATGGGGGCCGGCGAGATGCTGCTTGAGCCCGCTCGCGCTGAGCTCGCCCGGCGCGCGCTGCCGCCGCTATGCAAGCTCGTGCGCGTTGAGGCCGCCGCCTTCGCGCATGAGGCCGGCATGGTCGGGGCCGCGGTGCTGGCGCTCGACGGGCTGGCGGCCAGAGAGGTGCGGCTGTGAAGCCACCCGGTCGGCTGATCGTCTGCCCGACACCGATCGGCAACCTTGAGGACATCACGCTGCGGGTGCTGGCCGCGCTGCGCGAGGCGGACGTGATCGCCTGCGAGGACACGCGTCGCACCGGGTCGCTGCTGAAGAGCTACGGCGTGTCGGCCAGGCTGCTCAGCTACCACGACCAGAACGAGCGTGCACGGACCGCCGAGCTGGTCAAGCGGATGCGCGCCGGTGAGGTCGTCGCGCTGGTCTCCGACGCCGGCATGCCGCTGGTCTCAGACCCGGGTTTCGTGCTGGTCCGCGGCTGCGTCGCCGCGGGGCTTGCGGTGGAGGTGCTGCCGGGACCGTCGGCGGCGCTGGCGGCGCTGGTCGCAAGCGCACTGCCGGCAGACCACTGGCGCTTCGCCGGCTTTTTGCCACGCAAGCGGGCGGAGCTTGCCAGCGCCTTTGCCGGCAGCGAGACGCTGGTGGCGTTCGAATCCCCGCGTCGAGTCGCGGCGACGCTCGCCGTGTTGGCCGAGATCGACCCGCAGCGACCGGTGGCCGTCTGTCGCGAGCTCACCAAGATCCACGAGGAGGTCGTGCGTGGCAGCGCGGCCGAGCTGGCCGCCCGCTACTCGCAGCAGCCGCCGCGCGGCGAGGTGGTGCTTGTCGTCGGGCCGGGCCCCGCGACCAGCGAGGCTGACAGCGAGCGCGCGCTTTTGGCCGTACGACGGCTGGTGGCCGCAGGCGCCAAGCCACGGACCGCGACCGCCGTCGTCTCAGAGCTCACCGGCACCAGCGCCAACGCGCTGTACCGGGCGCTGACCGCCTAGAGTCCGGGCCATGACGTTCTACGTCACCACCCCGATCTACTACGTCAACGCGCAGCCACACCTGGGCCACGCCTACACCTCGATCGCCGCTGACGTCCTGGCCCGCCACCACCGGCGCCGCGGCGACGACACGTTCTTTCTCACCGGGACCGACGAGCACGGCGAGCCGGTCGCCGACGCGGCCCGCGCCCAGGGTCTTGAGCCGCGTGCGTGGGCGGACCTGAACGCAGCCAAATTCAAGGCGCTGCTGCCGGCGATCGGAGTTGAGCCCGACTTCTTCATACGCACCACCGACCCTGAGCACAAGCGGCGCGTGCAGCAGGTGCTCCAGCGCGTCCACGACAACGGTCACGTCTACAAGGGCATCTACGAAGGCTGGTACTGCCCGCGCTGCGCCGACTTCAAGACCGAGGCCGAGATCGGCCCCGGCAACCGCTGCCCGATCCATGAGATCGAGCTCACGCGCGAACGTGAGGAGAACTGGTTCTTCCGCCTGTCCGCGTTTCAGGAGCGGCTCGAGCGGCTGTTCGCCGAGCAGCCGGACTTCGTACGCCCGACGCGCGCCCGCAACGAGGCGCAGGCGTTCATCGCCCAGGGGCTGCAGGACATCTCGCTCTCCCGCGCGCGCCTTCAGTGGGGGGTGGAGGTCCCCTGGGATCCGGGCCATGTCTTCTACGTGTGGTTCGACGCGCTTTTGAACTACTACACCGCGCTTGGCTACGCTCGCCCGGGTGAGGACCTGACCGCACGCTACTGGCCCGCGCAGCTGCACCTGGTCGGCAAGGAGATCCTCAAGTTCCACACGATCTACTGGCCGGCGATGCTCTGGGCAGCGGACCTCGAGATCCCCGAGCACGTCTTCGTGCACGGGTTTCTGCAGGGCTCAGACGGCCGCAAGATGTCAAAGTCGCTGGGCAACGGGCTCGATCCGTTCGAGGTGCTTGAGCGCTTCGGTGTCGATGCGCTGCGCTTCTACCTCTTCCGCGACGTGACCTTCGGCGCCGACGGCAACGTCGGCATGGAGGCGGTCGCGGTGCGCTACGACTCCGAGCTGGCCAACGAGTACGGCAACCTCGTGTCGCGTACGCTCGCGATGATCGCCCGCTACCGCGACGGCGCGCTGCCCGAGGCCGGCCACGACGCCACGCTCGATCCAGAGCTTGCGAGCCTTGCAGGCGAGGTGGCAGCCGCCTTCGACGCCGTTGATCTGAGCGGCGCACTGGAGCTGATCTGGCAGCGCGTGCGCCGGCTCAACCGCTACGTCGAGGAGCGCAAGCCCTGGGAGCTAGCGCGCGACGCTGATCGGTCGGGTGAGCTGGACACGGCACTGGTGACCCTGCATCACGGACTGGACGTGGTCACGGCGGAGCTTGCCCCCTACATGCCCGCCACCTGTGCGCTCGTGCGCTCAGCGCTTGAGGCGGTGCCGATCGAGCCGATCCCGCCACTGTTCCCGAAGCGTGATCGATAGTCACACGCACCTCGCAAGCTGCCAGCAGCCCGAGGCCGAGCTCGTCGCGGCCGCGGCCGCCGTCGGCGTGAGCCGCATCGTCACGGTCGGGACCGATGCAGAGAGCTGCCGGCTCGCGCTCGCGGCCGCGGAACGCCACCCGGAGGTCTACGCCGCCTGCGGCCTTCACCCCAACGAGGCCGCCGGCTGCCAGGAGGCCGACCTGGAGTTGATCGCGCAGCTCGCCAGGCACCCGCGCTGCGTCGCGATCGGTGAGACCGGCCTTGACTACTACCACGAGCACGCGCCGCACTCCGACCAGCAGCGCGCCTTCAGAGCACAGATCGAGATCGCGCGTGAGCTTCAAAAGCCGGTCGTGATCCATACCCGCGAGGCGGCGGATGACACGCTGGCGACCCTCGCCGAGCATGCCGACGGGGTGAAGGTGATCCTGCACTGTTTCTCGATGCCCGAGCGCATCGAGGAGTGCCTCGAGCGTCCGGACTGGTTCATCTCCTTTGCCGGCAACATCACCTACCCCGCAAACGCCGCGTTGCGCACCGCGATGCTGACGGTCCCCGCGGGCCGGCTGCTGGTGGAGACCGACGCGCCCTACCTGACCCCGGTGCCGCTGCGCGGCAGCCGCAACGTGCCTGCCAACGTGGTGCACACTGCCGCCGCGATCGCGCTCGAACGCCGGATCGCATACGCGCAGTTGGAGCGGGAGGTGGAGGCCGCGGCCGCGGCCGCGTTCTCTTGGTGAGGCTGGGTCAGAACTTCCTCGTTGACCGCAACCTGCTCGATGTGATCGAGCGGCTGGCGGAGCTGCGTGACAGCGATGTGGTGCTCGAGGTGGGGGGCGGGCCCGGCCTGCTCTCGCAGCGGCTGGCGCAGCGCGTCGGCCACCTGCACGTCGTCGAGCTCGACGCGAGCCTGGAGGCCAACCTGCGCGGTGTGTTGGCCGCACACGAGCATGTATCGATCCACATCGCCGACGCGCTCGATCTCGATCTGCGCGCGCTTGTGCCAGCGCCGAGCAAGGTCGTGGCCAACCTGCCCTACGGTGTGGCGGCGACCGTGATCCTGCGCACCATCAGCGAGCTTGAGAGCGTCGAACGCTGGGTGGTGATGGTGCAGCGTGAGGTCGGTGAGCGCTTCGCCGCCGCCCCCGGTAGCCAGGCCTACGGCGTGCCGTCCGTGCTCGCTCAGCTCGAGTGCGAGGTCAGGGTGCTGCGGCCCGTCTCCCGACAGGTGTTCCGGCCGGTGCCCAACGTTGACTCGGTGCTGCTCGGGCTGGTCCGCCGGGGTGGCCAGCGGGCCACCCCGGCGGTGCGCAGGCTTGTCCAGGACGCCTTTCGCCACCGGCGCAAGGCGCTTGCACGGTCGCTTGACCTCGCCCGGCCGGGGATCCGTGAGCACGCCCGCGCAGAGCTTGAGCAGATGGGCTTGGTCGCGGACGTGCGCGCGGAGCGGCTTGCGCCCGAGCAGTTCGTGGAGCTGGCGCGGAGGCTTGGCGCATGAGGCTGCGTGCGCTCGCGCCCGCGAAAGTGAACCTCGGGCTGGCGCTCGGCGGTGTGCGTGCCGACGGCCGCCACCGGCTGGTGACGGTGTTTGAGTCGCTGTCGCTGGCAGACACCGTGGAGCTCGACGTCATGGAAAGCGGTGAGGACGTCGTCGTCTGTCCTGGGGTCAGCGGCGAGAACCTGGCGGCCCGGGCGCTTGCGGCACTGCGCGCGCGCGGCTGGGATGGCCCGCCGGTGAGGCTCACGATCACCAAGCGCGTTCCGGTGGCGGCAGGTATGGCCGGCGGCTCGGCGGATGCCGCTGCGGCCCTGCGCCTGGCCATGGCGCTTGTGCCCGGGCGCGCCGAGGAGGTTGAGCAGATCGCCGCCGGACTTGGCGCCGACGTGCCGGCGCAGCTGCTGCCGGGCCTCGCTCTCGGAGCCGGCGCGGGTGAGTTGGTGGAGCGCTTTGAACCACTGCCTGAGCATGCCTACGTGGTTGTCCCCGCGCCGGTCGCGCTGGCCACCCCAGAGGTCTTCCGCGAGGCTGACCGGCTCGGACTGGTGCGCTCAGACGCCGAGCTCGAAGCGCGCCACCGGGCGCTGGCGGCGGTTCTGGCTGCGCGCACGCGCATCCCGATGGAGCTTTTGGGCAACGATCTGCAGGCTGCCGCGGTGTCACTTCGCGGCTGGTGCGGGGAGGCGCTCGAAGCGGTCCGCGCGACGGGCGCCGAGGCGTCGTTTGTGTCGGGCTCGGGCCCCACTGTCGTTGGCCTGTGGTGGGGCGCGTCGGCGGCCGAGCGGGCTGGTGCTGCGGCCAACCTGCTCAAGCGACGCCACCCGGCTGCGACCACGGCGGTGCCGGTGGATGCCAGGTTTGCCGCCGCATCGTTAACCTGTGCTGGAGTAGAGACGAGCGTCGATTGAGCAACACCAACATCACATATCTGGTGGGCGGCGGCTGTGGCCTGATCGCGCTGATCGCGTTCATCATGCTGTTTGTCGCCCCGGCGCTGCAGAGCCACCGGCGGGCCTGGGAGCGTGTTGCTGTCGTGGTGCTATCCGGGTATGTGCTGGCGGCGTTCGTCGGGATCGGCGTGCTGGCTGGTGCGCTGCTGGTCCTCGAGTGGCCGAGCGTTTTCTGACGCGCTCATGGAGTCGGCGCACACGGCTGATGGCGACGCGGTGAGCTCCGGCGCCAGCCGTGGGCCGAACCTCTCAGCGCTGGCGGCGATCACCGAGGCCGTGCAGGCCGGCGCTGGGCTCCCGGAGATCCTGCGGGCGGCCGGCCGGGCGCTCGATGCGAGCCTGATCCTGGTCGACCGCTCCGGCTCGATCCTGGCCGTTGCCGCGCGCTCGCCGGCGGATGAACGCTCGCTGATGCGTGACAGCGATGATGTGCAGATACTCGACCTGAAGGTCGCCGACACGATCGTCGGGCAGCTGCGGATGCGGGCGCGTGAGCCAGAGCTCGATCCCGCCATGCTCAGCCTGGTGCGGACGCTGATCGCCTCTGAGGTCGAGCGCGTGCGGGCGCCGGAGCGCGCCGGCGAGCAGGCGGCGACGGATTTCATGCACGCCGTCATCGCCGGCTGGGGCGGCGACCGCGAGAGTCTGATCGCCCAGGGCAAGGAGTTCGGCACCGACCTGTCCGCCGGCGCTGTGGTGCTGGTTGCGCGCGGGCGGCCACGGCAGGCCACCGAGGGCGACTGGCGGCGGCGCCTGCTGGCGGTCACCGCCCGCGGCGCGCGGTCGGTGGCGCCAGGGGCGCTGGCGGCGCCGCTGGCCGGTGATGCAGCCTCCGTGATCGTGGCGGTTCCCGACGCCGATGGGGAGGCTGGCAGGCGTGTGTCGGCCGCGATCCTGCGGGAGCTCGAGTCGGGGCTTGCAGGCTTCCAGTTCGCGATCGGTCGTTCGCGCCGCGTTGAGGACCCGCTGGAGCTGCAGCGGGCAGCCAACGAGGCGCTGCTCTCCGCCAACGTCGCCGCGGAGGAGCCGGAGGTCGAGCTTGCCTTCGAGGCAACGGGGACCTATCAGCTGCTGCTGCCGTATATGAGCGACCCTGCCGAGCTCGGGCGCTTCTACGACGAGACGGTGCGGCCGCTGGTCGCCTACGACGAGCAGTATGAGACCGATCTGCTTGGCACCCTGGCGACCTTTCTGGAGTGCGACGCCAGCGTCAATGCGACCGCTGCCCGGCTGATCACCCACCGTCACACGGTGCGCTACCGGTTTGAGCGAGTGCGCGAGCTGACGGGCCTTGACGTGCAGTCCACCGATGGTCGCGAGAAGCTCTCGATGGGTCTGAAGGCGATGCGCGTGCTGGGGATCGCCGCGCCGCGTGGGCCCGCCACCGAGCCGGGCGCAGAGGGTGGAAGGGTGCCGCGCTGATGCGTGTGGGGATCATCACGGGTTCGGGCACCTATGCGCTGCGCGGGCTGTCCGCTACCACCGAAGTCCTTGTGGAAACTCCCTACGGGGAGGTGAGGGTCACCGAGGGCAACCTGCACGGGGTGGACGTGGTTCATCTCTCGCGTCATGGCAACGGTCACGAGCGGCTGTCCAACCTCGTCAACCATCGCGCCAACGTCTGGGCACTGCGCGAACGCGGCGCAGAATGCGTGCTTGGCCTGACCGCGTGCGGCGCGGTTGACCCGGACCTCGAGCTCGGTTCGCTGGTGATCTTCGACGACCTGCATTTCATTTCCAACCGCCTTCCAGACGGCTCGCTGTGCACGTACTTTGATCAGGTCGGCGATCCGCAGCGCGGCCACTGGGTGCTGCACGGCGGCCCTTACAGCGCGGCGCTGGTCTCCGCGCTGACCCAGGCTGCGCTGGAAGCTGAGATCTCGTTCCAGACCGGCGGGATCTACGGCCATGTCGACGGCCCGCGCTTCAACACCCCCGCGGAGATCGCTGCGCTTTCGGCCTGCGGGGTCTGCGCCGTCAGCCAGACGGGCGGTCCCGAAACGGTCTTGAGCGGCGAACTGGAGCTGCCCTTTGCGCTGGTTGGGTTCATAACCGACCACGCCAACGACGTGGTGCCTGGCCAGCCGACACCGGTCACCACGCTGTTTGAGCTCGTCGGACGCTCGAGCGAGGTCTTCGCCGAGCTGCTGATGCGAGCGCTGCCGCTGATCGCCGCGGCGCAGGGGACGCTTGCGGCGGCCGGCAGCGTCGTCCGCTTCGCCCCGGCAGACCCGCAGCGATGAGCTTCACGCGAGATCACGGCAGAGTGCCCGCCGGGGCGGCTGACCTGGCCGTGCTCGTGATGGCACGCACCCCTCGGCGCGGCGAGGTGCGCCAGGCGCTCGAGCCGCTGATCGGCCAGGATGGCTGCCTGGCGTTGCAGACGGCGCTGTTGTTGCAGACGCTCGCCTGGGCGCGGGCGCTCTCGCCACGGCTGCTGGGCGTTGCACACGAACCAGCCGATGCCGGTCGTGAGCTCCAGCGCCTGACCGGTCGTGACGTGATGCTGCTTCCCCAGAACGGCGAGGGTGTCGCTGCGCGTGTCGCCGACGCGGTGGCTCGCGTGCACGCGCACAGCCCTGGGCCGGTGCTGGTGCTGTGGCCCGACCTGCCACGCCTGCTTCCCTACCACGCGCAGGCGGTGCACGGCGACCTGCGCGCGGGCGCTGACATCGTGCTCGGCCCCGCGTTTGACGGTGGCTTCTATCTGATCGCGCTCGCGCGCCCGCTGCCTGGACTGTTTGCGCTTTCTGGGCAGGCCTGGCGGGGCCGCGATGCGCTGCAGAACGTGCTCGACGCCGTGGCGCGTGCGCATCTGCAAGCCGGGGTGTTGCGCAGCGAGCGCGCGCTCCACCGCCCGGCTGACGCGCGCGCGGCGCTCGCTGACCCGCTGCTGCCAGAGCCGATCGCCCGCGCGCTGCGGCATCGCTGAGCGCTTGGCCGCAGCGCCGCGTGCAGTAACGTCTGCGCGCGGCCTCGAGTGGCCCCGCGGAGTGGCCCAGCGCCATCCCTGCGAGGACGCTCGGTGGCGGCCGATGGGGAGTGGTCTAACGGCAAGACACAGGTTTTTGGTGCCTTGAGATTCCGGTTCGAATCCGGACTCCCCAGCTGGCCCGCCCGGCGTGCGCCCCGGCTGCGCGCACGGTCGCGGCTGCGGCGGCTCTGGCCACGGACGGCGAGGACTCAATAGCATCACTGCTCGTGAACGAACCCGTCATCGTCATCCTCGCCGCCGGCCAGGGCACGAGGATGCGCTCACGAACGCCCAAGCTGCTGCACACGATCTGCGGGCGCACGATGATCGGTTGGGCGCTTGCAGCGGCGCGTGCGGCCGGCGCCGGTCGCATCGTCGTTGTCGACGCTCCCGGTGAGCCGCTGCGGGCGCAGCTCGACGCCGACGTCGAGCTGGTCGTCCAACCGCTCCCGGACGGCACCGGCGGTGCGCTGCGGGCTGCGGCCGGCGCGCTGGGCGATGCGGAGACGGTGGTCGTCATCAACGGCGACGTGCCGCTGCTCGGCGCCGACACGATCGAAGCGCTCGCGCAGGCGCATGCTCGCTCAGGCGCGGCAGCGACGATCGCCACGAGCGTCCTCGATGAGCCCGCCGGCTGGGGTCGGGTCGTGCGCGGCGCCGACGGTGGCGTGGAGCGGATCGTCGAGACCCGCACGCCCGGCGACGCGAGCTCCGACGAGCTCGGCATCCGAGAGGTGAACACCGGGATCTACGGCTTCAGTGCCGAGGCGCTGGGGCCGGCCCTGGCGCTGCTTACGAGCGACAATGCGCAGGGCGAGTACTACCTGACGCAGCTGCCCGCGATCCTGCGCGCCGCCGGCCACCGGGTGCAGGCGTTCCCGCTCTCAGACGCCGGAGAGGTCTTCAACGTGAACGACCGCGTGCAGCTGGCACAGGCCACGGCCGTCGCGCAACGGCGCATCATCGAGCGCCACATGCGCGCCGGGGTGACGATCGTGAGCCCTGAGACGACCGTCATCGACGCGGATGTGAGACTCGCTCCAGATGTTCTGATCCAGCCCGGAAGCGCGCTGCACGGCGCGACAACGGTGGGGGAGGGCGCGGTGATCGGGCCGCACAGCACGCTGCTTGACTGCTCGGTTGACGCCGGCTCGCAGGTGCTCCACAGCTACGTGGTGGGTGCTGTCATCGGCGAGCGCGTGAGCGTCGGGCCGTTTGCCTACCTGCGGCCCGGCACGGTGCTGCACGCGGGTGCCAAGGCCGGCAGCTTCGTCGAGATCAAGAACTCCGAGGTCGGCGAGCGCAGCAAGGTGCCGCACCTCAGCTACATCGGCGATGCGACGATCGGCGCGGAGACCAACCTCGGCGCGAGCACGATCACCGCCAACTATGACGGCATCGCCAAACACCGCACGGTGATCGGCTCGCGCGTGCGCACCGGCGTCGACACGACGCTGGTGGCGCCGGTCGTGCTCGCCGACGACGCCTACACCGGGGCCGGATCGGTGATCACCAGGGACGTGCCCGCAGGCGCGCTGGCGATTGCGCGGGAGCGGCAGCGAAACATCGAAAACTATGCCGAGCGGGTGGGCGAGCAGCCCGCGCGGCACGATTCCACCCAGGCCCGTACCGGCCATGGCGGCTCAAGTCAGCGTGGGTGAGCCTCGCGGCCGCGGCTGTGCGTAGCATGCAGAGAGGATGAGCGTCGCCGAGATGCCCTACGAGTCCAGTGAGCTGCACGCCGACCCGGATAAGCGCCTGATGCTCTTTTCCGGTCGCGCCAACCGTGGTCTGGCCGCGCGCATCGCCGATCGGCTGGACGTCACGCTGGGACAGGTGAGCACCAAGACGTTTGCCAACGGCGAGGTGTACTGCCGCTACGGCGAGTCGGTGCGCGGCGCTGACGTCTTCATCGTGCAGCCCACCTGTGGCAACGTCAGCGAAGGCTTGAGCAGCAACGATGCGCTGATGGAGCTTCTGGTGATGGTGGATGCGGCCGTCGGCGGCTCAGCCCACCGCGTGGTCGCCGTGACGCCCTGGTACGGATACTCGCGTCAGGACAAGAAGTCAGCCCCCCGCGAGCCGATCAGCGCCCGCCTGGTGGCGCACATGCTGGAGGCCGCCGGCATCGACCGGATTCTCACCATGGACCTGCATGCCGGCCAGATCCAGGGCTTCTTCCAGAAGCCGTGCGACCACATGACGGCGATGTTCATCCTCACCCAGTACTTCACGGACCTCGGGCTCGACGACCTGGTGGTGGTCGCCCCGGATGCCGGGCGCGTGAAGCTCAACAAGCGCTTCGCGTCCAAGATGGGCGCTGACCTGGCGATCCTCAACAAGGAGCGTCCTGCTCAGCAGCAGGCGGAGATCAACTACGTGATCGGCGACGTGCGCGGCAAGACCGCTTTGATCGTCGATGACATCATCGACACGGCCGGCACGCTGCGGGCCGCCGCGGAGGCGGTCAGGGAAGCAGGTGCCCGCCGTGTATACGTTGCGGCCACGCACGGTCTGTTCTCCGGAAATGCCTTTGAGAACCTGGTTGCGGGCGGCTTTGAGCAGGTGGTGGTCACCGATACGGTGCCCCTGCCGCCGGGTGCGCCGGACTTCATCAAGGTGCTCTCGGTCGCCGATCTGCTGACCAGCTCGATCCGGCAGATCTTCACCGACGGCTCGGTCTCCGACGTGTTCGGTGGGGAGAACCAGCTGTTCTGAGCACGCCGTTCGCCCGGACGTCGGCCGACGGACAAACGCTTCGACGCGGAGGGCGCACCGTCTAGCATCATCGGCGCATGCGGTTTCCTCACTTCGAAGAGCGATCTCCAGGATGCCCGCGCCTGTGTGAGCCAGGTGCTACAGCGTGTCCGGCGCCGTCGACCGGGTACGCCTGAGCATGCCTGGTGCTAGGCGCAAGGAAGCTGGACGCCACGGCCGCAAGTCGCCACAGGGCCTGCCGTTGCCAGGTCGGCCGGTGACGATGAGTGATGTTGCCGCCGCGGCTGGGGTTGCTCAGAGCACCGTCTCGAGGATCCTCAACGATGCGCCCGCGCCGATCTCTGTCTCCGCGGAGACCCGCGAGCGCGTCCAGGCGATCGCGCGCGATCTCGGTTACAGCCCACATCCGATCGCGCGTGCGTTGCGCGGAGCCCCGACAATGCTGCTCGGCGCGATCGTGCGCGATATAACCGATCCCTTCTTCGCCGGCGCCATCGAGGCGCTTTCGGTCGAGTGCAAGGCGCGCGGCTATTCCGTGGTTCTGGGCCACGCGCGGGCCACTGAAGACGAGGCGCTCGCGATGACGGCGGTATTGGAGGCACGGCAGTGCGACGCGATCGTGTTGCTGGGCGACTTCACGGCAGAACATCGGCTGGTCGCGGATCTTCGCGACGGCCGAGCCCGCGTTGTCGGGCTCTGGCACGGGTCCGAGCGCGATCGGCCGTTCGTGACCGTTGGCGTGGATAACCACTTTGGCGTGCAGCTCGCGATGACTCATCTCACCAGTCTCGGCCACCGTCACATTGCCTATGTCGGCGTACGTTCGTTGGGAGATATGCAGGAACGCGAATCCGCGTACGCGCGATTCATGCGTGCGCAGGGCGTTGACCCTGAGGCCGGCTACATCCACAAAGTCGAGAACAGTGTTGGCAGCGGCGTACAGGCGCTGGCTGGAATCCTCGAGCGAACTCCGGATGTCACGGCGATCTTTGCGGCCACCGACAATATCGCGATGGGCCTTCTGCACGCAGCCTATGAGCGAGGGCTCAGGATCCCAGACGATCTCTCGGTTGTCGGGTTTGACGACATACCCATGGCCGCCGCTAGCGTCCCGACGCTCACGACCGTGCAGATGCCGATAGCCGAAATCGTGGCGCGCGGTGTCGAATATTGCATCGGTGAGGAAGTCTGGTCCGGCGAGGGGCCCGCACCGCACGAGCTGCTGACTCCGCGGCTCATCGTCAGGCGCTCGACCGGCGCCGTTTCACGGTCCTAGCGCCTCGATGACAGCGGCGCATCCGTGAGCGCGCGCCGCTGACTGGCTGTGCGTGCCGGAACCGGCGGGCCTTTGTTGCGCTTTTGTTAGGCGCGCTTGCGTGGACTGCATACGATTGCTTACAATCGTATGTGAGGAGAGCGATGGAGGCTTTCATAACGCAAAGAACCGGTTTGCTCCGGTCGCGCACGGTATCGGCGGCATGACGGTTGCAACCCCACCGCACAGGTTGCCCGAGCTCGGCTCGATCGCGTCGCCGAGCGTTTATGAGGCATCCGCAATCTCCAAGTCGTTCGCCGGTGCCATGGCGTTGAGCGACGTGTCAGTGTGGCCTGGCGAGATCCACACGTTGGTGGGCGAGAACGGAGCCGGGAAGTCGACCCTGTTGCGCGTGATGGCGGGGATCCATCAGCCCGACAGCGGTCGGCTGGTCATCAACGGCCAACAAATCCACCGCCTGACGCCACACATGACACAGCAGCTGGGCATCTACCTTGTGCCGCAGGAGCCAACGCTGATGCCGCACCTAACGTTCACCAAGGCCAACTACAAGAAGTACGACTTCTAGACACCAACCAGCCTGCGCACCACGAGCCGTGGTGAGGGGCGGGTGGCGGTTCGCGCTGCGGATCGCCACCCGCCCTCGCGGGCATACGTGAAGAAACCCACTTTGGAACCGACAAATGCAAACCTCACCTAGAGAAGCTCCGCGCTCGCGCGGTGATAAGCCGTATCCAGATCTCGAGCTGTGGCTGCTCTGCGGCAGCCAGGAGATGTATGGGCCCGAGACGCTGACGCAGGTGGAGGTCCAGGGGCGCGAGGTGGCAGCTGCGTTGGACGCCTCCGATGTGATCCCGCTGCGCGTTGTCGTGCGGCCGCTCGCAACGAGTTCGGACGGCATCCTCAACCTGTTCCAGGAGGCCAACACTGACCCTCGCTGCGTTGGCGTGATGGTCTGGATGCATACGTTCTCGCCGGCGCGGATGTGGAT
This sequence comes from Conexibacter sp. S30A1, assembly GCF_023330665.1. Lineage (GTDB taxonomy): Bacteria > Actinomycetota > Thermoleophilia > Solirubrobacterales > Solirubrobacteraceae > Palsa-465. Next base: position 1,340,417 of record NZ_CP097127.1, on the reverse strand, counting down.
TGCGGGCCTGACAGCGATGCGTAAGCCGCTGCTGCACCTCCACACGCAGTTCAACCAGGAGCTCCCCTATGCCGAGCTCGACATGGACTTCATGAACCTCAACCAGTCGGCGCACGGCGACCGTGAGTTCGCCTATATCGCAACGCGCATGGGAGTGAGTCGCAAGACCGTCGTCGGACATTGGCGCGATCCACGCACCGTCGCCCGGATCGCGGCCTGGTCTCGCGCGGCCTGCGGATGGCACGAGGCACACCGGCTGCGCGTGGCCCGTTTCGGGGACAACATGCGCAACGTCGCCGTTACCGAGGGCGACAAGGTCGAGGCGCAGATTCGCCTGGGCGTCGCGGTCGATGGCTACGGCGTCGGCGATCTCGCCGACGCCGTAGCCGGCGCCTCGGAGGACTCCGTCAGGGCCATCCTCGACGGCTACGCTGATGCCTACCGTGTGGCTCCGGAGCTGGCGGCGGGTGGAGCCCGCCACCAGTCGCTGGTGGATGCGGCGAGGATCGAGGCGGGACTGCGCGAGTTCCTCGCCAGGGGCGGCCACGGAGCCTTCACCGACACCTTCGAGGACCTTCACGGGCTGGCGCAGCTGCCCGGCATCGCCGCCCAGCGCCTGATGGCCGACGGCTACGGCTTCGGCGCGGAGGGCGATTGGAAGACCTCGGCGCTGCTGCGAATCATTAAGACGATGGCACGAGGGCTTCCGGGTGGCACCTCGTTCATCGAGGACTACACCTACGATCTGATACCCGGGCGGGAGCGGGTGCTCGGCTCGCACATGCTCGAGGTCTGTCCGAGCATCGCCGACGGGATACCGTCGGTCGAGATACACCCGCTCAGCATCGGCGGGCGAGATGACCCCGTACGGCTCGTCTTCAACGCGGCCAGGGGACCGGCCGTACTGGTGGCGATGCTCGATCTGGGTGATCGCTTCCGGCTGGTCGCCAACGAGATCGAGCTGGTCGAGATCGAGGAAAGCATGCCCCGGTTGCCGGTGGCTCGGGCACTGTGGCGACCGCTGCCCGACTTCTTCACGGCAACCGAGGCGTGGTTGAGCGCCGGTGGACCTCATCACAGCGTGTTGACCACGTCGCTGGGGATCGAGGCGATCGCCGACCTGGCTGACATCGCCGGCGTCGAGCTGCTCAGAATCGAGGCGAGTTCGACCCTGTCGTCGCTGCTGAGCGAACTACGTTGGAACCGTCAACTGTTTTCCTGCCGATGTCGTTGAGCGCGACCTACGCGATTGGAATCGACTTTGGCACCGAGTCCGGCAGGGTGCTGGTGCTCGACTTGCTGGAGGGCCGACAGCTGGCCGTTGCGGTTGTGCCGTACCGCAACGGCGTCATCGACAGTGCGCTACCGGGGACCGCGGAGCAGCTGCCGCCGGACTGGGCGCTGCAGGACCCTGAGGACTGGAAGCGGGTGGTTCTCGAGGGCGTTCCGGAGGCCGTCGCCCGCGCCGGCATCGACCCGACGAAAGTGGTTGGCCTGGGAGTCGACTTCACCTCGTGCACGGTGCTGCCGGTGGCCGAGGACGCCACGCCGCTGTGTTGCAAAGGGCGTTGGCGTGGACACAAACATGCGTGGCCGAAGCTCTGGAAACACCATGCTGCGCAGGGCATAGCGGATCGCCTCAATGACGTCGCGCACCGACGTGCAGAGGGGTTCATCGCGCGCTATGGCGGCCGGATCTCGGCGGAGTGGACGTTTCCGAAGCTCATTGAGATCTGGCAGCAGGACCGCGCCGTCTACGACGCGATGGACTCATTCATGGAGGCGACAGACTGGATCGTTGCCTGGATGACGGGCGTGCAGGTGCGCCAAGCATGCACAGCCGGTTACAAGGCGCTCTGGTCTCCCGACCACGGGTTCCCGAGCGCGGCGTACTTCGCCGCTGCGTTTCCCGGGATCGGTGACCCGGCTGCCAAGCTGGGAGGCAGCTTCGTGCCGCTCGGCTCTCGGGCGGGGACACTGCGGCCAGAGCTCTCTGAGCGCATTGGCCTGACACCCACCGTCGCGGTCGCCGTCGGAAACGTCGACTCCTTCGTGTCGGTGCCCGGTGCGGGAGTCGAGGATCCGGGGACCTTCGTGGCGGTGATCGGCACGTCGATCTGTGACATGGTCGTGCACCCTGACGAGGTCCTGCTGCCCGGCGTCACGGGGGTGGTCAAGGATGGAATCCTGCCAGGCCTCTACGGCTACGAGGCAGGCCAGGCGGCCGTCGGTGACATGCTCGCGTGGTTCACGCGCACGCTTGGCGCGGGCCGGACTCATGCCGACTTCGAGGCCGAAGCGGCTGGCCTGCGCGCGGGTGCCACCGGCCTGCTGGCGTTTGACTGGTGGAGCGGTAACCGCGCGATCCTTGCGGACGCAGACCTATCGGGCGTCGTGCTCGGCCTGACGATCAGCTCGACCGCGGCGGAGATCTATCGAGCGTTGCTCGAGTCGATTGCGTTCGGCAGCCGGCGGATCATGGATAACTTCGAGGAGCACGGATTGCGGCTCGAGCGCATCGTCGCGTGCGGCGGCATCGCCGAGCGGAGTCCACTGATGATGCAGCTATTGGCGGACACCAGTGGCCGTACCGTCTCGGTCCCCGCAGAAGGTGACGTGCCGGCGCGCGGCTCTGCGCTGTTCGGCGCGGTGGCTGCCGGAGTCTTCCCGGACATTCGCGCTGCCGTGGCGGCCACCAGGTCGGCGCACCTCAAGCACTTCGAGCCCGAGCCACGGGCTGCATCCGTCTATGACGCCGTGTACGCCGTCTACCGTCGGCTCTATGAGCGGCTGGGCCGTGACGACGCGGAACTGCTGCACCGGCTCAAGCGCATCCGCCTGGAGGCGCGGGGATGACGGGCGAGGCAGACGACCGGAGGCAGGCTTCGACGCGCGGAGCTGAGCCTCGTTTCGAGCAGCTGCGTGCTGAGGTGCTGCGTGCCAATCAGGCGCTCCCGGCCGTTGGGCTCGTGACTCTGACCTGGGGCAACGCCAGCCAGATAGACCGCGCTGCCGGCGTGATCGCGATCAAGCCGAGCGGCGTCGCCTACGAGACGATGAAGGCCGAGGACATCGTGGTGCTTGGCGTCGACGGGCGGGCGCTCGACGTGGGCACCAGACCGTCAACCGACACCCCCACCCATCTGGTTGTGTATGGGGCGTTTGCGGACGTCGGCGGCATCGTTCACACGCACTCCCCGTGGGCGACCGCCTGGGCGCAGGCGGAGCGAGAGATCCCGCTGCTCGGCACCACACACGCCGATCTCTCTCCGCACCCGATCCCGCTGACCAGGGCGCTCACCGAGCAGGAGGTTGACGAGGATTATGAGAAGGCGACCGGGATGGCGATCGTGGAAGCGGTGGTGGGACTCGGGCCTCGCGAACTGCCCTGTGTGCTCGTGCGCCAGCATGGCCCGTTCTGTTGGGGGCGCAACGCGCAGGAGGCGCTTGAGCACGCCGTGACACTTGAGGCCATCGCGCGTTTGGCGGCGCTGACCTATGGGCTCGAGCCGCGCGCTCCGCTGCTCGATCCCGCTCTGCGGCGTAAGCACTTCGAGCGCAAGCACGGACCGCGGGCGTATTACGGCCAGCGCTAGTTCGACCCGAGCGTTGGACGGTTTTATGTTTTGGTGGGTTCCATTTCGGTGGCGCGAGGCGGACAATTCGACGATGACAAGACGCAGGTCGTTCACCAGCCAGCTCTACAGAGCCGCCCGCATCTCAAACAACATCGGTTCGCTGCGTAGCCCCACACGCGCCGTCAGGCGGGCAAAGAACGTGGCCGTCGGTCGCGCGCTGGGCCGCGCCGGGGTTTGGCGCAGGCTCTGGAAGTGAGACGCCCGGCGCTTGCCTGTCAGGCGCGCGTGTCAGGCGCGCGGGTCTGAGGCGCGCGAGCCGACGGGCCAGGCGCCGAACAGGCGGTGAAAGACGCGCGCCGCCAGCTGCCTGGCCACGGCGGCACCGGCGGCGAGCGTCGCAGCCTCGAGGGCCGCGGCGAGCGCGACCCGCGCGAGGGGCAGCTCAGGAGTGCTCGGGGACGGTGGGCCGGCTTGACCGGAGATCCGCTCCCAGACGGCTCGGAACGCTCGCCTGCCGGCAAACGAGCCAATCGCACCAGCTGCGACCGAGAACGGCAGGTAGGCCAAGCGCTTCATCGCAACTGAGACTACCCGACACGCGAGCCTCAACCGACAGCTAACAGGAGGCGATAAATGACCTAACCACGGCCGCCGCGAAATGTGCATAAATGGTTACGCATATCCCACCGTTGGCTGCTTGGAGGTGAGACATGCAGGAAGAGGCAAGCGAGTATCAGGACGGCGACGCGGAGGACCTGCTCAGGCGCGCTCTGCTCGACGCTGACTCGGCGGTCAGCGTGTCGCTGCGCATCGACGGCCTGCCCGTCAGCGACGCGGTCACGGTGATCTTCTACGCGCGACGCGATCTGGGGACACTTCAGACCTATCTGACGCCTGGGAGCCGTGGCGCGGGTGCGACCGTCTCGCCCGGTGAGCTCCTGCGTGTGCCCTGCGATCTGGATCTCGCGGATGCGGCCGACCGGGCCGACGCGGAGCGACTCTACGCCCAGCAGGCCCGAACCCTGCGCGACACGGTGCTGAGCGCCGATCTGATGCTCGAGCTCTGGCGCGAGGCGCTAGTTGAGCTGCTCGGCAACGTGGTGATCAGCACGTCGGCGAGCGTGCCGGTGCGTGCGCCGCTGCCGCGGCTGCTGCCGACGGCGCTGCTGGCCACGGAGTCGCAGGTGCTCGTCACACCGGTGTGCAGCGCCCGGACGCTCGCGGAGGGCCAGCCGCCGGTGGGCATCGCCTGCATCCAGCAGGAGCTGGCGCGGGTCTATCCGCTGGCCGAAGATCCGGAGGGCTGCGTGATCGACTTCATGGAGCGTGCGGCCCGTCATGCCCACGACCTGGCCGAGCAGATCGCACATCAGGAAGCGTCGGTCGAGCGCTTTCTCGAGTTGAGCGACGCCGCCTGAGCCGGCGCGCTCGCCTGGTCCTCAGCGGTCCGAGCGGACAGGCTTACGCGGCGCGGGCTCGTGCGATGGGCGCCGCTCCGGGGCGCCGAGCCGGTCGGCAACGCGGCCCGGTTCACGCAGGCGCACGCCGGACTGGTCGGCGTCCGGCAGGGGGATGCCTCCGCCCGGCCACCGGCTCGGGTCGGGTTTGACGTTCGGCAGGTTGCCCCAGCCGTCATCCGAGCCGTCGCCATCCTCATCCTGCTCGGGCGGAGACTCGCGCAATGCCGGCAGCAGCAGGATGCCGATCGCCGCGAATCCGAAGATGTGCACGCCGACGAGAAACAGCATCACCTGGAACGCCGTCATTGCTACAGAGTACAGCGCGCGCATAGCTGAGCTGGGGGAAGTTCGCGAACTGACAGCGCTCGCTACCATCGCTTGACCTATGTCAGAAAAGACCACAAGCCTCTCCGCCTCAAGACGCGAGCCAAACGGTTCGCGCGGGGCGCGCCGCCTCCGTCGTGAGGGCCAGGTTCCCGGCACCGTATACGGCGGTGGTAAGGACCCGGTCTCCTTCCAGATCGAAGCTCGCACGCTGCGCAACGCGCTCGCCAGCACCGGCGCCGTCATCGACCTGTCGCTCGACGGCGAAAAGCCCGAGCCGGTGGTGCTCAAGGAACGCGCCCGCCACCCCGTCAGCGGGGAGACCATGCACGTCGACCTGCTGCGTGTGGACCTCGCCAAGCCGATTCAGCAGCCTGTGCCACTCGAGCTCCTTGATGTCGAGGACTCCGACGTCAAGGTCGGCGGGATCCTCGAAAACACCGTGCGCGAGCTCGTGGTGGAGGCCGTCCCGACATCGATCCCCGACGTTATCCAGCACAGCGTCGCGGGCCTGAAGGTCGGCGCCAGTGTCACACTCGGCGAGATCCAGGCGCCTGCGGGCACGACGATCATCGGCGACCCGGAACTCGTGATCGCGACGATGCGCACCTCGCGTGGAATGGTGGCCTCGGAGGCCTCTGGTGTGGTCGAACTCGAGACCGAGGTGATCGGCGAGGAGGTCGCAGGCGTGGAAGACGACGCTCACGCCTCCGACAGCGCCGAGCGCAACCAATAGCCAAGCCGGCCGCGGATGCCGCCGGCGCCAAGCCGCAGCGCTCCCGTCGACTGGCTGCTGGTCGGCCTGGGCAATCCCGGACCGGCCTATGACTGGACGCCACACAACATCGGCTTCATGGTGGCCGCATCGTTGCGGGTGCGGTGGGGGCTCGGCAAGCCGACTACCAAGTACCGTGGGCTGATCAGCCAGGGCTCCGCGATCGTGGGCCACGACCCGCAGACCGGCATGCCGTTGCGGGCGCGTGTCGCGCTGCTCGAGCCGCAGACCTTCATGAACGAGGCCGGCAGGTCGGTCGGCCCCGCCAGTGGCGCGCTGCACGTACCCGCACAGCGAGTGATCGTGGTGCACGATGAGATCGACCTGCCGTTTGCCGAGATTCGCACCAGGCTTGGCGGGGGACTGGCCGGTCACAACGGCCTGAAGTCGGTGAAAGCCGCGCTAGGTACAGCTGAATTCCAGCGGGTGCGGATCGGCGTCGGCCGTCCGCCGAGCACCGACCCGGAGCTGGTCGCCGCCTACGTCCTCGGCCGCTTCAGGCAGCCAAGGGATGAGGTCCAGGCGCTGGTCGTCGCCGCCACGGCCGCGGTTGAAGAGCTGCTCGCCGCGGAGCTGCCCAAGCTGCTTAAGTGAGTGAGGTAGCGATGCTCCGCAGCCTGCTCCGCCACGCCGATGAGGACCCGCAGACCGGCCGACTGCACGCCGACGGCGGCCGTGCCTTCGTGTCGCAGTCGCTGCGCCCGTTCCTGATCGCCGCGCTGCTTGACCGTGAGCCGGCGCGGCCTGCGATCGTGGTGGCCGGCGATGACCGCCACGCGCGCGAGCTGGCCTCAAGCCTGCGGGCGTGGCTCGCGCCACGGCGCGTGCGCCACTACCCGAGCCGCGGGGTCACCTACGAGTCGCATCTCGCGCCGCCCGCGCACCTGACCGGCCAGCGCATCGCGGCCCTGGATGCGCTGCTCGCCCCCGAGTCGGACCGGCACGCCGTCGGTGCGCCGGTCGTGGTGGTGAGCGCCGTGGCGCTGTCGGAGAAGGTGCCCGACCCCTCGCTGCGACCTCACGGCTTCACGCTCCGGCGCGGCGAGCTGATCGATCTCAGCGAGACGCAGGCCGACCTGGTCGCGGCCGGCTACGAGCGGGTCGACCAGGTGGAGGACCGCGGTCAGTTTGCGATCCGCGGCGGCATCCTCGACCTCTTTCCCGCGACCGAGGACCGCGCCGCCCGCGTCGAGCTCTTCGGTGATGAGATCGAGCGGCTGAGCTGGTTCTCGACGTTCACGCAGCGCTCGCTCGGTGACGCCGACGAGGTGGAGGTGGCGCCGGCCGCGGAGCTGGCCGCCGAGTACCGGGAGCTGGCCGAGTTGGCGGCCGCCGAGGGTGAGGACAGCCGGCCCGACATCACCGAGCTTTTGCCGGTCGAGGACTTCCGCAGCCTGCTCGAGCTGATCGACGCGCGCACCAGCGTGCTGTTGGCCGCCGAGGAGGAGCTCGCGCCGGCGCTGGCGGACCACTGGCAGGATGTGACCGTCGCCTTCCACGACCAGGAGGCACACCACCTGTACCTCGCGCCCGAGGCGATCACCGACGAGCTCGAGGCCCGTGCCCACATCCGCCTCTCCTCGATCGACCAGGATCAGCGCTACCAGTTCCGCAGCCAGGCGGCCGACGTCGGCGCGCGCGGCATCCGTGAAGCCGAGCCCGAGCTCGAGAAGCTGACCCGCTCCGGCTACCGCACGGTCGTCACCTTTGCGGTGCGCGGCGAGGGGGAGCGCGCCGCCTACAACCTCGGCCGCCTGAGGGTCGCCTGGCTGGACGGCGAACGCACCGCCGGTGGTCCCGCTGGACCACCGGCGGGAGCGGCAGGCTCAGGCCAACTGAGCTTCGCCCACGCGCGGCTGCGCGATGGCTTCATCGCGCCGCAGTTCCACCTGGCGGTGATCCCGGAGCAGCGACTGTTCCGCCGGCGCCGGGCGACCGGCGGTGCCGACGCTCCCGCTCGCCTCGGTCGCCGTGGCGCGCTGCGCTCGTTCGCGGACCTGCGCACGGGCGACATCGTCGTGCACGAGGACCATGGGGTGGCGCGCTTTGCCGGCTTTGACACCAAGACGGTCGCCGGGATCACGCGCGACTACCTGAACCTGGAGTTCGCCGGCACCGACCGCGTCTTCATGCCGGTCGAGCAGCTCGCCAAGATCAGCCGCTACGTCGGCGGTGGGGGCGAGCACGGGCCGGCGCTCTCCAAGCTCGGCGGCACGCGCTGGGACACGGTCAAGGCGCGGGCGCGGCGTGCCGCCCGGGAGATGGCCGGCGAGCTTTTGAACCTCTACGCCGAGCGCAGGCGCCGCCAGGGTCACGCCTTCCCGCCTGACGGTGAGTGGCAGATCGAGTTCGAGGCCGCCTTCCCCTACAGCGAAACCCCCGACCAGCGCGACGCGATCGACTTCGTCAAGGCTGACATGGAGGCGCCGCGCCCGATGGATCGCCTGATCTGTGGCGATGTCGGCTACGGCAAGACGGAGGTTGCCCTGCGGGCGGCCTTCAAGGCCGTGCAGGACGGCAAGCAGGTGATGGTGCTGGTGCCGACGACGATCCTCGCGCAGCAGCACTACGGCACCTTCGCCGAACGCCTGAAGGACTATCCGGTGAAGATCGAGCACGTCTCCCGCTTCCGACCGGCGAGCGAGCAGAAGGAGGCGATCGCGGCCTTTGCGCGCGGCCAGGTGGACATCCTCATCGGAACCCACCGGCTGCTCTCACGGGACGTGCGGGCCAAGGACCTCGGCCTGCTGATCATCGACGAGGAGCAGCGCTTCGGCGTCAAGCAGAAGGAGCTGCTCAAGTCGCTCAAGCTGAAGGTGGACGTGCTGGCGATGAGCGCCACGCCGATCCCCCGCACCCTGCAGATGTCGCTGGCCGGGATCCGCGACATCAGTGTGATCGAGACCGCCCCGGAGGGCCGGCGGCCGGTGAAGACCTATGTCGGCGAGTACGACGAGGAGCTCGTCAGGGCGGCGCTCGAGCGTGAGCACGCGCGTGGCGGGCAGGCGTTCTTCCTGCACAATCGCGTCGAGTCGATCGACGAGACGGCTGAGCGCCTGCGCGGCCTGGTTCCAGGGATGCGCTTTGCGGTTGCGCACGGCCAGCTGGAGGACGCGGAGCTCGAGCGCCGCATGCTGTCGTTTCTGCGCGGTGACGCCGACGTGCTGGTGGCCACCTCGATCATCGAGTCAGGGATCGACATCCCCCAGGCCAACACGCTGGTCGTCGAGCGCGCCGACACCTTCGGCCTCTCGCAGCTCTACCAGATCCGTGGCCGTGTCGGGCGTTCGCGTGAGCGCGCCTACGCCTACCTGCTCTATCCATCCTCGGCGGCACTGACAGCGGAGGCCGCCCAGCGCCTGGCGGCGCTCAGCGACTACAGCGAGCTGGGGGCCGGTTTCAAGGTGGCGATGCGCGATTTGGAGATCCGGGGCGCCGGCAACCTGCTCGGCGAGGAGCAGTCCGGGCATGTGGCCGCCCTCGGCTTCGAGCTTTACATGCAGATGCTCGACGAGGCTGTCTCGGCGCTCGCCGCCGAGTCAGGGGCGGAGGGGCAGGAGCCGGAGTGGGAGCCGGTACGGCTCGAGGTCTCGGTCGACGCCTACGTGCCGGCCGACTACATCCCCTACGAGCAGGCCAAGGTGGACGTGCACCGCCGCATCGCCGCGGCCCGTGAGGTGGCGGAGATCGGCCTGCTGCGCGAAGAGCTGATCGATCGTTTCGGCGAGCTGCCCGAGCCGCTTGAGAACCTGCTTGTGCTGCAGACCGCCAGGATCAAGCTCGGGCAGGCGGGGGCCACCGCCGTCTCGTTCAAGGGCGGTCGTCTGGCCGTCACCCCGATCGAGCTCGACTCGGCGCGTGTGCGGGCGCTGCGCGCGCAGCTGCCGGAGGCGATCTACGAGTCCGGGCGCTCCCAGCTGTCGATGCGCGTAACCGGTGAGCCACACGCCCAGCTCGAGGCGGTGGTGCGTGCCGCCGATGCGCTGCTCTCGGTCATCGTCGCCGACGTCGGCGAGCCGGCGGCGGCCTGAACCGGAGCGCCTGCAGGCACCGCCGACAGCCCTGCTGAAGAAGCTTCTAAGGAAGATCGTCCGGCGCGCCGCCGCTTTCCCGGCCTGCCGCTACCATCGGCGCGGATGCTGATCTCCAGGAAGCTCGCGGCCGGTGCCGCATTTTTTGTACTGGCGGGCGCGGTGGCTGGCTGTGGCAGCTCAGTCCCGTCGAGCGCGGTCGCGGAGATGGCCGGTAACCCGATCACGCTGCCGGCCTACAAGCACTGGATGTACGTGGCCGCCAAGGACGTCGTCTCACAGGAGGCGGCCCAGGGTGTGAGCGCCCCGGTGATCGTCTCGAGCGACCCCAACAACTACTCGAGCTGCATCAACAACCTTCATACCGGTGTCGCGTCGCTGCACAGCGCGACTCACAGCACACTGCTGGGCTACTGCAAGGAGGTGTTCACCAGCGACACCTCCCAGGTGCTGCAGTTCCTGCTCGAGGGCTACTGGTACCAGGCTCAGGCGCACAAGCTCGGCCTCAAGGCGCCGAAGCTGCTCAAGGACTTTGACGCCTACGTCAAGAAGCAGTGGCCCACCAATAAGGTCTTCGCAAGCTACCTGAAGTCAAGCGGGCAGACCCGCCAGGACCTGCTCTTTCAGTACACGGTCGAGACCTACTACCTGAAACTGCTCAAGGCCGCTGAGAAGCCGGTCACCAAAAAGCAGATCGCCGCCTACTACGCGGCGCACAAGAGCTCCTACGGCACGCCTGAGAGCCGCGATGTGCATCTGCTGCGGACCAAGAGTGCGGCGCAGGCGCAGGCGGCGGTCAACGCGCTCAAGGCGGGCCAGAGCTGGACGGTCGTAGCGCGCAAGTACTCGGCCGACGCGACCGGCAAGCTCAACGGTGGTCTGCTGGATGGTGTGACCTCGGGCGAGTACGAGGTGGCGGCCAACAACGCGATCTTCAACAACCCCGTGGGCAAGCTGGTCGGCCCCGTCAAGGGTGTGCTCGGCTACTACGTCACGCAGGTCACCAAGATCGTGCCTGCGGTGCAGGAGCCGTTGGCCAAGGTCGCGGCGACGATCAAAACCACGCTCGAGAACGCACAGCAGACCGCTGCCGCGACGACGGTGGCGGACGCCGCCAAGAAGGCCTGGTTCAAAAAGACCACCTGCCGCAGTCCTTACGAGTCGCAGCTGGTCTGCAGTAACTACAAGGCGCCTCCGACCACGTCGGTGCCCTCGACCACCAGTGCGCCCTCGACCACCAGCTCGACGCCGACCACCAGCTCGACGGCGACCACCAGCTCGACGGCGACCAAGGCATCGACGACGGCGACCAAGTCCACGTCGACCACTACCTCGACGAAGAAGTCCAAGAAGGGCTAGTGGCTCCCAGCCCGGGCGAGGCGGAGAGCGCCGCCGCGCTCGGGACGCTCGATGCGATCACCAGGCGCCTGCGGCGCGACTGCCCCTGGGATCGCGAGCAGGATGCGCGCACGATCGTGCCGCACACGGTCGAGGAGGCCTACGAGCTGGCTGACGCAGCGCAGCGAGGTGACGATGCCAAGCTGCTTGACGAGCTGGGTGACGTGCTCTTCCAAGTTCACTTCCTGGCGCTGCTGCTCGAGGAGCGTGGCGCCGGCGACCTTGCTGCCGTTGCTCGGCACGCGTCGGAGAAGCTGGTGCGCCGCCACCCGCACGTGTTCGGTGAGGTGAGGGCCGACACCGCCGCCGAGGTGCTGCGCAACTGGGATCAGATCAAGGCGACCGAGCCGGGCCGTGAGGCCGGCGTGTTCGGCGAGGTGCCCGAGAACCTGCCCGGTCTGCTGTACGCGCGCAAGGTCCAGCGCCGCGCCGCCGCCAGCGGCTTTGACTTCGCCGGCACGGACACCGCGCTTGAGGCGTTGCAGGAGGAGATCGGCGAGCTTGGGGCGGCCGAGGGCGCCGAGCGCGGTTTTGAGGAGCTCGGCGACGTGCTGTTTGCGGTGGTCAACGTCGCGCGCAAGCGCAAGCTCGACCCAGAGCTTGCGGTGCGCGCTGCGGCCAGCCGTTTCCGCACGCGCGTCCAGGCGGCGGTGGACCTGGCCGCATCGCGCGGGCGAAACTGGAACGATCTCTCCGCCGACGAGCAGCTCGACCTCTACGCGCGGGTGCGCGTGGAGCAGTAGCGGCCCGAGCGCAGCCGCGGCTCTCATGCCGCGAACATATGGCAAGCACACCGAGGAGACCGACCCACAGATGAGCGAGATCGAGCAAGTCCACGCCCGCCAGATACTTGACAGCCGTGGCAACCCGACGGTGGAGGTGGAACTCGGCGTGCGCTCCGGCGCCTGGGGCAGGGCGGCGGTGCCCTCGGGTGCGTCCACCGGGGAATTTGAGGCCACCGAGTTGCGCGACGGTGGACCTGCCTGGCTGGGCAAGGGTGTCAGCCGCGCGGTCGCGAACGTCAACGGCGAGATCGCAGACGCGGTCCGCGGCCTCGAGGTCTCGGCCCAGGCCGCGCTCGATCGGGCGCTGATCGGCCTCGATGGCACGGCCAACAAGTCGCGGCTCGGCGCCAACGCGATCCTCGCGGTGTCGCTGGCCGCCGCTCATGCCGCGGCCGCGGAGGAGCGGATGCCGCTCTGGCGCTACCTCGGCGGCGAGCATGCCCGGGTCCTGCCGGTGCCGATGATGAACGTGCTCAACGGTGGCGCTCACGCCGACAACAGCATCGACTTTCAGGAGTTCATGATCGTGCCGGTCGGTGCGCCCACGTTCAGCGAGGCGCTGCGCATGGGTGCCGAGGTCTTCCACAACCTCAGGCGGACCCTGCACGATCGCGGGCTGGGCACCACGGTCGGGGATGAGGGGGGCTTCGCGCCAAACCTGTCGTCCAATCAGGAGGCGCTGGAGGTGCTGATGGAGGGCATTCGCGCCGCCGGCTACGCGCCCGGCGAGCAGATCGCCATCGCACTTGACCCCGCAACCTCAGAGCTCTACAGCGACGGTGCCTATCGGCTCGAGCACGAGGGCCGCACGCTCACGGCTGACGAGCTGACCTCCTACTGGACCGAGGTGGTGAACCGCTACCCGGTGATCTCGCTGGAGGACGGGATGGCGGAGGAGGACTGGGACGGATGGGTGAGGCTGACCAGTGCGCTTGGTGATCGCGTGCAGCTGGTTGGTGACGACATCTTCGTCACCAACACCGAGCGCCTGCGGCGCGGGATCGACCTGCACGCCGGCAACTCGATCCTGATCAAGGTCAACCAGATCGGGACTTTGACCGAGACGCTCGCGGCGATCAGGATGGCTCGTGAAGCCGGCTACACGGCGATCATCTCGCATCGCTCCGGGGAGACCGAGGACGTCACCATCGCCGACCTGGCGGTCGCGACGGGTTGCGGGCAGATCAAGACGGGTGCGCCCTCGCGGACTGACCGGATCGCCAAGTACAACCAGCTGCTGCGGATCGAGGAGGCACTCGGGGAGGCGGCTGAATACCCGGGACGGCGTGCCTTCCGCGCTGCCGGCAGCTGAAGCACACGCGCCGCCGCCGGCGGCGGGACGTAGCGACCACGGCACGGGGCAGGCAGGAAGCTGACCGTCGGTGGCGAAAGACGAAGCTCAGGGATGCCGCCCAGAGCCCAGACAACCGCCAGGCGTGACGCTCACACCGCACCGCTGCCGCACAGCAGGCCGCGCGCGGTCACGGGCCGGCTCCCCAGGTCGCGGGTTGGCTGGGACCGCAAGTTCCGGATTGTGCTGATCCTGGTCGTCGGCCTGATCGGATGGATCGGGCTGAAGGCGGGCCTGGCGCTGGTCGCCGCTCACGCCCAGGCGGCAGCCGAGACGAGGCTGGTGGTCTCCCTGCAGCGCCAGCACAGTGCACTGCTCGCGCAGGAGCGCTCCCTGTACCAGAAGGCGACGATCATCCGTGACGCCCGCAGCCTGGGGATGGTGGCCGCCGGCGAGCGGCCGTTCGTCGTGGTCAACCTCGGGCGCTGAGCGCCTCGGCTTGGCGGCTGACTTCGATCTGCTGATGACGCTCTGGCGTGATGGCCAGCAGCGTGTCGACGCGGCCGAGCCGGAGCTGCGCCGGAAGCTGGAGTCGGTGGTGGACGTGCTGGTTGCCGAGCTGCGGCGGCGGCTTGGTGTCACCGTCACGACCGCGGAGATCGCTGAGTACTACCTGTCGGAGGGGACCGATTGGTGTTTCCAGGCCGCGCACGCAGCCGCACCGGACACGCCCGAGGCGTGGGACATCGCCACCGTGGGCGGTGCCGCGTTTGCCAGGTTCTCCCGGGGTGCGCTGGACTGGAGCGGCGGCGTCAGGAAGTTCTCAGAGGATTGAGCGCGCGTCGCGGTCGGTGCCTGAGTGCGGGCCGGTGGCCGGCGCTCAATCTCCGGTGGTCTCGGGCGTTTCGGTCTCGGCTGAGCCGGCGCGCCGGATCGTGATCACGTCCTCGGCGATGGTCACCTCGACCGGACGGTGCCCGGCCCAGGACTCGGCATAGATCGGGTCGTCCTGGACGGCGGGATCAAGCCACAGGCCGATTCCCTCATCGCCGTGATCGAAGGTTGCCTCCCAGGGCCCGCCGGCCCTGGTCTTGCCACGGGCGCGGCCGCCACCGCGCCGGCTGCGGCGGCGCTTGGGCTTCTCCTCACCGTCGTCGTCAGCGGGCGCCTCGGCATCATCGGCCTGTGCTCTGGCGGCCGCCTCAGCCTCAGCGCGGGCGGCTGCAGCCTGAGCCTCAGCCTCAAGCTCGGCGGCGATCAGCGCGTCGTCGGCGGCGCGCAGATCGATCTCGTCGTCGAAGTCGGCGGTCGCCACGCCAGCGTCTGGTCCTGCGTCTGGCTCCAGTCCCTGCTCGCGCTTGAAGGTCTGGATCTGCTGAACGGTGACCTCGAGCTGGTGGGCGATCCAGGCGTCGGTGCGTCCCTGACGCACCCAGCCGCGGATCCTGTTGAGCTCCGGTCGCAAAGATCTTCTTGGCATAGAAACGCTGAGCATACAGAGCTGGCTGGACGCCGTTCGCGCCGGCTCACCGAAGTGGCTTTGGCGCAATGCACTTGCAAGCCGCCGCGTGGTCTGGATATGCTGGGCTGTGCGACTTGCCAACCCACCCCGGGTGCAGGTTCGTGCTCTGGTGGCGGATATCCACTGCAGGCTTTGAACCGGGGAGGAAGCGATGCTGGTACTTACACGGAAGGCGCACCAGAGCATCATGATCGGAGACGACATTGAGGTGTCGGTGCTTGCGATCATCGGCGAGAAGGTGCGCGTGGGCATCCAGGCGCCCCGCGATGTGCCGGTCTTCCGCAAAGAGGTCTACCTGGAGATTCAGGGCGAGCGCGGCGCCACGGTCGGCGCCGACGAACCCCAGGCTGAACTCGATGCGGCTCTGCGCGAGCTCGGGGAGCCTCCGGCCTCCGCCTAGAGCCAATACCGCTAGGTTAGGGTGCAACGCCGGTGATGCGGTGATGGCTTCTTTGGGCGCCTTGGCCGGTTGAGGCGGATCGCGGTGTTCAGGATGCTTGACCGGCCAGTTGCTCATCTTGCGCTTGATGACGGCTGGGTTGTGACGTGGCCGCCGATCACACGGACACGCTGGCCGTCGTTGCCTGCGCCCTGGTCTTTCTGGCTGGGGTAGATGCGGGCCAGGTATGAGCCGTCCGGTGGCTGGCGCTTGCGCGCTTGAACCATGCGACCATCGCGCCGAGAAGACCCGGGCCGCCCGAGCTTCCGCGCGTTGGCGAGTGTGTCGGCGACATCCAGGCAGGTGCCATCCAGGCTCATCAACCGCCACTGACGGTAGAACGCCCCTGTTCGACTCGCTCGCCAACGGGGCGCGCAGCCGTGTGCAACACCATTTCAAGCGGCTCCGGCAGAAAAAGCCCGCGTCAGAACCCCGATCGAAACGTGATCTGAAACGCGCTGATCAGACTGCGGCTTGACCCGACCAGACCGAGGCACACCACAGCACCAACCGGCACCCGGATCCTCACGTACCCTATTGCGTCTAGGCCGGCGATGTCCCGGCTTCGAGCTGCCGCCCGAGTCGGTCGAGCGATGCAGCATCCAGCGACTGTTCGATGTACGGGAACAGCTCGCGCTCCTCGAGCTGCACGTGCGCACGCAGGCGGGTGCCGAGCGATGCCGTTAGTTCGACCGTCGGCTCCAGGCGTCCGTGCCTGAGTGCGTCAGCCTGCTCGCGCAGGTACTCGTGGTCGGCGCGCACCCGTGCCCGCAACGACTCTGCTCTGTCGCCTGGCGGGAGCATCGGGAATAGCAGCGCCTCCTCGACCGCGAAGTGCCTGGCCTCGTGCTCGGCGATGAAGTCCGCGAACAGCGTCGCTGACGAGCGACAGGTGCCCTCGCCGGCGCGGGTGAGCGCGCTCGCGACAACCAGGGCGTGGTGGTGGTCGCGTGAGAGTGGTGCGAGCGCGGCGCTTCGCTTCATCAGGTCCGTACCGTCACCTGGCCGCGCATGTAACCATCATGCACCATCGCCCAGGAATCGCATGGCAGCGCGCACCACCATTGGTAGCTGCCAGGCGTCGCGGGAGCGACGAAGCTGAAGGTCGTCTTGCTTGGTGTGTCCGCCGAGCCGGCGGGGACCGTCGCGTCCACGCCGAGCGCTGAGGACGTGAACGAGTGGGGCATGTCATCGTAGTTGTAGACCGTAACCGTCACCCGCCGGCGGGCGCGCAGCGTGAAGTCGGCTGGCAGGAACGCGTCGTGCCAAGTGCCGTCTGGCCCGCGCCGAGCATGCTCGGCATCCGACCTCACGATGAGCGTCAGTGCCTGCGAGCCTTGTGCCTTGACCGTGCCGGCCCCCGAGTCGCTTTGTGGAGGCGGACTGCCGCCACGCATCATTCCGGAGCCCGGGCCCATCATCGAGTACCCGTCAGATCCGCGCGACGTGCGCGCCGCGAACACGTTTCGTGGGTGGCCATTCATGGCTATGGCGAGCACAACTCCGGCGAGGACGAGAACCAAGACCCCAGCGCCTGCGATCCCGGAGAGGGAGCGACGTGCCCGGTGCATTGGACGATCGTGACGCCATCGGGCGCGCTGCGCGTCCGTGCTTCTGTGCCGAGAGGGCGCGGCAATGCCGTAGCGTCCCCGGGGCATCCCTCGGTGGTGGCGGCCACCTCCTGCGAGATACTCCTCACGGGTATGCGATGTACCCCGTTGGGGTATGCTCTAAGAGACTAGGAGTGAACGATGGCCGACACGATCACCTACCGCGTTCCCGGGATGACCTGCAACCATTGCAAGGCGGCGGTGACGGAAGAGCTTTCCGGCGTCTCCGGGGTGGAATCGGTCGCCGTGGACCTCGACACCAAGCTCGTGGAGGTCAGCGGCGAGACCCTGGATGACAGCGCCCTGCGGGCAGCGATTGTCCAAGCGGGCTACGAGGCGGCGTGATGTCCACCCTGACCGAGCCGGTCCCCGCCCAGGCGCGGCCAGCCGAGCATGTCGAGCATGTCGAGCTGGTGATCGACGGGATGACCTGCGCGTCGTGCGCGACCCGCATCGAGAAGCGCCTCAACAAGCTGGATGAGGTGAGCGCGTCGGTCAACTTCGCGTCCGAGCATGCGACCGTCACCTTCGATGCAGGGAGCCTCTCGGTCGATGATCTGATCGGCGCCGTCGAAGCGGCCGGCTACCACGCCTCACTTCTCCAGGAGGCCACGCAGGAGGATGATCCTGCCCGCGTCTGGCTGCTCAGGTTGCTGATCGCCGCCGCACTCTCGGTGCCGCTGGCGGTGCTCGCCTGGGCGACGCCGCTTCAGTTCAACGGCTGGCGCTGGGTGTCCCTGGTGCTTGCGACTCCGGTGGTGGCCTACAGCGGCTGGCCGTTTCACCGTGCCGCAGCGGTGAATGCCAGGCATCTGGTGGCGACGATGGACACGCTGATCTCGGTGGGCACGCTGGCGGCGTGGATGTGGTCGGTGGTGGTGCTGGTGACCGGGATTCACGAGAGCGTGTACTTCGACGCCGCTGGATTGATCACGGCATTGATCCTGCTGGGGCGTTACCTCGAGGCGCGCGCCAAGCGCCGTTCGGGGGAGGCGATCCGCAAGCTGCTCGAGCTCGGCGCCAAGGAGGCGCGTGTGCTGCGGGACGGACAGGAGGTGCTCGTGCCGGTCGAGCAGCTGCAGGTCGGTGAGCTGTTCGTCGTGCGCCCGGGGGAGAAGGTGGCCACCGATGGGGTCGTCGAGAGCGGCACGTCGGCCGTCGACGCATCGATGCTGACCGGTGAGTCTGTCCCGGTCGAGGTGGCAGCCGGCGATCAGGTCGCCGGCGCGACGATCAACACCTCCGGCCGACTCGTCGTGCGCGCGACCAGAATCGGCGCGCATACCGCACTCGCACAGATCGCACGGCTGGTGAGTGACGCCCAGGCCGGCAAGGCGCCGGTGCAGCGACTCGCGGACCGGGTCTCAGCGGTCTTCGTCCCGGTCGTGATCGCGGTCTCGCTGCTGACGCTGGTCGGCTGGCTGGCGTTCGGCGCCAGCGCCGCCGCCGCTTTCACAGCGGCTGTGGCGGTGATCGTGATCGCCTGCCCCTGCGCCCTCGGTCTGGCCACGCCGACGGCACTGATGGTCGGCACCGGACGGGGCGCGCAGCTCGGAATCGTGATCAAGGGCCCGGAGATCCTCGAGCGTACACGCCAGCTCACCACGATCGTGCTCGACAAGACCGGCACCGTGACCGAGGGCAGGATGGCCGTCAGCGCAGCACTGACCGCTCCGGGCACCGAGCAGACCGAGCTTGTCCGGCTTGCGGCGGGTGCCGAGGACGCTAGCGAACACCCGATCGCGCGCGCGGTCGCGGAATACGGCCGCGCCCAGCTGGGCGCGCTTCCGACCGCCGAGAGCTTCGCCAACCGGGCAGGCCTCGGTGTCCAGGCGGTGGTCGACGGTCACGCCGTCCTGGTCGGCCGCCCAGCGTTCCTCGCCGAGTGGAGCGTCAAGCTGCCCGACGATCTCAATGCACAGGCTGAGCGGCTCGAGCAGAAAGGCAACACGGTCATCGCGGTCGCCTGGGACGGCGCCGCCCGCGGGCTGATAGCCGTTGCCGACCAGATCAAGCCGAGCAGCGCGCAGGCGATCGCCGAGCTGAAAGGCCTCGGTCTGCAGCCCGTGCTGCTGACCGGTGACAACGAGCGCGCCGCCCGCGCGGTCGCCGATCAGGTCGGCATCGAGCGCGTGCTCGCCGGTGTACTTCCCGACCAGAAGGCCGCCGAGGTCATACGGCTGCAGCAGCAGGGTGAGGTCGTGGCGATGGTCGGCGACGGTGTCAACGACGCACCCGCGCTGGCCCAGGCCGACCTCGGCCTGGCGATCGGCACCGGCGCCGACGTCGCGATCGAAGCCTCGGATCTCACGCTCGTCTCCGGCGACCTGCGCGCCGCCGCGGACGCGATCCGCCTGGCTCGCCGTACCCTGACGACGATCAAGGGCAATCTCTTCTGGGCATTCGGGTACAACGTCGTCGCCGTCCCGTTGGCGGTCGCCGGTCTGCTGAACCCGATCATCGCCGCCGGTGCGATGTCCTTCTCGAGCGTGTTCGTGGTCACCAACTCGCTGCGGCTGCGCCGCTTCCAATCCCGAAGGGAGACCCTGTGACGCGACCTGCAGCCAGCGCGACCGCCACACTGACCGCTGCCGCCACTCCGTCCGGCGCGCCGACCTACGGCTACACGGCCGACAAGGAGGCGCTCACCCGGCGCCTGCACCGCATCGAGGGCCAGGTCCGCGGGATCGAACGGATGGTCAACGACGAGCGCTACTGCATCGACATCATCACCCAGATATCGGCCATCACCACGGCGCTGGAGTCGGTCGCGTTCAAGATCCTCGACCAGCACGTCAACCACTGCGTGGCCGGCGCACTCGCCTCGGGCGACGAGGCCGTCGCCACCGAGAAGAGCCGCGAGCTGCTGGAAGCCGTTCACCGCTTCACCCACAGCCGCTAGAGGTCACACCAAGTGAGTAACCGGGTGCCCGAACGACGAGCACGCCGCCGCTCGCAACGACATTGATCCCGCACGTCGGGGACGCGCTGTCGTTCTCGTTCGGGATGTTCTGGGAGATCCCCTGGGCGCTGATCCTGGGTTTTGCTCTCTGAGCTAGCGTGCAGGCGGTTGTCAGCAGGCGCCAGATGTGGGAGCTGCTGACCGACGACGCGCTGAGCGGCTGGCAGTTCACCGCCACGCTCACAGGCCAAGCGCGGCGTCCTCGGCCGCATGGAGGGCGATGCCGAGATGGACATGAGCGTCGGGGACAGCGGCACGGTCTGGCAGCGAGTGCGCTCCGTGGATGGCTTTACGGCGACCAGCAACCACTTCGTCAGGGCCTGGGGAGCCGTGTGGACGGATGTCCTCGGCGGCCTGCTTTACGCTGCCGCCCCTCAGCCGATGTCGACCCAGACCGACTCTCGCTCACGCGCAGCCTGCGCAACCGGCCCCGGCGAGCGAACGCGCGTGTCGGCGAAGGCAAAAATGTCCAACTTCGCAGTCAAGCGTGCCCACCACAGGACCTGGCCGCAGCCGAAGTCTTGAATCTTGGGTATAGGCCCGGTGGCTCAGGCGAGCAGCAGGTAGAGCGTGGCGAACATGGCCACGGTCACGACGAGGGCCGTCAGCGCCAGCGACGCCGTGAGCAGGTAGAACCGCAGCGAGCTGTGTCGACGCTCACGCTCGCGCCAGCGCTGGCGCGAGCGGACAGCCGCCCTGCGTTCGAGCACCGCGCGTTGCTTTGCCGCCAGCTGGGTGTGCCTGCGGAACTCCTCTTCGAGCTGGTCGAGGCTCTGGCGCATCTTCATTGCCGGCATGGGGGCTACACGCTAGCGCGAAGCGGCCAACCTGCATCAGGCGACGAGGTTGCGCTCGTAGACCTGCACGAAGTGCAGGTAGTTGGCGGCGATCTGCGCGGCGGCCTCGGGGCGTGGCAGGCTGCCGCCGAGGAAGGCTGCCAGGGCGTCCCACCAGATGGAGCGTCCGATCGCAAAGCCGATGAAGCCCTCAACCGGTGCCGCCTGTGCGAGCCAGTGCTCGACCTTCTCGGTGGTGGCGCCGCGGCCGAGCAGGACGCAGGTGACACCCTCTCGCCCCGGGCCGCTGCGGGCCTGGGCGGCGAGCATCTCGGCGTCGGCGCGCTGATCCACGCCTTCGATCTTCCAGATGTCGACCTCGATCCCGAAGTTCTGGATGTCGGCGATCGCGCGCCGCATCAACTCGGGTCGCAGTTCGGCGTCGTAACGCTCGCCGCTACCTGCAACGCTCTGCAGCTGTGATGCTGTCGCGGGGACCAGTAGCTCGAAGAGGAACCTGCGGTCGTGTGCGTGCAGCCAGTCGGCGAGCCGCTTGAGCCGCCCGAGCTGGCGCGCGTTCATGGCGGCGTCGGGGTCATCGGGGTTGTAGCGCACCAGCACCTTCGAGAAACCAGGGTTGAAGCGCTCGATGTGGGCCGCGAAGTCCTCGCCGTATTCGAAGTCGAACTCATCCTGACCTGACTTCTCGACCGGCATCGCCAGGACGAGGCCGTGCTCGCGGGCGCGCTCGGGAACGTCTGAGCCGAACTGCTCGTCCACCAGTACGCCCGTTGCGCCCGCCTTGGCGCCAAGACGGACCGCCTCGAGCATGCCCTCGAAGATCAGGCGCTTGGCGTCCCCGATCCGGTCGACCTGTGCAGGGCTTGGATCGCCTTCGATCCCGAACATCTTCTTCTGGAAGGAGCCGCGATGGTCGAAGGCCAGAATGTAGATTTTGTCCTGATATCCAAGTGGCATTTGGTCCGCCTTCGGAGGGGTGCGTGGAACGTATTTCACGCGAGTCTAGAGCCGGCTCTGGTCGTGGTGCCGCCACCCCTTCCTCGGCGCTGCCACGGTTGTTTGAGCAGAGCCGTCGGCTGCTTACACTTGAGGTTATGAGTACCGGTGGCCCGCCCCTGTTTGTGGTCTGCAAGAACTGCGGGTCAGAGGTCAGCCCCTACATCACGGAGTGCCCCTACTGCGGCACACGGCTGCGTAAACGGGCACCTAAGCTCGACCGCCACGGACAGATCGCAGGCCGGCACCGTCACCGCCAGCTGGCGCCATCGCTGCCGCGGCTGCGTCGCGGCGAGATCCCCGGGATCAGGCATGAGTCACATCCCTACGCGACCGCGCTGTTTGTATCGCTGGGCGTGATCGGCGCGTTGCTGTGGCGCACGAACCTGATCGCCACCGGCAACCTGGTCGTTCTGGGTCCCACCGGGGACCGCTGGTGGCGCGTGCTGAGCGCGCCCTTCATCTATGACAACACCGGCTATGCGGTCCTTGCGCTGCTGGTCATCGCCGTCTATGGCTGGCTGCTCGAGCGACGACACGGACCTGTGGTGGTGCTGGCGCTGGTGCTGGCCGGTGGTGCGGGCGGGCTGGCTCTGGCCGGACAAGTCGGCACCGGGCTCTACATGGGTGGCAATGGCGCTGCGCTCGCGCTGCTGACCGCGTGGGCGGTCCCGGACCTCAGCCTGCGCCTGCGCCGGCGCGAGTACGAGGGCGACCTGATCGGGACCGGTGTGCTTGCGGCGGTGGTGGCACTGATGCCGCTCGCCGCTCCGAGCGCCAGCTGGGTGGCGGCCGGCGTCGGGATCGCGGCCGGCCTGCTGCTGGGATGGTTGCTCACACGTATCCACCACTGATCTGCCAAGCTGCTGAGCACGTGAGCTTCTCGCAGGTACAGCTGGAGGCGGCGATAGCCGCGCTCAGCCAGCCAGGACGGCTCGCTGACGCACAGGCGCTGGTTGCGAGCGTGGCGCCCGGGCTCGAGCGCGTGCTTGTCAGCGCGCTGCACGAGGGCGGCTGGTTTGACGCCGCGCACGAGGCCGCGGTCAGGGACGCCGCCGCTAACGCCGACGTCGAGACGCGGCTGACGGCCGTCCGGACGCTGTTTGCTGAGGAGACGCGGCTGACGATGCTGGTGGGGGTGGCCGTCGGGCTTGAGCTGGCCCGGGAGCTGGGGCACGACGCCGCGGGCGTGGATGCCGTCTCTGAGAGAAACGAACCGGAGGACTAGAAGCTATGGAGATCCGTTTTCACGGGCATGCAACATTTGAACTGGTGGATGGCGAGACGTCGGTGCTGATCGACCCGTTCTTGACCGGCAACCCCAAGGCGGTGGTGGCCGCCGAGAGCCTGAACCCAACCACGATCCTGGTGACCCACGGTCACGGCGACCACATCGCCGACGTCGTGCCGATCGCCCGGCGCACCGGCGCACCGGTGCTGGCGATCGTCGAGCTGGCCGGTGAGTTCGGCCAGGAGGAGGGTGTCAGCGCGCTCGACATCAACATCGGTGGCACGGTCAGCTTCGATTGGGGCTGGGTGAAGATGGTGCCGGCCTGGCACACCTCCACGACGCCCAAGGGCACACAGAGCACGCCCGCCGGTCTGCTGGTCAACTTCAAGGACACGGTCGTATACCACCTGGGAGACACCGCGCTGTTCTCCGACCTCAAGCTGGTTGGCAAACGCACCCCGATCGACTACGCGCTGATGTGCATCGGCGGGCATTACACCATGGATCGTCACGACGCCGTTGACGCCTGTGAGCTGGTGGGGGCCAAGACCGTGATCCCCTGCCACTACAACACCTTTCCGGCGATCGAGACCGACGCCGAGGCGTTCAAGGCCGACGTCGAGTCGGCCACAGGATCGCGCGTGGTGGTGCTCGCGCCCGGCGAGAGCCACAGCGTTTAGGGCTGACGCGGAGGGCTTGCGGCTCAACCGATCCGCGAGCCCACCTCGGCCTCCTGGTCGGGCCGCAGCAGAACCACGCCCAGCTGCGGGTCGAGCGCGCCGAGCACCAGCACCTCTGACATGAAGGGCCCGATCTGGCGCGGTGGGAAGTTGACGACGGCGACGACCAGCGTGCCCAGCAGCTCGTCGCGCGTGTAGCTGGTGATCTGGGCCGACGAGCGCTTGGTCCCGATCTGCGGGCCGAAGTCGAGCGTCAGCTTCCAGGCGGGCTTGTGCGCCTCGGGGAAGGTGTCGACGGCCATGATGCGACCGACGCGCATGTCGACTTTCATGAAGTGGTCGAAGTCGATCTCCATGTCGGGCCCATGGTATGCAGCGCGTGAGCGCGGTGCGCTCTGGCTCGCTGCCGGGGGGTGTGCCGGCCACGCGCCGGCCCGGGTAGCACTCGTACGTTCGTTGAGTCTCTGCGTGACCTTTCGGCTGGACGCACGTCTAACGCGATGTAAGCGGCCAACCGAAGGAGACGCGATGTTCCCCAGACCCAACTCACGTTCACTTGCCCGCGGGCTGACGCTCGGCGTGGTGGCGGGCGCCGCCGGCTTTGGCTTGGCTGGCGTGGCGGCGGCCGGGGGCGTGCGCGCGCACGCTCGTGCTCAGATCGTGCGCGGCACCGTGGTGCACGAGAACCGGCGAGCACATTCGTTCGTGGTTGTGGACGCACGTGGTGAGCTCTACGCGATCCACGCCGCCCGCAGACCGGCGCTTGCGAGCGCCGTCACGGTGGCCATCCGCCGCCTGCGCAACGGCACATATGCGCTCGAGCGGGTGCGAACGGACGCATCCCGGCACAGCGCCCAGGTGCGGATGCGCGGTGTGGTCACGTTCGTCGATCGGCGCAGCCACAGCTTTGTGCTCTCCGCCCCTGGTGTCTCGATGCTCGTCCACCGTGGCACTCGCAGGGCCGGGATCGCCTCGGCGGCCGGAGCCTCACCGTCGGTTGGGTCGGTGGACACGGTCTCGGCCAGCGTCGATGATCAGGGGTCGGTCGCGGCCACCGGCGTCACCCAGACGGCGCAGGCCACGAACGTCAACCTGGAGGGGATCGTGCTGGGCATTGATCCAGCCACCAACTCGATCACGATCTCGGCCACCGACAACAGCACGACCAGTGGTTCGATCACGGTCTCCATACCCAGCACGCTGAGCATCTCGCTGTTCAGCCTCGGCCAGGAGGTCGAGCTGACCGCGGCCACCGGGGCTGGCGGAACCTACACGCTGGTGGGCTCCTCGGGCGACCAGAGCCAGCAGGCGGCTGGGGATCAAACCGACCAGCAGGGCGTGCAGAACGACAGCGTCGACAGCCCGGACAGCGTCCAGAGCGGGGACAATCAGTCCGTGGGCGACGGCCAGTCCTCGAGCGACGGCCAGTCCTCGAGCGACGGCCAGTCCTCGAGCGACGGCCAGTCCTCTGGTGACGGCCCGGTCACGTCGCAGACAGGCACCGAGCAGTCGACGACGAGCACCGCGACAGTGCCCCCAACGACGACCCCGGCTGGGGGCGGCGATAACTGAACGGTCAATGATCCTGCTCTATCCTCGGGCGAGGGTCCGAGATGAAGAGTGACGGACGGCTTTACGGCCTGATCCTCGGCAGTCAGACCGACGAGCGCCTCTGTGCGCTCGTCGGCGCTGGTGATGAGCGGGCATTCGCGGTTCTGGCTGACCGTCACCGGGCGGAGCTGATCCGCGCTGCCGTCAGGGCTGGGGCGCAGGACAACGCTGAGGACGCGGTTCAGGACACGCTGCTGAGCGCCTGGAAGGCGCTGCGCGGCGGGGTGCAGGTGCGGCACCCGCGTGCGTGGCTGCATCAGATCGTGCGCCACGCCGTAATC
This sequence comes from Conexibacter sp. S30A1, assembly GCF_023330665.1. Lineage (GTDB taxonomy): Bacteria > Actinomycetota > Thermoleophilia > Solirubrobacterales > Solirubrobacteraceae > Palsa-465. The sequence continues at coordinate 1,314,646 of NZ_CP097127.1, read as the reverse complement.
ACGCAGGCACGGCGGCGGCCAGGGGCTGAGCCATTGGGCGAGGAGCTGGCGGGAGCCGAGCTGGTTGTCGAGCAGCTGGTCAACCGTGACCTTGCACGCGAGGTGCTCTCCGAGATCGCGTCCCTGCCTGAGCGCCAGCGCGAAGCGCTGATCGCGACCGAGTTCGGCCAGCAGTCCCGGCGTGAGATCGCCGCTGAGCTCGGGGTCAGCGAAGGCGCGGTGCGTCAGCTCGTCTACCGTGCGCGCGACTCTGTGCGCATGGCGTTCAGCGCGGTCATGCCGCTGCCGCTGGTCACCTGGCTGCTGCGACCCCGCCTCGGTCCTGCCGAACGGCTCACGCGAGCGCTCCTCCGCGCCAACGGCTCGAGCTTAACGCAGACTCTGCTGAGCCAGCGCGGAGCGAGCAATCTGGTGCGCGGCGGTGCCGTGCTGTTGGCGGCCGGCGCGGCCGGCACGCTCGCGCTACCCCATCTGGTTGGTCACAGCCCACTTTCAGGCGGTACCGCCCCGCCCCTCGCGAGCCCTGGTTTGACGACCAGCCCCGACGGGGCTTCCGTTGGCCGGCTCTCGGGCGGTGCTCTCGGCCTGTCATCCGCGCGGGGTGGTGTGGCTGGCGCCGGGTCGCTGGCTCTGCTGGCCGGGGCCGAGCCGGAGCTGACAACGCACAAGCTGGAGGACTCTGGCGTGACCGTGTCGGGCTCTGACCTGCTCGAGTCGGTCGCGCACCACGCTGAGCTGGGCGACCGTGCCGAGCGTGCCCTCACCGGACCTGGTGGCTCACGCGGGCCGAGTTCAGGCGACGGCGGTGCGACTGCCACAGGCAGCTCCAGGTCTGCGGATGGCAGCCAGTCGGCCACATCCGCCGGCTCAGACGCTTCGACCGGTGCGCCAACAGTCAGCCCGCTGGCCGGTTCAGGCTCGACGGGTGGCACCGGCGAGAGCTCCTCTCAGTCCGCAAGCAGCTCCACGGATACTGCGAGCAAGGGCTCCGCCGATGGCAGCTCGTCGACTGACTCCTCGAGCCGATCCACCACCGGCAAGACGGGCTCGTCGGACAACTGAAGGCGCGCGCGGCTGGCTGCGGCCGCGTTCTGTCGAGTTCTACCTGTGCGACGCCGGGCGCTGGTCTCGGGCGTTGCGGTGACGGCGTGGCGTACTCGGGCCGGCGGCCAGTCGAGTGGCCGGGGTGCCGGTGATGGCGGCAGCGACGCTGCCGATCTGGGCCGCAGGTTGCCGCAACGTGGCCGCGGGGGGGAGCGCCGCCAAGGCTGGGATGGCGTCGGCGATCCCGACCGACGCGCCGCCGCCGAGCGCGCCGCGCAAGCCCGTGTCAAGCGCGCGTGCGACGAGCACCTTGGAGCTCGGGCCGCTCGCGTGTGCTTGGACACCCTGGCTGACGGCCACTGTGCCGACGGTGAGGATCGCTGCCGCTGCCAGGCCTGCTGCCGCCTTCGTCGCCGCGGCACCGGCACCGAGCAGGCCGGCGGAGGCTCCACCGACGCCGGTGGCGCTGGCGACGCCGGCCGAGCCGGCCGAGTGGGTGAGCGCGTGGGCGAAGAGCAGCTTGCGTGCCAGCGTCAAAAGTCCGACCGGCGCCAGTGCGGCAAGCACACGGTCGGTTCTGCGCAGCTCGCGCTGGAAGACCCGGCAGCGCTCGCAGTGCTTCACGTGGCGTCTGACGGCCGCGCCGCGTTTGGCGCGGAGCCCTTCAGCCTCCTCAACGAGCTCTTCACGCACCTGGTCGCAGCTCAGCAGCCGGGCCTCGGCGGCCTCGGTCAACGAAACCCGCGCGCGGACCAGCAGCGACTTCACGCTGGGGATCGTGGTATCCATCGCCACGGCAATCTGCTCGTAGGAGAGCGCCTCCATCTCGCGCAGCACGAGGGCCGTGCGCTGCGTCTCGGGCAGGTCACGGATGTCCTCTAGCAGCTCGCGAAACTCCTCGCGCTCGTGTGCCTTATCGGCTGTGGTTGCGCCGTGTTCGGCGAAGTGGACGTCCATCGAATCCACGCCGACGGCGCGTGCGCGCCGCAGGTGATTCAGGCAGCGGTTGCGTGCGATTCGGTAGAGCCAGGGGCGCACAGCGATCGCGCGATCGTCGGCGAGCATGGCGCTGTAGGAGGCGGTCAACACGTCCTGCAGTACATCCTCAGCGTCCTCGCGTGAGCCCAGCATGTGCCTGCAGAACGACAGCAGACGCGTCTGGTAGCGCCCGACGAGCACCTCGAAGGCCGCCTGGTTGCCGCGGCGAGTGAGGGTTACCAGCCGCTCGTCTGACTGCAGTCGTAGCAGCGGAGAGCGGACGTACGTGCCGCCGCCCCCCCGCGTGTATCTGAGCGCAGAAACGTCCATTTCAGTCTCTAGCCCCATTGCAACAACCTAGCAGCGGGGAAGTTGCGGTTGCGTGTCGGTCATGTGAGCCCTTGATGTCCACTTTTTGAGTCCTCCCCACGCCTGAAGGCGGGGGATTCCTGGCTCACGCTGCAAGGGAAACCCCTTGTCTTACGCGATCAGCACCAGCAGGGTCGAAACCGGCCCTGGCCGCCACGTTGCGGGCGGCGTTCATGTCTCGGTCTGCGACGAAGCCACAGGAATCGCACTCGAAGGTGCGATCCGAGAGGGTGAGGTGGTGCTTGGCTCTCGCACCGCATGAGCTACACGTCTGAGTCGTCCCGGCGGCCGGGACGACCATGAGTTCGCGACCGTGTTTCGCGGCGGCGTCCTCCAACGCCCGCCGGGCCGCCGCCGTACGCGCGCTGGCAGCACGAGCCGCGAGCGTTCCGCCGAACATGAACAGCGGCTTGAAGTCCTCGACCGCGATCTGGTCGAACTCGCGCACCAGCCGGACGGCCCACTTACGGGCCTCATCTTGCCGTCGCGCCTTGAGCTGCGCGTGCTCGCGGGCGGCTCGTCGCTTCGCTGCCTTGTAGCCCTTCGAGGCGGCCCGTCCGGGCGCTGGACGGCGGCGAGCCATCTGTCGCTGACGCCTCGCCAACGCCCGCTGGGCGCGGTCACGGTGCGGCGTGTGCGGCAAGTCGAACTGCTGATCTGTGGTGGCCGCTACTGCCTTGACGCCCCAGTCAACGCCGACGGCACGGCCGGTTGCGGGCAGCGGATCGGCCTCGCGCTCGACCACGAAGCTCGCATGCCAGCGCCCGAGTGCGTCACGGAAAATACGTACGCTCGACGGGTCACTCGGCAGCTCGCGCGACCACACGGGCCTGAGCACAATCCCGTGCGGCAACAGCAAGCGGCCGTCCCTGAGGCGGAACGGGCCAGATCGCGTGAAGTTCAGTGTTGGTAGCGCCCGCCGCCGGGACCGGAACCTCCGGTCGCCGCGCCGGCCGCCGCGCTTGCGGATCGCCCGCGCGTCCGCTCTGGCCTGACAGAAATCCCGGATCGTTTGTTGCTGCGCGTTCTGTGAGCACGCCCGCAGCCACTCGTGTTCGGCCCGCCAGGCCGTCAGCAGCCGGTCGAGGTCACCGTTCTGGGGGCGTGCCACGCTCGCGCGACGACTCTTTGAGTCCAGTTCGACACACTGGTTCCACACCCACCGGCAGGCGTCCCACTCAGCCTCAAGCAGCCGGACACTCGCGCGGCTTACGCGAACCCGGTACGTGTATCGAACCTTCATGTCAGCTAGTTCTATCACGCTGTCCTGATAGAACTAGCTGACATGGGTAAGCCAGGCCGGAATAACAACATCGTGCATCGCTGCACCTACCACGTTGTCTGGTGCTCTAAGTACCGGCGCAGGGTGCTTACGAGCCTCGACCCGGCGGTCAACAATCCTCCGCAACCGGATGATCCCGGCCCTATCGACGCACGCCTACTCGAAGTGCTCCGGGAGGTCGCTGCCGACACCGGCTCCACGATCATCGAAGCCGAGGTCATGCCCGACCACGTTCATGTACTCGTACAGGTCGATCCCCAGTTCGGAGTAGCCAAGCTAATCCGGTTGATGAAAGGCCGCTCGTCGCATCACTTACGAGCCGAGTACCCCTCGCTCCGCCGCCGCATCCAAACCCTCTGGACCAACAGCTACTTCGTCGCCACCGTTGGCGGAGCGCCACTCGCGCAAATCAAGCAGTACATCGAGAACCAACGTCACGTCTGAACGCCCCTCACGGGGGCGTTGCGGCTATCCCTCCCCACGGCTAAAGCCGGGGGCACCCCGCCGCAATTCGGTGGGGCGAGCATGCGCGTGGCTGCGGGTCGTGGGTCCCGTAAGATCAGCCTCCAGCCAGCCTGGCCCGGGTAGACAAATTGGCAAAGTCGGCGGTCTTAAAAACCGCTTCCCGCGAGGGAGCTGCGGGTTCGATCCCCGCCCCGGGTACTCACCTGCCGGTGTTGGCGTCGTCCTCTGCCACCGTCTCGGGCGCGGCGCGGCGGTGAGTGCTCAGCGCGGTCAGCAGCTGCTCGGCGAGAGGCCGCTCGCCGCTCACGCGCAGCGCGCTTGGGCTGCCGCCCGGGGACAGGGCGGCGATCCAGGCGTCTTTGTCGCCCGAGATGCGGGCGGTCGGGGCGACGGCCGGTCGCTCCTCCATGGTGCAGGCTGCGGCCGTAAGCGTCAGCGTTGCGTGAAAGGCACCGCCGTCCCTGGCGCCATCGGTGACGACGCATTCCACGACCCCCGGGTGCTCATGGGCGTCGACCAGCCCCGGCAGCAGGCGCAGAATCGCGCCGATGTCGACGCGCTCCTGGTCGCGCGGCTCGCTCCAGGCCCACGTAAGGCCCCAGATCGCCAGCTGCGCCAGCACGGGCAGCAGCTCGCGCGCGCGTGGGGTGAGCTCGTAGTCGACGCGCGGCGGTACCTCGCGGTAGCGGGTTCGGGTCAGCAGGCCGTCGGCGACCATGCGGTTCAGGCGCGAGCGCAGCTGCTCGGTTGAGATGCCGGGCAGCACTCGCTGCAGTTCCACGAACCGCCGCGGCCCCGTGGTCAGGTCGCGCACGATCAGCAGCGTCCACTTGTCCCCCACCAAATCGAGCGCACGCGTGTCAGGCGACCACTGGTCGTACGGATGTCGCTTCGCTGGGGGTGCCCCGGGCACGTGATACCTCGATCCGGTGAAACCGACCTCGCGGAGTCTACGCCCGTGACGGGCGGCCCGGCGAAAACCTTTGGCCTGCCGGGGGTCCAGCGGGACCCCCGGCAGGAGCGTGGCCGTTCAGCGGGTCGCGTAGCGAAGCGCCGCGCCGCGCAGGATGTCGTGCTCAGAGACTTCGATCTCGTCGAGCGCGAACAGCCGCATGATCTCTGTGAGGATCACGATTCCGGGGAGAATCGCGACCGCTCGGTCGGGGTGCAGCCCGGGCACCTGCTTGCGCTCCCGCAGCGGCATCGCCGCCAGCCTTGAGAGGATCGCATCGCGCTCGCTGGCGCTGAGCCTGTAGCCGTGCACGCGCGACGGGTCGTAGGGCTCAAGGCGCTGGGCGATAGCCGCCAGCGAGGTGGGTGTTCCCGCCACGCCGATGGCTCGTCCGGGGCGGGTCCGGCGGGCATCGGGCACGGCCAGCTCCAGGGCCGCCCTGGCATCGTCTGCGACCGCCTGCAACTGCTGTGTGGTTGGTGGGTCGGTGTGGATGTGGCGGTCGGCCTGGCGCACGACGCCAACCTGCGTCGAGACGTGAAAGTCCGGCTCTGGGCCGTGGCCGATCACGAGCTCGGTTGAGCCGCCGCCGATGTCGAAGACGAGCGTACCGCGGTCGTCGGGATCGGGATCGAGCTCGTCGGTGGCGCCACGGTAGGTGAGCTGCGCCTCCTCTTCGCCGGACAGCACATGCGCCTCGAGTCCGTAGTGGGCTGAAACCTCACGAGCGAACTCGCGGCCGTTGGTCGCGTCCCGGACCGCACTGGTCATCACCGCGACGGCGCGGTCATGGCCGTACTCCTCGATCAGCGCGTGAAACTCATCAAGCACCGCGAACTCGCGCTCGAGCGCCGCCTCTGCAAGCTGGCCGGTGGCGTCGACCCCGGCGCCGAGGCGGGTTACCCGGCTTTCGCGCTCAAGCTCTCTGGTGAAGCGGCCGTCGGTCACCTCCGCCACATAGAGCCTGGTGGTGTTGGTGCCGATGTCGACTACGGCGATCCGCATGGTCTGCGTCCGGCTCAGGCCGGCACCGGGTAGGGGAGTGGCGTGCCCGCCAGCCCGGCCAGGATGTTCTCGACCGCCATCTCGGTCATGCGCTCACGCGCCGACCAGGTGGCAGAGCCGATGTGAGGGACGACCAGCAGGTTCGGGGCGCTCCACAGGGGATCGTCTGCGGCAAGCGGCTCCGGGTCTGTGACGTCCAGGGCTGCGCCGGCGAGCTGGCCGGTGTGCAGCGCCTTGGCAAGCGCGTCGCGGTCGACGATCGCGCCGCGCGCGGTGTTGACGAGAATCGCGGTCGGCTTCATCAGCGCGAACGCCTGCGCGCCGATCAGCTTGCGCGTGCCGTCAGTCAGCGGCAGGTGGATCGAGACGAAGTCAGATCTTCTGAGCAGATGCTCGAGGTTGTGCTGGTCGCGGGTCTCTGTGGTCAGGACCTCCATCCCGAAACCGGCGGCGCGGCGTGCCACCGCTTGCCCGATACGGCCGAGCCCGATGATTCCGAGCGTTGCGCCGTGCACGTCTGCGCCGAGGAAGCCGGCTGGCTCCCACGTCTGCCACTGCCCGTTGCGCGCGAACGCAGCCGCCTCGGTGATCCGGCGGGCCGCCGCCATCAGCAGCGCGAAGGTCAGGTCTGCGGTAGCGTCGGTCAGCGCGTCGGGCGTGTTGCCAACCTGGATCCCGCGAGCGCCGGCGGCCGCCACGTCGATGTTGTCGTAGCCAACGGCGTAATTGGCGATCACCCGGAGCTTCGGCGCACCCGCGATGAGCTGCGCGTCGATCCGGTCGGTGAGCAGGGTCAGCAGGGCGTCGGCTTCGGCTGAATGCTCGCGCAGCTGCTCGTAGCTGGGGGGAAGCTGCCCCGGCCAGACGGTTGTGTCGTGGCTTCCCTTGAGCCGCGCGAGCGCTGCTCCGGGGAGCTCGCGAGTGACGAAAATGCGTGCCATGCCACGCATTTTCGTCTAACTCGCGTTTCGGTCGCTCAGATCTCCGCGATCGCGAGGGTCTGCGGCGTGAGCGCCTCGCTGTGGCGCGTGGCTGGCATGCCGAACAGCGAGACGAGGATTCCGGCTGCGGCGATCCCGCCGGCGACCACGAACGCCAGCTTGAAGCCGCCGACGAGTGCCGCTGCGGCGACGTGCGTGGTTGCCGTTGGGTGGTGCAGCAGCGCCGTCGACCGGGACGTCGCGATCGTCGCAAGGATCGCCAGTCCAAGGGCGCCGCCGAACAGCCGTGCCGTGTTGGCGACGGCTGAGGCCAGCCCGGCCTCGTGTGGCGCGACCCCTGAGGTGGCGGCGATCGTGCCAGGTATGAAGGCGAAGGGCATCGCAAAGGAGGTGAGCAGACCCGGAATCAGCAGCTCACCCAGGTAGTTGCCCCGCACGCCGATGTCGCTCAGCGAGAACATGCCAACGGCCAGCACCGTCATGCCGATCAGCAAAAGCCGCTTGGCGCCGAAGCGCATCGTGACCCGCGAGGCGATCGTCGAGCCCACGACGATCGCAAGCGTCATCGGCAGGAACACCAGACCGGTCTTGATCGGTGAGTAGCCGAGCACCTCCTGCAGGTAGAGAGACAGGAAGAACCACATCGCAAAGGTCGAAGCACCAACCAGCCCGATGACCAGGTTTGCCGCCGACAGCTGTCGCGAGCGAAACAGGCGCAGGGGCATCAGCGGTGCCTTGGCGAAGCGGCCCTCGATCAGCAGGAACAGGGCCAGCAGGCCGAGCCCGGTGGCGATCGCAACGATCGTCGTCGGGTTACCCCAGCCGGACGTGTTCGTTCGAACGATCCCGTAGACCAGCGCCGAGAGGCCAAGCGTTGCGGTCAGTGCGCCACCGAGGTCGAAGTTGCGCATGGCGTTCTCGTTGCGTCCCTCGGCCAGCATGCGCAGCGAGAAGTACGCGGTGGCCAGGCCGATCGGCAGGTTGATGAAGAGGATCCAGCGCCAGTCCAGCAGGTCGGTGATCACGCCTCCTGCCAACACGCCCGCCGCGCCTCCCGCGCCGCCCATCGCGCCCCACAGGCCAACGGCGCGGTGACGCTCCTTGGGCTCGGTGAAGGTGCTGGTCAGAATCGAAAGTGAAGCTGGCGCCACGATGGCGCCGCCGAGGCCCTGCACGAGCCGCGCGCCGATCAGCATCGAGCGGGTGTCCGCAAGACCGCCCGCCAGCGACGCGAGCGCAAACAGGAGGAGTCCCGCCACGAACACCTTGCGGCGGCCCAACAGGTCGGCGGCCCGCCCGCCGAGCAGCAGGAACCCGGCAAAGGTCACGGTGTAGGCGTTGACGACCCATTGCAGCCCGGACTCAGAGAAGTCCAGCGCATGCTTCATCGATGGCAGCGCGACGTTGACAACCGAGACGTCCAACACCACCATGAACTGGGCTAGGCAGGCGAGGATCAGCGTTGCGGTCAGATGCGGCGTGGCTTTTGACTTCAGGGTTTCGGTCATCGATTGGTCTCCGTGTTAGGCGCGTTTTCAGACCCTCTCCAGCCCGCGAGCTCGCCGCACTCCGGGACCACCGCGGCCCAGGAGCGCCTGCGCTTGTTGAGCACTACCGCCAAGTTCATGTGCTCACCACTGCGCGTTCAGTACGACGAGCATCGAACTATAGCGCACCGTTCGACGCTTGTCGTACTATGATCGTGATATGCGGCCTGCGCATGATGAAACGTCCGAGCTGGGCGAATCGTGAGCCTTGCCGTCGCGGATCCGGCTGAGGTTGGAGCCGTTGGGCCGCTCAGCCTGCCCGCCGTGCTGCACGCACTGAGTGACCCGGTGCGGTTGAGCATCGTCTCCCAGCTCGCTGATGGCGCCGAACACACCTGCAACAGCCTGGATGTCACGGTCGCCAAGTCAACCTGCTCGCACCACTTTCGCGTGCTGCGCGAGGCGGGCGTGGTATCACAGCGCGCCGACGGCAAGTGCCGTTTCAACCGCTTGGAGGTCGAGGCGCTCGAGGCATCCTTCCCGGGCCTGCTGGACGCCGTGTTGCGGACAAGCCAGCGGTGACGGTCGGTCCTGCCCCAACCGGCCTTGAGCTGGTCGAAGCGGTGGAAGAGCACTGCTTGCACGCCTGGCCGGCCGAGGTCCACGAGACCACCTCTGAAGGGTGGGCGCTGCGCGCGACCCCGGGCCTCGAAGGACGCGGACGTTCAAACCACGCGCTGACGCCGGCGCGCCCGCTTTCGCTTGACGCCTATGAGCGCGGCCTGGCCGCGGCCGCTGCCTTTGCCAGCGAGCACGGGATCGCCTGTGGGGTCCAGGTGAGTCCTCTCTCAAGCCACCCCCTGCTGCTCCGCGAGCTGGGCGCGCGCGGATGGGTGGTTCAGCAGCCTGTGGTGGTCATGACCGGCGACACCGCGCAGATCGCCGCCGGGTTGGCCGGCGTGGCGCCATTCGGGTCAGGGTTGGCCGACCTCGTCGGTGATGAGGGCCTCGCGCTGACGGTGACTGACTCTCCCACACCTGAGTGGGTCTCGACGTGGACGCACTGCGACCCCCGTCCCGATGCCGATGCGCACGTGCAGACCGTGTTTCAGAAGATGGCCGGGACCGCGCGCTTTGCCCACGCGCCCGGCCGGGCGGTGGGGATCAGCGTCGAGCTTGACGGCATCGTCGGCCTCTACTGCATCGCTGTGGCACCCGAATGGCGTCGCCGAGGGGTCGGCAAATGGCTTGTGCGGGGCATGCTCGCGCAGCACGCAGCGCCGCTGACCTACCTTCAGGTGTTCGGCGCGAACACCGCTGGCATTGCGCTCTATCGCAGTCTCGGCTTCCACGAGCAGTACCGCTACTGCCATGCGGTGCTGCCGCCGTCCGTTCAGGCGGACTCGGCCGGCGGCGCAGCCGCCGCCGGTGGCGGCGGCTGCTGACCAGCCTTGGGGGGAGAGGTGCGGACGGGCGGCGCGGTTCACCTCACGCCGTGATGCCCTCCCGCGTGTTGGCGCCATTGGCGTCAGCGGCCTCGAACTCCTCGTCGAGCTCAACGACCACAGCGACCCGTCGGTCAAGCCAGAGGAAGCGAACGCAATCGGTCCCATGTTGCACCTCGTCTGGCAGCGGTAGCCCGCTGTCCTCCAACAGCGCCAGCATCCGGCGCTCAGCGAGCTCTCGACGATCGATCGGTTGCATGCCAGAAGCATGAGCCGCGGGGTGTGGGCAAACAAGACTCATTCGTAACTAATTTGTGTCAGTTGGTCCATGTGCGCCGCCTTGGGCGCCTTTGTTTGGAGCTTTCGTCGCGGCGCTCCGCCGCGACGCTGGCGCGTCCGGTGGCAAACGCTTCCCGGTCGCGGGCTCGGTCGAGGCGGTAGAAGAGGTGTGACGAGTGCCTATGTCTCGGGGTGAAGCTGCCAAGCGCCTCGTCGTTGAAGTTTGAGGCCACGATCCACCCGTCGGTGGCGTCCCTGTGCCGCTGTAGATTCGTGACGGCGTAGGCTCCGTTGCTTACCTGGGTTTTATCTCAGGCGGCAGCCACCTCCTCGGGGCCGGGGACGGGGTGCCTGTCTTTGAGGCGCTTGAGCGCTTGGTGCTCGAGGTCGGTGGACACCACCTTGGTGGACTGGGTGATGATCAGGTCGAGCACTGCCCGGCACAGCGGCAGGCAGCTGCTCTCGCCGGGGAACCGGCCGATGAGGTTGGTGCGGCGGCGGACTTCGCCGAGTGAGCGCTCGAGCGGGTTCGTTGACCGCCGCTTGCGGCGGTGCCTGAGCGGGTACTTCAGGCGGACCAGCAGCGCGGCCAGGTCGTCGGCCAGGCACGCGGCCGCTGAGTGGTAGCCGCTGTCGGTCAGCTGGGCGATCAGCGCCCGCATCTCTTGCTCGTCGTCTGCGACGGCGCGTTGGGTGCGTGGGCTGCGCTCAGAGACGTCTACCCCGGCGCCTCAGAGCAGCGCTGCTGGTTTCACGCGTCGGGGAACATCATCGACTGCTTCCCCAAGCGCATGCAGTCCAAGGCCAAGCAGCACCTGGACGAGATCATCGCGGCCCCGACACGCAACGACGCCCGCGGCGCGCTCGAGATCTTCCGGAAGGAATACGGCGCCAAGCATCCCAAGGCGCTTGCCAAGCTCGATCGTGACTGGACAGATCTGACCGCGCTCTATGACTGCCCCGCCGAGCACTGGCGCCACCTGCGGACCACCAACCCGATCGAGAGCGCGTTTGCCACGGTTCGGCTGCACACCCGGGTCACCAAGGGCGCGGGCTCCAAGACAGCCGCGCTCGCGATGGCCTACAAGCTACTGGCCACCGCGCAGGAACGCTGGCGCAGGTTCAACGGCCACGAGCTCGTCGCTGACGTGCTCGACGGCGCCAGGTTCAAGGACGGCATCCGGGTCACAGACAACGACAACCACGGAGACGACGGACAGCAGGCCGAGGGGTCACCGCCTGATCATCTCGTCATCGCTCATACACAACATTTGACAAACGGGTCCTCCATCTCAGTGCCTCGGGTTTCGCAGTTCATAGGCCGGCGGCTGCCCATGCTTGCTGGACTGCGCTGATTTCTCGGGTTGTGGGCGTTCGGGCCTGTTGTGGCTGAAATTGGGTGGCGATGATCACTCGTCGTAGCTTGGCGAGCATGTCCTGGAATGATGGGGTGGTCTTGGAGACATACCAGGGGGCGCGGGCGCGGTGCTCTGTGACGATGTCGGGGTGATGTCCGTAAATGGCGTACCAGATGGTCGTGAGGTCCATCGCCAGGAACTGGAATGGGACGGTCCGTTGCACGGCTTTCTCGGTCCGGTTGCGGGCATCGCCGATCCCGAAGATCTCTTTGCCGTCCTGGAAGGCGACTTCGATCGGCCAGCGGTCTGCGTAGCGCTCAACGATCTGCGCGGGCGTGGCGCTCGGGTCGGTGGTGATCAACGCGATCTGGTAGCCGGAGGGCTTGGCGGGGTCTTTGACGAGGATCACCCGGACGGGGGTCTCAGAACCCAGCGGCTCCCATAGGCAGTTGATCTCGGCCAGCTGGAGGGTCTCGGTTTTGTTGTAGCGCCGGACGGTCGCTTGAGCCCACTTGGTGGCCGGGCTGGTTGCGAGCTGCTTGAGCGTTGCGAGCCGCTCTCCCCATTCGCGTGGCCGGCCGCGTTTGCCGGTGCGTGGCGGCGCGGGGGCATAGAGCGTGGCGTTCACACGCAGGCGGCTGGTGATCCTCACATGATCCCCAACGCCACGCCACGCCTGGCTGATGTAGGCGCTGTCACCGACCACGTCGATCATCCGGCCGGGTAGCCGGGTGGCAAGCAGGCAGACAAGCTCCCTGGCCAGCGTGACCTTCCCGGGCCGCTCAGGATCGGGCTTGTGCTGCTGGACAAACTGTTTGCGCCGCGGCTGCCACAACCGGAACAGAACCGGCAAACAGACCGTGCGCTCCAGAAACGGCAGCTTGACACAGATCCCGGCGCACACCCAGTTGTTCCCCCAGGCGACCGAGCCTGAGCGGCTGTTGGCGGTCGCGTCATGATGCCAAAAGGTGCCGTGGATCCGGCGTCCCCTGCGTTTCAGCAGCGTGTCATCGACCGCGACCAGCACGCTCGCACCCGGTTCTGTGAAGCGCTCAACGATCAGCACCGCCAACCGCAACCCGAGCTCATCCGCTGACCAACGGGCGTTTGCGAAGAACCGATGGCAGCGGGCGTGATGCCACACCCCGGACAAGCGCGCGCCGACCAGCATCCCGGTCACGCACCGCAACCGGGTCTGGGAGACCTGCCCCACCACCAGCGCACAGAACGTCTCAAACGTCGGACGGGTGAAACACGACTCAAACAGGACAAGCAGCTCGTTCAGCGAAGATGGGACGCAGAGCATCGGCGGCAGCCTCCAAGAGAAGCCGCGCAGCGTGCCTCCCCTTGGCCGCGACGGACGGGTTATGTTGACAGCAACCGCTTTCGCGCAAGCCGCCGATGCTCCTTCTCCACCCTCTCGCCAACGACCGCCACCACCCCCGCTACAGCCGGCCCGTGATCACCCCCGCCAGCTACGCGCTAAGCCGCCCCGCGCCGCAAAAGTGCGAAACCCGAGTCAGTGCAGTAACCTCGCGATTTGCAGCACGTTTAGCGTTCGGGTCGCCATGGGCGGTCGAGCGGGACGCCGGCGAGGCTCGGTGGCCTGACGCGCTTGTCAGCGGGTGGCGGGGTTGGCGACCGTCGTGTGCCCGCGGTGCTGTCGGCGGTGAGGGAGCGGTAGGTGCGGCGTTCGCTCTGCACGGCGTGTTCGAGGAGCCGATAGAACAGCATCCCGCGCGAGCGTGAGTGACGACGGTTGAAGCGGAATGTGAACTCGTCGAGGTAGGCCTGTAGGTGCTCTGGCTTGACGGCGCCCTGATGTGTACCAAGCAGCCAGCGTTTGGCCAGCGCTGCGACACGATGTACGGCTGGCAGCAGCTCGTGGGCTTGCATGCCTGAGGGCCCGACCGGCTCAGGGCGATGCTCATAGTCGCCGCCGCAGGCTGGCCCGTAACTTTTGAGCCCGTCAGTCAGGACGATCGCTCCAGGTTCGACATGGGCCAGCAGGAACTCTCTGATCGCGGCGGTGTCGATCTTCTCGATCACGTGCATGCGACAGCGCCCGATGCCGCGATCGCCTTGCTCCACAGCGATCTCCACGATCGTCTTGCCTGCTGCGCCGCGGCCACGACGACCCGGCGCTGGGGCGCCGAACACCGTTTCGTCGACCTCCACGACACCTCCCAGCCGCTCGCGTCCCGGGCGCACCATCGCTGTCCGGTAGCGGTAAAGCATCGCCCACGCCGTTTGCTCGGACCCGATCGCGAGGGTCCGCTTGAGTCCGAGTGCGGAGATCCCATGCTTCCCGCTGACCATCATCCAGCCCGCCGCGAACCACACCGTCAGCGGCGTACGCGTTCCGTGAAAGATCGTGTTCGCCGTAGCGGACACACGACGACCACAGCGCCCACAGGACCAGCGGCCATCATCGAGCTTCCACGCCTGCTCACCGCGACAGATCGGACAGCGAAACCCCTCAGGCCAGCGCAGCCAGTCGAGATAGTCCAGACAGGCTGCGTCAGTCGGGAACCACGCGCGCAGCGCGGCATCAGAGCCGGGATAGTCCACGCCAACCCGTGGCGAATCGCGAGAGATCGGCCCAGACTACTGCACTGAGATGGAGGACCCGTTTTGACAATAACCCTGAGCAGGCAGGGATCAGCGAGTTCGTAATCCACTGGTCGCATCCGTGGGACAGCCTCATGACCGGCGCCGCCGCAGCGGTGCTCGAGCACGTCGCAAACTGAGCCGCTGGTTCCCGGACCTGGCGTGCGGGCGGCCCGGGGGCCACATCTCGGTCAGATCAGGCTGTCGGGGTGAGCCCGGCGCCTACCCAATCCCATAACTACGGGCAATTCAGGAAAGCCTTGCGCCCACCAACTGCGGAAGTGATGTCGCCGATCACAGATGATCGGCCAACTGCGATCGCGGCTTGCCCGCGACCGAACTTACGGCTCGGCGTGAAAAGTCCCGCGTTTTGTGGCCAGAGCGACCACGCCACGGTGACGCCAAGCGCGACGAGCTAGTCGGTGTTCAAGCGCGTTGAGCGCTATCAGCCGCGCGACGCGTTGAAGCACTCGACCGCGAAGTCGACGTCCTCGGTGGTGTGGGCCGCCGACAGCTGCGTGCGGATCCGCGCTTTGCCGCGCGGCACAACAGGGTAGGAGAACGCGATCACGTATAGACCGAGCTCCAGCAGCCGTTCGGCGGCCGCCGCCGCGGCGTTCGCCTCGCCGTACATGATCGGGACGATCGGGTGCTCGCCCGGAAGCACATCGAATCCGGCCTCCGTCATCGCGCCGCGAAACCTTGTCGCGTTATCGCGTAGTCGGACGCGGAGGTCGCCGCTTTCCTCCAGCAGATCGAGCACCTTCAATGAGGCAGCGACCACGGGCGGCGCGACGCTGTTGGAGAACAGGTACGGGCGTGACCGCTGTCGCAGCAGCTCGATGATCTCGCTGCGCCCGCTCGCATAGCCGCCCGTCGCACCGCCGAGCGCCTTACCCAGCGTGCCGGTGATCACGTCGACGCGGTCGGTCACGCCGCAGTGTTCGGGGGTGCCGCGACCCGTCGGCCCGATGAACCCGACGGCGTGCGAGTCATCGACCATCACCAGCGCGCCGTACTTCTCAGCCAGGTCGCAAATCCCGTCGAGCGGCGCAAGGTAGCCATCCATGGAGAACACGCCGTCGGTCGCGATCAGGATCCGCCGTGCGCCCGCCGCCTCCTTCAGCCGGGCCTCGAGCTCCTCGAGGTCGCGGTTTGCGTAACGCAGCCTGCGCGCTTTGCACAGCCGGATGCCGTCGATGACCGAGGCGTGATTGAGCGCGTCCGAGATCACCGCGTCCCGCTCGTCGAGCAGCACCTCGAACAGCCCGCCGTTCGCGTCAAAGCAGGAGCCATACAGGATCGTGTCCTCTGTCCCGAGGAATTCAGACAGCCGCTCCTCCAGCTGCTTGTGGATCTCTTGGGTGCCACAGATGAACCGCACCGACGCTAGTCCGAAGCCCCAACGGTCCAGTGCCTCGTGCGCTGCCGCGAGCACCTCCGGGTGGTCGGCGAGCCCGAGGTAATTGTTCGCGCACAGGTTGAGCACCGGCCGTGTGCCTCGCAGGCCGATCCGCGCGTTCTGCGGTGTCGCGATCAACCGCTCTCGCTTGTACAGGCCCGCCTTTTGGATCTCGGAGATCTCGGTCTGAAGCTCGTCGAGTACAGACATCAGATTGCCTCCCAGTCGAGGATCACCTTGCCCGAGGCTCCGTTCGCCGCGGTCGCGAACGCCTCCTCGAACTCCGTCGCGCTGAAGCGGTCCGTGATCACCGGGCTGATGTCGAGGCCGGACTGGAGCATAACCGTCATCAGATACCAGGTCTCGTACATCTCCCGGCCGTAGATCCCGCGAAGCGTCAGGCCCTTGAACACGACCTCGTTCCAGTCGATCGCCACCTCACCGGGCGGGATCCCAAGCAGCGCGATCCGCGCACCGTGGCACACCTGGGCGAGCATGTCTCGGATCGCATCGGCGCTGCCCGACATCTCGAGCCCGATGTCGAAGCCCTCCTCCATCCCAAGCTCGCGCTGAACGTCCGCAAGTCTCTCCTCCAGCACGCTGACAGCCCGGGTCACGCCAACCTTCCTGGCAAGCTCCAAACGGCGCGGATTCACGTCGGTCACGACCACATGCCGGGCGCCCGCATGACGGGCAACCGCCGCGGCCATGATCCCGATTGGGCCGGCCCCCGTGATCAGCACGTCTTCGCCGAGCACGGGAAACGCCGTCGCAGTGTGAACCGCGTTCCCGAAGGGATCGAAGATCGCCGCTACGTCGCGATCGATTCCGTCCGCGTGATGCCAGACATTCGCCACCGGCAGCGACACGAACTCGGCAAAAGCGCCAGGTCGCTCCACGCCGAGCCCACGCGTGTGCGCACACAGATGCCGGCGGCCCGCCATGCAGTTCCGGCAGCGGCCACAGACGATATGACCCTCCCCGCTGACGATCTCCCCGACGACATGACTGCGCACGGCTGAGCCGACCTCCACGATCTCACCAACGAATTCATGACCAATCACAAGCGGCGTCGGCACCGTGCGCGCAGCCCACTCGTCCCACGCATAGATGTGAAGATCGGTGCCGCAGATCCCCGTGCGCAGAACGCGGATCAGGACATCGTCAGGGCCGACGGGGGGAACCTCCACCTCGCGCAACCACAACCCCGGCTCAGCTCGCTCCTTGACGAGAGCCTTCACAATGCCTCCTCTAGGTTGGACAATGCGTCCCGCAACATACACTCCATGCGGCCGTTATGTGGTTCGCCTCGAGAGCGTCCTGGGCCAGGCCGCGTGGTATGAGCGCGTACCGTCGACCTTACCTTGACTGCCGGCTGGCGGTCTTTTCTCGTCGTGATGCCCGACCCGCCTGCTGGGATTCGGGCCACAATCTGCTATGAATATGTGTTCAGCCGCGGGGTGGAGCAGTCTGGTAGCTCGTCGGGCTCATAACCCGAAGGTCGCAGGTTCGAATCCTGCCCCCGCTACTAAGTAAAGGCCCTCATCTGCAGGGCCTTTTTCTTTACAGGTCCTCCATCTCAGTGCAGTAACCTCGCGATTTGCAGGACGTTTAGCGTTCGGGTCGCCATGGGCGGTCGAGCGGGACGCCGGCGAGGCTCGGTGGCCTGACGCGCTTGTCAGCGGGTGGCGGGGTTGGCGACCGTCGTGTGCCCGCGGTGCTGTCGGCGGTGAGGGAGCGGTAGGTGCGGCGTTCGCTCTGCACGGCGTGTTCGAGGAGCCGATAGAACAGCATCCCGCGCGAGCGTGAGTGACGACGGTTGAAGCGGAATGTGAACTCGTCGAGGTAGGCCTGTAGGTGCTCTGGCTTGACGGCGCCCTGATGTGTACCAAGCAGCCAGCGTTTGGCCAGCGCTGCGACACGATGTACGGCTGGCAGCAGCTCGTGGGCTTGCATGCCTGAGGGCCCGACCGGCTCAGGGCGATGCTCATCGTCGCCGCCGCAGGCTGGCCCGTAACTTTTGAGCCCGTCAGTCAGGACGATCGCTCCAGGTTCGACATGGGCCAGCAGGAACTCTCTGATCGCGGCGGTGTCGATCTTCTCGATCACGTGCATGCGACAGCGCCCGATGCCGCGATCGCCTTGCTCCACAGCGATCTCCACGATCGTCTTGCCTGCTGCGCCGCGGCCACGACGACCCGGCGCTGGGGCGCCGAACACCGTTTCGTCGACCTCCACGACACCTCCCAGCCGCTCGCGTCCCGGGCGCACCATCGCTGTCCGGTAGCGGTAAAGCATCGCCCACGCCGTTTGCTCGGACCCGATCGCGAGGGTCCGCTTGAGTCCGAGTGCGGAGATCCCATGCTTCTGGCTGACCATCATCCAGCCCGCCGCGAACCACACCGTCAGCGGCGTACGCGTTCCGTGAAAGATCGTGTTCGCCGTAGCGGACACACGACGACCACAGCGCCCACAGGACCAGCGGCCATCATCGAGCTTCCACGCCTGCTCACCGCGACAGATCGGACAGCGAAACCCCTCAGGCCAGCGCAGCCAGTCGAGATAGTCCAGACAGGCTGCGTCAGTCGGGAACCACGCGCGCAGCGCGGCATCAGAGCCGGGATAGTCCACGCCAACCCGTGGCGAATCGCGAGAGATCGGCCCAGACTACTGCACTGAGATGGAGGACCCGTTTTTCTTTTGATCTCGACCGGTCTGGTGGACAAACACGCCGTGGTTAACACTTTTGGGGCCGTTTGGCGACCTTCGGTTTGTTTCCCCGAACGTTCTGCAGCATGTCCATGAAGCAGAAATGCGTCGAGAAACGGCGGGATCACGACCCATTGACCGCCCATCTTCTTGAGCGGGAAGGTCGGGTTCTTCTTCTTCCAGTTCACGAGAGTCTGGCCGCTCCACGGGAGGGAGCTCGCGGCCTCGGCCAGCGTGTTGATGTCGCGCGGCTCGAGAGGGCGCTCCAGGCGGCAATCAGCAATCTGATCATTGCCGTCGAGCTTGATCAGCACGTCGGGCACTGCACTTGGCAGCCACCGACCGTCTCGCGGAAGTCGCGTCGGCGCGCTCACGTTGCCCATCACGAGTCCGCAGCATGTTTTGCGACGTCGTCTGCGGCGCCGTCATCGCTGAGGGGGTAAGGGTCTAACGACTTGCTGTAGCGCGAAGACCCACGAATGTGGGGGGTAAAGTAGTCATGGACGCGCCAGCCACTTCAAATTCCCCCAGATATGGGGTGTAATGTGGTAGTTATGAGTGAAACTCCTCGAGCACGTGTTGCCTCCGTGGCCGAAGAGCAATGGGGACTCATCACGCGCCGGCAAGCGCGCGAGCTTGGCATCCCAGAGACCACCTGGGAGAGGCTCATTGGCTCCGCACGCGAGCTCCGTCGCGTTGGGTACGGCGTCTACCAGCTCGCTGGTGCTCCCGAGCCTGACCACCTGGGGCTGCGCGCCGCATGGCTGCAGCTCGCACCGGGGATACCAGCTTGGGAACGCGAACCCGGTGACGGGGTCGTCTCCCATCGATCGGCCGCGGAGATGTACGGGCTCGGCCACCTTGCCGCTGACGTCCATGACTTCACGGTTAGCGGCCGGCGGCAGTCGCGACATCGGGACATCAGACTCCACACTCGGCGGCTCGCTGACGACGAGTGGATCCGCCTCAGAGGACTGCCCGTAACGCGCCCCTCGCGGATCGCCTCGGATCTGCTCTACGCGCACGAGGATCCGGAGTCGGTGGCTCACGTCATCGCGGACTCACTTCGCTCGGTGTATGACTATCCCGGGACCTTCGCCGATGCGCTCGCCAGTCATGCACATCGATTCAGACTCCGACGTCACGACGGTCTCGGACTGCTTCGGTGGCTCCTCGATCTGGTCGGCGACGGCGACACGGACTTCTGGGTGAATCAGGCGCGAGCTCACCATGAACGCGCCGCCGACATTGAGCGCGCGCCGAGACCTCGATCTCGCGAAGGTGCTGCGCCGTGAGCGGACGTGGGGCCTACAACACTCCGGGCGATTTCCGCCGGGCTCTCACGGACAAACTCCGGGAGCTGGCAAGTGAGAGTCGATGGGCGCTCCCACAGCTCCAACGACAGATGGCCTACGACCGGCTCCTCGAGCGGCTCTACTTGGTTGACAACGGATGGGTGGTCAAGGGGGCGATAGCTCTGCTTGCTCGTGAGATCGGCGTGCGAGCCTCGAAGGACATAGACGTCTACCGCCAAGGGGAGCGTGAACTGATCGAGGCCGAGCTTCGAGAGGCCGCGAGGTTGGATCTTGGAGATTGGTTCCGCTTCGATGTCGGCGCGACCCAGGCCAGCTCGGATGGCGGTGCCGGCGTCCGGCTGCCGATCGATGCCTATGTCGGTGACAAGGTCTGGGCAAGCTTCCACGTGGACCTTGTCGGCAGCGACCTACCGATGACGGGGCAACCGGAGAACATGCCTCCGCTCGCGCGGGTTGTGATTCCCGATTTCTCTCAACGCGGGTACAGGGTCTATCCCCTCTGTGATCACGTCGCGGACAAGGTCGTCGCGACCTTTGACGGCTACGGCCAGGACAAGCACAATCCTTCCACACGCTTCCGGGATCTGGTTGATCTGGTCGCGATCTCCCTGGCCGCCGCCATAGCTGCCGAGCCGCAGATCAAGGCGCTTGAGTCGGAGGCGTCGCGCAGGAATGTGAATCTGCCAGGACGGTTCGACGTTCCAGACTGGACCCTCTGGGAAACCGGCTACGCCGCCGAGGCTCGCCGCTCGCTGCTCCCCATCGCGCGTGAGCTTGATGAGGCACTGCATGTCGTGCGGCTGTTCCTCGATCCGCTTCTGGACGGAACGGCGCGCGGAACTTGGGACTCCCAACAACGGGTCTGGATCAGTTGAGCTCATAACCCGAAGCTCGCAGGTTCGAAGCCTGCCCCCGCTACTACAGAAGTCCCTGGAAATACGGGGGTTATGGTAGGCGTTCAGTCCCTGGGTTTGCCTGCGTAGGTTTTCATAGCGAGGGTTGGGGAGGCGGGTGGCGAACTTGTTGTCATGGACCAGGCCGAGGCCGAAGCGATCTATGACCGGGGCCGGGAGGCGTGCGTCGAGTTTCTGATGCGGATCGCTGACCGCCAAGTCCGGCTGGAGCAGCGACTCGTAGCGTTGGAGCAGAAGACCGGTCCGAGTTCTCGGACCGGGTCCCAGCCGCCGTCGGCGGACACGCCCAAGACCCGGCAGCAGCGTCGCGCTGAGGCGCGGGAGAAAGCGAAAGAGCTTCAGAAACGGGCCGGTCAGAAACGCGAGGCCGGCGGCCAGCCAGGCCATCGGGGGTCTGGGCGCAAGCTGTTGGATGTGGAGGAGATGTCCGAGATCATTGACCATTACCCGGACCGGTGCTCTGGGTGTGAGCGTGAGTTCAGTGACGCGGAGAAGGTCCCCCGTCACGGCCCCGGACGCCACCAGGTCACAGAACTGCCGGCCACAGCGGTATTTCATGTTGAGCATCGCACTCACCGACTGCGATGCTCGGAGTGTCGGACACGCACTCGAGCGAAGCTTGGGATTGTTGGCGAGTCCGTGTTCGGGCCGGCATTGCAGGCCGTGGTCGTCGCGTTGACGGTCCGTAACCGGATATCGCGGCGGGACATGTCAGAGCTCCTCTCAGAGTTCTTCGGGGTCGATATCTCGGTTGGCGCGATCGATCAGATCTGCCAGCGCGCCTCGACGCTGCTTGACGCGCCGCATGAGCGTTTGATCAAACAGGTGCTGGCTTCTGAGGCGGTCAACGTTGACGAAACGGGCTGGTATCTGAAAGGCGAGAACCGCACGATGTGGACCGCCAGCACTCCCAACGGTGCGGTATTCCGGATTGTTGAGGACCGACACCGGGACCGGCTTGAGGCGCTGCTCGGACCCGAGTTCGCAGGTGTCGTGACATCGGACCGTTGGTGGGCATATGACCTGCTGAGCCCAGAACAACGCCAGGTGTGCTGGTCACACCTGCAGCGTGATTTCAGGTTCCACTCAGAAGGGCTATCGGTCCAGAAAGAGTTCGGGGAAGCGGGTCTGGCGTTGACCGAAGCACTGTTCCGTGCATGGCATGGTTATGTCGATCATCAAGATCGTGACCGACTGATCAGTGACATGACGCCGGTCCAGACCAGGCTACGTGAGCTTCTTGAGCACGCCGCTGATGGCGGCAAACACCATCGGCTTCATCGTCGGTTCGCGAAGAACTTGATCAAGCTCTGGCCCGCGTTGTGGACGTTCGTGACCGTGCCGGGCGTCACGCCGACAAACAATGCGGCCGAACGGTCCCTCCGCGGACCGGTTATCCACCGCAAGCTCTCACACGGCAACCAGTCCGATGACGGCGAGCGGTTCACCGAACGATCCTTGTCAGCGTCGGTGACCTGCCGCCTTCAACACCGGTCGTTGTTGAGCTATCTCAAAGACCTGTTCACCGCCCACCATGCCGGCGGTGCGCTCCCAGCTCTTTTGTGATTCCGACCCCGGAGAACCCGGGAACTGAACGCCTACGGGTTATGAGGGCCTCGGGTGACCGGTGTCCTTTCTGTTTCGGGGGTTTGTCAGACGGATGTCAAACGCACGGGCACGGACTGGGCGGATTCCGCGGGAGCGGGCGACGGCCCACGGTGTGGAGTTGCTCGAGAGGATCTGCGACGGCGAGGGCGCCGCGAAGTGCGTGACTGCCTTCTGCGCGTTCGGCTCGTGGTCCCGTGGGGCGCTTGAGGTCGGGGATGTCGATCTCGATATCGAGTACGACCGCTCTCGCGATCCCGAGACGGCGCGGCAGATGCTGGACCTGCTCGTCGCCGGCCGTGACTGGAACTCGCCGCTGCGCAAGGCATTGAAGCCGCGGCGGGTGCTGCAGGTGTTGTACGAGGAGATCGCTCACATCACGGAGCCGGTCCTGATCTACCAGGACGGCGACGACCTGGAGGCGGCGCTGGCGCGCGTCAACGCCATCAACGCCGATCC
This sequence comes from Conexibacter sp. S30A1, assembly GCF_023330665.1. Taxonomy (GTDB): domain Bacteria; phylum Actinomycetota; class Thermoleophilia; order Solirubrobacterales; family Solirubrobacteraceae; genus Palsa-465. The sequence continues at coordinate 1,292,026 of NZ_CP097127.1, read as the reverse complement.
GGCCACCGCTCGGGCTGAGCGTGATCCGGTCCACCCTGTGCTTGAGCCGGTCATCGACGCTCTGAGTCGACCGTCGCTGATCCTGCTTGGGGAGTTGCTGACCCACGGCCACATTGGCGTGTCGGTGCTGGACCTCCGGGACGTGGCTCTGAGCGACGTCGAGGATCCCGAGTTCCACAAGTTCCTGGTCGATGCCTGGGCTGAATCGAGCCCGCGGGCCCGGGCGGCGCGGGCCGGCGGGGCGTTCCTGCTGGGCCGCGGGCTTGAGCTGTCCCGTTTGGAGATCCTCGGGCGCCACCCGGGCGGGCCGGCCGACGGCTTGACATGGGCGGTTGAGGCACGGGAAGGCAAGCTCAAGAACTTGGCCCGGGACCTCGGCCATAGGTTTGAGAGCTGGCTGTACGTGGTCCGGCCCGAGCGCAAGCAACCACTCCGCGCGCTCGAGATCACCGCCCCGGCGACGTCGGTGCTACACGACGAGGACTTTGAGATGAACGCGTCGCTTCTGAAGCACGCGCCGCACATCCAATAGATCGGCTCCGCCCGAGGCTGACGAGACTCTCGGCGGCATTGGTGGTTCTCGTCCGGACCGGAGGGCAGATCCTCACAGCGTGGTGTACGCGTCGGGAGGCCAGCTTGATTTTGGCGGTGGTGGTCGCGGTACTGCCAGTTGGCGCGCGCTCATCCGCGACCGCGCGCCAACTGGCAGTCTTTGATGCCCAGACTGAACGGCCCACCCGGACCGGATAGGAATCGCTTTCAGGCGACGGCGGCGAACTCGCGCTCGACTTCGCCGTCAACGGTGCTCTGGAAGCAGAGGATCAGTTCTTCACCCAGGACGGCGGCGATCTTCTGCAGGGTGGCGAGGCTGGGCGTGTGCCTACCGCTTTCAAGCCGGGAGATTGCGGAGTGCGACGTGCCGGCGGCCGTGGCGACCTCCTGCTGAGTCATTCCGAGCTCATACCGGCGCTCACGCAGATGTGCAGCAACGGGGCTCATCTTCCGCAGTTCACGGATGCGGGCGTACTCCTCACCGGCGGCGCGGAACTCCTCGCTGCGCGCTGCTAGTTCGGCGCTGTGTTCTGTGACCGTTCGTCCTACTGGGCTGATCAAGGACTCGCTCATTGGTGGATCTTACCAAGACTGGTAAATCCGCCGATCATGGGGCATCCCGTCCAGCTGGTCGCGGCGGACGTCTGGGCGTGGCGTCCATCCGCGCACGGAAGTCATCAAAGCAGCGAATGCGGGACCGCTGGCCCGTTTGAAAGTTTCCACTTAAGGGTGGTTGCTGGAAACTTTACGCTATGCTCTTTTGGCCATGCGTGGCAGCACACTCCCCCGTAAACGTGAGCTTTTTGAGCAGCTTTTGGCACTGCGTCAGACGGCGCAGCACGTTCCGCTTGACGCGGGGCTTGCGGCCGTGCGTGCGTCGCTTGAGCGCGAGCTAGGGCAAACGGTGTCGATCAGGCTTGCGGGTGAACTGCTCGGTGTCAGTCATACCGCGATCCGGCGGTGGGTATGCAGCGGTGATCTTGCGACTGTGTACGCCCGTTCCGGTCGGCAGGAGATTCCCCTCGGCACGGTGCTTGATTTGTACGAGACGATCAGTGAGGCGCGTGAGGCGGGACGGCGTCATGTGATTGAGCCTGCGATGCGCGAGGCCCGCCAACGGGCGGGTCGGCTCAAGCCCGCCACGCTCCTCAGCGACACCCACAGCGACGGCGGCCATAGCGGCGCGGAGCGGCGGGCGCTGGCGTATCACCGGGTGGTCGCTAAGCGTCTGCGTCGCAAGGACGTGAATGACGCGCAACAGCGTCTGCTCTCGTGGCGTGAGGGCGGGCGGATAGACGCCCGGTACGCTGACGAGTGGGCGCAGTTGCTGGCCCAACCAATGCCCGCGATCCGGCGTGCCCTCAGCGCAGACACACAGCAGATGCGCGACCTGCGGCAGAACAGCCCGTTTGCCGGGATGCTCAGCGACCGTGAGCGCGCCAAGATCATCGCGGAGGTCTAGTCCGGTGCGACGCGCGGACATTGAGCACATTATTGGGGCGGCGGCGAACGTCACCGGGGAGCAAGAGTTCGTCATCATTGGCAGCCAGGCGATCCTCGGGAACCCGGTTGATGATCCTCCGGCCGACCTGCTCGTGTCGATGGAGGCCGACATTTACCCTTACCGCGCGCCGGAGAAAGCGGACCTGATCGACGGGAGTCTTGGGGACGGCTCGCGCTTCCATGAAACGTTCGGGTACTACGCGCACGGCGTTGGGCCGGAGACGGCCAAGGCGCCGGCCGGGTGGGAGAACCGCCTGATCGAAGTGCCCATCGCTCCGCGCCTCGGCTCCAGCACAGAGTCCACCGCACTGTTCTTGGAAATGCACGACATAGTGCTCTCCAAGTGCGTGGCCGGACGCGACCGCGACTGGGACTACGCCCGCGAGGCGATGCGGCACGGCCTGGTGACGCTCGAAGGGTTGCGGGCCGGTATCCCGATGCTGCCGATCCCCGAGCCGGACCAGCAGCGCATCGCGGCGATGCTTGAAGCTCTCGCCAGGCAGGCTGCCGCCCCTGCGGAGCGCCCGCAAGTCTGACGACGCTGGAAGTGCGGTGGCGAGTGCGCACCTGCTGGCCTAGCTGATGCTGTTCATGGTGTGTTGACGGACACACCGGATGGTGATGATCGCGCCGGCGCTCGTACTCGGCGGCTTGAGCGCGGTCGAGGTGACACGACGTTTGGTCCGCTCGTAACGCGAAAGTCACAGTTGAACGTCGGGCGGGTGAAACACGCCTCAAACAGGACAAGCAGCTCGTTCGGCGAAGATGGTCCTGCCTCTCCCGCGCCGGACAGCTCAGGCCATCAAACTCGCAGCCAGCCCGCCGCCGCCAACACGCGGCCGCTCAACCCACAAGAGTGCGAAACCTGAGCCGGAGAGGGTGGACCGACAAACGGGCGCCGTCCAGCGAGACTCGCGGCGACGACGGAATCAGGCCCGCTGCGCGCGCAAGGCGGGTGTCTGTTGTGCTGCTACTCGAGATCGAAGGCGGCGTGAATCGCTTCGGTCAAGGCGGGCTCCTGGTCCTCGAGTAGCAGTCCGATCTGCTCGCCGAGCGTGTGCGCTGGGATCGTTGTGATGTGGTCGCACGCGACGACGCAGTCGTGGTCAAGCCCGTTGCGGGTGCCGAGCTTGACTTCGGTCGATAGCCCTCGGATCGTGCTTGTGATTGGTGCGACCGTCACCGAGTTGAGGTGCGGTCGGACGAGCTCACGGGTGAGCACGAGCACTGGCCGCGATTTGTCGAGCGTTGCGGCGTGGATCGGTCGCATCAGTCTCTGACGCGAACTCCGGCGGCGTACCCCGCAAGCCCTTCGAGTTCGGGATCTGGTCCCGCGGAGGCGAGGATCTCCGCGTCGCGCGTAGCGACCATGCGTCGTCGCTCGCGCTCCAGTGCTCGGGTCACAACCGCGGCCCGGCTTGCTTCTTGTCCGCTTCCCACGACCTCGTCTACGAAGTCAACGAGGTCATCGGGCAGACGAACTGCGATCTGCTTGCTCATACCAGAACGGTACCAGCCCGGGATGCGGCCCTTCCCGGCGGGCCCGCTTACGCCTACGGACGCATATCACGCGCGCTGCCGCCGCTGACCGCTGATGCGCGGGTTGCGCGCATCAGCGGTCAGACGGGGCTCGGGGTGACCTGTGCCGTTGCCTGTGATGCGACCGAGACCATCGTCGTAGGTCAGTAGCTTCGATCCGAGAGCGCGTGCTGTCGCGAGCACGATCGCGTCCGGTGGTCGTAGTCGCCCGTGCGTTGCTCGCAACTGAGCCGCGTGCTCGCCGATCACGGCCGTCAGGGGTGTTACGACGATCCCCATGGCTGCGATCGCTTCGCGGGCGTCGGCTTGACGCATCGCCGCGACCGGGAGTGTGACCTCGTTCTTGGAGGAGACCTTTGCCATCCCTTTACTTTGTAATCGGTAGCGGTAAAGGTAAAGCCCGTCTCGGTTCCTTCGAGCACGAGCCTTTGGTGATGCTCGAGAGCACGCCGGCCGGTGCTCTGTTCCGCAAGCTCACACCGGCCCAGAAGGTCAGGTACGCCAAGCGCACTGGTGAGAACGTATTCTTCGCCTCAGTCGCCGAGATGGATGAGGCGGTTCTGGGGGTCGCGGTCGACGAGCCGGCGGACGAGTAGCCAGCTGCTGTCGCCGAACTGCAAAGCGTCGGCGCGTGTGCTGCGCGAACTTCGGAAGCTGGCGCTCGATCAACGCCGCGCGAAGTTCCGCACTGGCCCGCAAGTGCGGCCCGGCGAGCCGCATCTCGTTTGGCCGCGCGTCGGCACCCACGCTGTTCTCGACGAGCCCGCCGGATAGCGTCGCCGATCACCAGTCAGAAAGCGCCCGCTACGTGAGGCAAGCGCCAGCAGCCAGGCCCAACCGCGGACGGGCCGGTCTCGGTAGACGGTGAGCCCCGGCGATGACCAACGCTGCGCCGCGGCGGCCAGCCGTCGGGCCAGCTCGCTTGGGCGCACACCCAGCCCTGCGGTCAGCAGCGCCGCCTCCAGCGTGACCAGCGTCGCTTTCCGATCGCTGGCTGGCGCCGCGTAGGCGGCGTCGTGGAGCGTCAGCCCATGCGTCTCGGCGAGCTCGGTTGCCAGCCGCATCTGGTGGCGGCTCGAGGCGATCGCCGGGCACACTTCGCTCAGGGCATCCAGCACGACTGCAACTCGTTCGGCAGACGCCTTGGCGTGACCCCGAAGCAACGCGTTTCCCACCTCGCATGGCGTGATATCCAGTACCGCGAGCGCGATCAGCCGCGCCTTATGTGCCTCGATCAGGGCGCGAGACGGATCAACCCGTTCCTCGCCATCGGCGTGGAACCACTTCAGCGCGACGCTGGCGTCGCTAACAACGTCGATCACGCGCGTCGTGGTCGTCACGCTCAACACGGATCAGCTGCGCCGACTCGAAGGCTCCGGCACCAGCCAGCGCCTGGCGTCCGCGCAGGAGCGCTGCATCGATCTTTGCCGGATCCGGCCAACCAAGCTCCCGGCGCGCTGGCTCTTGAAGAAACGCGCGGCGCGTTGTGCCGCGCATGCCGGCCTCGCGATCGACGTGATCGAGCAGCTCGGCTGGGATTGAGATCATGACCTTCGGCATCTGCCGAGTACAGCTCCTGGCAATGCTCACTACGGATCGGGCGTGAGACGGTCCACGGGCGATGGGTGAGTTCGCGCAGCTCTACAGGAACGCTGTGCGGCGGCTCCAAACAGGCCGACGGGCGCCGTTGGGTGCCTCAGACGCCCTCGACCGTTTGCTGCCCAGAAAGCGCCCGCTCGACCCTGCTCCACTGCTCCAGCGAGACGACCACGGCACGCATGCGATTGCGCTGCGTGAGCACGAGCTTCTCGACCTCTCCGTCTTCGAGCGCGGTGAGCATGGAGCCGAGATCGCGCATCGCCTCGCGCACGGTGCGCAGCTCGTCGGGGCGGATGCGGATCGAAGGTGTTTCATCGATCATGGCACCGAAACGTAGACGAGGGTGCGGACGACTGACGACAGAGCGTCGACAGATCCGCGACGCGGTTCCGTCCGCGCACCCTGTCACCGTGTGCGCAGGATGGAGGATCCCGCCCGCTTCAAGCCGTTCTCGTACCTGACGTCGCAGAACGCCGATCTGTACCGCAAGGTGATGCTGACGTTCGTCGCCGCCAAACGCCGGTTCGTTGTGCACCTGCGTGCCGAGGACATCGCGGAGCGGCTGCCTGGTGCGGAGCTGCAGGCGATCGCCGATGCGCTCAAGCAGCTCGTGGCCTGGGGCAATCTGCGAGCCGACCCCGACACGAGCAGGGTGACGAGCGTTGAGGACTTCCACCGCGCCCGCTTCCTCTATCAGCTCACCCATGCCGGTGAGGCAGCCGAGCGGTCTCTGGCGGTGTATGACGAGCAGCTCGGTCGCCGCGGAGCGCTACAGGCGGTCGCGCTCGGGGACATCGCGGCCGGTCTGCGTGCGCTGCGTGCGCTCGCCGCCGAGCACGAACCCGATGTCGGGCGCAGCGGCCTTGTCCTGCGCGACCTCGTCGGCCGCTGTGGCGACCTTGCCGAGAACGCGCAGGCGTTCATGGGCTCGCTGCAGCGCACGATCGATCTCTACGAGCTGGAGGTCGATGCCTTCCTCGCTTACAAGGACCGGCTGATCGACTATCTGGAGCGCTTCATCAAGGGCCTGGCCAGTACCGGTGCCGAGATCGCAGAGCTGCTCGGCGAAATCGGCGAGGCCGACGTCGACCGGCTGCTCAGGCTGGTGGCCGAGCGCGACGCCGAGGATGTCGCGCCCGGCGGTGAGGCCTCGCGCGAGCAGAGCGTCGAGGCCGAGCTCGCCGTCTGGCGCGAGCGGTGGCTCGGCCTGCGGCAGTGGTTCATCTCCGCTCAAGGACACCCCAGCCAGGCGAAGCTGCTGCGCGCGAGCGCGCTGAAGGCGATCCCAGACCTGCTCGGAGTCGTCGCGCTGCTCAACCAGCGTCGCACCGGTCGCTCCGATCGCAACGCCGACTTCCGGGAGCTGGCCGTCTGGTTCGCGCAGGCGCCCAACGAGGTGGCGATGCACAGCCTCTGGCAGGCCAGCTTTGGTCTGAACAGCGCGCGGCACCTGACGATCGACGGCGACAGCGCCCAGGCACGCGAGCAAAGCCCGGTCAGGCCGTCGACACCGTGGCGCGATGCGCCGCGGCTGATGATCAGCCCACGCCTGCGAAGGACGGGCAGCTACGAGCGGCGTGGCAAGCCCAGCCGTGTGATTGACCGCCGCAGCGAACGGCAGTTCCTCGCGGCGCGCGCCGCCGCGGAGGCGGAGCAGACCGCGGCCGCGCGCGCCCGGTTGCTCACCGAGCATCCCATTCGTCTGAGCGAGCTCGACGAATTGGACGCGGATGCGTTTGCGCTGTTCCTGGCCCTGCTCGGGCAGGCGCTATCGGCGCGGCGGCCTGATGAGCCGCAGACCCGCACGGCCAGCGGTGACGGCTCGCTGGAGATCCTGCTCACACCGATCGCCGGTGCCGGCCTGGTTGAGATCCGCACCGACGAGGGGGTTTTCCGCGGGGCCGATCACCTCCTGCACATCGTCGACCTCAACAGTCGCGCGCGGAGGCTCGTCGCGTGAGCGAGCAGCTGAGCGGCGCACTGCAGGAGGCCGATGAGCGTGATCTGCGCCGCGCGGCGCGGGCGCTCCTGCGCCGGCCCCTGCTGCTGGCCCGTGATGACCCCGAGACCTTCCGCGTCGTGCGCCAGCAGGCGACGGCGCTGCGCGACTGGTTTGAGCAGAACACAGGGTGGCGGCTGCACGTCGACGCGGAGGTGGCACGGCTGTTCAAGCGCGCCGGCGTGGCGCCCGAGGGGACGCACCCGGCGCGTGAGCCGCGCTCCGGCCTGGCCTTCGGCCGCCGGCGGTACGTGCTCGTCTGCCTGGCGCTGTCGGTGCTCGAGCGCGCCGATCAGCAGATCACGCTCGGGCGCCTTGCGGAGGGCATCATCGTCGCAGCCAGCGACGAGCGCCTGGCCGCAGCGGGAGTCACGTTCGAGTTGGACGGCCGGGCAGAGCGGGGAGACCTCGTTGCCGTCGTACGGATCCTGCTCGAGCTCGGCGTCTTGGCGCGGGTCGCCGGTGACGAGGAAGCGTTCATGCGCGACGCCGGCGACGTCCTCTACGACGTCGAGCGACGTGTGATGGCGGTCCTGATCAGCGCCGTGCGGGGCCCCTCCACGATCACTGCGGAGAGCTTTGCCGAGCGCCTGGAGGCGCTCGTGGCCGAGAGCGAACCGGCCTCTGCGGAGCTGCGCAACCGGGCCACACGCCAGCGGCTGATGCGATCACTGCTCGACGAGCCCGTCCTCTACTACAACGAGCTCAGCGAGGCTGAGCTTGCCTATCTGAACGCCCAGCGCGCGCTGCTGACAGGACGAGCCGGTGAGCTCACCGGCCTGTTGCCTGAGATCCGTGCTGAGGGGATCGCGATGGTCGACCGTCGTGACGAGCTAACCGACGTGCGCATGCCGGAGATCGGCACCGACGGGCACGTGGCACTCTTGATCAGCGAGGAGCTGGCCGCGCACGACGGCGCGGTCACGATCGGCGAGCTGCGCGCGCTGGTGCGGCGCCTGGCTCAGGAGCACCGCTCCTACTGGCGGGGCGACACGCGCGAGCCTGGCGCCGAGGCGGGCCTGGTCGAGCACGCGCTCGAGCGCCTGGTAGCGCTGCGGCTCGTGCGGCGGGAGGGTGATCACGTGCGGCCGCTGCCGGCACTCGGGCGCTTCGGCCTGGACACACCGACGCTCACACAGGGCCAGGGGACACTCGCATGAGCCTGCCAGAGCCGGCCCGTGAGCGCTGGGCGCCGCTGCGCATCGGCCTCGAGGACCTCTTCTACTACGACCATCAGGAGTTTCACTTCCGCGACGGCCGGCTGCTGCTGCGCGGCAACAACGGGACCGGTAAGTCCAAGGTGCTTGCGCTCACGCTGCCTCTGCTGCTGGACGGCGAGCTCTCGCCCCACCGCGTCGAGCCCGACGCCGACCCGAACAAGCGGATGGAGTGGAACCTGCTGCTCGGCGGGGAGCACCCCAACCCCGAGCGGCTCGGCTACACCTGGATGGAGCTGGGCCGCCGCGGTGATGACGGCCCCGAGTTCTTGACCATCGGCTGCGGATTGAAGGCCGTCTCGGGACGCGGGATCACCGCGCACTGGTTCTTCATCACCGAGCTGCGCGTGGGCGCTCAGCTTTCGCTGGTGGACCACACCGGCGTCGCGCTCAGCGCCGAGCGTCTCGGTGAGGCGCTCGGACAGCGCGGCACCGTGCACCGCCGCAAACGCGACTATCGGCGCGCGATCGACGAGCGGCTGTTCGGCCTTGGCGAGCAGCGCTACGGCGCCCTGATCGACCTGTTGGTCAAGGTCCGCCAGCCGCAGCTCTCAAAGCGGCCCGACGAGCGCAGCCTCTCGGCGGCGCTGACCGACGCGCTGGCGCCGCTTGACCAGGCGCTCCTGCACAACGTCGCCGAGGCGTTTCGCGCGCTCGAGGATGATGCTGCCGAGCTAGAGGCGATGACGGAGGCCCATGAGGCCTCGCAGCGCTACCTGGCGACCTACAGCGCCTACGCCCGCATGGCGACCCGTCGGCGGGCGGCACCGCTGCGCCGGACACAGACGGTTGTTGAGCGCCTCAGCCGTGAGCTGGCTGATGCTGAGCAGGAACATCGCGGCGCCGTCGAAGAGCTGGCCACCGCGCGCGCTGAGCTCGTCACGCTGCGGACCGAGCAGGCCAAGCTGAGTGCCCGGCAGGAGGTGCTTCGCGCCGATCCGCTGATGCGCAGCGCACACGAGCTGCGCCGAGCCCGCGAGGACGCCGAGGCGGCTGAGCGCCAGCGTCAGGAGCTGCAGTCAGCGCTGCAGCGTCTCAGCGACCAGATCGCGGCGCGGCAGGCCCGTGTCAGCGAAGCTAGCGCCGAGCTCTCGGAGGCCACCGCCGCCCGTGAGACGATCAGCCAGCGGGCGCACGCGCATGCGCAGGGCGCCGCCATCGGCGCGCAGTTCGCAGAGGCGATGAGCACACGCGCGCTGAGTGATCTGCCCCGCGTGGTGAGCGAGCTCAGTGCGCGCCAGCACGCCGGGATTCGCCGCGTGGGGACGCTTCTGCGCCGCTGGGAAGAGGCGCAGCGGGCGCTCGTCTCCGCGCGGCACGGCACCGAGCAGCGCGAGCGTGAGCTCGCCGGCGTGGCCGAGCGCCGAGACGAAGCCCAACAGGATCTGCGCGGACGCAGTGACGACTACGCCCGGGACATCCGCGCTCACCTCAACGACTCGACCGAGTTCGCCCTGGCCGATGCGGCGACGGCCCTGGCGGCACTGGACGAGTGGCTTGAGATCCTCGCCGGAGCCAATCCGCTCGACCAGGCGATCCTCGAGGCCGGCCACGCGGCGGTTGGTCGGCTCGAGCGCGAGCAGGCAGAGATCGACGCGCGCACGCGGGAGGTTCGCTCAGCGATCGCGGAGCTTGAGCGCGAATGCGCCGAGCTTGAGTCGGGCGTCCAGCCCGCTCCGTTCGCCCCACCGACACGCGCGGCGGGCGTGCGCAGCGGCAGGCCGGGTGCGCCACTGTGGCAGCTCGTCGACTTCCGCGACGATCTCGATGCCGGCCAGCGGGCCGGCATCGAAGCGGCACTGGAGGCAAGCGGCATCCTCGACGGCTGGGTGACCCCGCAAGGCGAGCTCGTCGACCCGCACACAGAGGACACGCTGCTTGCTGCAACGGGCATCGGCGGGGACGGTCCGCGTCTCGGCGATGTGCTCAGCGCCGCGATTGGCGCCACCGCGCCGGTGGGCGAGCGCGAGGTGCAGCGGCTGCTCGAGTCGATCGGACTTGGCCAGAGCGACCGGACCGTGTGGGTGGCCGCGGATGGCCGCTACCGCAACGGCGCGCTGCGCGGGGCCTGGCACAAGCAGGCGGCGCGGTTCATCGGTCATGGCGCCCGGGAGGCGGCACGCCGCGCCCGGATCGCAGAGCTGCAGGCGGCGCTGGGGCACGCGCGTGCCGGGCTGGCGGAGCTCGAGCGCGAGACGGCGGCCCTGGCGGACCGCCGTGAGCGACTGGGGCGCGAGCTGTCTGACCGTCCTTCGGATGCGGCGGTCCGCGACGCTCATGCGAGGCTCGCGGCCGCGCAAGCCGAGCTGGCGGTGGCCGAACAGGCGCTCGAATCGGCGCGTGCGGCCGAGCTGGCCGCACTGGCGGCGGTGCAGGAGACCCGGGAGACGCTCGTGGCCGACGCTGCCGACCTGGGGCTGCCCGCGGGCGGGGCGGCGCTTGAGGCGCTCACGGGTTCGCTGCGCGAGTTCGAGCTCGCCGCCGCGACGCTCTGGCCGGCCTGCGCGCGGGCCGACCGGGCGCAGGGCGCGCTTGCCCGGTCGAGCGAAGACGTGCAAGAGGCGCAGCAGGGGCTGGTCGAGGCACAGGGCAAACTGGCCGACACCGATCGGCAACTCGCCGCGGCGATCGAGCGCCGCGACACGCTGCAGGCCAGCGCCGGTGCGGCGATCGCGCAGCTCGACCGGCAGCTGCGTGAGGTGGGCGATGCGCTGCGCGCCAACACGGCCGCCCAGGAGGGCATCGAGAGCCGTGTCGGCGAGGCCCAGCGCGCCGAGGGCGCGGCGGACGTGCGCCAGCGCGAGCTGCGCGGCAAGCTCAGCGACGCCACCGACGAGCGGCTCGCTGCGGTCGCCGGACTGCACCGTTTCGCCGAGACCGGGCTTGTTGAGGTCGCCCTCGCAGACATAGAGCTACCGGATGAGTGGAACGTCACCCAGGCCCTGCGACTGGCCCGCGACATCGAGCAGGCGCTCGCCACCGAGCCCGACGAGGAGGGTCGCTGGCTGCGGCTGCAGCGTCAGGTGAGCGACGAGCTCGGGCACCTCGCCGACGCGCTGCGCCGTCACGGTAACGACGCGGCGATGTTCCCGCGCGAAGAGGGCATCGTCGTGGAGGTGAGCTTCCAGGGCCAGACAAAGACGCTGCCCGGTCTGGTGAGCGGGCTGGCCGCCGAGGTCGCGGAGCGCCGCCGACTGCTCGACACGCGTGAGCGGGAGATCCTTGAGAACCACCTGGTGGGCGAGGTCGCAAGCGCGCTGCAGGAGCTGATCGTCGCCGCCGAGCAGCGCGTGCGTGACACCAATGCCGAGCTGGCCGCCCGCCCAACGAGCACCGGCATGCAGCTGCGTCTGCGTTGGATCACCGACCCTGAAGCGCCGGATGGTCTGCGCGACGCGCGCACCCGGCTGCTGCGCCAGAGCACCGACGCGTGGTCAGAGGAAGACCGCGCCGCCGTCGGCGGCTTCCTGCAGCACCAGATCCGCGCGGCCCGTGCCGCCGACGAGGCGGCAACCTGGATCGAGCTGCTCACGCGCGCCTTTGACTACCGCCACTGGCATCGCTTCAGCGTCGAACGCCGTCAGGCCGGCGGCTGGCAGCCTGCGAGCGGCCCGTCCTCGGGCGGTGAGCGCGTGCTCGCCGCCAGCGTGCCGCTGTTCGCGGCCGCGTCCTCCTACTACAGCTCGGCCGGCAACCCCCACGCGCCCCGCCTGGTGATGCTGGATGAGGCGTTCGCCGGCGTCGATGACCGCGCTCGTGCGAAGTGCCTCGGACTGCTCGCCGCCTTCGACCTGGACGTGGTCATGACCAGCGAGCGCGAATGGGGCTGCTACGCGGAGGTGCCCGGGCTGGCCATCGCCCAGCTCTCCCGCATCGACGGGGTCGCCGCCGTGCTCGTCACCCACTGGGAGTGGGACGGCTTTGAACGTACGCGGGCGCCCGAGGCGCCGGAGGCGCCCGGGCCGGCGACCGTGACCATGCTCGCTCCGCCGCAGGGAACGCCGCTGTGGGACAGGTCGACCACGAGCGACTGAGCCGGCTGCTCGGCACCGCCGAGCTCGCGTGGGTGATCGACCGTGCCCGCCGGCGGATGGAGCGCGGCGAACCGCTCGACGGGACCGTGACGCTGGCGAGCGCCAGCGCAGGCGAGCGCGACGCGCTCGCGCGGCTGCTCGGCCGCCAGCCACGCACTGCCCGCGGGCTATCGGTGTCGCTTGGTGACCTCGACGCACTCCTACGGCGCGCGGGTTTGCACGACGGCGGACTTGCCGGGGCGGTGATCACGCTGAGCGGTCCTGTGACCGTCCGCGCGCAGGCGCAGTCCGCGCAGGCGCTTGCGTGGGCGCAGGCGTTTGCGGGGCTCGAGGCGGCGATCGCCGCAAGGACCGGGGCCGCAGGCGGGGCCGAGCTCGCCGAATGGCTCGCGCATGTGCGCTCAAGCGGACTGATCAAACGCCTGGCGGGAGGATCTCCAGCCACCGGCGCGCGGCTGCTCGCGGGCCTTGCGCTGGTGCTCGAGGCGCTTCCGTGCCAGCGGCCGGAGTCACTGCCGGCGTTTGCCGCGCGCGTCCTTGGCCGGGCGCACGCCCTCGACGACGGTGCACCGCTCTCCACGCTCGCGCTCGGCGCTGCGCGGGCGCTGGCCGGCATCGCCGCACCCGGGCTCGGGGAATCCCCATCTGAGGCGCGTCGCGAGGCGTGGGCGGCCGTCGGCGTGCTCTGCGATGAGCTCTCGAGTGTCGTGCTCACGCTGGGACTCCCGGGCGATGGGACCGAGAGCGGCGGCCCGCTGGCCGCCGCTCACGCTGCCGGCGAGCCGCTGTGGCTGACGCTGCGCCAGCTCGTGCGGTCGCCGCCCACCTGGCGAGGGCTGCAGCGCGTGCTGATCGTCGAGAACCCCTCGGTGGTGGCATTCGCCGCCGACCGGTTCGCGCCGGCGTCTGTGCCGTTGGTCTGCACTCATGGCCAGCCGCGCGCGGCGACGATGGTGTTGCTGCGCTCGCTGGCGGCTGCGGGCGTACAGCTGGTGCATCACGGCGACTTTGACTGGCCCGGCATCACGATCGCCAACCTCCTGCAGCGCCGACTGCCGCTGAAGCCGTGGCAGTTCGGCGCCGATGCCTACCGTGAGGCGGTGCTGGCGCACAGGCACACGGCGAGCCTCGTGGGCGCGCCGGTTTTGGCGAGCTGGGACCGGGAGCTGACCGCGACGATGGCTGCCACCGGGCGCCAGGTCGAGGAGGAGCTCGTCGCTCAGGATCTGCTTGACAGCCTGGAGGGCGCATCCAATGAGGCACCCGGTGGACCTGCCGGCGGCCACCCAAGTTCAGGCGATGGCGAACCGCCTTGGCCTGCGAGGCTGGCACCGGCTTGGTAGCGCAGATCGCAGGCCACGACGCTTCGTGTGCACACGCCGGGGTAACGCTGCAAGGGCCTCACCTACCATTTGCCCGTTCGTGCCAGCTTGTCGCGGGCGGCCTGTTCACGATCGCGGTCGCCTTGGCTGCGTAGCGAGAGCCGCACGAACCAGTTGAACGTGGCTATGACGGGCACAGCCGCGAACAGCGCCAGTCCGAGCGCGCCGTCGCCCAGAACGATCAGCGCCGTGCCAGCCAGCACGAGCAGCGCTGGAATCACGATTCGTGCGACGGCGCGGCCGACCAGACCACGTCGCGAGTTCTCCTCGCCGACTTCGGCTGCCAAGAGCGGTTTCATCGCCTCTGCCTGGCCTGACCTCAGACGTGCGCGAGGCCGTGGTCCATGGTGAACTCCGTGAATGGCATGCCCCAGGAGACCGGCTTTCCGCCCGTGCGGAAATACATCTCCTTGAATGCCATCTTCATCGCGTATGGCGCGTACCCCATCTCGAAGACGCTGGTGTCGCCTCCGAACCAGGTATCGGAGTGGATGTAGAAGCCCTTGTGGCCTCCCATGTCGCCGAAGCACAGGATCGCGGGCTTGTACGGGTCGCGAGCGGCTGCTTCATCAGTCAGGCCAACCTGGACGGCGATCTGATCGGCGACGATCTCTGCCTGCTGATGGCCGAGAGATCCGAGCTTCGGAACGGTCAGCGCGGCGGCATCGCCAACGGCAAAGACCTCGGGATGGGTCGGGTTCCGCATGTGCGTGTCAGTGAGTATGAAGCCGCGTTCGTCACTGATTGGGAGGCCGGTGAGGAACTGGTGGGGCACCCAGTCGGGGAGCACGATCTTGATCTCCGCCTCAACGCTCGCACCGCTTTCAAACTCGATTCCGTCTGCGGAGATCGCCTTTATGTCTTGCGTGTTGTTCAGATACCCGAAGCCCATCTCTGTGGCCATCTGGAGGAACTCCCCGACTATCGCGTCGCCGGCGTCCTCGGCGATCTTCTCGGCTGGGGTGAACAGGGTGATCTTGTGGGCGTCGCCGAGTCCGCGATGCTCTAACCAGTGTGCCATCGTCAGGGCGAGCTCGAGCGGCGGACCCTCACATGCGGCGGCAGCTTCGGGCAGCCACGAAGGCTTGTCCTTGAGTCCCTGATGGAAGCGCGCTGACCCGATCGCGACCGGGCCACCCTTGTAATCATGGAACAGCTTACGCCGCAGCTTGTTTCCGTAGTGCCCGCTGGAAACCGCGTCGCCATGCTCGGCAAAGCCGTCGATGCGGTCATAGGCGAGCCGACTGCCGGTGGCGATCACAAGCATGTCGTAACGCAGCAGCTCGGGTGCCGAGCCGGCGCGATCGGTCGGACGGATCGTGACCCGCTTGGAGTCCAGATCTATTTCGATCGCCTCCGCGTTGACGAAGGCCGTACCGTCCTTGTCGTGGAACCGGACCGTGCCCATGTGCATCGTAACCAGCGGGTCATGATCGGCGAACACCTCCATCGGCAGGTTGGGCACGAAGATCAGATATGGGTTCGGATCGACAACGGTTAGGTGGATGCGGTCACCCAGCGTCTGATGGATATAGCGTGCCGTGGTCAATCCGGCAAAGCTGCTGCCGAGGATTAGAACTCGTGGGCGAGTGTCGGTGCTCATGTGCGCTTCCCTTCTGGCCGTGAGGCCTGTAGTGAAAGAAACGCCGCTTCAGCAGTAGCGCAGCTCCAGCGAAACCAGCAACGTCTGAACTTCTCGTTGGACTTAAGCCAAAACGGAGAAAGTCAGCTTCGGCTGCCACCATTTACGGCTGACGACCTGAGTGCCCTTCGAAATCTGACTGTAGCAATGCCGTGAGTGCGTCACGGCGGCCTTGGCGTGCGGGGCTGGTGTCGGCGATGCCGCCGGACTGGCAAAGGGCAGCGATCAGGGCGTCCACGAGTGTCCGGCGGTGTGTGCCGGCGATCCGGTGAGGTCGAGCTTGGGTCACTGGGGGTGTCCGGGGTTGTGTGCGGCCCAGTAGCGCTCCGCCTCGGCTTCCATCTGTGCGAGGCGGGCGTAGTAATCGGGGAACTCGTTCAGGTAGGCCCACGCGATCTTGCCGGTTGTGGCTTCGTCGTCATCGCTGACGTTCGTCGCTGGGTCGCGTCGCCCGTGCTCGAGTTCGACCTCCAGCCCGATGCGGAACAGCTCAACGTCGAACCACGAGTCTGGTCAATCTGGGTGGCAGGCGTCGGCGCGGCTCGCTGAGTCTCGATCTGGGAATCGCGATGCAGGCTCGGGATCTTGTGGTGTTTCGAGGCTGCGCCGGAGTTGAACGCACGCTGGCAGGTCACGGAGGTCAGCCAGGACATGTCAGCAGCGGTTTCCGAAAGGCCCGTCGCCAATCCTCGAAACGCTCCGGGTGTCTGCCGGCGCGATGACGACCGCGCGTGTCTCTCCAGCGCCATTGATGAGATTCCTCGCCAGCACGCCGAGCATCACGAGGATCTGTTGGCCAACACCAGGCACATGTGGCCGAGGCGGCCCGCGAAGCTCCCCGAGAACCGCGTGAGCTGCCTGACGAACCGCTCACCCAGCCGCTCGAGGCGAGTCGTGAGTGCACGGTGGCTGGGGAGCCACGCAGGTTCTGTGAGATCAGCGACTCGGACACCGCGCAGAAGTTCCTCACGCGCTGGACCGTTCGGGCGCGCAGCGGCGAACCTGGACCGCGCACCTGGTTCTGTGACCTGCTTGAGCAGCGTTGGCTCGGCGTGACCCGCCGAGATCGCGGCCGTATCAGCAACGGGCTGCTCGCGAGGTCAAACAGCCTGAGCCAGGCGGTCAAGCGGCGCCCCTGAGGAGCCAGTGCGCGCACGGGTTGGCCTTGAGGCGGTCGCGAAGCGGAGTACGCTTGAGCAAGCTGCTTCTCTCCAGCTCTCGGCGAGGCAGCAATGTTCCGGCTCCATCACTCGGTCGGCTGTCCCAGGGTGACCGTCAAGGTCGCTCGACCACAGACAGCGTCAGGAGCCTGAGAACGATGCAACACCACACGCAGTGGACCGGCGCAGCTGAGCAAGATGCGTACGCGGCGTCGACGCAGCGCAGGTCGGCTGTTCATGCCACCGGAGCACTGCAGCCCGAGCCGAGCGGGGGTGGGGCGATACTGCTCCCTCTCTTCGTTGGCCTCTCGCTGCTGGTTATCGCTCTGGTTGCGGTACTTGTCAAAACCAGAGCCGTGTGGATGCTTCCAGTGGCGTCGGGCCTGGAAGTGGTCGTGATCGCGGGCTCGTTGGTATGGCTGATGCTGCTGCTCGCCGACCATCCGGAGGCGCCGGCGACGGTGACCCTGGGGACAATGGGCGCGGCCAGGTTCGCGCCTGCCGAGGGCCGCCATCATGTGTTGGTCATTGCCAATCGCGGCCTTGAAGACCCGCGCCTCTGTGCGGAGGTGTGCAGCCGCGGCACACGTTCAGAGACGGACGTGACAGTGATCGCTCAGGTCGTCGCGGCCGGTTGGTTGCACAGCGTGCTGGGCGACATCGACGCCGAGCAGCGGGTCGCGCAAGGCCGCGTCAACGCCGGCTTACAAACACTGCTCAGGAACGGCGTCCGGGCGACGGGACACACGGTTGTCGGGCAGCCGATAACCTCGCTGCTCGACGGACTGCGGGAGTTCCCGGCCAGCGAGGTCGTGATGCTCAACGGCGGCGAAGCCGGTTGGACTGACGCGAGCACGTTCGCTGAGCGCGTCAGGTCACAGTTCGGCCTGAGGGTCACCGAGGTCGATCCGAGCCCTGGCTCGCCGCGCGCCGCACCGCAGCCTGAGGGCGCCGAAGAGGTCGAGGCCTCCGTGGCTGCAGCAGCCACGCACGCCCTTGGCAAAGACCGGGCGTCGACATGAGCCCGGACCAGGTAGCGATCGAGGCATGGGAGTCAGAGGGCGGCACAGTGCCGGTCACGCGGACCGAAGGCGCGCGCGATGGCGGTGTCCGGGACCCCAGCCACGCGACCATGGTGAGCGGAGAGTGGCGTCAGGCGCTCCGGCGTGGCGCCGCAAAGCTCCGCACACCCGGTCGCGCAGTGCGATCACGCTTGCGTCACTGAGCAAGTGGCGGAAACGAGGACCGTTCCTGCCGCGCATGGCCAGGCCCGGCTGCGTGCAAGACGTCGATGGCCGGGTCAGTTGGGCAGGTGGAAGGGGATGCTGGTGATCACGATCCCGGGTTGATGGTTGAGGGCCCTGCGCAGGCGTTGTCCGGTGCGGCTGTGCAGCGTCCGCTGCCAGCTGTGCCGGACGACGACCTGTGGGACGACCACGGTGAGGGTGAGCTCGGGCCGCTGCAGGTGCAGCGCCTCGATGTAGTTGGCCAGCGGTGCGAGGGTGGTGCGATAGGGTGAGACGAGTACTTCCAATGGGAGGTGGTCGCCCCAGTCTTGCCAGTAGCGGTGGAACCGATCGGCCTCCTGGTCGCTCGGGCTGACGTGAACGGCCAGGGTGGGAATGTTCAGCGAGGCCGCGTAGGCCAGCGCTCGCAGAGCGGAGCGATCCAGTGCCGCGACCGGCACCACCGCCAGGTGGGTGATCTCGGCTGGGGCGTCCTGGCCTTCGTAGGTTCTGGCCCCTGCGTCAGTTGACGGCAGTGCAGCATCCTCCACAGCCGGGTAGAGCGCCGCTTGGGCAAGCTGGTAGTGGCGGTGCACGCTCAGGCAGGCGACGATGATCATCGGGATCAGCAGGACCACGATCCAGGCGCCCGAGGTGAACTTGGTGACCAGCGCGATCAGCACCACTGCCCCGGACAGGATCGCGCCGAGCAGGTTGATCAACAGTCCGCGGCGCCACCCGCTCGCGTGGTGCTGGCGCCAGTGGGCGACCATGGCGCTCTGGGCCAGGGTGAAGGCAACGAACACGCCGATCGCGTAAAGCGGGATCAACGGCTCCGTCTGGCCGCCGAAGATCGCGTAGAGGAAGGCGGCCGGCACGGCCAGCACGACGATTCCCACAGAGAACGCGAGCCGGTCACCCATGTGCAGGAAGGCATGCGGTATGAAGTCATCACGGGCCATGAAATACAGCAGCCTCGGGAAGCCGTTGGCGGCCGAGTTGGCGGCGATCAACAGGATCAGCGTGGTGGAGAGCTGGACGTAGCCGTAGAGCAGCCCACCGCCGACGCTGCGATGGGCGATCTGCGACAGCACCGTTTCGGAACCGGGGCTAGCTCCATCCAGGTGGGCGACCACCAGGACGCCGATGAACATCGTCACCAGCAACCCGAGCATGACCGTGAGCGTGCGGCGCGCATTGTCGGCCTCTGGTGGTTTGAACACCGGGACCGCGTTGGAGATCACCTCAATGCCGGTCATTGCGGTCGCGCCTGAGGCGAACGCCCGCAGGATCAGCAGCAGGCCAAGCGCCTCGCTGGCGCCGTGGGTGGCGGGTGGCACCGCGGCAAAACCGTGAGACCCGGCGTCGACGAGCCCGACCACTGTGATCAGCGCGATCGCGACAATGAACATGTAGGTCGGCAGCGCAAAGGCGGCGCCAGCCGCCCCAACGCCGCGCAGGTTGGCAAGCACCAGCAGCACGATCACCACCAGCCCGATCGGGACCGCCCAAGGGCTGGCAGCAGGGATTGCAGAGGTGATCGCCGCCACGCCCGCGGCGACCGATACTGCCACCGTGAGGATGTAGTCGACGATCAGGCCGGCACCAGCCAAGAGGCCCCAGCGCGGGCCGAGGCTGTCGCTGGCCACGATGTATGAGCCGCCCCCGTTCGGATAGGCACGGATGACCTGCCGGTATCCCATGCCGACAGAGACCATCAGCGCCACCAGCACCGCCCCGATCGGTAGGGAGAGCTTCAGCTCTGCGCTCCCCGCCGCGACCAGGATCGCCATCATCGCCTCGGGGCCGTAGGCGACCGAGGAGAGCGCGTCAGGAGACAACACCGGTAGTGCCAGAAGCTTTCCCATTCGCTGCGCGGCGACGGCCGAGCTGCGCAGCGGAGGGCCGATCACCAGGCGCCGGACGTGGTGGCCGACCCGGCCCAGGCGGGTATCTTCGCCGCCGGCTTGTGTGGCCTCCAGCTCATCCTGGCCGCTGGCCAGCGGGTGGTGGACCTGGACGAACGCTCCTCGCTCATGGCGGCTGTCGTACCGGTAGCGGAGCTGAGGGTCCAGCGGCAGTGAGGCTCGCCGGGGATCCGGTGCGGCTTCCGGCGGGCCCCAGCGGCGGCCGACCTCGGCGAGTGCCCGCAGCGACGACTCATCGAGCTTTGGCAGCTGCGCATCCGCTGTTACCGTCGCGTCCGGACCGGCCGAGCCCGCCGCGCCCTGGTCTCGCGTTGGGCGCCCCGAGGACCGCGCCGGCTCTGTCCGCGGCCGCTTGCTCACGGGGTTCGGCGGCCCTTGCGAAGCGTCATCCACGGCTGCTCGCTCCGCGCCTGGAGACCGAAAATCAGCACGAGGCCGGGTCCCGGTGCCGGCCCCGTTGCGCCAGCCGGGTTGTTCCGCGCCCATCGCCAGCCGCAAGGTCGATCCCGCGCACGGCCGTCAGCTCGTCGGTGTCGGTGTCGGTGTCGGTGTCGGGCAGGGTGGCTCCTCGGCGCGGCCGAGGCCGCGGCGTCTGTCACAGCGGCCCCGGCCGTTGCTGTCCATTGCGGCTCCCATGCCGATGGCACCCCGACGCGCGTTGCTCAGCGCGGAACTTGGCGCTGCCCGCGGCTATCGAAATGCACCAGCGAGTAGGCTGGGCAGTAGCCCGTGGCTCCGGTCGCAACCATCACCCCTGCGACCAGGTACAGGATGATCGACACGATCGATGCCGGGCCCATCAGGATGCCGAGGATGACCGCCACCGGCGCGACCAGCGTTGTCCGCAGACGCCGGTCATGGTTGCTCATGTTCTTGTGCATGGAATGCTCCCTTTGTTGGTTGGTCGAAAGGTCATTTGGTCGGTGGCCGTTGTTCCACCGCAGCTTGCTGAGGCGTGAGCCCACGCCGAGTTTCAGCGTCGGGGCACCGATGATCAGCACTACCCCCATCGGTCAGACCAGTCACGTTTCCCGCCCGTGGCACACCCAGCAACCGCGCCCGGTCGGTCTCCGGTAGCCGTGAGCGGCGCAGGTTTCCACGACACCTCTGCCGTGCTGCGCGGATGGTCCTGGTCCTCGTGGCATTCAGCGTCCGCATTCGCTGTCCCCGGAAAGCGGCCGTGTGGCTGACTCAGCGGCACGACGGCGCTGTAACCGGCTCGTGCTCTGTGCTGGGGCGCGCGAGTTTGTGACCAGGCGGTAGCGCAGAGATCGCTGTCCGCTCTCATCTCTCACCGGAGCGCGCTCAATGACATGACCTACCAGTTGCAGGTCGTACACGGCCTGGGCGGGGGCGTCGATTCCCCGCTCAGACATCTCGCCGATCGTCAGCGTGCCGCGGCCCAGCAACGCCAGCAGGCGCGCCTGGTTCAAGTCCGCCGCACCCACGGGCCTGGCCCGATCCGCCGGCCCTGAGCCGGTCCTGCGAGCTCGGGCCAGTCGATACGGGGACGTGAGGGAGTTACGCAACGCTGGCGCCAAGCGGGAGAGCCGCGCACGAGCGGCTCCCGGCAGCGCGCGGGTGGGGGCGTCGCGTAGACCGGCGCTGGTCCTCTCAGCGCCCGTCGCCAAACTGGCGGCGGGTCCCCTGACCGCTTCGGGCTGCGCCAACAAGTTCTGTACAGCTGGCCCGTAGGTCCGATCGCCCCCGGATACTTTGCCAGAGCCTTGCAGAACCGTTTCGGCGTCGAGGTTTGCGTAGCTACCCATGGGAGTTGCCGTTGTGACGCCGCACAGCGAACGCCTTGGTGACAGCGCAGGCTCTCGACGAGAGTCGTCGACACCGAACACTCTCCCAGGTGATCGGAGTGCGAGTCGCTCTCGGGTTACTCGCTCTCGCCCGCCATGGCGAGGACACCGCGAGCCTGTTGCCAGCGGGAACGGCATGGGGTGGCGGATGCGTGTCAGATCGCGGCAGTGACCACGGCGCGCACCGCCATGGGGAACGCGCGTGGCGTTCGGGACAGTTCGTTTGAGGGGAGAATCCGGTCAATCGGCTCCTGACGCGTTGCTCAGTGCCGACAGGCTGGCCGACACGCTCACGCCGGCCGGGATCTGGAGCCGGAAAACTTCATCCGCCGAGGTGCAAACTCGGGTTTCGCACTTTTGGGCCTGTAGCGGCATAGCGGCGTAGCAGGTGGTGGTGGTGGGCGGGGCCGTGGCGGGCTGGTGTGGCCTGTTGGCGCGGTGTCGGGGAAGGAGCATCGGCGGCTTGCGCGAAAGCGGTTGCTGTCAACATAACCCGTCCGTCGCGGCCAAGGGGAGGCACGCTGCGCGGCTTCTCTTGGAGGCTGCCGCCGATGCTCTGCGTCCCATCTTCGCTGAACGAGCTGCTTGTCCTGTTTGAGTCGTGTTTCACCCGTCCCACGTTTGAGACGTTCCGGGGGGTGTTGGTCGGTCAGGTCTCGCAGACCTCTCTGCGGTGCGTGACCGGGATGCTGACAGGCTCAAGGCTGTCGGGGGTGTGGCATCACGCGCGTTGCCACCGGTTCTTCGCCAATGCCCGCTGGTCCGTGGACGAGCTCGGGTTACGGCTCGCCTGCCTGATCGTTGAGCGCTTCACAGAACCGGGTGCGAGCGTGCTGGTCGCGGTCGACGACACGCTCCTGAAACGCAGGGGACGCCGGATCCACGGCACCTTCTGGCATCACGACGCGACCGCCAACAGCCGCTCAGGCTCGGTCGCGTGGGGGAACAACTGGATCGTGGCCGGGATCTGTGTCAAGCTGCCGTTCCTGCAGCGCACCGTATGTTTGCCGGTCCTGTTCCGGCTCTGGCAGCCGCGGCGCGAACAGTTCGTCAAGCAGCACAAGCCCGATCCTGAGCGGCCCGGGAAGGTCAAGCTGGCCAGGGAGATAGTCTGCCTGCTCGCCAAACGGCTGCCGGATCGCCAGATCAACGTGGTCGGTGACAGCGCCTACATCAGCCAGGCGTGGCGTGCTGCACCCAAGCGGGTGACGATCACATCGAGGCTGCGTAGCAACGCGGTGATCTACGCCCCTGCGCCGCCGCGCACCGGCAAACGCGGCCGGCCACGCAAATGGGGCAAACAGCTTGAAAGCGTTCAACAGATCGCAGCCGACCCCGCCACCGAATGGGTAAAGACGACCGTCAGGCGCTACAGCAAAACCGAGACGCTCGAGCTGGCTGAGATCAACTGCCTGTGGGAGCCGCTCGGCGCCGAAACCCCGGTCCGTGTGATCCTCGTCAAAGACGACACCAAGCCGTGCGGCTACCAGATCGCGCTGATCACCACCGACCTTCACGCCACCGCCGCGCAGATCGTCGAACGCTACGCAGACCGCTGGCCGATCGAAGTCGCCTTCCAGGACGGCAAAGAACTGTTCGGCGTCGGTGATGCCCGCAACCGGACCGAGAAAGCCGTGCAACGGACCGTCCCATTCCAGTTCTTGGCGATGGACCTCACGATCATCTGGTACGCGCTCTACGGACATCACCCCGACATCGTCACAGAGCATCGCGCCCGCGCCCCCTGGTACCTCTCCAAGACCACCCCATCATTCCAGGACATGCTCGCCAAGCTACGACGAGTGATCATCGCCACCCAATTTCAACCCGAACAGGCCCGAACCCCCACAACCCAGGAAATCAACCAAGTCCAGCAAGCATGGGCAGCCGCCGGCCTATGAACTGCGAAACCCGAGTGCAAAGCGGACGAACATAAATCATACACCAGTAGCTGGCGCCACGCCGCGCTTGAACGGCAAGGCTGCCGCACTCCGCCTGGCTCCTACTGGCCTGACGGCGCCTGGTCATGGGTCTCCAGCGCGGCGTGAGCACCACGTCCCGTACGGTCGAAGAAAATGTCCGCCGCAGAGCAACCCTGGCGCGCGGCCTCGGCCTCCAACTCCCGCCATGGAAGCCGCGCGTGGCGACAGCGGTGGCGGTAGGCGGCACGCCGGACGAGGTCCCAGACAACGCTCATCGGGTCGAGCGGAGCCCGTCTCGACGCTGATCGGCGCCGCTGGCCTCGCCGGGCTCGGCCGAGCCGACTCGCCTCGGCGCTCCCGAGAACACCCGATTGAGCCGCAGCGACTCCCGAGATGTGCCCGTGCGGCCGGTCGCGATGTTGCCTTTGAGCACGGTCCCCGCTTCCAGCGTTGTGGCACGTAGCCCTGAGCCGTAGAGGTCAACGACGGTATGACTGCGTGCGACGCACCGCGGGCAGTGTCTGATCGCGAGTGAGGGGACACTCAATTCGATCGTCAGCCCGCAACGCGGACAGTTCAGGTGCGACCTGACTGTCTGGATGTTGGAACTTGACTGGGTGGTCACGCTTGCTCCTGACCGGGTCGTCTCACGGTCTGGGCGGCATCCCACGCTCTGCGTTTTGCTTCGTAGCTGGGTGGGACCTTCTCGCCGATCAGCTCGAGTGTCTGGATCCAGCCAACAGCCTCGGGGTAGTCACCGCGGTCGGCGGATTCCTGCGCCCATCTGAGGCTCTGCTTGATCGCGTCCTGGCGCAGCTCGGCAGCAGCGGGTGGCGGTGAGAGAGCAACGGCCGCGCGTACGCCCGAGGTTCGGCTGAGTCGGTTGGACATGGCGAGGCTCCTTGAGCGGCAGTTGCCGTGTCGACCGTCTGAGGGCGACACGCTCTTGCCGGCCGGGCGCTGGAGCCGGAACTTCGAGCCCACCGAAAGCTGGGGCGAGCCAGCCCGAATTATACACCGGAGCCAAACGCGCCCAGTCACACGATCCGGGGCTGCGAACTCCTGCTCGACGGGCCGGCCCACGGCCGCCGTGCGCGCGACGGATCGACTGGAGTCCCGGCATCAGGGGCGTCGTGAGCGCGACGCTCTCGCCGCCGACGGAAACCGAGCAATTGCCCGTGGCCGCTCGTCCTCATGGCGCGTATGTGGCTGTCTGGCCGCTGCGCTCGCCGTCACCGCGGCGGAGATTCCATCTCATCTTCTCGGCAGCGCACCACCCAAAGCGGGGGAGGCGGCTCCGCGCTACGCCGGTCTGGCAAGGGCCGGCGGCAGTGGCGGTCTCAGGTCGTCGGGCCCGTCGACGAAGGCCAGGCGCTGGTCGATGGCCGTCAGCGTGATCAGGCGATCGATGGACGCACCGCCCCGCATCACGGCAAGGCTGTGGCGGTTCTGCTGGGCCTCACTGTTTCGGTGCAGCAGTTCGTTGATGCCGGTGGCGTCCATGAAGGTGAGCCCGCGGAGGTCCAGAACGATCCGCTGTGTACTCTGCGCGTCGTCAGCGAGGCTGTCGAATGCGTCGGCGAGTAGCGAGACCGTGGCTATATCCAGTTCTCCGATTGGCTCGATCAGGACGGTGCCGCGATCATTTCGACGTCTGACTTCAAGGAGCTCTGTGGTGGCTGTCATGGCCTCACGCTGAGACGCAAAGGCGTCCGACCGTCGCCGTGCAGGGAGGCCCGGTGGCGCGCAGCCTGCCCCCGACCGGCCAAGGCTGCCTCACCCCACCGGACACTCGCTGAACTCGCCAAGCCGAACAGCGCAACGGCTGGACAAGTGCTCGTGATCCACCGCGAGCGGTGCGCAGGCGTCAACCAGTGCGGCGCGTCGTTGACGCTCAGATAGCGGCGCCGACATTTCGGGTAGGAAACATCTTGGCTCATCCAAACAGCTCCTCTGCGTTCTGGGGCGCTGACCTCGGCGGGTCCTTGATACGCCTACGCCGACCAGATGCTGGAGCCGGAAGGGACCTCGCCGAAGATTGGGGCGAGATCTAACTCAATGATACTCCTGGCGCAAGACCCGCGCCGGTGCTCACCCGACGACGGGTTGCCGGCCAGGCGTACCCTTGCTCCCATGCAGTTTCCGCGCTTCGGCAGGGGGATGACCGTCAAGGAGGAGCTCGTCGCGGTCGATGACCCGCGCTTCTCAGGCTGGGAGACGGTTTCCAGCTTCGCGGACCGCGACACCGCCGTTGCCTGGCGTGACCAGCTGCGGGCCATGGGCGTGCAGGCCAGCTGCGTTGCCGACAGCGCGCCCGACCGGTTCGGCAGGGGCGACATCTACCTGGTGGTGCCGCCGTCAGAGTGGTCACGGGCCAACGAGATCGTCGAGAACCTGGACTGACGGTCCGGGTCCGCCGGCCTGAGCGCGCCTGGCGACAACGCGCCCGGCCGCGCACCGCACACCGCGCCCGGCCGCGCACCGCACAGCGGGCACGGACCGGGCGCGGCTCACACGGCTCAGCCGCCGATGCGGATCATCTTCTTGTTGACGAACTCGTCGGCGCCGAAGCGGCCGAGCTCACGCCCGAAGCCGGAGCGCTTGACGCCGCCGAAGGGCAGCTCCGCGCCCTCGGCGCCGACCGCGTTGATGAACACCATGCCGGTGTCCAGCTTGTCTGCGACCCGCAGCGCCTGCTCCTGGTCGTCGGTCATCACGTAGGAGCCAAGGCCGTAGGGTGTGTCGTTGGCGAGCGCCACAGCCTCCTCCTCGGAGGCGACCCGGTAGACCTGCGCGACCGGCCCGAAGAACTCCTCGTAGCGCGCCTCGGCGCCCTCGGGGATGTCGGTCAGCACGGTTGGCGCGAAGAAGTTGCCGTCGTGCTCACCGCCGGTGATGAGCCTCGCACCCTGGTTCAGGGCACGCCTGACCTGGTCTGAGAGCCGCTCGGTCGCAAGCGCCGATGACAGCGGTCCGATCGTCGTCTCCGGCGAGCTCGGGTCGCCCGGCTTGGCGGCGGTCATCGCCGCCGTGAACTTGGCGAGGAAGTCGTCGTAGAGCTCGTCGAGCACGATGAAGCGCTTGCCGGCGTTGCAGGCCTGCCCGGCGTTGCCGAGCCGCGCCTCCGCGGCGGCCGCGACGGTTGCGTCGAGGTCGTCGCTGCCCAGCACGATGAACGGGTCCGAGCCGCCCAGCTCGAGCACCACCTTCTTGAGGTGGCGGCCCGCGGTCTCGGCGACCGCGGCGCCGGCGCGCTCGGAGCCGGTCAGCGACACGCCGCGCACGCGCGGGTCGGCGATCACGTCCTTGATCTGGTCGTTGGTCGCGTAGATGTTGATGTAGGCGCCCTCAGGGACACCCGCCTCGTGGAAGATCTCCGCCATCGCCGCCGAGGACTCCGGGCACTGGGGGGCGTGCTTGAGCAGGATCGTGTTGCCGATCACGAGGTTCGGGGCGGCAAAGCGCGCCACCTGGTAGTACGGGTAGTTCCACGGCATGATCCCGAGCAGCACCCCGTAGGAGCTGCGGCGCACGACCGCCGACCCCTCGCCGCCCAGCAGCTCGATCGGCTCGTCGGCCATCAGCCGCTCCGCGTTGTCGGCGTAGAAGTCGTAGATGTCCTTGCAGAAGGCGACCTCGCCGACCGCCTCGCTGATCGGCTTGCCCATCTCCCGCACGATGATCTCCCCAAGCCTCTGGGACTGCTGGTCGTGCAGCTCACCGACCCGGCGCACCATCTCGGCGCGCTGCGCGACGGTCGTCGTCTGGATCCACTCGGCGTGCGCTGCGTGCGCACGCGCGAGCGCGTCCTGGAGCTCAGCGTCGGTGATCGTCGGGTACTCCTTGATCGTCTCCCCGGTCCGCGGGTCGACAACTGCATAAAGGGCCATCTTGCTCTCCTCTTTACGGGATGACGATGAGAGGCTAGCCGACACTCGGCTGGAAGCTGCGCCAGGCCTCGAGCGCCGTGGGTAAGCTGGCGCAGGACATGTGCGGGTGCCGACGGATCAGCGGTCGTGAGTGAGGTCGGGGTGCCGCCGGGCCAGCGGGCCCGGCGGCTGCTCACCGAGACCCAGAACATGGTGCTGGCGAGCGCCTCGAGCGGCGGCGAGCCCTGGGTTTCGCCGCTGTTCTTCGTGGCTGACGGCCATGAGCGGCTCTACTGGACATCCGAGCCGAGTGCTCGGCACAGCCGCAACCTGCAGGTGAACCCGCGCGCGGCGATCGTGATCTACGACGACCGGGCGGGCCACCCGGTGGACGGGTTGTACCTGACCGTCGTCACGCGTGAGCTGGGCGATCCGGATGAGATCGCGCGGGCGCTTGCGGTGATGGCGCAAAAGCGCCAGCCGGAGCGCTGGCGGGCGGACCTCGCGGCTGTGACAGGTGAGGGCCCATGGCGGG
Organism: Conexibacter sp. S30A1; assembly: GCF_023330665.1. Classification (GTDB taxonomy): domain Bacteria; phylum Actinomycetota; class Thermoleophilia; order Solirubrobacterales; family Solirubrobacteraceae; genus Palsa-465. The sequence continues at coordinate 1,264,111 of NZ_CP097127.1, read as the reverse complement.
TCTACCAGGCTGACATCGTCGGTGCAGAGCTGCGCGCCACCGAGCTTGTCGGTGGCCGGCCGGTCGCCCGCCGCATGGCCGTCGAACTGGAGGGAGCGTGAGCCTGCGCGAGGCGCTCCTGCGCGTTCGCGGGCGCGGGCCGTGGTCTGGCGCGAGAGGGCGCGCGGCGCTGCTTGCCGCCTTCCTGTTGGCGTTAGCGCCCGCGCCGGCGGGCGCCGCCCAGCCGCCGGTCGCGCTCAACGTCACCGGCGCCACGGCCGGCCCGCCGGTCCCAGCCGGGTTTGTGGGCCTTGCAACCGAGTATTGGGACGTCGAGAAGGAGGTCGGCACAAACCCCGCCAAGCCCGACACGGCCTTTGAGCAGACGGCGCGCAACCTCGCGCCCTACGGCGGGCTCAGCTTCCGGGTCGGCGGCGACAGCACCGACTGGACCTGGTTTCCGGTGCCGGGCATGGCGCAGCCACCCTGGGTGCGCTGGACGATGACGCCAACCTGGGCGGCCGTCACCAGCCGGCTCATCGACGATCTGCACGCCCACCTGATCGCCGGGATCAACATGGAGGCAGACAGCGCTGCGGTCGCGCGCGCCGAGGTCCAGGAGATCCGCGCGACGATCGGTGCATCCGCGCCGGTCACCTACGAGCTCGGCAACGAGCCGGAGCTCTACTCGCACTTTCCGTTCTATGACAACGCCGCCGGGGTGGCGGTGCTCGGCCGCCCGAAGGGCTTCTCCTACGCGGGCATCGCGGCGCAGTGGAGCCGCCTGGCGCGGGCGCTGCCCGGCGTGCGGCTTGCGGGACCGGGTTACTCGGGGCCGCGGGCGCTGCCCTACGTCGGCCAGTTCCTTGACGCGAGCGGCCGCCTGTCGCTGCTCACGGTGCACACCTATCCGCTGAAGTCGACCCGCTGCGAGGCGGGCGAGCACCTGCAGGAGTCAGCGCTCTTTGACAGCCAGTCGCTGGCGGGGCTTGCTGGTGCGCTGCGCGGCTGGACCGCGCTCGCGCACGCACACGGCGTGAGCCTGCGCGTGGATGAGATGAACGCGGTCACCTGCGGGGGACAGCCAGGCTTCACCAACACCTTCGGCCCGGCGCTCTGGGCGCTCAACATCCTGCCGCTGTACGCCGCCGACGGGGTGGGCGGGGTGAACTTCCAGACCAGGCCATACACCGCCCAGAACCTGATCCAGACCGACCACACGCCCGCCGGCTGGCGCGTGAGCGTGCAGCCCGAGTACTACGGGCTCTTGGCCTTCGCGCAGCTCACCCCGCCCGGCTCGCGCATCCTGCGCCTGCCGGCGCTCGGACAGGGCCTCTACGCCTGGGCGGTGCGCACCCCGAGCGGCCAGACCCATGTCGTGCTGACCAACGTCGGCACGAGCGCCCAGAGCTTCACGCTCCACGTCGCCGGCGCGCACGGCGCCGCCAGCGTCCGCGCGCTGCGCGCCGCCTCGGGCGGGCTCCAGGCCTCAGCCGGTGTGAGCCTCGCCGGCCAGACGGTCTCCGCTGCAAGTGGCCGGCTCGTAGGCCGTGCGCTTGAACAGACGGTCAGACCCGCGGGCGGCGCCTACGACATCAGCGTGGCGCCCGCCAGCGCGGAGATCGTCACCGTCAACCCCTGACTCACCGTCAACCGCTGACGGTTGCGGCGTCGACTGCCGTGGCGTCCATGGTCGCGGCGTCCGGCGCGAGCTCGCCCGAGAGCGACCCCCGCCAGACGACGCGCAACACGACCGCCGCGACCGCCGCCATCAGCAGAAACGCGACCAGCGGCGTGCCGACGACCGCCTGCACCAAAAGCGCGATCACGATCCCGCCGGCGTTGCCCGCCAGCCAGATCAGTGCTGTGGCGCTCGTCCCAGCCGGGCCGGCGCGGCGCTCGGCGATCTCGAGGATGACCGGCAGCGCCGCCAGCATGAAGAAGCCGATCAGGGCTGCACCCGCCGCCACGGCTGGCACCCACTTCCAGACCGCGAAGAGCACGCAGGCGCCGCAGGTGGAAAGCCCGGCGGCGCGAAACAGCAGGTGGTCGGCCTGCCTGCGGATCACCGTCGGCGGCAGCACGATCGAGCCGATCACGCCCGCGACCACCGCCCCGACCAGCACCCAGCCGGCGGTGGACGCCGGGATGCCGGCGGGCTTGAGCAGCGTCTGCAGCCAGGTCGTCAGGGCGATGAACAAGCCGAAGCCGACAAACGACACCGTCGCCAGGCGGCGGATGCCGGGCTCGCGCCACACGCTGCCCAGCCCGAACAGCCCGGTCACGTCGCCGCTCAACGCAAGCGCCGGCGCCAGCGCCAGCGCGCCGAGCAGTCCGGCCGCGGTGATGACCGCAAAGACCGCGTCGATCACAAGCAGCGTATGCAGGTGCGAGCCGCCGACCGCCGCGCCGAGCACCAGCGACATCAGCATCCCCAAGAAGATCCCGGCGGAGCCGATCGCGATCCCGACCGGTCGCGAGCGCTCGCTCAGATAACCGCTGGCCAGGCCCGTGACCGCGTTCAGGATCAGCGGCTGCGCGAGCGCGACCAGCGCCTGGCCGGCGAGCGCCCAGGCGAACGTGTCGCCGCCAAGTCTGAGCAGGCCACCGGCGGCGGTGAGCGCCGTGCCGGCCATCAGCGTCGGGCGAAACCAGCGGTCAAGCAGCGACGCCGCCGGCACCGCCAAAAGCACGTAGAGCAGCGGGAAGATCTCGGCCAGCAGGCCGATGTCAGAGGCGCTCACGCCGTAGTGGCGCGCGGCCGGGGTCGTGACCGGCGTGAAGGTCAGCCACAGCATCTGGTTGGCGGCGCCCGCCAGCGCGTAGGCGCCGATCACCGCCCAATGGTCCGCGCGCGCTGCCGGCCCACGCTCAGCACTCATAGAAAGCATCTCCCTTCGCCACGGTAGGTCGCCACCTCGTCCACGATCCGCTCGCCGCTGACAAGGTACAGCCGGGTGAAGCGTTCGCATAGCTCACCGGCCTTGGCGTGGCGCATCCACACCCGGTCACCGATCGCCAGCTGGTCGGCGGCGCCGCCGCGAAGCGGCGTCTGGGTCTCGCCGGCGCCCTCGTTGCGGTCAAGTGAAAGCCCCGCTGGCCACCAGGGCCGCGGCAGCCTGTCTGCGCCCGCCGGCCCGGAGGCGACATAGCCACCGCCGAGCGCCGTCACCACTCCCCGGCCGGGGCGGCGTACCACCGGCAGCACGTAGAAGGCCGCCGGCCGCGGACGAAAGCGCGTGTAGTCGTCAAACAGCGCGGGCCCGAACAGCCCTGAGCCCGCGGTCAGCTCGCTGACCCACGGCTCGGCCGCCGAGGATTCGAGGCTGCCGGTGCCGCCGGCGTTGACGAACGCAAGCGGCCCGGCGACCGCCTCCACGGCCGCCACCAGCTCGCGGCGGCGCGCGCGCAGCTCACGCCGTGAGAGGCCCTGCATCGCCCGGATCGCGCCCGCCCGCAGCGGCCGTCCCGCCGGACTGTCGCCGACCCCGGCGATCTGCCCCTCATAGGCCATCATGCCCACCAGCTCGAGCCCTGGGCGGCGGGCAATCTGCTTGGCAAACGCCCCCACCTGCGCCGGTGTGTGCAGCGGCGAGCGCCGCGGCCCGATCCGCAGCCGCCCGCCGAGCAGCCACAGCCCCGCATCCGCCTCGATGCTCACCCGGAAGCGGCCGCCGAGCGAGCCGAGCAGGTCGAGGTGCTCGACGGCGTCGACCATCACGGTGATCCCGGTGCCGGGCGTCCCGCTGGACGCCCGGCTCGCCACAGCGTCAAGCGCTGAGCGGTCGACGCTCGGGTAGCCGACCACGACGTCGGTCACACCGTGGTCTGAGAGCCACAGCGCCTCGGCCACGGTCAGCACGAGTACCCCGCTGAAGGCCCCGGCAGGGTCGGCGAGCAGCCTCATGATCAGCTCCCGGCAGCGCAGCGACTTTGAGGCAAGGCGGATGCGTTTGCCGGCCGCGCGGCGGGCCAGCTCGCGCGTGTTGGCTGTGAAGGCGTCCATGTCGATCACCGCAAACGGCGCCTCGAGCTCCGCACAGGCGCGCGCGAGCTGCTCATGGTCTTGGGTGTCTGGCGTGGACAAGCTGCGCATGTTCTAATGCACAGCGATGTCAGCTGCCGAGTGGGCCAACTGGGATGGGCGCCAGCGCGCCCGCCCGCGCGTGCTGGCAAGCCCACGGTCGCTCGCCGAGCTGGCGCAGCTGGTGGGTGCGGCAGACGCGTGCGGGGAGCAGGTGCGGGTCGCCGGCGCCGGGCACTCCTTCACCGCCCTGGTGCCGACGAGCGGCACGCTGATCTCGCTACGCGAGCTCGATCGCGTGCTCGACATCGACCCGGTCGGCGGGCGTGTCAGGGTGCAGGCCGGGATCACGATCGCGGCCCTCAACCGTGTGCTCGACCGTCACGGGATGGCGTTTGAGAACCTCGGCGACATCGACAGCCAGACGCTGGCGGGCGCGGTGGCGACCGGCACCCACGGCACCGGCAGCCGGCTTGGCAACCTCTCCTCGCAGATCGAGTCGCTCGAGCTGATGGGAGCCGACGGGCAGGTCGTGGTGCTGGACGAGCGCTCCGATCCCGAGGGCCTGCGCGCCGCGCGCGTCAGCCTCGGGGCGCTCGGCGTGATCACCGCGCTGACGCTGCGCACGGTCCCCGCCTTCCGCCTGCACGGCCGTGACGGCCCGGCGGGGCTTGCGGCGACGCTCGAGCGGCTGCAGGAGCTGGCCGACGCGCACGACCACTTCGAGATGTACTGGTTCCCCTACAGCGACACCGCGCTTCTGCGCCGCAACGACCGCACCGACGCGCCCGCCAGGCCGCGATCGCGCGCCCGCACCTACATGGAGGACATCGTGCTTGTGAACCACGGCCTGCAGGCGCTCTCGCGCCTCGGTCGCCGCCACCCGGCGCTGATCCCGGTGCTCAACCGCACCGCCACGCGGCTTGCGGGCTCCAGCGAGCGCGTCGATCGCTCGCACAGGATCTTCGTCACGCCGCGGCTCGTGCGCTTCACCGAGATGGAGTATGCGATCCCGCGCGAGCACGCCGCCACGGCGATCGGCGCGATCCGCGACGGCATCCACGCTGCCCGCCTGCCGGTGAACTTCCCGATCGAGGTGCGCTTCGTCGCCCCAGACGACGCGCTGCTCTCCCCGACGCATGCGCGCGCGAGTTGCTACATCGCCGTGCACACCTACGAAGGCATGGCGTTTGAGCCCTACTTCCGGATGGTCGAAGAGATCATGGACGGCTTTGGCGGCCGCCCGCACTGGGGTAAGCGCCACTTCCAGAGCGCCGCCACACTGGCCGGGCGCTACCCGGCGTGGGAGCGCTTCCAGGCGGTGCGCCGGCGGCTTGACCCCGACCTGCGCTTTGGCAACGACGAGCTTGCGCGGGTGCTCGGATGAGAGGCTGGTGGCGGGAACCTGAGCCCGAGCCTGAGCCGCCGGGTGCGGTCGGGCCCGCAGGCCCGCAGCTGGACGGCACCCGGCTGCGGATCATCGAACCGTCCCTGCGAAGGCCGACCGTTCTGTGCCGCGGCACCGATCGCCGCGATGGCCGAGTCGCCATTGCTGTCCGCCAACCGCCTCCAGCCACCAAACCTGCCCGCCCACAGGAGTTTTGTGCAGTCCGCGCGCTCCCATCGCGCCAAATGCACAAAACTCGCCCGGCGGCCCCAGTTTGGGGGCTGGAGGCGGTTGGCGGCGCGCCTGAGGTGGCAGCCAGCGGGTACGTCGGTGGACCTCTTACACGCCTCTAATCATCGGCCCATAGGCTGCTCGCAGAGCGGCGATGTCAGGACCTAAGCATCTGTGGTCAGGCGACTGGGAGCGCGAGTCCGGGCAGTCTGCCCAGGACCCGGTTGGAGGCAGGCTGTCTGCGCTCGTGGCGCCGTCGGCGACGGCTGCGGCTGGGTCCGGCCCGGCCGGCACGCCCGCCACCGATGCCCGCGACGGGCGCATGCCTCCGCGCACGCGCCTGCTGGTGGCGGCCAGCAGCATCACGGCGCTTGCCGCCGCTGCGGTGGTGGTGCTGGTGCTCGCGGGCCCTGGCACGCGGGTACCGGCCGCACGCCGCGCGGTCGCACACGTCAGCACCTCACACGGAGCGACTAGCACGCCGGCCGCCGTGCCCACTCCGACGACACCGGCCAGCGTGCTCGCCGGGCCGACGATCAACTGGCTGGGCATGCAGATCGTCACCGGTCCGACCGGCGCGGTGGTGAACACCGTCAAGCTCGGCAGCCTCGCCGACGCGGCGGGCTTTGAGCCGGGTGATCAGATCGAGCAGATCGACGGCTACGCGATCGCCTCGGTTCGCGCCATCCGCCGGGTGGCGGCGCGAATCCCGCTGGGCCACAGCATGCTCGTCTCGGTGTTGCGCTCGACCGTCACCGTGCAGCTGTCGCTGCCGATGCTGGCGCAGCCGACATTTCATTCGTGAACCTGATCGCGTGAGCAGCTACCGGTGAGCTTTGCCACGCCGCTCGTGCTTCTGGGCCTGCTGGCGCTGCCGGTGCTCGTCTGGCTCTACCTGCGCGAGCAGCGACGTCGCGCGGCGGCGCTCGAGCTGGCGGTGTCCGCACCGCTGCTTGCCTCGCTGGCGCCACGGCGGCCCGGCTGGCGCCGCCACGCGCCCTACCTGCTTCTGGGCCTCGGCATCGGCGCGCTGATCCTGTCTGGGGCACGGCCGCGCCACGTTGTCTGGCGTCCGCTGCGCTCGGCGACCGTGATGCTGCTCAACGACGTCTCAGCGTCGATGAGCGCCGGCGACGTGCGGCCTTCGCGGCTGGTGGCGGCCAAGCGGGCCGCCACCAGCTTCCTTGACGGTGCGGGCCCGGGCATCCGGGTCGGGTCGATCGTCTTTGCCCGTCATGCGACTGTCCTACAGGCGCCCACCAGCGACCACGCGCTGACCCGCTCCGCACTTGCGCGGATCACGTCCGGTGGCGGGGGCACCGCGATGGGCGCGGCGATCGCGCTTGGCCTGGCGTTTGTGCGGCCGCATGCCCACCGCGGCGCCGCCGCGGTGCCGGGATCGATGATCCTGATCTCAGACGGGGGCGCCAACGTGGGACCCGACCCGGTGGCCGTGGCGGCACACGCCGGGCGCGAGCACGTCCGTGTCTACACGGTCGCCGTCGGCACCGCGCACGGTGAGGCGAAGATCCCCCACCGGCACGGTGAGCGGCTCGAGCCCGTGCCGGTGCAGGCGCTGACGCTGGCGCGCATCGCCCGCGCCTCCGGCGGCCGGGCCTACCGTGCCGCCGACGCCGCCACGGTGAGCGCGATCTACCGGCGGCTCGCCACGACGCTCAGCCACCGTCGCGTGGATGCTTCGCTTGCGGGCTACTTCGCCGGGGCCGGGCTGGTGGCGCTGGCCCTCGCGGTTGCGCTCTCGCTGAACTGGTTTGGCTGGCTGGCATGAGGACCTACAAGGAGACGCAATGACCGACACGAACGAGGACCTCAAAGCGCAGGCGCTTGCGCGCAACGCCATGCAGGAGGCGCTCGCCGAGATCCGGCGCGTGATCGTCGGCCAGGACGCGATGCTCGACCGCGTGCTCGTGAGCCTGCTGGCTGGTGGTCACGTGCTGCTCGAGGGCGTTCCGGGGCTCGCCAAGACGCTCACCCTGCGAACGCTCGCGGCGGTGCTCGGCGGCAGCTTCGGCCGCATCCAGTTCACGCCGGACCTCGTTCCCTCCGACCTCGTCGGCACGCGTATCTGGCGCCCGGACAGCGGCAGCTTCGAGACCGAGCTGGGGCCGGTCTTTCACAACTTCATCCTGGCTGATGAGATCAACCGCGCGCCCGCCAAGGTGCAGTCGGCGTTGCTCGAGGTTATGCAGGAGCGTCAGGTCACGATCGCCGGCGCCACCTACCCGGTGCCTGAGCCGTTCATCGTGATGGCCACCCAGAACCCGATCGAGTCCGAGGGCACCTACCCGCTCCCGGAGGCGCAGCTCGACCGCTTCCTGATGAAGATCGTGGTCGACTATCCCTCCCGCGAGGAGGAGGCGATGATCGTCGCACGCAGCCTCCAGGAGGCGGTCGGCGTGCGGGAGTGCCTGAGCCTCGCGGACCTTGAGCGCCACGCTCTCGCGGTGGCGAGCGTGGCCTGCGACAGTCAGGCGATCGCCTACGCGGTCGCGCTGACCGACGCGACCCGCCACCCCGCTGCGCACGGGATGCCGGACCTGGAGGCGCTGATCGAGTTCGGCTCCAGTCCGCGCGGGCCGATCGGTCTGGTCCAGGCGGGCCGGGCGCTGGCGCTGCTGCGCGGGCGTGCGCACGCGTCGGTGCGTGAGATCCGCGACCTCGCGCCCGATGTGCTGCGCCACCGGATCGTGCTCTCCTATGACGCGCTGAGCGAGGGCATCGGCGCCGACGACGTGCTCGAGCGGATCATCGCGACGGTCCCAGAGACCGCCGGGGAGGCGGCCAGCGCGCTGGTGCAGTGATGACCGGTCCCGGCGATCTGGGTAACAGCCTCGCGGCGTTGCGCGTGCCCGATGCCAGCCAGGGCCCGGGGCCGATGCCGGCGCGGCTGGTGGATGCGCTCGACCTGCAGCTCGGGCGGCTGATCACGCACACGCTGGCGGGGGCACGCAGTGCCACCGGCACGGGCGCCGGCACAGAGCTTTCCCAGCTGCGCGCCTATGCGCCAGGCGACGACGTCCGCCACGTCGACGCGGCCGCCAGCGCCCGCACCGCCACGCTGCAGGTGCGCGTGCACGTGCCGGAGCGGGCGCTCACGACCTGGCTTGTGATCGACCTGTCGCCGTCCATGGCGTTCGGCACCGCCCTGCGGCTGAAGTCGGATGTGGCGCACGGTGCGGCGCTCGTGTTCGCACGGCTGGGCACGCGACGGGCCGGCAATGTCGGCGCGGTCGCCTTTGGCGTCCCGGACGCGTTTGACGGTGTGCGTGTGCTCGCGCCGCGCGGCGCCCGTCGCGGGTTGGTGGCGGTGCGCCGGCTGCTCGACGCCGGTGTCGCCGCGGACAGCGACACGGGCCGGCGCGAGGGCACGCTGGCGCAGGCGGCCGAGCGGGTGCTGCGCCTCGCCCGCCTTCCGGGGCTGGTCGTGGTGATCTCTGACTTCCGTGACCAGCAGGGTTGGGAGCGGCCACTTGGGGCGCTGCGGCTGCGTCATGCCGTGCTGGCGGTGGAGGTGACCGATCCCGGTGAGAGCGCGCTGCCGCGTCTCGGGCGCCTCGCGCTCGTGGACCCCGAAAGCGGTGTGGTGGTGAGGGCCGACACCGCCGACCGGCGTTTGGGAGAGCGCTTCGCGGCGCTCGAGTCCGAGCGCCGCGAAGCGCTCTCGCGTGAGCTGCGCCGCCTCGCCATCCGCCACGTGACTCTGTCCACGGCAGATGACTGGCTGGCGGCACTGGGGCGGGGGATCCGGTGAGCTTCAGCGACCCGCTGTGGCTGCTCGGCCTCGCACTGGTGCCGCTGGCGCTTGCCGCGCAGCGCCTGGTGCGCCGCTTCGCCCGCCGCCGTGCTCGCCGCTACGCGCTGCGCTATCCGGCGGCGGCGACGATCAGCCGGGCGCTCGCCGCAGGCGGCGGCGGCCCGCGGCGCAGCTGGCTCCCGGTGGCCGCACTGCTGGCCGCACTGGCGGTCGTGGCGCTCGCGCTGGCGGGACCGCGGCTGCGCGAGCGTGTGCCAACCCATGACGCGTCGATCATGCTGGTGCTCGACCACTCAGGGTCGATGGCCTCCCAAGACGTCCACCCGTCGCGGCTGGCCGCAGCGATCCGTGCCGCCAACACGTTCATCAGCGAGCTGCCGGCGGGCGTGCGGGTCGGTGTGGTCGCGTTCTCGACGGTGCCCCAGACGGTCCAGGCGCCGGTGCTCGACCACGCTCTCGCGCGCGCGGCGATCGACCGCCAGCAGGCGGGCGGCGGCACCGACACCGGGCCGGCGCTCGAGCTGGCGCTCAAGCTGCTTGACGGCGGCGCGCGCGACCACCGGCCCGCCGCGATCGTGCTGCTCTCAGACGGCGCCGCGAACCTGGGTGTCAGCCCGCTGGTTCCCGCCACCCAGGCGCGGCGCGACCACATACCGATCTACACGGTCGCGCTCGGCACGCCCGGCGGCGTGCTCAACGAGGGCATCTACGGAATCGTCCCGGTGCCCCCCGACCCGCAGCTGATGGCGGCGATCGCCCGCAGGTCCGGTGGCCGCGCCTACGACGCCCGCACCGAGAACCGCCTGAGCTCGATCTACCGCGCTCTCGGTGTGAGCCTTGGCAGCAGCACGCGTGAGCGCGACATCGGCCCCTACTTCCTGTTGGCCGCTGCCGCGCTGCTGCTGATCGCGCTGCTCGCCTCCGTCCGCACCCTGGCGGCGCTGCCGTGAGAGAATGCCTCGTGCGGGGACGCGCCCGTCGGGTGAACGACCGCTGAAAGGAAACGCATGGGTTTCGCAGACAAGCTGAAGGAGCTGGCCGACCAGGCGCAGCAGGCGGTGAGCGAGAACAGGGAGAAGATCCAGGGTGCGGTGCAGAACCTCGGTGAGGCGGTCAACGACCGCACCGAGGGTAAGTACGCCGAGACGATCGCCAAGGCCGGTCAGCGTGTCAACGAGGCGGTCGACAAGATCTCAAAGCCCGACGCGGAGGGGGCAGCCGGTGCTGACCGCGCCGACGCCGGCACCGGCACCGGGTCGGAGCCGGCGGGTGCCAGCGATCAGCCGACGGCCGAGCCATCAAGCGCGCCGCCCGAGTTCGAGTGACCGCGCCCGCGCTCGCACCGGACCAGATCACGATTGCCGACCGCGAGGCGGCGTTTGCGGCGACCTTCTGCCCGAAGCTCGGGATGATCGGCTGCTCGTTGCGTCACGAGGGGGAGGAGCTGCTCGATCAGGGGGCGGGCCTGTCCGCCTACGCCGAGCAGGGATCGACGTTCGCGCTGCCCTTCCTGCACCCGTGGGCCAACCGTGTGAGCGCATGGAGCTTCGACCTGGGCGCGCGGCGGGTGAGGCTCGCTGAGGACTCGCCGATCGTCCACCGCGACGCTGCGACCGCCACTGCAATACACGGGCTGCTGGCCGCAAGTAAGCACTGGCAGGTGATCGACGCGGGCGCTGACACGCTCACGGCCGAGCTCGACTTCGGCGCGGTGCCGCAGTATCTCGCCGCCTTCCCGTTCCCGCACGTGGTGCGCTACACCGCGACGCTCGCCGGTGCGAGCCTGACGGTCACGATCACCGTGCAGGCGAGCGCTGACGTGGCGGTTCCGGTCTCCTTCGGCTTTCACCCCTACCTCACGCTGCCGGGCTCAGACCGCCGCGACTGGTGGATCGAGCTGCCGGTCGCAAGCCGCGCGTTGCTAGACGAGCGCATGCTCCCGACCGGCGAGCGGGTCAGCATCGCCCCAGGCGAGCTGGACGGCCCGCTCGCGGATCGCACCTTCGACACGAGCTTCCCTGAGCTCCACGGCGAGCGGCCGGCGTTTGTGCTGGCCGACGAACGCCGGCGCGTGACGCTGACGCACGCGGGCGGCTACCCGGTCTCCCAGGTCTACGCCCCCGAGCGCTCGCAATTCATCTGCTTTGAGCCGATGACCGCTCCGGTCAACGCCCTGGTTTCAGGCGATGGCCTGCGCTGGGTGGCACCTGGAGAGCGCTTCACGGCTATCTTCGCGATATCAGCCGGTAAGCCCTGAATCTGGAGGCCATGATGGAGACCTGGGATGCGATCCGCGCGCGCCGCAATGTGCGGGAGTTCACCGACCAGCCGCTGTCCGAGCGGGAGCTGGCGCGGATCCTGGAGGCTGGCTGGCGGGCGCCATCCTCGCGTAACTGGCAACCGTGGGACTACGTGGTTGTGACCGCCCGCGAGCAGCTCCGTGAGCTCTCCGAGGTGTGGCGTGGCGGTGGCCACATCGCTCACGCCGCCGCGGCCGTGGCGTTGGTCGTCGACGACTACGCCGAAGCCAGGGACCGCGAGATCGCGGCCTACGACCTGGGCCAGGCGTCGCTTCAGATGATGGTGGCCGCCGCCGACCTCGGGATCGGCTCAGGCCATTCCGCTGTCGCCGACCAGGATCTCGCCCGCCGTGTGCTGGGTCTCCCGGAGGCGAAGATCGTTCGCTACATCATCGACTTCGGCCATCCGGCTGACCGCCCGCTCAAGCCGATCCGTAAGCCGAACCGCCGGCCGCTTGAGGAGGTTGTGCACCGCGATCACTGGTGAGGCCGGGCGTCTGGCGCGAACCTTTTGCGTACGGTGTACGTATTGCGAACTGTACGCAAAAAGGTCGGGCGGCAGGCGCGGCGGGCGGCAGGCGCGGCGGGCGGCGGTGCGCCCGGCGGCGGTGCGCCGAGCGGCGGTGCGACGAGCGGCGGCGGTGGGCCCGGGGGCGCCGCAGACGGCCCCGCGGCGTCCGCGGCTCACACCTTGCGCCAGCGCCGCTGCGCCCCGCCGGCCAGCGGCGCGTCGGCGCCGGTGTCGAGTGCGACCGCGTGCAGGTGACGGAACGGCCTTCCCTCGCGCAGCTCCCGCACAACTCCGTCGATCAGCCCGCCGTCGGGCAGCTCACGGCCGTCGGTGACCGCGTCGATCACCTGCCGCTTGCGCTGGATCAGCCGCGCCATCGTTTCGTCGATCGTCTCGGCCGCCAGCAGGTACCACGCGCAGACTGAGGCGCGCTGGCCGATCCGGTGGCAGCGGTCCTCTGCCTGGTCGTGGATCGCGGGCGTCCACTCGAGCTCCAGAAAGCACACGTTCGACGCGCGCGTGAGCGTGATCCCCTGTGCCGCCGCGCGGGTCGCGCAGACGATCAGCGCCGGCCCGTCGGGGCGCTGGAAGGCGTCCACCGCAGCCTGCCGGGCGCCCACCGGATCGTCTCCAAACAGGTGCAGGGCCCACGGGAATCGCTCCATCACCGCCTGCTGCACCTCGCGATGGCGGCAGAAGACGACCAGCGGCTCGCCGGAGGCGAGGAAGTCGTGGATCCAGGCGAGCGCCGCCGCGAGCTTGCCGCGCGCCGCCAGCCGTTGCAGCGCTGTCAGCTGTGCGAGGCGCTCGGCGCGCAGCGCCGCCGCGATCTTTGCGTCGAGCACCTTCAGGTCAAGCGGCTGGCTGCGTAGCCACGCCACCACATCCTCCTCGGCCAGCCGGTACTCAGCCAGGTTGTTGAGCGCCACCGGCACCACCACCTGGCGCTTGGCCGGCAGCTGCGGCAGCACCTCGGACTTCAGCCGCCGCACGAAGCAGCGCCGGCGCAGGTGCCAGTGCAGCCGCTCCTCGGAGAGCTCGCCCTCGAACTGGCGGCTGAAGCTGGCCCCCGACCCGAACTCGGCCAGGCGCCCGATCACCCGCAGCTGCGCGATCAGCTCGTCGGCGTGGTTCATGACCGGCGTGCCGGTCAGCGCGAGCCGCAGCCCGTCCGTCGCGACCGCGTCGGCCAGCCGCCTGACCGCGCGCGTGCGCTTTGCGGTGGGGTTCTTGCAGTAGTGGGACTCATCTGCCACCAGCGCTCGTGGCCCGCTGGCCACGAGCGCCTCAAGGCGCCCGGCGACGATCTCGTAGTTGAGGATGACTATCTCCGCGTCGGGGAGCGGGCGGCCCTCCCGTCCGCTCAGCACCGCGACGCTGCGGTGCGGCAGCCAGTGGTTTGCCTCGCGCTCCCAGGTGAGCTTCATCGACGCGGGACAGATGACCACTGCGGGGAAGGCGCCATCGGCTTCGAGTGTCGCCAGCGCCTCGACCGTCTTGCCGAGCCCCTGCTCGTCGGAGAGGAAGGTGCGGCGCGCCTGTAGCGCGTAGCGAACCGCCGCCCACTGAAATGGCGCGAGCTCGCCGCCGAGGCGTGGCGCGACTTCGGCAAGCGGTTCGGCGGTGGTTGCGCGTGAGGCGGCGACCGCGCGCTGTGCGGCGCGGTGCTCGGCGGCCATCTGCTCGAGTGCCTGCGCGGCCGTAGGCGCGACGTCGATCTCGTGGCGGGCGATGAACGCGTCGAGCTGATCGACGATCCAGGCGTCGAGCTTGAGCTCGTTGGCGGCCGCGCCCGGCAGCGCTTCAAACGCGGCCTGCGCGTCGGGATCCCAGAAGGTCTCGAGCGTGAGGCGCTCGCCAGCGACGCTGCGGGTGAGTATCAGCCTGGCGGCCGGCGGCTGTTCGCCACATTCCAGTGACTCGATGCAGCGCCGCGCCCCGAGGCTGAGGCGCGGGTCGCGCAGCTCGGCGATCGCGGCGGCGTGCGCCGGCGTGAGCGGCACCAACCAGCGCCCCTCCAGTGCCAGCGCGTCCTTGCGCAGCGCCTTGGGCGGCTCGCCCGCGAGCGTGTCCAGCGCAAACCAGCCGCGGCCGTCGTAGCGGGTCGTGCGCACGTGCCCGACCCAGCGGCGCTCGGCCGCGGCCAGCCACTCGTCGAACTCGGCGCTGCGGCGCAGATCCGGTCGCGCGCCCAGGATCGTCGCGAGCTTCGCGGCAACCCAGCCGTCCGCCGGGGCCGACCACTCCCTGCGATCCCAGTCAAAGCGCCGTCCTGGCAGCGTGCGCACCGCGGCGACCAGGTGGCCGTCGTAGGGGAAGGCGAGCACCACCTCCTGTGTGTCACCCGCGCCGCTTGAGCGCAGCGTGACGTTGGGCTCGTCAGGTACCGCTTGCAAGCGCGATCCTGGTGGTCAGGCTCGCGCGCATGGCCGGTCAGTCATCGTCGCAGACAGGTTAGAGCGCGACGCTGACGTCCGGTGAGCGGATGCGCCATGCAGCCGCCGATCAACCGCCTCCAGCCCCCAAACCTAACCGTTCACTCGAGCTTTGTGCATCCCGGGTGCTGTGAGCGCGCGAACTGCACAAAGCTCACGATCTGCGCGAGGTTTGGGGGCTGGAGGTCGTTGGGACCGCCACCCGGCGTCCGCTTCAGAGCGCGGCGATCCTTGCGGCCAGCCGCTCACGCACCGCCGGCCACTCCTCGTCTATCACCGAGTAGAAGGCCGAGTCGATCTTGGCCCCATCGGCCTGGCGGATTGAGTAGTTGCGCCAGACGCCCTCAAAGCTCGCGCCCAGCTTCTGAAGGGCAGCCCTGGAGCGGGCGTTGCGCGCGTAGGTGTCAAACACCACGCGGATGCAGCCGAGCGTCTCAAACGCGTAGCGCAACTGCAGGAACTTGGCCTCGGTGTTGGCGCCGCTGCCCCAGGCGGCCGGTGTCAGCCAGGTCCAGCCGATCTCAATCCCCCGGTCCTGCTCATGCGGGTCGCAGAAGCTGGTGCTGCCGACCGGCTCGCCGGTCGCCTGCAGGATCGTCGCGAAGTGGCCCTCACGGCCAGCCGCTGCCTCGGCCAGACAGCCGTCCAGCCAGGCGTCAAAGTCGGCTTCGCTGCGCGCCGGGTTAAAGGACCAGTGCGCCCAGATGCGCTCGTCGCCTGCGGCCGCGAGCAGCCCGTCACGGTGCCTGCGCGCAAGCGGCTCGAGCCGCACCACGCGCCCGGTCAGCGTCGGCTGGAGGTTCCACACAGCGAGGATCGTATCTGCAGGCGCCGAAGCGACTGTCGCTGCTGCGAAACTCTGTATCAGCGCCAATGCAGTCGACCTTCGACAGGATCAGCGGCCTTGAGCTTCAACTCGACGAGCTGCGGCTGGAGCAGCTCCGCGCCGAGCTCGGCCCCGGGCGCACGCGGCAGTGCACGCTGGTCACGCTGAGCGGCGCCGGTGCAAGCGGGGTGGGGGAGGATGTCGGCTACGAGCCGGCCGAGCATGAGGCCTTTCTGGCCGCCGGCCCGCCGCCCGGGCTGAGCGGCCGCTTCACGCTCGCGCGCTTCTGTGAGCGGGTGGAGTCGCTTGACCTCTTTCCAGACCCGCCACGCTCGGAGGTCTCGCGCCTCTACCGCGTCTGGGCCATCGAAAGCGCGGCGCTCGATCTCGCCCTCAGGCAGGCGGGCGTGTCGTTGGCGCAGGCCCTCGGCCGCGTCATCAAGCCGATGCGCTACGTGGTCTCGACCCGGCTCGGCGAGCCACCGACGATCGAGCCCGTGGCGCTGCGGCTCGGACTCGACCCGTCGCTGCGCTTCAAGCTGGACGCAACCAGCTCCTGGACGCCTGAGCTGATCGCCGAGCTGGTTTACACCGGTGCCGTTGAGGCGGTTGACTTCAAGGGCTTCTATCGCGGCAGCAGCGTGGACCAGCCGGCCGACCCGGCGCTCTACCGGCGTGTGGCGCAGGCGTTCCCGGACGCCTGGCTCGAGGACCCGGATCTGAGCGAGACGGCTGCCGCGGCGGCGCTCGCCGGCGAGCATCGCAGGATCACCTGGGATGCGCCGATCCACTCGATCGAGGACATCCAGGCGCTCGCGTTCAAGCCGGCGATGGTCAACGTCAAGCCGTCCCGGATCGGTTCGCTGCGCCGCCTGATGGACACCTACGATTACTGTGAGCAACAGCAGATCGACGCCTACGGCGGCGGCCAGACCGAGATCGGGCCCGGACGCGGTCAGTGCCAGTACCTGGCGGCGCTCTTCCATGCTGACGCTCCCAACGATCTGGCGCCCTCGGCCTACAACCTCGCGCGCCCTCCTGCCGGCCTGCCGTCAAGTCCCCTGACCGCTGAGATCGCCGGCCCCGGCTTCCGCTGGCCCTAACCGCAGGCAGCTCGCCAGCGGCCTCAGACGGGCCGCGCCAGCGCGACCGCAAACAGCCCGGCTGGGTCGCTCATCAGCTCGACCAGCTCAAGTCCGCTGTCGGCCAAATCGCGGGCGAGTCGCTGCGGCGTGAACTTCGCGCTGATCTCGGTGCGGATCTCGTCTCCCGCGGCGAACTCCACGACCAGGTCGATCTCGCGTACGGTCACGGTCAGCTCGCGCGTGGCCCGCAGGCGCATCTCGATCCACTCGTTGGCCCGGTCGAAGAAGGCGACGTGCGCAAAGGCCTTGAGCGGAAAATCAGCCTGCAGCTCGCGGTTGATGACGGCCAGGACGTTGCGGTTGAACTGCGCGGTGACGCCGGCCGCATCGTTGTAGGCCGCCTCGATCACAGCCGGATCCTTGACCAGGTCGACGCCGAGCAGCAGATGATCCCCGGCGTGCAGCTGTGCGGCGACCGTGCGCAGCAACCGGCGCCGCGCGCGGGTTTCGAAATTGCCGATCGTCCCACCCAGGAATGCGAAGAGCCGCCGCGCGCCGGGGCGCTTGGCCGGAATCAGGTGCAGATGCCGCTCAAAGTCACCGGCCACGCAGTCCACCGCCTCAAGCGACGGGTACTCGGCTGCGACGCTCCGTCCGGTGCGCAGCAGCGTCTCGCCGTCGATGTCAAAGGGGATGTAGCGCCTCGGTCTGCCTTGCTGGAACAGTGCGTCGAGCAGCAGACGGGTTTTGGCCGCGGTCCCGGCGCCGAGCTCGACCAGCTCGGTAGCCTGCGTCAGCGCTGCGATATCGGCCGCGCGACGCTCGAGGATGGACCGCTCGGTGCGTGTCGGGTAGTACTCGGGCAGATCACAGATCTGGTCAAACAGGTCCGAGCCGCGCGCGTCGTAGAAGTGCTTGGGCGGCAGCTCGCGCAGCGGTGCCTGAAGGCCCCGGCGGACGTCGTCAGCGAGCGTGCTGGCGCCAACACCGTCCGCCGCAACCAGGTTCACGCGCTCGTCATCGATGACGCTCATCACGCGTCTCCCGCCAGTCTGACACCGGCGAAGATCTGCCGGCGCTGCGGCAGATCCCAGTTGCGGAAGGTCACGCTTGCCACCCGTGGCCGGGTCGCCCAGGAGCCGCCGCGCAGCACCCGGTAGTGCTCGCCAAAGAACGGCTCTGAGTACTCGCGGTAGGGGTAGGAGGAGAATCCGGGATAGCCGTCAAACCAGCTGGCTGTCCACTCCCAAACGTCGCCGATCAGCGCGCGCAGCCCGGTCTGTGTCGCGCCGTCGAAGCTGGTGGCCGCGACCGGTCCGCCACCGACCTGGTCGACGTTTGCGCGCGCCCGCGCCACCGGCTCCGTACCCCACGGCAAGGGGCTGCGCTGGCCGCTTGCAGGACCGCTGCTCGCCGCCAGCTCCCACTCGAACTCGGACGGCAACCGCAGACCGTGGAAGGTGGCGAAGGCGTCGGCCTCAAACCACGAGATGTGCATGACGGGCGCCTCCGGGTCGATGTCGACGAGCTCACCGAGCCGCCACAGGCGGCCGTCCTCGGTCCAGTGCAACGGCCGCTCGATCCGCTCCGCCTGCCGCCAGCGCCAGCCCTCACGCGTCCATAGCTCGCGCCGCTGATAACCGCCGGCGTCCATGAAGGCCAGCCAGTCGGCGTTGGTGGCCGGTGTCAGCGCCAGCCTGAAGGGAGCGAGCGCGCGGACATGCACGGGCCGCTCGTTGTCGTAGACAAAGCCGCGTTCTGGGCCGGCCCCGATCGTCACCTCGCCGCCTGCGAAGCCAACCAGCTCAAGCGCACCTCCCGTTGGCGCCGGCGCTCTGGAGCTGGCGGCAGGCGGCTCAGCTGCCTGCGCCCGCGTGAACGGGTTTGGCAGGTGCGCGAGCGCGAGCAGCTGCAGCATCGTCTCGTTGTGCTGTTGCTCATGGCAGATCACCAGCTCGACCAGATCGCTGCGGTCGGTGGCGACCTGCGAGACCAGCGCCTCGGTTCGCGCCCTGACCGCAGCCAGATGCGCGAAGCTCTCCTCGGTACCGAGCAGCTCGAGCTCACCGCGGCGCGAGCGTGGGGTCTCAAGCGCGTCGTAGGTGGTGAACAGCTCAGGTGCCAGTGCCGGCACGCCGGCGGCCCGCGAGATCCACAGATCCTCAAAGCACGCGATGTGAGCCAGATCCCAGACAAGCGGGCTCAGCAACGTCGAGTAAACCGTCTCGAACTCGACCGTGTCCAGACCGGCAACCAGGGTCAGGGTACGCTCCCGGGTCTCCGTGAGCGCCTCGGTAAGGAGCTGGGGGAGGTCGCTCACGTGTGGTTCATCCTACTCCGGTCCGATGGTGCACCGTGCAAGCTGCGTCAGGGCTGGCGCTGGCAGTCCGGTACGGGTAATCGTCGGAACGGCCGGTCGCAGGCCCCGGTCGTTGGGAGAGATCCATGCAGCCGCGCGGGGGTGTAGCGAGCCTCTTTGCAAGGAGCAATCGGGCGGGCCGGGACTTCAGCCTCGGAGCAGAAGCAATCGGGTAGCCGGGCAGCTCATTGTGCGGTGGAGCGTTCGAGCGCAGCTCACTACGAAGGGCTGCGGTCCAGTGCCAGTCGCGTCTGGCGATGGCTGCGTGCTGTGCAAGGGCGCGCGCCGGAGCTATTCGCGCACCGGGCGTTCGGTGCCGCCGCCTGAGGACAGGGTCAGAACAGGCGGATGACGGGAGACTTGTCACGTCCGGTGCTGCGAGAGCTGGGGTTTCCAATTGGCCCTCGCCACAGGACCGCTCAAGTCTTCTTGCCCGGGTTGAAGAGGCCTTTAGGATCGAACGTCGCCTTGATGCCATGGTGCAGTTCGATTGCTGCCTCATTCCACTGGAGATGAAGCTGGTCGCGCTTGAGCCACCCTAGTCCGTGCTCGCCCGAGATTGAGCCGCCTAGGTTTGTCGCTAGTTCGTGCAGTGCTCGGGCTGCTTGGTGGGCTCGTTTGAGTTCGTCGTCGTTCTCTGGGTTGATCAGGAAGGTTGAGTGGAGGTTGCCGTCGCCGGCGTGGCCCCAGCTGCACGCTTCAAGCCCGAATCGCTCGCCGATCAAATTGGTGCCATCGATGGCGTCTCGCAGGCGGTCCAGTGGCACGACTATGTCCTCGCTGACCTTCCCGCCGCGCTGTGCCGAGACGGCAAGCGAGACACCGTCACGCCAGCGCCAGAGCGCCGAGATCTCCTGGCGCGTCTTTGGCGCCTGTAGCAGCAGGGCGTTGGGTTGAAGCAGCTCGCGCAGCTCCTCTGCGGCAGCAGCGGCCTCCGCTGCTGTGCCGTCCGTCTCGGCGATCACAAGGAAACGCGCCGCTTCGGGCAGGGCGGCTGGGAAAGCCCCGCGGCTTGCGGTGAGTGCGGTGCCCTCTACGAACTCGACGGCCGCAGCAACGAGCCCGCTGGCGAGGATCGATTCGATCGCGGCACACCCCTCTTGGACACTGTCGTAGGCGGCGGCGACGGGAAGAACCACCTCCGGCGCGGGGATCAAACGAAGCCACGCTCCCGTGATGATCCCAAGCGTTCCCTCAGATCCAACCAACAGGCCCCGGATGTCGTATCCGGCCACATCCTTGCGGATCGCACCACCTACCCGGATGATCTCGCCAGGGGCGACCACCGCCTCGATCCCAGTTACCCATGCGCCAGTGGCACCGTACTTGAAAGCATGCGGGCCGCCGGCGTTGGTGGCTATGTTGCCGCCGATCTGAGACTGCTCGGCAGCACCCGGATCAGGCGGAAATAGCAGCCCGTGCTCGCGCGCCAGTCGTCTGACGGTGCTGGTCAGCACGCCTGCGTCAACGTGCATCCGCCAAAGCTCGGGATCGAACGCTCGTACACGAGCCATCCGCGAAAGGTCAACGACAACACCCCCATCGACCGGTACCGCTCCGCCCGAAAACCCTGTGCCGCCACCGCGGGGCACAAGCGCCACATCGTTTCGGTAGGCCCATGAGACGATCCGTGCGACCTCCTCAGCGCTCTGCGGCTGTACGACAGCGTGCGGCTCGCCGCGCAGCCCCTCGTGCTCGGTGGCATCGGCCGCGTACGCGCTCAGCGAGCCGGCGACAACCCGGCCCTGACCCAACACTCGTATGAGGTCTTCAGCCAGTGCGCTCATCATGACTGAGTTCTCACGCCCGACTGCCGTGCAGCGATGTGACAGGCCGCCGCATGCTCGGGGCGCAGGCACTGAAGGGCAGGGTGCTCGTTCAGGCAGATCTCCTCAGCCAGGGAACATCGCGGCTGATAGGGGCAGCCGGGCGCCAGAACGCTCGAACTGGCTGTGCTGCGCGAGCTCGTGGCCGTGTCTCGCAACCCGCCTGTGATGGCCGGATCCGCCACCAGCGCCGCGCTGGCCAAAGCGCGGGTGTAGGGGTGTAGCGACTCGTCCAACACCTGCTGATAAGGCCCGTGCTCAACGACCCGTCCCAGGTACATGACGACGATCTGATCGCTGATGTGCCTGACCATCGCAAGGTCGTGGCTGACGAACACGTAAGAGAGACCCAGCTCGTCCTGCAACCTGATGAGCAGTTCCATGATCTCGGCCCGAACGGAGACATCAAGCGCATATGTCGGCTCATCTAAAACCATTACCTTCGGCTGCACAGCCAGCGCCCGGGCAACAGCGGCACGCTGAGCCTGGCCACCGGAGAGCTTGTACGGGTAGTGGGCGGCGAAGCGCTTGGACAACGGCACCATCTCAAGCAGCTCAAGCGCCCGGCCGCGACGGCCGCCGCGCCCCACCAAGAGATCTACCTGCAACGCCGCAGTCAAAACCTGCTCGACGCTGAGGCTCGGCTTGAGCGAGGAGTACGGGTCCTGAAAGACCAACTCCGCCAGCCGGGCAAGTTGGGGAGCTGGTGGCAAGTCAGGCGAGCCGAGCATCTCCTCAGCGATCGCGACCGTGCTCGACGTCGGAGCCCCCAGACCGACCAGAGGCCGCGCCAGCGTCGATTTCCAGCAGCCGCTCTCACCGACAATCCCAATCGTGCAGCCTGCCTCAAGCCTGATGCTTACCCGATCCAGCGGCCTCACGGGCGGCGGACCGCCGTGCATCCTCGAGCTAGGCTTGACCGCCACCCGCCGCTTCGTGGACGCCATCTGGGCTCCGTAGCTCACCCAGCCGGCACGGGATCCTGTGGCGTGGGGAAGTGGCCGTCGATCAGCTCGACGCGGTAGCCGTCCGGATCGGTGAGGAAGCATATCCGGTATTCCGTTCGTCCTCCGGGAGCGTACGGCGGCTGCTCGGGCTCAATGCCGGCGGCGGCCAGTAGCTGAAGCGCCGCGTCTAGGTCATCGATGCTGAGCGCCAGGTGCCCGTAGCCAGTTCCGAGTTCGTATGGCTCAGCACGGCCGTCGTTCACGGTCAGCTCAAGCACGTCGTCGCCACCGGGGAGGCCGAGATATACGTTGTGCGCGCCAGCGAACTGCAGTCGGCCACGCTGCTCGAACCCCAGCGCGGCGTAGAAGCGCAGCGACGCCGCTTCGTCGCGCACCCGGATGCAGACGTGTACAAACGCCGCCGTCACTTGATGACCGGCCTGCCGAGCGGGTATGCAGGGCCGCCCAGGGCCGCGGACGCGGTCCCCAGGAACAGATAGAGGCCGAGTGCAGCGAACACCAGCACAACCACGCCTGCCGCGTGGGTGAGAGCCGTGCTGGGGCTGAGCGTGGCAGGAACGAGCAGGATGAGCGCCAGCACGACCAACCCGAAGACGGCGGTGAAAGCCAGTGGCAGACGGAGGCTCGCGATCGTCAACGCGGCCATCACGATCGCCCACGTGATCAGGAACAGCGCCTCGGCGTGCGTAACGTCCTTGACGGGCACGAGGAACCAGGTGTGCAGGATCCCGAGCAGGAGCATCGCGTAACTGAGCCAGAAGCCCGCGAAGAGCCCGTAGACGCCTGCCACCATCGTCTGTCCCAGCGATAGCGACCAGATCGTCGAGATGACAAGTCCGACGCCAGTGCCAGCCAGCACGATCGGTAGAACCGCGCCTATGGCCGCGGCCGGCACGTATCCGATCAGCGCCAGGCCCAGGCAGACCGAGCCCGCGGCAAAGATCGGCAGTCCGAGTATGCCGGGATCACCGGCGCTGATGAGCGACACCTGCACGGTGGTCGGCTGGGCGTCTGTGCCTGCCGTGACTGTGGCCATGTTCCTCTCTCCTCCTCAGACGTTCGGGTGTGACGTTGTGCGCGGTTGAACCAGATCAGATCGGTGACGAAGGCCGCGCAAGGCCCTCGGCTAGATCGCCGAAGCCGGGGGCCAGCACAGCACCAGGCTGTGCTGGTAGCCACTCGGCGACCACCGCCTCCGTGGTGAGCAGCAGAGCGGCCACCGAGGCCGCGTGCTGGATCGTCAGGCGCGTGACCCTCAGCGGATCGATCACGCCGAGCTCGAACAGGTCGCCGAACTCGCCGGTGAGCGCGTTGAGGCCGCCGCCGGGGGGCATAGCCAGAACCTGGTCGACGACCGCCTGGCCGTCGAAGCCGGCGTTCGTGGCGATCCAGAAGAGCGGCTCTGACAGGACCCGCCGGATGATGTCGGCGCCGATCTTGTAGTCGCCGTCGAGGTCGAGGCTGGCAAGCGAGGCGGCCGCGCGCAGCAGTGCCGTCCCGCCGCCTGGCACGATCCCCTCCTGCACCGCGGCCGTTGTTGCGGCAAGCGATCCCTCGACGCGGCGACGGCGGTCGGCGAGCTCCACGTCGGTGGCCGCACCCACCTTGATCACGGCGAGTTTGCTCGTGAGCTTTGCCAGGCGCTCCTGGGCGACCTCGCGGTCGCGTTCGTGAGTCGCGCGGCCGATCTCGGCACGAATCTGTCGGATCCGCGCGGCCAGCAGCGCCGGATCACCGCCGCCGTCGACAAGCGTCGTGGAGTCGGCCGTGACGACTACCCGGCGGGCGGTCCCAAACCAGGACGTCTCGACGTTCTGAAGCGTCAGGCCCGTCTCGTCGGTCAGCACATCAGCTCCGGTGAAGGCGGCGAGGTCCTGCAGATGCGCGAGACGGCGGTGGCCGAAGCCGGGGGCGCGAACGGCGACGGCCTGAAGCAGCCCGTGTGTGGTGTTCTGAATCAGCGTCCCGAGCGCGGACCCGTCGACCTTCTCGGCGAAGATCACGAGCGGCCGGGGTGCGCGCTGGACCGCGCCGAGGATCGGCATCAGATCCTGGACCGCCGAGATGGGCTTCGTCGTCAGCAGGATGTAGGGATCCTCAAAGACGGTCTCCATGCGGTCCTGGTCGCGCGCCATGTAGGGCGAGATGAAGCCGTTCTCGACCTGCACGCCCTCGGAGAAGGAGACCTCGACACCCGGTTCCGGCACCTCCTCGATGGTCACCACTCCGTCCAAGCCGACGCGCTCGAGCGCCTCGGCGACGGCGTCTCCGATGCGCCTGTCCGCCTTGGCCGCGATAGTGGCCACGTGCCGTAACTCGTCCGGCTTCTCGACGGCCCGCGCGGACTCTCGCAGCGCTTGCACCACCCGGTCGATAGCCTCCTCGATGCCACGACGGATGAGCACAGCGTTGGCTCCGGCCTCGATCGAGGCCATGCCTTCCCGGACGATTCCCTGCGCCAGCACAGTGGCCGTGGTCGTTCCGTCGCCGGTGAGGTCGCTGGTCTTGTTGGCGACCTCACGGACAAGCTGGGCGCCCATGTTCTTGAACGGGTCCGGCAGCTCGATCTCGCGCGCGATCGTCACGCCGTCGTTGGTTATCGTCGGCGGGCCTGCCAGCCGCTCGAGGACCACGTTGCGGCCCTTCGGGCCAAGCGTCACCTTGACCGCATCGGCCAGCTCGTCCACGCCGGCCTGCAGCCGCTGGCGAGCGTCCTGACTGAAGTACAACGTCTTTGCCATGTCAGTCCTATCTCTCGGGTTGATCTCAGGCGGTCGCGGGGATCAGGATCCCACGCCCCTGAAGCCGTCCGCCATTGAGGTCTGCCATCGCGTCATTGATCGCCTCGAGCGGGTAGGTGGTGGTGTGCAGGGTGACCTTCCCCTGAGCGGTCAGCGTCATCAGCTCGTGCAGGTCGTTGTAGGTGCCAACCAGGTTGCCGATGAAGGAGATCTCCCTCGAGATCACGTCGATCGTCGGGATGTCGAGGTTCTCCCCGTAGCCGATCACGTAGTAGAAGCCGGCGTTGCGGATCATCGCGATGCCGTCTTCGATCGCGCCCCGCTCGCCGACGAAGTCGATGATCGCCTCGGCGCCCCGGCCGTCGGTGAGATCTGCGACGATCTCGCGTTGGGAGCCGTCGGCCGTCACCATGTGGTCAGCGCCCAACTCGGCCGCCAAGGCCAGCGCCCGCTCGGACGGATCGACGACGATGATCTCCGCCGGTGTCAACGCCCGCAGACACTGGATCCCGATGTGGCCGAGGCCGCCGGCGCCGATCACGACCACCCGCGTGCCAGGGCCGAGCACCGGGATGGCCTTCTTGACCGCGTGGATCGCGGTGAGGCCGGCGTCGGCGAGAGCTGCGATGTCCTTCGGCGCCAGACCCGTGTCGAGCTTGACAACTGAGCGAGCGGACGTCTTGAGCAGATCCGCGAAACCGCCGTCGCGGTCGATCCCCGGGAACGAGCCGTTCAGGCAGTGCATATCGTTACCCTGGCGGCACGGGTCGCACAGCCCGCAGGAGATGAACGGGTGGACGATCACCGTGTCACCGACCTGGACGTTGCTCACCGCGGAGCCGACCTCATGCACCCATCCTGCGTTCTCGTGGCCCGGTGTGTACGGCAGCGCAACACCGGACTTCTCGGCCCACTGGCCCTCCTGGATGTGCAGATCGGTGCGGCACAGACCGGCCGCGCCGATCCGTACGATCACGTCCAGCGGCCCTTCAATCCTCGGCTCGGGAACGTCATCGAGCCGCAGCTCGTCGTGGTATGCGTGCAGCCTTGCAGCCTTCATGACTCGATCATCTCCTCTGAAGTGGCGTCCAGCCCGTGGCGGTGGCGCAGCAGCGAGCGGCAGATGCCGCCGTTTGCCTCGAGGCTCATGCGCACGAGCCTCGCCGTGCGCAGCCAGCCGCGCAGATCCTGTGCGGCTACGGCCTCGCCCCCCGGGGTGACAAACGCGGGGGCATCGTCGGCAGCCGCCAGGCCGAGCCGCGCCCGCAGCTCGCGGCAGCGCCTGGCATCCGGCGCGTCGGGCAGCTGGGCCAGCGTCAGGGACGCGACCGCCTCCACGCCGGCGCCGTCGGCGAGCATCGACTCGCAGATCCGCGCCTGGCGGGCGACCAGCGCCTTGCGCAGGAACAGGTTGCGCAGCGCGACCAGGTCGGTTTCGTCGGTCTCACCCGGAAACGCCTGTGCGAATCCACCACCACCGCGCAGCGACTCGTTGATCTCCTTACCCGTGTAGTGGTCCTCGAGCACGACGCTGACGTCTCGCACCCCGGGCAGCCGACGCAGCGCATCGCGCGCGTCAGCTGCCATCAGATAGGCGAAGTTGGGCGCGCACTGCGGCGTCGGCAAGCGCAGCCGGACGTCCACGTCACCATCCGGCGAAACTTCACACGAGGACACGAAGCGAAGCGCGGTGATCGGCTCATCGAGCTCCGGGTCGTAGACGTCGTCGAGAGCCGCGAGCACCTGTGCGCACCCACCCTGGATCACCGCACGCCCACCTGTTCCCGCAGCCCGAGCTCCGGCGGCACCTCGATCCCGTACAGCCGCGCCGCGTTCAGCCCGAGGATCTTCTTCTTGGTGTCGGTGGTGACGGCTGGGTAGTCGGAGAACTCCTCGTCCGGGTAGTTCCAGTCGACGAAGCCCTCGATCTGCCACTTCGGCTCCCAGATCGCGTAGTCGGAGCCGAACAGGATCTTGTCCTCACCGACCCAGAACAGCAGCTCACCCATGACCTTCGCGAAGAACCGCGGCCGCGCGTGCATGAGCCCGCCGATCACCACAGCGCATCCCGCATAGACGTTGGGCTCCTGCGTCGCCATGAAGCAGAAGTCCTCGATCCGCGGCAGGCCGACGTGCTCGACAATGAAGTTGAGCTCGGGGTAGGTCGTGGCCGCGTAATCAACGTCGGCTACGTCGAACGCGTCCTTGTCCAGCGGCCAGATCGTCGGTCCCTTGTGGACATGGACGTTCTTGATCCCGAGCTCCACGCACTTGTCGAGGAACGGCTGCGCCTCGGGCTCCTTCAGGGTCCATCCGCGCGAGCCCTCACGCCACTCGGCGGTGTAGAGCTTGACACCTTGGAGGCCGTATTGCTTCGCGTCCTTCTCGAGCTGGCGTAAGCCGGCCTTGCCCTCACGAGGGTCCCAGCGGCCGTTGGTGATGAGCCGGCCGGGATGCTTGGCCGCGAGCGCGGCGTTCGTCTCGAGAGTGTTGAACCCCGTCGTGTACCACTCCTTGAGGTAGGTCGACTGAAAGATGCCGACATCGACGTGCCCATCCTCGAACACGTCCCGCTCAAAGTCGGCCTCGCTGTATTTCTGGAACTTCTGAATCGGCCAGTGCGTCGACTTGGGGCCGAGGCTCTGGTAGGCGTGGAAGCACTCGATCCAGCCCTTCGCGTACTGCTCGGCGCCTGGCACCCAATTCGCAGGGCTGGCGTCCCAGAAGTGCACGTGGCCGTCAACGATGAAGTATTTCTCTCCGTCTTTCTCGTACCTCGGGTTTCGCAGTTCATAGGCCGGCGGCTGCCCATGCTTGCTGGACTTGGTTGATTTCCTGGGTTGTGGGGGTTCGGGCCTGTTCGGGTTGAAATTGGGTGGCGATGATCACTCGTCGTAGCTTGGCGAGCATGTCCTGGAATGATGGGGTGGTCTTGGAGACATACCAGGGGGCGCGGGCGCGATGCTCTGTGACGATGTCGGGGTGATGTCCGTAGAGCGCGTACCAGATGATCGTGAGGTCCATCGCCAAGAACTGGAATGGGACGGTCCGTTGCACGGCTTTCTCGGTCCGGTTGCGGGCATCACCGACGCCGAACAGTTCTTTGCCGTCCTGGAAGGCGACTTCGATCGGCCAGCGGTCTGCGTAGCGTTCGACGATCTGCGCGGCGGTGGCGTGAAGGTCGGTGGTGATCAGCGCGATCTGGTAGCCGCACGGCTTGGTGTCGTCTTTGACGAGGATCACACGGACCGGGGTTTCGGCGCCGAGCGGCTCCCACAGGCAGTTGATCTCAGCCAGCTCGAGCGTCTCGGTTTTGCTGTAGCGCCTGACGGTCGTCTTTACCCATTCGGTGGCGGGGTCGGCTGCGATCTGTTGAAGGCTTTCAAGCTGTTTGCCCCATTTGCGTGGCCGGCCGCGTTTGCCGGTGCGCGGCGGCGCAGGGGCGTAGATCACCGCGTTGCTACGCAGCCTCGATGTGATCGTCACCCGCTTGGGTGCAGCACGCCACGCCTGGCTGATGTAGGCGCTGTCACCGACCACGTTGATCTGGCGATCCGGCAGCCGTTTGGCGAGCAGGCAGACCATCGCCCTGGCCAGCTTGACCTTCCCGGGCCGCTCAGGATCGGGCTTGTGCTGCTTGACGAACTGTTCGCGCCGCGGCTGCCAGAGCCGGAACAGGACCGGCAAACATACGGTGCGCTGCAGGAACGGCAGCTTGACACAGATCCCGGCCACGATCCAGTTGTTCCCCCACGCGACCGAGCCTGAGCGGCTGTTGGCGGTCGCGTCGTGATGCCAGAAGGTGCCGTGGATCCGGCGTCCCCTGCGTTTCAGGAGCGTGTCGTCGACCGCGACCAGCACGCTCGCACCCGGTTCTGTGAACCGCTCAACGATCAGGCAGGCGAGCCGTAACCCGAGCTCGTCCACGGACCAGCGGGCATTGGCGAAGAACCGGTGGCAACGCGCGTGATGCCACACCCCCGACAGCCTTGAGCCTGTCAGCATCCCGGTCACGCACCGCAGAGAGGTCTGCGAGACCTGACCGACCAACACCCCCCGGAACGTCTCAAACGTGGGACGGGTGAAACACGACTCAAACAGGACAAGCAGCTCGTTCAGCGAAGATGGGACGCAGAGCATCGGCGGCAGCCTCCAAGAGAAGCCGCGCAGCGTGCCTCCCCTTGGCCGCGACGGACGGGTTATGTTGACAGCAACCGCTTTCGCGCAAGCCGCCGATGCTCCTTCCCCGACACCGCGCCAACAGGCCACACCAGCCCGCCACGGCCCCGTCCACCACCACCTGCTACGCCGCTATGCCGCTACAGGCCCAAAAGTGCGAAACCCGAGTCGTACATGGCTGCTCCTAGGAAACCGGCGTCAGATCGAACGAGATGTACTCGGCCGCATCCTCGGGGTTGGCGAACATCACGATTCGGTCGTCGAGCACGACCATCCGGCCGTAATGGGTCGACATGATCTCCTCAAAGTCGTCGTTGCCGAAGTCGTCCCACCCGAGCGCCTCGGCAATCTCGGCATAGTCGAACTCGAACTTCCCGACGCCGTCGACGCGGATCATCGACGGCAGGTCGGTGACGGTCACGCCCGGTTTCCCGGCCATCACCTGTGCCACCACGTACCCGACCTGGTTGTTCATCAGCGTGACACCGGCCATGTTCGACGACGTCGGGTCCGCCTTGAAGCGTTCAGCGGTCATGGATCACAGCTCCTTGTCGTAGGTGAGACCGAACTCCGAGAGGAGGTCGGTAAAGGTGGTCTTTGCGCGCCTCATGGACTCGTCGAAGGTCAGAACCTTCTCCGAGAGCTGCGACCAGATCGGCTGCAGACCGCGACCGGCGGCCACGCTCCGCGGCACCCACGCTGCGAGCCAGTTGGTCATCACGGCGCGGTTGGCGGCACCGTACTCGGGATCGTTGGCAAGCAAGCTGAACAGCCGCCGCGCCCCCGCCCGGTCGCGGCCGGCGTCGGCCTCGCCGACACCGATCACAGTTGGTGTCACGTAGTCGCCGTGTCGTGCCGCGACCTGCATCACGAAATGGCTGCGAAACAGCTCGCCGACGAGCGGTTCGAACACGATCGCGGTCGCAAAGAACGCCTCCGCCCAGTCCCGGGTGCCGGTAAGCTGCTCGACGTTCTCACGCGTCGGCTGCCACAGCGGGTCCGACTGCCAGACCGCCCTGTGAGCCGAGCCGTCGAAGTCCGGCACCTGCTCGGACACCTCCAGGTTATAGAGGATCAGGTCCTGGGCGAAGCGCAGCTTGTGCGCCGCAGCCACCGCGAGCGCGTTGTTGATCATGTTCGTCGGCGCGTCGCGCTGGCATGCGGTGTAGACGTACATCCCGATGCCGTGCTCCACGTGGGCCCATGCACTCACATGCTTCTCGAGCACCGACAGCCAGCTCCGGTTCTCGGTGAGAAATGAGCCGGCAGCCTTTGCGTTGGCAACCGTCTGCTGGACCTGTCGCACGACGTTGGCGTTGTTGCGATAGATCGTCTGCTCCCACTCCTCGTTGGGGTCGAGGAACTCATGCCAGTTGCTCGACTTCAGCGTCGTCCACTCATGCGGGTAGCCGCCGACGCCGTCGGCAAACCCGTACAGCCAGCCCTGGGAGAGGTGGCGTTCCGGGTCGGGCTGCACGTCAACGGTGACGTCCTCGTACAGCGTGGCGCGACGCTTTGCTGGGGTGAAGTAGTTGTAGTGGCGGCTGGTCGATGATGGAAATTCCAGCGCCCCGGCCTCGGCGTCGGTGAACACCGGTTTGGGAACGCTGCGGGCCTGCTCTGTGGTGGTGCTCATGTGCGGCTGCTCTCCTCCGTATTGGCAGTGGTTGTGAACTTGTCGTAGTAGATGTTGGAAGCTGGCACGCCGCTGCCCTCGAGCAGGGCGATCGCGGCGTCGACCATCGGCGGCGGGCCGCAGACGTAGGCGTCCACCGCGGCTAGGTCGCGCTCCAGCCTGGCGACAACGTCGGTGACCTGGCCGGTCTCCCCAGACCAGCTTGGGTCTCCGTTCTCCGAGAGCGCGGGGACGAAGCGCAGACCGGGCAGTCGCGAGCACAGCGCGGCGATCTCCTGCACATAAAACAGGTCGGCGCGTGTGCGGGCCCCGTAGTAGTAGACCGCGGGTCTGCGGGACCCCATGGCCGCCATCGAGCGCAGCAGCGACAGGATCGGCGCCATGCCGGCCCCCCCGCCGATGAACAGCAGCGGCCGCTCCGACTTCTGCCTCAGCGTGAAGACCCCGTAGGGACCTCGGACGGTGAGATGTTGTCCAACGGCGATCCCGCCGTCACACAGCAACCCGGAGAAGCGTCCGCCCGGGTAGCACTTGATCATGAACTCGAGCCGCCCGTCCTCTCCCGGCAGGTTCGCCATCGAGAACGAGCGGTGCTCGTCGCTGCCTGGAATCTCGATGTCCACATACTGACCCGGGTGAAAGGGCAGCGCCTGCCCTGGCGCGATGAACAGGACCAGACGGCGGATGTCATGCGTGAGCTCCTCGATCGCTTCGACCTCGGCCGTCGCGGTCTGCAGCGCGATCCCGCTGCGCAGGATCTCCTCGTCGTAGTTGATCAGCTCGACCTGGACGTCGGAGAGCGCGTGGGCGCGGCAGAGCAGCGTCCAGCCCTCATCCAGCTCGAAGTCGTTCAGCGCGAAGGTTGAGTAGCGGTCCAGGTCGACCTCTCCGTCGAGCAGGAACGACTTGCACGCCGCGCACTGCCCCTCCTTGCAGCCGTGCATCAGCATCAGCCCCTGCCGGAAAGCCCCGGCGAGGATCGTCTCGTCCTCGTAGACCTCGAACTCGATCCCGACCGGCTCCAGTCGGACCGTGCGCGTCACAGTCATCGTGTTCGTCTCTCCTCAGTTGACAGGCGGGCGCCGGAGGAGGTCCTGCCGGCGCCCGCCTCGCTCAGTGCGCCTAGGCCGCGGCCTCCGCCGGCGCCGGGCGTCCGGCCGGCCCGCCGCGCTTGTACTTGGCGATGTGCGCCTCGCGCTCCGCGGGGCTCATCGCGTTGAGCAGCACATTCGGGCTCTGCATCGTGATCCCCTCGACCGAGTCGATCGTCCACATCTCCTTCGGATCCAGGTTCAGATGCGGCTGCGGGATCAGTGTCTTGCCGTCATCTCGCAGGTATCCGAGGTCGCGGATCACGTCCGCGTAGTCCCAGCCGTGGTACAGGCTCTCCCACTCACGCTTGCCGGTGAGTCGACCCATCGACGGCGTTGGGCGTCCCTCGTACTCGGGCCGGAACGCCACCGCGTCGGTCCAGTGACAGGTCTCCGAGCAGTACGTGCGCACCTGGCCATCCACCTCGTCAACGACCGTGTCCTCGCGGATCAGGCACGGGACCATGCAGGTCCAGCAGCGGTGCGGGTACTCGTAGTTCGCCGCCTCGCCCTCGAACATGATCGGCTTGTGGCCGTTGCGCTTGGACATTGCGCTATAGGCCTCCCACCACTTGCCGTACTTGTTGTACCAGCCCGGGTACTTGTGCTCAAACCACTCAAAGTCGGCGTCATCCATGGGGTCGATCCGCCAGTAGTTGGCGGCCCAGCCGGTTGCGAAGAACTGGGCTACCTCGTGGACGTAGCCCTTGTTCCAGATCCGGTTCCATGCCTCCTCGACAAGGTCATGTGGGATCACCAGCCCGTACTTCTCGAGCGGGACGAGATAGCTGCGGTAGTAGTCGTCGTAGATCCAGCGGCGCCACATCTCGGCGTAGCTGTCGCGATCTTTGCGACGGTCCTTGGTGCCGTACTCGATGAAGGTGCCGATCGCCGCATCCACGACCGCGTGGTTGTTCCACCACGCGTAACGCAGATCGCGCTCCAGCAGTTGCCGGTTGCGCTCATCTGACAGGGCCATCAGGATGATCGAGTAACCGTTTGAGATGTGGCGCGACTCATCGGACTGAACCGAGTGGAAGACCGTCGGCAGCAGGTAGTCGCCATTGGCGGCGGCCTCGGCTGGCATCGCGACGAACAGCACGTTCGTAAACGCCGTCTCGGCGACGATCGTCAGGTAGACGTTGGCCGCGGTGATCGCGTCGCCGGTGATGAAGCCCTCACCGAACTGGCGACCGATCGTGCCAGCGTAGTTGTTCTGAAACGCCTTGAGGGTGTTGTCAAACCCCGCCGGGTCGATGTAGTGGTTCATGTACAGGCGCTTGAGGTTCATCTGGATTGTCGAGTGTCGAACCTCGTCGATCATCTGAATCGCCAGACCGTTATGAACCTCGGGGTTCGGGACCGCATTGATGACCAGCGGCATCGCCCGCGCGGCCGAGATCTCGGGAAACGGGATGATCGACAAAAACAGCTTCTGCCACTCCATCCAGCGCTGCTGCACCTGGCGGAACATGTTGCCGCGGATCGCGCCATCCATCGCGCCAAAGACCCGGTTGTCCTTCTCTTCCTCCATGGGGAAGTAGGAGCGCAGGATCTGCTTGAGCGGATCCTTCTTCTGGGCCTTCTCGAACGTGTAGTCGGTCGCGAACTTCTCGACCGGCGAGACGAACGTGGGCTCCCACGCGAGCTCCTGGATCTTCTCATGGGACTTTGTGATGCTGGCCCTACTCACGATGACTCTCCTCCTTCTAGGGGGCAGCAGATTGAGCGCAAGGTCTAGCTGGGCGTGCGTTACATCTGCGTTTCATCAGATTTGGAACTCGCTGCGCCAGGCGATAACGTGGCTGTCGAGCGGAGGACGTTGACAGTGCCACGTAACCAATGGCTGGCGATCGACACCGGTACGGTGCCGACGGTTCGCGCACGCGAACTCAAACAGGCGTGGGAGGAGTACGTCGCCGGTGGCGAGGCGATCGAGGTGCGCGAGCCGATCGCCGAGTCATGGCGCAGGTCGTCTGAGGCGGGCGTCGATCCAGTGGGCCGGACCGTCGCACCGCTCGTCGCAGACTATGAGGCAACCGTCGCTCGCTGGGAGGATCATCCGCTCGCCACGGCACGAGATCTCATCCGGGCCTGTATGAGTCCGATCGCAGACGGTGAGGGCCAGTTGCTGGTTGTCTCCGACGCCGACGGCATCCTGCTTTGGGTGGATGGCCCGGAATCCGTCCGGCTCGATGCTGCCGATGCGATGAACTTCACCACGGGGGCCGGGTGGGGAGAATGCGACGCGGGCACGAACGCGGTCGGCACCGCACTTGCCGCAGACCACGCGGTGCAGGTCTTCGCAGCCGAGCACTTCAACGAGATAGTTCAGGACTGGACCTGTGCCGCAGCACCCGTCCACGACCCAGACAGCGACGAGCTGCTTGGCGTCATCGACCTCACCGGCCGGATCCGCACCGCTCACCCGCACAGCCTCGCCTGCGTGCTCGCCACCGCGCACGCGGTCAGGCTGTACCTGAACGAGCTGATGCAGGCGCGCGACGCCCATCTGCTGGCTCGGCACGAAGCCAGCCTCGTCGGCCCCGGCCATCGGGCGTTGGTGGCACCAAGCGGTCGGGTGATCGCCGGCGACACCGCTTGGACCGGGTCTCGGCGTCTTGCGCTCCCCCCCGATGGCGGCGAGCTGACGCTTCCGACTGGCGCGCTGGCATTCGCGGAGCCGCTTGGACACGCAGAGGCATTCATAGTTCGATCCGTTGCCGGGACGGCCAGAGGTCGTAGCCGCCAGTTCTTGGACATGACGCTCCTCGGCTGCGAACATGCCCATGTCTCGCTCGGCGGCCAGCCGCTAGCGCTTACCCGCCGACAAACCGAGATTCTCGCGCTGCTTTCGAGGCGACCCGACGGGATGACGTCGGAGGAGCTTGCGGCGGATCTGTATGGCGACGCCGGCCACCCCGGAACCGTGCGTGTCCAGGTGTTCCGGATGCGCAAGCTTTTCGGCGAGATCGTGAAGACCGATCCCTACCGCCTCGGTTTCGACGTGCGTTCCGACTGGGCCTGCGTAGAGGCCCTTCTCGACTGCGGCCGCACGCGTGATGCCGCCGAGTGCTATCACGGGCCGCTCCTGCCCCACTCAGAGGCTCCAGGCATCGTGCGTGAACGCAACGAACTCGAGGCGTGGCTGCGTCAGGCGATCATGACCTGTGAGAGCCCGGAGGCGATCTGGGCCTGGGTGCAGACGGAGTCCGGGAAAGACGATCTGCTGGCGTGGCGCCGGCTCCTCGCAGGCATTGACTACGCCGACCCTCGCCATTCTCTTGCGGCCACGCGCGTGCGGGCTCTGCGCGAACTCTACGCCGCTGAGCCTCGGCCAGCCTGACTGCGATCACACCAAACATCGGCGTAGGACCGCAGTGGCATGAGTGAGCCCGTCACGCCGAGCTGGTCCCAGCGCCGTACCGGCCGCTTCGCTTGTGCCGGTACATGAGCTGGTCCGCCCGGCGGATCAGGTCCGACGCCCCCTCGGCCCAGTCCCACGTGGCGACACCGACAGACGCCGAGACGCTGTGGGGTAGCACCTCGCCGAGACGCTTGGCCAGCACGCGGGCACCGAGCTCATCCGTGCTTGGTGCGAGGATGGCGAACTCGTCGCCGCCGAGACGGGCGAGAAAATCGCCGCCGCCACGCACCACGCCCTGCCACGCTCGGGCAACGTCTTGGAGCAGGCGATCGCCCGCCTCGTGCCCGCGGGCGTCGTTGACCGCCTTGAACGAGTCAAGGTCGACTATCACTACTGACAGCGCCGCGCCGCTGCGCCGCGAGCGTTCCATCTCTTGCTCTAGCCGCTCGTCTCACATCCGCCGGTTGGCAAGCCCAGTGAGAGGATCCTCCCGGGCGGTGGCGCGCAGCACTGCCAACAGGCCAAGCACGACGACCCCGAGAACGGCTGCTGTTCCAAACACCGAGAGCCACGCCAGGATCCGCGGCGTGTCCACTGGCGGCCCGACACCGAGCACGATGGCGTAGGCGACCCCGGCGAACGTGAGATGACCGAGCGCCGCGCGGACCGGCAGGTAGAGGATGGCAAAGACCTCGACAAGCAGCTAGAGGTTGGCTAAGTTGACCTCACGGCTCAGTCCGGTCGCGACGATGGCGCTGACCGAGAGGTTGCCGAACGCGACGTCGACCTGGAGGCTCCAACGGGGCAGGCGCTCACCGATCGCGACCCGCACGCCGGTGTTGGCGAGCGCGACGGCGAGCGCGGCTAGAAGGACCGTGTGCGACCAGTTGGGCCAGTGGCGCAGGGACAGCACGGCTATCGCCACCGCTCCGATGACCTGCAGGCTGGCGACGACGCGGCCCGGGCGGGAGAAGAACGCCCGCGCGAAGGCAGAGACGGTCGTATCCACCGGCGCCGGTGGCCGGTCACGCTCGGATCGTCGGGGGTCGCGTGCCGCGCGCACCATCACCGGTCAGCGCCATCGGTGAGCCTGGGTGCGGCCGCACTCCACGTCACGAGGGTCGGGGCTCTCAGATCCGTTGGGTGAGTCATCGGCGTCTGCTTGCTTCAAACGAGCCCGCCATGGTGGCGAACCCGCGACTGTCATCGGCACACCGGCTCCGATCATGACTTCCAGCTCGGGCGCTTGGCCGAGCATGCTAGGACCACAATGGCCACCCGCGAGAGCTCGGATCCGAAACCAGCGCCTGCCGGGCAGTGTCGTGAGTCTCGCCGCATCGCCACCGACCGCACTGTGGCGGAGTCCTGCGCACCGGCCAGCGCGGCGGCCACGACCCGCAGGCCCAGTCCGTGAGCGACGGTGATTATCCCCTCGACGGAGAGCGCACCGGGCCTGTCGTTCCCGAACCCGGCCACGAACGCCTCACGGTGGGGAGCCTTCGCGCGCACAGGTGTCCGGGTGGAGCGCCGGCCGGGTGCGGCGCCGGCCACCACTTCGCGTGCGAACGTCGCCGCCAGCGTCGACAACGCCCCGGTAGCATCACCTGCGATCACCACCGCCGCGCGCTCGGACGTCAGGGACCTTCCGCCCGCTATCCGGTCGTTACTCGCCAACAACTAGCACCGCTTCTCTGACAAACAATGGCTACCTTCGGGGTCCTGACCGGTGGCGGTGACTGTCCCGGGTTGAACGCGGTGATCCGGGCGGTGGTCAGGCGCGGGCTGGCCGACAACCACAGCTTCATCGGCTTCCACGGCGGCTGGCGTGGTTTGCGCGAGGACG
Organism: Conexibacter sp. S30A1; assembly: GCF_023330665.1. Lineage (GTDB taxonomy): Bacteria > Actinomycetota > Thermoleophilia > Solirubrobacterales > Solirubrobacteraceae > Palsa-465. Next base: position 1,227,548 of record NZ_CP097127.1, on the reverse strand, counting down.
ATTGTCAGCCGCTGGATCTGGCCAACACCGCCGGTCTGGTGACACGGGGTGGGACGATTCTCGGTACCTCGCGCACCGACCCGCTTGCCAGCGGCGCCGGTGGACTGGACGAGCTGAGAGAGACGATCGCCCGGCGCGGGATCCAGGCGGTCGTCGTCACCGGCGGCGACGGGACGCTCGGCGCGGCCCGCGACCTGTGCCGTGAGGGGATACCGCTCGTCGGCATCCCGAAGACGATCGACAACGATGTCAGCGGCACCGATTTCAGCGTTGGCTTTCAGACGGCGGTGCAGATCGCGACGGACGCCATCGACCGGCTGCACACCACCGCTGAGTCACACAACCGGGTGATGATCGTCGAGGTGATGGGCCGCCACGCGGGCTGGATCGCCACCGCCGCGGGGCTTGCCAGCGGCGCCGACATGATCCTCGTGCCGGAGCGACCGTTCGCGGTCGATGATGTCTGCGAACAACTGCGCGCCCGGCACCGGAAGTCCCGCAACTTCTCGATCGTCGTGGTCGCCGAGGGCGCTCGTGCAACCGACCCGGATTGGCAGCCGCTGACAGAGTCCGACCAGCACCTCGCCGGAGATTCGCTGGCCGGCGCCACCACCTCGCATCCGCGCAGCGCCGCAACCGCAAGCGGCGTTGGCTTCAAGCTGTGCGAGCAGATCGAGGCGCGCACCGGCTTCGACACGAAGGTGACCGTGCTCGGTCACGTGCAGCGCGGCGGCACGCCCGTCGCCTTTGATCGGATCCTCGCGACCAGGTTCGGCGTGGCAGCCGCCGAGGCCATGCTCTCAGGCCGCTACGGATGCATGACGGCGCTGCGGGACGAGCGCATCGTCGAGGTCGACCTCGCCGAGGCGCTCGCACAGCCCAAGGCGCTCGATCCGACGCTGTATGAAACGGCCGCGGTGTTCTTCGGTTGAGCCTGTCGGTTGCGGCCGGCAACGGCGCTGAGTGTCCGGCAGGACCCGCGCCGAGCGGGTAACCTGAGCTCGCCGGCGGATCGCCCACTCGACCGCGGGCCCGTCAGGGCCCACCGGCGCCACGCGTCCCGCGCGAGCGGGACGGCCAGTCCCGGAGGTCGGGAGTGTCACGCCGCCCAGGCATCAGACACTCAAAGTCCTGGGACGTAGTAGTTCAGTGGTGATCCATGACCGGCGCGGTGGGGCCGGGCGTCAAGCCCGGCCCCACACGAACGCTCACGCCAAAAGCCCACGCCTGTGGGAGACTGGCAGGTGATGACCGACGAGAGCCACCACGATCACGACCACGACCACGGCAGCGGCCATGACCACGAGCACGAGCACGACCACGAGCACGACGATGTTCTGATCGTCGACCAGCTTCCGGCCGGCACCTGGCGGGTGGACACGGACGGCAGCGAGGTGGCGTTCACGGCCCGCACGCTGCTCGGCCTCGTGCCTGTGCGCGGGCTCTTTGAACGTTTTCACGGCGAGCTGCTGGTCGCTGCAGACGGGGCTTCAAGCGGCGCTCTGGTGGTCGAAACCGCCTCGATCCAGACGGGCTTGGCAAGACGCGACCGCGACCTGCGCGGCCAGCGCTACTTTGACTCAGAGCGCCACCCGGAGATGGTCTTCACGCTGGCGCAGATCACGCCCGCGCCCGCGCAGGAGCTGGACGTCAGCGGGACGCTCGAGGTCTGTGGCAAGCATGTGGCGATGAGCTTCAGGGCCCAGGCGATCGCCCACGGCGACCACCTGCACATCGAGGGCAGCGTCAGCGTCGACCACGATCTGGCCGGTCTCGGCTGGGCAAAGCCGGGGCTGGTCTCAAGTCGCGTGCGCGCCCAGGTGGCGCTGACGCTCACGCCGGCGTAGGCCCCCACAAGAGCTCCTCAAGCCCGCTCGCACGGCCCGCTGGCCGTGCGAGCGCAGCACGCACCGCCGCCTCGCTGCCCGCCAACAGCAGCCGCTGGCGGGCACGCGTGACCGCCGTGTAGAGGAGCTCGCGGCAGAGCAGCGGCGAGTCCGCCTGCGGCAGCAGGACAGCCGCGGTGTCGAACTCTGAGCCCTGGCTACGGTGCACGGTCTGAGCAAAGAGCGGCTCGATGTCGGCCAGGCGTGAGGGTGCGACGGTGACCTGGCCGCCGCCGGCGTCAAAGACCGCACGCAGATCACCTTCGGCCGTGCGGATCACGATGCCGGCGTCGCCGTTGTGCAGCCCCAGCTCGTAGCTGTTACGGGTCACGACCAGCGCCAGGCCGGCGTATCGCGGCCCGCTCATATCAAGCTCGGGAAGCTCCGTACGCAGCCAACCCTCGATGCGCGCCGCCCAGCTGAGCGCGCCATACGGTCCGTGACGGTGGACGCAGAGCAGCCGGAAGCGCGACAGCTCGGCGAGCGCGGTGGTGGCCTCACCCGCGCGGGCGGCGGCCATCATCGGCAGATAGGCGTCAAGCGCCGCCGTTCGCAACACGCCCGGATCGGCGATTGGGTCAGGCACCCAACTGATCACCTGCGCGTGCTGCTCGTCGCGCAGCAGCGCCACCGCCTCCTCGCCGTCGCCGCGGCGGATCGCCTCCGCCAGGCGCCCGATCGGCGCCAGGCTGCGGTGGCCGTGACGCAGGAGTGCGATCGCGTCGCCCAGCGTCGGCCCGCGATCGCCCGGCGGTTGCGGCACCGAGGCGCAATCGTCCTCCAGGACGCGTTCGAGCGTGGCGCACATGCCGGCGCTGCGGCGCGGCCCGCCTGCGGCGGGGCCGACGATGTCGGCCAGCACCGCGCCGACCTCGATGGCGGCGAGCTGATCGGGGTCGCCGACCAGGATCAGCCGCGCATCCTCGCGCAGCGCGTCGACCAGCCTGACCATCAGCCACAGCGGCACCATCGAGGTCTCGTCGACGATCACCGCGTCGTGCGGCAGCGGGTTTGTGGCGTCGTGGCGGAAGCGCCCTCCCGCCGTCGCGCCCAGCAGCCGGTGAATCGTGCTCGCCTGAAGTCCGCCGCCCACCGCCTCGCGCAGGCGGGCCGCCGCCTTGCCGGTCGGCGCGCAGAGCGCGATCAGCGGCTGCGCCTGCCCCTGTACGCCGGACAGCTCGCGCAGCAGCGCCACGACGCGCGCCACGGTGGTGGTCTTGCCGGTACCCGGGCCGCCGGCGATCACCGCCAGCTGGCGCAGGAGCGCCACGGCCACGGCCGTGCGCTGCTCGTCGCTTCCGGGTTCCGGGTGGGCGGCGACCAGCAGCCGGCGCAGGGTGGCCAGCTCGCCGACGTCGGCCCGCATCCGGTTGCGGGTGAGCAGCGCCGCCGCCAGCCGGCGCTCCTCGCGCCAATAGCGGTCCAGATACAGCCGCCTGCCGACCAGGCGCAGTGGCGCGTCCTGCTGCGCGTCGGTGCCGACCAGGCCTGAGGCTGTTGCAAGCAGCGCGGCATCGGCTGGGCCCAACTCGACGAACGTGTGTCCCTGACGGGCGGCGGCCACCGCCAGCGCCGCGCAGCGCTGGATCTGCTCGTCGTGGACGCCCGTGAGCTGCCCGAGCACGGCTGCCACGTGGATGTCTGAGGCGATCAGCGTGCGCTCGCGGTTGAGCTGCGCGAGCGTGGCGGGGGCCCTGAGCGCCAGGTCCGGGGCGTGGGGATCCTGCAGGTCGAGGTCAGGCTCCGCCCTCATCGCTCGCCGCCCTGCGCCAGCAGATCGCTGCTTGCCAGGATCAGTGCCGCGGGCGGGTCCCAGGAAAAGACGCCCTCGCGCCCCCCGGTCATACCACGCAGAAACAGGTAACGCACCCCGCCGAGGTCGCGCACCGGGTCGTAGTCGGCCACACGCCAGCGCAGGTAGCGGTGCAGCGCGACCGAGTACAGCAGCGCCTGCAGCACATAGTGAGCGCGCTGCATCTCCGCCGCCAGCGCGGCGGGCGCGTAGTCGGTGGCGGCGAGCGGCTGCCCAGGGGCCGCCAGCCAGTTGGTCTTGTAGTCGATGACCTGATAGCGCTCCTGGCCGCCAGCTTCCTCGCGGGTGCGCAGGACCAGGTCGATGCTGCCGGTCAGGTAGCCGCGCAACGTTGCCGCAAGCTGCGGGTCGCGCAGGCGCGCGGTGTAGCCGGCGAGCGGGTCTGAGCCCGGCAGCAGCATGTCCATCAGGTCGGCGAGGTCGTTCAAGGTCGGTGCCGCCGGTGGCTCTGTGGTGACGGCCAGCGGCAGCTCGAAGGTGAGCTCATCCAGGCGGTCACGGCGCTCGACGCCGGCGAGCGGGAGCCCGGCGCGCTCGCCACCCAGCGGGGTGGCGAGCGCCAGTGCCAAACCTGTGGCGGCCTGCTCGGGCGCACAGCCCAGCAGCTCCGGCCGACGGTGGGTGGCGTTGCTCAGCAGCTCCAGCAGGCTGGCCTGGAGGTCCGGCACGGCGAAATCGAGCTGTTGCAGGACGCGGTGGATCAGCGTGCCGAGCTCCGGCCCGCTGGCCATCTGGGCAAGCGGCAGCTCGGAGCGCTGCGGCTCGGCCGGCGTCCACGGCTCGTCGCTGATCGGCTCCTGCTCCTGCTCGGCGGCGATCGTGGCCGCGTGGGCCTGGGCGGTCAGCGCGCTGTAGGAGGTGCGCCGCCAGGCGGTGTCGAGCGTGCGCGTGAACCGCGCGCGCTGGAGGGCGGCCGGATCCTGCTGTCGCGACGCACTGACGGCCACGCTTGCCGGTGGTGGCCAGTGGTGGCGGGCGGCAACGACGCTGACCGCGTGGGGTGCGCTCGCCGCAAGCTGCTCGAAGCGTGCGCGGGCGTCCTGCTCACGCGGGCGCCTGGAGCCCTCAGGCGCGACGTTGCCGTCCTTATCACGGGCGAACAGCAGGCGCCCAAGGGGCGAGTCGCGTGCCTGCCAGACGCTCGCCCACCAGACCACCGCGCGGTGGCGCGCGCGCGTCAACGCGACATAGGCCAGGCGCAGCTCCTCGTCGCGCTCCTCGAGGTTGTGGCGGCGCAGATGGGCCTGGTACTCCGGGCCCTCGAGGCCGACATCGAGCGCGCGGCGGCCGTCGTCTGCGTGGAAGTAGACCGGCTCGCCGTCCTTGGCCAGGCGCCCGGGCTCCCATAGGAACGGGCAGAACACGATCGGGAACTCGAGACCCTTGCTGCGGTGGAAGGTGAGCACCTGGATCGCGTCGGCGTCCGAGTCCAGTCGGCGCGTGCGCTCGTCGCCTGTGCCCTCACGGTCGGCGGCGCCGATCCGTGTCTGCAACCACGAGGCGAGCGATGTGACCCCGGCCCCTTGCACGGTCGTATCGGCGGCCAACAGCTGGCCGATGTGCTCGAGGTCGGTCAGATGCCGCTCGCCACCGGTCACAGACAGCAGCCGCTGCACCAGCTCCTGGCGGTGCAGCACGGCCCGTACGAGCGCCGTCACGCCATGCTCACGCAGTGTCTGCGCCCAGCCGTGCAACAGCCGGTGCAGCTGCTCAAACGTCGGCTCGTCGGCGAGGGCGAGCTCTGTGGCGCTCCAGCCGATCGCTGCGCTCAGGGCCGCGGTGCGTGCCCGCGCCGGCTGGGAGGGATCCTCGAGCGCCCGCAGGATCACGAGCCAATCCTGTGCTGCGGGAGTGCCGAAGACGCTGCCGGAGCCGTTGATCACCGCTGGCAGGCCCACCTGTTCCAGCGTCTCCTTGACCGTGCGGGCCTGTTGGTGGGTGCGCACCAGGACCGCCACGTCACCGGGCTTCAGCGCCACCATGGCGCTGCCGGCAGCACCGGGCCGTTCGCGCGTCAGCACTTGGGCGCCTGAGCCGAGCAGCCGGTGGGCCTCCGCCGCGAGGTCACGCGCGATGTAGGCGCGCGCCGACGCGCTCTCCGGAAAGCCGGTCTTCGCGGTGCGTCGCACCGATGTCTCGCCGGCCTCCAGCAGGCGGATCTGCAGGGCGCCGTCACCGGGGGCGCCCTGCAGACGCGGCACCGCGTTGGCGGCCGTGGCGCGGACGCGGCGGTAGACGATCTCGGGGTGGCCCAGCCGCGCGTTGCCAAACAGCGCGTCGAGCCCGTCAAGCAGCAGCTGGTCGCTGCGGTGGTTGACCGCGAGCGTCGCGCGGACGCCGGCACTGCGGGCAGCTGCCAGGTAGGCGTGCACGTCGGCGCCGCGAAAGGCGTAGATCGCCTGCTTGGGGTCGCCGATCAGAACCAGGGTCGTCTGCTCGGCGAAGGCGCGGTTGACGATCGCCCACTGGGTCGGGTCGGTGTCCTGGAACTCGTCGATCAGGACGACGCGAAAGCGTGCGCGCAGGCTGGCCACAGCCGCCTCGCCGTGGCTTCCGTCAAGCGTCCGCAAGAGCCGTGTGAGCTGGTCATCGTGGGTCATCAACCCCTGGGAGCGCTTGCGCGCGTCGAGCTCGCTGCGCACGGCCTGCGCCAGCCGCCGGCGCAGGGCCGCGGCCGAGCCGTCGTCGGCGGCCAGCGGGTACAGCGGCTGGGGCGGGTTGGCGATCGCTGCTGAGGCGACCGTCTGCGCCTGTTCGTAGCCGATCAGCACGCCCTCCGCCTGCCGGGCAAAGCGCCTCAGGTAGAGGTCATCAACGACCTCTCGGGTGAGCTCCTCGAGGCTGTCGGTGAAGGTGGCCGCGGGGTCGCTGTCGGCGAGCGTGCCCAGGCCGTCCAGCACGTTCTGGCAGAACCCATGGGTTGTCTCGATCGTGATCGCGTCGAAGTTCGCGATCGCGTCGGCGAGCCGCTGCAGTCGTTGGGCGAGGATCGGTGCGGGCGCCCGCGCCAGCTTGGCTGCCACCTCATCAACGGTCCCGGCCTCAGCCTTGGCTTCAGGGTCAGAGTCAGGGTCAGGGTGAGAGTCAGAGTCAGACTCAGACTCAGCCTCAGTCTCGGCCCCAGCCCCGGCGCCGGCGCCGGCGCCGCGAGCGGCGGCGCGGGCCAGCGCCTGCTCGGTCAGCACCAGCCGTTCGCGGACCCGCTCGCGCAGCTCGCTCGTGGCTGCGCGCGTGAAGGTCACGATCAGCAGCTGATCAAGCGGGACTGCGCGCTCGGCGATGAAGCGGGCCGCGAGCGCCGCCAGCGTGTAGGTCTTGCCGGTGCCGGCGCTTGCCTCGAGCACGGTCACGCCCTGCGGGAGCGGCCCGGTGAGATCAAACGGCCGGGTTGGCTCGCTGCTGCTCCCGCCCTCCATCAGCGCTCCTTGAGCTCGTGCGCGAAGAGGGGACGCCACAGGTCGCTTGCAAGCTCGGCAAGCCGGGCGATGTCGAGCTCGCCGTCGGCGAACGCGAGGCGGTGTTCGGGGTCCGCGTCCTCGCCGTCTCTGTGGGCGCCCCGCGACCAGCCCGTGCGCCAGCGGCGCATCGCCGCCGCGACCGGGTCACCGCCCGTTTGCAGTGCCGCCTGCGCATAGGCGTGGGCGCTCCTGCAGGGCAGCGGCAACGGTTCGCGCAGACCGACCTCGCGCAGTGTGCACAGTCGCTCCAGCTCGGCCGTGGCGCGTTGGTGACGGGCCTGGGCGGTGGCGCCCAGCTGTGGCAGCCGGATCACGCTGAGCGGATCCTGCTCGTCCCCGCGGCCGATCGTGACGGCTTCATAGGGTGTCGTGGGGTCGGCTGCGCTGAGCGCCAGGAGCTTCGTCCAGGCTTCAAGCCGCTGCCGCGCTCCCAGGCGCGCGTAGGAGGCGGTGACCAGGACGTGGCCGTGAACGGCGCTGACCGTTCCGGTCAGCCGGCGTCCGTCCGTGAGCACCAGGTTCGTCTGCTGCGAGCGCACCGTGTGGCCGCCGGCATAGGCGCGCGCGGTTTCGGCGATCAGCTGCGCGGTCGGCAGGATCGAGCGGATCACGGGGACCCCGAGCGCTCCTGGCGGCAGCGTGCCGCGCGCGATCTCGGCGCGGTAGGCGTCGTGCGGTCCCAGGCCCGAGCTGATCGCCTCGACCAGACGTTGGCCAACCGCCCAGCGTTCGAGCGGGTCAAGCTCGATCGGCAGAGCGTCCTCGAGCGCCACCTCGTCCCGCTCGAGCGCGATCGCGAGCCGCTGGCGCAGGAAGGCGCGCACCGGTCGGCGCAGAAACTCGATCAGCTCCGCGAGCGTCAACGACTCGGCGCCGGGAGCTGGGGGCAGCGGGCTTTCGAGAAACGGCGTCGGCGGTAGCCTCGGCGAGCTGACCGCGCGCGCACCTGCCAGCGCAGCCTCGTCGAAGCTCCACGGACCGCCCGCCGCGCGCGCCGGTGCCGAGGCGGCGCTCATGAAGTTCTGGGGATCAAAGGGCTGCAAGGGGTGCCTGACGAGCAGCTGCTCGCGCACGGTGGCGGCCTCACGCACAGACGCGTCGGTGCGGGCCGTCGCCTCGCAGGCATCCAGCAGCTCGCTGACCACCACCGCCGGCGCCAGTGGCGCATTGGTGCGCTCGTCGTGGCCGTTGTAGGTGATGACCAGCGCGTCCTTGGCGGCGAGCAGCGCATCGAGCAGCAGCTGACGGTCCTCACTGCGGGGGTCACGGTCACCCGGTTGCGGAGCGCTGCGCAGCAGATTGTCGCCGTCGTGGGGGAGGGATCTTGGGAAATATCCGTCGTCGAGCCCGAGCAGACACACCACGCGGTGTGGCACCGAGCGCATCGGCGCGAGCGTGCAGAACGTCAGGTGACCGCTGCGGAAACCGGCGCGGGTCGGACGGGCCCGCAGGTGATCCGCCAGCAGCGCTGCGAACTCCGTGCGCGTCAGCTCGGTGGCGCCCTGCCCGTGCTCGCCCGCCTCCTGGCTCATCTGGTCAAGGAGCAGGTCGAGCTGGTGGCGCTGCCAGGCGTCATCGGGGCCTGAAGCGGTCAACGCGTCGGTGGCTGCCGCCAGGGCGGCGCTCCAACCGAGAAGCGGCTGTGGGCCGGCGAGCTCCGCGAGGCTGACGGCCAGCCGGTCCAGGAGTTCGTGCAGGCGGCCGGCCAGCTCTATCTGGCTGCTCTGTATCGGCACCGGCGGCAGCGCGCCGCCCACCGGTGCAAGCGCCTGTGAGTCCAGCGCGACGCCCAGCAGCAGGCGCTTGAGGCCGGCCTCCCAGGTCCCCTCGGAACGGTCGTCGAGGTGGTAGGCCGAGCGAGCCTTCGCGTCGATGCCCCAGTGGATCTCCGCGGCCGCGACCCAATTGCGGATCTGCGCGAGCTCGTCGTCATCGAAGGCAAAGCGCCTGCGCACGGGCTCGCTGTCGGCGAGGTCGAGCACCGCCGAGGCGGTCACTCTGCCGCCGGCCAGCTCAAGCAGCGCGACCAGCACCGCCAGCAGTGGTGTCGTGCGGCGCGGCGAGCGGTCGGCCAGGCGCACCTCGAGCAGCGGGCCAGGCGCTTGCGCCTGCGAGGAGGCGAACGCCGCCTCGATCATGGGTGCGAAGGCTTCGATGTCCGGGCACATGACAATCACGTCGCGCGGCTCGAGCGTCGGATCGTCGGCGAGCCGATGCAGGATCGCCTCCCGTAGCACCGCAACCTGTCGGGCGCGTCCGTGGCAGATGTGGATCTGGATGCTGCGATCCTCGCTTGGCAGCAGCACCCGTGTGTCGCGCGCACCCTCCACATGCGGCGCTCCAGGCGGCTTGCGGTTGGCGATGATGTCAGCCTGCAGGGCCGCCAGCAGCGAGCGGGGCGCTGCCGGGGGTGGGCTCTCGGCTGGGCTTGACGGCCGTGTGGGCTCGGTGGTGTGGTGGCGCTGAGCACCGATCCCAGCGAGCAGCGGTTGCAGGCTCATGACATCGCGCCCCCAGGACCCGAGCAGCCGATTCTCGGCGGTCCCCGTCGCCCAGGCGTCCGGCGAGGGGTGCAGGAGCATCAGATGTACCTCGCGCCTGTCGGCGAGCGCCTGGATCACGCGCAGCAGGGCCGGTGTCAGCCTCGTGAGACCGAAGAAGCTCAGCAGCTCTGGCAGGTCGACCAGACCAGGGTTCGCGTGCAGCGCCGCACACGCCGGTTCGACCCGCTCGGCCGGGCTGGGCACGCCGATCGCGGCGCGCAGGCGCCGCCACAGCTCGGGTTGCCAGGCGAGCGCCGCGCGTGTCGCCGGCCCGGCGACCTCGCCGTCCGCCGCGCCCAGCCAGGCGGCTCCCGACTCGCCCCGCGCCCAGGCGCAGATCAGCTCCGGTCGGTGGATCGCGTACTCGTCAAAGAGCTCGGCGACGTGGCTGATGCGCGTGTAGCGCTGCGCCGAGTCGTCGCGCAGGTGCTGGAGCAGCGGCTCCAGCCAGGGCTCCTCGCGGCTGTCCTGCACGACCTCTATCAGCGGCCAGAGCATTCGTTCCCGGCGCCAGGGGTCGTGCTCGGGCTCAAGGCCCGTGGCCCTGGCCAGCGTGTCGCGCACGAGCCCCTGCGGTGAGGGAAAGCTGACGTTCGCGCAGACCCCGTCCTGCGCAGCGCCGTCGCTGCCAAGCTGGGTCGCCAGCGTCTGGGCGAGCCAGCGCTCGATCCCGCGTGTCGGCACGGCGACGAGGTCTGTCGCGAAGGGGTCGGGCCGTGGCCGGGCGAGCAGGCGCGCAAGCGCCTGCGCCAGCACATCCGCCCGTTCTGCTCGATCGATGAAAAGCATGGTGTCCTGTGAGCCTTTTAGTCAAGCGCCTGGCGGGGTCGTAATCTGCGCAGGCGTGCGCCTGGAGGGAATCGAACGCGGAGACATCGTCGAGATCGACCGGCTGGGACGGCGCTTCCACGCCCTGGTGTGCGGCAGTGCGCCCGGTGGGCTTGCGATCCAGCCGCTCGACCGTCGTGTCAGCTACCGCACGTGCAGGGCGCGGGAGGTGACCGCGCACTGGGCCAAGCGTGGCCGCCCGCGTGTCACCGAGGAGCCGCTCAACCCAACCGCGCTGCAGCTGGAGCTCGACCTGACGCCGCCGACCGAGCCCGCGCGCTGAGCCTGCGTCGCGCTGGGCCTGCGTCGCGCTGCGCCTGCGTCGCGCTGGGCCTGCGTCGCGCTGCGGCCGGTCGGTCTCAGGCACAATGCGCGCTGTGCGGCAGCGGGCGCTCGGTATCGCGAATGCAGCGCCGGCCGCTCGGCGGTCGGCGAGCTGGCGTGCGCGCCTGGCCGCCGGGTGCTTCGCCCTGCTCGCTGCGCTGGGTGCGGCGTTCGCGCCTGCGCCGGCCGCTGCACGACCGTCGCGGCCAGGTCTGCTGCCGCCCGCCAACCCCCGCTACTCGCTGGCGGTTGCCCGGTATATGTGGGAGGCTTGCACGGGCGCCACGGACTATGCGCCCGGTTGCCTGCGCTCGTCGTTGGCGGTCCTGAACGCGGGGCGTCGCAGCGAGGGGTTGGGGCCGGTGCTGCTTCCGGCCAACTGGGCGATGCTCACCGTCGCCGAGCAGCTCTTTGTCCTGACCGAGCTCGAACGTACCGCCCGCGGGCTGCCGGCCGACGGTGGCCTTGTGGCCAGCCTGAACGCGGTGGCCCAATCCGGCGCGGTCAGTGGCCGGGATCCCAGCTCAGGCGGCCGCGGCGTTCAGAGCGTGTGGGCCGGCGGTGAGCCCAACGCGATCGTGGTGATGGCCGACTGGGTGTATGCCGACGGAATCTTCCGGGACGGCGCGTCCGAGAATCTGGGCTGCTCGCTGCGCGACCGCGCCGGGTGCTGGAGCCACCGCGACATCATTCTGCACGACCGCGGCACGATGGCGTGCGGGTCGCGCTGCACGCTCGGTGCCGGCTTTGCCGAAGGTGGCTACGGCGCCGGTGTGGCCGGCTACGGCCGGCAGTCCTTCGCCGAAGTGTTCGCTGGCCGTGGCGGCGGTGGCGGACCGCGGGTCTTCGCCTGGGTGGCCGAGCGCGGCCAGCTGCCGGCCTGCGAGCGCCGTGGCGACAGCTGCCCGTGGGCTGGGATCCCGGTGGCCAGTCCCAACGGCATCCGCGAGACACGCGGCCGGGTCGCACCGACACAGCCATGGTTCCCGGTTGGCGTGCGCAGCCGCGTTTGGCCGCGCGGCACGCTGAGTATCGAGGTGCGGGCATCCGTCCGTCTGGTGGGCGTGAGCGCTGTTGCCAGCCTGCACACAGCCGGCCAGGGGGCACAGGTCCGCCGCAGGCTCACCGTCCGCCGCAGGCTCACGGTCCGCCGCACGGGCACCTACCGGTTCAGGCTCAGCGGACGCCTCAGGCCCGGACGCTGGCGCGTGAGCATCCGCTACCGGATGACCCGCCGGCGCGGCTACCGACCGCAGTCGGTCCTGATGCTCACGGTCCCGCGTCGCGCCTGAGGAGCCCCTCGACGACCGCCAGCCGTCGCCGCGGCCAACGTCCTACGCTGTGTCCCTGCGCCCACGGAAAGGAATGCGATGAACGATGACTGGCGTGTGAACGTCACCTGCCCCACCGGCGATCTGGCTGAGCGGTTCGGCAAGGCATTGGGTAGTGGTTCGGTCAGCCACGGGCTCCGCGATGACGCAGCCGAGCGGGTGATCGTATCGGTCGACGGTACGCAGCTTTTCATCTACGCCGGCACACGGGAGCAGGCCGAGCAGGCGGCAGCCGCCGTGGCGTCGCTGGCGCAGGCCGACGGCGCTCAGGTGACCACCAAGCTCTGCCGCTGGCATCCGGTGTCAGAGGAGTGGGTCGACCCCGACCTTCCGCTCCCCGGCAGCGAGGCGGCGGTTGCGGCTGAGCACGCGGAGGCGGTCGAGCGCGATCGTGCGGCAGCCGCGCAGCACCACTATGCGGAGTATGAGGTGCGGGTCGGAACCGGTTCACGTCGCGAGACGCTGACGCTCGCTGCCGCGCTCGCCAACGAGGGCATCTCCTGCCTGCGACGCTGGCGCTATCTGCTGATCGGCGCCGCCGACGAGGACAGCGCGCAGGACATCGCCGCGCGTGTGCGGGCGCTTGCGGGCGAGGGCGTCACCGTTGAGGTGCAGGCCACACCGGCCGCGGTGGCGGCGGCGCTGCCGCCAAACCCCTTCGCCGTGTTCGGCGGCCTCGGCGGCTGACGCTCAGCCGCCGACGGTGTCGGTCGCCGCCCCCGGGATCAAACCTCGAAGACGATCTTGCCGGCAGTCTCGCCGCGAGCCATCGCCGCGAAGCCGGCGCGCGCCTCGCTCAACGGCAACGTCAGGCCGACCGGCGGCTCGATCCTCTGTTGGATGACCATCTGCACCAGCCGCTCCAGCTCCTCGCGCGTGCCCATCGTCGAGCCCAGGACCGCGAGCTGCAGGAAGAAGACACGGGTCAGCTCGGCAGACGGGGCATCGCCGCTGGTTGCGCCGGCGATCACCAGTCTGCCTCCCGGCTTCAGCGAGCGCAGCGAATGCGACCAGGTGGCCGCTCCAGAGGTCTCCATCACCGCGTCGACCCGCTCGGGCAGCCGCGCGCCGGGCTCAAACACCTGCTCGGCGCCCAGGGCGGTTGCCAGCGCGCGCTTGCCCTCGCTGCGTCCGGTCGCCCAGACGCGCACGCCGGCACTGGCGGCCAACGAGATCAGCGCCGTGGCCACGCCACCGCTTGAGCCCTGGACCAGCACGGTCTGGCCCGGTGTCACCTGACCGCGCGTGAACAGCATCCGGTAGGCGGTCAGCCAGGCGGTTGGCAGGCAGGCGGCCTGCGCGAAGCTCAGCTGCTGAGGCTTGGCGATGAGGTTTGCGCGTGGCACGATCACGCGCTGCGCGAGCGTGCCCTGATGGAGCTCCGAGAGCAGCGTCCGTTTCGGGTCAAGTGTCTCATCGCCACGCCAGCCGGGTGAGCTGAGCACCGCGTGCACGATCACCTCGTTGCCGTCCTCATCGACGCCGGCGGCGTCACAGCCGAGGATCATCGGCAGCCGCTCGGCGGCCAGCCCGACGCCACGCAGCGACCAGAGATCGTGGTGGTTCAGCGCCGCCGCGCGCACCTCGACGCTTGCCCAGCCCTCGGGCGGCTCGGGCTCAGGTCGCTCGCCGACCTCCAGGCCCGCGAGCGGATCCTCGCGGTCGATCGTTTTGGCGTAGACGGCCAGCACAGCTCATATTGATACCCGAGCACGCCCGCTGGCGCGCCGACGTGGTTACGCGCGCTGCTGCTGGCGGGGCGACGTGGTTGCGCGCGCCGCTGTCCGGGTGCGCGGTCGGGCCGCTCAGAGCGGTCAGACCGTGAGCGCGTCACCCGCGAGCCAGGCGTCGCCCTGCGCGTAGAGGCGCTCGAGTGCCGGGCCCTCGAGACCGGGCATGTCAGGCTTGACTTCGTAGCCGGCCAGGGTCTGCAGGTAGGCGAGATGGCGGTAGCCGGACGGGAAGCGAGCGAGCACGGCTGCATCGAGCGCCGGCGCGGAGCCTCCAGCGACGGGCACCAGCCTGTCCATCTCGTAGATCGGCTGGCGGAGCACCAGACCCCAGCGGCTCTCGCGGTGGGCGAGGAAGTCGTAGAAGCGCCCCGTGCACACGACATCGCAGAGCACGCCTTCAAGCTCGGCGCGCTGTGTGATCGTCATCTTGGTCTGCGCGATCGCACGCTCGCCCGCCAGCTCTATCGTCGAGCCGCCGAGGAAGTGCAGGATCCGCACGCCGCGGTCCCAGCCCTCCTGGCTGACACGGATGAACTCCTCGAACGGGCCCTGCCACCAGGTGGCCATCATCCGGCCTTCGGCGTGCCAGACGGTGCGAAAGCGCGCCCAGTCGCGCGCGTCGCGCCACACCGCCCAGCCCTCGATCAGCTCGCGGATCGCCTGGCGGTCGGCGGCACTCGTTGTGTGGGTCACTCCTGTCATGAGGCTCGCCACAGGGTAATGTGCCGGGCGTGGCCCTGAAGGATCTGTCAGCCAGCGCCTCGGGCGAGGCGCCCGTGGCGATCGAACGCTGCTACGCGCACCTCAGCGACGTGGAGCGCTACCCGCAGTGGTATCCGTCGGGGGCGCGCAGCGTCACCGTGCGCGAGCGCGACCAGGACGGCGCCGCGCAGCTGGTGGACGCCGTGCTGGCGGTGGCGGCCGGGCCGCTGCGTCGCGAGGTCGCGCTGCGCCTGGCGGTGGAGCGCCAGCCCCCGTCCTCGGTGACGGTGGTGCGTGTGGCCGGTGGCCGCGACGACCGCGAGCGCCTGGAGATCAGCTGGACCCTGGTGAGCGTCGCCGCGGCGCAGACGCAGATCACCGTGGCGCTGCGCGGGCGGATTGACGTGCCGATGCTGGTGCCCGCCGACGCGGTCGCTCGCGAGATCGCCAGCGGCTTCCTGCAGGCGGCGCTGCGGGCGCTCTGAATCGCCCCGCCAGCGCCCTTCACCCATCGCCGCTGCATCGAGCCCGAAGGCACAGTGCGGTCAAACCCCCATGTGCGGGCGGACGCGCAGGGAGATACTTGCAGTGCAGTTATCCACGCGAGCCGGAGGTGTTCAGATGTCACGGGTGTTGCTGGTCATAGGCGCGATTCTGTTTGCGCCGATCCTGCTCGTGCCGGTGGTCATCGTGGCGATCGCGGCTGGCCCGGTGCTCGCCACCGTGCTGTTGGCTGCGGCCTGCTGGCTGGTGCTCTTCGCATTCCTGAACGTCTTCAGGGCGGTGGGTCTCGTCGTCCGCCATTTCAGCGGCCATCCCGGGACCGGCCACCAGGTGGGGCTGGCTCGTTAGTCTCGGCGCGGGCGCGGCTGCGCGGGCGCTGGTGCGGGCACGGCCGCGGGCACGGCTGCGCAGGCCCGGGCACGGCTGCGCGGGCGCTGGTGCGGACCCGGGCGCGCTCCGCTCAGCTGGCGGCGGCCAGCGCGGGCCCCGCTGCGGGCTCGGTGCCAGCGCGCTCGAGTTCCAGTGCGTCTGCGATCAGCTCGTAGGAGCGCAGGCGCGCTGAGTGGTCGTGGGTGATGGTCACGACGATCAGCTCCTCAGCGCCGTAGAGCTCGGCCAGCTCGCGAAGCGTCGCGGCGACGGTCTGCGGCGAGCCGATCACCCCGCGGCGTCCGTCCGTGAACCCGTGGTCGGTCGGCTGGCCGATCGAGCGCAGGTAGGCGATCGCCTTCTCTGGCGCCGGCACCGGGATCAGCTGACCCTGGCGCAAAAGCCGCATCGACATGCGGCTCGAGCTGGCCAGGTACTGGGCCTCCTCGTCGGTGGGCGCACAGATCGCCCAGACCGCGACCGCGGTGCGCGGCGGACGCTCGCGGTGATGCTCGGCGTGCAGGCGCCGGTACTCGGCCGCAAACTCGGCGCCGCCCGGGTTGATGAAGTCGGCAAACGCGTAGGAGAGCCCCAGCTGACCGGCCCAGATGGCGCTCTGGCGCGAGGAGCCGAGCAGCCAGCGCTCGGGCGTCTGCGGCCGCCCGGGCAGCGTGTGCGCGAGCCTTGCGAACGGGTGCTCGGAGGGCAGCTCGCCGTCCAGGTAGGCCAACAGCTCGGCCAGCTGCTCCGGGAAGTCGTCGGGCGCCGCCTGGCGGCGGTCACGCTGCAGCGCGAAGGTGGTCAGCGGGTCGGTGCCCGCGGCGCGGCCGATCCCCATGTCGATGCGCCCGGGGAACAGGGCGGCGAGGATCGAGAACGCTTCAGCCACCTTCAGCGGGCTGTAGTGCGGCAGCATCACCCCGCCTGAGCCGACCCGAATGCGGCTGGTGAGAGAGGCGATCGGCCCGATCAGCACCTCCGGCGCGGCGCCCGCGAGCATCGGCCCGCCGTGATGCTCGGCCACCCAGTAGCGGTGATACCCGAGCGCCTCGGCGTGCCTTGCCAGCTCAAGCGTGTTGGCCAGCGCGTCTGATCCGGTTTGGCCCTCCGGGATCGGAGACTGGTCAAGCACCGAGACACGCATCACTCCAGCTTAGGAGACACGCCGCCGTCAGCTGATGTCGGCGCCGATCAACAGCCCGATCTGGTGCACGAACGTCCGGCTGGTCAGCGGCGTCTGCGCGCGACCCGCGACCCAGAACTCGATCGGGTCACACGCGTTCCAGCCGGAGCCGCGCTCGCGGCCGCGCATCACAAACACCGTCGCTTCTGCCAGGGCCGGTCCCGCTGGACCGGCCCTGAATTGCAGCGTCAACTTCGGCGCCTGGTCGCCGACGATCTCAAGAGGACACGAGTAGGCGACACCCGGCTGCACGATCTGCAGCGAGTCGAGCTCGCGCACGATGCGCGCGACCGTCGACGGGCGGTGCACGAGCTGGGTGCGGGTGTGCATGTGACGCTCGGCGAAGGGCCCGGTGCCGATCCGCAGCGAGATCGCGATGTCGTGGACCCCCGCCGGCACGCGTTCGCTGGGTGCGCGCGGCACGATCCAGGAGGCCTCGCTCTGGGCGACGATCGCCGAGTCCCCGCGGCTTGGCGTGATCACGGTCAGTGTCAGCGTGCGGTTGTAGACCTGCTCGCCGACGGGCGGCCAGGAGAGCTGCAGCTCAAGCGAGGTCAGGGCCGCAGCCGGGTCGCTGCCGCTGCCGCTGCCGCTGATCGCGGCGCCCGCCGGCCGGTGTGCCCTGACGTAGGCGATGATCGCGGCGGGGTTGGCCGCAGTCGCCCACCACGACTCGTCGTCGGCGTTGTGGGCGTTGCTCGTCGGTCCGGCGCCGAACAGCGGCCGCGCGAAGCGCGGCTCACCGGCGGTCCGCCGGACGTCTGCCGGCAGACGCAGGCTCGCCAGTGCGACAAGCGCGTCCTGGCGTGCGGTCTGCTCGTTGCGCTGCAGCTGGGAGGCGGGTGGGCCGCTGTGGGCGCCCTGGGCGATCGCCACGGTGCAGGCACCAAGCCAACCCGCCACCAGCAGCACGATCATCGCCAGCTTCCAACGCATCTCAGTCATCAGAGAACACTACGTGGCGGCGGGTGATGCGTCACAGCCCCTGGTCGCGGGCTGATTGCGCCCGGTCAGCTGATCGCCTGACCGATCAGGCGCCCGATCAAGCGCACAAAGCTGTTGCCGACCAGCGGCTGCATACGGCCGTCGGCGGTGTAAAACGTGATCGGGAAGCAGGCGCTCGAGCCGGAGTCGCCCCGTCGCCCGAGCATGACCTGCACGCGCGCCTGCGCGAGCGTCAGCCGGTCGTGGCGCCCGCCCTTGAACACCACGGTCAGGTCGGGTCCCAGGCGCATGAACAGCGGGCAGGCGCCATGGATCACGGCCGGAGTCAGGCGATCGGCGGCCTGCACCACCTCGCGCACGCTGGCTCGGCGCTTGAGCGTGCGCTCAAGCGAGCGGTGGTGCCCTTCGCCGCTCGGCAGGAAGCTCAGCGTCACGTCAATCTGCCGCACCCCAACAGGTACGCGAGCGGTCCCGCTCGCCCGGGCCGGGATGCTCCCGGCGGCCCACAGGACTGCGACGGTCAGGATCGTGACAACACCCACAAGTAACCGTCGCACGCCCCAAGGGTAGTTCCGGGCATGCGAGCTTTGGCAGAAACACGTGGTCGCCTTGCGCCCCCCCGGCCGGGTGGTTCGCGCATGAGTCTGGTGGAACAAACCTGCGTGCGGCGCGACGCTTCAATACCAGTGACTGCGATGACGAGGCCGACCACAGTCCCTGGAATCAGCGCTGCGCGTTTGCGTGTGGGCGGTGCAGCGGTTGCGGCGGTGGGCTCGAGCCTGCCCGCTGGCGTCGTTGACTCAGCCGAGATCGAGCAGCGGCTCGGACTCGCGCCCGACTGGATTGCACGTCGCACCGGGATCCGCGCGCGCCACGTCGCGGCGCCGCAGGAGCGCCTGGACACGCTCGCCGCGGCCGCGGCCGCGATCGCGCTCGAGCGCGCCGGGGTTGTGCCCAGCGACGTCGATCTCGTCCTGGTTGCGACAAGCACGGCGGATGAGGTCATGCCCAACGCGGCGCCCATGGTCGCCGGTGCGCTCGGCGCCACCCGCGCCGGTGCCTTTGATGTCGGCGCCGCCTGCTCGGGCTTTCTGGCGGCGCTTGCGACCGGCGCGTCGATGATCGACGCCGGCCGCGCGAGCTGTGTGGTCGTGGTGGGCGCCGACCTGATGTCGCGGATCGTCGACCCGGCCGACCGTGGTACCTCCGCAATCTTCGCCGACGGTGCCGGCGCGGTCGTGCTCGTCGCCAGTGGCGAGGCCCGGATCGGACCGATCCTTTTGCGCAGCGAGCCCGATACCGACGGGATCATCTACGTCGACCGCGAGGAGCAGCGGATGCGCATGGCCGGCCACGAGACCTTCAAGCTGGCCGTCGCGCGCCTGTCAGAGACAACCGCCGAGGCGGTTGCCGCGGCGGGGCTCGCGCTCGACGACATCGATCTCTTCGTCTACCACCAAGCCAACGGTCGCATCCTGACGGCCGTGGGTGAGCGCCTCGGCCTGCGCAGCGAACGCGTGGTCGATTGCATCTCGGGCCTGGGCAACACGTCCGCGGCCACACTTCCGCTCGCGCTGGACCACAGCGTTCAGAGCGGGCGCCTGCATAACGGCGACCGCGTGCTGCTGGGCGCGTTCGGCGCCGGGCTGATCTGGGGCGCGACAGTTCTCGAATGGGGGGTGCCAGCATGAGTGCAGTGCTTTCGACCAGCGACCAGGAGACGCTCACGCCGATCGAGCGCCTCGAGGCGCTCTGCGATCCCGGCTCGCTCGACGTGATCCGCTCGGAGGTCGTCTCGAGCCACATGGGTCTCAAGGCCCGTGCCGGTGACGGCGTCGTGGGCGGCGCCGGCCTGGTCGACGGCCGCCCGGTGTTCTGCTACGCCCAGGACAACTCCTACGTCGGCGGGTCACTGGGTGAGATGCACGCCGAGACGATCGTCAGGGTGCTCGAGCTCGCCGACCGTGCGCGGGCTCCCGTCGTCGGCTTCGTCGGCTCCGGAGGCGCACGCATGCAGGAGGGGGTGTGCGCGCACTCGGCGGCTACGGCCGGATCTTCCGTCAGACGGTTGCGCTCTCGGGCAAGGTGCCGCAGATCTCGATCATCAGCGGCCTCTCAGCCGGGGGCGGCGCCTATTCGCCGGCGCTCACCGACTGGGTCGTGATGACCAAGGACGCGAGCATGTTCCTGACCGGCCCGGCCGTCGTCAAGGATGCGCTCGGTGAGGATGTGACCGCCGCCGAGCTGGGTGGCCACCGCGTTCACGAGCGCAACGGCGTGGCGCACTTCGTGGCCCCCAGCGACGCCGACGCGGCGCTGCTCGCCCGCGACCTGCTCGGCTTCCTGCCAAGCCACCGCGACCTGCCGCTGCCGCTCGCCGAACCGCGGCCGGCCGGTGCCGCAGACCCGTCGGTTCACGTCTCTGACAACCCGCGCCAGGTCTACGACGTGCGCTCGGTGATCGCCGGCATCGCCGACGGCGGCGATCTGCTGGAGGTGGCCCCCGGCTGGGCCCGCAACCTGGTGACCGCGTTCATCCGGATCGAGGGCCGGCCGGTCGGTGTGGTGGCCAACCAGCCGCGCTATCTCGGCGGTGTGCTCGACACCTCGAGCTCGGAGAAGGGCGCACGCTTCGTCAGTCAGTGCGACGCGTTTGGCGTGCCGCTGCTGGTGCTGGTCGACACGCCCGGCTTCATGCCCGGCTCAAGCCAGGAGGCGGCCGGCGTGATCCGCCTTGGCGCCACGTTCGTGCACGCCTTCGCCAGGGCGACCGTCCCCAGGGTGACCGTGATTCTGCGCAAGGCCTTTGGCGGTGCGTTCATCACGATGAACTCCAAGGACCTGGGCGCCGATTACGTCTTTGCCTGGCCGCAGGCGGAGATCGGCGTGATGGGCGCCAAGCCCGCCGTGGGCATCATCCACCGTCGCGAGCTGGCGGCGGCCGAGGATCCGGACGCGGCGCGCGAGGAGCTCGCCGTGCGTTACGCCGAAACACATCTGCGCCCCCAGGTCGCGGCGGCGAGCGGTCACATCGACGAGCTGATCGCGCCCGAGCAGACGCGCCAGCGCGTCGCCTGGGCGCTGCGCTCGCTGGCCAGGGCGGGAAGTTGAGCGCCGGTCGGGTCTTTCTGACGGGCGCCACCGGCTTCGTCGGCATGGAGGTGCTCGTGCGCTACCTCGAGCGCGGCGAGCGTCCGGTCACGTGTCTGGTGCGCGCACCCTCGGATGCGGCCGCGCGCGAGCGACTGGACGGGATCCTGGACGAGCTGGTGGCCAACGGCGCCGAGCTCTTCGCCCATCGCATCGAGGCGGTCGCGGGCGACGTCGCCGACAGCGACCTTGGTCTCAGCCAGCCGACGCGCGAGCGGCTCGCCGCCGAGGTCACGACGATCGTGCACTGCGCCGCCAACGTCTCCTTCGAGCAGACGCTCGAGGACGCTCGGCGGGTCAATGTCGGCGGCACCAGGCACATGCTCGACTTTGCCACGCTGGCTCAGCAGCGCGGCGGTCTGCACCGTTACGCGCAGATTTCCACCGCCTACGTGGCGGGCACACACACGGGACGCTTCACCGAGGAGGACCTCGATGTCGGCCAGGAGTTTCGCAACACCTACGAGCAATCCAAGTTCGAGACCGAGCAGATGATCCGCAGCGAGGCCGACCATCTGCCCTGGATCGTGCTGCGCCCGAGCATCGTCGTGGGCGACCGTTCCAGTGGCTGGACGGCCGCCTTCAACGTCATGTATTGGCCGCTGCGCGCGCTCTCCACCGGCCTCTTTCGCGCGGTGCCGGCGATGCCAGAGGCACCGCTCGACGTCGTCTCGATCGATTACGTCGCCGACGCCATCTACGAGCTCAGCGAGGCGCCCAACGACGCCGACCACCGGACGTTCCTGCTCACCGCGAGCGAGGACGCCTCCACCTTTGCGGAGATCGTCTCGCTGGCGGCGCGTTATTTCCGCCGGCCGGAGCCACGGGCGGTCCCGCCGGCCGAGTTCATCGCCGGCGCCGGCACACTCTCAGACGCAGCGGTGGGGGCGATCCGCATCTACTTCCCGTACTTCGCGATCGCGACCGTGTTTGACAACGCGCGCACGCGGACGCGGCTGGCCCAGGCGGGGATCCACTGCACGCCGCTGCGCGAATACATGAACCGCCTGCTTGACTTCGCGACACGCAGTCGCTGGGGCAAGCGCCCGATCGCCCGGGCGCAGGCGCCGACCGGCTAGCCGCGGTCCCGGGGCTCGCGCCTGCGACTCGCGGGCGCCGGCAAGGCCCCGTCGTCTGATCGAGCGCCGATGTCCGACACCATCCGAACCACCAACCAGAGCGAGGATCCCAGCGCGCGCGCCGTCGCGGTGGAGGCGATCGAGCTCTTTGCCGACGTGCTCTCGCAGTCTGAGCAGGAGCCGGCTGCCGGCGACGATTTCTACGATCGCCTGTGCCGCGCCGTCTGCCGGCTGGCACGGCTGCGTCGCGCGATCATCTTCCGCTACGACCAGAGCAGCCGACAGGTGCGGGCTGCGGGAGCCTACGGGGTGGACATCGAATCGTTCACCGACGCCTACATCTCGGTTGACATGGCGCCCTTCGCCGCGCGCGCGATCCGTGAGGATCAGGTCGTGGAGACGGCGGGCGACGTCCGCGAACAGCTGCCAAAGCGCTACGCACACCTGGTTGGGGAGCCGGCCAGGCTCGTCTGCGCGCCGATGGTCGCCGCCGGCAGCGCCCGTGGCGTGATCGTGGCGGAGCGCAGCCTGGAGGAGCCGCCGCTGGGGCCGGCGGAGCGTGACCTGCTCTGGACGCTTGGCAAGGCTGCGGCGCTGGCGGCCGTCGCGCGCAACGTTGCCACACAGGCGCAGACCTCGCGACAGCTGCGCCAGCGCATCGACCTCGCGCGGGAGGTGCACGAGGGCGTGGTGCAGCGACTGTTTGGCATCTCGATGGTGCTCGACGGTTCCGGCGACCTGCCCGCAGAGGTTCGTGCCCGCTGCGCCGAGGAGATCCAGGCCGCGCTGGGGGAGCTGCGCGACGCGATCCAGCGGCCGCTTGGCCGTGAGTCGCGGGCCACCGCCACGACCTTTGACGCCGAGCTGTTGCGCCTCACGCAGTCAAACCTCGATCTAAACCTGACGTTCAGTGACGGGGTTGCGGCGAGCGTGCCAACACAGCTTGAGCCGCTCGCCCAGAGCGTCCTGGCGGAGGCTGTCCGCAACGTCAGAAAGCACGCCAGGCCAACCTCCGTCGAGGTGCGCACCGCGCAGCTCGACGGGGCGTTCGTGCTCGAGGTCATCAACGACGGCGTGGACGTAAAGCACCCGCACACGCCCGGCATGGGCCTGCGTCTGGCTGCCTTTGAGGCGCTGCAGAGCGGCGGCATCGTCGAGTTCGGCCCACTGGGTGAAGACCGGTGGCAGGTTCGCCTGGTGGTTCCCCACGATGTCTGAGGCGACGGGCGGGACCGCGACGCGCAGCCCGCAGCGGTTGCGCGTGCTGGTCGTGGATGATCACGACGTGGTGCATTGGGGGTTTCGCCTGATGCTCACCCAGCAGCCGTGGGTTGAGCGCTGCCTGACCGCCTCTACGGGCGAGGACGCCGTGGCGCTGACCCGCCGCTACCGGCCGCACGTCGCGGTCGTCGACCTGTTCATCGGCGAGGAGTCGGGTGCTCAGGTCTGTGAGCGCCTGCGCGAGGCGGAGCCCGGCACCCGGGTCCTGCTGTTCTCCGGCGCCGGTGAGATCTCGGCCAGCGCCGCGCGGGCGGCCGGCGCCTCCGGCTTCGCCTACAAGGATTGGCCGGCGGCCAAGATCGCCGGCGCGGTACGGCTGGTCGGTCTCGGTGGCAGCGTCTTTGAGCGCCAGGATCGCTCGGGCGTGCTCGGGCTGTCCGAGCGCGAGCGCGAGGTGCTCAACCTGATGGCGGCGGGACTGACCAATCCCGAGATCGCGGCGGCCCTGCACCTGAGCCCGCACACGGTCAAGGAGCACACCAGCTCGCTGTATCGCAAGCTCGAGGTCCGCAACCGCACCGAGGCGGTGCAGCGCGCGCAGCGGCTGGGACTGCTGGCGTAGGCCGGCGGTCGCTCAGCGCCAGCCGTGCGTGATCGGGCCGCCGTTGGGGAACGCCTGCGCCTCATCGGCGCGGATCACGTGCATCACCGCGTTGATCAGCGCCAGGTGCGTGAACGCCTGCGGGAAGTTGCCCAGATGCCGCCCGGTGCGCGGGTCGATCTCCTCCGCGTAGAGCCCCAGCGGGGAGGCGTAGCCCAGCAGCCGCTCGCACAGCTCACGCGCGCGCGTCAGCTCGCCGATCTCAGCCAGCGCCGAGACCAGCCAGAACGAGCAGATCAAAAACGTCCCCTCGGTCCCGCTCAGGCCGTCGTCGGTCTCCTCGGTGCGGTAGCGCAGCACCAGGCCGTTCTCGGTGAGCTCATCGGCGATCGCCAGCACGGTGGCGCGCACGCGCTCGTCGCTGGGTGGCAAAAACCGCAACAGCGGCAAAAGCAGCATCGCCGCGTCGAGTGCGGTCGTCTCGTAGTGCTGCACGAACACGCCCCGCTCGTCGACGCCGTGCTCACAGATGTCGGCGTGGATCTCATCCGCGGCCTGCTGCCAGCG
Organism: Conexibacter sp. S30A1; assembly: GCF_023330665.1. Lineage (GTDB taxonomy): Bacteria > Actinomycetota > Thermoleophilia > Solirubrobacterales > Solirubrobacteraceae > Palsa-465. Next base: position 1,203,311 of record NZ_CP097127.1, on the reverse strand, counting down.
TCTTGCCAGGTCCCAGTCCTCACGGATCTCGGCCAGCCGGGCGCCGCGATCACAGGCAACCCAGCAGAACATCTTGGATGAGGTGAAGTGCTTGGGCTCGCCACGCACCTCCCAGATGCCGCGATCGGGCGAGCGCCAGTGCTTGATCGCCATCTCGACCTGGCGGCTGAGGATCGGCCAGACGCGCTCATCGAGCGAGTCGCGCGAGCGCGTGTGCAGGTAGACGGAGTCGAGCAGCGCCCCCCACACGTCGTGCTGCACCTGACGGTAGGCGTCGTTGCCGATCCGGACCGGTCGGGCGCCCTCGTAGCCGGAGAGGTGATCAAGCGTCCGCTCCTCGAGGTTGCGCTCGCCGCCCGGCCCGTACATCACCTGCAGGTCCTCCTGGCCGCCGGCCACGTCGGCGATGAAGTAGAAGAAGTCGTTTGCCTCCCAGTCGAAGCCGAGCGTGTAGAGCGCCCACAGCATGAAGGTCGAGTCCCGGATCCAGCTGTAGCGGTAGTCCCAGTTGCGCTCGCCCTGGGGGGTCTCGGGCAGCGAGGTCGTGGACGCCGCGATCAGCGCCCCGGTCGGGGCGTAGGTCAGGCCCTTCAGGGTCAGGGCGCTGCGCTGCAGGTGGGCCCGCCAGGGGTGGTCCGGGAAGGTCCCGCGGTCGACCCAGTGCTGCCAGTGGTGCGCGGTCCAGACCTGACGCTCGTAGGCCTCGTCAAAGCTCTGCGGTGGTGCGTGCTCGGACCAGTAAAGCGCGCAGTAGAGCTGCTCACCCTCCTTCATGCGGTGGCGCGCGGTCGCGCGCGGGCCCTCAAAGCCGATCCGCAGGTTGGTGCGCAACCCCAGCCTGATGTCACTGCCGGGGGCGGTCGCGACCCCGTCGTTGTAGCCGGGGCCGGTGTACTCCCAGCGCACCAGCTTGCGCCCGTAGTCGAAGACCGGCTCGCAGTCCATCACGATCTCCACCTGTCCGTTGACGCAGCGGATCGTGCGCAGCAGCACGTGGTCGGCGTCGTAGTCGGTGGGGGCACGGCGGTGTGTCCCCGAGCGTTCGTCCTCGTGGTGCCAGCCGCCGATCAACAGCGCGTCGCGCACAATGATCCAGCCGGAGCCGGTGCCCCAGCTGGTCTCGAGCACCATCGTGCCCGGCAGGTAGCGGCGCGCCGCGGGCACGCTGATCCCCGAGGGGCCGAGCCGAAACGAGCCCGCGTCGCGGTCGAGCAGCGCCCCAAACACGCTTGGGGAGTCGATCCGCGGCAGGCAGAGCCACTCGATCGCCCCACTCGGGGCAACCAGCGCCGTGGTCTCGCAATCGGACAGAAAGCCGTATTCGGCGATTGGCGGAAACGGGCTGCCGCCGAGCAGCGGTGAGGATGCCGGTGGACCGGCGATCCCGGCGATGGTGCCCACCTGCGGGTCAAGTGGCACATCGGGCCCGGGGCTGTCAAGCGGCTCGTTCATGTGCGTGTAGTCGGCAGCTGCGGGGCGGGGTGAAAGTGCGGCGACGGCGCTCGCCGCGCATGATCGCAGGTCGCGCGTACGGACCCGTCATCATGAGCGGTGATGAGTTTCGGTGGCAGTGGACTGGGCGCGATGCACGGCAGCGGCGGCTCGGGCGCGATGCGCCAGTTCCGCACGCCCAAGAAGGAGCAGCCGGCGCTCATGGACCCCTCGCGTCCGCGTGACCCGCGGCGCATCCTGAGGCTGTTTGCGCCCTACCGCCTGCGCCTGTCGATCGTGCTTGTGATGATCGTCTTCGCCTCGGCGGTCGCGATGCTGAACCCCTTCCTGCTGCGTGCCGCACTGGACCAGGGGATCATCGGCCACAACGACACGGTCCTCACCGAGATGGTCGCCGGCATGATCCTGGTGGCACTGATCTCGCAGGCCACGAGCGTCTGGCAGACCTACATCTCAAACGCCGTCGGGCAGCGGGTCATGCACGACCTGCGCGCTGCGGTCTACCAGCGCCTGCAGCAGATGTCGCTTGCGTTCTTCACCCGCACGCGCACCGGTGAGGTCCAGTCGCGCATCTCAAACGACATCGGCGGACTGGACAACGTCATCACCAACACCGCCACGACGATCGCCTCGAACGTCACGACCGTGATCAGCGCGACCGTCGCCATGCTGCTGCTGGACCCGCGGCTCGCGGGGATCTCGCTGCTTTTGGTCCCGCCCTCGGTGGCGATGACGCGCAAGGTCGGCAAGATCCGCCGCCGCATCACCACCGAGCAACAGCGCCGTCTGGCCGACATGAGCGCGCTGGTGGCGGAGTCGCTGTCGGTCTCGGGGATCATGCTCGGCAAGACGATGGGCCGTGGCGATGACCTGGCCCGTCGTTTCACCGACGAGTCCAAGGACATAGCCGACCTGGAGGTCCGCTCGCGGATGGCGGGCCGCTGGACGATGGGCACGATCCAGTTCGTCTTCGCGGCGATGCCGGCGCTGATCTACTGGTTCGGCGGTCAGAGCTTCATCGGTCATATCAACGTCGGCACGCTCGTGGCCTTCACGACCCTGCAGACGCGGCTTTTGTTCCCGGTCCAGTCGCTGCTCGGCGCCGGCACCGAAATCGAGGCATCGCTGGCTCTGTTTGACCGCATCTTTGAGTACATGGACCTGCCGGTGGACATCACGGAGGCCGAGAACCCGGTCGTGCTCGACCCCGCCCGTGTGGTCGGCGAGGTGCGCTTTGAGGGGGTTTCGTTCCGCTACGGCGCGGGCGCCGGCCCGCTGGCCGGCGCCCGCGAGCAGGCCCCGGAGTGGACGCTGCGTGACATCGACCTGGTTGTCGCGCCGGGCACACGCACCGCCGTGGTGGGCGAGACCGGCTCGGGCAAGACGACGCTCGGCTATTTGGCGGCGCGGCTCTATGAGCCCCAGCGCGGGCGGGTCATGATTGACGGCGTGGACATCCGCCGCGTGAGCCTGGAGTCGCTGGCCGCGACGATCGGCGTGGTCTCCCAGGAGACCTACCTCTTTCACGCCAGCGTGCGCGAGAACCTGCGCTTCGCCAAGCCTCAGGCGACCGATGCGGAGATCGAGGAGGCGGCGCGCACGGCCCGCATCCACGAGCTGATCGCGTCGCTGCCCGACGGCTATGACACGGTCGTCGGCGAGCGCGGCTACCGCTTCTCGGGCGGGGAGAAGCAGCGCATGGCGATCGCCCGCACGATCCTGCGCAACCCGCCGGTGCTGATCCTCGATGAGGCCACCTCTTCGCTCGATACCCAGACCGAGGCGGCGGTCCAGGCCGAGCTCGAGCGCCTCTCCGAGGGTCGCACCACGATCACGATCGCCCACCGCCTCTCGACCGTGCGCGACGCCGACCAAATCGTCGTGCTCGACCACGGCGTGATCGCCGAGCGCGGCAGCCACGAGGAGCTGCTCGAGCTGGGCGGCCTCTACGCCGCGCTGGTGCGCCGCGACGTCGCCACCGAGCCGCTCGGCAGTTAGCCTCAGGACGCCGTGGCCCTGGGCCACGAACTTTGTGAGCCCGACCACCAGATCTGGTGGTCGGGCTCCCAAAGAACGACCCGAGCTGCGCGGCAGCGGGCTTTCTCTATGCTGAGGCGGTGACCGCGATCGAGAGCCTCCGCGGCCGGCTGGCCGAGCTTTCTGACCTTGATGGCGTCCAGGCCCTCCTGGGCTGGGATCAGCGGGTCATGATGCCCCAGGAGGGCGCCGAGGCACGCGCGCAGCAGCTTGAGACGGTCGCGCGCATCGCGCACGGGCTGCGCACGGCCGAGGAGCTCGGCGAGCTGTTGGCGGCGCTCGACGCCGCGACGCTCGATGAGCTCGACGCCGACATCGTGCGGATCGCGCGCCGCGACTTTGAGCGGGCGCGGCGGGTGCCGCAGGAGCTCGCCGGCGAGCTCGCCCGGGCACACGCCGATGGCGAGGAGAGCTGGCAGCGTGCACGCGAGCAGGACGACTTCAGCGCCTTCGCGCTGGCGCTTGCGCGCAACGTCGAGCTGGCGCGCGCCTACGGTGAGTGTGTCGCCGACGACGGCTCAGGGCCCTACGACGGGCTGCTCGGCGACTACGACTTCGGCCTGCGCGCCGAGGAGCTGCACAGGCTCTTTGACGAGCTCGCCCAGACGCTGGTGCCGCTGGTCGCCGAAGCCCAGCAGCACACGCCGCGGCGGCGGCTCGAGGTGCCCGAAGCCGCCAGGCGCGCGGCGGTCCAGGGCGTGCTCGCCCGTCTCGGGGTGGCGCCTGAAAGCTGGCGGGTGGACGTCTCCTCACACCCTTTCAGCACCAGCATGGGCCCGCGGGACTCGCGCATGACCACCAGGTACAGCGACGCCGACCTTCAAGCCGTGGTGATCGCGCTGCACGAGTACGGCCACGCGCTGTATGAGCGCCAGATCGACCCGCGGCTTGCGCGCACCAACCTCGGCACCGGGACGTCGATGTCGATCCACGAGTCGCAGAGCAAGCTGTGGGAGAACCACGTCGCGCGCAACCCCGCCTTCGCGCCGGTGATCATCGCCGAGCTGGCCAGGGCCGGGTTTGCGCTGGGGCCCGACGAGCTGCACGGCGCGATGCTCGGCGTGCAGGCCGGCCCGCTGCGCGCAGCCGCCGACCCGCTGAGCTATCCGCTCCACATCATCCTGCGCTTCGAGCTCGAGCTGGCGCTGATCGACGGCCAGCTGGCCGTCAGCGACCTGCCGGCGGCGTGGCGCGACCGGATGCGCCGCCTGCTCGGCGTGGAGGTGAGCTCCGACGCGCTCGGCTGTCTGCAGGACATCCACTGGGGCGGTGGCGACTTCGGCTACTTCCCGAGCTACGCGCTCGGCTGCCTGATCGCGGCACAGCTGTGGGAGACGCTCGAGGCCGAGCTCGGGCCGCGCGAGGATGACCTGCGCAGGGGCGAGGTGGCGCCGATTCAAGGCTGGCTGGGCGAGCGCGTGCACCGCCACGGGCGCCGCCTCGACACGACGGCGCTGGTCGAGCAGGCGACCGGTGCGCCGCTCGGCTCGGCTGCGTTCCTGCGCTGCTTTCGCCCGCTCGCCGGCCGCTGAGCCGCATTCGTGGAACCGAACGACAAGCAGCTTACGGTTGGTAAGCTCGATGGTATGACCGCCCCGATCAAAGCCACGCTCTTCAGCGACCCCGCCTGTCCCTTCGGCTACTCCGAGAACCCGGCGCTGCGCGTCATCGAGTGGCGCTACGGCGAGCAGATCGACTGGGCGCTCGTGCTGGTCGGCCTGAGCGAGGACGTCAGCCGCTACGAGGCCCACGGCTACACGCCACTGCGCCAGGCGCAGGGCGCGCTGATGTTCCGCGAGCGCTGGGGGATGCCGTTTGCGCCCGTGCCCAAGGAGCGTCTGGCGGCCTCATCGCGTGCCTGCCGCGCGGTCATCGCCGCAAGGCGCGAGTCGCCGGGCAGCGAATGGGCTGTGTTCAGGACGCTTCAGCTTGCGAACTTCACCACGCCGCTGCTGCTCGACGACGACGGGGATCTGCGCGAGGCGCTCGGCTGCCTTGAGGCCGTGGATGCCGAGCGGATCGTCTCGCTGATCGACGAGGGCGAGGTGCAGGCCGAGTACGAGCGCGACAAGGCCCTGACCCGCACCGCCGCCGGCTCGCCCACCGAACTGCAGGGCAAGGCCGGCAACAGCGACGGCCACGTCCGCTACACGGCCCCGTCGGTGGTCTTCACGCGCACCGCTGACGGGCTGCGCCTGGAGGCGGGCGGCATGCAGCCGGTCGAGGCCTACGACGTGCTGCTCGCAAACCTCGACCCGACGCTTGCGCGCCGCGACCCGCCGCAGGACACAGGTGAGCTGCTCGAGCGCTTCCCGCTCGGCCTCACCACGGCCGAGGTGGCCGCGATCCTGGCGCCCAACAACGCGCTGCCCGACCGGCAGGCCGCCGAGCGGGCGCTGCTCGAGCTGGTTTCAGAGGGCCGCGCGCAGCGCCATCCGCTCGGCGATGATGCGCTCTGGAGCCTGCCCGGCGGACAGCGCCCGCCACGGCTTGAGCGCGCGTTGACGGGTGCGGCGGCCAGCGGGCCGCAGGCCGCAAGCTGACCAGGGGCGGGCCTAGAATCGGAGCGGTATGCCGTCTCCGTTCACGAATGTCGCCGTCGCGCGCGCGGCCAAGCGGCTGCCGCTGTTGCGCCGCCTGCCGCTGGTCGAGCTGGTGCTGATCGCCGAGCTGGCGATGCTCGCAAAGACACACTTTGAGCGGCTCACGCCGGCCGAGCGCCGGCGCCTGGTGCTGCTTTTGCGCGAGGCGCGCGGCCGCCCCGCCAGCCTCAGCGGCCAGCGCCACGACGAGTTTCAGGCGCTCGTGGCCAAGCTCGAGCCGCGGGTGCTGATCAACGAGGCGGTCAGACGCTTCTCGCCGCTCGGCCCCTGGCGCCCCTGACTCAGGACGTGATCGCGATGTGGCCGGGCTGGGCCGCCACGCGCGCGAGCCACGCCCTGATGGCGGGGTAGGGAGCCAGGTCGAAGCCGCCCTCGGCCGCCACGTGCGTGTAGCCGTAGAGGCTTATATCGGCGACGCTGTAGCGATCCGCGACCAGGAAATCGCGGCCCTCAAGGCCGCGCTCGAGCGCGTCAAGGCCCCTGCGGCCCGCCTCGCGCTTCTGCTGCCAGGCGCTGTCGGGCTGCTCGATCCCGAACAGACGCCAGAAGCGAGCGACCGCGAGGTTGGGCTCGATCTCGTACTGCTCGAAGAACTGCCAGGCCAGCACCTGTTGGCGCTCGTAGCGGTCCTGCGGCAGGTAGGGCGTGCCCTCGGCCAGGTAGTCGATGATCGCGTTTGACTCAAACAGCGCGCGGCCGTCGTCGAGCACCAGCACCGGCACCCTCAGGACGGGCGTGAGCTGGCCGATCACGGCCGGCCGGTTGCTGCGATCAACGACATCCAGGTCGTGCAGCTCCAGGTCGAGTCCCAGCTGCGCGGCCAGCAGTCGCACCTTGTAGCAGTTGCCGGAAGCCGGGTTGTTGTAGAGCAGCACGCGCGGCTCAGTAGCCGCCGGCGGCCGTCAGCTGCGCGCCGCCGACGCGCTGGCCGGGCGGCGGCATGGTGCCGGGCACGGCGGGACCCTGGAAGTGGATGAAGTCGGACGGCCACGGCTCCCAGGCGGGGCCGCGGCTGATCTGCTCCCACTCAAAGCCGTCGGCGGCCGTGCCCATGCCGCTCTGTGACACGTCGATGTAGCTTGCGCCCGGGCCCACCGCCTCCACCACCGCGACGTGGCCAAAGCCACCCATCCCCGGCGCACCCGCCGCCCACACCGCGACCGACCCGACGGTCGGCGTCTGGTTGACCGGGATGCCGGCGCTCGCGGCGTTGGCCGCCCACTGGTAGGCGTTGCCAAGCAGCAGAGCCGGCTCGGGCACACCGTAGACCTGGGACTCGACGTAGGCCGCGTAGTTGGTGCAGTTGATGCCCGCATACATGCGCCACCACGACTGCCCGGCCGCATTCTGGTAGCCGTTGGTCGTAAAGGCGCCACTCGAGCAGCCGCTGTATCCGGCGCAGAGCTCAAGGCCGTCGGCCCGCGCGCCAGCGCTCATCACGAGCAGGCTGGCGGTGAACGTGAGCGCCAGCACGGCAGCGATCCGCAAGCTTGTGGCGCGCAGACACGCGACGCCCCCCTCGAGCCTTGCTGTCATCGCGGCATATAGAAGCGCATGGCGCGGCGGAATGCGCCGCGGCGAGAAATCCGGCCTGTTCGTGGGTGCTTTCTTGCAGGTGCCGCGGGGTGTGCGCAGAAATGGCCCCTTGAGCGCCGTGGCGCTGCCAGACCCGGACGCAGCCCAGAGATCCTTGCACAGCCCCAAGCGAACCATCGAGACCGACGTCTGCGTCGTTGGCGGTGGTGTCGTCGGGGTCGCCCACGCCCTGGCGGCGCGGCGCCGGGGGCTCGGCGTGGTGCTCCTGGAGCAGGAAGCCCGTGCGCATGGTGCCAGCGTCAGGCACTCCGGGCACCTGTTCTTCACGGCGCTGGCCGGCGCTGGCACCGATGCGGGGCCGCTGGCCGCCCGCGAGCTCTGGTTGGAGCTCGCACGTCGTGCTGGCACGCCGGCCGGCACCGACGGCACCATCATCCTGGCGCACAGCCGCGAGGAGCTTGAGGTCATGCAGGCGGTCGCGGGCGAGCACCCCGGCCGCGCGCGCATGCTCACGCGGCGCGAGGCCACCACGCTGCTGCCGGCGGCCGGGGAGCGGATCACGGGGGCGCTCTTCGGCCTCATGGATCTGCTGGTCGATCCACGCACGATCACCGCGGCGCTGACACGCCTGCTGGCAAAGGACGCACAGGCACGGGTCGAGTTCCGCGCACACGTTCACGCCCTCGGCGGCGGGGTGGTGGAGGCCGGGCCGTTGAGCGTGCGCGCAGGCAACGTGATCGTGTGTCCAGGCGCTTATGACCACGGTCTGCTGGCGGCGCTGCCGGCAGGCGAGGAGCTCGTCTCTGAAACGGTGCAGATGCTCCGCCTCGCGGGCCTACGTAGGCTCGGCCCTGCGATCACCACGGGCATTGCGCTGCTCGAGCATCCCGTCTTCGCCAACGCGCCGGGAGCCGAGGCGCTCCGCGCACGCCTGGAGCTCGAGCATCCAGCAGCGGTCGAACACGGTGTCGCGCCGCTGCTTGCGCCGCTGGCCGGCGGTGGCCTGATCGTCAGTCAGGCACGCTCAGGCGGGCGGGGTCGTGCGCCGTTTCGCGCCGAGCGCCTGGACGCGCTGCTGCTCGAGGCGACGCGAGCGCTGCTCGGCTGCGACCTGGAGGTGCGTGAGCGCTGGACGCTGCGCGTCCTGCGCGATCCTGCCGATTCGGGCGCTGAGCAGGACTTCCACATCCGCGCGCCGGAGAGCGGCGTGCGCGTCGTGCGGGCGCTCAGCCAGCGCGCGCTGGCGCTGTGTCACTGGCAGGCGGAAAAGACGCTGGGCGAGCTTTTGGATGCACCGGCACCGGCGCGCCCGCCCGTGCCGCCGGTGCTGACCGTCACCGACCTGCGGGCACACGCCGACGCCTTCAGATCTCGACCGGGCCGCTCAGTCTGACCGGGGCGCCGGGCGAGGGCGGCGCGCTGGTCTCGGTGGGTGGGCGGCCGAGCGGGCGTTGCAACCAGGCGACATCCCGCCACGCTCCGGCCTTCCAGCCGACGTTGCAAAACACACCAACATCGGCGAAGCCAAGGCTGTGGTGGAGCCTTATGCTTGCCGGGTTGGGCAGCGCCACCGCGGCCAGGAGCTGCCTGTAGCCCTGCTGCTCGAGCAGCTCAAAGAGCGTGCGGTACAGCCCCTTCGCCACGCCCTTACGGTGATGGCGCGCAGCGACGTAGACACTGACCTCGGCGCTCCAGCGGTAGGCGGGCCGCTCGCGGTAGGGCCCGGCGTAGGCGAAGGCTGCGAGCTCGCCGTCGGCCTCTGCCACCAGGAACGCGTGCGTGCGCAGAATGCGCCTGATCCGCAGCGCGAACTCATCGACGGTGGGCGGTACCTCCTCGAAGCTGGTCGCGCCGGCGCTCACATGCGGCGCGTAGATCGCAAGGCAGGCGCCTGCATCCTGCGGCATGGCGGCTCGGATCAGCACCCGGCGATTATCGCCTGCGCCGCGCGCGGGCCGGGCCGGCTCACCGCTGTAAAGTCGCGGCGGTGGAACGCAGGTTCGACATCGCCCTGTTCGGCGCCACCGGCTTCACCGGCGCCCTGACCGCCGAGTACCTGGTGGCCAACGCGCCGCCCGGAGCGAAGCTCGCGCTGGCCGGCCGCAGCCCCCAGAAGCTCGAGGCGCTCGCTGCCAGGCTCGGTGACCCTGCGGTGGGGCTGGTGGTCGCCGACGTCAGCGACCCCGAGTCGATCCGGGCACTGGCCCAGTCGACCCGCGTGGCGATCTCCACCGTCGGCCCCTTCCTGACCCACGGTGAGCCGCTCGTGGCTGCGTGCGCCGCCGCCGGGACCGACTACCTGGACATCAGCGGCGAGTCCGAGTTCGTCGATCTGATGTATCTGCGCTACCACGAGCAGGCGCGCGAGAGCGGCGCGCGGCTCGTGCACTCCTGCGGATATGAGTCAATCCCCTTCGACCTCGGGGCGCTGTTCACCGTGAGCCAGCTCGCCGCCGGCGAGCCGGTCGCGCTGGCCGGCTTTGGCCAGTCCAACGGCTCCATCTCCGGCGGCACCCTGCGCTCGGCGGTCAACGCGCTCGCACGCTTTCAGGAGGCCGGACGCGTCTCGCGTCAGCGGCGCGCGATCGAGCGCCACGCGCCCGACGGGGTGATCGCCGAGGGGCGCACGGTGCGCAGCGCCCAGGCCCGCCCGCACCGCGAGTCGCTGGTCGGGGGCTGGGTTGTCCCGGCGCCGCTGATCGACGCCCGCCACGTGCTGCGCAGTGCGCGGCTTGACAGCGCCTATGGCCCCGAGTTCACCTACGCGCACTACGTCGTGACCCGTCGGCTGGGCCGCACTATCGCGCTCTACGCGGGGCTGCCGGTGCTGCTCACGCTGGCGCAGTTCGGGCCGACCAGGCGACTGGTGCTCACCTACCGCAGGGCCGGTGAGGGACCGAGCGCCGAGCGCCGGGCACGCTCGCGCTTCAAGGTCACCTTCATCGCCGATCATGGGTCGCCCAGGCGTCGCCGGCGGCTGGTCACGTCCGTGTCCGGGGGAGACCCCGGTTATGACGAGACGGCCAAGATGCTGGCTGAATCGGCATTCGCGCTGGCCTTTGACGATGACCTGCCGGCAAGGGGCGGCGGACAGCTGACGCCGGCGCTGGCGCTGGGGCATCCGCTGATTCGGCGCCTGCAGCGCGCCGGCATCCGCTTCGAGGTCCTGTCTGACGAAGTCTGAGCGGTTATATTGCTCTTACCAACGGGCGTAAGGGTCTACCTGAGATGCGTGTTCTGGTGGTGGAAGACGAGCGGCGACTGGCTGACGCCATCGCTCGAGGCCTGCGGCGCGAAGGCATGGCCGTGGACCTCTCAGGCGACGGCCAGGACGCACTGGCAAAGGCCCGCGTCGTGCGCTACGACGTGATGGTCCTTGACCGTGACCTGCCAAAGCTGCACGGCGACGAGGTGTGCCGTGCACTGCGCCGCGAGCGGCCCCAGACCGCGGTCATCATGCTGACCGCGGCGGGCGAGCTCTCCGACGTCGTCGAGGGGCTCTCGCTTGGCGCCGACGACTACATGGCCAAGCCCTTTCGCTTCGCCGAGCTGGTGGCCCGGATCCGGGCGCTCAGTCGCCGCACAGCCACGATCCGCCCGCCGGTGCTGCGCCATGGTGACATCGAGCTTGACCCCGGCAGACGCAGCGTCACGCGCGCCGGCCAGCCGGTCGAGCTCGCCCGCAAGGAGCTTGCGGTGCTCGAGGCGCTGATGGTGGCCGATGGCGCGACCGTCTCGGCCGAGGAGCTCCTGGAACGCGTCTGGGACGAGCACACGGATCCGTTCACCAACGTCGTGCGGATGACGATCATGACGCTGCGGCGTAAGCTCGGCGAGCCGTCGGTCGTCGAGACGGTCATCGGCGTTGGCTACCGTATGGCGTAGCGATGAGGCTCAGGGCCCGCACCATCCGGTTGCGACTGACCCTGATCTACGGTGGCGTCTTTTTGATCAGCTCCGTCGCGATGCTGAGCATCGGTTACCTGCTGGTGCGTCAGAACCTCGCGCACCGCCACAGCTTCCACGCGGAGGCGCTCGGGCTCGGCCCCTCCCTCTACCACTCGCTGTTTGGGCAGTATCGCGCGCTGTTCGGGCGTCAGCCGGTGCCGGTCGGAGAGGATGTGCGGGCGTTTCAGGCGGGCTACCAGCAGGCGGTGGACGCCGCTTTGCACCGCCTGCTGCTCGAGTACGGCGCCGCCCTCGTCGGCATGACCGGCATCTCGGTCGCGCTCGGCTGGTGGATGGCGGGGCGTGCGCTCTCACCGCTGCGGTCGATCATCGCCGCGGCCCAGCGCGTCTCGGGCGAGAATCTGGGCGAGCGCATCGCGCTTGAGGGACCCGAGGACGAGCTCAAGGAGCTCGCCGACACCTTCGACCGGATGCTGGTGCGCCTGGACGGCGCCTTCGCCAGCCAGCGGCACTTTGTCGCCAACGCCTCGCACGAGCTGCGCACCCCACTTGCGGTCATGCGTACCGAGATTGACGTGGCGCTGGCCGATCAGCGGGCGGATGTCGGTGAGCTACGGGCGATGGGTGAGGCGGTCAGGGAGACCGTCGACCGCACCGAGGCGCTGATCGAGGCGCTGCTCTTTCTCGCGCGCAGCGAGGCGGTCTCCCACAGCGCCGAGACGGTCGACCTGGGCGAGCTCGCGGCCGGGTGCATCACCGACCTGCACCGCGCCGCCGACCAGGCGGGGATCAGGATCACGAGCAACCTCGGGCCGGCGCCGACGTCGGGCGACCCGGCGCTTTTGGAGCGCATGCTCGCGAACCTGATCCAGAACGCGATCGCCTACAACCTGCCGGGCGGCAGCCTGATGATCGCGACCTGGTCCCAGGATGGGCGCACGGAGTTGCTGGTCCGCAACGACGGGCCGGTGATCGACCCGGCTGAGGTTGGCTCGTTAACGGAGCCGTTCCGACGTCTGAGCCGCACGGGCGGTGGTTTCGGCCTGGGGCTTTCGATCGTCGCCTCGGTGGTGAAGGTTCACGGCGGGACCGTCGAGCTGACGGCTCCCGCCGACGGTGGCTTGCAGGTTCACGTGAGCCTCGCAGCTGCTCCCGGTGCGCCGCCGCGGCCGTCGGTTCCGCACCGGATGCGCGCGCTTACACAGAACTGACATCGCCGGGCGTGAGCTGCCCGGTGTGGCGAGCGCCCACGGCCGCCTGCGCGAGCGTCGCGGTGAGTCGAAGCTCTTCGGCTTCTATGAGCGATTTCTCATGTGGCGATCGTAGATTCAGGCTTCATGAACCAACAGCGCAGCAGGCGCGTTGTGCCGCGGTGGTATGTCGCGCTGCTCGCGGCCGCCGCGGCCGCCATCATCATCTTCGCGATCACGCAGCTGGGGGCGCCGGCGACCAGCTCCGCCCGAACCTCCACCGAGGATGTGAGCGCGACAGATGGTGTCGTCCAGGCCACGGTCGCGGGCAGCGGCACGGTTGAGCCGGGCATCGACGACACGCTCAACTTCGGCACCTCCGGGACGCTTGAGGCCGTCTACGTGAAGGTCGGTGAGCACGTCAAGAAGGGACAGCTGCTGGCCAAGCTAGACCCGTCCGCGGCGGAGCTCACGCTGGCGGAGGCGCGCGCCAGCCTGACCTCGGCGCAGGACAATCTGACCCAGGTGGAGGACGGGACCGCGAGCAGCAGCTCGGGTGCGTCGAGCTCGGGCGGCTCATCGTCCGGATCTGCGGCTGCCGGTGGGACGAGTGCGGCAAGCGCCGCGTCGGTTGTCGCCAGCGCGGCGGCGGTCCGTGGAGCCGAGCTGCTGAGCCACGGCTCCGGCACGCAGACGTTCACAGGCACGACCCCGTCGACGCCGACGACCACGTCGACTGTCCCCACTTCGACTGCCCCCACCGCGGCTGACACCACGACGCAGACCGTCCCCCCCACGACGACGACCACGAGCACGACGACGACGGGCAAGACGACCAGCCCCGCCAAGTCCAAGACGCCGACGTCCAGCAGGACGACGAGCACATCCAAAGCGACCAAGACGCCAACCAGCTCCACGACGTCCACAGGGAGCTCGAAGCAGGCCACGTCTGGCACGACCACGACCGGCGTCCGGACGACGGCTGCGATCACGACCACGACTACGACCAAGCCCACGGCGGCACAGATCCAGCAGGCTAAGGTTGAGGTTGAGGCTGCGCGGGCGACGGTCAAGGCCGACGAGCAGGCGCTCGCCGAGACCAAGCTGTACGCGCCGGCGAGCGGCATGGTCGCCTCGCTCGCCGCCGACACGATCGGCCAGAGCGTCTCGGGTGGCGCCAGCGCGAGCGGCGCCGCGGCGTCGAGCGCCGCGAGCACCACGTCCGGCGCAAGCGGCCTGGGCACCAGCGCGAGCGGCACGAGCTCGAGCTCCGGCTTCGTGGAGCTGATCAACGACAGCACCATGACGATGACCGTCTCGCTGAGCGAAGACCAGGTCTCGAGCGTCAAGGTGGGCCAGCCTGCCACGGTCTCGATCACGCCGCTGAGCGGTGTCGAGCTGGCGGGCAAGGTCAGCTCGATCTCGCCACTTGGCTCTGACTCAAGCGGCGTGGTCACCTACAACGCGACCATCTCCGTCGACCAGAGCAACCCCAAGGTTCTGCCGGGGATGAGCGCCACCGCCACGATCGTGACCAGCCAGGCCGAGGGCGTGACCGTGCCAAACGACGCGATCACGGGCGCCGGTACGGACGCGGTCGTCGAGGTGGTCAAGAACGGCAAGGTGAGCGCCCAGACGGTGGTCGTCGGGCTCCGGGGAAGCTCCCGAACCCAGATCCTCAGCGGCTTGAAGAGCGGCCAGCAGCTGCAGGTCAAGATCACGCTGCCGGCGCTCGGGACGACCACCACTTCCACCACCAGCTCCACGAGCGGCTTCGCCGGGGCCGGAGGGTTCGCCGGCGCGGGCGGGTTCGCCGGCGCAGGGGGCGGCGGTGCGGCCGGCTTCCGGGCGCTGTTCGGCGGGGGTGCCGGATGAGCCTGGCCTGGCGATCGCGCAGACGCGAGCCGTCAGCCGCCGGCGGCGCGCCAGGCGCATCTGGACAGCGGCGCAGCTCGGTTGGGCCGCGTACGCGCGGGCCGGTGATCGACGTGCGCGATGTCCGCAAGCGCTATGAGCTCGGCGGCATCGTCGTGCGCGCCCTGCGCGGTGTCAGCCTGCAGATCGAGCAGGGCGAATACGTGGCGATCATGGGACCGTCGGGCAGCGGCAAGAGCACGCTGATGCACATCCTCGGCTGCCTGGACACGCCCAGTGCGGGCAGCTACCGGATCAACGGGGTGGACGTCGCGGGGCTCGACGAGGACGACCTCTCGGACCTGCGAAACCGCTACATCGGCTTCGTCTTCCAGTCCTTCAACCTGATCCCGCGAACGCGTGCGCTGGCCAACGTGGCGTTGCCGCTGCAGTATGCGGGTCTGCCCAAGGCCGAGCGCGCGCAGCGGGCCAAGACGGCACTGGCGATGGTCGGTCTGAGCGACCGCACCGGCCACATGCCATCCGAGCTCTCCGGTGGCCAGCAGCAGCGGGTGGCGCTGGCGCGGGCGCTTGTCACCAATCCCGCGCTGATCCTCGCCGACGAGCCGACCGGCAACCTTGACTCGAGCTCAACGCGGGAGGTGCTCGAGGTCTTCGCCCACCTCAACCGCCAGGGCCGGACGATCGTGCTGATCACCCATGAGGAGGAGGTCGCGGCGCACGCCCGCCGTGTGATCCGCCTGCGCGACGGCCGCATGGTCTCAGACAGCGCCGCCGCGACCCAGACTGAGGCGACGAGGCCATGACCGAGGTGCTTGCGGTTGCGCTGAGCGGCCTGGCGGCTAACAAGCTGCGAACCGCGCTCACGATGCTCGGGCTGATGATCGGCGTCGGCTCGGTGATCGTGCTGGTCGCCGTCGGCACCGGGTCCTCGGCGGCGGTGCAGGCACAGATCGACGCGCTGGGCGCCAACACGCTGACCGTCACAGCCGCGCCGACGCTCGGCGGCTTCTTCGCCCGGGGCGCGAGCGTGGGCGTCACGCTCACGCTCGCCGACGCTCAGGCGCTCGAGAACCACTTCGAGGCCCCCGACATCAAGGCCGTTGCGCCCGTCGTGGCGGACTCGTCGGTGACCCTGACCTACGGCACATCCACCTTCAGCCCAACCACCTTCGTCGGCACGACGCCGAGCTACGCCTCGGCCCGCGACTACAAGATCGCCTACGGAAAGTGGTTCACCACCCAGCAGGTCAACGACAGGGCTGACGTGCTCGTGCTCGGGCCGCAGGTCGCGCAGGAGCTCTTCGGCACCGCCGACCCGGTCGGCGACAACGTCGAGATCGACAACACGAGCTTCGAGGTGATTGGTGTGACCGTGTCCAAGGGGACCGACGGCTCCACCAACCTGGACGACTTTGCCGCAGCCCCGATCTCAACCGTGCAGGAGCTGCTCACCGGGTACGGGACGATCAGCCAGATCCTCGTGCAGGCGCGCGCGGCAAACGCGGTCAACGCCGCCCAGACCGAGGCGACCGACATCCTCAACACGCTCGACCCCCCGAGCGCCGGCTCGAGCACAACCAGCAACTTTGAGGTCGTAAATCAGGGCTCGATCCTCGCCACCTCCAACTCGAGCAACAAGGTGTTCACGACACTGCTGGCCGAGGTCGCGGCGATCTCGCTGTTGGTCGGCGGCATTGGCGTGATGAACATCATGCTCGTGTCCGTCACCGAGCGCACGCGCGAGATCGGCATTCGCAAGGCTGTCGGCGCACGGCGGCGTGACATCCTCACCCAGTTTCTGGTCGAGGCGGTGCTCGTCTCGATCTTCGGTGGAGTCGCCGGTGTGCTCGCGGGACTGATCGGCGGCCAGTTCAAGATCGCCGGCGTGGCGCCGGTGATCGCCCCCTACTCGATCGGCCTGGCGTTCGGCGCCGCGGTGCTCGTGGGGCTGTTCTTCGGCACTTACCCAGCCTGGCGCGCCGCGGCGATGCGCCCGATCGATGCACTGCGCTTTGAATGACCAGAGTTGACTTCCTCCCCTTCCTTACTGAAGGGATTCCCGGCGGTCGCCCGGCGGGTTTCCTGCTTCATCGAGCGCTGCCCCGGCCGCCTTGGCGGCCGGGGTCTGACGTGTTCTCCACAGGCGTTTTGGCTCTCCGCCAGCCCGGCGGCGAGGATATTGAGCGCGGCGTTTATGTCCCGGTGAAGCACCAGGCCACACCTGTCGCATGTGTAGGTTCGTTCCGAGAGGGCGAGCTTGGTTCTCGCGTGACCGCAGCCGGAGCACGTTTTAGAGGATGGCAGCCAGCGGTCCACGACCCGCAGGTCACGGCCGTACAGGCTTGCTTTGTAGACGAGTTGGGATCGGATCGTGCCGAACCCCACGTCAAGGACCGCGCGGTTCAACCCGGCCTTTTGTGCCACGTTGCGCCCTGGCTGCTCGATGGTGCCCTTGGCGGTGGCGCTCATGCCCTTGACGTTCAAGTCCTCAACACAGATCACATCGTTCTCACGAACCAGCGCCGTAGTGGCTTTGTGCTGCCAGTCCCGGCGGGCGTCCCTGACCTGGGCGTGACAGCGCGCGACCTTCATCTTGGCCTTCGCTCGGTTCTTCGAGCCTTTACAGGCACGTGCGAGCGTCCGCTGCGAACGCGCCAACGCCCGCTCGCGACGACGCAGATGCCGGGGGTTCTCGATCACCGCCCCGTCCGACAGGGCGAGCGCGGCCTTGACGCCGAGATCAACCCCGACCGTGCGGCCGGTCGGGGAAAGCGGTGTTTCCTTGACCTCAACACACAAGCTCGCGTGCCAGCGTCCCGCCGCGTCCAACGTGACGCTCACCCCTGTCGGGTGGCTGGGCAGCCCCCGCGACCATCGCACGATGATCCCCCCTTTTACCCCGGCGAGCAGCAGCCCGCCATCAGGATCGAGGCGGTATCCGTTGCGGGTGTAGCGCACTGTTTTCCAGCCGCTGCCGCGTTTACGGCGCGGCCCCGGCAGCGGCACTTTCCGGCCGGTCGTCATGCGCGCCGTAAACGTGCGGCCGTACGCGGCGCAGAGTTCACGGATCGCCTGCTGCTGACAGTCAACGGACCCGGCTCGCAACCACTCGCTCTCGCTGCGTGCGACAGTCAGGTGGCGGCACAGTTGCGCGTACCCAACCGACCGGCCTTCCGTGTGCCACACACGCTGGCGGAGCGCGTGCGCTTCGTTCCACACCCACCGACATATGCCCATCTGGTTGAGAAGCATCATGGCCTGCTCGTCGGTGGGATAGACGCGATAGCGGTAGCCAGCCTGCACGAACATATGTTCCCAACCGGACCGGACAGCAAACCGAAGCACCGGGGCTATCCCTCCCCGCCCCAACGGACAGGGCTTCCCGCCCCCGGACCCCAAAAAAATGGTGAAAGCAGATGAGCGAACCACAGCTACCCGAACCGACCACGCAGATAATGGGTCCGCCGGCAGGGACGGGCGGCACGCAGCAGCTTCCAACCCAGTTTGACGACTACGACGACGGCTTCGCTGACACGCTGCCGGTCAGGCCACGGGCCCGTTACCTGACACCGGTCACGGCGCTGCTGATGGCGCTGATCCTCGGTGGCGTCGGCTTCTACGTGGGCATCCGCGTGGAGAAGTCGCAGAGTTCAAGCAGCGCTGGTGTGGGCAGGGGGTCGGCGTTCGCGCGTGCCTTCGGCGCCGGGGCATCCGCCGGCGCCGGCGCCGGCAAGACCGGCAGCGGTGGTGCGGGAGCCTCGGCCGCCGGCCTCGCGGGCAGGTTCGCGGCGGCCTTCGGCGGGGCCGGCGGGGCGACCGCCGGCTCCGTGACCGAGGTTGACGGCAACACCATCTACGTGCAGGAGGCTGGCGGCAACACCGTCAAGGTCAAGCTGACGAGCGCCACGAAGCTCACCAAGAGCGAGCCCGTGTCCAGGAAGAAGATCTTCCCTGGTGACGAGGTGGTCGTCTCGGGCACCACCGGCTCCAAGGGCACCGTGGATGCCACCTCGGTGAGCGACTCCGGCTCAAGCGCTGCGTCCAGCGGCGCCTCGACCGCCAGCGGCAGCTCGGCTGCCGGTGGGAGCGCCTCTTCGGCGATCAGCTCGCTGTTCGGCGGCTGAGCCTCACGGGACTCACACGATGAAAGGACTGACTGAGAGCATGAGCACTACACGGCACAGACTGCGCGGCGGGGTGGTGCTGGCGGCGGCGCTGCTGGCCGGCCTGCTGATCGCGGCCTGCGGTGGCTCGAGCAGCGCCGCCAAAACCAGCACGAGCAAGGCTGCCGCCGCCACCACGCCGGCGAGCGCGACCGCCGCGCGCACGGCCTTCACCAGCTGCCTCAAGCAGCACGGGGTGACACTCCCGGCGCACGCCGGTGGCTTCCCGTTCCGCGGTGGGACGGGCACCACGGGGGCGCCGCCGACCGGCACGACCGGCGGTGGCGGCTTTGGCCCAGGTGGTTTCGGCGGCGGCGGGTTCGCCGGTGGAGGATTTGCCAACTCCAAGTTCGCCAAGGCCTTCAAGGATTGCGCCTCCAAGCTTGGCAAGTCGGGCTTCGGGTTCGGTCACGGTGGCTTCAGGCCTGGCGTCGGGCACGTCGCGCCACACTTCTCGACCACGGCGCTCAAGTCCTACGTGGCCTGCATCCGCACGCATGGCTACCCGTCGATGCCCGAGCCCAACACCTCAGGCAAGGGGGCTGTGTTCCCGGCGAGCGTGGAGAAGAGCGCGGCGTTCAAGAAGGCAAGCGCTGCGTGCGTGAGTATCCTGCGCCGCGCGTTCGTGCCGCCCGCGAGCGCCACCACGACGACCGCGACGACGGCCACCACCTGACGGCCTGAGCGTCAGCCATGCAGGGCGCGCGCCGCGAGGCGCGCGCCCGGCGCCAGTTTGCGCATACTTGGCGACGATGGCCGAGCGCGAGATCCTCTGGCAGCCCTCAACGGAGCGCATCGCGCGCACGCAGATCGAGCGCTACCGCGCCTGGGTCAATGAGACCTACGGGTTGGCGCTGGCCGACTACGGCGAGCTTCACCGCTGGTCGGTGACCGAGCTCGAGCGCTTCTGGGAGTCGATCGTCAGCTACTTCGGCGTGCAGTTCGCCACACCGCCACGGCGGACGCTGTCAAGCCGCCAGATGCCCGGCGCGCGCTGGTTTGAGGGCGCGAGCGTCAACTACGCCGCCCACGTCTTTCGCGAGCGCGACCCGCAGGCGCTGGCGATCCAGGCAAGCTCCGAGCTGCGGGCGCTGACGCGCTGGAGCTGGGGCGAGCTTGAGGCCGAGACCGCACGCGTGGCGGCCGGTCTGCGCGCGCTCGGCGTGGGCCGCGGTGACCGGGTCGCCGCCTACATGCCCAACATCCCCGAGACCGTGGCGGCGATGCTCGCCTGCGCGAGCATCGGCGCGATCTGGTCATCGGCGGCGCCGGAGTTCGGCGCCGGCGCGGTGATCGACCGCTTCAGCCAGATCGAGCCGAAGGTGCTGCTTGCCGTGGACGGCTACCGCTACGGCGGGCGTGACTACGACCGGCGGCACACCGTCGATCAGATCGTCGCGGCGATCCCCTCAACGCCCGCGCTCGTGCGCTTCGGCTACCTGGACGGCGGTGGCTGGGGGGAGGAGTTCGGCGGGCGCTCGGGCAGCGCGCCCGCGCAAGCGCGCGCGGGCGCGCTGGAGTTCGCGCAGGTGCCGTTTGAGCACCCGCTGTGGGTGCTCTACAGCTCGGGCACGACGGGGCTGCCCAAGGCGATCGTCCACAGCCAGGGCGGGATGCTGCTCGAGCAGCTGAAGCTCGTGCACCTGCACCTCGACGCCTCAGCCGACGGGCGCTTCTTCTGGTTCACCACGACCGGCTGGATGATGTGGAACTTCCTTGGCGGCGTGCTGCTCTCCGGCGCCTCGATCGTGCTCTATGACGGCAACCCCGGCCATCCCGACATGAACGTGCTCTGGAACCTGGCGCAGGAGACCGGCATGAGCTGCTTTGGCACGAGCGCCGCCTACCTGTCGGCCTGTGTCAAGGCCGGGCTGCGCCCGCGCGATGACCACGACCTGCAGCGGCTTGTAGCCGTCGGATCGACCGGCTCACCGCTTGCCCCGGAGGTCTTTCGCTGGGTGTATGACGCCGTGGGTGAGGACATCTGGCTGTTCTCGACCTCCGGCGGCACGGATGTCTGCAGCGCCTTTATCGGCGGCGTGCCGACCCTGCCGGTGCGCGCCGGGGAGCTGCAGGCCCCGGCCCTGGGCGCCGCGGTGCAGGCCTATGACGCGCAGGGTCAGCCGCTGACGGGCGCCGTCGGCGAGCTCGTGCTGACCGAGCCGCTGCCGTCGATGCCGGTCGGCCTGTGGGGCGATGAGAGCGGTGAGCGCTACCGCGAGAGCTACTTCGACACCTACCCCGGCGTGTGGCGTCACGGCGACTGGATCGAGCTGCACGCCGACGGCGGGGCGGTCATCCACGGCCGCTCCGACGCAACGATCAACCGTGGTGGCGTGCGCATCGGCACGGCCGAGATCTACGCGGCCGTGCTGACGCTCGAGCAGGTCTCAGACGCCTTGGTGGTCGACCTGCCCAAGCCGGGGACCGACGGCTGGATGGAGCTGTTCGTGGTGCTGGCGCCCGCGGCGGTGCTCGACGATGCGCTGCGCCAGGCGATCCGCGGGCGCCTGCGCGAGCGCTGCTCACCGCGCCATCTGCCCGACGCGATCACGCAGATACCCGAGGTGCCGCGGACGCTGTCGGGGAAGATCCTCGAGGTGCCGGTCAAGCGCATCCTGTCCGGCACGCCGGTCGAGCAGGCCCTCAGCCCGGGGTCGCTTGCCAACCCCGATGCGCTCGCGCCGTTCCTGGCCCGCGTCACTCTTACAAAGCTCTAGCAGTAGCGGGCCAGCATTGAAGCACCGCCAAACCGGCGGCAGCAAAGCGTCCAGGGAGCAAGCGAGAACATCATGAACAGCCTCACGAAGATTCTGCTCGTGGTCAGCGGTGCGCTTGCTGGCGCGGTGATCGCGCTGGCGCTATCAAGCGGCGGCGCGACCAAGACCGTGGTCGAGCAGGTCTCGGCGCCAGGCGCAAGCTCGGTGCCGACCGCGACCAGCAAGACCACCACCAGCGGGCTCAGCGTCAACGCGATCTACAAGATGGACAGCCCGGGCGTCGTTGAGATTGTCGCGACCGACGTTCAGAAGGGGACCAGCAACGGCTTCTTCAGCACGCCCTCGACAACCAGCCAGGACCTGGGCGCTGGCGTGGTCTACGACAAGCAGGGCTACATCCTGACCGACGATCACGTGGTGTCCGGCGCGACCAGCGTGCGGGTCGATTTCCAGAACGGTGTCAGCGTGCCCGCGAAGATCGTCGGCGAGGACGCCTCCGCTGACGTCGCCGTGATCAAGGTCAACGTGCGTGCCTCCGAGCTTCACCCGATCCCGTTTGCTAACTCGAGCTCGGCACAGGTCGGTGACCCGGTCGTGGCGATCGGCAGCCCGTTCGGCCTGCCGGAGACCACCACCGCCGGCATCGTCAGCGCCGTCGGACGCAGCATCACGGCGCCCAACAACTTCACGATCCCCGGCGCGATCCAGACCGACGCGGCGATCAACCCCGGCAACTCCGGTGGTCCGCTGCTTGACGCCGCCGGCCAGGTGCTGGGGCTGAACGACCAGATCGAGACAAACAGCGGCAACAGCGCCGGGGTTGGGTTTGCGACACCGTCCAACACCGACGCCCAGGTCGCCAACACGCTGATCGCCGGCAAGAAGGTCAAGACCGCCTACGTCGGGGTCTGTTTGAGCCAGTCGCTGACGCCTACCTATTCCGGCGCGCAGATCGCGACCTCGGGCGGCAACGGCTGTGCTGCCCCGGTCGTGCCCGGTTCGCCGGCCGCCAAGGCCGGGCTGGTGGCCGGTGACGTGATCACCGCCGTCAACGGCCAGGCAACCCCGAACGCCGACTCGTTCATCGGCGTGATCAGCACCTACAAGCCCGGGCAGACGGTGACGATGACGGTGCACACCCCGCACCACGGGGTGCGCAAGATCAAGGTCACGCTCGGTGTGAGGCCAGCGACGGCGCCAACCGTCGGGTAGTCGGCCGGTGCTCTGCGGCGGTGTTCACGCACCGCCGCAGGCCGGCGCCCGCGACAGCGTCGACGAGCTGGAGGCCGTCTGCTGCGTGCGCTCCATGAGCTCCCGGTGCACCGAGCGCGTGTGTCCCTCGCGCCGCCGCCAGCTGCCGTCGGCGCCCAGGGTCCAGGCGTAGGTGTCGTCGGCGAAGCAGCGGTCCATGGTGTCGTCGATCTCGGCGCGCAGCGCGGCGCTCTCCACCGGCACGAGCAGCTCGACCCGGGCGTCGAGGTTGCGTGGCATCAGGTCGGCCGAGCCGATGTAGACCGCCCGCTCCTCACCGAATTCAAAGGCGTAGACGCGCGAGTGCTCGAGAAACCGCCCGACGATCGAGACGACCCTGATCGTCTCGCTGACACCCGGCACCCCCGGCCTCAGGCAGCAGATGCCGCGCACGTTGAGCTCGATCGGCACACCGGCCTGCGAGGCGCGGTAGAGCGCCTGGATGCAGCGCTCGTCAACCAGCGAGTTCATCTTCATGCGAATCCGGGCGCCAAGACCAGCTTGCCTGGCCGCCACGGTGCGCTCGATCAGCTCAAGCAGCGGCTCGCGCATCGCGTTAGGTGCCACGAGCAGCTTGCGGCCGCGTCCAGGATGCGCGTAGCCGGTGAGCGTGTTGAACAGGTTCGCCACCTCCTGCCCCAGCACCTGGTCGGTGCCGAACAGCCCGAAGTCCTCATACAGGCGCGCGTTCTTGGCGTGGAAGTTGCCGGTGCCGATCATCACGTAGTGGCGCACCCGGTTCTGCTCGCGCCGGATCACGAGGATCGCCTTGGCGTGCGTCTTGAGGCCGGGGATGCCGTGTACGACGTGCGCGCCCACCTCCTCGAGCTCGCGTGACCAGCGGATGTTCTGGCGCTCGTCGAAGCGGGCCTTGAGCTCAACCATGCAGACCGCCTGCTTGCCGTTCTCGGCGGCGGTGATCAGCGCCGGCACCAGTGCCGAGTCATCCGAGGTGCGGTAGACGGTCATCTTGATGGCGAGCACCGCGGGGTCGCTTGCCGCCTGCAGCACGAGACGCTCGACGCTGGCTGAGAACGAGTGGTAGGGGTAGTGCACGAGGAAATCGCCGGCGCGCATCTGCGCGAAGATGTCCGGCTGCTCCGTGCCCTCGTCGGCCTGTGGGCGCAGGGGCGGCGGCGTCAGCGGCACCCACGGGCGCTGGCGCAGCTCCGGGTGGCCCTCGATGCCGGCGATCTGCCACAGGTCGCCGAGGTCCAGCAGGCCGAAGTCGTCGTAGACCTGGTTTTCCTCCAGATCGAGCCACTCGGTCAGCCGCGCACGCATCGTTGGCTCGATGCCGCCGGAGACCTCGAGCCGCACGACCTCACCGAAGCGCCGCCGGCGCAGCTCATCCTCGACCGCGGCGAGCAGATCATCGGCCTCGTCGGAGATGTCAAAGTCGGCGTCGCGTGTGACCCGGAAGAGCCCGTGTGAGATGACCTCCATGCCGGGAAACAGCGCCTGCAGGTGCGTGGCGATCACGTCCTCGAGCGCCACGTAGACGCCGCGGGAAACCTCGATGAAGCGCGGCAGGACCTCCTTGGGCACCTTCACGCGCGCATACAGCTCGGTCTCGAGCGCCGGGTCGTGCAGATGCACCAGCAGGCTCAGTGAGAGGTTTGAGATGTAGGGGAACGGTCTGCCCGGGCCGATCGCCAGCGGCGTCAGCGCGGGAAAGATGCGCTCCAGGAAATGGCGCTCCAGGGCTTCGGGCGAGGCGCCAGACTGCTCGCAGGGCACGATCCTGATATCTGCCCGCGCGAGTGCCGGCAGCAGCACGTCGCGGAAGACGTCGGCTCGGCGCGTGCACTGGGCGCGCACCACCTGAGCGATCGCCTCCATCAGCTGCGACGGTGTCAGCCCGTCCGGCGAGCGGCTGTCGATGCGCGAGGCGATCTGCTCGTGGACCCCGGCCACCCGGACCATGAAGAACTCGTCCAGGTTCGTGGCGTGAATCGCCAGGAACTTGAGGCGTTCGATCAGCGGCTCCCGGGTGTCCTCAGCCAGCTCGAGCACCCGGTCGTTGAAGTCAAGCCAGGACAGCTCCCGGTTGATGTAGAGCGACTGGTCGCCAAGCTCCGGCGGGTCTGTGCCTTGCAGCGAGCCCTGGCCTGTGGCGCTCACCGGCTCTCTCCGGCCGTGGGCGCGGTGCCGCTGCCAGCGTCCTGCGGCGGCGCGCCGGCGATCGCCGCAAGCTCCCGGGGGCCGAGCAGCAGCACCAGCTCGCGGCCTGAAACCGCTGCGAGGCCACCCTTGCGCAGGTTGACGCGCGCGCCGGTCAAATCATGCACCGCTTGGGAGAGCGACGGGTTGTGACCGACCAGCAGCACGTCGCCGAGCCCGGCGGCCAGGAGCGCCGCGTCGTAGTCTGAGTCGGCCAGGACCGGCTGCAGCGACACGCTGACTGCGAGTGGTGTGCAGGCCAGCTCGGCCGTCTGCAGGGCACGGCGCTTGGGGCTTGACAGGCAGGCGTCGATGCTCACGCCAAGCCTGCTCAGGGCCGCACCGGCGGTCTGTGCCTGCGTGCGTCCGCGCGCGGTGAGCGCACGGGCCTCGTCCGGATGACCGGCCTCGGCATCGCCATGACGTAGCAACCACAGCATCGCTTGGAAGACTACGACGTGCGTGGTCGCTGTCCTGGGAGATGGCGCTAATCGGCGGCCTCGGCGACGCTGCTCAACCGATCACCAGCGGGCGGCGGAAGGTGCGCGCGAACGCCTCATCGTCACCGTAACGCTCGACACTCCAGCGCGGCAGGGTGAGGTCACCGTGTGCTCGCAGGTGCAGCGAGACGCCGTCGCCGTTGGTCTCAAGCCGCACCGCATCGACCGCCTGATCACGCCCGCGCTCCAGGTGTTCAGCCAGTCGCAAAAGCAGCGCGCAGCGCTCAAGCAGCGACTCATCACCCGGCGCCGCGTAGCGCGCCCACTCACCGAGCTTGGGCACACCCTTGCGGTGGTAGCGGGTCATCTGCGCGATCAGAGCCCGCTCGCGCGGGTCAAAGCCAGGTAGCTCCGCGCTTGCGATCAGGTAGCGGGAGTGCTTGTGGTGGTCCCCGTAGGAGATCGTCATGCCGACGTCGTGAAGCATTGCCGCGGCCCACAAAAGCTCCGCCTCGCCGGGCCTGGGGGCGATCAGACCGGCCTGCACCAGCGACTCGTGCATCTGCAGCGCCAGGCGCGCCACGTGCTCGCTGTGGGGCAGGTCCGCCTCGTACTGGACCGCGAGGTTGCGCACGGCCCCCCTGCGTACGTCGGGCAGGCGTGGAAGGTCCTCGCTGAGGATCGTGCGGGCCAGGAAGAGCCCGTCGCGCAGGCCGGCCGCCGTCGCCTCGATGCCGTCAAAGCCGCCGGCTCTGACGACCGTCTGGAGCGTGACGGCGGCCGCCAGGATGATGTCGCCGCGCGCGGGTTTGATGCCGGGAACGCTGCGACGCGCACTGGGTGGGGTTGCGGCCAGCGTCAGGACGAGCTCGTCGAGCATGTCGGGCTCGATGCGCACGCCCTGGATGCCGATGTCGGTGCCGCCGGCCGAGCCGAACTGGGCGCACTGGGCCGCCGCCGCCAGGTTTCTAACGGCGCCGCCGGTGCCGACCAGGCGAGCGCCGTAGTGCCCGAGCCAGCCGGCCTGCTCGAGCTCGGCCCTCACATGCTCGCGCAACCGTTCAAGGTCCCGCTTGCGTGTGGGTCGGTCCTGGCCGTCGCCGGCCAGAAACGACTCGGTCATCCGCACCGCACCGACCGGAAAGGAGGCCGACTCGCGCTCTTCGCGGTCAGCCACGGCCACCAGCTGCAGGCTGCCGCCACCGATGTCAAGCACCACGCCGTCGCTGAGCGTTGTGCTGTTGACGGCTGCCACGTAGCCGTAGTGGGCCTCCGCCTGGGTTGAGAGCACCTCGACCTCGTAGCCGGTGCTGTCGCTGACCTTTGCGAGGAACTCCTCGCGGTTCTGTGCGTCGCGGATCGCGCTGGTTGCGAACACGTGGACGTCGGCGGGGGAGAGGCGGTTGGCACGGCAGAAGCGCTCAAAGATCACAAGCGTCTCCAGGCCGCGTGCCATCGCCGCCTCGCTGAGCCTGCCTGTGGCGGCCAGGCCGCTGCCGATCCGCACCGCCTCGTAGAGCTCGTCGGTCTGCCGCCACCAGGTGCGCTCCGGCTCGGTGCCGTAGCTGTAGATCGCAAGCCGCCACGAGTTGGAGCCGAGGTCGATCACAGCCACCTGGCGCGGGCGCCCACCGGCTCCGGCAGCCGCCCGCGTGCTCCTCCAGCTCATACGTGCATGATCGCGGCGGCGCCGGACGTTGCAAGCCCCGCGCGCAGGCCGCGCTCAGGCGGTCGCGTCGGGCTGGCGCTCGCCGCGCAGGAACCGCACAGCGGTCAGCACCGCGAGCACGGTCATGCAGACGGCGCTGCCCACGCACCACTCACAGATCGCGTGAATCGAGAAGAGCTCGCGGTAGGTGAGGTAGGCGCTGAAGCCGAAGCCGATCAGGGCGATGCAGAAGCCCATGCCGCGGCCGAGCTCGCCGTCGAGACGGTCGCTGACCAGGTAGGAGACGAACAGCCCGATATAGCCGAGCAGCCCGAGCAGCGCCACCGGCACCCCGTCAATCTCAGACCACACCGACGACTGCACGGTCTCGCAGCTTGAATGCCCGTGGTGCGCGCCCAGGCAGAGCAGCGCGCCGAAGCCCTGGTAGTGCACGTAGGTGAGGTAGGCGGCGTCGAGCAGGCCGATCGTTGTGAAGACCAGGATCGCGATCATCAGGCCGTCACGGCTCCTGCGGGCGGTGCTGGTCGTCTCGGGCTGGTGTGTCGCGATGCTGCTGGCGCTCATCGCAGGTCGCTGGGTGTGTCAGGCGCTGACATGTCGCGGGGTACGTTACAGGCCGCGCATAAGAGCCCGCGCAGAGCGCCGGCCCTCCCGCACGCGGGCCATGTTTGCCAGCTCGAAGCTTGCCACAGCCGCTCAAATACATGCATTTTCCTTGTGAAGATCCTGTGATCAAGCTCGCTTCCGGGGTCGGATCCTCCGCCGCAGGCCTTATGCTCAAGCCATGTCGCCCGAAGCAACCGAGGCGCCGACTCGCTCCCCGGCATCCGGTACGCAACGCAGCAGCAGCCGCCTGCGGCTTCTGGTACTCGACCGGGATCCGGGCTTCACGCAGGTCCTTGCCAACCGGCTGGATGCGGTCGGCTGGGAGCTGCGCACGGTCTCAAACCCGGTGACGGTGGACGCGCTGGTGACGATGCGGCTGAACGCCCTGGTGCTCGACCTGGCCGTGATCGGACCGGGGAGCTGGGAGTACCTGGAGCGGGTCTGCGCACGCATGCCGGCGCTTGCGGTGGTCATCTGCACCGGGCCCTCGTCGGTTGCCCAGCGTGTCCGCGGGCTGCGCCTTGGGGCCGACGCCTGGATGACCAAGCCCTGCCACGCGGAGGAGCTGATCAGCGTCGTTGAGGCGGCGCTGCGCCGTCACCGCCGCGCGGAGATGCCGGAGCTCGTGCAGACCACGACGATCGGCGAGCTGACCGTCCGTCCGGACCTCTACCAGGCCTACGTGAACGGCCAGAGCCTCGAGCTGACCGCGCGCGAGTTTGAGATCCTGCAGCTGCTCTCGCAGTCAGATCGCGTGCTGCGTCGCGAGGAGATCTACGAGCGCGTGTGGGGCTATGCGATGGCCCACGGCGACCGCTCCGTTGACGTGTTCGTGCGCAAGCTGCGCCAGAAGCTGCGGGCCGGCTCACCGGGCTGGAACTACATTCACACGCACTTCGGCGTTGGCTACCGGTTCGCTCCCGAGCCGGACGTCGAGGCGGGCGCCGGCTGCGACGAGCACCCGGCGCCGCGTGCGGGCAGCGCCCTGCTCGGCGTCTGAGCGACTCACCGCACGGCGGTCTGGTCACAGGCTGTTCACGCGTTGTTCACCACAGTAAAACGCCACGGCCGCGGACGCTCGCCATCATCGGCTGATGTCGATCATCGCGCCGGATGAGGAGATCCTGACCGTGGGGCCGCTCGAGGTTGCGCCGGCCGAGCACCTGGCCCGCGGCGGCGGGCAGACCCTGAACCTCTCCGCCCGTGAGCTGCGGCTGCTGGCCGAACTCGCCCGGCGGACGGACCGGATTGTCTCCCGTGAGCAGCTCTATGAGCTGGTCTGGGGGCGGCCGCTTCGTCCCGGGGACCGCTCCGTTGACGTGTATGTCCGCAAGCTGCGCGTCAAGCTGTCGCTGGCGCTACCGGAGTGGTCCTTCATCCACACCCATTTCGGGTTCGGCTACAGGTTTGCGGCCCAGCGCCGCCGCGTGGTGCCATGATGGCGGTCGGAGTCAGACTGCCATGGCCGAGACCGACAAGCACCCAGCAGCGCGCGGCGCCCGCCAGCCAGCCTGGTTTCGCGAGGAGCTGAACCGGCTTGAGGATCAGGTCATGGGGGGGCTTGACCTGGTCACATCGCAGCTCGACAGGGCGCTTGAGGCGCTCGGCTACCAGGACGTTGAGCTGGCCGCGATGGTCGCCGCTGATGACCATCGCATCGACGGGCGTTTTGTCGAGGTCCACCAGGGGGTGCTCTCGCTGCTTGGCCGCCAGCCGCTGTTTCTCGACGACCTGAGGCTCGCAGCG
The DNA here is from genome assembly GCF_023330665.1 of Conexibacter sp. S30A1. GTDB lineage: Bacteria > Actinomycetota > Thermoleophilia > Solirubrobacterales > Solirubrobacteraceae > Palsa-465. Next base: position 1,173,948 of record NZ_CP097127.1, on the reverse strand, counting down.
GCCCTGCTGCACAGCATCCGCTGCATCGAGCGGATGGGGGACCAGTGCGCGAACATGGCCAAGCTGGTGCCGCTGTCTGGCTATGAGTCCCCGAAGGACCAGACGATCCTGGCATGGATCGAGCGGATGGGGGTGGTCGTGCGTGAGGAGGTGCTGCAGGCGCGCGAGGCCTTCCACACCCGCCATGTGGCGCTCGCGCGGGATCTGGTGCGCCAGGACAAGGAGGTCAACAAGCTCAACCGCGACATCTTCCAGCGCGCCGTCGACGTCGGCGATGACCCGGAGGTGCGCGAGTGGGCGATGTTCATGGTGCTCGTCGCCCGCTGTCTTGAGCGCATCGGCGATAACACGGTCGACATCGCCGAGCAGACCGTGTTCGTCGTGACCGGGCTCTACAGGCAGTTCGCGCAGGGGGAGTAGGCATCGGTTCGGCGCTGTCGTGGCGGCCGAGCAGGTGCGGCCACGCCCCTGCTGCAGAGCGTCGGAGTTGGACGGCGGTCAGGGGGGCGCTTGCTGGCGCGAAGTGAGCAAGGGCGCGCGGCTGATCGGCCTACGGCCTGAGCAGGGTGGTGGCCGGCTCCGCTACGCGCGTCGCCTTGCCGCTGGCCTGCGTGGTGCCGTCCTGCGCCTGCGCGGGCACACACGGCAGCGCCAGGTGGAAGATCGCGCCGCCGCCGGGGGCGTTGCGTGCGCTCGCCCGGCCGCCGTGCTGGGTCGCTGTCTGGCTGACGATTGCAAGCCCAAGCCCGCTGCCCTGGCGGGCACGCGAGTTGGCGCCGCGGTAGAAGCGGTCGAAGATGTGCGGCAGGTCTTCTGCGGCGATCCCGTCGCCGTGGTCGCGGACGGTTATGCCGCCGGTGTCGACCGTGACCTCCACCGGGCCGCCGTGGCCGGCGTGCAGGGCCGCGTTGTCAAGCAGGTTGTTGATCGCACGCAGCAGCCTGTCCGGGTCACCGTGGACGGTCACGGGCTCGAGCCGCTCGGTGTACTCGACGGAGGGTGCGTTGCGGCGCGCACGGTCAAGCGCGTCCTCGGCGAGCTGATCCAGGCGGATCTCCACGAGGTTGGCAGGCGGCGTGTCGCCGCGTGCGACCTCGATCAGGTCAGAGACGAGGTTTGAGAGCTCCTCGCTCTGCTCAACGACGTCGCGCAGCAGCCGCTCGCGGTCCTCAGCGTCGAGTTCGGCTCCGGATAGCAGCACCTCGATGTTGGTGCGCAGGCTCGTGACCGGCGTGCGCAGCTCGTGCGAGGCGTCTGCGACCAGCTGGCGCTGGGAGCTGACCGAGGCATCCAGTGCCGCCCGGGAGGCCTCAAGGCGCTCCAGCATCTCGTTGAAACGGGACGCCAGCTGCCCGACCTCGTCGGGCCGGTGCACGGTCAGCCGCCGGCTCAAATCGTCGGTCTCACCGATCAGCTGGGCGGTCTCGGTGACCTCGGCCAAGGGACGCAGCACCCTGCGGGTGGCCAGGCGGGCGAGCAGTGCCGCCAGCACCACGACCGTGAGGAACAGCAGGGTCAGGATGAGGCGCATGCTTGCGAGCACGCTCTGCACCGGCCCGAGCGGTCGCGCCAGCACCACGGCAACCGGCGTTGAGTACCCGTCTGTCGAGGTGGCGATGGCGTGAAACGCGTAGGTCCGCAGCGCAAAGCCGTTGCTGGTGGTTGCGGTCGCGGGCGCCCCGTTGCTTTCGCCCTTGGCGACGGCCACGGTCGCTGGCGTGCTCGGCCAGGAGAGCCCGCCCAGGTAGGGCTGGGTCTGGCCCGCCGGGTTCACGAGCTCCACGTACGGCGCGTTGGCGCCGCCGTTTGCGGAGTTCCCCGGCAGCCGTGTGTGCGGACCGATCGCAGCGACCCCGAGAGCTTCGTAGCGCTGCGCCTGGGCGATCAGCTCGCTGTCGATCTGGGCGATCAGCCGGCCGCGGACGATGAAGTAGCTCGCGAGCATCGCGACCGCCACCGCGGCGGCGACGGTGACCGCCGCCACGATGCCTATCCGCCTGCGCAGGAGCATGCCGGGCCCTCAGTCCCGCAGCACGTAGCCGATGCCGCGCACCGTGTGTAGGACGCGCGGCTCGCCGCCCTCCTCGGTCTTGCGGCGCAGGTAGCCGATGTAGACGCCGAGCGCGTTTGAGGTCGGGCCGAAGTCATAGCCCCAGACGTTCTCAAAGATGGTTGAGCGGGTCAGAACCTGGCGCGGGTGCTTCATGAACAGCTCAAGCAGCAAAAACTCGGTCTTTGACAGCTCGATCAGCCGCTCGCCGCGATGGACCTGGTGGGCGACCGGGTCGAGCACCAGATCACCGAAGCGCAGCGTCTCGGTGGCACCGCCATCCTCGCCGGTGCGTCGCAAAAGCGCCCGCAGCCGCGCCTGCAGCTCGCGCAACGCGAACGGCTTGACGAGGTAGTCATCAGCGCCGACGTCCAGGCCAAGCACACGGTCGTCGATCGCGTCACGCGCGGTCAGCATCAGCACCGGCGTCCGGTCGCCGCCGGCACGCATGCGTCGGCACACCTCGAGCCCGTCGACACCGGGCATCATCACGTCCAGCACGACGGCGTCCACGGGGCGCTCGGCGAGGTGGTCGAGTGCCTGCTCGCCGTTCTCGGCCAGCTCCACCTCGTGCTGCTCGAGTCGCAGCGCGCGCTCGAGCGCCCGTCGCACCGCGGGCTCGTCGTCTACAACCAGGATGTGGGCCATTTGCCTAAAGATGATCGGCTGGTCATGTGAGCGTTTGCGAAGAAGTCAGTTTCGGTCAGGCCAGTGGCCGGAAGCTGCCGCTGTGGAACACCAGCGCGCCGCCGTCGCCAACGCCGCTCAGCTCGAGCACCTCGCCCAGCACCAGCCAGTGGTCGCCGGCCTCGTAGCGCTCATAGATCCGGCAGTCGATCCAGGCGGCGACCCGCTCAAGCAGCGGCGCACCGCTGGCCGGCGCCGGGCTGAAGCTAACGCCGCGGAACTTATCGCCGCCGCTTGCGGCGAACTGCCGCGCGAGCGCCTCCTGCCCCTGCGCCAGCACGTTTGCACAGAAGTGCCCGCCGGCCTCGATCGCCGGCCAGCTCGTGGATGTCTTGGCCACACAGACCGCGACCAGCGGCGGCTCGAGTGACACCGACATGAAGGAGCCGACGACCAGGCCCGACGGCCGCTTGGCGTCACCGCCGGTGATCACCACAACACCCGTCGGCAGCCTGCCCAGCACGGAGCGGAAGTTCTCCGAGTGCGGTTTGGTCAGCTCCGAGGCGTCGGCCACTGAGGCCAGCCTATCCGACCGTGAGCCAGGTCAGCAAAGGCGCGTGGTCAGAGGGCTTGAAGCGCTTGCGAAAGTCGCGGTCGATCCCGCAGGCGATCAGCCCGTCCGCCAGCTCGCGGCCGACGAGCGTCAGGTCGATGCGCATACCGATGTCCTTGTGAAAGCTGCCGGCCCGGTAGTCCCACCACGTGAACTGGTGCTCCTCGGGGTGCAGGTGCCGGTAGGCATCAAGCAGCGCACCTGAGGCCATCAGCGCCTCCAGGGCGTCACGCTCCGGCGCACTCACGTGCGTCAGGCCAACGTGCGCACGCGGATCGTGCAGGTCCAGATCGGCCGGTGCGACGTTGAAGTCCCCGGCGATCACCAGGCCCTGGTCGGGAAGCTCTGAGCGGATCGCCGCGGCCCGCTTGGCCGCCGCGTCCATGAACGCCAACTTGCGGCCGTACTCCGGGCTCTCAAGCGAACGCCCGTTGGGGACGTAGGCGCTGACAAAACGGATTCCGGCGACCGTTGCCTCGCACCAGCGCGCTTCGCTGGGGACGGGATCGCCGGCCAGCCCGAGCACGGCGTCGTTGGCCTGTAGCGGCGTGCGCACGAGCAGCGCGACCCCGGACCACTGCCCGCCGGAGCTGTGCACGGACTCATAGCCGAGCGCCGCCAGCTCGTCTGCGGGGAAGCCCGCGGGCGTGCACTTGGTCTCCTGCAGGGCCACCACATCGGGGCAGTGCTGGTCAAGCAGCTCGCTCACGCGCGGCAGCCGGGCGCGCAGGGAGTTGACGTTCCAGGTGACGAACAGCATCGCTACGGGAGCTTATTTACCGGGCGAGCGGCTCATGCCTGGCGGCAAGAGTGCACGCGGCGCGGATCGTCTCTAGGATCACAGCCGTGGATCAGATTCAGTTGCGCAACAGGCTCCTGGTCGCCAGCGGCATGTGGCGTGAGGCCGTAGCCGAACCCCTGCCAAAGATGCCGCCAGGCGATCCCGCCGCCCAGATCCAGCAGTTCGAGCTGCGGCTGGTCGATCGTCTCTGGGAGATGGCCACGCCCGAGACGGCCAGGGAGATCGCCGATCGCACCTGGGACCTGGTCCACGACAGGCCCGACAGCGATCCGGTCAAGCAGCGCGTCGTCGAGTGCCACGAGGCGCTTGCGCGGATGACGCACCTGGGCGACTGAGCGCCGCCAAGCTGACCGGCCGGGCGCTTAGCCTGCGCCTATTCGGCCGCCACTGCCGCGGCCTCCCGCGAGGGTGAGCCCCCGGGCACGGTGATGCCGGCGGCCGCGTAGGCGTCGGCCATGTCCAGTGTCTCGTGCAGCAGCAGCTCCGTGACGAGGTCATCGAGCTGGCCGCGGTGCTCGCGCAGCAGCGCGAGCACCTCACGGTGAGCGTCCTGGACGATCCGGTGAACCTCCTCGTCCACCAGCTGCTGGGTCTTCTGGGAGGTTTCCGCGACTCCCGGCAGCAGCATGCTGGTGCCCTCCTGGGGCAGCACCGCGATCGGCCCGATGGCGGTGCTCATGCCCCAGCGCCCGACCATGAAGCGCGCGATCTGTGTCAGGTGCTGGATGTCTGACTCCGCGCCGGTGGTCAGGTCGCCGAACACGATCTCCTCGGCGCAGCGCCCACCCAGCGCCACCTTGATCTGCGCCAGCAGATGGCGCTGGTCGAGGTTGAAACGGTCGGCGTCAGGCGCTGAGAAGGTCACGCCCAGCGCCTGGCCACGGGGGATGATCGAGACCTTGCGGACGGGGTCGGCGCCCGCTGTCAGCATGCCCACCACGGCATGCCCAGCCTCGTGGTAGGCGGTGCGTCGCCGGTCCTCGTCGCTGATCACGACGCTGCGCGCCGCGCCGAGCACGATGCGCTCGAGCGCATCGGTGAAGTCCTGCTGGGTGACCCTCGGATGGTTGCGCTTGGCGGCCAGCAGCGCGCTCTCGTTGACGAGGTTGGCGAGGTCTGCGCCGACCATGCCGGGCGTGGTGGCCGCGATCTGGCCCAGGTCAATCTCGTCGCTGAGCGGAACCGAGCGGGTGTGGACTCTGAGGATGGCCTCGCGGCCCACCCGGTCAGGCGGCTGGACGACGACACGGCGGTCAAAGCGCCCCGGGCGCAGGAGCGCCTGATCGAGCACCTCGGGGCGGTTGGTGGCGCCGAGCACGATCACGCCGGTGCGCGCGTCAAAGCCATCCATCTCGGTCAGGATCTGGTTGAGCGTCTGCTCGCGCTCGTCGTGCCCGCCGCCGATGTTGGGGCCCGCGGAGGCGCGCGAGCGGCCGATCGCGTCGAGCTCGTCGACGAAGATGATCGCCGGTGCCGCCGCCTTGGCCTGGGCGAAGAGGTCTCGTACCCGCGAGGCGCCGACGCCGACGATCATCTCCACGAACTCGGAGGCGGACATCTGGAAGAACGGCACACCCGCCTCGCCGGCGACAGCTCGTGCCAGCAGCGTCTTGCCGGTGCCGGGCAGGCCGCTCAGCAGCACGCCTCGGGGGATCTTCGCGCCCAGCGCGAGGTACTTGTCCGGGGTCCGCAGGAAGTCGACGATCTCGGTCAGCTCCGCCTTGGCCTCGTCGATTCCCGCCACGTCGGCGAAGGTCACCGGCTGGTCGTTGGGCTCGACCCGGCGCGCCCGTGAACGGCCGAAGGACATCAGGCCACCGGCGCCGCCGCCCGCGGCGCGGCGCATGATGAAGATGAAGAGCGCAACCAGCAGCAGCGTCGGCCCGAAGCCGAACAGCACCTCCTCCAAGAACGAGGCGCCCTGATTGGGGTTCTGGGCGTCGATCGTGGGGGCGTCCTTGGCCAGCAGCGCCTGCAGGGCGGTGTTGTTGTCAAAGGCCGGGATCTGCGTCGAGAATGAGGTTGTCGGGGTTGCTGCGCTGTCCTTCGGCGGGTAGCGCACCGCCTTGCGGAAGGTCCCGTCAATCGCGTACTGCGTGGAGTCGATCGAGGCGACGTTGTGCTCGCGCAGCTGGGTGATGAAGGTGGGGGAGTAGGGGATGCGTACGCGCGTGGGTGTGAGCGCTGCGGAGCTGACGGCCAGATTGACGGCCAACAGCACTCCGAAGATCGCAAGCAGCATCAGCCACTGGTTGCGTGGGCCAGGCCTGGACGGCCCGCCTCCGCGCATGCTGGAACCCGTGCCGCCGGTGGCGGGCTGCTGGCCGGAGCGCCAGCCTGGTGCTCGCGCGGGGGCGCCCGGGCCGCCGGTCGAGCGGCCGGGTTGATCGCGTGTGGGGCGGCCAGGCTGCCGCTGGGCGCTCGGGCGCAGGCGTCCGCCGAGCCGGCCGCCCGGTCGTGTCTGCCGCTGCTCCTGATCCGCCATGAGCAAACATTGTCGCAAGCGCGCGCAAGCCGCCGTGTGCAGCGTCTGTGGCGCACCCGCGGTCGGGGTGGCTCAGACGGAACCGATGCGCAGACGGAACGCCCGCGCGCCCTCCACCGTCGCGCCGGCGGCGTGGGCGAGGTCAGCGAGCGTGCGGTCGGAGGTGACCACGCGAATTGTCTGCGGATGCGCATCGGCCCGGAGCAGACGGACGATCTCGTCATCGGCGGCATCCGCCTTGGGCTTGGGGGCGTGCCGGACCTCGACCACCGTCGAATGAAGCGGCGGTGAGGGCTTGCGCTCGAACACGACGGTCACCTCCTCGCCCTCGCTGGCGGCCCACGATTCGAGCGCGATCACGAGCCTGCGCATCGCGCCGTCGCGGTCTTTCCACCACGCGTCCGGCCGCGTGCCGATCACGTTCATGCCGTCGATAATCCAGCGCACCGGACGATTCTGGCGCGCAAAGGTTTTGTGAACAACCCGTTACCTGGGGGGTGTAGGCTCGTCATTGTGCCGCGCGCCTGCTAGCTTGCGCAATTGTAAGGCCGCATTAAGCAGCGGCGTGTTTGTGCAGGCACCGGTGGTCGGGAGAGACGTCCTCGCGGTAGAAGCACTAATAGCTGGAGGGAATCTCCCCAATGCCAACAGGAACAGTCAAGTGGTTTAGCGACGAGAAGGGCTTCGGCTTCATCACGCCCGACGAGGGCAGCCGTGACCTATTCGTCCACCACAGCTCGATCAGCGCGGACGGCTACCGCTCGCTCGCCGAGGGGGCCAAGGTCTCCTACGAGGAAGAGGCGGGCCCGAAGGGCCCGAAGGCCATCAACGTGATGAAGCTGTAGGACCGGTGCGTCGGGGCGGCCGCCATGCCGGCTGGCCGCTCCGCGCTAAGCGCCGACCCCCGGCGCTCTGAAGCGGCCTGGCCTTCGCGTACCGCGCGCCGCCGCTGTTAGTGGGAGTGGCAATTCGTGTTGGCGTCGTGTTATGCTGCGCCGAGCACATACCAGCCGAGTTCGTCTCGCCACCGGCGAGCCGAAGCGGGGGAACCAGTTGTTGAGCCGCACCAGCGGCTCTGGGGGCGAATCGCCACATGGATGGTGGCGTAGCGCACACTCTTTCAGCGCGAGCCCGACAGCTAACCCCGTAGGCGTGAGAAAGAGAAGGGGTCTGTTTGCTGTACGCAAAAGCTGTTTCCGGGTTACACCGTCTTGCAGCAGCAACCGTCCTGTGCCTCTTCTTTGGCGCCGCACCCGCACTGGCCGCGGGCGGCTCCGGGGGCAGCGGTCTGACCACGACGTCAACCACCGCCGCGTCGTCCACGACCACCACCACGACGAGCACCAGCACAGCCACCACGACCACCACCTTCACCGGCGCGAGCACCACCGCCGGCGCGAGCACCAAGCCACCGGCCAAGCGCCGCGCCTGGCGGGTGCTCTCGCGGGCGCTCGGCAGCCGCATGCTCTCGCTGGGCATGTCGGGCACCGACGTCATGGTGCTCCAGCACGACCTCACGGCGCTCGGCTTTGCCGTGCGCGCCAGCGGCAACTTCAACCGCCTGACCCTGCTGCGCCTGAAGCAGGGTCAGCGCCACTACCGCCTGGTCGTCGACGGGGTCGCGGGACCGCAATCGATCTCCACGCTCAAGCGCCTGCTGAACCGCAGGCTGCACATCGCCGAGAGCAAGCAGGCCACCAAGCAGCTGGCCAGTGGCGTCGCGGTCACCGCCACCGACCCCGCCGCGCCGCTGCCGGCCGGCGACTCAGGGCTGACCGGTGGGGTCGGCCTGGGGACGGCGACCAGCACCGGGACCACCGGCACCGGCTCCACCACGACGGGCGCCACGACGAGCACCACCACCACGGCCCAGGTGCCCAAGGCCACGCTCGTCGACGGCCTGGCGGTTCCCGCCCCCGGGACGCCGCAGGGGATCGTCACGATGCTCGATGCCGCCAACAGCATCGCCTTTGACCCCTACATCTACGGCGGCGGGCACGCGTCCTTCAACTCGCCCGGCTATGACTGCTCGGGCTCGGTCAGCTTCGTGCTGCACGCCGGGGGCCTTTTGGCAACGCCGCTTGACTCCGAGCAGTTCCTGCAGTACGGCCTGCCGGGTCGCGGCAAGTGGATCACGATCTACACCAACGGCCCAACCCACGCCTACATGGAGATCGACGGGCTGTGGTTTGACACCGCCGCGCAGACGGCGCTCAACGGCAACGACCGCTGGTCGCCCACCCGGATCGGGGAGCCTGGCTACGGGCACTTCGTGGCCCGTCATCCACAGGGTTTCTAGGCCGCGGGCGCGCTGGGCCCGCCAGGGCCAGAGAAATGCTGCTGGGAGAGGGCTGCGAGGGGTAGCATTGGGAGCGTGTCAGCCCTAGCGGACCTCTACACCGTCCCGCCCGAGCACGTCGAGCTGCGCGACACCATCCGCCAGATCGCGCGCGAGCGCATCGCCCCGCGCGCGGCCGAGATCGACCGCGAAGCCAGCTACCCGCACGATCTGCGGGCGCTGTTGGGCGAGCAGGACATCCTTGGCCTGCCGTTTGAGCCCGAGTACGGCGGCACCGGCACCGGCACGCTGATGCTGAACATCGCCGTTGAGGAGATCGCCAAGGCGGACGCGTCAACGGCGCTGATCCTGATGATCCAGGACCTCGGCACCCTGCCGATCCGCCTGCACGGCTCCGAGGAGCTAAGGCGCCGGTTTTTGCCGCGCTGCGCCACCGGCGAGCTCTCACCGGCCTTTGCGCTGTCTGAGGCCGAGGCGGGCTCGGACGCCGGCGGGCTGCAGACCACGGCCACCCGCGACGGCGACGAGTGGGTGATCAACGGCAGCAAGGCCTGGATCACCAACAGCGGCATCGCCGACTTCTACTGCGTGTTTGCGGTCACCGACCGCAGTGCCGGCCACGCGCACGGCATCACCGCCTTCGAGGTCGAGGCCGACCGGCCAGGCTTCAGCGTCGGCAAGCTCGAACACAAGCTCGGCATCCGCGCCTCGCCAACGGGATCGCCGGTGTTTGACAACGTGCGCGTGCCACAGGCCAACGTGATTGGAGAGGTCGGGCAGGGGTTCAAGGTGGCGATGAGCACGCTCGACCGCTCCCGCCTGGGGGTCGCCGCGCAGGCGCTCGGCATCGCCCAGGGCGCAACCGACTACGCCGTCGCCTACGCGCGCGAGCGCCGTGCCTTCGGCCAGCCGATCAACAGCTTCCAGGGCATCCAGTTCAAGCTGGCCGACATGGAGACCAAGTGCGCGGCCGGCCGCGAGCTGCTCTACCAGGCCTGCTGTCGGGCTGATCGCGAGGACCCGGAGCTCGGCAAGTACTCGGCGATGGCCAAGCTCTTCTGCTCCGACACGGCCATGGAGGTGACCGTCGAAGCGGTTCAGGTCCTCGGGGGCTACGGTTATGTCAATGACTATCCGGTTGAGCGGATGATGCGCGACGCGAAGATCACCCAGATTTACGAGGGCACCAACGAGATTCAGCGTCTGGTGGTGGCACGCAGCCTGCGCTAGAGCCATGCGACGCCTTCCGACCAGACAGACACCGGCCAGCGCTCGCACGATCCTGCTCTCGGCGCTGGCTGCGCTGGTGTCCGGGTTCGGGATCTTCGCGGTGGCGACCGGGCTGCGTGCGACCGGGCTGCTGCGCGTTGTCGAGCTGATCTCGGTGATCGTGCTCGGCGCGAGCGTGGTGACCAGTGTGATCGTGCTCTCGCTGGTGCACTTCGCCAACTGGCAGTCGCCGGCCTCAGAGGATGACTTCGAGGCGCTGGTGCAGCGTACCGAGCGCCTCGCCGCCGATGACCCGTGGGGCTATGACGAACCGTTCGAGCTGGGTGACACGGAGGAGCAGGACGCGCTGGTGGCTGACAGCGACGAGGACTTCCGGGCGCTGGTGCGTATGGCGGTCGACGAGCTGCCGCTCGAGTTCCATCGCGCGCTTGAGCACGTCGCGATCGTCGTCTCCGACGGCGGTGCGGCTGTGCGCACAGGGCCTGGGCGCCGCGGCGCCTACGGCCTCTACCAGGGCGACACGGTGGTCCAGAACTACTTCCACGACCGCATCGTGATCTTCCGCGACACGCTCATGCGCGACTTCGGTCACGACCCCGAGCTGCTGCGCGAGCAGGTCACACGCACGCTGCGCCACGAGCTCGCCCACCACCTCGGCTGGAACGAGCGCGGCGTCGGCGGGCTCGGTCTCTAGTCGCGGGTGTGCTTCGGCGGCCGGCGCGTGCTGAGCGCGTTGATCGAGCCGACCCAAGAGGACGCGGGGGTCTTGGTGTGCTCGGCCCGAAGCCGAGCTTCGGTTCTGTCAGGTCCTGCAAGCTTGAGCCGTGGGGAGGATGAACCCCACCGCGACGGGTAGGGGTCAGACGTGCCGCTGGTCCTAGGTGCAATGCCTGACCCGCGGGCTGCGATCCCCGAAGCGGCGCGGCCGCGAGCAGCGCTCGCGCGAGCGATCGGCAAAGCCGACGGCCACTGCCTGTGAGCCCCGCGGACCGCCTCTGGCCCCCAAATCGGGGCCGCAGGGCGAGCTTTGTGCATTTGGGGCGATGGGAGCGCCCGAAATGCACAAAACTCCTGGGAGCGGGGAGGTTTGGGGGCTAGCGGAGTGTCTCGCAAATAGCTGTGGCTTGTGGTAGGGCGAGCTGTGCGCTCTGCCACTGCTGCTTTGTCGCTGGCCGAGGGCCAGCGAGAGCTACTTTTGACTTCCTCCCCTTCCGTAAGGACGGGGAGGAAGTCAACACCTAAAACTGAGACACCACGCTAGCGACGCTCGGGCCAAAGGCGGTAGCGCAAAAACAGGGTGCCCGCGTGCTCAAGCACGCCCGCCAGCTGGGCACGGGTAGGCGCTTGCGGCGCTGCTCCGCTGAGCAGCGCCGCACCCGACGCTCCCCCCACCAGCCTCGGCGCCAGCGTCAGCCACAGCTCGTCAGCCAGCCCGGCGGCGAGCAGCGCGCCAAACAGGGTCGGCCCGCCCTCGCACAGCAGCAGCTTCACGTCGTCGTCTGCGCGCAGCGTGCGCAGCGCCTGGCCAAGCGGTGCCAGCGGCGCGTGGACGACGGTCGCGGCCAAGCGGGCCGCGACCGGAGGGTCAGGCGAGAAGATCAGGGCGCGCGCTTCGGGCGCCGCAAACAGCGGCACGTCGAGCGGGACCTGGCCGCTTGAGCTGATGCTGACCAGCAGCGGCTCGGCCGGGCGGCCCTGCGCCAGCCGCCGCGCGCGGCGCTCGGGCGCCGGCAGCATCCGCTTGTAGCGCTCGGCCGCGAGCGTGCGCGGGCCGGCAAGGACGGCGTCTGCGCGCTCGCGCAGGGCGTAGAAGAGCTCGCGGTCGGCGCCGCCTGAGAGCCCGCGCGAATCCGGCCCGATGGTGGTGTGACCGTCGAGGCTGGTCACGAAGTTGACCAGCGTGTAGGGGCGCTCTGACCGCTCTGGCACGGCTGCCTGCATCAGCGCCTCGACGTGCGTGCGCGCGTCCGTCGGGCCGCCGGGCGGGAGCAGCTGTCGGTAGGCTGTGGCTTCCACGGGGGAGAAAGGTAGCCTGAGCGCCATGCAGCCTGACCAATCGATCAAGCCGGACCGCAACCTTGCACTCGAGCTGGTGCGCGTGACTGAGGCGGCGGCGCTGGCCGCCGCGCGTCACATCGGGCGCGGCGACAAGGAGGCGGCCGACCAGGCCGCCGTCGACGCGATGCGTCAGGTGCTCGACACGGTCGCGATGGATGGCGTGGTCGTGATCGGCGAGGGGGAGAAGGACGAGGCGCCGATGCTCTACAACGGTGAGCATGTCGGTGACGGCACCCCACCCCTCGTCGACGTGGCCGTGGACCCGGTCGAGGGCACGCGCCTGACCGCGATGGGGATGCCGAGCGCGCTCACCGTGATCGCCCTGTCAGAGCGCGGCGCGATGTTCGACCCGGGTCCCTGCGTGTACATGGAGAAGCTTGCCGGCGGGGCAGACATCGTGGACCTCCTTGACCTCGAGCGGCCGCTGACCGAGACGCTTGCGCTGGTCGCCGAGCGCCGCGGCGCCAGCATCCGCGACCTGACCGTGGTGATGCTCGACCGCCCCCGCCACCACGAGCAGATGGCGGCGGTGCGCGCGGCCGGCGCGCGCGTGCGCCTGATCGTCGACGGCGACGTCTCCGCCTGCCTGCTGGCGGCCTCCGAGAACTCGCCCGTCGACATTCTGTGGGGGATCGGCGGCACACCGGAGGGCGTGATCTCAGCGGCCGCGATGAAATGCCTCGGCGGTCAGCTGCTCGGGCGCCTGTGGCCGCGTGACGACGATGAGCGCGAGCGTGCCGTGGCGGCAGGCTACGAGCTCGGCCGGGTGCTCACCAAGGATGACCTGGTCAAGGGCAACCACGTGTTCTTCGCGGCCACCGGGGTCACCGACGGTGACGTCCTGCAGGGTGTGCGCTACGGCCGCGGTGGCGTTGCGACCACCGAGTCGCTGGTGATGCGCACGCGGTCGGGCACCGTGCGACGGATCAGCGCGCGCCACGACCGTGCCAAGCTGCGCGAGCTGAACGCCGGCTTCGACATCTGAGGACGCGCGGGCGGGTTGCCGGGCCGGTGCCGACGGCGCCCTCAGCGCAGGTCGCGCAGCCGTCCGATGCGCGACTCTGCTAGCTGCAGGCGGGCGAGCGAGCGCAGGAAGGCGTGCGTGACCAGAACGTGCACCACGGCCTGCGTGGCGCGGTACACCGGCGTCCCCAGGCGCGAGGCGATGGACGGGTAGAAGTTAGCCACCTCGACGTCCACGTCGAGGCTGGCGGGCTCGCCCGCGGTGCTGCCGCGCTGCACGCGGATCGCCAGATACCCGCTGCCACGCCCGGCGCGGGAGACCAGCAGCCCGTCGCGGATCGCCCAGGTGATGCTGGCGTGGTCGCGCTCGAGCACGTAGCGGGGCGGGTCGAAGCGCAGCAGCGTCAGCGGCCTTGAGAACAGCACCACGTTGCGCTCGTGCCGGCCGTAGCGCACGCGGACGATGCCGAGCGTCGCCTTTGTCAGAAAGCGCCAGTAGGTCCGCCCGAGGTTCTCGAGCTGCGCCGGGTTCCAGAGCTCCTCGAGCCGTGCGCTGGGAAGCTCCAGGTGCGCTGACTGCACAGAATGCACGGAGCCGTCGGGGGCCACCAGCGTGCAGTGACGCGGCGAGACGATCGACGCACGCCCCGGCAGGCGCCGGCGACGGCGGTCGCGGGCAAGCAGCCAGGCGAGCAGGGCGCACAGCGATGCGACGACCGTCTTCACAAGGTCGATTGTGCATCACCCGAGCTTCGCGACCGGCCAGCGCCGCGTCCGTGCGCGGACGTGCAATATTTCAGGGAGATGACCAAGGCACGTCCACCTGCGCGGCTCGCGGCTACAGACCGGCGGGCTGGCGGCCGTTTAGTGGATCAGTGGCTGTCGCCGAAGTAAGATTGCCCCATGGTTGAGTGGGTGGACTGCGCGTCGCGACGCGGGCGCCGCCACCTTTCGAGCTGTCGGGGTCGGCCCGGCCGCTGGAAACACGACGGAAACGGAACCAGATGTCAGTAGCGGAACTGCAGGAACTTGAAGAGGTCAAGGCGCTCGTCAACCGCGGTCAGCAGCTTGGCGTGCTCACGTTCTCCGAGATCAGTGGCGCGGTCGCCGAGCTGGACCTCGACGACAGCGACATCGAGGAGCTCCACGGCTTCCTCGAGCGGGCGGAGATCGAGCTGGTCGAGGAGGTCGATCCGGCGATCGCAGAGGCAGAGGTCGAACGCGCGCCCGACAAGCGCGGCCGCCGCCGCGCCAAGGGAGCGCTGGATCTCAAGCCGGACATGACCACCGACTCGCTGCAGCTGTTCTTGAAGGACATCGGCAAGGTGCGCCTGCTCACCGCCCAGGAGGAGGTCGACCTGGCCAAGCGGATCGAGCGCGGTGACCTCGACGCCAAGCAGAAGATGGTCGAGTCAAACCTCCGTCTGGTGGTCTCGATCGCGAAGAACTACCGCAACCAGGGCCTGCCGTTCCTGGACCTGATCCAGGAGGGCACACTCGGGCTGGTGCGGGCCGCGGAGAAGTTCGACTACCGCAAGGGCTTCAAGTTCTCCACCTACGCCACCTGGTGGATCCGGCAGGCGATCGCGCGGGCGCTGGCTGACAAGGCACGCACGATCCGCATCCCCGTGCACGTGGTTGAGAAGCTCAACAAGATCGGTCGTGCCGAGCGCAAGCTCGTGACCGAGCTGGGGCGTGAGCCGACCGCCGAGGAGATCGCTGAGGTCACCGGGATCGAGCCCGACGAGGTCGAGTCGATCAAGCGCTCGGCGCAGGCGCCGGTGTCGCTTGAGAAGCCGGTCGGCGACGAGGAGGAGTCGGAGTTCGGGCAGTTCATCGCCGACGAGCGCGCCGAGTCACCGTATGAGCGTGCTGCCGAGATCCTCACCAAGGAGGCTCTGCGCGAGGCACTCGAGAACCTGAGCTACCGGGAACGGCGTGTGCTCGAGCTGCGCTATGGCCTCGGTGGCGAGCACCCGCGCACCCTGGATGAGGTCGGGCGGACGTTCAACGTCACCCGCGAGCGCATCCGCCAGATCGAGAACCAGTCGCTCAAGAAGCTGCAGTCGCTCGCCGAGGCCCAGAAGCTCCGCGACGTCGCCTAGGAGCGGGCCAAGCGCAAGCCCGAGCGCTCGCTTCAGACTCTGAAGCGAGCGCTAAACTCTGCCTGCAAGATGTCTTCGCCCGATACCTGTCCGGTCTGCCGAACCGCCGAGGTGGTGTGCGGCAAGTGGACGCTTTTGCTCGTCAAGGAGCTGGCAGAGGGACACTCGCGGTTCTGCGAGCTGGAACGCGAGCTCGAGGGCATCAGCCCACGCACGCTGTCGCTGCGGCTGCGGGCACTCGAGGAGGAGGGGATGGTGGTTCGCTCGACCTTCCCCGAGGTGCCGCCCCGGGTCGAGTACGCGCTCACCGAGAAGGGCGCAGCGCTCGTGCCGCTGATCGAGGACATGCGGGCCTACGGGCTGCGCTGGTTGAGCGACGAGTTTGGCCGGCCGCTGCCGGAGCCTGAGCAGGTCGCGTCCGGCTGGCAGCTTGAAGCGCTGGCGAGTTCCTGAAACGGGCGCGCCCCAAGCGGCCTTGGCGGCGCTGCAAACAGCCTCTCACAGGCAGGACGCGCGGCCTCGGTGCCGAACTGGCAGGGCGTGAGAAACCCGACTCTTCATGGCCTGCTTGAGGCCTTCACGACCGCCGCGGGCATACGCTTCGAGCGCGCCGTCGCCGCCGGTGACGAGGTTCCCTTTGATGTCATCGCAAGTGGCGACACCTACCGTGCGCGGCCGGCGCTTTACTGCTACCGGCCGCTGACCGGCCACTACATCGGCGAGCGTCTGGAGCTCCTGGTGGAGCTTGAGACCTTCCTGCCGGTTTGCCGGACGCTGGCGGGCCTGGGCGGACTGGAGCTCTACCTGCGGGCCGGCGGGCACGAGCTCGTCCCGGAGACCTCGCGCGAACAGGCCGAGCTGGTCGTGGTGCAGTTCCTGACCAGGGTGTATGACGAGCGGATCGACTTTGTGCCAGACGAGCAGCGCTTTGCCGCAGTCTACGACGAGCTCGAGCAGGCGATCTACCAGGGCCGTCACGTGACCGAGGTCGTGGTCGCGTTGCTCGGCCTGGATCTGGATCCAGGCACGGATGAGCTGGCGCTGGCCGACGGCGTCTCGCTGCAGCGTGTCCGAACCCTGGCAGGCGCGCCGGCCGAGCTGCTGGCCGGCGGCTCGCAGCCGCCGCTGCTGTTGGTGCTGCGGGTGGCGCACGAGCGCGACGCGCAGCCGTCGAGCGCGTTCGCACGCGCCAGGCTGCGGCGGGTGCTGACCGCACTGCGCCTCTTTGAACGCGGCGACTTCGCGCTGAGCGCCGTCGGCCACTGGCGCGTCGACGGGGGATCCTGGACGCCGGTCGCGATCGGCGCGACCGGGCGCTCGCGGCAGCTGACCCTGATTCCGCGCTCCGCCGAGGACGAGCTGCGCGGCTTCTGTAACCTGATCGGCCGGCGTCTGGCGCCTTCGGCCCACAGGCACGGTCCCGACAGGTCAGGCGCGGGGGAGATCTCTTGGGCGCTTGCGCGCTTTGAGATGGGTTGCGAGCGCGACACGCTCTACGAGGGGCTCAGCGACCACCTGCTGGCGCTGCGGGCGTTGCTGGAGCCCGAGGGACCGGCCAGCGGGCGCTTGGCTCAGCGGCTTGCGATGATCTGCGCCACCGCGGAGGAGCGGACGGCGCTCGCCGCGCGGACCGCGCGCGCGATCGCGCTGGAGCGCTCGGTGATCACCGGCATGATCGCCGACGACGCCACCAGCCTCGAGCTCGTCACCGAGCTCGTCGACAACCTGCGCGCGATCCTGCGCGACGTGCTCTGTGGCCACCTCGACGCCGACCTGTGCACGGTCGCCGACGAGCTCATCGGCCAGGCTGCCGACGAGCTTGAAGCCGTGCTGGTTTGAGCGCCACGCGCGTCGGGTGCGGGAGCCACCGCGAGTCGACGTCTGTGGCGTCGCGAGCCCCAGCGTGGCCGGACGGCGCCCGCTGTCAGCACCGTTGCGGTGGGCGGCTGGGCAGAATGCTGGCGGGCACGGCCGGGTGGCGGGAGTCAGGCCAAGGATTGTCCCAGCCTATGGCGACGGTGGATCGCCTTTAGTCTTGGTAGGCGCGGCCACGGGGCAGGATGCGCATCACGACCAGGACGCGGGCCTGGGTGTCGAGCGTGAGGCGAACACGGCAGTCACCGACCCGCAAGCGTGATTGCTGGCTGCCGGTCAGCTTGCGCAGCGCGGCGCTGCCCAGCCGATCTTCTGCGAGCGCCAAGAGGGCGGCGGTGACCCGCTGGCGGATCGGTGGGTCGAGACGGCGCAGGTCGCGTTGAGCGGCGCGCGTCAGTTCGACGTGCCAGGGCTCGTCGGTCACTCGAACTCGCGCATCGCTTCTTCAAGCGACACGGTGCGTCCGGCGGCCAAGTCAGCGTTCGCCTCGGCCATCGCAGCCTCTTCCTCCGGCGTGACGGGCTCGTCATCGATAGGGGCGTCACGGAACGCGACGACCAGCGGATCGGCGCGCCGGTCAAGCAGCCGCAGCGTCTCGGCGGCTTCGTCCTCGGTGAGCGTCTCGACTCGTTCGCGGAGCTGTTCTTTGGCGGTCATCACCCTCCAAACGGTAGCTCGATAAGGGTCGCGCGGCGCATCCTTTAGGACAGGAGCCCGCGCTCGTGATCGTCCGCTGTCACGACCGGTCGCCATCGCCGTCGGTGGCGCCGCTGTAGCCGGCGTCGGCATCCTGGCGTTGGCGTGGCGGCGTGTTGCTGGCGGCTGGGTGCGTGGCGGCGTGGACGGCTTTGAGGCTTTGCAGGAAGACGTGCGTGTAGATCTGGGTGGTCGATAGCTCGGCGTGGACGCGCGCCGGTGAGATACCGGTCGACCCATTCGAGAGCGCGCTCGCTGATCGTGATGATCCGGTCACGCCCACTCTTCCCCTCAGGGACCGTCAGCAGACTGCGGGCCGGGTCGATATCACCGGTCCGGAGGCGGCAGAGCTCGGAGCGGCGGATCCCGGTCGAGTAGAGCAGCTCCATGATCGTGCGGTCACGCAACCCAAGTAGATCGCTCAGGTCAGGGAGCGCGAGCACGGCCTCGACCTCGGCGTGCGCGAGGATCGTCTGCGGCAACCTGCGCTTGACCCTTGGCGGCACGAGCCAAGCGGCCGGTTGACCAGCCTCCTGTTGGTTTTCGCCAACCATCGGAACAGGCCCTTGGCCGCCGTCGGTGTACGGTCAGCGGCATGTTTCACGCCGAGCTGCGAATGGGCATGCACGTCGTGCGCCGCTTCAACCTCGCTGACATCGAGCTGTGGCACGGCTTCATCGAGCCGCTTTTGGGCGGCGCGGACTTTGAGCTCGAGGGCCACGAGTTCAGCCCGCGCGAGACGCAGATGACGATCTACGAGGGGCCGGCGCTGCGTCCCGACCAGCTGGCGCTCGGGCATGGCTGGCAGAACGCCGAGCGCAGCGGCAACGACGTCACCGCGCGCGTGCTCGCCACCGCCCGCGAGCATCTCAGCAAGCGCGCGGCCGAACCGTTGACAGACGACCAGGCGGGTCGCTCTGAACAGCTGAGGGAGCGGCTGCTGGGCCGGCTGTCGGCCGGCCCAGCAGCCGCTCCGGACATCCTCGCCCTCGCCGCGGAGCTGGCGGGCGAGCGCTCACCGGCGGCGTGCGAGCAGCTGGCGGCACAGGCGGTGTGGGAGCTGCTTGCGCTGGGGCGCTGCGAGCTTGTCCCGGCCCGCCCGCAGCCGCGGGACGCAGGCGGCGCTCAGAACAGCGGCAGATAATCGACAACGGTGCCGGCTTCAAGCTCACCTGCGCCCGCCCGAATCCGCGCGAGTCCATCGCTTGAGGCCAGCTCGGCGAGCTGGTGTGACTGCTGTCCCCGCAGCGGCTCCAGTTCGCCGCCGCGCCCGCGCCTGACGCGTATCAACTGGTCGCGCCTGGGGTCGGCGCGGACGCTGTGTGCGAGCGTGCCGGCGACGTAGTGCGGACCCGGATCGGTGGCGCTCTGCAACGCAGCCAGCGCGGGGCGCACGAAGAGCGCGAAGCAGACCAGCGCCGAGACAGGGTTGCCGGGCACACCGAACACGAGCGTGCACCGGCCGTCGGGGTGTTCGCGCACACCGAAGCTGAGTGGCTTGCCCGGCTTCATGGCCACCTTCCAGAAGAGCTCGCCCACCCCCAGCTCGGCCATCACCGAACGGACCAGGTCGTGGCCGCCCATCGACACGCCGCCGGTGCTGATCAGCACGTCGTGGTCGAGCGCCCGCGCCAGCAGCTGCCGGTGCTGGCGGCCGGTGTCGGCCGCTGTCTGATAAAGCGTCACGCTCGCCCCAGCGGTCCTCAGGGCAGCGTGCAGCATCGGCGTGTTGGAGTTGTATATCTGCCCTGGGGCGAGCAGCTCGCCAGGGTCGCGAAGCTCGCTGCCGGTGGCCAGCAGCGAGACGCCTGGCAGCCGGCTGCAGGGCACGCTGGTCAGCCCCAGTGCCGCCGCCGCGCCGATGTGAGCAGGGGTGATGCAGGTGCCTGTGGTGAGCGTCACAGCTCCCTGCTTGACATCGCTGCCGGCCTCACGGATCGCGTTCTGATAGCCCACCGGCTCGCGCACCGTGATCGCCTCGGTGCCAGCGTCAGGCACCCACTCGACCGGCACGATCGCGTCCGCGCCATCCGGGACCACGGCACCGGTGGAGATGAGCACCGCTTCGCCGTCTGTGAGCGGCCGGTCGTAGGGCGCCCCGGCGGCGGACTCGCCGACGATGCGCAGCCGGCCCGGGGTGTTGGCGTGACGTACCGCAAAGCCGTCGAGTGCCGATGCCCTGAACGGTGGCAGGTCAATCCTCGCCACGAGGTCGCTTGCGAGGTAGCGCCCGAGGCTCTCAGGCAGCGGGACCGGCTCGGCTGTGAGCGGCGTGACCTGCGCCAGGATCAGCTCGAGCGCGGCGTCAACGGCAAGCAGGTCGTGCTCGTCGCGTTCAGTCACCGAAAAGCTCCTGTTGCATGGCGAACAGGCCGCTGGCGTCGCTCAGCCGCTCGTCCAGGTCGGGCACGACCAGCAGCGGTTGCTCGCCCAGGCCCTCGCGCAGGCGCCTGATGTTGGCGCGGTCACGGGTCGCGAGGACCTCGTGATCACGGGCGCAGGCCAGCAGACGGTCCGCCAGGTCGGCGGCCAGCTTGCCGTCCAGGCCCGCCCGCGTCCCTGCGTGAATCGCCGGCGCGACGCGATTGACGATCGTGCCCACAAACGGCATTTTGCTCGCACGCAGGGTTTCGCGAAACGCGATCGCCTCCTGCACCGGACGGTCCTCGGCGGTGGTGACGAGCACAAACCCGGTCGTGTCCGCGTGCAGCAGCTCTTCGACCCTGGCTGCGCGGGCCGTGAAATCGCCCGCCATGCCGCCGAGCAGGCTCAGGAAGCGGGTGAGGTCCGTCAGCAGATCGACGCCGGTGACGAGCCGCAGGGCGCTGAGCAGAGGCGTCGCACCGATCCCGAGCAGGCGCATGCCGAGCCCGGTTGGGCGTATCAGAGCCTGCAGCGCGCCACCGCCGAGGAAGGCGTTGAGGCGGCCCGGGGCATTGAGAAACTCGGTGGCGCTGTGCGCCGGCGGCGTGTCGAGCACGAGCAGGTCGTAGTCCTCCTGTGCCAGCTCGTAGAGCTTCTCGATGGCGGTGAACTCCTGGGAGCCGGCAACGGCGCTTGAGAGTTGCCGGTAGACGCCGTTGCGCTTGATCTCCGCGGCGCGCTCAGGGCTCGGTGAGACGCGGTCAATCAGCTCGTCGAAGGTGCGCTTGGGGTCGAGCATCACCGCCCAGAGCTCGCCTTTGATGTCCGGCAGCCCCGCGTCGTTGAGCCGCTTTGAGCCGGGAGCGAACACGCGCTGGGGCTCGTTGTCCAGGGTCTCAAGCCCCAGCGCTTCAGCCAGCCGCCGGGCCGGGTCAATGGTCACCACGACGACCTTCTGGCCGCGCATCGCCATGCCGATCGCCAGCGTCGCGGCGGTGGTCGTCTTGCCCACGCCGCCGGCCCCCACGCAGACGCAGATGCGCCGCCCGGCGAGCAGCTGTTCGGCGCCCATGGCACGCGCATGCTTGTGGTCGCTCACGCGCTAGTTGCCTCCCACGAGCTGCGCATCCAGCTCGGCCGCAAGCAGCGCCACCTGGGGCAGCTTCAACTCCGGCTCAAACAGGTAGGGGAGGGTGAGCAGCCGGTCTGGGAAGGCGAGTCGCAGGCGCTCCTCCTGTCGCTCCTGGGAGCGTGCGCGGGCGTGCTCGGCGAGCGCCGCGTCGAGGATCGTGCGCAGCTCTGTCGAGGTCCGGCCACGGTTTCGCAGCGCCTCGAGCGTGTGCGTGTCGGCGTCGCTGAAGCGCCGTGGATAGAGCGCGTTGAGGATGACGGCGTGGAGCTTCAGAGGGTCCGGTCCCCGCTTGAGCGAGTCCTGCAGCTCGAGCGTCTCAGTGACCGGCATCTCCTCGGCCGTGGTGACGGCGAGCACGGCTGTGAAGTCGGGATCGGCGAAGGTCTGTGCGATCGTTCGCGCCTGGTGTGCGATCGGACCGACGCGCGCGATCTCGGCGAAGGTGCGGGGCGCGCGCAGCAGCGCCGCCCCGTGACCGGAGGCGGGTGCGTCAACCACCACCAGATCGTAGGGCTCGGCGTCGGCGGTGCGGCGCTCGTGCTGCGCCAACTCCCAGAACTTGCCCATGCACAAAAGCTCGCGCATGCCCGGTGTTGCCATCGCAAAGGCGGCGAAGAGGTGGCTCTGGCGCAGCAGATGAGCGGCTGGGGCCGGGACCTGGACGCTCAGGTACTGCTCCATGGCCGACTGCGGGTCGATCGAAACGTGCATCAGCCCCGGCGCGACCTCGACCTCGCGCGTGTCGCCGCTGCCTTGGAGGTCGGCGACCAGCGTTCTGCGACCGGATGACGCCGCGGCCTGTGCGAGCGCGAACGCGACGGTCGTCTTGCCGACGCCTCCCTTCCCGGTGAGGAAGATCAGGCGGCGGCTGAGCAGCGAGGGTTCCGGCACGCCTGCAACATAGCCGAGCGGCCGCCCGGGCTGCGGCCGCCCGCGGGCACCGGCCGCGTTAGCAGGAATCGCAGGCTGGGCTGCGAATACAGGCGGCGTATGCGTCTGTCAGCAAACCGCCCGCATTTGGAGGAACGCCCGTGACGGGAAGCCTCGAGGTGATCGCGTTCGCCAACCAGAAGGGCGGCGTAGCGAAGACCACCACCACGCTCAACCTTGCCGCGGCATTCGCCGAGCAGGGCTACCGCGTGCTCTGCTGCGACATGGATCCTCAGGGGAACCTGACCATGTCTCAAGGCATCGACCCGGACAACCTCAAGGAGTCGATGTATGACGTGCTCGTCAACAAGATGCCGATCAGGCAGGTGATCCACAAGCGTGAGGTTGACGTGGCCTGCGCCTCGATCGATCTGGCTGGGGCTGAGATCGCGATGTCGACGATGATCGGCCGTGAGCGCTCGCTCGAGCGGGCGCTGCGTGAGGTTTCAGAGGACTACGACTACTGCTTCATCGACACGCCACCGAGTCTCGGCCTGCTGACGATCAACGCGCTTACCGCCGCCAGCCGGGTTATCGTGCCGGTGCAGTGTGAGTACCTATCGATGCGCGGGCTGATTCAGCTGCAGAACACATTGGCGATGATCCGCGAGAACCTCAATCCGAACGTGGAGATCCAGGGCATCCTGCCGACCATGGTCGACACCCGCACGCTGCACGCCAAGGAGGCGATCGAGCTCCTCGAGGAAAACTTCGGTGATCGTGTGTTCGCTTCAAGGATTCGTAAGACCGTGCGCTTCGCCGAAGCGCCGGTGAAGGGCATGTCGGTGCTCAAGTACGAACCGGACGGGATCGCCGCGCACTCCTACCGTCAGCTCGCTAAGGAGGTCCTGGCCAATGCCCACCGCTAAACGCGCGAGCATGCGTGAGGGGCCGCTTTCGCAGCTCTTCCGCAAGACCGTGGAAGACACGGCAGCCCAGCTCGACCGTCAAGCAGCGCCCGCCGAGGCGCCGGAGCCCGAGGCGCCCGCCGCCCCGACACAGGCGCGTACGCTGCCGCATCCCTCGCTGGCCCCGTCCGCGCCGCTGAGCGCACCGGGTGAACACGGTGTTGGCACCGGACAGCCGCGGCTGCCGGGTGTGCCCACGCCCCAACAACGGCTGGAGCTGGCGTTCGCCGTCGACATGCCGGAGAGCCTGATGGATCCGCCGGCCGCCGGCGACGAGCCGCAACGGCCGGTCCCGATCGAGGATGTCTACGCGCGGCCGCAGACCCACTTTGAGTCGGTGTCCAGTTCACTGCGCCCGGTCGGGCGGCCGGTGATCCGGGTGGTTGGCGTCGGCGGCGCCGGCGTGAACGCGGTCAACCGCATGATCGAGGCTGACATCGAGGGCGTTGAGTTCATCGCCATCAACACCGACCTGCAATCGCTGCAGACTTCGGCGGCGAGCACCACGCTGCACATCGGCGAGGCGATCACCCGCGGTCTCGGCTCCGGCTCGAACCCTGACCTGGGCAGGCAGGCCGCGCGCGAGGAGCACGACCAGATCAAGGCGCTGCTGCGGGGTGCCGACCTGGTCTTCATCGCCGCGGGCGCCGGGGGCGGAACCGGCACCGGCGCCGCGCCGGTGGTGGCCGAAATTGCGCGTGAGCTGGGGTCGCTGACGGTCGGCATCGTCACACGCCCGTTCCAGTTCGAAGGCAGCCGTCGGCGCGAGCAGGCTGAAGCCGGCATCCAGACGCTCAAGGATGCGGTCGACACCCTGATCGTCGTGCCCAACAGCCGCCTGCTCACGGTGCTCGACCGCAACACCACGATGGTCGACGCGTTCCGCGTGGCCGATGACGTGCTGCGCCAGGGTGTGCAGGGCATCTCCGACCTGGTCACGCTTCCGGGCCTGATCAACCTTGATTTCGCCGACGTGCGCACGATCATGTCCGACGCCGGCAGCGCGCTTTTAGGCATCGGCATGGGCACCGGCGAACGTCGTGCCGTCGACGCGGCCGAGGCGGCTGTCGCCTCGCCGCTGCTCGAGACCAGCGTGGACGGTGCGCGCTCGATCCTGCTGTCGATCACCGGTGGCGCGGACATGTCGCTGTGGGAGGTCAACGAAGCCGCCAGGGCGGTGGCGGAGGCGGCCGACCCGGACGCGAACATCATCTTCGGCGCCATGGTCGACGAGAAGATCGAGGGCGGGCAGGTCTGGATCACCGTGGTCGCCACCGGGTTCGACGAGCCCAGGCCGCGCGCGCGGCTTGTGGAGCCGGCCGGCGAGCCGCGCGTTCGCCGCGGCGACGGGAGCCTTTCGCGGACCGCGCCTCGCATGGCCGAGGTGCTCGAGGTCCCGGAATTCATCCCGCGCGGATGACTTCCCTGCCGCTCACAGGTCGCCCTCGCACGTGCCGCTGAGCGCGCGTGACGCTCGTCGCCAACCTCCTTTAGGTTTCCGGTAGGTCTCCTTCACGGGATCCGTATGCGGCGGCCAATATCATCATCGCCGATGCGAGGAAATGGCCGACGCCTGCCTGCGCCATTGCGGCTGTTCGTGGCCGCGTTCGCCGTCGTGGTGGCGGCTGCGGCCACAACGGTCGTCTTCGTCAACGCGCAGGTGGCACAGCTCGCGCACGCGATCGGTTCCAACAAGAGCCTGGTGCTGAGCAACGGGACGCTCGCGCCAGCGCCCTTCGGCGGCCCGCAGACGCTTTTGCTGATCGGCAACGACCAGCGGCTGCACACGAGCACGACCCCGGTCGTGCCACACGCCAACGAGATGCTGCTCGTGCGGATCGACCCGGGCAAGCCGTGGATCTCGATGATGTCGATCCCGCGCGAGCTGCAGGTGACGTTCAACCCGAGCTGCAACGGTCTAACCACCACGCGCCTGAATGCGGCGCTGATGTGCGGGGGCATCAACCGGGTGGTGTCGATGATCAAGCAGGTCACCGGGCTGTCGGTCAACCATGTGGTGGAGATCGACTTCGGCAACTTCGTCAAGGCCGTAAACCAGATGGGCTGCGTCTACGGAATGATCGACAGGCGCTACTTCCACGTCAACCGGCCCGGCGGTGCGCAGTATTTCCAGGTGAACCTGCAACCCGGGTATCAGAAGCTCTGCGGGCGCCAAGCGCTGCAGTTCGTCACCTACCGCCACGACGACACCTCGATCGAACGTGACGCGCGCGACCAGGACTTCCTGCTGGAGGTCAAGCAGCAGTACGGACCCACGCTGATCGACCACATCTCGAAGTTCGAGAACATCTTCGGCCACCTCGTGCAGACCGACGCTTCGCTGCACACCCAGCAGGGTGTGCAGAACCTGATCGGCACACTCATTCAGGTCGCCAGCCGGCCTGTGCGCCAGGTGCACTTCCGGGCAAACCTTGGGGTGGTGACCAACTGCGCCTGCGTGACGTCAACGCCGCAGCAGATCAAGGAGAGCGTCGACTCCTTCCTGTACGGGACGGGGATCCCGCCGGCCAAGCGCACGACCGTGGGGCTCGCCAAGCGCGTGCGGTCCTCCAAGGCGCCAACCCCCGACCTGGTGCCGGTTTCAGCCGCGACCATGGCGCGGGCCAGGACGATGGCGCACGGGCTCCCGTTTCCGCTGGAGATACCACCGGTGAAGATTGACAACGGCTACGGGTACCCGACGCGCCTGCGCAGCTACACGATCCCGGCGCCGGGCGGGCACAACTACCCGATCTACGTGGCCGTCTTCTCCACGGGCCTGCTCGGCCAGTACTACGACGTGCAGGGAACCACCTGGCTGACGGCGCCCATCTTCGACAGCCCGACGCAGTCGTTCAAGTTCGTGGGCCGCACCTACTACGTCTACTACGACGGCGCGCACATCAAGACGGTCGCCTGGTTTGCCAACGGTGCCGGCTACTGGGTTTCGAACACGCTGACGCTCGGTTTGACCAACACGCAGATGCTTGATGTGGCGGAGCGGACGGCGCCGGTGATCGGGGCCGCCGCCGGCTCGGTCCGCAAGGACGTACAGCATCAGACGGCGCCGCCGGCCAGCGTCACGCTGACCAGCGCCGCCCCGTCACCGCTGCAGACGGCCGGCGAGGTGGGCGGCTTTTTGGCGGTTATCGCGCTGCTGAGCGGAAGCCTTTTGCTGTGGCGCCGCCACGCCAGGGTCGGTGATATGCGGGCGGCCGCCGGTCGGGTCAGCGACCGCCTGGTGGCACTCGAAGGGCAGCTGTCGCGCGTCGCCGGCGGGCTGCCGCTGCCGGCGGCGGCAGGGGTCGGTGGCAACGTCGCGGTCGGGGCCCGCAGCGACCGCGCCGTCTACCGTCAGGGCGGGTCGATGCGCACCTTCGCGCTGGCGGCGCTGATCGCGTTCGTGCTCGCCGGCGGTGGCGTCGTGGCCGCGGTCGCCACCGGTGCGGCCCGGCCACGCCCACGCCCCAAGCCGGCTGTCTCGCCGGTGACCGCGCCGGTTGTGGTGCTCAACGCCGGCACCACGCAGGGTGCGGCCGCCAAGCTGGCACGCTCGCTGCGCGCCAAACACCTGGATGTGCTCGGTGCGGCGAACCTGAACTCACCCGCGCCAGATGGATACGAGGTTCTCTACACGGTCGGTTCGCACGCCCAGGCGAAGCTGCTTGCGCACGTGCTGAGCGCCGATTCGCCGCTGGTGGCGCCCGCCGACCCGGCCGCCCAGGCCGCCGCCGGTCCGCGAGCCAAGCTGATCGTCGTGATCCCTTAGCGGGTCGTTCAGCCGAAGCGGACCTTGCCGTTTGACCGCGCGCGGGCCTGGGCCCGGTCCACGAAGTCAAGCCGCTTGAGGGCGGCACGAAACAGGCGTGTGACCAGCTCCAGACGAGCCTGTTCGGAGCGCAGCTCGAGCAGCGTCTGCTTTGACTCGAGCCCGAAGTCGACCGTCGCCGCCATCGCGTAGGCGGACAGCGGCGCCAGCTCGGCTTCGCTGAGCTCGCGTTCGGTGGCGGTCTGCACGAGCTTGGCGTAGACGCCGCGGGCGAGTGCGAGCAGCGCCTCCTGGGAGTGCTCACGCAGGTCCTCGGGAAAGGCGACGAAGCCGGCCGGGTAAGCCAGGTCGCGCTCTCGCTCGAGGATGCGAACCGGCCTCGTACCCCGTGCCAGCAGGTTCAGCCGCCCGTCGTCGAAGCGTTCGGTGACCCGCTCCACCCGGCAGGCGCAGCCGTACTCGCGCAGGCCCTCATCGGCCATCCAGACGATCCCAAACTCGCTATCGGAGGCCAGACAGTCCTCGATCATCGTCCTGTAGCGCTCCTCGAAGATGTGCAGCGGCACCAGTTCGGTCGGTAGCACCACGAGCTGCAGCGGAAACAGCGGAAAGCCGTGCGCGGTGGTCTCGGTCAAGGAGCTCAGCCGTCCGCCGGTCGTCTGCCGCTGAGCAGCAGGTTGTAGAACAGCGCCTTGGGCAGGTGCGGCTCGAGGGCGGCGCGATCCAGACGCTGCAGGTACAGGTAGCCGCGAAACGCGTACTGGCGCCAGCACCACGGCACGTCGCTGGACACGGCCGTCGACTCGAGCCCGCGGTTGAACCAGCCAAACCAGTTGGCGAGCAGCTCCTCGCCCTGGACCTCCACGTCGACGAGTCCGGCCCCGCGCGCAAGTCGCGCGAGCTGTCCGGGCTCGAAGGTATGGATGTCGACCTCGCCTTCGAGCTGATGCCCGGAGGGCTCCGGTCCCTGGTCTTCGTGCGGTGGGTGGGCGGCCGCGGCACCGAGCGCCCGACGCCACAGCGGCGCCGCAAGCTGAGCGGCGCGCTTCGGAACCCGCGCCAGGCGGTCGCCGACCGACGATGGCTCACCGGCAAAGAGGATCAGGCCGTCCGGCCGCAGCACACGCTGAAACTCCGCAAAGGCCCGCTCGAGGTCCGGAAGATGGTGCAGGATCGCATGCCCGAAGACCAGATCGAAGCTCTGATCCGCGAAGGGCAGCGCTTCGGCGTCGGTGCGCACCGTCTCCACGGCCTCCAACCCAAGTTCTCTGGCGTTGGTGCTGAGCGCCTCGAGCATGCCGGCGGAGATATCGGTGCAGGTGAGCTCGGTGATCACGCCGGCCTGCGCCAGGTGCAGGCCGAAGTAGCCGGTGCCGGCGCCCACCTCGAGCGCGCGCGGGAAGCCAGCGTCGATGCGCGGGCCCAGCCCTCGGCGTGCCTTCGCCAGCACCTGCGCGCGCCCTGTCGGCCCGAAGTCGATCCCCCACTTCTGGTCATAGCCGCTGGCCGCGACATCGTGGTAGCGCGTGTTCACGTCGCGAATCTGCTCGGGGGTGCGGAGCGCCTGCATCTCGGGATGACGTTACCGTGTCGCGTGTGGTTGCCGACCCCTACGTGCAGCGTGACCAGCCTGCCGGAGTGCCGCCGCTGATGCTCACCGGGGAGCGCACGCTCCCAGACGTTCCGGCCGAGAACTACTGGTTCATGCGCCACCTGGCCGTCTATGAGTGGATCGCCGCGCGCGTCAGCGGGCTGCGTGTGCTCGACCTCGCCTGCGGCGAGGGATATGGCGCCGCCGCGCTCGCGCGGACCGCCGCCAGCGTGACCGGTGTTGACGCCAACCCCGAGGCTCACGAGCACGCGCGGCTGCGCTACAGCGCGCCCGGCCTGCGCTTCGAGCGCGCGATGCTCGAGCACTACGGCCATCCGGGAATGTGCGATGTCGTCACGCTGCTGCAGACGATCGAGCACCTGCACAACCCCGAGGAAGCGCTGGCGCACCTCCGCACACTGGTGGCGCCAGGCGGCGTTGTCTACATCTCGACGCCCAACCTGCTCACGATCGCGGCACCGGGCGCGGTGAAGTCCGACAACCCCTGGCACCTGCGGGAGTATCGGGCGCACGAGTTTCGCGCGCTGTGCGAGGCGGTGTTCGCCTCGGTGGAGATCCACGGCGTCTATCACGCCGGCAGGCTGCGCGCGCACGATCGCGCGCTCGCGCTCGGCTGGGACCGGCTGCATCGCCGCCTGGGGGTCACCAAGCCGTTCTATGAGCGCTTCACGGCGAGCATCACCGCACGCGACTTTGAGCTGACCATGCAGCGGCCGCTGTACCGCGCCCTGGACTTTTTGGCCGTCTGCAGGTGAGTGCGCCTGGACCTTTGTTGTAGGCAGGCGCGCGCCGCTACGCCAAGCCGCGCCGCTGCCGACATAAAGGACAGTGCAAAAGCGCGCTTGGATCCTCTCACTGCTGTCCCTCTGCCTGGCGCTCGCAACAACGCTGGTGGCAAGCGCCGCCGCCCAAGCGTTCACGTTCAGCATCGTCACGCCGCACAGCCTCAGTGTCAGCTCACAGCATCGTGCGGTCAACCTGCGCCGCCGCGCCGCCGATCTGCGAAACCCCGCCGCCGACTGTGACCGCAGCGCGCCCGCCAGCGGTTCCTGGGGTGTTGCCAACATCGACGCCTGTCGCGCCCACGAGGGCCTCGGGCCGCTCGTGCTGCCGTCGAACTTCGCCACGCTCACCCCGGTGCAGCAGGGCTTTGTGCTGATCAACCTGGAGCGCGTCAACCGGGGCCTTGCGCCGATCGTCGGCCTCAGCGCGACGCTCAACGGGCTCGCCGCCCAGGGTGCCGCCAGCGACAGCGACCCATCGCTCCCGAGCGGCGGGTTCCTTGGTGGCGGGGGGATCTGGGCCGCTGCCAGCTCGATCGTCGCCGCCGACTACATGTGGATGTACGACGACGGGCCAAACGGCTTTGACACCAACCTCGCCTGCCCAGCAGCGGGTGCGCCCGGGTGCTGGGAGCACCGCGACATCATCCTCTGGAACCGCACGCCGGCGCCGCTGGTGGCCGGCGGCGGGTACGCCTCAACCGGTGGCAGCGGATCGTTCGCCTACCTGATCCTGTCGGGCTACTCGACCGCGGAGCTGACGTTCACCTGGCGCAGCGAGCTGCGCTACTTCGCGGTCAAGCCGAAGCTGGCGACGTTCGCTGCCAGCGCCGCCACGGCGCCGCGCCGTCACCGCCATCAGCCGCCACGGCCTCGCCACCACCATCGCGGCCAGCCGCCGGCCAGCGGCCAGCCGCCGGCC
This sequence comes from Conexibacter sp. S30A1, assembly GCF_023330665.1. Lineage (GTDB taxonomy): Bacteria > Actinomycetota > Thermoleophilia > Solirubrobacterales > Solirubrobacteraceae > Palsa-465. The sequence continues at coordinate 1,143,726 of NZ_CP097127.1, read as the reverse complement.
AGCGGCAAGTCGTCGGCCAGCGGTGGTGGCCTGAGCATCTCAATCGGCTGAGCCGGGGACGCGGCGCCGGGTGCGCTGGCGGCGACAGCCACGGACCGGCGCGGGGCCGGTGCGCGCCGGCCAGCCAGCGGGCTGGCCGGCAGCGGATCAGCGTCAGAGCTTCAATGGATAACGTCGAGTGTCCCGGGGCGCAGCTCGACGCGCAGACCGGCGGCGCTGGCAAGCTCGGCCACCTGCTCGGGTGCCTTCAGCGAGCCCGCCTGCAGCACCAGCCGCGCGATGCGCCCGCGGGTCTGCTTGGCCATGTGCGTGACCACGCTGCGGCTGCCGTCCGGTGCCTCACGAAACGCACGGACCGCCAGCAGGTTGGCGCGCTGCGGTCGCCAGGCGGCGGCGTAGGCGCCTGAGCGCAGGTCGAGCACGAGCCCGCGATCGGGCAGTGCCGCACGCAGCGGATCGCGCCAGTAGGCCGCAAGGCCGCCCAGCCCCGGCAGCTTGCTGGCGATGTCCAGGCGGTAGGCGGGGATGCGGTCGCCGGGGCGTACGACGCCCCACAGCGCGCTTGCGATCAGCACGCCCCGCCACGGCAGCTCGGCGAGCCCGAGCTCCCTGTAGAGGACGCCGGTGTAGAGCTCGGCGGCGGGTCTGGCCGGTGCGCTCACGAGCCCGGGGTCGACCAGCGCGATCAGTCTTTCGCGCTGCGCCTCCAGCGACGGGTAGGCGAGCCTGGCCAGCGAAAGCGGGCGCCCCGAAGCGGGCGCGGCCTGGGTCCGCGATGGGGGCAGCAGTACGAGCACGGCTGTTGCGCCGGTCAAGCTCACGCGCGCCTGTGGGCTCGTGGGAGCCCGCGGTGGCGGCGGACGCTGGCCCTGGTCAGTCGTTGATGTCCAGAACCGGGGTGATCTCCGGCAGGGTCATGCCTTCGCTTACGTGCTCGTTGGCGACCACCGCGGTCCCCAGCGCAAAGAACTCGATCACGTGGCTACCCCAGCCGTGGCTGTTCTCGTGCAGCTTGACCTCGACGATCCCGAGCACCCCGTCGCCAATCGCCTCCGCCTCCTTCTGCATGCGCTCCATTGCCAGCTCGCGCGCGTCGTAGAGCGCCTGGGTGTACTGCGAGAGCTCGACGTTCTGGCCGGTCTGCTTGAGCGACTGCATCATGCCCCGGTGGGCCACGTGGTAGACGCAGCTGCCCATCACCATGCCCACCGGGCGCTTGCCGGTCTGCATCAGTGTCCAGAACGCCTGGCCGGAGAGGTCGCTCGTGAACGGGCGGCCGTTGGGCGCGCGGTGCAGCCTGCCCTCCTTGTGCTTGATCGCGGTGCCGACGGCGATGAACTCGGCCATATCGGCGCCCCACTCGTAGCGCCCGATGTCGAGTCGCACCCCCACGACCCCGTCGGCGCCGAGCTGGTCGGCCTCCTCCTCCATGCGTGTCATCGCCAGCTCGCGGGCGTTGTACATCGCCTGGCTCAGCACGTCCAGCTCCTGGCTCTGGCGCAGGCCCGCGAACTGGTAGCCGACGTGATAGATGCTCGAGCCGACGACGAGGCCGACGGGCGAGAAGCCGGCCTTCTCCACGCAGAGGTACTCGTTGACCGAGAGGTCTGAGGTGAACAGCCCGCGGGCGTTCATCTGCAGGCGCTCGCTCGCGTGCGCTGCCAGGCCCTCGGTGCTCTTGGGATCGTAGGTCGACATCGCTGCTCCTTTGCTAGGCGCCGAGATTCACGGACAGAACCGGATTGGCCAGCGGCGCCGGGTGGGGGTCACGGGCGCCGAGCCGGATGGCCGTGCCGAGAATGTTCATGGTTACGTGGAAGTAGTGGGCACGGAAACCGCCCGGTTGCTCGTACTCGAAGTGCTCGATCGTGTGGCGCAGCGTGGAGACCACGATGTTGTTTGCCTCCACCTCGTTGGCCTGGCGGCGGACCGCGAGCATCGCGCGGTTGCGTGCGTCGTAGACACCCTGGGCGATCTCGGTGATCTCGACGTTCATGCGGGCGCCGCCACCGGCGCCCATCATGCCCCCTGAGTTCATTGCCCAGGCGGAGTTCCTGCCCAGAGCCGTCGAGATGACCGCGGTGTAGCCCACCACGCCGCGGATCTCCGCTCCGATGCGGCGCAGCTTGTCGACGTCTTGGCCCGAGAGCGTGCACATCGCCGGGCCGTGCTTCGCACCGGCCGGCTTGGTGCTGTCGCGCACCGCGGTGCCGAACACGACGAGCTCGATGTTGCCGGGCTCGCCGAGCGAGCCGGCGGCGAGCTCGATCCCGATCACAGCGTCGGCGCCGGCGTGTGTGGCCTCCTGGCGCAGGCGGTCAAAGGCAAGATCGCGCGCCATGTTCCAGGGCTGCGCCAGGGCGCGCAGCTCGCCGGTGTTGATGTACATGCCCTGGTTGCCCATGAAGCCCTTCTGAACAACCGCCGAGCCCATCACCTGTGCGAGCGGCTGCAGTCCCGATGCGTCGGCGAGCGCGTACTCCTTGGCGGTCAGGTCGCTGGTGAAAAAAGGCTTGCTGGCGGTCGCGATGCGCTTCAGACGCTGCTCGGCGCCCAGCGGGATGCCGCCCTGGCGGATTCGCTCGAGGTCGACCTCGGCCGCCTGAAGCTCCTCCGGGGTGGGGGGCTGCGCCCCCTTTTGCCGTCCGAAGAGTGGCATGTGGCTCTATGCTCGCAGATCATCGGCGCGTTTGGCGAGATTCCTGGGCTTTGCGCACCAGCTCCACCGCCGGCTCGGGGCACGGCGCCGCGTGGATCGCTCGCCTAAACTCCCGCGATATGCCCGCTGCCAGGCGAAAGCAGTCGGTTCGCCTGGCAGGCGAGCTTCCCGCGCGGGCGCCGGGTGAGGTGCTCGTCTGGACCGACGGCGCCTGCCAGGGCAACCCCGGGCCGGGCGGCTGGGCGGCGGTCATCAGCTGGGAGGACGGGGTCGTGGAGGAGCGCAGCGGCGGCCTTGCGCTGACCACCAACAACATCATGGAGATGACCGCGGCGCTCGAGGGGCTGCGCGCGGTCCCGTCGCCTTCACGGGTCTGTGTGGTCACCGATTCGCGCTACCTGCACGACGGCATGACCTCCTGGCTGGCCGGCTGGAAGCGCCGCGGATGGCGGACGGCGGCCGGCGACCCGGTCAAAAACAGGGAGCTGTGGCTTGCGCTCGAGGCGGCTGCCGCCGAGCACGAGCGCGTGCGCTGGCACTGGGTGCGGGGGCACGTCGGCCACCCGCTCAATGAGCGCGCGGACGAGCTGGCGGTGGCGGCGATCGGTCGCTGAGGCTGAGGCCTGACTGCGCCACCTCAGGCGGGACGCGCCGCGCCGGCGGCGCTCAGCTCGGGCGTGCTTGGCGGGAAGTGCGCTGCCGCGAAGCGCTCGGCCACACGCGCGGAGGGGTGCAGGCCGGCGCTTGCGAGCACGATCAGCCCGGCGACCGCAAGCCAGCCGCTGGCGCCCCAGTGCATCACCGCAAACGTGAACACCGCCGGGGCCCAGAAGCTCCCCACGGTGCGCGCCACCTCGGAGAGGCCGCCGTACTCACCGCGACGCTGCGGGTCCATCAGCTGCGTGCGAAACGCCCAGCTGCCGGAGCCGACCGCGAGCTCGGCGCCGGTCACGGCCACGTGGCCGAGCCAGACCATCAGCACCTTGACTTCCTCCCCGCCCTTCTGGATGGGGATTCCCTCGGGGCGGCTCATGCCGCTCCTGCCAGGGTTGACGCTTCGCAGGGGCCGTTACTTCCGGCTGTCCCTCCACGTCCTGTGACCGCCAGCCCGGCGGCGAGGATGTTCAGTGCGGCGTTTATGTCCGCGTGTGTTTCTTGTCCGCAGCCGGTACACCGGAACCGCGCTTGGCTCTCGCGCGAGGCCGGGTCCACATGACCGCAGGCGTTACAGGTCTGTGAGGTTCGACGGGGATCGACCGCGACCACCTGCACGCCGCAGGTCACGGCCTTGTCCTCGACGCGACGACGCAGCATTGACCAGCCTTGCTGGCTGATCGAGCGGTTCAGCCCGGCCTTCTGCCGGACTCTTGTGCCGGGCTGCTGGACGGTGCCACGGGCGCTACGGAGCATGCCCCTGACGTTCAGGGCTTCTAGCGCGATCAGGTCGTGCTCACGCACCAGCATGGTCGAGGTCTGTTCCACGAAATCCTTGCGACGGTCCGCTTGCCGGGCGTGCAGCCGGGCGATGCTTCGCTTCGTTCGCTCCCGCCGGTTCGAGCCCTTCTCCTGGCGGGCTTTGCGGCGCTCCAACCGCCGCAACCGCTGCGCCTTCCCGGCGCTCATCACGGGCGCTCTCAGGTGGCGGCCATCACTGAGCGTGATGGTGGCTGCGACCCCGAGGTCGAGGCCGACCACGGCCCCGGTGAGCGCCCGCAGCATCACGGGCTGGGGGGCGGTGAAGCTAACATGCCAGCGCCCGGCCCGGTCCATCGTGAACCGCGCCGTCCCGAACACGGCCGGGAGCGGACGTGAGAGCCGGAACCTGACCCACCCCACCTTCGGGACAAGGATCGCGGCCCAACGACGGTCGAACCGGCGGACGTTCACGTCACGGATCGTGAAGCTCTCATGCACTCCGGCCTTCCACCACGTCGGCCGCCGCGCGTGGCCCTTCCGCCAGTTCTGAAGCGCCCGGTCGAAATCCCTAAGCGCCTGCTGTTGCACGGCGGAGCTTCCTTCCCCGAGCCATGTCTCGCGGCGGGCTTCGGCTAGCTGCCGGAACCGCTGCGCGCTCGAAGGCGTGGGTCCACGACGCGGGTCGTAGAGGTTGAACTGCTCAAGCGCGAGATTCTTCACATACCGCGTCTCCGCGCAATGGCGGCGGCACCCGGCAGCCTGCCCGGCTGTGGGGTATGCGCGGTAGCGGTGTGCCATAACCCTATAATACGGTTTGTGTCGGCAGACCCGAACGATTTCAGGAACGGACGGCATGTGGTCTACCGTTTGCACGCGCATGTCGTACTCGTAACGAAATACCGGCGGGGGGTTATCACCGACCGGGTACGCGAACTGCTGATCGCCACGACCCGTGAGGTCTGCCAACGCCATGACGTGACACTCGTTGAAGCCGACGGAGAGCACGACCACCTACACCTGCTGTTGGACTACCCGCCAAAGATCAGCCTCTCCACTTTGGTCGGGGCGATCAAAACCAACAGCAGCCGGATCGTTCGGGAACAGAACTGGCCAGAGGTCCGCCAAGCCCTGTGGGGCCAGCACTTCTGGTCCCCGTCCTACTGCGTCCTCTCCACCGGCGGTGCGCCCATCCAGGCCGTTAGGGCGTACATCGCCAGCCAGCGAGAACCCAACCGCAGGCCAGGGCGACCCGGACGGGCTTGACCCCTCCCTCACGGAAGGGGCTTGCGCCCTAAAACGATTCAAGCACTTCCCGATGTTCTCAGACCTCCAGGCGCCCTACTGAATGAATGCTCTGCTGTGCGCCTGGCTCCGCGATCCGGGTGGGGCTTGTTTTCCAGCCGTATGCGGGCTGGCCGGATTCGTGGTGGTGTGTGGGGGCGGGGTCGTGTGGGGGCGAGGTCAGTCGTAGCGCAGCGTGCGCGGGGGCTTGCGGGTCCGCAACACCCGCGCGGGGGCGCCACCGACAACGGAGTTCGGCGAAACATCGTGGGTGACCACCGCGCCCGTCCCGATGACCGCGTTGTCGCCGACGGTCACACCGCGCAGGATGCTGGCGCCGTGGCCGACCCAGACGTTGTGGCCGACCCGCACGTCGCGCTTGTAGATCCCCTGCTTGCGGATCGGGCGCTCGCTCTCGGCGGTGCAGTGGTCAAAGTCGATCATCATCGTGCGGTCGGCGATGATGCAGTCGCGTCCGATCGAGATGTGCTGAAAGCAGGAGAGCGTGCACTCCTGGCCGAGCACCGACTTCGCGCCAAGCTCGATCCTGCCCTCGTGCGCGCGGATCTTGCAGCCGTCACCGATCCATGACCAGCGCCCCAAAACGACCGTCGCGTCGCGCCCGATCTCGAACTTGACGCCACCCTGGACGAAGCAGAGCCCGTCGGTCACAAGCCGGCCGCGCCAGCGCAGCTTGAGCCACAGCCAGCGCGAGCAGAGCACCAGGTAGCGCCAGTGCAGCATGTGATTTGCGCGAGCGAAACGCAGCAGCTCGAGCGGGCCGCCGTGCAGCGGCGCCGGCGCGCTCTGCGGCGCAACCGAGAGCTCCGCCGCTTCCCGAGCCTGGTCGCGGGCGCCGATCTGGTTGTTCAGGCTGGTTGCCACGCGGCAATGCTAGTTGCGATCTGAACGCGTCGGGCGCTCGCGTCATCATGGACGGCGATGGTCGAGCCTGCAGACGCAGATGCAAAGCAGCTTGCCGAGCGCCTGCTCGCCGGGGACAGGCGCGCGCTGGCGCGCGCGATCACGCTGGTTGAGAACGGTGATCCGGCCGGCTGGCTGGTCCTGCGCAGCGTCTATCCGCGCACCGGCGCCACGGCCGTGGTCGGCTTCACAGGCCCGCCCGGCGCAGGCAAGTCAACGCTGCTTGCGGCGCTGACCGGCCTGGAGCGCGCGGCGGGACGCTCGGTCGCGGTGCTGTCTGTCGATCCATCCTCGCCGGCATCCCACGGCGCCCTGCTCGGGGACCGTATCCGGCTTGCAGACCACTTTCTGGATGACGGTGTCTTCATCCGCTCGATGGCCAGCCGCGGCGCGCTCGGCGGGCTGAGCGAGGCGGCGCTGTATGCGCTGCTTTTGATGGATGCCAGCGGCCGTGATCTCGTGCTGCTCGAAACGGTCGGCGTGGGGCAGGCGGAGGTGGATGTCGCGACCCATGCTGACACCGTTGTGCTGGTGCTGATGCCCGGTGCGGGCGACTCGATTCAGGCGCTCAAGGCGGGGATCATGGAGATCCCGGACGTGATCGTTGTCAACAAGTCAGACCACGTGCAGGCCGAGGCGACCGTGCGCGAGCTGAAGGCCGCGCTCGCGCTCGGGGGGCTGCGTGACGGCTGGCAGGTGCCGGTGCTGCGTACCTGTGCGACCACCGGCGAGGGTGTCGAAGAGCTGCGCGCCACGCTGCTTGACCACCACCGTGACGCCCAGGTTTCCGGCACCCTGGCGCAGCGGCGTCGCGGGCGGCTGCGCATGGCTGTGCTCGGGCTTGCGGCGCTCGAGCTGCGCCGCCGGTTCGAGGCGGCGATCGACCAGGATCCGGAGGTTGAGCACCTGCTCGAGCAGGTGGCCGCGCGTGAGCTTGACCCCGCCAGCGCCGCCCGGGCGCTGCTCGCGACGCTGGACGCCCGCGCGCGGCCGTCGTGAGCCGTGGTGAGTGGTGTGAGCCGCGGAGTGGGTGGTGTGAGCCGCGGGCCGGCGCTCACGCTCCCAGTGCGCGCGCGATCACCAGCTCCTGGATCTCGTCGGTCCCCTCGCCGATCGTGAGCACCTTCGCGTCGCGGTAGAAGCGCGCCACCGGGTACTCCTCGATGTAGCCGTAGCCACCATGGATCTGAACCGCCTCATCGGCCGCGTGCACGGCCAGCCGCCCGCTCTTGAGCTTGGCCTGCGCCGCCACCAGCGAGAAGCTGCGACCCTGGTCCTTGAGCCAGGCGGCCTTGTGCACCATCAGCCGGCAGGCCTCAATCTCCGTCGCCAGGTTCGCGAGCTTGGCGCCGATCGCCTGGAAGCTCACGATCGAGCGACCGAACGCGCGCCGCTGCTTGGCGTAGGCCAGCGCCTCATCGAGCGCGCCCTGCGCCAGGCCGACGCCCATCGCGGCCACGCCGATCCGGCCGATGTCGAGCACCTGCAGGAACTGCGCCAGCCCGCGCCCACGCTCGCCGACCAGGTTTTCGGCGGGCACGCGGCAATCCGCGAACGAGAGCGGCCGTGTGTCGGAGGCGTGCCAGCCGAGCTTGCGGTAGGGCGGGCCGGGCTCATACCCCGGCGTGCCGTTCTCCACCAGGATGTTTGAGATCTCGCGCTGGCGCTCGCCCGCGCCGGCCCCGGTCACCGCTGTGATCACCACCAGCCCCGAGATCTCGGTGCCGGCGTTGGTGATGAACTGCTTTGTCCCGTTGATGACCCACTCGCCATCGGTCAGTTGGGCGCGCGTCTGGGTGTTGCCGGCGTCTGAGCCCGCCTCCGGCTCGGTCAGGCCAAAGGCGCCGAGAATCTCGCCGCTGCACAGCCGCGGCAGATAACGCTGCTTCTGCTCCTCGCTGCCGAAGAGATAAAGGGGCTGGGTGCCCAGCGAGGTGTGGGCGCAGAGCGTGATCGCGACCGACGAGTCGACCCGCGTGAGCTCCTCCACGACCAGCGCGTAGTCAAGCGAGCTGCCACCGGCACCTCCATATGCTTCGGGAAAGGGGATGCCCATCAGGTCAAGCGCGGCCAGCTTGCGCACGATCTCGTAGGGAAACTCGTGGTCGCGGTCGAGTCGTTCGGCCACCGGCGCGATCTCGCCCCGGGCGAATTCGCGCACCGTGTCGCGCAGCAGTTGTTGGTCGTCTGAGAGTTCGAAGTCCATGTCGGCACAATACGATGAGTGGACCGTCAACACGACACATACCTCGAGCGAGTAAGGGAGCAGGCGCAATGCCCAAGACCGTGATCCTGTCCACGGCGCGTACCCCGGTCGGCAAGCTGGGTGGCACGCTGGCGAGTGTGGACGCGACCGAGCTCGGGGCTGCCGCGATCCGCGCCGCGCTTGAGCGTGCGGAGGTCTCGGGCGAGCAGGTGCAGCACATCGTCATGGGCCAGGTGCTGCAGGCCGGTCAGGGGCAGATCCCTTCGCGGCAGGCGCAGATCAAGGCGGGTGTGCCCAAGGAGGTCTCCTCGGAGACGATCAACAAGGTCTGTGCCTCCAGTGTGCGTGCGGTCGGGCTGCTTGACTCGGCGATCCGTGCCGGTGATCTGAAGCTCGGTGTGGCCGGTGGCATGGAGTCGATGTCAAACGCCCCGTATCTGTTGAAGTCCGCGCGCTTTGGCTACCGGATGGGTGACGCGGCAGCGCTTGATGCGATGGTCCATGACGGTCTCACCAACCCGTTCTCAGGACGCCAGATGTTTGATGAGGCGACGGAGATCGGCGATCAGCTCGAGCTGACCCGGCCGGACCTCGACCGTTGGGCGTTGCGCTCGCATCAGCGCGCGGTCGCCGCCGCTGACGAGGGCCTTCTGGCGCAGGAGATCGTGCCGGTCACGATCCGGGGCCGCAAGGCCGAGAGCATCGTCGAGCAGGATGAGGCGCCGCGCCGCGAGAGTTCGCTTGAGGCGCTTTCAAAGCTCCCGGGCCTGGTCGGCAGGGAGGGTTCGCACACGGCCGGCAACTCGCCCGGTGTCAACGACGGTGGTGGTGCGCTGGTGCTGGCAAGCGACGAGTGGGCTGCCGCTAATGACCGTCGCCCGCTGGCGACGGTCATCGCCCAGGCGCAGGTCGCCGACGAGTTTGCCTATCTGGCGCGCACCCCCGCAAACGCGGCGCTTGCGGCGCTCGCGAAGGTCGGCCTGACGCCTGATGAGGTTGATCTCTGGGAGATCAACGAGGCGTTTGCGTCGGTCACGCTCAACAGCATCCGCATGCTCGGGATCGACGAGCAGCGGGTCAACGTCAACGGTGGTGCGATCGCGCTGGGGCACCCGATCGGCGCCTCCGGAGCGCGCATCATCGGCGCGCTGACGCTCGAGCTGCGCCGCCGCGGGGGCGGGATCGGTTGTGTGGCGATCTGCTCCGGCGGTGGTCAGGGCGACGCGATGCTGCTCGAGGTCAGCGGTGACTGAGTTGGCTGGCGGCCATGGGGCGCAGGCGCCGCCGGCGGGGCGTGGCGCCGCCTTCTTTGACCTCGACAAGACGCTGATGCAGGGCTCCTCGGGCTTTCAGTTCGCACGGGTGGTGCGTGCGGCGGGCCTGATCAGCCGCCGCCAGCTCGCGCGCGACGCAGTCGCGAACCTGCGCTTTCGCCTCCGGGGCGTCAGCGATGACGAGTCCCATGCGCTGCGCATCAGGATCGCCAGCTCGCTTGCCGGAGTTCGGGTCCGCGACCTCGAGCGCCTGGGGGTGCATGCCCTCAAGCGGATTCTGCCGCGTCTGTACCCGCAGATGCTGAAGCTGGCCTACGAGCATCAGGACGCCGGCCGGCCGGTGTACATCGTCACCGCCGCCTCCCAGGACATGGCACTGGTGCTGGCTCGCGTGATGAGCTTCGACGGTGCGCTTGGCTCGACCCTCTCCGAGGTGCAGGACGGCGTCTTCACCGGCCGGCCCGCGGGCGATTTTCTCTATGGCGCCGCCAAGGCGGAGGCGATCACCCGCCTTGCGCTGCGGGAGGGACTGGACCTCGAGGCAAGCTTCGCCTACTCGGACTCAGCCTCCGATGCGCCCATGCTCAGAGCCGTGGGCCATCCGGTGGCCGTCAACCCCGACGCCGAGCTCGAGCGCCTGGCGCGTGAGGCGGGCTGGCAGATCATGCGCCTTGACCGCCTCGGCCTCAAGCTGCGCCTCGCCGGAGCGCTGGCCGTGGCGGCGACCGCGAGCGCCACCACGGCCGCGGTGCTGGGGCGCGGCGGGCGGCTGCAAACGCCGACGGTGGGCGGCCGTTGAGCGCGCTTTCGCAACGCAGGATCAGGGTGGTCGTCGCCAAGCCGGGGCTCGACGGGCACGACCGTGGCGCCAAGATCATCGCCCGGGCGCTGCGGGACGCCGGCATGGAGGTGATCTACACCGGCCTTCACCAGACCCCGGAGCAGATCGTCGAGACCGTGATCCAGGAGGACGCCGACGCCGTCGGCCTCTCGATCCTCTCCGGTGCGCACATGACGCTCGTGCCGCGCATCCTCGAGCTGATGCGCGAGCAGGGCTTAGACGAGGTCGTGGTGATCGTCGGCGGCACGATTCCGGCAGCGGATGTCGCCGAGCTCAAAGCCCTCGGGGTCGCAGAGGTGTTCACGCCCGGAGCCTCGGCCGAGGCAGCGATCGGCTTCATCCGCAGCGCCGTGCGATCCTGATTGACTCGTCAGTCAATCGTGTAGTATCGACCCGGCTCTGGCCACGACTGTTTTGCACGACTTGATTCCAGGTGACGCGGGAGAGACGACAGTGAGGAGGCGACCTTGAAGATTTGTGTTCTGGTCAAGGAGGTGCCCGACGCTGCGGTCGACAAGCGGATCGATCCCGCGACGGGGCGCATGGATCGTTCCGGTGAGCGCAACCTGAACCCCTACGACACGCACGCGATCGAGACGGCGATGCAGCTGCGCGAGGGCGGCCAGCTGGAGGTCGATGAGATCGTCGCGGTGACGATGGGACCCGAGAGCGCCGTGCGCGCGTTGCACAAGGCGGTGTCGCTGGGTGCGGACCGCTCGGTGCACGTGTGTGATGATGCTTTGGCCGGCTCGGATGTGGCGGCCACCGGCTACGCGCTGGCCAAGGCGGTCGAGCGCGAGGCGCCGGACCTGGTGCTGTTGGGCCAGCAGTCCGATGACGGCGAGTGCTACACGATCGGCGCGGTCGTGGCCGACCATCTCAAGATGCCGTCGCTGACGCAGGTCGTGAAGCTCGACGTCGACGGCGACGCCCTGCGCCTGGAGCGCCAGGCGGAGTACGGCTATGACACGGTGCGTGTGCGCCTGCCCGCCGTGATCTCGGTCGGTGACGCGATCAACGAGCCGCGCTACCCGTCGCTGAAGGCGATCATGGGGGCGAAGAAGAAGCCGCTCGAGACGCTGGATGCAGCCGGCGCCGGGATCGATGTGGCGCTGGTCGGCGCCGAGGGCTCGCGCGTTGCCTGTGGCGACTTTCACGATCCGCCGGCCAAGCCGGCAGGGCAGATCATCGAGGATGAGAACACCGACGAGACCGTCGCGCAGATCGTCGCCTGGCTCGAGGAAAGGAAGCTGATCTGATGGCCGACGTGCTCGTCTACGCCCTGCACCACGATGGGGCGTTCAACAAGAACTCGCTGGGCGCGGTGTGTGAAGGCGTCGCGCGTAGCGCCGAGATCGGCGGTGCCTGCGACGTGGTGGTTGTCGGCGGTGGCGATCTGACCGACGCGCTGTGCGCCACGCTGGGCCATCACGGTGCGCGACGCGTGTTCCGCGCGCAGGGGCCGGAGGGGCTATCGCAGCCGGTGATCGACGTTATGGACAGCGTGATCGCAGAGCACGGACACCGTTACGCGATCTTCGGCGGCGGCCTGCTCGGCTTTGAGATCGGCGCGGGCCTTGCCGCCCGTCGTCAGGCGGGTGTCACGATGGAGGTGACCGCCGTGCGCGTGGACCCCGAGCACCCGGGCACGCTGGTTGCCGAGCGCCCGATCCTCGGGGACTCAAAGATCTCCGTGTCTCGCTACCGCGGCGAGCTCGGGATCATCATCAGCCGGATCAACGCCTTTGAGGTGCGTCCCGGTGACGGCGGTGAGGCGGAGGTGCTCGACGTCCACGTGGACTATTCGCCCTGGTCGGCGCAGCTGGAGATGCTCTCGCGCGGTGAGCAGCGGGGCGCCGAGGTCGACATCGAGGGTGCCGACATGCTGGTGGCCGGTGGCCGTGGCCTCGGCAAGGCCGAGAGCTTCAGGCTGGTTGAGGAGCTCGCCGCCGCGCTCGGGCCGGGCAGTGCGGTGGCAGCCACCCGCGCGGTGGTTGACGCGGGCTGGTACCCGTACTCGACGCAGATCGGCCAGACCGGCAAGACGGTTGCGCCCAAGCTCTACCTCGCGGCCGGGATCTCCGGTGCGGTCCAGCACAAGGTCGGGATGCAGTCATCGGAGAACATCGTGGCGATCAACAAGGACGCAAACGCGCCGATCTTCGAGTTCTCAGACCTCGGCATCGTCGGGGATCTGAACAAGATCCTGCCGAAGCTGACCGAGGCGATCCGCGCCCGGAAGGGCTGACGAAGGCGTGTCCGCGCCGGCCCAGTTCCCGCCCCCGGTCGACCCGCGCAGCGAGTTCATCAAGCGCGAGCTGGACGCTGAAGATGACCTGATCGACGTGGGGGTGGCGATCGTCGGCGGCGGCACCGCCGGCCTGGCGACCGCCAACCGCCTGCTGCAGCTGCTCGACGCCGATCCGGAGCTGCGCGAGTCGCTCGGGGAGGCGCCGGTGGCGGTGATCGAGAAGGCGAAGACCTGCGGCGGGCACCTGCTCTCCGGCGCGGTGATGGTCCCCGGACCGCTCAGCGAGCTGTTTCCGTCACTCTCGCGCGAGGATTGGCGGCGCGAGCGCTTTGCCTTCGGCGAGGTCTCGCGCGAGGGCGTCTACCTGATGCCCGACGCCAACCGCGCGATCAAGATCCCGACCCCGCCGAACTTCAAAAACCACGGCAACGAGGTGATCTCGGTGGCGGCTCTGGCCCGCTACCAGCAGCGCCTGGCGGAGGAGCAGGGCGCCTATGTGCTGACCGAGACCGCCGCCGCGCAACTGCTCGTGGTGGACGGCGCCGTGGTCGGGGTGCGCTCCGGTGACAAGGGGCGCGGCAAGGACGGCCAGCCGCTTTCAAACTTCGAGCCGGGCAGCGACATCCGGGCGCGGGTGACGGTGCTCGCCGAGGGGAACTGGGGCCATCTGACCGGTCCGGCGATCCGCGAGTTCGACCTCGCGCGTGACCGTGAGCCGCAGGTCTGGGAGCTCGGCGTCAAGGAGATCTGGAAGGTGCCAAAGCCGCTTGACCGGGTGATCCACACGCTCGGTCCCTGGCCGCTCGCGGTCAAGCCACGCTACGGGCAGGTCGGTGGCGGCTGGCTTTATCCGATGAAGGATGAGCGCAGCGGCGATGATCTGGTCTCGATCGGCTTCGTCGTCGGTCTCGGCTACCGCGACGCAACCACCTCCGCCCACGACCTGCTGCAGCTGTTCAAGACCCACCCGCTGGTGCGTCAGGTGCTGGCCGGCGGCGAGCGCGTCGGCTGGGGCGCCAAGGCGCTGCCGGGCGGGGGCTTCTGGTCGATGCCGAAGCTCACGATGCCAGGGGCCCTGATCGTCGGCGACGCCGGCGGCATGGTCGACACCGTCGCGCTCAAGGGCGTGCACCACTGCATCCGCTCAGGCATGCTCGCCGCCGAGGCGATCTACGCGCACCTCAAGCGCGGCGCGCCGCTCGATGACTACGGCGCGGCGATCTCGAACTCGTCGGTCGGGCGCGAGCTCTGGCGCGTGCGCAACGCCCGCCAGCCGCTGCAGAAGGGGCTTGTGCGCGGCGGCCCGGAGGTAAACCTCGCGCTTGTCTCAAAGGGGCTCCTGCCACCCGGGCGTCTGCACTGGCACCGCGACGACGCGCAGGACATGTTCCTCGGCGACACCTCAAGCCGCTACCCCAAGCCCGACGGCTCCTACATCTTCGACAAGCTCTCATCGGTCTACATCTCCGGCAACGCCACCCGCGACGACGCGCCCAACCACATCCGTGTGCAGACCCGGGTTCCGCGTGAGATCGCCGAGACCTGGCGCTGGATGTGCCCCGCGGGTGTCTATGAGATCCCTGAGGACGCAGATGCTGGACAGGCGGGCGGGACCAAATCTGGTGAGGTCGACGTGATCGTCAACTACACCAACTGCGTGCAGTGCGGCGCGATCACCGCCAAGGGCGGGCGGCTGACCCCGCCCGAGGGCGGCGACGGCCCGCTATACACGCTCACCTAGCGACCGTTGCAGCGCGCGCAGATAGGTGCGTGCGCCGCGAACCACGCGCGGGTGCGGGTGCAGCGTCCGCAACGACAGAAGCCTCAGGTTGGCGGTTGTGGCCGGCAGCACCCGGTAGGTCAGCCACCGTTCATAGAAGCTCCGCTGGTTGCGGTACGGGCCGGTCGTCAGTACCTGCTCGACCGGGTCGTAGCTCTGCGGTGTGACGTAGACGGAGGTACGGAGCTCGATCAGGTTCCGTAGCGGCACGGGCGCGGCCGGGCGCCTGACCGGGAGCAGCTCTAGCACCGTGCGGCCGTCGAGCCTGACCGTGGGTCCGGTGCGCGCGAGCCCCGCCTCGAGCTCCTGCCGGTAGATGCTCGCCTGCCCTGGAATGAAGCTGGGGGCCGGGCGGGAGACCCTCTTGCCGCTGTCGCCGAAGGTGCCGACGCCCAAGCCGTAGGGGAGCTCCTGCAGGCCGGTCGTGCGTCGCAGCGCGGTCTCGGTGGTCTCGTAGATCGTGTTGTCCGAAGGGTCGTAGAACTCGAGCCTGTCGCCCGCGACGACCGCTGTGCCCCCGGCGCTGGACGAGCTCACGAGCAGTCCCAGCACCGCGCCCTGCCGCGAGGTTTCGATGATCGACGTCGCGGGAGCCCGCTGCCAGCGCACCTTGGCACCGACGCTCGGCGCCAAACCGGTCAGCACGCGCTGGACCACGATCGTGCCGTCCTGTCCGCCGGCCACCAGCACAGCGACGAGCACCACCACCACTGCCGCAAGCGCCATCGGCGCGAGCGCCAGCTTCGCGTGGGCGCCGCGGCGGTCTGGCTGCTGCATGCCGGCATTATCTCGCTCGCGCAAGCTGGCTATCCTCAGATATAGATATGAAGAGCGACATTCACCCCAACTACGTTGAGTCCCACCTCACCTGCACGTGCGGCAACAGCTTCACGACCCGCTCGACCAAGCCCCAGATCCACGTCGAGATCTGCGCTGAGTGCCACCCGTTCTACACCGGCAAGCAGAAGCTGGTGGACACCGGCGGACGCGTTGAGCGTTTCCAGCGCCGCGTCGCCAAGGGCCGCGTGGCGGCCGCCAAGGCCGGCGCGAACGCCTAGAACTCACCGAAGCCGGCGAGCGCTCGCCTGCGGATGCTCGACGACCTCGTAAAACAGATCGAGTCGCGCTTTGCCGAGCTCGAGGCCGAGCTCGCGGACCCGGCCGTGATCAGCGACCGTGAACGTTTCACGGCCGCCTCACGCGCCTACCGCGAGCTCGAGCCCGCGGCCCGGCTGGCGGCCGAATACCGGCGCACCGCCGACGACCTCGCCGGCGCGCGTGAGCTCCTGGCCGAGGATGGGGAGGACGCCGACCTGCGAGAGCTCGCGCGCAGCTCGACCGAGCGGCTCGCCGAGCTCGAGGAGGAGATCCGCCTGGCGATGGTCGAGCGCGACCCCAACGACGACAAGAACGTGATCATCGAGATCCGCCCGGGCGTCGGCGGGGACGAGGCGGCGCTCTGGGCCGGGGACGTGTACAGGATGCTCACCCGCTACGCCGAGCGCCGCGGCTTCAAGACCGAGCCGCTCGAGCTCGGCGACGGCACCTACACGTTCGCGGTCAAGGGCGACGGTGCCTACTCGGTCTACAAGTTCGAGGGCGGCACCCACCGCGTGCAGCGTGTGCCCGAAACCGAGTCCCAGGGGCGCATCCACACCTCCACGGCGACCGTCGCGGTCCTGCCCGAGGCAGACGACGTGGACGTGCAGGTTGACCCCGGCGACCTGCAGATTGACGTCTACCGCTCCTCCGGCCCCGGCGGCCAGTCGGTCAACACGACCGACTCCGCCGTGCGCATCACGCACAGGCCGTCGGGCATCGTCGTCTCCATGCAGGACGAGAAGTCGCAGCTGCAGAACCGCGAGAAGGCCATGCGAGTGCTGCGCGCCCGCCTCTATGAGCGTGCCCTGGCCGAGCAGCAGGCCCAGCTTGCCGCCTCACGCTCGGCGCAGGTCGGTGCCGGTGACCGCTCCGAGAAGATCCGCACCTACAACTACGGCGAGCGCCGCGTCAAGGACCATCGCATCAACCTGCTGCTGCACAACCTCGACGCGATCCTGATGGGCGAGCTGGACGAGTTCACCGAGGCGCTGCAGGACGACGAGAAGCGCAGACGCCTGGAAGACGCGGCGGCGTGACCACGCTTGGCGAGGAGCTGGCGGGCGCCACCGCGGCACTCGCTGAGGTCGGCTGCGAAAGCCCCCGGCTCGACGCCGAGCTGTTGCTCGCACACGTGCTCTCAACCGATCGCGCACAGCTCGTGTTGCGCGGCGGGGAGGAGGCAAGCGGTGAGCTGCGCACCCGCTACCTGGCACTTCTGACCCGCCGCGTAAAGCGCGAGCCGGTCGCCTACATCCTCGGCCGTCGCGCCTTTCGCCAGCTCACGCTCGCCGTCGACCCGCGCGCCCTGATCCCACGACCCGAGACCGAGCTGCTGGTGGAGGTCGGCCTGGAGCTGCCTCACGGCACGCGTGTCGCCGACATCGGCACCGGCTGCGGCGCGGTCGCGCTGGCGCTGGTCCAGGAGCGCCCGGACCTTGAGCTGATCGGCGCCGACATCAGCGACGGCGCGCTGTCGCTGGCGCGCATGAACGCGCAGCGGCTGGGGCTTACGGTCAAGTGGGTGCGCTCCGACCTGCTCTCCGAGGTGAGTGCCCCGGTGCTGCTGGCAAACCTGCCCTACGTCGCCGACGGCGAGCCGCTGCCCCCGGACGTGGCGCTCTATGAGCCGCACCGGGCGCTCTTCGGCGGCCCCGACGGGCTCGATCTGATCCGCCGGCTGATCGCCCAGGCGGGTGAGCGCCAGGAGGTCGAGCTGATCGCCCTGGAGATCGGCCACACGCAGGCCGACGCGGTCTCGGCGCTGCTTGCGCAGGCGGGTTTTCGCTCCAGCGAGCGCCGGCGGGACCTGGCCGGCATCGAGCGGGTTGTGGTGGGGCGGCGGTGAGCGCGTTTGAGACCGTGATCGGCCGGGGCGGGGTCGTCCTGTTCCCGTCAGACACGGTCTATGGCCTCGCCTGCGACCCCGCAAGCCAGGTGGCGATCGAGCACCTCTACGCGCTCAAGGGCAGGCCGCCCGACAAGGCCGCCGCGATCATGTTCTTTGACCTTGAGGCGGCGCTTTACGCGCTGCCCGAGCTCGGCCCGAACACCCGGCGAGCGCTTTCGGCGCTGATGCCGGGCGCGGTCACGGCGCTTTTGCCAAACCCCGCCCGGCGCTTTGCGCTGAGCGCTCGCGCCGATCCGCAGACGCTCGGGCTCCGGGTTGTGAGCGTCCCGGCGCTCGTGGGCGTGCAGGTGCCGGTGCTGCAATCGAGCGCGAACCTCTCGGGTGGGGCCGACGCCCGCAGGTTGAGCGAGGTGGCGCCGGCCATCCGGGCCGGCGCCGACCTGGTGATCGACGGTGGTGAGCTGCCGGGCGTGGCCTCCACGGTCGTTGACCTGCGCGACTACGAGCAGGAGGGTGTGTGGTCTGTGCGCCGGCTGGGCGCCGTGGACGAGGACGAGCTCGCCCGCCGGCTGGGCGGGCGCTTTCGCTTCGAGCCGGGCACCTACGCGGCGATGGTCACCGACACCCTCCCCGGCTACGCGGAGCTGCAGGGGCAGGTGGCGCTTGCCGCCGGCCAGGGGGTGCAGAGGATCCTCGAGCTCGGGATCGGCACCGGCGAGACCGCCGCGCGGCTGCTTGAGCAAAACCCGCGGGCGCAGATCACGGGTGTTGATGAGAGCCCGGCGATGCTCGCCGCGGCCGCGGCGCGGCTCGGCGAGCGGCTGGTGGCAGCGCACGCGGGGCTGTTGCAGGAGCCGCTGCCCGAGGGGCGTTTTGACCTCGTCGTGAGCGCGCTGGCGGTGCACCATCTCGAGGCGGATGAGAAGGCGCTGTTGTTCTCACGGGTGCGCGAGCGCCTCGCGCCGGACGGGCGCTTTGTGCTCGGCGACGTCGTCGTGCCGCAGTCGCCGGATGCGGCCGTGGTGGAGCTGACGGACGGCTATGACAAGCCGAGCAGCGTCGCCGAGCAGCTCGAGTGGTTGCGCGCCGCCGGCTTCGAGGCGCGGGTGAGCTGGACGCTGCGGGACCTCGCGGTGCTCGTCGCACGGCCGCTGTGAGGGGGCCGTGGTCGCCGTTGGTAGGCTCGTCAGCATGACGAACCTACCCGCCGACTACTTCAATGCGCCGCTGGCAGAGGTCGATCCCGAGATCGCGGAGATCGTCTCCGGCGAGCTTGGCCGCCAGCAGCAGACGCTCGAGATGATCGCCTCGGAGAACTTCGTGCCGCTCTCGGTGCTCGAGGCGCAGGGCTCGGTGCTGACCAACAAGTACGCGGAGGGCTATCCGGGGCGCCGCTACTACGGTGGCTGTGAGTTCGTCGACCGCTCCGAGCAGCTCGCGATCGACCGTGCCAAGGCGCTCTTTGGCGCCGAGCACGCCAACGTGCAGCCGCACGCGGGCGCGCAGGCCAACATCGCCATCTATCACGCGCTGCTGACCCCCGGAGACAAGCTGATGGGGCTAGAGCTCGCCCACGGCGGGCACCTGACACACGGCATGAAGCTCAACGCCTCCGGGCGGCTGTACGAGATCGTGACCTACGGGGTTGACCGCGAGACGAGCCTGATCGACATGGATGAGGTCGCCCGGATCGCGCGCGAGCAGCGGCCGAAGATGATCGTCGCCGGCTGGTCGGCCTACCCGCGCCAGCTCGACTTCGCGCGCTTTCGCGAGATCGCCGACGAGGTCGGCGCCTACCTGTTCGTGGACATGGCGCACTTCGCCGGGCTGGTGGCTGCGGGCCTGCACCCCTCGCCGGTGCCCTACGCCGACGTGATCGCGACCACCATCCACAAGACGCTCGGCGGCCCGCGCTCGGGCATGATCCTCTGCCGCGAGGAGCACGCCAAGAAGATCGACTCGGCTGTGTTCCCCGGCCAGCAGGGCGGGCCGCTCGAGCACGTGATCGCCGCCAAGGCGGTGGCGCTGCGGATCGCCGCCTCAGAGCCCTTCCGCGAGCGGCAGGAGCGGACGCTTGCCGGGGCCAGGACCCTGGCCGCGACGATGCTCGGCACCGGCCACGGGATCTCCGTGCTCACCGGCGGCACCGACGTGCACCTGGTGCTCGTGGACCTGCGCGCCTCGGAGCTCGACGGCAAGCAGGCCGAGGACCGCCTGCACGCGATCGGGATCACCGTCAACCGCAACGCGATCCCGTTTGACCCGCGGCCGCCGATGGTCACCTCCGGGCTGCGGATCGGCACGCCGGCGCTCGCCACGCGCGGGCTGCAGGTGGCCGACTTCGGCGAGATCGGGGAGATCATCGTCGCGGCGCTCGCACCCGGGGACTTCGAGGAGCGCCGAGCTGACTTGGCCGAGCGCACGGGCGCGATCGCCGAGCGCTACCCGCTGTACGCGACGCTCGCACCCAGCGTCCCGGTCTGAAGCGGTCTGCAGCGGTCTGAAGCGGTCTGGCCCGGTCTGGCCCGGTCTGACCCGGTCTGACCCGGGCGGAAGTGTCACGAATGTGTGCCGATTCGCGCCCGCCGGCGGCGTGGGCCGGTGCGGGCGCGCATAGTCGCGTGCATGTCGGCCTCCGAGCAGCCTCTGGCCCCCAAAGCTCACGTCCCAGGGCCAGTTTGTGCATTTCGGGCGGTGGGAGTGCGCGAAATGCACAATTCGCCGTTTGCGGCGGAGGTTTGGGGGCTGGAGGCTGTTCGCGGGCGCGGTGACGGCGAGCTCGCACGCCTGGCCGAGCTCCAGCGCGGGGTGCTTCACCGCAGCCAGCTGATCGAGGCCGGCCTGAGTCCGGCGGCGATCAGGCACCGGCTCGCCACTCGGTCCCTGCACCGCCTCTACCCAGGCGTCTACCTGTTTGGACGTCCGCGGCTTGAAGCGCTCGCGGCAGCCACCGCGGCGGTCATCCACTTCGCCGGCCGCGCCGTGCTGAGCCATCGAACCGCCGCCCTGGTCTGGCGGCTATCGGACTTTCCGGAGCTGCCGGTCGAGGTCACGCTCGTGGGGCTCGACGCGCGTCCGCGACCAGGGCTGGTTGTCCACCGTCGGTCGAGTCTGCTGTCGGGCGATGTCTGCCGTCACAGCAGGCTGCCCGTGACGGCGCCCGCGCGCACGTTGATCGATCTCGCCTCTGTCCTCGGACGCGATGAGCTCGAGGCCGCGTACGCGGTCGCGCTGCGTCGCGGGCTGCTCGAACCCTCACAGCTGGCGCAGGCGCTCGCGGCGAGCCCGCGCGTCAAGGGCGCGGCGAGCCTGCGTGAGCTCATCCAGCAGGGCCGCGAACCGACGCTGACCCGCTCGCATTACGAGCGCAAGCTGGTCCAGCTGCTGGAGCGCGCGCAGCTACCAAAACCAAGCGTGAACGCGCAGCTGCTGGGCATGGAGGTGGACCTGCTCTGGCCCGAGCAGCGGCTGGTGGTCGAGTTCGACGGGTTCGGCTATCACTCGGCACGCCGGTCATTTGAGCGCGACCGCCTGCGCGACCAGCGCCTGGTTGCCGCCGGCTACCGGGTGATCCGGGTCACCGCGCGGCAGCTTGACCGCACGCCGGAGGCGGTGATCGCGCGGGTCGCGGCGGCGCTCGCGCACTGATGCGCCCGACCGGCGCCCGCTGCTGCTGGCATGCTTAGCCGGCCAGATGCGTTACCTGGATGCCGTCTACGCCCTGCTCGTCGCGACGGCCGTCGCCGCGTTGCTGACGCCGCTCGCGGGACGGCTCGCGCGCAAGCTCGGCGCGATCGCCTACCCGTCTGAGCGCGGGCTGGCACGCGAACCCACGCCAGAGCTGGGCGGCCTGGCGATCCTCGCGGCCGTCATCGTGGCCGCGCTGATCTGGCTGCCGGACACGATCCACCTGCGCCGGGCTCTGGGCTACAAGCTCGGCACGGCCGGCGTCATGCACACCTGGATCGTCATTGCCGGGGCGGTGCTGATCGCCCTGATCGGCGCGATCGACGACATCGTCGAGCTCAAGCCGCTCGTCAAGCTCGTCGGGCAGATCGCGGCGGCAATCGTCGCCGCACTGGGTGGCGCGCTGATCAAGGGGGTGATGGTGCCGTTCCTCGGCTACCTGGCCTTCCCTGACGGGGGCAAGGAGCTGACGGTGCTGTGGCTCGTGGCGCTGATGAACATCGTCAACTTCTCCGACGGGGTCGACGGGCTGGCCGCGGGCGTGTGTGCGATCGACGGCGCGGCCTTTGCTGTGATCGCCTTCAGCGTCGAGGGGGGCAGGAGCGCGGCCGCGGTGATGGCGGCGATCACCGCCGGCGCCGCGCTCGGCTTCCTGTTTCATAACCGCTATCCGGCGAAGATCTTCATGGGGGACACGGGCTCGAACCTGCTCGGGTACCTGCTCGGGGTGGTCGCGATCGTCGGCTCGCTCAAGACCAACGCCGCGCTGGCGCTGGCGGTGCCGCTGCTGGTGCTCGCGGTGCCGTTCATGGACACCGGGTTTGTGGTGGCCAAGCGCCTCAAGTACGGGCACATGCCTTGGCGTGCGGACATGGAGCACTTCCACCATCGCATGGCGCGGATCGGCTTCAGCCAGCGCAAGACCGTCGGCTACCTGTACGCCTGGACGCTGATGCTCGCGGGGCTCGCGCTCGCGCTGCGGTTCGTGCCATACCACTACCACGGCCACTACAACCTTGGCTGGAGCGTCGTGATGGCCCTGATCCTGCTGGTCGCGGTCGTCGCGAGCGTGTATCTCGTCTACGTGCTTGAGATTTTCAAGTTCAAGCTGCTCAAGGCCATCCAGCTGCGCAAGGTCGATCCCGACACCAGTGAGCACGACATCGTCGCCGCGGTGCAGCGCGACATGGAGACGGGCGAGTTCGACGCGATCAGGCCGCCGGGGCCGGGGTCGGGGCCGGGGCCGGGGCAGTGAGCGGCCTGAAGCGCGGGCTGCTGGCCTGCGTTCTGCTGCTGGTCCTGCTCGCCGGCTTGACCCGCTACCTGAGCAGCGTGCCGGCGCTGCTTGCCTTCGTCATGGCTGCGCTGGCGTTGGCCGGGCTCGCCTGGACCGTTTCGTTCGCCACCGAGCAGGTCGGTCTGCGCCTGGGGTCGGGGATGACCGGTGTATTGCAGTCCACGGTGGGCAACCTGCCCGAGTTCTTCGTCGTCCTGTTCGCTCTGCAGGCACACGAGCGAACCGTCGCCCAGACGGCGTTAATCGGCTCGATTCTCGTCAACGCGCTGCTCGTCCTGGGTCTGGTGCTCGTCACCGGGGCCGCGCGCGAGCGTGGGCGGGTGATGCGCTTTCATGCCGGGCTGCCCAACGACACGGCCACGCTGATGCTGATCGCCTCGCTGGTCATCGTGCTGATCGCCCTGGTTGCCGGCTCGCCGGGCGCCACCGGAAGCCACGTGGAGACGATCAGCGTTGTCGGGGCCGTCGCGCTGCTCGTCGTCTACGCCATCTGGATGCGTCAGTACCTGAGCCGAGACAGGACGCAGGCCGGGGTGGACGCGCCAGAGGCCGAAGCGGAACGGCCAAGTGTCGCTTTGCGGCCCGCGCTCGCGCTGCTGGCGGTGGCGGGCGTCGGCTCCGCGTTCGTCTCGGACTGGTTTGTGCACGCGCTCGCGCCGACGATCCACCAGCTCGCGCTTACCCAGTCGTTTGCGGGCATCGTGATCATCGCGATCGCGGGCAACGCCGTGGAGAACGCCTCTGGCATCTATCTGGCCTACCGCGGCAAGCACGACCTGGCGATCAGCGTCGTCAAGAACTCGGTCGCGCAACTGGCGGCGTTCCTGTATCCGCTGATGGTGCTCGTCTCCCTGGCGACGGCAAGCAGGCTGAGCTTTCAACTGCCGGATGTGTGGGCCGGGGCTCTGGTCGGCACCGCGGTCCTGATCTGGCAGATCACCGGCGACGGCGAAGCGACGCCGTTCGAGGGAGCGGCGCTGATTGCCGTGTACGTCGTGCTCGCGACGGTCTCCGCGTTTCAGCGCTGACCTACGCCGCCCTGACCTACGCCGCCGCCTTACGCCCGCGCGCCAGCTGCTAAGCTGACGTTCACGTAAGGAACAATTTTAGCCGGAGGGAAGCGTATGTCCGCGGTCACAGCAGCACGCCCCAAACGCAGGATCGGTGTCGATCGAGACCACGACCATTACAAGTGGTGGGCGCTCTCCTGCACCAGCGTTGGCATGTTGCTTGCGACGATCAACTCGGGCACGCTGATCATCGCCCTGCCGGATCTCGAGCGGCACCTGCACACCAGCCTGCTCACGCTGGTGTGGGTGATCCTCGTCTACATGATCGCTTCCACGGTGCTGGTGCTGAGCGCGGGGCGTCTCTCCGACCAGTTTGGGCGCAAGAACGCCTACATCGGCGGCTTTTTGATGTTCGCCGCAGCGTCGCTGGGCGCCGGCTTTTCGACCGGTGGCACCGAGCTGATCCTCTGGCGCGTGGCTCAGGGTCTGGGCGGCGCGTTCCTGTTTGCAAACTCGGCCGCGATCGTGACCGACGCATTCCCGCGTGAGCAGCTGGGCGTGGCGATGGGCACCAATACGATGGTCGCGGCCGTTGGCCTGGTGATCGGCCCGGTACTGGGTGGCGCGCTGGTCGACATCTCTTGGCACTGGGTCTTCTGGTTCAACGTCCCGTTCGCGCTGCTGGGCAGCCTCTGGGCCTTCTCGATCCTGCGTGAGATCACCGGGCGCGGCGAGGACACGAGCTTCGACGCGCTGGGCACGGGCACATTTCTGATTGGCCTGACCGGCTTGGTCTACGGCATCTCAAGGGGCGGCATCGAAGGTTGGCACGGCACGCTCGTGTTCGCGAGCCTCGTCGCCGCGGTCATCTTCCTGCCGCTGTTCGTCGTGATCGAACGTCACCACCGCGCGCCGATGCTCGATCTAACCATCTTCCGAAGCCGGCTCTTCAGCGCCGCCTCGGCTGCCGCGTTTCTGAACGGCCTGGCCCGCTTCGCCCTGATGTTCGTGTTCGTCTTCTACTTCCAGGGCGTGCAGGGCGACACGCCGATCCTTGCGGGTCTCAAACTGGCGCCGCTGGCGCTCGGCATGCTGATCGCCTCGCCGATCGCCGGCATCTACGCTGACCGTCGCGGCTCGCGTGCGCTGGCGTCGCTGGGCATGCTGGTCACCGCGCTGGGCCTCGGGCTGATGACGACCCTGGGGCAGGAGACGAGCTACTGGTGGCCCGGACTGTTCCAGTTCGTTGTCGGTATCGGCTCGGGCATGTTCAACTCGCCGAACACGGCCGCGATGATGGGTGTGGTGGCTCCCCACCGTCGCGGCATCGCCTCCGGTGCGCGGGTGCTCGTCCAGAACACCGGTGCGGTGTTGTCGATCGCGTTTGTGATGGCTGTCGTCACCAACGGGATCTCACCCACGGTGTTGTTCAGCATCTTCTCTGGCCTTGGCACCCGCATCAGCGCCGCGCACCTGGCGCCGTTTCTGGCCAACATGCACTTCGCCCTCTGGTGCATGAGCGGGCTGTCGTTGGTGGGAGCCGTGGTCGCACTGGCACGGCCCAAGCACGCCGGCAGCCAGACACCGGTCACTGCCGGCGAGGAAGCGCCCGCACAGAGGGCCGTCCCACAGAGCGGACAGGTGGCCGCGGCATGACCGCCATCGGCGAGGCACTGCAGCAGGCCGGCGGCGCCGACACGCCACACGCCGACACGCCACACGCCGACACGCCACACGCCGACACGCCACACGCCGACGCTGAGCGGGTGATGCGTATCGGCGAGGTCGCGGCACTCACCGGCACCACCCCCAGAACGATCCGCTACTACGAAGAGATCGGGCTGCTTTCCGGGGGCGACACGCGCGTGCTTGGAAAGCACCGCTGCTACTCGCAGGCCGAAGTCGACCGTGTCCACGAGATCGTGCGGCTCAAGGAGCTGCTCGGGCTGAGCCTCGAGCAGCTCTCACAGCTGCTCGAGGCGGAGACGGCTCGTGCTGAGATCCGGCGCGAGCTGCACGCGACCGATGATCCCGGGCGCCAGCGCGAGCTGCTGCTGCAATCCGAAGGGCACATCGCCAACCAGCTGACGCTGGTACGGGGCAGGCTCGCGGAGCTCGCCAAGCTCGAAGCCGACCTGAGCGAACGTGCCCGGCGGGTGCGCCTGCGGCTCGAGGAGCTCGGCGCCTAACCGCCCGCCACAGCCCGCCGGCTGCGCCGCGCCGCTGAGCCTGGCGCCCACTCTGGCGCGTAGGCGAGGAACTTCGGCGCGGCCAGGGCCGCACGGATAATCGCGGCGCTCGCGGGGAACTGCGAGAGGTAGAACGCGCTGGAGGCGTCGTTGTAGACGAGCATCCGCGCATCCGGATGTTTCGAGATCCAGGCGAAGAGCTCCTTCGCCCAGCCCGGCGCGTCCCCGTCCCAGATCGCGTACTCGCCGAACGCGAACGGTGCCACGTGGGCGTAGGCCGCGTAGAAGCGGTCGAGCCCCGACCAGTTTGGGTAGCGGCTGTAAAAGTCCGTGCCGACCCAGTCAACCCAGGCCCGCCCGGGGAAGTAGGCGGCCGGGGCCAGGGCCGGAAGGTCGGGGTTGCCGGCGACCATCGGCACCCACACCATCGCCACCGCGGGCGTCGGCAGGTAGGCAAGCGACGTCCGCAGCGGCGGCATGTGCAGCGCTTCAAGGCGCCGGTTGATCAGCGTCACCTCACCGCCGCGCATGATCAGCGCCACGCGCCGCCAGGCCTGTCTGAAAGCGGCGCTCGAGTACTGGGCGCCGCGCGAGCTGCCGTCGCAGTTGTAGGCCGCGTAGGGGTTTTCGCAGTTGTTCATCTCCGCCATCAGGCGCAGGTAGGTGATGTTGTGTGATGCGTAGATCGCCTGGGCGAGGCCGATCAACCAGGCATCACCGGCGCCGCGCGCGATTCCAAGCGGCGTGATCACGTTCCGGGATCCGTAGGCCGTGGTGACCATCATCATCAGCCGCGAACGGTTGGCCCTGGCATCCGCGGTTATTCCGGGCAGCCATTGCCCCCAGGCCACAAACTCCTGGTAGACGGCGGGATGTTTGCCGACCGCGCTCGTGTAGGCGCCGATCGGCTTGCTGGCAACCCCTTGGAGGATTTTCCCGGCTGGTGGTCGGTATGGGTGTGCGCGCGGCAGGCGGTCTGGCAGCGGTGAGGGCGCCTGCGTGGTGGTCAGCGTCAGCCCGGCCACCTGCTCGCCGGCGGCGGCGACGCCGGCAGGGTTGTCTGGGGCGGCATCAGCCCGCGCGCAGGCCAGCAGGAAGGCGGCGAGCGTCAGGACCAACAGCAGTCCCGCGATGCGTGTTCGCAGGTGCGTCCGCGTCACGGCGCTGGGCGCAGCGCACATCGCCGCGCCCGCGGCGCTCGTCGCGCACCTGGTCCTCACGCTGGTGGGAGGCGCGTCGTCCATGCGCTTCTCATCGGCAGCGACCGCCGATGCCATCACAAGACCGTCACCCGCGCTGGACGGTCGAACAATCGGGTCGTGCGGTTCAGCGCGCGACCAACGAGCTGGGCACGCAAATCAGACATGCCTTACCGGCGGTTAATCGCTAGCATGCAGCGCCCAGCCTTTGGGCAGCCACCGCCCAAACGGGATATGACCACTTTGTATCAAAACGCCCATTCGCACGAGCGGGTAACCGTGAGCGCGCTCCAATACCTCGACATCTACTTCCTTGTGCTTGGCGGCGCTGTGGCGCTGGTCCTCGGCGCGCCATCGCTCGGCGTGACGGTCGGCGGGGCCGGCTGGCTGCTGCAGCGCCTCGTCCAGATCACGGACCGGCGCTTCACACGCAGGCTGCGTGATCCGCGCACGCAGGTGGGCATCCATGTGACCGAGGCGTTTGGGAGAATCTGGCTGTTGGCAGCCGCGATCGTCGTGGCCGGCGTGGCCGGCCACCGGCAGGACGGCCTTGCCGCCGCGATCCTGATCTTCGCCGCCTACTCGGTAGGCTTCGCGGTCAGGATCGTCAGTGGTCCACCGCCGGAAAGGGAGTCAGAACACCGATGAGCGCAATCACCGCACCGGCACCAGCCGGCACGCCGAGGCCCGGCGAGGGCAGCGAGCGTAAGCCCGGCGCGAGCCGCGGCAAACGCGTCGCGCTCGCGCTCGGTGGGCTGTGGTTCGCGGGCATCGTCTTCTTCATCGGCGTGTTCGGCTTTAAGGCGCACAAGGCGCCTGCGGTCGCAAGCGGCGTGTTCACGCCGACCAACGAGTTCAAGCTCGACACCTGGTTCAGCGTCGGCCCTGTGAACTTCAACAAGGGCGTGCTCTACGTGATCCTCGCGGCTGCGATCACGCTCGGCCTGATGTTCTACGTCGCGCACCGGCTGAAGGAGCGCCCCGGACGGCTGCAGGCGGCGATCGAGATGTTCTACGGGCTGACCAGCGGCATGGCCCGCGAGAACCTCGACGAGAACCTCTCACGCAAGTATTTCCCGCTGATCGCGACGCTGTTTGTCTTCATCCTCGTCTCCAACCTGATCGGCTACATCCCGCTGCCCGTCGACTCGCTTGACAAGTTCACGCTCTTCGGCGCGCACCTGCCGTCGTTTCAGATCTACGCCGCGGACACCAACGTCGCCTTCCCGCTGATCCTGGCGCTGATGGTGTTCGTGCTGTTCAGCTGGGAGCGGCTCAAGGCCCACCACGGGCCGGTCGGCTTCCTCAAGAGCCTGATGCCCGCCGGCATCACCGGCCCGATCAAGCCACTGATCTTCGTGATCGAGGTGCTCTCCTACTTCCTGCGGCTGATCTCGCTCACGGTCCGGCTCTGGGCCAACCTGCTGGCCGGGCACATGCTGATCGCATTCATGGGTGGCGAGCTCGGCGTGCTCGTCGGCGACCCGTGGGTGCAGTGGCTGCTGTTCCCGTTCGGGATCGCCATCTACCTGTTCGAGGCGGTGCTGATCGCCGGCCTGCAGGCCTTCATCTTCTCCGTCCTTACCGCGATCTACCTCGGTGACGCGGTTACAAGCCATTAGCAATCAACAAGGAGCCAACCCGGAAATGCTGTTCCTCCACTTCCTGTCGATCTTCCACCCAGTGCTGGGTCAGATCGCCGATTACGCCCAGAACGCGGGCAAGTCGATCGGTCTCGGCGTCGGCGCCGGCGGTGGCGCGGCGGGCGCGGGTGCCGGCATCGGCAGCGTCTTCAACGCCTCCATCCAGGCCAAGACCCGTCAGCCGGAGCTGCGCCAGGACATTGAGCGCGACCAGTGGCTGGGGTTCGCGCTGACCGAGGCGTGCTTCTTCTACGGCCTCGTCGGCGGCTTCATCGCCTTCTTCCTCTAGACCGAAGCGACCGGAGCAAGATCACCAATGCCAGCAACTGCACACCTGCCGATCGCCTCCTCGGGTTCGTTCCTGATCACCCCCAACGTGGGGCTGATGGTCTGGGTGCTGGTCATCTTCCTGATCTGCCTGTGGGTTCTGCGCCGTTATGTGTTCCCGGTGATCGGGCAGACGCTCGACCGTCGCGCCCAGTCGATCGCGGGTGAGATCGACGCTGCGGAGAATCTGCGCCGGCAGGCTGACGAGGTGCTGGCCGAGTACCGCCAGCGGTTGGCCGAGGCCCGGTCCCAGGCCGACGAGATCGTCTCCCGCGCCCGCCAGGCCGGAGAGGCGCAACAGAAGGAGGCGATCGCCACCGCCCGCGCCGAGCGCGAGCGCCTGCTGGAGCAGACCCGCCGTGACGTGGAGGCCGAGACGCGCCGTGCGATCGACGCGATACGTCGCGAGGTCGCCGATCTGACGGTGCTCGCCACGGAGAAGGTCACCGGCAAGCTGCTGACCGACGCCGACCAGCGCCGACTGGTCGAGGAGGCGCTCGCTGACCTCGACTTCAGCGTGCTCACCGGAGGCGGGAACTAGCCTGGCGGCCCGCTGGCCGCCAGGCAGAGACGAGCCCAGCTCGCAAACCACGCAAGCCATGGAAGAGATCGCACAGGTATACGCCCGCGCGCTGTTCGAGGTCGGTGTCGATCAGGGCACGCTCGAACTGCTCGCGCAGCAGCTCGCGCAGTTCGCTCAGGCACTGCACGAGAACCGCGAGCTGGCCGTCTTCTTCTTCTCGCCGTACTTCACGGTGGCGGAGAAGAAGGACGGGCTGCACAGGGTCGTTGAGGGCGCCGATCCTGCCTTCATGAACTTTCTGGAGGCGCTCACCGAACGCCACCGCATGCCCGTGATCTTTCGGATCCGAACCACCTTCGAGGCCCTCTATGCTGCCCACAGTCAGCGGCTGCCGGTGCAGGTGACTAGCGCTGTGGCGCTCGATCCTGAGGTCATCGCCGACCTCGGCCGGCGGATTGGCCAGCAGACCGGTAACGAGATCGAGCTCTCGAGCACGGTCGATCCGGAGATCCTCGGCGGGATCGTTTTGCGGGTCGGAAACTTCATCATGGACGCGTCGATCCGGACGCGTCTGGAACAGCTTCGCAGAGAAGTCGCACAGGCCTAAAGGAGCCTTACGAACAAATGCAGATCAAGCCAGACGAGATCACCTCAATCCTCAAAAGCCGCATCGAGGGGCTGGACTCGAGCAGCGCGGACCTGGCCGAGGTCGGCACCGTGCTATCGGTGGCCGACGGCATCGCCCGCGTGCACGGCCTCGAGAACTGCATGTCGTTTGAGATGCTCGAGCTCCCCCACGGCGTGACCGCCCTGGCGCTGAACCTTGAATCCGACAACGTCGGCACGGTCATGTTCGGCGACTGGGAGAAGATCTCCGAGGGTGACACCGTGCGTCGCACCGGCCGCCTGCTCGAGATCCCGGTCGGTGACGGGCTGCTCGGCCGGATCGTCGACCCGCTCGGCAACCCGCTCGACGGCAAGGGCCCCATTCACAGCGATCAGACGCGCCCGATCGAGCACAAGGCGCCGGGCGTCGTTCAGCGCCAGCCGGTGAAGGAGCCGATGCAGACCGGGATCAAGGCGATCGATTCGATGATCCCGATCGGCCGCGGCCAGCGCGAGCTGATCATCGGTGACCGCCAGACCGGCAAGACCGCGATCGCCGTTGACACGATCATCAACAACCGCGACACGGGCGTGATCTCGATCTACGTCGCGATCGGCCAGCGCAAGGCGACGGTCGTGGCGCTCGCCAAGGCGCTGGAGGACGCCGGCGCGCTGGAGAACACGATTATCGTGATGGCCGCCGCCGATGAGTCGGCGCCGATCACATTCCTGGCGCCGTACGCCGGGTGTGCGATGGGGGAGTACTTCCTCTACAACGGCCGTCACGCGCTGACGATCTACGACGACCTGACCAAGCACGCCTACGCCTACCGGGAGATGTCGCTGCTCTTGCGCCGCCCGCCGGGCCGTGAGGCCTACCCGGGCGACGTCTTCTACCTGCACTCCAGGCTGCTCGAGCGCGCGGTCAAGCTCAACGACGAGCTTGGCGCCGGCTCGCTGACCTCGTTGCCGATCATCGAGACGCAGGCTGGCGACGTCTCCGCCTACATCCCGACGAACGTGATCTCGATCACCGACGGGCAGATCTTCCTCGAGCCGAAGCTCTTCAACTCGGGCGTGCGGCCGGCGATCAACGTCGGGATCAGCGTGTCACGGGTCGGTGGCAACGCCCAGATCGCACCGATGAAGAAGGTCGCCGGCCGGCTCAAGCTCGACCTCTCCCAGTACCGCGAGCTCGAGGCCTTCGCCCAGTTCGGCTCCGAGCTGGATGCCGACACGCAGCGCACACTGGCGCGTGGCGAGCGCCTGGTCAAGTCGCTCAACCAGGGTGAGCGCCAGCCGTTGGCGGTTGAGCTCCAGGTGGTGCAGATCTATGCCGCGACCAACGGCTACATCGACCGCATCCACGCCGACCGCGTCGAGCACTTCCTCGACGGTCTGGCCGGGGCCCTCAAGGCGACACACGCCGAGCTGCTCGAGAAGGTGAAGGGGGGCGACTGGTCGGATCAGACCGTTGCCGAGGTGGACGCGGCGGTCAAGCAGTACGCCGCCGACTTCGGCTACGACCTCGACGAAGAGGGCCAGCCGCTCGAGGAGAGCGCCCTCGTCTAGGCGCCCCGCCACCCCAGATCGACAACAACGCCATGCCCTCACAGCGAGACGTCCGCAACCGCATAGCCTCGGTCCAGAACATCCGCACGATCACGCGCGCGATGGAGATGGTCGCGGCGGCGCGCCTGCGTCGGGCCGAGCAGCGCATCGAGGCGCTGCGTCCATACGCGCATGCGCTGCGCCGGCTCACAAGGCAGGCGGCTGAGGCTGCCGGGGCGGTGCCGAGCCTTCCCATCCTCACCCCGCACGACTCGGTGCAGCGGGTCGCCCTGCTGCTCATCGCCGGAGACCGCGGGCTTGCCGGCGCGTTCAACTCGCAGATCGTGCGGGCTGGCGTGGCGGCCGGGCGTGAGCACGAAGCCGAGGGGATCCAGACGCTCTACTTTGCCGCCGGCCGTCGGCCGGCGTCGTCGCTGAGCTTTCGTGGGCTCGAGCCGGCCGCAGCCTTCACCGGCTTCTCCGATCGTCCCAGCTTCGTCGACGCCCGCCGCATCGCCGAGCGTCTGATGGCGGCGTATGTGGACGGCGAGGTTGATCGCGTCGATGTCTTCTACAACGGCTACATCTCGCCGATCACACAGGTCGTGCGCCGAGAGCGGATTTTGCCGGTGCATGAAGCGGCGGTGATCGCCGGTGTCGGCACCGAGCACGACACGCTGGAGGAGGCGCTCAGCGGCGAGCACAAGCCGGGCCCCAAGCCGCTGGTCGAGTACGAGCCTGACCCCGACGAGATCCTGGGGCGACTGGTGCCAGACTACGTGGAGGTGTCGATCTTCCGCGCGCTGCTGGAGTCCACCGCCTCCGAGCACGGTGCCCGGATGACGGCGATGCGCAACGCGTCAGAAAACGCCGCGGTCCTCATCGAGGACCTCACGCTGGAGATGAACCGTGCGCGGCAGGCGGCGATCACGCAGGAGATCATGGAGGTCGTCGCCGGTGCAGAGGGCCTGGGCTAGCGGCGCCATCGGGCAGGATTCACGCAACTTCTAACGCACCTGAGCAGACTGAAAACTGGAGAGAAATGGCAGTCACCACCGAACAGAACGTAGGGCGGATCGATTCGATTCAGGGGGTCGTCGTGGAGGCGACCTTCCCCGGCAAGCTGCCCGAGATCAACCACGCGATCACCGTGACACGGCCGGTCGCCGCGGCCGCCGAGGAGGACGTGGACATCTCCGCCCAGCAGGAGGAGGTGCTGGTGCTGGAGGTCCAGCAGCACCTCGGTGATGACCGCGTGCGCGCCGTCGCGATGGACACGACCGACGGTCTTTCCCGGGGCCTTGAGGTGCTCGACACCGGTGCGCCGATCAGAGTGCCGGTCGGCCGGGCGACGCTCGGGCGGATCTTCAACCTGCTCGGCGAACCGATCGACCTCGGCGCCGCGATCGACCCAGAGGTCGAGCGCTGGCCGATCCACCGCGAGGCGCCAACTGTCGTGGACCTCAGCCCGACCACCGAGATGTTCGAAACCGGCATCAAGGTCGTTGATCTGCTCGCGCCCTACGCGAAGGGCGGCAAGGTCGGCCTGTTCGGCGGCGCCGGCGTCGGCAAGACCGTGATCATCCAGGAGCTGATCCACAACCTCGCTCAGGAACACGGCGGCCTTTCGGCGTTCTGCGGCGTGGGCGAGCGCTCGCGTGAGGGCAACGACCTGTGGCTTGAGATGAAGGAGTCGGGCGTCATCGACAAGACGATGCTCGTCTTCGGGCAGATGAACGAGCCCCCGGGCGCACGCATGCGCGTGGCGCTCTCCGGCCTGACCATGGCGGAGTACTTCCGCGATGAGGAGGGCCAGGACGTGCTCCTGTTCATCGACAACATCTTCCGCTTCGTGCAGGCCGGCTCCGAGGTTTCGGCGCTGCTCGGACGCATGCCCTCGCAGGTCGGATACCAGCCGACGCTCGCCTCTGAGATGGGGGCTCTGCAGGAGCGCATCACCTCGACGCTCAAGGGCTCGGTCACCTCGGTCCAAGCGATCTACGTTCCGGCCGACGATCTCACCGACCCGGCGCCGGCATCGGCCTTCGCGCACCTCAACGCGACCACCACGCTCTCGCGCCAGATCGCTGAGAAGGGGATCTACCCGGCCGTTGACCCGCTGGACTCGACCTCCACGATCCTCAAGCCCGAGATCCTGGGCGAGGAGCACTTCAATGTCGCAAATGAGGTCAAGCAGGTGCTGCAGCGCTACAAGGAGCTGCAGGACATCATCGCGATCCTGGGTATCGACGAGCTCTCAGATGACGATCGCCTGACCGTCAACCGCGCCCGCAAGATCGAGCGGTTCCTCTCGCAGCCCTTCCACGTCGCCGAGCAGTTCACCGGGACCCCCGGTGTGTTCGTTCCCGTCGCGGAGTCGATCCGTGGTTTCAAGGAGATCCTCGAGGGCAAGCACGACGAGGTCGCGGAGCGGCACTTCTTCATGAAGGGCACGATCGACGAGGTGGTCGCGGCGGCCAAGGGCGAGAGCTAGGAGGAGCGGTGGCACACACACCCTTCCAGGTCGAGATCCTGACCCCCGAAGGGTCGGTGTTCGATGACAAGGTGGAGATGGTCTCCACCCGCACCACGGTTGGCGAGATCGGGATTCTCGCCAACCACACGCCGCTTTTGGCGATGCTCGAGCCGACCGAGCTGCGGCTCTACGTCGGCGAGGGCGAACCGCTGCGCTTCGCCCAGTCGGAGGGGTATCTGCAGGTCGGAGGCAACCACGCGATGCTGCTGGTGGCGGAGATTCACCGACCCGAAGAGCTCGACGCCGGTGCGCTGCGCGAACGGCTGAGCGAGCTGGACCGCGAGCTGGCAAGTGCCGAGCCCGACAGCGAGCGCCACCAACTGGCGTTGGGCGAGCAGCGCCGCACGCAGGCGTTCCTGCGCGTCGCCGAGCGGACGTCAGGGACGCGTTAGCCCAGGGACGCTTGATGCGCGTGAGCCCGCGCACCCGGCTGGGGGCTCTGTGGCGGGCGCTTTTGGCGCTGGTTATCGTCGTCATCTGTGCCGCGGCCGCCACCGCCACCGCCGGGCTCCTGGCGATCAACGACGCTGTCAGGATCATCAACGTCCAGAAACCGGTCAGGGTCAGGCACCTGGTGCTCCCGGCCCCAGGGGCGCCACAGACGCTGCTTTTGATCGGTGTCGATCACCGCTACGGCCAGGGCCAGAGCCCCGGCAACACCGACACGATGATGCTGGTGCGTGTGGACGACCGCTCGACCACGATCAACGCGCTGTCGATCCCGCGCGATCTGGCCGTGCAGGTGCCCGGCTACGGGGTCGAGAAGATCAACGCCGCCTACTCGGAGGGCGGGCCGTCGCTGCTGCTCGCGACGCTGCGCGCCGACGTCATCCCGAACCTTCAGGTAAATCACCTGCTGCTGGTCGACTTTGCGAGCTTCGCGAATCTGATCAACGCGATCGGCTGCGTCTACGCGCAGGTCGACCAGCGCTATTACAACCACAGCATCGGCCCGGCCGATCCCACCACCAACTACTCGAGCATCGACATCCAGCCCGGCTACCAGCGGATGTGCGGCGGTTCCGGTGCTGACCTTGGCGGCGCGAACACCGCGCTTGCGTTCGTGCGCTTCCGCCACAACGACACCGACTTTGTCCGGCAGGCCCGCCAGCAGGATTTCCTGCGCTGGGCCAAGCAGGGGTTCAATTCCAGCCGTCTGCTCAGCGACCGCACACAGCTGCTCACCGACTTTGCCAAGGACGTGCAATCAGACAGCCTGCTGCACTCCACCGACGGTCTGATCGAGCTCTTCGACCTGGCGATCAACGCCGACGGCAGCCGCCTGAAGTCGATCCCGTTTCCCTACACGGGGTATGCGACGATCAACGGTGAGGACGACGTCACCTTCAGCCAGGCGGCGGCACAGCAGGCCTACCGGGAGTTCATGACGCCGACCAGACCGCCGCGGGCCGGCTCGGGAGCGCCCTCGCCGCCCGGTCAAGCGGGCGCCCGGCCCCGTGGCCGCCGGCGCCGTGGCGCCGGTCCGGCGCCCGGCCCCTACCGCCCACCGTCCGGGATGGTCGCCGACATCGCTGCCGGGCGCCAGCAGGCCGCCGCCCTCGGTGCGGTCGGGCTGCCCGTCTACTACCCGAGGTACATACCCGCCGACTTCACCTACTGCCTGGCTGCAGCTGGCAACTGTGACATCGGCTACGAGCCGGCCTCGGCATATTCCCGCTCCTACCCGCGCCGCTACGAGATCGTGAGCCCGAGCGGCGTGCGCTACCGCTCCTACGTCATGACGCTGGTGCTCACCTCAGGCGGCGCCACCGACCTCGGCACCGGCGAATATGCCAACGTACAGGCGACCACGTGGCCCGGTGGCGGGCACGCGGCCGGGCCGCCGATCCTGCGCCAGCCGACCGCCGAGCGCACCGTGAACGGCAGGCTGCTGTACGAGTACTCGCAGGGCGGTTCGCTCGCGGTGGTCGCATGGAAGACCGCCCGCGCGGTGTACTGGATCGCCAACACCCTGCAGAACAACATCCCCAACGACCAGATGATCGCCATGGCCGCGTCGTTCGTGCGCGCGCCTTGACGCTGGCCCAGGCGCCGAGTCGCTAGTCTGTGGCGGCCTATGAGCAGCTTGCGCGAGCCGGTCGCGGTGATCGGCACAGGTTACGTCGGGCTGGTTAGCGCGGTCGGCTTCGCCGAGCTCGGCAACGACGTGTGGTGCGTCGATATCGACGCCGACAAGATCGCGATGCTCGAGCGCGGCGAGATGCCGATTTACGAGCCGGGCCTGGCCGAGGCGGTGGCCGCCAACCGCGAGCGCCTGCACTTCAGCACAGAGCTTCAGGTGGCGCTCGAGCACTGCAGGCTGCTGTTCATCGCCGTGGGCACGCCGCCGACCTACTCCGGCGATGCGGACCTCTCGTCGGTGAACGCCGTGGTCGCGGCGATGCCCAGCTCCGACCGGCATGCGATCGTGATGAAGTCGACTGTCCCGGTGGGCACCGGCCGCGCGATCCGGCGCGAGCTCGAGCGCAGCGGCAAGGCGGCGATGCAGTACGTCTCCTGCCCGGAGTTCCTCAAGGAGGGGGTTGCGCTCGATGACATCCGCCACCCCGATAGGGTCGTCGTGGGCGACGACGCAGGCGGCTGGGCCGGGGACGCTGTGGTGGCGCTCTACGCGCCGCTGCACGCGCCGCTGGTACGGACGGACATCGCCAGTGCCGAGATGATCAAACTCGCCGCCAACGCCTTCCTGGCCACCAAGATCTCGTTCATCAACGAGATCGCCAACGTCTGCGAGGAGACCGGCGCCGACGTGCTGGAGGTCGCACGCGGCATGGGCTTGGACCGCCGCATCGGCGAGCACTTCCTGCGCGCCGGGATCGGTTTCGGCGGCTCCTGCTTCCCCAAGGACGTATCGGCGCTGAAGCAGCTTGCCGGCAACTCCGGCTATCACTTCCAGCTGCTCAACGCGGTGATCGAGGTCAACGAGCTGCAGAAGCGCCGAGTGGTCGCCAAGCTGCAGAAGCACCTGGGATCGCTCGTGGGCCGACGAATAGCGTTGCTCGGCCTGGCGTTCAAGGCGCAGACCGACGATATGCGCGAGGCCGCTTCACTGGTGCTGGCCGCACGCCTGCAGGGCGAGGGTGCAGCCGTGCGGGCCTACGACCCGGTCGCCGGTGAGCAGGCGCGCGGGCTGATGGGCGGCGTCGAGCTGGCGTCCACCGCGCTTGAGGCGGTGAGCGGTGCCGACGCGATCGTGCTCGTGACCGAGTGGCCCGAGTTCGCGGCGCTGGACTGGTCCGCGGTCAAGGCGCGGGCAGCGGGAGATGTCCTGGTCGACGGGCGCAACTTTCTGGACGGTGAAAGTGTGCGGGCCGCCGGCTTCATCTACGAAGGGGTCGGCCGCTGAGCTCCGGCCGGCGGCGCGCGGAATGGAGGATTCACGGTGCAGGCGCTGATTTTGGCGGGCGGGCAGGCGACCCGGCTGCGGCCGCTCACCGCACGGGTGCCCAAGCTGGTCGTGCCCCTGGTCGGGCGGCCGTTCATCAGCTACATGCTCGAGTGGCTCTGCGCGCACGGCGTGGACGACGTGATCATGTCCTGCGGCTTTCTCGCCGACGGCGTGCGGGCCGTGCTGGGTGACGGCTCGCAGTACGGGGTGCGCCTGCGCTACGTGGAGGAGCCCGAGCCGCTTGGCACCGGCGGTGCGCTGAAGTACGCCGAGAACCTGCTCGACGAGCGCTTTCTCATGCTCAATGGCGATGGCCTGACCGACATCGACCTGAGCGCCCAGATCGCGCAGCACGAACGTACCGGCGCGCGCGCGACGCTGGGGCTGATCGCGGTCGAGGATCCCACCGCCTACGGCCTCGTGCGTTTGCGGGCCGACACGAGTGTGGCCGAGTTCCTCGAAAAGCCCGGCCTCGAGCAGGCGGTTGACACCAACCTCGTCAGCGCTGGCATCTATGTGCTGGAGCGCGAGGTGCTGGCGGGGATGCCGCCGGCCGGCAGCGTGATCTCGATCGAGCGCGAACTGTTCCCGACGCTCGTCGGCCGCGGCCTGCACGGTTACTGTGCGAGCGGCTACTGGTTGGACATCGGCACCCCGGAACGCTACCTGCGGGCGACCTTCGACATCATGGAGGGCAACGTCCAAACCGTTGTCGGCGAGCGCCTGGCGGCGGCCGGCATGCGGCTGGTCGAGGGTGCGCACGTGGCGGGTCGCATCGTCGGCCCGGTCGTACTCGGTGACGGCTGCGAGGTCGCCGCCGGGGCGATCGTCGGCGGCAGCGTTGTGCTGGGACGCGGTGTGAAGGTGGCGCGCGGGGCGCGCCTCGAGCGCTGCGTACTGTTGGACGGCGTCACTGTCGGTGAGCGCACCCGGGTCAGCGGTGCGATCATCAGCGCCGGTGTGTCGATCGGCGCCAACTGTCACATCGACGACGGTGTCATGGTCGGCGATGGCGTGAGGCTCGGCGCCGACAACACGCTGGCGGAGGGTGTGCGCATCTTCCCCGACGTGGCGTTGCCGGATGGGGCGATCAGGTTTTGACCGGCGTCCGCTCGCTTTCGCCGGACGCGGTCGCCGAGGTCGACGTCAGCGGCCAGTTCCGCGAGGTCCTGGCGCTGCCCGAACACCTGCGCGACGCGCTGTGGCGGGTGGAGTCAGCAAACCTGAAACCGCAGGACTCCCCCGGTGGGCTTGTGATCGCCGGCGTGGGGGGGATCGTGGCCGGGGGTGCGCTGGCCCGCGCGGCGCTCGGCGACGGTGCATCGCGCCCGATCGCGCTCGCACGCGACTACGCGCTGCCGTCCTGGACCACGCCCGACACGACGGTCCTGTGCGCCAGCTACTCGGGGGAGACGGAGGAGACGCTTGCGGCCTATGAGGCTGCGCAGGCGCTCGGTGCCCGTACGATCGTGATGACCACGGGCGGCAGGCTGGCCGCACAGGCCCGCGCCGCTAACGTGCCCGTGATCCCGCTCCCGGGCGGTTTTGAAGCACGTGCCACGGTCGGGTACTCGCTTGTCGTTGCGCTGGAGGTTGCGGCGCTATGCGGTGCCGGGGCGAGTATGCGGGCTGAGGTCGATGTCGCGGCCGAACACGCCGAACGCCTCGCCGCCGCGTGGGAGCCGGCGAGCAGGGAGGATTCGCTGCCAAAGACGCTGGCGCGCGGTCTGTACGGCACGATCCCGCAGATCGCTGGCGCATCGCTGACGGCGCCCGTCGCCTACCGTTGGAAGACGCAGATCAACGAGAACGCCAAGACCCCAGCGTTTTCGGCGACCCTGCCGGAGCTTGACCACAACGAGCTC
Organism: Conexibacter sp. S30A1; assembly: GCF_023330665.1. GTDB lineage: Bacteria > Actinomycetota > Thermoleophilia > Solirubrobacterales > Solirubrobacteraceae > Palsa-465. Next base: position 1,104,302 of record NZ_CP097127.1, on the reverse strand, counting down.
GTGGGCTGGGAGGGGGCGGGCTCTCTGGGCCCCTTCAGCGCCGTGTTTTTGGACGACTCCGACCTGCACCCGCGGGTCAGGCAGCGGATCGAGCTCACGCGTGGCCTGATCGCGAGCCGCGGTGGGGCGACCTTCCGCGTCGAGTCGATCGGCGAGAATCGTCTGCAGCGCCTGGTCTCGCTGGTTTTGCTCGGGGACCTGGTCTCGCTCTACCTGGCGACGTTGCGCGGGGTCGATCCCCGTCCGGTCGCGGCGGCCGAGCTGCTGCGCAGCGCGCTCAGCAGCGGTTAGTCGCCGGCATGCCCTGCTGTCGCGCGGCGGCCAGCGGGTGGGCTATCGTATTGATCATCACAAGCACTCCCTTCTGAGGAAGAAAAGGAGGTCGGCCATGCGCATCCAGGTCAAGGGCCGGAATGTTCCCGTCTCGGAGGATCTGCGCGAGCATGTACAGCGCAGCTTCCGTGTGATCGAGCGGCAGGTGTCGGAGCTTGCCGAGCTCGAGGTCGAGGTGTTCCACGAGAACAACCCGTCAATCGCCGATTCTCAGGTCGCTGAAGCGACGCTCCATCTGAAGGGCGTGACGCTGCGTGCTCGCCACGCAAGCCGTGACCTTGCACATTCGATCAACGCCGTTGGTGATGAGCTCACGGTCCAGGTCAAGCGCCACCGCGAGAAGCGCCGCCGGCGGCGCGCGGACCGCGAGCTGGCATCGGCCGCGAATCCAGCCGGCATCGTCGCCACTGCGGCGGGCGAGAGCGCCTGAAGCTCTGGCTGTCGCTTACGCCGGGGGCGGCCTGCGTGGCCGCGCCCGGCGTTTGGCCGCCTGCGGGAGGTTACGGTTGTGCGAGACTGCCGGCCTGGCCGGCTCGGCGCTAGTACGCTAACGACATGTCATTCCTCGACCGTGCGCTTCGCATCGGCGAAGCAAAGAAGTTCAAGAGCTACGAGCAGCGCGTCGCCCAGATCGGAGCCTACGAGCCCGAGATGGAGGCTTCGACAGACGCGGAGCTGCGAGAGCTGGCCGATGAGTTGCGCACGCGTGCGCGTAACGGGGAAGAGCTCAGCGAGCTTCTGCCGGAGACCTTCGCGCTGGTTCGCGAGGTTTCACGGCGGACGCTTGGCATGCGCCACTTCGATGTGCAGCTGATCGGCGGGATGGTCCTGCACGACGGCGCCATCGCCGAGATGCGAACCGGCGAGGGCAAGACGCTGACGGCCACCAGCGCCGTGGTGCTGAACGCGCTGTCGGGCAGGGGCGTGCACGTGGTCACCGTCAACGACTACCTGGCCCGCCGTGACGCGCTGTGGATGAAGCCGATCTACGACGCGCTCGGTCTCAGCACCGGCATCCTGCAGACGATGCAGTCCTACGAGGAGAAGCAGAGCGCCTACGCCGCCGACATCACCTACGGGACCAACTCCGAGTTCGGCTTTGACTACCTGCGCGACAACATGGCTCGCACGCTTGAGGAGAAGGTGCAGCACGGCGGTCGTGAGGCCCCCGCGACGGGCTCCCGCTACCACCATTTTGCGATCGTGGACGAGGTCGACAACATCCTCATCGATGAGGCCCGCACGCCGCTGATCATCTCCGGCGCTCCCGAGCAGGCCGCCGACCTGTACGGGCTGTTTGCCAAGCTCGCCCCGCAGATGGTGCTCGGCAAGACGCCCGACGGGCTCTTGCCCATGGATCGCAAGAATTACGTCCCGGACTTCGACTACGAGGTTGACGAAAAGTACGAGACCGTGTCTGTAACCGAGCGCGGTGTGGCCAAGGCCGAGCGCTTCCTGGGCATCGACCATCTCTACCGCGCCGAGAACGGACATCTGATCAACCACCTGTATCAGGCTCTGAAGGCGCAGGCGCTGAAGAAGCGAGACGTCGACTATGCGGTGATCGACGACCAGGTTCAAATCATCGATGAGCACACCGGCCGCATCCTCGAGGGCCGACGCTGGTCCGAGGGCTTGCACCAGGCGGTTGAGGCCAAGGAGGGCGTGCGCGTGCAGGAGGAGAGCGACACGCTGGCTTCGGTCACGCTGCAGAACTACTTTCGCAAGTACGACAAGCTCGCCGGCATGACGGGCACGGCCGCGACCGAGGCGACCGAGTTCATGAAGATCTACAAGCTCGAGGTCGTTCAGATCCCGACCAACGCGCCGATGATTCGTGCTGACCGCAACGATCAGGTCTACAAGACCAAGGAGGGCAAGTGGCGGGCCGTGGTCAAGGAGATCGAGGCGCGCCACAGCAAGGGTCAGCCGGTGCTTGTCGGCACGATCTCGGTCGAGGTCTCGGAGCTGCTATCGGCACGGCTCAAGCAGCGCAACATCCCCCACACGGTGCTCAACGCCAAGCCCGAATACGCCGAGCGCGAGGGTGAGATCGTCGCCGAAGCCGGCGCTCCAGGCGCCGTGACGATCGCCACCAACATGGCTGGCCGTGGCGTGGACATCAAGCTCGGCGGCAATCCTGAGCATCTCGCCGAACTGGAGCTGCGCAAGCTCGGGCTCGAGCCCGATGCGCCCGATTACGAGGAACACCGCCAGACCGTGTTGCCGACGCTCGAGCGCCGCGTCGGGGCCGCGCGCGAAGAGGTGATGGCCGCCGGCGGGCTTTTCATCCTCGGCACCGAGCGGCACGAGTCGCGCCGGATCGACAACCAGCTGCGAGGCCGTTCAGGGCGCCAGGGAGATCCCGGCGAGACGCGCTTCTATCTGTCCGCTGAGGACGACCTCGTCCGCCTCTTCGCCGGTGACCGCATCTACCGGATCCTCGACCGTCTCGGCTCCTACGACGAGGAGGGCAATGAAGAGCCGATCGAGGCGGGCATGCTCTCCAAGCAGATCGAGAAGGCGCAGAAGAAGGTGGAAGAGCAGTACTTCCTGATGCGCAAGACCACGCTTGAGTACGACGACGTCCTCAACCAGCAGCGCGAGGTGATCTACGCCTACCGTGACGGCATCCTCGAGGGACGCGACATGGGTGAGATCGCTCGCCAGGAGATCGCCAGCCTGCTCGAGCGTCTGGTGGGCGAATACACCGCCAGCGATTACATCGAGGACTGGGATGTGCCCGGGTTGCTGAAGCGCGTGGCCGAGATCTTCCAGCCCAGCGACGAGCTGCTCTCGCTCGACCCGGACCGAGTCGACCGCGACGACCTGGTCGCGCGGCTGCAGGAGGAGGCGCTCGAGCTCTACGACCGCCGCGAACAGGAGCTCGGCATGCTTGGCGACGCGGTGCTGATGCGCGAGCTCGAACGCTATCTGCTGCTTGACATCATCGACCAGCGCTGGCGCGAGCACCTGCACGACCTTGAGTATCTGCGCGAGGGGATCGGCCTGCGTGGACTGGCCCAGCTCGATCCGCTGGTCGCCTACAAGAACGAGGCCTTCACGCTGTTTGAAGACCTGATGAAGACGATCTGGTACGACTTCGCGCGCAACCTGTACCACGTCGAGGTGACCATCCAGGACATGCCGACGCCTGAGCAGATGCCATCGCCGCTCAAGCCAAGCGCGCCCAGCTCCTCGTCAAGCACCTCAACGGCAGGTGGCAGCGTGCGCTACAACGGCGGCGGCGTGCCGATGGGTGCGCAGGCGCTGGCGGCCGCTGCCACGGGCGCCGGAGCGGTGGCGGAGTCGGCCGTGCCCGGCGTCCTGCCGGCGCCGGTGGCCGCTGCACCGGTGGTCGCCCAGCGCCATGCCGACGCAAACGAGCCGGGCCGCAACGATCCCTGCTGGTGCGGATCGGGCAAGAAGTACAAGCGCTGCCACGGCGCCTGAGCCACCGCTCGGGCAACGCGCGCATCAGCCTTCTGTGCCGGTCGCGCGACTGCTTCAGATGTCGAGCCGGTCAAAGAGCGGCCCCGGAAGCGCCCGGATGATCGCCATGATCACCCGCCAGCGCGGTGGCGCGTAGATCACCGGCTGCTTGCGGGCCACACCCGCCACGATCGTGCGCGCAACATCGTCGGGGGCGGCGAGCCGGCCGCGTGTGCCTGCCCCACGTGTCATCGGCGTGTCCGTCGGGCCGGGTTTGACCAACGAGACGCTGACGCCGGTGCCGACCGCGGCGTGAGCGAGCCCGGCCGCGAACGTGGCAAGCAGTGATTTCGCCGCGCCGTAGGCGTAGTTGGATCGCCGGCCGCGATCCCCGGCGACCGAGCCGAGCAGCACGATCCGGCCAGCGCCTTCCTCGCGCAGCGCGTTGAAGAGCAGCTGCGCGCATAGCGCCGGCCAGACGCCGTTGACCTCCAGCGCCTCGGTGAGCGCACTGGCGGTGGCGCTCACCACAGCCTGCTCAGGCAGCGAACCGAAGGCCACCAGCGCGATGTCGGGGCGACCGTGCTCCAGCGCCCCGGCGACCGTCGCAGCGACCTCCTCGCTGTCTCGAAAGGCACCGACGTGGATGCTCGCTTCGGTACCGTCACAGCCCCTGGTCACGAGGTCCTCGGAGATCGCGCGAAGCGTGTCCTCGCGGCGGCCGACGAGCACGAAGTGTGTCGGCTCCTCCGTACACCAGCGACGCATGCAAGCCTCCGCGATCGCCGAGCTCGCGCCGATCACCGTTATCTGTCTCATGTCAGCCCGAGCCTGGTCGACTGCAGCGTCGAGAACTTGCCGGTGGCGCCGTGGCGGGCCCTGATCTCCTCGAACTCCTGCCAGCGGGGGTAGCAGGCACGGAACGTCTCGGGGCTCATGCGGGCGTCCTTGCTCAGGTAGATACGTCCGCCGCAATCGAGCACCAGGCGGTCAAGCCGCTCACAGAGTTCAAGGGCGGCGGCGGTTGCGGGCATGTCGACGGCGAGCGTGTAGCCACGCAGGGGAAACGAGAGGAGGTTTGAGTTGGCTTCCCCGAACGCCTTGAGCACAGCCAGCGGTGCCGGCACCGGTGCCTGCGAGATCAGCGCAAGCGCCCGTCTCAGCGGATCGGCCCCGGCCTGCGCAGGTGTCACGAACTGGTACTGCAAAAACCCGCGCTTGCCGTAGAGCAGGTTCCAGTTGGCGATCGCGTCAAGCGGATGGAAGAAGCTTGTGTAGGACACCAGAGCGGTCCGCTCGACGGCGCGCTGTCGGCCGTGGTAGAGCGTGTTGAAGGCGCTCACCACCGGCCGGGCGAGGGTTCCGGACGGGGGTACAAACGGTATCGCCACGGGGCGCCTGACGTTGACAGCGGGATCGTGGCCGCCATCGGTGTCGTGTTCGCCGAGCAACAGCAGCGAGCGCCCGAGCGACCGGCCGCGGGCCTGGCAGTCGATCCAGGCGGCGGAGTAGGTCCAGTTTGCGTTTGTCTCGATCGCGGCCACGGTTGCGTCGATACCTGGGAGCTTGAGCGACCGCTGCAGGATGCGACCGGACCGGACCGGGATCAGCTGGAGCGCCACCGACAGGATTACGCCTGTGAGCCCCATGCCACCCGCGGTGGCATGGAACAGCTCCGGAAGGGACTCGCGACTAACGCGGACGACCTCACCGTCGCCCAGCAAAAGCTCAAACCACAGCACGTGGTCTGAGAAGGAGCCGGCCGCATGGTGGTTCTTACCGTGCACGTCCGAGGCCAGCGCGCCGCCGACTGTCACAAACCGTGTTCCGGGCGTGACGGCCGGCAGCCAGCCACGCGGCGCGAACACGCGCAGCAGATCCTCGATCGTCGCCCCGGCGTCGACCACGGCCACACCGGAGTCACGATCGAAGCTGCGCATGCGCGTGTGGTGGGCCATGTCGAGCACGCGCGTACCAAGCGAGCTGTCGCCATAGCTGCGCCCGGCTCCGCGCACGCTGACCGCACCCAGCCCGACAAGGCCGCGGATCCCGTCAAGGGTCGTTGCCTCGGTGAGCTCGGCCTCGACCTGCGGCCAGCGGCCCCAGCCGCTGAGAGCGACGCTACGCGGGCTCAACGCTCAACCGAAGAACTTGGCGGCCACGAACGCGGCCACGGTGATCAACACGACCACATAGCTGATGCGGTCGCGGGTCGCAAACAGCAGCGGGTCCTCGTCGATCTCGCCGCGATCAGCCAGCAGCCAGAGGCGTGAGGACCAGTACAACAGGACTGGCACGACCGCCCAGAGGATGCTGGGCGTGTCGTAGAGCCTGGATGTCGCCGGATCATGCACGTACAGCGCAAGCACCACGACGGCGGCGTAAGAGGCCGTCACGCCGAGTGACTTGAGGGTGGTCAGGTCGCGCACCTCGTAACCGCGGCCCCGCAGGGGCCCGCCCGTCTCGACCGCACGCGTCAGCTCGCTGACGCGCTTGACCAGCGCGAGGCTGGTGAATATCGACATCGAGAACGTCAACAGCCAGATCGAGACCGGTACGTCGATCGCGGCGGCGCCAGCGATGATCCGAACCGTGTACAGCCCCGCCAGGACGATCACGTCCAGGATCGGCTGGCGTTTGGCGCCGAAGGTGTAAAAGAGCGTTCCGGCGTAGTAGGAGAGCAGCCACAGGCAGGCACTGAGCGGCAGTGTCAGAGCCGCGAGCGCGCCACCTGCCGCCGCCAGCAGCGGCCACAGGACCCAGGCGCTGAGCGTGCTCAGTTGTCCGGAGGCAAGCGGACGCAGATGCTTTGTCGCGTGCCCGCGGTCGGCGGGCAGGTCGGCGAGGTCGTTGAGCACATAGACGCTCGAGGACACCAGGCAGAAGGCGACCAGCATCTCAAGCGCGTGCAGCACCAGCGTCGGGTGCTCGAGCTTTTGGGCGGTGAACAGCGCGACGAGCACGAGCAGGTTCTTAAGCCACTGGTGTGGGCGCAGCTCACGCACCATCGCGGCTGGGTTCAGACGCCGGCGTCGGCTCTGCGCCAGCTGCGCATCCGCGCTGCGGCGCTCCTGTGAGACGATCCCGTCGAAGCAGCCCAGGTGTGCCGCAACGGCTGCCGCCCACGGTGTCGTGCGGCGCGCCTGAAGCAGGATGAACGCGCCGCGCTCCCGCTCCGCTCGCACATGTGCGAGCGTCTGCTGGTCGTAGGGCAGGGTGCTCACGTCGATCTCCACGTGCGCGGCGACCGCCGCCGCCGTGGCGGCCGGGGAACGGCCATGCCGTGCGAGTGCCCACAGTGCGGCGCGCGGGCGCGAGAGCATCAGGGCGCTCAGCGCCTCATGCGTGAGGTTGGTCTTGAGCAGGCCGCGGTCGAGGTCAACCAACAGCGTGCGACTCACAGCCGCATCACCCGTCTGCGCCGTGCCGACGGGGCCACTCAACGCCGTCGCCTCGCGCGGGCTGCACGGTCCCGGCGCAGCTTCACGGCGCCCACAGCCAAGACCACGATCGCCAAGGCTCCCGTTACGGCCAGCCCGGGCGAGATGATCAGCACCAGAAGAGCGATTGTGACCGAGAGGGCAATCTCAATCGCATTGCGGTTCAGCTCGATCATCCTCAAAGGTCAAATTCGCACGAGTCGCCGGCAGCGCCACCGACAGTGAGCATCGACCTGAGTATGCATTGCTGGCCGGGTCCCGTCGGCTGAGAAGCTTCTAATCTGGCCTTTAATCTACACCACGCCGTCCAAAGGGAGACTGCGGGACCGATGTTCCAGTTCGATGATCGCGTGACCGTTTCGCGCGGCGGCCGGGTGATGACCCGGCGCGCCGTGAGCCGTCGTCCCCGTGCCGGACGCGTGGTGCGCCTCACGGCGACACTGTCGCTGCTGGTCGCCTTCATCAGCCTGTTCGCCTCCGTGTTCCTGCAGGGGGGCAACGTCCCGCTCTCGGTGCGGGCTGTCGAGTGGCTGCGAGCCAACGGCGCGCGCGGGCTCGTCATGCAGGTCGAGGACTGGTATTACACGCTCACGGCCCCCGCCAAGGGCGGCAAGATCAAGGCGCTGCCGCATCAGGCCGGAACCACACTCGCTGAGAAGTCCAGCGCGGCCGCGAAGGCGGCGCACGCGCTGGCGGCCGCCAACGCGATCCCGGCCCCGATCAAGCCGGTGATCAAGCCGGCGCTGCCAGGTGAGGGCCAGTGGCACCAGCCGTTTCACGAACGTGGCCTGAAGTACCCGCCGGTGCTGATCACCAGCTACCGCAGCAACCCCGCCTACCCGCAGATCGTCGCAGGCGTCGCGTGGATCAACACGCACGAGACCAAGATCCAGTACTACCCCGGCGTCCAGGAGCCGAGCGTCAACCTCCCTTCGCGCGGCCCGGAGATGGTCCCGACCTCCTTGCGGTACAAGCTTCTGGCGACGTTCAACAGCGGCTTTAAGCTGGTCGACTCCGGCGGTGGTGTGGTCGTGGGTGGTCATACCTATGCGCCGATGAAGAACGGCCTGTCGGCGTTCGTCGGCTATCGCAACGGCACGGTCAACATCATCGACTGGAAGAGCGGGGCGGTTGCCGGCCACAACGTGGTCTACGCCCGTCAGAACCTGCCGCTGATCGTCAACAACGGGCGCCCGAACCCGAACCTGAGCGACGGGCCGCAGTGGGGCGCCACGGTCGGCAACGCGATCATGGTTTGGCGCTCCGCCGCAGGCATCACCCGCAATGGTGATCTCATCTACGCGGCCGGGGACTATCAGACCGTCGCCTCGCTGGCCCAGATCATGATCCACGCGGGCGCGGTGCGGGCGATGCAGCTTGACATCAACGCCGAGTGGCCGAGCTTCATCACCTACACCGGGCCGAACGCGGCCGGGCCGGCGAACCTGCTGCCGGGGATGTGGCAGTCGCCGCAGCGCTACCTGGTGCCCGACAACCGTGACTTCTACGCCGTCTACCTGAAGCCGTCGGACCTGGCGCCGCCCAAGCGCCGGAGCAGCTCCCGGACCGCCGGCTGACGAGCGACAGGGGGTTGCGGGTTCGGGGGGGGGGGGGGGGGGGGGGGGTCCCTCGTAGCTCACGGGCGTGATGGCGGCCGATGCGGCCCGCACACGGTCTGACGTGCGCGGGCTGCTGTTCGACCTGCCGGAGCTTCCCGCCGACGAGCTTGCCGAGCGCGGCGAACCTGGCGCCGCCGGCCTACTGCTTGACGTAGCGCACGCGCTGGGGCTCGATCACGTATTTGCGCCGCCGCTCGCCGTCTGACAGATACGGATAGTCGCGGCCGATGTACTTGTGCGCGAGCGCGTGGATGTGCTCGAGCGCGCCCTCATCGGTGCCCTTGGCAAGCCCCCGGACCTCTGCGAAGTGATACGGGTCCTGCCGGTCGATCACAAGCAGCGTGATGCGTGGGTCGCGGTCCAGGTTGGTGGGCCACTGCCGGCCGACGGCGCTGTTGACGGCCAGCACACCTTCGACGAAGTCCACCCACACGACGGTCGAGAGAATCGAACCATCGGGGTTGACTGTGCTCACAACGGCGTGGTTGGGCGCCGCCAGCAACTCACGCACGCCCTCATCGTTGATATCGGTCATTGTCATGACTCTAGGACCCCGCGGTGCGTGTTGCCGGCGCGGCGCGCACGGCGACTGCTCGGCCCTGCAGGCCGGCTGCTACGGTTGCGCTCGCATGCCCAACACCGCCGCAGATTCGCTCCCCCAGCGTCTGAGTGCCGTCCGTGAGCAGCTCGAGCTGCTCACGGGCTATCTTTGACCCCGCGTCACTGAGCGAGCGCGTTGCCGCGCTCGAGGCGGAGATGAGCCAGACGGGCTTCTGGGACAACCAGGAGCATGCCGCCAAGGTCAGCGCTGAGCACGCACGGACGGCCCGTCGGCTTGACAGCTTCCGGACGCTCGAACGTGACGTGGAGGACCTCACGACGCTCGCCGAGATGGCGGACGAGGATCCCACGCTGGCCGACGAGCTGGCCGACCAGGTCGCCTCGGTCGAGGATCGGCTCGCCGCGCTCGAGGAGCAGCGCCTGTTCTCGGGACGCTACGACGCCGGGGACGCGTTCGTCACCGTCAACGCCGGTGCCGGCGGCACTGACGCGCAGGACTGGGCCGAGATGGTGTTGCGCATGGAGATGCGCTGGGCTGAGAAACGCGGGTTCCAGGTGGAGCTGCTCGAGGCCTCGCCGGGCGAGGAGGCGGGCATCAAGTCGGCCACGTTCCTGGTCAGGGGCGAGAACGCCTACGGGCTCTACGCCAGCGAAAAGGGCGTCCACAGGCTGGTGCGGATCAGCCCGTTTGACTCCGCCAGCCGTCGCCAGACCAGCTTCGCCGGGGTTGAGGTCTCACCGGTGGTGGACGACGTGGGGGAGATCGAGATCGACGAGGACGATCTGCAGGTGGACACCTACCGCGCCAGCGGCGCCGGCGGTCAGCACGTCAACAAGACCGACTCGGCGGTCCGCATCACGCACCGTCCAACGGGGATCGTCGTGCAGTGCCAAAACGAGCGCTCGCAGTCATCCAATCGCGCGGAGGCGATGGCCATGCTGCGCTCCAAGCTGGCCGAGCGCGCCGAGCGCGAGCGCCAGGAGGAGATCGCGCGGGAGAAGGGCGCGGCACAGGATGTCAACTTCGGCTCGCAGATCCGCTCCTATGTTCTGCACCCCTACACCCTGGTCAAGGATCACCGCACCAACCACGAGATGGGCGATGTCAACCGCGTGCTGGACGGTGACCTCGACGGCTTCGTCCGCGCCTACCTGCTGCGCGCCGCCAATGACAGCTGAGCGCAACGCCGCGAGCACCCCCAGTCACTCCGAGCAGCCGACGGCACCTTACCTTGAGGCCGTTGCGGCCTACGGTCTGCGAGGATCGACCCGTTTTCATGTGCCCGGCCATAAGGGCGGTGGCGGCGCCGACCCGGGCCTGCGCAGCGCGCTCGGCCACGCGGCGCTGCTGCTCGATGTTCCCCAGGACATCGACGGGATCGACATCGGGCCGTCGCCCACGCCCTATGAGCGCGCCGAGCGGCTGGCCGCAGACGCCTACGGGGCAAGCCGCTGCTGGTTTTTGACCAACGGCGCCAGCCAGGGCAACCACGCTCTGTGCCTGGCCCTGGCCGGTGATGGCCGCCACGTGCTGGTGCAGCGCAACTCGCACGCCAGCGTGATCGACGGGCTGGTGCTGGCCGGCGGCCTCCCGCGCTTCGTGGCGCCCGAGTACGACCCCGAGCTGGGGATGGCGCATGGGGTCACGCCGCAGGCGCTCGAGCAGGCGCTCGCGCAGGGCGAGCCCTGCACGGCCGCCTTCATCGTCTCGCCCACCTACTACGGCATGGCCGCTGACATCGCCGGCTGCGCGGAGGTCGCCCACCGCGCTGGCGTGCCGCTTGTCGTCGACAGCGCCTGGGGCGCGCACTTCGGCTTTCACGCGTCGCTGCCGGCCTCGCCGCTTGAGCTTGGCGCCGACGTGATGCTCGCCTCCACACACAAGATCGTCGGCAGCCTGACGCAGTCGGCGATGCTGCTTGTGGGGCACACAGAGCGGGTCGACATCGGCGCCATCTCTCGGGCGGTGCGCCTGGTCCGCTCAACCAGCCCGAGCGCCCTGCTGATGGCCTCGCTCGACGCCGCCAGGCGACAGCTGGCCGTGCATGGCGAGCTGCTGCTCGACCGCACGATCCGCGCCGCCGCCCGGGCGCGCGAGGCGATCGAGCGGATTCCGGGCTGCGCGATCGTCGGCGAGCAGCTGGTCGGGCGCCCCGGAATCGCGGGCTGGGACCCGTTGCGGATCGTGATCGACGTGCGCGGCACCGGGCTGCTCGGCTATCAGGTGGCCGCCGCGCTGCGCGCCTCCTACGACATTCACCTGGAGCTGGCCACGCACGCCACGGTCGTGCTGGTGCTCGGGATCGGTCAGCCGGTCGAGCCGCTGGACCGCGTCGCGCACGACCTGGCCGAGAGCCTCAAGCGCATCGCCCCGGCTGCCGGTCTCGCTGGACCGCCAGCCGGGCACAGCGTTCTCTCCGAGCCACCGACCTCACCCGGCTCGGAGCCGGCGATCGCGCCGCGGGCGGCGTTCCTCGGCGCCAGCGAGGCGGTGCCGGTGCAGGCCGCGGTGGGCCGGATCTCCACGGAGTCGATCGCCGGCTACCCGCCCGGCGTGCCGACGCTTTTGCCCGGCGAGCTGGTCACCGCGGAGGTGGTCGACTATCTGCGCGCGCTCGTCGCCGCGGGGGCCCGGTTGCACGGCGCCGCGGACCCGAGCTTCCGCACGCTGCGCGTGCTGGCGTAGGGCCGGGGCTCAGGGCTGACTGGCGGGCGTGGCCACCAGGGCGCTGTCGGGCGGGATCGTGAACCAGTAGCTGCCGGTGACCGGCGTGACCGTCTGCACGCGTGCGGTGCCCTGCCAGGTTCCTGAGCTCGAGATCGTCTGTCCGCCGAAGCTGGCCGACTGCGACCAGGGTGTCGGCGCGATCAGCGCCCTGACGTCGAGTGGTGTGTCTGTGGGCAGCGTAACGTCGACCCGCTCGCGCTCGGTCGTGTCGTTGATCAGCGCCAGGCTGTAACCGCTTGTGGAGTGCACGGCCCAGACTTTGACGTTGGCCGGCAGCACGCCGCTGACCTGCTCAAGCGTCGCGTCCGGGCCGAGGGTGCTTGAGAAGGCGGCGATCCCGTAGAGCAGCGGCTCGGCGACCAGGCCGCTGCCGGCCGCCGTCTCGATCGCCGAGTTCGGCTCGGCTGCGCGCAGGTGGAAGTTGATGCCGTTGACGCCCGCCGCGAGCAGCTCGTAGATCTGGTCAAGGCCCCAGAGGGTCGTGGCGAACGTGTCGGTGACGGCGGGTAGGCCCTCGCAGGTGGAGCTTCCCAGCTCGGTCAGGCGGTAGGGAACGCCGGCGCTGTGGGCCGCTTGGATCGCCGGAGCCAACGCCGCCGTGGCGCGGGCGATGTTCGTGGCCTGGAAGTACTTGCGGAGCCCGGGGTAGTCCGCCGACCCGGCCTGGACGCAGGCGTTGTAGGCGTAGTAGTGCTCGGTGGCCAGCCCGACCTGGCCGGCATCCTGGGAGAGCAGCGATGAGAGCCAGGGTGCGGTCGGGTTAGAAAGCTCTGGTCCGGCCAGCGTCAGTGACGGCAGGTGCCGGTGCAGGAGGTTCGCGTAGAGCGCGAACAGCGTGTCGTAGCGGCTGGGGCTGAAGCGCTTGACCCAGGTCGCGTTGGTCGCGGTGATGCCGTCGAGGCCGAGTGGATAAAGGTTCGGCTCGTTGCCGATCGCAACCGCGCTGAGCGTTCCCGGCGGCAGCACGCGCTCGGCCGCCTCGATGAAGTTGAGCGCCATCTGCGGGTCGTGGTCGGCGGCGTTGACGTTGATGATCACATCGCTGCCGGTTGCTGCGGCGGTGCTCGCGAGGGACCGAAGCCACGGGTAGCCGAGGTTCACCTGCTCACCGACCGGGGCCAGGTACTGGGGCAGGATCTGCGAGGTCTCGCCATTCCAGTAGGCCGAGTCCGCGAACGTGCCGCCGAGGCGCAGCATGAAGGGTCCGTCGCCGTTTGGCTCGATCAGTTTGATGAACTGCGTGAACGCCGGCTGGTAGGTGAAGTCCTCCATCTCCTCGACGTTCATTGACAGGCCCATGAACGACTGGGGCACCGGCAGGAGCACAGCACCGCTGACGCTGACGTGGGAGGTCGGCGCCGCGAGGCGCCGCTCACGGGCGCCGGCGGAGGTTGCGGTCAGGCAGGCGAGTAGCAGTGTCGCGCCGATCGTGGCAAGGCGCAACCTCGTCTGCCTTGCCGGGTTGCAGCTCTCGTGGCGGGATTTTCTGTGCGTGTGGTGAATCAAAGGTTGAGATCGCGTTGTCCTGCGCTGCCGGTCGACCGCTGGCTGTCAATCTCTCTGAGAACAAGGATGATGCGGCTGATAGAGCGAACAGACGGTGTCCGGCTGAAGTTGCGGTCGACCGCCATCCGGGTCGCTGGCGCTGCGGCACTGGCTGGCGTGTGTGCGCTTGGCGCGCCGGCACTCGCGCAGGCGAAGGTCGCAGTCACAGGCTACGCGGTCAGCTTCGCGCTCGCGCCCGGAGCCGCTGGCGTCGGCAGCTTCACCGAGCCGGCGATCGTCCCGGCGCCAAACGGCTCAGACGCCGAATGGTTGGTCGTCAGCGGCCGCAACCAGCAGGTGATCTCGATCACGCCCACCGGCCAGCAGCGATCGATCGCCTCCGGCATGGCCACGGGGGTCAATGGCCCGCTGCTGTACGCGAGCGTCGACGCGGATGGCTATGACTGGATCCTAGATAACGACCAGGGGCCGGGCAACGTGCTCTATGCGGTCGGCGCGCCCAACTCGCAGAGCCCGGGCCTGAACCCGGTGGCGCGCCTGGGCAACTACGGCCAGGATCTGACGCTGGGCCCGGACGGGGCGCTCTACGCCGCCGACAACACCGGTCTGATCCGCTGCCAGATCAGCGCCGCGCCGGCGGCGTCGTGCGCAACCAACCCGCTGCCGCCACCGTTCTACACGGGCGCCGGGGCGTTCGCGCTGGGTGCCGGCGGTGGCCAGGTGTGGTTCACCGACGGTCTAGGCGAGCTCGGCTCCTACGGCCCTGCCGGGTTCGGCGGCCCGTTCCCGGCAGCCGGGGTGTCTGACGCGAGCACTGACCCAGGCACGATCGTCACGGCAGGCAATGGCATGCTCTACGCGGCTGCCGCCAGCTCGCCGGGCTCGGGTGTGAACGATGAGATCGTCGAGCTCGACCCCCAGGCGCCCGACGGTGTGCGCGTGGCCGCCGCTGGTCTCGGCAACGTGGTCGCGATGACGGTCGGACCGGACGGCAACGTCTGGTTTCTGGACGCCGCCGACGGCGGTCTCGTCGGCGAGCTGAACGTCGCCACCGGGGACATCTTCCGCTTCGCGCTGCCGGCAGGCTTGGCGCTCCCGACGAGCGGCTGGCGCATCGCGGCCGGGCCGAGCGTGCCGGGGTCGACCGGTGACGGGGAGGTCTTCTTCACGGCCACCACGAGCTCGAGCGGTGAGCCACAGGCGGCGATCGGCGAGGTGACCGGCATCCCCTTCCCATTGAGCGCGGGCGCGTTGGCGTTCAACGGCGCGGTCACCGTTTCGCGTCGCCACCTGGCCGTGCTCACCTTTGCCTGCAGCGGGCAGAGCACGGCAGCCTGCGAAGGCCGGCTGACGCTCAGCGTCAGAACACGGCTGATACCACAAGGCAAACGTCGCCGGCGACTCGATCACAGGTTCGCTGGCCCGCGCCGTGGACGCATCAGGCGGCTCCTGCTCGGACGGTGGCGCTACGACCTGCGCGGTGGACACCTGCTCAGAGCGACCGTGCATCTTCCACGGCTCGCTTACCAGCTGCTCGAGACGCTCTCCAGCCATCGACTCGATGCGACGGTCACGAGCACCACCAGGCTCGGCACGGTCAGCGGCCACACGGTTGTGCTGGACGTCGCGCCCGCGCCTCCTGTGCGTCGCGGTGGCCACCGGTAGGCCCAGACCCCGCAGTTCGCCTGCGGCCTGGGCTCAGATGAAGACCAGCAGGTCGAGTCCGTGCCAGACCGCGTCCCTGACCGCGGGTACCGCGTCACGCTGGCGGTCGAATTCCATGCGCGTGTAGCAGTACGGCTCAACGCCCGCGCCCATCTCGCCCGCGTCCCAGAGCGAGGCGGCAACACGCACCCGCTCCAGCCAGGGCACCGCGTCGAAGCTGTCGGTCACGAGCACGAGCGTGAACCGTGGCGCCGTCTCCACTGCCAGGCCATGGTCGCCCACCGAAGTCAGTGCGCTGCCGCCCAGGAACGCGCCGTCAAGTTGCCAGCGGTTGCTGACACGGCTCAGGTACCGGCGTAGCTCCGCCCGGTTGAGTGCAAGCGTGCCCTGCACACAACGATTGTCACCGGGTATGCCCGTCTACGCAAGGGGCACGGAGGCAGACAACAGGTTCCTAACGCGGAGGCTCAAGCCGCCGCGACGCTGGCGCTCAGGCGCCCGCAAACTCCTCCACGGTGTGGGGGCCGACGCAGGCGACGCTGAAGCCCTCGGAGATCCCGGCCGCGACTGCGCGGACCTCGTCGAAGCTGACGGCGTCAAGCGCGGCAATCGAGGCCTCGGGGTCGACGTCCTGCCCGAACACGATCGCCTGGGTTGCGGCGGTGCGCGCGATCGCGCCGGTGTTCTCGAACGCGATCGCCCGGGCGCCGGCGGCGAACGCACGTGCCCGCTCCACCTCGGCCTCGGTGGGACCGTCCTCGCGCAGCTCCGCGACGATCTCAGCCATGCGCCTGAAGGCCTCAACGCACTTGGTGCTGTCGAGACCCGCGCTCAGCTGCAGCACCGGCACGTCCGCGTAGGCGTGGGGGTAGGAGCTGATCGAGTAGCAGAGGCCTCGCTGCTCACGGATCTCGTCAAACAGGCGCGAGCCCATCGATCCGCCAAGCAGCGTCGAGTAGATCGTCAGCGCCGCGCGCTGGGCCGGGTCGCTGACGTCGATCGCAGGCCGGTAGGACATGCGCAGATGGGACTGGTTGGAGTCGCGGGCGGTGACCAGGATGCGCGGCTCGTGGTCGGGCGCTGCGAGGTACGGCGGCGGCGCCGGTCGTGATGTGAAGCGCTCGAAAAGCTCCTCCACGCCAGCGTCGGGACCGAGCGAGTCGAGGTTGCCGACCAGCAGTGCGGCGCCTGACGCCGGCGACCACTGCCGCTCGCGGAACGCGACGATCCCCTCACGGGTGAAGGTCTGCGAGAGGTGCTCGGCCGGTCCCAAGACCGGACGCCCGAGTGGGTGCTCACCGAACACAGCCTCGTCGATCAGCTGCTCGGCGACCGCGGATGGCTGGTCGTTGTAACGGGCGATCTCCTGCACGACCACGCCGCGTTCCTTGTCGAGTTCCGCCGGGTCCAGTGTGGCGCGGGCGACGAAGTCGGTGAGCAGGTCGGCGGCCTCCATGCCCTTGGTCGCGCGGGCGGTGATGTGGAATGCCACCAGGTCGTGGCTGGTGTAGGCGTTCAGCACGGCGCCGTTGCGCTCCGCCGCCTCGTTGACGTCACGGTAGGTCCGGTACTTCTCACCGCCCTTGAACACCAGGTGCTCAAGGAAGTGGGCCATCCCGTTCTCCTCCGGGCGCTCGGTGCGGGCGCCGGCATCGAAGGCGACCATCAGCGTCACCGCCTGCGTGCCGGCCATTGCGATGCGGTGCAGTGCCAGCCCGTTTGGGAGTGCCTGAGATTCGATCGACGCCATCAGCAGAAGGTAGCGCCAGCGACCGTTTTGCGGGCTCCACCCCGCCGCCGTCGATCGGGGCGAGGCTGCAAATCTGATTGCATGTCGTCTGTGCCATGGTGTCGGTGGCGGCGCTGCCGCTAATCTGGCTGGCCCATGGCCGAGACAAAATCGAGTCCACGCGGTCGCTGGCAACTTCGCTCCGACGCCGCACGCAACCATGTACGACAGACTCCGAACCTCAAGCGACCCGGTCCACCTGTGTCCTCAAGCAGCGTGATCGAGTTCCGGGCCGTGACCAAGAAGTACGGCACCGGCGCCTTCGGTCTGGATGAGGCCACCTTCTCGGTCGACCGCGGTGACTTCGTGTTCATGATCGGCTCGACCGGCTCTGGCAAGTCGACCGTGATGCGCCTTCTGATCAAGGAGCTCGAGCCCACCGAGGGAACGATCCTGGTCGCAGGGCGCGACATCTCGAGCATCAAGCGCCGTCAGGTGCCGTTCTACAGACGCAACATCGGCGTCGTCTTCCAGGACTTCAAGCTCCTGCCGAACCGCACCGTTTACGACAACGTCGCCTACGCGCTGCAGGTGACAGGACACTCGCGCAAGGAGATCCGCGCCAAGGTTCCGGACATCCTGCGGCTCACCGGGCTCTCGACCAAGCTGCACAACTACCCCGACCAGCTATCAGGGGGCGAGCAGCAGCGCGTCTCGATCGCCCGCGCGTTCGTCAACCACCCGCCGCTGCTCCTGGCCGACGAGCCGACCGGAAACCTCGATCCGGAGACGAGCATCGACATCATGCGGCTGCTCTACCGGATCAACCGCACCGGCACCACCGTGTTGGTCGCCACCCATGACCATGCCATGGTCGACAAGATGCGCCGCCGTGTGCTCGAGCTCTCGCGCGGCCGCGTGGTGCGTGACGAGGCCACCGGCCTCTATACGCGGGACGAGTCCACGCGCGAGTTCGCCCAGCGTCTGCGCAGTCCCGCCGAAGCACCGCAGATCCTTTAGGCACGATGAAGCACAGCCTGGGTTTCTTCCTGCGTGAGTCGCTCCGGGCGATGCGCCGGAACGCTGCGCCGAGCTTCGCTGCCCTCGCCACGGTGACCGTCACGTTGATCGTGGTCGGTGTCTTCATCCCGATTGTGCAGGCGACGACCGGCGCCGCCAACAGCGCCGCCGGCAAGGTCATGGTCGACGTTTACATGCAGCGGCACGCCACCCACGCCGAGGACGCCCGCGTGATGGGTGAGCTGCGCAGGCTGCCCCACGTGCAGCGCGTGGTGTTCGAGTCCAAGGCGCAGGCGCTCGCGCAGCAGCGCAAGCAGGATCCGCTCGCCTATGAGCTGCTCTCGGGAAACCCGCTGCCGGACACCTTCCACGTCTATCCGACCGCGCCAAGCGCGGTGCTTGCGGTGCGCGCCGAGATCGCCGACGCCGGCGGTCAGGGCCAGATGCTCGACCCCGCGATCGCCTCTGTCTCAAATCACACCCAGGACACCAAGCGGCTTTTGACGGTGACGCGCTTTGTGACGATCACCGCCGCGCTGCTCGCCGCCCTGCTGATCGCGGCCTCCGTGCTGCTGATCGGCAACACGATCCGTCTATCGCTCTACGCCCGGCGGCGCGAGGTCGAGGTGATGAAGCTCGTCGGCGCGACCGACTGGTTCATCCGCTGGCCGTTCGTGATCGAGGGAGTCGTTGTCGGCGCCGCGGCGGCGGTGATGGCGATCGTCACGCTCGCCGTCGCCAAGGTGGTGGTGCTCGATCCGCTGGCCAGCAACTGGGGCCTGATCTCGGCGCCACGCACGATCGGGATCGTGCCGCTGATGTTCGTGCTGCTGGTCGCCGGTGTGGGCGTCTCAGCAGTCGGCTCCGGGCTGTCGCTGCGGCGCTTCCTGCGCGTCTGAGTGCGGCGGCGCAAGCCGCACTTTCGCCCGGCTACGCTGCCAGTGTTGTCGCTCCACGCCAAAGCCCTGCTGCGACGGTGGCTTGCCGCCGCCGGCGCCATCGTTCTGCTGCTGGTCGGCGTCTGGTTCGGCGGGCATCCAAGCTGGCTACCCTCACCGCTGCGCAGCGTGTTCGTCTCCCGGACCGCTGACGAGCGGCTCGTGCAGACGACGCTCAATCTGATCGGCAAGGACTACTACCGCCCCGTCAACACACAGCGGTTGCTCAACACCGGCCTCGAGCAGGCGGTCGCCAGTCTCGATGACCCGTACTCGCACTACTTCCCCCCGGCTCTCTATCGCTCCTTTGAGCAGCAGACAAACCCGCAGGTGAGCGGGATCGGGGTCGAGGTGGCGGTCACGCCCGTGGGCGGCGGGATTGAGGTCGAAGAGGTGATCCAGAGCTCGCCGGCGGCGCACGCCGGACTCCAGCACGGAGACATCATCACCGCTGTTGACGGGCACTCGCTCGCCGGCAAGACGGTCGCCGCCGGCTCCAAGCTGATCACCGGTAGGCCCGGCACCAGCGTCACGCTCACCATCCGTCAGCACGGGTCGCTGCGGCGCGTACGGATCACACGCGCCCGGCTGAACGTCCCGGTCGCGGCCTCCAGGCTGCTTGACTACCACGGTAAGCGGATCGGGTACCTGGTGCTCAGCCAGTTCACCCCCACGGCCGCCGCCGAGCTCGGCGCCCAGGTGCAGCAGATGCTCGACGAGCACGCCCAGGGCCTGATCCTCGACCTGCGCAACAACCCTGGCGGCCTGCTGGCACAGGCCGTCGCCGTCGCGAGTCTGTTCATCGAACACGGCACGATCGTCACCACCAGGGGTCGCAGCCAGCCCACCCAGGTCTACCTGGCGCAGGGCGACGCGATCGCGCCCACAATCCCCATGGTGGTGCTCGTCGACCGCGGCACAGCCTCGTCGGCAGAGATCGTCACAGCGGCGCTGAAGGATCACCACCGCGCCCTGGTGGTCGGCACCCACACCTACGGCAAGGGCGTCTTTCAGGAGCTGATGCCGCTGCCGGGAGGCGCCGCGCTCGACATTACGGTTGGTGAGTTCTACACGCCCGACGGCCAGAATCTCGGCGGTGGCGGCGTCAAGGAAGGCAAGGGCATCACCCCCAACGTCTACGTCTACGACAACCCCAATGCCCCGGGCAGGCACGCACTCACGGTCGCAGAGCGCACCGTCGCCGCCGAAATCCGCTGAGGGCGCCGGCCGGGGCATGGTGGCGCTCGTCACGCGCCGCGGCAAGTTCCTGGTCGCCGAGCCGTTCTTCGGCCCAGGGCCGCGGCTTGCGCTCAGTCGCGACTCACGCTACGACGTTGGCGACCTCGTGCTGGTCACCGCCGCCGCCTCCGGTCGTCACGGGCGCGGCCAGCGGGCGCGGGTCGCTCGGCGCATCGGGCTTCCGCAAATCGCTCGTGATGTGATCGAGGCACTGATGCTCGATCGCGGCCTGGCACGCGGTTTCGAGCCGCCGGTCACGCGCGGGGCGCTGGATGCCGCGCGGCGGCCGTTTGGCGCCGAGGCTGGGCGCCGCGACCTGCGCACGCTGCCCACCTTCACGATCGACCCCACCAGTGCCCGCGACTACGACGACGCGATCTCCTGCCGGAGCACCGGTGCGGACGCCTGGACTGTCTGGGTGCACATCGCTGACGTGAGCGCCTACGTGCAGCCGCGCTCAGCGCTTGACCGCGAGGCCTACAGGCGTTCCACGAGCGTCTACGTTCCCGGGGCGGTCGAGCCGATGCTGCCCCCCGAGCTGTCCAATGGCGCCTGCTCGCTGGTGCCCGGCGAAGATCGCGCGGCGGTCACCGTCGAGCTTCAGATCCGTGCACGCGAGGTGACGGGCGTGTCGTTCTACCGCTCGGTGATCCGCTCCGACCGGCGTCTCACCTATGAGCAGGTGGACCGCATCTTCGCCGGCGCGGGCCGTGCCGAGGGCGAGTGGGGGGAAGGCCTGGCCAGCGCCCGTGCAGCGGCACGGGCGCTGGAGGAGAGACGCTCCGGCAAGGCGGTGCTCGTGCTCGAGTCGGCCGAGCCCGAGTTCAGCTTCGACCGCGAGGGCAACCTCATCGGTGTCGCGCCCGTGCTGGCGACCGAGTCGCACCGTTTGATCGAGCATCTGATGATCGCGGCCAACGAGCAGGTCGCCCGCTTTCTCGAGGCGCGGCATCTGCCGGCGCTCTACCGCGTGCACGAACGCCCGGAGGCGACGGCGGTAGAGCGGATGCTCGACCAGCTGAGCAGCCTGGGGGTGCCGACACCGCCAATGGCAGGCGGGCCGCTGACCGGCCAGCAGGCGGCAGAGGTGGCCGGTGAGGCCTCGCGCATGGTCTCCGAGTGGCTGCTCGCGCACGACGGACGCGGCGCCCGGGCGCTGAACCGGATCGTTCTGCGCTCGCTCAAACAGGCCTACTACGACGACCACAACCGCGGGCACTCCGGGCTTGCGCTTGCGAGCTACTGCCACTTCACCTCGCCGATCCGGCGCTACCCCGACCTGATCTGCCACCGCTCGCTGCTGTCGGCGCTGACCGGCGATGTCGCGGCCCCGGAGGCTTCGTGGGTTGCGCAGGCGGGACCGTGGACCTCCGCGCGCGAACGGGCGGCGATGATGATCGAGCGGGACGCCGACGATGTGGCGCGCTGCTTCCTGCTTGAGGCGACGTTGGCGGCGGCGGCGCACGGTGGTGGCGGGATCGTGTTCGATGGTGAGGTGGTGGGCGTGATCGGTGCGGGCGCGTTTGTCGCCTTCGGTGAGGACGGCGAGTACGAGGGCCTGCTGCCGGTGCGGCTGATGCGCGATGACTGGTGGGAGCTCAACGAGCACGGTACCGCGCTGATCGGCACCCGCAGCGGCCGGGCGCTGCGTCTCGGGGACAGCGTCGCGGTCCGGGTCGGTGGCGTCGACGCGCCACGCGGTAGGGTGGATCTGTTACCGGCTGACTGGGACTGAGAAGATGGCCAAGGGCAAGAAGCGCAAGGCGGCGGCGGGCGATGTGGCTACCAACCGCCAGGCCGCGTTCAAATACAACCTGATCGAGCGGTTCGAGTGTGGGATCGTGCTGACCGGCACGGAGGTCAAGTCCCTGCGCGACGGCGGCGCGCAGCTCAAGGACTCCTACGTCACGATCAACGACGGCGAGCTGTGGCTGGTCGGGGCCTACATCGCGCCCTATCCGGCCGCCTCGCGGGAGAACCACGCGCCCGAGCGCACCCGCAAGCTGCTTGCGCACCGCAGCGAGATCGAGCGGCTGCGCGGACGCCTGAACGAGCGCGGCTTCACGTTGGTGCCGACGCGGCTCTACTTCTCTGGAGAGCGCTCGCGGGCGAAGGTGGAGGTTGCGCTGGCCCGCGGCAAGGACCTCTACGACAAGCGCGAGACGATCAAATCCCGCGACATGGCGCGGGAGGTGGCCCGCGAGCTGCGCGACGTGGCACGGTAGGGGTGCCGTTGCGAGGCGGCTTGCGCGCTGTCCGTCCGGTGTAAAGCAGCCTGAGTGGGTAGCACCTCGTCGATGCAGCAACGCACTCCGATCGAGGTGCTCATCAGGCGCGTGCTGGCGGGTGGTGATCCGGAGGCGCAGCTGCGGGCGCTGTGCGAGCTGCGCGCCGGGCTTGACGAGGTTGAGGCCACGCTTGCGGTTGAGGCGATCCGTGCGGGGTTGTCCTGGCGGCAGATCGGCGCCGCGCTGGGTATCTCCAAGCAGGCGGCGCACCGTCGTCACCGTGATGGTGTGGCACGCGCCCTGAGCGAACCCACGCCGGTCACGTCTGAGGCTGGGGGACGCGTCGGTGGCGGTGTGCGCATCTCGACGCCGGCCCGTCGCGCCATCCGGCTTGCGCGACAGGAGGCTACCGTTCTGGGCAGCACAGAGCTTGGGACCGAACACCTGTTGCTGGGCGTGCTGCAGTGCGGCGATGACGGAGCCGAGAGGCTGTTTGAACGCCTCGATGTCAAGCCCGAGGAGGCGCGTCGCACGCTGCGTCTGCGAGGCGAGCGCGACGGCGCCGTCAGCCCGGTCGCTGCCTCGGCCGAGTCGACGGTCGCTGCGTCGCCACTTGCCAGGCGACTCGTCGAGCGCGCGCTCGCCGTGGCTGCCGCGCGCAGCGGCGGCGAGCTCACCGCGCTTGACCTGCTGCGTGCGCTCGTGAGCACCGAGAACTCCGGCGCCGCCCGCGCGCTGGCCAGGTTGGGCGTCACACCGGAGCGCGTCCGTGCGGAGCTGGGAACGCTCGAGCGGCGCCAGCCCGGCTCCGCGGTGCTGCCACAGGCGTGATGGGCGGCGCCGGGGCGCTACCATTGATCGGACATTACCCCTGGGGACGACAGGCTTCGACGTGGTCGGATCGTGGGGGTGGTTGCGAGTCGAGGTTCCCGGGAGGCCTCGTAAAAAACCTGGGAAACAATAAGTGCGGACACGCACAACTTTGATCTTGGCCTCGCTGCCTAATCTCAGCTAGCTAAGCATCATCTCGGCCTCCGTTAGCCCACAGCGGTCGATCCGGGATCAATAGTGGGCTTGCTCGGCGAGGATTTGCTCCCTCCGACCCGAGGACCACCAAAGGGAGCTGGCTGCCCCCAACCCCGCCGGCGAGGCGAGGGGGGAGCGAGATCAGAGCGCCGGCTACGCTCGTAGACGCCATCTCTTACGCGACCGCGGACGGGGGTTCAATTCCCCCCGTCTCCACTTTTGAACCCTCGTCTGACGAGGGTTCAAATCGTTCAGGCGGCTACCAATACGGTGTCGACGGCGGGGGCGGGGACAGCGTCGCCCGCTTGACGAAGACCCTCGATGTGGAATGCGATGGCTTCGCGGATCTGGGCGACGGTTGCTTCCCTGGTTTCGCCGGTGGCATAGACGCCGAGGTCAGGGCTCCAAGCGCCGAAGCCTGTGTCGCTTGGTTCGATGATTACGAGGTAGTCACTCATCGGAGGCTCAATCCTGGCTTGCGGCGGATGTCGGCAAGGTGTCCTGACAATGGGCTCTGAGCAGGTATTTTCGCATTTGCTGAGCCAGGCGTCTCCATCCCGATGAAAGCAAGGTTTGTTGTTTGTGCGGACCTTTACACCGCACGAGCAATCGAACCTTGCTGGCGGTTGGTGCCGCGTCAGCGGTGTTGCACCCAGAGGTTCTCCTCGCGGTAGATGGCTGTATCGCGCTCCTTATCTACCTCGATGAGGTTTAGTGCGTCGGGTATGACGTAGCTGCCAGTGACGGGGAGCGGCATGTCTGCCCAGCCTTCCCATTCTGCGACGGTGCCCGTGACGACCATTGAGTTAGGCGCGGGTTTCACGATGCTCGCGCCCATACGTTGATGGGTGCGTATCCAGGGGTCCAGCGATAGACCGTCGTCACGCTTCCAGGTTGCATAGTCGGCCATCGCCACCTGTGGGTATCGGTGCTTCCAGGTCGGGCGGATTGGTGCGACCACATGCGTCAAGCCCGCTGCGGTGGCTCGCTCCGTCAGGGCTTCGAGCACGCGAGCGGCAAGCCCCTGCTTGTCGAACTCCTTAGCGACGGCGGCGGCCATGAAGCTGAACGCGTTCGCTTGCCTTTCGTGCTCGTGGTCCTCCACGGCCGCGACGAGCGCGGAGCGGAAGCCCTCGGGTAGCCCTGATGGTGTTCCGTCCCAGGAGAGCGGAACGCCCCAACCGCCAGCGGCGACCTTGCCGTCATCGAGCAGGAAGACGCTTAACTCTCGGGTTTCGCACTTTTGGGCCTGTAGCGGCATAGCGGCGTAGCAGGTGGTGGTGGTGGGCGGGGCCGTGGCGGGCTGGTGTGGCCTGTTGGCGCGGTGTCGGGGAAGGAGCATCGGCGGCTTGCGCGAAAGCGGTTGCTGTCAACATAACCCGTCCGTCGCGGCCAAGGGGAGGCACGCTGCGCGGCTTCTCTTGGAGGCTGCCGCCGATGCTCTGCGTCCCATCTTCGCTGAACGAGCTGCTTGTCCTGTTTGAGTCGTGTTTCACCCGTCCCACGTTTGAGACGTTCCGGGGGGTGTTGGTCGGTCAGGTCTCGCAGACCTCTCTGCGGTGCGTGACCGGGATGCTGACAGGCTCAAGGCTGTCGGGGGTGTGGCATCACGCGCGTTGCCACCGGTTCTTCGCCAATGCCCGCTGGTCCGTGGACGAGCTCGGGTTACGGCTCGCCTGCCTGATCGTTGAGCGGTTCACAGAACCGGGTGCGAGCGTGCTGGTCGCGGTCGACGACACGCTCCTGAAACGCAGGGGACGCCGGATCCACGGCACCTTCTGGCATCACGACGCGACCGCCAACAGCCGCTCAGGCTCGGTCGCGTGGGGGAACAACTGGATCGTGGCCGGGATCTGTGTCAAGCTGCCGTTCCTGCAGCGCACCGTATGTTTGCCGGTCCTGTTCCGGCTCTGGCAGCCGCGGCGCGAACAGTTCGTCAAGCAGCACAAGCCCGATCCTGAGCGGCCCGGGAAGGTCAAGCTGGCCAGGGCGATGGTCTGCCTGCTCGCCAAACGGCTGCCGGATCGCCAGATCAACGTGGTCGGTGACAGCGCCTACATCAGCCAGGCGTGGCGTGCTGCACCCAAGCGGGTGACGATCACATCGAGGCTGCGTAGCAACGCGGTGATCTACGCCCCTGCGCCGCCGCGCACCGGCAAACGCGGCCGGCCACGCAAATGGGGCAAACAGCTTGAAAGCCTTCAACAGATCGCAGCCGACCCCGCCACCGAATGGGTAAAGACGACCGTCAGGCGCTACAGCAAAACCGAGACGCTCGAGCTGGCTGAGATCAACTGCCTGTGGGAGCCGCTCGGCGCCGAAACCCCGGTCCGTGTGATCCTCGTCAAAGACGACACCAAGCCGTGCGGCTACCAGATCGCGCTGATCACCACCGACCTTCACGCCACCGCCGCGCAGATCGTCGAACGCTACGCAGACCGCTGGCCGATCGAAGTCGCCTTCCAGGACGGCAAAGAACTGTTCGGCGTCGGTGATGCCCGCAACCGGACCGAGAAAGCCGTGCAACGGACCGTCCCATTCCAGTTCTTGGCGATGGACCTCACGATCATCTGGTACGCGCTCTACGGACATCACCCCGACATCGTCACAGAGCATCGCGCCCGCGCCCCCTGGTATGTCTCCAAGACCACCCCATCATTCCAGGACATGCTCGCCAAGCTACGACGAGTGATCATCGCCACCCAATTTCAACCCGAACAGGCCCGAACCCCCACAACCCAGGAAATCAACCAAGTCCAGCAAGCATGGGCAGCCGCCGGCCTATGAACTGCGAAACCCGAGTTAACTCGCGGAAGTAGTTATCCCTCGGTTTCGGGATCGTCACAGGAACTGTGTAGGCATCAGCGAAGGAGATCGCATGCCTACCACGACGAAGACCATGAGCAGTGATGTGTTGTTGGCCCAGCCCCCGTTCGGGGTGATGTCTCCCGCGCCTGGGTTGGGCGGGGAGGAGCGAAGCGACGAGCCGCCCAACCCAGGCGCGGCGCGGCCGGTGCCGGGGCTCGAGGAGGCGGTCGAGCGCGCGATCGCGCGTCGGCGGGTCCGTTGCGCGGTTGGGGGCGTTGAGGAGTCCTTGATCTCCGACGAGGTGATCGACGAGCTGCTGGCTGGCGCCAGGACCGAGGAGGAGATCCTTGGGTCAGGCGGGGTTCTTGGCCGGCTGACTAAACGGCTGGTGGAGCGTGCGATGAACGCGGAGCTGACCTGCCATGTCGGCTATGAGCCCCACCAGGAGCCCGCTGGCGGCGCGGCCAACCAGCGCAACGGGACGAGCGTAAAGACGCTCGTGAGCGATCACGGCAAGATCGTGATCGACGCGCCCAGGGACCGGGCAGGCACGTTTGAGCCGCAGATCGTCAAGAAGCGTCAGCGGCGCCTTGCCGGGATCGATCAGAAGATCCTCGCGCTCTACAGCCGTGGCCTGTCGACCCGTGACATCGAGGGCTACATGCAAGAGCTCTACGGCACGGGTGTGAGCCGTGAGCTGATAAGCCGCGTGACCGACCAGGTCGCAGACGACGTGCGTGAGTGGGCCAAACGGCCGCTTGAGACGATCTACCCCGTCGTGTTTTTGGACTGCATGGTGCTCAAGATCCGTGATGGTGGCAGCGTCGGGCACAAAGCGCTCTACATAGCGCTCGGGATCACCCTGGACGGCGACCGGGACGTGCTCGGCATGTGGTTTCAGGAGACGGAGGGCGCGAAGTTCTGGATGCAGGCGCTCAACGACCTGAAGACCCGTGGTGTGCGCGACATCCTGATCTGCTGTGTCGACGGGCTCACAGGGTTCCCTGAGGCGATCGAGGCGATCTTCCCGAAGACCACGGTCCAGACATGCATCGTGCACATGATCCGCTCAAGTCTCAAATACGTGCCCAGACGCGACCGTGAGCAAGTCGCCCGCGACCTCAAACCGATCTACACCGCGATCAACGCCGAGCAGGCATGGGCCGCACTGGAGGCCTTCGATGAGAAGTGGGGAGCGCGCTTCCCGATCATCACCCGGCAGTGGACCGCCGCCTGGGAGCACATCACACCGTTCCTCGCCTTCCCCGCCGAGGTCCGCCGGATCATCTACACCACCAACGCGATCGAGGCGCTCAACCGGCAGCTACGCAAAGCCATCAAAACCAAGGGCAGCTTCCCCAACGAGGACTCAGCCCGCAAGCTCGTCTACCTCTGCCTCCAGAACGCCGTCCCGCAATGGACCCGCTGCCGGAACTGGACAGCCGCGCTGCTAGCGCTCAAGATCCACTTCGGTGACCGGATCCCGGACGCAAGCTGACCACCACCCATTGACACGACGAGAGTAACTGTTAACCTGAAGAAACCACGCTTACACAGTTAACGTGACGCCCTCCGGGTTTCGCACTTTTGGGCCTGTAGCGGCATAGCGGCGTAGCAGGTGGTGGTGGACGGGGCCGTGGCGGGCTGGTGTGGCCTGTTGGCGCGGTGTCGGGGAAGGAGCATCGGCGGCTTGCGCGAAAGCGGTTGCTGTCAACATAACCCGTCCGTCGCGGCCAAGGGGAGGCACGCTGCGCGGCTTCTCTTGGAGGCTGCCGCCGATGCTCTGCGTCCCATCTTCGCTGAACGAGCTGCTTGTCCTGTTTGAGTCGTGTTTCACCCGTCCCACGTTTGAGACGTTCCGGGGGGTGTTGGTCGGTCAGGTCTCGCAGACCTCTCTGCGGTGCGTGACCGGGATGCTGACAGGCTCAAGGCTGTCGGGGGTGTGGCATCACGCGCGTTGCCACCGGTTCTTCGCCAATGCCCGCTGGTCCGTGGACGAGCTCGGGTTACGGCTCGCCTGCCTGATCGTTGAGCGGTTCACAGAACCGGGTGCGAGCGTGCTGGTCGCGGTCGACGACACGCTCCTGAAACGCAGGGGACGCCGGATCCACGGCACCTTCTGGCATCACGACGCGACCGCCAACAGCCGCTCAGGCTCGGTCGCGTGGGGGAACAACTGGATCGTGGCCGGGATCTGTGTCAAGCTGCCGTTCCTGCAGCGCACCGTATGTTTGCCGGTCCTGTTCCGGCTCTGGCAGCCGCGGCGCGAACAGTTCGTCAAGCAGCACAAGCCCGATCCTGAGCGGCCCGGGAAGGTCAAGCTGGCCAGGGCGATGGTCTGCCTGCTCGCCAAACGGCTGCCGGATCGCCAGATCAACGTGGTCGGTGACAGCGCCTACATCAGCCAGGCGTGGCGTGCTGCACCCAAGCGGGTGACGATCACATCGAGGCTGCGTAGCAACGCGGTGATCTACGCCCCTGCGCCGCCGCGCACCGGCAAACGCGGCCGGCCACGCAAATGGGGCAAACAGCTTGAAAGCCTTCAACAGATCGCAGCCGACCCCGCCACCGAATGGGTAAAGACGACCGTCAGGCGCTACAGCAAAACCGAGACGCTCGAGCTGGCTGAGATCAACTGCCTGTGGGAGCCGCTCGGCGCCGAAACCCCGGTCCGTGTGATCCTCGTCAAAGACGACACCAAGCCGTGCGGCTACCAGATCGCGCTGATCACCACCGACCTTCACGCCACCGCCGCGC
Organism: Conexibacter sp. S30A1; assembly: GCF_023330665.1. Classification (GTDB taxonomy): domain Bacteria; phylum Actinomycetota; class Thermoleophilia; order Solirubrobacterales; family Solirubrobacteraceae; genus Palsa-465. Next base: position 1,075,273 of record NZ_CP097127.1, on the reverse strand, counting down.
AGATCGTCGAACGCTACGCAGACCGCTGGCCGATCGAAGTCGCCTTCCAGGACGGCAAAGAACTGTTCGGCGTCGGTGATGCCCGCAACCGGACCGAGAAAGCCGTGCAACGGACCGTCCCATTCCAGTTCTTGGCGATGGACCTCACGATCATCTGGTACGCGCTCTACGGACATCACCCCGACATCGTCACAGAGCATCGCGCCCGCGCCCCCTGGTATGTCTCCAAGACCACCCCATCATTCCAGGACATGCTCGCCAAGCTACGACGAGTGATCATCGCCACCCAATTTCAACCCGAACAGGCCCGAACCCCCACAACCCAGGAAATCAACCAAGTCCAGCAAGCATGGGCAGCCGCCGGCCTATGAACTGCGAAACCCGAGTTATCCGCGCGAGGCATGTATTCGGTCGGGATTTCGTCGTGGAAGATGAACTCCGGCCACCGCTCCCGGAACGCGGCGGCGGCCTCGTCGGCCAGGTCCGGGCGGTCCGAGGATGTGACTACCTCGTAGCTCATCGCGCGAAGTATGATGCGTCGCACCCGGTCACGGCAGCAGCCCGGCCTCCGCTGCTTCTCCCTCGGCGCGGTTGAGCGCCCAGGTCGCTCGCTCTGGCTCCCTGCGTTCCGGTCGGCTCGCCGCTTGCCGGTAGGCCGCGTCCAACGTCTGCCGCACGACCATCAGCCTGTGCTCAAACTGCGTTGGGCTGGGGAGAGTGCGGGTTGGGGTGCAGGTGTTGAGCGCCGTTGATTTTCGGGACGGTGATGCTTTTGTTCGGCGGCATCGGGGGGTGGGGTACGAAAGAAGAAGTAAGTCCGGGGTGGGGTCCCGGGCTGACGGCTGATCGGCTCGCAATGAAGGGCGGTCAGGGTCGTGGGCTTGCGGTTGCTTGTCGCGCGTTTGTGACCGCTTCGCTTTCGCTTTTGATCGCTCGCCATGAGGTGCTCAGGTTTCTGAGTGACCGGTCTGGTGGCGCGGCCGGGTGCTCGGCGAGCGATTCGACCCACTCGCGCGTGGCGGTAGGCAGCCGGCCGGTTATGTCCCGCTGCTGCTGGCGGCCCAGAGCTGGGCGGGTCGTCCGCCGGTCGGGATCTGGGTGCTGTGGACGCGGTGGGCGGCGTGCAGGGCTTGGAGGGCGTGGTCGATCTGCCCGGCGGGCTGGTTGTGGTTGAGGGTCTGGCTGATTTGGCTGCGGGTCAGTCCGCCGGGATGGTTTGTGAGGATGGTGTGGATCTGTTCGGCGAGTGGCTGACCGGTCGCACCGGTGAGCGCCCATGCTGCGGACCGGGTGGCGTAGTCCTGGAGCGCGAGTGCGGCGCTCAGGTGCGGGCTGCCGATCTGGGTTTTGCCGTCAGCGAGGGCGTAGAGAAGCGCGAGGCGGATGACGTGCGCTTCGGCGCGGGCGGTGATCTGGCCGATAATCCCGGCCTGTGGCTGGGCGAGTGTGCGGTAGGCGTGATGCCACATCTCCCGGGCGTCGGGATCAAGCTTGATCTGGCCGGCTGTGCGTGCTTGGCGTAGCGCCGTGGCGAGCAGGCGATCAAGGCCGGTGCCGGCGAGGGGGTCAGGTTCGCCGCCTTCTGGGAGCAGGCGCTGGCGGCGGCAGCAGACGATCAGGATCCGGTTCAGATACCCGTTGGAGAGCTCTGCCTGGGTTATGTGGCGGCGCAACTCGTGTTGGGTGATGTGACCGATTAGCGTGATGTGCGCGGTGCTGGCGCGCGCCGGCGCGGTGCGGGTCAGGATCGCCAGTGGCCGTCCATCCCACGCTGAGCGCAGAGTTGGTGAGAGTGTCGAGATCTCACGGCTTGCGGCCTTCAATACTGACGCGAATTCTGGTTCGATCACCAGCAGCCGCTGATCAGGGTGACCGGGATCCTGGCCGGCTGGGTCACGGACCGCCCAGATCAACCCCTCGCCACTGGATAGGCCGGTGAGAATCCGTGAGTCGATCGACGTGTCGACACTGACCAGAAGCCGACGGACATGATCCCAAGATGACCCCTTTCTCGCCTTCGCGCTGTCACCGACCAGCAGCATGAACTCGTTGGTGTGATGGCGGGTCGCTTCGACTTGGAACCACGCGCCACGACCGATGGCGGTACCGAACCCGACCAGCAGCTGGGTGAGGATCGCGACCGGGTCAGCCTCGGTGTGCGGGGCGACGCGGCCCACGATCTCGCCGAGCAGCTCGTGGTAGACGGCGGGTGCTGGTGCTTGCGGCCAGCCTGGCGGTGCTGGCAGCAGCCCGCTGTTTGTAGGCTGATCCTCCGGTGGCGGGTCAAGCAGCGACAGGGTGGCGGTCATTCGGCTGAGACCTCTGTGACGGCGACCCGTGCCGAGCTCTCATCCACGATCGCCTTGTTTGCCGCGAACGCGGCAACCAGCGCCGCGACAGCGAGGTTGTTGATCAACCTCGGCAGACCACGGGACGTGGTGTGGATCAGGCTGATCGCATCATCGGAGAACAGGGTGTCCGAGCGGCCCGCGAGCGCCAAATGATGCTGCACATAGCTTCGGGTCTCTTTCAGGTCGAGGCCGTTGATCGTGTAACGCACCGCGATCCTCTGGTCCAGCGCGGTGAACGTGCCGTTGCGCAGCCGACGCCGAAGTGTGGGTTGGCCGAGCAAAAGCAAACAGAACGGGGCGGTCTGGTCCATCCCCATGTTTGACAAACACCGGATCCCCTCCAGGCTCTCCGCGTCAAGCAAATGGGCTTCATCAATGATGATCACGACATGCTTGCCACGCTCCGCGCTCTCGGCGGCGAGCATCTCTTGGGCTTGGGGGATCAGAGCGGCGTGATGGAACCTAGGGGTGGCGCCCAGGGTGTTGATGATCAGCCCGTAGATACCGCGCAACCCGACGCCGGGGGTTCCGAGATAAAGCACCGTGTGCCTTGAGGCATCAAGGCTCGCCACAGCGGCGCGGGCAGCAACAGTTTTGCCGGCGCCGCACTCCCCGCTGATCACACCGATCGCCTGCTCACTGATGCACCACGCCATCCGGGCGACCGCCTCAGCATGCGAGCCATGGGCATGCAACATTCCCGGTGCCAGATCCTTCCCGAACGGCATGCGTGTGAACCCGTAATGGGCGCGCAACCTGTCAATACTCACTGCTCATCCCTCCTGCTTTTGGTTGATGTCACGATCCTTCTCGCCGTCGCCGTCGCCGTTGTTTGTGAGGCTGGCGTAGTCGATCCGCTGACCACCCAGCTCAGCGTCGCGCTGCTCAGCCAGCAGCTTCAGGTAGTCGATCCCTGTGCCGGCCGGTGGTGGCGGCAGCTCCCGCTGGGCTTGTGGGTGGGTGCGGCGGCCGATCACCAAAGGTGTGGCGGTCCCCATCGGGCGATGCTGGTAGCGAACCTCGATCATCGTGAGATCGAACGGGTCGAACACCAACTCGACCTTGCAGCCGGCGAGCGCGGCGTTGACCTCGTATTGGTTGGCGTAAAGCGACACGGTCGCGGTCTTCGTGACCGTCCGTTCCTGACTCCACAGAAACGCTTCGCGCAACAGCGCCGGGGTCGGCAACTGGGGTGCGCCCGCCGCATCAAACCGGGCCAGCGGGGCTTGCTTGGTCTCTGAGTGCACCCGGCGGTGATAAACGACCTCCACCCACGCGGAGAACCGACGGTTCAGCTCCGCCAGCTCGATGCCATCATCGATCTCCACCAGGAACTGGTCGCGCACGGTCCGGAAGAAGCGTTCGATTTTCCCTTTCGTTGTCGCCGCCCTCGGGCTTGCGTGAATCAGCCTCACACCAAGCACCGCACACGCACGAAATAGCTGTGAGGACACGAACGCCGAGCCGCGGTCAACCAAAATCTGGCCGGGCACCCCACGGCTCATCAACCCGGCACGGAGCGCGGCCTCGAGGCGGAACACATCCTCACCGGTCCCCCACCGCCACCCGGTCAGCAGGCGAGAGTGATCGTCGATAAACGCGACGAGCACCGCCCGCGCGGCGGTGCCGGCGAGCCTGGGGCCATGTAACCCGTCCCCAGTCCACAGCTCATTCCGGGCAGCGGCTTCGAACCGGCCATAAACCTTCCCTGCAGTGTGACCATCACCCCTGACGTTCAACCCGGCACGAGCCAGATGCGTCTGCAATGTCCGCAACCCCGGCACGTCCTCACCGTCCTTGACGCTGGCGAGCATGATCTGCCTGACCTGCGCGGCGGTTCGCTCCGGCCGCTCACGTTTCAAAGCGAACGCCAGCTCCAATGTCTCGGCCGGTGTCCTGACCGGGACGACCCGCCGCCGGGGAAGCAAAGCCTCGAACCCGCCGCGGCGATAAGCACGAATCCACTCATCCAGAGTGCCGCGCGCGACCCTGACGAGCTGCCCATCAGGCCCGACATGCTCACGCCCAGCCAGTGACCGAACGAGCCGGCCACGCTCAGCTTTCGACAACCCCTCATCGGCGGCGTCACGAATCAGGGTGTAACGAAACAGGCCGATCTCCCGGCGACGATCCTCATTCACCTCGTTGCTCTCCCGCGCTCTCGTTCATCCGAAGCGCAGGAGCGTCTCAGCTCACGCCGCCCACGGGAAGGCGGGAGCTCGTGTTGCCAACAGCACCCCGCCAGACAACCTGGACACAACCGGCCACGGATCCACCGGACCGAACCTCAAAACCCACGCCCTGGCCGTGACTGCGATCGCTTCCAACGCGTCCGCGACCACGCTCCCAGCCGGCATGATCGGCCCGAGCTCCGGGTCCAGCACGATCGCGCACCGCGTGAAATGCTCCCGAATCACATCCGCCCGCGCAGCGAACCGGCTCAACCAGCCCCGGACCGTGTCCGCCGGCAACCCCAACCACCCAGCGATCCGGCGATACCCCTGCCCAGCAACGCTCGCCTCAACCGCCGCGCCGATCACAGCCACCTCGTCCCGACGACGCAACAACCCGATATCAGGCAACAGCACATGGGTCCCCAGACACCCCCGGCACCTGGCCCGCCTGGGCACCAGCCGCCGGTCAGCACCCCGACAGCGCAACACCCGCTCCCGGCCATGACCCCACGGCCCCAACACCGCCCGGCATAACGGACACAACAACCCGCCAGCCAACAACTCAGCCTCGACCACGGCAGGCTCTGCACATACGATCAACATCGGGGTGCCACCTCCGGCATCCAAGAGAGCCCTCCCGGCAACCGCCAAGCTGACGGGAGGGCTCTCGCGCGTTCACAAACGCGCCAAGCCTGCCACCATCGCAGCAAACATGCCGCCGATGAACGGCGCCACCCACACCGCGCGTGCCGGATTCAAACGGCGCTCAACAGCAGGCAGCCCACAGTTCGCCTAGCTGCTTGTTGTATTCGACGGCGGTGCCGGGCGTCGCGCATGCTTTCAGGAGCCAGAACCCGACGGCCTCGTATCCCGGCGCTGACAGCCGTGGCGCGGGTAGGCGTTGAGCTGGCGGCGGCGTTCTTGTTCGCGGCTCAGCATATGCCTGCTGCCTCTAGCCTGGATTGTCGGTTCGGTAATTCGGCTGAGTCTCAGCGGGCGGGGAAGCTGTAGCTGAGGGTGCGGCCGCTGCGGAAACGGGAGCGATCGCGACGGGATCAGTCGGTACCAGTGTGGTACCATGAGTGTGTGGCGATGAACCTGCGGCTCAACGACGATGAGACTGCCGCCCTGCGCCGCAAGGCCGTCGAAGAGGGCCGCTCGATGCAGGAGGTTGCACGCACAGCGATCGCGGAGTACGTGTCGGACCGGCCCGCGCGGCTCCGTTCCGCGATTGAGCGGGTCCGGACAGAGGACGCGGAGCTGCTTGACCGGCTGAGTCGGTGAGTGAAGCCGCGGTTGACTATCTGAGCGTCGAAGACCTGCTCGAGATCGCGGTCGGGATTCTGGACGAGGTTGCAGTACGCGACCACGGTCTGCTCGCTTCGGCCGCGGCTCGCCCACAGAGCAGCGCGTTCGGCCAGGACGCCTACCCGACATTCGCCACCAAGGCTGCCGCGCTGATGCACTCGATCGCGCGCAACCATGCGCTCGTGGACGGCAACAAGCGACTCGCCTGGTCCGCCACTCGCGTGTTCTGCATGCTGAACGGCCAAGACCTGGACTTCAGCGTCGACGATGCCGAGCAACTGGTACTCGCCGTAGCGCGTGGCGGACTCGACGTAACTGATATCGCCAGAACCATCGGACAACACCTGCAGTAACGGCACCACTGCGCCGCTACCCGACTAAACGCGCGTCGGCTACCCGACTAAACGCGCGTCGAGTAGATCCTGGTTTTGGCGAGGAGGAGGGAGGACGTGCCGGGATCACGCTGGTTGTGCTTTTGCTCTTGCGCGGGTATCCCGACTTGGGGCTGCGTGGTGGTCCCTGACGCGCATCGGTGGTGGTGTAACACTGGTGATACACTTCGCTTGATGCCGACCAATCATCGCCGTCACGCTGTTACCGAGACCCCGCGCGTTCAGGCTGCGTTGGATGAGCTGCGCCGCGAGCTGGGCACCGACCGGGTTGACCTCGGAGAGCTGGTTGTGCTTGGCGCTGGCGCCAAGCTTGCGTCGTTGCGCGCCACGCGCACCGACACTGTGAAGCGTCGGGCGCGACTTGCCGATCGAGTACGGGCCCGGCGGCTTGGCGTCGATATTGACGCCGCCGATGAGGTCCGTGCCCGCGGCTGGGCGCGACCGTGAGCACAGGGCTGCTGCTTGACAACTCGGCCTGGGCGCGGCTTGCCAGCCCGTCGCTTCCGCAAACGCGGGCCGACGAGATCGCGGGCTGGCTTGAGGAGGGTCGGCTCTCGGTCTGTCTGCCGTTTCTGCTTGAGGCCGGGTACTCGGCGCGTAACGGGCCTGACCACGCCGCACTGATCGGTGATCTGCTCGCGCTGCCGCGCGTGCAGATCGATGACCAGGTCGAGGAACGAGCGCTGGACGCGCAGGCCCAGCTCGCTCGCGTGGGTCATCACCGCATCCCACCCGTGGATCTTCTCATCGCCGCGTTGGCCGACAGCAATGGGCTTGGGGTCCTGCACTACGACAGCGACTACGACCTGCTGACGCAGAACACTGACCTGAGCTATCAGAGTGTTTGGCTCGCGGACCGCGGCACTCTCTGAGCCGCTCACACCCGCAGGCGCGCTCGCTCGCCGGCCTGGCGGTGCTTGACGAACCTCAGCTTGTCGAGATCGGCAACGAATCCGAGGCCGCCTGCGACAACCGTCGGTGTGGGCACGCCGCGCCGCGGCTCGGCGAGGGCGGTGATAGTGCCGGGCGGTCTGCTCAATTCATGGATCACGGCCTGCTCTGGAGTAGGCGAACCCATGGCGTGAACGCTACCCCACGCGGTGATCGCGCCGTTAGCTCTGCTGGATGACGCGAGAGTCCCGCCTCCACTCCAGCAGGAGTATCCCAAAGCGTTCGTCGACTTCCCCCAATGCGCGGATCTGAGAACCGCGGGCGCGCGTTGACTACGAGGCTGTAGACGCGATCGCGAACAGTGTCCAGTCGGCGCGCGTGATCTGCCATTCGCAAGAGATCCCAACCTCGCCCGGTGCCTGGGGTTCATCTGGCATCTCGCCGATCAGCTGGAACCCCAGCTTGCGCGGGACCCCGGCGCTGGCGAGGTTGGCTTTGTCATGGTGGATCTCGACGCGTGTGATCTCCGGCCGGTGAAATGCGGCGTTGGTCAGTAACCGTGCTGCCGCTGTGGCGATCCCCTGACGTAGAAAGGCCGGATGGATCCAGTACCCGATCTCCAGACCATCGGGTCCGATTCGGTGGTGTAGCCCACATCCGCCTGCAACAGCACCGTCGACGAACACGCCCATCACGAGGTCACCGCCCGCCCGCCAGTCATGCTCCCAGGTAGCGATGTTTAGGCGGCGCTCGGCCAACGCCAGTGGCTCCTGAGCAGCCCAGGGCATCCACGGCCGCAGATGCTCAACGCTGTCGCCGACGGCCTGCGCGAGACGTGGCGCGTCGTCGATCACCCACCGGCGAAGCACCAGGCCACTATCACCAGTCAGGTATTCGGGATGAGGCTCCATCGCTCCCCGAAAAGCTAGAACAACCCGTCAGCTGAAGCGACCACCGTCCAGCGGCTTCAGCAGCCCGATGCCGACTGCCGGGCCACGGTTCTCGAGCCCTCGAGGTCAGCGTGTCAAGCACGTCGGCACGGCAATACCATTCTCGGCGAGGCCCGCATCGGTGTCCGGACAGGCATCCAGCGAGCCGGCCCACGAGCCCCTGCTTGGCGCGGGTTGCGATCACTGGCGACCCGCTCGTCGAGCTGTCACTTCGCTACCCGGGCCATCGGTGGCCGCCGGTGTGTTTGACGCGGCGGATGCTTCGACGCGGCACGGAGGTTGACTCCGGACGGAAGACCACCGGGATCGAGACCGCGTACACAGCCAGGGTGAACATGACCACCAGGAAGAGCGGGACGATCTGAGTCATCGGCATCACCTGTAGGACGGTTGGTCGTGAGCGATCGGTTGCGGCACGTCGAGGATTGTGCTACAAATAGCACATGACTAGTGTTGGTGTTCGGGAGCTACGACAGCGAGCCAGCGAGCTGCTGCGGCGGGTTGAGAGTGGCGAAAGCATCGAGATCACCGATCGCGGCCGGCCCGTTGCGATGCTGGGGCCGTTGCCAGAAGACCCGCTCGATCGACTGAGGGCCTCAGGCGATCTCCAAGAGGCCGAGGGTGATCTCTCGGATCTGCCTGATCCACTGCCAGCCCCCGCAGGCTCGGAGTCACCGTCATCGGTGCTAGCACGGCTACGGCGCGATGAGCGCTGATCAACGACTGACCTATGTTGACTCCTCGGCGATCGTCAAACTCGCGATCCAAGAACCCGAGTCATCCGCACTTCGACGTCACCTCTCGCGCCACCAACCGCTGGTGAGCAGCGCGCTGGCTCGCACAGAGGTCGCGCGAGCGCTGCTGCCCAGCGGGCCCGCGGCGCTGGCACGTGGCGAACAAGTCCTGCGACGCATCCAGCTTCTGCGAGTCAACGATCGCGTCCTCAACGAAGCCGGTCGCCTCAAACCGCCCGAACTGCGCTCGCTCGACGCGATCCACCTCGCCAGCGCACACCAACTCGGCGCGTCCGTGCGACAGATTGTCACCTACGACGACCGCATGGCCGATGCCGCCCGCACGCTCGGCTGGACCGTCGTCGCGCCAAGCTGATCGGCCACCGGTCCTAAAACCGCCACTACCCAGGCGTCTTAGGCCGTTCAACAACACGCGCCCTTCGCGCGGAAAGCACGAACTGGCGGACGAGTCCTGCTGACGGTTCAGGTCGCCGCTACGGTACGCATGCTTTGGCACGGAACCGTCATCCGCGGGCACCTGCTTCCGGCCACGCCACGCGCATCTTCCATGTGGCGCGCTCTGGGACGTGCAACGTGCGATGAGCTGCAGCGTCATCACGAGTGCCGCCTGGGCCACAAAGGTGGAGCCAGCGGCTCGAACCGTACAGCCAAGCTCGGGTCAGATGTCGGACAAAAAGGGGAGACTCGCCGCCACTTGCCAGCGTGCGGCGTCGTAGATGTAGAGGCAGGCGTGGTTGAGGTGGGTCTTGATCGGTAGTCGGCTGAGAATGTCCGCCTCAATCTCACGCAGCTGCTCCTCGTGGATGCCCCCGGCCACGGTGAGGTGGGGAACGATGTCGGGAAACGCCCCGCCGTAAGGAGGTGTCTCCGGCCAGCTCGCGGCGATCGCTTCTGTGAGCGCGATGAACTCACCGGCAGGCCGCGGTTCGAGGTACATGTGGTCCGGGAACCGGGATGTGGTCGCGAACTCCACGTCGAGGAGGGGAACCATCGCGCAGATCTCGCGCAGCTTCGCGAGCACGTCATCCGTGAGCCTGCTTGGCGGCAGAAACGGGAAGAGCACCGTGATGTGTGCAGGCATCCCTTCCGCGGCCGAGTGGTCGAAGCGCTTGCGCCAACGGGCGACAATAGGCTCGGTTTCAGGCACCGGAACGACAACGGCGGACGGATGATCTACTGGCATGTGCTCATCCTGCACAAAATGGCGCGGTCCTGTCTTGCGGCTGAATGCGGCGCTGCGTCTACTTGCATTTGGCTTGTCTTAGCTGTGGCAAGCGCAACGCCACACAGTGCCAGCGATCGCCACCAGCGTGCTGCTGTGATCGCCACCGCAGGTGGCCTGAGTCGGGCGAGACGTCGACGCGCTCAGCGGGCCTCGACCCCAGCTGGCGCGCCAGTCGGCCGCAAAACGTGCGGCGACATGCGGGCGTCTGCGGTTCGGCCGCGCTCGGGCAAGCGACCATCGGAGGGAATAGAGATGGCTTCAGACGACGATCCGGCGCAGCAGCCCGAAGGCGACGAACTCGACTATCGGCAGGCACCAGCAAAGATGGCAGCTCGGAAGGGGTTCGGGCTTCACCTGGGCGGCCGGGACGACAGCCGCTTGCGCCTTCATATCGAGGACCGAGAAACGGGGAAGCTGATCTTCGGCTCGCCGAGCTTTGCACATGCGTATGGGCATCTCCAGCAGTTCCCGGATCGGCCGCCGTCGGCGTGAGACTGTCCTGACGCGCTGTGTGCCTGCCTGCGGCCCTCCGCTCGCACAGGCTCGGGGGATCCAGCCAGGATCGCGGCGGCGACTTAGAACGGCCTAGGACGAACGGGGGTTCTGGTACGAGGGCTCGGACTGCCAACTCGGGCGATTCGTTTCGATCTGCTCGGCGACCCGGTCGGCGATCTGCTGGGCCAACGACTTCTGCTCGTCCTCGGTCATCTCCTTCGGCAGCTCCCAGATCCCGACGAGCTTCTCGGGCATCTCAAGCTCCCTATCTCGCGCGACGGCCGCCGAGGAAAGCACGGATCTCCCGCTCAACGTCACCGTCGGCGATCACGTCGCTGTGAAGGACGCACTCGTAGCCCGCCTCGATCTCGTTCCAGGTCCCGTCGCGCCAGAGCACCTCGTACTGCCCTGTCGCGCCGTCGCGCCTGAGCAGGAGATCGTCGAGCTTGTTACGGAAGTAGGTGTGCTCGGTCGGCGGGATCGGCTTGAACCTTTCGTGATCGGTAGCCAGCGGGTGCTTCTCACGATCCGTCAAATCCACAACGGTCTGATCCGAAAGCGTATACGGAAAAGGAGGCCGCACAACCATGTCGTAGCTCGCCGCGCTTCTGATCGATAAACGCGGTCACCACGGCCGCGAAAGACTTCGGGCTCGCCCGCAAAAACCGGCTTGCAGCACCCGGAATCTCGTTCGCCTTGCGCAGCTCGAGCGTTCTCACGCTTGAGCTGCCTGATCTGCTCCCGCTCCGCGCTGGACGGCAGATCCGGCCGCACACCCCGGTCAGCCTCAGCCCGACGGACGTGCTTTCGCACCGTCTCGAGCCGGCAGACCCAGCTGCGTAGCGACATGTGAGACCGGCCGGCCGGACACAGATCGCCGGCCGGACAACCCACTCGACCAGCGCCTTCGGATACTTCCTGGCGGGCATGAACAGCGACTTCCTCTCTGAGGACCGAAACCCTCGCATAGCGGTCTCCGTGAAAGCCGGCCTGGATCAGCGCGCTGCCAGAATGCCCGAGCCCATGTCCCTAATGATCCGCCAGGCGACGGCCGCCGATCGCGGCCAGATCGAAGCGCTGCTCGTGAGCTCGTGGGGCTCGACGACCGTGATCAGCCGTGGCGTGGCCCATGACGCGGCGGCCCTGCCGGCCTTTGTCGCGACACGTGAGGGCGGGCTGGTGGGCCTTGCGACCTATCGGATCGACGGCGACGCCTGCGAGTTGGTCTCACTCGACACGACCAAACGCCACCGCGGTGTCGGCTCGGCGCTGCTCGCGCACGTCGCCGACCACGCCCGCGCCCAGGGCGCACGGCGTCTGTGGCTGATCACCAGTAACGACAACCTCGACGCGCTGCGCTTCTACCAGCGGCGCGGACTGCGTCTGGTCGCTGTGCACCGCGGCGCGATCGACCGGGCGCGCCTGCTGAAGGCCTCGATCCCGCTCACCGGGACCTACGGCATCCCGATCCACGACGAGCTCGAGCTCGAGCTCGCCCTTCAGCCCGAAGCCTGAACCGGCGAGACGCCACGCCCGGGGCGAGGCGGGCGTCCCGCCCGGCCGCGTGTTAGGCTCGCCCGCAGATATGAGCAACTACGCAAATCCACCCTTTTCAAGCCAGCTGGCCCCGCGGCCGCGCGTGCTCGGTGATCTGCTGCCGGGCGAGCGGGTGCGTGACCTGCTGCTCGTGATCGCCGGCGCCGCGCTCGTCGGCCTGCTCGCGCAGATCTCAATACGGCTGAGCTTCACGCCCGTGCCGCTGACCGGCCAGACGATGGGTGTGCTGCTGGTCGGCACCGCCCTCGGCTGGCGCCGCGGCACCGCGGCGCTCACGCTCTACGCGCTCGTCGGCCTCGCGGGTCTGCCGTGGTTCGCCGGTGGCCAGAGCGGCTATGTCGGCGCCAACTTCGGCTACATCCTCGGCTTCATCGCCGCCGCCGGCGCCTGCGGCTACCTGGCCGAGCGCCGCGCCGACCGCCGACTTCTCTCCGCGGTTCCGGCGATGATCCTCGGCGAGGTCGTGATGTACGTGATCGGCGTGGGCTGGCTGGCGCTCGACATGCACTGGAGCGTCGGCTACGCGATCAGCGAGGGGTTTGTGCCCTTCTGGATCGGCGATGCGATCAAGTGCGCGCTCGCCGCGGGCCTGTTGCCGAGCACCTGGCGTCTGCTCGGCGCGCGTGACTGACAGCTTCTGAAGGTGGGTGCGCGCCCGCTGGCGCGCACCCCTCATCAGCTGGGCCGCCACCGCCGTGGGTCACCGGGGGCGCCGGGCGCGTCGGCCATACTGGCAATGTGGACTCTGTCGGTGGCAATGGCTGAACGGTCGATCGGCTCATCCGCTGCGCGGGGCGTCGTCAGCGCGACCCGCTGGACCGGCCGCCAGATCCGTGGCGAGGTCGTTCGCCGTGTCGGTGGTGCCGCCAGGGCACGCGTGATCGTGCTGTTCGGGCTCGTGCTCGCGCTCAACGGCGCCGACACGGCCACGATCGGCGCAGTCGCGCCCGAGCTCGAGCACGCGCTGCACATCGGCGCTGGTTCCATCGGCCTGTTGACGTCGGTCACGCTGCTGATGGGCGCCGCGGCCACGGTCCCCGTCGGCCTGCTGGTCGACCGCATGAGGCGCATACCGATGCTCTCGCTCAGCATCGTGCTGTGGAGCATCGCGTCGTTGGTCAGCGCCTTTGCCGGCAGCTACTCGACGCTGCTGCTGACTCGCCTGCTGCTCGGGGCCGTGGTCGCGACGGCCGGCCCGGCGATCGCCTCGCTGACCGGCGACTATTTCAACCCGCGCGAGCGCGGTCGCATCTACGCCTACATTCTCGGCGGCGAGATCGCAGGTAACGCCTTTGGCTTCATCATCTCCGGCAACGTCGCGGTTGCCTTCAGCTGGCGTGTCTCCTTTGTGCTGCTCGCGATCCCCGGCTTCTTCCTGGCCCGTGAGCTCTATCGCACGGTGCCGGAGCCCCTGCGCGGCGGGCAGAGCCATCTGGAGCCTGGGGTGGAGGACCTTGTCGAGGCGGCCGCCCGCGCTCGCGCTCGCGCCCGCGCCCGCCAGCGCCACCGCGAGGGCCTGTTCGATGACGCACCGCAGCCGCCGCTGCATGTCGATGACCTGGCGCAGCAGGCGGCCAGGCGTATGGGTCTGGAACCTGACCCAGACCTCGTGCTAAACCAGGACCCGCGCACGATCTCGCTGCGCGACGCGGTTCGCTACACGCTGTCGATCCCGTCAAACGTGATGATGATCGTCAGCTCGTCGCTTGGCTACTTCTTCTTCTCTGGCCTGACGACGTTTGCGCTGCTGTTCGTGCGCGGCCACTACCACGTCGGCGCGGTCGAGTCTGATCTGGTCCTGGCGCTGCTGGTTCTGGGGGCGCTGGGCGGCACGCTGGTCAGCGGCTGGCTGGGTGACACGCTTCTGCGTCGCGGCATGCTCTCGAGTCGTGTCTGGCTGCCGGCCTGCTGCTATCTGCTGGCAGCGCTCTTTCTGATACCGGGTTTCGTGGCGACCCGCCTGACCCCGGCCGTGTGGTTTGACGTCGCCGGCGCGGCCCTGCTGGCCGCCGCCAACCCGCCGCTCGACGCCGCCCGCCTGGACATCATGCCGGCGGGTCTGTGGGGTCGTGCGGAGAGCATTCGCACGGTGATCCGCTCGGTCTCGCAGGCGCTGGCGCCGCTGATCTTCGGCGAGCTCGCATCGCTGATCGCGGGCTTCTACCCGCCGCAGGCGCCGATCGGAACCCATCCTGCGGCGGTCAGCTCGAGCGAGGCCCACGGGCTCGAGATCACCTTTCTGGTCCTGCTCGTGACGCTGGCGGCGGCCGGTGTCGTGCTGCTGCGCGGGCGCGACCGCTATCCCCGTGACGTCGCCACCGCCGGTGCCTCAAACCAGGGCTCGACGGCCGAGTCGATCAGCCTGCGCGAACCGACGACCCAGCTGATGCGCACGCCCCGAACGGGACGCCGCTCCGCGCCGCGCGAATCCGAGCGGGACCGGTGGCGGCGCTGGGACTGAGCCTCAGCCCAGCCGCTCGCGCCCGGGCGGCTCCTCAAGGCTCTCGGCGGGCATCACCGCGACGATCCCGGTCGGGTTGATCGTGCCGTGGGTGCGGTAGTAGTGGGCGCGGATCTCGTCGAATGACACGGTTTCGCGGACGCCCGGCCACTGGTAGAGGTCGCGCAGATAGGGCCACAGGTTGCGGTACTCGCTGAGCTTGCGCAACGAGCACTTGAAATGGACGTGATAGACGGGGTCGAAGCGAACAAGCGTGGTGAACAGCCGCCAGTCGCTCTCCACCGGCTGGAGCCCGAACAGGAAGCGCCGGTCCGCGAGCCGCTCGTCGAGCTCGTCCAGCATCGCGAACACCTCGCTGACAGCCTGCTCGTAGACCAGCTGGTCGGTGCTGAAGCCGGCTCGGTAGACACCGTTGTTGAGGTGCTCGTAGATTCGCTCGTTGAGTGCGTCGATCTGGTCGGCAAGCTCGGTGGGGTAGAGGCTCACGGCGTGCGCGGCCAGCGGCGCAAAGACGGTTGCGAGCATCCGCAGGATCTCGGCGGACTCGTTGTTGACGATCCTGGCCCGCTGACGGTCCCAGAGCACGGGAACGGTGACACGATCTGAGAACTCGGGATCGCTTGCCAGGTAGGCCTCCGACAGGAAGCTGAAGCCGTTGACGGGATCCTCGTAGACACCCACCTGGCTGAACGCCCAGCCGCGCTGGTCCCGGATCGGGTCCACATAGGAGATCGTCACAGCCTGTTCGAGGCCCATCAGCGCCCGTGCGAGGATCGTGCGGTGCGCCCACGGGCAGGCGCGCGCGACATACAGGTGGTAGCGGCCGGGCTCAGGTGCGTAGCCGCTCGCGCCGTCGGGCGTCACCCAGTCGCGGAAGCGACTGGCCTGACGGACGAACGCGCCGGCGCGCTGCTCCTGCGCAGCGATGCTGAAGGGCGTTTCGCGTGCAGACATGGCCAGCGACTATAGGAGGCGCTAGCGTGCTCAGAGCGTGCGCTGCGCCTGCATCGACATCGGCTCCAACACGACCAGGCTGCTCGTGGCCGATCGCGTCGCTGGTGGCCTCACCGTATGCGCGCAGGACCGCGCGTTCACGCTGATCGGCCGCTCACTCGATGCGTCGCAGACGATCCCGCGGGCGAAACTCGAGGAGGTCTGCCACACGGTGGTCCGTCAGCACAGCTTCGCGCTCGAGCTCGGCGCCGAGCATGTGCGCTGCGTGGCGACCGCGGCGATCCGGCGCGCGGTCAACGGCTCAGAGCTTGGGAGGATGCTCGCGAGCGTGTCTCCGGAGCTTGTGCTTGAGCTGTTGAGCGCCGAGCAGGAGGCGAGGTTCGCCTTCATCGGCGCCGCGGCCGCACTCGGCCCTCGCGAGCACGGGGGGCTTGCGGTCGTTGATCTTGGCGGTGGCTCCTGTGAGCTCGTGGTCGGCGAGCCGCCCGACCGCGTGCGCTGGTGGGACTCGGTGGCACTGGGCTCAAGCGACATGACCGAGCGCTGGCTGACCGGCGACCCGCCGCCACCGCAGGCGACCACACAGGCCGCCCGCCACGCTCGCGAGCTGTTCGCGACGCTGCAACCGCCGCCCGCACGACGGCTGGTGGCGGTGGGTGGTGGTGCATCATCGGTGGCGACGCTCGCAGGTGGCACGGTTGACCTCGACGGCATCGACCGCATCCTGCTGGCCATCCGCGGCCTGACAGCCGCGCAGCTCGCCGCGCGTCATCGCATCGACATCGAGCGGGCGCGGCTTCTGCCGGCGAGCCTCGTGCTGTTGCGGGCCGTATGCGAGCTGTTCGCGCTGCCGCTCGAGTTCGGGTCAGGGGGCCTGCGCGAGGGCCTGCTGCTCGACAGCGGCGTTCACCAGTGAACGCCGCCCGTCAGTTTTGCAAAGAGCGCCTGCGCAGCCGACGCCCGCTCACCCGGCTCGCGCTGGCCGCGGGCCGCGGCCGAGTCCGGGAACAGCCTGTAGGCGGCTGAGAGGACCCGGTCAACGAGCGTGGGGGAGAGCGCGTAGCTGACCTCGCCCAGCGTGCCGAGCCGCGTGTTCACGGTCTTTGGGCGTGTGCGGATCGCCTGCGCGATCAGCTCGGCGGCCTGTTCGGGTGAGATTGCCGGGAAGCGGTCATACAACCTGGTCGGCGCGATCATCGGCGTGCGCACGAGTGGCATGTGCACCGTCGTGAAGTGCACACCCTCGGCCAGGCACTCCGAGCTGACAACCCGCGTCCAGGCGTCAAGCGCCGCCTTCGAGGCGACGTAGGCGGAGAAACGCGGCGGGTTGGTCTGCACGCCGATCGAGGAGACGTTGATCACGTGACCACTGTGGCGCTCGCGCATGCGCGGCAGAAGGCCCATGGTCAGCCTGATCGTGCCCAGGTAGTTGAGCGCGACCATGCGCTCGTAGTCGTGAAAGCGGTCGTAGGAGAGCGCCACCGACCGCCGGATCGAGCGCCCGGCGCTGTTGATCAGCACGTCTATCTGCGGGTGTTCCGACTGCACGTGGGCAACCAGCGCGTCAACCGACTCCGGGTCGCTCAAATCGGCCGTGTAGACGTGGGCGATGCCGCCGCCCGCCGCGATCTCGGCTCGCGTCTGCTCGAGCCGCTCGCTTCCGCGGGCGACGATCAGCACGCGCGCGCCGTGGCGCGCCAAAAGCAGCGCCGTGGCGCGGCCGATTCCGCTCGAGGCGCCGGTGATCAGGATTGTCTTGCCGGCCACGGCGGCGGCGGTACTGCGCGGCCCGTGCAGGTCGGGGTCGAGGTGCGCCAGCCAGTACTCCCAGAGTCGCGCGGCGTAGCTTGCAAGCGGCGGCGGCTCGATCCCCGTGCTAGCCAGTGCCGCCCGCGCGTTGGTCGTGTCGAAGCGTGCGGGCAGCGAGACCTGGTCTGCGACCTCGGTGGGGATGCCGACGCGCTCGAGCAGCGTCCGGCGCAGCGCGCGCGCCGCCGACAGCGCCAGCAGGTCGTGTGCCAGCTCGCGGGCGGGGCGCGCCAATGGCCCCGGGTCGATCGCGATCGCGGCGCTTGGCGCGCCGGCCAGCGACGCGAAGGTGTTGATGACGTCGATCACAGCCACACCGTCGGGGTCGGCAAGATGGAAGGTCTGACCGTCCAGCCCGGGCTCGTGGGCGATGTGGTCCAGCGCCGCGGCCACATAGTCGACCGGCACGAGGTTCGTGCGCCCGAGCTCGGGTGCCACCAACGGCAGGCCCTCCGGGAGCCGCTTGCCGGCGAGCTTGAACAGCGGCAGGAAGTAGTAGGGCCCGTCGATCTTCTCGGCGGCGCCGCTGCGCGAGTCTCCGACCACGATCGCCGGGCGGTAGATGCGCCAGGGCACCCGGGCGCTGTCACGCACCAGCCGCTCGGCCTCGAACTTGGTGCGGTGATAGGGGTGGTCGAGCGGCTGGCCGACATCGAACATCTCCTCCGTGAAGGTGCCTCTGTAGCCGCCGGCGACGGCGATCGATGAGACGTGGTGAAAGACACCCGCGCCGACCGCGTCGGCGAGCTCAAGCGCGTGGTGGGTGCCCTCGACGTTGGCGAGCTGGTTGAGCTCCTCGCCGGCGGTCATGTCGTAGACCGCGGCGAGGTGGAAGAGGTGCTCGATACCGGCCGCCCGCAGCCTGGCCACCGTCTCAGCATCCAGCCCGAGCATCGGCTCGTGCAGGTCACCCAGGACGGGCTCGATCAGCTGGTGTGCCGCACGCGGGAGCTCGGCCGTCCAACGCTCGATCCGCGCCTCAAGCCGCGGCAGCGAGCTTTCGCGCACCAGCAGGTAGAGCGTCGTTGCGCCGCCACGGCGGTGTCCGGCACGCTCGAGCAGCAACGGCACGAGGTTTGAGCCGATGAAGCCGGTGGCGCCCGTCAGGAGGTAGGCCATGCTGCGTTCAGGCTACTGCGCCCCAGCGCAACCGGACCCGTGCTACTACCAGCCGCCCTTCCACTCCTCGGCGGTGGCGCGGCGCTTGACGGCGTCCATGCGCGCGTGCTTGCGATGGTCCAGGCGGCTCTGGATGAACGAGAAGAGCACGATGATCGCGGGGAAGAACAGCAGCAGGAAGAACATCACCTTGGTGATCAGCAGCGCGTTGGTGGCCCCGTAGAGACCCTGACCGCCATGCGTGATCGCGAGCGCGTCCGGCGCCGCGACAAGCGTTGCCCACGCCACCCAGCCGAAGATAAGTGCAGTCCGCTTACGGCTCATCGGCGGAAAGCCTACCGGATGGCGCGGCCGCACGTAGCGCATCGAGCGCGGCGATCAGCGCCGGGTTGTAGCGGCGTGCGACCGCCGCCGGGGCCATCGCCGCGACGTCGAGGTGGCGCACCGGCGCTTCGAACACCTCTGCCTGCAGCGCCTGGGCGAGCTCGCGCTGCTTGGCCGGGGCCACGGCGTCGTCCTCACTGGTCAGCACCACCGCCGTCGGGAACGGCAGCGGCGCAAGCCACGGGCGTGAGTCGAAGCGGCCGAGCTCCCGGCCCGCCTCGGCGATGTCCCGGGCGCTGTGGCGGGTCATCTCCGAGTGCACCCAGGCGGTGGCCGGCCCCGGCCTGAAGCCAGAGCGGCGCAACAAAAGCTGCCAGCCGCGCAGCGGCGCGAGCGCGACGGCGGCCCCGATCAGTGGCATCGCCCGCCAGACCCGCCGCAGCTCGGGTTCCTGCCAGTGCTGCGCGGTGCCGCTCAGCACCAATCCAGCGACCAAGTCGGGGTGGTCGCGCGCCAGCAGCTGGGCGATCGCGCCCCCCATCGAGTACCCGTAGACGATCGCCGGCGCGAGATCGAGCGTGCGCAGCACCGCGGCGGCGTCGGCGGCGCAGTCCACCAGCCGGAAGGGCTCAAGCGGCCTGAGCCCGCGGCCGTGGCCGCGGTGGTCCAGCGCGAGGATCCGGTAGCCGGCGGCGATCACGTCGTCGTAGAGCCCGCCGAAGTTGAGGTCGGCGCTGCCGGTCCAGCCGTGCAGCATGAACACCACCGGCAGCTTGCCCGCGGCCGCCGCCTGCTCGCCGGGACCCCAGCCGGAGTCGCGCAGGAAGAACTCGCCGCGGCCCGGCACCAGCACGGTGCGTGCCTGCGGAAACTCGCGGGGCGCGACCGGTACGTGCGTGCTCATGCCCACGCGCACAGTTTAAACGTCCGTACCATCAGCTCCGTGGCTGTGATCATCGCAAGCGACCTGCAGAAGGACATCTCCGGCGAGCCGCTTTTGCGCGGCATCTCGTTCAAGCTCGAGCGCCGCGACCGCATGAGCCTCTCCGGCCGCAACGGCGCCGGCAAGACGACGCTCCTGCGGATGATCGCGGGGGAGGCCTCGATCGACGGTGGCGAGCTGGTGCTCGCCAAGGGCGCCAAGGTCGCTCTGCACGACCAGCGCCCGCCGCGCGACCAGCAGATGACGCTGCGTGACTACGTGCTCTCGGGCGCGCCCGAGCTGATCGCGCTGGAGAAGCGACTGGCCGAGCTTGAGCAGCGCATGGCCTCAGGCGACTACGAGGAGCCGACGCTGAGCGCCTATGCCGATGCGCAGGCCGCGCTCGAGCACGCCGGCGGCTACACCTGGCGCGAGCAGGCGCTCGCCACCCTCCACGGGCTCGGCTTTACGGACGACAGCGTGCTCGACCGCCGCCTGGAGACCTTCTCCGGGGGTGAGCTGACGCGCGCCTCGCTGGGGCGCGCGCTCGCCGGCGGCCCGGACCTGCTGCTCTTGGATGAGCCCACCAACCACCTGGACATCGCGTCGCTCGAGTGGCTCGAGACGCATCTGGCCGCCCTGGACGCCGCCGTCATCCTGATCGCGCACGACCGCTGGTTTCTGGAGTCGGTCGCCACGGCGGTGCTCGAGCTCGAGGCGGGGCGCGGGCGCTTCTTCCCCGGCACCTGGCATCAGTGGCGCAGCGAACGCGCCCAGCGCGAGCTGGCGCTGGGGCGCGCGATCGAGCGCCAGCAGGCCGAGATCGCGCGCCTTGAGAAGTTCGTCACACGCTTTCGTGCCGGCACCCGCGCGCGCCAGGCGCAGTCGCGCCAGAAGCGCCTTGACCGAATCGAGCGGATCGACCGGGGCGAACGCGACCGTGAGGGGCTGGCCTTCGCCTTCAAGCCACCGGAGCGCAGCGGCCGGGTGGTCTTCGAGCTCGAGGGCGGGCGTGTGCAGATCGGCGAGCGCGTGCTCCTGCACGACGCCGAGCTGTGGCTCGAGCGTGGCGAGCACGTATCGGTGGTCGGGCCCAACGGCGCCGGCAAGACCACCCTGATCGAGGCGCTCGCCGGCGCGCGGCCGTTCGCCGACGATGGTTCGACCGCCCGCGACGCGACCGGCATGGCCCTGCGCGCGGGCGCCACTGCCGCCCCCTCGCCCGCTGGCGAGGGGGACGGACCGGTCGTGAGCGGCAAGCTGCTGACCGGCCACAACGTCAAGATCGGCTTCCTCTCCCAGCACACCGAGGACCTGCACGCGGGCAGTGCGCGCACGGTGGTGGAGGCCTGCCAGGCCCGCACCGGGCTGACGCCGGCAAACGCACGGGCGCTGCTCGGACGCTTCCTGTTCAGCGGCGAGGAGGCCGAGAAGCCGCTCGAGGGGCTCTCCGGCGGCGAGCGCCAGCGCCTGTCGCTGGCGATCCTCGTGCAGTCCGGTGCCAACGTGCTGATCCTCGACGAGCCGACCAACCACCTGGATGTGGAGAGCCGCGAGGCACTCGAGGACGCCCTGCACGACTTCCAGGGCTCGCTGCTACTGATCTCGCACGACCGGGCGCTGCTGGACGCGATCGGCAGTCGCACGGTCGCGTTTGAGGACGGCACCCTGCGCTCCTACCAGGGCGGCTGGCCCGAGTACCTGCGCGTGCGCGAGCAGCGCGCACAGGCGGCGGCCGATGTCAAGCAGGCTGTGGTGGCGGCGCGCGTGCAGTCGCAGCCCAAGCCGGCGGCCAAGCGGGCCGCCGGCCGGGGCGTCACCGTCGGCGGCTCGGCCAAGCGCCAGGCGAAGCTCGAGCAGCAGATCGAGCAGGCCGAGGCGGCGCTGCGCGAGGTGGAGGACGAGCTTGCCGACGCGGCAGCCTGGGCGACGCCCGAGCGCTCCGCGCAGTCCAGCGCGCGCCACGAGGCCGCCAAGCGTGCCGTCGATGAGCTCTACGCGCAGTACGAGCAGGTCGCGGGCTGAGGGCGGGGCGCTGGATGGGCACGGGCGAGGGTGAACGGCCGCTCGAGGAGGGGATCAGGACCGACCTGCGCGGCGCCATGTCCTACAGCGACTACCTGGACCTGCCGACGCTGCTCTCCGCCCAGCACCCGCGCAGCCGTCCCGAGCACCACGACGAGTTGCTGTTCATCGTCGCCCATCAGACCTCGGAGCTGTGGCTGAAGCTCGTTTTGCACGAGCTGCACGGCGCGCGCGAGCTGCTTGCCGCCGACGAGGTGGCGCAGGCGCGCAAGTGCCTGGCGCGCGTCAAGCACGTGCTGCGCACGCTGGCTGACCAGTGGTCGGTGCTGGCGACGCTGACGCCACACGACTACGCGCAGTTCCGGGGGGCGCTCGCCTCCGCCTCGGGCTTTCAGTCCTGGCAGTACCGGGCGGTGGAGTTCATTCTCGGCAACAAACACGCGGGGATGCTGTCGGTGTTCGCCGCCGACCCCGAGGCGCAGGCGCTGCTCTCGCGCCTGCTTGCCGAGCTCACCGTCTACGACGCCTTCCTGGGGCTGCTGGCCCGCGCCGGCCACCCGGTGCCCGAGGCGATCCTCGAGCGCGACCTGACCCGCGCCTGGGTACAGCAGCCGGAGCTGATCCCGGTGCTGCGCGAGATCTACCTGGATGCGGAGGCCAACTGGGAGGCCTACGCCACCTGCGAGGATCTCGTGGACATCGAGGACGCCTTTCAGCTCTGGCGCTTTCGCCACATGCGCACCGTTCAGCGCACGATCGGCTGGCGGCAGGGCACCGGCGGCTCCTCCGGCGTGGCGTTTCTCAAGCGCGCGCTCGAGCTGAGCTTCTTCCCCGAGCTCATCACGGTCAGGGGCGCGCTCGATTGAGCGGCGTGGGGGTGTGCAGCGAGCTGCCCGGCGTGGTCGACCACCACGTCCACCTCGGGCTGGTCGATGCCGGGCTGCTGTCCGGTGGACCTGTGTGCGAGGTGCATGACCTGGGCTGGGATCTGGACGCGGTGCGGGCGATCGCCGCCAGCGCCCCAACCGGTGTGCGCGTTCGCTACGCCGGGCCGTTTCACACCGCCGTCGGCGGCTATCCGAGCGGCCGCGCATGGGCGCCGGCGGGCGCCGCTGTGGGGCTGCGCGACACGCATGAGGGCCGTGAGGCGGTGGCCCGCGCGGCGGCGGGCGGCGCCTTCGCGATCAAGGTGGCGCTGAACGCGGACATGCCGCTGCTCGGCGACGAGCCGCTGGCGGCGGTGATCGACGCCGCGCGTGCGCGCGGGCTGCCGGTGATCGCCCACACGGAGGGTCCGGGCCAGGCGCGGCGGGCGATCCGCGCCGGGGTGGACGTGCTCGCCCACACGCCCTGGGACGAGCGTCTCGAGCCCGAGCTGATCGATGCGGCCGTGAGCGCCGGCATGCGCTGGATCTCCACGCTCGCGATCCACGACGGTCCGGCGCGCGCGACCGCGATCGACAACCTGGCCCGTTTCCGCGCCGCCGGCGGGCGCGTAAGCTACGGCACCGACATGGGCAACGGAGACCAGCCGGTCGGTGTGAACGCCGCTGAGATCGAGCTGCTCGGCGAGGTCGGGCTCGCCGGCGAGGAGCTGCTTGAGGCCGTCTGCGGCGAGCTCTCGAGCGAGCCGGTGCTCCAGAGCCCGCACCCACGGCCGCGTGACAGCGCTGAGCTCATCGTCTGGCTGTCTGACTGCAGGTGGATCGGCGCCCCGGAAGCACCCTCGGCGGTGATCGGATGAGCACGCTTGACGAGCGCGCTGGTGAGCTTGACCGGGCCGATCCGCTGGCGGCGCTGCGCGCCGAGTTCATCCCCTCGGACGACGTCATCGCCTACCTGGACGGCAACTCGCTCGGACGGCCGCTGCACGCGTCCCGCAAGCGCCTGGCGGAATTCGTCACCGACGTTTGGGGCGCACGCCTGATCCGCGGCTGGGATGAGCGCTGGATGGCCGCGCCGACCGAGCTCGGCGACCGGCTTGCGCGGGTGGTGCTGGGTGCCGGCCGCGGGCAGACGCTGGTTGGCGACTCCACCAGCGTGCTGCTCTACAAGCTGCTGCGCGCCGGGGTCGCTGCCAGGCCCGATCGCGATGTGCTGGTGATGGACTCGGGCAACTTTCCGACCGACCGCTTCCTGGCGCAGTCGGTTGCGCAGGAGCGTGGCCTTGAGCTGCGGGTGATCGAACCGGCCGCGGGCGCCGGTGTCAGCGTGGCCGACGTGGAGGCGGTGCTGGACGAGCGGGTGGCGGTGCTGCTGCTCAGCCATGTCGACTACCGCTCGGCGGAGATCGCGGCGCTCGCGCAGATCACCACGCTCACGCACGCGGCGGGCGCCCTGGTGCTCTGGGATCTCTCGCACTCGGTCGGCGTGATGCCGATCGGCCTCGACGCGGTCGGGGTGGATCTCGCGGTCGGCTGCACCTACAAGTACCTGAACGGCGGACCCGGGTCGCCGGCCTTCCTATATGTGGCCGCGGCCCTGCAGGACCAGCTGACCCAGCCGGTCACTGGCTGGATGGGAACGGCCGAGCCCTTCGCGATGGGTCCCAGCTACGTGCCCGCCGAGGGGATGCGGCGCTTCGCCAGCGGCACCCCCCCGATCGTCGGCATGCTCGCGCTGCGCGACATGCTGGCGCTGATCGAGCGTGCCGGGCTGGATCGGATCCGCGCAAAGTCGGTCGCGCTCACCGAGTTTGCGATCGAAGCGAGCGACACGCTGCTTGCGCCGCTCGGCGTGGAGCTCGCCTCGCCGCGCGAGGCCGCCGTACGCGGCGGCCACATCATGATCGAGCACGACGCCTTTCGCGGGCTCACACCGATCCTCTGGGCGCGGGGTGTGATCCCGGACTTCCGCGAACCGCGCGGGCTGCGGCTCGGGCTATCGCCGCTCAGCACGAGCTTTGCGGAGGTGCTGACCGGGATCACCGTGATCGCCCAGCTGATGGCCGCGCGCGGCTACGCTTAGGCGGATCCCGCATACACCACTGGGCCTTGGAGCGGCCGTGACGATCAACACCAACCTGCGCAACGCCGTCATCGTCCTGGCGATGGCCGGCGTGATCTACGCGCTTGGCAGCACCGGTGCCTTCGCGCTGAGCACGCTGGTGACCGCGATCGTGCTGGGCTTCTTCGCCGCCTCGGCCTGGGCGCTGTCGCGCTTCTACGTGGAGCACCGCACCGGCATCGAGTCGCTGGGTGTGCGGCGGCGAGCGATCCTGTACGGCGCACTTGGCGTCGCCGCCCTGGCGGTCACGGCGGTTGCCCGCTTCACGGCAAGCGGCCTTGGCACCGTGATCTGGCTGGTGCTGCTCGGCTGCTGCGTGTATGCGCTGTATGCCGTGTGGCGCTCGACCAGGCAGTATTAGTGGCGCTGCGGCGGTCGGGGTGGCCAGCGGGCCACCCCGACCGCGGTGAGCGTGCGTCTAGGCGTGCAGGTCGAAGCGGTCCAGGCTCATGACCTTGTCCCAGGCGCGCACGAAGTCGCGCACGAACTTCTCGCCCGCGCCGGCGCTCGCGTAGACCTCTGCGAGGGCGCGCAACTCGGCGTTGGCGCCGAACACGAGGTCGACCCGGCTCGCTGACCAGGACTGGCCCTGCGGGCCGGTGCCGGTGAACGTCTGGCGCTGCTCGTCGGCGGGCGTCCAGGTGGTGCCGAGCGCCAGCAGGTTGACGAAGAAGTCGTTCGTCAGCCGGCCGGGGGTCGCGGTCAGCACGCCGGTCGGCGAGCCGTCCCAGTTGGCGTCCAGCGCCCGCATTCCGCCGATCAGCACGGTCATCTCGGGGGCGCTCAGCGTCAGCAGGTTGGCGCGGTCGACCAGCAGGTGCTCGGCCGGCAGTGGCGTGTCCTCGCGCAGGTAGTTGCGGAAGCCGTCGGCGCGGGGCTCGAGCACCGCGAAGGACTCGACGTCGGTCTGCTCCTGGCTTGCGTCGACGCGCCCGGGCGTGAACGGCACCGTGACCTCAAAGCCCGCTTGTGCGGCGGCGCGTTCGACCGCGGCGCAGCCGCCGAGCACGATCACATCGGCCAGCGAGACCTCCTTGCCGGCGCTGACAAACGCCTGGCGCACGCCCTCGAGCGTGCCGAGCACCGACTGCAGCTCGGAGGGGTTGTTGACCTCCCAGCCGCGCTGCGGATCAAGGCGCAGGCGCGCGCCGTTGGCGCCACCGCGCTTGTCACTGCCGCGGAACGAGGCGGCCGCCGCCCACGCGGTCCGGACCAGCTGCGGGACGCTCAGGCCGCTTGCCAGGATCGCCTGCTTGAGCGCCGTGATGTCGGACTGGTCGATCGTGGTCGCCGGCGCCGGCGGCAGCGGGTCCTGCCAGAGCAGCACCTCGTCGGGCACCTCGGGGCCGAGGTAGCGCAAGACCGGCCCCATGTCACGGTGGGTCAGCTTGAACCAGGCGCGCGCGAACGCATCGGCCAGCTCGTCCGGGTGCTCCTTGAAGCGCCGGGCGATCGGCTCGTAGATCGGGTCGAGGCGCAGCGACAGGTCGGTGGTCAGCATCGTCGGGCGCCGCGGCGCGCCGCCGGCATCCGGGGGCGGGATCACCGCCGGGGCGTCCTTGGCGACCCACTGGTAGGCGCCCGCCGGACTCTTCTCAAGCTCCCACTCGTAGTTGAAGAGGTTCTCCAGGAAGTGGTTTGACCAGCGCGTCGGGGTCTGCGTCCAGGTGACCTCGATGCCGGAGGTGTTGGCGTCGGCCAGCACGCCGCTGCGGTAGCTGTTGCGCCAGCCGAGACCCTGCTGCTCGATCGGCGCCGCCTCCGGCTCGGGGCCGAGTGCCTCGGCCGGGCCGGCACCATGGGTCTTGCCGAAGCTGTGCCCGCCGGCGATCAGCGCCACCGTCTCCTCGTCGTTCATCGCCATGCGGCGGAATGTCTCGCGGATGTCGACGGCCGCCTTCACCGGGTCGGGCTCACCGTTGGGGCCCTCCGGGTTGACGTAGATGAGTCCCATCTGCACGGCTGCCAGTGGCGTCTCGAGCTGGCGCTCTCCGTGGTAGCGCTCATCGCCCAGCCAGGTCGCCTCAGGCCCCCAGTACACGTCTATGTCGGGCTCCCAGGCTTCGAGCCTGCCGCCCGCGTAGCCGAAGGTTTCAAAGCCCATCTCTTCCAGCGCCACGTTCCCGGTGAGGACCATCAAATCGCCCCAGGAGATGCTCTGGCCGTACTTCTGCTTGACCGGCCACAGCAGCCTTCTGGCCTTGTCGAGGTTGACGTTGTCAGGCCAGCTGTTGAGCGGCGCGAAGCGCTGCTGACCGGAGCTGATGCCGCCGCGTCCATCGTGGATCCGGTAGGTGCCGGCGGCGTGCCAGGCCATGCGGATCATCAGCGGGCCGTAGTTGCCAAAGTCGGCGGGCCACCAGTCCTGCGAGGTGGTCAGCACCTCGGCGATGTCGCGCTTGACCGCGTCAAGGTCGAGCTGCTTGAAGGCCTGTGCGTAGTCGAAGTCTGGGTCAAGCGGGCTTGCGACCGCCGGGTTCTTGGCGAGGATACGGAGGTTCAGGCGCTCCGGCCACCACTCGGCGTTGGCGTCGCCCTGGGTGGGATGCTTGAGCGTCTGGTGGGCGACTGGGCAGCCGCCGTTGGCGTCGGGGGCGGGCTTGCCGGGCGCGTCTGTGGTGTCTGACACGGTGGTCCTTTCGGTCGGTTCTAGGACTGCTGGGCTGTTATCTGAGCGTTCAAAGGAGTTGCACAACTGGGGCAGCGGCCCCAGTAGATGACCTCGGCCTCGTCCACGGTGAAGCCGTGCGCCTCGGACGGGGAGAGGCAGGGGGCGGAGCCGATCGCGCAATCGACGTCAGCCACGGCGCCGCAGTCGCGGCAGACGATGTGGTGATGGTTGTCGGCGACGCGCGCCTCGTAGCGGGCCGGCGAGCGCGAGGGCTGGATGCGGCGCACCAGCCCGCTGTCGGTCAGCGCCTGGAGCACGTCGTAGACGGCCTGGTGGGAGACCTCGCCCAGCTTGGCCCGCGACGCCTCGAGGATCGTCGCGGTGTCGGCGTGGGGATGCTCGTGCACCGCTGTCAGCACCGCGACGCGGGGGCGGGTGACCCGCAGGCGCGCAGCGCGGATGATGCCTTCGATGTCGCTTTGGGGCGGCATTGGCCCGCAGTATCACGACTTATCTGGAATCAGTCAAGTTTGGCGCCGTGGGCGTGGTGAGGCAGGAGGGCGAGCGCGGTGCCGGCAGCGGGCGGCTACCTAGACTCATTCACGACATGCCGATCGTCGCCGCCGACCGCCGCCGTGAGCTGCCGGACGAGCCCGGGGTCTACCTGTTTCACGACAGCGGTGGGCGCGTGATCTATGTGGGCAAGGCCATATCGATCAAAAAGCGCGTGGGCTCGCACTTCTCCAACCCGAGCACGCGCGCCGGTCGGGATCTGCTACCGATGATCGCGACGATCGAGGCGCTCGTCGTCCAGACCGAGTCTGAGGCGCTGATCGTCGAGCAGAACTTCATCCGGCAGTATCAGCCGCGCTTCAACATCCGGCTGCGCGATGACAAGTCCTACCCCTACATCGCGGTCAGCCTCGACGAGGAGTTTCCGCGCGTTTACTTCACGCGCGAACGACACCGGCGCGACCGCGCCTACTTCGGTCCGTTCTCGAGCGCCAAGCGCACCCGGGCCACGCTCGAGGTGCTCGGCAAGGTCTTCCTCTTCCGTACCTGCGAGGGACCGGTGCCCGGCCGGCGCAGCGGCTCGCCCTGCCTGGACTACTACATCAAGCGCTGCGAGGCGCCCTGCGTGGGCAAGGTCAGCCGCGAGGACTACCGCGCCGGCATCGACGGGGTGATCGCGTTCCTCTCCGGCCGCTACCGCGAGATCGAGCAGCGTCTGCAGGCCGACATGGAGCGAGCGGCGCTGGAGCAGCGTTATGAGGACGCCGCGCGTGAGCGCAACCGCCTGTTGGCGGTGAGGCGGCTGCTCGAACGCCAGCGGGTGGCGCTCGAGCAGGGTGGGACCTTCGACGCGATCGCCGTGGCGGTGGCCGAAAACGACGCCAACGCACAGGTGCTCCAGGTGCGTGACGGGGTCCTGTCAGACCGCCAGAGCTTCTATCTGGACAACGCCGCCGGGGCGGCGCCCGCCGATGTGACCGAGGCGTTCATCACCCAGTACTACGCCTCGGCGCTGATGATCCCGCCGCTCGTGGTGGTCGACCCCGCTGCGGCCGGTGGCCCGGGCACCACAGCGGCGCTTGAGGCAGCGCTCAGCCAGCGGCGCGGCAGTCGGGTTGAGGTGCGCGCGCCCGAGCGCGGCGACAAGCGCCGGCTGCTCGAGCTCGCCCAGCGCAACGCCCGCCTGGCGCTCGAGCAGGAGAAGCTGCGCTCGGAACGCCGGCGCCAGCAGCGGGCGCAGGCGCTCGGCGGGTTGCAGCGCGCGCTCGGCCTCGACGCGCCGCCGGTGCGCATCGAGTGCTACGACATCTCCACCCTGATGGGCACCAACACAGTTGCCTCGATGGTCGTGTTCGAGGGCGGCGTGCCCAAGAAGGCCGACTACCGGCGCTTCCGGGTCAGGACGGTTGGAGATGCGGCGGTCGCCGACGGGGCTGGGCAGGCAGGTGAGGGCGAGTACGGCCCTGACGATTTCGCATCGCTCGAGGAGATCCTGGGGCGGCGCATGGCGCAGTTCGAGGCGCAGCAGGACCGCTCGCCGCACGACCGCGAGTACGACCCCAGCTTCGCGGCACTGCCGGACCTGATCGTGATCGACGGCGGCAAGGGCCAGCTGGCCGCGGGCCTGCGCGCGCTGGGCGGGTTTTTGGAGCTGGGTGTGCCGGTCGTGTCGCTGGCCAAGCGCATCGAGGAGGTGTTCATTCCCGGGCGCGCCGAATCGCTGCAGCTGGCGCACGACACGCCGGAGCTGCAGCTGCTGCAGCGGCTGCGCGACGAAGCGCATCGCTTCGCGATCAGCCATCACCGCCAGCGCCGCGACCAGGCGATGACGACATCGATTCTCGACGGGCTCGCAGGCGTCGGGCCGGCCCGCAAGCGCGCGTTACTCACACACTTCGGCTCCCCCGACGCCGTGCTCGAGGCCTCGCGCGAGGAGCTCGAGGCGGTGCCCGGCATTCCCGGCAAGCTCGCTCGCGAGCTGCACCGGGAGCTCCACAGGACCGGGGTGTGAGCGTGTCGGCCGCGTCGCCTGGTAAACCCCCAGCCTGGGGGACCATGAACGGTTACAAAGTCGGCACACGCCGAAACAGGCGGGACACAGATGCAGTCACAGGCTGACCAAGAGCTGGCGTTACGCGACCTGGTGGTGATCACCGGCTTCTCGGGCGCCGGCAAGTCCACCGCGATGGCCGCCTTCGAGGATGAGGGCTACTTCTGCGTGGACAACCTGCCCTCGGAGATGATCAGCTCGCTGGTGGCGCTGTTCACCCACAGCGGCTCGAAGGTGGCCCAGGCGGCGATCGTCTCCGATGTGCGGGCGGGCAGCTACTTCGACGGGCTGGCCGCCGTGCTCGATCGGCTCGCGCAGCTGGGCGTCAACCACCGCGTGCTGTTTCTGGAAGCCGACGAGGAGACCCTGCAGACGCGTTACAAAGAGACCCGCAGGCGGCATCCGCTGGCACCGGACGGCAGCGTGGCGGAGGGCATCGCACGCGAGCGCGAGGCGCTCGCCCCGCTGCGCGAGCGCGCCGACGTGGTGGTGGACACCTCCGGCCTGTCGGCCGCGCAGCTGCGGCGCAAGCTCGCCGACCAGATGCTGCCGAGCCGCACCCCCGGGCGCCTGGCTGTGACGTTTGAGAGCTTCGGTTTCAAGTACGGCACGGCCCGTGATGGGGACCTGATGTTCGACGTGCGCTTTCTGCCGAATCCGCACTACGAGCCAGCGCTGCGCCCGCTCACCGGCCTCGACCGGCGGATCGTTGACTTCATCGACCGCGACGGCGCGCTTGAGGCCTTCTACGCGCGTCTGCATCCGCTGCTCGACTACCTGCTGCCGCAGTATCTGGCCGAAGGCAAGTCGCATCTGGTGGTGGCGGTCGGCTGCACGGGCGGCAGGCACCGGTCCGTGGCCGTGGCGCAGGCGCTCGCCGACCGTTACCAGCCCCTGGCCGAGTACGTTGTCGAGGTGGTTCACCGCGACGTGGGGCGACCGGCATGATCGATCACGTCGGCTTCGAGGTCACCGACCTCAAGCGCTCGGCGCGCTTCTACGACCAGGTGTTCTTCGCGCTGGGCGCCCGTCGCATGCTGGAATCCGAGCATGCGATCGCCTATGGCATCAACGGGCCTGAGTTCTGGCTGGTGGTACGTGGCCTGCCACCCGCCGCGGGCTACGGGCACGTGGCCCTGCAGGCCAGCGGCAAGGCCGCGGTTGACGGTGCCTACCGTGCTGGGATAGCTGCCGGCGGCGCCGATGACGGCCCCCCGGGTCTGCGACCGCAGTACGGCAAACGCTACTACGCCGCCTACATGCGCGATCCCGACGGTCTGCGGGTGGAGGTGGTCTCGCGTCGCTAGCCGGGCGGGCGCAGGCGCCACGAGAAGATTGGTGAGCGAGTCTGCGCTTTAGCCTAAGCGGTGCCCTTCTCGGCCTTCGGTTCGGCCGCGCCGGGTTCGTAAGCACACGACTTGGAGAAAACAATGGCAATACGCGTAGGGATCAACGGATTCGGGCGCATCGGCCGTAACGTCATGCGGGCGGCGGTGGAGCAGGGCGCCGATATCGAGTGGGTTGCGGTCAACGACCTGGTGGACCCGCGGGAGAGCGCGCATCTGCTCAAGTACGACTCCAATTACGGTCGCTTCAAGGGCACCGTTGAGGTCAGCGACGGCGGCATCGCCGTGAACGGCGCTGAGATCAAGGTTCTGGCCGAGACCGACCCAGCTGCGCTTCCCTGGGGTGAGCTCGGGGTCGACGTGGTGATCGAGTCGACCGGGCACTTCACGACCCGCGAGGGTGCCAGCAAGCATCTGCAGGCCGGTGCCAGCAAGGTGCTGATCTCAGCTCCAGCCACAGATCCGGACGTGACCGTGGTGCTGGGCGTCAACTTCGAGCAGGCCTACGACCCTCAGGCCCACAGGATCATCTCGATGGCGTCCTGCACGACCAACTGTCTTGCGCCGGTCGCCCGTGTGCTGCAGGACACCGTCGGTGTCAAGCACGGCTTCATGACCACGGTTCACGCCTACACCGCCGACCAGCGTCTGCAGGACATGCCGCACAGGGATCTGCGCCGTGCCCGCGCCGCCGCGCTGAGCCTGATTCCCGCCACCACCGGCGCGGCCAAGGCGATTGGGCTCGTCGTCCCGGAGCTCAACGGGAAGCTGAACGGCTTCGCGGTGCGCGCGCCCGTACCCACCGGCAGCGTCGTTGACCTGACCATCGAGGCGGAGCGCGAGACGACCAAGGAGGAGATCAACGCGGCGCTGCGGGCGGCCAGCGAGGGGTCGATGCGCGGCTACCTGGCCTACACAGAGGACCCGATCGTGTCCGCTGACATCGTCGGCGACCCGGCATCATCGATCGTCGACTCGGCGCTCACCGCGGTCCTTGACGGCACGCTCGTGAAGGTCGTGGCCTGGTATGACAACGAGTGGGGCTACTCGAACCGCATCGTCGACCTCGTCACCAAGCTCTGAGGTGACCGTGAGGACACTGGATGACCTCGGTGAGCTACGTGGTAAGCGTGTGCTCGTGCGGGTCGACTTCAACGTGCCACTGAGCGCTGGTGCGGTCGCGGACGACACGCGCATCCGTGCGGCCCTGCCAACGCTGCGCGAGCTGCTATCGCGCGGGGCCGCACTCATTCTCGTCTCGCACCTGGGCAGACCCAAGCAGCGTGAGCCAGAGTTGTCGCTGGCACCCGTGGCTGAGCGTCTCAGTGAACTGCTCGGGCTGCCGGTGCAGATGGCGCCGGCGGTCGTCGGCGAGCAGGTTTCAAAGCTCGCCGCCGCGCTTGCGCCAGGGGAGCTCCTGATGCTCGAAAACGTGCGTTTCGAGCCGGGGGAGACCCGCAACGATCCGCAGCTCGCGGCGGCTCTGGCCGAGCTCGCTGACATCTACGTGGACGATGCGTTCGGTGCCGCGCACCGGGCGCACGCCTCGACCGAGGGGGTTGCGCGGCTGATTCCCAAGCGTGTCGCCGGCCTGCTTCTGACACGCGAGGTGCAGACGCTGACGAAGCTGATGAGCTCGCCCGCAAGGCCGCTCGTGGCGATCCTCGGCGGCGCGAAGGTGAGCGACAAGATCGCGGTGATCGAGCGCTTCCTGGAGGTCGCAGACACGATCATGATCGGCGGGGCGATGGCCTTTCCGTTCCTGGCGGCGCAGGGGCATGAGGTCGGCGACTCGCTCTGCTCAGGCGAAGACGTCGAGCACGCTCGCACGCTGCTGGAGGCGGCGCGCGCAAGCCGTGGTGAGCTGGTGTTGCCAAGCGATCTCGTGATCGCAGAGCACTTCGGTGCAGACGCGGCCGCCGAGCCGCTCGACGGGGTGGACGTGCCGGCCGGGCACATGGGCCTCGATATCGGTCCACGCACGGTCGCCGACTACAGCGAGCGCGTCGCACGCGCCGGGACCGTGTTCTGGAACGGCCCGATGGGCGCGTTTGAGCTTGAGCCGTTCGCCGCTGGAACCAGGGCCCTGGCACAGGCACTCGCCAGCGCCGATGCGGTGACGGTGGTGGGTGGTGGCGACTCCGCCGCGGCGGTGGCGAAGTTCGGACTGGCCGAGCGCATGACCCATGTGTCAACCGGCGGTGGGGCGGCGCTCGAGCTGATCGAGGGCAAGCAGCTGCCGGGCGTTGTGGTGCTTGACGGAACAGCGCAGGACGCCGGGGTGACCCTGTGAGCACCAGGCGCCCGCTGATCGCGGGCAACTGGAAGATGCACAAGACGGTGGCGGAGGCGGAGTCGTTCATCCAGCAACTGCTGCCGCTGGTCTACGCGGCGGAGGCGGTCGACCTTGCGATCTGCCCGCCGTTCACCGCCCTGGCCGCGATGGTGGACTCCGCCCGGGGTTCGCGCGTACAGGTGTTTGCGCAGAACATGCACCAGGCGCAGGCCGGTGCGTTCACCGGTGAGATCTCGGCGCCGATGTTGACGGAGATTGATGTTGACGGGGTGATCCTCGGCCACTCCGAGCGCCGTGAGCTGTGCGGGGAGAGCGACCGCGGGATCGCGCTCAAGCTGGCGGCGGCGCTCGACGCCGGCCTTGAGCCGATTCTCTGCGTGGGCGAGAGCGAGGCCGAGCGTGAGCGCGGCGAGACCGAGCGTAAGCTGCGACACCAGGTGCAGGAGGGGCTTGCCAAGGTCGAGACCGAGCGCCTCGGCGAGGTGGCGATCGCCTACGAGCCGATCTGGGCGATCGGCACGGGCACGGTCGCCGAGCCCGAGCAGGCCCAGGAGGCGGCGGTGTTCATCCGGGCGCTTGTCGCCAGCCGCTCACCGGAGCAGGCCGGTCGCGTCCGGATCCTCTACGGCGGCAGCGTCACCCCGGAGAACGCGGCGTCGCTGCTGGCGCTGGCGGACATCGACGGCGCGCTGGTGGGCGGCGCAAGCCTCGACGCGCGGGCGTTCGCCGCGATCGTGGCCGCGGCGGCCCCGGCATGACAGAACAACCGCTCGTGGCGCCGGCCCGCTGGCCGGCGCCCTCGTGCGCGCTGGTCGTGCTCGACGGCTGGGGTCTCGCTCCGGCCGGCCCTGGCAACGCCGTGTCGCTGGCCCGCACGCCCGTGTTTGATGCGCTCTGGGAGCGTCATCCCCACACCACGCTCACGGCCTGTGGCCTCGCGGTCGGCTTGCCCGAGGGCCAGATGGGCAACTCTGAGGTGGGCCACCTGAATCTCGGCGCTGGCGCGGTGATCATGCAGGACCTGACGCGCATCGACGGGGCCGTGTCAGCGGGGACGCTCGGCTCCAGCGAAGCGTTGCGCGCGGCCCTGAGCAACCTGCCGGACG
Organism: Conexibacter sp. S30A1; assembly: GCF_023330665.1. Taxonomy (GTDB): domain Bacteria; phylum Actinomycetota; class Thermoleophilia; order Solirubrobacterales; family Solirubrobacteraceae; genus Palsa-465. The sequence continues at coordinate 1,040,633 of NZ_CP097127.1, read as the reverse complement.
GCGGGCGGGTGCACCTCATCGGTTTGGTCTCAGATGGCGGGGTGCACTCCAGCATCGAGCATCTGCACGCGCTGCTCGCGCTGGCCCGTGAGTTGAGCGTCAGTGACCTGGTCGTTCACGCGTTCACGGATGGGCGCGACACGCCGCCGCATTCCGGCGAGCGCTTTCTCGCGCAGGTCGAGTCCTGGCTGACCGAGTTGGGCGTGGGACGCGTCGGCAGCGTCGTCGGGCGCTACTACGCGATGGACCGCGACAGTCGCTGGGAGCGTGTGCAGCTCGCCTACGACCTGCTGGTCCACGGCCGCTGTGAGCATCACGCGCCGAGCGCCGCGCAGGCGGTGCGTGACGGCTACGGGCGTGGCGAGACCGACGAGTTCCTGCTGCCCACGATCGTCGGTGAGGCGGCGCCGATCCGTCCGGGCGACAGCGTCTTTGCGTTCAACTTCCGTCCCGATCGCATGCGCGAGCTGACCCGCGCGCTGACGGAGCCCGGCTTCGATGCGGTGGCGCGCGGCGGCGCCGCGCCGGTCGCGCGCTACGCGACGATGACCGAGTATGACGAGGCCTGGAGCCACCCGGTGGCGTTTCGTCCACAGCGCCCGCGTGTCACGCTGCCCCAGGTGATCGCCGCTCACGGGGGCCGTCAGCTGCACGTGGCCGAGACCGAGAAGTACCCGCATGTCACGTACTTCTTCGGCGGCGGGGAGGAGGCGCCTCAGGTCGGCGAGCGGCGAGAGCTGGTGCCATCACCACGGGATGTGGCCACCTACGACCTCAAGCCTGAGATGAGCGCCCCGCAGGCCGCCGCCGCGTTCGCGCGCGCCTGGCGTGAGGACCAGCCGACGTTCGCGATCATCAACTTCGCCAACGCTGACATGGTCGGCCACACCGGCGTCATCGCCGCGGCGACCGCTGCCGTGGAGACGGTCGACCGCTGTCTGGGGGAGGTCGTCAGCGCGGTGACGCAGGGCGGTGGCGTGCTCGTGATCACCGCTGACCACGGCAACGCCGACAACATGCTTGAGCCTGACGGCAGCCCCAACACGGCCCACTCGCTCAACCCGGTGCCGTTGATCGTCACCGGCTATGAGGGAGCGCTGCGTGCCGGCGGTGTGCTCGCCGATGTGGCGCCCACAATCCTCGATCTGCTCGGCTTCAAGCAGCCCGAGGAGATGACCGGCAGAAGCCTGTTGGCCGGCTGACTCAGGCGTCGCGGCGCTTGAGCAGCACGGCCGCGATCACGATGACCGCGACCGTGTAGCCGCAGAACAGCGCGAAGCCGCCCCACGGCGTGAAGCTGTGCGGTTGCGCGAGCGCCTGCGCCAGCCCGCTGCTGGCGGTTGAGGGCAGATACGGCTGCAGCGCGTTCGCGGTCGCGCTCGGCAGGATGTCGACGAGCCCGGGGAGCACGAAGAACACGCCCACGAACAGCGCGATCCCGCCGGCGGTACGGCGCACGATCGTGCCCAGGGCGACGCACATCGCGCCGGTTGCGGTGATCACCAGGGCGACACCGAAGATCGCGCGCAGCGCGTCAGGCGCGCCGAGGGTGACGTTCACGTGGTGCTCGGCGAAGATCGCCTGCGCACCCAGGAAGCCGATGAACGCGGCGATCACCATGAGCACGAGCGTCACGGCCGAGAACACCAGGAGCTTTGCCCACAGCACGGGCAGGCGCTTGGGCGCCGCCATGAAACTCGAGCGGATCATCCCCGTGTGGTACTCGCCGGTCATCGTCATCACGCCCAGGATCGCCACCGCAAGCTGGGCGAGGTGCCAGCCGCCGAGGCTGTGGTCGATCGGGTTGATCGTCAGCCGCTGCTGAAGGCCCAGCTGGGACCAGCGCGACATCTCGATGAGGGCGATCAGCGGACCGAGCCCGGCCTGTGCGACGAACGCCAAAAACAGCGACCAGCGGGTCGAGCGCAGCGTCCACAGCTTGGTCCACTCCGAGTGGGTCACCCGCGGCAGCGTCACGCCCTGCAGTGCACGCTCGCGCGGCAGCTCCGGGCTGGTCGTGGCGCTCACTGCTGGTCTCCGTCCGCGAGTGTCGCCAGTGGTACGCCGGGCTGCTCGCCCTCTGGCAGTGACTCGTGGTACTCGACCATATCCTTCGTGAGGCTCATGAACGCCTCCTCGAGCGTCACCTGCAGCGGCGTCAGCTCGTGCAGCGCGATTCCCTGCGCTGCCGCCGCGTCACCCACCTGCTCGGCGCTCAGGCCGAACACCTTCAGGGCGCCGTCCTCGAGTTGCTCGCAGCGGCCACCGATGCCGCCGAGCACGCCCGCCAGTGCATCGGACGCGGGTGAGCGCACCCGCACCGGTGCTCCGGCCGAGGCCTGGGCGACGAAGCTCGCAACGTCGGTGTCGGCCACCAGACGGCCGCGCCCGATCACGATCAGACGGTCCGCGGTCTGCTCCATCTCGCTCATCAGATGGGAGGAGAGAAAGACCGTGCGGCCCTCGGCTGCGAGCCCCTTGAGCAGGTTGCGGATCCAGCGGATCCCTTCGGGGTCGAGTCCGTTGGCGGGCTCGTCGAGCACCACCGTGGCCGGGTTGCCGAGCAGCGCGGCGGCCACGCCGAGCCGTTGACCCATACCCAGCGAGAAGCCGCCGACGCGCTTGTGTGCCACCGACTCCAGCCCGACCATGGCGACCACCTCGTCCACGCGCCGGCGGGGAATCCCGTGCGTCTGCGCGAGCGCCAGCAGGTGGTTGTAGCCGGAGCGGCCGGTGTGCACCGCACGCGCCTCGAGCAGCGCGCCCACCTCGTGCAGCGGTGCGGAGAGCTCCTGGTAGGCGCGTCCGTTGACGGTCGCGGTCCCGCGCGTGGGTCGATCGAGCCCCAGGATCAGGCGCATGGTTGTCGACTTGCCGGCGCCGTTGGGTCCGAGAAACCCGGTTACAAAGCCCGGTTCCAGCGTGAACGTGAGGTCCTCAACCGCGACGCGGTCCCCGTAGTGCTTGGTCAGGCCGCGGACCTCGATCATCCTGGAGGACTCTACTGGGGATACCTGAAGGCACCACGGTTTACCGAACGTTTACGAGTGGGTAACTTCTTGATCGGAGCGATGGTGCGAGCATGCTGAACGTGAGCAGAGGCCCAGCACGACCACCGCTGGTGAGCACTGGCGGGTGGAGATGAGCGGAACCCAGGCTGGGCTGGTCGTTGCGGTATTCATCGCCTGTGCGGTCGAGGCGACCGAGGCGCTGACGATCGTCATGGCGGTTGGTGTGACGCGCAGCTGGCGCTCCGCGCTGGTCGGCGTCGGTGTCGCGCTCGTCGCCCTGGCGGCGCTGACAGCGGCGCTCGGGCCGGCCCTGACGGCGCTCCCGATAAACGTCCTGCGTGGCGCCGTGGGCGGGCTGCTGCTCGTGTTCGGCCTGCAGTGGTTGCGCAAGGCGATCCTGCGGGCCAGCGGACTGAAGTCATACCACGACGAGAATGCGGCCTACGCCGAGGAGTCACGTGCCGCCGGCGACGCCGGCCCGGTCGCGCCTGGCATCGACCCCTACGCCTTTTTCGTGTCGTTCAAGGGGACGCTGCTCGAGGGGCTCGAGGTCGTTTTCATCGCGCTCACGTTCGGGTCAAACCAGAAGGACGTGCCGCTCGCGGCCGCGGCGGCGGCCGCGGCGGTGCTGGTCATGGTCGGCATCGGTGTGCTGATCAGGGCTCCGCTCGCCAGGGTGCCGGAGAACACGCTGAAGTTCGTGGTCGGGGTGATGCTCACGTCGTTCGGGACCTTCTGGGGCGGCGAGGGTGTTCACGCCCATTGGCCCGGTGGCGAAGTGGCGCTGCCGGTGCTGATCGCCGGCTACCTGGCGTTCGCGCTGATCGCCGTCGCCGCGCTGCGGCGTCTGCAGACGGCGCGTGACGAGGTCCTCTCAAGACCGGTGCGCGCGTGAGCCGTATCCGCGCGCTGCTGCGCTTTCTCTGGGACTTCGTGGTCGGTGACGATTGGCGGATCGCCGCTGCGGTGGTGGTCGCGCTGGCGGCGACATTGGTCGTCTCAGAGTCGAGCATCCCCGTCTGGTGGTTGCTGCCGCTGGTCGTGGTAGTGATTCTCAGCATCTCCGTGTGGGACGTCGCGCGCAGGCGAAGCTGAGGCACGCTGCTCGCGGTGGCTGGGGCGGCGGGGTGCGTCACAATGGTTGTGTGCCCGGTTATTTCACCGATGCCTCGCTGATTCGCCGCATCCACCGCGAGCAGGTGCTGCGTATCTCCGGTGCCCGCGCGTTGCTGATGCAGGCTGCGCACCCGGTGGCGTTCGCCGGGTTCTTCATGTCCACGGGCTCGCTGGAGGACCCCTATGCGCGGCTGTATCGAACCGCTCGGGTGCTCGACACGATCATCTTCGGCGAGCGTGAGGCTGCAGAGCGTGTGATGGCCGCGGTCAGGCGCGTGCACAGCCGTACCCGCGGTACGCTGCCCTACCCAGCTGGCAAGTTCGCGGCCGGCACGCCGTGGGCCGCCGATGATCCGGAGCTGATGCTCTGGATCCTGGCGACGCTCGCGGATTCAGGCATTCTGGTCTACGAACGCTACGTGCACCCGCTCAGCCAGCGCGAACGGGAGGCCTACTGGCGCGACTGGCGCACGGTCGGACGGCTGTTCGGTCTGGGCGCCGCCGACATGCCCGAGGGCTACGTCGGCATGCGCGAGTACCTGCGTGCGATGCTCGCAGGTGACGTTCTGCACGTTTCCAGTGAAGCGCGCCAGCTCGGGATCGACGTGGTGCTGCGCCCGCCGGTGCCGGCCAGGGCCAGGCCGCTGCTTCAGGCGGCGAACTTCACCGTGATCGGCCTGCTGCCGGCCCGCATCCGCCGCGGTTACGGGCTCGGATGGGACCCCCTGCGCGCTGCGGCCTTGCGTGTGGGCGCCGAGTCTGCGCGCCGGGCGCTCGTGCCCGTGCTGCCCCGCAGCTTGCGCTTCAGGGGCACGGGACCGCTCCCCGCGCCGCCACCGGCCTTCGCGCGAGCGGCGCTTGTGGCGAGCCAGCGCCTGGCCTGAACCAACCGTCTCCAGCGACCAGCTGAACGCTCACACAGTTGGTCGCTTTGCGGGGATTTCAGGTCCCTGAACTCGACGTCTGTGTGCGACCGCAACGGCGTTGCTTTGGGAATTCACCGATCGAGCCGATAGTGCGGCCATGAAAGGTGGCTACGGCACGCTGCCCGGTCCGGCCACGCGGGCATTTCGAAACCTCTCCTCGCGGATCGCCGCCGCGATCGATGGCGGGCGGTTTGCCTGGGCGTTCCTCGCCCTGGGCGTGTTGATCACGAGTCTGTACGTCGTCGTGCGCCCGCTCAAGGGTGACGTGCTCGTGCTCAGTGGCCTCAGCTTCCTTGGACTCCTGGGTCTGGTTGCTGGCGTCAGAAGACACCGGCCGCCCGCGCGCGGGGCGTGGTGGCTGTTTTCACTCGGCTTGGGGATGCTGCTGGTCGGCGATCTCTACACCGCGATCCTGCCGCCCGTTCTGCGGGTCTCTGCCACCGCGCCGTCGGTTGCTGATGCGGCCAGGCTTGCGACCTATCCGCTCCTGACGGCGGGGCTCATAGTCTTGATCAGGCGCCGCGCCCAACGCACGGATGACCCGGGCGTCGTCGACGGCCTGATCATCGCGCTGGGGCTGGCGCTTGCGTCGGCCATCCTGATGATCGCCCCGTATCTCAACGATGCGGCGCTGGCGCCGCTGACCCGGATGGTCTCAGCGGGCTACGCGTTTGGCGATCTGATCCTGCTCGTCGCAGCTGTCGGCATCGTCTTCGATGGCGGCAAGCGGCCGGTGAGCTTCTACCTGATGATCACCGCCGTCGCCGCTCTGCTGCTGGCCGACGACGTCGGCAGACTGCTGCAGCTCTCCGGGGGCTATCACGATCAGCTCTGGCTACAGGCGACGCGCGTCCTCTCCTACCTGCTCTGGGGCGCCGCCGCACTGCACCCGTCGGTCAATGCCGTTTCAGACCCAGAGTTCACGCGACAGTCGCGCTTCACGAGCACGCGGCTGGCGCTCCTGACCGGCGCGACGCTGATCGCTCCTGTGCTTGAGATCGCCAAGGTGCTGCCACTTCACAACGGCGATCTCCTGTTCATCATCGTGGCCTCGATCGGGATGTTTGGGCTCGCGGTCGCGCGCATGGCCGGACTCATCCGCGAGCGTGAGAAGGCGGTTGCGCGTGAACACGCTCTCAGCTCTGCCGGCGGTCTCCTGATCGGTGTCAGTGAGCCGATGGACATCCTCACAGCTGCGCTTCGGGCCGTCGCCGGGCTCGACGGCACGCCGCTTGAGGCGCGCGTGTGCCGCTTTGACCACGGCCGTGCAGAGGCAATGGCACTCGACGCGTCCGGGCAACTGAGCCAGTGGCCAATCTCGCAGAACCTTGGAGCGACACTGCGCAGATCAGTAAGCGCGGACACAGCCATCGTCCGTCCCACCGTGCGCTCGCAGCTGATGCTCGTCGCGAGCGAAGAGCCGCTGCTGGCGCTCGATCTGCGCCCCGACAGCGATGAGCAGGGCTCGCTCTATCTGCTGCTCGCCGGTAAGGCGGCCTTCGACGATGAGATCGGCTACGCCATGCGCACCCTTGCGCATCAGGTCGCGCTCGCCCTGGGCAGCGCCGAACTCAGCGCGGAGGTGCATCGTCGTGCCAGCGAAGCGAGATTCGCCACGCTGGTGCAGAACTCAAGCGACCTGATCACGGTGCTTGGCGAGGGCAATCAAATCGTCTACCAGAGCCCCTCGATTGAACACATCCTCGGCTACACGGTCGAGGAGGTGCTGGGCAGGCCGCTTGACCACCTGCTGCACCCCGAGGAGCACGGTCGCCTGCTGCGTCGCCTGAACGACGGCCGTGGCATGGCCAGCCGATCTGAGGCAATCGACTGCTTGCTCAGGCACAAGGACGGATCCCTGCGGCATTTCGAGATCCTGCACACCGATCTGAGCTCCGACGCGACCGTGGGAGGGGTCGTGCTCAACGGCCGCGACGTCAGCGACCGCAAGGCCTTTGAAGAGCAGCTCTCCCACCAGGCGTTCCACGACCCGGTGACGCTGCTCGCCAACCGTGCGCTTTTCAATGAGCGCGTGCGTCATGCGGTGGGCAGCACACGCCGCGACGGGCTGAGCATCGCGGTGCTGTTTATCGACCTCGATGACTTCAAAACCGTCAACGACAGCCTCGGCCATGCCGTCGGTGACCGTGTGCTGCTGGAGGCGGCAAAGCGGATTCAGGCCAGCGTGCGGACGGTGGACACCGCCGCGCGGTTCGGCGGCGACGAGTTCGCGATCTTGCTCGACGACCTCCCGGACCTCAGCGTGGCAGTTGAGACCGCGGAGCGGATCCTCGCTGCACTGAGCCAACCGCTGAACCTCGACACACACGAGATCACAATCCGCGCCAGCGTGGGGGTCTCGGTTGCAGAGGGCGGCCGGGTCACGGATGCCGACGAGCTCATTCGCAATGCCGACGCAGCGATGTACATCGCTAAGCGTGACGGTAAGAGCGGCTATCGGTTGTTCGAGCCTGCCATGCATGAGCGTGTGATGGCAAGGCTTCAGCTGCGGGCAGACCTCCAGCGTGCCGTTGTGCGCAAGGAGTTCGAGCTGCACTACCAGCCGCTCGTGCGTCTCTCCGACGGAACCATCTCCGGACTCGAGGCGCTGCTGCGCTGGCGACATCCGGATCGGGGCCTGATCCCGCCCGACGATTTCATCCCGTTCGCCGAGGAGACCGGCTTGATCATCGAGATCGGGCGCTGGGTGCTTGGCGAGGGATGCCGGCAGGCCCGTGAGATTCGCGATCACGTGAAGACCGGCCGCCTTCCCAGCGTGGGCATCAACCTCTCGGTCAAACAGCTGTTTCACGGCGAGATCGTCGCCGACGTGCAGCGGGCGTTGAGCGACGCTGACCTTCCGCCAGAGGCGCTGACGCTCGAGATCACCGAGTCGGTGATGATGACCGACACCGACCTTGCGATCAGCCGCCTGCGGCAGCTCAGAGCGCTCGGTGTGCGCTTGGCGATGGATGACTTCGGCACCGGCTACTCGTCGCTCAGCTCGCTCAGCATGTTCCCGCTGGACGTGCTCAAGATGGACCGCTCACTGCTCGCTGCAGGCGCGGCGCCGGTGACCTCTGGGTTGGCTTCAGCCGTCCTGCGCTTGGGCGACACCTTTGATCTGGAGGTGGTGGCCGAGGGCGTCGAGGATCCCGAGCAGTCGCAGACCCTGCGCGAACTCGGCTGCGACACCGGGCAGGGCTTCTACTTCGCGCGCCCCATGGATGCTGCGCGGCTGTTGGAGTTCCTCGAGTCCTACCCGAGCGCGGTCGATGAGCCCGCGAACTCCAGGTGAAGGCCACGGAGGCCGTGTAGATTGCACCGCTGCTCTGGGAAGCGGGCGACGGGGTTCGAACCCGCGACCTTCGGCTTGGGAAGCCGACGCTCTACCAACTGAGCTACACCCGCACAGACCTCATTCTATGGTGAGTAGAGCAGGGGCGAACTCCGGCTACTCTGTGTGCGATGGTGCGCCGTGAAAGCTGTGGTAGGCCAGCCGGTGGGAGTCCGGTCCGGGTAGGCGCTGGAGCGCCCGGTAGCAGGCCCCGGTCTTGGGGAGAGATCCCTTGGGCTGAGCGGGGTGTCGAGAGCCTCTTTGGAGGGAGCAAGCGCGTGGGCTGGGATTGCAGCCTCGTTAGAGAAACAATCAGGGAGCCGAGCCGCTCATTTCACGGTGAAGGCCATGTCCGTCACGTCCGATCCAGAAATGGTGTGGCGGGTCCCTGCGGGGTAGGGAGACTTGCACGCGCGCATGGTCTGATCACGGAACACGGGAGGCCCGTCTGCCTGGCCTTGTCAGGCAAAGACCGCTTGTATAAGCCGATGGTGAAATCGAGCGGAGGGCAGCGGGAGTCCGACGGGGTCGTAGTAGTGATGACCGGCGGAAAGGTAAAAGCGCCGGTAGCGAAGGGCCCTGGCTTTGATCATGGTTGTGTGGGAGGTAAGCGTTAGGGCATGGTTGCTGTAGAGCAGCCCAACAACCCTGGCAGGCTTTTGCCTGTTGGCCCGGCCGGTGAGCTTTTGCTCTGCGGTGGGGATGTGCGAGAACTTCAGCGCAAGCTATGGGTGGCCGCCAAGCGGTCCCCGGATCGCCGTTTTCATGCTCTGTTTGACCGGATCTGGAGGAGTGACGTCCTTCGGGAGGCATGGGAGCGGGTGTGTAGGAACAAGGGCGCTGCCGGGATTGACCGGCAGACGCTTGATGCGGTCAAGGAGCACGGGGTGCAGCGTCTGCTTGCAGATCTCCAGTCTGAGCTTCGGGAGGGGGTCTATCGTCCGTTGCCGGTTCGGCGGGTCCAGATTCCCAAGCCGCAGGGTGGTAGGCGGCCGTTAGGTATTCCGACCGTGAAGGATCGGGTTTGCCAGCAGGCCGCAAGGATTGTGCTTGAGCCCATTTTTGAGGCGGACTTTCAGCCGTGCTCGTTTGGGTTCCGTCCGCGACGGTCAGCGACGGATGCGAAGGAGGTGCTCCGCGAGTCGTTCATTGAGGGGTATCAGTTCGTTTTTGAGGCTGACATCCGGGACTATTTCTCCTTGATCGAGCACGAGCGTTTGCTTGCGCTTGTTGCGGAGCGGGTTTCGGACAGGCGGGTGGTCAAGCTGATCCGTTTGTGGCTCCAAGCGGGGGTTATGGATGATGGGCAGTTCTCGCGGTCGGTTGCGGGGACGCCCCAGGGCGGGGTGGTTTCTCCGCTGCTGTCAAACATCTATCTCCAAGCGCTTGATCGGGCGTTTGCTGATGAGGCTCACGGCAGACTGATCCGTTATGCGGATGATTTCGTCGTGGCTTGTCGCAGCAAAGCCGATGCCAGCGCAGCACAACGGTTGGCGGCGGACGTTCTCGCCAGCCTGGGTTTGGGGCTGCACCCGGACAAGACGAAGATAGTTGACCTACGAGAAGGCCGGGAAGGGTTTGATTTTCTCGGCTGCCATTTCCATGCTCGTGTGTCGGGTCGTTTGCTGGAGCGCGGCGTCCGTCGCTACTACCTCCAGCGGTGGCCTTCCCAACGGGCGATGGGTCGGGTTCGTGCCAGGGTCAAGGCCCTGACCGGGCGCGGCCGGGTCGGGCATGACCTCCGTGACGTGATCGCGGGACTGAACCCGATTCTGCGTGGGTGGGGCAACTACTTCCGGACCGGGAACGCCGCTATCAAGTTCAACCAGATCGATCGGTATGTCGTGTACCGGCTCAGGCGCCTGATGGTCAAGCGCTATGGCCGGAATCTGCACGCGCGACATCCGGTCTGGGACCGTGAGTTCTTCGAGGCGCTCGGCCTCTACCGCTTGCGGGGCACCGTTCGATACCCGGGGGTTGCGTCGTGACCATCAGGACGATCATCGGTAAGCCGTGTGCGGGAAAACCGCACGCACGGATTGAAAGGGGAATGGGGAAACAGGCCCTCGCGGTACTGCGCCCCTGACTACCAATGCGCAGGTACTTGGTGCCGGGGGTTGTCTCGCTGGTGGTGATCGCGCTGCTGGCCGTGCTCGCATTCGGCGTCAGTGCCAACGGCCCCGGCAACGCGCTGGCGGCGCGGGTCAGCCGCGGGCAGAAGCCAACGGCCCCGAACTACACGATGCGCCTGCAGCTGCTCGGCAGCTCGCGCCGCCTGAGCCTGAGCCAGCTGCGTGGCAAGGTCGTGATGCTGAACGTGTTCGCAGGCTGGTGCATAGCCTGCCAGGACGAGACGCCGCTTTTGCGCCGCGCGCAGCAGCTGCTGCGCGCGCACGGCGGCGTGCTGGTCGGCATCACCTACCAGGATTCCAGCACCGACGCCGCTGGCTACATGCGCCGCTATCACCTGAGTTATCCGGTGCTGCTGGACCCGGGCGACAGCTTCGTCGGCCCCTACGGGGTCAACGGCGTGCCCGAGACGTTCATCATCGCTCGCAACGGTGACGTGGTCGCGGCCCGGACCTACCAGCTGTCGGGCCAATGGGTCAACCGGACGCTCGACCGCGTGCTGGGGCTCGCGGCGTGATCATACGGCGCCTGCTCGCTGCGCTTGTCGCGCTCGCGCTCTTGGGAGCGCTGGCGGGTGGCGCGGTCGCCGCGACCCCCGGCTACACCACCGCGCTTGCGCAGTTCATGTGCGTCTCCTGCCACGAGCCGCTCGAGCTGGTCGACTCGCCCCAGGCGATCTCTGAGCAGCAGTACATGCGGAGCCTGTTGGCCAAGGGGCTCGACATGGCGCAGGTCAAGGCCGGCATGGTCGCCCAGTACGGCCCGGCCGTGCTGGCTCAGCCACCCGCCAGCGGCTTCAACCTGACCGTCTACGTGTTGCCGCCCGTCGTCTTTTTGGGTGGCGTGGCGCTGCTCCTGTTCACGCTACCCAAGTGGCGGGCACGGTCGCGGCGTGCGGCCCAGCTGATGCTGCCGGTCGCCGAGCCGCTGACCGGCGCCGACGCCGAGCGCCTGGACGCCGAGCTTGACCGTTTCATTTGAGCGCCGGCGCGTCTACATCGAGCTGGGCGCGCTGACCCCGAGCAGCTCGAGCACGACAGCCAGCTGGGTGCGCGTCGCCGCGCACAGCGCGATCCGGAATGACTCGGTCTCTGACGGCTCTGCGCCGACGACCTTGCAATCCCGGTAGAACGCGGTGAAGTCCTGGGCCAACTCCAGCGCGTAGGCGGCCATGCGATGGGGCGCACGCCGCTGCGCCGTCTCGGCAACCTCCTCGGGCAGGGACAGCAGCTTCCTGATCAGTTCCTGCTCGGAGCTGTGCAGCTCGCCCGCTGGCGAACTCCACACGGCATCGGCCGCCACCGCAAGCGAGACCCGCTCATCGCCGACCCTCGCGAGCATCGAGCTGAGGCGTGCGTGGGCGTATTGGATGTAGTAGACCGGGTTCTCCGACGAGTCGGACCGAGCGAGGTCGAGGTTCAGGTCGAGCGTGCGCTCGTGCGAGCTCTGCAACATGAAGTAGCGCGTCGCGTCGACGCCGATCTCGTCCAGCAGCTCGTCCAGGGTGACGAACTCGCCGCGCCGCTTTGACATCGCTGTCCGCGCGTCGCCCTCCACGAGGTGCACGAACTGGAGGATCAGGGGCTCGAGCAGATCCGGATCGTTGCCCAGGGCCTGAAAGGCCGCCTTCAGGCGTGCGACGTAGCCGTGGTGATCGGCTCCCACGGGCAGCAGCTGGCGCTCAAAGCCGCGTTCGCGCTTGTTCTCCATGTAGGCGACATCAGCGGCGAAGTACGTTGGCTCGCCGCCGGAGCGCAACAGCACACGGTCCTTGTCGTCACCGAAGGTCGTGGTGCGCAGCCAGACGGCGCCCTCGTGCTCGTACACGTGCCCAGCCTCGCGCAGGCGGCTCAGCGCACGCTCGAGCGGGCTTGGCGCGCCTTCGTGCAGGGTCCGTTCGCTGAAGAACGTGTCGAAGTGCACGCCGTAGCGCGCCAGCGTGGCCTTGATCCGCTGGAGCAGGATCGCGACGGCACGGCCGGCGATCGCATCCACCGGCACGGATGGGTCATCCGCGCCCGCGATCTCGGTTGCGAGCTCGGCCACGTAGGCCCCCTGGTAGCCGTCCGCGGGCGGCTCCTGTCCGAGGGCGCGTGCGCGGACGGACTCGCCAAGGCGCTGGATCTGCGAGCCGGCGTCATTGAAGTAGTACTCGGTCGACACGCTGTGCCCGTGGAAGCGCAGGATCCGGGCGAGTGCGTCGCCGTAGGCGGCATGGCGGCCGCTGGCGGCGACGAGCACGGCGGTGGGGTTGGCCGAGACGAACTCGAGCAGGATCCGCTCGGGGTGCGCGGCGCCACCCGTGCCGAAGCCCGCGCCCGCCTCGAGCAGGGCCCGCAGGGCGGAGTGGTACCAGTCGTCGGAGAGCTCCAGGTTGAGGAACCCGGGGCCCGCAACCTCAAATCTCAGCAGGCTCCCGCGCAGAGCCTGCGTGAGCTGGGTCCCGAGCGCCTGGGCGATCTCGCGGGGGGCAAGGCCGAGCGCCGGTGCCAGCAGCATCGCTGCGTTCGTCGCGTAGTGACCCTGGCCGGCCCGGCGGGCACGATCCAGGCGCGCCGGCGGCTGGCTCTCCGTCTGCGTCCCGCCGCGCAGTTGCAACGCAGCATCGGCGACGGCCTGCTTGAGTGCGGCGACGGGGTCGCTCATCGATCAGCGTGCGGTCTGTTGGTGGTGCTTGACAGCATCGGGAGCTAGAGGCTAGCTTGCCGGCTAGCCTTGCCGCAGCGAGGCGCCGGGTCAGTGGTGGTAGGGCTCGCCGGCGAGAATCTTGTGTGCCCGGTAGATCTGCTCGAGCAGCACGACGCGGGTCAGCTGGTAGGGCAGCGTGAGCCGCCCGAGCGATAGCTGGTGGTCGGTGCGCGGAAGCTCGACGCCGCCGAAGGGGCCGCCGATCACGAAGCAGAGGTCGCGCCCGCTGCGCCGGCGCGCTTCCAAAAACTCGCTCAGCTCCTCGGAGTCGAGCGCTTCACCGCTGACCTCGAGCTGCGAGACGAACGCCTGTTGCGGGACCCGTGCTGCGGCCGCCGCAGCGTCGCGGACCTCGATCAGCTCAAGCCGCGTGTGGCGGCTCAGGAGTTTGGTGTAGTGAGCGACGGCGTCGCTGAACGGGGGCCGGATACGGCCTACGGCGACGACGATAACGCGCACCGATGTGATACTAGGCGGCTATGGATCAACCCGAGCCCCAAGAACGCCGCATCAATATCCACTTCTCGCCGGAGCTGATGGCGGGCCACTACTCCAACTTCGCCAACGTCAGCCACTCCGAATACGAGTTCACGATCACCTTCGCGCGTGTCGACCACGAGGTCGAGGACGACGAGGTGCCGGGCGTGGTGGTCGCCCGCATGAACCTCGCACCACGCTTCATGCGCGAGCTGATCGACGCGATGCAGGACAACTACGCCAAGTGGCAGACGCGCGAGAACATCAAGAACCTGCCCGAGTTCGGCGGTGACAGACAGCTGGGCGAAGAGTCCGGCGAGAGCGACGGGTAGGCGGGACGCTGGACGTGCGCGGACCGGGGGTGATCGCATTCTGGTAGCGGTCATCTCTGATATCCACTCAAACCTTCAGGCGCTGGAAGCTGTGCTCGAGGACGTGTCGAGCGCCGGTTGCACAAGCGTGTGGTGTCTGGGTGACATCGTCGGTTACGGCGCTGACCCGGAGTCCTGTGTCGCGCTGGTGCGCGCGCACGCCGATGTCTGCTTGGCCGGCAACCACGACCTCGGCGTCGTGGGCTCGATCTCGGTGAGCGGCTTCTCCGATCCCGCTCGGCTGGCGGCGGAGTGGACCGCCACCGTTCTCTCCGAGCCCGCCACTCAGTTTTTGAGAGATCTCTCACCGTTGAACGTGGAGCACGCGGCGGCGCTGTACCACGGCAGCCCGCGCGACCCGGTCTGGGAGTACATCCTTGCGCCGGAGCAGGCGCGCATGGCCGTCGAGCAATCTCCCAGGCGTGTCACGATCGTCGGGCACAGCCACGTGGCGCTCGCGTTCGGGGAGGCGACGGATGCGGGCGTTGTCGGTGGTCCCCGGGGCGATGGTGAGCGGCTGCTGGTCGCCACGGGGCGCTGGTTGCTGAACCCCGGTAGCGTCGGCCAGCCACGCGACGGCGATCCGCGGGCAGCCTGGCTCGAGCTGGACAGCGAAAGTTGGGCCGCCACGTTTCATCGCGTCGCCTACGACATCCCCCGCGCCGCCGCCGCCATACGCGACGCCGGTCTCCCGGAAACGCTGGCCGAGCGGCTGCGCCACGGGCAGTAGCTTGCAGGACCGTGGCGGCGCGCCTGCGGGGCCGGTGAGGGCCGCGTCAGTGGCTAAAGTCGAGCAGCAATGGGGTTGCTACAGCGAGCAGCGATGGCCACAGCCGCCGTACTGACGGCTGGCACAGTTGCTGCCTGTGGCGCCAGCTCCGGGCACTGGCTCTCAGCCGCCCAGGCAAACCGACTGAGCGCCGAGCTCAACTCCGTCTCGACCGCACTTGACAGCGGCGCGTGTGCGCAGGCACAGCGGGATCTGATTCGCTTTCAGAACGATCTGAGCTCGCTCGGCAATGTCAACTCGACTCTCGTCGCCAACCTCAATCAGGGTGTGAGTACGGTCGAGTCGCTGGCGACCAGCACCTGCCACGTGAAGGTGAAGCCCACGCCCACGCGATCCAAGCCCAAGCCCAGGACCCACACGAGCACCAACACGACACCGACGACGACCGCGCCGGCGTTCACGAACACGGTCAGCCAGCCGCCCACGCCGACAACCGGCCAGCCCACCACAACCGTGGCCACGACGAGCACCACCGGTGGGGCCAGCCCCGTCACGCCGACTGCCACGAACACGACCCCGGTGACCACCACGCCAGGCGGCGGTGGCGCCACGTCCACGCCCTACAGCGGGCCCGGCACGAGCGGCGGCGGATGAGCGCGGCGGCGATCATCAACGGCCGTTACCGGGTTGAGGGCCGCCTCGGTGTCGGCGGGATGTCGACCGTGCTGCTGGCGCTCGATGAGCGGCTGGAGCGCCATGTGGCCGTGAAGCTACTGGCCGAGCATCTCGCCGACGACCCCACGTTCGTGTCGCGCTTCCGGCGCGAAGCGCTGGCAGCGGCGCGGCTCGTGCACCCCAACATCGTCCAGGTGTTCGACTCCGGCTTTGACGACAGCACCCACCAACACTTCATCGTCATGGAGTACGTGCCGGGCAGCTCCTGTGCCGAGATCCTGCGCGACCGCGGTCACCTCGATGTCGAGCAGGCGGTGGACATCGTCGCTCAGGCCTGCCGCGGGCTGGAATACGCCCACCGCCACGGCGTCGTGCACCGCGATGTCAAGCCGGGCAACCTCCTGGTCTCAGAGAGCGGCGTGGTCAAGCTCGCCGACTTTGGGATCGCCCGCGCCACCGGTCAGTCGAGCATCACCCAGGTCGGGTCGGTGCTCGGCACCGCCGCCTACCTCTCACCCGAGCAGGCTCGCGGCGAGGGCGCCGGGCCCAGCGCCGACCTGTACTCGCTCGGCGTCGTCGCCTACCAGTTGCTCTCGGGCCGGCTGCCCTACGAGGCCAACTCGCTCGCCGAGCTGGCGCTCAAGCAGCAGCGTGAGGCGCCGATCCCGCTGCAGCGCATCAACCCGCGCGTGCCGCCGGCACTGGCGGAAGCCGTGGCGCTCACGATCTCGGTCGTGGCGGAGGAACGGCCGCGCTCAGCGCTGGAGCTCTCCCAGCTGATCCGCGACGGCGCCCGCGGCGTGTCGCCCTTCGTCGACGGCCAGCGCAACGCGCGGGGCGGCATGAGCACCGCGGCCACACGGGTGCTGCCGACGCGAGGGCGCGAGCAGGCGACCGCCCAGACCCGCGTCGTCTCGCCGGCGACCGCAGCCGCGACACGCCCGCGCGCCCCCCGCACCGTTCCGGCCCGGCGTCCGGTTCCGGACACCGCACCGGCGCGCGCGAGCGCGCAGCAGGGCCGCCGCCGGCTGGCCTGGGCCGCATCGATCTTCGTCGTGCTCCTGGCGATCGCCGTGGTGGCCGCCGTGGTGGCGCTGCAGCGCTCCACCTCGGTTGTCCACTACCACCAGGTGGTGGCCAGCGGCTGGCGCTCGGGAATCGCGCAGCTGCAACACATCATCTCGACCTACACCCGCTGACCAGCGCCCAGGGGCGGCGCGCCGGCAAACGCCGCGCCGACCACCTCGTCGAGCCTGTCGCACTCGATCGCGGCTCGCAGGTCGCTCATCAGGCGCTGGATGTAGCTGAGGTTGTGGATCGTCAGCAGCCGTGGGCCGGTTGTCTCCCTGGCCTTGGCGGCGTAGTGGATGTAGCCGCGGGTGAACCCGGCGCTGCAGGCGGGGCATGGGCAGCCTTCCATGATCGGCTCACGCGAGCCGCGGTAGCGCGCCTTGGCCAGGTCGACACGCCAGCGCGCCTGAGGCTCCGGCACGAGCGCCACGCCGTGACGCGCGAGCCGGGTCGGCATGGCGCAGTCGAAGGTGTCGATGCCCAGCTGCACACCGTTCAGCAGGTCATCGATATCACCGATCCCGAGCAGATGGCGAGGACGCTGCGGCGCGGCCTGCTCAAGGGCGGCCGTCGTCCACTGGACCACCTCGTGCATCTGCTGCTTGTCCTGACCGAGGGAACCGCCGATCGCAAAGCCGTCGCAGGCGCTGGCGGCCACGGTCTGGGCCGACTCGATCCGCAGATCGTGCTCGACGCCGCCCTGCACGATCCCGTAGACGGCTTGGTCAGCGGGGCCGTTGAGCCGATGCCACTGCAGGCAGCGTTCCAGCCAGCGGTGTGTGCGTGCGGTTGAGCGCGCGGTGTAGTCGCGGCTTGCGTGAAACGGCGTGCACTCGTCGAACACCAGCGCGATGTCTGAGTGCAGCGCCGCCTGGACGGCCATTGAGGTCTCGGGCTTCATCAGGCGCTCGCCGCCGTCCAGGTAGGAGCGGAAGCGCACCCCCTCCTCCGTGATCGCCAGGATGGCGGCGGAGGAACCGCCCCCGGCTCTGCTCACGGCGCGGCCCTTGATCTCGTCGGCCACGCCGCCGTGACCCATCGAGAAGACCTGGAAGCCACCGGAGTCGGTGATGATCGGCCGCCGCCAGCGCATGAACTCGCCGAGCCCGCCGTGAGCTGCGATCAGGTCGGGGCCAGGGGAGAGGTAGAGGTGGAACGTGTTGCCGAGGATCATCTCGTAGCCGAGCGCGTCGACATCACTCGGGTCGAGTGTCTTGACGGCGCCCCTGGTCGCCAGCGGCACGAAGGCGGGAGTCTGCACCTGGCCATGGGCCAGCGTCAGCGTGCCGGCTCGCGCCAGCGTCCCGGGCGCCTGCTTGCGGACCTCGAACACCGACTGGAAGCTATAAGGTCAGGGCGCTGAGCGGCCCCGGCGGGTGTGGCGCGCCTGCCGCCGAGGGTGTGAAACAATACGAGATCGCATGGATCCGAATCGCAAACGCGCGATCCGGCTGACGGTGGCGTTGACAGCGGCTCTGCTGCTGGCAAGCTCGCTGATCTACGTCAGCTTCAGCCTGGGTCGCGATGAACTCACCGCCTCGCAGCTCTTGCACAAGGCCAAGCCCGGCGGGCAGTACATACTCGCGGGAACCGTGGAGAACGGCTCCGTCAAGCACCTCGGGGCGATCCTCGAGTTCAGCGTGCTCTCCCCGAACCGCAGGGTGGCGGTGCCCGTCAGATATACGGGTGTGGTTCCCGATCCGTTCGCCCAGGGCCGGCCGGTGATGGTCGACGTGACCGATCAGGGTGGCACCTTCGTCGGTCAGCAGAACTCGCTGACCACCAAGTGCCCGTCCAAATACCAGGCTGCTTCCGGGGCGATCAAGGACACCGCCGGCATTCCCGCCGGGCCCGCCGTGACCAGCTGATGTCGGCGCTCGGACACGCGATCCTGCTGCTGGACGTGGCCGTCTGCGTCTACGGCATCTTCGCCTCGATCCACGGTGCGCGCAGCGGCCGGCAGGACTGGGCCGATTCGGGACGGCGCGCGGTGTACGCGCTGGCGGCGCTCAGCATCACCGCGTTCGCGTTGCTGGAGGTCGCCTTTCTGCGCGGTGACTTCAGCTTCAAGGTGGTCGCCGAAACATCGTCCACCACCACGCCGGTCTTCTACAAGCTGGCCGCTCCGTGGTCCTCTCAGCAGGGCTCGCTACTGCTCTGGGTGACGCTCTCCTCGAGCTGGTCGTCACTGGCCCTGTTTCTGACGCGGCGCCGGCTGCGCGACCTGGCGCCCTACGCAACGGCGGTGCTGCTCGGGCTCGACGGCTTCTTCGCGGGGCTCGCCACCTTCGCCGCCAACCCGTTCGCCACCACGCCGGCGGCGCTTACGCCCAGCAACGGCTCCGGTCTGGACCCGTTGCTGATGCACCCGAGCATGATGTTCCACCCGCCGATGCTCTACACCGGCTACACGCTGATGGCGGTCCCGTTCGCGTTTGCGATCGCCGCGTTGATCACCGGGAGGCTTGGCTCCGAGTGGATCCGTGAGACGCGGCGTTTTGCCCTGGCTGCCTGGCTGGCGCTCGGGGTCGGCATCATCCTCGGGGCGCGCTGGTCCTACACCGAGCTGGGCTGGGGCGGCTACTGGGGCTGGGATCCGGTCGAGAACGCCGCGCTGATGCCGTGGATCGTCAGCACCGCCTTCATCCACTCGATCCAGATCCAGGAGAAGCGCGGCATGCTCAAGGTCTGGAACGTGTCGCTGGTGCTGCTGTTCGGGACGCTGTCGATCTTCGGCACCTTCCTGGTTCGCTCCGGCGTGCTCGACTCGATCCACGCGTTTGGCCAGTCGACGCTCGGTGTGCCGTTCATCTTCCTGCTGGGGATCATGCTGTTCTCCTCGATCGGGCTCATCCTCTGGCGTCGTGATCGCCTTGCGACCGAGCACCGGATCGACTCGCTCGTATCACGCGAGGCGATGTTCCTGTTGCAGAACCTCGTGCTGGTTGCGCTCACGTTCGTGATCTTCTGGGTCACGATGTTCCCGCTGATCTCGGAGGCGATCACAGGCACCAAGGTGTCGGTCGGGCCGCCCGCGTTCACGCCGTTCGTGGTCCCGCTGGCGCTGGTGCTGGTGCTGCTCACCGGCGTCGGCCCGCTGATCGCCTGGCGTCGCGCCACGGTCGCGAACCTGCGCCGGCAGTTCACCTACCCGGTGGCATTCGGCGTGCTGGTGACCGTGCTCGTGCTGGTGCTGACCGACGCGGGCCGCAAGCCGTTTGCGGTCGCCATGTTCGGGCTCGGCGCGTTCGTCGTCGGCACGGTCGTGCAGGAGTTCTACCGTGGCGCCGGTGCCAGGCGTGCGATGACGCACGACCCCTGGCCTGTCGCGGTGCTGGCGTTGGTGCGGCGCAACCGCCGGCGCTACGGCGGCTACCTCGCGCACTTCGGCTTTGCGGTGATGCTGATCGGGATCGCCGGCTCCTCATCGTTTGAGCACACGCGCCAGGCCACGCTGGTTCCGGGCCAGAGCGTCACCGACGGCGGCTACAGCTTCCGCTACGTGCGCCAGACCGTGGGGATCAGCTCCGAGCGGCTGTCGTTCGGCGCGATCATCAACGTCACCAAGGACGGTGCGCAGGTCGTGCGCCTGCACACGATGCAGAGCTACTACCCGTCATCGGACACCGCCGACGGCTTCATCGGCCGCTTCTTCGCCGCCGGCAACGCCGACAGCACGATCGGCCTGGACGCAGGGCCGCTGCGCGACATCTGGACGGTGGCCGCCGCCAACCTCACACCGCTGATGCCGTTGATCAACCGTGGTGACACGCTGTTCACCAACGAGTACAACGCGATCGTCACGCAGGTGCGCAAGCTGCCGCTGCGCGAGCAGAGCAGTGCCCTGAACGCCGATCTCAACAAGATTGGCTTTTGGACCGCCAGGGACGCTGCGGTCCAGGGCATCGCGCTCCAGTACCTGCATCACAACTACCCGGTCGTCTTCCAGCTCATCGTCTCGCCGTTGGTCTCCTGGCTGTGGCTGGGGGCGGCGATCATCTTCTTTGGCGGGTTCATCTCGTTCCTGCCGCCCGCACTGTTCGCTCGCCGCCGGGTCAGGGCGGCCGAGCGCCCACGCGTGGCCGTGAGCGAGCTCGCTTAGCGAGCCTGGTGGGCGGCCGTGGCGTACGTGATCTTTGTCGTGCTCCTGGTCGGCGTGGTATGGCTTGTGAGCGCACCGCTCCGCCAACGCGCCTCGGCGGGCCAGGCGCACGAGCAGGTCAGCCGCGTGTCGCTGCGCCGCAGCGACCTTGAGGCCGCGCGCGACGCCAAGTACCGCGAGATCCGGGATGCCGAGCTTGACCATCAGACGGGCAAGCTCTCCGACGCCGACTATGCCTCGATCGACACGACGCTGCGGGCCGAGGCACTTGAGCTGCTGCATGAGCTCGACGCGCTCGAGGATCAGGACCCGCCGGTCGATCGCCCGTAGGCAGGGCAACTGCGCTACCATCACCGACGGCTATGACGTTCGTGTTAGACGTGGTCCAGGTCTTCATCAGCATCATGTTGGTCTTCCTGGTCCTGATGCACTCAGGCCGTGACGCGGGCCTGTCGGGCTTCGGCATGGGCAGCGGCGGCGGGGCTGGGCCGTTCGGCGGCGGCGGCGGTGGCTCACTGGTGGAGCGCAACCTGAACCGCTGGACGATCCTCTTCGCACTGCTGTTCGTGATCAACACGATCGTGCTGATCAAGATCAGCTGAGCCCCGCGACCCGCGCCGGTTCAGTCCATATTCACCGCGATGTACTTCGTCGCGAGGTACTCAGCGATGCCCTCGTGGCCACCCTCGCGCCCGAAGCCGGACTGCTTGACGCCGCCGAACGGCGCGGCGGCGTTGGAGACGATCCCCTGGTTGAGGCCGATCATGCCTGTCTCGAGCGCCTCGGCGACGCGCAGGGCACGCTTCAGGTTGGCCGTGAACATGTAGGCCACGAGCCCGTACTCGGTGCTGTTGGCGGCCGTGACCGCCTGCTCCTCGCTCGAGAACGAGATCACTGGCGCGACCGGGCCGAAGATCTCCTCGGTCAGCAGCCGCGCGTGGTCGCTCACGTCGCCCAGCACGGTCGGCTCGAAGAAGTACCCAGGGCGCTCGAGCGGGCTGCCTCCGGTGAGCGGCTTGGCGCCACGGTCGATCGCGTCTGAGACGAGCTCCGCGACCTTGTCTCGCTGCTTTGCGTCGATCATCGGGCCAAGGTCGACCCCGGGGTCGGTGCCGCGACCCACGCGCATCGCCCCCAGTCGCTTGGCGAGCCGCGCCGCGAACTCAGCGGCGACCGATTCGTGGACATGGAAGCGGTTTGCCGCGGTACACGCTTCGCCGCCGTTACGCATCTTCGCGAGCACGGCGCCCTCGACCGCGGCGTCCAGGTCCGCGTCCTCAAAGACCAGGAACGGCGCGTTGCCGCCAAGCTCCATCGACAGCCGCAGCAGTGTCTTGGACGCCTGCGACATCAACAGACGTCCGACCTCGGTGGAGCCGGTGAACGAAAGCTTGCGCAGGCGCTGATCGTCGAGCAGCGGCTCGGTTGTCGCGCCTGCCCGGGTCGAGGTGACGACGTTGACGACGCCCTTGGGCAGGCCGCACTCCTCGAGAATGGCGGCGAACGCCAGCGTCGAGAGCGGGGTCTGCTGGGCCGGCTTGATGATCACCGTGCAGCCGGCCGCCAGGGCCGGGCCCGCCTTGCGTGTGCCCATCGCCAGCGGGAAGTTCCAGGGGGTGATGAGCAGGCACGGACCGACAGGCTGCCTGGTTGTGAGGATGCGCCCGCTGCCGGTGGGAGAGACCGAATAGCGGCCCTCGATTCGCACCGCCTCCTCGGAGAACCAGCGCAGAAACTCGGCGGCATACAGCACCTCGGAGCGTGATTCCGCGACCGGCTTGCCCATCTCCAGGGTCATCAGCAGGGCCAGGTCATCGACCCTCGCGACGATCGTCTCGAAGGCCCGGCGCAGGATCTCTCCGCGTTCGCGCGGGGGAAAGGCGGCCCACTCGGGTGCGGCCGTGGTGGCGGCATCGAGCGCCGCGACCGCGTCCGCAGGCGAGGCGTCAGCGACCTCCGTGAGCGTGTCCCCGGTGGCCGGGTCTTCGACCGCGAAAGTTCCGTGCTCACCATCTTGCCAATTTCCGCCGATAAGGAGCTGGTGTGGGATAGATTCGAGAACGCGACGTTCGTCGCTGTCAAGGGTTGTGCTCATGACTAGAACGTACAGCTTTGCGCGTGCTGGCAGCATGCGCCTATTTGCCGCCGCGGCTGTGGCGGCAGCGCTCGCGGGTTGCGGTGCCAGCACGTCCGGGGCCGGCGGCTCAACGAGCACAGCCGGCTCTGGCGCGGCGGCGCCAGGACCACAGGCGCCGGGTACGAGCACGTCGGGCGCAGGCGCCGGGACCATCGCTGCCAACGCGCCCGCGCCTGCGCACGTGAACAACAGCCTCATCCACCAGTCGGCGGCACCGCCGGTCACGCAGGCGGGGTTGCAGCTCGGCCACGCGAACGCCCCGAGCGTCAGCGGCGGCTCGTCGGGCACGGTCGCGGCGGGAGACGGCGCCGGCGTATCCGAGCCGGGCTCCAAGGCCACCAACGCCAAGGGCAAGGACACCGACGCTCGTGGCCCTGACGGCGATGATGATTCGGCCGCGGACAGGGGCACACGGTCGGCTGCGACCACGACCAGCACCCAAAGCACGACCAACACCCCCAGGACGACCAGCACCCCCAGGACGACCAGTACGACGCCGACCCGGCTCAAGGTCAACACCACCGCATCCGGCCCGCGTGTCGTGGTCAAGGTGAAGACGGTGTTCCGTGACGTGATCGTGCACGTGCCGTCACGCCCGAGCGGGCCCTTGACCGCCTTCCGGCCGTCGCTTAACCCGATGCTTCAGCAGACCCAGTTTGTGGTGGCGGGCGGCAACGTCGGCTGCTCGCTGTCTGGCGGCGCTCTGCGCTGCACGGTCAAGCGGCGTGTCTGGACGGGGCCATCACAACCCGTCTCCTGCAAGAGCGGGTGGGGGAACACGATCTTGCTGCCCACCCGTGGCGCAGCCCACTTCACCTGCGGTCGCGCAAGCGCGATCTCCAACCGGGCCAAGCTCATCCCCAACGGCTGGGATGATCAGCTGGGGCGCTTCACCTGTCAGGTGCGAAGCATTGGCGTCTACTGCTACTCACCATCAGACCATGGCCTGATGATCAGTCGCAGCGGCTTTGCGACCTACTGAGAGACAGGCCCGCACAGGCCTGGCGTCGGGGCTGCCGGTCCGCTGACCGGCAGCCCCGCTATGCGTCGCCGTGGGAAGCTTCGGTCAGGCTCCCGCTGTGACCGTGGCGGGCTCGAGTGCGACCGCGAGCACCTCTTCCACCGTCATCGCGAAGTGGAAGCGCATCGCGTCACGGACCTCCTGGGGGACCTCCTCGATGTCGCCACGGTTGCGCTCGGGCAGGATCACGTCGGTCAACCCCGCTGCGTGCGCGGCGAGCACCTTCTGCTTGACGCCGCCGATCGGCAGCACGCGACCCTGCAGCGTCACCTCGCCGGTCATGCCGACGGTGTGGCGCACCGGCCGGTCGGTCAGCAGCGAGGTCAGCGCCGTGACCATCGTCACGCCCGCGCTCGGCCCGTCCTTGGGGATCGCGCCGGCCGGGACGTGGACGTGGAAGGCGCGCTCGTCAAAGCGGCTGCGGTCAATCTGCAGCTCGTCCGCATGGCCGCGCACGTATGAGAGGGCGATCTGGGCAGATTCCTTCATCACGTCGCCGAGCTGGCCGGTCAGGGTCAGCCCGGGTGTGCCCGGCATCGTCGTTGCCTCGACGAACAGCACGTCGCCACCTGCGCCGGTGACTGCAAGGCCCGTGGCCACCCCCGGAACGGCGGTCCGCACGGCCGACTCCTGGAAGTAGCGCTGGCGGCCGAGCGCGTCGCGCACGGCTTCGATGTCGATTGTGATCGACGGGCCGGGCTCGGCAGCGGCCGCGACGCGCGTTGCGGTCTTGCGCAGCAGTGTCCCGATCTCCCGCTCGAGGTTGCGCACGCCGGCCTCGCGGGTGTACTCGGTCACGATCGTACGCAGCAGCTCGTCGCTGATCTCGACCTCGCCGGGCCGCAGCCCGTTGCGCTCCAGCTGCCTGGGCCAGAGGTAGCCGCGGGCGATCGCGAGCTTCTCCGAGGTGGTGTAGCCGTCAAAGCGGATGACCTCCATGCGGTCCAGCAGCGGTCCGGGGATCGTGTCGGCCACGTTGGCGGTGGCGATGAACATGACCCCACTCAGATCCAGCTCGACGTCCAGGTAGTGGTCGCGGAAGCTGTGGTTCTGGGCCGGGTCAAGCACCTCGAGCAGGGCTGAGCTCGGGTCGCCGCGCCAGTCTGCACCGACCTTGTCCACCTCGTCGAGCATGATCACCGGGTTCATCGTGCCGGCGTCGCGCAGCGCGCGCACCAGGCGTCCCGGCAGCGCGCCTATGTAGGTGCGGCGGTGGCCGCGGATCTCGGCCTCGTCACGGACGCCGCCGAGCGCGATGCGGATGAACTTGCGCCCGGTTGCGCGCGCGATCGACTCCCCGATCGAGGTCTTGCCGGTGCCGGGCGGGCCGATCAGCGTCAGGATCGCGCCCGAGCGCGGGTCCTCCTCGATGCCGCGCTCCTGGCGCAGCTTCTTGACCGCGATGTATTCCACGATCCGGTCCTTGACGTCTTCGAGTCCCGCGTGGTCTGCGTCCAGCACCTCACGGGCGTGCTCGGGCTCCAGACGCTCCTTTGAGCGTTCGCCCCACGGCACGGCCAGCAACCAGTCGAGGTAGGTGCGGATCATGCTCGACTCGCCGGACTGCTCGCCGACGCGCTCGAGTCGGCCGAGCTCGCGCTGGGCCTGGTTACGAACCTCCTCGGGCAGATCCAGCTCGGCGATCTTGGTGCGGTACTCCTCGAGCACGGAGGCGTCGTCCTCGCCCAGTTCGCGACGGATCGAGTCCATCTGCTTACGCAGGAAGTACTCCCGCTGCTGCTTATCGGCTCCGGACTCGACGTCGTCACGGATGCGCTTGCGGATCTGCAGCTCAGCCAGCCGCTCGCGCTGGTAGGCGAGCGCCAGCTCAAGGCGTGCACGAACGTCAAGCTGCTGGAGCAGTTCGATGCGCTGCTCGTAGTTGAGGTCGGGCGAGTAGCCGGTCGAGTCGGCCAGTGCTCCCGGCTCGCTGATGCTGCGCAGGAACGATTTGATCCGGCTGTCCGCGCCCAGCAGATCGAGGATCTCCTCAACGACCGCGCGGTACTCGCGCTCGAGGTCGCGCAGCTCACGGCTCGGCACCTCACCGGTGGGGTCCGGGCGCTCCTCGACGTCGACATAGAGCCGCCCACCGGGTTCGGTGATCGCGGCGCCCGCGACGCCACGGTGAAGGCCCTCGACGACGACGGCGCGCGCGCCGCCCGGCAGGCGCACGGAGTCGCTCACGGTGGCCACCGTGCCGACCGCGGCGAACTCGTTCTCGTGGCGCGGCACGAGCAGGACACGCTCCTCGTCGGCGGTGTCGACTGCGAGCGTCACTGACATCCCCGGGAAGACGACGGCGTCATC
Organism: Conexibacter sp. S30A1; assembly: GCF_023330665.1. Classification (GTDB taxonomy): domain Bacteria; phylum Actinomycetota; class Thermoleophilia; order Solirubrobacterales; family Solirubrobacteraceae; genus Palsa-465. The sequence continues at coordinate 1,014,531 of NZ_CP097127.1, read as the reverse complement.
GAGGGGCACAAGCAGAAGTCGGGTCATCAGCGGTTCACTTTCAAAAAAGGCTTACCAAAAGTAAGTTGAGTCTAGCACTGGGCGGCAGAATCCTCCCCGGATCTCAGTCACCGACACTGAGATTATCGCATGCCGACGGGCACCTCTTGATTTGGCGCGGCGCTCTGGGACAATGTTGGCGATGGTTCGAGCCAGAGCCGAGGTTGTGCCGAGCGACGTTCTCGCCGCCGAGGAGTTCGTCGTTCCAGCTCCAGACCCGGGCCTGACGCCGGAGCGCCTGGAGCTCCCGACCGATCTGGTCGGCGACGAGCCACGCGACGTGCTCGCGGCTGAGGAGTTCGCCATGCCCGCTCCGGACGAGGCGCGCGTGCGCCTCATGTCAGGCGCCACGCGGTCGCTGCCGGGAGCGCGTCTTGCGACCCTGGTTGTTGGCCTCGCCGTCGGCCTGTGGTGGGGATGGCGCAGACGACGGCGTCGGAGCCCGCGCGGCTGAGTGCGCCGCTCAGCGGCGCTTGCGCGGTGGCAGCAGGTCGGTGATTGACCCGTCCTGGAGCTCCGCAGCGAAGGCGATCGACTCTGAGAGCGTCGGGTGTGGGTGGATCGCCAGCGCGATGTCCTGGGCGTTCAGCCCCGCCTCCAGGGCCAGCACGGTCTCGGCGATTAGGTCGCCGGCACCAACACCGACGATGCCGGCTCCGAGCAGCCGTTGATCGACCGGATCGAAGAGCAGCTTGGTGAGACCCTCCGGCCGCCCGAGCCCGAGCGCGCGTCCGGATGCCGACCACGGGAAGACTGCCTTCTCGTAGACGGTGCCCTGTGCGCGTGCGTCGTTCTCGGTCAGACCCATCCACGCGACCTCGGGGTCGGTGTAGGCGACGGAGGGGACGGTCAGGGCGTCAAACTGTGCGCCCGCCACACCGGCGATCACCTCGGCCGCCGCCTTCGCCTCGTGGGTCGCCTTGTGCGCGAGCATCGGCCCGCCGACGATGTCGCCGATCGCGTAGATGCCATCGACGTTGGTGCGCTGGCTGCGATCCACATGGATGAAGCCGCGCTCGTCGACCGCGACGCCGGCGCGCTCGGCGCCCAGCAGCTGGCCGTTCGGGCGACGGCCCACGGCCACCAGGATGCGGTCGAAGGTGCGCTCCTCGCCGCGTGAGAAGGAGACCTTCAAGCCCGCCTTGGTCGCCTTCACCGCGGTCACCTCGGTCTGGAGCAGGATCGCGGCGTAGCGGCCCGAGATCCGCCTGTGCAGCGGCTTCACCAGGTCCGCGTCGGCGCCCGGGATCAGCTGGTCGAGCTTCTCCACGACCGTCACCTCGGTGCCGAGCGCGTCGTAGACGGTGGCCATCTCCAGGCCGATGATGCCGCCGCCGAGGACGAGCATCCGCTTCGGGATGTCGGTGGGGGAGAGCGCATCGGTGGAGTCGATGATGCGCGGGTCATCAGGCAGGAAAGGCAGCTTGATCGGGCTCGAGCCGGCGGCGATTATGCAGCTGTCGAAGCGCAGCTCGCGGCCGTCGACAGCGACGCTTTTGGGGCCTGTGAAGGTGGCCACGCCGGTGATCACCTCAACCTTGCGCTGCTTGGCAAGCGCCGCCAGGCCTCCGGTGAGCTTGTCCACAACATCCTGCTTCCAGCCGATCAGGCGCTTGAGGTCGATCTGCGGCGCTGCGTAGGTGATCCCGTGCGCTGACATCTCCTCGCTCTCGGCGATCACGCGCGCCGCGTGCAGGAGCGCCTTGGAGGGGATGCAGCCGACGTTCAGGCACACGCCACCGAGCGTCTGATGGCGTTCCACCAGTGTCACCCGCAGGCCGAGGTCAGCCGCCCGGAAGGCGGCGGTGTAGCCGCCGGGACCGGCGCCGATCACGACCACGTGCGCGGGCTCGCCGGTCGCGGGGGTGGCGGTGCTCGCGGCGCGGGCGCCCTGCGCTGGCGCGGGCGGTGAGCTGGGCGGCTCGGGAGCAGGCGCGAGGGGGGGCTCGGAGCTCGCTGCGGGGCTCACGGCGGCTGTCTCGGTGCTTTCCAGATCAAGGATCACGCTCCCCTGCGAGACCTTGTCTCCGACCGCGACGCGTAGCGCCTTGACGACGCCCGCCAGCGGCGCTGGCACGTCCATCGTCGCCTTGTCGGACTCGAGCGTGACCAGTGGGTCCTCGGGTGAGACCGTGTCGCCGGGCGCGACCAGGACCTCTATCACCGGCACATCGGCGAAGTCGCCGATGTCGGGCACCGTGATCTCTGTGAGGCTCACAGCAGCGCCCTGCGCAGATCAGCGAGCACGCGGGCGAGGTGCACGACGAAGCGTGCGGCGCTCGCGCCGTCGATCACCCGATGGTCGTAGGAGAGCGAGAGCGGCAGCATCAGCCTTGGTTGGAAGCTGGCGTTGCGCTCATCCCACACCGGCTTGATCGCGGCGCGTGTGACGCCCAGGATGGCGACCTCAGGCGCGTTGATGATCGGCGTAAACGATGTGCCGCCGATGCCGCCCAGCGAGGAGATTGTGAACGTGCCACCGTTCATGTCGGCGGGCCCGAGCTTGCCTTCACGGGCACGCCGGGAGAGCTCGGTCAGCTCGGAGGCGATCTCCACAAGGCCCTTGCGGTCGGCGTCCTTGATCACCGGGACAACCAGCCCGTCGGGCGTGTCGGCCGCGAAGCCGATGTTGTAGTAGCGGCGCAGGACCAGCTCATCGCCGTCCAGCGCCGCGTTGAAGGTCGGAAACTCGTGCAGCGTCGCCACGCAGGCGGCGATCAGGAAGGTGACCATCGTGAACTTGACGCCGGCGCGCTCGTGCTCTGCGTTGAGCTGTTTGCGCCAGGCCTCGAGCTCGGTGATGTCGGCCTCGTCGTTCTGGGTCACGTGCGGGATCAACACCCAGTTACGCGCCAGGTTCGGCGCCGAGATCTTCTGGATGCGGCTGCGCGCCACGCGCTGCACCGGACCGAACTTCTCGTAGTCCACCACCGGCCATGGCGCCAGGCCAAGCGCGCTGCCGTTGGTTGGCACTGGCGTTGCGCTGGGGCCGCCGGCGCTCGCGGCGCGCACATCGGCCGGGAGCAGCCGACCCTTGCGGCCACTGCCGCTCAGGCCGTGCAGGTCGACTCCCAGCTCGCGCGCCAGGCGCCGCACCGACGGGCTGGCGTAGACACCGCTGTGGTTGCCGTCCTGCCCGTCAGCTGGGGCAGTTGGGGTGCTCGTCGGGGGCGCTGCTGTCGCTGCCGGCGGCGCTGTCGCTGCTGGCGGCGCTGGCTCGGCCGGCTCCGGTTCCGGTGCGCCCACCGCGTCGGTGGGCGCTGCGGTCTCCAGGTCGAGGATGTGCGTGCCCTCGGAGACCTTGTCGCCGACCTTCACGTGCAGCGCTTTGACGACGCCCGCGGCCGGCGCGGGGACGTCCATGGTCGCCTTGTCTGACTCGAGCGTGACCAGCGGATCCTCGGCGGCGACCGTGTCGCCTGGCGCGACCAGCACCTCGATCACCGGGACATCGGCGAAGTCGCCGATGTCGGGGACGGCCACCTCCAAAAGCGCTGCCACGGCCGTCATACGGTGGTCGGCATCGGTGCCGCGGGGTCGATTTCGTAGCGTTTGATCGCATCCGCCACGGTCTTTGCCGGCACCGTGCCCGCGTCGGCGAGTGCCTTCAGCGCGGCGACGGCGACATGATGGCGGTCTACCTCGAAGAAGCGCCGCAGCGCCCGTCGGTAATCGCTGCGGCCGAAGCCGTCGGTGCCGAGCACACGGTAGATCCGCGCCCGCTCACCGGTCGCTGACCCGTCCACCCAGCCCCGGATCTGGTCGGCGTAGGCGCGGACGTAGTCGGTTGATGCGATGACCGGCCCCTGGCGCTTTGACAGCTGCTCGGTGACGTAGGCGACCCGCGGCCGCTTGGCCAGCGGGTTCAGCGTGTTGAAGCGCTCGGTCTCGATGCCGTCGCGGCGCAGCTGCGTGAAGGAGGTCACGCTCCAGACGTCTGCGAGCACGCCGAAGTCCTCGCTCAGCAGATCGGCGGCGGCCAGCACCTCGCGCAGAATCGTGCCCGAGCCGAGCAGCTGCACTCGCGGTTTGCGGGCGCGGGCGCCGCCGGCGTCGCGCAGCAGGTACATCCCTTTGAGGATCCCCTCCTGTGCGCCCGGCGGCATCGCCGGGTGCTGGTAGTTCTCGTTCATCAGCGTCAGGTAGTAGAAGATGTCCTCCTGCTCGCTGACCATCCTGCGCAGGCCGTCCTGGATGATCGTCGCCACCTCGTAGCCGTAGGTCGGGTCATACGCCTGCACGGTCGGCACCACCGAGAACAGCAGGTGGCTGTGGCCGTCTTCGTGCTGCAGGCCCTCGCCGTTGAGCGTCGTGCGCCCGGCCGTGCCGCCGAGCAGGAAGCCGCGCGAGCGGCTGTCGGCAGCCGCCCAGACGAGGTCGCCGACACGCTGATAGCCGAACATCGAGTAGTAGATGTAGAACGGGATCATCTGCTCGTTGTGCGTGCTGTAGGAGGTTGCCGCAGCGATGAACGACGACAGCGATCCGGCCTCGGTGATCCCCTCCTCGAGGATCTGCCCGGCCCGGTCCTCGCGGTAGTACATGAGCTGGGCGGCATCCTCGGGCTGGTAGAGCTGGCCGACCGGCGAGTAGACGCCGAGCTGCCTGAAGAGGCCCTCCATGCCGAACGTCCGCGACTCGTCGGGGACGATCGGCACGATGTGCTTGCCCAGTTGCTTGTCGCGCAAAAGCGTCGCCAGCACTCGGACAAAGGCCATCGTGGTCGAGATCTCACGCTCACCGGTGCCGTCGAGCTGCGCTTGGAAGGCCGACAGCTCAGGCACCGCAAGCGGCGCGGCGCTACGCCGGCGGGCGGGCAACGACCCACCGAGCGCGGCGCGGCGCTCGCGCAGGTAGACCATCTCCGGGGCGTCGTCCGGCGGACGGTAGTAGGCGGCCGCGTGCACCTGCTCATCGGTCAGCGGCAGCTCGAAGCGGTCGCGGAAGGCCAGCAGCGCAGCGCCCGCCATGTGCTTTGCCTGGTGCGCGACGTTCTGACCCTCGCCGGAGACACCCATTCCGTAGCCCTTGATCGTCTTGGCCAGGATCACGGTCGGGCGTCCGCGCTCGCGCACGGCTGCCGCGTAGGCCGAGTAGACCTTCTGCGCGTCCAGGCCGCCACGGTTGAGCGCCCAGATCTCGTCGTCTGACATGTGCGCGACGCGCTCGAGCAGCACCGGGTCCTTGCCGAAGAAGTGCTCGCGCACGTAGGCGCCGTCGCGTGACTTGTAGGTCTGGTACTCGCCATCCACCGACTCGGTCATCACGTGCACCAGGCGTCCGTCGTAGTCGGCCTCGAGCAGCGGGTCCCAGCGGGAGCCCCAGATTACCTTGATCACGTTCCAACCGGCGCCGCGGAAATCGGACTCCAGCTCCTGGATGATCTTGCCGTTGCCGCGCACCGGCCCGTCCAGGCGCTGCAGGTTGCAGTTGACCACCCAGATCAGGTTGTCCAGCTGTTCGCGGCCGGCCAGGCCGATCGCGCCCATCGTCTCCGGCTCGTCCATCTCGCCGTCACCGAGGAACGCCCAGACCTTGCGGGCGCTGGTGTCGAGCACCGCGCGGTTGGTCAGATACTTCATGAAGCGCGCCTGGTAGATCGAGGTGATCGCACCGATGCCAAGCGACACCGTGGGGAACTGCCAGAAGTCGGGCATCAGCCACGGGTGCGGGTAGGAGGAGAGGCCCTTGCCGCCGACCTCCTGGCGGAAGTGGTCAAGCTGCTCCTCGGTCAGGCGGCCCTCGAGAAAGGCGCGGGCGTAGTTGCCGGGGGAGGAGTGACCCTGGAAGTAGACGAGGTCGCCGCCGTGCTGCTCCGACGGGGCGTGCCAGAAATGGTTGAAGCCGACCTCGTAGAGGTCGGCGAGCGACTGGTAGGAGGCGATGTGCCCGCCCAGCTCGGAGGACTCCTTGTTGGCGCGCACGACCATCGCCATCGCGTTCCAGCGGATGATCGACCGCAGCCGGCGCTCGACCTGCGGGTCGCCGGGCATCGGCTCGTCAAGCGACGCCGGAATCGTGTTCACATAGGGGGTGTTGAGCGACCCGATCGGGCCGCTGCCGGCGTGCTGCGCACGCTCAACCACCCGCCCGAGCAGCTCCCGTGCGCGTCCGACGCCATCGTGCTCGACGACCGCGTCGAGCGCCTCGAGCCATTCGCTGGTCTCTGTTGGGTCAACATCTACATCGCCGCTCTCTGGCGGTGGGAGGATCTCTGTCATCGCTGGCTCACGCTGGCTGGTCGGGTCACAAGGCTCTACTGGGACTATAAACCCCAGGCTTTTGACCGGTCGACGACACAAGCCCGCGTCGGGTAGGGTGCGCGCATGACGCTCACGCTCGTCCAGGAAGCGCTCGGGCCGCCATGGCAGCAGCCGCTGCGCGGCAGCCTCGACCAGCTCGTGGTCGAATCTGAGATCCTCGCCTCAAACCCGCTCGGTGATCCCGCGCGGCGGCCGCTGTACGTCTACCGCTCGCCGGGCGTGCGCGACGGCGTCGCCACTCACGTGCCGAGCGTCTATGTGCTGCAGGGCTTCCCCGGCCAGCTCGACATGTGGCTTTCCAGGTCGGCGTTTGAGCCCACGCGCCTGGAGCGCCTGGACGCGATGTTCGCGGGTGAGCGGCCGCCTGTGAGTGACGCGGTGATCGTGTTCGTGGACGCCTGGACATCGTTGGGCGGCTCCCAGTTTGTGAACTCGAGCGCGATCGGGGACTACAGCGACTACATCTGCGACGAGGTCGTGCCGTTCATCGACGCAAACTACCCGACCGTCGCGGATCCGCAGCGCCGCGGTGTTGCCGGCAAGTCATCCGGCGGCTACGGCGCCATGGTGCTTGCGATGCGTCGCCCGGACGTGTTCGGCGCGCTGGTCTCGCACTCAGGCGACGCGCTCTTTGAAGCCTGCTATCTGGCTGACGTCCATAACGCGGCGCGGGCGCTGCGCGACCACTTCGACGGCTCCCTGGAGACGTTCTGGCAGCGCTTCGCGGCGCGCGAGCGTTTTGACTTCGCGCGCTTCGGCGCGGTGATCAACGTCCACGCGATGGCCTGCGCCTACTCGCCCGACCCCGAGCACCCGACACGCCCGCTGTTGCCGTTCGAGCTCGCAAGCGGCCGGCTGATCCCCGAGGTCTGGGAGCGCTGGCTCGAGCACGACCCGGTGCGCATGGTCCCAGGCCACGCACAGGCACTTGCGGGCATGCGCCACATCCACATCGAGGCCGGCCGCGCGGATGAGTTCTTCCTCGACCTCGGCGCGCAGGCGGTCTCACACGAGCTCGAGCGGGCGGGGGTCAAGCACACCTTCGAGCTCTTCGATGGCACGCACGGCGGCCTCACCTACCGCTACGCGCCCGCGATCCGTGACCTGCTGGACGCCCTTTGAGCCGCGCGCAGGACAACGACCTGGCCTTCGCCGGCCCGCTCGAGCTGGCGCGAATGGTTCGCTCGCGCGAACTCAGCGCCCGCGAGCTGGTGGAGCTCTTCCTGGCGCGGATCGACCGTCTGAACCCGCGGCTGAACGCTTTTCGCGAGGTGCTTGATGACCTGGCGCTGAGCACCGCCGCGCAGATCGACGCGGGCGCGCCCGAGGCTGGCGGACCGCTCGCCGGCGTCCCACTTGCGATCAAGGACGACATGCCGCTTGCGGGCCACGCGATGACCCGCGGCTCGCGCTCGCCGAGCCCGCCGCAGGGCGCCGATGCCGAGGCGCTGCGCCGCCTGCGTCAGGCCGGGGCGATCCCGGTCGGGATAACCCGGGTGCCGGAGCTGATGCTGATGCCCTGGACGGCCAGCAGCGCAGGTGGCGTGACCCGCAACCCGTGGAACCCGGAGCGCACGCCGGGCGGCTCCTCCGGGGGCTCGGGCGCCGCCGTGGCGGCGGCCCTGGTGCCCGCTGCGGGCGGATCTGACGGCGGCGGTTCGCTGCGGATCCCAGCGGCCTGCTGCGGCCTGGTGGGGCTGAAGCCCACGCGCGGCCGCGTCTCCGCGCAGCCCCTCGGCGACGGCTGGCTGGGACTCTCCACCTACGGTGCGCTGGCGCGCACGGTCGCTGACAGCGCCCTCCTGCTCGATGCGATGCAGGGCTCGACGGCCGCGGACCGCTACACGCTCGCACCGCCAAACGGCAGCTTCCTCGACGCCGCCCGGACACCGCCCGCTCGCCCGCTGCGGGTCGCGATCTCCAAAGCCCTGCCGCCAGGCGTCATCGCGCGGCTCTCAGCTGACCAGCGCCGTGCCTTCGACCAGACCGCAAGGCTGCTCGAGGAGCTCGGCCATCATGTCAGCGAGCGCGACCCGCACTACGGGGCGGTTTCGCTGCACTTCACGCAGAGCTACCTGCGCGGCGCCGCCGACGAGTTCGCGACGCTCGCCCAACCGGAGCTCGCCGAGCGCTCGACCAGACAGTTGGCGGCGCTCGGCCGCCGGCTCGTGCCCGAGCGCCGGCGCGAACGGTTGCTGGCCGCCCGGCCGCGGGTCACCGTCCGCATCGCCGCACTCTGGGAGGAGTACGACGTGCTGCTGACGCCGGGGCTGGCCAGCACGGCGATCGCCGCCGAGGGCGCCTACGGCAGGAGCGGCCTCCAGGCGCTGCTGGTCGCCAGCCGCTTCATGCCGTGGTTTCCAGCCTTCAACCTGACCGGCCAGCCAGCCATCTCGCTGCCCGCCGGCTTCGGCTCAGACGGGCTGCCGCTGAGCGTGCAGCTGGTCGGGCGCCACGGTGACGAGCTGACGCTGTACTCCCTGGCCGGGCAGATCGAGGCGGCCAGGCCCTGGGCCGCGGACCGCCCGCCGCTGGCCGTCCTTTGAGCGCGCCTGCTCGGTGCACCTGGCCAGCGGGCCAGGTGCACCGCGTGAGAGCTACTCAGGCCGAGCGGTAGCCGCTGCGCGCAAACGACCCGATCGGCGCGGGGGCGACGGTCGCGCGGACCTCGACCTGGACGTGGGGCTCGACCGTGGGCTTGCGCGAGTTGGGCGCCTCCCCCCAGCGCACGGTGAGCTCGGTGCCGGGCTCCGCGTGCTCGCGGGCAACGGTCGCCAGGGACACGAAGGCGCGCTCGTTGTAGAGGTAGCCGCAGTCGAAGGAGAGGCCGACGAGCTCGCCGTCGGCGTGCACCGCGTCGGTCTGGAAGAGCGCGTAGCGCGCCTTTGGCCACTCCATGTATTTGGCCGCCTCGCCCGAGCCCAGCTGGCTACCGAAGATGTTGGCGACATCGTCCTCGTGCCAGATCAGCGTGACCTTGCGGCGCGGCGGATCGACGGCGATCTGCTCGAGTGCGGCGCGGCCCGGGAACTCGTGGTCGAAGGCGACGATGGCGCCGTAGCCGAGGTCGTAGGGGGTGGTGTAGTAGTCGGTGATGTCCTCGGAGTTGAATGATCCGCCGAGCGAGCCGGCGCGCGCCGCGCTGCGCCAGCGCCGGAAGGCCTCCATGCCGGCGCCTGTGAAGATCGCCGGCGGGGGTGAGGGCACCCAGGCGGACTCCAGGTTTGCGGTCGAGTAGGCGCGCGACCCGGCCGGCAGCAGCCCGTGCTCGGAACCGGCGGCGAGCAGCGCCTCACGGACAGCCTCCGCGTCCTGCCAGGGGCCGAAGAGCTCAAAGCCCGGCTGCCCGGCCATGCCGTGGCGCAGCGCGCGCACGCGCGCGCCGGCGAGCGTGAACTCGGTCATGTGGAAGAACTTCACCTCGGGCGCCGGCGCCCCGGTCGCGCGCTCGATCACCGCCAGCGCCCTTGGCCCCTGGATCTCGTAGCGGTAGAGCTTCGGCGGACCCTGACGGTCAAAGGAGTTCTCGTCGCGCTCGATCTGCACGTTGTAGCCGCCGGTGAGCGCGTTGTAGTGCACCCAGTCGACGACCGTCGGGTGGGCGCCGACGAAGTCCAGCTCGTTCTCCGCCAGGTAGAAGAGGATGCCGTCGCCGATCAGGAACCCGTCCGGGTTGGTGCACACCAGCTGCTTGGCTACGCCCGGCACGAAGCGTGAGAAGTTATTGACGCCCAGCGCCGCGAACAGACGCAGCGCGTCGGGGCCGCTGACGAAGAGATCAGCCATGTGGTGGGACTGGTCAAGCAACGCGGCGCTCTCGCGCCAGGCACGCTGCTCCGAGCGCCAGTTGCTGAACTCCGGCTTGACCGGAAAGGTGTGCGGCAGCGCGGGGTGGTTGCGCAAAAACGGGACTGCGCCTCCAGCCTGCTGGATCGCGTCCTCGAGGCTCTGCTCGGTCATCTCTCTCCTTCTGGTTGCCGACTTCGGGGATGTTCGCCGGTCAGGGCAATGCTCGCGGGGGACGTCGCAGAAGAAAAGAGCCAGTTCGTTGTGAGCTTCATGAGCGATACTCATGAGATGCTCAACCTGCGCCAGGTCGAGGCGTTCGTGGCCGCCGCGGACGGCGGCTCCATGACCGCCGGTGCGCAGCGGCTGATGGTCTCGCAGTCGGCGGTCTCGCTCGCCGTGGCCGGACTGGAGGATGCGCTCGGCGCGGACCTCTTCCTGCGCCACAGGGGGCGTGGCCTGGAGCTGACCGCCGCCGGCCGCGAGCTGCTGCTCGAGGCCAGAAACCTGCTGGCCGACGCGGAGGCGCTGCGCGCGCGTGCCGACGCGATCGGGCGGGGGCTTCAGGGCCGGCTGACAGTGGGCTGCTTCGGGACGGGCGCGCCGCTGGTGTTGCCGGCGCTGATGGAGACCTTCGAGCGCCGGCACCCGGGCGTGACGCTCGACTTCGTCGAGGGCTCAACCGAGGTGCTCGAGGCGGCGCTGCTTGAGGGCCGCTGCGAGGTCGCGCTGATGTACGACATCGGCCTGCACGTGGCGCTGCGCACCGAGGTGCTCCACAGCGCGGTGCCATATGCGCTCTTCGCGCCGGAGCATCCGCTCGCAGCTCACGCGGAGGTGACGCTCGCCGAGCTCGCCCAACACGACTTTGTGGCACTCGACGTGGCGCCGGTGCACGAGCACCAGCTCGGGCTCTTTGCGCACGCGGGCGTGGTGCCGCGAATCCGTTACCAGACATCCAGCTACGAGCTGGTGCGCTCGCTGGTGGCGCGCAACCTCGGCTTCACGCTGCTGATCAGCCGTCCCTACGGAGATGTCAGCTACGAGGGCAGGCCGCTGGTCGCGGTGCCGCTGGCCGGTCAGGTCAAGCCTGTCGACGTCGTCCTCGCGCGCGCGCCCGGCGTACGGCCAACGCTGCGTGCCCGCGCGTTTGCCGCGCACGTCCGGGAGCTGTTGCCGCAGCTGCCGGCGGGTGTGAGCGGCGGCGGCCCGCTGGGCTCGGTCGCGGCGTCAGTGGCGCCGCGACCGTGAAAGGCGCGCCGCCTCGCGCAGCGCGCGTCCGGTCTCGGTCGCCAGCCCACGGCCGGTGAGCAGCATCGCCGAGACGCCCCAGAACAGGATCACCGCGTCGATGCTCTTGCGCCCGGCGTTGTCCCAGTAGTCGTCGGCCAGATCGAACCAGAGCGCGAACTCATCCAGCGTCAGCGCGGTCGCGAGCCCGGCGGTGAGCGCCGCGGCACGCGAGCCGGCCCGCCGGTGCGGGTCGGTGCCGATCGCGACCTGCCAGGTCCACAGGTAGCCGAGCGCGATCTGGCCGACGATCCCGGGCGTGGAGTGGTGCAGGTGGCGCCCGCCGGCAGTCAGGTTGCGAAACGGCCCGCGCTGTGCGCGGATCGCGTGCGTGACCAGCCGGCAGCCCGCGAACCCGACGGTGAAGCCGGCGGCGTGCAGGAAGGCACGCTCGCGCCGAGGGTCGGCGAAGTGCCGGCGGTAGGCATCGCGCAGGGCGAAGCGCTCCAGACGGAGCTCGTGGCGCTGCTCGGGAGTGGGCGGGGCGTCCACCAGCGCCAGGTTACGAGGCGGAGCGGCGCCTGTGTGTGCGTGCCTGCCCGGTCGCGCGACGGCGGGCGGGCGGGCGGTGCTGCGCGGCGGGGGCACGCCTGAAGCCGCCCGCGCCGACGCTCGGCCTGGAGCCGGGCAGCCCGTGGTCGATCCCCAGCTCGTCGGCGATCTGGCTCACCTCTCGGTGCTGGTCGGGTGCGACCAGCGTGATCCCGATGCCGCTCGCGCCGGCGCGGGCGGTGCGACCGATCCGGTGCACATAGGTCTCGGAGTCGTGCGGCGGATCGAAGTTGATCACGTGCGAGATGCCGCCGACATCGATCCCGCGTGCGGCCACGTCGGTTGCGACCAGCGTGTCCACGTCGTAGGCCTGAAAGCGTGCGAGCGCGCGTTCGCGCTGAGCCTGGGTCTTGTTGCCGTGCATCGCGACCGCGGCGATGCCGCTACCGGAGAGCTTCTTGACGAGCTTGTCGGCACCGTGCTTGGTGCGCACGAAGACGAGCGCCAGGTCGCGCTCGTCGCCGAGCTGCTCCACCAGCACGTCCAGCCGCGACTCGTGTGTGACCGGGACAAAGCGGTGCTCGACCATCTCGGCGGCACGTCGCTGCGACGGGCCGTGCTCGTGGAAGGTCGCCTCGTGCGTGTAGCGGCGCGCCACCTTGCCGGCATCACCGTCGAGCGTGGCGGAGAAGAAGAGCGTCTGGCGGTTTGCCGGGCAGAGCGCCACGATCCGGTCAAGCGCCGGCCGGAAGCCCATGTCGAGCATGCGGTCGGCCTCGTCGATCACGAGCGTGCGCACATGATCAAGCGTGAAGGCACGACGCTCAAGCTGGTCCTCGAGGCGCCCGGGCGTGGCCACGATGATGTGTGCGCGGGCCGCTGCCTGCGCCTGCTTGAGCAGGCCGACGCCGCCGTAGACGGCGGCGATCCGCAGCGCTCGGGCCTGGGCCGGGGCACGCAGCTCCTCAACGATCTGCGTGGCCAGCTCACGCGTCGGCGCGAGCACCAGGGCCGCCGGGCGCCGCGCGTCGGCGGCGGTGCGGTCGATCATCGGCACGCCGAAGGCGAGCGTCTTGCCTGAGCCGGTGGGGGAGCGGGCGAGCACGTCACGACCGGCGAGGACGTCGCTCATCACATCCCGCTGGATGGCGAACGGTTCGCTGATGCCGCGCGCGGCGAGCGCCGCGACCACGGCTTTGGACACGCCGAGATCGGCGAAAGACTGGTTGGACATATGTTCTCCTTGGCGGTGCCGCATGGGACCGCGGACGATTCGGGAGGCTTATTGGCTTACCCGAACCGCGCGTTGCGCGTCCACTGAAAGCAACTGCCTCACGGCCGGCGGCGCCGGTCGTTCTGCGAGACGGTAGCAGCCGCCCGCCAGGCCGGTCAGGCGGGGTACTGTTGGCGCGTGTACCTGCCCAGGCATATGCGTGCCGACGAAGCGCAGACGGCCGAGCTGCTTGCGGATGTGCGCGCGGCGCACCTGGTGAGCGCGACGGCGTCCGGGCCGTGGGCGACGTTCATGCCGATGGTCCACGCGCCGTCGCCCGACGGGCTCGGCAGCCTGCTCGGTCATGTGGCACGCCGCAACGAGCACTGGCGGCTTGCGCCGCTCGGCGAGTCGCTGGTCATCCTGCAGGGGCCCGACGCCTACCTCACGCCCAACTGGTATGCCTCAAAGCGCGAGCACGGCCGGGTGGTCCCGACCTGGGCCTACGTGAGCGCGCATGTCTACGGCGAGCTTGTGATCCACGATGACCCCGACTGGCTGGGCCGGGTGGTGCGGTTGCTGACCGACAAGTACGAGGCCACACAGCCAAGCCCCTGGGCGGTGGATGACGCGCCGGCGCCCTACATCGCTGCGCAGCTGCGGGCGATCGTCGGCGTCGAGCTGGTGATCAGCCGCATCGAGGCCAAGGCGAAACTCGAGCAGGGCGAGCCCGCAGCCGACATCGACGGGATCGTGGACGGCCTCGAGCAGGCGGGTGAGCATGCGCTCGCGCAGGCCGTGAGTCGTGCTCGGCCCGGCAGCCCTACTCGTGGTCGTGGCCGCGAACCGTCTTCCAGCTCTGCCATGCGATCCGCAGGATGACCAGCGAGATTGCCAGGCCGATGAGCGGGTCCGCGATGGGTGCGCCGATGGCCACGACGATGGCCGACGCGATCACCGCCAGCGACACGTAGGCGTCGCCCGCCGCGTGATTGCCGTCCGCGATCAGGGCGGGGCTGTCCAGGCGGTGCCCCGCGCGCCTGCGAACCCGCGCCGCCAGAAAGTTGCCCAAATAGCCGATCGCACCGGCGCCGGCCAGCGCCCAGAGATGCGTCGGTGGGGACTCGTGGATGAGCCGCTGGACAGCCTCGACACCCGCGACACAGGCGCTGAAGAAGATGGCGGCCACAACGAACAGGCCCGCCACCCGCTCTGCACGCTCCGAGCGCAGCAGGAAGGCGGTGCCGAGGGGGATCGCCGTCAGCGCGTCACCGTAGTTGTGAATGAGATCCGCGAGCAGCGCAACCGAGCCCGACAGAACGAAGATGACCGTCTGCGCGGCTGCGGCCAGGCCGAGCAGCAGCAGGGAGATGAGCACCGCTCGAACGCCCTCGCGGGAGCGCTTGATGGACTCATGCACCAGACCGTGAGAGTGTTCGTGACCGTCGTGGCGGTGAGTGTGATCCGCTGCCAGCGGCGGCTCCTGTACGGGTCTTGAGCTCATGCCGACGTCCTCGGGATAGCGCCATTGCGCGTGCTGCGGCTGTGGCCCAGACGCAGGTGCTCCACGTGACCGATGGCCTGCTGCAGGAGGTCGCCAACGTGGTCGTCGTAGAGGTCGTAGATGATCTGGCGACCCTCGCGCCTGCCCGTGACCAGCCCGAGGTGGCGCAGCAGACGAAGCTGGTGTGAGACCGCTGATGGCTCCATGCCAACGGCGGCGGCCAGCTCGTTGACCGATAGGGGGCCGGCGTTCAGCTGCCCGAGGATGCGCAGGCGGCTCGGGGTCGAGAGCGCCTGCATCGTCTCCGCGACCGACTGCGCGAAGTCGGGGTCGAGCCCCGCTGGATCGATCCGGTGGTCGATGTAGCCCATGCAAGTGAGAATACCTGATGAGCTGTTCAGATGAGCGGCCTGTGCCGAACTGGGCGCGTGGGCGGGGGACGGTCAATACGGCTCGCCAGCGAGCCTGAGACCCCAGCAACGACGGGGCGTTCGGACTTGCCACCGAACTTGCCACCGCCACCATAGCCCTGGCAAGATTCGAACTTGCGTCTCGCCGGTTATGAGCCGGGTGCTCTGACCGCTGAGCTACAGGGCCGCCGCCAGCAAGGTACCGCAGCGGCGCACACGTCAGCATCCGGCCGTATTATTGGTTCGCATGCACTTGCTGATCGCATCAGGTTTCCTCGATCTCGGCCAGGCGCCGAGCGCGTTTGGCGTTTCGCTGGCGCTGATCCTCACCTTCGTCCTGGCGATCGGCGGTCTCGTCAACTTCCTGGTCTGGTACATCGTCAACCAGGTGCTGATGGAGCGCCGACAGAACCAGCAGCGCATGCGCGAGTACGATGCTCGCCATAACTCCTGACCGCGTGCGTCACGCGACTGTTAACGCTCTGTAGGGAAAAGCAGCAGGAACGGCAGCGTGACGCGTCGAATCAGACGCTGCCAATGAAGCAAGCCATCGCAATCACCGCAGCGCCCGAGGCGCCACATGGCCATCAGGCCCTATCCGCGTACATCACCGCTCGCTTTGACGAGTTCTCGCGGTCCCAGAAGGACGTAGCTCAGTACATCGTCGACCACCTGGACGAGGCCGCCTTCCAGACTGCCGAGGAGCTGGCGCGGCGGGCCAACACGTCCTCGAGCACGGTCGTCCGCTTCTCGCAGGCGCTCGGCTTTGAGGGTTTCCCGGAGCTGCAGCAGGCGGCCCGCGATGAGTATCGGCGGCGCCCGGCCGGAGGCGGCACGGAGCCGGTGGTGGCTGGCGGGCCGCTGTTCTCGCTCGATCACACCGAGTTCGAGTCCGCGCTGGCGGCAGACCACGTAAACGTCGAGGACACCGCGCACAAACTCTCGCGTGCGGACGTTGAGGCCGCGATCGACGCGATCGTCAGCGCCGAGAAGGTGGTGATCGCCGGCACCGACCAGATGGCCTTCTTCGCCAGCTATCTGCGCCACCTGCTGATGCTTTTGGACGTGCGTGCCGAGATCGTCGCCAGCCCGTCGCAGGAGGCGCTCGGACGCCTGTCACGGATCGACGAGCGGACGCTCGTCGTGGGCCTGTCGGCCGGCCGTCCGCACCCGCTGATCACACGCACCATGAAGCTTGCCCGCCACCGCCATGCGATGACCCTTGCGATCACCGACGCGACCCTCTCCGAGGTTGCGCGCCTGGCCAGGATCAGGCTCTACTACTCGTCCAACACGCCGGCGTTCGTGCGTTCGCACACCGCGCTGCTGTCGATCATCCAGGCGCTCGCCTACGGGGTCTACAGCCGCGACGCGCAGCAGTACGACGTCCGCATCAAGGCGTTTCGGCTCAAGTAGCTGCGTTTGTCGGCGGCCGGCGCTCGCTTGACGCTTGGGTCACCGGTGGCCCGCCGGCCCCGGATGTTGTGCCGATCTGGACAATCGCCGTCGGGTTACACTGGCGGGATGAGCACCAACGGCCACATCGCACGCGACGAATCCACATTCACCACCAAGGCCGGCCTTGCCGAGATGCTGAAGGGAGGCGTGATCATGGATGTGGTCACGCCCGAGCAGGCCCGGATCGCGGAGGCCGCCGGTGCAGCTGCGGTGATGGCGCTCGAACGCGTGCCCGCTGACATCCGCCGCGACGGCGGGGTTGCGCGCATGTCCGACCCCGAGATGATCAAGGGGATCCAGGAGGCCGTGAGCATCCCGGTGATGGCCAAGGCCCGCATCGGGCACTTTGCCGAAGCGCAGGTGCTCGAGGCGCTCGAGGTCGATTACATCGACGAGTCCGAGGTGCTGACACCGGCTGACACCGCCAACCACATCGACAAGTGGGCTTTCAAGGCACCATTCGTCTGCGGCGCCACCAACCTCGGGGAGGCGCTGCGGCGGATCGGCGAGGGTGCGGCGATGATCCGCTCCAAGGGCGAGGCGGGCACCGGCGACATCGTCAATGCTGTCACACACCTGCGCAAGATCCGCTCTGAGATCAGGTGGCTGACGGTGCTCGGGCCTGAGGAGCTGGCGAGCGCCGCCAAGGAGCTGCAGGCGCCGCTGCCACTGGTGCGGCAGGTGGCGGCCGATGGCAACCTGCCGGTGGTGCTCTTCTGTGCCGGCGGGATCGCCACCCCGGCTGACGCTTCGCTGGTGATGCAGCTGGGCGCGGAGGGCGTGTTCGTCGGCTCTGGCATCTTCAAGTCCTCAAACCCAGAGCAGCGCGCCCGCGCGATCGTTGAGGCGACCACGCACTACGCCGACCCCGAGCGGGTGGCGGCGGCGTCCACCGGCCTCGGCGCGGCCATGGAGAGCATCGAGACCTCGAAGCTCGGGGCCGAACAGCTGCTCTCGCCGCGCGGCTGGTGAGCACCGAGGCGTCCGCGCCGGCGCGGCTGGCTGCCGAGCCGCCGCTGGTTGGCGTGCTCGCCCTGCAGGGGGATTTCGAGGCGCACGAGCGGATGCTGGGGGCGATTGGGGTGCGCACTCGCCAGGTGCGTGTGCCGGCGGACCTGGATGGCCTGGACGCCCTCGTGCTGCCCGGCGGCGAATCCACCGTGATGAGCCTCGGGGTGGCGCGCGAGGGGCTTGCCGAGCCGCTGCGCGCGCTAGCTGCCGCTGGCCTGCCGATGTTCGGCACCTGCGCGGGGATGATCATGCTCGACCGCGAGCACCTGGGGATCCTCGACGTGGTGGCCGAGCGCAACGCCTTTGGTCGTCAGCTGCACTCCTTTGAGGCCTCCTTTGAGCTTGACGGTGTGCCCGGCGGTCCGGTGCATGCGATCTTCATCCGGGCCCCCTGGATCAGAGAGCACGGCCCCGCGGTGTCGGTGCTGGCGAGCGTCGACGGTCATCCGGTCGCCGTACGACAGGGCCTGGTGCTTGCACTCTCCTTCCATCCCGAGCTGACCGGGGAGGATCGGCTGCACCGCTTCTTTCTCTCACTGGCAGGACTCCTGCCCGAGCCCGCGAAGGAGGATTGATGCGGCCCGCACGCTCAACAGCTGTCGTTGTCGCGGTGGGCGCCGTCTCGCTGCTGGTCGCGGCGTGCGGCGGCAGCGCGACTGGCAGCCACCATGTCCACAGGCGGCCGGCCAAGCGCACGACCACGGTCGCGCAGCCGACCGCGACGACACCCACAACCGCGACCGGTCCGCTGACCAACACGGTGGCGACCGGGCCGGCGACCACGCCCACGGCGCTCAGCAACCCCTGCAGCGCCGCCGACCTGACACCGTCGCTGCTCGGCACCAACGGCGCCGCCGGCACCCTGGTGCTCGGCATCGCGCTCAAGAACACCGGCACGAAGGCATGTCAGACATACGGTTGGCCGGGGGTCGAGTTCCTGTCCTCGAGCGGGGCGGCGCTCCCCACCAACGCCACGCGCACCACGGCTGATGTCGTCGGCGCGACACCGGCCAACGTGCTCACACTTCAGCCCGGCGAGGAGGCGTCCTTCCGGATCGTCTCCAGTGACGTTGCGCCGGGTGGTGGCAGCTGCCCGACCGCGAGCGCCCTGCAGATCTACGCACCCAACGACACGGCCACGATGAAGGTGAAGCTGCCCGGTGTCGCCGCCTGCGGAAGCGCGACACTGTCGCCCATGTTGCCCGGATCCAGCGCGTTTGCAGGGCAGGGCGGTTCCGCTGGTCAGACGGGTGCGCAGACGACGAGCACTGCTCAGACCACGACCAGTGGCGGCAACGGGGTCTGAGGCGGCGGGCGCCTGTCTGGTCAGAGCGCCTCAAACATGCGCAGCCCGGCGGCCTCGACCTCACGGACGCTGCCGTCGCGCACCAGCAGGTCGAGGTGCCCGAGCGTTTCGCTGATCGTCAGGTAAGCCTGGGTGATCGCGACCTCACCCCACATGCGCTGGGCGATCGCGTGGGCGCTCAGCGGGCCGTCGGTCAGCAGGCCGAGGATCTGGCCTGCGCGGCGCCGCTGAGCGTTCAGGCGTGCATCGATCAGCGTGCGGTGATCGCGGATCGGTTCGCCGTGGCCGGTCAGCAGCAGGCTCACGGGCATCAGTCTGGTCGCGGCCAGAGACTCTGAGTAGGTGACCAGCGGCTGTGGCCGTGCCGTCTCGAGTGGCGCGTTCAGCGGACGGCCGACCAGCGCGTTTGAGGAAATGTGAGCCAGCAGGTGGTCGCCACCCAGCATCAGACCGCTGGGCTCGTGCAGGAAAACGATGTCGGATGGACTGTGGCCGGGGCGGTGGTGCACGCTGAACTCGCGGCCACCCATGCTCAGGCTCTCCCCATCCGCCAGCGCGATGGTGACGCTTCCCGGCGACCCGTAGGCGTACATCCCGGCGGCAAGGACACCCAGCAGGGCGGTCAGGTCCGCGGGCAGGCCGTGTTGTCGCATCACCGCCTGCGCGTAGGCGTCATCAGCGCGTGCGCTCGCGCGATAGTCGGCGAGCCAGTGGCGCAGCGGCCCGTAGGCCGCCAACTCGGCGTCCGAGCGGCGCACGAGGATCTCGACGATCCCCTCGTGGTCCATGTGCTGATGGGTGAGCACGATCAGCTCGAGGTCGCTGACCTGAAGGCGGAGCTCGGCAAGCGCGCGCTCGAGCACGTCCAGCGCGGCCGCGGAGCCGGGCCCTGTGTCAACGAGCGTGAGCGGGCTGCCGCGCAGCAGAAAGCAGTTGACCGCGCCGACCGCGAACGGCGTCGGCACCGGGATCCGGTGGACTCCCGGTGCCACTTCGCTGCTCAGTTGAGCAGTCACGCCCTGATCAGGGCGAGCACCTCGTCCCGCTTGGCTTCCATGTCGGCCTGCGAGACCAGTGATTCGAGGCAGAGGCGCAGGAGCGGTTCGGTGTTGGACGCGCGCACGTTGAAATGCCAGTCCGGGTAGTCCACCGAGATGCCGTCCAGGCGGCTCTGCTCGGCGTCGGCGTAGTGCTCGGCGATCTGCGCCATCTTGGCGTCGGCGTCGCTGACCTGCGAGTTGATCTCCCCGGAGATGAAGTAGCGCGAGCGCAACGGTTCGAGCAGCGCCGAGAGCTTGAGCCCCGAGCGTGAGAGCTCCTCGAGCATCAGCAGCGCCGGGATCGTGCCCGAGTCGGCACAGTAGAAGTCTTTGAAGTAGTAGTGCCCGGAGACCTCGCCACCGAAGATCCCGCCCTCCGCACGCATGCGCGATTTGAAGAATGCGTGGCCGACGCGGTTGATCAGCGCCGTGCCGCCCGCGGCCGTGACCATGTCTGCCACCGCGCGGCTGGCGCGAACGTCGTAGAGGATCGTCTCGCCCGGGTGCTTGCGCAGCATCGAGGTGGCAAGCAGCGCCGTGAGAAAGTCGCCGTCGACGAAGCGACCGCCGTCGTCGATGAAGAAGCAGCGGTCGGCGTCGCCGTCCCAGGCGATGCCCAGATCCGCGCCTTGCCGCAGGACCTCACCCATGATGAACGCGCGGTTCTCGGGCAGCAGCGGGTTGGGCTCGTGGTCGGGGAACTCGCCGTTGGGTTGCCAGTAGAAGGTGCTCAGCTGAAGGCCGAGCTGCTCGAGCAGCGGGCCCACCATCGGGCCGGCCATACCGTTACCGCCGTCCACCACGACCTTCAGCGGCCGCACCTGCTTGGGGTCGATGAAGCCGAGCACGTGCCGCTGGAACTCGCCTGAGATCTCGACCTGCTCGACGCTGCCGCCACCCGGCGGTGGGCCCAGCCCCGCGGCGGTGAGTTCGCGGATCTCGCGGATGCCCTCGTCGCCCGAGAGGGCGACCGCTCCGCGCCGGACGAGCTTCGCGCCCGTGTAGGCCTTGGGGTTGTGCGAGGCGGTGCACATCAGGCCGCCATCCAGGTCGCGAGAGCCGACCAGGAAGTAGAGCATCTCGGTGCCGATCTGGCCGGCGTCGATCACATGTGCGCCCTCGGCCGCCATGCCCTCGCCGTAGGCGGCCGCCATTGCCGGCGCGCTGAGGCGCATGTCACGCCCGAGCGCCAGGTTCAGTTGGCTGGTGGGGCGCTGCTCCATCGCGGCGATCACACGTGCGAAGGCGCGCCCGATCAGCCGCGCCCCTTCTTCGTCCAGGTCGCTGCCGTGGATGCCGCGGATGTCGTAGGCCTTGAAGATCGAGGGAGAGAGGTTCATCGCCCCTGATCCTATCCAGCGGACTGGTCGGCCATGCTCGCGGCTGTCCATCGGCGTCGCTGCGCCCGCCGCACCACCGCGCCGGAGGCCGGAAGCTCGCGCGAGGCTGAAAATGGACTCTGCGACGTAGACTAGATCCTCATGTCAGGGCATTCCAAATGGGCTTCCATCAAGCACAAGAAGGCGGTCGTCGACGCGCGTCGCGGCCAGCATTTCACCAAGCTCGCGCGGGCGATCACGGTCGCGGCCAAGGAGGGTGGCGGTGACCCCGCCGGCAACGCGGCACTGGCGCTCGCCGTGCAGAAGGCACGGGACGCCTCGATGCCGAAGGACAACATCGAGCGGGCCATCGTCAAGGGGACCGGGGCCGGCGCTGACGCCGAGAGCTGGGAGACCGTGCTCTACGAGGGCTACGGCCCGGGCGGCGTGGCGATGCTGATCGAGGCGCTCACCGACAACCGCAACCGCACGGCCGCGGACGTGCGCCACATCATGGGCAAGCACGGCGGGTCGCTCGGCGAGCCCGGGTCGGTCGCCTACCTGTTTGAAAAGCAGGGGGTGATCGTGGTTGATGGCGAGCGCTACGACGAGGACGATCTGATCGTCGCGATCGACGCCGGCGCGCAGGACATCGTGATGGACGACGATGTGTACGAGATCATCACTGCCCCCGGCGAGCTGGGCGTGGTCCAGGAGGCGCTGGTAGCCGCCGGCGTTGAGATCGAGGGCGCAGATGTGACGCAGCGCCCCAAGTCCCGGGTACCGCTCGCGGAGGAGGACGCGGCGAAACTTATGAAACTCATCGACGCGCTCGAGGAGTCCGATGACATCGGGGCTGTGCACGCCAACTACGACGTGGACGCCGATGTCCTTGAGCGGATCGCGGGGTGAGCGCGACGCGCCTGCGTCTCGCTCCCGCTACGCTCGCACCCCGATGAACTTCAAGTCGCTGACAGCGTTGATCGCAGCCGCGGGCATCGGCCTGGGCGTGTCGGCCTGCGGCTCGAGCAGCACGCGCGCCGCCGGCGTCATGCTCGCACCGAGCGGTGGGCCCACATCGACGACGCTCAAGGCGCCGCCCACCGCGGCCACCACGACGACGCCCACGGCGCTGACGGTGACGACCCCCAAGACCGGCCCGCTCTCCAAGGAGCCGGTGATCAAGGTTCCGTCCGGACCGCCGCCAAAGAAGCTGGAGATCCGCAACCTGATCACCGGCACCGGCGCAACCGCCAAGGACGGGGACACGGTCTACGTCAACTACGTCGGCGTCCTCTACAAGAACGGCAAGATCTTCGACGCCTCCTGGCGCGACACGCCCGGCAAGGCGATCTCCTTCCCGCTCAGCACCGGCTCGGTTATTCCTGGCTGGGTCAAGGGGCTTGTGGGCATGAAGGTGGGCGGCAGACGCGAACTGATCATCCCGCCGGCGCTCGCCTACGGCAAGGCAGGCAGCGGCTCGACGATCCCGCCGAACTCCACGCTGATCTTCGACGTCGACCTGCTCAAGGTCGTCAAGTAGCGCTCCGCCGGGCTGGGGTGCGGGCCAGCGCGGGGCCGGTCGTCCCGATTCTTTGTGAGCGCGACCACCAGATCCGGTGGTCAGGCTCACAGAGTTCGTCGCAGGTGGCTCGTGAGGTCCCGGTACATCCGCGCCGGCTCGCGGTGCAGCAGCGCCCAGTCGTAGCGGACCACCACGAGACCGTGCTCGCGCAGCGTGAGCTCGTTGCGCTTGTCGCGGCGCAGCTGCGCGGGGCTTGAGTGGTTGGCGACGCCGTCGAGTTCGACCACGAGCCGCGCCGCGGGCCAGTATGCGTCCACGAGCACCCCGTGGACACGCACGTTGACGCGCGGCAGCGGCACCTGGAAGCGCTCACACCACGCGAGGAAGTCCTCCTCCAGGCGACCGTTGGCGCGCGCGAGCAGCGGTTGGTGCTCGCGCAGTGCCCACCCCAGGTGGGCACTGCCGGGTATGCCCCTGCCGCAGAGGGCGTTGAGCGCCTCCACGTCCAGGATTCCACGGTAATCGAGGTTGGCAAGCGCCCTGCGCAACAGGCGGCTGTCTGCCACCGCCGCCAGGTCCAGCACGGTCTGGGTCACCGTGGTGACGGGAAGTCCGCGATGAAGCCTGCGATCGAGATGTCGGCGGGAGAAGACCTGGATGCCCGCTGGCCCCTGGATCTGGCGGGGCGTGCTGACCTGGACGACCCGCAGGGCGGCCGGGAAGTCGAGCAGGCCGTGCCACCAGGTCGCGGTGACGTGGCTGAGCATCGCCCCGGGGCCCGCGAACAGGATCGCTGCCAGCAGCGTCTGCTCGACGGTTCAGGTGTGGTGGGCGAACACGTAGACACGGCGTGCGGCGCGCAGCAGCACGCCCCGGCGCAGCCAGTTCTCACGCGTGCGGCGCGGGACGCCGATCGCCTGCAGCTGGGCGGCCGTCACGAGGCCGTGTTGTCCGGCTGCCAGCACCCCAGCGCGCTCGGCGGCCCCGTTTGGCGTGATGCTCACGGGCAACGGAGGCCTGAAACGGAGCGTATTGACCCCCCTTGGGAATCAGAGTCGTGCGCAGCTTGCGCGATCTTTCGTGGAGGCGTCCGACCGGGCGCGTTGAATAGGCGAACACATGATCGTCTTGGGAATCGATCCGGGAATCGCCAACACCGGCTATGGGGTGGTCGCCTCCAGCGGCTCCCGGCTGCGGGCGCTCGCCTTTGGCGTGATCGAAACCGCGGCGGAGCTTGCGCCGGAGGCGAGGCTCGCCGAGATTCATGCCGATGTGGGTCAGCTGATCGCCGGACACGGCGTCGAGGAGGTGGCGGTTGAGGACCTCTACTTCGGCGCCAACGTGGTCAGCGCGATGGCCGTCGGCCAGGCGCGCGGCGTCGTGATGCTGGCAGCCGGGCAGCATGGTGTGCCCGTTCAGGCGCACACGCCGCAGGCGGTCAAGTCGGCGGTCTGCGGCAGCGGCCGCGCCGGCAAGGACCAGGTGGCGCGCATGGTCGCGCGGCTGCTCGGGCTCTCAGCGCCACCGCGCCCCGACCATGCGGCCGATGCGCTGGCGGTGGCGCTCTGTGCGATCAACCGCGCGCCGCTGGCCTCTGCGATCGCGAAGGTGGGGGTCAGGGGGCCGGCGGTGGTGGCGCACGGGCGCGAAGGCGAGTTCCCGGCTGCCGAGGTGAGCTTGTGATGACGGCGGTGGGGTCGTGATCGCGCTGGTCAGTGGCGCCGTTGCGGTGCGCCGCTCCGACCACGTGATCATCGATTGCGGCGGTGTGGGCTACCGCCTGTCGGTCTCCTCGGAGACGCTCAGGCAGGTGCCGGCGGTCGGGCACCAGGTCGTGCTCCACACCCATCTGATCACTCGCGAGGACGCGCTGGTGCTCTACGGCTTTGCGACGGAGGAGGAGCGCGACCTCTTCCTGCTGCTCCTGGGCGTGCAGTCGGTCGGTCCCAAGCTGGCGCTCGAGGTGCTCTCCGGGGCGTCGGCACGCGAGCTGCGCAGCGCGATCGCGGCCGGCGACAGCGCCCGCTTCCAGGCGGTCAAGGGTGTCGGCAAGCGTACGGCTGAGCGGATCATCGTGGAGCTGCGCGAGAAGGTCGGGGCGACCGTGCCCGATCAGCTGCAGCGGACCAGCGTTCCCGACGAGCCACAGGCGATCGCGCGCGAAGGTCTCGTCGGGCTTGGCTACAGCCTGCAGGAGGCAGAGGCGCTGCTGGACGGCGTGGAGGGTGCAACGGCTGAGACGCTGATCGCCGAGGCGCTGCGGGCGGCGCGGCGATGACGATCCTGAGCGCCGAGGAGCTGCCCGAGGACGAGGTTGAGCGCTCGCTGCGCCCGCGGCGGCTTGCGGACTTCATCGGCCAGGAGACGCTCAAGGATCAGCTGGCGGTCGCGATCGCCGCCGCCGGCAGCCGTGGGGAGGCGCTGGATCACGTGCTGCTCGCCGGCCCGCCCGGTCTGGGCAAGACCTCGCTCGCGCAGATCGTCGCCGCCGAGCTTGAGGTCGCGTTCGTGCAAACCGCGGGCCCGGCGCTCGAGCGCAAGGGCGACATCGCCGCCTTCCTGACGGCGCTAGAGCCCCGCTCGGTCTTCTTCGTCGACGAGATCCACCGTCTGCCGCGGGCGCTTGAGGAGACGTTCTACCCGGCGATGGAGGATCGCTGCCTGCCGATCACCGTCGGTCAGGGCGCCGGCGCGCGGGTCGTGACGATCGACCTGCCACCGTTCACGCTGATCGGTGCGACCACCCGCACGGGGCTGCTCAGCACACCGCTGCGCGACCGCTTCGGCATCCACCATCGTCTCGACCACTACCAGCCGCAGGAGCTCGCACTGATCGTGCGGCGCTCGGCACGCCTGTTGGGCGTTGAGATCGAAACTGAGGGAGCGCTCGCCGTGGCTTCGCGCTCCCGCGGCACGCCGCGCGTCGCCAACCGGCTGCTGCGGCGGGTGCGCGACTATGCGCAGGTCCGCGGCAGTGGTGTGGTCACGGCTCAGGCTGCGGCGGAGGCGCTTGACCTGCTCGAGGTGGACGGGGTTGGCCTGGACCGGCTGGACCGCGAGATCCTGCGCACGATCTGTGAGAAGTTCGGTGGCGGGCCGGTCGGTCTCTCGACGCTGGCGGCGGCGATCGGCGAGGAGCAGGACACGCTCGAGGACGTCTATGAGCCCTATCTGATCCAGCTCGGCCTGATCGAACGCACGCCGCGCGGGCGTGCCGCGACCGTGCGGGCGTACGCCCACCTCGGGCTGGAGCCGCCGCGGGCCCAGCTGGGGCTGTTGTGACGGGCGCCGGGCGGCTTAGCTCTGTTGCTTCATGAGACTGACTATCCTGGGCGCCTGATGGCGCACGAGCACTACTTCATCTGCCCGCACTGCGGTAACCGTTCGATGGGCGTGGACCGCAAAAACGGCTTCCGGCAGGAGGACCGTGGCTGCGAGAAGTGCGGCTTTGCCTACCTGTTCGAGCTCCTGGATGACTACTACCCGGCGCCGGCGGCGGCGTTCTTCGCCTGTGACGCGGACGGGCGGATCGTCGACTGCGGGCGCGGATCCTTCGAACTGACGGGCCTGCGCACCGAGGCCGTCATCGGCCAGCCGATCGCCGAGGCGCTCGGGATCAGCTTCAGTGACGGCACCGATCACATCGCCACCGCGCTCGAGTGGGAGGTGCGTGTGAGCGGCAAAGAGCTCACGGTCAACGCAGGTCCCGAGCGGGCCCGTGCGGTGGCCGACCTCTTTCCCGCCTACGACGACGAGGAGGGCGGCCTGCTGGTGGTGCTCACGCCCTCAAACGGGCATTGACGCAGAGCCCTAACAGCGCCTGCGGCGATCCTCTTCTAGCATCAGGTTGCGAGCGATGACTGACCGCCAACGTCACGGACTGATTCTGCTGCTCGTGGCCGGGTTGATGGCCGCCTCCGTGGTGTTCATCGCCACGCAGAAGACGCGGCTTGGCCTGGACCTGAAGGGCGGTGTCGAGCTGACCTACAAGGCCACGCCGACAGCGCAGACGCCTGTCATCAACCAGTCCGCGATGACGCGGGCGGTGGCCGTGCTCAACAACCGCGTCAACCAGCTGGGCGTAACCCAGCCGCAGATCGCGACCGAGGGCAAGGACCTGATCAACGTGCAGCTGCCCGACGTGACCAACGTCGCGCAGGCCGAGGCGCTCGTCGGGAAGACCTCACAGCTGTACTTCTACGACTGGGAGGGCGACGTTCTGACCCCGAGCGGCCAGCCGGCCGCAAACGGGATTCTGAGCGGGAACTCCACGTCGCTCGCCCTCAGCCAGGGCAACGGGGCCAACATCGCGCCCGGCTCGGACAGCAGCATCGCGGGCGCGATGGGCTTCTATCAGGCGGTCAAGCTGGCCTCAAAGCAGCCGTTCTACGCCGATGCCAAGCAGACCTCGGGCTCCGGCAACCAGTATTTCCTGTTTGGCGCCCCGGGCAGCTCGGCGTGCAAGGCGTTTGCCGCCGTCACGGGCACCAAGGTTCAGCAGGGCGTGCACTGCCTGATCGCAGGGCCGGTCGGAGTGCCGGCGGGAACCCCGACCAAGAGCGCTGTGAAGTCGCTTGAATCGGGCCTGACGCCCGCCGAGGTCAACGGCACCCAGGTGCTGGAGGTCAAGCAGGGTACGCAGGTGCTGCAGGCGGTTCCCGCCAGCTACTCGCACTGGCCCAAGTACGGCTCGCCGAACGCCGGCTACTACGTGGTCCGCGACCGGGTCGCGCTCACCGGAAACCAGATCGCAAACCCGCTGGCGAGCACCACCCAGACCGGCTCGCCGGATGTCACCTTCGGCTTCAAGAGCGGCGGTGCAAACGCCTTCCAGAACGTGACCGGCAAGATCGCGCAGCGCGCGTCGCTCGAGAGCCCGCCCGGTCAGACGCTCAACCAGCACTTCGCGATCGCCCTGGACAACCAGCTGGTCAGCGTTCCATCGATCGACTACAAGCAGTTCCCGGACGGCATCCCGGCTTCCGGTGGCAGCGAGATCTACGGCGGCTTCACCACCACCACGGCCGACCAGCTCGCCACACAGCTGAGGCTCGGCGCGTTGCCGGTGAAGCTCGAGCAGATCTCCGAGCAGCAGGTTTCGGCCACGCTGGGCTCGCAGGCGCTCCATCAGGGCCTGATCGCCGGCGCGGTCGGTCTGGCGATCGTCGTGCTGCTGTTGATCGGATACTACCGCGTGCTCGGCGTGATCGCGGTTGCCGGTCTGATCGCCTACGGCCTCTACCTGTATGCGCTGATCAAGGTGATCCCGGTGACGATGACGCTCGCGGGCATCGCCGGTCTGATCCTCACGATCGGCGTCGCCGCGGATGCAAACGTCGTCATCTTCGAGCGCGTCAAGGAGGAGATCCGTGGCGGACGTTCGATCCGTCAGGGCATCATCACGGGCTATCGCAAGGGCATAACGGCGATCATCGACGCCAACGTGGTGACGGTGATGACGGCGTTCATCCTGTTCGTGC
Organism: Conexibacter sp. S30A1; assembly: GCF_023330665.1. Taxonomy (GTDB): domain Bacteria; phylum Actinomycetota; class Thermoleophilia; order Solirubrobacterales; family Solirubrobacteraceae; genus Palsa-465. Next base: position 986,395 of record NZ_CP097127.1, on the reverse strand, counting down.
TGGCCACCTCCAACGTCAAGGGCTTTGCCTTCACGCTGGGCATCGGCACGTTCGTGTCGCTGTTCACCGCGGTGCTCGCCACCCAGGCGATCCTCACGACGATGGGCGATTCGCGCACCATCCAGAGCCCATCAGCGCTTGGTGCCGGCGGTAATAAACGCCACTGGCGCTTTGACTTCATGGGGGCCAGCCGCTACTTCTTCTCGATGTCGGGGATGATCCTGTTGATCGGTGCGCTGGCGATCGGTGGCCGCGGACTGAAGCTCGGGATCGACTTCACCGGCGGCACCCAGGTGTCCGTCGGACTGCTGCGCGCCGTGAGCGTGTCCAAGATCAAGGCTCTGGTGGCCAGCATCGGCGGTCACGACGTGACCGTGCAGGCCGTCAGCCATAGCAAGACGCTCGGCAACCACGGCTTCCAGATCGCGACCAAGTACCTCTCGCAGACCCGCTACGAGCACCTTCGCTCGCTGCTCTCCTCCCGCTACGGGATCCGTGGCGGCATCGCCGGCTTCAACGCCACCTCCGTTGGGCCGACCTTCGGCTCTACGGTGGCGCACAGCGCCGTGGTGGCGATCATCGTCTCGCTGGTCGTGATCTCGCTCTACGTCGCGCTGCGCTTCGAGTGGAAGTTCACGGTGCCGGTGCTGATCGCCCTGATGCACGACCTGCTGATCACCGCGGGCGTCTACGCGCTCGTCGGCAGGACCGTGACGGCCGACACGGTGGCGGCGCTTTTGACGATCCTCGGCTACTCGCTCTATGACACGATCATCGTCTTTGACCGTATCCGCGAGAACATCCCGCGGATGCCGCGTGCGGCCTTCTCGCAGGTTGTAAACCGCTCGATGTCCGAGGTGCTGACGCGGTCGCTGATCACGACCTCCTGCACGCTGCTGCCGGTCGTTGCGCTGCTGATCTTCGGCGGCGCCACACTGCAGGACTTCGCCTTCGCGCTGCTGGTCGGTGTCGCCTCCGGCGCCTATTCGTCGATCTTCATCGCCTCCCCGGTGCTGACGCACTGGAAGGAGCGCGAGCACACCTATAAGGCCCGGCGCCAACGGATCACCGCCGAGTTCGGCTATGTACCCGCGTACGCGGACGGCGGTGACGTCGACCCGACGCCGCGCCGCACGCGCCCGACCGCGCGGCTCACTCTCCCCGCCGAGGAGACGGTGTCGGCGGCCGAGTTCGAGCAGATGAAACGTGACCTCGGGCTCGACGAGGACCAGCAACCGCGTAGGCGTCCCTCGCGCTTGGCGGAGCATACGGCTCACACTTCGGAGGAGGACACGCCGCGCGCGCCACGTGCGCCGCGGGCGGCGGGCAGCACCCTGACCCCGCCGGCACCGCTTGGCACGCCGACCCCGCTGGGCGTGCCCCCGACGCCTGCGTCGTCGTCCGATCCGGACGGCGGATCCACGCCGCACGAGGACGCCGCGACCGACGATGGCCCACGCCCGTACGCGCCCGCCCCTGACCTGGCCGAGAACGACGGCGTCGTTGCCAAGCAGCCCGAACCGGGCGCGCCGAGGCGCGCCAAGCAGCGCAACCGTCGGCACGGGAGACCACGCTGATGGGGCTGCTCGCCTGGGCGATGATGGGGCTGGCCATCTGGCACTTCACGATCTGGCTGCCGGACCGTTACTGGGGCGGGATCGTCGGCGCCTTTCTCGGCGCGATCTTCGGCGCCGTGCTGGTCGGTTTGATCATCCACGGCTTCTCGATTCCCGGCCCGCACGGCACGCACCTGATCACCGCGATCGAGGGGGTGCCCGGGGCGCTGGTCGGCATCGGGCTGATCTACGCCGAGGGCAGCAGGCGCGAGCGCCTCGGCCAAGCCGAAGCCGAGCCAGTCCTGCGCTGAGTAGCCCGCCCCGCATCGACGCGAGCTGCTGATTCCGTCGGAGCGTGGGCCTAAGCTCGTCAGATGACCGCCCCGGCGCTCCTTGATCCCACCACCTCAGCGCTGCCTGGGGCGGAAGCCCAGCGTGCTGCCACGAGGATCGAGGTGCCCGGCTATGCGCTTGCCGACGCGCTCCGCCTCGAACGCGAGCTGGGCGTCAGCCAGGTGCTGGCACAGGTCCTGGTCAGACGAGGGTTCGCCGACCCCGCCGCCGCACGCGCCTTCCTGGCCGCCGACGAGCGCCACGATCCAGGCTGCTTTGAAGGGCTCGAGGTGGCTGTTGAGCTGGTAAACCGGCATCTGCGCGCCGGCTCGCGGATCGTGGTGCACGGTGACTACGACGTTGATGGTGTCTGCGCCACAGCGATCATGGTGAGAGCGCTCACGGCGCTGGGTGCCGACGTCGGCTGGTATCTGCCAAGCCGCCACGAGGACGGCTATGGCCTGGCTGCCGCCACCGTCAGCCGCCTGGCCAGCGCCGGCGTGGGGCTGCTGATCAGCGTCGATTGCGGTATCACCGCCGTGGAGGAGGTGGCGCTCGCGCGGGCCAGCGGCCTGGACGCGCTGGTCAGCGACCACCACACGCCCCGTGCCGACGGCGAGCTTCCCGACTGTCCAATCGTGCACCCACGTGTCTGCGGCTACCCGGCCACAGATCTGTGCGGCAGCGCCGTGGCCCACAAGCTAGCCCAGGCGCTGCAGGCGCCGAGCGTGGCCGAGGATGTCGAGCTCGTGGCGCTCGCGACGGTCGCTGACCTCGTGCCGCTGGTGGGCGAGAACCGCCGACTGGTGCGCGAGGGACTGGAGCAGATGGCTGGTACGCCACGACCGGGGCTGCGCGCGCTCATGCAGGTTTCGCGCACCGACCCCAGCGCGCTTGACGCCTCGTGTCTGGGCTTCCGGCTGGCGCCGCGGATCAACGCCGCGGGTCGCATGGGACGGGCCGACGGGGCTCTGGAGCTACTGCTCACCAGCGACCCGCAGCGCGCCGCGACGATCGCCGCCGAGCTCGACGGCGTAAACGCACAGCGCCGCGGCACCGAGGAGCGCATCAGCTGGGAGGCAGAGGCGATGGTGGCGCAGATGGGCGAGCGCGCTGCCTACGTACTGGCGGCCCCCGGCTGGCACGCTGGTGTGATCGGCATCGTGGCCTCCAGGATCGTCGAGCGCCACCACCGGCCCACGATCGTCCTCACACTCGACCGGGAGGATCCGCAGGCGCCCGCACACGGCTCCGGGCGCAGCATCCCCGGCTTCGATCTGCTGGCCGCGCTCGAGGCCACCGGGGCGCACCTGATCACTTTTGGCGGCCATCGCGCGGCCGCCGGCCTGACGATCGCCCCGGAGCAGATCGAGGACTTCGCAGAAGCCTTCGAGCGCCACGCCCAAAAGCTGCTCACCCCCGACCTGCTGGAGTCGGTCGAACGGGTGGATGCCGTGGTCAGCGCCGCTGAGATGACACTCGAGCTGGCCGACGAGCTGGGTAGTCTGGGCCCATTCGGCAACGGCAACCCGGCCGTCCGGCTCTACGTGCCGGCCGCCAGGTTCGAGGCCGTGCGGCGCATGGGGGAGCACGGCCAGCATCGGCGCTTTGATGTCGTCTGTGGCACGGCGCGCGCGAGCGCCGTCGCCTTCGGCTGCGAGGCGCCGCTGGCGGGCACCGACGGCGGGTTTGTCGACGCGAGCTTCAGGCTTGAGCGAAACGCCTGGCGTGGGGTGGTCGAGCCGCGGCTGCTGCTCGGCCGGGCGCTGCCGTGTGAGCCGCAGGCGGTGGCGGTGATCGGGCAGCCGGAGGACTACCTGGCGGCGGCGCTGAGTGAGCTCGATCAGATGCTGGATTCCGCGGCCAAGGGGTTCTCCGGCGATCAGCGCCAGACGATCGATCGCCGCGGCCGTCCCGTGCTGGCGACGATCGTCGACCTGCAGTCGGTGGCCGGGCCACAGCGGCCTGTGCTGGTCGTCTGCGCCGAGGTCTCTCGGCGCCTTGAGGGATTTGCCGGGCGCCGCGGCCGCTTTGCGCTGGTCAGCCACGCGAGCCTGGTCAAGGACCCGGCGCTGGCTGCCGATTTCGAGCACGTGGTTGTGATCGACCCGCCCACCTCGGCTGCGCAGGACGAGGCGACGCTCGCTGGGCGTGGCTACAGGTATCTGGCTTGGGGTGAGGCTGAGCTACGCTTTACAAGGCGGATGCACGAGCTGGAGTACGACCTGCGTACATCGCTTGTGCCCCTCTACCGGGCGCTGCGCGGCCGGGGGAGGGTCACCGGCGGGGAGTTCGAGCACCTGCTCCGAGGCGACGGTAAGCACGCCCGCACGGCAAGCCTGGCCGGGCGACTGCTGAGAGTCCTCACGGAGCTTGAGCTCGTCAGCCTCGACCGGGAACCGCCGGCACTGGAGCTGGTCGAGGCGAACCCAACCGCGCTCGATCGTTCCGCGGCCTACCGGACATACACCAAGATCAACGAGGACGGCCAGCGATTCCTGAACCGGTTACAAGCAGCAAGGCCAGCATGAGCCCGGCGGCCACGCCGGCCGTGGATGCTGTGCTCTGCGAGCCCGGCGCCGGCCTGCTGCAGGACCTCTTTGCGGTGGTCGAGGAGCACGCGGACGAGGCGGCGGTGGCCGTCGACCGCGAGCGCGTGCAGGAGGCGTTCATCTACGCCTGCGAGCACCACGCCAACCAACGGCGGCGATCGGGTGAGGAGTTCATCGTGCACCCGGTCAGCGTCGCCAAGATCTGCGCCGGCATGCGCCTGGACACGGAGACGCTCTGCGCCGCGCTGCTGCACGACACGGTCGAGGACACGCAGGCTTCGCTCGAGGACATCAACCGGCGCTTCGGCGCCGAGGTGGCCGGCCTGGTCGATGGCGTGACGAAGCTCACCGAGCTCACCTTCCAGTCCCGCGATGAGGCCCAGGCCGAGAACTACCGCAAGATGGTGGTGGCGATGGCCTCGGACATCCGGGTGATCCTGATCAAGCTCGCCGATCGCCTGCACAACATGCGCACGATCGACGCGATGCCCAAGCAGAAGCAGATTGACAAGGCGCGTGAGACGCTCGACATCTACGCCCCGATCGCCCACCGGCTCGGCATTCACGCGATCAAGTGGGAGCTCGAGGATCTCGCCTTCCAGACCCTCCATCCCCGCAAGTACAACGAGATCAAGATGCTCGTCGCCCAGCAACGCGACGACCGCGAACGCTACGTCAACGAGGCCGGGGCCTACCTGTCGCGCGAACTGGCGGAGCTCGGGATCGACGTCGAGATCGCAGGGCGCGCGAAGCACTTCTATTCGATCTACTCCAAGATGACCCGCAAGGGCCGTGAGTTCAACGAGATCTACGACCTCACGGCGATGCGCGTGATCGTCGGCTCGGTGAAGGACTGCTACGGCGCCGTGGGTGTTATCCACTCGCTGTGGAAGCCGCTGCCGGGCCGTTTCAAGGACTTCATCGCGATGCCGAAGTTCAACATGTACCAGTCGCTGCACACGACCGTGATCGGGCCTGAGGGCCGTCCGCTCGAGATCCAGATCCGCACCCGGGCGATGCACGACCTGGCGGAGTACGGGATCGCCGCTCACTGGATGTACAAGGAGGGCTCGACCCCGGCCGGCCGAACCCCCGGCAAGGCTGGCGGCGACGCGGCGCTGCGCGACCCCGAGGGCAAGCTCAAGTGGCTGCGGTCGCTGGTCGACTGGCAGAAGGACGTCTCCGACCCGCGGGAGTTCGTCGAGACGCTCAAGGTTGACCTGTTCGAGGACGACGTCTTCGTGTTCACGCCCAAGGGCGAGGTCAAGTCGCTGGCGGCGGGCGCGACGCCGCTTGACTTCGCCTACGAGATCCACACCGATGTCGGCCACCGCTGCGTCGGTGCAAAGGTCAACGGCAAGATCGTGCCGCTCTCCTACCAGCTGCGCTCCGGAGACATCGTGGAGGTGCTCACCTCGAAGCGTGAGCGCGGCCCCTCCCGCGACTGGCTGGCGCTCGTCAAGACCTCGCGTGCCCGCAACAAGATCAAGGCCTGGTACAAGGCGGAGAACCGTAAGGACGCCGAGCACTCCGGCCGTGAGCTTTTGCAGGAGCACCTGCGCAAGCAGGGGCTGCCGTCACAGAAAATCGTCTCCTCGCCCCTGATGGCGGAGGTGATCCGCGAGCTGGGCTTCCGCAAGGGCGATGACTTCTACATAGCCCTGGGGGCCGGCAAGGTTTCATCGCAGGCGGTGATCAACAAGCTGATGGCGCGGCTGAAGGCGGGGGAGGCCGCTGAGACGGTCCCGACCGCCGCCGCCGATCTGATGTCGTCGGGCCGTCGCCGCACGCGCTCGACGACCTCCTCCAACCGCTACGGGATCAACGTCGACGGGATCGACGAGGTGATGCTGCGCATGGCCAAGTGCTGCCACCCGGTGCCGGGGGACGAGATCGTTGGCTACATCTCGCTGGGGCGCGGGATCACCATCCACCGGGCGGATTGCCCGAACGTAGAGGTGCTGCGCAAGGATCCCGATCGCTTCACCCAGGTCTCCTGGGACGGTGACGCCGAGACCTCCTTCCAGGTCGAGATCGAGGTTCAGGGCTGGGATCGCCACCGTCTGTTGGAGGACATGTCGCGGACCTTCGCCGAGGCCGGTATCAACATCCTCGAAGCCCGCTGCACGGTCAACCACCCGATGATCCGCAACCAGTTCGTGGTCGAGGTTGGAGACACACGCACGCTGGACCAGGCGATCTCGCGCCTGCGCAACATCGACAATGTCTTTGACGCCTACCGACGAACCCCGGGCGCGGCCGGCTGACCGGCGCCTAGCGGCCGGCGGCGCGGGTCTGCCCTGAGCGGCGGATGCGCGCCAGAGCGCTGCTCGTGTAGGGCGCCTTGACCACCACCACCGCTTCGCCGGTGGCCATCGAGCCGATCCGGTCGGCGTCGATGCGCGTGCGCGTCACCAGCCGGTCACTCACCGAGGTGGCGCCCCGTGCTCCCCGGAGGCCGGGCCGGTGCTGGTAACTGCGCTCCCAGGCCTGCACGGTGCCGGTCAGTTCGGCCACCGCTCGCGCGGACTCCGGCACGTCCTGGCGGTGGGCGACCTTGAGCGCCGTGTTGCCGAGGATCTCCTCGCGCACAGCCGGTCCGGCGCGGTTCAAATCGGCCAGCTCCTGTGTCGCCAGCAGCACGCCGACACCCGCCTCGCGGCCGCGCACAAGCAGCGAAAGCACGTTGTCGGAGCGCAGCGCCGAGAACTCGTCGATCGCCACCAGCGCCTGACGGCGACCCGCCGGTGAGGTGGACAGGCGCGCGCCCGAGGCGGCGGTCAGGTCCGCCACGGCCAGCGTGCCGAGCATCGCCGCCAACCCCCCGTAGGTGCTCGAGTTGAGGCTGAAGAGCACGACCTCGCCGCCCTCCAGTGACGCGCGCAGGTCAAGCGTGCCGTCGGCCGTGCCGGGCTCGAGCAGCGGACCGGTGTGGGACTCGGTCAGCACCGCCAGGCGCGAGCCGAGGCCCCGCACCGCGCTCACCTGGTCGGAGGTGAGGCTGGCCACATACTCCTGCACGTGCGCCAGCCGCTGCGGACCGGCACGGCGCGCGAGCGCCGCCAGCCGCGCCGGGTTCATCAGCGTAACGACTCGCGCGAGCGTCAGCGTCCGGTCTGGCTCTGCCTCCTGCGCGGTCGTGATCGCGATCTGCAGGTAGCGCTCCGCCGCTCGCCGGTAGTGGGGCTCCGTGAAGCGCTCGGTGTCAAGCAACTTGTCCTTGAGCTCGGTGGCGTTGCCGTTGGCAAGCGGGTTCCAGTGCGTCCGCCCGTCCGGGGACCACTCCCGGAAGGGTCGGCCGGCCGCCTCGGCAGCGGCCCGCAACTCGGTGGCGAACGCCGGGCTGCCCTTCAGATCGATCGCGACGATGCCCCGTCCCTGCGCGATCTGGTCGCGCAACAACGTCAGCATCGTCGTGGTCTTGCCGGCGCCGGTGGCGCCGAGGATCAGCCCGTGCGCTGCGAGCGTGCGCTCGGGCACCTCCACCGGTCTGCCGTCGGCGTCGTGGCCGATCAGGATCATGCGCCCAGCGCGCAGCCGCTCCGTGCTACGGCGCTCGCGCTCCTGCATGCGCATCACCAGCCGCCAGACGCTGCGCAGGCCGAAGGCGACGAGGATCAGCGCGAGCGCCGCACCCGCTGGCAGCGTGGCCAGCGCCGCAGCCCCGGCGAGCGGCCACAGCAGGCTGCGGGCGAGCGGGCCGGGCGGTGGCGGTGGTGGGCGGTCAGGAAGCGCACTCATCGCGCGATCGCGCCCACCGACGCTCTGGAGGCGGTCACACGGTGAGGACGCGCGTGCCGGCGCCCCGATTGGGTGGCGGCGATGCTTGCGCCAGCGATGCCGTCAATGGCCAGCAGACGGATTTGCACGCGCTCGGCGATCTCGGCGCCTGCGGCTGCGCGCGCCACGCCGCGGGCGACCGTCTCGCTGCCCGCCACGTAGAGGATCCTGGTGATGCGTGCGTCGCTCGCGTAGGCCGACATGATCGCCGCCATGCGCGGCGCGCTCTTGGCGGTCAGCTCGAGCTCGACGGCAACGTGCCCGCCGCCGTGCAGCGCGACCAGCAGGTCGGGGTAGTGTCGGCGTGCGCGCCCGTCGGCGCCGAAGATCCCGACGCCGATACCGCCGGCGCGAGGCTCACCGCCGGCGCGAGGCTCGCCAGCGGCCGCCGGCGCGTCGTCGCGGCCCTGCAGCACGCGCTCTGAGAACAGCGCCCGCACCTTGCCGAAGCGGCCAGCTCGAGCCGCCAGCCACAGCCAGCCGACACCGACGTCGTGCCGGTACTCGGACAGGTTCAGGGCGGGAGGCCCCAGCCGTGAGCCGACCGCCGCCAGGCCGGCGGCGGTGATCATGGCCGCAGCCGGCAGCCTGTGGAAGATCCGCTCCACCCTCAGCAGTCGGGCGTCAGCCAGGGACCGGCAGCGCCGCATGGCGGTCGTCTCACCGACACCGAGCAGCACGGCGAGCTGGGGTACGGTCAGGAACCGGTGCTCGGCCAGCGGGCCGAGCAGCGAGAGCTCTGCCGAGGTCAACTGGGGCAGCGGGTTTTGCGGCATGCGCAATGGAGGCTGCGGCGCGCCTGAATCGACCCCCCCCAAGCCGAAGGTTTTCGGCGCTCTTTGCGGACTTCGTTTCCGGCGAGCCTGGCGTGGCGGCGGCGGTGAGCGAGCGGTGGGATCTCAGGCCAACACGCTGAGCGCCCCGGGAACCACCGAGAAGCGGTGCTCATGGCCTGAGCCGATGTAGTCCCCGTCAACCTGCAGCGGCAGCGGTCGGTCGTCCAGAGAGCGGACCCGCAGCCAGTGCTGGGCGGGGAACTCGGCGATGCGCCGGTGCGCGGCGACATGCGCGCGGGAGGACAGCGCCCGCCAGGCGATCGACGGGATGTCAAGGGGGTTTGTGCGTTCCAAGAGCAGGGCCGCGAGGTCGCCGCTGATAAGCGAAGCACCGCGCGCCATCTCGACTCCGCGGTCGCCGAAGTAGGTGTAGGGCGAAGCGTTCTGCACCAGCAGAGTCACTCCCCGGGGACGCCTGGCGACGCCCGCCTGCGGGTGCTCGAGCTCCGCCTCCAGTTGCGGTGGTGACACCAGGTAGCGTCGCGCGAACGTGCTGGTTGCCACCCAGGCGTAGTAGTACTCGCCGAGCCTTGCCTTCAAGCGTGGGTGCGCGTCCACGCGCCCGACGACATCGGCGTCCAGCCCGACGCCGGCGGAGAACAGGAAATAGCGCTCGCCCACCCGTCCGAGGTCAACCTCGCGCGTGCGCCAGTCGCGCGCCAGGGCCAGGAGATGCTCGGTCGCATCGATCACGTCCGGCGGTATGCCGAGCATTCGGCAGTAGACGTTCGCGCGGCCGCCCGGCAGGCAGGTGAGTGGTGTGCGGGTGCCGACGAGGCCGTTGGCGGCCTCGTTGGCGGTGCCGTCGCCACCGAAGGCCACGACTGCGTCATAACCCTCCTGGGCCGCCTCGCGGCACAGCTCCGTGGCATGGTCACGGCGTTCGGTGTCGACCGCATCGACCACGTAGCTGCCGCGCAGCGCCGAGATCACCAGGTGCCGCAGCCGGTCTGAGAAGCTCGAGGCGAACGGGTTGGCGATCATCAGCAGCCGCCGGCGTGGCTGCTGGACTCCCTCCGACCCTGGGTCGGCGACGGATATGAGGTCAAAGTCGATCGCGCTCACCAGAGAGCCAGTGTCGCAAACCGGCACGCGCCGAGCCATCGTGCCGACGGGCCGATCGACCCGTGTGGGCGGGCTTCTCGCTTTGGGTCTGTCTGGCGATCATGTAGCATTTGAGCCACATAGCAGTACGCATCCAGAGGGGTGGAGGGAAATGGCCCTACGAAGCCCCGGCAACCGACCGCAAGGAAACGGTGCCAATTCCATCAGGCTCCAACGACAAGCCTGGGAGATGTGGGTAGGGCGGTCATCGGGCCTCCGACCACTGAAACCCGGCGGAGGTTTTTTCATATGCCGCCAGAAGCACTCAGATGTAAGGAATGCAAGACCGAGTATCCGCTGGAAGCGCGCTACGTGTGCGAGCGCTGCTTCGGTCCGCTGGAGGTCAGCTACGGCGACCGCTCCAGCGCCGACCCGGCTGAGCTCAGACGCCGGATCCAGGCGGGTCCCTACTCGCTGTGGCGCTACGCCGACTTTCTGCCGGTGGAGCACCCCCAGTCGGCGCTGGGGGCCGGCTGGACGCCGCTCGTACGGGCCGACCGGCTGGCCCGCGAGCTCGGCATCGGGGAGCTGTGGATCAAAAACGACGCCGCCAACCCGACGCACTCCTTCAAGGATCGCGTGGTGTCGGTCGCGCTGGCCCGCGCCCAGGAGCTCGGCTTCACGACGATCGCCTGCGCATCGACCGGCAACCTCGCCAACGCGGTGGCCGCCCACGCCTCCGCGGCGGGCCTTGAGTCGTTCGTGTTCATCCCCGACGATCTGGAAGAGCAGAAGGTGCTCGCCACCGGCATCTACGGCACCAACCTGGTCGCGGTGCACGGCAACTATGACGACGTCAACCGCCTGTGCACGGAGCTCTCCGGCGAGCACGAGTGGGCGTTTGTGAACATCAACATGCGCCCCTACTACGCCGAGGGCTCAAAGACGCTCGCCTTTGAGATCGCCGAGCAGCTCGGCTTCGAGCTGCCCGACCGCGTCGTCGCGCCGATCGCCTCCGGCTCGCTCTACACCAAGCTCGCGCGCGCCTTCGAGGAGTGGCTTGAGGTCGGGCTGGTGGCCGGCCGACTGCCCGTGTTCAACGGCGCCCAGGCTGAGGGCTGCTCACCCGTGGCCCAGGCCTACGCCGAGGGCCGCGACTTCTGCCGGCCAGTGAGACCGGAGACGATCGCCAAGTCGTTGGCGATTGGCAACCCGGCTGACGGACCGTACGCGCTCGACCTCGCCCGTCGCAGCGGCGGCGCGATCGACGCGGTCTCAGACGACGAGATCCGTGACGGGATCAGGTTGCTCGCCCAGACCACCGGCATCTTCACCGAGACCGCCGGGGGTGTCACCACGGCTGTTCTGCGCAAGCTCGCGCAGCGGGGCGACATCGGCGCCGACGAGCGCGTCGTGGCGGTCATCACCGGCGAGGGCCTCAAGACGCTCGAGTGCGCCCGTGGCACCTTCGAGGCGTGGCAGATCGACGCGAACGCCGACGCGTTCGAGCGGGCCCACGAAGAGCGTCTGGCGCTGGCCGGACGTGGCTGAGAGCGTGCTGCCGTCGGGGGCTGCTGCACAGTGCAGCCCCCGACGTCCGTCGCCGGGTCGCTACGCGGGCGCCACGATCCCGTAGCGCGAGAGCGCCGCACGAGCGCCGTCAACCCCCAGGGCCTGCTCGGCGCGCAGGCCGGCGGCGCGCGCGCCCGCCACGTTGAGCGCGTTGTCGTCGAGCAGCAGCACCGCCCTTGACGGGAGGGCCAAGCGCGTGATCGCAAGGTCAAAGATCTCCCGGTCGGGCTTGACGGCACCGAGCTCGAAGGAGAGCAGCCGCTCGGTGAAGAGGGCGCTCACCGGCCAGTGCGAGATCCGTCCCCGCCACTGCAGGGCGTTGGTGTTGGACAGACAGCCGACGCGCACACGCCCGGCGGTCTCGCGCACCAGGTCCTCGGCCCCGGGGTAGGGGTCATCGAGCCAGTCGGCGAACTGTGTCAGGAACTGTGCGGGGGTGAGCTCAAAGCGCCACTCTTCGATCACTCCGCTTGCGAACTCCCACTCGTCGATGGCGCCCGCCTCGAAGCGGCGCACGATCGGGCTGCGCAGCCACTGCGTGGCGGCGTCGAGCTCCGAGCCCCCGGTCAACCGGCGCAGTGAGGAGAGACCCGTGAACGGCGCGATCACGCCACCGATGTCGAAGAGCACCGCCTCGACGTCTGGGTCGGGGGCGTGTGCGCCGCCGGGCGCGCCGCGCGAGCCTGAGTCGGTCAATCGCTGAGCGCGACCAGGCCGACCGGGCAGCTCACGCCGGTGCCGCCCAGCCCGCAGTAGCCGCCGGGGTTCTTGTCGAGGTACTGCTGGTGATAGTCCTCGGCGTAGTAGAACGGGCCCGCAGCTGCGATCTCCGTGGTGATCTCGCCGAAGCCGGCGTGCGCGAGCTGCTCGGCGTAGGCTCGCTTGGACGCCTCCGCCACCGCGCGCTGCGACTCGCTGGCGTGGTAGATCGCGGAGCGGTACTGGGTACCGACATCGTTACCCTGGCGCATGCCCTGGGTCGGGTCGTGGCTCTCCCAGAAGTTCCGCAGCACCTCGGCGTAGGAGATCTGCTCCGGATCAAAGACGACAAGCACACATTCGGCGTGGCCGGTGCTGCCGCTGCAGACCTCTTCGTAGGTTGGATTGGGGGTGTAACCGCCGCTGTAGCCGACCGCTGTGCTGTAGACGCCGGGCAGCTTCCAGAACGCCCGCTCGGCCCCCCAGAAGCAACCGAGCGCGAGGATCGCCTGCTCGAGCCCGTCGGGGAACGGCGGTTCAAGCGGCGTGCCCAGAACCGTGTGGGCAGGAGCCACCGGCATGCGTTGGTCACGGCCGCGCAGGGCCCTGGTGGGGTCAATCATCTTCGTTTTCTCATTCCAGAGCCCAAACATGCTCAGAAGGATAGGCGCTCGCGCGCGCGGTGCGGACGAGGCGCCAGGTCAGGCACTCTGCAGCGCCGTGGCGAGGTGCGAGCCGGCCGCGAGCAGGTCGCTCCTGCTGGCGGCCTCAAAGTCGACGGCCAGGGTCGCGATGCGCTGAAGCAGCACGCTCTCGCCGGGGCGGGTGTAGGTGCCCATCAGTCTTGTCAGGATGGCGAACGTGCGGTTGGCGGCGGCCGAGGCCCGGTCGTAGGCGAGCAGGAAGCTGGCCGTGCCGGGCGGCAGAAGTTGCGGCGAGACGCCCGCAAGGCCGGCGTCCTGGCAGAGGTTGCTGGGCGCCAGTCCAAGCACCCGCGACTCCGCGGCGACGTAGCGGTGCACGATCAGCCTGCCGGCGCTGTCGCGTGTCCAGCGCAGGCGCAGGAGCAGCTGCGAGAACCTGCTGAACTGCGGCACCAGGGCGCTGTCGTAGCTGATCGTGAGGTCATCGCCGATCTCGTTGCCGATCGCGGTGAGCGTGCGTCGCGCGGCGGCGCCGATCGGTGTGCTCGGCTGTGTCAGAGGCTGGAGCGCGCTGCGGCATTGCGACACGATCGTCGTCGTGTAGGTGGCCACGGCCGTACGGGCAGATGAGGTCGCCGCCAGCAGGGTGTCCAGGTAGATCGCGTAGCCGCCGAGCGCGCGCCGGTCAGTGCGCAGATCGGCAGGCGCGTGGAGCGGCGGTTGTGGAGGCTGCGTCTGTGGAGGCTGCCGCTGGGGAGGCTGCGGCTGCTGCACGGTGGTCGTCGTCGACCCGGTCGGCGCGGCGGCGGGAAGCGGCTCGGCGAGCACCGGCGCCGCGGACGCGCCCGCCGGGGCCGCCAGCGCGGCAACGATGGCGATGGCTATGACGTGCTTCATCAGTGTGGTCTGCTGCTCGTTCTCTGTCCGCATAGACACCGCCGCCGCGCGTAAGTTTCGCGGGGCACGAGGCCACTGTGGCGCGGCGCCGGCGAGCGCGTGGCGCTCAGGCCGCGAGGTCGCTGGTCGCGGGTGCTGCCGAGAGATGCTCCGCGAGGCCTGCGCGTGCCTGCGAGTCGAGCCTGTGGGGGATGTCGCGGTCGATGATCGCGAGCGCCTCTGCCGGTGTCAGCGGGTCGCGGTACGGGCGTCTGGCGGTGAGCGCCTCGTAGATGTCTGAGACGGCCAGCACGCGCATCGGCAGGTCGAGTTGCTCGGCACCCAGGCCGCGCGGATAGCCACTGCCGTCGAGCTTCTCGTGATGGTTGGCGGCCAGCTCCGCGAACGGCGCGAAGCACGGCGCACGCTCGAGGATGCGCAGCGTGTGGGTCGGATGCGCCTTGACCGCCTCAAACTCGGCAGCGGTCAACTTCCCGGGCTTATCGAGGATCCGGTTTGAGACCGCGAGCTTGCCGATGTCGTGCAGCAGGCCGGCACGGCGCAGCGTCCGCTGGGCGTCGGCGTCAAAGCCGAGCTGCGCGGCGGTGCCGACCGCCAGCTCAGCGACGCGTTCGGAGTGGCGAGCGGTGAACGGGGACTTAGCGTCGATCACGCGTGCGAACGCCTCGGCGATGCGCTCCAGTCGCTGCTCGTCGGCCGTGAGCGCGAGCCCGGCCGGCTCCCAGTCCGAGATGTCGGGCGTGTCGAGCGCCGCCCAGAAATCGCTGTCGCGGGAGGAGCGCAGGAACGCGTCGACCAGATGCGGGTCAAACCAGCGGCTGCGACGGCGGCGGGCCACGGCCCGAGCCGCTCGCACCCCGCCCTCGCGATGGAAGACCTCGACCGTCTGCGAGAGACAGAGGATGCGCGCCGCCAGCGGGATCTGCTCGCCGCGCAGGCCATCGGGCATCCCCTGGCCGTCCCAGTGCTCGTCCAGACTGCGGATCGCCCTGGCTGTCTGCTCGGAGAGAAACAGCATGCGCGCGATCTCCGCACCACGGTCACAGCGTGCCTCCATGAACTCGCGCGTGAGCTCACCCTCGCCGCGCATCGCGCCGAGCACGCCGAGCCGCCTGCGCAGCCCGCTTCCCTGTGCAGCGTTACGGACCGCCCACAGCAGCGACGCACGCGGGTTGCTCCAGTCCGTCAGCTTGGAGGAGGCCTTGGCTGCGAAGTCGTCGGCCGCGAGCACCGAGGCCATGCGGCTTGAGTTCGCCGAGCAGCCGGCGTCCTTGAGCAGCAGCGCGTAGAAGAGGTCCGAGCGGTCGGTTTCGGACAGCTCGATCTCCTCGGCGATCCGCATCCCGATCAGGCAGGAGCGCAGCGCGTGCCCGGGCGGCTGGCCTTCGACGATGTCCAGCGCATAGGACAGCGAGCCGATCACCTGCGACAGCGCGATCTGCTCCATTTGGTGGGCATCGGCGCGAGGTGGCGAGCGCTTGAGCGCTGGGCACCTGCCGCGGCCGCACCTCGGAGCGCGATAGACCACCTGCCAGTAGAGTGCCACCGCCGTCTCCAGGGAAGCGAATGGCTGACTTCTGCGATCTCAGACCCTATGTGGCGCTCGTGACGGGCTGCGGCAGCGAGCGCGGCATCGGCTTCGCGTGTGCTCGGCGCGAAGGTTGCGATCACCTCGACCACGACCCGAATCGAGGACCGCGCCGAGCAGCTGCGCTCGGGTGGAGCCACAGTGATGGCCCAGCCGGCCGACCTCACCGTCGAAGACGAGGCGATCGAGCTCGTGCGATCCGTCGAAGCGGAGTTTGGGCGTGTGGACATTCTCGTCAACGCCGCCGGGATCGCCGCGGGCGGCAAAGCTCCCACGCAGGCTCTCTTCGCGGAGATGACCTCTGAGCAGTGGGTCGCCGAGCTCGGGGTCAACCTGATGACGTGCATCTTCACCACAAAACCCGCAATCGCGGGCATGGTTTCCCGACGGTATGGGAGGGTGATCTTCATCTCGTCGGTGACCGGCCCGCTCGTCACGGCACCGCGCGAGGCCGGCTACAGCACGGCCAAGGCTGGCATGGAAGGCCTGATGCGCAGCCTTGCGATCGAGTACGGGCGCGTCGGGATCACCGCCAACGCGGTTGCGCCCGGGTGGATACACACCGAGTCCTCGACTGACGACGAGCTGACCGCGGGCCGGAGCACGCCCGTCGGGCGGCCAGGCAGGCCAGAAGAGGTGGCCGACCTCGTGGCGTTCCTCGCCTCGCCAGAAGCGAGCTACCTGACCGGCCAGTCGATCGTCGTCGACGGCGGCAACTCGATTCAGGAGCCTCACGGGCTCGACCTCTACAACGATCTGGGATCGTGAACTTTCTGGCCGCTGACGCCCACGGTCACGTGCTGACGTCCACGACAGCACGACCATCGCGCGCGAGAAACCCGCGATTTGCGGGGCTTTCGCTAACGCGCCCGGCAGGATTTGAACCTGCGGCCTTTCGCTCCGGAGGACACTCACCGGACTACCGAAAATGCCCGTAAAACCTAGCTTTTGCAGGCGATTCGACGTTTTCGCCCGTCGCGGATTAGGCGCGATTAGGCCCGGATTCGGCGGCGTTTGGGCACCAGAATCGCTCTAGTGCCCAATCAATCCGAGGCGAATCCGGGCCGGCGCGAAGCCTGGCGCCTGTCGCGGCTACAGGCCCGTAGTGGACGGTCGGCGTCTACGCGGCGTCGAGCCAGCCGCGGTGCGCGTGTCGGTCAGCTCCGGCCGTCGCGTCGCCTCGGGCGATGGCCTTGCCGTGATCGACGTCCAGGCGAGCGACGGGCTCCAGGTGCTCGCCATGCAGTCGCGCCCACTCCGCCGCGGCCCGTTCCAGGGCGCTATCGGACCCTGACCGGACGGCGGGGGGCCGTCTGGCGCGGGCGTCAAGCTCGCGGCGCAGATTGTCGAGCCCGACCTCGCGTGCCCGTGTCTTGAGGTCGCGGGCACGCTGGCGGCAGGCCTCGACTTCGGCGGCTGACGGGCGGGGCTCTACGGTGCTGGCTTCGAGGGCGTCTGCCAGCGTCGCGTGGTACGTGGCTTGGGCGTTGAGGATGGCCGGCGCCCGCTCGGCCAGCCGGCGTAGGTCAGCCGGAGACCTGTTCGGGCCGCCGTTGGCCTCGACGAAGCGCGCAAGCGTGTTATGCAGCGCGTGCCATGCCTGCTCAGCACGCCGCTGCGCGTAGGCCGCCGCTTGCAGGTCGCTGCTGGCCGCTGGCTCGTGAAGCAAGCCGACGGCGCGCGCCTGCCGGAGCCACTGCTTGACGCTGCCGTCGGGCTGTTGGGCGCCACGGGTGACGAGTCGCCGCATGTCAGTGACAGAAAACCGCTCTGACGCCAGCAGCGCCACGGTGGCGATGCGCGAGCGAGTTTCCGCTCTAAGGCGCATCCATGCGGGGCTGTCGGGCGCCGGCACAAGGACCGTCGCGCCGTCGCTTCGCAGCGCTCGCGTGCGAAGTTCGACCCCACTTCGGCCCTGGTGGATTGTCATGAAAAGAAATCAAAGCAGTGACCTCGGACGCCTCCTAGCTGAGGCGCGCCACGCTGCCGGGCTCAGTCAGCAGGCGCTCGCCAGTCGAGCCTGCTGCTCGGTCGGCTACGTGGCGGTTCTGGAAAAGGGCTACGCGCCCGCACGAAGCAACGTGCTGCCGCGACTGCTGGCCGCGCTCGCGGGCGACGACGGCGAGCAGCGACGTAGTGCCAACGAAAACGGCGCCAGCGCGGGCAACGCTGACGCCGAGAAGCTGACCGATGGAGCCGGTCACCATGAATCCTACAGCGGCTAGCGCACACGCTGACGGCGCCCGCCATGTCGGCCGGTCGCTGGTGATCCCGCGCTCAGGGGGCGCGTTCACGGCTGACGTGTCGGTCTCGCAAGGGCTCATCTGGTGCTCGCGGTGTGAGCGGACGGTCAACGGCCTAGCCGTGCCGATGGGCGACCGCCTTCTCAACCTGCGCGAGGTTCGTGAGATTCGGCCCGAGCGCGCGCAGGTGACGACGTGAGCGCCGCGTCCGAGTGCTACAGGTGCGGCGGGCCGCTCAACGAGGGGGAGACCGGCACCATGCATCCCCAGTGTGCTGATGCATGGCTCGCGGAGCGCAAGCACGGACCGTCGAGCGCAGCGCCCGCGCCTGAGGTAATCCAGGCGCCCAGCGCCGACGGGTTAACGAGCTGGGCGCCCGTAGACCTCGCAGACGTGCTCGCTGGTGACTACGTGGCACCAGCGCCGACGATGCTGGCCCGCGAGGACGGCCGCTGCCTGATGTACGTGGGGCGCTCGCACTGGGTCAGCGCCGAGCCGGAGGCGTTGAAAACGTGGTTCGCGTTACTCGCGTGCGCAGAGCAGCTCGACGCCGGCCGCACGGTGCTCTACCTCGACTTCGAGGCTGGCGCCACGGAGATCGTCGGGCGGCTCCGCGCGCTCGGCGTCGAGCCAGGAGCCATCCGGCAGGGCTTTGTCTACATCCGGCCAGACGAGCCGCTCGCGGGCGGTGCGGTCGCGGCGCTCGATGCGGCTCTGGCGCACAAGCCGGTCCTCTCGATCGTGGACGGCGTAACGGAGAGCTTCGCGCTCCAGGGGCTCAGTCCGCTCGACAACTCCGACGCTGCCGCCTGGCTCGACCTGCTGCCGCGCAGGGTCCTGCGGGCGGGCAGCCCGTCGCTGGCGCTCGATCATGTTGTCAAGGACAAGGAGCAGCGCGGGCGTTACGCGATCGGGGCGCAGCACAAGCTCGCCGGCGTCGATGTCGCGTACACGCTAGAAGTGGTCGAGCCCTTCGGGCGCGGACACGACGGGGTTGCCACGGTCAAGGTCCAAAAGGATCGACCAGGTGGTGTGCGCGAGTTCGCGCAGGACGGGGTGGTCGCCACGCTGCGCGCAGCGAGTCTCGACGGCGGGCGCGTGAGCTTGTCGCTAGAGCCGCCCGAGGCGCACGCCAGGGGCGCGAGCTTCCGGCCGACGCACATCATGGAGCGGATCTGCCGGGCGCTTGAGGAGGCACCAGGCGGTCTGTCCAAGCGCGCCATTCGGGCCGCGGCAGGCGCCAAGGCACAGTACGTAGACCTTGCGCTTGACCTGCTGATTACCGAGGGCCACGTCCGTGTTGAGCGTTCCGGGACCGCGAATCTGCACGTGCTCGTCGCGCCTTACGACGGCGACCGTGTTCCCGTGTTCCAAGCGTGTTCCGACCGTGTTCCTGCCGAGGGGAACACGCTACCGGGCGACCGTGTTCCCGTGTTCCGCTCCTTTAGGAGCGAACAGACACGGGACACGGAGCCCGCGAGCACGCTAGAGCGTGAGCGTGTTCCGGCTCGGGACGTGAAGGTCTGTAGCTGCCAGGACGGCGGACTGGGTGACGGCTACCGCTGCGAGCGGTGCCTCGGATGGCAGGTGGAGCTGTGAGCCGTGACAGCGTCCGTGGGCGGCGGTTCTTGGCTGAGGCGTCGTGCGGCCATCTTGCCTTCGTCGAGCAGGCGCTCGCGCGCCTCGACGCTGGACAGGCAGAGTACGGCGATTCCTGGGCGTGGATCGGTGTCCGGCGCCATGTGGCCGAGTTGGCCGAGGAGGCGGCGGATCTGGGCGCGTGGTCGGCGCTGGCAGACCAAGCCCTAGATCATGAGCACGCACTCGGCACTGATGAACGGGAGCGGGTGCGGCAGGTGCTCAGGCGGGTCGCAAGCCTGGGTGCGGCCAGCCATCGCCTGCTCACCGAGGCCGCGGCTGAACTGGAGCGGCCGTGAGCGCGCTCGACCTCTCCAGCGAGCAGCTTGAGCGCCTCGCGGACTTGATCGCTGACCGCCTCGCGGCTCGCGCTGCTGGCGAGCTGATCGACGCCTCAGAGCTGGCGCGGCGCCTCGGACGCTCGCGCGACTTCGTTTACGCGCACGGCGAGCGCCTGGGCGCCGTGCGACTCGGCGACGGCGACCGTCCACGGTTGGCGTTCCGCTGGCCGCAGGTGCTCGACAAGCTCGACGGCACCGAGCGTCAGCGCCAGCCTGCGCCGGTTGCGCCTCGACGCCGGCGACGTGAGCAACTGCCGCAGACGGCGCCGCTGCTGCCGATCAAGTCGGGGGCTGCGCGATGAGCGATCCGGGCGAGCTGCCGGCGTTTTCCCGAGGCGCCGAGCGCCTGCTGAGTGAGTTGGTGCAGCGCGGGCTGCCTGCCGAGTCGGTGCCAGTCGCCGCGCGGCTCGTGATCGCGCTCGACGAGCGCCGGCTGACCGTCAACGCTGACGACGACGGCGCCGACGCGCTGCTCAAGGCGCTCGACCAGATCGAGGCCGACCGATGACCGCGACGATGCGCCAACCTAGCGCGGGCGTCAGCTTCGCCAAGACTAAGCCTCAGCCTGAGAGTCAGACTTCGGAGGTCGCTCAGGCGCTCGGGCGTGTGCAGCGGTTGGCCGAAGCTCGGTCGAGGGCGTGGTGCCGACGCGAGCCAACGAGAGACCTCACAGCACGGCTGGAGACCGCTTGGCAGGACTTGCGAGCGGCGCGGGCGATGCTGAGCCCTGACAAACCGCCGGCAGAGCACCGGCGACCCGAGCGCCGCATCACGATCACAGACCGCCGGTACCACGGCCGAGACTGCGCGCTCTCACGGTTCTTGCTCGACCGCATCGCCTGCGCACCGGGCTCGCGCGTGGCTCTGAGCACCTTCGCGTCTGAGCTGCACGCCTACGTGACCGACGACGCTGAACGCCTCGACCTGCCGACCGCTCGCCAGCTTGCGCGCCAGCTTCGAGCACGTGGTCTGAGCGTTCGGCAGGCCGGGCCGCGCGTGTGGGTCGAGGGCGTGCGAATCGCTGCCCGTGACGAAACATGCCATTCGCCGGAACCGACCTCAGACTGAACTTGACCGTTACAGCTCCGCTGGGGAGCGAGCAAGCGACCGCGGCGACGAGCCGCAGAAGGGCAGCACATGAGCATCACGCAGGCAAGACCACAGGCAGCGACCGAGGACCGGCTGCACAGCGATCTCGTGAAGATTTGGCGCGCGCTGCCGCCCGGACCGTGGACGGCTCAGGGCGCCGATCCTGACCACGAGCTTGCGCGGGAGATCCTTGCGATCCGCTATCCGGGCGCGACGGTCAAGGACCTCGCCGCGGCGTCAATCTGGATTCAGCACTTGGTCTCGTGCGGCTTTCTGACCGCCCGCAAGGACGCCGACCGCCCGCGGCTGACCGTGTTCACAAAGGCCGAGACCGCGCCCGAGCCGGACCGACGCAGCTTCACCGAGAAAGAGCAGGCGCAGCTCGACGATGCTGCGAAGCGCGAGCGCCAGATGCTCGACGAGCAAGCCCGGTTCGCCCGCAACTTGGCAGAGCAGTGGGCCGCGCTTGATCCGGCAATAGGCCAGATCAGCTCAGCGCTTCGGCGCTTGAACGTGATCGACAAGAGCGGCGTCGAGCAGGTCACGTCTGCGGCCGTCCACGCCGCCATCGAGCCGCTCAGCCGCCAAGTCGCCGAACTGAGCGAGCAGCTTGCCGCCGCCATCGAGGAGCTGGGCCAGCTCCGCTCACAGACCAACGAGCCGCGGCGCTTCGGTCGGCGCGGGCACTGACCGGCCATAGAGGCCAAGGAGACACCACCATGAGCAAGACCAGCGACAAGAAGGTCATCGCTTCCACCGACATCGCGCTCGCCGCGCCGAGTGCCAACGACAACGCCGTCATGGAGCATGTGAGCGCCGAGCTGGTGCTCGAGGAGCGTGCGCGGGTGCGTGCCGACGAGATCTCGGCGATCCGGTCGAAGCTGGCGTCGAGCAGCGACGGGCACATTGCGCGCGCGGCAGACGTGCTCCTCGGGTCAGGCGGACTGCACGGCCGCATGGACGACCAGAGCTACCGCACCTTCAAGGGCGCGATCACGGCCGCCCGCGAGGCATTGCGCGCCGACGCGGACCTGCGCCAAGTCGAGCGGCAGTACCGCTCGCGTGTCCGGGTCGAGCGCGAGGTCAATCCTTACGCGGACGGCAGCCCGCATAGCTGGCTGAGCGACGCCTTGCGCGAGGCGAGTGGTCAGCAGGTTCTCGGGCGCGACGACGAGGCGCGAGACCGCCAGGATCGTCTACAGCGCCACGGCGCGCGCGTCATGCGCGCGGTCGAGCGCCAGACCGGCTACGGCAAGTTCATCGCCCGCGGGATCGAGGCTCGGTATCGCCCGACCGTGAGCAATCCGAGCCATCCTGAAGCGGTGGGCGCGCGCCAGCGGATCGCTGACGAATTGCGAGCACTGACCACCGACGGCGGCATCTCGGCGACCGCGCCGGGCGGCGCGGCTGCGTTCGTGCCGCCGATCACGCTCGTCCGGCAGTTCGCCACGTTCCGCAGTCCGTTCGCGGCGTTCGTGTCACAGCTCAACGATACGCTCACGCTGCCACAGTACGGCTTGGAAGTCGCGGTGCCAGCGTTCACGAGTGCAACCGATGTGGCCGCCACGAGCGAAGGTAACTCGGTCAGCGACACTGATCCAACGGCTACGCTGAACACGGTCGCAGTCAACTCGACCTCGGGCAAGGTGACACTCTCGCAGGCTTGGCTCGATCGTGCTGGCGGTGTCGGAATCACTGGCGATCAGTTTGTGATGCGGCAGCTCAGGGCACAGCTCGACGCCAACAATGACACGTATGCAGTCACTACGGCGCTCGCAGGAGCTCAGACGGTCGCAGGTATAAGCACGTTCACTCTGACCGGCACGTCAGGCGTTGGCGGTCTGTATGGTGACTTGGCGAAGGCTCGCAAGGCACTGACCACGACACCGGGTATCTACATCAGGCCTACGGCGTACTTCGCTCCAGACCCGCTGCTTGACTACGCGAGCGCGTGGGCAGACGCGAGCGGCAGGCCCGTCGCGCTGCCGAGCCTCGATCAGAACGCCAAGAAGATAGGCGGGCTTGGTTACTCAGGGCTCAACTTCGCAGGACTCCGAGCGTTCGCAGACCTGAACATTCCAACGGTCGGCACAGGATCGCAGTATCAGATCATTGTCTGCGATCCAAGTAACGTGCTGTGGATGGCAGGCCAGCCGATCTTCTCACTCATGCCATCCGGCGGCGTCGCAGGCAACCTCGAAGCATGGGTTACCGTGCGTCAGTACGTCGCTTGCTTCCCGATCTGGCCGCAAGGCATCGCCAGCATAACCGGAGCAGGATACGACGCAGGCAACTTCGCCTAACAGTCACAGTCACACTGACAGGTAAGTGTCATGGTCAGTACGCATGAAGGGGGCGCAGGGTATCCAAAGCGGTTACTGTTTGTGGACGGCTCGCCCCTAACTCGACTTTCGTGATCTCAGGCGGCGGCTTGGGCTGACGGTGACAGGGCGGGCGTGATTTGTGGTTCGGTGGTTGTCTGGGGTGCTTGTGCCCAGTATTCGTGTCGGATCAGCTCGCGGCGGAGCGTGGCGAGCATGTCGGTGTAGCTGACGCTGGTTTTCTGGCGGTACCACGGGGCGGCGCGCCGTCGGGCTTTGAGGTCGGCTTCGGGGTTGCCGTGCAGTTGGTACCAGGCGATCGTGATCGTCTGGGTGAGGAACCCGAACGGGACGGTCCGCTCGACGGCTTTCTGGACGCGGTTGCGCGGGTCGCCGACGCCGTGTGCTTTCGCTTCTTGATGGCAGGTCTCGATCGTCCAGCGGCTGTCGTAGCGGGCGATCAGCACCGCGGCGGTCGCGGTCGTGTCGGTTGACGCGAGTGCGATGTCGAACCCTTCGCTGGTGCCGGGGTTGCGGATCAGGATCACCTTTACCGCCCGTGTGTGTAACGGCCCGTACCACAGGCACGTGAACGCGTGGATGTGCGCGGTCCGCTCGCGGCCGCCGGGGGTGGTGACCGTGACCGGCGTGAACGCCGCAGCGGCGGCGAGCTTGGCGAGACTCGCGAGCCGGGCGCCCTTCAGCGCTGGGCGTCCCCGCTTGCCGGTTGGTTCCGGCGCGAACGCGAACACGGCCGCGTTGGCGCGCATTCTGGTCGTGAGCGTCACGCGGTCTGGTAGCCCTTGCCACGCCTTGCTGGCGTACGCGCCGTCCATCACCAGCTCCACGACCCGGCCCGGGAAACGCTTCAGGATCATGTCGATCAGCCGCCTCGCGAGCTCGGGTTGTGACGGGCGGTCCGGATGCTGCTCGTCCTTCGGGCGGAACAGCCGGAACAGGACCGGCAGCCCAACCTGCCGGCCGTCGAGGCACGGAAGCTCCACGACGAGCACGAGCACGACCCAGCAGTTCCCCCATCTGGTCCGCTGCCCGGATCCCTCGGGTTGCGCGCCGTCGTGGAGGTAGTGCGCGCCGAACACCTTGCGTCCGGAGCGGCCGAAGAGCGTGTCATCAACGGCGAACCGGATCGGGCCGTCGGGCTTGACGAACATCGTGATGAGGAAGTCCAACAGCCGAACGCCGAGCTCGTCAGGCTCCCAGCGTCGGCGGGCGAAGAAGTCGTGCGCGCGGCTGTGATGCCACTCGCCCGCGAGCCCGGCGGACTGCAGCATCCCCGTCACGGTGCAGTCCCGCACCCGGCCGACCATCCCGACCACCAGCATGCTGAACGTCTGAAACGTTGGTTGCGTGAAGGATGGCGCGAGCAGGGACAACAGCCCGGCGAGCGAACTTGGCATAGCGGCGACTCCTGGTGCAAAGGGCCGCGGGAACGTGTCAGCGTCTCGTGGCCAGATCGGCTTGTCGCGCACCAGATTCGGGTCGCCGCGACCTTCTCCTTGCCGTGCTCCAGGCGCGGGATGATCCGTCGCGCGGCGCCAAGGTCGCCGCGCCTGACGCGCAGGCTAGCCTTCCGCTTGTGTCTGACCTCGCAGCGATCGAGCGGGAACTCGATGTCGCCCGCGAGCGTGATGACAACACGGCGCGCGTTCGCTTGATCGCGCGCGCGCTCGAACTAACCGAGACGCAGCGGCACCGCGCGGAGTACCTCGACGAGCTAGCGTATGCCTACCAGCAGCTCGGCCGGTTCGACGAAGCGGTCGACGCGATGCGCCAAGCCGTCGCCGCTGGATGGGACGGCGACCTTGATGAGCACCCCAGCGCACAAGCACTGATCGCCGATCTGCTGCTGCACGCAGGACACACAGACCAGGCCGATATCGCCTGGCTAAACGCCGAGCGCGAGGACCCCGGCAACCCGTGGCTGCACCAAACAGCGGGCCTCGCCTACGCGGACGTCGGACTGCACAACAAGGCGTTGCCGTGGCAGACCAAAGGCCTCACGCTCGCGCTCGCCACCAACGTCGACAGCGACATGCTCTGGATGCTCACCAGCGAGCGAGCCGAAACCCTCGACGCGCTCAGCCAACCACCCGACGAACTGCAACTCCAAGCTGAAGAACTCGTCGATCGCGAAGAACGAGCCGAACGAGCACGCGTTGACGCGTTCTACCGAGACCAGAGCACGCGGACGGTCCCGCCAAAGCACGCGTCGGTCGGTCTTGCCTGGTTCCCGGCCCAGGAGTACCAGCGAGCGCTCGAGACCTGGCCAAGCTTCGCCGAGGACTACGAGCACGGACCCTACGACGCATACTGCGCCCGGCTCGAACTGCTCCTCCGACAGCTCAGAGCCCAGGGCGTCGCGCGGCTCGCGCTTGTGCCAATCACGATCGACAGCTACCTCGCCTGGTCCGCCGAGCACGACCGCGATCCCGAGCAATCAGACACCCGCGCGAGCTACGCCACCGAACTCCTCAAAACAACCACAACACATCCCTGGCCACCAGAGCGCAACCAGCCCTGCTGGTGCGGAAGCGAACGCAAGTACAAGAAGTGCTGTCTACGCGCCAGCTGACACCGCACATCGGACTGCGCCAACCCTCACCCAGCGACCTCGAAAAGCCCGAAACTCGAGCCCTAATCAATCTTTCTCTGTTTTGCCATAAAGGCGAAAGCTTGGGCCGGAGCCTACGCAATCGCGTGCGCCCAGGCGCAAGCGCCCGTCTGGTCTGCGCTTGGGGGTGGTCGGCGTGACCGTCGAGGCCACGCAGGTCGAGCGGGCGCAGGCTGAGCAGCGCCGAGCAGAGCCGGGTTATGCCGAGCTGCGCCGGTTCATGGACGCAGGGCGCACGCAGCACCAGGCGGCAGCGCATTTCGGTCTCTCAAGGCAGAAGGTGCAACGGATTCTCGCGGCTGGCGCTGACCGGCGCGGCGAGACTGAGCGCCATGTCGCGGAGCTGGTGCAGGGGTGGGGGAATGATCCGACTACCAGGGTCAAGGCCTCGATTCTCGTGGCGCTTGCGCGTGTAGTCGATCGCTCCTCGGCCAGCTCGACCGCGGCGGCGGCGATGGCCGCCACGGCTGCCGCGGCTGAGCTTCGCAAGGCGCTCGAAGCGGTGGAGCAGGCTGGCCGCGCTGACCGCGCATGGCTGCTCGACGTGTTCGCCCGTCCGGGCAACTTCGACATGGAAGGCGGTGACTCGTGAGCAGTTACCAGGACGCACGCCAGGCGCTCACGCAGCTCGCAGAGCAGGCGCGCCACGAGGTCACGGGCCCGGCCGTCGAGGCGCTCGACCCGAGCGCGTATCTGTACGTGGCGGGGGCGCTTCAGGACTACGCGCGGGCCGTTCACGACGCCACGCAGGAGGCGACCGCGCTGGCCGTAGAGGGCGTCGAAGCTGATGAGTGTGTCACCCGGTGGGAAACACGGCTGGCAACCGCTCAGCGCCGGTTGAGCGATGCTGTGAACGCGGCGCTGGTGCTCAGCGGCGTGGGCGGTGGTGAGTGGTGAGCGTCACTCCGGGCATCGTGTGGCAGACGATCACCGCCGTCGATGGCAGCGTGGCCGTGGAGCGCATGTGGAATAACGTGACGCTGCTGGCGGGCGCGCCCAGCGGGGTTACAATGTCGCACGTCTATCAGCTCCGGGCGGTGGTGCTGACGCTCGGGTCGGCGAGCGTGACTTATCCGTTCGATGTCGTGTGCTCGGCGGGCTCTGACAACTTCCAGGTCACGAGCGGGCTGACGCCGCTCAAGGCCGGGATGGTGGTCAGCGCGCCGGACGTGGTGCCCAATGGGCTTCAGATCGTGGGCGTCGATCAGCCTGCGTCCGGTTCGGTGCTGCTCGGCGGCGGGTGGTCGCCAGCGATGCCTACGACTCCCTGGGTGTACTCGCAGCCCGCGACCTCGACGCTCGCGGCGAGCTTGCTGGCCGTCGATCAGTACCCGTATGGCACGTTGTCGGCCGCCGTGACGCCGAGCGCGGGCGTGACCGTGACGGACTGGAACTACGACCAGACGGGCGCTCTGAACGTCGGCGACGGGCAGGCGATGAGCAATAGCGGCTTTCAGGCGGTGGCCTACTTCGGGGCGACGTTCCCGAGCGCCGGCACCTACGAAATCGCGGTCTCCTACATGAGCTACGACGAGGACTACACCGACACGTCAGACACGCTCGTCGTGACGGTCACGTGATCGCCCGTCTGAGCGCATGAGCGGCTCGCTGGCGCCCTCGACGGCGTGACGCGATGGTCTGCCTTGCCGGGGGGAGGGGGAAGGGAGAAGGGCGCACAGAGGCTCTGAAGGTCAACTATCTACAGGAGGTGGGCAACATGGCGGTACAGGTGCAGGCGGATGCGCGAAGCGCACGGCTCGCGGTGGAGTGCTTGCGGTGCCGCGGCTCGGGGCGTAACCGGCTCGGCGGCAGGTGCGGCAGATGCCACGGCAGCGGCGTGCAGGTGCTCTCGACGCATCGAGGCGTGGCACTCGTGCAACTCTTTGTCCGGGTGCTGGCCACGGCGCTTGCGCTCGGTGCGGCGCTCGCGTGGCTGCTCGTGGGGGCTGCGGCGTTCGCGGTCGTGATCTTTGCGACGGGCGTTATCGCAGGGGTGTGGTAGCGCTATCCGGTTGCGTCCGGGCTCGCGCGTACCGTGTAGCCGGTAGAGGTTGCGGAAGGTAGAGGGCCGGCGTCACCTGCGGGCGTCGGCTCTCTGCGTTCGTCGAGGCCGTCGAGGTAGGGCAGCGCTCGCGGCGCCGAGGCCGTCGAGGACGTTCACCAGGGCGCGCACGCAGGACCGGGCCCGTCGGCGTCGAGGCGCTTGCGGTGGTCTCTGTGATCGGGTAGAAGATCACCTACATCATGCAAGCGGGAAGGTGACGACGATGGCGCGCAGGCGGTCTCTGACCTCGCAGCTCTACGGGGCCGCGCGGATCTCAAACAACCTCGGCTCGCTGAGCAGCCCGACCAGGGCCGCGAGGCGCGCGAAGAACGTGGCGCTGGGCCGTGCGCTCGGGCGTGCCGGGGTGTGGCGCAAGCTCTGGAAGTAGGCGGGGAGTGTTAGGAAGCGACGCGGAGTCGCCGCTGCGGCGTAAAGTTTGCAGCACAGTGGCCGAGCGCCGTAACAACGGATGAAGCTTGATCGCGACTGCAAGTATCTAATGGAGGTATGGAATGTCTGCAACAGAGATCCAGACTGAGCCTCTCGTAACGGATGATTTGGCGCCGTACGAGGGTGCCTGGGTAGCCGTACGCGACGGAAGGATCGTTGCGAGCGCGTTGACGCCGGTAGAATTGCGTGACGATCCGCAGGTTCAGGACACGGATGCGCTGATTCCCGTCCCGCGGGCGGCCGACGCGACGTTCATCCTTTAGCCCTGTCCGCGCTCCCCTCACAGCCGTTCCTGATTCCTTACCGGGACTTCGGTCAAGGTGGTCCGCGGCCGTACTTGGTCATGCGAGTCACGGGAATCAACGGCGAGTCCGGCCCCCTCTGGGGCCTGGTCGACTCCGGGGCCGATCGCACGTCGCTGCCACTTGGGTACGCGACGTTGATGGGCTACGGCGTCGAAGACCTAACAATGGAGACTGGAACGGGCGCAAACGGCGAGTTCACGATGCACGTCGCGAGCCGCGCGTCGACGGCGGTTGTGCCCGAAATCCCGCAGCATGTGGTTGAGTTCGCCCCCATATTCCTTCCCGGGGCGCGCACAGTTCTGTGGGGACGGCGGGACTTTATGCGTCGGTTCACGGTCTCGATCATGGAGAGTTCTCAGCACTTCGCGATCACCCCCGTCTAGGAGCGCCCTGGCCGGCGAGCGCGGTCGGGGCGCTTCGGCTAGAAGATCCCACGCGAGCGCTCGGAGCGCGTAGGCTGCGCCCGTGTCTTGGTGGATCGCCTACGAGTGGGACGGCCAGACGCGCCGGCAGGACTCCTACGTGATCGTCAAGGCCGACGCGCTCGAGCAGGCGCGCCAGCGCGTACTTGCGGCGATGTCGCTTGAGGCGGTGGGCGAGCGGGCGTGGCTCGCGCCGCGCTACAAGCGTCTCAGCCTCGAGGGCCGTGATCCGGTGGAGCTGGCGCCGAATGACGCGCGCATAGCGGACGTGCCCGAGGGTGCCGAGTGGCTCGTGCATATGCCCGCTGAGGGTTGCCGGTACTGCGCGGGCCGTGGCTGGGTTTGGCGGCCGCCAGCTCTAACGGCACCACGTCAGGCGTCGGATTGGTTCCCGTGCCACCAGTGCAACGGCACGGGCTGGTCGGTGTATCACAGCACGTCGCCACGGCAGCCGAAGCCGACCGAGCCGCCGCTTAGTTAGACGCGCGAAGGTCTCAGCGCCAGCCGCGCGACGCTCTCAGCCGCTCTCTGCGCCTGCTGGGGCGTGCGGTAGGCGCAGGTGCGCTCGGTCAGGCGACGCTCGACGCGCTCGGGGTGGTGAACATCGCCGCGAAGTCGGGATCGTCGCCGATCACGTAGCCGTGCTCTGCCAGCCACGCCGAGGCGTCTGCGAGCGTGTCGGGCGCGTACTCGTCGCCTTCGTCGAGGACGAGGTAAGGCTCGCCTTCGCTCATGTAGATCTTGCCGATGCGCGGGCCGGTGATGTCGGTGCCGCGCACGAGGTCGTAGCCGTCGTCGTGGGCGTTGGCGGTGCTGATGGCCGTGGTCATGGTGGCGATCCTCTCGACGGCGCTGGGCCGTGTCAAGGCCGAGGCCTTCGAGCTGGCGCAGGATGGTCTCGACGGCCTCGGGTGACGTGCTCGGGGCTGCTCGCAGCGCGTTCTCGACGGGCTCGCGGTGGGTCGCTGTGATTCCGCCGCTTGTCAGGGTATCCTCACAGCATGACCGCTACCGAATCAGACACGCTCGCCGCGCTTCGCAGAGCCCGCGAGCAGCTCGACAACACGCAGACCGCGATCAGCGCACTAGTCGCCGAGGCTCGCGCGCAGGGCGCATCCTGGCAGGGGATAGGCGACGCGCTCGGGATCACGCGCCAGTCGGCGTGGGAGCGGTTCGGCAAGCGTGAGCAGGCGGCAGACAACGGCTCACCAGAGGGGGGTAACTGATGCCGCGCGAGGCGACGGGCCAGGTGGTTGTCAAGGACCGCAAAGGTGGCAAGGTGTACGCGCTCCGGTTCCGCGCCAACGGCGAGCGCCAATATCTGACGCTAGGGACCGACGCCGAGGGCTGGAACGACCTCCGCGCCGCCGAGGCGCTCGCCGACGAGCTGGCGAAGGTGCGGGCCGGCGTGTGGCGGCCAGTGCGCGCCGAGCCCGAGCACGTCGAGGCGCAGGCGCCCGATCCGACCTTTCACGTGTTCGCGTCGCAGTGGTTCGAGGCCAAGCGCCGCGAGCTTGACGAGAGCACGCAGACAGACTACGGCTGGCAGCTCTCAAGCCACCTGCTGCCGTTCTTCGCCGAGCATCGGCTCTCAGAGATCACGGTGGCCGAGGTTGACCGCTACCGGGCGGCGAAGGTGCGCGAGTCCGAAGCGCGGGCCGAAGCGCTGAGACAGTGGCGAGCACGCCTCGACGTCGAGACCGACCGCGCGAAGCTGCGCGAGCTACGCCGCCAGAGGCCACCTAAGCCGCTCTCAGCCGCCTCGATCAACAAGACGCTCACCAGGCTCGGGCAGATCCTCGACCAGGCCGACGAATACGGGATGATCCAGCGCAACCCGCTGCGCGTGAATCCTCGCAACCGCAAGCTCAGAGCGCCGAAGCCGCCCGCGGTCTGGCTTGACCGGGCGGAGCAGATCGAGTCCCTGCTCGACGCCGCGGGCGAGCTTGACCTCGCGGCGCGCCCCGACCGGCGCCACGTGCCGCGTCGGGCGATGCTCTCGGTGCTCGTGTTCGGTGGTCTGCGCATGGGCGAGCTGCTCGCGCTGCGCTGGCGCGATATCGACCTTGCGGCAGGCAGGCTCTACGTGGGCGAGGCAAAGACAGACGCGGGCGTCCGGCACGTGGAGCTACTGCCGGCGCTCAGAGAGGCGCTGACGACCTACAAGGCGGGGTGCATGAACACCGGGCCGGATGATCTTGTCTTTGCGACCACCAACCGGCGCAAGTTCAGCCGCGACGGATTCCGGCAACGTGTGTTCGCCCGCGCCGTCGAGGTCGCCAACGAGCGCCGCGAGGCGGCGGGGCTGCCACCGCTGCCCGAAGGCTTGAGCCCGCACAAGCTGCGGCATACGTGCTGCTCGCTGCTGTTTGTCTGTGGGTATGAGCTGCCGCGTGTGATGCGGACGCTTGGGCACGCCGATTCGGCGGTCACGTTGCGGATTTACGCGCACGTGATGAGCGCCGACGAAGGCGAGCGGGAGCGTCTGCGGGCGCTCGTCGGTGCCGTGCCGGCGCCCGTTGATTGGGCACCATTGGGCACCAGCGGCGCTCAGACGGCTCTACGCGGTGATAGCGGCGCGGTCTGAGCATGAAAAAACCCTCCATTTGGAGGGCTTTTGTGACGCGCCCGGCAGGATTTGAACCTGCGGCCTTTCGCTCCGGAGGCGAACGCTCTATCCCCTGAGCTACGGGCGCTCGTTGGCGGGGTTGCCAGTGGCGAGCTTAGCGCCGGCGGATGTCGGCCGCCATCTGCACGCTCGCTGCAGCGACTGTGCAACGCTTCCACCATGGAACTTGGCCGTTATGGTCTCTGGGTGGGGCGCGCGCTTGAACCGCGCGACTACGGTCAGGCCGCGGCGCTGGCAGAGGAGCTCGGCTTCGGGACGCTGTGGCTCGGCAGCTCGCCGCGCCTGGAGTCGCTGCGGCCGATGCTCGAGGCGAGCCGAGCGATCGTGATCGCCACCGGGATCGTGAACGTCTGGCAGTACGAGCCCGACGTGCTCGCCCGTGAGTTCGCCGAGCTGGAGGAAGCTCACCCGGGTCGCCTGCTGGTTGGCATCGGAATCGGTCACCGGGAGGCAACGCAGGAGTACCAGCAGCCACTGGCGAAGATGCGCGCGTTTCTGGACGGGATCGCCTCCGCGTCGACGCCGATTCCACCCGAGCGCATGGTGCTGGCTGCGTTGGGGCCGCGGATGCTCGAGCTGAGCGCGCAGCGCACGCTCGGCACCCACCCCTACTTCACACCGCCTGCGCACACGCGGATGGCGCGCGAGCTTCTCGGGCACCAGGCGCTCATCGCCCCCGAGCAGGCGGTGGTGCTCGACGACGGCGACCATCAGGCGGCGCTTGCCAGCGCGCGGGAGTACGCCGCCTTCTACCTGCGGCTGAGCAACTACGCCAACAACCTCAGACGCCTGGGCTACACCGATCAGGATCTGGCAGACGGGGGCAGCCCGAGGCTGGTCGGGGAGCTCGTCCCGCAAGGGCCGCCAACGGTGCTGGCGGCAGCCGCCACGGCGCACCTGGACTCAGGCGCTGACCACGTCTGCGTGCAGGTGGTCGGGGCCGCGGGAGTGCCCGAGCTGGCGTGGCGCGCGCTGGCTGCAGAGCTGCTCGTGCCGGGCGCCTGAGCGGCGGCTGACGCGGTCGGGTGGCGGCTGGCCGGGCGGACGGCCGCTTCAGGTGCAGCGTTTGCTGACCGGGATGTTCATGCTCGGGATCGGCGGCTCGACGCGCTGGCAGTAGGTGACCACGCCGCTCGCCGGGTCGGCGACCGCGTCAAACGGGTAGGTGACCACCTGCGAGGTGGCGGTCACCGTGCAGTGGAACACCAGCCTGCTGCCCGAGCCACCGGTCTGCGTGCAGGCGGAGCGGGTGACCGGCCCGTCGAAGACCCCGAGTGCGATCTCATGGTGCATGTAGTGCAGCACCGCCGCGTGCACGCCGGCGATCGGTGTTTGGCCGGCCGTGATCCTGCTCTCGTGCGGGGCCTGCTGCTGTTTGACGATCACCGTCCCCTGCTGGTTCTGGGCGGCGATCGCGCTGGGCTTGGTCACGTTGGCGATCTGCGGCACGTCGTAGGTCTGGTGGTTGACGTACCAGACGAGGCCGCCAACCAGGACGCCCGCCACCGCGAACGGCAGCGCCCACTGCAGCCACGGCGGCAGCGAGCGGTAGGGGCTGCGGCGCCGCGGCCGCCCGGCGTCTGGCGGGTTCACAACTTGCACACACCCAGGCTACCGCGGTCCTGGCAGACTCACGCCGATGGAGCTCTCGGTCTTCTTCGCCGGCACGGGCGGCTCGCTGCCGACCCAGCGACGCGGCCTACCGAGCCTGCTGGTCCGCCGCGGCGGCCAGACCCTGCTGGTCGATTGCGGTGAAGGCACCCAGCGCCAGCTCCTGCGCTCGATCGGGCTGACCGACGTCGACGAGGTGCTGATCACGCACCTGCACGCCGACCACTGGCTGGGCCTGCCGGGCCTGTTGAAGACCTTCGACATGCGCGACCGCTCGCGGCCGCTGGCCATTCACGGTCCGCGTGGCCTGCGCGACCTGGTGGCGAACCTGATGCGCTACGCCGGCGCGACCACCTATGAGCTGCACGTGATCGAGCTCACTGACGGTGAGATCCTCGAGCGTGACGGATATGAGATCGAGGCGGTGGCGGTTTCCCACCGCGGCCCCGCGCTCGGGTATGTGCTGCATGAACACGACCGTCCCGGCGTCTTCGACCCGGAGAGGGCGCGTCAGGCTGGTCTGCAGGAGGGGCCGGACTTTGGCCGCGTCCAGCGCGGCGAGGTCGTTGCGGGCGTCACGCCGGAGATGGTGATGGGGCCGCCGCGACTGGGCCGCAAGTTGGCGATCTCCGGGGACACGCGACCGTGCCCGGCGCTGGCGGAGGCTGCGCACGGAAGCGATCTGCTGATCCACGAGGCGACATTTGCGATCGAGGATGCCGAGCGCGCCCACCAGACCGGCCATTCGACAGCCACACAGGCGGCCGGCGTGGCCCGTGACGCGGAGGTCCGGATGCTCGCGCTCAACCACATCTCGATCCGCTATCCCGCCTCGCTGATCCGCGATCAGGCGCGCGAGATCTTCGCCAACACGGTGGTTCCACGCGACTTCGACACGATTGAGATTCCCTTCCCGGAGCGTGGCGCGCCGCGTCTGCTGCGCTGGTCAGAGCGTGACAGTGCTGCCGCCGGCCCGCTGGCCGGCGGCAGCGACCGAGCGGCAGCGGCCGCCGTCCCGCCCGCCGACGCGCCTGATACTGTGGCCTGACTGTCCCTTTAACCCGGTCCCGCGAGGCCAGGAAGGACGTATCGATGGACCATCAGACGGTCGTGCTTGACCGTGACGACATGCGCCGCACGCTGGTGCGCATCGCGCACGAGATCGTCGAGAAGAACGCCTCGGTCGGCGCGGAGGCGCCGCTCGCCATTGTCGGTGTACATCGCCGCGGAGCGGTGCTCGGCGCGCGGCTGGCCCCGATCGTCTCCGAGCTGGCCGGAGTGCAGGTGCCGCTGGGCAGCGTTGACATCAGCTTCTACCGGGACGACCTCGGTCGTCGCGAACCCGAGGCGCCGGCGGCCCCGGTGGTGCACGCGACCGCGCTTGACTTCCCAGTCGATGGACGCGCGATCGTGATCGTGGACGATGTGCTGTACACGGGACGCACCGTGCGCGCCGCGATCGAGGCGGTGTTTGACTACGGGCGTCCGGCCCGGGTGCAGCTGGCTGTGCTGGCCGACCGCGGCCACCGGGAGCTGCCGATCAGGCCCGACTACGTCGGCAAGAACCTGCCGACCTCGCGCGGGCAGCGCGTGAACGTACACGTCGTCGAGATCGACGGCGAGGACTCGGTGACGATCACCGAAGGAGGCAGAGCATGACGGGTCACCTGCTGTCGATCGAAGACCTCGACCGAGCCGGCATCGAGCGTGTGCTCGACCGGGCGCGGTCGTTTGCGGAGGTGGCAGGCCGCGAGATCAAGAAGGTGCCGGCGCTCAAGGGCCGCACGGTTGTGAACCTGTTCTACGAGGCCTCGACCCGGACCAGCTCGTCGTTTGAGCTCGCGGCCAAACGGCTGAGCGCCGATGTGGTGAGCGTCCGCAGCGTCGGCTCAAGCGTCGAGAAGGGCGAGTCGCTCAAGGACACGGTGCAGACCCTGAGCGCGTATGACCCCGCGGCGATCGTGATCCGCGCGCCGTTCGCGGGCGCCGCTCAGCAGGTCGCCGGCTGGACCGACGCCTGTGTGATCAACGCCGGTGACGGTAAGCACGAGCACCCCACGCAGGCGCTGCTTGACGTTTTCACGCTGAGACAGAGGCTTGGCTCGCTGGACGGGCTCGAGATCTGGATCGTCGGCGATGTGCTGCATTCGCGCGTGGCGAGGTCAAACATCCTGGCGTTTCGGAGGATGGGCGCCAGCGTCACCGTCTGCGGGCCACCGACCCTGATTCCACGCCAGATCGAGGCGCTCGGCTGCGCGCAGCGCACGACGCTCGATCGCCTCGGCGAGGCTGACGTGGTCTACGTCCTGCGGATGCAGCACGAGCGGATGCGCGAGGCCTACGTGCCGAGTCTGCGCGAGTACGCCCAGCGCTACCAGATCAACCTTGAACGTCTGCGCGAGGGCCAGCTGCTGATGCACCCCGGGCCCGTCAATCGCGGTGTCGAGTGCAGCGGGGCGGCGATCGACTGCGCTGCGTCGCTGATCGGCGAGCAGGTGAAGTCGGGTGTGGCGGTGCGCATGGCGGTGCTCTACGAGCTGCTCGTCGGCGCGCCCGCGCTACAGGCGGTGGCGTGAGCATGGCCACCGAGCCGCTGCTTTCAAGAAGTGCCATGCCGGCTGAGATCCTGATCAGGCAGGCCCACGTGCTCGATCCGCGCTGCGGGCTCGACGCGCCCCTTGACGTGCTGATCCGCGGCGGTCTGATCGCCGAGTTGGGAGCGCCCGGGGCGACACGGCCGCCCAGCGGGGCGGCCGTGATCGAGGCGGCCGGCAAGCACCTGTTCCCGGCCTTCTCCGACCCGCACGTGCACCTGCGCACACCCGGACAGGAGTACAAGGAGACGATCGCGACGGGGACCGACGCGGCTGCGGCCGGCGGCTTCTGTCAGCTGATCGCGATGCCCAACACCGTGCCGACCGTGGACCAGGTGAGTGTGCTCGAGGCCCTGCGCGCCCGCGCACGCCAGCAGGCGTCGGTGCCGACCGGCTTTCTGGCGGCGATCACGGTTGGGCTCCGGGGCGAGGAGCTCACCGAGATGGCGGCGCTGCGCGACGCCGGTGCGCTTGGCTTCACCGACGACGGCCGGCCGGTCGTGGGCGCCGGGATGCTGCGCAAGGCGCTCCAGTATCAGCGGCTGGCCGGCGGCGTGGTTGCGCTGCACGAGGAGGACCCGTCGCTCTCAGCCGACGGGGTGATGCACGAGGGTGCGGTCTCGGCCAGGCTGGGTGTGGCCGGCATCCCGTCGATCAGTGAGTCGACGATGATCGATCGGGACGCGGCGATCGCCAGATACGAGGATGCGCGCGTGCACTTCCAGCATCTCAGCGCCGCGGCGTCGGTGCAGGCGCTCTCCTTCTGGCGCAGCGCCGGAGCACGGGTCAGTGGTGAGGTGACACCCCACCATCTCACGCTGACCGACGAGGAGCTGCTGGGCCTGGATGCGAACTTCAAGATGAACCCGCCGCTGCGCAGCGAGGCTGACCGCAAGGCGTTGATCGACGCCCTGCGCAGCGGCGTGATCGAGTGCATCGCCACAGACCATGCGCCCCACGCGCACCACGAGAAGGAGATGCCCTTCGAGCAGGCGCCGATGGGGACCACCGGACTGGAGACAGCGTTTGCCGCGCTCTACACCGAGCTTGTCAGGCCGGGGCTGCTGACGCTGCCCGTGCTGATCGAGCGGCTGACCGCGGGTGGGTCACTGTACGGCCTGAACCTGCCACGGGTGGCTGTAGGCGAACAGGCGAACGTCGTGCTGGTTGACCTTGCGCGTGACTGGCGTGTGGGGGAGAGGGGTTACCGCAGCCGCTCCGAGAACTGCTGTTTTCACGGCCGCAGGCTGGCTGGCGTCGTGGAGCTGACGGTGGCCGCCGGCAGCGTGGCCTTCGCCGCGCCCGGGGTTCGTACGACGACACTGGAGGAGGTCTGATGAGCGGCGAGGCATATGTGCTGCTGGAGGATGGCGCCCGCTTCGACGGGACGGCCTGCGGTGCCGACACTCACGCGGTGGGGGAGGTTGTGTTCACGACGTCGATGTCCGGCTACCAGGAGGCGATGAGCGACCCCTCGTATGCCGGCCAGTTGATCGCCTTCACCTACCCGCAGATGGGCAACTACGGCGTCAGCGCGCGGGCGATGGAGTCAGACCGTGCGCACGCCCGCGCCGCGATCATGCGTGCCGCCGTCGATTACGACGACGCGCCGAACGCACAGGGCGGCTGGCTGACATGGCTTAAAGCCCAGGGTGTCGCCGCCATCACCGACCTCGACACACGCGCGCTGGTGCGCCATATCCGTGACGCCGGGGCGATGCGCGGCGGCGTCTTTCCCGCGACCGTGGCCGAGGCCGAGGCCCGCGCGCTGCTCGAACGCGAGCCGCCGATGGCGGGACGCGACCTTGCGCGCGAGGTGACACCGCCGACGCCGCGGCAGGTTGCGGCCAGTGGGAGTGAGTCACCAGTGCACGTCGCGATGATCGACACGGGGGTGAAGCGCTCGATCGTTGAGCAGCTGACCCAGCGGGGCGTCGAGCTCACCCTTTATCCCTGCACGGTCAGCGCCGAGACGCTGCTCGCCGCCGGCCCGGACGCGATCTTTCTGGCCAACGGCCCGGGTGACCCGGCGGCGCTTGGCTATGTGGTCGATACGGTGCGCGGGCTGGTCGGGCGCAAACCGGTCTACGGGATCTGCCTCGGCCACCAGCTGCTCTGCCGGGCGCTGGGCCTTCAGACCTACAAGCTGCCGTTCGGCCATCATGGCGCCAACCACCCGGTCAAGGACCTGGCGAGCGGACGCACCGAGATAACCAGCCAGAACCATGGCTTCGCGGTGCTCGGGCCAGATGGACAGGGGCGCATCGACGGCGATCAGCCGGTGCGCTGGGAGACCGACTTCGGCGCCGCGCAGCTCAGCCACGTGAACCTCTACGACCGCACCGTGGAGGGGCTCGCGCTGCTTGATGTGCAGGGCGCGACGATTCAGTACCACCCTGAGGCCGGTCCCGGCCCGCACGACTCTCTCTACCTGTTCGACCGCTTTGTCGACGAGATCCGGAGCAGCCGCTGATGCCACGACGCAACGACCTTCACAAGATCCTGCTGATCGGCTCGGGGCCGATCGTGATCGGGCAGGCGGCCGAGTTCGACTATTCGGGTACGCAGGCGGCTCGCGTGCTCATGCAGGAGGGGTACGAGGTCGTGCTCGTGAACTCGAATCCGGCCACGATCATGACCGACCCTGAGGTGGCGACCACCACCTACGTGGAGCCGCTCGACCCGCGGACGGTCACCCGCATCATCGAGCGCGAGCGGCCAGACGCCCTGGTTGCGACGCTCGGGGGCCAGACGGCGCTCAACCTCGCCAAACGGCTGCACGAGGACGGTGTGCTCGAGCGCTTCGGCGTGGAGCTGATCGGCGCCAAGATCGACGCGATCGAGCGCGGCGAGGACCGCGACCTGTTCCGCGCGACGATGCAGGCGGCGGGCCTGCGCGTGCCGCGCTCGGCGATCGCGCACACGCTCGCGGAGGCACGCGCCGCGGTGGCCGAGATCGGGCTGCCCGTGATCATCCGCCCGGCCTTCACGCTCGGTGGCGCCGGCGGCGGTGTGCTGCGCGACATGGCCCAGTTCGACGCGGTCATCGGCCGTGGGCTCGAGGCCTCGCCGATCAGCCAGATCCTGATCGACGAGTCGGTGCTCGGCTGGGGCGAGTTCGAGCTGGAGGTGATGCGTGACTCGACCGACAACGTGGTGATCGTCTGCGCGATCGAGAACATCGATCCGATGGGCGTTCATACCGGTGACAGCGTCTGCGTGGCACCGCAGCAGACGCTGCCAGACCACCTCTACCAGCGGCTGCGCGATCAGGCGATCACGGTGATCCGGGCGATCGGTGTGGAGACCGGGGGGTCGAACGTTCAGTTCGCGGTCAACCCCGCCACGGAAGAGATCATGGTGATCGAGATGAACCCGCGTGTCTCGCGCTCGAGCGCGCTGGCGTCCAAAGCAACGGGCTTTCCGATCGCGAAGATCGCGGCGCGGCTGGCCGTCGGCTACACGCTGCAGGAGATCACCAACGACATCACCCGCGCCACGCCCGCCAGCTTCGAGCCGGCGATCGATTACTGCGTGGTGAAGTGGCCACGCTTCGCATTCGAGAAGTTCCCGGGAGCCGAGCAGGAGCTGACGACCCACATGAAGTCCGTCGGCGAGGCGATGGCGATCGGCCGCACCTTCCGTCAGGCGTTCGCCAAGGCGCTGCGCTCGCGCGAGCTTGACGCCGCGGTCAGCTTCCCCAGTGACGACGAGCAGCTGCTCGAGCTGGTGGCGGCGCCCGGGGCCGAGCGCTTCGATCACCTGTTGGAGGCTCTGCGTCGCGGCCACAGCGTCGCGGCGCTCGAGGCGCTGACGCAGATCAACCCCTGGTTCCTGCGTGAGCTCGAGGCTCTCGTCCGTGATCCGGATGCGGTCTTTGCCGGGCAGCGCACGTTCAAGTCGGTGGACACCTGCGCCGCCGAGTTCGCCGCCCAGACCCCATACTTCTATTCCGCCTGGGAGCGACCGCGGCCGGCCGGACCAGACGGCAGACCGCTTGCCGCCGGCGAGGTCACGCGCGGATCGCGGCCGAGCGTGGTGATCCTGGGTTCGGGACCCAACCGCATCGGCCAGGGGATCGAGTTTGACTACTGCTGCGTGCACGCCGCCCAGACCGTGCGGGAGTCAGGTCGTGATGCCGTCATGATCAACTGCAACCCCGAGACCGTGTCGACCGACTACGACACCTCCGACCGGCTGTACTTCGAGCCGTTGACGCTGCCCGACGTGCTTGGCGTGTGCGAGATCGAGCGGCCCGAGGGAGTGATCCTCCAGTTCGGCGGCCAGACGCCGCTCAAGCTGGCGGCCGGGCTGCGCGACGCCGGGATCCCGATACTCGGGACCACGACCGATGCGATCGACCTGGCCGAGGATCGCGCGCGCTTCGGGCGGCTGCTCGACGAGCTCGGCTACAGGGCGCCACCCTACGCGGCGGTGGCGACGCCCGAGGAGGCGCTTGAGCGCGCCCCTGAGGTCGGGTTCCCGTTGCTCGTGAGGCCGAGCTACGTGCTTGGCGGGCGCGCCATGGAGATCGTCTACAGCGTCGACGGCCTGCGCGACTACCTGCGCCGGGTGGGTGTGATCGGCGCGGCCGGGGCCGATGGCGGCCCGCGGATCTACCTGGACCGCTTCCTGGAGGACTCCGTGGAGGTGGACGTCGACGCGCTCTGTGACGGCGAGCGGGTGTGGATCGCCGGGATCATGCAGCATGTGGAGGAGGCCGGCATCCATTCCGGCGACTCGGCCTGCGTGCTGCCGCCGCACTCGCTCGGTGACGAGATGCTCGAGCAGATCCGCGAGCAGGCCGCGGGCATCGCCAGGGCGCTCGGCGTGGTCGGCCTGCTGAATGTCCAGTTCGCGATCCACGCCGGGTCCGGCCTGCACGTGATCGAGGCCAACCCGCGCGCTTCGCGCACCGTGCCGTTCGTCTCAAAGGCCATCGGGCTGCCCGTCGCGAAGCTCGCCTGCCGGCTGATGCTCGGCACCAAGCTCGACGAGCTCGACCTGCCCGACGAGGTGGCCACCGGGCACGTCTGCGTCAAGGAGGCGGTGCTGCCGTTCGATCGCTTCGCCGGCACGGACGCGCTGCTGGGGCCCGAGATGCGCTCGACCGGGGAGGTCATGGGCATCGCCCGAGACTTTCCGACGGCGTTCGCGAAGGCTCAGGCGGCGGCCGGTG
The DNA here is from genome assembly GCF_023330665.1 of Conexibacter sp. S30A1. GTDB lineage: Bacteria > Actinomycetota > Thermoleophilia > Solirubrobacterales > Solirubrobacteraceae > Palsa-465. The sequence continues at coordinate 945,396 of NZ_CP097127.1, read as the reverse complement.
CCAGGCTGCCGCGGTCAGGCACGGTGTTTGTTTCGGTGGCTGACCGAGATAAGTCTGCGGCCACGGCGATCGCCACACAGATCCACGACATGGGCTTCGAGCTGCTGGCGACCAGCGGCACCGCCAAGGCGCTCGCGCGGATGGGCATACCGGCCCGGCGGGTCAACAAGCTGAGCGAGGGCTCGCCGCATGTGGTCGAGGCCATTGGTCGGGGCGAGGTGGACCTCGTCATCAACACGCCGGTGGGGACCGGCGCCCGTTCTGACGGTTACGAGATCAGGGCGGCGGCCGTGGCCCACCGGATTCCGTGCATCACGACCATGTCCGGTGCGATCGCCGCGATCCGTGCGATCGCGGCCGCGACGCATGGTGAGCCCGAGGTCATCTCGCTCCAGGAGCTCTATGCGCAGCCGCGGGCGGGACTCTGAGTGGGTCGCGCGGTCTGAGCGCCCGACACCGGCAGTGTCGGCGAGCGATCAAAGCGGCTGAATGTGTGCTGGTCTGTTTGAGCCGAAAAACTACCTGCAAAGCACCTTGATTGTCGCAACCATCCTCGATAATGCTCAAGCTCAGGTTGAGGTTTAGACGAAATTGGCTCTGGGGGTGTGATCGGCGGCTCGCAAGATGTATAGTCGCCCGCCATGCCGCCGGTCAGTGATTCCCCAACCAAATCCATCGCTGCACCCGAGCGCTCGCTCGTGCAACGGATGGAGGCGCTACAGCGCGCCAACGACATACGTAGCCGTCGGGCCCAGCTCAAACGCGATCTGAAGGCCGGTCGCCAGGCGATTCACGAGCTGCTCCTGGACCCGCCCGAATATCTCGAGACAGCGAAGGTGTTCGACCTGCTGCTGGCGGTCCCCAAGTACGGACGCGTCAAGGTCAACAAGATCCTCTCGACCTGCCGGATCTCGCCTTCGAAGACGATCGGGGGCCTGTCTCAGCGCCAACGCACCGAGCTCGTCGAGCTCATGCGGCGCCGCTGAAACGGCGCGCTGCACGTCCGCGGCTCGGGGGCCGGCAGGTGGCCAGGGTGTTCGTGATCACAGGCCCCTCGGGCGTGGGCAAGGGCACGCTGATCCGCGCCCTGCTGGAGCGCGTGCCGGAGCTCGAGCTGTCGGTCTCGGCGACGACGCGCAGGCCGCGCCCAGGCGAGCGGGACGGTGTGTCCTATCACTTCCTGAGTCCCGAGCAGTTCGCCGCGCGGGTGGCCGCCGGCGAGTTCGTCGAGTGGGCGCAGTACTCGGGCAACCGCTACGGGACCCTGCGCTCGGAGCTCGAGTCCCGGCTCGCCGCGGGCGTCCCGGTCGTGTTGGAGATCGAGGTTCAGGGGGCCCGTCAGGTGCGTGAGACGATGCCGGAAGCCGTCCAGGTGTTCATCGCGCCGCCCTCGGTACAGGCGCTCAGGGAGCGCCTGGAAGGGCGTGGCACAGACACAGCCGATCAGATCAGAGCGCGCCTGCTCACCGCGGAAGCGGAGATGGCAGCCCAGCGCGAGTTCGCACACGTGGTCGTCAACGACCGGCTTGAGCAGGCTTTGGAAGAGCTCGTTGGCATTGTCCAGACGGAGCTCTCAGCGGTCGGTTAGCCGTCTGGGGCGCGGCCGGCGTCCGCGGGCCGGGTACTCTTTGCAGGCAACAGCCAATCTTCCCAAGGACACAGATCGTGATCTCTCCCCGCATTGACAAGCTGCTCGAGCACGTCGACTCTGACTACGCGAGCGTCGTGGTCGCCGCGCGCCGCGCGCGCCAGATCAACTCCTACTACCACAACCTCGGCGAGGGCACCTTCGACGAGTTCACCCCGCCGATGGTCGAAACGCGCTCGAAGAACTACCTGACGATCGCGCTCGAAGAGGTGGCCCAGGGCAAGCTCAAGTACCACTACCGGTAGGGTCCTGGCGCTTGCGGTGCCGGGACACCAACACTCGATCGGAGGTTGAGAATTAGGCTCCTGGTCGGTGTCTGTGGTGGAATCGCGGCCTACAAGGCGCTCGAGACCGCGAGGTTGGCGGTACGCGCCGGTCACGCGGTCAGGGTGATCCAGACGCGCAACAGCCTGCGCTTCGTCGGCAAGGCGTCGTTTGCGGCGATCACCGGCGCACCCGTGCTGAGCTCCGAGTTCGAGGCAGATCCGGCGCGGGGCGCATACCCCGGCGATGACGTGCCCGCGCACGCGCCGATCAGCCACCTTGCGCTGGTCCAGCACGCCGATGCATATCTGATTGCGCCGGCCAGTGCCGACACGATCGCCAAGCTCGCGGTCGGTCTGGCCGACAACCTCCTGACGAGTGCGGCGCTGGCGGCAACCTGTCCGGTGATCGTGGCACCGGCGATGAACGAGGCGATGTACCTGAACGCGGCCACGCAGGCGAACCTGGTGACGCTTCGGCAGCGCGGGCTGATCGTGCTGGCACCCGGTGAGGGTGAGCTCGCATCTCACGGTGAGCACGGGGTCGGCCGCCTACCGGAGCCGGCCGCGCTGCTTGCCGCGGTGGAGGCGGCCGCGGGCGCGCAGCGCGCTCAGGCAGCGTCTGGCGAGCGCTCGTCTGAGCGCCGTGCCGGTGGCACGCTGGCCGGCCGGCGCGTGCTGGTAACCGCCGGCGGCACGCGCGAGCCGATTGACAGCGTTCGCTACATCGGGAACCGCTCCTCGGGACGTATGGGCCTGGCGCTGGCGGCCGCCGCCGGCGCACGCGGAGCGGTCGTGACGTGCGTTTTGGCCAACGTCGCGCTCGAGCCACCGCCCGTGGCACGGGTACGCCGCGTGCAGACCGCCGCCGAGCTCGCGGCCGCCTGTCGGGAGGAGTTCCCGGCACACGATCTGCTGCTCATGGCGGCGGCGGTCGCCGACTTCAGGCCGGTTGGCGCCGCCACCGGCAAGCTCACCAAGACCGGTCCCGAGGCGCCGCGCCGGATCGAGCTCGAAGCGACCGAGGATGTCCTCGAGGCATTGAGCTCGTTGCGCGCGCCCGGGCAGGTGCTGGTGGGCTTCGCAGCTGAGCACGGCGCGGGCGGGCTCGAACGGGCGCGCGCGAAGCTCCGGCGCAAACAGCTGGACGCGATCGTCGTCAATGACGTCGCGCGCGAGGACATCGGCTTTGACTCCGAATACAACGAGGCGACGTTGATCACGCGTGCGGGCGGCGACGTGCCGCTGCCGCGCCTGGCCAAGCGCGAGCTCGCCGAGCTGATCCTCGACCGGGTCTCGCAGCTGCCCGCGGCAGCCGAGCTGTCCGCGGACTCGCTGCCCGCGGGCGCCGGCGTGGGTGCGGGAGGCTGACGGTGGAGGACGTCTACGAGCTCTTCACGCGCGGCTCGGCGCTGCTGGCAGCCGGTCACTTCCACCAGGCGACCGTCCCGCTCGAGCGCGCGCGCAGGCTCTCGCCTGAGAGCGCGTCGATCCGCGAGGCGCTCGGCCGCGCCCTGTTCCAGGCCCAGCGCTACAGCGAGGCCGCCGACGAGTTCGGCGCGCTCGTCGAGCGCTCACCGACCAACGACTTTGCCCTGTTCTGTCTCGGCCGCAGCCTGCAGATGCTCGGCCGCCACGCGGAGGCACGGCGGCCGCTTGCGCTGGCTGCCTGCCTGCAGCCCGAGCGGCGCGACTACCGCACCTATCGCGATCTCGCGCGCAGTGCCGCGGCGCGCGCGGCCATGAGCGCTGGCGACGGCGAGCCGGCTGCCGACTAGGTGCTCTGGGACAGCGCTGCGGATGGTGCGCGGTGCTACGCTTGCGCGCACAGCTTCTTCAGGCCGGAGTGAAACCGGCGGATGGTCAAGAAGTGGGCGCTCGCCCGCTTTTTTTATGACCTGGTGGCAAAAACGAACGCGTGAAATCAAGTGCAATCTGAGATCGAAACCCGACTGGCGGCAAGCGCACCTGACATCGAGGTGCTGCTCGTCGAGTGCAGCGGTGACACACTGAGGGTCTTCATCGACCATCCCCAGGGGGTCACCCTCGCGCACTGCGAGCGGGTCACCGAGCTGCTCAGCGAATATCGCGAGAGTTACACCATCGAGGTCTCGTCTCCGGGCGAGGATCGCCCACTTACCAAGCCGCAACACTTCCGCCGCTTTCTCGGCCATCGTGCCCGCCTGCGCCTGCGTACGCAGCACGATGGCCACAAGAGCCTCACCGGCGAGCTCGTCGGGGCGTCTGAGGACGAGGTGACGATCGCCGCCGGTGACGCCGTCGTCGCCGTTCCCTACGAGCAGATCACACGCTCAAACCTGGTACCTGGTGACTAAAGAGGACCCCAATGTCAAAAGAGATCCTTGATGCCGTACGCGGTCTGGCCGCTGAGAAGAACATTTCCGCCGAGAAGCTGATGGAGGCGCTCGAGGATGCGCTGCTGTCCGCCTACAAGAAAACCCCGGGCTCGGCGCCGTATGCGCGCGTGGAGATGGACCGTGAGACGGGCGACTTCACGGTCTGGGAGCTGAAGATCCCGCCGGAGCTCGAGGAGCAGCTGCTCGTGCAGGCCGCGGCCGATGAGGGGCCCAGCGTCGACCCCGAGACGGGTGAGATGCGCGAGCCGGCGGCTCCCGAGATCGACCTCGAGAAGCTCAAGCAGTACGAGGACCAGATCGAGACCGCCGACGTGACGCCCCATGACTTCGGCAGGATCGCTGCGCAGACGGCCAAGCAGGTCATTCTCCAGCGCATCCGCGAAGCGGAGCGCGACATGATGTTCGAGGAGTACCGTGACCGCGTCGGCGAGCTCATCACCGGGATCGTCCAGCAGTCGGACTCGCGCTACACGCTGGTGCAGCTGCGCGAGCGGGTGGAGGCGCTGCTGCCGAAGTCAGAGCAGGTGGACGGCGAGCGCTACGACCACGCACAGCGCATCAAGGCCGTCATCAAGGATGTCTCCAACTCGACCAAGGGGCCCTCGATCATCGTTTCCCGGCGTGACCCCGAGTTGATCAAGTCGCTGTTCGAGCTGGAGGTCCCGGAGATCGCCGACGGCCTCGTCGAGATCACCGGGGTCGCGCGTGAGCCTGGCTACCGGTCGAAGATCGCCGTGATCTCGCACGTTGACGGCGTGGACCCGGTCGGCGCCTGCGTCGGCCCGCGTGGCTCACGTGTGCGGATGGTCGTCTCGGAGCTGCGCGGCGAGAAGATCGACATCATCCCCTACAACGACGAGCCCGCTCGCTTCGTCGCCAAGGCGCTGTCTCCGGCCCGCGTGCGCGAGGTTCTGGTCGACGATGAGGCCAAGCAGGCGACCGTGATCGTCCCCGATGACCAGCTGTCGCTGGCGATCGGTCGTGAGGGCCAGAATGCGCGCCTGGCGGCGAGGCTGACAGGCTGGCGCATCGACATCCGCTCCGAGACGGATTTCGCAGCCGAGGAAGTCCGGGGTGACCAGGACGAGGAGGAGACCAGCGGCCGCTGCCATGCCATCCTCTCCAACGGCCGGCGCTGCCCGAACGCCGCGCTTCCCGGTTCCCGCTACTGTGGGATCGAGGCTCACCAGGCGCTTGAGGGCACCGGCACAGACCAGGTGCCGGCGGATCCAGACGGCGGCGCGTAGCGCGCGCCAGCCGTTGCCTGACGTCCCGCCCGCCCGCACCCGAGTGGCGCTGAGACCGGGCTGGCTCACGGTCCTTGGCGCCAACACCACACATCTACACTGGAAGCGAAATGAGCAAGTCCACCGAAGAAGCTCCTAAGCAGCGCAGCTCTGCCCCGCAGGCCGCGCCAGCGAAGACGGGCGCTGCGGCGGGCACCGGCTCCGCTCGCGCCAAGGCCGGCTCCACGCCGAGTCGGCAGTCCTCAGGCAGCGCTGCGCCGCAGCGCTCCCGCCAGAGCAGTCCACCGCGCGCTCCCGCGCCCGCCGATAAGCCCGCTGGCGGCGATCCCACCGCTGGCGCCGTGGCCACCGAGCGGCCCGGACAGACGGAGTCCGAGGCGCCGCACAAGCGTCCGACACGAGACTCCCTGCAGGGTGAGCGTGCGCCCGGCAACGCCGGCGGGCGTCGGCGAGTTGTGATCGACGCTCAGGCGTCGCGGCGCAGCCCGGCTGGGCCCGGCGCACCAGGTGGCGGGCCCGCCCAGCCGCCGCGCCGCCAGCGCCGCGGCCGCCGCCGCCGCGGCGTCTACGACGAGGAGGCTGAGTCGCGTCCCGCGCAGAGCGCCACCGCAACCCACGACCTGGTCCGCGTCATCTCGGGCTCGACCGTCAAGGATGTGGCCGAGTACTTCGGCGTGCGCGTCCCGGACATTGTCAAGAAGCTGATGGAGCTCGGCGAGCTCAAGACCCAGACCCAAACGCTCTCCGATGACACCATCGAGCTGCTCGGAGCGGAGTTCGGCAAGGAGGTCGAGGTCGTCCACGCCGAGGATGAGACGGCGTCCGAGGAGCGCTTCGACGACAGCGATGAAGATCTCGTCGAACGTGCCCCGGTGGTCACGATCATGGGCCACGTCGACCACGGTAAGACGTCGCTGCTGGACGCGATCCGCGAAACCCAGGTGGCCGCCGGTGAGGCGGGCGGTATCACGCAGCACATCGGCGCCTACCAGGTGCGCCACGACGGTCGCACCGTGACCTTCCTGGACACGCCGGGCCACGAGGCGTTCACGGCGATGCGTGCCCGTGGCGCCAAGGTGACCGACCTGGCCGTGATCGTGGTTGCCGCTGATGACGGCGTCAAGCCGCAGACGCAGGAGGCGGTGGATCACGCCAAGGCCGCGTCTGTCCCGATGATCGTCGCCGTCAATAAGACCGACAAGGAAGGTGCCGACCCGGTACGTGTCCGTACGGAGATGTCGGCGCTCGGTCTGCAACCGGTCGAATGGGGCGGTGACACCGACTTCGTCGACGTTTCCGCCAAGACCAGGGCGGGGCTCGATGATCTGCTCGACACGATCGTCGCTCAGGCCGAGATCATGGAGCTGCGAGCGAACCCGGACACGAGCGCGTCCGGGACCGTGATTGAGTCCAAACTCGACCCGGGGCGCGGTCCCGTGGTCACGATCCTCGTCATGCGCGGCACGCTCGAGGTTGGCGATGCACTCGTCGCGGGCGCCCACTGGGGCCGTGTCAAGGCGATGCACGACTTCACCGGCACGCGCGTGAGCAAGGCGCTGCCCGGCGAGCCGGTCGAGGTGTTGGGTTTCGACAGCGTCCCCGAGGCGGGCGAACGCTTCCGGGTGGTTGAGCACGATCGGCGGGCGCGGCAGCTCGCCGGCGAGCATGCCAACCGCCTCAAGACCGAGTCGCTGGCGCGCAGGCGCAACAAGCGGATTTCGCTGGAGGACATCTTCGGCAGCGGCCTGCAGGAGCTGAACCTGGTGATCAAGTCCGACGTTGCCGGCACGCTCGAGGCGATGCAGGACGAGATCGCCAAGCTGCCGCAGGACGAGGTCACCGTGAACGTCATCCGCGGTGCCGTGGGCGCCGTCACGGAGTCCGACGTGATGTTTGCCGCCGCATCGGACGCGGTCGTGCTCGCGTTCAATGTCAGGCCCGTCGGTGAGGCGCGAGCGTTGGCAGAGCGAGAGGGTGTCGAGATTCGCCACTACTCCGTCATCTACCGCGCGATCGAGGAGCTGCGCTCGGCGATGCAGGGCATGCTCGCGCCCGAGGAGGTTGAGGAGGCCGTCGGCAGCGCCGAGGTCCGCCAGATCTTCCGAGCCTCCCGTGTTGGCACGATCGCCGGCTCGCACGTCACCGACGGCAAGCTCTCACGCGGCGACCGGGTACGTCTGGTGCGCGACGGCACCGTCGTCTACGACGGGGTCATCGCCTCGCTGCGCCGGTTCAATGACGATGTGCGTGAGGTCGCCAGTGGCTACGACTGCGGCATCGTGTTGCGGGACTACGCCGACGTCAAGGAGGGCGACGTGATGGAGGCTTACACGACACGGCAGGTAGAGCGCGAGCTCGCCTGAGGCACCACGCACGTGGCTTGAGGACGGCAGATGAGCGGTGGTGCGAGAATGCGGCGCGTCGACGAGGCGATGCGGATGGTGCTGGGCGAGGCCATCGCCACCGACCTGCAGGACCCGCGACTTGGGTTCGTGACCGTGACCGGTGTCAAGACAAGCCCCGACCTGCGCCACGCGCGCGTCTACGTGAGCGTGCTCGGTGACGAGAGCGAGCGCGCCTCAAGCCTCGCCTGCCTGCAGGCCGCGCACGGCTTTCTGCAGGCGCACGTCGCCCAGGCTCTGCGGCTCAAGCGCACCCCGACGCTGAGCTTCGACTACGACGAGTCGGTGCAGCGCGGCATGCGCATCACGCGCCTGCTGGCCGAGGTGTCGAGCGCCGGCGGAGCAGATGCCCGGCTCGACTGAGACAGCCGTGTTGCGGAGTGGGCGCGCCGCCGTGCTCGAGCAGCTGCGAGCGCTCGAGCGCGCAGTGGTGGTTACCCATGAGCGCCCGGACGGGGACGCGCTCGGTTCGCTGCTCGGCATGCACGAGCTGCTCCTGGCGCTCGGTCATGACAGCGTCATGTTCGTCGCAGAGAGCGACCTGCCGCTGCCGTCCGAGTACCGCTTCCTGCCGCTTCAGGGTGTCATCACGCAGCCGCCCGCGGACGTCGCGAGCCGGACGGTGATCTTCGTCGACTGCGGCAACATCGAGCGCAACCCGGCCGCCGAGCGGCTGCGGCCAAGCGAGGGCTGGGGCACGATCATCAACGTCGATCATCATCACGACAACAGCCGCTTCGGCAGCGTCAACTACGTCGACCCGAGCGCCTCCTGTACCGCCGAGATGGTCTGGGAGCTGGCGCACGCGCTCGAGGTACCGATCGACACGGAGCTGGCGGTGGCTCTGTATGTCGGGTTGATCACCGACACCGGCTGCTTCATGTACGAGAACACCAGCCCGCGCGCCCACCTGATGGCCGCCGAGCTGATCGAGGCGGGCGTCGACGTGCACGCCATCTATCAGCAGGTCTACGAGGACATACCGTTCGCGAAGCTGGCGCTCCTGGCCCGCGGGCTGGCCAACGTGCAGCGCTACGACGAGGACCGTCTGACGGTCGCCTACCTCAGCGCCGAGGACTTCGCCGCCGCCGGCGCGCAGGAGAGCTACGCCGAGGGCGTGATCGACCATCTGCGGGCCGTACGCGGGACCGCCGTCGCGGCGCTTGCCAGGGATCGCCTGGATGGCGGCTCCGCGGCTCCCGACGGTGGGCGCCAGCGCAAGGTTTCGCTGCGTGCCGCCGACACGCGCCTGGATGTCTCGGCGATCGCCCGGCTGCAGGGCGGCGGCGGCCACCGGGCCGCCGCCGGCTTCAGCACGTCGCTGAGCTGGGAGGATCTGGTCACATTTCTGCGCAACGCACTCGCTGCGCAGTTGCGGGATCTGCCCGCCGAGACGTGAGCGCGACCGGTTCAACCGACGGGTTGCTGCTCTTCGACAAGCCCGCCGGCATCACCTCGCACGACGTGGTGTTGCAGATCCGCCGGCGTCTCGGGCGCCAGCTGAAGGTCGGCCACGCCGGCACGCTCGATCCGTTTGCGACCGGGTTGCTGATCTTGCTGGTTGGGCGTGCGACCCGCAGCCAAAGCCTGGTCATGGCCCTGCCCAAGCGCTACGAGGTGACCGCCCGCTTCGGTGCGGTGTCGAGCACCGGCGATCCGGAGGGTGAGATCACCGTCACCGGCAGGATCCCGCAGGGCGAGCTGACACTGCCGACCGGGGTGCTACGCCAGCGTCCGCCGGCCTACTCGGCGGTCAAGGTCGGTGGGCGCCGCGCGTACGCGCTGGCCCGCGCCGGCGTCAGCTTCGAGCTCGCCGAGCGTGAGGTGACCGTCCATCGCTTCCAGGAGACCCGCCGCGCCGGGGACGAGCGCGACTTTGTGATCGAGTGCTCCTCGGGAACGTATGTGAGATCTCTGATCGCGGATCTGGGCGATGCCTACTGCACGGCGCTGCGGCGCACGCGGATCGGCGACTTTGACGTGCAGGACGCCGATCCGGAGCGCCTGCTGCCGCTGGAGCAGGCGCTCCGGCAGCTCGCGCCCAACCTCTAGCCTTGCTCTTTCGATGCGTGTCCTTGGCTTGAGCGAAGTGCGCCCACGACCCCGCCGCGTGGCCGTGGGTCAGTTTGACGGCGTGCACCTCGGGCACCGTGAGGTGATCGCCGACAACGGCACCGTGCTGACGTTCGAGCCGCATCCCGCGACCGTCGTGGGGCGCGCCGCGGCCCCGAAGCTCCTCACCAGCTTCGCTCGCAAGGCGCAACTGATCGAGTCTCTTGGCGTCCAGGAGCTCGTGGTGGTCCCCTTTGACGCCGAGTTCGCCGCGCTCACGCCGCGCGCGTTCATCGAGCGGGTGCTCGTCGGCAGCCTGGCGGCCACCAGCGTGTCGGTCGGTGTCAACTTTCGCTTCGGTCACGGCGCGCTCGGCGACGCTAACGCTCTGCTCGCAGACCAGCGATTCCAGACGCGCGTGGTCGAGCTCGTCGAGGTCGACGGGGCGCCGGTGTCCTCGAGCCGGATCCGCGCGCTGCTCGGCGCCGGTGAGGTACAGCCGGCAGCGCGGCTGCTCGGTTACAACTTCGTCCTGCAGGGCGCGGTCGTGCCGGGCGATAAGCGCGGACGCCAATTGGGCTTTCCAACGGCCAACATCGTCCCCGACCCGCAGCTGATCTGCCCGGGGCACGGCGTTTATGCGTGTCGGGTGGGGGAGCACATGGCGGCTGTGAACGTCGGCGTACGGCCGACGTTCGGGTCTGGCCTCGCGACGCTTGTGGAGGTGTTTGTGCTGGACTTCGACGGTGACCTCTACGGCCAGCAGCTGAGCGTCGAGTTTGTTGCGCGCTTGCGTGACGAGCGGCGTTTCGCGGACGCCGGGGAGCTCATCGAGCAGATGCGGCGCGACGTGGAGCACACACGCGAACTGCTAGGCTCCCTGCTCACATGAGTCTCACACAGGAAAAGAAGGCGCAGCTCATCGAGCGGTTTGGTGCCGGCCCGCAGGACACCGGCAAGACAGAGGTCCAGGTGGCGTTGCTGACCGAGCGGATCAACCAGCTGACCGAACACCTGCGCACCCACAAGAAGGACCATCACTCGCGGCGGGGACTGCTCATGCTGGTGGGTCAGCGCCGGCGCTTCCTGCGCTATCTGGAGCGCTCTGACCTCGAGCGCTACCGTGCGCTCGTCAAGGAACTGGGGCTGCGCAGGTGAGCCCGCTGGCGGCCGGCTCGCCGGCACCGGAGTTCAGCCTGGGTCGCCACGACGGCGACCCGTTCACCCGTTCCGACCTGGAGGGCAAGACCACCGTTCTCGTCTTCTATCCGTTTGCCTTCAGCCCGGTCTGCACGGATCAGCTGAGCATCTACAACGGCGCGCTTGACCAGTTTGCGCAGCGCGGGGCGACGCTCTACGGCGTTTCCTGCGATTCGGTCTGGGCGCAGGCCGCCTTCAAAGAGAAGCTTGGCGTGGATATCGAGCAGCTCTCCGACTTTGAGCCCAAGGGCGCGGCGTGCCGCGCGTTCGGGGTCTATCACCCCGGCGGGTTTCCACAACGGGCACTTGTCGTGGTGCGGCCCGACGCGACCGTGGCCTGGAGCTACCAGGCAGACTCCCCCGGTGACCTGCCCGGCGTGGAGCTCGTCTTCGAGGGCCTCGACGCAGTCTGAGCCCGGGCGCCGCGATAGCGGCGCCCGGCTGCAAGCTCACGCTTGACACTGCGCCGCCGCAGCAGTGGCCCGGCGCTGCGCTGGTGCGCGCGCGGCCGGCTCGATGGTGACCTGGAGTTCGGTGTGGATGCGGCGAGGCTGAGCGCCCAGGCGCCCCGATCGCAGGTGACTCTGAACCCCGGCTGGGCGGCGGGGCCTGCACCCGCTAGGATCACGTCAGTTCGGTAAAGAGAAAAAGACGAGATGCACTCCGCCGACCGACGGGTGGAGCAGAAGGGAACTGAATATGTCTGACGCTGTGAAGCGCGCCCGTGTGGAGATCTCAGGTAAGGAGATCTCTTTTGAGACCGGCAAGCTTGCCAAGCAAGCGACCGGTGCCGTGGTTGTCCAGGCGGGGGAGACGATGGTGCTCTGCACCGCCGTGATCGGCAATCTCCGCGACGCCGATTTCCTGCCGCTGACCGTGGATGTGGAGGAGCGCATGTACGCGGCCGGCCGCATCCCCGGATCGTTCTTCAAGCGCGAGGGCCGTGCCGGCGAGAAGGCGACGCTCACCGCGCGCATGATCGACCGTCCGATCCGACCGCTGTTTCCCAAGGGCTGGCGCTACGAGACCCAGCTGGTCGCAATGCCGCTCAGCGTCGACCACATCAACCCCTACGACATCCTCGCGATCAACGGCGCGTCCGCGGCCCTGCAGCTGTCAGGAGCCCCTGTTGCCGCCGCCGTGGGTGCGGTGCGCATCGGCAAGGTCGACGGCAACTTTGTGGTCAACCCCAACGAGGAGGACCTGCTCGACGGCAGCGACCTCGACCTGATCGTCGCGGGAACCGCCGAGGGAATCACAATGGTTGAGGCCGGAGCCAACGAGATTCCGGAGGCCGAGATCCTCGATGCCCTGGACATCGCCCACGATGCGATCAAGCGGCTGTGTGCCGCTCAGGTGGAGTTGCGCAGCCAGGCCGGCAAACCGACGATCGAGTTCGAGGCGCCCGGTGTTCACGAGGACCTCTACCGGCAGGTCGTTGCCTCCCACGGGGCTGCGCTCGACGCGGCCACCCAGATCGAGGACAAGCTCGAGCGCCAGAACGCAAGCGATGAGGTCAAGGCGGAGATCGTCGAGCGCTACGCCGGCGATCCCGAGAACGACGGTTACGCGGAGGCTCGCGCGCACGCCCAGCGCGCCGCCGACAAGCTTGAGAAGTCGCTGATCCGCGAGCGCATCGCGGTCAAGAAGATCCGCCCCGACGGCCGTCGTGCGGACGAGATCCGCAAGATCGACATTGAGGTCGGCGTGACCCCGCGAACCCACGGCTCGGCGCTCTTCACCCGCGGCCAGACACAGGTTCTGAGCACCGTCGCGCTGGGCACGACGCGCGAGGAGATGCGCCTGGACACGCTCGGCCTGGAGACCGCCAAGCGCTACTTCCACCACTACAACTTCCCGCCGTTCAGCGTCGGCGAAGCCGGACGTCTGGTCGGACCTAAGCGGCGTGACATCGGTCACGGTGCGCTTGCTGAGCGTGCGCTGGTGCCGATGATCCCCAGTCAGGATGACTTCCCCTACACGATCCGTGTGGTCTCAGACGTCCTCGAGTCCAACGGTTCAAGCTCGATGGCCAGCGTGTGCGGCTCCTCGCTGAGCCTGATGGATGCCGGTGTGCCGCTCGCCAAGCCGGTCGCCGGGATCGCGATGGGGCTGATCAAGGAGGGTGAGGACTACATCGTGCTCACCGACATCGCCGGTGTCGAGGACCACCTCGGCGACATGGACTTCAAGGTCGCCGGCACCAGCGACGGCATCACGGCGCTGCAGATGGACATCAAGATCATCGGCGTCAGCTTCGAGATCATGCGTGACGCGCTGGCGCAGGCCCGCGAGGCACGCCAGTTCATCCTCGGCAAGATGCAGGCGGTGATCGATGCGCCGCGAGGTGAGCTCTCACGCTACGCGCCAGGCATCTCCACGATCAAGATCGACCCCGAGAAGATCGGCCTTCTGATCGGCAAGGGCGGCGAGACGATCCGTGCGCTGCAGGAGGAGTTCGAGTCCCAGATCGACGTCAATGACGAGGGGCAGGTTCTGGTGTACGCATCAAACCGTGAGCTCGGCGATGCGCTGATCGACCGCATCCGCTCGATGACCAAGGAGGTCGCGATCGGCGATGAGTACACCGGCAAGGTGGTCAAGACCACGACCTTCGGTGCGTTCGTGGAGCTCGCCAAGGGCACGGACGGCCTGCTGCACATCTCAAACGTCGCTCCAGGCCGGCGCATCGCGACGGTCGAGGAGGTCCTCAACAAGGGCGACGAGCTGAGCGTGCGGGTGGTCGAGGTCGACCGCGAGCGTGGCCGGATCGGCCTGCGTCTCGCCGATGACCCGGAGATCGCCGGCAAGACGATCGAGGAGATCGCCGCCATCGGCGCCGGCTCTGGCAATGGCGGCGGCGAACGCCGTGAGCGCGGTGAGCGCGGTGGGCGCGACCGTAACCGTGGCGAGCGCGGCGACCGTGGCGACCGTGGCGACCGTGGCGGCAGGGGTGGCCGCGTCCGCGACAGCGACCCCGATCGCGGCTGAGCGAGAGCCGAGCGCTCACGGGCGCACGACGCCAGTGACTGGTCAGCACCGCGTCACGACGCTTGCAAGCGGCGTGCGGATCGTGACGGAGGCGATGCCCTCCGTCCGATCCGTGTCGCTTGGCTTCTGGATCGGCACCGGGTCGCGCGGCGAAACCGACGCGCAGGCGGGGCTATCGCACCTGCTCGAACATCTCCTGTTCAAGGGCAGCGCGCGCTACGCGTCGCTCGAGATCGACCAGATCTTCGACGGCATGGGCGCGGAGATCAACGCCGGCACCGGCAAGGAGACAACGTCCGTCTACGCCAGGGTGATCGACGAGCACGTGCCGCGTGCCTTCGACGTGATCGCCGACATGGTGTTCGCCCCGGCGCTTTCCGAGATCGACGCGGAGCGGGCCGTGATCCTCGAGGAGATCGCCATGTATGAGGACGACCCGCAGGAGAAGATCTTTGACCTGCTCGGTCAGGCGGTCTTCGCCGGGCACCCCCTGGGGCGGGCAATCATCGGCTTTGCCCCTGTGATTGCGGGCACCTCCGCGGATGAGATCCGCCGCTTCCACGCCTCGCGCTACCGGCCCGCCAACATCGTGATCGCCGCCGCCGGCGCGGTGGACCACGACGCGCTCGTCTCGCTCGCGCAGGCCACGCTGCCGGTGGACGGTGCGGAGAGCCACCCCGCCAAGCCGCCGGCCGTCATTCCCGCGCCTGCGGGCGTGAAGCCCGAGGTGCTCTTCGAGCGCAAGGACACCGAGCAGTTTCACCTGTGCGTGGGCGGCCCCGGCCTGTCGCGCCACGACGAGCGTCGCTTCGCGCTGCGGGTGCTCGACACGATCTTCGGTGGCACCTCGTCCTCGCGGCTCTTTCAGGAGGTGCGCGAGAGCCGTGGGCTCGCCTACTCGGTGTACTCGTTCACCAACGCCTTCCAGGACAGCGGCGAGGTGGGGCTCTATGTCGGCACCCGCGCAGAGAACCTCGGCGAGGCCATGCAGGTCGTGGACCACGAGCTCGCCCGCCTGCGCCGCGAGCCGGCCAGCGCCGACGAGCTGGCTCGTGCCAAGGAGAACCTCAAGGGCAGGGTGCTGCTGTCGCTGGAGTCGACCGGTGCGCGGATGAGCCGTCTGGGGTCAGAGACGCTCGCGCAGGCGCCGCTGCTGTCGCTGGACGAGGTGGTCGCGCGGATCGACGCGGTGAGCCTGGCCGACCTGGAGGCCCTGGCGGAGGAGCTGTGGGCGCCAGAGCGTCTCTCCGTTGCCTGCATCGGGCCCGATCGCGGCCGCTTCGATGCCGCGCTCGCCGCCGCGCACGGGGTGTCGGTGTGAGCATCAGGGTGGCGGTCAGCGGCGCCGCGGGACGGATGGGCGAGGCCACCTGCTCCGCGGTCAGCGGCGCCGAGGACATGGAGCTCGTCGCGCGCATCGACCCGCTGCTTGATCTCGAGCTTGGCGCCGCGCTGCGGGAACAGCAGCCCGACGTGCTGGTGGACTTCTCGCGCCCGGACAGCGCCGTTTCGAACATCCGCAGTGCGGTGGCCGCTGGTGTGCACGTGGTGGTCGGCACCACCGGCTTTGACCTTGAGCAGCTGCGAGGCCTGAGCGGTGCCAACGTCTTTGTCGCCCCGAACTTTGCGATCGGCGCCGTGCTGATGATGAGCTTCGCGGCGCAGGCCGCCAGGCACATGCGGGCGGCCGAGATCATCGAGCTACACCACGATGGCAAGCTGGACGCGCCGAGCGGCACCGCGGCGCTCACCGCGCAGCGGATCCACGAGGCTGCTCCCGACAAGCCCGTCCCACCGATCCACTCTGTCCGTCTGCCCGGGCTCGTTGCCAACCAGGAGGTCATTTTTGGCGACGTCGGCCAGACACTGACAATCCGCCATGACACGGTCGACCGGGCGTGCTTCATGCCGGGTGTGCTGCTGGCGATCAGGCGTGTGCAGACGCAGCCGGAACCCCTCGTGATCGGCCTGGAAGCGCTTCTATGAGAACATTGAGGCGGCAAGCCAGATGAACCTCGGAGCCATAATCACAGCGATGGTCACGCCGTTTGACGCCGCTGGCCGCATCGACGAGCCGGCGGCGGTGAGACTGCTCGCTCACCTGTTTGCCAACGGCTCCGACGGCGTTGTGGTCTGCGGCACGACCGGCGAGGCCGCGACCTTGGACGACGGCGAGCACCTGGGCTTCATCCAGACGGTGATCGCCGAGGTGCGCGCTTCGCACCCCGGCAAGACGGTCATCGCCGGGGTGGGATCCAACGACACCCGCCATGCGGTCAAGCTGACCGAGGCCGCCACCGCCATGCGTCCGGACGCGCTGTTGTCGGTCAACCCCTATTACAACCGACCCAGCCGCCGCGGCGTGCTCGAACACTTCAAGGCCGTGGACGCAGCCACCGACCTGCCGATCGTGCTCTACAACATCCCGCAGCGCACCGGCTCGGACATGCCCAACGACCTGCTGGCTGAGCTGGCAGCCGTCTGCGAGCACGTGCGTGGCGTCAAACAGGCCAACGCCGCCAACGTGGCTCAGCTTGACGGGCTCGAACTGTACGCGGGCAACGATGACCTGCTGGCACGGGTGCTGGACATGGGTGGGGCCGGTGGGATCCTCACCGGCAGCCACGTGTTCGGGGCCCAGATGCGCCGCATGGTCGACGAGCCCGAGCAGCGCGCGGCGGTCGATGCTGGGCTCGCCGACGTCTATCGCGACATGGCGATCGCGCCGGCGGCCTGCAGTTGCAAGGCCGCTCTGAAGCTGATCGGGGTGCCCGTCGGCGGACCGCGCCTGCCTTACGTCCCGCTCGATGAGCGCGAGACGGCTGTGATTCACGACCTCCTCGAGCGCCACGGGATGATCGGCGAGACGGTCAGCGCATGAGCGCGGCGGAGACGCTCCGGGTTCTGCCGCTGGGCGGGCTGGGGGAGATCGGCAAGAACATGATGGTCCTCGAGTACGACGGGTCACTCGTGGTGGTTGATGTCGGGCTGCGCTTCCCCACCGCCGAGATGCTCGGCATCGATCTCGTGCTGCCCGACTTCTCCTACCTGCGCGAGCGCGTCGATGAGATCGAGGCGATCGTGATCACCCATGGTCACGAGGATCACCTCGGCGCCCTGCCATGGGTGCTGCGCGACCTGTCGCGCTATGGCGAGCTACCGCCCGTCTACGGCTCGCGGCTCACGATCGCCATGGCACGTTCGAAGCTCGACGAGCACAAGCTGCGCGACGTCGAGCTGATCGAGGCGCCGGCGGGTGACGAGATCGCCGCGGGGGCCTTTGACATCGAGTTGATCCACATGACGCACTCGATTCCGGGCACGCGCGCGGTTGCCCTCACCTGCGACCTCGGCACCATCCTGATCACCGGCGACTACAAGTTCGACCAGACTCCGGTCGACGGCGAGCCCGCTGACGTGCAGCGGCTGGCCGAGCTCGGGCGCGACGGCGTGCTGCTGCTCTGCGGAGACTCGACCAATGCCGACCGCCCCGGTCACTCGCTCTCCGAGCGCGTCGTCGGCCCGCACCTCGAGGAGGTCTTTGCGCGCGCGCAGGGCAGGATCGTGGTCACGAGCTTCGCCTCGAATATCCACCGCGTCCAGCAGGTCATCGACGCCGCTGCGGCCCTGGATCGCAAGGTCGCGCTGGTGGGCCGCTCGATGCGCAAGAACGTCGGCATCGGCCGTTCGCTGGGCCACATCGATGTTCCCGACGGGATCCTCATCCAGCCCCAGGAGGTCGAGAACTGGCCGGAGGACCGGGTGGCCGTGATCTCCACCGGCTCGCAGGGCGAGCCGCTTTCGGCGCTACGGCGGATGGCGCACAATGACCATCGCCAGATCAAGCTGCGCGCGGGCGACACGGTCGTCTTCTCGGCAACCCCGATCCCCGGGAACGAGCGAGCCGTCAATGAGACGATCGACCGCCTCTACCACATCGGCTGTGACGTCGTGACCACGGCAGATGCCCAGATACACGCCTCCGGGCACGGCTACGCGGAGGAGATCAAGCTGATGCTGAACCTCGTCAAACCGCGTTACGTGCTGCCGGTTCACGGCGACCACAAACGCATCCACCTCCACGCTCAGCTGGCGGAGGCGGTGGGCATTGACGCCGAGCGGATCTTTCGTGGCAACAACGGCCTGCCGCTCGAGATCGACGCACACGGCGCCCGCTTCGGCACGCCGGAACAGTCGGGCATGATCTTCGTCGACGGAGTTGACATCGGCGATCCGGCCGATGTGGCGCTGCGCGACCGCAGGATGCTGTCGGCCGACGGGATCTTCATCGTCGTGGCGACCATCTCCGAGGACCAGGGCGCACCGGTGGCCGACACCGAGGTGATCTTCCGCGGCGTGCCGTTCGTCGAGGCGGCGGAGGGGCTGCGTCAGGAGATCCGCGACGAGGTGGAGCGATCACTGGCTCGCGCCCATGCAGACGGGATCCACGAGGTCGACCTGCTCCAGGAGGAGCTGCACGACGACCTCGCGGCGCTCGTCTACGACCGGCTGCGCCGCCGCCCGATGGTTCTGCCGGTCGTCGTCGAGGTCTGAGACACCTCGAACTCCGCCGTCGCCGGCAGCTCCGCATCGCCATCGCTTGAGGTGCTGGCCGGGAAGACGACCTCGAAGCGGGTGCCTTGAAGCTGCGGCAGGGAGGTCATGTGCACGCTTGCGCCGTGGGCGCTTGCGACCGCGTCGACGATCGCCAGACCAAGGCCGGTACCGCGCGAGCCGGTGTCACCGCCGCCGCGGACGAAGCGCTCGAACACGCGGCGCTGCAGCCGCGGATCGATGCCAGGGCCGTCGTCCTCGACGACCAGCACCGGCAGTCCATCCCGAATGCCGCTGGATGCCCTGATGTGGGTGCCCGGCGGCGTGTGGCTGAGCGCGTTCTCGAGCAGGTTCAGGATCAGCCGGTGGAGGTCATCGCCGAGCCCGTCAACCGGTGCCGGTTTGGGGTCGATGGTGATCTCGTGATCCTCCCTGCCGGCACCGAGCTCCGCCGCGGCGTCGGTCAGGTGCGCGGCGAGGTCGGTGAGACGGCGCGGCTGTTGACGGCCGACGTCAGCGCGCGCCAGCAGCAGCAGGTCGGCCACCAGCCGGCGCATCCTGCGGGTGGAGCGCAGCGCCGACTTGGCGGAGTCGGCCTGCTCACCTTCGAGCTCGTCCGCCAGCAGCTCGAGGTTGGCGAGCACACTGGTCAGTGGGGTGCGCAGCTCGTGCGAGGCGTCGGCGACGAACTCGCGCTGGCGTCGCAGCGCCGTCTCGCTCTCGTTGCGGGCGGCATCGAGCGCGCCGAGCATCGACTCCAGCGTGCGTGCGAGATCCGCGACCTCGTCCTCAGCCTCGGGCAGGGGAATGCGCAGTGTCGGGTCGCGTGTGCGTTCAATCTCACGCGCGGTTTCGGTCAGCTCGACGACCGGTCGCATCGCACGCTCGGCGACCAGTAGCCCTGCGAGCAGCGCCAGCAGCGTGCCGACCACAACCCCGCCCGTGAGATAGACGCGCACCTCACCGACGGTCTCGGTGAGGTTTGAGAGCGGCTCGGCGTACAGCATCAGGGCGCGACCCCGTGGCTTGATCGGCACGAGCTGGGTGTCGACGTGAAAGCCATCCTCGACGTAGCTTGCGTTGCCGTGCCGAGGCGCAGCGAAACGGGGCGAGTTGACCGGCTCGAGGGTCGCACTCAGCTGTGAGGAGCACAGCAGCCTGCCCCCGCGAGTGAAGAGGCGGATCTCGGCCTTTGAGTCCTGGCCGAACTGCGTGATCGCAGCGTTGCAATCAACGCCCGTCGGCGACCCGGCGGTGCGCACCGGCAGGATCTCGGTGGAGAATTGCTGGGCGGCGCCCTGCAACTGCTGCGTGAAGGCGCTGCTCATGTGGGCATTGGTGAGCACGTCGGTCACGCCGGCGACCCCGGCCAGGATGACGAACGTGAGCGCAGCCGAGCCGCCGCTCAGCCGCCAGCGAACCGGAACGCGCCTATACGCGAAGAACGTAGCCCGCGCCGCGGATCGTATGTAGGAGCCGAGGTTCGCCACCAGCCTCCAATTTACGCCGCAGATTGGAAACGAACACCTCGATCGTGTTCGTCATCGAAAACGGGTCATACCCCCAGACCTCGTCCAGCAACCGCTGGCGTGAGACGACGATCCGTTCGTTGCGCATCAGGTACTCGAGCAGCTCGAACTCGCGCTGGGTGAGATCAAGCGCGCGCTCGCCGCGCAGCACCTCGTGCGTGTCCGGGTTGAGCCGCAGGTCGCCGACCGTGATCGACGCCTGCCCACGCGGTGGGCGGCGGCGCAGCAGCGCCCGCAGCCGCGCCAAAAGCTCCTGGCGCTCGAAGGGCTTGACCAGATAGTCATCGGCGCCGGCGTCCAGTCCCTCGACCCGTGACTCGACCGCGTCACGGGCGGTCAGCATCAGGATCGGCACGTCGTCGGCCTCACGCAGCGTCTTAGCAACCTCGAGCCCGTCGAGCTTGGGCAGACCGAGGTCGAGGATCACCAGGTCCGGCAGAAACGAGTGGGCTTCATCGAGCGCCGCCAGGCCGTCGCCCGCAAGGCGCACGTCGTAGCCCTCCATGCGCAGCGAGCGCTGCAGCACCTGCGAGATCGCATCGTCGTCCTCGACGACGAGCACTCTGGCCGGACGATCAAAATCGGTGGCTGCGCCCATTTCGCTGCAGATGTTATGCGCGCGAGCCGACGGATGGTAAAGACTCTTCAGGATTCTTTACTGATGCTTTGACTCTTTCGCCACCGGTGTAGACGTTCACGTGCCCCTCGCGCGCGAAGCCGCACAGCGTGAGCTGCCGGTCGCGGGCGAGCTCCACCGCCAGCGACGTGGGCGCCCCGACCCCGACCAGCACCGGCGCGCCGGCCACAGCAGCCTTCTGCACAAGCTCAAAGGAGAGCCGGCCGCTGACACACAGCAGGTGCTCGTGCAGCGGCAGCAGGCCGGCACGCAGCGCCCAGCCGATCACCTTGTCCATGGCGTTGTGACGGCCAACATCCTCGCGCACACAGAGCAGCCGGCCGCTCGCGTCGAACAGGCCAGTCGCGTGCAGCGCACCCGTGCGGGCAAAACCGGGCTGCACCAGGCGGTTGGGCAGGTCGGCCAGCAGCTCCCGCTCGAGCGGCGTGGCCCGCCAGGCGGGCAGCACGGCGCAGCTGACCGTGACCTCCGCGATTGCGCCCTTGCCGCAGACGCCGCAGGACGAGCTGGTGTAGAAGTTGCGGGCGGCGGGTTGGTGGCGCAGCGGCCCGGCGACGACGACGGTGTTGCTGGCCAGATCGTCGGTGAGGCCCACGTTGTGCGGTCTGTCGATCAGGCCCTCGCCGTAGAGAAAGCCGAGCGCGAGCTCCTCGTCGTTACCCGGAGTGCGCATCGTCACCGCGAGCGGCTCGCCGTCGACGCGAATCTCCAGCGGTTCCTCCACCGCCACACTGTCGCGGCCGCGATCGTGGACGACCGTGGTGAGCGACCCGGGGGTGATTGCACCGGCTGCCATACGCATAAACGTTAGTGCAGCGCCGCACGCGTCTACCCGGTGCGCATCGCGCCAGGCGCCCGCAGCGAAGTTTGTGAACCAGACCACCCGATCCGGTGGTCGGGCTCACAAAGAACGCGAAGGCGGTGAGGGCTCCGCCGGCGGCGATCGTCTAATGGACCGCCGCGACAACCGCCACCGCGATCGAGAGCGCCACCAGCTGGTGCAAGGCCACGAGGATCCCGGGGGTCTTGGGTCGCAGGTTGACCGCCTGGAAGAGCAGGAAGCCAACCGAGATCTGTCCGACCGCGATGTACAGCGCCACCGGGTAATGCGGCATCAGCGAAGCCAGCGTGGCGACCACCGCCAGCGCCGAGAGCAGGTGGATGAGCATCACCAGCTGCGGCGAGCGTCGCGGCCAGTCAAACGCGCCGATCGCCTTGCCAAAACCGCGCTGCCCGGTTGTCATGCCGCCGAGGAAGACCGTCAAAAGCAGCGCGTGCAGCGGGACCGTGCTGCCCAGAAACGACCAGAAGTGCACGCCGGGGATCAGCAGTGCCGTCAGGTAACTGAGCAGCACACCGTAGGCCAGCAGGCCATGGACGCCGTGCACAACTGACGGCAGCCGGCCCGCCAGCACGTGCAGCGTGCCGATCCCGAGCAATGCCGTGAGGGCGATCAACACCAGTCCGCTGATCGTCGCCGAGCCGGGGGCGAGCACCACCAGCGCCACCGCGATGAGGCCCACGAGCGTCGCGACGATCCGGTGTGCGGCCTCCGGATCGCCCTCGATCAAAAGCACCAGGATGTTGCGTGTGTAAGGCCATTGCGTGCCCAGCGACAGGCCGAAGCCGAAGCCCTCGACCAGGCTACCCAGCAGGATCAGGATCGTGGCCAGGCCGGCCTCCGTGAGCAGGAGGCCGTCGACGATGGCCGCCTTGCCGGACGCCGAGGTGCTCACGCCGCGGATCACGCCGGCGATCACGGCCGCGAGGATCAGGCCGGTGATCAGCAGCCTGACCAGCCGCACGGTCGCCGTGATCTCGCCGTCCACGACCGACGCGCGCTCACGCGCGCGTGGGCCTGGATCAGGGCCGGTTGAGGCGCTCGTGTTCGGGGCTTCGGTGGTGGACATGGCTAGGCGCAGCGGACCGGTCCCGCGCGGCCGATTGTAGTGACGCGTGAGTATCCTCCGTTCGATGCAACGTGACGAATGGATCGCGACGTTCGCCGCGCAACTCGGGGTCGAGCCGCCCGGTGCGGAGCAGATCGAGCAGCTGCTGGCGCTCGCGGGCATCGCCGCGCACAGCTCCGAGCGGACGGCCGCGCCGCTGGCCTGCTGGGTCGCGGGTGTGGCCGGTGCCTCAAGCGATGAGTTTCTGGCTGCCGCGCAGCGGGTCAACGGCGACTGAGCCGCTGCGCCGCCGCGGCCAGATCCTCGAGCGTGTTGACGCTGAACGTCAGTCCCGCAGGGTCGCTGGCCCGCGCCCAGGCGGAGTGCGCGTGCACCGACCGCAGCGACCGATTGGACGCCACGGCGGCGCGCAGAGCCGGCAGGGCGCCGCGCCGGTAGAGCGAGGGGAAGGGCTCCCCGGCGTATAGGGTGGCGAGCTGCTGCGGCATCGCCGCAAGCTCGCTGAGCGCATCGTCGTCGATGAAGGGCATGTCGCAGGGGATCGCTATCACCGCCGGAAACGCAGCGAGCGCGGTGAGCACGCCAAGCAGCGGATGGCGTGGCTCATCCGGCTCGCGCAGCACCGCTACGGTCGCCGGCAGCGGGGGCAAACGCGTGTCTGCCTTTGCGACCACGACGCGCGTGAGCCCGGCATGCTCGGCGGCCGCCAGCGGATATGCGATCAAGGGTCTGCCGGCGAGCGCCACGAGCGCCTTGTCGCCGCCGATCCGGCTGCCGGCTCCACCGGCCAGGATCGCTGCGCAGGGATCCATCGCCGCAGTCTCGCAGGCAGGGGTTGGGCGGCCGGAGGCGAAGTAATGCACGTTCCAGATCATGGCTGCCGCCCGGACCGTCAAGCGCAAAAGCAAGCAGCCCGCCAAGCGCGGCAGGACCGCTGCTGGCCAGCGGGCCAGCAGCGGTAGGCGAAGCGCGCCGCCGACCCGCGCGCGACGCTCGCTGGTGGCGAGCCGGCCCGGCCTGCGGCGCCTGCGTGACCTCGAGCCGGCGCAGATCGACGTGCTGGCGCTGGCGCTGGTTGCGGTCGGGATCTTTCTGGGTGGGGTCGCCTACGGAGGTTGGGCGGGCGGTGCACTTGGTCACGGCGTGATGAAGGCGCTGGAGCTGCTCGGGGGAAGGCTCGCCTATCTGGCGCCGATCGGCCTGGTGCTGGCCGGTGTGCGCGTGCTGGCCCGCGATGTCGAGCTCGCGCCGGCCTCGCGCCCGCTGCGCAGCGGTTCGCTCTGTCTGCTGGCGGCGCTGGCGCTGGCGTTCGCCGCAGGTCTCTTCGGTCCCGGTGCGATGCCGGCGCACGGGTTCTGGACCGGCGCCGTGGTGCAGACGCGCGGCGGGTTGCTCGGCGCGGCCGAGTACTACGTCGCCGGAAACCTGCTCTCGAGCGCCGGCGCTGACATCCTCGCGGTCTTCCTGCTTTTGGCCGGAGCGATTCTGCTGAGCGGCGCCACCTTCGCGTCGGTGTTGAACTGGAGCCACCGGCATGCGTTGATGCTGCATCGCGGTCGCTCGATCGGCAGCGCGACGCGCCGGGCCGAGCTCCGGGCTGCGCGCCTGCGCCACGGCGGGCAGGACGATGAGGACGGTGCCCAGGCGCCGCTGGTCGTGCCCGAGGACGGTCTGCATGACCTGATCGTGCGGGCGAACCAAGCGGGGACCGCGCCGCTTGGCATCTATGAGGACATCGATGGTCAGCGCAGCTTCCACGGGGGCGGGGAGGCCGCTGCGGAGCTCGAGGCGCTCGCCCCTCAGGAACCCGCCGAGTTTGAGCAGTTCGTGCACTTCGACCACGGCGAGGGCGACACGCGCGAGCTGGACGCGATCCCCTATGAGACAGGTGCGGAGCCTGAGGAGGAAGGCGTCACCGACGGTGCCGGCGCCGGACCACCGCGCACGGTGGACCCCAGCGAGCTCACCCCCGCGGGGCGTTACCGGGCGTCGGTGACGGATGACCCGAGCTTCGTCTGGCGCGTTCCGCAGGCGCGCTTTCTGGTGCGCTCCACGGGCGAGGCGGCCAAGCCAGACACGACCGGGCAGGCGCAGACCGCCAAGGCGCTGGTCGAGGCGCTCGGGCACTTCGGTATCGAGGCCAAGGTTGTCGGCCAGGTGAGCGGCCCGCACATCACCCGCTACGAGATCCGGCTTGCACCCGGTACGAAGATGTCCAAGGTGGCGGGCCTGAAGGATGATCTCGCCTACGCCCTGGCCGCGATCGACATCCGCATCCTTGCCCCGATCCCTGGCAAGACGGCCGTCGGCGTGGAGGTGCCAAATCAGCGGCGGCGCATCGTGCACCTGGGCGATGTATTCCAAGAGCCTCCGCCCGACTGGTCGCCGCTGACCGTCTGGCTGGGCAAGGACATCGGCGGGCGAGCGGTTGGCGCTGACCTCGCCAAGATGCCGCACCTGTTGGTCGCCGGTACGACCGGGGCCGGCAAGTCAGCCTGCGTCAACGCGATGCTCTCCTCGGTCCTGTTGCGCGCGACCCCGCACGAGGTGCGCCTGGTGCTGGTCGACCCCAAGCAGGTCGAGCTCAACCACTACGAGTCGATCCCGCACCTGTTGACGCCGGTCATCACCAACCCCAAGATGGCGGCCAACGCGCTGCAGAACCTGGTGCGCGAAATGGAGCAGCGCTACGGGACGATGTCGCTGGCGCGCACGCGCTCGCTGCCGGAGCTCAACCGCGTGCTCGAGGCCCGCGGGCAGCAGCCGCTGCCCTACATCCTCTGCGTGATCGACGAGCTTGCCGACCTGATGATGGTCGCCCCCGCCGATGTCGAGGACTCGATCATTCGCCTGGCGCAGAAGGCACGGGCGGTCGGCATCCATCTGGTGCTTGCCACCCAGTCGCCGCGGGTAGACGTCATCACCGGCATGATCAAGGCAAACGTGCCCTCACGAATCGCCTTCGCGGTTTCCAGCCAGACCGACTCGCGCGTGATCCTCGACCAAAACGGCGCCGAGTCGCTGCTCGGCCAGGGTGACATGCTGTTCTCGCCGGTTGGCACCAACAAGCTGCAACGCATCCAGGGTGCCTACATCGACGAGGAGCAGATCGCGGAGCTGACCGAGGCCTGGCGGCGCCAAGGTGAGCCGGAGCTGCGGGAGGAGCTGCTGGAGGAGGTTGAGGCCTCGGGCGACGAGGGTGCAGGCTCGGGTCAGGATGATGGCTTCGACCCGGACGAGGATCCCTTGCTTGAGGAGGCGATCGGCCTGGTGGCCTCGATGGGCACGGCGTCGACCTCGATGCTGCAGCGGCGGCTGCGCCTCGGCTACACGCGCGCCGGCCGGTTGATCGACATGCTCGAACGGCGCGGGATCATTTCAGGCTACGAGGGGTCCAAGCCGCGGCAGGTTCTGATCAGCGAGGCCGACGTTCCAAGGATCCTGGTGGCGCTCGCGGACACCGGCGGCCAGGCACGCGTAGGAACGCGTGAGGATGCACGCGAAGCTCAGCCGCAGCCTGACCGGAATGTCAGAGCCGTCCCGACCGCTGAGGCCGGACCGAGCTCTGAGCCCGAGCCACCGGACGCTGCTGGATAGCGCGGCGACGCTGAGCTATCGTGTTGGCTAACCAGACTGGAGCTGCGGGCGGTTGCCGGTGCCCGGTCTGGGGTACTGCGTCCTACGCTTGCTGCTATGGATGAGATCGGCTCGACCCTGCGTGAGGCGCGGATGCGCGCACGCATCGACATCAGCGAGGTTGAGGTCGGCACAAAGATCCGTGCCAAATATCTGCGTGCGCTCGAAAACGAAGAGTGGGATCTGCTCCCCGGGCCGGTTTACGTAAAGAGCTTCCTGAGGACCTACGCGGACTTTCTGGGGCTCGACAGCCGTCTGCTGGTGGACGAGTTCAAGCGCCGCTACGAGCGCCCGAGCGACCACGAGGCGCGCGCCGTCAGCTCCACTGCGCGTGAGCGTGAACGGCACTCGAAGCAGCCAGGCGCACTGAGCGGCCTGCTGTTCTCACCGCGCAGCGTGATCGTCGTGGCGCTCGTCGTGATCGTCGCAGCGCTCTACGTGATCGGCAGTCACGGCAAGACCCCCGCCCAGACCGGCAACCCGATCACGCCGGCGACCGGAGGTGGCGGCGGCGGTTCGAGCAAGCGTGCGGGCACGGACGGCAAGCGCCACCACCGCGGCTCCGGTGGGTCGCGCACCGGCACAAACCCGAGCAGGGGCGCCGCCCGGACGACGACCACCGGCGCGGGCACCAGCCCGGCGACGACCGGCACGGGCACCAGCACCGGCACGCTTCGGGCGACGACCACGACCGGTCCGAGCACCACTGGCACGGGCACCAGCGCGACTGGCACGACCCCCACGGGGGCTCAGGCCACACTGACGATCGTGCCGACGGCCAAGGTCTGGATCTGCGTTGAGGGTCAGTCGGGTACGCCGCTGATGCCGGCGGTTGACTACTACCCGGGCCAGACGATTCCGCAGCTGCGCAACAGCACGCTGCTGGTCACGCTCGGCAACACGAACGTGACGCTCACCGCGGACGGTAAGCCCTACCCGATCAGCGGTGGGCAGGTGACCAATCTCGAGATCACACCGACGGGAGTCAAGCCGGCGCCGACCACGTTCAGCTGCGGTTGAACGCGGATCCGGATGGGCTGGTGAGCGATGACTGCTGAGCCGCCTGCGGTCAGGGCCGGCGTGCTGGTGACCGGCACCGAGGTGCTGACCGGCATCATCAGCGATCGCAACGGCCCCTGGCTGTCGGAGCGGCTGCGCGAGCTCGGAGTGGATGTGGCGACGATCATGGTGGTCGGCGATCGTCGCGCCGATCTGCTAGCGGCGCTCGAGCAGATGGCCGCCTCCGGGGTGGCGCTGATCGTCTCAAGCGGTGGCCTGGGGCCGACCGCTGACGACATGACCACCGAGGTGGTCGCGAGCTTCGCAGGCCGCGAGCTTGCGCTCAACAGCGAGCTCGAGGCGCAGATCGAGGCGCTCACGGCGGCGGTCTTCGAGCGCTGGCCGGAAACCGACCGCGAAGCCCTGCGCCTGGCGACCCGAAAGCAGGCGCTGGTGCCCGTCGGCGCCACCGTGCTCGAGCCGCGGGGAACCGCGCCGGGGCTGGTCGTGCCACCGGCAGACGGCTCCGGGGCGCCGACCGTCGTCGTGCTGCCAGGACCGCCGAGCGAGCTTCAGCCGATGTGGTACGAGGCGGTCGGCACGCCGGCATTCAGAGCCGCGATCGCCGGCGCGAGCGCAATCCGGCGTGAGATCGTGCGCCTCTTCGGTCTGCCGGAGGCTGAGATCGCGAGCACTCTCAGGGCCGCCGCTGCGGCCGGCCTGGCGCTCGATGAGCTGGAGATAACCACCTGTCTGCGGCGTGGTGAGATCGAGGTCTCCACGCGCTTTGAACCGGAGGCGCAGGGGCAATATGACGCGCTGTTTGAGTTTCTGGCCGCGCGCCACGGACCGTTGCTGTTCTCCCGCGACGGCAGCACGATCGACGAGCAGGTGGCCGCGCTTCTGCAGGCCGCCGCGGCGACCATCGCGCCGGCGGAGTCCTGCACCGGCGGACTGCTCGCCGCGCGGCTGACCGAGCGCCCCGGAGCCTCGGCTTACCTGGTCGGCGGGGCCGTGGTCTACAGCAACCAGGCCAAGTCGGATGTGCTCGGCGTTGACCCAGAGCTGATCGTGCGGCATGGGGCGGTATCCCCAGAAGTTGCCCGTGCCATGGCCGACGGTGTCCGTGTGCGCTTCGGGGCCACGGTGGGGGTCGGCATCACCGGCATCGCCGGTCCCGACGGCGGCACGGTCGAGAAGCCGGTCGGGCTGGTGTGCTTCTCTGTGGTCTCTGGCGTCGGCTCCGCGACAGGCGGTGTGCGCTCGCTGACGCGCAGCGAGCGCCTGGTCGGCGACCGCGCCGCCGTGCGTGACCGCGCGACGACGGTGGCGA
Source organism: Conexibacter sp. S30A1 (assembly GCF_023330665.1). GTDB lineage: Bacteria > Actinomycetota > Thermoleophilia > Solirubrobacterales > Solirubrobacteraceae > Palsa-465. The sequence continues at coordinate 916,617 of NZ_CP097127.1, read as the reverse complement.
TGCACCTGATCGCGCAGGTGCTGCACGGTGAACGAGACTGAGCGCGTCCCGGCCGGGGGGCTGTGGGGAAGCCCGGAGCCGGCCGGGCTGCTTTGAGAGCGGAGAGCGCGCCGTTGGGTGTGACGCAGCTGGCACAGAGATGGCACGCATCCGCCAGGTGTTGAGCTTGTGCGAACGGGTGTTCTCTGGTTCCGTCCGGCACAGGCCGTAATTTGAGTGCCCGCAAGGTATCGGACAAGGAGCCAGACGAGCATGGGTGAAAACGAGAAGGTGGGTGCGAGGCTGGCGAGCGCGTCGGGGGACGGGAAGTCCGATGCCAAGCGCCAAGCCGCGCTGGCTGGGGCGCTTACGCAGATCGAGCGCCAGTTCGGCAAGGGCGCGGTGATGAGGATGGGGGACCCCGGAGCGCGGGTGGCCGTCGACGCCATCCCCACCGGGGCGCTGTCGCTCGACATCGCGCTGGGGATCGGTGGCGTCCCGCGTGGCCGGATCATCGAGATCTTCGGGCCTGAATCCTCCGGCAAGACCACGCTCGTCTACCACATCCTGGCCGAGGCGCAGAAACTGGGTGGAGTCTGCGCGTTCATCGACGCCGAGCACGCGATGGACCCGCTGTACGCCCAACAGATCGGTGTCGATATCGACGAGCTGCTCGTCTCCCAGCCCGATTACGGCGAGCAGGCACTGGAGATCGTCGACATGCTGATCCGTTCGGGCGCGGTCGATGTGATCGCCGTCGACTCGGTGGCGGCACTGACGCCGCGGGCTGAGCTGGAGGGCCAGATGGGGGACCAGACGGTCGGGGTGCAGGCGCGGATGATGTCGCAGGCGATGCGCAAGCTGACGGGAAATCTCAACCGCACACAGACGCTGTGTGTGTTCACCAACCAGATCCGCGAGAAGGTCGGCGTGATGTTCGGCTCCCCGGAGACCCAGCCCGGCGGCCGGGCGCTGAAGTTCTACTCCTCCCAGCGGCTCGATATTCGCAGGATCGAGACGCTCAAGGACGGCACCGAGGCGGTCGGCAACAGGGTTCGGGTGAAGGTCGTCAAGAACAAGGTCGCCGCCCCGTTTAAGCAGGCTGAGTTCGACATCGAGTTCGGCAAGGGCATCTCGACGTCCGGCTGCCTGCTGGACTTCGGGATCGAACACAACATCGTGACCAAGTCAGGTTCGTTCTTCTCCTACGGCGACGAGCGTCTGGGACAGGGGCGCGGCAACGCCAAGGCCTACCTGGACGAGCATCCCGAGGTGGCCAAGGAGATCGAGGCGAAGATCTATGCGGAGCTGGGGATTGGCAGAGATCTCGTCAAGCCGATCGAGCACAATGACGACCCGCCGGAGATCGCCGACGACATCGACGAGGCGGCCTGAGCGGCGCAGGCGGCGGTAGTGCGCGCGCCGGTCGGTTGAGCAGCGCGAGATCGTGCGCCAACCCGCGCCAGCTAAACGTGATGCGGCGCCAGCAGGCCGCGGTGCGGCGATCGCCTATGCGTTCATCAACAGGCGTGAGCGCACCGTCAGCGAGGTGCGTGAACGCCTCGCTCGCGCCGAGCTGAGTGAGGCGGAGGTCGAGAGCGTCCTGGATGAGCTGATCAGCTTCGGCTACCTGGACGATGCGCGCTACGCACGCCTCTACGCCCAGGACCGGCAGGCGCTTGACTCCTGGGGACGCGAGCGCATCGCCCGTGCGCTGGCGCAGCGCGGTGTGGCAGGTGAGCTGATCGAGGCAGCGCTTGCGGCTGCTGGTGCCGATGATGCCGCCGAGCATGCACGCGCCGTCGGGCTGCTGGAGCAGCGCTTCCCGATGGGTCCGCGTGAGCAACGCGACCGTGAACGCGCCTACGGGTTGCTTGTGCGCCGTGGCTACGACAGCGAGGCGGCCGCCGACGCGGTGCGTGAGTGGCGCCGGCGCGCGCGATAGCCGCAGCGGTCCGGTGGCGCGAGGGCCGGCCGGCGACGGCGCGGTAGCATCGCCTTCAGCGAACGAAGGGCGGTGCCCGCCCGGTTTTGAACCCGAGACCCTCGATGTACAGACAGCCTGAACTCGACGCCGAAACCGCACGAAGGCGAGCCAAGCCCGTCGGCCGCTCCTGATACGAGAAGAGACTGAGGGGCCGCGTGCCTGACGCTCGCGGACGCTCTGAGAGGAACGACCATGGACACCATCGTGGCCGCAGCGCTGATAGCCGTAGGTGTGATAGTGGCTGCAGCCGTCTACGCGCAGATGGCTGGAGGCGTGCGGCGCAGAGCCGTTGGCGGGCCGGGGAGCGCTGGACCGCAGGGCGGCGTGGCGCCGGACGACGCGCCGGTGCCGGCCGCGGTCAGCAACGGCGGCGGGGTGCAGTACGCGCAGCAGCTGATGGCGCGTGAGGCCCGCCTGCACGAGGCTGAGAGCGCATTGGCCGAGCGTATGGACGCACTCGAGAGGCAGAGGGACGCGCTTGTGGGCGAGCTGGAGCGGATCGCAGGGCTCTCGGCGGCGCGGGCCAAGGAGATGCTGATCGCACAGATCGAGGAGGAGGCACGCAGGCAGGCGGCACGGCGCGTGCGCGAAATCGAGGAGGAGACCAGGCGCGACGCTGAGCGGCGCGTGCGCAACATTCTGGCCGTGGTCATGCAGCGGCTCGCCGCCGCTCACGTGGCCGAGACGACGGTTTCGGTGGTGCAGCTGACATCAGATGACATGAAGGGCCGCATCATCGGGCGCGAGGGTCGCAACATCAGAGTGCTCGAGATGCTCACGGGTGTCGACTTCATCATCGACGACACACCCGGGGCGGTTGTCCTGTCGGGCTTCGACGGTGTGCGCCGTGAGGTGGCGAGGCTGACGCTCGAGCGGCTGCTGCAAGACGGGCGGATCCATCCCGCGCGGATCGAGGAGGTGTACTTTCAGGTCAAGTCCGAGCTTGAGGATCACATCGAAAAGGCGGGCGAGGAGGGCGCCTTTGAGGCTGACGTACAGGGTCTGCACCCCGAGCTGATTCGCTATCTCGGCCGTCTCAAGTTCCGCACCAGCTACGGACAGAACGTGCTCTCGCACTCGGTGGAGGTGGCGCAACTGGCGGGGATGATGGCCTCGGAGCTGGGCGCGAGCCCGAAGACAGCTCGTCGCGCGGCGCTGCTGCACGACATCGGCAAGGCCGTGACGCACGAGGTGGAGGGACCGCACGCCCTGGTCGGCGGGGAGCTGGCGCGCAGGTATGGCGAGTCGGAGGCGGTCGCACACGCGATGGAGGCTCACCACAACGAGGTGGAGCCACAGACGGTTGAGGCGGTCATCGTGCAGGCGGCCGACGCGCTGTCGGGTGCGAGGCCAGGGGCGCGTGGCGAGTCGCTCGAGCTCTACGTGAAGCGGTTGCGCGACCTCGAAGAGATCGCCCAGCGCCATCCCGGTGTGGAGAAGGTCTATGCGATGCAGGCCGGGCGTGAGATCAGGGTGATCGTGGCACCGGAGGCGGTTGATGATGCCGCTGCCACGCTGATCTCCTACGAGATCGCGCGCGAGATCGAAAAGCAGCTCGAGTACCCGGGCCAGATCAAGGTGACCGTCATCCGCGAGTCCCGTGCCGTGGACTACGCGAGATAGCGGCGAGCTGTGGCCCGCTGGCGGCAGGGGCTACCCTTTGGGCGCGATGCGCCGCCATACCTATCATGTGACCACCTTCGGCTGCCAGATGAACGAGCACGACTCCGAACGCATGAAGGGGATGCTCGAATCGCTCGGCTACGTGCCGGCGGAGCGACGCGCTGAAGCCGACCTGATTCTGTTCAACACCTGCTCGATCCGAGAGCGAGCCGACGATCGCTTCATCGCCCACCTTCAGGAGGCCGCCGCGCTGAAGCGGCGTGCGCCTGACACCGTGATCGGCGTCGGTGGCTGCTGGGCGCAGTCGGTCAAGCACGAGGTCTTTGAGCGCTTCCCTTACGTTGACGTCGCCTTCGGACCTGGGCAGGTGCACAAGCTTGCTGAGTTTCTGACCAGCGAGTCGCTGAGTGCCCAGGGCTTCTTCGAGTTTGAGTCGTTCACCGGCGACTTGCCCGCCCGACGTGCTCGTCGCCATCAGGGCTGGCTGCAGGTGAGCGTCGGCTGCAACTGCGTCTGCTCCTACTGCATCGTGCCCTCCACACGCGGACGCGAGGTCAGCCGTGACCCCGACACGCTGATCGCGGAGATCCGCAGGCAGGCGGCCGACGGTGTTAGCGAGGTGACCCTGCTCGGCCAGAACGTGAACTCCTACGGGCGCGATCTGCCCGCCGACCGGCGGGTCTCGTTCTCCGAGCTTTTGCGCCGTATCGACGCCGTTGAGGGCATCCGACGGATCCGCTACACGAGCCCGCATCCCAAGGACATGCGTGAGGACGTGATCCGCGCCCACGCCGAGCTGCCAGCGCTGTGCGAGCACATCCACCTACCGCTGCAGTCGGGTTCGAGCGCCGTGCTCAAGCGGATGCGCAGAACCTACACGCGCGAGCGCTACCTGGATCGGGTGGCCCTGATCCGCGAGCAGCTGCCCGACTGTGGTCTGACGACCGACATCATCGTCGGCTTCCCTGGCGAAACAGAGGCCGACTTCGAACAGACGCTCACGCTCGTGGACGAGGTCGGCTACGACGGCGCCTTCACCTTCCTGTACTCGCCACGCCGCGACACCGAGGCCGCCGCGCTCGAGGATCAGGTACCGCACGAGGTCAAGGTCGAGCGTCTCGAGCGACTGGTCGGCCTGGTCCAACGGCGCGCGAGCGACCGCGCCCAGAGATTCGTCGGCCGCTCGCTTGAGGTTCTGATCGAGGGACCTTCGCGCACCGACCCCGCGCGTCTGCGTGGCCGCACACGCCACAACAAGGTGGTCAACTTCGACGGGCTGGGTGAGCCCGGTGACTACGTGCAGGTCGAAATCAGCGGCGCCACCAGCCAGACACTCACGGGCGCGATGTCGCTCGTTGCGGCCGCGGCCGGCTAGACCCTCGCCTTCATGGCACGCCTGCGCCGGAAGGTCAACAGCCGGATGTTTGATACCCGCAGCGAGGCCTGGGCTGCGGTGGGCTTGGAGCTTGAGCTCAATCGGCAGGTGATCCGCCGGGCGCTGGTTCGGCTGCCGGTGGAGGTGGCGGTACTGGTGCTGGTGATCATGGGGCGCGACTGGGCCGGGCGCGACGGTCACCTGCACGGCATCTATCTCGGTTTGACGATCGTCAAGGTGGCGGCGGTTTTCCTGGTGTTACTGGTCGGCTGGCTGATCGCCAGGGATCTCGCCAGGGCCTCGCCCGTTGCCTTCCGGCGCATGGACCCCGCGACCGCGGGCACCGTCGAGTTCCTGATCCGCCTGCTGGCCGTCGTTGCGACCGTGCTCGGCGGTCTGGCCGTGGGCGGGATCTCGCTGCAGGCGCTGGCGGTGGGCGGCGCGTTCACCGCCGTGGTCCTGGGCATCGCCGCTCAGCAACCGCTCGGCAACCTCTTTGCAGGGATGGTGCTGCTGAGCGCGAGGCCGTTCCGGCTCGGCGAGCGGGTTAAGCTGCAGGCCGGTCAGCTGGCCGGTGGCGTCGACGGCGTGGTCACCTCCCTGGGTCTGCTGTACACCACGCTCTCGCGCGGTGATGAGCGGGTGATGGTGCCCAACACGCTGGTGCTCTCCGCCGCGATCCTGCCGCTGCGCGAACCGGACTCCGTGGACGTGCGAGTGACGCTCGCGTCGAGCGTTCGTCCAAGTCACGTGCAGGCGATCCTCGACGCCAACATCTCCATACCGACGCGCAAGGCGCCGAGTGTCCTGCTCGAGGAGATCGCGGGGGCCACGATCGTGGTGCGGGTACAGGCAACCCCCGAGCGTCACACCGACGGGGCGCGGCTGGCGGATGAGATCATCGCCGCGCTTGTTGGTGTCACGGGCAAACACGCCCGTGTCGACGCAGGCGCGCCGCGGAGCTGACGCCAGACAGCTGGCGGCGCTAGGCCGCAGGCGGGCGCTTGTCCGTCTGCGCCGCGGATACGCGCTTGGCCAGGGCCCCGGCACCGAGGGCTTGCTGGCCCAGTGCGGCCAGCGAGGGGGCGAGCGCCGCAAAGCCGGCGCCGACCCGGACGGTCAGCGGTGCGACGGTCACCTCGGCACGGTTGTGCTCGATCGCAGCGACGACGGCGGCGGCAACCTGGGCAGGCGAGCTTGTGCCCACGCCGCGTGGCAGTTGCACGCCGGTGTCGGCGAACATGCCCGCGTCACGCACGAACCCCGGCAGCACCACCGACACGCCGACGCCGCCAGCACGCAGATCCGCCCTGGCGCTGTGTGCAAACCCGCGCAGCCCGAATTTCGCCGCGCTGTAGATCGAAGAGGCCGGTGTCGCCGCCTTGCCCGCCAGCGAGGAGATGATCACGATGTGGCCGTGGCCGCGGGCGACCATGGCGGGCGCCAGTGCCCGCACCAGCGCGATCGGTGCGCGCAGATCCACGTTCAGCATCACATCGATCTCCGCCTGGCTGAGCTCGAGCAGATGCCCGGAGGCGGGCAGTGCGGCGTTGGCGATCAGCACATCGACCTGACCGGCCCGCTCAGCGAGACGCTCGACCTCTGACCCGAGCGCCAGATCGGCGGCGATCACCTCTGCGTCGAGCTCGGCGCCCAGCGCCTCGAGCACGTCGGCACGACGCCCGCTCAACACCAGCCGCGCCTCCCGCGCGGCCAGCGCGCCAGCCAGCACGCGGCCGATGCCGCCGGTGGCACCGGTCAGCAGCACGCGGCTGCCTGCCAGCTTCATCTCTCGCCGCGCGCTTGGCCGTCAAACATTCGGTGGGACGATACTGCGTGCTGATGTACACCCGAAAGCTGATCGCACTGGTGGGCCCGACCGCCGTCGGCAAGACCGCCGTGGCCGTCGCGCTCGCCGACGTCCTGCGGGCCCAGGGCGAGCTGCCGGTGGCGGTCTCAGCCGACGCGCTGCAGGTCTACCGCGGGCTCGAGCTGCTCACCGGCGTTGCCTCACCGGAGCAGCAGGCCCGGCTCGAGCATCGGCTGATCTCCTTTCTGCCGCCGGACGCGACCTTCAGCGCCGGCCAGTACGCGGAGCTTGCACACAACGAGATCGACACGCTCCTGCAGGAGGGACGACTGCCGATCGTGGTCGGTGGGACCGGACTCTATCTGCGGGCGGCGCTGGCCGATCTGAGCTTCCGTCCACCACCGGATCCGGCGGTCAGGGAGGGCCTCCTGGCGGAGCTTGCGCGCCTGGGTCCCGAGGTGCTGCACGCCCGTCTGGCCCGCGTGGCGCCGGGGGCCGCCAGCCAGATCGCTGTCACCGACAGCCACCGTGTTGTGCGAGCGCTCGAGCTGCATCGCTGCGGCGAGCTCGCCTCACCGCAGACAACTTCCGAGCTGTGGACCGAGGCGACCCGTCATCCCACGCTCCTGATCGGTCTGGTGGCCGACCGTGAGCGGCTCTACGCGAGCGTCAACGCCCGCGTAGACGCCATGCTGGCAGCAGGGGTTGAGCATGAGGTCCGTGCCGCCAACGCGACCGGCGTGAGCGCAACCGCCCGGCAGGCGCTCGGCTTCGAGGAGCTGCTCGCCGGCGACGTCGAGGCGATGAAGCGCCGCACCCGCAACTACGTCCGGCGTCAGCTCACCTGGATGCGCAAGCTGCCAGGAATGATCGCGGTGGACGTCGGCGGCAGGACCAGCGAGCAGGTGGCGGGCGAGATCGCCGCACGGTGGCTTGGAGAATGAGCGTCAGGTGCGGGTACCGGTGCTGAGTGTGGGCGCGCGCCGCTCAAACGCGGCGGCGATCATCTAGCCTCCAGCCGGTGAACTTCCAGAAGTGGCAGGCGCTTGGTAATGACTACGTGATCGTCGAGGCAGGCGATCTGCCCTTTGAGCTCACGCCGGCGCGAGTGCAGCGGCTGTGCGCCAGCCACACCGGCATCGGCTCTGACGGGATCGTGCTGCTCGCTCGCTCTGAGCGCGATGACCTGGTCGCCGAGCTGCGCATCTTCAACCCGGATGGCTCCGAGGCGGGCGTGTCCGGGAACGGCGCCCGCGAGGCGATCCTCTACCTGCGCCGCCAGGGGTGGACCGAGCAGAGCAGCTTCGCGATCGGCACGCAGGCCGGCGTGCTGCATGCGCAGGTCACCTCCCCGACGAGTGCCAGCGTGGACATGGGGCAGGCGCGGCTCGCGAGCGTCGACTATCCCGGCGGCAGCGCCGATGGCCGCGGTGAGCTCACCGCAGGCGGTCGGCGCTGGCCCTTTCAGCACGTCCAGGTGGGCAACCCGCAGTGCTCAATCACGATGACCGATCAGGCGGAGCTTGACAGCCTCGACCTGCCAGCGATCGGCCCGGAGATCGAGCGTCACGCCCTGTTTCCCAACCGGACCAACGTGTCCTGGTTCACCGTTGTGCAGCCGGGGCTGATCAGGGCACGCATCTTTGAGCGGGGCGTCGGTGAGACCACGGCCAGCGGTACCGGCGCGATCGGCGCAGCCGTCAGCCATGTGCTGCAGGGCGGCGCTTCGCCGGTCACGGTCCTGCTCGAGGGGGGCGAGCTCGAGGTGACGGTGAGCGAGGATCTCCATTTGCGGCTCACGGGCTGGGCGCTGCCGGTGATGCGCGGCACGGTCTCTGAGGAGCTCGTTGAAGAGCTACAGGATTTGGAGGTTTCAGTTGCGGCCCAGTAGACGCCTTGATCGCATCCCGCCCTATCTCTTTGCCGAGCTCGAACGCAAGATCGAAGCCCAGCGCGCCGCGGGCGTCGATGTGATCAGCCTCGGGATCGGCGATCCCGACATGCCAACCTACCCCGCGATCGTGGAGGCCGCCAAGGTGGCGGTGGCCGACCCTGGGACGCACCGTTACCCGACCAACCGCGGAAGACGCGAGTTCCGTGAGGCGGTTGCCGCCTTCTATGCGCGGCGCTTCGGCGTGAGCCTCGATCCCGAGACCGAGGTGATGCCGGCGATTGGCGCCAAGGAGTGCATCTTCAACCTCAACCTTGCGTTCCTGGATCCCGGTGATGTGGCGCTCGCCAGCGATCCTGGTTATCCCGTCTACACCGGCGGCCCCACGCTGGCCGGCGCCGAGCCGGTGCTGATGCCGCTTGAGCCCGCCCTGGGTTTCGCGCCAGACCTCGACGGCATCCCGCGGCCGACGCTCGAACGCGCGCGGCTGATGTTCTTCAACTACCCGAACAACCCGACCGGCGCAACCGTGCCCGACGGCTTCTTTGAGCGTGCCGTCGCGCTCGCGCAGCGCCACGACATCCTGGCGGTACACGACAACGCCTACAGCGAGACGACCTACGACGGCTACGTCGCTCCCTCGTTTCTGGCGACGCCGGGCGCCAAGGAGGTGGGTGTGGAGGTCTTCTCGTGGTCCAAGGGCTACAACATGACCGGTTGGCGCTGCGCGGCGATCGTCGGTAACGCGCAGGTGATAGACAGCTATTGGCGGCTGAAGTCAAACGTCGACTCGGGCCTCTTTGACGCCATCCAGCTGGCCGGCGTAGCCGCGCTCCAGGAGAGCGTGGACGCCGAGGTCAAGGCGATGAACGACGTCTACGCGCGGCGTCGTGACCTGGTCTGTGACGCTCTGGAGGCGGCCGGGGTACATGTCAAGCGCCCCCACGCAACGATCTATGTCTGGGCGCCGATCCCGGAGGGGTTTGCGACCTCAGCGCAGTACTGCGAGTTCGTGCTCGAGCGTGTGGGCGTGGTGATCACTCCCGGAGGTGCATATGGCCGCAGCGGCGAGGGCTACTTCCGGATCTCCCTGACGACGCCTGAGGACCGGCTGATGGAGGCGGTTGAGCGCCTGCGCGGTCTTTCGCGCTGAGCACACCGGTCGATCCGCGTGCGACCCGGGGCGTCGCTCGCCGGGCTGGGGTTTGAGGGTTGTAAGGTCGAAGTTGTGAAGCAGGCACAAGCAACCCAGCAGCGGCCACGGGCACGTCAGCGCGCCCACATGATCGCCGCGCTGCCCGAGGGTGACACCGAGCAGCTCGACGAGCTGCGCGAGCTGCTTTTGACCGCCGGTGTGGCGGCGGTCGGTGCCACGGTGCAGCACCTGGCGGCGCCGCACCCGAACACCTACCTGGGCCCCGGCAAACTCGCTGAGCTGGCCGAGACACTGCGCCTCAGCGATGCCAACGTGGTCGTCTGTGACGACGAGCTCTCAGCCCGGCAGGAGCGCAACCTCGAACAGGCGCTGGGGCTGCCGGTCATCGACAGAACCGCCGTGATCCTGGACATCTTCGCCGCCCACGCGCACACGGCCGAGGGCAAGCTGCAGGTCGAGCTTGCGCAGCTGGAGTACAACCTCGCGCGTATGCGCGGCCTGTGGACACACCTCGAGCGCCTGGGGGGTGGCGTCGGCACCCGCGGACCCGGCGAGACCCAGATCGAAACCGACCGTCGGCTGGCGCGCGACCGGATCTCCACCCTCAAGCGCAGACTCGAGCACGTGCGCTCCAGCCGCAGCGTGATGCGCGCCGAGCGCGAACGCACCGACCTGCCCCAGATTGCCCTTGCCGGCTACACCAACGCGGGCAAATCAACCCTGCTGGGCGCGCTCACCGGGGCCGAGGTGGGAGTCGCGGACCGCCTGTTTCACACGCTCGATCCCACGACCCGCCTGATGCGCGCCGGCGGTCGCGACTATCTGGTGACCGACACGGTCGGCTTCATCCGCAAGCTGCCCCACCAGCTCGTCGACGCGTTCGCGGCCACGCTGGAGGAGACGCGACTGGCGGACCTGATATTGCATGTGGTTGACGGCTCGGCACCCGAGCGGGAGCGGCTCGAGATGATCACGGCCGTGGAGTCGGTGCTCGCCGAGATCGGCGCCGCCGCGGTTCCACGCCTGCTGGTGATCGGCAAGATCGACCGTGTCGATGCGCAGGCGCGTGAAGAGCTGCGCCACCGCCACCTCGGTGCAGTCCAGATATCGGCGCTGACGGGCGAGGGCCTGCCGCTGCTGCTGGAGGCGATCGAGCGTGAGTTTGCGCGCAGGCTGCGCCAGGTGGAGTTGCTGATCCCCTACAGCGACGGTGCGCGACTGGCCGAGCTGCACGGGTTGGCAGGAGATCTCAGGCGCGAAGACACGCCTGACGGTGTGCGGGTCAGCGCGGCGCTCACGGCCTCGGTGGCGGAGCGCTTCGCGCGCTTCACCGTGACGGGCGCTCGGGCTGGCGCCAGATGAGCGATCAGCGGGGCGCCGGACGAGGCCTGCGTCGCGATGGCTGAGGCCTGGTCGCTGAAGGTCAAGCGGCTTGCCGACGAGGCGATCCTGCCGCGACGCGCCCATCCGCAGGACGCCGGCCTTGATCTGTTCGCGCTCGAGCCTGCCGAACTTCCGGCCGCTGGGCGGGTGAGCGTACCCACAGGGCTCGCGCTTGAGGTCCCAGCTGGCCACGCCGGGTTGGTGCTGCCGCGCTCGGGGCTCGCGGCCAAACACGGCATCACGGTCGCGAACGCTCCCGGCCTGATCGATTCCGGCTACCGGGGCGAGCTGCGCGTCCTGCTGCTCAACACCTCGGCCGAGAGCTTCACGATCAACGCGGGGGACCGCATCGCCCAGCTGGTGATAGTTGCCGTTGAGCTGCCGGTTGTTGTGGACGTGCAGGCCCTGTCTGACGGCGACCGCGGCTCCGCGGGCTTCGGGTCCAGTGGCGGCTTCGGACCGTCTGCCGCAGACCCGCTGGCTGGCTTTGGCGCCAGCTGATGCTCAGCTGCCGCCCGCGGAGACCGGCGCGAAGCGCGATGGCGGCAGGATGCCGTTGCCCTCAAGGAACTGGAAGGCGATTGAGGTGGGACCGTGGCCGCTCAGCGAGTACTCGGCGTTCAGCCCGCGCATCGCACGCAATGTCAGCAGCCGGTCCACCCGCTCGATCGTCCGCGCAAAGACCGGTCCCTCGCGTCGCAGCACGCGCGGCGTTGTGACCGGCACGATGTTGCCGTGCCCGAATATGTGCTTGGGGTCAGACAGCGCGACGTATTCCGGACCGGAGAGCTGCGGGTCGGTGGTGTTGCAGTAGGCGGCCTGGACGTTGCCGCTGTCGAGCCACCAATACTGCAGGCCGATGCCGATCGACTGCACGTAGCCGGGGCGCAGGTGGTAGGCGCGCTCAAGAGCGGGTAGGCCGTCGTTGATGTACGCGAACTCAGCGGGCACCCCGAGGATCACGCCGCCGACCCTGGCGAGCTGCGGAAGTGAATGAACGTGGCCTGCCTGGGCGTACTGGGCGAGCACCGCCAGACAGCTGGTGGAGCTGAACGGCGTGGGGGGGAGGAGCACGAAACCGTGGCTGCGAGCGTACGCCGAGGCGGCTCTGTAGGCCGCACGTACGGTCGCAAAGCGCCGGTGCAGGTGCGCGATGGCGCTGTTCCACTCGCCCAGCGACTCCGGGTAGATGTCAAGCGTGCCGTGCAGAACCGCCGCGGTTCGGATCGCCGGGACGCCCACGTTGCGCGTCAGGTAGATCGTGTAGCCCTCGTGCTGCAGGGCCAGCTGGTAGAGCTGGCCGATGATGAATTGCTGCGGGCTGGCCAGGTCGCCAAGCTCGATCGGCGGCCTCCCGGTCCCGGGCAGCCGGCGCGTGCCGACCGGCGGCGGGTTGACGACCGTGACCACCGGTTGCGTGGCCGTCGTCGTGGTGGCGGCCGTTGTGGTGGTGGTGCTGGTGCTGGTGGTTGCCGCGTGCCGCGCGCGAGCGGTGTTACCGGCTGCGACACCGGTCCACCAGCCGCTCGCCACACCGACAACGAAGGTGAGCGCCAGCACCAGGCCAGCCAAGGTCCGGCGAACGCTCATAGGCCGGCAGCCGCACGCGCCGTGGCGTGGGCCAGCTCCTCCAGCTCGTCATCCAGCGGTTCGAGCGCGGCACCCCCGAGTGCGCTTGAGATCAGCCAGTCGGCAAACCAGGCGTTCTTGGGCAAAAGCGGTCCGTGCAGGTAGGTGCCGATCACGCTCCCCTGGCGTGCCCCCTCGTAGCCGTCTGACCCGTTGTTGCCGTGGCCGCGCAGCACGCGTCCGAGCGGGCTGGCCTGCGGACCCAGGTGTGTACGGCCACCGTGGTTCTCAAAGCCGGCGAGCACGCGCGCGTGCGCACCCGGCAAATCGACCTCGATGGCGACGTTGCCCGTCAGGCGGGGTCCGTCGGAGCGGACCGTGCGCACATCCAGCAGGCCGACGCCCGGCAGCGCACGCGCGCCCAGTTGGTAGTCATGGCCGAGCAGCTGGTAGCCACCGCAGACGCCGAGCACGATCGCTCCGCGTGCAGCCGCGGCCCGCAGCGACTCGCGTTTGTGCTCGACCAGGTCGGCGGCGCAGAGCTCCTGATCACGGTCCTGTCCGCCGCCCATGTAGAAGATGTCAGCGCCGTCCGGGTCGATGTCCTCGCCGATCCCAGCCGAGGTGAGCTCAAAGGCGATGCCGCGCCACTGACAGCGGCGACGCAGCATCAGCAGGTTGCCCCTGTCGGCATAGATGTTCATGAGTTCTGGGTAGAGCGCACACACGCGCAGTTTTTCAGGCTCGCTCACTGCAGGATCACCACCTCACTGCCGACGTGCGCGTCGGTCGGATCAATCCTACGAACCTCGCGCAGCCTCAACCCCGCATTGACGGCGAGTTCGGCAAGCTGCTCGGGGCTGGTCAGGTCAAGGCGTGTGCGGTCGACGCTGCTGCGCCGTGCCCCGTGCGCGTCCACGACCTCACGCAGACGCTCGAGCACGACCGAGCCGTCCTGGCGGCGCACGGCGGTGGGCTGGCTGAAGTAGGCGCAACCGTCCAGCTCGGCGATGTCCGGCAGCGGCAGTCCGCCCGCCTGCTCGCCGTCGAACTCCTCGAACTCCTCGAGGTCCTCGAGCGCGACGATCGCAACCGCGATCGCGCCCCCGGCTTGCAGATGCCGTCGGGCGCGGGCCAAAAAGGCGCTCTGCCCCTCGTTGCCGCCGAGCAGCTGGAGGGTCTGCATGGGGACCGCGATCAGCGGAAAATGCCGTCCGGGCAAGGTGAACGTTCTGGCGTCGGCGCACACGGTCTCGATCGGCAGGCCACGAGCGCGGCGCGCGAGTTCCGCCAGCAGCGCCCGGCTTTGATCAAGCGCGACGACGCCGTGGCCGGCGCGTGCAAGCGCCAGGCTGACGCGCCCCGTGCCGGCGCCGACATCCAGCACCGGCGCGCCTGCACCCGCGTACTGGTCCGCGAGCGCCAGCCAGAGCGCCAGATCCTGGCGATAGGAGCCGCACTCGATGTCGTGCCAGATCACCTCGCTCATTGGGCCTCAGGACCAGTACGGCAAGACCGCGCCGCGGCGGCCGAGCTCGGCGCGCAGTTCGATCAGGGCGGTGTAGGTGGGCAGCGCAAAAAGCCGTCCATGCGCCATGCCGGCGGCTATGTCGAGGGCACGGGGAAGCGCCGGCTCGACCGTGAGACGGTCGCGCGCCAGCCCCGCGTACTTGAAGCGCAGCGCGAGCTCGGACGCACGCCGGCCGGAGCACACGACATGGCGCACGTGCGGCACGAGCGGCTCGAAGTCGGCGTCCCAGATCCAGGAGACGTCGCGCCCGTCGGCGATGTTGTCGTTGAGGATCGCCAGCAGATCAAGCTCACCGGGCTCGAGCGCGAGCGTCTGCAGGATCGCGTTGGCGCCGGCGGGATTCTTGACCAGCAGGATCTGGATCGGCAGGCCGGCTAGCTCGACCGTCTCGGCGCGGCCAAAGGCGGCCGTTGCGGCCTGCAGACCGGCCGTGATGGTGTCAAGTTCGATTCCGCAGGCGACCGCCAGGGCGGCTGCGGCGAGCGCGTTGTAGACGTTGTAGAGCCCGGGAAGGCTGAGGCTGACCGGGCGCTCCTCCTGGCCTGAAACGAGCGTGAAGGTGGCTGCGGTACTGCCATGGAGGGTGACTTCGCGAGCCTGCACCGCGGGTGCCGGGCGCTGCCAGCCGCAGCCGGGGCAGCGGTAGTGGCCAAGGTGGCCGAGGTAGACGCTCTCGTACAGATACGTGGCGCCGCAGCGCCGGCAGTGCGTCGCGTCGGAGGCGTGCTGGCGCGTGGCGAGCGCGAGCCGGTCATCCTCGACCCCGAAGTAGATCGCTGCACTGTGCTCACGGCCCAGATCGGCGATCAACGGATCGTCCGCGTTGAGGATGAGCGCGGTGCCGGCATCGAGCCCATCGACGACCCCAGCCCAGCGGGAGGCGATCGACTCAAGCTCGCCGTAGCGGTCCAGCTGGTCACGAAAGAGATTTCCGAGGACAAGCGCGTTGGGCTCAAGCTGCTCGGTGACGGCGTCGAGCCAGAACTCGTCGACCTCAAACAGGCCGGTGTCGCCGTTCAACGTGCCGTCGTTGCGGGTGGCGGCGAGCAGGGTCGAGGCGATGCCCCCGGCCATGTTTGCCCCTGCGGTGTTGCGTACGAGAACGCGCCCGGCGCGCTCGAGGATGCTGGCGCTGATCGCGGCTGTGGTGGTCTTGCCGTTGGTGGCCGAGATCACATATCGGCCCTGCGTGAGCTGGGCCGCGAGCCGGTGTAATGCCTGGGGGTCAAGCCGCAGCAGCAACCGGCCAGGCAGGCTGGTGCCACCGCCGCGGCCTGATGCGCGCGCCGCGAGCCCGACCGCACGCGACAGTGCCAGCTTCGCGGGCAGTGTGTCCATCAACTGGAGAGTACGAGTGTGGCCAGGTCGGGGGCGATCGCCACCGGCGCCGGATTCGTGGCGGCGCGCGCCTGATCCGCGGTGGTCACACCGCTCAGCACGATCGCCGCATCCAGCCCGGCGGCTGCGGCACCGCCGAGATCGGCCACGAGGTGGTCGCCGACCACAAGCGTGCGGCCCGGACCAAGCCGTTCGAGCGCGACCTCAAAGACGCGCGGGTCTGGCTTGCCGACCAAGCGTGCGGTGGTCCCACTCGCGTACTCGAGCGCCGCGGTCACAGCGCCGGTGCCCGGGGACGTGCCGTCGGCGGCCGGATAGGTGCGGTCGCGGCCGCCGGTGATCAGCTGGGCGCCGGCGAGCAGGGCGCGCGTGGCGATGGTGAGCTCCCGGTAGTTGAAGTCCGGGTGGGCGACCGCCACAACAACGTCGGCGCGCTCCGCGGCGGGGGTGCCGTTGACGATCGTGTGTCCGGCATCGGTGACGTGCCGGAAGATCGCCGGTGAGCCGATCACGTAGACGCGGGCGCCAGGTTCACGCTCGCACAGAAGGTGCGTGATGGCCGAGCCGACGCTCACGACCTCGTCGCCGGCGGCGGTCACTCCAAGCGCCCAGAGTTTCTGGACGTACTCCTCCGGCGTGCGGGCGCCGTCGTTGGTGACAAAGGCGATGCCGAGGCCCGCCGCCCGCATCGCGGCCACCGCCGCGGCTGCCCGCGAGGTCAGCTCGTCACCGACCCAGACGGTTCCATCCAGGTCCAGGATCACGTTCGCGTAGCCTGCCACCAGCCCTGAGACGCCGACGTTCACGCGGCACGCTCCAGCAGGCATTGTGGCCCGTCAAAGCGCGGATCGCCAACCTCCGGGCCCACTGCCCAGACGACCAGCTCCTCGTCAGTGACCCCGGCGAGCAGCCCGTCCAGCAGGCCGGCCGGAGTCTCCGAGGCCAGCCACAGTGCCTCCTCGTCGGGGCGCAGGATCACGGGCATGCGGTCGTGAATCCGTGCGATCTTGCCGGTCGCCGCGGTCGTGACGATCGTGACGCTGCGCAGCTCGTCAGGCTGCTCAGGATGCCACACCGACCAAAGGCCCGCGAAGGCAAACAGCGCACCGTCGGCGCGCGCGATGTGGTGTGCCTGCTTGCCGGCGCCGTCGGGCGAGCGCTGCCACTCATAGAACCCGTCGGCCGGAATCAGGCAGCGACGACGCTTGAAGGCCTCGCGGTAGGCGGGGCGCTCGCGCAGCGTCTCGCCGCGGGCGTTGATCATCTTCTGGCCCGCACGGGGCGACTTCGCCCAGTGCGGCACCAGGCCCCAGCGCAACAGCTCAGCATGTCGGGTGCCGTCTGGGCGGGCGCGCACAGCCAGGACCTCCGTGCCCGGGGCGATGTTGTAGCGCGGCCGCAGGTCGGGGGGCTCAGCCAGCGCGAAGCGCGCCTGCAGCTGCCGGCCGCCTGAGCCGCTCAGCGAGTAGCGTCCACACATACCAATCTGGCCCGGTCCGCCACCCGCACGGGGCGCAGGAGCGCGCGCGGCTCAGCGTCGCGGCGCACCGGCGGCGGCCTGCTCTCGGCGCCGTGCGAGCGCCGCCTTCTGTCGACGGCGTCCGAGCATCACGGCCGCTCCGACGGCGATGAACGAGAGCAGCAGGCCGTAGAAGATCGCCAGGTCCAGCGAGATACCGCCCGCTGCCTGGCCGATGCCCTCGATGATCCCGAACCCGAGCCCGAGGAGCGCGACGATCGCGAGGATCGCGACCACGATGCCGCGGACACGGGCGAGCATCCCGGCACTTGCGGGAGGGGCGACCAGGCCGATCACGCGCAGGCCCCGCAGCTGCCACTTGGTGGGCCCCTGGACACCGAGCTTCTCGGTCGCGGCCTTGAGGTCGTCGGCGCGGCGCTCGGCCATCGCCAGTGAGACGTCGGCCATGCGCCGGATCTGCAGCCGCTCCTGCGGGCGGGCGGCAGCCAGCGCCTTCTGGAAGTGGGCGCGGGCCTTCTTGGCGTCGTAGCGCTCGGCGGCGCGGGCGCCAAGGATCGACTGGGCCGCGGCACGGTAGCGTGTCTCAGCCTCCAGTTCCTCGTCCGTGCGCGACTCGAGCGCCTGCATCGCGGCGAGCTGGCTCTTCTGCTCGATGCGGATCGCGCGCTGTTGCTTGGCCATGGCGCGCAGTCTACTAGCCACCCTCGCGCCCGCTCGGCACGCGCGCGTGTCACAGTGTCTACCGAACACGGTAACCGTCCCGAGGGAGCGCTTCACGATGTCAGCGGTCGATTTCAACACGCAGGTGATCAATGAGTTCCGCGAGAACGGAGGCAGGGTTGGTGGCCCGTTCGACGGCGCGCCGCTGTTGCTCCTGCACCACCGGGGCGCCAAGTCCGGGACAGAACGGGTCACGCCGCTCGTCTACCTGGCCGACGGCGAGCGCCACCTGATCTTCGCCTCCAAGGGGGGCGCACCCGAGAACCCCGCCTGGTTTCACAACCTCAAGGCCCACCCGGACACCACGATCGAGGTCGGCACCGAAACGATCGCGGTCACCGCAACTGAGCTGACCGGCGAGGAGCGCGACCGCCTGTACGAGCGTCAGGCGTCGCTGATGCCGAACTTCCGGGAGTACCAGGAGCAGACCTCCCGCAAGATCCCGGTGGTGGCGCTCACCCCCAGGTGATGAGCGAGCCGGGGTTCGACTACGACTGGCTGATCGTCGGCTCGGGTTTCGGCGGCAGCGTCAGTGCTCTGCGCCTGGCGCAGAAGGGCTACCGGGTCGCGATCCTCGAGAGCGGGCGGCGCTTCGCCGATCAGGACTTCGCGCAGCGCACCGGGCAGTTCGCCCGCTACCACTGGCTGCCCGAGCTCGGCATGCGCGGGATCCTGAGGACCACCTTTTTCCGTGACCTGTTCGTGCTCTCCGGCTGTGGTGTGGGGGGTGGCAGCCTCGGTTACGCAAACACGCTCTACCGTGCCAGGCCGGGCTTCTTCACGAGCCCGCAATGGGCCGGCCTGGGGGACTGGCAAGCCGAGCTCGAGCCCCACTACCGCGAGGCTGAGCGGATGCTGGGCGTCACCGCGTACGACCGCGACGGGGTCGCCGACCGCCTGCTGCGCGAGTACGCCGAGTCGGTCGGTGTGGGAGACACCTACACGCGGACGCCGGTCGGGGTGTTCCTCGGCGAGCCCGGCCGCAGTGTCGAGGACCCGTACTTTGGCGGGGAGGGGCCAGCGCGCACCGGCTGCCTGCGCTGCGGCAGCTGCATGCTCGGTTGCCGGCACGGCGCCAAGAACACGCTGCTCAAGAACTACCTCTGGTTTGCGGAGCGCCTCGGCGTGGAGATCCTGCCGGAGCGCACCGTGACCGACATCCGTCCGCTTGACGACAGCGGCGCCGGCGGTTACGAGGTCGTCCACGAACGCTCCGGCGCGCTCCTTGCCCGTGGGCGCGCGAGCGCGCGCGCCCACGGTGTGATCGTCGCCGCCGGCGCGCTTGGCACCAACCGTCTGCTGCAACGCTGCCGACTGAACGGCTCCCTGGCTCGCATCTCGGATCGCCTCGGCGATCTGGTCAGGACCAACAGCGAGGCGATCGTCGCGGTCACCGCACCCGAGGGCTCGGGCTATGACTTCAGCGAGTCAGTCGCGATCAGCTCTAGCATCCACACCGACGCCGACACGCACATCGAGGTCGTCACCTACGGCGCGGGTGCTGACACCCAGAGTTTGCTGAGGGCACTGATGGTCACCTCCGGCGGGCGTGGCACGCGGCCGCTTCACTTCGCGCTCGGCGTGATCCGGCGCCCGCGCGAGGCGCTCTCGGCGCTGCGCATCCGCGGCAGCGCCAGACGCACGATCATCCTGCTGGTCATGCAGTCGCTCGAGAACTCGATGCGCCTGCGCGTCAAGCGCCGCCGCCGCAGTGGTGCGGTGACGCTCACAACCGAGCAGGACCCGCATCACCCCAACCCCGACCACATCCCCGCCGCCTACGACGCGGCCCGCTGGTTCGCGCGCCGGGTCGGCGGCACCGCCTACTCCGGGATCACCGAGGCGGTGCTCGGCATCCCGCTGACCGCCCACATCCTCGGCGGCGCGGTGATCGGCGCTGACCGGGAGAGCGGCGTGATCGACGCCCGCCACCGGGTCTTTGGCTACGAGAACCTGCTGGTCTGCGACGGCTCGGCGCTGCCGGCGAACGTCGGTGCCAACCCGAGCCTGACGATCACGGCGATGGCGGAGCGCGCGATCAGCTTCATACCGAACAAGACCACACCGGAGGCACGCGATGCGCTATCGCAAGCTGGGCAGCTCTGACCTTGAGGTATCCGAGATCTCGCTCGGTGCCTGGCTCACCTACGCCGGTGGGGTCGCCTTCGAGCAGACCCGCGCCTGCACCGAGGCCGCGTTTGCGGCGGGGATCAACTTCTTTGACACCGCCAATGTGTACGGCCGCGGCGCCGCCGAGCGCGCCTGGGGCGAGATCCTCTCAAAGCACCCGCGCGACTCCTACATTCTCGCCACCAAGGTGCACGGGCAGATGTCCGATGACCCGCAGGACAAGGGTCTCTCGGCGGGGCAGATCGCCAAGCAGATCGACGCCTCGCTTGCGCGTCTGCAGACCGACCACGTCGACCTCTACCAGGCGCATCGCTTCGATGTCGAGGTGCCGATCGAGGAGACGATCGAGGCCCTCCAGCTCGTGGTCAAACAGGGCAAGGCCCGCTACCTGGGCTTCAGTGAGTGGACGCCCGAGCAGATCCAGGCCGCCGTTGACATCGCCGGTCCCGATTTGTTCGTCTCCTCCCAGCCGCAGTACTCGATGCTCTGGCAGGCACCGGAGGCGGAGGTCTTTCCGCTCTGTGCGCGCCATCAGATCTCACAGATCGTCTGGTCGCCGCTTGCGCAGGGTGTCTTGACCGGCAAGTACAGGCCGGGCCAGCCGCACCCGGAGGACTCACGCGCGGCCAGCAACGAAATGAGCTCGGCGATGGGCCTGGTGATGAACGACAAGACGCTCGAGGCGGTGGAGCGCCTGCGCCCGATCGCCGCCGAGCAGGGCCTGACGCTGGCCCAGCTCGCGCTGGCCTGGGTACTGCGGCGCCCCGAGCTCGCCTCGGCGATCGTCGGCGCCTCCCGCCCCGAGCAGGTCCACGCCAACGCCTCGGCCTCCGGCATCGAGCTCTCCGCCGATGTGCTGCGGGCGATCGACGAGGCGCTCGGCGACGCGCCCGTCCGCGGGCAGACGCTCGCCCCGTTCGCGCGCGAGGGCGTGCTTCACCGCTGAGCGCTCCGGCACTGTCACCGGCGGCCGTCCCGCTGGACGGCCGCCCCCTCCGGGGCCGCGCCCGCTACCGCCACCAGGCGCCGAGCACGCGCCGCCAGTTGTCCCAGGCGATGGCGCGGATCTCGGCGTCGCTGAAGCCGCCCTCGGCGAGCGCGGCAAGCAGCCGCGGCATCCCGGCGACGTCACCGAGTGCGGCCGGAATCGTGGTTCCGTCAAAGTCCGAGCCAAACGCGACGTGCGCCGTGCCCACCCGTTCGGCGACGTGGCGCACGTGGGCGACGATCAGCGAGAGCGGTGTGCCCTCCGGGTCGTTGGCGTAGTTGGCGCGCAGGAAGTAGCAGGAGAAGACGATCCCGACGAGGCCGCCGCTCGCACCGACCGCGTCGATCTGGCGGTCGGTCAGGTTGCGCGAGTTGGCGGCAAGCGCGTGCGCGCCGGTGTGGCTGACGATCAGCGGCCCGGCCTCGAGCGCGGCGACATCCCAGAAGCCGGCCTCGTTCATGTGGGCCAGGTCGACGGCGATCCCGAGCTCGGCGCAGCGGCGCACGAGCCGCCGCCCGTCGGGCGAGAGCCCGGGGCCGGTGTCGGGGGAGGAGGGGAAGGCGAACGGCACGCCGTGCGCGAAGCGGTTGGGGCGGCTCCACACCGGTCCGAGCGAGCGCAGGCCTGCCGCATACCAGGTCTCGAGGCTCTCGAGCTCCGCGTCGATCGCCTCGGCGCCCTCGAAGTGGAGCACCGCAACCGGCGGCCCGTCACCGTCGCGCGCCACGTCGAGGTCCGTCGCGTCACGCGCGATCCGCAGCGCGCCCTCGCGCTCGAGCGCAAGCAGGCGGCCGCTTGTTGCGGCACTCACCGCGGCCGCGCGCGGGTATGGCACGCGTGCAGCCGGAGGCTCGTAGAAGGCGCCCGGCGTCTCGGCGACCGGTTCGCGAGCCGCGCGCTTTGACTCCACGAAGACCGCGAAGATCCCGCCGCGCACGCCGCCCGTGCGCATCCGTGGCAGGTCCAGGTGTCCGCCCTCGCGGCCGCTTGCCAGCCGCGCGTGGTCGGGGCGTGTGAGCGCGTCGTTGTGGCCGTCAAAGACCGGGATCTGGTGGGCGGACTCGCTGGGCACCCAGACAGCTTGGCAGAGACCGCGGCTCTGTCTCAGCGCTGCTGTGTCTGGCCCAGGTCCGCGGCGGTGCGTTCGCGCTGCGTGTGTGTCGCTGGGACAGGCGCGACGGCTCCACGTGGCGCGAGCACCGGGCGCGTGAATACGTAGAGGCTCATAACCAACAGCGAGCAGGCCGCGACACCTAGCCAGATGTTCGTTGTGTGGATCGAGAGGCAGATGGCGGTCAGGACCCCGGCGGCGATCGCCAGGGTGGCCAGCCTGACGGTACGGTCGACCACGCGGCTGTGGGCACTCGCGTCTGGCTCGAGGTGCCTGAGCCTTCGCTGAAGGGTGTCCTGGTCGGAGCCGTTGGGCTGCGTGGTTGTGGTTGCGATCGTGTGCAGGGCACTCTGAACCGCACGCGGGTCATCCAGGCGGCGGGCGGCCGCCCGGTCGGCGAGCACGTCGAGCTCGCGGTCGATGATCTGCGCCGCGCGTTTCGCAGGGGTGAGCTCGAAGATCCCGTGGGTCAGGGCGCTGGCCGCTGCCAGCACGCGGCCGTGACCGTGCCGGGCGTGCTCGCGCTCGTGCTCGATCACGGCTCGTCGCTCGGCTGGGCTGAGGCGGTCGACGAGGCCCTGAGAGACGAACGCGTGGGTACCAGATGCGAATGCGAGCAGCTCACCGACCGGAAGCACGCTCACATCGGTGTCGTGGTCTGCCGGCGCCAGCGCGGCGGCGATTGCGGCCAGCGCCTGCCAGTGGCGGCGGATCAGGGTCGCGCGCGCCAGGGTTCGGCCCGCGGCGACCGCGACCAACAGCAGGCCGACGACGGCGATGATGCCCGTGGCCGTGCTCGGGCCGTGAGCGGCTGCGGGACGGCTGGCGCAGATCAGGAACGCGACCGGGACCGCCGCGATCCCGGCGAGCGTCACGATCGCCAGGCCGATCAGGGTCTCGGGCGACGCGCCGTGCTTGAGCGCCCAGTGGTCGATCAGGCCCGGTAGGAAGGAGAGGATGAGCGCCAGAGCGAGGATCGTGATCGACGCGGCATCCATGTCATCTCGGGTCCTGTGAGGGATGTCGGGTGCGCTTGCCTCTGACCGTGTCGAGGAAGCCGAGCACAACCGCGTCGGGGTTCTCGACCCCGTCCAGCACCTCGTGCAGCGCGGCTATCGTCAGCTCCTCTGCGCTGCCGGCGGGCGACCACTCGTAGACGCGCTCGCGCAGCCGGCGGCTGACCAGCCCGCGGTCACTGAGCCGCGTGAGCAACGTTGACACGGTGGTGTGGGCGCGAGGCGCACCGGCCAGCGCCTGCTGCACTTCGCCGACCGTCATCGGCCCGGGCGCGGCGAGCAGCAGCTCGAGCACGTCGGCCTCCAGGGCTGGCAGGCGGTGCCCGCAGACGTAGCGGCGTGCGTCGCTCATGGCTGTGGCGTGTTTTCAGGCATGCTGGGTCATCTTGTCAACCGCGTTCAGCAGTGCGCCCATGGTCGCCGCGGGACTGCTGTTGATGTAGGCCACGCGACCGCTCGGGGTGAGCAGGTAGTAGATGTCAAGGTAGCCGTTCGGGTCGTAGGTCCGGGTGAGCGTGGGGGAGGCGGTGCCGAAGGTCCAGGCGGGATCATGAACCATCCCGCCGGCCAGCTGGCTGGCGAACTCGGTCATGGGCGGGCCGGCCTGGCCGAGGTCGCCCGCGAGCTCCAGCTCTACGACCTGCACGTGGTGGGCGGCGAGCTTCGGGATCTGGGCGCGCATCGCCTGGGTGCCGGCCTGGCAGCTCGAGCACCAGGTGGTTACGAACCACAGCAGCGTCGCATGACCGCGCAACGCCGAGACCGAGCCCGGCAGGCCCGTCAGCGTGCTGTAGGTTCCGTCCGGTGCGAGCTGCGCCGTGGCCGAGGACTGCGCGCTCGACCCGCTGGCGATGGTTGGCGTGGAAGCCTTTTGACTGCCGGCGTAGATCGCCACAGCCACGACCACCGCGGCAAGGAGTGAGGCGCCGAGCGCCCAGTGTCGCAGCGGCCGGCGAGCGCCACGGGTGCTCGCCGGCGGCTTGGCGGACTGTTGTCTGCCGCCTCTTGCGGTGGGCGGCACCGGGCGCCTGGCTGATCGCTTACTCATGGTCTGAGCCTCCCTGGGAGCTGTTTGATTCCGGCGTGCAACAGCCGTCGGCCAGGCAGGCTGCGCGCGAGACCTTCCGCATCGACCAGGCACCGCTGAGCACCAGCAGCGCGAGCGCGCCAGCCAGGACCAGGGTCTCGTCGGTCGCGAAGAAGTGCTGAAGGGTTCCGGTCGTGGTCAGGCGGGCGGTGGCAGACAGGCCAAGCAGCCCCACCAGGGTCGGCAGAATCGGGCTGCAACACAAGAGGCTCGGCAGCACGCTTGCGACCGCCGCGAGCCCGGCCAGCGGGCCCGTTCGACCCGCGGCCTGGGCGGGGCCGGCTGCCGCGACGCGACGCACCGCATAGACCTGAAGCGCGACGAGCCACGCCAGGCCCGCCGCGAATGCCACGCTGAAGACCACGTATCGGGCATTCAGGTAGTTCCAATTGGCCAGCTCAATCCGCTGCGTGTACGCGAACGGCAGGAGCAGCGAGTAGCCGACAGCGATCAGCAGGGCCGCGACCGCGAACACGGTGCGCGCCACCCTGTCGGCTGCCACGTCCCGCGCCAGCGTGCGCCACGCGAGGGCGGCGCGCGGCTTGGAACGCTGCGCGACGTCCGAGGAGAGCGTCGTCATCGGGACCCTCGGGTCTCTGGAGTGCAGCAGCGCCGCGCACGGCGCCGCACCAAAACGACACCACCACCGACCAGCAGCGCGACCGCGGCGCCCAGCGCACCCCAGGCGATCGCGCCGAGTGTGGCGGCGGCGGCCAGCAGCAGGGGACCGCCGCAGCACAGCAGCGGCAGCAGCAGTACGAGCCACGCGGCGCCGCCGGACCTCGGCTCGGACTGTGGCTTCATGAGATCTCCTTCAGGTGAGACAGCAGAGCGTGGATCGTTGAGACCGGCGCGATACCTCGGTAGAGCGTGAGGCCCGCGCGGTCGCGCAGGAAGTACTGATCGGGGATGCCGCCCGGGTCAAACATCGTCGTCAGCCGGGCCGAGGCAACGCCCCATGTCCACACGAGACTGTGGAAGCTGCGGCCTGCCGTCGAGCTTCCGAACTGCGCGAGCTGCGTGTCCGCCCCCTTGCCGCGGCCGAACTCCCCATAGATGCCGAGCACCAGCACATGCACCCCGGCGGCCCGAAAGGCCGACAGGTGGCGCGCGACGGTCGGGATGCTGACCGCGCAACTCGCACAGCCGTTGGCCACGAACCACACCATCAGCGGCCGGTCGGCGAACGCTCCTAGGCTCGTCTGCCGACCGTCAAGCAAGGTGAAGGCGGCCTCGCGCGTCGTGCGCCTCGCCGCGATCTGTCTCGGTTTCACGGTTCCGGCGCTGCTGGTGGCGATGCCAGCGACGCCGCCGGCGGCGGCTAGCACCAGTCCCAGGGTCACCGCGCCACCCACAAGCCTGGGTCTAAGCATGAGTCTGTCCACGTGGCCTCCGAATCCTGCCGGCTTTCTACAGATCTGTAGAGAGACTACACGATTGTAGAAGCGGGCTGCAGCCCGGACTCGGCGCGACGCTTCAGCAGCCGCCGAGCGTGCGACAGGCGGCGACGTGCTCGGCGTTGCCGGCCAGCATCGCCCGGGCGAGCTCGAGCATCTGCCGGGCGCGTTCGTCGGCCAGGCGGTAGTAGACCGTCCGATGTTCGCGGCGCGTGGTCACAAACCCGCACCAGCGCAGGCACGCAAGGTGCGCGGAGGTGCGCGGCTGGCTTGTGTTCACCTGCGCGACGATCTGATTGACCGAGAGCTCGCCGTCGGCCAGCAGCTCAAGGATGTGAAGCCGCGTAGCGTCGCCGAAGGCGCGGAAGTATTTGGCAAGCAGCTGGTTTTCGGTGGGCTCGCGGGGGAGGCGAAAAGGGGCATCGGCGAGGAGATCGGCTACCGCGCCGACAGGCTCTGGGGCGAGGCTCGGTGCTGTGTCGGTTGACATGGTGTGTATCGTATACGAAGTTACGAATATGAGCGATTGCGCATGGAGGACGGCACATGGCGGATGTCGAGCTGGTGATCGAGGGGATGACGTGCGCGGACTGTGCCGTGCACGTGCGGCAGGGACTAGAACGAGCGGGCGCGCACGCGGTGAAGATCGACTGGCGCTCCGGTGCCGGGACGATCGCCCCGGGCGGCCCGAGCCTGGAGGAGATGAACCGGGCGCTTGACGGCACCCACTACCGTGTCGCTGGGTTGCGTGAGCCGGCAAACGCCGATGGCCCAGCATCCGATGGCGACAGCTACGACTACGACCTGATTGTGCTGGGCTCCGGAGGCGGGGCCTTTGCCGGCGCGATCCGCGCCCGCGACCTGGGCCACAGCGTGCTGATGCTGGAGATGGGCACGATCGGCGGCACCTGCGTGAACATCGGTTGCATTCCGTCAAAGAGCCTGCTGGTCTCCTCCCTCAAGCACGGCGGTCAGGCGGGTGCGCTGCGTCACGCGGTCTCGGTCAAGGCGGCACTCGTGGAGCGCCTGCGCCAGGAGAAGTACATCGACCTGATCGACGAGTACGGCATCGTGCTGCGCGCCGGCGCCGCACGCCTCAGCGGCCCGCACACCGTGGAGGTGGATGGTGAGACGATCTCAGGCCGCGCGATCCTGATCGCCACCGGCGCCCGGCCGGCGATCCCTGAGATCGAGGGACTGGAAGCCGCCGGCTACCTAACCTCAACCTCGGCGCTCGAGGTGCTCGAGCCGCCACGACGGCTGGCGGTGATCGGCGCAAACTCCGTCGGCCTCGAGCTCGGACAGATGTTCGGCAACTTCGGCGCCCACGTGACGTTCATCTCCCGGCGGGCGCTGACCCCGCGCTCCGAGCCTGAGGTCTCCGCCATGATCCGGCAGGTGCTGGAGGACCAGGGGCACACGGTGCTTGAGCACGCGCACACGCGGCGCGTGCGCTCAGAGGACGGCGAGAAGGTGCTCGAGGTCCAAGTGGGCGCTGAGACCCGGGAGGTTCACGTCGACCAGATCCTCGTCGCGACCGGCCGTCAACCGAACAGCGAGCACCTCGGGCTGGACACGGTGGACGTGAACACCGACTCAAGCGGCGCGATCCTCGTCGACCGCGACCAGCGCACGAGCGTCCCGTCGATCTACGCCGCCGGGGACGTCACCAGCCAGCCGCGCTTCGTCTACGTCGCCGCCGCCGGCGGCGCGGCCGCCGCGCAGAACGCGCTGGGCGGCGACGAGCAGCGCCTTGACTTCGCCAACCTGCCGCAGATCATCTTCACCAGCCCGCAGATCGCGCTGGCGGGCCTCACCGAGGAGCGGGCGCGCGAGCAGGGCTTTGACGTGCAGACAACGATCCTGCCGCTTGAGGCGATCCCGCGGGCGCTCGTCAACGGCGACACAAGCGGGCTGTTCAAGCTCGTGGCCGAAGCGGACACCGGGCGGCTGCTTGGCGCGAGCGTCATCGCCGACGCCGCCGGCGAGGTGATCCAGGCTGCGGTGCTGGCGATCAAGGCCGGGATGACCGTCACCGACCTGGCCTCGACGTGGGCACCGTACCTGACGATGGCCGAAGGGCTCAAGCTCGCCGCCCAGACCTTCGGGCGTGACGTCTCAAAGCTCTCCTGCTGCGCTGCCTGAGACAGCACCCTGCGCCGCCCTGGCGATCGCGGCTGTCGGCAGTGCTCCGGCGGCGACGATCGCGGCGATCACCGGCCAGAGGGGCAGCGCTCCGGCGCTGGCCAGCGCTGCGGTCACCGACGGTCCGGCGGCCCTGCCGAGCCCGGCGCCCATTGAGTAGACCGACAGGTACTTGCCGCGGTGCTCGGGGTCAGCCAGCGCGTAGGTCACGATCCAGTTGGCGGCCGAGGAGAGCATCTCGGCCGCCGTCATCAGCGTCGCGCCTGCCACGAGCAGCACGGTGGCGGCCACCGCGCCGGCATAGTGGGCGCCCAGGAAGGCAGCGCCTGCGCCGGCCATCGCGATCGCGGTGTAGAGCAGCGCGCGAGGCGCCTGCGCGAGCACTCGCACGCCGCGAGCGACGCGCACCTGCGCGAGCACCACGAGTGCCGTGTTGAGCGTGTAAAGCAACCCGACCAGCTCGCGCGGGGCGTGGGTGAAGAGCACCACCCAGAGCGGCAGGGCGACCTGCAGGGCGACCTGGTGAAAGCTTGTGAGCCCGTCTAGCAGGCCCAGCGTGACAAAGCGCCGGTCGGTAAGCACGGTGCGCAGGGTGACCGGGCGCCCTCGGGAGCCACCGAGCCCCTTCGGCGCACGGCCGGGCTGTGCGCTGTCCCCGGAGACCGACCGCAGTCGCCGGCCCGCCGCCAGCACGAGCGCTGCGCCCAGCAGGAAGCTCGCCGCGTCGCCGTAGATCGCAAAGAGAAAACCCTGGTGTCCGGCCGCGAGCGCGGCGGTGGCAAGCAGCCCGCCGACACCGTAGCCGACGTTGCGAAATGCGCGCACAAGGGCCATCACACGTGCTATGTCGCCCGGCGCCACGAGCGCTGAGAGCAGCGTCGAGCGCGCCGTGCCGCCGACGCTGGTGGCGATCCCGAGCGCGCTCACCGCCACGATCAGCTCGGGCCAGCTGCGGACCAGTGCGTAGCCTGCGACGGCGATGCCGGCGGCGCTCCAACCGACCAGGAGCGCCCGCCGGGAGCCGGCTCGGTCCACGAAATGGCCGCCCAGCGGGGCGGCCATCAACGCGATCGCTCCGCCGATCGTCATGCCGGTTCCGACCAGCCCCACCGGCAGGCGCACGCCGACCACGAAGTACAGGATTGTGAGCGGTGCGATCAGTCCGGTGCCGGCGGCGTCGAGCATCGTGGCCAGCACCAGCGCGGGTCCACCGGCGGCGTGCACGAGCTCGCGCAGGGAGTGTGATCTGGCCCTGATCTCCCCGCGCACGAGCTGCGAGGTTACCGTCGCCGCGCGAGCCGCCACCGCTGTGTGCGAGCATCGCTGGACATGGTCGGGCCTGATTACACGGTCTGCCGGGTGGCGGTCGCGCGCACCCTACCGCTGCGCCGCGCGGTGCTACGACCCCATCTGCCGGCGGATGAGCCCTACCTGCCGCCGGACGCGACGGCGTCAAGCACGGTCGCGTTCGCGGCGCTCGACGGCCAGGGCGAGGTGATCGGCGTGGCGGTGCTGACCCCGGACGAGCCGCCGTTTGGCAGGCCCGACGGGGGCGCCTGGCGTCTGCGCGGCATGGCGGTTGCCCCCGAGCACCGCAGCCGCGGCATCGGCGGCGCGCTGCTTGACGCGCACGTCGCGCACGTCGCCGGCCTTGGCGGCGGAATCCTCTGGTGCAATGCGCGCATCGCCGCACGAGGGCTCTACGAGCGCGGTGGGATGAGCGCCTGGGGAGAGGTCTTCGAAGAGCCGCTGATCGGACCCCATATCGTCATGTGGAGGCGTGTCGGTGCTGATGGCGCGGCTCGCGCCCCGGCGGCTGACGCGGGGCCTTGGAGCGCTTGACGGGCAGGGCAAGCGGTCGTGCAAGCGGTTGGTCTACCGTCAGCCGGCACGCCTCATCGCGGTGATACAGCGTGAGCTCCGGTCCATCGAGCAGCGTGTAGATCACCTGCTGCCGGTCGATCGCCACCTGCATCGTCGAGCCCTGGTAGAGCATGCGGAAGCGCAGCCGGCTGATCTCCTCGGGCAGCGCCGGTGCGAAGCGCAGCCTGGCGCCGTCGTCGCGCATGCCCCCGAACCCGGCCACGGCGGCGATCCAGGCGCCGGCCAGCGAGGCGATGTGCAGCCCGTTGCGGACGTTGTGCTCGAGGTCATCCAGGTCCATCAGCGCCGCCTCGCGGAAGTAGGCGTGGGCCAGCTCGAGGTAGCCCACCTCGGCCGCGATGACCGCCTGGGTACAGGCTGAAAGCGACGAGTCGCGCACCGTCAGCGGTTCGTAGTAGTTGAAGTTTGCGAGCTTCTGCTCGGGCGTGAACGCGTCTGAGCAGACGAGCATGGCGAGCACGAGATCGGCTTGCTTGACGACCTGCTTGCGGTAGAGCTCAAAGTAGGGGAAGTGGAGCATCAGCGGGTAGCTCTTGGGGCCGGCGGCAGCGAAATCAAAGCGCGCGTGGTCGGTGAAGCCCTCGGCCTGGCAGTGGACCCCAAGGCGCTCGTCGAACGGAATCGTCATCGCGTCGGCGGCTTCAAGCCAGACGGCCCGCTCGTCCTCTGCGACACCCAGCGCGACGGCCGCCTCCCGCTGGCGCGCCGCCGCCGCCGCCGCCGCGGCGAGGTTACGTTTGGCCATCAGGTTGGTGTAGACGTTGTTGTCGGCAACGGCGCTGTACTCGTCGGGCCCTGTCACCCCGTCGATGCGAAAGTGCCCGTCACCGGTGAAATGGCCGAGCGAGATCCACAGCCGCGCGGTCTGCACCAGCAGCTCAAGGCCCACCTCCCGCTCGAACTGCTCGTCGCCGGTGGCGTGCGTGTAGCGCTCCACCGCGGCGGCGATGTCGGCGTTGATGTGAAACGCCGCCATCCCCGCAGGCCAGTAGCCCGAGCTCTCCTCACCGTGAATCGTGCGCCACGGGAAGGCGGCGCCGGCGAGTCGCAGCTCCCGTGCGCGGCGGCTCGCGAGCTCGAGCGTCGAGTGGCGCCAGCGCAGCGCCTCG
Source organism: Conexibacter sp. S30A1 (assembly GCF_023330665.1). GTDB lineage: Bacteria > Actinomycetota > Thermoleophilia > Solirubrobacterales > Solirubrobacteraceae > Palsa-465. The sequence continues at coordinate 885,908 of NZ_CP097127.1, read as the reverse complement.
GCGGCGGCCTGGGGGAGGGTGTAGGTGAGCAACGGCAAAACGAATGACTCCGTATCCCAGAAGGCGTGGCCGTCGTAGCCGGAACCGGTCAGGCCCTTGGCGGCGATCGCCCGCTGCTGCGCACGTGCCGCCGCCTGCAGGACGTGGAAGAGGCTGAAGCGCACGGCCTGCTGCAGCTCGGCGTCGCCTTCGACCTCCACGTCACCGCGCTCCCAGAAACTGTTCAGGTATGCGCGTTGCTGATCGAGCAGCCCGTCCCAGCCGGTTGCCCTTGCCTGCGTCAGCGCCGCGATGACCTGGTCGCCGAGCGCCTGCTCGGAGCGCTCGCGCGACCAGCCGTAGGCCAGGAACTTGACGAGCACCAGCGACTGCCCCGGCTCGAGCCTGGCACTGACCGTCATCCGCGCCACGTCCCCGGCAGCCTCGACCTCGTGCACCGCGCCCAGCGGTGTCTGCAGTTGGTGATCCATCGCTGCGGCGAGGTACAGGTTGCTGCCGGCGGTGCGGTGCACCAGAAGTGCGCGCAGATCGCTGGCGTCGTGACCAACGGCGAGCAGGTCTGCCTGTTGTGTTCCCTGGGCGCGCGGATCCCGATCTGAGTCGGGCAGCCGCTCGTTGGCGACGAGCTCGGACTGCACCACGACCCGGACCGGCTGGTCGTGTGCCTGTACCTCATAACGGATGGCGGCGATTGAGCGCTGCACCAGCGACACAACCCGCGTCGAGCGCACCGACACCGTGCTGCGTGCGGGCGTGGTCCATTCCAGCTCGCGCTGCAGCGTGCCAGCGCGGAGGTCAAGCACGCGCTCGTGGCGTCCGAGCGTGCCGTAGCGCACGTCGAACGGCGCGTCGTCCACGAGCAAGCGGATGATCTTGCCGTCGGTGACGTTGACGACCATCTGCCCCTGCTCAGGGTCGCCGTAGCCGGCCTCGGCATAGGGGAGCGGGCGCGTGTCCCAGAAACCCCCGAGGTAGGTGCCGGGCAGGCCGCTGGGCTCACCCTCATCGAGGTTTCCGCGCAGACCGACGTGACCGTTTGACAGCGCGAACAGCGACTCCGCCTGAGCCAGGCGCTCGAGGTCGAGCTCGCTCTCACGAACTGCCCAGGGCTCGATGCGGTATGTGGATTGGCTGATCAAGAGCTGAGCAGCTCCGCCAGGTCGCTGACGACGACGTCGGCGCCGTGTTCGAGCAGCGCCTGACGCTGGCCTACACGGTCGACGCCGACCACGTAACCGAAGTGCCCAGCGTGTCCGGCCGCCACGCCCGACAGCGCGTCCTCAAACACCGCCGCCTGATCGGGCGGGGCATCCAGTCTGCGTGCGGCGGCAAGGAAGGTGTCGGGGGCTGGCTTGCCGGCCAGCTGCTCGCGCTCAGCGACATGCCCGTCGACGACCGTCGCAAACAGTTCGTCCAGGCTGGCGGCGGCGAGCACCTCGTGGGTGTTGGTGCTGGAGGAGACGACCGCCACCTGCAGCCCGGCGCTCTGCGCCGCGCGCACGTAGCGCAGTGACCCGGGATAGGGCTCCACGCCGTGTGCATGGATCAGCGCGAGCATCCGCTCGTTCTTGTCGTTGCCGAGCCCATGCACGGTCCGGGCGCTTGGCGGGTCCTCGGGCCTGCCCTCCGGCAGCTCGATGCCGCGGGAAGCCAGAAAAGAGCGCACGCCATCCTCACGTGGTTTGCCGTCGACGTACTCGTCGTAGTCGGACTCTGCGTCAAAGGGCACGAACCGATCGCCGGTTTGCGCCGCCCGTTCGCGCAGGAAGGCGTCAAACGCCTGCTTCCATGCCTGCGCGTGGACCGTGGCGGTCTTGGTCAGCACGCCGTCCATGTCGAACAGCAGCGCGTGGATCTTCTCTGGTAGTCCGAGCATGGTCTTCGTGCTACCCACAGGGTGACACCTGCGAGCGTCAGCTGGCAAGCTGGCCACCATGGCCCGACGCCAGCGCGCAGCGCGACAGCCTCGCGACCCCCGGCGGTCGGGCGCTGAGAGCCAGTTCAGGCTGCGATCGGTGGCTCTGCCCGCCTTTGCGCCCGCAGCGCTCTTCGGCCTGGCCGCCGGCGCGATGCTGCCAGTGATCGTCACCTCAGCCTACGAGCGCGGGGCAAGCACCGCGGTGACCGCGTTCATCGGCTCGCTGCTCGGGATCGGCTCGCTGCTCACCAACATTCCGTCGGGGATCCTCGCAACCAGGGTTGGTGAGCGTCGCGCGATGCTGGTAGCAGCTGCGGTGACGGTCGCCGGTCTCGCCCTCTGTGTGGTCTATCTCGGGCGCGGACCCGGGTCGGTTGTCGTGTTTGCGAGCGGCGTCTTCCTGGTCGGCTGCGCAAGCTCGGTCTACAACCTCGCGCGCCAGTCATACCTGACCGAGATGGTGCCGCCCGAGATGCGGGCCCGCGCGCTTTCGACGCTCGGCGGCACGATGCGCATCGGCGTCTTCGTCGGGCCGTTTCTCGGCGCGCTGGCAACAGCCTTCGGCGGCGTTCGCGCGGCCTACCTGGTCGGCGTGGTCGCGATCCTCCTGGCGGCGCTGGTGGTCCACCGCGCGCCCGACCTGGAACTGAGCCCCGAGCAGCGACTGGCCGGCGCTCAGGTCACGACCCGGAAGGTGGTGCGAGAGCACTGGCGGCTCTTTGCCAGCCTCGGACTGGGTGTGCTGCTGCTATCGGCGATCCGGCAGACGCGCCAGACCGTGATCCCGCTGTGGGCGCACCACATCGGCATCTCACCGGCCGAGAGCTCGATCGTGTACGGCATTGCCGGGGCTGTGGACGCCATGACCTTCTACCCGGCCGGCAGGGTGATGGACCGCCACGGCCGGCGGATCGTCGCGGTCCCATGTGCGGTGGTGATGGGGCTTGCGTGCATCCTGATGCCGCTCACTCACGGCCTCTTCACGCTGATCCTGGTCGCGATGCTGATGGGCTTCGGTAACGGCATCGGCTCTGGGATCGTGATGACCCTGGCCGCCGACGTATCCCCGGCTGCTGGTCGGCTCACGTTCCTCGCGGTCTGGCGCGAGCTGGCCGACGCCGGGGCGGCGCTCGGCCCGGTGATCCTGTCACTGGCCACCGGTGCCGGCGGGCTCGGCAATGGCCTGGTGGTCAGCGGCCTGGTCGGGGTCGCCGCGGGGGTAGCGTTGTGGCGCTGGATCCCCGCTTCCCCGGGCCTTGCTCGCGCGACGGTCCCCGATCGTCGGTGAGCTGAAGCTCGCCGCCTGTCGCCATCATTGCTGTATGGACGAGCGTGACACCCCGTTTGGGATCTACATCCACGTTCCCTTCTGTGCGGCGCGCTGCGGCTACTGCGACTTCAACACCTACGTCCCAACCAGCGCCGCCCAGCCGCTCGGCTACCTGGAGGCGGCGCACCGCGAGATCGCGCTGGCGCGCTCAGAGCTGGGCCGCCGGACGGTGTCGACGGTCTTCTTTGGCGGCGGCACACCGACGCTGCTCGGCGCCGAGCCGCTGCTCGGGCTGCTTGAAGCGGTGGCCGATGCGTTCGGGCTGGAGGATGGGGTGGAGGTCACCACCGAGGCCAACCCTGAGACTGTCGATCCGCAGCTGCTGAGCGCGCTTCACCGCGGCGGGTTCACGCGCGTCTCGATGGGCATGCAGTCGGCCGCGCAACATGTGCTGGCGACGCTTGACCGGGCGCACACGCCGGGACGGGCGGCTGCGGCCGCGCGCGAGGCGCGTGAGGCAGGCTTCGCTCACGTCTCGGTGGACCTGATCTACGGCACGCCGGGTGAGAGCGACGCCGACTGGGCAGGCTCGCTCAAGGCCGCGCTCGCCTGTGGCGTTGACCATGTCTCAGCCTATGCGCTGACCGTCGAGCCAGGCACCGCGCTGGGGCGAGCGGTCGCGCGCGGGGCGCTGCCCGAGCCGGATGATGGCGTGCAGGCGCGCCGCTACGCGTACGCCGACGAGGTCCTTGAGGCGCATGGCTTTCAGTGGTACGAGCTCAGCTCGTGGGCCGCCTCGGAAGCGGCGCGCTGCCGGCACAACATCGGCTACTGGCGCTCGCATGACTGGTGGGGGATCGGTCCTGGGGCGCATTCGCACGTCGCTGGCAGGCGCTGGTGGAACGTGCGCCAGCCGGCCCACTACGCCGCCCGCCTGGCGGCCGGCCGCTCACCCGCCGCGGGTGAGGAGCGCCTGAGCGTCGAGCAGCGCGAGCTGGAGACGGTGATGCTTGGCCTGCGCGAGCGTGGCGGGCTCGAGCTTGGGCGGTTGAGCGCTGCCGGCCAAAGCGCGCTCGAGCGCGAGCTGGCGCGGCGGCGGGTCATCGTCGTCGATGGCCGGGTGGAGCTGACCCGCCGTGGGCGCCTGTTCGCCGACGCGGTGATCCGCGAGCTCACTCCCTGAGCGCGCGGCTCAGCCTTCCGGCTCCGGTGGCTGGCGGGCGCGCTTACGCTCGGCCTGCGCCCGCTTCTGCGCCTCCCGGCGCGCCAGCGACGCCCTGCTCGGGCGGGTCGGCGTGCGCGGCCGGGGTACGGCGAGTGCCTGCTCGAGCCGCTGCCTGAGGCGGGTCAGCGCAAGCTCCCGGTTCTGGGCTTGGCTGCGGGCGTCCTGGGCGACCGCGGTGACCTGCGGGCCGAGCCTGGCGACTAGCCGGCGCTTCTGCTCGGCGCTCAGCGACGCCGATGCTTCGACGTCAAAGACAGCCTCGATCCGCGAGGCGGTCACGTTCGCGTGCTGGCCACCCGGTCCCGAGGAGCGTGACGCGCGCAGAGTCACCTCCGATAGCGGCACGGCTGTGCGGTCACCAACTGGCATCGGATCCTCCATCGCGCACCTGACGGTAGCCACCGGCAGCGCATGGCAGCCCGCGGTCAGCCGAGCGGAAGGTGCTGCTGCAGCTCCGCGAGCTTGCCCTCCGGGTCGCTCAGGCCGACGATCCACTCGTCGTAGGCGAGACCCTGAAGACGCACCCTCAGGCCGCGTGGAGTGTCGTGGTGCACAGCGGCGAACAGCCGCCGCTTGAGTCCCTGCACGGTGCCGACCTCGATCACGCCCGGCAGACGCGTGCCGATTTTGACTCCGGCGCTGATGCCGGCCGGAGCGTGCGCGTCGTCCAGGAGGTCTATTCCGACCACGGCCGCAAGCGGCGCGTGCAGGTCGCCGTGGACGCCCTCGAGCTTCTCCGCCGTGCTGAGCGCCAGCACCAGCTCACCATCACGCAGTTCCAGGTCGGCCATCAGCTGCTCCTCGGTCGCTTGCTGCGCGGCGCGTGACGCCGCCTGTCAATTATCGCAACCGTGGCTCGAACGGCTCGTAGGGCCGGCCGAGCGCCAGGCTGAGTGCGAGCCTGAGCCGGGCTCGCGGGCCGTCGAGTCGCTTCTCGAGAATGATGCCGGCGGCGAGCATGTCGTCCCAGGCGTGCGGATAGGAGTCCTCTGCCTGCACCGGCCCGGAGCCTGTCCTGGTCGTCAGCACGGTCGGCACCTTCCTACCGATCGCGAGCAGGTCATCCCTGATCGCGGCCGGTACCGAACCTGCGCCGAGCGCGTCGACCACAACCCCGTCAGCGTCGGCCACCGAGCCCAGGAAACGTTCACGACTCGGGCTGGCGGTGAGCCGCACGTAGGCAACGGCATCCGGGTCGGGCGCGTGGGGCGGGATCGCGCCCAGCCAGTTGAAGCACAGCGGGCGCGAGAGCAGGCGCAGATGCCCGTCGTGAACGGTCGCGATGCGCGTGCCGTGGCGCGTGGCAAAGGCGCTGAGCGCGACCGAGTCGCCCTTGACCACGTCCCAGGCGGGCAGAACCTCGTGGTTCATCACCACGACCGTGCCGAGTGTGGAGGCGACGGGGTCGCGGGCGACCGTCACCGCGTCACGCAGGTTGCGGCCGCCGTCATAGCCGAGCGTCCCGGGCGGCTGCATCGCGCCGCAGAGAGCAACTGACGCTCCGGGCACACACTCGTTGATGAAGTGTGCCGCCTCCTCCATTGTGTCGGTGCCGTGCATCACCACGATCCCGTGATGGTCGCCTGCCAGCCGGGCGATCTCCCGCACCAGCGTCAGCCAGTGCTCGAAGGTCACGTCTTCGCTGGCAATGGTGTAGGGCTGCAGGTGCTCAAGCGGGGCCTCGAGCCCCTGGACGCTCGCGGCCAGCTCCACCCCGCCGAGGCGTGGCAGTCGCCGGCCCGAAGCGGGGTCTGTGACCATCGCGATCGTGCCACCGGTGGCGATCACCGCCGTTGGCCGGGCGATTGTTTGTCCCGTGCTGTCGTGGTCTGCGATTGCCATCGGCTGCGCCGTTGCCAACGGTACCCGCTGGCTGGCGTCGCTATGCTGCCCGAGCGTGACCGACAGCCTCTGGGAAGCGAGCGCCGGGCAGCTGCTGGCACGCACGGCCTCGGCCGATCCGACACCGGGCGGCGGAGCGATCGCCGCGGTCGTGGGGGCATTCGGCGTGGGCCTGGTGCAGATGGCGGTGCGGGTGACGCTCAGGGCGGCGGACGAGACTGCGACCACGCAGCTTCAGCAGGTTGATGTGCGAGCCGGCGAGCTGCGGAAGCTGTTCGTGCAGGCCGCTGACGAGGACGTCAACGCGTTTGACACCTTGATGGACGCCTACCGGATGCCGCGTGAGAGCGACGCCGAGCGGGCCGCCCGCGTCGCGGCGATCAGCATCGCCACGCTGAGCGCGACGCGCGTACCGCTGGCGCTTGCCCGGGCAGCAGCGGACGGGATGGCGCTGGCGGACGCGGCCCGGCCGCTGGTCAAGAACAGCATCGCAAGCGACGTTCTGGCCGGTCGCGACCTGTTGCGTGGCGCCGGCCTCGCGGCGCTGCGAACCGCCGCGATCAATCTGCCGGCGCTTGAGGCGTCGGGTCAACCCGAAGCGGCTGACCTGCAAGCCGAGCGGGACTCGCTGCTGATGCTCTTCAGCGAGGCTGGAGGGGCGTCGTGAGTGCCCGTTTGATCGACGCTGCCGCGGTCGCCGAGCCGTTTCGAGCGCAGACACGTGCGAGGGTCGAGCAGCTGGGTCGCGATCTGCGGCTTGTGGGTCTGCTCAGCCAGATACACGGACCGGCCCACACCTACGCGCAGTACGCGCGCCGCGGCGCCGAGCAGACCGGAGTGACGATGGACCTGTGGGAGCTTGAGCCACAGGAGGTCGCCGAGGCGATCCGCACCGCCAACGCCGACCCGGCGGTTGACGGCATCTTCCTCTATTACCCGCTGATCGACGCTCAGGAGGATCGCTGGGCGCGGGAGCTCGTTGACCCGCGCAAGGACGTCGAGGGCATGCACAGCTTCTGGAGCAGGCTGCTTTATGAGAACCGTCGATTCGTCGACGACGCGGGGAAGATACCCGCGGTCCTGCCATGCACCCCGCTGGGGATCCTGAAACTGCTTCAGGAGGCTGGCCTGCACTCCCCTGGCGCCCACCCAAAGGCGCCGCTGGAAGGGGTGGTTGCCTGCGTGATCAACCGCAGCGACATCGTTGGCCGACCGCTGGCGGCGATGCTCGCCAACGACGGTGCCACCGTGATCTCGCTCGATCTGGATGGCGTGGTGATCTTCGAGCCGGCGATCGGCCGCCGAGCCTACGCGATGCGCGACGGTGACCAGGACCGTGCCGCCGCCCTGGCCGCCGCCGACGTTGTCATCACCGGCGTCCCCTCGCGCGAGTTCCAGCTGGTCACCGGCGCCGAGATCAAGCCTGGCGCAATCTGCGTGAACTTCTCGCAGTTCCGCAACTTCGATGATTCCGTGCTAGATGTGGCCTCTGCGTTCGTGCCACGGGTCGGGCCGATGACCGTTGCGATGGCCGTGCGCAACCTCGTGCGGCTGACCGCTCTGCGGCCCCAGCATCAGGCTGCTTGAGCGGCCCAAGCGGCGCCTTCCCTCCGTCTACCCCTCAAAGCTCGCAAATGGCTGTCCGAGCGCGTGCAGGTCGACGGTGACCCCCAACCCGGGGCCGTACGGGGCATCGCCGAAGCCGTCGACCGAGCGCGGCTGGTAGCCGGCGATGTGCTCGTTGGTCCAGTCGTTCATGAAGGAGACCATCACCAGCGACTCGGGTGCCGAGCTGGCGGCCAGATGACTGACTGCGGCGGTCGTCAGGTCACCGCCCCACGAGTCCTCGATATTGACGATCAGGCCGAGCCGTTCGCCGATGTCGCGTAGCAGCCGGGCGCTTGAGAGGCCGCCAACCCGGCTGATCTTGAGGTTGAAGCCCTCGAGCGCGTGGCTCTCCCAGGCGCGCAGCAGGCTCGCCACGTCGGTTATGACCTCGTCGAGAATCATCGGCAGCGAGCTGCGGCGGCGCACGCGCAGACACTCCTCAAAGGTTGCGCACGGCTGCTCCAGGAAGATCCCTGGGAGCTCATCGATCAGCCTCACCGCCGTGAGTGCGTCGCGCAGTGACCAGCCGCCGTTGGCGTCCGCGACCACAACGTCGTCGCCCTCTGTTGCCTGCGCCACCGCGTGCGCACGCGCGGCATCCTCGACCGGGTCCTCGCCGAGCTTGAGCTGGAAGCGGTGGATGCCGCGGCTGCGTAGCTCGCGCACGTGCTCGCGCATCTCGTCCGGTGAGCCGAGCGAGATGGCCACATACAGCGGGAAGCGCCTGCTGTTGCGGCCGCCAAGCAGGTCGCAGACGGGACGCTGGGCATATTGGCCGAGCAGGTCCCAGCAGGCGACGTTCGCGGCGCTCTTTGCGTAGGGGTGCCCGGAGAGCGCATGATCCATGATCCGGTCAAGGGCCGTCGGGTTGGCGGCATCGGCGCCGACCAGCTGCGGGCCGATCTCGGCCAGCGCCGCGCGCGCACCCGCCGCGTGCGCCGGCAGGTAGTTTGACCCGAGCGGGCAGGTTTCGCCAAAGCCGGAGCGCCCGTCCTCACTGACCAGGCGCACGACGGTGCTGGACAGCGTGCTCACCACGCGGCCGCGCGACATGACGTACTCGCCACCGACGTATGAGAGCTCGTATGAGTAGAGCTCGACCCGCGCGATCCGGGCGCCGGCCACGCTCTGACCAGCTGCGGCGATGCGGTCCTGAGGTTCGTGGGTGTGCTGCGAGTTGGGTGACGGTGTGGCGTTCAATGGGCCCTCGCGGTGCTGTCCTCGGTTGTCTTGACCTGCGGTCGAGCACCGTACCATACGACACGTCACATGTCTTTACCGGAGGATAGGTCTACGCTCGCTACCTGGCCTGCCCGTGCTCGGCCGGGGCTGTCCCCGTGTCGGTATCGCTCAACACGTCGGCGATCGCGCGCGCCACGATCAGGTCCTCGACCGCCAGCCCCACGGATTTGAACACCGTCACCTGCCGCTCGTCGGCGCGCGCGACCTCACCGCGCACCAGGCTGCACAGATCGCTCGCAAAGCCGGTGCCCGGTAGCGCTGCCCGCTCGATCGCGGCCAGCACGTCGCCGGCCTCCGCGAGGGTCGCCTCGACGCTCTCCACGACCAGCAACGCCCGCGCCAGCGTGTCGGCCGGCAGCTCGCGCATATCCGGTCTGTAGGCGCCGATCGCATTGATGTGAACGCCCGCAGGGACGTCTTGGTCGTCAAAGACGGGCTCGCTGCTTGTCGTGCACGTGCAGACCAAGTCCGCGTCTCGGATCGCCGCGGCTTCCCCAACGGCCGCATCCACGCCGGCAGCCCGTAACCGGTCCGCCAGTGCGGCGGCGCTGGGAGCGGCCGGCCGGCGACCGACGATCGTCACCCGCTCGATTGGCCTGACGCGGCGCATCGCCTCGACGTGAGCAAGCGCCTGGGTCCCAGCGCCGAAGACCACGAGGTGTCTGCTGTCTGCGCGCGCCAGCCTGCGCGTGGCGAGCACCGAGACGGCTGCGGTGCGCAGTTTGGTGAGCGCGCCGCCATCAATGACCAGCTCTGGCGTGAGCCCCTCGCGCGACATCAGCACGTACAGGCCCTGGATCAAGGGCAGGCTGCGGCCTGGGTTGTCGCGGACCACCGTGACCAGCTTGAGGCCGGCGCCCTCGGGGCCCGTCGCCGGCATCAGCAGCATCTCTCGGCCGGAGCCGGAGCCGGAGCCGGAGCTTGGGTCTGAGCTGGGGTCGGGCAGCGGCAGCGCCGTGCGCGCAAAGCCCTCAACGAGCGCCGGATCGCGCGCGATAAAGCCCTCGGCGAGTGCGTCGGCGGCACGCTCCACCGACATCATCTCTTCCAGCGCTTGCTTGGAGAGGAAACGGGGGGTGTTCGTCGCGGGCCAGGCGGAGTTCGATGGCTCGAACGCAGGTGTGTCGTTCATGGGTACGCGCCAAGGAGAGTGCCATATTCTATTTCACATATGTCGCCGCCCCTGGCGACCGGAGGCTCGGGCATGAGGTTGGAACGGATCCTGCATACGGTTGATGCCCACTGTGAGGGCGAGGCCTCGCGCGTGGTCGTCGGCGGCGTGCTCGCCGTGCCCGGCGAGACGATGTTTGAGCGCAAGCTCTTCCTGGAGCGCCACCGCGACGATCTGCGCCGACAGCTGCTGTTCGAGCCACGCGGCCAGCCGGCGCTATCGGCCGTGCTTTTGATGGCGCCCGCAGACCCACGCGCCGACATCGGCTACCTCATCATGGAGGGCGCCGACTACCCGCCGATGTCTGGCACCAACACGATCAACGCGATCACGGTCGCGCTGGAGACGGGCATCGTCGCGATGCGCGAGCCGGTCACAGAGTTGACCGCCGACACGCCCGCCGGCCTGGTGCGGGTCAGCGCTCGCTGCGAGCACGGCAAGTGCGTGGCGGTCTCGTTTGACAACGTGCCCTGCTTTGTGAGCGAGCTCGACGCCGTCGTCGACGTTCCTGGACTCGGCTCGGTGCCGATGGATGTCGCCTACGGCGGCCACTTCTTCGCGCTGGTGCCTGCTGCCGAGTACGGCCTTGAGCTCGTGCCGGAGTGCGCCGATCGGCTCGCTGAGCTCGGCGAGCGGATCAAACGCGCGGCCTCAAGCCAGCTGACCCTGCGCCACCCGGAGCTGCCGGCCGCGAACACGCTCGGCTTCGTCACCTGGATCGGGCCGCCGACCGCCGGTGGACACGGGCGTAACGCGACGGTAGTGAGCCCCGGACGACTCGACCGCTCACCGTGTGGCACGGCCACCTGCGCACGCCTGGCGGTGCTCGCGGCCCGCGGGCAGATCGCCCACGGCGAGGAGTATCTGCACGAGGGGATCCTCTCGACGATCTTTCGTGGCGAGATCGTCGGCAGCACGAGGGTCGGTGACCTCGATGCCATCACGCCTCGAATCACCGGACGCAGCTGGGTGTACGCGGTCAGCCAGATCGGCGTTGATCCCAGCGATCCGCTGCCCGCCGGCTACACGCTCAGCGACACCTGGGGGCAGGGGCCGACGGCGCGATTTTGAGGCCCACGGCATCCGGCGCCACCGCGGAAGCATGCCCCCTGTGCCCGTCGGCCGGCGCGATTCGTGGCAGGCTGCGGTGCCTTGACATTGCAATGTGCCATGCTACTGTCTCGCGAGGGCCAGCCTGAGTCGCTTGGCGCAGGCGGGCGAAGCAGTCAATGAGGAGGAAAGATGGTATTGCGCAATCGCGGGCTGCTCTCGGTAGCGGCCGCCACAAGCGTTGCCGTGGCAGTGGCGGGTTATGGCCTCAGTGGTGCCAGCACCGTACGGAGCCATGCAACGGCCTCAATCGCTTCGGGTTCGGTCTACAAGGTCGGCGTTCCCATGCCGGAGACAGGGCCAAACGCCCAGGCCGGAACCGAGATCTTTGACGCGGAGCAGCTTGCCGCCGACCAGATCAACGCCAAGGGCGGTGTGCTCGGGCACAAGATCCAGCTCTACGAGCAGGACACAGCTTGTGAGGCACAGACCGGTGCGAGCGCTGACGCAAAGCTCGTATCGCTGGGGGTGCAGGCCTTCGTTGGCAACTACTGCTCCGGTGCGGCGCTGCCGGGTGAGCCGATCGTGGCGCGCGCCGGCCTGCCGAACCTGCAGCCGTCCGCAAACGACCCGGCGCTCACGCAGGGTCACTTCAAGGACGTCTTCCTGCTTGACCCCAACTCCACGGGAGATGCCACCGAAGCGACGGCCTTCTTCAAGATGATGCACGTAAAGAAGGTGCTGATCGCCGATGACCAGTCGGCCTTCGGGGTCTCGGTGGCACAGGCGGCCGCCGCCGACTTCCGCCACGCAAAGATCAAGTTCCCGACCGTACAGGCCGTGCCCGCGACGACGACCGACTTCTCGGCGGTCATCTCGGTAATCAAGAGCACCGGTGTTCAGGCCGTTTACTGGACCGGCTATTACGCCCAGTGGGCGCTGTTGGTCAAGCAGGCGCGGGCCGCAGGCCTCAACAAGGTCGTCTACGTCGGCGCTGACAGCACGGTTGACCCGGCCTTCATCTCGGGCGCGGGCGCGGCGGCCAACGGCACCTACGCGACGATCGTGCGCACCACGCAGCTGCTCAAGGGTAAGCAGGCGAACCTGTTCACCAGGCAGTACCGGGCCAAGTTCCATTCGGCACCCGGGCCCTACTCGGCCTTTGGCTACGACGCCATGAACACGCTCGCGGCGGCCGCCAGGAAGGCCCACAGCATCGCACCTGCCAAGGTCATCGCAGCGCTTCACAAGATCCACCTCAACGGCCTCACCGGGCCGGTCTCGTTCACCAAGGCAGGCGCGCGCGTGGGCGCCAAGTTCGTGGTGCTCGAGGTCAAGCACGGCGCGTACGTGAGCGCGCCCAAGCAGCCCTGAACAGCGGGCAGCTGAAGTAAGCAAAGCGATCAGCCGCAGGTCAGATGCAGCTACTGGTTGGCGAAATCGAGGACGGGATCTTCCTGGGAGCCTTCTTTGTGCTCATTGCACTTGGCTACAGCATGGTCTACGGCATCCTGCGGCTGATCAACTTTGCTCACGGCGACTTCTACATGCTCGCCGCCTTCATCAGCTTCACGATCTTTGGCGCGGTGGGCGCGAGCCACCTGCACGGCCAGTGGCTGGTGATCGTCGGAGTGGGGTTGGCGACGATGATCGCCACCGGCGCCGCCAACGTGCTCGTCGAGCGGCTCGTCTACCGCCCCATGCGCCGCGCGGCGTTGCTCAGCCTGATGATCGCTGCGCTCGGCGTCTCCCAGGTGCTCGAGAACGGCGTCCTGAACATCCCGGGGTGGGGTGCCGCCTACCTGGCCTACCCGGTGACGACCTCGGACGCGGGGACCTACATCTTCGGCACCCGCTTCACCTACGCGCAGATCGCGATGGTGGTGATCGCGGGGCTGCTATCGGTCGGCGTCTACTACCTGGTGTCGCGCACGATGCTCGGCAAGGCGATGCGCGCCGTCGCCGAGGACCGCATCGCCGCCTCGCTGATGGGCATCAACGTCGACCGGGTGATCGCGCTCGTGTTCTTCATCGGCGGCGCCCTGGCGGGCGCGGCAGCGATCATGGCCGGTCTCTACTACGGCCAGATCAACTACCTGATGGGCTTCACGGTCGGGCTCGAGGCCTTCACGGCCGCGGTGCTCGGCGGCATCGGCAACATCCCCGGGGCGGTTCTGGGCGGGCTGCTGCTCGGCATCGTGCAGTCGATCGGCACCGGCGTGTTCGGCGCCCAGTGGGCGGTCGTCGTCTCCTTCGGCGTGCTGGTCGGAGTGCTCTGGCTGCGCCCGACCGGGATCCTGGGCGAGCGCGTGGCACGGCGGATGTAGCCGATGGGTACCACCACGCTGATCAGCAGCGCCCGCCGCCACCGGCAGGCGGGTGGGGCGCTGGCCCTTGTCGTCTTCGGGATTCTCTTCCCGTACATCGTCGGCAGCGAGTACTGGGTAACGGTCGGCTATCAGGCCGAGATGATGATGGTGCTGGCCCTTGGGCTCAACATCGTCGTCGGCTACGCGGGGCTGCTCGATTTGGGCTTCGCCGCGTTCTTTGCGATCGGTGCCTACACGACCGCGATCCTGTCAACCAAGGCTGGCTGGCCGATCATCGCGACGATCCCCGTCGGCATCCCGATCGCGGTGCTCGGCGCCCTGTTCGTGGGCATCCCGACGCTGCGCCTGCGCAGCGACTACCTCGCGATCGTGACGCTCGGCTTCGGCGAGATCATCCAGGCGTTTGCCACCAACCTGCAGATCACAAACGGCGCGATTGGGATCTACGACATCCCGCCGCTGAAGCTCTTCGGCCTCACCTTTCTGACCGCGCAGAGCTATTACTACGCCTTTCTGGTGGCGGTCCTGATCTGCGCTCTGATAACACTGCGGGTGCGTAACTCACGGATCGGACGGGCTTGGCTGTGCATCCGCGAAGACGAGGATGCGGCCCAGGCGATGGGCATCAAGACCTACCGTTACAAGCTCTACGCCTACGCTGGCGGCGCCGTGTTCGGGTCGCTTGCGGGTTCGCTGTTTGCGCCAGCGCTGAGCGCGATCGATCCGACCAGCTTCAGCTTCCAGGAGTCGCTGCTGATCCTGATGGCGGTCGCGATCGGCGGTATGGGGAGCATCAGGGGCGCGCTGCTGGGAGCCGCGGTGGTGGAGGGCGTGCCCGAAGCGCTGCGGGCCTTCTCGCAGGCGCGGCTGCTGGTCTTCGGGTTCGTGCTGATCGTGATGATGATCCTCCGTCCCCATGGGCTGATCCCGGAGGGCGGCATCTCAGACCTGCTGGACCGCCTGCCGTTTCGCAGAACGCAGGCTGAAACCCTCAGTGAGGCAGCGGCTCTGGCGGACGGCGGCGAAGAGCCAACGGCGAGGATCGGCACATCGTGACCGTCCAGCCACAGACCGGAGTCCTCGAAGGCCAGCCTGCATCGCTGCCGATGCTCGATGTGGCGGGCTTGACGCTGCGCTTCGGCGGCGTGACCGCGCTGAGCGACATCTCTCTGACCGTCAAGCAGGGCGCGCTGCAGGCGATCATCGGACCCAATGGCGCCGGCAAGACTTCGCTGTTCAACTGCCTGACCCGCTACTACAAGGCCTCAGCAGGGTCGATCACCTACCTCGGCACGAAGCTCGACAGGCAGAGCCCCGCCGAGGTGGCGGCGCTTGGCATCCGGCGGACCTTCCAGAACATCCGCGTCTTTCCCCGGATGACCGTCTTTGAGAACGTGCTGGCTGGAGCTCACCTGCGCGAGGTCTCGAACCTGGCGGCGATCCTCTTCGGCACGCCGCGCACCCGCCGGGTCGAGCGCGAACTGCGCGCGGCAGCCGATCACTGGATCGATTTCGTTGGCCTGAGCGACGCGCGCCTGCGTCCGGCGGGTGAGCTCGCCTACGGGATGCGCAAGCGCATGGAGATCGCCCGCGCGATGATCGGCGAACCGCGCCTGCTGCTGCTCGACGAGCCAGCCGCCGGCGTCAGCTCCGTGGAACGCACGGCGCTCGCTGACCTGATCGGCCGTGTGCACGCCTCGGGCGTCGGGGTGATCATGATTGAGCACGATGTCGAGCTGGTGATGAACCTGGCCACAGACGTCTGTGTGCTGGACGGTGGCCGGCTGCTCGCAACCGGGGCGCCTGAGGCGGTACGCAACGACCCGGAAGTGATCCGCGCCTACATGGGCCGTAGGCGCAAGTGATGATCCTCGAGCTGCGCGATATCACGGTCTTCTATGGTCCGGTCCGGGGGGTGAGCGGGATCTCGCTCGACGTCGCCGAGGGTGAGATCGTGGCGCTTTTGGGCGCCAACGGCGCGGGCAAGAGCACCGTGCTCAAGGCGATCTCGGGCACCGTCAAACCGCGGTCGGGCACGGTGCGCTTCGCCGGCCAGGACCTCCACCACAAGCGCCCGCACCAGCGCGTGGGCGCCGGTCTTGTCCAGGTCCCGGAGGGACGCCACATCTTTCCGAGCATGACCGTGTTTGAGAACCTCGAGCTCGGTCACTACGTGCACGGCGGCGGCGCGCGGGTCAGGCGGCAGCGGTCAGAGGAGGTGCTCGAACTGTTCCCGAACCTGCGGCCCCGGCTCGGCGAGCTGGCCGGGAAGATGTCTGGCGGCGAGCAGCAGGCGCTTGCGATCGCTCGGGCGATGATGACCAAACCCCGCCTGCTGATGGTCGACGAGCCCTCCCTGGGCCTCGACCCGCAGAAGATCGACACGGTGTATGACCTGCTCGGTGACATCGCCCGCACCGGTACAACCGTGCTGCTGGTCGAGCAGAACGTCGCCCTCGCGCTCGAGATCGCCAGCCGCGCGTACGTGCTTGCGCAGGGGAGGGTCGTCCTATCGGGTGATGCGACCTCGCTGGCGAGCGACGAGCGGGTCGCTGAGGCCTATCTCGGCAGTGTGCCGACCGCCCTGAAAACCAGTTGACCGGACCTCAGTGTTAACGGAGACGAGCTATGAGAGCCCTCACTCGCGGTAACATGTGAAATGGTATATATCGAGAACCAGGCCGTCCGGCCGCTTTGACCGGACGAGGAGACAGCAATGACGATCCCACATGACGCGCCGTGGCGCGGCGTCTACACCGCCACCGCGCTGCCCTTCAACGACGATCTGAGCGTCGACTTTGACGCCTATGGCGAACACGTGCGGTGGCAGGCACAGATGGGCGTGGACGGTGTCTGCCCGAACGGATCGCTGGGCGAGTATCAGACGCTCACGCCGGAGGAGCGCGCGCGGGTCGTGGAGGTCGCTGTCCAGGCGGGCGGTGATGGCTTCGGTGTCATGCCGGGGGTCGCTGCGTACGGCGCACTCGAGGTTTCGCGCTGGATCGAGCAGGCTGCGCAGGCCGGTGCCCAGTCGGTGTTGCTGCTGCCGCCGAACAGCTACCGAGCGGATCGCGACACCGTGATCGCCCACTACCGCGCTGCGGCTGAGGTGGGCCTGCCGGTCGTCGCCTACAACAACCCGCACGACACGAAGGTGGACCTCTCGCCGGAGCTGCTGGCTGAGCTTCGCAGCGAGGGCCTGATCACCGCGGTCAAGGAGTTCTCTGGCGACGTCCGGCGTGCTTACCAGATCGCTGAGCTGGCGCCCGATCTGGACCTACTGATCGGCGCCGACGACGTGCTGCTCGAGCTCGGACTCGCCGGCGCCGTCGGCTGGATCGCCGGCTACACCAACGCGCTGCCGGCAACCACCACGCACCTGTATGCGCTCATCACCTCGGCTGACGCCACAGCCTTGGGTGAGGCGCTCACCATCTACCGCGACCTGCACTCACTGCTCCGTTGGGACTCGCAGACGGAGTTCGTGCAGGCGATCAAGCTCTCCATGGACATCGCCGGGCGCAAGGGCGGTGTGTGCCGACCCCCACGCGGTCCGCTGCCGCCCGAGGTGCAGGCCCGGATTCGGCGCGACACCGAGGCCGCGCTCGCCAAGGGCTACCACTGACAGGTAGCCTCAGAAGGCAAGCCGCCGTGCTCAAACAGGCTCAGCTACGGCCGTCCCGGAGAGTTCGCAACCAGAGGAGATGCAAGTGCTTGACACCCCGCAGCAGGAAGTAGACGCGGCCCTGGAACGATCGCAGGCGGCTTGGACGCAGTGGTCGGGGTTCACGCGCGAGCGCCGCGCCGAGGCCATGCGCGCGGCCGCCGCACGACTCGACGCGGCGGCCGACGAGCTTGTGCCCCTGGCGATCGCCGAAACGCACCTCGGCGAGCCGCGACTGCGCTCGGAGCTCGTTCGCACCACCTTCCAGCTGCGGCTGCTCGCCGACACAATCTCAGACGGCGCCTATCTGGACGTCCGGGTCGACCATGCCGAGCCCGACTGGCCGATGGGGCCAAGGCCTGAGATCCGCAGGTTGCGGGTGCCGGTCGGTCCCGTGGTCGTGTTTGCCGCCTCGAACTTCCCGTTCGCGTTCTCGGTTGCCGGTGGCGACAGCGCCGCGGCGCTCGCGGCGGGGTGCACCGTGGTGCTCAAGGCGCACCCCGGGCATCCGCGGCTCTCGGCCCGGACTGGTGAGCTTGTGGCCGAGGCGCTCGAGCAGGCGGGGGCCCCGGGCGGAACCTTTCAGGTGATCTTCGGGGAGCAGGCCGGCGTGACTGCGCTGCGTCACCCGCTTGTCAAGGCTGCGGCATTCACCGGCTCGCTGGCCGGCGGTCGCGCGCTCTATGACATCGCCGCCGCACGACCGGAGCCGATCCCCTTCTACGGAGAGCTTGGCTCGGTGAACCCCGTGTTCGTGACGCCTGCGGCGGACGCCGCGCGCGCCGGCGCGATCGCCGAGGGACTGATCGGCTCCTTCACGCTTGGGGCCGGTCAGTTCTGCACCAAGCCCGGTGTGGTGTTCGCACCCGCTGGGTCGGGATTGGTAGAGGCGCTGCGGGCGCTTGAGCTTCCCTCCGCGGCGCCGCTGCTCAACGACCGGATAACCCAGCTCTACCTCAGGGGCGAGCGACGGCTGCGTGAGCACCCGTCGGTTGAGGTGCTCAACGAGGGCGACGGCGCGCTGAGTGATCCTCCCGCGCCAACGGTGCTGCTCACGACCGCGGACGCCGTCGCGGCGGACCGCGAGTCGCTGCTGAACGAGTGCTTCGGACCGACCGTGCTGATCGTCCAGTACGACAGCAACGAGCAGCTGCTCGAACTCGCCGCCGGGCTCGACGGCCAGCTGACCGCGACGCTGGCGGCCGAGGCCGACGAGGAGCTTGCACGCGAGCTTGCGGCGATCCTCATCACAAAGGCTGGGCGACTGCTTTGGAACCAGTGGTCGACAGGCGTATCGGTCACCTACGCGCAGCAGCATGGCGGCCCGTATCCGGCTACGACCGCCCCGGGGACGACCTCGGTTGGGACGGCCGCGATTGACCGGTTCACCCGGCCCGTGGCGTTTCAGGGTTTCCCGGTTGAGCTGTTGCCGACGGAGCTTGGCGACGAGCCGGTGGTATCGCGTCTGGTCGACGGGCGCCCACAGCTGGCCGCCGAGGGCGGCCGTTAGTCGCGAGCATGCGAGCGACCCGCGTCATCCAGGCAGTCGACTCGCACACGGAGGGCATGCCGACCCGCGTGATCACCGGTGGGGTTGGCACGATTCCGGGCGAGACCATGGCGCAACGGCGCCTGTGGTTCATCGAGCACAGCGATGCGCTGCGGACGCTGCTCATGTATGAGCCGCGCGGACACGCCGCCATGTCGGGCGCGATCCTGCAGCCACCGACGCGCTCCGACGCGGACTTCGGCGTGTTGTTCATCGAGGTCTCGGGACTGCTGCCGATGTGCGGTCACGGCACGATCGGCACTGCGACGGTGCTCGTCGAGACGGGCATGGTGCAAGTGCTCGAGCCCCTGACGGTCATCAGGTTGGATACCCCCGCCGGTCTGGTGATCGCCGAGGTGGAGGTGCGTGATGGGCACGCCGAGTCTGTCCGCATCCGCAACGTGCCGTCCTTCAGCGTCGCCCTGGATCAGCAGGTTGATGTGAACGGGTTTGGGACGGTTGGCTACGACATGGCCTTTGGCGGGAACTTCTACGCGATCGTCACGCTCGATTCACTCGGCATACCGTTTGAGCGTGCAGCCAAACAGCGCCTGCTCGACGCCGGCCTGGCGATCATGGACGCGATCAACACCCAGGCGCCGCCGGTGCACCCCTCACGTAGCGACATAAGGGGCTGTCACCACGTCTACATGCAGGCACCGGGGTCTGACGCCCGCCACTCACGTCACGCGATGGTGATCCATCCAGGGTGGTTTGACCGCTCGCCCTGTGGCACCGGCACGAGTGCCCGGATGGCACAGCTGCATGCGCGTGGAGAGTTGGGCCTGCACCAGCCGTTTGTCAACGAGTCCTACATCGGTTCGACCTTCACCGGCGAGCTGGTCGAGGAGTGCGAGCTTGAGGCCGCGGACCGCACGACTGTCAAAGCTGTGATCCCGACCGTGCGGGGGCGTGCCTGGATCACCGGCATGGGTCAGTACATGCTCGATCCAGCAGACCCGTTTCCCGCCGGATTTCTGCTTTGACGCATGCGACCCGCACAGGCGGCGCGATCGCGCCGCGACGAGGCTCCGCCGGCCGGCCCGCCGACGTCGTTGTGATCGGCGCCGGTGCCGTCGGCGCCGCCTGCGCTTATTTTCTGACTCGCAAGGGCTTCGCTGTACACGTCGTTGAACGTGGCGCGGTGGCCGCGGGCTCGAGCAGCGCGGGGGAGGGGAACCTGCTGGTCTCTGACAAGGTCTCGGGCCCGGAGCTCGAGCTGGCGCTGTACTCGCGCGCGCTGTGGGAGCAGGAGCTTGCGCAGTACGGCGAGCTCTGGGAGTTCGAGTCCAAGGGCGGCCTGGTGGTCGCCACAAGTGCGCAGGCCGGCCGGGCTCTGCGCACGCTGGCGGCTGAGCAACGGCAGCGTGGGGTGGATGCACGCGACGTGGAGCCGGACGCGGTTACCGACCACGAGCCACACATCCGCAGGGGGCTTGCCGCGGCTGTCCACTATCCGCAGGATGCGCAGGTCCAGCCGATGCTGCTCACCGCCCATCTGCTCAGACTGGCGCGAGCCGCGGGGGCCGTGGTCTCGACCGGCGTGAACGTCACCGGCTTCGAGGTACAGGCCAGCACTGAGAGCCGGCGCGTTGTGGCCGTCCAGACCTCGCAGGGCACGCTCGCCTGCGAGCAGGTGATCAATGCGGCAGGTCCGTGGGCAGGAGAGATCGCGACGATGGCCGGTGTCGATCTGCC
Organism: Conexibacter sp. S30A1; assembly: GCF_023330665.1. GTDB lineage: Bacteria > Actinomycetota > Thermoleophilia > Solirubrobacterales > Solirubrobacteraceae > Palsa-465. The sequence continues at coordinate 865,341 of NZ_CP097127.1, read as the reverse complement.
GATCCGGCCGCGGCGAGGCTTTGTCCTTGTCACCGAGCCGCTGCCACCGACCATCAACCACAAGGTCTACGCGGGCGAGTACGTTGCCTCCACGCAATCCGAGCACCTTGGCCTCGAGGTCTCAGCGGTGATTGAGGGCACCAAGGCAGGAACCATCCTGATCGGCTCCTCGCGTGAACACGTCGGCTTTGAGCGCCGTGTCTCGCTTCCGGTCCTGCGCGCGATCGCAAGCGCGGCGCTCGAGCTGTTCCCGCGACTGGCGGGAGTGACACTGCTGCGCAGCTACGCCGGCTTTCGCCCCTACTCGCCAGATCACCTGCCGGTGGTGGGACCTGACACACGCCTCAAGGGGCTGTGGCACGCGACCGGGCACGAGGGCGCCGGTATCGGGTTGTCGGTCGGCACAGCCAAGCTGATCAGCCAGGCGATGGCGGGGGAGGGCACCGACATGGACCTGGCTCCGTTTTCGCCCGCGCGGTTTGAGGCCGTGGCGCCGGCATGAGTGAGCTTGATCGTCAGGCGGGTTCCATGGTCCCTGAGGTTCCTGTGCCGGGCGTGCCGGCAACGATCCATCTCACGCTTGACGGACGTGAGCTGACCGCCCGTGCCGGCCAGTCTGTGGGGGCGGCGCTCACCGAGGCCGGGATCAGATCCTGGCGCCGGACACGTCACGGCGGCCGCCCGCGTGGCCTGTTCTGCGGTATCGGCATCTGCTACGACTGCCTGATCACCGCAGACGGTGTTCCGAACCTGCGTGCCTGCCTGCTGCCCGCCAGTGACGGGATGCAGCTGACCTCAACCGGGTCTGAACTCACGCCCACGACCGACGGTGGCGTCGCGTGAGCGTGCAACGCTCTGGCGTCGCCAAACAGCCGGCATACGACGTCGCCGTGGTCGGTGGCGGTCCGGCCGGTTTGGCCGCCACGGCGGCGGCCGCGAGGTTGGGCAGGCGCGTCGTGCTGATCGACGCAGGCGCGCAACTAGGCGGTCAGTACTGGCGCCACGCCAACGTGTCGAGCGCAGGTCCCCACGACCACGTGGGCCACCGTGACTGGGAGGTCTTTGAAGCGCTCAACGAGCGCATCCGACGCCACCGTCAGACGGGCGCAGCCGTCCATGTTGCGGCCACGCAGGTGTGGTTCATCGAGCCGCCCGGTTCGGACGCAGGAGAGCCGGACTGGACGCTGCACCTGGCGCCCACCTGTGGAGCGCCGGACGACCGCATGCCACGCACGGTTCGTGCTGATCGTTTGATCCTGTGTCCCGGGTGCTATGACCGCCAGCTTCCGATCCCCGGCTGGGACCTACCGGGCGTCATGGCGGCGGGCGGCGTTCAGGCGCTGCTCAAGGGCCAACGGACGCTCGCAGGCAAACGCGCCGTCGTCGCCGGCACGGGTCCGTTCCTGCTGCCAGTGGCAGAGCAGCTGGCGCGCAACGGCGCCCGGGTGGTGGCGGTCTGTGAAGCAAGCCGCATAGGCAACTGGGGTAGGCATCTGCCCACCGTCGCGCGTACGCCCTCCAAGTTCGCCGAAGCTGCCTCCTACGGGTGGTCGCTTGCGCGCGCCCGAGTCCCATACCGGACCGGCACGGTGGTGATGCGGATCGAGGCCGACAGCTCCGGCGAGCAGGTTGGGGCGGTGAAGCTTGGTCGGCTTGGGTCCGACGGGCGCCTGCGGGAGAGCTCTGAGAGTCTCGACGTGGATCTGGTGGCGCTCGGGTGGGGCTTTACTCCGGCGCTCGAGCTCGTGAGCGCTGCCGGCGCCGAGACCCGTGTCGATGTGGATCAGTCCCTGGTTGCGGTCGTCGACGAAGAGCAGCAGAGCACGGTTGCCGGTCTCTACATCGCCGGCGAGGCAACCGGCGTCGGTGGCGCCCAACTCGCGCTGGCTGAGGGGGAACTGGCAGGCATAGCCGCCGCAGACGCCACCCATCTCGAGCGCTCGCGCGTGCGCGCGCTCAGGCGGGAGATCCGGCGCCTGCGCGCCTTCGCGGTGGCGATGCAGCGCTCACATCCGGTGCCGCCGCGCTGGTCTGAGTGGCTCACGCCAGAGACGCTCGTCTGCCGCTGTGAAGAGGTCGCCTACGCCCAGGTCAGTGAGGCCACGAGCGATCTGGCTGCCACTGACGCGCGTACGCTTAAGCTCCTCACACGCTGCGGGATGGGGTGGTGCCAGGGCCATGTGTGCGGCTTTGCCACCGCGACGCTCGCGGCCGCCGGCCAGGCACGACAGCTGAACGCCGAGGACCTGCGGCCGCTCGCCAAGCAGTTTCCCTGCGCCCCGATACGGCTCGGATCGCTGCTGGAGCACTGACCGGCGGCGGTCAGGTGGCGGCCAGCGTGAGCGCCTCTTTGGCCATCTGCCTGCGCGTGTCACGAATGTGATCTGCGAGCAGCCGCTCGGCGGCTGCGCCATCGCGGGTCCGCAGCGTATCCACGATCGTGATGTGCGAGCGGGCCACATCCATGAGGGTCCCGTTGCGCCGCAGCGTGTCGAGGCCGTAGAGACGCGCGTGGGCCCGCAGGTCGGCGATCAGCGCTTCAAGCCGGTGGTTGTTGGCGTAGGCGATCAGCGCCAGGTGAAAGACGCTGTCGGCCGCCATGAACTCCACCAGGTCGCCGTCCGCCGCCCGGTCGACGATCCTCTGCGCCAGGCGCCGCAGATGATCAAAGTCCCGCTCCGGGATGAGCGCTGTCACCTGGCGTAGCACCGGCGGCTCAAGCAGCAGTCGGATCTCAATGATCTCGTCAAAGTCCGCCTGGGTCATGTCCGTCACCCGGAAGCCCTTGTTGGCCACCGTCTCCACCAGGCCCTCGCGCACCAGGTCGATCATCGCCTCGCGCACCGGCGTTGCCGAGACGCCGAAACGCTCGCCCAGCGACGGCGCCGAGTAGATCACGCCTGGCTCCATCTCGCCGGCCATGATCGCCGCGCGCAGGGCGGTTGCCACCCGGTCACGCAGGCTTGTCTTCTCGAGCGGGTTGAGGTTGGAGATGCTCACGGCGAGGTCGGATCGGTCGCTAACGCTACCTGTTGGCGACGCTGCAATTGCAATTTTACTGCCCGCGGCCCATCTCATAGGCGACACCTCTGCCCGAGCTAGCTCGACCGCAGTACGCGAAGGCACTTTGGCATCATGATCGCGTGTCGGCGATCGGAGCTGGTGGGGGCGCAAGCGGCACCGCCACCAGCTCCGGGTGATCAGCGGCCGGTCAGAACAGGCGATAGTTCACGGTTGCCGTGCCGAGCGGCAGGCTTGGAAGCGCTGAGACGGTCGTGGAGCCAAATGTGTTGCCCAGCAGACCAGTCGCGGTGCTGTTGAGCGTCGCCGTGACCGGGCCGAGCACGATCCCGCCAAAGCCGAAGCGCAGCGACGAGCCGGCGAAGCTCAGGTTGACGATGGTCACGCGGCCATCTGAGCTGGTCGTCGAGCCGTTGACGACCGAAACATCAGCGCTCAGCGTCTGGCTGACGATGTTGATGTCGAAGTTTTCGAGATCAACGGTGGTCTGGCCGTTGCTGATCGCGATCCCGCCGGAGTGGTCGATCTGGCCGGTGCCCAGCGCGCTGAAGAACGGGTTGGTGATCGGAAAGTCGACGGCACCGTTCCAGCCCCCGCTGGCCGGCGCGATCGGCGTGACTGTGAGGCCGAGTGTTGTGAGCGTGCTGGCGGTGCTCTGGTTGAGCGTCAGCGACGTATAACCGAATGTCGTGGGTGTCTGCGGACGGCCAAAGTGGGGCCGCTCGCGCGCGCTGGCGCCCGCCGGCGCCAGCGCGAGCAGGGCCGGAGACAGGGCGCATACCACGGCGACGGTACGGACGAGGCGCTTACGAATGGACATCGTGAGAGTTCCTCCAGAGAAGGGGACAGGATGTCCTGGATACGCACTCAGAGGGGTCGGCGGTTGCGAGATTCATGCTTGTAACCACCTGAACGAAGACGAGGCTGACGCGGCCAACCAGCGCTGGCGATGGCCGAACCGCCTCGGGTCGAGTTCCCCGTCGACGAACAGCTCTTGCGGTGCAAGCGTCATTCTCCTGGATCACCTCGCCGAGCTCACATCGCGTCCACTTGCCACCGACGATCTGCTCGAACCTGCCAAGGCGCCGGCGACACCGTCCGACGGCCGCATGGCCGCGTCAGCGCTCGCGTACAACCCGCCGCTGGTCTGTCGGTCCATCCGCCGTGAGCTGACGATCACTGGACCCGAGCGCTCACACCTGCTGGCGGCGCACGTGCTACGGTGGTGCTACACTTGCGCGATGCGGACAATCACGCATCGGCAGCTGCGCAACGAGTCCGGCGCCGTATTGCGCGACGTCGCGGCGGGGGAGTCGATGTTGGTCACCAACAACGGTTCTGTGGTCGCCCGGATCAGCCCGGCTTCAGAGACTGAGCCGGAGCTGCCCGTGACCCGCGCGGCTACTGCGCGCGGCTTTGACGCCGTGCCGCTCTACGACCGACCGGGGAACGTGCTGGACGCGCTCGCGGACCTGCGAGGCGACCGCTGAGGGCGTACCTCGACACGAGTGCGGCGGCGAAGCTCCTCAAGCGCGAGTCGGAATCGGAAGTCCTGCGCGAGTTCTGTGGTCGAGCTGATGTCGAGCTTGTAGGAACCGATCTGCTCGAAACGGAACTGCGTCGCCTCGCCTGCCGCGAGGACATCCCCGGTGTGGCTGTTTCCATTCTCCTCGACCGTGTGACCCTGCACGCGCTGCCGCGCTCCGTTTACACGCACGCCGGCCTGCTGCCCGGAAGGAGCCTGCGGTCACTGGACGCTCTACACATCACTGCGGCACTCCGGCTCGAGGTCGACGTTGCGTTGATCTATGACGTCAGGATGCGCGAGGCTGCTGAAGCTAATGCCCTCAAGGTCCTAGCGCCGGGCGACACCACCTGGCCCGCGCAGTGACATCTTGCGCTCACGCCAGCTGCCATCGCGTGGCCGCGGCCCTTCTCGATGCTGGCGCGGCCGCGCCTCAGCGCCGGAGAGCTGTATGCATATCTTGGTGTGGATTGAACGCGGCGTCCCAGGTGTATCGCGAGCATCACGAATGGTGCAGAGTTGCGGCATGGGACGAGCTGCGATCAAGCGTACGAACATCAATCTCGAGGCTGACTTGGTCGATGCCGCGGCGCTCGTGCTGGGCACGACTCGCACGACGGACACCGTCCACGCGGCGCTGAGAGCAGTCGTCAACCGTGACGCAAGGGCGCGTTTGGCGCAGCGCGACTTTCCAGACCTCACGCCAGGGGCTCTGGGCGCCCTGCGGGCGTCCAGGTCGGTCACGCGTTGAGACTTGCCGACACGAGCGCCTGGGTCTGGACGCGGGCTGTCGGCGGCGCCATCCGGGCGCGCTTCGACGAGGAAGTCGTCGCCGTGGAGATCGCGGTCTGTGCCATGGCCAAGCTCGAACTTCTCTACAGCGCGCGCACCGCGGATGAGTTCGCGACCCTCAGCGCAGAGCTCAACGCCTTACCGGAGTGTCGCCTGGAGGTGGACGCTTGGGATCGAGCTCTGGCGTTGTGCGGCGGACTCGCCGCACGTGGTGGGCTTCATCAGCGATCAGTCCGCCATCCGGAACTGCTGATTGCCGCGGCCATGGAGGCGGCGGGCATGACAGTTCTGCATTACGACGAAGACTACGACCGCATCGCGGCGATCACCGGACAGTCCGTGGAGTGGTTAGCACCTCGCGGCTCGCTTGACGCGGCACGGCAGTGATGACAGAGGGCGTGCGAACCGTCGAGAAAACGACGCCAGCTCGTTCCCGGCAAACACAAAGCGTCATTCAAATGACAGCACGCTTGTGTGAGCGACCACACGTTCGTGGCAGCGTCGCCGGCTGCCGTGCCATAGCCGACGCACGGCGCCAGCGGCTACGGGCGTGATACACTTGTGTACGTGAGTGCGACGATCGCTGTTCGAGAGCTTCGAAACAACGGCAGCCAAGTCCTCGCACGGGTACAAGCAGGGGAGACGCTCACCATCACCTCGGCGGGCAAGCCGGTCGCGGAGCTGCGGCCGCTCTCCACGCCGCCGCGGCCGCGCCTCACGGCCCAGGAGCTGATATCGCGCCGCCGGGGCATTGGACGGGTTGACCCAGACCGGATGAAGGCCGAAATCGACGCCATGCTCGACGGCTCGCTCTGATGGCAATCGCTGAACGCCCGCAAGTCGGGCTCCTTGACACGAATACCGTGATCTACCTCGGGGATCTGCAGCCCGAGGATCTTCCGGAAGAGCCGCTCATTTCGGCGATCACCCTCGCCGAGCTCACCGCCGGCCCGCTCGCAACCGACGACCTCGTCGAGCGTGCCAAGCGTCAGCGGCATTTGCAGCGCGCCGAGCTCGACTTCGACGCGCTGCCGTTCACCAGCGAGTGCGCCCGCCAGTTTGGGCTTGTGCGCGCGGCGCTCGCGCAGAGCGGCCGCGCGAGCGCGGCACGGTCCTATGACGCGCTGATCGCAGCGTCAGCTCTCGCGTATAACTTGCCGCTGTACACGAGCAACACCCGCGACTTCGCGGGCGTTCCAGGGCTGGACGTAAGGCCCGTCCCGCCGCCTGCAGTCAGCTGACGATGAGACTCCCCGCGTGTCGATGCGAGACATAATATGCATTATCGAGCATTGCGAGCAGCGATCTGGCCCCCGCCCGCGAGGGTCAGATGCCGACCGCCCAATGCTGCACCTGCACCTCTGCCATCGCGAAAGCCGTGGGGTTGTCAGTTGCCAGCGGGACGCCCAGAGCGACAGCGGCAGCTGCGATCAGGCAGTCCGCATGCGCAAGCGTGATGCCGATGGCTGCATGCTCACGGCGCCACTCACCGGCCCGGACGCCCTCCGCATGGCTGATCCGGTGCGATCCGACGCCCGGCGAACAGTCTGTTGACGGCGGCTCGTTCGGCGGACCTGATGCCACGATGAACCTGCTCGACGTTGATCGCGGTGGTGAACAGCGGCTCGCCGTGCTGACGTAACGCTGCGAGCCGCTCAATGGCCTGCGCTCGGCCGCGGAGCAGGTCGATCAGCACCGTGGTGTCGAGCAGGACACTCAGGCTCAGCCACCCAATCCGTCCGGCGTCGATACGCCGCTGTTCTCTGACCCGGCGATCCGGATCATCGTCCCACCCGTGCTCACCCTTTCCGATTGCGGCGCTCGTCGTCGAGGGCTCGCTCAATAGCTGAAGCCTCTCAAGGATGACGCTGAAGACCTCCGCATCCACCAGATGTGGCGCGGCCCAGTCCCGACCGGCGGGCGAGACGCTCCCGTAGCGGCTCAGCCCCACGGGTACCGACGACCATCTCGAATACGCACCGTGTGTCAACTAGGAACATCCGGCCACGGACCTCGATGCTCGTGCCGCGCAGCTACCGCCTCTCGGAGAGTCGTGTCGCCTCGGCCCGCAGCAGTGCGAGAACGGCACTGGCGTCAAGCACCACTGGCAAGCCGCGCCTCCTGCTCGTCCTCGAGCTTTGCCTCCCGCCGGCGGCCGGCAAGGAACTCGGAGACCGACGGGCCGTCGCCCTTCATCGACCCGCGGAGTGCGTCGATCGCGCGGGCGGCTGACTCAGCCTCGGCCTTACCCGCATGGCGCAGCAGTACGGAACCGTCAGAGCGCAACTCAACGGCGACGTTTCCGCCCTCCAGCACACCCAGGACCGCACGGGCATCCTTCGGTAACAGCAGCCGTCCCCGCCCATCTGGACTTATCTCGTTACGCACCCGCACAGCGTAACGCGTGTGATAGAGCGTTCCAGGTCGTGAGCCGAGCGCCGTGCTCATAGGGCACGGTGGCTGCTCTCGCGGCCGGGCCGCGCTTGTTCACCTGCAAAGCAGACCGGCGTCAGAATGAGCCCAGTTGGCGACCATCCCTGCCACCGGAGGGACCGCTGTGGGTCGCGGCAGCCTGGGCGATCTGGCCCACGACGAGTTGGTGCCCGACGTGTCGGCACGTGCCGCTTGAGCAATGCCAAGGATCACGAGAACTCTCCACTTGCGATCACGGGTTGGCGCGCAGCGATGGCTGCGCCGCAGCGACGCTGTCCCCCAATGCATGGTGAGCGCAACCCAACCGAAGCACACCGCCACAGGTGACGTGGTCATGGCGAAATGCTGCGCCGTGTGTGCGGCCGAAGGATCATGGTCCGATCGGTGCGGCCCCTAGACTGTGGGGATCATGAGCTACACGATCGTCAACATTCAGGAAGTTCCCGACGCAGCGGTCGGCTTCGGCATGACCGAGATCCAGGAGGCGCGCTTCCCCCGTGAAGCGCTGCAGGCGCAGGACACCGGCCTGGCCTACCACCACATCCATCCGGGACGCCGACAGGGCTTTGCACACCGGCACAAGCAGGCCGAGGAGGTCTACGTCGTGGTCGGCGGCTCGGGTTCGGCGGTGCTGGACGGCGAGGTTAGGCCGCTTGCGCGTCTGGACGCGCTGCGCGTTGCGCCCTCGGTGCTGCGTGCCTTTGAGGCCGGTCCCGAGGGCCTGGAGCTGCTCGTCTTCGGTCCTCACCATGAGAACGACGGCGAGATGGTCCAGGAAGACTTCTGGCCTGAGGCGTCCTGAGTCTCGTTTCCGCGCTCACCTGTGGCCGCAGCAGCGCGTCCAGGCGAGCGCAGCCTCGCCGAACTGATCACCGGTCGGCGAACGCGTCGATGATGCGCAACAGCTGTGCCGTCTGCGCGCCGCCGCCGACGATCACGATGCTGAGCCGCGAACGCGCAGCGTCGTAGACCGGCTCGACTCGCAGCAGCGGCGTGCCGTCTTCGCCCCCGACGGCAGCGCCCGCGGCTGCTGCAAGCGTTCGCTCCAGGCGTGTGCACGTCTCCGGCGCCAGATTTGTCACCTGAACCACGGCTGAAACCTCGACCGTGGTCGCGGCCTTCTCAGCTGAGCGCCTGCGATTCTCGCCCTCGCGTGCCACCTCCCCCGCCTCCGGCTCAACGCCGCTGAACGCCTCGAGGTCCGCACGCGCGATCCGGTATTGCTTGCCGATGCGGACGCCCGGCAGCCGCCCCTGCCGCACGTACTCACGCACGGTGCGCACCTGTAGGCCGAGGATCTCGGCGGCCTGCTGGGCTGAAAGTAACTGCTGAGCCATCGTTGTGGACGAGATTATGGAGCTACCGGGCTCTCATAGGGCAGTTTTGAGCCCGTTACAGACGTTTACAGCTGTTTATGACCGTATGTCGTTTGCCGTTGACCCCGTATCCGACGTTGTAGCGCCCATCAGAAGCGGCTATAGCCACCTATGGCATTTGGCTATATGGCGCAACGAAGATAGCTATGCCACTGAGTTATGGCAGCCATTCGCATTACAGCGGTAGCCGCTGGACTCGGGCGCATCTGGAGCCACGTCTGAGCTATAACCGTGGGCTTGTGCCGCGATCACGTGGCACCGGGTCGCGGCGTTGCTGCTCAGGAGCGCTGAGCGAGGGCCGTCTCGGCCGCCACTTCGGCGATGATTTGAGAGAGCTGGCTGCCCTGCCAGGCGACAGGAGATCTGCCCGGCGGGTCGGTTATCAGTCGCGCACCCGGAATCGCCGCCGCGTACGCGCGGCCGAGCGCCTCGGGATGCTCCGGGTCGGCTTCGTCGCTTGAGACGACGACTGCCGCTGGCAGATCCAGGTGCTCCAGGTCAGCGAGGCTGGCGAATGGCCGCGAGCGCGGCACCGACGAAAGCGCGTCGGCGAGCGCCTCCGGGTGCTGGTGCTGGCTGAGACGCTGGCGGGTCACAGTGAGGACCGTGCGCGCGAACTCGGGACTGCCGGGTGGGGTGCCAAAGGCGGCGAGGAAGCCGTCGACGCCGCCATGTCGCAGGCCCTCAGCCAGCTTGTCCCAACGCGCCAAGCGGCTGCGCTCAAGCGCCTCATCACCGCTGTAGGCGGGCGTGATCACGACGATCCCGGCGACTCGCTCAGGATTTTTCAGCGCGAGGTTCAGCAGTGTGTGGGCGCCCATCGATGCGCCGGCCAGGACGGCCTGGCCGATGCCGAGGGAGTCCATGATCGCGAGCGCATCGCCAGCCAGCAGCTCGTAGCCGTAGGCGTCTGGAGATGGGGCCGGCGACGAGCGCCCGTGGCCGCGTGCGTCGTATGCGATCACCCGGTGCCCACTGCGCTCCAGCAGCCGCGAGCCCATCACGACGTAGCGGCGTGTTGCCGTCAGCCCGTGGAGCAGCAATACCGGTACGCCGGCTCCCGCCTGCTCGCCATGCAGCGTCACGCCGTCGTGTTCTACGCTGAATTCAGTAGCCATAAACGAGACTCTAGGATCAAGAACCGATGGACGTGACAGAGCAGACATTCGCAAGCGCGGTGATCGAGCGCTCAAAGCAGATTCCGGTGGTCGTCGACTTCTGGGCTGAGTGGTGTGCACCATGCCGCCAGCTCGGACCGGTGCTCGAACGGGCGGTGGCCCAGCACGCCGGCAAGGTCGAGCTCGTGAAGGTCGACACCGACGCCAACCAGAACCTGGCGGCCCAATACCGCATCCAGGGCATCCCGGCCGTCAAGGCGTTCAAGAACGGCGCGGTCGTGTCCGAGTTCACAGGCGCGCTGCCGGCACCGGCGGTGGAGCGCTTTGTCAACGAGCTGGTGCCCTCGCAGGCAGACGGACTCGTGGCCAAGGGCGATGAAGCATCGCTGCGCCAAGCACTTGAGCTTGAGCCTGGCCGGGCCGACGCGGCGCTGCCGCTCGCGCGTCTGCTGCTCGCTCGCGGGCAGCACGACGAGGCCGCCAAGCTGCTCGCGAACGTCACGGGCAGCTTCGCCGCGGACGGCCTCAGTGCTCGCATCTCGCTCGAGCGCCAGGCCGACCCCAGGCTGCAGGAGGCCTTCGCGGCACTCGACCAACACGACACCGAGCGTGGCATCGACCTGCTGATCGAGGCGCTGCCGCAGGCAAACGGCGCCCGTGACGAGATCCGCAAGGTGGTTGTCGGCGTCCTCGACGAGCTGGGTGCCGGCAGCGAGCTCGCGCGCTCAGCGCGGCGGCGGCTGGCCTCGGCGCTCTACTGACGCCTCCCACGCGTATGTCTCACAGGGTCAGCGCAAGCTGCTCTGCGGCCGCGTGATCGCTGGCCAGACCGGCGACCCTGACCCCCAGCAGTCTGACCGGCCGCGCTGGCGTAAACGCTCGCAGGAGCGCAAGCGCGACTCGGCCCACGTCCTCACGCTGGCGCACCGGTATCGCCAGCGTCTGGGCGCGCGTATGCGTCGTGAAATCAGCGAGCCGCACCTTGATCGCGACCGTCCGGCCGCTGCGCCGCTGGTCTGAGAGCGCTTCGCAAAGCTCATCCACCAGGGTTGCGAGCGAGGCCTCGAGCTCGATGCGGTCGCTGATGTCACGGTCAAAGGTGCGCTCGCGCGACTCGGAGACGACCTTGCGCTCCTGCGTCACAGCGCCGTCGTGCTCGAAGCGGGCGAGCGCCTGCAGGTGTGCCGTCGTCCACGAGCTGAATTCGCCGCGCAGCAGCCCTGGATCGGCCCCGGCGAGCTCGGCGACGGTCCGCACGCCGAGCAGCCCAAGGCGCTCTGCGGTCCGTTCGCCGATCCCCGGGATCAACCGGCAGGAGGAGGCGGCAAAGCGCTCGCAGGCTTCCCTGCGAGTCAGGACCAGAAAGCCGCGCGGTTTCTCGGCGTCCGAGGCCACCTTCGCGACCAGCTTGTTGGGACCAATACCCACGGAGGCCGAGAGGCCCGTGCGCTCGGCGATCTCGGTGAGGACCAGGCGCATGCACGCCTTGGGGGCAGGGAGATCAGTCAGGTCCAGATAGGCCTCATCCAGCCCGACAACCTCCACCGTCTCCACGTGGCTGCGGATGATCCCCATCACCTGCGCTGATACGGCGCGGTAGTGTGCGAAGTCCGGAGCGACGAGGGTCGCCTGCGGGCACAGGCGCCGCGCCACAGACACGGGAATCGCTGATCCGACCCCGTAGCGGCGAGCCTCGTAGGAGGCCGTGGTGACGACCGCCCGCGGGCCGCGCCCGGCGACTATCACGGGCTTGCCCCGCAACTCGGGGCGTCGTCGCAGTTCAACAGAGACGTAGAAGGCGTCCATGTCGATGTGGGCTACGCAGCGCGCGCTCATACCCACATGCAAGCGCGGGTCCCGGACAGAACAGATGTTCTGTCCGGGACCCGCGCAACATGCGCCTTGACTACTGGTTGGTCGCGGACTTCAAAAGGTCAAAGTGCGGGCCAGTCACCTGGTTTGTGGCGCGCTGAACGAGACCAACCGCGTAGGCGGGCCAGAACTGCGCGATCGGCGGATCGCCTGCGCCACAGGTACCGTCTGAGTTTCCGGGATTGTTGAACCACAGCAGGCCGTCGACGTACTCATAGCCCGTGTTCCAACTCAGGGGACCCATGCCGCGGCCGGGCGGGTTGCAGAGATCCTCGTTGCCGTTCAAAGCGCGATCCTTGGGAACCAGTGGGCCGCGGCCGTTGTCGTCGGTCTGAACGATGAAGTGCTTGCCGCCGGTCAGCCGGGCGATCTCCTGACCGTAGTGAATGTCGCTGGTGGTCCAGTCGTAATGGGTGGCGTTGACGAAGAACCCCTGCGCCTGGGCGATGTCGGCCTGTCTGAGATAGGAGGCCATGCGGCGCGGAGAGCTCCAGCCGTCGGGGGCGCCCGCGTCCATGTAGACCAGCGCATGCGGGTCGCGCGAGAGCGCCCTGACCGCAAACGCAAGCTCCTGTAGGCGTGTCTTGATCTGGCTGTGGGTCAGGCAGTGGGTCTCCATCAGCGAGTCCTCCTCCAGGTAGAGGACGACCCGGAAGTTGCCGATCCCGTCTGCGAGCTGGGTGATCCAGCTCTCGAAGCGGCGCCTGATCGCGTTCGGGTTCTCGCAGCTGCCGTGGACGAGCGAGTACGTGCTGAGTGGCACGGTCGTGTTGGGCTGGGCCTGCTCCGCGTCAGCCAGATACCTCTCCACCGTGGCGGCCAGGGTGGATGTCGGGTGGTTCCACATCCAGAAGCGGTAGGTTCCAGACCCCGGCGTGTAGGCGATCTTGTGCAGCGCGCTGCTCCAGGCGGCGTCGCTGGCGCCGAGCTTGGTCATCGCCACCCCGGCCGGGGACTGCGGGCCGAACACATACCACTGCACGTACTGCAACGGATCACCGTCGGTCGGCGCCTGTGGGTAGCCGAGCGGGTTGGCCGGGTCGCGGGCAGCGAGCGGATCGTTCTGCAGCAGGTCGATCGTCGCCTGACTGGGTGAACCGAGCGGTTGCTGGCTCGCGCCAAACAGATAGGCTCGGGCGGTCCGCATGGGTCCGTTGATGCCCTGGTCGTTGATCGTCACCTCGAACGTGAAGGTGCTCTGACCCGAAGCGAACTGGGCCCTGGTGTTGGGCACCTTGTCGAAGTTGTTACCGGCCTCAGACCCCAGGTTTGTGACGCCGTAGTAGAACGTCTCGGGCTTGCTGAGGTTGCCGGTGCGCTCGACCGTCACCGCAAACTGGCCGGCGTTCTCGTTCGCCCGGTAGACCGGGCTCGAGAAGAAGACGCTGCCGGAGCCGCTGCGCGCTCTGGAGTCGCGTCGGGGCGAGCGGTTCGGGGTGGCAGCCGATACCGCCGGAGGTGCCGCGAGACAGATGAGTAGCGCCACGAACGGGGTCAGGAGTCTGCTTGGCATTGTTGTGCGTATCGGCGGGCGATCACCGGCCATGAGGCGCAGCTGACAGGCTCGACGCTCGTTGGAGCGCGCACCGAGCCTCCGCTTCAGGCGCTCACACAGGAGTACACACGGGCCACGCCCCACATCCCGAGGTAGCCGGCTGTGTTCTGGTTCAGGTCAAACGTGCGCCCGTATATATAGGGGCCACGGTCGTCGACGGTTGCGACGACCGTCCGCCCGCCGTAGGAGAGCGTCACGTGCGTGCCACAGGGAAGCGTGCGGCTGGCTATGCCGTAGCGCGCGTGAAACCCGCACGCGGTGCTTCCGGCATCGTCATACCAAGAGGCGACGGCCGGCGTGAGCACCATGATGCTCCCCGCGAGGGCTGAGGCTGGGCGTGCGAAGCGACTGCCGGCGAACGCCACCCTGATGGCGCTCTCGCCGGTCCCGTGTAGCCGGTAGCGGATGCCGAAGTGGCCGCTGCGCCGTGTTCGCGCATAGCCGACTGTCCGCCAGGCGCGGCCAGCGCGGGCGATAAGGCGGACGCGGGCACCCGGACGGGCCGGTTTCAGCACCCCGCGGACCACGAGTACGGTCCCGGAAGGCGCAGCCAGATCGCGCCGGGCAACGCGCAGCGCCGAGCGGAGCGAGTGCTCTGCTCGCCGGCCTCGCGGCCTGCGCCTTGCCGCTGCGGAGTGCTGGCCAGCGGGCGTGACGGCAGCCAGCGCGCGTGCAGAGCCCACCGCGAGGCCGCCAGCAAGGGTCAGCGCGACCAGCGCCAACACAACGGATCTCAGCACGCGGAGCGTGCCCCTGTCAGTTTTGGCTCTCATACGGTGAGGGCCCCCCTTTTGCGTTATCGACAGGCGCCTACGGGGTTAGCTGACGGGCTCGCGGTGAGCATCACGCACGCGTGGCGTGTGTGCTCTGCGCTACGGATGCTGTGGGCAGGTTGCCCGCATCCGATTCGCCCCCGTCCGGCCAGGCCAGGCTGGCTGGCGGACATTGGTTCCCCCGCTCGCCCGCGCACCGAGCGCAGACGATTCGGCAGGTCGATTTATGACGTCCGGCAGGTTTGCATAAGCGAGCGGGTGCGTGTGTGACTGTGATCACACAGTCGCATCGGCTAGCGCTCGTGCGTCGTCTGGTCCAAGCGGGCGCACGGCGATCGTCACCCGCGAGATCGCGCACAGTCTGTCCGCATCGTCGGCCAGCTCGACTTCCCAGACCCATGTCGTTCGCCCTGCATGCCTGCGGGTGGCCAAGGCGTGGACGGTGCCTGCGGTGATCGGCCGCAGAAAGCTCGTGTGATTTGAGAGCCCGCTGGCAGCGAATCCGCGCTCGAGCATGACCGAGGCTGTCGAGAACGACGTCAGGCCCTCAGCCATCGCGGCATAAACGCCGCCGTGCACGAGGCCAAAGGGCTGCAGGTGCTCGGGCCGCACGAGGAGCTGCCCACGTGCCCGTTCCGGCCCGAGCTCGAGGAACTCGAGCCCGTAGAAGGCATCAAAGCCGCTGCTTGAGCTGAAGGGCAGGTCCGGCACCTCGCGCACCATAACGGGTCGTGGATAAACCGGTCCGCAGGCGCCCCTGGGGGCACCTTTAGGTTAACTCGGGTTTCGCAGTTCATAGGCCGGCGGCTGCCCATGCTTGCTGGACTTGGTTGATTTCCTGGGTTGTGGGGGTTCGGGCCTGTTCGGGTTGAAATTGGGTGGCGATGATCACTCGTCGTAGCTTGGCGAGCATGTCCTGGAATGATGGGGTGGTCTTGGAGACATACCAGGGGGCGCGGGCGCGATGCTCTGTGACGATGTCGGGGTGATGTCCGTAGAGCGCGTACCAGATGATCGTGAGGTCCATCGCCAAGAACTGGAATGGGACGGTCCGTTGCACGGCTTTCTCGGTCCGGTTGCGGGCATCACCGACGCCGAACAGTTCTTTGCCGTCCTGGAAGGCGACTTCGATCGGCCAGCGGTCTGCGTAGCGTTCGACGATCTGCGCGGCGGTGGCGTGAAGGTCGGTGGTGATCAGCGCGATCTGGTAGCCGCACGGCTTGGTGTCGTCTTTGACGAGGATCACACGGACCGGGGTTTCGGCGCCGAGCGGCTCCCACAGGCAGTTGATCTCAGCCAGCTCGAGCGTCTCGGTTTTGCTGTAGCGCCTGACGGTCGTCTTTACCCATTCGGTGGCGGGGTCGGCTGCGATCTGTTGAAGGCTTTCAAGCTGTTTGCCCCATTTGCGTGGCCGGCCGCGTTTGCCGGTGCGCGGCGGCGCAGGGGCGTAGATCACCGCGTTGCTACGCAGCCTCGATGTGATCGTCACCCGCTTGGGTGCAGCACGCCACGCCTGGCTGATGTAGGCGCTGTCACCGACCACGTTGATCTGGCGATCCGGCAGCCGTTTGGCGAGCAGGCAGACCATCGCCCTGGCCAGCTTGACCTTCCCGGGCCGCTCAGGATCGGGCTTGTGCTGCTTGACGAACTGTTCGCGCCGCGGCTGCCAGAGCCGGAACAGGACCGGCAAACATACGGTGCGCTGCAGGAACGGCAGCTTGACACAGATCCCGGCCACGATCCAGTTGTTCCCCCACGCGACCGAGCCTGAGCGGCTGTTGGCGGTCGCGTCGTGATGCCAGAAGGTGCCGTGGATCCGGCGTCCCCTGCGTTTCAGGAGCGTGTCGTCGACCGCGACCAGCACGCTCGCACCCGGTTCTGTGAACCGCTCAACGATCAGGCAGGCGAGCCGTAACCCGAGCTCGTCCACGGACCAGCGGGCATTGGCGAAGAACCGGTGGCAACGCGCGTGATGCCACACCCCCGACAGCCTTGAGCCTGTCAGCATCCCGGTCACGCACCGCAGAGAGGTCTGCGAGACCTGACCGACCAACACCCCCCGGAACGTCTCAAACGTGGGACGGGTGAAACACGACTCAAACAGGACAAGCAGCTCGTTCAGCGAAGATGGGACGCAGAGCATCGGCGGCAGCCTCCAAGAGAAGCCGCGCAGCGTGCCTCCCCTTGGCCGCGACGGACGGGTTATGTTGACAGCAACCGCTTTCGCGCAAGCCGCCGATGCTCCTTCCCCGACACCGCGCCAACAGGCCACACCAGCCCGCCACGGCCCCGTCCACCACCACCTGCTACGCCGCTATGCCGCTACAGGCCCAAAAGTGCGAAACCCGAGGTTAATACAACCTGTGTAAAAACACCTGGTAACGAAGTCCTAACAGGCCGCTTATCAGGGCTTCGTGCTGACCAGCTTAGCTGCAAGCTCCCAGACCTACGGACGGACCCCAGGAGGCCACCAGCGTGAAACCAGTGCAGTCGATTGGCCCAGCTGTGAGCGCCCGTCAACGGGCCTGGAACCCGAGTCGCGAGCAGCGCGCGCGGACGCTGCTTGAGATCTTCAGGGGCACGGTTGAGCGCTGGCCTGAGCGCTTGGCGCTTGACGCGCCAGACGCGACCTACTCGTATGCGGAGCTGGACGCCGCCGTAGCCTCTCTGGCGGCGCGCCTGCGGGCGCGCGGCATCGGTCGCGGCGACCGCGTGGCGGTGCGTGTGCGCAGCGGCGGTGCGGAGCTCTACGCAGCGATTCTTGCGGTCATCGCCTGCGGTGCCGCCTACGTACCGATCGACGCCGACGATCCGCAGGAGCGCGCCAACAGCATTCTCGAGCGCTCGGAGGCCTGTGCCGTGCTCGGCATGGACGCAAGCATCCAGATGACAGCTCACGCGCCGCGCCGCGCGTGCGGCGAGCCGCAGGCCGATGATGACGCCTGGATCATCTTCACATCCGGCACGACCGGCCAGCCGAAGGGCGTGGCCGTAACCCACCGCTCAGCGGCAGCGTTTGTGCAGGCCGAGTCCAAGCTCTGGGAGGTGCACTCCAGCGACCGGGTCCTGGCCGGCCTGTCGGTTGGCTTTGACGCCAGCTGTGAGGAGATGTGGCTTGCCTGGGCGCACGGTGCGGCGCTGGTGCCCGCCCCGCGGGAGGTCGTTCGTGCCGGCGTCGAGCTGGGCAGTTGGCTTGTGGAACGGCACATCACGGTCGTCTCCACGGTGCCGACGCTCGCGGCGCTCTGGGATGAGTCCTGCCTGCAAAACGTGCGGCTGCTGATCCTCGGCGGCGAAGCCTGCCCCGAGAAGCTCGGCTGGCGCCTGGCCGCCGGGCGGGAGGTTTGGAACACCTATGGTCCCACGGAGGCGACCGTCGTCTCCACGGCGGCGCCGATCATCCCCGGCGAGCCGATCAGCATCGGCTGGCCGCTGAAAGGCTGGCAGGTGGCCGTGCTTGATGGGGAACGGCCGGTCGACCCTGGTGAAAGCGGCGAGTTGGTGATCGCCGGCGTCGGCCTTGGCCGTTACCTTGATCCCGAGCTGGACGCGACACGCTACGCCGGTGTCGAGGCGCTGGGCTGGCGGCGCGCATACCGCACTGGTGACATCGTCCGCATCGGTGAACATGGCCTGGAGTTCGTAGGCAGGCGCGACGATCAGGTCAAGGTCGGCGGCCGACGCATCGAGCTGGGCGAGGTGGAGGCAGCGCTCCAGAGCGCGCCGGGCGTTCGTGCGGCGGCCGTCGTGGCCAGGGAGAGCAGCTCTGGGAACAAGCTCCTGGTGGGTTACATCGTCGCCGACGGTGACCACGACCAAATTCGCCAGCACGTCGCCCAGCGCCTGCCGGCTGGTCTGGCGCCACTGCTCGTCGCGCTTGAGCAACTGCCGGTCAACACCGCCGGCAAGGTCGACCGTCGCGCGCTGCCATGGCCGCTCTCAGACGACACGCAAGCCTTGGCCGCGGGAGTTGGCGCGGACGGCAGCGTGCTCAGTGAGCACGAGATCTGGGTCGGCGAGCGTTGGGTTGAACAGCTTGGGCCGGTTGCGCTCGGACCCAACTCCGACTTCTTCGCCGCTGGCGGCACGAGCCTCGCCGCGGCCAAGCTGATCTCAACCGTGCGGCGTCGCTACCCGGCTGTGGCGGTCGCAGACCTCTACCACAACCCGACACTCAGCACCTTCGCCGCACGGCTGCAGGACCTCGGCGAGTCTGGGATGAGTGTGGCCAGCAGCGAAGCTCGCTCCAGCCGCGGCGCGCGCCTCGCGCAACTGATCCTGCATCTGAGCCTGGTGCTGATCGACGTGCCCTCCTGGATGGCTGGGGTGCTGGCGTTTGACCGCTGGTATCACGTTGGACCGCAGCTCGGGTGGCTATGGATCATCGGTGGCTGGCTGCTGCTCTCAAACGTTGCTACCCGGGCGCTGATCTCGGTCACGGTCAGCAGGGTCCTGCTCAGGGGCGTGAAACCGGGACGCTATCCGCGCAACAGCTGGCTCAGTTTCAGGGTCAGCTTCGTCGAGCACGTCGCTGGCCACTGCCGCCTGGATGGCCTGGCCGGTACCCCCTGGGCTGCGCGCTACGCCAGGCTGCTCGGGCACCGCGTCGGGCGCGGCGCGAGGCTCGGAACGCTGCCGTCGGCAGCATCCTTCATCGAGATCGGCCCAGGTGCCACGGTCGAGGGTGCCGTCGACATGCTGGGCTGGCACGTTGAAGGCGCCGAGCTGGTGATCGGTGAGGTGTCGGTCGGTGCCGGTGCGCGCGTCGGCGCGCGCACGCTGCTGATGCCAGGCGCGCGCCTCGAACCCGGTTCAGAAGTTGAGCCGGGAACTGTGATCACGGGCACGGTCCCAGCAGGTGAGCGCTGGGCAGGCGCCCCAGGCAGGAAGGTCGGAAAGGCTGGCGAGAACTGGCCGGCGACCCCACCACCACCGACCGCACCTGAGCGCGCACGACGGTGGCGGCGCCTCTACGCGCTCGGGATGATCGCCCAGATGGTGTTGCCGCTGCTGGCGGCCGCACCCGGTCTGGCGCCGCTGCTGATGGTCGAGCGTGCCCCACGGCACTCGCTTGCGCTGATGCGCGACATGCTGCTGCTCTCCCCGGCGTTCGCGCTGCTTTTCACGGTCTTCATGGCGCTGTCTGTGGCACTCTGCGTGCGGCTCCTGGGCCGGCTGATCAAGCCGGGCTGGCACCACGGCAACGGTCCGACACCCTGGGCGCTTTGGATGACAGATCGGATCATGGAGCAGTCACGCTTTGCGCTCTTTCCGCTGTACGCATCGAGCTTCACCAACCGCTGGCTCAGGCTCTGCGGCATTCCCGTGGGCCCACGCACCGAGGTCTCAAACGTCGTTGGCCTCAACCGTCTGACGCGCCTCGGTAGCGCCAGCTTCGCGGCTGACGACGTCGTCTTTGCCAGCGCGCGCGCTCGTGACGGCTGGCTCTACGTTGCACCCATAGAGGTCGGCGACCGGACATTCCTCGGCAACAGCGCGATCCTGCAAGCGGGAAGCACCATCGGCGATGACAGCCTGATCGGCGTGATGACGCTCGCGCCGCCGGCGCCGGCGCCGGGCACATCGTGGCTCGGCTCGCCGGCGCTCGAGCTGCCACGCCGACCCATGTGCGCCGACCCGGCACGCACCATCAACCCTCCCCTGGGCCTGCGCGTAGCCAGGCGGTTGATGGACGTGATTCGCATCATGCTGCCGAGCTCGGTCGCCTTCGCACTTGGCTCCGGTGCCTACGGGCTTGCCGAGGACATCCACCGTCACCTCGGCGTGGCCTGGATGGCCGTGGCCATGCCCGTCATCCTCGTGGCGCTGGGCGTCGGCGCGGTGCTGGTCACCGTGGTCGTGAAGTGGGCACTGATGGGGCGCTACACCGCTGGCGATCACCCATTCTTCTCCTTCTACGTCTGGCGCGATGAGATCATCAACAGCTGCCAGGAGCAACTCGCCGGGCCGTTGCTGATGGACATGGCGCTCGGCACCCCGCTGATGTCGCTGTACCTGCGACTGCTCGGCGCCCGCGTGGGCAGCGACGTGTGGGTGGAGAACCTCAACACCACCGAGTTTGATCTGGCGAGCTTCGCCGACGGGAGCGCCGTGGCGCGTGGTGCAGTGGTCGAGACGCACCTCTTCCACGACCGCGTGATGAGCACCGGTCCGGTCCTGATCGGCGCCGGAGCGAGCCTGGGGCCAAGCAGCGTGGCGCTGCCCGACACGGTGATCGGCGATGGAACCTCTGTCGGCGGCAGGTCGATTGTGATGCGCGGTGAGGAGCTCCCTGCCGGATCGCGCTGGCACGGCGCGCCGGTGGGGCCGCGTTGACAGGTCGCACGTGCCACAGCAACCGTGTCACGAGCTGATCTGCCTACCTGAAGCCGGCTCGAGCGCCGGACAACTGCGGTCTGTGGCCAGAGCCCACTGGCGCGCACGCGGGGCGCCCTTCGTCTCACGCTCCTACGCACCCCCGCTGGCACTGGTCGCGTGGCACACCACGCCGGTCGGGGTCGATCTGGAGCGCGTCAGCGCCAGCGATCGCGCCTTTGCGGAGTCGATCTGCACGCCGACCGAGCTTGGCCTGTTCGCCGATTCGCTGGACGACGGGCGCTTCGTGACCTCGCTGTGGGCGAGCAAGGAGGCGCTCGCCAAGGCGCTCGGCGATCCGCTCGCCTACGACCCGCGCCGGCTGCAGTCACCGCTGACCTGGAGCGACGGGCGCGCCGGCAGCTGGTCGGCAAGCGAGCTGCAGGTCGCACCGGAACATGTGGCCTGGGTCGTCTGGTCGCTCAACGAGCGGCCCGACCGGTCGTCTCAGTCGTACTGAATCAGCGAATGCACCTTGTACTGCGACAGTGCCAGGCGGCCCTCGAAGGAACGCAATTCGACCAGGAAGAGACATGCGAGCACCTCTCCACCAAGGCGGCCGACCAGCTCTGCGAGCGCTCTTGCGGTACCGCCGGTGGCCAGCAGGTCATCGTGGATCAGGACCCGGGCGCCACCGGCAAAGGCGTCGGCATGCATCTCCAGCGCATCAATGCCGTACTCAAGCGCATATTCGGCACTGACCGTCTCGTGCGGCAGCTTGCCGCGCTTGCGCGCGGGCACGAACCCGGCACGCAGGCCGCGGGCAAGCGCGCCGCCGAGAATGAACCCGCGTGCTTCAGCGGCCACCACGTAATCGACCTCCATGTCCCGCGCGTACCTGATCAGCCTGCTGATCGACGCGTCCAGCGCGCGTGGATCGAGCAGCAGCGGCGTGATGTCGCGAAACAGGATCCCTGGCGACGGGAAGTCGGGGATGTCGCGGACATAGCTGCGCAGGTTCACGCCGTCCTCGCGCGGACCTGCCGGCGTGGGGTTTGACTCAGGTGGCAATCTTTCGCAGGTCGCGGATCAGCAGCAGATGCTTGAGGTGGGTCGTCACCGACGCGAGGTTCTCAAGCGCCTCAACGGCCTCCTTGCGACGTTCGGGGTTGCGTGAGCGCAGCGCCGGCGCGAGGATGCTCTGCAGCAGCTGTGCCTCACGGTCAGCGGAGGTGCGAAACACCCTCAGGTTGCGTCCGCCGACACCGTAGCGCGCGAGTTCGGAGACGGCACGCACGATCTCGCGTTCGGTGTCGTCAAAGTAGCGTGTGCCCGCCCGGATCTCGCCCTTGATCACGCCGAACTCGACGAGCTCCGCGACCAGCTTCGGCTCAGCACCGGTCTCCTCGACCACCTCGTCGAGCGAATACAGCGAACCTGGGTCGCGGCTCACCGAGGCGCGGCGCAATGTGCGCGTGTCGCTGACCGGCGTGACCTCACGTTCGTTGCGTCCGCCCGCCAGCTCCTGGCGGATCACCCGCAGCGGCAGGAACTCGTCGCGCTGCAGGCGCAGGATGGTTCGCAGCCGCTGGACGTCATCTGGGGTGTAGAGCCGGTAGCCGCCCTGGGTCCTGCGTGGCGCCAGCAGCTTCTGATCCTCCAGATAGCGGATCTTTGAGATCGAGATATCGGGGAACTCCAGCTCGAGCGCCTTGCACACGCCGCCGATCGTCACAGCCTTGGCACGCACAGGCGTGGAGACCGGGTCTGGCGTCTGCGGCAGCTCGACGGAGATCGCCTGCGGGTCGCTCGCCATCAGTGACCCAGGAACGCGAGCTTGTACTTGCCGATCTGCAGCTCGTCGCCGTCGTTCAGCCGTTGCGAGTCGATCCGCCTGCGGTTGACGTAGGTACCGTTGAGCGATCCGCAGTCGTCCAGGTAGTAGTGATCGCCGCGTTTGACGACCACGGCGTGATCACGGGATACGGTGATGTCGTCGAGGAAGATGTCGCTGTCGGGGCGTCGCCCGACGCTCAGCCGTTCGCCGGCCAGCGGGAAGGCCTCACCGGCTCGCCCACCACCAGCGCGGATGACGAGCATCGCGGCACGCTCGCCCTCGGATTCGGCCGGGAGCTCTCCGATCTCTCCGGTCTCAGAGATTCTGAAGGAGGCTGTGGCGTCAGTCGTCTGTGCCTCTGAGGTCCGCATGAACGCCCCGCAGCGCTGGCAATAGTTGGCTCCGTCGGCGTTCGCAAAGCCACACTCTGGACAATGCAGTGCCACGGGCGCTCAGCCGGCCTTGTGGGTCTGGTCGTCCATGAGCTCCGGTGGGAGTGCGCCGGGTGGCGGGTAGGTGCCGCTCAGGATGTCGGTCAGGCGCTGCACATCGGCACCGCTGATCAAAAGCTCACCGCTCTCGTCCTTGTGACGCAGCCGGCTGACCAGTTCGGCGCGGAGAATGTCGATCTTGCCGTGCAGCAGGCGGCGGCGATAGGAAACCTCAAGCTCCTCGTTCTCCATCTCCGCGATGAGGTCCTTCAGCTCTTGGTCCGTGAGCGAGCCGAGGTCCGGGAAAGTTTCCATAGCGACTACTCCTCCGTGCGGCCGTGCTGGCGCCGCCGACGATCTCTGGGGGACTGAGTATACGCTTCGCTGCCCCAGGGTCAATCTGAGCTTGAGCCTTCTCGTAGCTGTCTGATGCCACGCCTCACGTAGAGACCGAGGGCCAGCAGTCCCAGTGCCATGCCCACATACAGGAGCGTCACCGCCAGCCAGTGTGGTCCGGTCATGGCGAAGAACGGTGCGCCCATCACCGGTGCTACCCCGATCCGGCCCGCCCAGTTGATCCGGATCTCCACTCCCCGGCGCAGACCGTAGCGGCTGATCACCAGGATCGTCAGCTCACGCGCGATCACCAGCGCCAGTGCCCAACGCGGCAGCAGCCGAAAGTCCCAGGCGACCGCCATGCCGGCCACCACCAGCAGCCGGTCAATGATCGGATCGAGCATCGCGCCAAGGCGGCTGTACTGCCCTGTAAGCCGCGCGGTGAAGCCGTCCAGGTAATCCGCCCAGCCGACGACCGCAAACACGACCTCAGCGCTGAGGCTGTGCCCCGCCCGGCTTGCGAGCGCCAGCAGCACAAACACGGGGATCAGTGCCAGGCGCACGTAGCCGATCGCATTGGGCAGCGTCCACGGGCGCAGCGGCGCGCCGGCGCGAACCTGGTCCGGAGGTGGGCCTGAGCGGTCCAGACCGATCAGGCGACTGAAGCTCAGGCCACGTGGCGCCACAGCTCAGCGATCGCCGCTGCCGCGCCCTCCAGCGGGAGGGCGCGGGGCTCCTGGCCCCGACGCACCTGCACCTCGAGCTCGCCGCTTTGAAGCGTCCGCCGCCCGACCGTCACCCGCAGCGGACAGCCAAGCAGCTCGGCGTCTGCGAACTTCTCTCCCGGCCCGGCGTCGCGGTCGTCATAGAGCGTGTCGATGCCGGCGCTCACCAGCTCCGCGTAGATGCGCTCGGAGAGCGCTCGCTCCTCGCTGCCCTCCTTCCCGAGCGTCACCAGATGCACGGCAAACGGCGAGATCGATCGCGGCCAGGAGATGCCGCGGTCGTCGGCGAACTGCTCGATCGCGGCCGCCGCGATACGGGCCGGACCGATGCCGTAGCAACCCATCCACACGGGCTGTGCGACGCCCGAGCGGTCGAGGTAGGTGGCGCCGAGGACATCGCTGTAACGGGTCCCCAGCTTGAAGATGTTGCCAACCTCGATCGCGCGCTCGATCCGCACCTCGTGGCCGTCAACCCGGTCGCCAGCGACGACGGCGCGCACGTCGCCGCGCGCAAACGCGAAGTCCCGTCCCGGAACCACCCCGCGAAGATGACGGTCGGGCCGGTTGGCACCCACCACGTAGCCGCCACCGTCGGCAACCACGGCGTCGTCGAGCAGGACTGGCACCTGCACCCCGACCGGCCCGATCGAGCCCGGGGGGCCGAGATGCCGCTCGATCTCCTCTGCGCTGGCTGGGCGGAAGCTCGAGCCGAGTGCCAGCGCCAGCTTGACCTCGTTGACACGGTGGTCGCCGCGCAGCATCACGAGCGTCAGCGAGCCGTTGGGCAGCACCACCGGATAGGCCTTCAACAGCGCCCCCTCGGGCAGACCGAGAGCCTCTGCCACCTGTGTGATCGTCGTCATCCCGGGCGTCTGCACCTCCTCCGGCGCTGCCGGGGCTGACGGCAGTACTACCGGCTGCGCTTCGGCGCGGGCCACCTCCAGGTTTGCGGCGTAGCCGGGTGCCAGCACAACGTCGTTCTCGCCCGCCGGACAGGGCGCCATGTACTCGTGAGCGCCGAACCCGCCCATGGCTCCGACGTCCGCCTCCACGCTGTACCACTCAAGGCCACAGCGATCGAGGATCCTGTCGTAGGCGCCGGCATGCTTCTGGTAGGAGATGTCCAGGCCTTCGCGGTCGCGGTCGAAGCTGTAGGAGTCCTTCATCACGAACTCCCGGGAACGCAGCACCGCTGCTCGCGGCCGCGGCTCGTCGCGCTCCTTGGTCTGGAAGTGGTAGAGCACCCGCGGCAGGTCTCGGTAGGAGCGGATCAGCGTCGCGGCGTGCGTGGTGATCACCTCCTCGCTGGTCGGGGCGAGCACCATGTCGGCGTCCTTGCGGTCCTTGAGCTTGAACAGCTCTTCTCCGAAACCCTCGTAGCGGCCGCTGCGCCGCCAGAGCTCGGCGGGCTGCAGGATCGGCATCAGCATCTCCATACCGCCGATCGCGTCCATCTCCTCACGGATGATCTGCACGATCCGCTGGTGCGTTCTCCAGCCGGCCGGCAGCCAGGTCCAGAGGCCGGCGCCCACCTGCCGGATCAGGCCGGCGCGCACCAGCAGACGGTGGCTGAGCGCCTCCGCGTCGGCTGGCGGTTCGCGCTCGGTCGGCAGCAGATACTCGCTGAGGCGTGGCATCGGCTTGCAAGCGTACCCGTGAGCGTGGCTGAGCGCTGCGCGCAGGGGTCTCTGAGCCGCTCTGGCCAGGGTCGGGGCTGCGCCGCAGCCCGATCGCACCGAGTACTAAGCTCTTGCCAAGAGAGACGACGAAGAACAGGAGCGAGCATGGCATTTTCCGTACCCGATCTTCCCTACGACTTTGGTGCGCTTGAGCCGTACATCGACGCGCTGACGATGGAGATCCACCACGACAAGCACCACGGTGCCTACGTCGCCAACGCCAACGCTGCGCTTGAAGGCACGGAGTGGGCGGATAAGTCGGTGCAGGAGATTCTCACCAATCTGCGCGCACTGCCGGCCGACAAGCAGGCGCCCGTGCGCAACAACGCCGGCGGACACTACAACCACACCCTCTTCTGGGAGTCGATGGGCCCCGGCAAGGGCGGCGAGCCAACCGGCGCGCTGGCCGACGCAATCAGCGCCACGTTCGGATCCTTCGCTGACTTCCAGGCGAAGCTCAAGGCAGCAGGCATCGGCCGGTTCGGCTCCGGCTGGGCCTGG
This sequence comes from Conexibacter sp. S30A1, assembly GCF_023330665.1. GTDB lineage: Bacteria > Actinomycetota > Thermoleophilia > Solirubrobacterales > Solirubrobacteraceae > Palsa-465. Next base: position 839,052 of record NZ_CP097127.1, on the reverse strand, counting down.
CTGGTGCATGACGGCTCAGGTCTTGCGATCGTCTCGACACCCAACCAGGACAACCCGATCAGCGACGGACAGACGCCGCTTTTGGGTGTCGACGTCTGGGAGCACGCCTATTACCTGAAGTACCAGAACCGCCGTCCTGACTACCTCGACGCGTGGTGGAACACGGTCAACTGGGACGCGGTGGCAGCGCGTTTCGCCGCGGCTTCCTAGAGAAGAGCTGGTGTGGTCTGTCGAGCCACCGGCGCGACAGACCACACAAACACGGATCAGGCTGACGCGCGGGTGAAGCGCCGGCCCTTGACCGGCGACTGCGCCTCACGCTTGGCCGCCTCTGCCTCGAGCGCCGCCATGCGCTCCGGGGTCATCGCGGTCTCGTCCTCGTTTTCGGCCAGCCATTGTGCGGCTTCGGCGACGCTTGCCTGGTCGCGGAGCACCTTCTTGCCCGAGGCGTAGTACTTGTCGATCTCGGCAAACAGCTCGTCCACCAGCCTGGCGGTCGGCACCTTGCGGATCAGCTCGCCCTTGGCGTAGATCACGCCCATGTCCTTGGCGCCCGCGATGCCGAAGTCGGCGTGGCGGGCCTCGCCGATGCCGTTAACACCGCAGCCCAGCACCGAGACCTCGATCGGCTCCTCGTACTGCTCGAGCCGGCGCTCAACCTCGGTAACAACCGTGTCCATGTCGAACTGCAGGCGTCCGCAGGTCGGGCAGGCGATCAGCACCGGTCCGCGTCGGCGCAGCTTCAAAGCTTTGAGGATCTCCCAGGCGACCTTGACCTCCTCCTCCGCCTGAAAGGTCGAGAGCGAGATCCGGATGGTGTCGCCGATGCCGTCGGCCAGCAGCGTGCCAAGTCCGACCGCCGACTTCAGCGAGCCCGACCACTTGGTGCCGGCCTCGGTGACACCGATGTGCAGCGGGTAGGGAATGCGCTGCGCCAGCATGCGGTTGGAGGCGATCGTGTTGGGCACACTGGTGGACTTGATCGAGACCTTGAAGTTGGTGAACTCGAGCCGCTCCATCAGCTCGACAAACTCAACCGCCGCGGTGACCAGCGCCTCAACCGGGTCAGCGAACTCGAGCTCGCGCAGATGCTCAGGCAGCGATCCGGAGTTGACTCCGATTCGCAACGGACGACCGAGTTCCTTGGCTCGCGCCACCACCGCTGCGACCTTGTCGGGGCCACCGATGTTGCCGGGGTTGATGCGCACGCAGTGTGCGCCGGCGTCGAAGGCCTTGAGCGCCAGCGTGTAGTTGTAGTGAATGTCGGCGACGATCGGGATCGGGGATTCGCGCACGATCGTGGCCAGCGCCTGCGCGTCGCTGTCGCGCGGTACCGCGCAGCGAACCAGGTCAGCACCGGCATCCGCCACCCGCCTGATCTGCGCCAGCGTGGCCTGAATGTCGGCCGTCTCGGTTTTGGTCATCGTCTGCACGGCGACGGGCGCGCCACCGCCGATCGGCACGGTGCCGACGTGGATCTGATTTTTCGAGGGCATCGCCCTTCAGTCTAGTGGCAGGCCTGCCGCGCCCGGAGCGGCTCTCCGGCGCCGGCCTGCGGCTCCTCAAGCTCTGCGTCCATGGGCCCCAGCTCGATCCCGTAGAGCGCGCGGAAGGTCTCGTCCTGCGCCTTGCGATCGAAGACGATCTCGACGGCGCCATCTCGGATGAAGCCGATGTCCGGCAGCCCAGCGTTCCAGAGCGACGCACGCACGGCCGTGTAGGCGCCGGTGCCCAGCAGCGCGATACCTTCGCCGGCGACATCGGCTGGCAGCATCGCATCGAGGTAGAGGCGTGCTGGTGTTGGCGTCGGGTCGGCGATGTGCGTGCGCCGCCACGGCGTCCCGTCGGCAATGCGCAGCGGCAGCGGCGGGTAGGCGCGGTCCGAGGTCGGCGGCAGCAGGTTGCTTCCGACCTCGGCTATGTGCCAGTGCTGCCCCTCCTTGAGCTTTGTTCCCAGGATGCGCGAGAGGACGACCGCGGCATCACCGAAGACGTAGCGGCCCGGTTCCAGCAGCAGCTCGAACCCGTCAGATCCGGCCAGCGCGTCGCGGGCCGCCAGCGCGAAGTCAGCGATGCTGTGGCCCGCTCGCTCCAGCAGATATCGCGCCTCGATCCCACCGCCCAGGTCAAGCGCGCTAACGCGCCCGCCGGTACGGCCGGCCAGCTCCGTGCGCAGGTCCCCCATCCGGCGTGCGATCTCGCCGAACTGAGCCGGGTCCGTGCAGCGAACCAGCTGGTGGGCGTGCAGACCGTAGAGCTCCAGGTGGGCGGAGCGCGCCACATGCTCGAGCAGCTCGTAGGCCGCATCCGCGCCAACGCCGAGCTTGGAGCGTTCCGAGAAGAAGCTGTCCGGGGGAAGCGGGTTGACCCTGACCATCACCTTGGGCTTGGCGCCCGCGAGCCGCGCATGCCACTCGAGGTGCTGGACCTCCTCCATGCTGTCCACGTCGATCAGCAGCCCCTCGTCTGACAGCAGCATCTGCAGATGATCAGCCTGGCGGGACATGCCGTTGACGATCGTGCGATCGGCCGCGAACCCGAGGCTGCGGGCGATCCGCCATTCCAGCTCGCCGGCGATCTCGGCGCCCGCACCGGCGTCACGGAGCGCCGCGAGCACCGGGCCCAGGTAGCAGGCCTTGATCGCGCAGTTCACCGATACGGAGAAGTACTTGGCGAACGCGTCCCTGATGCTGCGGTAGTTGTCCACCGCCCTGCTGGGGACGTGGAGCAGGAGTGAGCGCTGACCGTCCCACAGCTGCTCGCCGCTGACCCCGTCGATGGACAGCTGTCCGTCGACGTAGGCGATGAAAGGCAGCAGCCGGTCGATCTGCTCCACTTCGGTGCGCGTGAACACCGGCGGGCCGGTCTGCCCGAGCGCCGGTGCAGGCGGCGTCTGCGCGGTCGCGGCTTCCTCCGCCGCCCCGCGGGCGTACGAGGTCTGTCGGACTGGCACTGGTTGGGTCAAGGGTGGCTCCGCTCGGCGGTTGTGCTGGCTTGCGCGATCGTCACCGCCGCGCACGCATCGGCGGACGGAGATGACCGGCGTCATCTCGAGCGTCGCTTCTTGACAACGTAGGAAACCGAGTAATCGCGGGGTAAAGATCAGGCGTAAACTAATGAACGTCTCAGGAACCGCCGGGCCGGTGGTCGGCGGCCCCGGTCGGTCTACTGAAGACCGAAGCCCGACCCGGTGAGCGAGTGGATGTCGTTGCTGAGCCCGATGACCAGCAGCAGCGCGATCAGCGCAAAGCCGATCAGGCTCGCTCGCTCCATCACGACCAGCGAAACCTTGCGCCCGCGTATCTTCTCCGTCAGCGCCCAGAAGATGTGCCCGCCGTCCAGCGGCAGCAGCGGGAACAGGTTGATGATCGCCAGCGACAGCGAGATCAGCGCGATCACCTCCACGCCGCTTGTCCAGCCAGCGGCGATCTGCTGCGCGGTGATCGCGTAGGCGCCCACGATGCTGTGCAGCTGTCGGCGTTCGCGTGCCTTGAACAGCTGTGCGATGTCGCTGACCGTCACCTTGGTCACGTGCCAGAGCGACGTGACGCTGTGCTCGGCGGAGTAGAGCACGCCGTTGGGAGCGGTCTTGAAGGCGAAGGCAAAGCCGACGAGCATTGCGCCCACTGAGGCGTTCCATCGTGGACGCACCCGGACAGTCCTGAGCACGCCCCGTCGGCGAATCACCATCGTGACCGGCTTCACCGCTGCGCAGCCGTTGACGTGGGCGTCGCCGGCGCAGGTATGGGTCCTGATCGCGGCGCGAATGCGCTGAGCGTTGCCGTGCACACCATCGACGGAAACGATCTGGTCGCCGAGCTTGAGCACCCGCTGTGCGGGGCTGCCGACCGTGATCTCGCCCACCACGTTGGAGACCAGCGGCACGCCGTGTGCGTTTGTGGCCACGTGGACCTGCGTCCCAAGAAAGAACAGCCATGCCAGCAGGAAGGCCACCACGAGGTTTACAGCCGGTCCCGCGGAGATCACCACGATGCGCTTCCAGACCGGCTGGTTGACGTAGGCTCGCGCCTCGAACGCGGGGGTCTCATAGGTCTCCCCCGGGGTCATGCCGGTGATCTTCACGTAGCCGCCCAGCGGGATCACGCCGATGCCGTACTCGGTCTCTCCGATCTGGCGCTTTGCGAACATCGGGCCGAAGAACAGCGAGAAGCGCTCCACCCGCATCCCGACCGCCTTGGCCGCAACGAAGTGGCCCGCTTCGTGCAACACGATCAGCGTCACGAAGCCCACAAAGGCGAGAAAGTAGGCCATCAGACTCTGAAGTGTGTCAGGCCGCGCCTCAACGTCAGCTCAACTCTGACGCAACTCTTCGGGCCAGCGCTCTGGCCTCGGAGTCTGCGGCGGCGAGTGCCTCAAACGACTCGGCTGCGCCCGGCGGCAGCCGCTCGAGCGTCCGCGCCACCACCTCGGAGATCGCCAAAAACGACAGCTCGCCCTTCAGGAACGCGTGGACGGCCACCTCGTTTGCGGCGTTGAGCGTACATGGTGCCGTCCCGCCCGCCAGCCCCGCTTCACGCGCAAGCCGCAGGCAGCTGAAGGTCTCGGTGTCCGGCGCTTCGAAGGTCAGTGCGCCGAGCGCGGCCAGGTCCAGCGCTGGTATCGGCAGCTCACCACGGCCGGGATGATGCAGCGCATAGGAGATCGCCACGCGCATGTCGGGATAGCCCATGTGGGCGAGCGTCGCGCCGTCACAGGACTGGACCAGGGCGTGCACGATCGACTGCGGGTGAACGACCACGTCGATCTGTTCGTACGGCGTGCCGAACAGGTGGTGTGCCTCGATCAGCTCGAGCCCCTTGTTCATCAGGGTGGCCGAGTCGATGGTGATCTTGCCGCCCATCGACCAGGTCGGGTGAGCGAGCGCCTGCGCCACGGTCACAGCTTCAAGCTGTGCCCTGGTCCGCCCCCGGAAGGGACCGCCGGAAGCGGTCAGCAGCAGACGATCGATCGTGCCTGCGGGTTGGCCGGTGATCAGCTGGTGCAGCGCCGTGTGCTCGGAGTCGACGGGCAGCAGCCTGGCCGCGGTGGCCTGAGCGAGCGCATTGACGAGCTCGCCGCCGACCACCAGCGATTCCTTGTTGGCGAGCGCCAGGTCGATGCCTTCGCCAAGCGTGGCGACCGTCGCAAGCAATCCGGCAGAGCCGACGATCGCGTTCAGCACGATGTCGGCGCCGCTTGAGGTAACCAGCTCCACGATGCCGTCGGGCCCGCCCATCACAGCGCCGCGCGGCCAGGCACCCGCGGCGCGCGCAGCAGCGTCCGGATCGGCCAGTGCGATCTGGCTCACGCCAAAGCGCTCCGCCTGCTCGAGCAGCTGTTCCCAGTCGCGTGCCGCGCTCAGCCCGATGACTTCCAGCTTGCCTTCGCTGCGCGCAACCACGTCCAGCGCCTGCTTCCCGATCGAGCCGGTGGAGCCGAGGATCACGAGGCGGCGCGGCATCGGGTTCAGCGTGGCAGCGGGATGTGGATGGCGAAGAAGTAGCCGACGACGACGGTGAAGATGACCGCGTCGAGGCGGTCGAGAGCGCCGCCGTGGGCGCCGAACAACACACCTGCGTCCTTCACGCCGGCGTCGCGTTTGATGAGCGACTCAAACAGATCCCCGATCGGCGCGATGATGGCCACGGCCAGGCCGAGCAGCAGCGCCGTGCCGTGCGGCAGCCAGGTCTCCTGGTAGAGGCCGGCAACAACGATCGCGATGACGGTCGCGAGCGCGCCGATCGCGAGTCCCTCAACAGTCTTCTTGGGCGAGATCGCCGGCGCCAGCGGGTGACGGCCGAACAGACGGCCGCCGAGATAGGCGCCCGTGTCGCCGACAAAGGTGCCGACCGCGACATCGATCACAAGGCCCTTACCAACCCCGCCCGGTATCTGGCGCAGGAGCACCGCCACCGCGAACGGCAGGCCGATCCACAGCACGCCGAGCAGCGTGGCGCCGATCGTCGCCGCTGCGCCCTCCTCCTGTCCACGCCAGAGCATTGCCAGAAACACCAGCGGCAGTGAAGCCAGCGCGGCACCCATGACGTCGTTGAGGCTGCCGTAGTGCGCGGCCAGGCACATGCCAACGGCCACTGCGAAGCCGACCAGCGGCACCGGCCGCCACCTGGCGAGCATGCGGTAGAGCTCCGCCAGGCAGGCACAGGCCAGGATCGCCATGAGCAGCGTCCAGCCGATGCCGCCAAGGTCGACAAAGGCCACCGCGATGACCGCCGCCGGGATCGCGACCAAAAGCCGCGCGAGGAAGTCTGAGCCTGCGGGTTTGCGCGACCGCGGCGGCGTCGACGCGCGGCGAGGGGCCGGCATCAGCGACCGCCGAAGCGCCGCTGACGCTGGGCGTACTGAGCAAGGCTGTCGGCGAACGCCTCGCGCGTGAAGTCAGGCCAGAGCTCGTCCCGAAACACGAACTCCGAATACGCGCCCTGCCAGGTGAGGAAGTTTGAGATGCGCTGCTCGCCGCTGGTGCGGATGATCAGGTCCGGGTCGTGCATCTCGGGCGCATAGAGATGGCGGCGGAACTCCGCCTCGTCACCACCGTTGAAGTTCCGGGCAGCGTCGAGGATCTCCGCGCGGCCGCCATAGTTGAAGGCGACGTAGAAGGTGATCCGCTCGTTGGCGGCCGTCTCAGCCTCCGCCCAGCGCATCTTCTCGATCAGGCGCGCCGATACCGGTGCGCTGCGGCGACCGATGAAGCGCAGGCGCACCCCTTCAGCCTTGAGCTCGGGGGTCTCGATGTCGATGCGCCGGGAGAACATCCGCATCAGGCCGGCCACCTCAGCCCGCGAGCGGCTCCAGTTCTCGGTTGAGAACGAGTACACGGTCAGCTCGCGGATCCCGAAGCTGACAGCGTCGCGCAAACGCTCCTTGACCACGTCTGCGCCGGCCTCGTGGCCGCGCACGGCCGCCAGTCCGCGCTGCCTCGCCCAACGGCCGTTGCCGTCGGTGATGATCGCCACGTAGCGTGGACCATCGACCACGGCATCCACCGCCGTGCCCGGCGCCAGCTCAGAGCTCGACGCCACCGTCAGACCTCGAGGATCTCTTCTTCCTTGAGCTTCAGCAGCTCGTCGAGCTCGGCTATGCGCGTGTCGGTCACCTTCTGCAACTCGGTCTCGGCACGGTGCTCGTCATCGGCGCCGATCTCGCCCCCCTCCTTGAGCTGGCGCAACTCGTGCATGACGTCACGGCGGACGTTGCGGATCGCGACCCGGCCGTCCTCGGCCAGGCCACGCACGACCTTCACCAGCTCCTTGCGTCGCTCCTCGGTGAGCTCGGGCAGCATCAGCCTGATCATCGCACCATCGTTGGATGGCGTCAGGCCGACGTCAGACTCGAGGATCGCCTTCTCAATCGCGCGGATGGAGGTCTTGTCGTATGGCTGAATGGTGAGCATGCGCGCCTCGGGAGCGTTCACGGTGGCCAGCTGCTTGAGCGGTGTTGCGGTCCCGTAATAGTCGACGTTGATGCGGTCCAACAGCGCCGGGTTGGCTCGGCCGGTGCGGACCGAGCCGAACTCGTGACGGCTTGACTCAACCGACTTGTGCATCCGCTCGCGGGCGTCGTCGAGCATCGTTGTCAGCAGATCTTCGCTCATGTCTTGACCAGTGTCCCCACGTGTGATCCGGACAGTATCCGGTTGATGTTGCTGCCGTCGGCCATGTTGAAGACGACGATCGGCAGGTTGTTCTCCATGCACAGCGCGAAGGCGGTCGCATCCATGACCTGCAGGCCACGGGTGAGCGCCTCCCTGTGTGTCAGCTCTGAGATGAACTGCGCGGCCGGATCCTTGGCGGGGTCGGCGCTGTAGACGCCCTCCACCCCGTTCTTGGCCATCAGCACGACCTCGGCATGCACCTCAGCGGCCCGGAGTGCCGCGGCGGTGTCGGTGGTGAAGAACGGGTTGCCGGTGCCCGCAGCGAAGATCACGACCCGGCCCTTCTCCAGGTGCCGTACGGCTCGCCGCCGAATGTATGGCTCAGCCACCTCCGAGATGGTGATTGCGGACTGCACGCGTGTGGGCACCTCAGCCTTCTCGAGCGCATCCTGCAAGGCCAGCGCGTTGAGCACCGTCGCGAGCATGCCCATGTAATCGCCCGTGGCCCGATCCATGCCGCGGGCGGCCGCCTCCAGGCCGCGGTAGATGTTGCCGCCACCGACGACCACCGCGATCTCAACACCGCGCGCGTGCGCCGCCGCGATCTCACCGGCGACCGCCTGCACGCGCAGCGGATCGGTCCCGTAGTCCAGCTCGCCCATCAGAGCTTCCCCTGAGAGCTTGAGCAGGATCCGGTGGTAGGCGGTCGTTTGGTTGGTGCCCTGTGCGCTCACCGCGACCCGATGCTATTCGCCCACCGCGAAGCGCGCGACGCGCCGGACCACGACGTTCTCACCCATGTCGGATGACAGCTTGGCGCGCAGATCCTCGATCGTCTGTCCCTCGTACTTGACGTGTTCCTGGCGCATCAGCACCACCTCGTCGAGCCACTTGTCGAGCTTGCCCTGGACAATCCGCTCGCGCACGTTCTCAGGCCGATCAGCGGCCTGCTCGGTGGCGATCCGCACCTCACGCGTACGGTCCTCCTCGGGGATCTCATCCTCGGTGATGGCCAGCATCTCAGGCTTGGCGGCGACGTGCAGAGCCAGGTCCTTGGCAAACGCGACGAAGGCGTCGTTGCGCGCGACGAAGTCGGTTTCGCAGTTGACCTCAACCAGGGAGCCGATCTTGCCGCCGGCGTGGATGTAGGACTGGACGGTGCCCTCGGTCGCGTCGTTGCCTGCACGCTTGGCGGCCTGAGCCTCGCCGCGGGCCCGCAGCAGCTCGACGGCCTTCTCAACGTCGCCCTGTGCTTCGGTTAGTGCCTTCTTGCAGGCCATCATGCCCGCGCCGGTACGGTCGCGCAGGGCCTTGACCTCGGCGGCGCTGATGTCGCTCACTCTGATTCTCCTTCAGTCTCAGTTTTGCTGGCGGTGGCTTCCGCGGCCGGTTCGGGAGCGGGCTCTGCAGCTGGCTCAGGCGTGGCCTCCGGGGCCGGCTGAGCCATGGACTCACTCTTGGCCTGCGCCTCAGCAGCGGCCTGTGCCTCAGCGGCGGCCTGCGCCTCAGCAGCAGCCTGCGCCTCAGCAGCGGCCTGCGCCTCAGCCTCACGCCGCGCGCGCTCCTCGGCCTCGCGACGTGCGCGCTCCTCGGCCTCCAGGCGCTCGCGCTCGAGCCGCGCGGCCTCCTGCTCGGCCCGGAACACGGAGTGCGCTTCCGCGACGGAGTCACCGATTGCGCGCGTGATCGCGGCGCAGGAACGGATCGCGTCGTCATTGCCAGGAATGACGTAATCGATCCCCTCAGGGTCGCAATTGGTGTCCACCAGGCCGATGATCGGGATGCGCAGGCACTGGGCCTCCCGGACTGCGATCGCCTCGGACTTCAGGTCGATCACGAAGACCGCGTCGGGTGGGCGCTGCATGTTCTTGACGCCGCCGAGGTTCGCGCGCAACTTCTCGAGGTCGGCCTGCGCCGCCATCCGCTCGCGCGTGGGCAGCAGTTGCAACTGGCCCTCGGTCTCGTAGCGCTCGAGGTCGTGCAGGCGCTTGATGCGCCCGGAGATCGTCTGGAAGTTGGTCAGCAGGCCACCGAGCCAGCGGTGGTTGACGTACGGCATGCCCGCGGCCTCGGCCGTCTCCTTGATCGCGTCGCGCGCCTGCTTCTTGGTGCCGACAAACATCACCACGCCGCCGTGACGGGCGATGTCGGCGGCGAACTGCTGGGCCTGGGCGAGCAACTCCTCGGTCTGCTCCAGGTCGATGATGTAGATCCCGTCGCGCTCACCGAAGATGAAGCGCCGCATCTTCGGGTTCCAGCGCCGCGTCTGGTGGCCGAAATGTACGCCGGCCTCCAGCAGCTCTTTGATGCCCACCTGAGCCACTTGTAACTCCCTTGGTCTAGCTGTGAGATAGCAACCGCCGGGCAACCATGGTCACGACTCCGGACTTTTCCGGAGCAGGGCGCGACTCGGCCCGACGGAGGGTCGAATGCAGAAAGCAACGCCAGTGTAGTTCACAAAAGCGCCGCACGCGCGGCGGCCAGGGCCGCGGTGAGGTCACCCGGCAGCGGTGCGCGCACATCCACCGGCGCACCGGTCGCGGGGTGCGTGAACGCCAGGCGCTCGGCGTGCAGGAACTGACGCTTCAGGCCAAAGCGCATCGGCCCGCCGTAGATGGAGTCACCGATCACCGGGTGGCCAATCGCCTGCAGGTGCACGCGGATCTGGTGGGTGCGGCCGGTCTCGAGCCGCACGCGCAAAAGCGCCGCGTGCGCCAGCACCTCGACCAGCTCAAAGTGCGTGACCGCAGCCCGCGGCGCGTCGCTGTCAACCGAATGCTTCAGCCGGTCGTGGCGATCACGGCCGATCGGCGCCTCGATCGTCCCACTGCGCGCCGGCGGGGTCCCCTCAACCAGGGTCAGGTACTCGCGCCGCAGTGACCGGTCAGCCAGCATCGCCTTCAGGCGCCGGTGGACCGCATCGCTCTTGGCCACGACCAGCAGTCCGGAGGTATCCCGGTCCAGCCGGTGCACGATCCCTGGCCGCTGCGGGTCCTCGCCGCCTGAAGCCCGGTCTGCGAGCGCCTGCACGAGCGTGCCGGTCATGTGGCCGCGCGCAGGATGCACCACCACGCCCGCTGGCTTGTCGACCACGATCAGCCACTCGTCCTCCCAGACGACCTCGAACTGTGCCGGCTGCGGCCCGCTGGCCGCAGCCGGCCCCGGCGTCTCGCGCGCCACGACGACCCGCTCGCCCGCCCTGACGCTGTGGCGCTTGGCGAGCTCGCGGCCGTCAACCGACACCAAGCCGGCCGCGATCAGCCGTGCCGCCCGTGCACGCGAGCCCAGGGGCTCGGCGAGGAACTGGTCAAGGCGCTGGCCCGCAGCCTCGGCCGCGACAAGGCCCTCCCACTCGAGCTCAGCCATCGCCCCTCCGTTCGATCACCAGCACCAGGATCACCACGCCCACCGTGATGCAGCTGTCGGCGACGTTGAACGCCGGCCAGTCCGGCAGCTTGATGAAGTCGATCACAGAGCCGAGCAGTACGCGATCGATGAGGTTGCTGAGCGCGCCGCCGACCAGGAGACCCGTGGGCAGCCACAGCAGGCGCTGCGCCGGGCGGCGCATCAGGAAGGTGATGAGGCCCGCCAGCACGACGATCGTCACCACGTACACGAGCGCCCCGCTGCCGGCCAGGAAGCTGAAGGCCACACCCGTGTTGCGCTCATAGACGAAGTCAAGGCCCGGCAGGATGTGGCGCACCTGACCGGGCTTGATCGAGGTTCCGATCGTGTGCTTGGTGAGCTGGTCTGCGGCGATCACCAGCGCGCCCGTGAGCGCCGCACGCCCAAGCGCCCGACGCCGCGGCGCGTCAGCCACGGACCAGCGAGACGATCACCGTGCTTAGCACTCCGAGCACGACGATCGCGATGATCGGGCTGAAGTCCATCATGCCCACGCTCGGGATGATCCGCCTGAAGATCCGCAGGTACGGATCGCAGACCTCGCGCAGGAAGTTCAGCACCATGTCCAGCCAGCGAGAGTACCCGGGGCGCAGGCCGAAGGAGAACGCGAAGCTGGCCAGCACGTGGATCAGGATCAGCGCGATGTAGACGCCGAAGAGGTCGGAGAGGTAGTTGGCGACGTCGCCCCGGACGCTTGCGACCAACAGCATCTCAACGCTTCCCGACCGGTGTTGCGACCGCGTCGATCGCGTCCTGGAAAGCCGTACGGATGCCCGCCCGCTCGAGCGCAGCCAGACCGCGCGCGGTTGAGCCACCGGGTGAGGTCACCTCACGCCGGACCGCCAGGGTGTCGTAGCCGCGCGCTGCGATCAGCGCGGCGCTGCCGGCCATCGTCGCGGTGACGAGCTGCGCCGCGAGCTCCGCCCCCAGGCCACGGCGCACGGCCGCATCCACCTGGGCTTCCGCGAGCAGCGCCTGGTATGCGGGCCCCACGCCGCTGATTGCACTGGCGATGTCGAGCAGGCGCTCGGGCACCGAGACAACCCTGCCGACGCGTTCGAACAGCGCGATCACCTCACGCTCCAGCGCAGCGTCGAGCGCTGCCGCCGCGGCCGGCTCGCGTTGCGCGTAGACGGTGACCCCCTGGCGGACCTCGACGCAGGTGTTGGGCATCAGCGCAAAGACCTGAGAGCGAGGGTACGCGCGCTGCAGCGCCTGCGTCCCGGTGCCACCGAGCACCGAGACGACTGCGGGCGCCACGTCGGCGATCTGCGCCGCCACCTCCTCGAGGTGGTAGGGCTTGTGGCAGAGGATCACGACATCGACGCACTGCGCCAGCTCGCGGTTGCTGGCCACGCGCTCACCGCCGAGCTCGTCCACCAGCTGCTGTGCCCTGCCGGACCCGCTGTCGGTGCAGAGCACGGGCTCGCCCCAGCCACGTGCGAGCGCGCGTGCCATGTTGCCCGAGCCGATCAGACCGACCTTCACGCTCGCAAGCGTACCGTCGGCGCCCCAAGCCGGCGGTCGCCGTGCCGCGGGCCAGCGGGCCCGGCGGCACGCAGACGGCGCTAGCTCTGGTTGAAGAAGCCCTTCTCGATCAGCTTCGCGCGCTCGTCCGCCGAGACCTCGACGTTCTGCGGGGTCAGCATGAAGACCTTGTCGGCGATCCGCTCCATGCCGCCGTCGAGGGCGTAGGTGAGGCCGCTTGAGAAGTCGATCAGGCGTTTGGCCAGATCCGAGTCGGTGCCCTGCAGGTTGAGGATCACGGGGATCGCATCCTTGAACCTGTCGGCCACGTCTTGGGCGTCGTTGAAGTTCTTGGGTGCCACGAAGTGCACGCGCACGTCGGTGCTTGTGGCACGGCTTGGACGGGTCGCAACCGGTCGCAGGACGGTCGTCCGATGCTCTCCAACGTCGTCGCTGAAGATGTCGTCAAACTCGTCGCGGCGCCTGCGCGAGCGTGTGTCCAGCCGGCGCACGGTTGGGCGATCCCGGTAGTTGTCCTGCATCTGGACCTCCGGTTCCGAATAGGGCTCGAAGTCCTCGTCGTATACGTCGTCCTCCTCTGCGAGGCCGAAGTAGACAAGGGTTCGATGCCATGTGTCGCGAAATGCCATGTCTGGCCTTCAGTTCGGGTTAGCGTCCGTTTTCCCTGCTGTGCGCCGTCCGATTATGGCGCGTGGCGCCGGTAGAGGAGCGTGCCGAGGCGAATGATGGTCGCGCCCTCCTGCGCTGCCGCCACGTAATCCTGGCTTGTGCCCATCGACAGCTCATGCAGGTTGTGCGCTGCCGCGAGCTCGCGCAGCGCCGCGAAGTGGCGGCGGTTTGCGTCCCCGTCAGCCGCCAGCGGCGGCATCGTCATGAGGCCGACGACCTGTACCGGACAGCGCTCGAGGAAGGCCGGCAGCGCCGCCGGCTCAATCCCGCTCTTGCCCTCCTCGCCGGCGACGTTGACCTCGACCAGCACGCGCGTCTGGGAGCTGCCGTGCTTGGCCAGCTGGGCGAGCGCCGAGTCGCTTGCGACCGAGTGGATGTAGCGCACGTGCGGCAACAGCAGTGGAACCTTGCGGCTCTGCAGCGCCCCGATGAAGTCCCAGGTGAGCTCGGGGTGCGCGCGTGCCTTCAGCACGAGGTCCTGTGCGCGGTTCTCGCCCGCCAGCGTGACGCCGCCGGCCACGAGCGCGTCAAGCTCGTCGACCGGGAGGTACTTGACCGCCGCCAGGATCTGGACGGAGTCAGGGTCGCGTCCGGCCGCGGACAGCCGCTCGCGGACCTCGGCGAGGTTTGACCGCACGTCCTGCGCGCGGAGCCCGCTGATCAGCTCAACCATGCGATCGCCGCGTTACGGCCCGTTTCGGGTCCGTCGCGCCGGTAGGAGAAGCAGAGCTGCGGCTGCGCGCAGATCGTGCAGATGTCACAGTCGTGCACGCGCGCCACCCCCGCCTCCATCAGCTGCACCCGGGCGATCGCCTTGAGGTCCAGGTTGCGCCCTGCGCGGAAGTCCTGGCTGCGTGCGTTGAAGCGCCGGTGCAGGTCCTCGTCGACCTCGTAACAGCAGGCGCCAGCGCCCGGGCCGATCGCGGCGCTGAGCACGCCGCCGCGCAGGCGCCGCAGAGCCGCCACGGCGTTTGCGATCACGCCCTCGGCGAGTCCACGCCAGCCGGCGTGCACGGCCGCGACGGCGCCGGGCGTGCTGATCACGATCGGCAGGCAATCTGCGGTCAGCACCGTCGGTGCGACCCCGGGCGAGGTGGTGATGACCGCGTCGGCCTGCGTCTTGGCGACCTGCTCGGGGTCGCCAGCGACCAGCACGGTGCTGCCGTGCACCTGCTGGGGGCGGGCGAGGCGCACGCCGAGCCTGGCGGCGAGCTCCGTCTGTCCGTCGCGCGCGTCGCCCCAGCTGCGGGTGGTGAAGAGCGCGCGTGCGCCCGGGAGCTCCACGGCGATCTGTCCTTCCCAGTCCTCAAACGGGGAGCTCAGCTGCATGGTTTGAGGCTACCGCTGGCGCTGCGCGGACGCGGCCCGCAGCGCCAGCTCGAGCTGTGCCCGCCCGCTGTCGGCCAGGCCGTCAAAGAGCCCCGCCCTGGCGGCGGCGAGCCCCGCGCCGACCGCCGGGCCCTCAGGGATGCCGTGCGCGATCAGATCATCGCCGCTGATCGCAAGCGCGCGATGGCGCAGGTCGGCGAGCCAACTGCGCGCCTGCGTCTCGCCCGACAGCGTCGCCGCGAGCGCCACCGCCTCGACCGGCGAACCCGCGACGGCCGCGGCGATCTCCGCACCGCTGCGCGCGGCTGCGAGGCGCGCAGCCAGCGCGGGCGCCCGGCCCGCGGTCTGCACGATGCGCTCGCGCTCGTTGGCGTTGAAGCCGAGGTGGTCGAGCGTCGCTTTAAGCGAGCGTGCGTCGGCGCTGTACGGCTGCTGGCTGAAGCTGGCGGCGAGCACGAGCAGGTCGCCCCTGCCGTCGGGGGGCAGCAGCTCAAGCGCCCTTGCGGCCCGGCTGCGGTCGAGCGTCCAGGGCAGCCCCAACTCGGCTGCGGCGGCGAAGGCCGCAAGCGGCTCCTGTTCGGCCGCCAGCAGACGCAGCTCATTGCCGAGCCGGGGTCCGCTCAGGGTCTTTAGCGCGCCGGCGGCGATCGCTTCGCTGGCAAGCGCACGGGTGTGCGCCTCGGGCTGGAATCTCAGCCGCGCGGCGTAGCGCGCGAGCCGCAGCAGCCGCGTGGGGTCGTCGATGAAGCTCTGATCGTGCAGGACCGCCAGCCGGCGCGCGGCCAGGCTCTCAAGCGCGCCCGGCAGTGCCAGCAGCGCGCCGGTGTACGGGCCGCTCAGCCCCACCGCGATCGCGTTGACGCTGAAGTCACGCCGCCACAGGTCGACCTCGATCCCGGCTGGTGCGATCTCCGGCAGCGCCCCCGGGTGCGGGTAGCGCTCGCTGCGTGTGCGGGCGATGTCAACGCGGGCGCCGCAGAGTTCGAGCGCCAGCGTCTGAAAGCGTGTCGGTGTGGGGGCCTCAGCGTTCAGCTCGACGGCGTCGAGCAGCGCGACCAGACGATCGGGCTCGCCGTCCACGGCCACGTCGATGTCGAGCGGCTCGCGGTCGAGCAGCAGATCGCGCACCGTGCCCCCCACCAGGTAGGCGGCGATACCTGCCCTTGCGCCCGCGTCAACGAGCTTTGCCGCGGGCGCGAGGGCGGCCACGCGCTCACGTAGTGTCGGCGCGATCGGTGTCGTGACCGGGCTCGCGGGCGGGATCTGCACGGGTTCATCTTCGCTTACGGCTACTCTCCGTGCCCGATGCATCTACCGAGGTCAAATCGCGGGACCTGGCTGATGGCCGGATTGCTGGTGCTGGTCGCGGTCGCGGTCGGCGCCTACGCGGTGCACGAGCTCGGCAAGCCGACCAATACGGTCAACACCAAGGCGGCGTTCACGCCGACGACAAACACGCCTGCGGCCCCGAAGACCAAGCAGCTGCTGGTGCCGTTCTACGGCGGCGGACAGACGCGCCTGCGCGACTTCACCGCCAACGCCAACGTGGCGCCGCCGTTCAAGATCGCCTGGCGGCTGGGTGGCAACGCGCTGCTTGAGTTCCCGCTCTCGATCTGGGGTAACAACGGCTACTACATCGACGACGGCGCGACCGTCAAGCGCATCAACCTGCACACCGGCAAGCTGATCTGGGAGAAGCACATGGGCAGCTGCCACGGCTGCGGCCTGTCGGCCTCCACCCCGGCCCTGGACGTCAAGCACAAGCTCCTGTTCGTCTCGGTGCTGTCGGTGGCCGGCAGCACGATCGGCGCGGTGGGCGGCGAGGAGGCGGCGGTCTCGATGCTGAGCGGCAAGACGCTCTGGCGCTACCCGGTGCCGAGCGGCACGGAGTCATCGCCGATGGTGGTGGGCAACTCCGTCTACTTCGGCGATCAGGCCGGCACGCTCCACTCGCTCAACGTGCTCACGGGCAAGGTCAACTGGACCTTCCCCACCGGCGGGGCGATCAAGGCCGGTCCCACCTACTACGACGGGAACCTGTACTTCGGCAACTACGCCGGCAGCTTCTACGCGGTCAACGCCAAAACCGGAAAGCAGGTCTGGGCGCAGAGCCCCGGCGGACAGTTCTACTCCACCCCGGCGCTCGCCTTCGGCCGCGTGTACGTCGGCAACAACAACGGTGCGGCCTACTCCTTCCAGGCGAACAACGGCACGCCGGCCTGGACGCGCACGCTCGGTGGCTACGTCTACTCCGGGCCCGCGGTGGCCACCGTCCCGGGCCTCGGCCCGACCGTCTACATCGGCTCCTACGACGGCTACCTCTACGCGCTCAACGCGCGCACCGGCGCGACCGACTGGGCCTCCTACACCGGCGGCGCCAACCCGGCGATCTCCGGCTCGGCAACGGTCGTCAACGACCAGGTGTACGTCTCGACCGTCTACCAGAAGGGCAGCTACGGCTACAACGCGACCACCGGCAAGAAGGACTTCTACTTCCCCGATGGCGGCTACACGACCGTGGTGGCCGACCGCAACTCGCTGATCCTGATGGGCGACTACGTGCTCTACAAGCTGGTGCCCACCAGGTAGCTGCCGGTGCGCCGCTCGCCGGCAGCGGGCGGACCTCGTTACCACCGAAGTTGGATGCCGTGGGCGCGAAAGCGCTGGTCGGCGGTGATGACCGGCAAGCCTTCGACGATGGCCTGCGCGATGAGCGACCAACGCGATCTCGTTCGTGCCGGGCTCGCGGCGCTGCTCCCAACGCGAGACGAGCGTCAGGCGCGGGGCATCGCACCGGTACGCCGGCCCCGACGCCGCTTGGCGTCGTAGAGCGCCGCGTCGGCCCTCAACACCACGGTGTCCGGATCATCGCCGGCCAACGCGGCCAGGCCCCAGGACAGTCCGACACCGCGGAACCCTTCGGCCGAGCCGCTGACCGCGTGATACACCATCTCCTCACCCTCGATTAGCTCCACCACCGCAGCCGCCGCACCGGTGATCGCCTGCGCACGTGAGACGACGAGCGCCATCACCTCGTCGAGCGCCAGCCCAGCGGAGGCAATCTCGCTCTGTGTCTCGATGATCGCGAGCATCCGGCGTGGGGAGAGGCCAGTCATACTTTCCTATCGGCCTTCGAGACCGGCAAGTTGACCCGCTCGAGTCCACGCCGCGAACGGTCTGAGCCGCGACCAGGAGGCCGTCCAAAAGCGCTCCTGCTGCCATTCGCGGCGCCCACCGGCGGACCCCAGAGCGCGTGCCAGGGTGCTTTTGTAGCTGCCAGCGCCTGCGTCTGTGAGGTCTTGGTGGAGATGATCAACCCCCTGGGGAGACTCGCAGCGCGGCTCACGATGATCTCAGGCGGATGGACACATGACTGGCCCGTCGCGTTGACGCATACCTTTTAGGTACGGGTGGCCGGCTTATCGCCGTACCCGACCTCGCCCAGCCACAGGTCTCGAAGCGCCTGCGAGGCGAGCACGACAGCATCACGCAGCTGCCCACGTCGGTCCCTCGCCAGCACAGCCTTCGCAGCGGGTGTGAGGCGGCTTCAAGACGGGTAGGCTGGTCGCGGATGCGCTTTCTCCAGCTCGGTTCTCTGCGCCTTGCTGCCGGCGTCGCCGCCGCGGCACTCGCCGTGGCAGCGGTCGTCTACGGCTTTGCTGCCGGGGGCCACCGGGCGCACGCCAGGCCCGCCGCCCAAGCGACGACCACCACCTCGTCGGCCGCCGCCCCGCCGCCGACCACCACCACGTCCACACCGGTGAAGCCTCCGGTCGACAACTTCACGCTGCCGTTCTACGGTGGTCACGCCACCAGGACCCGTGACTTCGCGGCGCGGCCGACACTGCATCCACCGCTGCGGCTGGCCTGGAAGCTCGGGCGCAACGCGCTGCTCGAGTTTCCGCCGGTGATCTGGCGCAACAACCTCTACTACATGGATGACGGCGCCACCGTCAAGCGCGTGAACATCCGCACCGGCCAGCTGATCTGGGAGAAGCACATGGGCAGCTGCCACGGCTGCGGTCTGTCGGCCTCAACGCCGGCACTGGACGTGAGACACAGGCTGATGGTGGTCTCGGTGCTGTCGCTGACCGGCAGCACGATCGGGGCGGTCGGCGGCGAGGCGGCCGCCGTCTCGATGCTCAGCGGCCGGACGCTCTGGAGCTATCCGGTACCGAGCGGCAGCGAGTCCTCCCCCGTGATCGTCGGCAACTCCGTGTACTTCGGCGATCAGGCGGGCACGCTCACATCGCTCAACGTGCGGACCGGCGCGGTCAACTGGACCTTTCAGACAGGCGGTTCGATCAAGGCCGGTCCCGCCTACTGGCACGGCAACCTCTACTTCGGTAACTACGCCGGCAGCTTCTACGCGGTCAACGCCAGGACCGGCCGCGAGGTCTGGGCCCAGAGCCCCGGCGGCCAGTTCTACTCCACTCCAGCGGTTGCCTACGGCCGTGCGTACGTCGGCAATAACGACGGCAGCGCCTTCGCGTTCTCGGCCACCAGCGGCGCGCAGCTGTGGTCGGACTCGCTGGGCGGCTACGTCTACTCGGGGCCGGCGGTGGCTGATATTCCCGGGCTCGGCCAGACCGTCTACATCGGCTCCTATGACGGTGACCTCTACGCGATCAACGCCGCCACCGGTGGGATCGACTGGTCCGCGTCGGTCGGCAGCGCGATCTCTGGCTCCGCGACCGTCGTGGGTCACACCGTCTACGTCTCGACCGTGTACGTACGCGGCAGCTACGGCTTTGACGCCCGCACGGGCAAGCAGGTCTTCTACTTCCCGCACGGCTCCTACACGACGGTGATCGCCGAGCCGGGGGCGCTCTTCCTGATGGGCGACTACGTGCTCTACAAGTTCGTGCCAGCCAGATAGCAGCCCTCGCCGTGCCGTCAGCGACTCACGCCGCGGGCCCGGGCTTGCGCAGGGCGCCGACGACCTCCTCCACACGCGTGAAGCCGAGGCTCTCGTACAGGCCCAGGGCGTGGTAGTCGGGGTCGGCAGCGATCACGAGGTGATCGATCCGCTGCCGGGCAAGCTCGGACTGCGCGGCGGCATGGACCAGGCGGCTGGCGACGCCCAGGCGCCGGAAGGCCGCCACCGTGTCGACGGTCTGGTAGCGGGCACGTCCCTGCGTGACCACGATGCCGAGCGAGCCGGCCACCTGACCGTCGATCAAGGCCACGTACCAGCCACCCCGTCCGGCGCGGAAGAGCTCGCGCAGGGCCCGCTGGCGGCCGCGCCGAAAGGCGAGGTGGTAGTCACGATCGTCGGCCGCGCCGAGCTCGAACTCCTCAGCCGTGGCCATCTGCACGCCGATCACCGCCGCCCACAGCTCCTCATCGGCGTCCGGGTCAAGCGCGCGGACCTGCGCCTCACGGTTGGCACGGGGATGCTCGCGCAGGCTGGTGGGCGTGGCGATCAGCCCGGCGGTCCGCTCGAGCTCAAAGCCCCTGGCCACCAGCTCGCCCATGGAGGCGCCGAGCTCACCGTCGGTGCGGTCCCAGGCAACCGTGCAGTGCCTGACCTCCGGGTGAGCAGCGAACTCCCGTGCGAAGAGCGTTTGCCAGCGCGCACCGTCGCCGGACTGCGGCGGCGCGTCGAACAGCAGCAGGTTGCCCCACCAGTAGGTTGGGTTGCTCGGCGAGCGCACAAACCAGTAGCCGTGACGGCGGATCAGCTCGTGATCGGCAGCGAGCACGTCTATGTCGGTGCTCCACACGAGGCTGCGGATATGGGTGCTCACAGCCGGTCCGCGACGCAGAAAGCCTGCAAATTCAAGGCCCAGATGTTACAATCTTCAGCCTATGCGTTGTCGAAGTGGAAGTCACTGCCAGGAGCCGGCCGTAAAGGGCCGCCGCTTCTGCGCCACGCACGCGGCCGAGCTTGACCGCATGCGTGAGGAGCTCAAGGATGCCGCGGCCGCCCGCATTGGTAGGGGCCGCCCCAAGCGGTCTTCGACCTGCTGCCGTCCCGGCTGCTACGAGCCCCGCGTTCCGCCCGCCGCGTACTGCGATGCTTGCGCAGCGGCCGGTTACGTGGAAGAAGCCGCTTAGCGGCTTCTCGGATCACTGAGGAGGCCCTGGCGCAGTCACCGCAGCGCGCGGTGACTGCGCCAGGGCCATCTCAGCCTTCGCGGACCGGCAGACCCGCCGCAGCGAGGTGTGCTTTGACCTCAGCCACGGTGTGCCGGCCGTAGTGAAAGATCGAGGCGCACAGCACCGCATCGGCCCCGGCGGCCAGCGCCTGCACGAGGTGATCGAGCTCGCCGGCGCCACCGGAGGCGATCACCGGGACCGCAACAGCCGCGGCGACAGCCGCCGTCAGCTCGAGGTCATAGCCCGCATTTGAGCCGTCACGGTCCATGCTGGTGAGCAGGATCTCGCCGGCGCCGCGCTGTGCCGCCTCGCTGGCCCAGGCGACCGCGTCGCGCCCGGCCGGGCGTCGGCCACCAGCAACGTAGGCCTCCCAGCCCGCGCCCTCCGGTGACCGCTTGGCGTCGATCGCCACCACCACGCACTGGGCGCCGAAGCGCTGCGCCAGCTCGTCAATCAGCTCCGGTCTGGCAAGCGCCGCCGAGTTGACCGAGACCTTGTCGGCCCCGGCGTCGAGCACCGCCTGCGCATCCTCCACAGAGCGGATCCCGCCACCGATCGTGAACGGGATGAAGACGTCGTCGGCGGTGCGGCGGGCGAGCTCAGTGACTGTGTCGCGCTGGTCGGAGGTGGCGGTGATGTCAAGGAAGACGAGCTCATCGGCGCCCGCCTGGTCGTAGCGGACCGCGAGCTCAACGGGATCGCCGGCGTCGCGCAGGTCGACGAACCCGGTGCCCTTGACCACGCGGCCCCGGTCGACGTCAAGGCAGGGGATGACGCGCTTGTAGTGCATCAGCCGTCCCCCGCCGCGGCGTCCAGCAGCTGCTGCGCCTCCCCCACGCCGAAGCGCCGCTCATAGATCGCCCTGCCGACGATCACCCCTTCGATCTCGGCTAGCCGAAGCTCGGCCACCGCCGCCAGGTCAGCCAGCTCGCCGATCCCGCCGGAGTAGACGAAGCTCCCCTGGAGACCGTCCGCAAAGGCTCGTGCGCCGTCGATGTCGGGGCCGCTCAGCATGCCGTCACGCTCGATGCTCGAGAAGACGAAGCGGCGCACGCCGCGGCGCTGCAACTCGTCGCGCACCGCCGTTGCCTGCAGCTCGGTGTCCTCGGTCCAACCGGCCGCGGCAAGCCGGCCGCCGCGCGCGTCCAGCGAGACGACCAGCCGCTCCCCGTAGCGCGCCAGCGCCTGCTCCAGAAACTCGTGGTCGCGCAGCGCGGCGGTGCCGACGATCAGGCGCGCGGCGCCGCTTGAAGCGGCGGCCTCGAGCGCCGCCAGGGTGCGCAGGCCGCCACCCAGCTGCACGGGCACCTCGAGCGTTCGCGTGATCCGCTCGACGTGCTGGAGGTTGGCGGGCGTGCCGGTGCGGGCGCCGTCGAGGTCGACGATGTGCAGCGTCCTGGCACCGTCATGGACCCAGCGCCGCGCGGCCTCGAGCGGGTCTGAGTCATAGGTGGTTTGCTGCGCGAAGTCCCCGCGCGCGAGGCGCACGGCCTTGCCGTCGAGGATGTCGATGGCCGGCAGCAGGATCACGCGCTCACCGCCTGGACGCGGCGATCCCGTGCCAGCGCGGCGAAGGCCGCCAGCAGAGAGAGGCCGTCGCGCGAGGACTTCTCGGGGTGAAACTGCGTGCCGTACACCTGGCCGTGAGCGACCAGCGTCGCGAAGCGCTCGCCGTACTCCGCTGTGCCCACCACGTCCTGCTCGCGAGCCGGCTCGGCCACGTAGGAGTGCACGTGATAGAAGGGCGCGCCGGTTGCCGGCAGGCGCGAGCTGAGCGGCGATGGCCGCTCGATCCGCACATCGCTCCAGCCGATGTGCGGCAGCCGCAGCCCGCCTGCACGCAGGGCCCGCACCCGACCGGGCACCAGCCCCAGGCCGGGGGTCTCCACGCCCAGCTCGTCGGAGGAGTCAAACAGAAGCTGCATACCAAGGCAGATGCCGAGCAGCGGCGTGCCGGCGCTCACCCGCTCGCGCAGCAGCACGTCGAGGCCGTAACGGCGCAGGCTCGAGGCACCACTGGGGAAGGCACCGACACCGGGCAGCACGAGCGCGTCCGCATCCGCGAGTGTCTGCGGGTCGCGGGTCAGCACGGTTTGTGCGCCGACATGCGCAAGCGCCTTCTCCACCGAGCGCCGGTTGCCCATGTCGTAGTCGACGACCGCGATCCGCGGCGCGTCGGCAGCCGGCACCGGGCTGGCGCTCAACTGAGGGTGCCCTTGGTGCTGGGCACGCCCTGCTCGCTGGGGTCGATCGTCGCGGCTGCGCGCAGCGCCCGCGCCAGCGCTTTGAACACCGCCTCGATCACGTGGTGGGCGTTGGTTCCGGCCTGGACGCTTGAGTGCAAGGTGAGCTTCGCGTTGGTGGCCAGGGCCCGCAGGAACTCCTCCACCAGCTCGTGGTCGAAGTTGCCGATCGCGCCCGGCGGCAGCTCCGCCTCAAAGGCCAGCAGGCCGCGCCCGGAGATGTCGATCGCGCACAGCGCCCGGGCCTCGTCCATCGGCACCGTGGCCGACCCGTAGCGGGTGATCCCGCTGCGGTCGCCCAGGGCCTGGTCGAGTGCCTGGCCGATGCAGATGCCGACGTCCTCGACCGTGTGGTGGGCGCCGGTCTCAAGGTCCCCGCTCGCCTCGACCTCGAGGTCGAGGCGACCGTGGCGCGCGAGCAAGTCGAGCATGTGATCAAGGAAGCCCACGCCGGTGTTCCGGCGCCCGGCGCCGGTGCCGTCGAGCGTCAGCGTCACATGCACCTCGGTCTCGCCGGTGCGCCTGTCAACCGTGCCTGTGCGGGTCATCAGCTCTGATTCTCCCCGATTCTTGCCTCCATCGAGCGCGCGTGGTACTCGAAGCCCTCGGCGCGCGCGAGTGGCGCGGCGGCCTGCGCGAGCGCGCGCGGCTGCTCGATGCGGACCTCGGTGAAGACGCGGCGGAAGTGGTGGGGCCCGAGCGTTGAGGCAAAGCGCGCCGCGCCGCCGGTCGGCAGCGTGTGATTTGAGCCGGCGACATAGTCCCCGAAGGCGGTGCCGGTGCCGATGAAGACGCAGCCGGAGCGGGTGATGCGTGGGGCGAGTTGCTCGGCCAGCGGGCCGAGCAACTCCAGGTGTTCGGGTGCAAACGCCTCCGCGATCGCCAGCGCAAGCTCGTATGTCGGCGCGTGCACCAGCCGGCAGACCGCGTCGGTCGCAAGCGGCTCTGCGGCCAGGCGCTCGGCCAGCGCGTCAAGCAGCGCGGCGTCGGGGCAGACAGCCACGACGATCGTGCCGGCGCCATGCTCGGCCTGGGCCAGGAGGTCGAGCGCCAGCGGTTCGAGCGGGTACTGCGGGTCGACGATCGCGAGCATGTCGCTCGGGCCCGCGAAGGAGTCGATCCCAACGATTCCCGAGAGCTGTCGCTTGGCCTCCTGCACGTAGAGGTTGCCGGGCCCCACGATCACGTCCACCGGCTCGATCTGCTCGGTGCCGTAGGCGAGCGCGGCGACTCCCTGGGCGCCACCCATGCGGTAGACCTCGTCCGCGCCGGCCAGCTCGCAGGCGGCAAGGATGGCGGGGTTCAGATCCCCGTCGGGGCCGGGCGGGCTGCACACCGCGACCGTCTGAACGCCAGCCGCGCGCGCGGTCGCAACACCCATCACCACGGTGCTCGGGTAGGGTGCGCGCCCCCCTGGCACGTACACCGCGGCCCGGTGCACCGGGGTCTCGCGCACGGTCACGCTGTGGCCGCCAAAGTCGACGCGGCGGTCCGCGTGCAGGGCTGCGCGCGCAACCTGCCCGACATTTGTGATCGCCAGCTCGATGCCGGCGGCGACCTCTGGGTCAAGCTCCGCGCGGGCCTGTGCGAGCTCGCTGCGTGTGACGCGCAGCGGCTTGGGATCGGCGCCGCGGGTGTCGTGAAGCCGGGTGTGGTGGCGTACGGCCCGTTCACCGCCTGAGCGCACGTCGGCGAGGATCTCAGCGACCGCCGCTGCGACCGAGTCGCCGTCCGGCACCAGCGCGCGCAGCTGCTGGGCGAGCGCGGCCGGCTGTCCGTCAAATTCGCTCAGCGCCGCCAACATCAGCCGGAGATCCTCGAGACGAGCGTGTCGATCGCCCTGGCCCTGAGCTTGTCGGCGACCGGGTTTGCGATCAGGCGGGCGGTGCACTCGGCGATCTGCTCGCGCACCACCAGCCCATTTTCGCGCAGCGTGGTCCCGGTCGCGGTCAGGTCGACGATCGCGTCCACGAGGCCGGTTAGCGGCGCCAGCTCCACCGACCCCTTGACCTCGACGATCTCGGCCTGCCTGCCGCTCTCGTGAAAGTGGCGGGTGGCGATCCGCGGGTACTTGGTCGCGATCCGCACCACCCCGAGCCTGCGCAGCGCGTCCGCCGCGGGGTCCTCCCCCGCCTGCGAGGCCACGACCATCGTGCAGCGACCGTAACCGAGATCGGCGAGCTCGTAGATCGCCCGCTCCGCCTGCTCCATCAGCACGTCCTTGCCGGTGATGCCGACGTCGGCCGCGCCCGCCTCCACATAGGTCGGCACGTCCGAGGGGCGCATGGTGATGATGCCAACGTCGGCGAACAGCAGCCGCCGGTCGTTCTCGCGCACGGCGCTTGAGTCGATGCCGATGCTGTCCAGCAGATCAAGCGTCTCCCCAAGCAGAGCGCCGCGCGGGACGGCCAGCCGCAGACCGAGGCTCGCAGGGGTTTCAGCCACGCCTGCGCTCCTCGGCCCGCAGCGCAATGTGCACGCGCTCGACATCAAGACCGAAACCGACGGCCGGCAACGGGCGGCCAAAGTCGCCGAGCAGGTCGTCGTAGCGCCCGCCACCACCCAGTGGCATGCCGTAGGCGGGGTCGTAGACCTGGAAGATGGCGCCGGTGTAGTAGCCGAGGTTGTGCACCAGGCCGAAGTCGAAGATCACCCGGCGCGCGGTCCGTGGCTCGAGCATGCCGAGCAGCTCGCGCATACCGGTGCCCGCGTCATGCAGCGGTCCGTCGAGTCCCTCGAGCAGCTCGCTGCCGCCGCGCATGCGCGGTACGCGCAGCAGCAGCTCGGCGTCGGCCTCGCGCAGACGCAGGCGCGCGAGCTCGCGCGCGACGCCGACGAAGTCACCCAGCGCGAGTTCGGCGAGGATCGTGTCGCTGTCCTCATCGCCGACGCCAAGCGAGCGCAGGAGCGTCGGGTAGAGGGTGACATCACCCAACCCGACCTTGAAGCTCTCGAGCCCGGCCGCCTCCAGCGCGTCGCAGAGCAGCGTTAGCGCTTCGACCGTGCCGTCGGGCCCCGGCGCGCCGATCAACTCCACGCCCGCCTGCAGCAGTTCCCGCGACTGGCCGCGGCGCGGTCGGACGCCCTGAAAGATGTGCGCGAAGTAGCAGAAGCGCAATGGCGTCGGAGCCGTCCTGAAGCGGCTTGCGACCATCCGCGCGATCGGGATGGTCATGTCCGAGCGCAGCACCAGCACGTTGCCGTGCTCGTCGAAGAGCCGGTACGGAGAGCTCGTGCGGGAGGCCTCGCCGCGCGTGAACGTGCGCTCGTACTCGAGCGCAGGCGTGTAAACCTCGCCGTAGCCGCCGCGTTCAAAGACCTCGCGCATGCGCGCCATCAGCGCGCGCAGCTCGCGCATCTCGTCAGGCAGCACGTCGCGGGTGCCGGTGGGGGTGCGGTCGACCACGCTCATTCAGCCGCGGATGCTGTTGTCCTCAACGCGCGTGATCCGCGCCCCGAGCGCACGCAGACGCTCGTCGATCCGCTCGTAGCCGCGGTCGATCTGGCGGATGTTGCCGATCTCGGTTATGCCCTGCGCGCACAGCGCCGCGATCAGCATCGCCATGCCGGCACGGATATCGGGGGACTCCACGCGCTGGCCGCGAAGCCTGCGTGGGCCCACCACGATCGCTCGATGTGGGTCGCAGATCGTGATCGCGGCGCCCATCAGCTGCAGCTTGTCGGTGAACACCAGTCGGCTCTCAAACATCCACTCATGGATGATCACCGAGCCCTCGGCCTGGGTGGCGAGCGCCACAACAACGCTGGTGAGGTCGGCTGGCAGCGCCGGCCAGGGGCCGTCCTGGACCTTCGGCGTGTAGCCGCCCGCGTCGCTCTGGATGACCAGGTGCTGGTTGCCCGGGACGTGCACGTCATTGCCGATCATGGTGCTCTTCAGGCCGAGCCGCTCGAACACCAGCCTGATCATGCGCAGGTCCTCCGGCACGGTGTCCTTGATCGTGAGCTCGCCACCGGTGACCCCGGCCAGCGCCATGAACGAGCCGATCTCGATGTGATCGGGGGCGATCGTGTGCTCGCAGCCGTGCAGCCGGTCGCGGCCGGTGACCATCATCACGTTTGAGCCGATCCCCTCGATCTGAGCGCCCATCTTGATCAGCATCCGCGCCAGATCCTGCACGTGCGGCTCGGAGGCGGCGTTGCGGATCACGGATGTGCCGGGCGTCAGCGCGGCTGCCAGCAGCGCGTTCTCGGTCGCCATCACGGAGGGCTCGTCCATCAGAAAGTCGCAGGGCGCAAGGCCGCCGGCGGGCGCCGTCAGGCGGATGTTGGCGCCGACCTCAACGTCGGCACCGAGTGCCCGCATCGCATCGAAGTGGGGGTCAAGGCGCCGGCGCCCGATCACGTCACCACCTGGCGGTGGCATCTCGGCGCGGCCGAAGCGCGCAAGTAGCGGGCCGGCCAGCAGGAAGGAGGCGCGGATGCGCTCACCGAGCTCGCGGTCGACGCTGGTGCGGCTGACGGCGCCGGTGTTGACGCGCACCTCGCCGCCGCTGCTCCACGTGACCGCGGCGCCGAGCGATGCCAGCAGCGCGAGCATCGCGTCCACGTCCTTGATGCGCGGGATGTTGCGCAGCGTCACATCCTCGTCGGTCAGCAGCGTGGCGGCGAGGATCGGCAGCGCCCCGTTCTTGTTGCCAGCCGGTATGACGGTGCCTGACAGCGGCGCGCCGCCTTCGATCACGAACTTTTCCATGGCTACCAGTAAGGTAACGGCATGGACGCCGAGACCACGTCTGGCACGCTGCCGCAGTCCGCGCAGGACGCCCGCGAGGCGGCCTGGGCGCTGGTCTGCGAGTGGACCGAGAGCGACTCGCTGCGCCGCCACATGCTGGCCGTCGAGGCGGCGATGCGCGCCTACGCAGAGCACTTTGAAGCCGATCCTGAGCTCTGGGGCCTGACAGGACTCCTGCACGACCTGGACTACGAACGGCACCCGGACCTGAGTACCGGGCATCCGCGCGTCGCAATGGAGGAGCTCCGGCGCCGTGGCTACCCGGAGGAGCTGATCCGCGCGGTCGGCTCGCACGCCGATTACCTCGGCATAACCCGCGAGACGCAGCTGGAACGGGCGCTGTACGCGGTCGATGAGCTCTCGGGCTTCGTGCTGGCGGTCGCCTACGTCCGGCCCGAGGGACTGGCCGGCATGAGCCCCAAGTCGGTCAGGAAGAAGATGAAGCAGCCGAGCTTTGCCGCCGCCGTGGATCGCCAGCAGCTGACCGCCGGTGCCGACGCGCTGGGCGTCGACTTTGACGAGCACGTCGCGCGGGTGATCGCGGCGCTTGAGCAGGTCTCGCCGTCGCTCGTGCCCCAGCGCTGAGCAGCGTTGAGCAGCACGGAGGTTCCAGCGCTGGGGCGCCCCAGCCGTGTGCTGTTTCACCGTTGAAACTCCGCGGAGTTGCGGTCCTGAACAGCCGTACGCGATAACAGACAGCAACGATCGGGTCGCTGGGCTATTGTGACGGGCGATGACCGACGCGATCAGGATTGTGGTGCTGGAGGGCGATGAGACCGGCCAGGAGCTGCTCGAGCAGGCGCTCAGGGTGCTCGACCCGGATCTGCTCGGCTTTCCGGTCGAGCTTGAGCGCTACGACCTCTCGCTCGGCAACCGGCGTGCGACCCAGAACGGCGTCGTCCACGACGCCGCGGCGGCAATGCGGGCGGCTGGACTGGGCATCAAGGCTGCGACGATCACACCGGAGGGGCGCGAGGATGTCGGCACCCCCAACGCGATCGTCCGCGAGGGCATCGGCGGCAAGGTGATCGTGCGGACCGGACGGCGGCTGCCCGGGGTCGCGCCGATGGCCGGTGTCTACTACCCGATCTCGGTGGTGCGCATGGCCGTGGAGGACGCCTACGGGGCCAAGCAGTGGCGCGAAGGCACACCGGACGCCCCGGATGAGGTCGCCTACCGTGAGGAGCGGATCACGCGCTCAACCTGCCGCGCCGTCTCCGAGTACGCCTTCAGGACCGCCGAGCGCCTGGATGCGCGCGTCTACGGCGGCCCCAAATGGACGGTGTCGGCCATCTACGAGGGCATGCTCAAGGAGGAGATGGACGCCGCCGCCGCGCGTCACCCAGACGTCGACTACAAGCCCGTGCTGATCGACGCGACCTATGCCGGGCTGCTCTCGGGCGCAACCGATAAGACGCTCGTGATCCCGGCGCTCAACCGCGACGGTGATTGCCTGTCTGACCTCGTGCTGCCGATGTTCGGGTCGATCGCGGGCGCCGAGTCGGTGCTGCTGGCCTTTGACGATGACTACAACACGACGGTCGCGATGGCCGAGGCCCCGCACGGCACCGCGCCCGCACTGCAGGGCAAGGACATCGCCAACCCGCTTGCGATGATCCTCGCCTGCGGCGCTGTGATGCACCACGCCGCGGACCGCTACGGCGCGCACGCAGAACGCGCCTCGCGCGCGATTTACGAATCCGCACTCGAGGCCGTCGCCGCCGGCGTGAAGACCTTTGACCTGTCAGGCTCGGCGGGGACGACCGAGTTCACCGCAGCGGTGGTGGACCGGATCCACACCAAGCACGAAGCCTGGGCAGCACTCGGCTAGCGCTGTCGTCCGCGTCCTGGGCCCCGCCGGCGGTTCCGTCCGAGCCCGAACCTATGCTACGAACATATGTTCTGTTCTCGCCTAGGTGGGCTCCTTCTCAGAATCAGCGACGCGATCGACGACATGCTGCTCGGGGACTACGACTACGTGGTTGACGGCGACAGGCTCTACGCGGACGTGGACTACTACCGCAAGCGTGCGAGCGCCGGCTGCGCGATCGCGCCTGCGCGGCGTCCTAACATTGCCCGGCGTGGCGCACGTGCTGCAAACCGAGCGGCTGCTGCTCCGGCCGTGGTCCGCCGATGACGTGGCGCTGCTGTCTGCGCTGAGCTCGATCCCGCGCGTCACGCGCTACATCTCAGACGGTCGCACGTGGAGCGCGATGAAGGCGATCGCCGTCGCTGACGCGGCCATCAAGCACTGGCAGCAGCACGGCTTCGGCTGGCGCGTGGTCTCACAGCTGAGCAGCGGTGATGACATCGGGCTGCTCGCGCTGAACCTGATGGGCGAGGGCACGCCCGGGCTCTCACCTGACGAGTATGAGATCGGCTGGTGGCTTTCACCGGCGCACTGGGGGCACGGTTACAGCACCGAGGCCGCGCTCGCGGTCGCCAGCGACGCGTTCACCGCGCTCGGCGCCACGGAGCTCACGGCACGCATCCATCCCGACAACCACGCATCACTCGCTGTCGCGGGCCACCTGGGAATGGAGTTTGCGTTCAACACCGTCTCCCCGCCCGGTGTGCCGGTGAGCGTGTACCGGCTGGAGTCGGCGCCGGAACCGCTCAGCCGAGCAATCGCAGGCCCTGCGCGAAGAAGCTGACCGCCGCCGCCACCGGATCCGGGTCGGCGAGCACCAACTCGGCGCCGAGCAGCGCGCCAAACGTGACGTTCCAGTAGGCCTGCTCGCCCGGTCGATCGGCACCGTGCGGCCCGACGTACAGATACGGCTGCGGCGAGAAGGCATCGGCCGGCGCCGCCCCGAGGTTGCAGCGCCCACCCGCGGTGCGCAGGTCAATGGCCACATCGAAGTGTTCGGGCCAGAGCTGGACCGGTGAGCAATCACTGGCCACGGTGATGACCTGGTCAAGCGCAGCCGCCCCGATCTGGTACCACCGCAGCAGCGCCTCGGCCGCCACCTGATCGAACTGGATCGGACGCGTCCGGTCACCCACAGCGGGCGCGTCGTGGCCGAAATCGAGGTTTGCGTCCAGATCCACATCGCAGAAGTCGGCGAGCTCGCTGAGTGTGCTTCCCACAATGGCCGTCGCGCGCGAGCGCAGCTCACCGCCGACGCAGGCCTCGCGGACGAGATGTCCGCCGGCGAACCGCAGCACCTCGCGGTCGGGTTGGATGTGGGTCGCGAAGCTCGGCTGGCTCCGCGGGCATCATATCCCGAACGCAGCAGAGCCGCCCAACCTTTCGGTCAGGCGGCTCGCGCGACACCTAAAGAAACCGGCGGCGACCTACTCTCCCAGGCCCTTTCAAGCCAAGTACCATCGGCGCTGAGGGGCTTAACTTCTCTGTTCGGAAAGGGAAGAGGTGTTTCCCCCTCGCCATAGCCACCGGAAAGTGGCGAGAGACCGGGCCCCTCGCGGGCCTTCAAAACTACACAGCGCCAATGTACGGGTATCAAAATACCGTCAAGCCCTCGACCCATTAGTACCAGTCTCCTACGGGTGTTACCACCCTTCCAGATCTGGCCTATCAACCTGGTGGTCTACCAGGGGTCTTACTCCATCTAGTGGATGGGAGAGCTCATCTTGAGGCCGGCTTCCCGCTTAGATGCTTTCAGCGGTTATCCGATCCGCACGTAGCTAATCAGCAGTGCCGTTAGCACGACAACTGATACACCAGAGGTGCGTTCATCCCGGTCCTCTCGTACTAGGGACGAATCCTCTCAACTCTCCAACGCCCACGGCAGATAGGGACCGAACTGTCTCACGACGTTCTGAACCCAGCTCGCGTACCGCTTTAATGGGCGAACAGCCCAACCCTTGGGACCTACTACAGCCCCAGGATGCGACGAGCCGACATCGAGGTGCCAAACCGGGCCGTCGATGTGGACTCTTGGGCCCGATAAGCCTGTTATCCCCGGAGTACCTTTTGTCCGTTGAGCGACGGCGCTTCCACTTGCTACCGCCGGATCACTAAGGCCTACTTTCGTACCTGCTCGACATGTCTGTCTCGCAGTCAAGCTCCCTTGCTGCCTTTACACTCTACGCACGATTTCCGACCGTGCTGAGGGAACCTTTGCGCGCCTCCGTTACATTTTGGGAGGCGACCGCCCCAGTCAAACTACCCGCCTGTCACTGTCCCGCACCCGGATTCACGGCGTGCGGTTAGAGATCCAATACACCAAGGGTGGTATCTCAAGGATGGCTCCACACCAGCCGCAGCCGGTGCTTCTAAGCCTCCCACCTATCCTGAGCGAGATGCATCGAACCCCAATACCAAGTTGTAGTAAAGGTTCACGGGGTCTTTCCGTCTAGCCGCGGGTACTCGGCATCTTCACCGAGACTGCAATTTCACCGAGCCCCTCGTTGAGACAGCGTTCAAGTCGTTACGCCATTCGTGCAGGTCGGAACTTACCCGACAAGGAATTTCGCTAAATGTCTTACCTTCGGCGACTGGCCGAAGGCGGAACGCGCGTCCTCTGGTGCACCGCGCGCTTCCCTGCATGTCGCCATGCAGATGGGACCATCTCATCATCCACTGTCATGGATGTTCGGCGTATGGCCTCTGAGGATTCTGAGAAGCTCGAGCCTGGGCTTTTGGCGATTCATCGTCTCGGCGATCTTCACGATCCCGATGAGCCCGTCTTTCGACAGATGCTCGCCGGCATCGATCAGCTCAAGACACTCCGCAAACTTCGCGAAGTTCTCGCGCTTGGACGAGTGCAACGTGTGTGCTTGGAAGAATGGAACGATCACGTCGATCAGATCCGCCCTTCGCCGCACAACGTAGCGATACAGGTCCTCTCGGTGGTTGTCGTGACGCCGGTTGGCAATCACCTGTCCCACACCGAAGAATTGCCGGAGTTCGTGTAGGCACGCGACGCTTGAAGCGCCCTGTGTGACGACGAACTCATGCGTGACCTGGTAGCCAGTCCTGTAGCCGCCTCGGTCTCCGTCCCCGTCTTGGCGAACGAAACCGATCGAGAAGCATCCTTCTCCGTCTACAAAACCAATGACCCAGCCTTGCTGTCTCAGCCTTTCCTGCTGGTTTTCCGCACCTTCCGGATTGTCACTGACCACGACAGAAGTCTAGGCCGAGTACCGGACGGATACACGGGTTTTCCAGCATATAGCCGAATGCTAACCGCACTGTTACCAGTGCGGAGGGCAACGAATTTACCTTAGGACCGTTATAGTTACGGCCGCCGTTTACCGGGGCTTAGTTTCGGTGCTTCGGGTTGCCCCTAACACCTCCACGTAACCTTCCGGCACCGGGCAGGCGTCAGCCCCTATACGTCGTCTTTCGACTTAGCAGAGACCTGTGTTTTTGGTAAACAGTCGCTTGAACCTATTCACTGCGGCCCTCTCGGGCTCCACACGCGAAGTGCTTCACCCTACTGGGGCGCCCCTTATCCCGAAGTTACGGGGCGATTTTGCCGAGTTCCTTAACGAGGGTTATCTCGATCACCTTAGTGTTCTCCACTTGCCCACCTGTGTCGGTTTTGGTACAGGCACGCGCATTCTCCCTAGAGGCTTTTCTTGGAGGCAGGGCTTCCGGGACTCGCCGGCCCTAGGGCCAGCTGGCATCGCGTCTCAGGTTAAGCGGCTCCGGATTTGCCTAGAGCCACCCCTACACGCTTACCCCAGGTCAACTATCGCCTGGGCTCCCATAGCCTTCCTCGTCCCCCCATCGGTCAAACGAACGCGACGTGGTACGGGAATATCAACCCGTTGGCCATCGACTACGCCTTTCGGCCTCGCCTTAGGTCCTGACTAACCCTGAGCAGACGAACTTTACTCAGGAATCCTTGGGCAATCGGTGGAAGGGATTCTCACCCTTCTTTCGTTACTTATGCCGGCATTCTCACTTCCCAGGCCTCCACGGCTGGGTTACCCCGCCGCTTCACTGCCCTGGGAACGCTCTCCTACCGCGCGACTTTCGTCGCACCCGCAGCTTCGGTGACTAGCTTGAGCCCCGTTACATTGTCCGCGCTCGAACACTTGACCAGTGAGCTGTTACGCACTCTTTTAAGGGTGGCTGCCTCTAAGCCAACCTCCTGGTTGTCTATGCACTCGAACATCGTTTACCACTTAGCTAGTACTTAGGGACCTTAGCTGGCGGTCTGGGCTGTTTCCCTTTTGACGCTGAAGTTTATCCCCCAGCAACTGACTCCCGGAGTAGCCGTGGCGGTCTTCGGAGTTTGCCTGAATTCGGTAACCTGGTAGGGCCCCTAGTCCAAACAGTGCTCTACGGCCGCCACGGAATTAATCCGAGGCTATACCTAAATATATTTCGGAGAGAACCAGATATCACTGAGCTTGATTAGCCTTTCACTCCGACCCACAGGTCATCCGCCCAGTTTTCAACCTAGGTCGGTTCGGTCCTCCACGAGGTCTTACCCCCGCTTCAACCTGCCCATGGGTAGCTCGCTCAGCTTCGGGTCTACCGCCTACGACTATGTCGCCCTATTCGGACTCGCTTTCGCTTCGGCTCCGCTCATCGCTTAACCTCGCCGCAGACGAGTAACTCGCCGGCTCGTTATGCAAAAAGCACGCGGTCACGGCACGAAGCCGCTCCCACCGCTTGTAGGCACGTGGTTTCAGGTACTATTTCACTCCCCTTCCGGGGTACTTTTCACCTTTCCCTCACGGTACTAGTCCGCTATCGGTCACCTAGGAGTACTTAGCCTTGGAGGGTGGTCCCCCCAGTTTCAGTCCGCGTTTCACGGGTGCGGACTTACTCAGGAACGCTTGACGACAGATCAAGTGATTTCATCTACGGGACGATTGCCCTCTTTGGTGCGCGGTTC
Source organism: Conexibacter sp. S30A1 (assembly GCF_023330665.1). Classification (GTDB taxonomy): domain Bacteria; phylum Actinomycetota; class Thermoleophilia; order Solirubrobacterales; family Solirubrobacteraceae; genus Palsa-465. The sequence continues at coordinate 804,633 of NZ_CP097127.1, read as the reverse complement.
CACGCGCTTCGACTATCGCTTGATTTTGTAACTGTCGCCGAGCCGGTCACAGCTCGGAACAAACGCCCTACAACCCCCCGTACGCAACGCGTGACCGCTTACACGTACGGAGTTTGGGCTGATCCCCTTTCGCTCGCCACTACTCAGGGAGTCTCGGTTGATTTTCTTTCCTCGGGGTACTGAGATGTTTCACTTCCCCCGCTTGTCGTCGCCACGCCTATGTGTTCAGCGTGGGATGACACCGCATTACCGGTGCCGGGTTTCCCCATTCGGGCATCCGCGGGTCAAAGGCTGTTCAGCGCCTCACCGCGGCTTATCGCAGCCGTTCACGCCCTTCATCGACTCTAGGTGCCAAGGCATCCACCATGTGCCCTTACTATCTTGACGGTGATCTTGCTGTGAACCACAAGTGGTTCACATGAGTAGTGACCGAAGTCACCACTCGGTGATACCCGTTTACATTGGCTACTGTGCAGTTTTCAAGGTCCGCGAGGAGGCTCGGGCGCCGCGTGGGCAGGCTCAGCGTTTGACGCAGTGAGCCGCCGGCGCGACGCCGGTCTCTCAAAACTCAACAGCATGCGGTCCGCCATCACGATCGCTCGTGACACGGACCGACCAGGCTCGGTCGACATCTCTAGTCCGGGAACTCTGCCGGCACCGGTGAACTCAAGGTTCAACCTGGGTGCCGGACTCGCCAGGCATTATTGCCTGACGGGCCCCGGTTGCCCATTACGGGCTCCCTAGAAAGGAGGTGATCCAGCCGCAGCTTCCGCTACGGCTACCTTGTTACGACTTCACCCCAGTCACGAGCCCCACCTTCGACGGCTCCCTCCCTTGCGGGTTAGGCCACCGGCTTCGGGTGTTGCTCACTCCCATGGTGTGACGGGCGGTGTGTACAAGGCCCGGGAACGTATTCACCGCGGCAATGCTGATCCGCGATTACTAGCAACTCCACCTTCATGCAGGCGAGTTTCAGCCTGCAATCCGAACCGAGACGCGCTTTAAGGGATTCGCTCCACCTCGCGGTCTTGCAGCCCTCTGTACGCGCCAATGTAGCACGTGTGTAGCCCTGGACATAAGGGGCATGATGACTTGACCTCATCCCCACCTTCCTCCGGTTTGTCACCGGCAGTCTCGCATGAGTCCCCAACTTAATGCTGGCAACATGCGACGGGGGTTGCGCTCGTTGCGGGACTTAACCCAACATCTCACGACACGAGCTGACGACAGCCATGCACCACCTGTGAATCTGCCCCGAAGGGAAGCCGTGTTTCCACGGCGGTCAGACACATGTCAAGCCCAGGTAAGGTTCTTCGCGTCGCGTCGAATTAAACCACATGCTCCGCTGCTTGTGCGGGCCCCCGTCAATTCCTTTGAGTTTTAGCCTTGCGGCCGTACTCCCCAGGCGGGGTACTTAATGCGTTAGCGTCGGCACAGGGGGAGTCGACACCCCCTACACCTAGTACCCATCGTTTACGGCGTGGACTACCAGGGTATCTAATCCTGTTTGCTCCCCACGCTTTCGCGTCTCAGCGTCAGTACCGTCCCAGCGAGCTGCCTTCGCAATTGGTGTTCCTCCTGATATCTGCGCATTTCACCGCTACACCAGGAATTCCACTCGCCTCTTCCGGACTCTAGCTCGACAGTTTCCACCGGCATTCCAGGGTTGAGCCCTGGACTTTCACAGCAGACTTATCGAGCCGCCTACACGCGCTTTACGCCCAATGATTCCGGACAACGCTTGCCCCCTACGTATTACCGCGGCTGCTGGCACGTAGTTAGCCGGGGCTTCTTCTGAAGGTACCGTCACTTCAGCCGGCTATTCACCGGCGAAGCTTCGTCCCAACTGAAAGGGCTTTACAACCCGAAGGCCGTCTTCACCCACGCGGCGTTGCTGCGTCACGCTTTCGCGCATTGCGCAAGATTCCCCACTGCTGCCTCCCGTAGGAGTCTGGGCCGTGTCTCAGTCCCAGTGTGGCTGATCGTCCTCTCAGACCAGCTACGCATCGTCGCCTTGGTGAGCCGTTACCTCACCAACTAGCTAATGCGCCGCGGGCCGATCCCGATGCGGAGGCCGAAGCTTCCTTTCCCCAAGAGCCTTATGGCTGGAGGGCACATTTGGTATTAGCCCGAGTTTCCTCGGGTTGTCCCAATCATCGGGGCACGTTACCCACGTGTTACTCACCCGTTCGCGGCTTTGCCCCGGGCCGAAGCCCGGTTCGTCGCTCCACTTGCATGTGTTAGGCACGCCGCCAGCGTTCGTCCTGAGCCAGGATCAAACTCTCCGTGAAGAACTTCACAAAGAGTTGTCAGGAATGGCGCTCACCCATGCGGCCACACGTTGCCGCGCGGCCGAGTGAGCTAAACCTGGGCCTCTCCGCTGGTCGAAGAGGCCCTCGTCTCCACGCCCGGCCACTTGCGCGGCCATCGGGGCCCCCAAGTACACCGAGGGGGCCGGAAGACGAGACGGGTCAATCTTGGCACCGTCGCCAGGCAGGCCCATGAATGGGCCACCGGACAACGGCGTCGAACCTGGACACACTCTCGGTCATAGGCAGGCCGAGGTGCGCATGCTGTTGAGTTTTCAAAGACCGTCGCCTCGCCCGAGAAGGGAACTCCCTCCGGATGATGCTCCCGAGGCCGTAGCGCTCGGGGCAGAAGAGTATAGCCACATCTCACTTGGGGGCGCAAACTCACCCAGCTTGGGAGGCGCGTGGCCGCGCTCACTGCACCGACAAAGGTAGCGTACGCGCACACGGAATGTCGCCTGCCCGGCGAAGGGCCCTCACCGGGCGCCGTTCAGGTCAGTAAAAGCCTTGCAAAACGGCGCTTTCCGAGGGAGATCACATGGCCGTTGAGGGCTTCGCTCGGCAGCTCGAGCGCGTCGGCTGAAAGCGGGTTGCCGTCGAGCTTGACGCCACCCTGGGAGAGCAGGCGCCGGGCCTCCGATGTGGACACGCCGAACACCTCGGCGAGCAGGGCCGGCAGCGCCACCACCTCGCCGCGACTCGCGTAGGACAGCTCCGGTATTTCCTCCGGCATCCCGCCGTGGACGTGAACCTGGTCAAAGCGGCGCTCGGCCTCCAGCGCCTGCTCGGGACCGCTGAAGCGGGCCACGAGCGCACGTGCCAGCGCACGCTTGGCGTCACGGGGCGCAAGGCCGGACGGCAGCTCCTGCCCCAGAAGCAGCGCAAACCAGGATGCAAGCGAGGAGTCCGGGATGCTGAGCGTCTTGCCGTAGATCTCATCGGGCGGCTCCGAGACGCCGATGTAGTTGCCAAGCGACTTTGACATCTTGCGTACGCCGTCGGTGCCGGTCAGAAGCGGCATCGTCATGATCACCTGCTCCTCATGGCCGTAGGCGCGCTGGATGTCGCGCGCCAAGAGCAGGTTGAAGCGCTGGTCTGTGCCCCCGAGCTCCAGGTCTGCGCGCACGGCCACCGAGTCGTAGCCCTGCAGCAGTGGATAGAGCAACTCGAGCATCGCCACCGGCGTGCCGGCCGCAAGGCGCTTGGCGAAGTCATCGCGCTCGATCAGCTTCGCCACCGTGGTCGTTGCCATCAGGCGCAGCAGGTCGGGCATCGACATGTCCAGCCAGTCGCTGTTGAAGCGCACCTCCAGCCGCTCGCTGTCGAGCACCTTCAGTGCCTGCTCCTGGAAGGTGGCGGCGTTGCTCGCGATCTCCTGCTCGCTCAGCATCGGCCGTGTGGCCGAGCGGCCACTGGGGTCACCGACGCGTGCCGTCCCGTCGCCGATGATCAGCACCACGGTGTGGCCGGCATCCTGAAACTCGCGCAGCTTCTGCAGGACGACCGTGAAGCCGAGATGGATGTCAGGCGCGGTCGGGTCGATTCCGAGCTTCACGCGCAGGGGCCGGCCGAGCGCGAGCTTGGCGGCGAGCCCGCGCTCCGGCAGGCAGTCCACGGCGTTGCGCGACAACCACGCCGCGCTCTCAGTTGGCTCAACGCTCACGGCCAGGAATCGTAGTCGGGCATCCGCAACCCCGCGGCGGACCCGCGCGAGTAGACTCAGGTCTCCCTGAGGGTCGGTGCGCAGGCGCCGACCAGCTACGTCCACGGGCCGGGTGCCGCCACGGCCGGGCGCAGCGCAGGTTTGTCAACAGGACCGGGCCTACGGTTGACATGAGCGTCGAACTGGACACCGCCACTGACCGCGCACACGAACCGATGCGGCTGTCGCTCGGCGCGCCGGCCCGCCCGCGTGTGCGCAAGCTGCGGCTGCTGCTGGTGCTCAGCGCCTTCGCGCTGCTGGCCGTGATCTCCACGCTGTTCGGGGTGCTGACCTCGATCGCGGCCGACCTGCCGGCGCTTCAGAACACGGTCCAGTTCAGCCACACCGTCGACTCCTACATGTATGACGTCACGGGCAGGCCGATCGGCCCGCTGGCCCCCGCCAGCACACCGGCGATCGACAACTGGAGCCAGATCTCACAGAACATGGTGCATGCGATCGTCGCCGTCGAGGACCGCGGCTTCTGGAACGAGTCCGGGATCAGCATCCGCGGGCTGCTGCGGGCGGCGCTCTCCGATCTAACCGGCGGCCCGCTCCAGGGTGCCTCCACGATCCCCGAGGAGTTCATCAAGAACGTGCGCCAGGAGGAGGATCACCGCACGATCGCCGAAAAGCTGATCGAGGCCGGCATGGCCTTCCAGCTCTCGCACCACTGGTCACACGAGAAGCTCCTCACCGAATACCTCAACACGATCTACTTCGGCAACGGTGCGCTCGGCATCGAGGCGGCTGCGCGCGTGTACTTCGGCTGGGCACACGGCTACAACCCCGCGAACCCGTCGCAGCCGCGACCCGGCGGCTGCGGTGACGCAACGGTCTCAAGCCCGCACACGCGGGAGTGCGCGAGCATGCTCACGCCGGCGCAGGCGGCGCTCTTGGCGGCGATGGTCGCAAACCCCACCGCCTTTGATCCCGTCCTGCACCCCCAGGCGGCGCTCGCGCGGCGCAACCAGGTGGTCCTCAGGGACATGTACGAGCAGCACTACCTGACCCGCACCCAGTACCTGACCGCGATCAACACGCCGCTACCCAGACCCGCGCAGATCCAGCTGCCCCAACAGCAGCCGACCGCCGCCCCATATTTCACGAGCTGGGTTGAGCCCCTGGTGCTGCGCGCGCTCGAACAGGAGGGCCTCTCCCCCAAGACGGCGCAGTACGAGGCCTATTACGGCGGCCTGAAGATCAAGCTGAGCGTCGATCTGGCACTGCAACGAGCGGCGCAGAGCGCCGTCAACACCGTGCTGCCGAGCGGACAGGGGCTGCCGAGCGCGTCGCTGGTGGCGATCAGCAACGCGACCGGCGAGGTCCGTGCGATGGTCAGCGGCGACGGCAATTACGCCAAGGCGCCCTTCAACCTGGCGACCATGGGCTACCGCCAGCCCGGCTCCGCCTTCAAGCTCTTCACGCTCAGCGCCGCCCTCTCCAAGGGCATCATCACGCCCCAGACCGAGTTCGACTCACGCCACTTCGCGATCCACTACACCGAGCGTGGCGGCAACTCCTACCTGAATCCCAGGGGCAAGGGCCGCTTCACCCCCCACAACTTCGCCAACTCCTACGCTGGCTGGATCCCGATGACGGTCGCCACCGCGGTCTCCGACAACAGCGTCTTCTCGCAGCTGGGGCTGAAGGTCGGGACCGGCCTGATCGCCCACTACGCGCACCTGATGGGGATCCGCTCGCCGGTCTCGACCAACCCCTCGATGATCCTTGGCGGCCTCACCACCGGCGTCTCCGCGCTCGATCTCGCGCACGCCTACGCGACCGCGGCCAACGGCGGCGTGAAGGTCTTCAACCCGATTCTCGGTGACATCGACGGCGGCCCGATCGGCATCGACTCGATCTCCGGCTGCCGGCCCTGCCACCAGCACACGATCACCAACCGTTCGACGATGCGCACCGACAGGATCATCACCCCGAAGGTCGATCAGGAGCTCGTGTACCTGTTGCACGGTCCTGTCGATGACCCCTACGGCACCGGTACCGCCGCCGCGATCCCGGGCGTCGACATCGCCGGCAAGACCGGCACCACCAACAACTACGTCGATGCCTGGTTTGTCGGCTTCACCCCCCAGATGACGGTCGCCGTCTGGGCCGGGTTCCCCAGCGACGGCAGGCCGATGACCGACGAGTTCCATGGCGGACCGGTCGAGGGCGGCACCTTCCCCGCGATCATCTGGCACGACTACGTCAGCGCAGCGCTGCAGATCCTCGCAGACCAACAGCACCACCTGCCGACCGCCACGGTCACAACCCAGGCCGCGCCGGTCGCCCCAAGCAGCACACCAAGCAGCACACCGAGCAGCGCACCGAGCAGCGCCCAGCAGCCTGCGACGGCCACCCCGAGCCACCACCAGACCCCGGCCACGGCGACGAAACCCGCGCCCAGCTCCGGCGCTCAGCAGCAGAGTGCGCCTGCGCCCGCCGCCGTGCCGGCCCCGCCGAGCACCGGCACCGCCCCATCGGCCAACGGCGCCTCCGGCCTCTGATCGCTCACACACCCGCCCTGCTGACGGGCCGCGACAGGTAGCGGCTGCCCGCCAGACAGAAGCGCCAGGGCAGCTCTGTGGCCTTGCTGATCCCGATCCGGCGGTCCCGCTGGACCACCGGATCGCCCAGCCGCCGTGGCCGGCCGCTGATCACCACACGCCCGTGGGCGAGGCTCGAGCCGTTGTCGGCAAGCGTCACCGCCAGCGCCTGTGTCAGCTTCCCGGGGCCCGAACAGAGCTCTCGCCGGCGCTCGGGCGAGAGCCCGCGCCGTGCCGCCATCAGCTCGATGCCAGTGAGCGGCTCGAGCGCGCGGATCAAGACCGCGGCGCCCACGCCCTCGGGCTCACAGACGGCGTTCAGCAGCGCATGCACACCGTAGGAGGTGTAGACGTAGGCCGATCCCGGTGGCCCGAACAGCGTCGCAGTGCGCGGCGTCAGGCCGATGTAGGCGTGGCAGGCGGGCTCCGAGTCGTGGTAGGCCTCGGTCTCGACGATCATCCCGCTTGCCTGCCCGCAGCTGAGCACGCAGCCGATCAGCGCCTGCGCCACCGTGACGACGTCGCGGCGGTAAAACGACGGCTTCACGCGCCGGCGCGCGCCCGCTCGATCGCCGCCTGCGCGTGCGCCAGCTGTTCGCGCAGCGCCGCCGACCCGGTGCCGCCGCGCGAGACCTTTGACTCGAGCCAGGCGCCGTCGCCGAGCAGCGCCTGGAACTCGCGCGGGTCGATCAGCGGCGATGCCTCTCGCAGCTCAGCTGCGGCGAGCTGCGAGAGCGTGCGGCCACTTGCGCTCGCCAGCCGCACCAGTCCGCCGACGACGTGGTGGGCGCTGCGAAACGCAAGCCCCTTACCCACCAGGTAGTCGGCGATGTCGGTGGCGGCGAGCAGCTCATCGGAGGCGGCCGCCGCCAGCCGCTCGCGCCGGAAGCTGATCGTCTGGAGCATCCCCTGCGCGGCCGCGAGCATCAGCGCCAGCGTGTCCACCGCGTCAAAGAGGTGCTCCTTGTCCTCCTGCATGTCCTTGTTGTAGGTGAGCGGCAGGCCATGCAGCACGCCGTGCATCGCGGCCAGGCGGGCGCTGATCCGCGGCGCCTTGGCACGCAGGAGCTCGGCGGCGTCGGGGTTCTTCTTCTGCGGCATGATCGACGAGCCCGAGGCCCACGCGTCGGAGAGCTCGCAGAAGCCGAACTCCTCGCTTGACCACAGCACAAGCTCGGCCCCCAGCCGCGAGAGGTGTGTGGCGCAGGTGGCCGCAGCGGCGAGATGGTCGAGCACGAAGTCGCGGTTTGAGACCGCGTCTATCGAGTTTTCGCTGACCTCCGCGAAGCCCAGCTCGGAGGCCAAGAGCTCCCGGTCGGTGGCGAAGTTCACGCCCGCCAGCGCGCCGGCGCCGAGCGGCAGCGCGGCGGTCGCGGTGAGCACCGCGCGAAAGCGCCGGGCGTCGCGCAAGAGCATCCACGCGTAGGCCAGCAGGTGGTGGCCGAGGTAGACCGGCTGGGCGCGCTGCAGGTGCGTGTAACCCGGCATCGGCCAGTCGGCGTGAGCGCGGGCGAGGTCAAGCAGCGTCTGCGCCAGGTCGATCGCGGCCGCCTCGGCGCCGAGCGCTGCATCGCGCGTGAACAGCGCCAGGTCGGTCGCCACCTGGTCGTTGCGCGAGCGCGCGGTGTGCAGGCGGCCACCGGCCTCACCGGCCAGCTCGCTGACACGCCGCTCGATCGCCATGTGCACGTCCTCGTCGCCGTCGGCGAAGACGAAGCTGCCGTCGCTGACCTCCTGCGCCACCTGCTCGAGCGCGCGGTGCAGTGCGTCGCGGTCGCCTGCGGAGATGATCCCGCAGGCCGCGAGCATCTTCGCGTGCGCGAGCGACTGCGCCACGTCGTAGGGCGCAAGGCGCCAGTCGAAGGCCAGCGAGTCGTTGATCCGCCGGAAGGCGTCGTCCTGGGACATCGCCAGGCGCGGGCTTGAGATCAGCCGGCCGCGGGCGTTCATCGGCTGCGTGCCGCCAGCGAGATCTGTGAGCCCGACGCCTGGCTCAGCACCGCCCCGAGCGCCTGGGCGACGCGCGCGACCTCGCCCTCTGCCATCTGCGGGTAGAAGGGGATCGCGATTGAACGGTCGGAGACGTCCTCACAGACCGGGAACTGGCCGCGGCGGTAGCCGAACGTCTCGCGGTAGTAGCTCATCAGGTGGATCGCGGGAAAGTAGGGTTTGGCGGCGATGCCGGCGGCGCCGAGCTCGGTCACGGTGCGGTCGCGGTCAACCCCGGACGGCAGCTGCACCACGTAGACAAACCAGCCGCGGCGGGCAAGGCCCGCGTCCTCGCAGGGCAGCGTCAGCCCGGGGATCGTGCCGAGCGCCTCGCGGTAGAGCGAGGCGACCCGGGCGCGCGCGGCAAGCAGCTGATCCAGGCGCTCGAGCTGCGCGATCCCGAGCGCGCAGGCGATATCCGAGAGGCGGTAGTTGAAGCCCAGCCGGTCGTGATCAAGCCAGTCCATGTTGGGCGCCCGGCCCTGGTTTCGCTCGGAGTCGATCCGTTCTTTCACGGCGCCCTCGCCGGTGACGACGATCCCGCCCTCGCCGGTCGTCATCTGCTTGTTGGCGTAGAACGCAAAGACCGCCGGGTGGCCGCGCGAGCCGATCGTCACACCGTCTGAGTAGGCGCCGCCGAGCGCCTCGCAGGCGTCCTCGACGATCGGCACACCGGTGCGCTCGAGCCGCTCGATGTCCGCCGGGTAGCCGAACACATGCACCGGCAGGATCGCGGCGGTGCGGCTGCTCACCGCCGCGGCCGCGGCCTCGGCGTCGAGGTTCAGCGTCAGCGGGTCGATGTCGACGAACACCGGCCGGGCGCGCTCGTAGATCGCCACGTTGGCGCTGGCGACAAAAGAGAACGGGCTGGTGATCACCTCGGCGCCGTCGCTCACGCCCACGGCGCGCAGCGCCAGGTGCAGGCCGGCGGTGCCGGAGGAGACGGCGCTCGCGTGCGCGGCACCGACGCGCGCGGCGAAGCGCCGCTCGAACTCGCCCACGCGCGGGCCGAGCGACAGGTGCCCGGAGCGCAGCACCTCGAGCACCGCCTGCTCCTCACGCTCGCCGAGCACCGGCCGCGCGAGCGGGATCGGGCCGTTGCCTGCGCCCGGCGCGACCCCCGGGTGCGTTTGGCCTCTCATGATGAGGCGCGCGCCTCGCCCGCGCGGCTGCGCCCGCGCCCAGCCTGCAGCGCGACCTCGAGCGAATCGACAAGCGCCTCCCAGGAGGCCTCAATCACGTTGTCGGAGACCCCGATCGCACCCCACTCCCGCTCACCGTCGGAGGAGTCAAGCAGCACCCGCGTGATCGCGTCGCTTGCCTTTGAGCCGTCGAGGATGCGCACCTTGAAGTTCACGAGCTTGACGGTGTCCAGCTGCGGGTAGACACGCTCAAGCGCGCCGCGCAGCGCCCGGTCAAGCGCGCTCACGGGCCCGTTGCCCTCGGCGGTGTGCAGATAGCGCTCGCCGTCGACCCACAGCTTGATCGTCGCCTCGGTCTCAACCCGCCCGTCGGCGCGCTTCTCGGCCGTCACACGCCAGGACTCCAGCGTGAACAGCGGCGTGTACTCGCCGCTCTCGCGGCGCATCAAAAGCTCGAAGGAGCCGTCGGCGGCCTCGTAGTGGTAGCCCTCGTGCTCGCGCTCCTTGACGCTCTCGATCAGCCGCGCAGCGGCGTCATCGTCGAGCTCGATCCCGGCCTCAGCCGCGCGTGCGTGGATCGTGCCCTTGCCGGAGAGCTCAGACACCAGGACCGCACGGTCGTTGCCGACGAGCGCCGGGTCGATGTGCTCAAACGTGCTGGGGTCGGCGCTGACGCCGGCGACGTGCATCCCGCCCTTGTGCGCGAAGGCGTTGCGACCGACGTATGGCTGGTTGGGGTTGGGGGTGAAGTTCAAAAGCTCGTCGAGGAAGTGGGCGCTGGCGCTGAGCGCGTGCAGCTGCGCCTCACTGACGCACTCGTGCCCGGCCTTCAGCTGCAGGTTGGGGATCAGCGTCGTCAGGTTGGCGTTGCCGCAGCGCTCGCCGTAGCCGTTCTGGGTGCCCTGAACCTGTGTTGCGCCGGCCTTGACAGCGGCCAGCGAGCCGGCCACCGCGCAGCCCGCGTCGTCGTGGCAGTGGATCCCGATGCGCACGCCCGTCGGTGCGAGCTCCGACACCACGGCCGTCATCGCCACCTCGATCTGGTCGGGCAGGGTGCCGCCGTTGGTGTCACAGCACGTGATCGTCTGCGCGCCGGCGCTGGCCGCCGCGCGCAGGCACGCCAGCGCGTACTCGCGGTCGTCTGCGAAGCCGTCGAAGAAGTGCTCGGCGTCGTAGATCACACGTTTGCCCGCAGCGACCAGGAACGCGATCGACTCGGCGATCATCCGCAGGTTCTCGTCGCGGCTGGCCTTCACAACCTTGTCCAGGTGCAGGCTCCAGGTCTTGCCGACAAGCGTGCAGACCGGCGCGAAGCAGTCCGCCAGGACCTGCAGCGCCGGGTCATCGCGCGCATCAACGTCGCGCCGGCGGGTCATGCCGAAGGCGGCGATCTGGGCGTGCTGGAAGTGCTCGCCGGCGAGCAGCTCGAAGAGCTCGAGCTCCTTGGGGTTGGAGCTGGGAAAGCCCGCCTCGATCAGGTCGATCCCGAGCTCGTCGAGCAGGTGTGCGACGCGCAGCTTCTCGTGCGCGGTCAGCGACATACCCTCACCCTGCATGCCGTCGCGCAGGGTGGTGTCGTAGAGCTCGATCCTGGCCATCTCAGCTGGCCGGCGCGGGAACTTCGACGTGATCGAGCCAGTGTGCGTAGCGCGACTCGCGCCCGCGGATCGCGTCCTCGAACACGCGCTGCAGCTCGGCCGTGACCGGGCCGCGCCGGCCACCGCCCACGGCGTGACCGTCGACCTCGCGGATCGCTGCGATCTCGGCGGCGGTGCCGGTGGCAAACAGCTCGTCGGCGACGTAGAGCTCGGTGCGGGTGATGTCGCGCTCGAGCACCGTGTAGCCGAGGTCGTGCGCGATCGTGATCACCGAGTTGCGCGTGATCCCTTCGAGGATGCCGCCGGACAGGCTGGGGGTGTGCAGCACGCCGTCCTTGACCAAAAACAGGTTCTCACCGCTGCCCTCGCCGACAAAGCCCCGCTGGTCCAGCAGGATCGCCTCCTCGTAGCCGGCCTTGGTCGCCTCGATCTTGGCCAGGACGCTGTTCAGGTACTGGCCGCAGGCCTTGGACTCGGGGATGAACGAGTCGCCGTTCATCCGCCGCCAGCTCGCGACCTTGGCGCGGATCCCGACCTCCTTTGAGTCCTCGCCCAGGTAGGCGCCCCACGGCCAGGCGGCGATCGAGACCTCGACCGGCGCCTCCAGCGGATAGAGCCCCATGACGCCGTAGCCCCGGAACGCGATCGGGCGCACGTAGCACTCGCGCAGGTTGTTTGCGATCAGCAGCTGGTGGGTCGCCTGACGCAGCTGCTCGGAGCTGTAGGGCAACGGCATGTAGTAGAGCTCGGCCGAGCGCTTGAGGCGGTCAAGGTGCTCGGCGTGACGGAAGATCGCGCTGCCGTCGGCGGTCTCGTAGGCACGCACACCCTCAAACACGCCGGTCCCGTAGTGCAGCCCGTGGGAGAGCACGTGTACCTTGGCATCCTCCCAGGCGACCAGTTCTCCGTTGTGCCAGATGAGGTCCGCCTGATCCACGTGATGCTCCTTAGAGGTTGGAGAGAACTGCCTGGGTGGCCTCGTGCGTGCTGGCGCTGCCGCCCAGATCCCGTGTGCGCAGGCCATCCGCGAGCGCACGGTCAACCGCCGATTCTATCGCCGCCGCCTCCGCTTCCATGCCAAGCCCGTGGCGCAGCATGAGCGCCGCGGAGAGGAACATCGCCAGCGGATTTGCGACACCCAGGCCCGCGATGTCAGGCGCCGAGCCGTGCACCGGCTCAAACACGCCAGGGCTGCCCGCGTCCCCGAGCGAGGCGCTGGGCAGCATGCCGATCGAGCCCGTCAGCGTCGCCGCCTCGTCGCTGAGGATGTCCCCGAACATGTTCTCGGTGACGATCACATCAAAGTCGGCCGGGTTTGAGATGAGCTGCATGGCGGCGTTGTCGACCAGCACGTGCTCGAGCTCTACGTGCGCAAACTCGGCGCCATGCAGCTCGCGCACCACCTCGCGCCACAGCCTGCTGGTCTCAAGCACGTTTGCCTTGTCGACGCTTGAGACCTTGCGGCGGGCTGCGCGGAAGGCCACGCGGGCGATCCGCTCGACCTCGACGCGGCTGTAGGCGCAGAGGTCAGAGGCACCCTCGGCGGTGCGCGTCTTCTCACCGAAGTAGATGCCGCCGGTCAGCTCCCTGACCACCAGCAGGTCGGTCCCCTGGATCACCTCGCGCTTCAGCGGGCTTGCGTCATAGAGCGCCGCGAGCGGCCGCACGGGACGCAGGTTCGCGTAGAGCCCAAGCCCCTTGCGCAGGCCGAGCAGACCCTGCTCCGGGCGTGGCCGGGAAGGGTCGGTGCTGTCCCACTTTGGGCCGCCCACGGCGGCCAGCAGCACCGCGTCGGCGGCGCGGCAGGCGGCCAGCGTCGCGTCGGTGAGCGCGGTGCCGTGCGCGTCGATCGAGGCGCCGCCAAAAGCGTGCTCCTCGTAGTCGAAGTTGGTGCCAACCGCGCTCAGCAGCTCGAGCGTCGGGGCGGTTATCTCGGGGCCGATCCCGTCGCCGGGCAGCAGAATGATCTTGGTCGCCATAGGGCCCTGACGCTAGCGGAAAACTGGACTCAGACCAGGCCCGCTGTCGCAGGCACGCGAACTCCGCAAGGAGAAGCACTCCACGAGTAACGCCGTCCTGGCGTAAGGCGCCGACTACCGCTTCAGCGCGCCTGCGGGAGCACCTCAAAGTAACCGCCGCCAATCGGCCTGAGCACGTCGAAGTGACGACGGTCCAGGCTTACGATCGTACGTGTCCGGTGGCGCTCCGCCAGCACCACAATTGAAGCGTCCGCAACGCCGATCTCCAGGTCCTTGTAGCTGGCGATGACCCCACGGGCACGCTCGAGCTCCTGTTCGTCGAACGCTGCCAGGTGCCACGCGCCGCCAGCAAGCTCGTCGAGTACAGCCAGCTCGTTGTCCACACCGTGCCGGGTGGCAACGAGGTAGTCGAGCTCGGCTACGACGTAGGGTGAAACGATCAAGGCATCGGCTGCAGCGAGCACCTCTGACACCGCCTCGTGGTCTGGCTCCGACGCATCGAAGAACGCCAGGAGGGCGCTGGTGTCCGCGATGACGGTGGGCACCCTGCTCAGCGTTCCCCGAATCCGGCAAGCAGCTCATCGGCGGCGCGGGCGATCGGTCGCCCGCTCGCGTACAGAGCGCCACGAGCACTGGGCCGGACACCACCGACCGACCGGCGAATCGACTCGCGGATGATCTCCGCCTCCGATACCCCACGCTCCGCGGCGGCCCGCTTGACCATCACCTTGAGGTCATCCGGTAAATACAGCGTCGTCTTCTCCATAAGCGTATGGTACCACCGGTGGCACCACCCCAATGAGATGAGTTCGGTGGCAGTCGGCTCGCCCCGGCCGCACCACGCGCCCTGTCCAGCTGTCCCGCTCAGACGGGGGCGTCGGCGACGGGTGCGTCGGCGCTGACGCCGTGCACGAGCTCGTGGTGCTCGTCGCTTGCGAGGTGCGACGGCCACCAGTTGTGGCGGCCGAGCAGCACCACCACGGAGGGCACGAGCAGCGTGCGGACAAAGAAGGTGTCCATCAGAATCCCGATCGCCAGGCCGAAGCCGATCGCCTGCAGCTGGCTGCCGCCCGAGCCACCACCGCCGACGATCGCGAACACCGCAAAGGTCCCACCGAGGATCACCCCGGCTGAGGTGACGGTTGATCCGGTGCGCGACACGGCGCGCACGACGGCCTCGTGCAGGGGCAGGTGGTGGGCCTCCTCCCTGATTCTGGTCATCACCAGGATGTTGTAGTCCTCGCCCAGCGCGAGCAGGAAGATGAACAAAAGGAACGGCAGGATGAAGCTGATCCCGCTCTGCCCGCCGATGTCCATGAAGACGATCGTCGTGATCCCGAGCGCCGAGAGGAACGACAGCCCGACGCTGACGATCAGATAGAGCGGCGCGACGAGGCTGCGCAGCACCAGGGCCAGCAGGATCCCGATCGCCACGATCGCGATTGGAACAACCACCTTGAGGTCGTGGTTGGCGGTGTGGTTGATGTCGTACACGGCGGCGGCCTCACCGGCAACGCCGGTGTCGGAGGCGCCAGAGGCGCGGCCGGCGGCGGCCAGCACCGCGCGGATGTGCGGCGTCGCGTTCATCGCGGTGGTGGAGCCCTGCCCGCCGGCCGCAAACGACGCCTCGAACTGAATCACCCGCCCGCTTGCGGAGATGAAGAACGCCTCCGCGTGGTAGGCGTTCAGCTCGGCGATGCTGAATCCGGCGGGTGCCGCGCCGGCCGTCGGCTTGCCGGCAACGCCGACCGCGCGGTGGCGCTGCGGCGCGCCAAGCACGCGGTGCAGCGCCACGAGCTGCGCGGGGGTGAGCGGGGTGCCGTTGGGGTCAAGCGGCCCGGCCAGCTGCGTGAACGCGCCGGAGCGGCGCAGTGACGCCTCAGCGGTGGCGATCCGGGCGGGGTCGTTCCACAGCGAGCTTGGGTAGGAGAGCACAAGGTTCGCCGGGTTTGAGCTGGTCTGCGGGAAGTAGCGCGCAAGCGCGGCGTTGCCGTGCGCCGCGTCAGAGCCCGCGGGCGGGTTCTGGTCGCCGCCGAAGCCCCCGGAGCTATAGCCGAGCGCACCGGCCGCGAGCCCGAGGAAGAGCACCAGACCAACGACCAGCGTCGCCTTCGGGCGTCGTACCAGGGCGGCCGCGACCTTGCCCCAGATCCCGTCGCGCTGGTCGCCGCTGCGCACCTTTGAGGGCCAGAACGCCTTGCGGCCCAGGATCGCAAGCAGCGCCGGCAGCAGCGTCAAGCCGATCAGCAGCATCACCGCGACGCCGGATGCCAGTGGCACCCCGAGGTCCTTGTAGAGGCCGAAGGTCGCGAACAGAAGCGTCAGCAGCGCGATGATCACGGTGCCAGCCGAGCCGGTGATCGACTCGCCGACGCGCACCAGCGCGCGCCTGACAGCCTCGTGCGGCTCCTGGCCATCGCGCAGCTCCTCGCGCACCCGGAACACCAAAAAGAGCCCGTAGTCGGTGCCGGCGCCCAGCATCAGCACGATCAGCAGGATCTCCGTGATCGAGGAGATCTGCACGCCCGCCTGGCCCTCGGCGCCGATCACCCGCTGGGCGATCACGAGCGCAAGGCCGCTGGGGATCAGGGTGACGAGCGCGGCCGGCAGCGACCGGAAGACGACCAGCAAAAGCAAGATGATGAACAGGAAGGAGAACGCCTGCACCTGGTTGCTTGACTTGTTGGAGCTCTGCTGGTTGGCGGCAAGCGTCGCGATCTGGCCAGCCAGGTGGAAGCTCACGCCGGCTGGCGCGGCGGCCTGCGCGAAGGTCTTCTGCAGCGCGTCAACGACCTTGGTGGCGGTGGCGGGGTCAGCGCCCGCCGCCTTGGCCCGCACCCGCAGCTGTGCCGCCTGCCCGTTTGCGGAGATGCTCGCCAGCTGGGCTGAGAGCACCAGATGCACGTGCTTGGCAAGCGTCGCCTCGCGATCGATCGCGGCCATGGCGGGCGCGTTCAGCCGGCCGTTGCTGTCAACGGCGACGATCGTTATGTCGCTGACGCCGCCGTTGGCCCCGGAGCCGAGCAGCGGCGCGGCCAATGCCGCGGCCTTTGAGCTGGGCTCGTGCGAGGACAGAAACGCGCTGTTGTTGTCGTTGACCTCGCTTGAGAGCGACGGCAGCAGCGCCCCGGTGAGGATCGCCACCAGCAGCCAGAACACCACCACGAACCAGCGGTAGCGCACAACGAACCGTGCAAGGCCGTCGTAGATCCTGTTGACAATGCCGCCCTGCATCGGTGGGCGAGCGTAGCAACGGTCTCTTAAGCCCCAGAACGCTCAGGCCCCAGCACGGCGGTCCCACCGGCGACCGAAATCACCGCCTCCAGCCCCCAAACCAGCCGGCCGAGACGAGATTTGTGCATTCAGTGCACTCCCACCGCGCCAACTGCACAAACTGGCCTAGCGAGCGGAGATTTGGGGCGCAGGGGCGGTCATGCGGGGCCGCACGTGCTCGCCCGGGCCCCCGGGGCGGTCGCCCAAGGGGCGCACGGGCCGGCGTCCAGCGCGCCCCGCCTCGGCCGGCCAGCCCTCAACTGCGCAGATACCGCCCGCGGCGGAAGATGAAGTAGGCGTAGCCAAACAGCGCCGCGGTCGCCAGCGCCAGGAAGATGAAGGCCAACAGCAGGTTGGCGGTGCGGTAGCCGATGAAGCCGTAGCGGACCAGCGAGATCATGTAGTAGACCGGGTTGAACTGGGTGAGCGTCTGCCACGGCTGCGGCAAGAGCGATGCCCCGTAGAAGACCCCGCCCAGAAAGATCAGGGGCTGCAGCACGAAGGTCTGGTAGAGCGCGACATCATCAAACTGCTCGGCTCGCACCCCGACCAGCACGCCCGCGACCGAGAAGAACAGCCCTACCACCGCAAGCGACGGGATCAGCACCAGCGGATGGGCGACCGGCAGCGACAGAAGCGCTGAGGCGACCCCAAAGGTGAGCGCTGAGACCAGAAAACCGCGCAGAAAGCCGCCCAGCGTGAATCCCCACAAAAGCTGTGCGGGGCTCGCGGGCGAGGCGAGCTGATCGTCAATCGCGCGCGTGAACTTCTGCTGCAGCACCGAGGATGAGTTGTTGGCAAACGAGTTCAGCGCCCAGGCCATCATGATCAGCCCCGGGATCACGAACACGATGTAGCGGTAGCCGTCGATCGTGTGGATCCGGGTCCCGAGCGCGGCCCCGAACACCGAGATGTAGAGGAATGTCTCCAGCAGCGGCCCGCCGATCGTCTGGCGCTTGATCTTCATGAAGCGGTTGACCTCGCGGCGCACCAGCGAGTACATCCGGATCTGGGAGGAGCTCATGCGCGAGGCGCCCACACGACCGCTGCTCACAGCGCCGCCTCCTCACTGATGTGCGACCGCGACAGCTCCTGACGGCCGACGAGCTCCAGGTAGGCGTCCTCGAGCGTGGCCACCCCGTAGCGCTCGGTCAGCTCCGGGATCGTGCCGTGGGCGGCGATCTCACCGTGGTTGATGAAGGCGATGCGGTCGCAGAGGCGCTCGGCCTCTTCGAGGTAGTGGGTGGTGAGCATGATGCTCGTGCCCTCGTTGTTGATCTTCTCGATGTACTGCCAGAGCTCCAGGCGCAGCTCGATGTCCACCCCGGCGGTGGGCTCGTCGAGGATCAAAAGCCGCGGGCGGTGCATCAACGCCCGCGCCAGGGTGAGGCGGCGCTTCATGCCGCCCGAGAGCGTGCGCGTGCGCTGCTTGCGCTTCTCGGTCAGCGAGAAGGCCTCCAGCAGCTCGGCGGTGCGCGCACGCCGGTCGGCGCGGCTCATCCCGTAGTAGCCGCCGTGCAGATCGAGCGTCTCTTCGAGGGTCAGAAAGATGTCGAGGTTGATCTCCTGGGGCGCGAGCGCCACCGCCTCGCGCGCCTGGCGGTAGTTGTGCACCGCATCGTTACCGAACACCCGCACGATGCCCGAGGTTGGGCGCGCGAGCCCGGTGATGCAGTGGATCATCGTTGACTTGCCCGCGCCGTTTGGCCCGAGCAGGCCGAAGAACTCGCCCGCGCCGATCTCCAGCGAAACCCCCTTCAGCGCTTCAAAGCCGCCCGCGTAGCGCTTTACGAGGTCACGCACCTCAAGCGCGGGCGTCACCGCCTCTCCCCCGCCCGGCGGGCGTCCATGTTCAACCGCACGTAGTCGAGCGTCAGCGGCAGCCCGGTACGGGCGAGCACCGCCCGGATGAAGGGCTCGTGCAGGTCGTCGGGCAGCAGGTCCAGGTGGCGCACAAGACACACGGTAGCGACGAAGGAGCGAGCGTCAGAAAGCAGCGTCGGGCGCGGCTCAAGCCAGGTCTCGACCTCAACAAAGCCGGCTGCGGCCAGGCGCTCGGCGGTGATCTCGGCCCGCGCGTAGTTCCACGGTCCCTGCCAGCCGCGAAAGTACGCGGCGAACTCGCCGCTTGAAGCCACCGCGTCCGCGGCCCGCCGGAAGCTCTCGATATTGCCGTGCCCGCCACACTGCGCCACCAGCCGTCCGCCCGGTCTCAGTGCCTTGGCGAGTGCCCGGAAGAGCTTTGCGTGGTCGCCGATCCAGTGGAAGGTCGCGTTTGAAAAGATCACATCAACCGGCTCGGGCAGCGTCAGCTCCGCCAGGTCCTGGCAGAGCACGGTCACGCGCGAGCCCAGCCTTGCGCGTGTGTGCGCCACCATCGCCGGCGAGGCGTCCACCGCGAACACGCGCCCACGCGGCACCAGCTCGGCAAGCGCCGCCGTCACCCGCCCGGACCCGCAGCCCGCGTCGAGCACCGTCTCATCGCCCTGCAGGCTCAGGCGCGCAAGCTGCTCGTGCGCCCAGGCCTCCTGCACGCCCGAGATGCGGTCGTAGGTCGCGGCGTCCCAGTCGCGCGCTCGAGCGGGGCCACCGGCCCGCTGGCCGGTGGCCCCGGGCTCGCCGCTCATAGGGTCGTTGTCACCGGCCCCGGCCGCTCGCGCGTGGCCTCGTAGGCTGCGATCGCGTCCTCCTGCTGAAGCGTCATGCCGACGTCGTCAAGGCCACCCAGCAGCCGGTGCTTGATCTCGGGGTCGATCTCGAAGCTGGCGCTGCCGCCGTCCCAGCGGACCTCCTGGGCGGCGAGGTCGACCTGGGCGCTGCCCGCCTGCGCGATCGCCTCGCAGGCCGCGGCCGGCAGCGGCACCGGCAGCAGGCCGATCTTGGTGCAGTTGGAGTAGAAGATGTCGGCGAAGCTCTGCGCGATGATCGCCTGAAAGCCGTAGTCCTCAAGGCCCCAGGGGGCGTGCTCGCGGCTTGAGCCGCAGCCAAAGTTGGCGCCGCTGACGAGGATCGGGTTGTGAGGCAGCTCCCAGCCGGGCTCCTTGGCCCAGTCGTAGAAGAGGAACTCACCGAAGCCGGTGCGCTCCACCCGCTTGAGGAACTGCTTGGGCATGATCTGGTCGGTGTCGATGTCGTCGCGCATCAGCACCGACACCGGCCCGGTGATCGTCTCGATCGCTTTCATGTGAAGGCCTCTCTGCTCTATGCGACGCCGGCGCGCTCGCGCTGGTAGTTGCGGATGTCAACGAAGTGCCCCTCGATCGCCGCCGCCGCCGCCATCTGCGGTGAGACCAGGTGCGTGCGGGCGCCGCGTCCCTGGCGGCCCTCAAAGTTGCGGTTGGAGGTCGAGGCGACGCGCTCGCCCGGAGCGGCCACGTCGGGGTTCATGCCCAGGCACATAGAGCAGCCCGCGGCGCGCCAGTCAAACCCGGCGGCACGGAAGATCTCATCAAGGCCCTCGGCCTCGGCCTGCTCCTTGACCTGCACCGAGCCGGGCACGACCATCGCGTAGACGCCGTCTGCGACCCTGCGGCCGGCCGCGACCTCGGCGGCGGCGCGCAGATCGCCGATCCGCGAGTTGGTGCACGAGCCGATGAACACGCGGTCGAGCTTGATCTGCTCGATCGGCGTGCCACCGCTCAGGCCCATGTAGTCCAGGGCGCGCTCATCCTGCTCGCCGGCGGGCATCGGCACCTGCTCGGCGACGCCGACGACCATGCCGGGGTTGGTGCCCCAGGTGACCATCGGGCTGATCTGGGCGCAGTCGATCTCAAGCTCGCGGTCGAAGTGGGCGCCCTCGTCGCTGCGCAGCTCATACCAGTCCTCGGGCACGGAGGCGGGGGCGCCGGGACGGCCGAGCACATAATCGAAGGTCGTCTGGTCCGGGGCGATCATGCCGGCGCGGCCGCCGCCCTCGATCGTCATGTTGCAGACGGTCATGCGGCCCTCCATTGAGAGCTGCTCGATCGCGGGACCGGCGTACTCAACCACGTAGCCGGTCGCCCCGGCCACGCCCATCTGCCCGATCGTGTAGAGGATCAGGTCCTTGGCACTGACGCCGTAGCCGAGCTCGCCGGTGTAGTTGATGCGCATCGACTTGGGCTTGTGCTGCACCAGGCACTGGGTGGCGAGCACGTGCTCCACCTCGCTGGTGCCGATCCCGAAGGCCAGCGCGCCAAAGGCGCCGTGGGTGGCGGTGTGGGAGTCGCCGCAGACGATCGTCATGCCGGGCTGGGTGACGCCGAGCTCGGGGCCGATCACGTGCACGATCCCCTGGTGCTCTGAGCCGAGCGAGTAGATCGGTATGCCAAATTCGGCCGCGTTTGACTCGAGCGTCTGCACCTGGACGCGCGAGAGCTCGTCCTTGATCAGGGCCGCGGCGTGGGTGCCGTCGGTGGGGGTGTTGTGGTCGGCGGTCGCCAGCGTGCGGTCGGGGCGACGCACGCGGCGGCCGTTCATGCGCAGGCTGTCAAACGCCTGCGGGCTGGTGACCTCGTGCACCAGGTGCAGGTCGATGTAGAGCAGGCCGGGGACGACCTCGTGACGCTCCCAGATCTTGTCAAACAGGCTCTTTGCCATCGGCTCTCTCTAGCTCCTCCGCAGTCCCGCGCTCACGACTGCGAGCACGATCGCCTGCTTGTCCGTGGGGTTTTCGAAGTGGTGCGGCAGGTCGGCGTCGAAGGTGACGCAGTCGCCGGCCTTCAGGCTGTGACGCTGCCCGTCGCAGGCGAGCACCACCTCGCCTGACTCGACCAGCGCGGTCTCGCGGCTGCCGGGCTCGTGCACGGGCGGGTCACCGGCGCTGCCGGTGACCGCGTGCGGCGCGAGCGTGTGGCGCGAGAGCTCGGCGCGCTGGCCCGGCAGGGGCGGTGAGAGGATCTCGTAGCTGTGGCCGTTCACGCTCGGCGGGCCCTGGCGGCGCTCCTCGCGGCGCACGACGCTGACCGCGCCGCCCTCGTCCAGGCGCAGAAGCTGTGAGAGCCGCAGCTCAAGCCCGGCGGCGATGCGCGTTGCGACCTGCAGTGTCGGTGAGGTCTCGCCACGCTCGACCTGTGAGAGCATCGGCGCGCTCACGCCGCTGCGCTCCGCGAGGTCTCTGAGCGAGAGGTCCATCGCCTCGCGCAGGGCGCGCACACGCGCGCCGATGATCCCGGGCGTGGCCGGGACGGCGGGATGTTCGGCGGCCTGCTCGGCGATCACCATACGGCCGTACGTTATCGCATACAGCGGCGCATACTCGCTGACGACTGCACCCTCGCACTCGGGGTGTTGCCCGCAGTTGCCGCCAGCTGTAGTGTCGCCCCAAAGAAACTGCTGGTAACGGGGGAAGGCAGGGATCTATATGTCTGACGTTATGTCGGAGCGTCACTTTGAGGCTCCTGGACCGGGTTCGTGGAACCTCGACGCGGTCCATTTCCCACGGCCCGTCACGCGCTACTGGACCGAGATCCACCCCGCCGCGGGCGGACGTGGCTTTGACGAGTTCACCGCCTACTACGGGCTGCTGCTCGGTATGCGGCACGCCTACGTCAACGGCTTCATGTATGCGTCGATGAAGCCGGCGGCGCCCGAAGAGGTGCCGGCGCGGTTTGCCCGCGCCGAGGAGGTGTGGGAGCGCAAGCTCTGGCGTGAGCAGCTGCGCGAGTGGGATGAGACCTTCAAACCGGCGTCGATTCGGACCCACAGGGAGCTACAGAGCGTTGACCCGGCCGCACTCAGCGACGAGAGCCTGGCCGCCCACCTTTACCGCTGCTGCGAGCACCACCGGGAGATGATCTACCAGCACATGCGCTTCACCGGCGCGGCGACGATCGCGCTTGGGGATCTGCTCGCCCACGTGGGCGACTGGACCGGCCTTGCGCCCGCGGAGCTGCTCAGCATGATGCGCGGCTCAGCGCCCGTGTCGGCCGGTGCCTCCGGTGAGCTTGCCGCGATGATCGCGGCCTTCGCGGACGATCCGGACGCGCGGGCGCTGCTGTTCTCAAATCAGGCTCCCGAGGACATCCTCAGTCAGCTGCAAGCACTCGACACAGACGCCGGCGGCGCCGTCTCAGCCTACCTGGAGCTGACGGGCTATCGCCTGCTTGACGGGTTTGACATCGCGGGCCGCTACGCCCTGGAGATGCCCGACGTGCTGCTTCGTGCGATCCGCGCAGCGGTCCAGTCCGACGAGGCCGAAAGCGCCGAGTTCGACGTCGACGCACGGATCGCAGAGATCCGCGCGATGGTGCCCGCGGAGCACGCCGAGGAGTTTGACGAGCTGCTCGGCGAGGCGCGGCTGATGTACCGGATCCGGGATGAGCGTGGCGTCTTCAGCGACATCTGGGCGTCGGGCATCATGCGCCGCGCGGTTATCGGCGCCGGGCAGCGGCTTGCCGACCGAGGCCAGATCGACGAGGCCGAGCACCTGATCGACGCCGGCTTTGAGGAGATGACGGCGCTGCTCTCAGGCACCGGCGGGCCGTCTGCCGAGGAGCTCGCACAGCGCCACCGCTGGCGCACCACACATACCGCCAAGGACGCGCCCCAGTTCCTTGGCGAGCCGCCGCAGCCGCCCCCGGACCTTTCGGGGCTGCCGCCTGCGGTCGCACGCGTGATGCGCGCTTCGGGGATCACCTCGGCGTCGATGTTCATCCCTTCGATGCTGGCGCACGAGGGCAGGACGCTGCGCGGCCTGGCCGCCAGCGGCGGTGTCTACGAGGGGCCCGCGCGGCGGGTGGCAGGACCGTCGGAGTTCAACCGGATCGTCAGGGGTGACGTGCTCGTCACCGAGTGCACCAGCGAGGCGTTCAACATCCTGCTGCCGCTGCTTGGCGCGCTTGTCACCGACAGCGGCGGCGTGCTCTCGCACCCTGCGATCGTCGCGCGCGAGTACGGCATCCCGGGCGTCGTCGGAACCCGCAACGCCACCGATCAGATCGCCGACGGGGCACGCGTGCGGGTCGACGGCGACTCTGGCTCGGTCACGGTGCTCGATTGAGCGCCATCAGAGCCGTGAGGGCGCCGCGATGAAGGCGGTTGTCAGGCTGGCGGACGCCAGGGACACCGGCCAGTTCGGATCAAAGGCGGTCGGGCTCGGTGACGCGGCCCGCGGCGAGCTGCCGATCCCGCCGGGGTTCGCGCTGTCCGGTGACATCGTCGAGGCGCTCGCCGCGGACGAGGAGGCGTCCGTCACCGAGGTCCTACGGACGGTGGCGCCGCTGCACGGTCCCTTCGCCGTGCGCTCCTCAGCCGTCGACGAGGACGGCGCCGACGCCAGCTTCGCCGGCCAGCACATGACGCTTCTGAACGTGCCCTCGACGCAGGAGCTGAAGGCTGCGCTGAAGGAGATCTGGTGGTCTGCAAACTCGGATTCGGCGATCACCTACCGCCAGCGGGTGGGTCTCTTCACGCGTCCGAGCATCGCTGTGGTCGTGCAGTCGCTGCTCGACCCCGAGGCTGCCGGGGTGATGTTCACCCGCAACCCGATCAACGGGGCCGACGAGCGGCTGATCGAAGCCAGCTGGGGTCTCGGTGAGACGGTCGTGGCGGGCCGGGTGATACCGGACAGCTACCGCGTCGCGCGCTCGGGCGAGGTGCTCGAGCGGAGTCCCGGCTACAAGCAGATCCGGGTTCGCTCGCTGCCGGACGGCGGCACGGTCGAGGAGGCTGTCGCTCCCGAGCTGGTTGAGCGCCTCTGCCTGAACGACGAGCAGCTTCAGGCGTTGAGCGGTCTGGCAGCGCGCTGTGAGGAGGTCTACGGTCCCGGTCGCGACATCGAGTGGGCGATCGCTGGCGGTCAGCTCTACCTGCTGCAGTGCCGAGCGGTGACGCGGATCGGCGGGGAGAGCGCACCACCGAGGCCGCCGTCGCTGCCGCTCGAGGAGCTGGGCCAGGTCCCGCTGTTTGCCGGTCTGAGCAGCGAGGACCTTGCCAAGGTTCACAGCCTGTTCAAGGAGCGGCGGTTCGCGCCGGGCGAGACCGTCACCAAGGAGGGGTCCGGCGGCGCCGCGTTCTATCTGATCGAGTCCGGCGAGGCGGCGGTCACGGTCCACGGCCAGCCACGTCCGGGGATGAAGGCCGGCGACTTCTTTGGCGAGATCGCCCTGATCGACGGCGGCGAGCGTGCGGCGACCGTCACCGCGGTGGGTGAGCTCGTCTGTCACGGCCTCACCTTCTGGGACTTCCAGCCGCTGGTCAGGGAGAACCCCACGATCGCCTGGGCGCTCTTGCAGGCGCTGGCAAAGCGCGTGCGAGCAGATCAGCAGCACTGAGGGCACCGGGCTGCGGCCGGCCGCCGCTAGCATCCGAAGGGCGATGCGGTCGATACCCGATGTGCTGGTGCTGGGCGGCGGTGGCCGCCAGGGCGACGCCTGGATGAGCGGCGTGCTCGCCGGGCTCGAGGACTCACACGAGGTCTCGTTTGCGGACTGCGAGTACATGCTGGGCACCTCCGCAGGCTCGATCGTGGCCGCCAAGCTCGCCTCCGGGCGGCGGCTGAAGCGGCCCGACCCCGAGGCCGAGGCCGACCGCGCAGCGGATGACAGTGCCGAGCCCGAGCGCGAGTGCGAGCCGCTGCCAGAGGCGCTCTTTGCCTCGGCGCTGCGGCTCGTTGAGCCGTTCACCGGCGCCGGGCTTTTGTTGGCCACGCTGCCCGGCGAGCTCGCCCGTAGCGCGGCGCTTGCGATGGTGCCCACATCCGCGGTTGAGACGCTCGACTTCGCCGCCGCCTTCCCGCCGGAGAAGGTCAGCTTCGACGGGCGCCTGCGGATGGCCGCGGTGGAGCGCTCACGCGGCCGGCGCGTGATCTTCGGCGCCCCGGACGCGCCGCCGGCGACGGTCGCACAGGCGCTTCGCGCCTCCTGCGCGCTGCCGCTCGTCTTTGGGCCGACCCTTATCGATGGTCACGAATACTTCGACGGGGCGCTGTGGTCGCCGACCAACGCCGACGCGGCACCGGCGAGCAGGGGCTCCGAGGTGCTGATCCTCGCGCCGATGGCAAGCCACCACGGCCCGTTCCTGAAGGCTGTCCGGGTGGCGTCGCGGGCGCTTTTGCTGGTCGAGGCGGCGGCGCTGCGCGGCCACGGCGCGAAGGTCGAGCTGATCACGCCGGACCGGGCCTCAGCGCAGGCGATCGGCGCCGACCTGATGGCGGCCGACGGCCTGGACGCGACGCTCGCAGCCGGCTACCGGCAGGGCCTGCACCTCGCCGCGTAGCGACCGGAGCGCCAGGCTCACGGCGTGCCCGCGACCGCGGCGCCCTCGCCCTCTGAGCGACCGCGCCTGACCGCGTTTGAAAGCGCGCGCACGTAGCCGCGCGCAGCCGCCTCGACGATGTCGGTGGAGACGCCCTGGCCGGAGCCGCTGAGCCCCGCTACCTCAACCACGATCGAGGTCTCGCCGAGCGCGTCCTGGCCGCCGGTGACCGCCCCGATGCGGAACTCCCGCAGCCGCGCGTCAACGCCGGTGGCGACGTTGATCGCGTGAAAGATCGCGTCGATCGGGCCATCGCCGCCGAAGGACCCCTCGAGCACCTCGCCCCCCGGCACCCGCACCCCGACCTTCGCGTGCGGTGGGCGCCGTGTGGAGGACTCGACGTCGAAGTACTCGAGCGTGTAGCCGTCCTCCTCGGCCGCCTCGCGCAGCTCATCGGTCAAAAGCGCCTCGAGGTCCATCGCCGTCACCTGCTTCTTCTTGTCGGCGATCTCCTTGAAGCGCCGGAAGGCCTGGTTGAGCGTCGGCCCTGAAACCTCGTAGCCCAGCTCGGCCAGCGCCTGCGCGAGTGCGTGGCGGCCGGAGTGCTTGCCCAGCACGAGCTGGTTTGAGTCAAGCCCGACCGCGCGCGCGTCCATGATCTCAAACGTCGAGCGCTCCTTGAGCACGCCGTCCTGGTGGATCCCCGACTCGTGCGCGAAGGCGTTGCGGCCGATGATCGCCTTGTTGGGCGCGACCGGATAGCCGGTCAGGCGCGAGACGATCCGCGAGGTGCGCGCGATCTCCTGGGTGACAGCGCCGGTGTGCACGCCGAGCTCCGCCTGGCGCGTGGCGATCAACATGATGATCTCCTCGAGCGCGGCGTTGCCGGCCCGCTCGCCGATCCCGTTGACCGCGCATTCGACCTGACGCGCGCCGGCCAGCACACCGGCGATCGAGTTGGCGACCGCCAGGCCCAGGTCATCGTGGCAGTGCACCGAGACGACCACGTCGCGCAGGCCCGGCACCAGCTCATAGAGTCGCGTCAGGAAGGCCGCGTACTCGTGCGGCACGGCATAGCCGACCGTGTCAGGGATGTTGATCGTGGTGGCGCCCTCCTCGATCGCGATCTGCACGATCTCGGCGGTGAACTCGACATCCGAGCGCGTGGCGTCCATCGGCGAGAACTCGACGTCCTCACAGAACGAGCGGGCGTGCGCGACCGCCTCCCGGGCCATCCGCCGCACGTCGTCGCGCGTGTTCTGCATCTGGTGCTGGATGTGAATGTCGGAGGTCGAGATGAAGGTGTGGATGCGCAGCCGCTCGGCCTCCTTGAGCGCCGCGAAGGCGGTGTTGATGTCCTCCGGGAAGGCGCGTGCCAGGCCGGCGATCACCGGCCCCTCCACCCCACGCGCGATCGCCTGCACGGCGGCGAAGTCGCCGGGCGAGGCGATCGGGAAGCCGGCCTCGATCACATCCACCCCGAGCCGCGCGAGCTGCTGGGCGATCTCGAGCTTCTCCTGCGCGTTCAGCGATATGCCGGGCGACTGCTCGCCGTCGCGCAGCGTGGTGTCAAACAGAATTACGCGGTCTTTGTCCTGCGATGGCGCCATAAGTGGTCTCCTTGGGCTCTCGTACTGCCTTCTCTCGTGCTTGGTTTGCGGCTATCTGCGGCCGCCGGCGCGCTATTCCCCCCGCGGGGGGAGGAGGAGAAGGCAAAGGTGCAGAGCGCGGGCCATCTGGCGCAAAGCCTAGCCGTTCGCGGAGGGCTGCGCAAGCAGCGGAGGGGCGGGCCAGCGGGCCCGCCCCTCCGGCGGTACGCGTGCTCACAGCGTGAGCGTGACCCCTGCTACGAACCCGTCGCTTGCGGCGATCTCGCGCACCAGCGCATCCGGTACAGCCACGTCGGTGGTGATCACCATCGCCGCGTAGGGCTCCTGATCTGCGCCCTCGGGCTGGCGGCCGACGATCGAGGAGACGATGTTCACGCCGTGCTGGCCAAAGAGCGTGCCCACGCGCCCCAGCATCCCGGGGCGATCGTGGTAGCGGAACATCGTGACGTGCTGCTCGAGCTGCACCTGGAAGCGCTGACCCCACGCCTCCAGCAGGTGCGGGCGGTGCAGGTTGCCGATCACCGCGCCCGCCACGGTCGCGCTGTGGCTGGCGCTCGCGACGGTCACGCGGATCATGTCGGTGTAGTCGCGCGCCTGCTCCTGCTTGGCGTCCTCGGTGCTGATCCCGCGCTCCTTGGCCAGGGCCGGCGCGTTTACCTCGTTGAGGTCCTCCGCCCCACCCTTGGCGGCCAGCACGCCCATCAGCACGTTGAGGCCCAGAAGGCGGGTGTCGCGTGCGGCGATGCCACCGAGGAAATCGACCTTGACGGTCTCGACCGCCGCCTCCTCGTCGAGTGAGGCGGCGATCTTGCCCAGGGCGCGGGCGAGCGGCAGGAACGGGGTCAGCGGCTCGATGTCCTCGTCGGGGATCGCCGGGATGTTGACGGCGGTTGTGACCGAGCCGCCGGTCAGCGCCGCCACGATCTGCTCGGCCGCCTGGAAGCCGGCGCGGTCGTTGGCCTCTGCGGTTGAGGCGCCGAGGTGCGGGGTGACGATCACGTTCGGGTAGGCAAACAGCGGGTGGTCGGTGATCGGCTCTGACTGAAAGACGTCAAGCGCCGCGCCCGCGACCTTGCCGCTGTCAAGCGCCGCCTGCAGGTCTGAGTCGACGACCAGCGGCCCGCGTGCGACGTTCAGCACGCGCACCCCGTCCTTGCACTTGGCGAGCACCTCGGCGTTCAGCCAACCGGTCGTCTCCGGCGTCTTTGGCAGGTGCAGGGTCAAAAAGTCGGCGACGGCGTAGACCTCCTCGGCCGTCTGCGCGCGCGTGACGCCGAGCTCCCGGAAGCGCTCGCCGCTGACGACGGGGTCAAACGCGATCAGGTTCATGCCAAAACCCCTGGCGCGCTCGGCGACCAGCTGGCCGATGCGGCCGAAGCCGATGATCCCGAGCGTCTTCTCGTAGAGCTCAACGCCCGAGTACTTGGAGCGGTCCCAGCGCCCGGCCTTCAGCGACGCGTCGGCCTGCGGGACGTTGCGGGCGAGCGCCAGGAGCAGCGCGAGCGTGTGCTCGGCGGCGGTGACGACGTTTGAGAGCGGCGCGTTGGCGACCACGATCCCGCGCCTTGAGGCCTCGGGCACGTCGACGTTGTCAACCCCGACGCCGGCCCGGCCGATCACCCGCAGCTTCGTGCCTGCGGCCAGCAGCTCGGCGTCCAGCTTGGTCGCCGAGCGGATCAGGATGCCGTCAAACTCGCCCAGGCGCGCCTTGACCTGCTCGCGATCCCAGTCGAACCCGAGCTCGACATCAAAGTGGCTTTTGAGCAGCTGGATGCCGGAGGCGCCGACCTTCTCTGCAACAAGGACCTTGGTCATCAGTTCTGCTCCAGGATGTAGTCGATGCAGGCGGTCAGCGCCTGCACGTCGGCGGGGTCGGTGGCGGGGAACATGGCCACGCGCAGCTGGTTTCGGCCGAGCTTGCGGTAGGGCTCGACGTCGACGATCCCGTTGGCGCGCAGGGTCGCAGCGATCTGCGCAGCATCGGTCTCCTCGCCAAAGTCGATCGTCGCCACAACCAGCGAGCGCTTGGCGGGGTCCGTCACGAACGGCGTGGCGTGCGCATGCGCCTGCGCCCAGCTGTAGATGTGCTGCGCGGAGGCGCTGGTGCGCGCCACCATGGCCTCGAGACCGCCGTTTGCCAGCATCCAGTCGATCTGGTCGGCCAGCAGAAACAGCGTTGCGACCGCCGGGGTGTTGTAGGTCTGGTCCTTGCGCGAATTCTCGAGCGCCGTGGTCAGCGACAAAAACTCCGGGATCCAGCGCTGCGCACCGACCGTCGGGCGTTCGGCGTCGATCCGCTCGATCCGCTCGATCGCGGCGGGGCTCGCCAGCGCCAGCCACAGCCCGCCGTCTGAGGCAAAGCCCTTCTGCGGCGCGAAGTAGTAGATGTCGGCGTCGCTGACGTTGACCGGCAGACCGGCCGCGCCGGAGGTCGCGTCGATCAGCACCAGGCAGTCCTCGTCGAGCCCGCCCGGACGCTGCACCGCCACCATCACGCCGGTCGAGGTTTCGTTGTGGGCCCAGGTGATGACGTCAGCGCCATGCTGTGCCGCCACCTGCGGGTCCGGGGCGTCACCGGGCTGCGCTGCGACCACGATCGGCTCAGCCAGGAACGGCGCCTGTTTGGCGCCCGAGGCGAGCTTTGCGGAGAACTCGCCGTAGGTGAGGTGCAGCGGCCGTTCGCGGATCACTCCGGCGATCAGCGCGTCCCAGAACGCGGTCGTGCCGCCGTTACCGAGGATGACCTCGTAGCCCTCGGGCAGGCTGAAGAGCTCGCGCAGGCCGGCGCGCACCCGCCCGACCAGCTGCTTGACCGGCTTCTGCCGGTGAGAGGTGCCCATCAGCGTGCTGCCGGTGGCCGCCAGCGCGGGCAGCTGCTCCGCTCGCAGCCGCGATGGTCCGCAGCCAAAGCGCCCGTCGCTGGGCTTGAGCTGCTCGGGTATGAGTATCTGGGTTTGGGGCACAGTCGCTCCTCGGATCCGCTGGAGGTGAGTGAGAGAGATGGGTGCCCAGGCGCGCGGCGACAGCGGCCCGCCGCTTCCCGGTGGTGCTCCACCTAGTCGCGCCAGTCACAGCGGGCTTCTCAAACGATAGCGAAGCGGCTGGGGTTGGGCGCAGCGCCGGCGTGCTCAAGTCCTCCCAGCTCGGCGCGGTGAGCTGCACGGCCGGGCCCGCTCACATCCGCGGCAACTTCGCCCGGGTTGGCCCTCTGCGCCGCCGCTCACTCGTGGAAGGCGGTGTCGATCCAGGCCATGTGCGAGCGCAGGTCCTTGCCGACCACCTCGACCTGGTGTCCTGCCTGCTCCTCGCGCATGCGCTTGAAGCTCTCCTGTCCGGCGCGGTTCTCGGCGATCCACTCGTGCGCGAACTCACCCGACTGGATCTCTGAGAGGATCTGCTTCATCGCCTGACGGGTCTGGTCGGTGATCACCCGCTTGCCGCGCGTGTAGTCGCCGTACTCGGCCGTGTTGGAGATCGAGTAGCGCATCCCGGCAAGGCCCTTCTCATACATCAGGTCGACGATCAGCTTGAGCTCGTGCAGGCACTCGAAGTAGGCCATCTGCGGGCTGTAGCCTGCCTCAACCAGCGTGTCGAAGCCGGCCTGCACCAGCTCTGAGACGCCGCCGCAGAGCACCGCCTGCTCGCCGAAGAGGTCGGTCTCTGTCTCCTCCCGAAAGCTCGTCTCAAAGACGCCTGCGCGGGTGCAGCCGATCCCCTTGGCGTAGGCGAGCGCGAGCTTCTGCGCGCTGCCCGTGGCGTCCTGGTGCACGGCGACCAGCCCCGGGATCCCGGTGCCTTCCACATACAGCCGGCGCACCATGTGACCCGGGCCCTTGGGCGCAACCAGCGCCACATCAATGTCCTGCGGCGGCTTGACCGTCTCATACAGCACCGAGAAGCCGTGGCTTGTGAGCAGCAGGTTGCCGGGCTCGAGGCCACCCTGGATCTCCTCCCAGACGGCGCCGTGCAGCTCATCCGGGACGAGCAGCATCACCACATCGCCCGCGGCGGCCGCGGCGGCCGGGTCGAGCACCCGCAGGCCGTGGCTCTGCGCCTTGGCGACACTCGCCGAATCGGGACGCAGACCCACCACGACATCGACGCCGGAATCTTTTAGGTTGTTTGCGTGGGCGTGGCCCTGGGAGCCGTAGCCGATGATCGCGACGGTCTTGCCGTCGAGCAGGTGAAGGTCAGCGTCGTCGTCGTAGAACATTGCCAGCAGGCTAGCGGAGCACCCGCCGCGCCGGCCCTGCGCCGTCCTCAGTAGACCCAGACCAGGCTCTTCTGTGAGCCATCGGTTGCCCGGTAGCGTCCGTGCGCGAGCTTGTCACTCACCAGCGAGAACACCGCGCCGGCACGGCGGTGGAAGGTCGCGACGGTGCGCCAGCCGTGCCGCTGGACCTGCACGCGCACCGTCCCCGAGGTCGGCGCGATCCCCCACAGCTGGGAGCGGCCACGTCCGTCGGTTGAGACCACCAGCGGAAAGCGGTAGGCGACAAGCGACGGCTTCGGCTTGCCGTTGTAGTAGTAGACGCCGGAGGCGTAGTTGATCGTGTATGGCGGCGCCTGATCGCGCAGGAGGTACCAGAGCACGGTGCTCACGCCCTCGTGCCAGAAGACGTAGAAGGACTGCTCGAGCCAGCGCGCCTGGGTCGCAAGCGACGGCGTCCCGGACACGTGGATCGGCGGGTCTGACTGGTAGCTGAACTCCGTCACCCACAGGGGCTTCTGGGTGTGCGGAAGCACGGTGTGGGCGGCAAGGCCGGCGTTCAGCACCCTGGTCAGCCGGGCGAGGTCAGGCGCTGAGGCGTCAAGCGGCGAGACCGCCGGCGTTGTTGGCGAAAACGCCTCATATGGGTCTGAGGCGAGCACGTTGAAGTGCGCTCCGCCGCCCGCGCACCTGACCCGCCTGAGTTGCGGGCTCAGGCACAGGAGGTTCTCGAGAAAGGTGACAGGGTGGGTGCGCTCAAGGCCAGTGAACGGCGCATCGCCGTAGCCCTCGAGGCCGGTCATCAGCACGACGTCGGAGCGATCACCGGCCTTCACGCCGGCGTAGAAGTCGTTCAGCATCGAGCGATAAATGATCGCCCCGGTGTTCACGGCGCGGCCATGTACGCGGACCCACTGCGGCGAGAGGTGGTTTGTCATGTTCGCCTCGCCCCAGGCCTGCATGTACCGCACGCGCGGGAGCACGGTGCCGAGGGCGGCGGGGTTTGGGTAGTGGCCCGAGTAGCGGGTCGCAAGCGCCTGCCCGAGCTCGCCAAACGCCTTGGCGTTGGGCCTGTAGCCTCCGGTGGCCTCCAGGGTGGCGCTGCCGCCGGAAGCCTCCGCCCAGCTCGGCGCAGCGGTCACCAGGAACACCGGTGTGAGCCCGGCGGAGGTGATCTCCTCGACACGCTGGTCCAGATAGGAGAAGTTGAACTGTGGGCCCGCAGGGTTGGTCGGGTTTGTACCTGGAGCAGGCGCGCTGGGCTCGACGGTCCACCAGTCGACCTCGATCTGCACGAACCTTGCTCCGGAAGCGCGAGTGTTGGCAAGCCAGGTGGGCGTCGTCACGCCAGCTTGCGTGCCATCGAACCAGACGTCGTCGACGAAACCGCGCGTGAAGGTGGCCGCGCGAGCCTGCGCGGTTGCGAGCGCCAGCAGCGCCAGCGCCGCGACCAGCACCTGAAGCCCTCTCCGCCAGCTGGCAGAACACACCCCAGGCACGGCGGTCTGGGGGCCTGTAGCACTCACGCGGGCCATCATAGGGGCCATTGCCCTGCACCGGTGCAGGATCGGGGAAGCTCAGGCCTGCGCACAGGCGACCAACGAGCTGCCGGGCAGTTCGATCTCGCCCTCTGGGCTCACGTACTCCGCGGCGGTCTCCGCCAGCCGGTCGGTCAGCCGTTGACGACCGCTGCTGTCGAGCGTTCGCCAGACCGCGGCGAACTGGCCCGAGTGATCGAGCGTCTCCGCGATCCACTCGGTCACGTTGCGGTAGCGGCGCACGATCGCCACCGCATCGCTCTCAACCTCGACAAAGCCTGCGTCCGCGAGCATCTGCTCAAGCAGGCCAGGGTGAGATAGAGCGAACATGCCGGGGCCGCCTTGCGGGGCTGGCTCGGCGTGCCCGAGATCGACCAGCACCCGCTGGATCAGCGTCGCCCACGGGTTCTCATGCGGAAGGTCCCAGACCGCCAGCGCCATGCGCCCACCGGGTTTCAGCACGCGACGGCATTCGCGCAGCGCGGCGGCGGGGTCAATCACCAGCATCACCCCCCAGCGGCACAGCGCCACATCGACGCTCGCGGCCGGCAGATCGATCCACTCGAGCTGCAGCTGGCGGAACTCAACGTTCTTCAAGCCGTGCTCGGCAGCACGTTCACGCGCGACCGCGAGCATGCCCGCGGTCGCGTCGCTACACATCAGCACACCGTCCGGGGCGATCATCCTCGCCGCCATGAAGCCGGTGTCACCGGGACCGGCCGCCAGCTCAAGCACCCGCTCCCCCGGCTGGGGCGCCGCGTGCGCGAGCATCCACTCCGACACCGGCAGCGCCGCAACCTGGCTGTGGTCAGCCTGACGGCCCCAGCCGCCGGCCACCCGCTCCCAGCCGTCTAGAAGCCGCTCCCGCTGCTCCTCAAGGTCCTCGTCCATGTGCCCTCAGGCTAGCTGGCGGCGCAGCAGCTTGCCGGAGACGGTCCGCGGCAGGCTCGGGCGAAACTCGATCTCCTTGGGGACCTTGAAGCGCGCCAGGCGCTCAGCGACGTGACGCTCGAGCTCCTGTGGGCTGGCTTGCTGTCCTGACCGCAACACAACGGCCGCAACCACCCGCTCCCCCCACTCCGGGTCGGGTTTCGCAAAGACGCCGGCGTCGGCGACCGCAGGGTGCTCCAGCAGCACCGCCTCGACCTCGGCCGGCGCCACGTTCTCACCGCCCGAGACAATCGTCTCTGAGCGCCGTCCGATGATCCGAAGGCGCTTGTTTGCGTCAAGCGCACCGATGTCGCCGGTGTGCAGCCAGCCGTCCTCTGAAAGCGTGTTGGCTGCGATGCTTGCCCCGCGCACGAGCACCTCGCCGTCGGCGGCGACCTGCAGCGTCACACCGTGCAGCGCGAAGCCGAAGGTCGCAAGCTGTGAGCAGCCCTCGGTCATGCCGTAGGTCGTGGCGACCGGGACCCCGGCGGCCGCCGCACGCGCCACCAGGCTGGGTGGTATCGGTCCGCCGCCGAGCAGCGCAAAACGCAATGTCGGCGGGCGTGAGAGGCCCGCGTCAAGGAGCCGTGAGAGCATCGTCGGCACCACCGACACGAGCGTGATCGCCCGTTTTGGGTCCATCAGCTCTGCGAGCACCGCTTCGGTGTCGTAGCGCTCGTGCAGCACGACGGTCGTGGCGTAGAGCGTCGAGCGCAAGAGGATCGAGAGGCCGCCCACGTGCGCGAGCGGCATCACGCACAGCCAGCGCTCGTTGCGGTCAAGCCCGAGCGCGAGCGCGGAGCCGATCGCGTTGGCCTCCCAGTTGGCCAGTGTCAGGTGCACCGGCTTGGGGGCCGCCGTGGTGCCGGAGGTGAACATCACTGTCGCCACGTCTGGTCCGGGCGGCTCAGCCACGTGCCGCAGCCGCCGCTCTGTCACCGACAGGCGACCGTCCACCGGGACGGCCGTTACCCCAGCGAGCAGCGCGCCGTGCAGGCTGACGGCAAAGCGCGCCCCGCTGGTCTGGATGTGGGCTACCCCCCTGGTCGGCGCCACAACCTGCTTGGTGGACGGTGTTTTGCGCGCCGCCGCGGCGCGCCGCGCGGCCGTGAGCAGCTGTGCGTAGGTGAGCGTGCGATCGCCCACCGCCTCAAGCGCGATCGTCTCCGGGCGCCGCGCCGCCGCCCGCTCAAGCCAGTCATACATGCCCGCAAACGGTAGTCTGAGTCGCCGTGAGCACCACCTGGGAGAAAGCCGCCGACTACGCGGACATTCGCTACGAGCTTGCGACCGGCGAGGACGCGGGGATCGCGAAGATCACGATCAACCGCCCGGAGGTGCGCAACGCGTTCCGGCCCGAGACCGTGATCGAGCTGATGGACGCCTTCAACCGCGCGCGTGAGGACGAGTCGGTCGGCGTCATCATCCTCACCGGCGCAGGCGAGCTTGCCTTCTCAAGCGGCGGTGATCAGCGCGTGCGCGGCAGCCGCGGCGGCTACGTGACCGGCGCGGACCCCACGCAGGCCGGTCACCACCAGACGGCCGGGCGTTTCCACGTCACCGACCTGCACGTCCAGATCCGCCGTCTGCCCAAGCCGGTGGTGGCCATGGTCGCGGGCTACGCCGTCGGCGGCGGTCATGTGCTGCATGTCGTCTGCGACCTCACGATCGCCGCTGACAACGCCCGCTTCGGCCAGACCGGCCCGCGCGTCGGCTCATTCGACGGGGGCTTTGGCGCCAGCGCGCTCGCCCGCCTGGTCGGCACCAAGAAGGCCAAGGAGATCTGGTTTCTCTGCCGCCAGTACAGCGCCCAGGAGGCGCTCGACATGGGCCTCATAAACGCGGTTGTGCCGCTCGCCGAGCTCGAGGCCGAGACGGTGCGCTGGTGCAGGGAGATGCTTGAGCTCTCCCCCATGAGCCTGCGGCTGCTCAAGGCAAGCTTCAACGCCGAGGAGGACGGCATGGCCGGTATCCAGCAGCTGGCCCACGACGCCAACTACCTCTTCTACATGAGCGAGGAGGCGGCCGAGGGCCGCCAGGCCTACCTGGAGAAGCGCCGCCCGGACTTCTCCAAGTTCCCGCACCGCGCCTGATGCCGACCACAACCACAGGGCCGGTGCGCATCTGGGTGATGGCGGCCCGGCCACGCACGCTGCCGCTCGGCGTCGCGCCGGTGCTGGTGGGAACCGCGCTCGCCGGCTTTCTCGGTGTCTTTCATCCGCTGCGGTTCGTCGCCGCCGTGCTGGGCGCGGTCTTCATCCAGATCGGTGCGAACCTCTCAAACGACTACTCCGACGCGCACCGCGGCGCCGACACCGAGGAGCGGCTGGGGCCGGTGCGCGTGACCGCCGGCGGGCTGGTCCCGCCTCGGCAGGTGCTGATCGCGACCTACATCACCTTCGGGATCGCGATCCTCTGCGGCGTATATCTGATCGCCGTTGCCGGCTGGCAGATCCTGCTGATCGGGGTCGCGTCGATCATCGCCGGCGTGCTCTACACCGGTGGCCCGCGGCCCTACGGCTACGAGGGGCTCGGCGAGGTGTTCGTCTTTCTCTTCTTCGGAGTGGCGGCCGTTGCCGGCTCCTACTTCGCGCAGGTCCGTCACTTCAGCTGGGAGTCGCTTGTGCTCTCGGTCCCAGTGGGGCTGATCGCCGCAGCCGTGCTGGTGGTCAACAACGTGCGCGACCTCGACACCGACAGACGCGCCAACAAACGCACGCTGGCGGTCCGCCTGGGGCGTGAGCGTGCCCGGACGATGTATGCGGCGATGCTGATCTGCGCCTACCCGGTCGCGCTGCTGCCCTGGCTGCTCGGCCCGCTGCGCGCCTGGCTGCTCCTGCCACTCGCGACTCTGCCGCTGGCTGGGCGGCTGATAGGTGTCGTCTCCAGGCACACCGACGGGCCGACGCTGAACGGGGCGCTGGCTGGCACCGGCCAGCTGCAGCTTGGCTTCTGCGTCCTGCTCGCCGCCGGCCTGTTGCTCAGCAGATGATCGCGACCGCCAGGCTGATCAACGTCGGCCTGAGCGATGCCCTGCGACCGACGGCCGGTTCCCCGCAGCTTCGCCCGCTCATCCTCCTCCGCCTCGAAACGTCCGACGGCCTGAGCGGTCACGGCGAAGCCGCACCGCTTGAGGCCTACGACGGCATCAGCACTGAACGGGCACTCGCCGCACTCGAACGCCACCAGATGGTGCTCAAGGGACGGCCGGGGCCAACGGACCCGTCCGAGCTGCGCGAGGCGGTCGCGGCCTGCGTGACAGCCGACCCGCTGCCGCAGGCGCTGGCAGCCGTCGACATGGCGCTCTGGGACCTCATCGGCCGCCGCAGCGGCCTGAGCGTGCACGAGCTGCTCGGTGCCAGCGACCCATCACCGATCCCGTTGAACGCGACGATCGGGGCGGTCGCACCGGCTGAGGCGGCCGCCGAGGCCGCTGCTGCCCACGAGGCGGGCTTTGAGGCGCTGAAGGTCAAGGTCGGTACGCCCGATGACCGCCAGCGCCTCAAGGCCGTGCGCGAGGCCGTGGGGCCGGACATGCTGATCCGCGCCGACGCAAACGGCGCCTGGGATCGCCTCACCGCGCCCGAGCGACTCCGAGCGCTCGCCCGCTTCGACATCGAGCTCTTCGAGGAGCCCGTGCATGGCCTGGAGGTGACCGAGGCGCTCGCGCGCGGGCTGCCGGACGTTGCCGTCTCCCTGGACGAGAGTGCGAGCGCCGCCCTGGCGCATGGCGCCCGCCGACTCTGCAGCGCCCTGTGCCTGAAGGTCTCAGCTAGCGGCGGCATCAGCGGCCTGATCGCCGATGCGGCGCGCGCGCGGGAGCTCGGCTACGAGGTCTATATCGCCTCGACCCTCGACGGCCCGCTCGGGATCGCGGCAGCACTGCACGCCGCCGCCGTCGTCCGGCCGGATCGCCACTGCGGTCTAGCGACACTGGGACGCTTTGACCGGCCGGTCCCGACGGCACTGCAACCAACCAACGGGCTCATCCGCGCACCTGCCGGCCCGGGACTCGGCGACCGGCTACTGAACTGGTACTGAGCGGCCGGTCGACCGGCCCCAGCGCATAGGCCGACGACCTGGCGGCTGAGCGCTCAACCTTCAAGCAGCGCCTGGGCGACGGCGTCCGGCCGTTCCAGGTGCACAGCATGCCCAGAATCGGGGACGATCCGGACTTCCGCACAGGGGACCAGGCTCGCCATGTCGCGTGCGAGCGTGGTGAACTTCGTGTCACGAGCGCCAGCTAGCAGCGTGACCGGCATCATCAGCTCCCCCAGTCGCTCCCACAGCGGCGGCAGGGCACCGGTCCCGAGACCACGCAGCGCAGCGGCAAGCCCTTCGGGCGTGCTGTGCAACCGATCCTGGTAGGCCGCCTGCGCCACGCTTGGCGGTGCATCCGCGAGCACCGGTGTCTGGGCCCACTCGCGCGCGAACTGCTCGATCGTGAGCCGCTCGATCCGTTCGGCCAGGCGCTCGTCCGCGAGTCGCCTTGCAACGCGCTCGGCTTCATCGGCGATGCCGGGACTTGCGCCGATCAGGACCAGCCGCCGGACACGCTGTGGCAGCGCAAGGGCGACATGCAGCGCGATTCTGCCACCCTGTGAGTAGCCGGTGAGTGTGAAGTCCTCGCGGGTCAGTGCCGTGATATCGGCGATCACCGCCTCGAGCGTGATCGGCCATGCGGCTGCGTTGGATGCGTGGCCGCGGATGTCCGGTGTGATCGCGCGGTACCGTTGGCCGAGCGCCTGGACGACCGGTTGCCAGCTTGCGCCGCTGTTGGTGAAGCCGTGCAGCAGCACGGCAACCGGTGCGTGTTTCATCCTTTCATCATGACCACCACCGCCAAAGACAGCTATCTGGTGATCGGCGCGCTGCTCGATGAGCTGGTGCGATGCGGTATGCAGCACGCGTGTACCTCGCCGGGGTCGCGCAACACACCGATCGTGCTGTCGATCGCCCGTGATGAGCGGCTGCAGGCGTGGTCGCACATTGACGAGCGTGCAAGCGGCTTCTTTGCGCTCGGGGCGGCGAAGGCTTCGGGCAGGCCGGTTGCGGTCACGTGCACGTCGGGCACGGCGGCCGCGAACCTGATGCCCGCGGTTGTGGAGGCGCGTTACGCGGCCGTGCCGCTGATCATCCTGACCGCGGACCGGCCACCGGAGCTACGGGATGTCGGCGCCGGCCAGACGATCGATCAGCTCAAGCTCTACGGCGAGAACGTGAAATGGTTTTGCGAGCTGGGCGTGCCGGAGGCCAGCCAGGAGCGTTTGCGCTGGGTTCGCTCGCTGGCATGTCGTGCATATTGGACGGCGCTTGGCGACCGTCCCGGTCCGGTGCACATCAACATCCCGTTGCGCGAGCCGCTTGTTCTGGCAAGGCCGCTCGAGGTTGACGAGCTGCATGCTGGCGGACGTGCCGGTGGCCGCCCCTGGGTCAGCGAGTCTCACGCAGGCCGACTGGCCACTGACCTGCCGGAGGTCGTCGCTGAACCTGAGCTGGCCGGCAAGCGGGCTGTGATCATCGCCGGTGAGCTTGGTGGCGCCCGTAGCGAAGCGGACTGGCGTGCGCAGGGCCTGCGGCTCGCCGCGCTGGCGGCCCGGGCTGGGGTGCCGCTGCTGGCAGATCCGCTCTCGGGTGCGCGCAGCGGCAGCGCGGCGATCGCGCACTACGACCTGCTCCTGCGCGACCCCGACAGCGCGGCGGCGCTCACCCCGGAGGTGATCTGGCGGATCGGTGAGCTACCGACCTCAAAACCGCTGCGCAACTGGGTCGCAGCGGCGGACACGGCACAGCACATTCTTCTGGCGCCCGATGAGCGCTGGAGCGACCCGGCAGCACGGGTCGGCGAGCGGATCGTCGGGAGCACCGACCAGCTGCTTTGCATTCTCGAAAGCGTGTACGCCAACAGCAACAGCACCAGCTTCAGCGACAGCGGCTGGCTCCAGCAATGGAGCACGGCTGACAGCGCCGTCGCGCACGCTATCGCTGCGCCGCTGCGCGACGCCGGACTGAGCGAACCAGCTGCGGTCACAGCACTCGCCCAGCTGCTGCCGCCGGACGTGACTCTTGTCGTAGGCGCGTCGATGCCGATCCGTGATGTCGAGGAGTTCTTTCCCGCTCTCAACGAGCCACTGCGCGTGCTGGCAAACCGGGGCGCCAACGGCATCGACGGCACCGTCTCAACCGCGCTTGGTGCGGCGGCAACCGGCGCCGAGGTCGTGCTCCTGCTCGGTGACGTCACGCTCGTACACGACATCGGCGGCCTGCTGGCCGCCTCACGCCTCGGCCTCAAAATCACGATCGTGCTGCTAAACAACTCCGGCGGCGGGATCTTCGACTTCCTTCCCGTCTCAACCCAGGGCGAAGCCTTCACACACCACATCGCCACCCCCACGGGCCTCGATTTCTCAACGGCAGCCCAGCTCTACAGCCTCGCACACCGTCAAGTGACCAAGGTCGACGAACTCACCGAAGCACTGCTCGGCTCCGTTCACGGGACCGGAAGCGCGATAATCGAGGTGCGGACCGACCGCGCCACCAACCGTCAGCTGCACGCCGACGTCGAAGCGACGACGCTGGCCGCCCGTGCCCCACAAGCACCGACCGCAAGCTCCACGTACTGAGACCCCGGACGGTTCTAGATCCAAGCATTGCACTCGTCTTCGCGCCACACCGTGGGCCAACGCGCCACATGGTGGGCTAAATTGGACTCTCCTGATGGGCGGAGGGCGGCGCAAGTACAGCGCCTGGGGTTGCAGCCCTGACGTCGACTGAATCAGTCTATTATCAAAGTCCCACTCAGAACAACGCGCACGCTGCCAACAGGCACCTGCCACCACAATTGACGAGCGAAACGTTCGGAGAGCTAAAGACTGCCTTACAGCATGTCGACTACGGTTTGGTAGGACACA
The DNA here is from genome assembly GCF_023330665.1 of Conexibacter sp. S30A1. Classification (GTDB taxonomy): domain Bacteria; phylum Actinomycetota; class Thermoleophilia; order Solirubrobacterales; family Solirubrobacteraceae; genus Palsa-465. The sequence continues at coordinate 763,719 of NZ_CP097127.1, read as the reverse complement.
CTGCGAGACGACCGGCGATGGTGTATTGGCACAAATCTGAGGCCCTACCTTCCGTCATCTGAGCCATGCTGAGCCCCTCTAGTCGCAAACGATCTCAAGATTCAACGCCTGCCGACTCCTTGCCAAAGTCATTTGTCTGGGAGCAGATCCGACACCTGCTGTCAGCGATGCCGCTTTCGATGGCTGGACTGGCCTTGTCCTCCGTCGCCGGTGGCTTTGCAGAGGCTGGCGTATTGGCGGTGCTAGCAGAAACCGCGCTGCTGATCGCAAAGCATCAGTCAGACATCGCCACTACTCTGGGACCCGTCCGGCTGCATGCGTCGATTGGCGCACTGCTCGTGCTCGGAATCGGCCTCGCGCTCGCAAGGCTCGCGCTTGGGTTGGTCACCTCGTTTATACCAGCCAGGATCGTCACCTCAATGCAGGCGACGCTCCGTAGCGATCTCTTCGACGCATTCACCCGCGCCTCATGGAATGTGCAGTCACGCGACCGCGAGGGCCACTTCCAAGAGCTGATCACCAATCACATCAATAGCGCCATCCAGGCCTACTCTGCTGCCGCAGCCTTGATTACAGCAGCTTTGACATTTCTGGTGCTGGTAATCTCAGCTGTTGCCCTGAGTCCGTTCGCCGCGCTCGGAATCATCCTGGTGGCCGGGACCCTTGCGGCTGTTCTGCGGCCATTAGGCAATCTGGGCCAAAGACGTGCTGCCGCCCTCTCAGAGGGCTGGCTCGCGTACGCTGGAGGCGTCAACGAGGCGGTCCGTCTCGCTGAGGAAACGCACGTCTTTGGGGCACAAGCGAAACAAAGAGAGCGCCTAGACGCGTTTATAGCCTCCTTTCACCGTCCGAACCTTCACGTGAACTGGCTGGCAAGGCTCGTGAGCACCGTCTACCAAAGCTTGATCTACCTGTTACTCGTCGTGTCGCTGCTGGTCCTCTATTACGCCGCACCCGCCAACTTGGGCGCGCTCGGCGTGGTGGTGCTCATGCTGGTGCGCTCCGGCTCCTATGGACAGGCCGTTCAGTCCGGGATTCAGACGCTCCGCCAGTCACAGCCTTACGTAGATCGGCTAAGGGCAGCTGAGCGTGCATACCGGGAAAGCGCTGCGCCGACTGGGGCCGAGCCGCTCGGAGAACTCAAGACTCTTGAGCTTCGTGATGTCTCATTTTCGTACGACCGCGCGATGGCGGCGCTGAAGCACCTGAACCTGGAAGTGGTGGGAGGCGAGACCATTGGCGTCGTCGGGCCATCTGGCGCGGGCAAGTCGACGCTAGTTCAGATCCTGCTCGGCCTTCGGCCGCCGACGTCCGGTGAATACCTGATCAACGGTCGTGGCGTCGGTGAGTACACCAACGAGTCGTGGAACAGGGCAGTTGCCTACGTCCCCCAGGAGCCTCGCTTGCTGCACGCTTCGGTTACCGAGAACATCAGGTTTTTTAGGGAGATTCCAGACGATGCCGTGATGCGCGCTGCGATCGATGCAGGCATCCACGACGACATTATGCGCTGGAGCGACGGCTACAACACGATGGTCGGCCCACGCGCTGATGCCATATCTGGCGGCCAGCAGCAGCGCATCTGTCTGGCGCGCGCGCTCGCCGCCGAACCGGCGCTCCTCATCCTCGACGAGCCCACGAGCGCTCTGGATCCGCTGGCTGAGCAACTGATCCAAGACTCGCTTATGCGTCTACGCGGCAACTTGACACTCGTTGTGGTCGCGCACCGAATGTCAACCCTTGAGATCTGCGAGCGAGTTCTCGTTATCGTTGACGGTGCGGTCGAGGCATTTGGCTCTGTGGCTGAGCTTCTGAGTTGTGGCGGGTATTATCGCTCAGCCGTCGCAGCTAGCCTTACGGCGCCGACAACGCTGGCCAGGCTCACCTCCTTAGATTGACCAGCTGAATCAGGCAACTCGCCGCAGATCCGGAGCCGCCGAAGGAACCACCCGACGCTAGAGGTCGCTTGCTCGCCACTTGCGGTTCCGGGACACGGAAGCGCGGGGGCTGATAGGGGGTCCACGTCATGCAGCACCGAACACCGCCTGACTGGGCGCTGCCGAGGCCTGAGCGCCACGGGGCATCCCCGCGCCGTCAGCCGGACAACACCGGAAGCAGCGCTTGCAGCTTGATCTCCGTCTCCTCGAGTTCGGCAGCTGGGTCAGAGTCGGCGACGATGCCGCAGCCGGCATAGCAGGATGCGTCCCGACCGCGCAGCAGCGCGCAGCGCAGGGTGACGCAGAACTCTCCGTCACCGGCGGTGTCGGTCCAGCCGAGCGCACCGGCGTACCAGCCGCGGTCAAGACCTTCCAGTGCAGGTATGAGCCGCTGCGCCGCAATTCCGGGTTCGCCACCGACGGCAGGTGTGGGGTGCAGTGCACCTGCAAGCGTGAGCACACCAACGGGCCTGCGCAGCTGCGCGCGGATCGGCGCGGCGAGGTGCTGGATGTTCGCGACCCGCACGAGCACCGGCTCCGGCGCGGTCGTCACCCAGACAGCATATGGCTTGAGCTGACGGGCGATCCGCTCGGCGACCAGCAGGTTCTCGTGGCGGTTCTTATCGCTGCGCAGCAGGCTCTCCCCCAGATGGTCATCAACCGCCGGGTCCGAGCTGCGGCGCGTCGATCCGGCAAGCGCAACGGTGCTTGCGCGCATGCCCTCACGGCGCACCAACAGCTCGGGGGTCGCGCCGATGAAGGTCGCGTCGCCACGGCCGGCGGCGTATACAAAGCACTCTGGAAAACCGTGGCGCAGCACATCAAGGACCGCTGCCGGATCGTGCGCCACCGGCGCCTGGACCTGGACCTCCCGCGCCAACACGATCTTCTGGAGCTCACCCGCACGGATGCGCCTGACGGCGCTGCGCACGGCCTCCTCGTAGTGCGCTGGCGGCATTGGGCTGTGGACCGTAAAACGCCCCACCGGCGCGGGGTCGAGCATGGGTAGTGGCTGTTCGCGCAGGCCTGTAAGCAGGTCCTGCACTTCGCTGAGGACGGCGTCGGGGTCTGCGTCGCGACTGTGGACCGCAACGTTGCAGGTGATCCAGGTGCTCTGACCACGGCGTGCGAACCACACCGCCGGAACGGTCAGCGAGCCCGGCCCAAAGCCCTGCCATGCCGGGCTTGAGCCACCGTCCTCAGCGAACGCGAAGCCCGCGTAGGCGACGAGGCCGGAGCCAGGCGGATCGCCGCCCGCGTCGCTGAGCGCCCGCTCGGCAAGGGCCATCCAGCGACGCTCGAGCTCACGGAAGCGTTCGGGGCCTTCAGCGTCAAGCCTGAGCGCGGCGCCCAAGCCGGCGTGCGCGGTGCTCACTCGGGCGGGTTGCTCGAGCACATACCAGCGCTCATGCCCGGCCCGGCTTGAGAGCGCGATCGCCACCGGATCGTGCTCTCCGGTCAGCTCTTCGCTGACGCTGACGACGATCGGCGAGCCTGGCTTGGCGCGGCGGGCAGCGGTGCGGACGCGTGAGCGCAGGCGCGCCTGCGCCCCCGCCGATAGCCACTCGGCTGTCGCGTGCGTGAGCGTCAGGTCTCCGCCCGGCCGCGAGCTATCGCGATCTCCCCGGTTCGTGCCATTTCCACGAGCCCGAAGGGTCGCACCAGCCGCTCAAACGCGTCGATCTTCTCCTGGGTGCCGGTGACCTCGGCGACCAGCGTGCGCTTGCTCACATCGACGATCTTGGCGCGGAAGATCTCACACACCTGCATCACCTCGGCCCGGCTCCCACCATCAGCGGAGATCTTGAACAGCGCGAGCTCGCGGGCCATCGTCTCCGTCGGCTCGAGGTCGCGGATCTTGAGCACGTTGACCAGCTTGTGCAGCTGTTTGGTGACCTGATCAATCGACTGCACCGCGCCGTCCAGCGTGAGCGTGATGCGGGAGATCGTCTCGTCATCCGTGGGCCCCACTGCAAGCGTGTCGATGTTGAAGCCCCGCCGCGCGAACAGTCCGGTGATGCGAGTGAGCGCGCCGGGCTTGTTCTCGACGAGGATCGAGAGGATGTGTTTACGGCCAGTGCGGAAACTGCCTGCTGCCTCCAGCTCCTCTAGAGAGAGAAGCTCCTTGGTTCCTGGTTCGCCCATCAGTCCCTCCCTCAGCCGACCATGTCGCGCGCGGCCTGTCCGGGCGCGATCATCGGGTACACGTTCTCCTCGGCGGAGACCCGGACATCAACGACCACCGGGCCGTCTGTGGCCAGTGCCTGGCGCATGCCCTCAACGAGCGTGTGCTTGTCAGTCAGACGCACGCCGGTCGCGCCGTAGGCCTCGGCCAGCTTAACGAAGTCCGGGTACTGACCGGTGTGCACCTGGCTGTAGCGGCGGTCCCAGAAGAGCTCCTGCCACTGGCGCACCATGCCGAGGTAGCCGTTGTTCATGACGAACACCTTGACGTCTATGCCGTTCTGCGCGCAGGTCGCGAGCTCCTGGGTGTTCATCTGAAAAGAGCCGTCGCCGGTGATGCACACCACCATCTCCTCAGGCCTTCCGACCTTCGCGCCCATCGCAGCGGGCAGGCCAAAGCCCATGGTGCCAAGGCCGCCGGAGTTGATCCACTGCCGAGGACGGTCAAAGTGGTAGTGCTGTGCCGCCCACATCTGGTGCTGGCCAACATCGCTTGCGACGATCGCATTGCCCTCGGTCGCCTCAAAGAGCGCCTGAACCATGTACTGCGGCTTGATCTCGGAGTCGTCGCTGTCGCTGTAGGCAAGCGGGTAGCGCGCGCGCCAGGATTCGATCCGATGCCACCACTCCTCGAGCCGAGCTGGATCCGGCTTGAGCGCGCGGTACTCGGTCGTGAGCCGCGGCAGGATGTTCGACGCATAGCCGACGATTGGGATGTGCGCCGGCACGTTCTTTGAGATCTCGGCCGGGTCGATGTCGATGTGAATGAACTTCGCGTGCGGCGCAAACTCCGAGAGCTTCGCGGTCACGCGGTCGTCAAAGCGCGCGCCGATCGCGACGATCAGGTCCGCCTCATCCATCGCGTAGTTGGCGGTGCGCGTGCCGTGCATGCCGAGCATCCCAAGCCACTGCGGATGGCTTGCCGGGAAGCTGCCGAGCCCCATAACCGTGCAGGTGACCGGCAGCCTGTCTGATGTCGCCAGCTCACGCAGCTCGGCTGATGCGCCCACCGCGCCCCCGCCCGCGTAGATCACGGGCCTGCGGGCGTTGGCAAGCGCCTTGGCCGCCAGCCGGATCTGCTTCTGGTTGCCGTCCGTGGTCGGCTGGTAGCCGGGCAGGTGCACGTCGGTGATCGGCTCATAGGGGATGTCAGCGCGGCTGAGATCGGTTGGTATGTCAACGACCACCGGCCCGGGCCGCCCGGTCCGGGCGATGTGGAACGCCTCGTGGATCGCGCGTGGCAGCTCCAGCGGATGCTGGATCATCATGCTGTGCTTGACGATCGGCATCGTGATGCCGATCGTGTCCGCTTCCTGAAAGCCGTCTGTGCCGAGCAGCTCGGTGCGGACCTGGCCGGTCAGAAACACGACGGGCACCGAGTCCATCATCGCGTCACAGATCGGCGTGACCAGGTTGGTCGCCCCAGGGCCGCTTGTGCCGAGCGCCACGCCAACCTTGCCGGTGGCCTTCGCGTACCCCTCGGCGGCGTGGCCCCCGCCCGCTTCGTGGCGCACGAGAATGTGCCGGATACCGGCGTCGTAGAAGGCGTCGTAGGTGGGGAGGTTCGCGCCGCCGGGCAGGCCGAATACGACCTCGACACCCTCTGCCTTGAGACATTCCATCAGTGCGTCGACTGCACGCATAGCGCTCGCCTCCTTTCCAGAACTCGCAAATGGCGCGGCCGCTCCGCGCCTGTCGGTGCGTTTCAGTCTATTCGCTGGCGCAACGTTGCCCAGACGAGGGCCAGACTCGGTTCCTCAGCGGGCGACGCCGTTGCGAAGCTGCGCCTCAGGCGCGATCGCGACCTCAGGAAACTCGAGCTCGTACCCGCAGCGCATGCAGACGGCGTCGTAGAGCCTTACGACCTTGTGACAGCGCGGGCATTGCCGGCGCAGCTCCTGGTTCTCATAGCGGTAGAGCACGGCCGTCAGCAGCCCGATGAACGGGACGCAGAACGAAACCAGAAACCAGATCGTGAACGAACTGCCCTTGACCTTGCCGACATAGCCGCCCGCCAGGCCAAAGAAAAAAAGGATGACGATGAGGCCAAACCCGTATGTGTCCACTGCCTGACCCTCAGAGCAGCTCTTTGGCGGCCCAGATCACCGCGACGATCACGGCGATCACGGCAACCACCCAGAAAACGGCCACCACCAGCCCAGCGATCACGTGAAAAACGAGCACCGCAGCCGCCACGACAATCAGCGTCGCTGCGGCCTTGCGCAAGACCGGGTGGCCGCTGCGGGTGCGCTCAAGCTGGCGGGCCATATGTCAAGCGTAGCGCTCCACGCGCCGCGGCGTGTGACTACCGGTTGCGGTCGCGGTAACCGGCCGGCGACTTGGCCGAGTACTCGTCCCGGCCGGAGCTGACACGCGCCAGACGGTAGCGACGCACCGGCATCGAGCCCGGCACCTCCGTGTTGGCACGACCGCCGTAAACCAGTATGAGCCTTGATTTGTTCGGTGTTGTGGTCATGGACACATGCTGACCGCCAGGGCTCGAGGGGACACTGGCCGCCTGTCCAATCTTCGCCGCCGTCGCGTGCTCCGATGGTCCAGATCGGACCGAGCACGGCTCCGCCTGCGCTCAGGTAGAACAAACGTCCGGCGCGTGCAGGGACAGCCGTCCAGCTTCGGACCAACGCGCTTCCGCAACGACGAAGCTTGGCCCGATGCCTGAGGCATGCAGAAATCGCGCCGCCTCAGCCGCACCGCCGCGCTCACCTACCTCTCGATTGTTGTCCTCATCCTCGCGGCAGCGCTGATGGTCGAAGCCCGCAGCGCGCTCGCGCTTACGAGGCCACTCAGCCCCCAAGTGGACGCCCACAACATAAGCCAGCAAGCCACCTCCAGGCAGGCTCAAAGCGCCGCAGCGCTCCCGGCGGAGGGCATCTTTGCAGGCTGCGCGCTCAACAACTCCGCGCTCACGACCTGCGAGCAACAGCTCACGCAACTGCACGCCGCTGGCATGCAGGTCGCGGTCGTGGGCATGCAGGGCGATTCGCTGGCAGAGCTCTCGGCCTACGCGGCCTACGCCCAGAGCGTCGGCGTATCCCTGATGTGGCAGATCAACGACCCAGGTTTCTGGGGCAGCGCCTGGATCGGCCAGAGCGCGGCCGCGGACTGGCCCCAGTTCAGCGCAGCCTGCGGCTGCACCGGCACCTCGCAGGTTCTGCAGTACATGATTCAGTGGCTTGGGGCGCTACCGGCGACCTACGGCTACTACGCCGCCGACGACTCCACGCTCACGCCGTCAGAACTGCCCGGCCTCACGCAGTATGTCGCCGCGATCCGCGCCGCTGATCCCAACCACATGATCATGGTCGGCTCCAGTGAGGGCCAGGGCACCACCTACTACAGCGCGGGCGCGACGATCGGCAACGAGATCTACCCGGTCACGACCTCCTCGTTGCTGCCCTACTCAAACAACAGCGCGACCTGGCAAGCGATCCAGCAGGGTGTGCAGCAGGACGCCCGCGCCGCCGCACAAAACGGAACCGCCTCCGCGTTCATCCTGCAGGCATTCACCTTCGGGGACAACATCTGGGATGGCGAAGCGGTCGGCGTCTGTACCGCGAGCATGAGCCAAGCGCAATGCGGAAGCCTGCTCCAGTACCCGTCTGCGGCGGTGCAGCTCGAGCTGCGTAACGAGGTGCTCCAGTACGGACATCCGAAGCTGATTCTGTGGTTCAACTACAACGAGGCCTCGCAGGGCAACCGCTGGGCGGCGCTCAGCAGCGTCGTGCAGGCGCCGTACCCTGTGAGCGCATCGGCCGCGCGTGCAAGGCGCTCCCAGATGTCCCGCGCACTCAGGCGCCGACGGCATCTGATACGCCGGCGTATGCACGCCAGCCGGCGCTGGCGGCGGACCTGATCCCTTACGGCGCGACCAGCGGCATTACTCGATCCAAACCGCTGTGCCGATGCCGACCAACGGCTTGAGCTTGAGGATCTCCGGGTCCTGCAGGCGTACGCAACCGTGAGACGGATCACCCGGAATCAGCCACGGCGCATTGGTGCCGTGGATGCCGACGATCGAGCCGTCCGGGAACTGCGTGTCGTTGGAAAAGTCCGTGGTGCCAAAGGCCCACGGTCCGTAGAACGGGTCGGTTGACGTGAACCCTTGATCGATCCAGAAGTGCCCTGGTGGCGTCGCCCAGCCGCTTGCCCAGTTGCCGACACCGACCGGCGAGGTAAAGATCATCACGCCGCGTCGGTAGACCCACAGACGCTCGAGTCGACGCTTGACGATGATCAGCGTGTCCGCGGTCTTCACCGGACCGAGCCAGGCACGCTTGACCCAGCCAGTCTGGCCGTTGGGGCGCATCGGGACGTCGATGTGCTCCCAAAGTACTCCGTGCACCCGCTTTGCGGCGATGAAGCGGTAGGTCTGAAGCGCCTCGGTGTCGGTTGTGTAGAAGCTCAGCTTGTTAACCAAGCGCGAGTGCACGTCCGGCTGCCGGTAGATCGGCTTCTGCACGTTCGCAACCGCGAAGCGCGTGATCACGTCATAGGGGTTCTTGGCAGCGCCCCGGGCGTTCGCCGCTCGGGCGCTTACCGCCGCGACAAGTGCAAGCGCGACAGCGGCTAGGAGCGCCACCGACGCTGCGAGCGTCCTCACTCGAGCCGCCGCCGGGTCCGTGCGCTGCGGCGCACGGACCCCATTCCACTCAGCGGGAGCGCCCCCACCTGCCGGCGCCTGCGCCATCTCAGCCTGTGAACACGGGCGTCGAGACGCAGACCGCAAAGTGCAGCGTCTTGCTCACGGAGCGACCCTTGACGTCTGTCACCCGGATCGTGAGCGCGTGGCCTCCCGAGCCGAGCGCGAGCGTCGGGATCTTGAAGCCCTTGACGATCCAGCGCACAGGCCCGCGGCCCTTGAACCGAATCGTGCGCAGGACCTTCCTACCCATGCGGATCTGGATCCGACGGATACCGGCGTTTGAGGTGAAGCGCAGCAGCGGCAGCGTATACCTGGTGCCGCTGTTTACACACTTCGCGCTCGGCGCTCGGTTGGTGATGTGCGGCCTGGTGCATTGTGGCGTGTACTTCGTGCCGCACCTTGCCGGCAGGACGTGCCTGCCTGTGTGTGTGCCAGTGTGCGTGCTAGCGGCCACCGCAACGCCCGAGGCCCCAGCTATAAACGCACAGAAAACCACGAACGTCGAGATGGCTTTGCGCAATTTCACAACCCCCTGCGATGGAGTCGACCACGCCACTTGCTCCCGCAAGAGGCCGAACAGGCGTGACTCTACCACCGTAGGCTGTCGCCGTGGGCAGTACGAGCGTGCACATGGCTGACGCTACGGGTGCACCGGCGCCAACGATGCTGCTCGGCACGAACGCTGCTCGCGGACACGCGAGCAGCGTTCGAAGTCTGCTCACATTCGCTGGGGCGCTGGCGCTGAGCGTCTACCTGGCGCTTTCAGGTGGCGGCTACGACATCGTCGTACGCAGCGAAATCGGGTTCGTTGTGTGGTGGCTGGTGCTGCTGGGCGTGCTCGTGGGCGCACTGCCGCGCACCACCATCCCCGGTGCCGGCTGGATCGCGGCTGCGCTCCTGGCGGGCTTTCTGCTCTGGACGTGGACTGGCCTGTCGTGGACCACCAGCCACCAGCGCACGTTGGACCAGGTCTGTCGCGTGTCGACCTACCTCGGCGTGCTGGTGCTCGGCCTCTGCGCCGTACGTGCAGACAACGCGCGCGCCCTGGTTGGCGGGCTCGCCTGCGGAATCGCGGCTGTCAGCCTGCTTGCGGTCCTCTCGAAGCTCACACCCAGCCTCTTCCCCGCCAACGCGGCCAGCAGCTTCTACGCGACCGCACGACTCAGCTACCCGTTTGACTATGCCGACGGCGTCGGCGAGTACGCGGCGCTCGCAGTCCCGCTGCTGCTCTACATGGCAAGCAGCGCACGCAACCTCTGGGTGCGCGCTGGTGCGGCGGGGCTGCTTCAGCCCGTGCTCCTGTGCCTTGCCATGACCGTCTCGCGTGGCGGCATTCTGGCTGCGGCGCTGGCGCTCGTCGCGTTCGTGGCGCTGATGCCGGATCGAATCCCGCGCCTCGTGACACTGGCGCTCAGCGGTTTGGGCATCGCGGTACTGATGGTGGCGCTACTGGGCCGTCCGGCGCTGCGCGATTCGATCACCGCGGCACCGCCGGCGCAACGGCACTCGATGCTGCTCATCCTGGTTGTGGTGATGGCCGCAGTGGCTGTGCTGCAGTTTCTGCTTCAGCTTGTGATGCGTCGTGGCAGGCGCCCGCGCTGGCTTGAGTTCTCGCGCCGGGGCGCACAGGCGACCACCGGCGTGATCATCGCGGCGTTTGCGATCGTGGCGGCGATTGCAGCCGCCAGCGGTCTCGTGGGGCGCCTCTTCTCGCAGTTCAAGCAGTGGGCGCCGTCGCATGGCGCAAGCCAGTACAGCCGGCTCCTTTCGCTTGCCGGCAGCCACCGCTACCAGTACTGGCAGGTCGCTTGGCGGGCGTTTCTGAGCAGCCCCGTACACGGCATCGGCCCGGGCACCTACCGCTACTACTGGCAGGCGCACACGACACCGGCGCACGCTGAGTTCATCCTGAACGCGCACTCGCTGTGGTTTGAGACGCTGGCGGAGACGGGGATCGTCGGCTGGCTGCTGATCGCAGGGTTCTTCGTACTCGTGGTGGCGTTTGGGGCACTGCGCTCGCTCCAGCGCACCGAGCCGGAGCGAGCGCTGATCGCGGCAGCAACTGCCGCGGTTGTCGCGTTCATCGGCGCTGCCTCGTTCGACTGGGTCTGGCAGATCGGGGTCGTACCGATGGTCACCATGCTGCTCGTGGCGGTCGTCTTCGGCGCAGCGCGCCGGCGCTCACCGAGTTCTGCGGCCAGTGGCGCTCACCGCTGGCGCAATGTCGCAGGCAGAACTGCCGCCGTGGCAGCGGCGCTGCTTGCGATCGTGCTCATCGTGATTCCGCTGACCAGCACGATTGAGGTGCGCGCAAGCCAGGCGGCGGAGCGTGCTGGCAATCTCCGCATCGCTCTTGCTGATGCCCGCAACGCGGCAGCGGTCGAGCCCGGAGCCGCATCGCCATTTCTGCAGGCGGCGCTGGTGTATGAGCAGGCAGACGACATCCCGAACGCGGCGCACGAGATCAGCATCGCTGTCAAGCACGAGCCCGACAACTACACCCTGTGGCTGACGGCAGCGCGGATCGAGACCGAACTCGACCACCCAGTCAGGGCGCTAGCCGACTACCAGCGTGCCCGGCTGCTCTACCCAACATCGACGCTGTTCGGCGGATGAAGCGGGAATCGTCTACGTCCTACCATACGTGCATGCGCAGCCGAGCTTTCGTCCTGATCTTGGTGGTCACCGCATGGCTCACGCTCGCCGTTCCCGCGTTCGCCGGCAAGACTAAGGTCTACGACCCTCCTGGCAAAGCCGGCGCCAATGAATACGCCGAGGTAATTCCGTCGGCTGGCGGCAACGTCGCGCCGCCGTCGAGCGGAGGCGGTAACACCACAGGCGCGCAGATCTCGAATCTCGGCGCCGGGAAGTTGGGCATCAAGAAGCTGACAAAGCTCGGCACGCAGGGCACCGCGGCTGCCCAGTTCGCGCTTCAGACGGCACCCAGCCCGACGCCCACCAGGTTGCCACCAGCCAAAGCCAGCGTGCCGCTCCGTGCCGGCACCACGGTGAAGGCGCCGTCCGGGTCAGCACTGGCGGGCGTTGGCCGGCTGCTGGGAGGGTCAGACATAGACGGACTCGGGCTGTTCTTGCCGCTGCTGTTGGCAGGTGGCTTGGTGTCCGCGCTCGGCCTCACGGTTGTGCGCGCCCGCGGCGGACGCGCGCCGCACGCCTGAGAGCCGCAAGCGCTAGGTGAGCTGCCACGGCAGCGTACTGCGCGGCAGCGATCAGCGGCATCGCGGATGCGACCCACGGCGGCGTTCCGCCGTCGCTTCGCAGCCGAGCTCTTACGCTGCGAGCGCTGGCCAGGATCGCGGCAGCGCCGCTGAACCGGTCGAGGTTCGAGCCCGGCCGTTGGTGGTACACCCACCCCGGTTGCTCACTCCAGCCGACAGGCCCGCGGAACAGGAGTGCCGCCCCCAGGCAGCGGGCGTCGCCGTTGTCCAGGTCCGCATGGCCACCGGCCGCACGGGCGACGGCTGTGCGGATCAAGACGGGGCCGGTGATCGGATAGATCGCCCAGACGGCGTTGAGGAGCGCCGTGAGCACCGGATAACGCACCAGCTTTCCAATCCATGGTCGTGGCCAGCGGTGGCGCTGTCCGGTGTCGGCGTCGATGAATGCAAGCGCCGCTGCCACCAGCTCGGGCCTTGCAATCAGTTCGCGCTCCAGGCTGGAGATGGCGCCCGGCAGCAAGATGTCATCGGCGTCCGCGAAGAGCACCAGCTCGGTACGGGTATGGTTTAGACCGATGTTGCGGGCCGCACCAAGCGACACCCGCTGCGAGCTCCGCACGACCTGCACACCGGCCATCTCGGGGAGCGGCTCCGTCGATGCGTTGTCCACCACCACGACGACAACCGGGACGTCTTGGCCGAGGACGCTGGCGAGCGCAGCCGAGAAATGTGGCGTCACATACCTGTCCCAAACCGGTATCACGACGGTCGTTAGCGGCTCCGCCCCATCTGTCACGACCGTGCAGTATCAAGCAATGCGATGACAACGCTCGCATCCCCCTCCCGCGTAACGCGAATCATCGCGCGCCTCAACGTGGGCGGCCCAGCGATCCAGGCCGTGACCCTAACCCACGAGCTGGAGGCGTACGGCTATGCCACGCGGCTGATCCGCGGGGTTGAGGCCCCCACCGAGGGCAACATGGACTATCTCGCGGACCGCTACGGCGTCCACCCGACGCTCATCCCGGAGCTGCGCCGCGACCCTGGCCCCGCCGACGTCGTGGCGCTGGCGCGCATCGTCTGGCTGCTGTGGCGCGACCGGCCAGCGGTCATCCACACCCACGCGGCCAAGGCCGGGACGCTCGGCCGCGTCGCCGCACTGATCGCCTTTCCCCTGCGCCGCCACCGACCAGTCGTGATCCACACCTACCACGGCCACTCGCTGAGCGGCTACTTCAGCGGGGGTACCGCCGCCGTCTACCGGCTGATCGAACGGCTGCTCGCGCCCGCAACCGATGTCCTGCTGGCTGTCTCAGCCGAGGTTCGCGACGACCTGGTGCAGCTACGCGTTGCTCCCCCCCAGCGCTTCCGGGTGATGGCGCTCGGCTTCGACCTCGAGCCGTTCGCCGGAGACCGGGACCGCGCCGGGCGCCGCAGCGCCACGCGGGATGCGTGGGGTGTGGGTGAGCACGAGATGGTCGTCACGCTGATCGCGCGGCTGGTGCCGATCAAGCGCGTGGATCGCTTCCTGACCGTCGCGCGCCAGATGTCGGCCGGTGATCTCGTGCGGTTCGTGATCGTGGGTGACGGCGAACTCGCGGCGCAGCTCAAGGCCTCGCCAGACGCCCTTGCCCTCGGAGAACGTCTCATCTGGACAGGCTTCACGCGTGAGATCGCGGATGTCTGCTACGCCAGCGATGTGGTGATGCTGACCTCCGACAACGAGGGCACGCCCGTCAGCCTCATCGAAGCTCAGGCGGCCGCGATCCCAGTTGTCGCAACCGACGTGGGCGGCGTTCGGTCGGTCGTGGTGGACGGCGAAGGTGGCATTCTGGCGGGGCGCGAGGATACGGAACAGATCGCCCTCGCCCTCGGGCGCCTGCTTGAGGACCCTCCTCTCCGGTCCCGCATGGGACTCGCAGGACGGGCCCATGTGACACGCCACTTCACATTGGAGCGCCTAGTCGCCGACCACGCGGCGCTCTATGAGGAGCTTCTGGCGCGTCGCCGGGCCGAGCGCCAGGCGCGATAGCCCGTGGGGGCGCGCTGCAGCAACCAGACAGGCCGGTAGAGGTAGCCCGCCACCAGCATGCGCCTGCTGCTCGCGGCAGGCGGCCACCAGTGACGAATGAAGCTGGGCGGCGGCAGCAGCTTACGCAGGATGATCTCGACGCGGCGCAGTCCGTTGGCGGCCGCCAACTGCTCGAGACCGAGCGCAACTGGAGGCGGTGTTGAGGCAAAGAGCTCCGTCTTGACAGAGCGGACTAACGGAGCGCCGATCCGCTCAGCCATCTCGACGCCAGCGGCGGTCAGCCGTAACCCCGTGCCGAAGGCCGCGAGTGCGTCAAGCTCGCGCGCGAGCTCTAGCGCAGCTCCCCAACCGACCTCGTCGACGGCGTCAAGCGCCGCGTTCAGGTTGCGCAAGCCGCGAGGGTTCCCCACGCCGTGATGCGTTGCATGCAGCGTGGCGTAGAGCACCTGGGCGGGCTCTGAGAGCTTGTTCGCGGGCTGACTCGCCAACGTGAAGAGAACTATGTCTGCCCACAGGCGAGTCCACGCGGCAGCCGGCTCAAGCTCGACCCCCTGCAGGCGCATGTGCAGGTCGATGGCCACCCCGTCGCGGTCACGCTCCCAGCCGCCGGCGTGCCCAGTCCACCATGCGGGCAGCCCACGTTGGTCGGCGGCCTTCCGATAGCCAAGGCTGACGAGCACCCGGCCGGCGGCTCGGACGTTGTCAGGGGCCACAAGCACGTCGCCATCTAGGTAGGTTCGGGCCGAGTCCTGCGGATACCAGTCATTCAGCGACGCGCCCTTCAGAACGATGCTCGCGACGCCGCAGCGCTCGAGCGCGCAAACCAGCTCGGCTGTCGCCGTGTCGATCCGCAGGTTCCACATGCGCGCCTGCACACGCTGATTCTGAGTTGAGTTGCTGCCTGGCGACGGGGGCTGTTCCCGGTCCTTCGACACCACCCGCATTTAACCGCTGCGCAGTGATCCGGCGGCGGGAGTCGAGCGTGCAGCTCAAGCTCAGGCCCCGCGTGGCCGATGGGTGCACAGCGCTATCCTCTCGGTGAGTCTGCTCGCGTCCGCGCGCCGGCTCACGGACGGTCACACGCCGCTCACGCATGCCAACTGTTCCCGCCAGCGACGCCGCAGAAGGCCTGATCCTCACGGTCCTTGGCACCGGCGTTATGTTGCTGTTTGCGCTGCGGCGCCTGCAGCGCGCGCGGCCAGCAATGCTCATCGGTGGCGCTTTGCTCACCGCCTTCACGCTCCGCCTGCTCGCGATCGTGGCGGTCAACGCAACCGGGATCGGAGCCTCGCTGCGCGGCCCCGACGAATTCACGTACATCGGCCTCGCGCAGGCCCTCGTGGCTCAGCCAATCGGCACAGCCGATCTGCCACACGGCGTCTATCAGCTGATGACCGACATGTTTGCGATGGAGATCAAGCTCGGGTTCATGAACGCCACCGCGATCCGCGTGGTCCAGGTGGGTGTGGCAATGCTTGGCACGCTGCTGATGACCGCCGCCGCCTACGATCTGGGCGGGCCCAGGGCTGCACGCCTGACGGCATGGCTGCTCGCAATCGAACCATCAAGCGTCTTTTTCAACAGCGGGATCCTCAAGGAGCCGATGATGGAGCTGGCTGCCGGCATCGTCGCCTTCGGCGGCGTCTGGTTCTGGAAGCGGCTCGACATCCGCGGCATCATCATCTGCTCACTTGGCTGCCTGATCGCGATCGAGACGCGCGCCTACGCTGGCTGGTTCATGACCGCGGCAGTGGTCATGTTGGTGCTGCACGCCTCGCTGCGCAGCATGCGCCACACCTCGCGCGCCGCTCCGTTGATCTACGCGATAGTGCTGGCTGCGTTCGTCGCCGGGCCGACCGCGTACGCCGCCACGGGCGGTAAGAACCTCAAGATCCTGCAGGCGTCACAGGCGCAGAACGCCTCGGGCGTGGGACAAACCATTTCCGGCCAAGGCAACGGCTCAAACCTCCGGCTGCCGCCGGTTAACTATTCGTCGCGCACAGCGATCCTCACCAGCCTGCCGACAAAGGTACGCGAGCTGCTCCTCGAGCCCTACCCATGGCAGCTGCACGACACAAACCAGCTGTTCGGCTCAGTGGGGACGCTCTTCTTTTATGCGATGCTCCTTCTGTTCATCCGGTACGCCTGGCTCTCGCGCGGCCAGGTATTCGGCCGCGCCGCGCCACTCCTCTACCCGCTGATATTTGAGACGATCGCCTACTCGCTCACTGTCGGCAACGCGGGCACAGGCTTCCGGTACCGGTCGCACTTGGTTACGCTGGGCGTCGCTACGGTGATGATCCTGCGCCAGCGTGTCCTTGAGGAGCGTGCGGCCGTCACGGCAGCGACCGCCTCAGATCGGATCGCGTTCGGCGCCAGTGCCGCAGATCCGATCATCGCTTAACTTTGAACCCTTCCACGCCGAAGATCTCGTGACGATCGCCGAGAGAGGAACCAACTGATGCCAGAGTTCACCGGACAACGCGACCTTCGGGCCTATCTGCGGATGGTTTGGCGCTGGAAATTCCTGATTGTCGCGCTCGTCGTCGCGGCTCCAGCCATAGCCTACTTTTTGGAGCATGGCAAGCCGCGCATTTACCAATCGCAGGTGACGCTGGCGATCAACCCTAGTGCCGCGCCAAGCGGCAACAGCGTGTTTGCCAGCGGAAATCTTCAAGCGATCGCTGCCGTGGTCACCACGAGCCAGGTGGCGAACCTCGCTGGCGCCCAGCTACGGCCCAAGGTTCCGGGTTCGGCCATAGTCGGCGAGGTATCGGCCAGCGCAAACGCGACCACCGACTTCCTCACGATTACCGCTACCGATCAGAGCCCGACCCGTGCCGCCCAGGTCGCAAACGCATTTGCCTATGCACTGGGTGCCGACGAGTATCAGCAGCTGCTGGCCGGTACCAACAGCCAGATCGCGGCGATCAAGGCTCAGCTGCGTGGTCTGAGCAAAACGTCGGCCGAGTACGCGCAGCTCGAGCAGCAGATCGGACAGGATAAGGCGGACCTGCAGACTGAGTCCCACGGCCCGCAGATCATTCAGGCCGCAACCCCGAACTACGCCCCGGTCGGGCCGCACGTCCGTCGTGCAGTCGAGCTGGGCCTGGTCATCGGCATTCTGCTTGCGGCCGGGGCCGTCCTCCTACTTGAGGGGGTTGATCGCCGCCTGCACAGCCCCGATGACCTCGAGACGCTCACCGAGCTTCCAGTGCTGGCGGCGCTCGGCACCGGGGCTTTCTCTGCGGGACTGGACGGGGAGCCGGTCGAACAAGAAGCGTTTCAGATGCTGCGGACGGCGCTTACCTACTACACCACCGACCAGCCGCTCGACAGCGTGCTGATCACGAGTCCCGCCGAACAGGAAGGCAAAAGCACAGTTGCCACGGGACTCGCACTGGCCGCCGCGCGCGCAAACCTCGATGTCATCCTCGTCGATGCTGACATGCGCCGCGCTGGCACCAGCGCGCGGTTCGGCTTGCGTGAGAGCGCCGGCCTAAGCTCGGTGATCGCCGAGTCGCGTCCAGCACAGTCCGTTCTGACTGATTGGCGATTGCGCAAGGATGACACTGGACGTCTGCGGATCCTGCCCGCCGGGCCGACGCCGGCAAACCCGGCCTCCCTTGTGAACTCGCGGTCAATGATTGACCTGATCAAGCACCTCGAGTCGATCTGCGACCTGGTGGTAATCGACTCACCGGCGGCGCTGGCGGTGAGCGACGCTATGCCGCTGATGCCGGCGGTCAGCGGAGTAGTGATCGTCGCTCGCATGAACCAGTCCGGTCGTGCAACCGTAAACCGGTTGAATAAGATCGTCGCCGCGGCGCACGGTCATCTGCTCGGAGTAGTCGCAACTGCTGTGACCTCGGGGCCCGGCTATGAGCGTTACTCATCGCACTACTACGCTGCGACGGATAAGGCGCCCAAGCGACGCGGGCGCCGGGCTCGAGCGGAGGCGGCCAGCGGCGTCAGGCTTGCACAGGCTCCGAGCGCCGGCGTCGCGACGGGTGGTAGCGAAGGACACGCCACTGAAGGCGACCTGCCAGCCTGAGCGGCTAGCCTGGGACGCATGGGCGACCCCTAGAAGTCCATAAGCCCGTGCAAGGTTCCCCTCGGCTAGTGGTAGACGGCTTGACAGCCTACCCCGCCACCGCCGCCAGTGCTCGCATCAGAGTCGTAGGCCACATACCGTTCCTGGCCGAATTCGGAGTTGACCTGCGCCACAGACCAGCGCTCTCCCCAGGGGATTACCGGCTACTTCAGTCCACCGCGAACCCGACACGCAAAGTGGGCGTGCTGGGTAGGAGCGCGATTGGCGCACTTGCATTCCGCAAGCCGGACGGCCTTTTGCTGATCCACAAGCTCATGTTGCTCGCGCCGCTCCCGGGCGTAGACCCTCCACGGCGGCTGGACGTTTACGACTTCGACGACGCGCTGACGGTCGGGTCGGCTTCCCCGGCTAACAGGGCGTTTCAGTGGGTGAAGCAGGAGCGACGGCGCAGCGTGGCTTACATGCGTCGGGCGCGCCTGGTTCTGGCGGCAAACAGCTTCCTGGCGTCACAGGCTCGCCGTTACGCCTCCAATGTGGAGGTGCTGCCCAGCTGCGTCGACCCGTCTGCTCAGCCGCTCAGAGAACACGCAGACCGCGAGACCCTGACGATAGGCTGGATCGGGTCTCACACCACGGTTGCTTACCTGAAGCCGCTTCTGCCTGTGATCGCGCGGATGAATGAGCGTGGCCACCCCGCCAGGCTTGTCGTTGTCGGCGGCGACACGGGCGTCCGAGCCGAATGGCTCCAGCATCGCTCCTGGTCACTTGAGACGCAGGCAGCCGACCTGGCGAGCTTCGACGTTGGCGTGATGCCTCTGCCCGACGACGCGTGGACGCGTGGGAAGTCCGGCTACAAACTCCTGCAGTATTTCTCAGCGGGCGTGCCTGCGGTCGCGTCCCCGGTCGGTGTCAACGCTGACCTCGTGGCCGGCGGGCGCGGGGCCACCGCCACGACAGCACACGAGTGGGAACAAGCCCTGATCGAAGTGCTCGGTAATGCGACCACCCGACGGGAGCGGGGTGCTGCCGCGCGGAAGTTCGTGGAAGCTCACTACTCCTACCAGCGCTGGACGCCAGAATTGGCGGTGCTGCTACGCGCGCTGGTCGAATAAAATCTAGAGTAGGCGTTTGAAGCTGCTCGGCAAGCATAGGCTGTGACCACGTTATGAGTTCGACTCGGCCGGGCGCGCGTCCCAAGAGATCGTCCGCAGACGCGAGTCTTGTGCGATGCCTGCGCCACACGCTTCGCGTCTACTGGTTGGCGGGTCGGCGGCGCACCTGCCCGATGTGCCGCCACTTGTTTAGACGCTTCCTCCCTTTCGGGCCGCCGGTCACAACAGAGGACCGTTGTCCATCTTGCGGCGCCCTCGAACGTCATCGCCTTATCGCTCTGTGGATCGACGCTCACGCTCGCGAATTGGGGGGCAGGACGCTCCACTGCGCACCCGAGAGCGCCGTGGCGCAGAAACTTAGACTCATCAGCACCGAGTACAAATCCCTCGATCTCAGCGGCGGCGATGTGGATTTTCAGGCAGATCTACCAGACCTTCCGTTCGAGGACGGACCCTGGGACTTCTTGGTCTGCTCGCATATGCTCGAGCACATACCCGATGACCGCGCCGCAATCAGTGAGATCACACGCGTACTCAGCCCGGGCGGCAAAGCGCTCATCGTCGCCCCGCGCCGGGCTGGTGGCCCCACTGACGAGGATGCCAGCCTGCCCGAGACGGAGCGCATCGCGCGGTTCGGTCAACGCGATCACGTTCGTATCTACGGAGACGATCTTGAGGACCGCCTCGTAGCTACTGCGCTTGTGGTCAGCTCCATCGCGGCCGACACGTACCCAGCAGAGCTGCGCGAGCGCTTTGGCCTCGAGCCACTGGGCGGATGCCCAGGAACTAGCGATGCCGCGTACATCTGCTGTAAGGCGATTTAGGCAGAGACTCGGATGGGAAACGCCGATTTCACACGCCGCCCACTACGGGTGGCTCTGATCGCGCGTACACCATGGGACTTCCCGGCGCTGCTCGCCTTGGCTACACCCGGCCTTGAGTTCGGGACCTTCGATGTCAGGCGTTTTGGTACGCCGGAGCACCCGAACCCCTTCGGTCTGCCGCTTGTCGCCTCCAGCGACGTAGTTCTCGTCAGCTCGTTTTGGCACAACTGGTTAGCTACAAACCATCCCGACGCGGTTCGTGCCGCCTTCGCGGAGTTCGAACGGCGAGCGAGCACCGTTGTCGGACTCGACTCGGAGGACGCGTTCCCACTCCTACTCCCGCCATGGGAGCTTGACCGCTACGCGCTCATCATCAAAGCCCATGGCGTATATCGCGACCGTGACCTGTACAACTATAAGTCCGGCGCGCCGTTTCCGGGAGACCAGTGGCACTCGAAGTTGACGCGTCGCGAACACGAGTACAGCGACACTACCCTCGCAAAGCTCCGGCTAGGCCCGCCATGCTTCGCTCGCGACATACTCGCGATTCGACGCTCTAGCCGGCGCCATACTGTCGCTTCCGACGGTAAGACACCGTCGGCATCCCCGAGTCGTCACGTTCGCGCCGCACTCAAGGCCACCGCCGATCTGACCATCCGCCAGGCCATATTTCGCGTGCCAGTTCGCGGGCGCTGGCTCGATGTTCACTGCTTGGGCTCGGTCTCACACACGCAGCGCCTGACTGCGCTGCGAGCGCTTGAAGGGTTCAGCGGAGTTCACGGTGCAACCGGCGTTCCCGACAAGTTTCGCGGGTTGGTGCCTGACGCCGAGTTCACGCCGCAGCACCGCCCACAAGTTGTCAAGCAGGCGGCGCCCTATATGCGGTCCCGCACAAACCGCCTGCGTTACTACACCGAGATGTGCCAACACAAGGTGGTAGTTGCACCGTCGGGCTACGGCGAACTCACGTTTCGTCACGGTGAGGCACTGCGAGCAGGCGCAGCCTTGGTATGTCCGTCACTCGACCACGTCGATATCCGCTTTCCTTTCGAAGATGGCGGCAACGTTATCTGGTGCAAGACCGACGTTTCTGATCTCCACGATCGCGTGGCCGAACTACTGGCTGACGATGACCGCCGGGCCCGCATCGCGGCGGCTGGGCGCCGGGACATCCTCAAATGGGAGCGCACGTGGCGGCAGCTTCTAGACGACTCGATCGCTGCTCCATTGCGCGAAGCAGCTGGATAGTACCGAACGTCCAACGCGATCGGGGCATCCGGCCCGGCCTTCCAGGCGTCACGAGCGGAGGCGGTCAAGTAGAGCGTTGTGCAGCTGCAGCCGCTTGGTCCCGATGCGAAGGCGCAGGTGCGCAACTGCCGAAGCGACGAACCATCCACTAAGCCAGCGCGCAAGTTCACGTTGTGAGAACCAGTCGCTCCGCGCCAGCCACAGCGCCCAGCGCAAACTGCCCCGGCGCGTCCGTAGACGCGACCAAGGCTTGAATCCAGTTGTGAAGTGAAGAACCACAGCACCGCGTCTCAAGTCTGAATACAGCCGAGCCAGTTGCTTGCGGCTCAGCCATGCGTCTCCGAGCCCGAAGGCCAGACCACCAATCTGCAGGTTCCAGCTGTAGTCGAGCTCGACCCAGCTGTCCACAACGGCGTTGAGGGAATCCTGGTCCGGGAACCGAGCGCGGCCTCCGCTTGCGGCATAGTCGAGCGCAAGCTCCTTGATGCCGGCCTGGCGATAAGCCGCAGTGTCAACCACGAGCACGCCGCTGTTGAAATACGCTCGCTGCTGATCACCGGCGCCCACTGAGCCAATCCCGAGATCTCGCACGGCAGCAATAGGCGACCCTCCGAGATCCAGGAGCAGTAAGCTTGACAGGTCCCTTTGCACCAATAGGTCAGCGTCCAAATACACCACTCTTCGCACGCTCGGCGGGATCAGCTCAGCCATGAAGAGCCGCGCAAATATCACGGGGGGAAACGGCGAGCGGTTTGGGATCGCGTCCAAGACGTCCGGGTCGAAGTCGACCCAGTGCACCTCGACGTCAGAACGCCCGCCCGCGGCCACCCGGGCCAGCCGCCGCTTCGCCTCGTCAGTTATACCGCAGTCGATTATGTACAGATCTGGCCGGCAGTCATCTGACAGGTTCGCTAGCGCTGAATAAATCGTGACCGCAAGCCCAAGAGCAATATCCGGGTTCGAGTCCCCGCAGAGAACGATCGCGCAAGAGGCTTCAGTCATGCGCTCTACCTCAGGCTTTCTAGTGTAGTGGCCTGGCTTCGTAGTCGGTCGTTTGGCTAGTCGTCGGGCTAACCCCTGGGCCTCCACACCACCAGGCCTCCCGGTCCGCCTCACTCGCAATAATGCGCTCGCCCGTGTTGCCTACCCTCTCGTTCCGCACTTCCCGGGGCTGATATCTTCCCCCGCGCGGCGGGCGGGTGAGGGGGTCGCTCAGGCGTCGGTGGTCGGGCTGAGGTAGGCGTCGGGCGGGATGGCGAGGAGGTCTGAATCGTTCTGGGTTTGATGGAGGCTCTGGCGGTTTGATTTTGGCCAGGACCTGATCGTCCTGGTGGGTAGCGTAGCGCTGTCCTGGTCGGGTTGCTAGGCCGGCGGCTGTTTTCTGGTCGGTGCCGTGATCCTGGCGTGGCGCTTGGACCGGTTGATCCCGGATCCGGGGTTGCCGCACATGATCGTGACGCTCCCGGGCGGGATCGGCGGTCGCGCTGCCGGCGTGGAGGTGTTTGCCGTGTTCTGGCCGCTGCGAGCTTGGGGTCGAGGCGCTGGGAGGCGATCTGCGGCCGTCGGGACGCTGGCCGCGATCTGCGGGTCGCCGGGATCCGGGACCTTTAGCTCACCTTTGCTGGCATGCAGCGCCTCGAACTCGACGGGCGGGAGGTCACCGAGGTAGCCGTGTAGGCGCTCGGTGTCGTACCAGTGCACCCAGCCCAGGGTCGCGAGCTCGACCTCCACAGACGGTTTTCCAGGGGCGTCCGCCACGGGCCGCGCCGCGGCGACCGCAACTTCCCGCGCATCGCCCACGTCGTCCGCTGCTGCCTACTGATACCCATCGCGCACCTCCATCGTCAAGGTGTTGCGAAGACCAGTTGAATCCGCCTTGCGACCCGGCTTCGGAGTGACAGCGCAGCCCTTCGTGCTTGAGCCCGCGGTTCCAGCGGGCCATTTCGATCGCGTCCAGCACCATCGGGGTGCGCATGTGCGATGAGGTTCCCCCAAGACCGTGGAGGCTCCAGCTATAAGGAGTCCCCACGGTTTTGGGGAAACCTCATCCAGACCGCCTGACGCCGACGGGCCGGGCCTACCAATTTCCCCGGGAGATCTCCTTCAACGCCCGCACCTCGAGCGCCTGATCAGCGACAATCGCCTTCAACCGCGTGTTCTCCCGCTCAAGCTCCTTCAAGCGCTTCGCGTCCTCACGCCTTCATCCCGCCGTACTGGTTACGCCACCGGTGAAACGTCTGCTCGCTGATCTCGCGCGCCTTCGCGGCCTCGGGGATTGTCTTCCCCTCACCGAGCATCCGCTCGGCCTCCCGCAACTTACGGATGATCTGCTCCGGCGTATGCCTGCTGCGCTTCAGCTCTGATCGGCTCCTTCCCGCCAAATTCTCGTTGGCGATAGAACCTCTCACAAGAGCCGGACCGGACCCCGGGGCTCAGGTCACCCCGTTGAATCCTGTCGCACTGCGCATAGATGAAAGCCTGCTTTGACCATCACCCAGTACAAGATAAAGTAAGGCGCATGACTGAAGCCTCTTGCGCGATCGTTCTCTGCGGGGACTCGAACCCGGATATTGCTCTTGGGCTTGCGGTCACGATTTATTCAGCGCTAGCGAACCTGTCAGATGACTGCCGGCCAGATCTGTACATAATCGACTGCGGTATAACTGACGAGGCGAAGCGGCGGCTGGCCCGGGTGGCCGCGGGCGGGCGTTCTGACGTCGAGGTGCACTGGGTCGACTTCGACCCGGACGTCTTGGACGCGATCCCAAACCGCTCGCCGTTTCCCCCCGTGATATTTGCGCGGCTCTTCATGGCTGAGCTGATCCCGCCGAGCGTGCGAAGAGTGGTGTATTTGGACGCTGACCTATTGGTGCAAAGGGACCTGTCCAGCTTACTGCTCCTGGATCTCGGAGGGTCGCCTATTGCTGCCGTGCGAGATCTCGGGATTGGCTCAGTGGGCGCCGGTGATCAGCAGCGAGCGTATTTCAACAGCGGCGTGCTCGTGGTTGACACTGCGGCTTATCGCCAGGCCGGCATCAAGGAGCTTGCGCTCGACTATGCCGCAAGCAGAAGCCACATTCCGTACGGGGACCAGGACTGCGTGAATGCCGTTGTGGACAGCTGGGTCGAGCTCGACTACAGCTGGAACTTTCTGATGGGGCATGTGCGCTTCGACCGCACGGGGGCGTGGACGACCCGCGAAGAGATGGCTAGGCTATACTCCCAAGTCAAGCGCGGTCCGGTGATCCTTCACTTCACCGCACACAGCAAACCTTGGTCGCCGCGGCAGACTGGACCTGGGAGCTTGCGCTGGACGATGTGGCTGATACGCTCGCGATGGTTCTCGTGGCCTGAACTGGTCGCTTGGCTGAGTAGCTGGATCTTCATGTCGCTCGTTGTACACCTGCGGCTGCGACTGGGAACCATGAGACTTAGGTTGCGTACCGCGCTCCGCAACCGCCTACGGTCGCAACTTATGTAGAACTCCATCCGGCTGCCGCGAGCCACCCGCTGACATCGGGCCTCCCCGACCTGAAGCCGCCACAATCATCGGGAACCTCGGTCGCTCTCCTGTGCGATCGGAGACGTCGTCAAACGCCCGGCCCGTTTGCCGTCATTCCTGGGGCTCGCCGGTGAGCGCGGGCCAGAGCGCGAAACGGTCGAGTACGCTCCGGATCTGGCGGTCGTTCGCACCGCCGTCGACATTCACAGCCACCAGGGTTCCGTTCGCCTGGCTGCCCCGAGAGGCGCCGAAGTCCCGGTAACCCGGTGGGATAACCGCGAGTCGAGCCCCGGCCTTAAGCTCCATCGCCCAGAACCAAACGTCGTCCGCCGTAGGGCACAGCGAGCGAGCCAGCTCGACATCCATCACCTCGTCAGGCAGAGCTCCGGGCGGGTAAAGCACACCACCAACGCCAGTCAGCATCACCTGGGTCGCGGAGACACCGTCGAGGTCAAGCTCGGCGAGCTGGTCGGGTGTCCATTCGTTGTAGGGACGGAGCGTGCCGCCTGGGCGTGTGCACACCGGCCGCGCCCGGTAGCCGACGATCGTACCCGGGAGCCGATCGGCGGTCCGGACTAAGCCCTCAAGCCAACCTGGTGGATAGAGAACGTCATCGTCAGCGGTGACGATCACCCGGTCGGGATGGACCCTCAGCGCCGGAATCAGCTTCGCGTAGGAGCGCAGGTCGCCATCTGTCCAGATGATCTCGATGCGACCACGGCGGGCCAAGCGTTCTAGCCAAGCCGGCAGGCGACGCTCGGGGAACTCAGGCTCGAGCAGGGACACCACGACCCTGTTCGCACGCACCGACTGATTCAACAAAGACAGCAGCGGCAGCCGAAACGTATTCAGCCTGACAGGGTAGGTTGTGACCGACACAACCAGACCCGGGTGCTGTCGCCGGGCCAGTGGCCGGACGCGAGCACCGACACGGATGCGCAGCTCGAACAATCTCCGCCGCAGCCACCGAACGTTCGGCAATTTACCGCCCCCGTTTGGCGCCCTGGCGCCGGTCTGTAGACCCGCGCCTTCTGGGAGTCGCGGGTGCTACGGTGCTTGGACCTCCGGTCATCGTCGCAGTCGACTTTGCAAGGCGACGAGCTGCAACCTGATCGCGTGCCTCAGGCCGATGCTTGTCGGATCGCAGGCGCCTGCGGCAACCAGCAAGGCTGCCGTTTGCCACGGGTTGCGCGCCACCCTAGACCTCCAGCTGAGATAGTCGGCATATGCCCTACGGCGTTCCGGCCCCCGGAGCAGGGGGTAGCGTCGCCGCCCGTCGAACGCGCCGGCGAGCTTGACGAGCGGGCGAGGTTCGGGTCCCTGGAGGTGGTATGACGCCAGGGTCTCCAGTGGCACGTACCTCAGCTCTCGGTCCATGAGCTCACGTTCGGGCTTAGAGAGCCCATCTGAGTTCAGCGAGTCAGCGCTCCACTTCGTCACCGGTGGTGGCACGTGGCAGATGCACGTGTCCACCAGATCGGAGGCGACATTGAACGGTGCTGGGGCGAGGCCGTTGCGCGGGAAACGGTAGCTGTGCTCCACATGACCCCACCTACGGTACTGGGCGAACAGCGGGTGCCATCCGCCGACCTGCTGGAGACCTTCACGCGTGAACGCGTTGAGCTGCGCGCCACCACGCTCGTAATGCTTGATTGCGCGCCCCTCAACGATCGTCTCGCCGCACGACTCGTAGCTACGAGAATCGGTGAAGAGCGACATGTGGTGAATCCCGGCGTTACGCATCAGTTCGACGTGCCGCGCAAAGACGCTGCCGTCCACAACCTCCACGTCATCCTCGAGGAAGAAGTAGAAGTCGTAGTCAGGAAAGCGCTCTAGCACTCGATTCTTGGAGAGGCCCACGCCCTCTCTGGCCTCGGAGTAGAGGAGCGGCACCTCCCACTCCGTGCAGAACTCGCGCGTCTGCGTGTCGTCTCCGTCCAATGCGACCAGGACGTCGACTCGCGGCTCGGACCGGCAAGCGTGCGCGAGCTGTGGAAGACAGCGTCTCACGTAACCGGACCGGTCACAGGTGGTAAAGGCGACGAGCGCTCGCCACCGCCGCTGCGCGGTCAGTACCTGCAGGCTCACCAGCTCCGCCGGCGGCGACGCAGGCGGGCGGCGCACGAACCGGCGCAGCGGCGTCATCAGCATGTAGCCCAGCACACGCGGGTGTGTTGTCAGCGCCCGGAGGCCCCAGTAGATCGACCTGCGGCGTCGCCCGACCCGCAGCATACCGCCGCACAGCATCGTGTAGAGCCGCGCGTAGATCTCGCGCTCATGGCGTCTGACCTCAGCTGGAAGGGCCGGATCGGCAAAGACGCGGTCGAGGATGGTACGCCCGGACTGAAGGTGAGCCTCCACGTTCAGGCTCCGGTTGCCCGCGTGGACACGGTAGAGCGTAAGTGGCTCCTCAATACAGATGGGATTCGCGTGCTGTGCGAGCTTTATGCTGAGATCCCAATCCTCGATCATCGCGAGCCCTGTGTCGAAGCCGCCGATACGCTCGAGCAACTCGCGCTTGACCACCCACGAGGAAGCCGCATTAGGCAGGTTCTGAAAGCGAAGAAAGGTCAGCAAAAGCTGCTTGCGCGGTTTGCATGGGCGGAACTTGAGCATTTGGAGGTCGCGGTCAACAAAGTACGCGGCACCTTGAGACGCCAGGCACCCAGGTACGGCACGCATGCGGCTGAGCTGTAACTCGAGCTTCCTGGGAAGCCACAGGTCATCGGCGTCGAGGAACGCGACCCACTCGCCGACCGTACTGGCGATCCCAGTGTTACGGGCCGCGGCCGCCCCCCCGTTTGGCTGGGCCAGCAGGCGCACGCGTGGATCGTTGACTGCGCGTACGGCCGTAGCGGTGTCGTCTGTCGAGCCATCGTCGACCACGAGGATCTCAAAATCGGCAAAGCTCTGAGCGAGGACGCTGTCGATGGCCTGTTGAACGGTGGCAGCAGCGTTGTAGGCCGGAATAACCACCGAAACCTCTGGGGTGGAAGCGTTCATGCGCTCGCCCAGTGGCGGCGTGCTCGCCGCAGCCACCGTATCGGCAGCCCGAGCGGCTGGCGCACGCTCCCGGGACTTGTGGCCAGGCCACGGACCAGGCATCGCAGCGACGCTAGAAGCTGGCGCTGATGGAGGTACGAGCCGCTGCAGATCATCCAGTGACGAGCGTAGACACGCTTTCGCAGGTGGGTGTAAGGGCCTGCCAGCGGCGAGGCGAAGAACCGGTCAAGGGTGGGAAACGTGTCGCGCTCCAGCTCGTATGCCACGCCGCTGGTGTTTCCAGCGTGCGCCCGTTGCAGAACCAGGGCCTCGGGCACTACGGCAATCGTGCTGTGCAGGCTCAGGCGCAGCCACAGATCCCAATCTTCGGCCTGTCGCTGTCCATAGGGAAAGCCACCGACCTGCTGGAACAGCTCGCGGCGGATAACCGCTGCTGAGACACCGCCAGCGATGCTCGAATGCAGCAGCAACGCGGCTGTGTAGTCGTCGGATGCTTCCAGGATCGGCATCTCACCGGTCGGTCTTGAGTCGGCGTCGATGCGAGTCGCGCGCGTAACGCAGAGCCCAACATCGGGCCGCTCGTCGAGCAAAGCCACCTGCAGTTGAAGCTTGCGCGGAAGCCAAACGTCGTCGGCGTCGAGGAATGCGACCAGTGTCCCCCGCGCCTCTTCGACAGCCAGGTTGCGCGCGCGCGCGACACCACCATGGGTGAGCGAGATCAGTCGAACGCGCGAATCCTCGAAGGAAAGGGCGATCTGAGCTGTCGCGTCGGTCGAGCCGTCGTCGACCACCAGCAGCTCGAAGTCGGTAAACGTCTGAGCGAGAACGGACTCCAACGTTTCCGGCAGCGTTGCCGCGGCGTTGTAAGCCGGGACGATGACACTTACCGCCGGGGCAGGCGATGCTGCAATCTCAGCCACGACGGTCTCACACGGACGCTACACGGTGCGCCGAGCCGCGAGCCGGCTGCGGCGTCCCGTCATCGACCGGCTCGCGCTCCACCCTGAACCGTGGCGCGGTCTCAAACTGCCACAGCAGCACCACCCCGAACGCCAGACACACACCGGCGGCGAGGATGACCCACCCCTCGCCGGCACGCGCGAGCAGGATCGTGACGCCGCAGATCGCGATCTGTGTGGCGGCGAGCGCGATGGCCACGTACTGAGGGCTGCCAAGCCAGCCGCGCAGGCGGTGAGTGGTATGGTCGCGCCCGCCGGAGAGGACGGACCGGCCGGCGCGGGTGCGCGAGATTGTGACAAGCGTGGTGTCAAAGATCACGAGCCCAACGAGCAGCGCGCCGATCACCACACCGCTTGGGCCGAAGTAGGCGCGTGTGACCGCGGACATCGTCAGACCAGCTACCAACAGGCCGAGGGTGAGGCTGCCACCGTCGCCCATGAAGATGCGTGAGGGCTTGGCGAGGTTGCGCGGCAGAAAGCCGATGCAGGCGCCGGCGGTTGCCAGGCAGATGGTCGCCGGTCCGCGCTGGTTTGAGAGCAGCGCGATGCCGGCCGCGCCGATCGCCGAGGCCGCGGCGGTCGTCGCAGCGGCGCCATCCATGTTGTCCATCAGGTTGAAGGCGTTCATCACGCCGAGCACCCAGAGGACGGTCAGCAGGTCGTTGGCCGGGGCGAAGTGAAAAACCTGCCAGCCGAGACCGGCGACGATCAACGCCACCCCCACCAGCACCTCCACACCAACGCGCAGGAGGATTGGCAGACCGATGCGGTCGTCAATCGTGCCCATCGCCCAGACCGGTATCGCGCAGAGCACGATCGGCGCCCAGTGGCTGTGCAGGCCACCCACCGCCAGGCCGGCCAGCAGGCCGGCGATGATCGCCGTGCCACCCAGGTACGGCGTCGGGGCCCCGTGCCCCTTGTAGCCGGCCGGTCGGTCAAAGAACGAGGTTCTGACCGCCAGTCTGATCACAAGCGGCGTGAGCAGGTAGGTGACGAGCGCCGCCACCGCCCCTGCCACAACGGCGTGCATCTCAGCTCACGCTCCCGCCGCTGGCTCCAGCGCCGCGGCCTCAGCGAGGCGGGCCCGCTCGTGGGCGATCACATCGTCGATCGCATCGTCAATGGAGAACTGCGCCTCCCAGCCGGTCAGCTCCCGCAGCGCGGTGGTGTCGGGCACACGCGTGCCGAGCTCCTCAAAGCCAGACGGGTAGGCCTCCTCGTAGGGCACCAGCATGATTCCGCTGTCACTGCCGGAACGGACGATCACGCGGCGGGCGAGCTCATAGATCGAGATCAGGTTCGGCGTGCCGATGTTGTAGGTGTGCCCGCAGGCACCGTCGGCGTCGCTCAGGGCCAGCAGCGCTGCGACCGTGTCGCGCACGTGCGTGAAGCAGCGTGTCTGCTTGCCGTCGCCGTAGACGGTGAGGTTCTCACCCGCGAGCGCCTGGCGCACAAAACGCGGAAGCACCATCCCGTAGGTGCCAGTCTGCCGCGGCCCGACGCAGTTGAACAGCCGCACGATTGTGGCGTCCACACCGCGCTGGCGGCTGTAGCCGTGGATCAACGCCTCACCGAAGCTCTTGGCGATCGCGTAGGTCCAGCGTCCCTTGGACGGCGACCCGAAGATCAGATCGTCATCCTCCGCGAGCAGCCGGTGCGACTGTTTGCCGTAGACCTCCGAGGTGGAGCTGAACAGCACACGCACACCATTGCGTGTGGCGGCGTGCATGACCACGTTGGAGGAACGAACGCTGCGCATCAGCGTGTCGAGCGGCTCGTTTACGATCATCTGTACGCCCACGGCCGAGGCCAGGTGGATGCACCGGTCAGCATCGCGCATCAGCTCGTCGACCTTGGCCGCGTCCGTGGCGGACCCGCGCACGAAGCGCACACGCTCACCGTCAACCAGGTGCTCAACGTTCTCAAACGACCCGGTCGACAGATCGTCGAGGATCGTGATCGTCGCGGGCTGGTCACGTTGGATCAGCGCCTCGGTGAGATGCGAGCCGATGAACCCGGCGCCGCCGGTGATCAGATAGCGCTGCTCGCGCTGTTTGCCGGACACCTCAGCTTGGGGGTGAACGAGCTTCAGGCGGCCGTTGCGGGCACGCGCCGACTGTGGCCCCCAGTCCTGGCCCAGGTAGTGAGCAACGGTCCGCCGAATGCCCTCCTCGAGGCCCACCGACGGCTCGTAGCCGAGGTCGGCGCGGGCGGCGCTGATGTCAGCCAGCGAATGGCGCACGTCACCGATCCGGTCGGGGCCGTGCGTTGGCTGTACCTCCGCACCGATGGCTTCGCGCAGCCGCGCAGCGATCTCATTCAGCGTGATGCCGGCGCCGCAGGCGATGTTGTAGACACGCCCGCCGATCCCATCGGCGTTGAGCGCGGCCATGTTGGCGGCGACCACGTTGTCCACATAGGTGAAGTCGCGTGATTGCTCACCGTCTCCGAAGATCACCGGCGCCTCGCCAAGCCGGAAGGCACGGATGAACTTCGGGATCACCGCCGCGTACTCGGAGTTCGGGTCCTGGCGCGGACCGAACACGTTGAAGTAGCGCAGCGCGACCGTCTCAAGGCCGTACACCTCGTAGAAACTACGTCCGTAGCTCTCTGCGGCCAGCTTCGAGACCGCGTAGGGGGAGATCGGCAGCGGCCGCATCTCCTCGCGCTTTGGCAACCCCTGAGCGGCCCCGTAGATCGAGGAGGAGGACGCTGAGACCACGCGCCTGACAC
Organism: Conexibacter sp. S30A1; assembly: GCF_023330665.1. GTDB lineage: Bacteria > Actinomycetota > Thermoleophilia > Solirubrobacterales > Solirubrobacteraceae > Palsa-465. Next base: position 732,292 of record NZ_CP097127.1, on the reverse strand, counting down.
CCGCTTCCCTCGCCGAGCGCAGGACGTTCAGAGTGCCCGTGGCGTTGGCCTCGTGGCTCGCGGCCGGGTCTGCGATCGAGCGCGGCACAGACGGCAGCGCAGCCAGATGGATCACCGCGTCACAGCCACTCATCGGCACGCCCAGCCCGGCAGCGTCGCGGATGTCAAGCTCGTAGAACTCGATGTCCTCCATCACCTCATCCAGGTTCGCCAGGCGACCTGTCGAGAGGTTGTCGATGGCCCGGACCTCATGCCCCGCAGCCAGCAGCCCGCGAACGATATGCGAGCCGATGAACCCGGCGCCGCCAGTTACCAGTGCACGCACGTTGAACTTCCCCCTGCCAAGTGAGCAACCGGCCTAGCCCGCCGGCCACCGCTCCCAGCTCCATAGGTTGGTGAAGACGATCCTTGAACCGCAAAAGCTAACCGATTTGCGGCAATTCGTCTAGGCCAAGCAACAAATCTTCCACACAAAGCTCTACTCACCTTCCCGCAAGCATCAGCGCAGGAGATCCTGCATGAGTGATCCCCCATCGGGATGACCGATGCGTAACTTCAGCGCCACCCGCCCGATGCGGACGTGTGTACAAACGGGGAGCGTGAAGTGGAAGGCGCTCAGATCCCCAGCTGCTGGCGGATCAGTCGGTTGATCTCAGCGCCGTCGGCGCGGCCCTTGGTCTCGCGCATCACGTAGCCGACGAGCGGGCCCATCGCCTTCATATTGCCGGCCCTGACCTGCTCGGCGGCGTCAGGATCAGAGGCGAGCGCGGCCGCCACCACATCGCCCAGGCCACCGTCGTCTGCGGATATAGCGCCCAGCCCCTCGCGCTCCACGATCGCTGCTGGATCGCCGCCCTGCGCGACCAGCATGTCGAGCACCTCGCGCCCAGCCTCGCGACTGATCGCCTTCTCAGACACCATCGCCACCAGCTGGGCAAAGGCAGCCGGTGAGACCAGCGAGCCGGCCGGGTCAGCGCCATCCTCAAGGCGCTCAACCAGTGTCTGCATCCAGTTGGCGAGTGCCACCGGCTCGCCATTGGGGGTGGCCGCTAGCGCCGCCTCGAAGAAGTCGGCGAGCTCTGAGCGGAAGGCGAGGTCGCGGGCGCGCTCGGCCGGCAGGCCGAGCGCGCCCGCAAAGCGCTGCGCCCGCGCGGACGGCAGCTCCGGCAGCTGCGCGCGCGCGGCTTCGATCATCTCCGGGGTGGCCTCGAGCGGCACCAGGTCCGGCTCGGGGAAGTAGCGGTAGTCGTGTGCCTCTTCCTTGGAGCGAAGCGGGGTGAGGCGGCCGCTTGACGGATCGAAGTGGAGCGTCTCCTGCAGCACCGGCTGGCCGGCGCGCAGTAGCTCGCTCTGGCGCTCCACCTCGGCGCGGATCCCCTGCGCCAGGAAGCGGAACGAGTTCATGTTCTTCAGCTCGGTCTTTGTCCCGAGCTCGCTTGAGCCGACCGGGCGCACGGAGACGTTCGCGTCGCAGCGCAGCGACCCCTCCTCCATGTTCACGTCGGAGACGCCGATCGCCCGCAGGGTCGTGCGCAAAAGGCTCAGCCACTCGCGCGCGGCCTCGGCCGAGCGCAGGTCGGGCTCGGTGACGATCTCGGCAAGCGGCGTGCCGCCGCGGTTGAAGTCAACGGCGCTGCGCTGCGCGCCGTGGATGCGGCCGCTTGCGCCCAGGTGCACGAGCTTGGCGGCGTCCTCCTCCAGGTGCACGCGGTGGATGCGCACCTCCCCCAGCTGGCCGCCGCTGCACAGCGGCACGTCGTACTGGGAGATCTGGTAGCCCTTGGGAAGGTCCGGGTAGAAGTAGTTCTTGCGGTGAAACTGTGAGCGCGGCGCGATCTGGCTGCCGAGCGCCAGCCCGATCATGATCCCGTAGTGGACCGCCTGGGCGTTTACCACCGGCAGCGTGCCCGCCAGCCCCAGGCAGCGCGGGCAGGTGTGGGTGTTCGGCGGATCGCCAAAGGAGAGCTCGCAGCCGCAGAACATCTTCGTGCGGGTCTTCAGCTGCACGTGGATCTCAAGGCCGATCACCGGCTCGTACTGCACCTCGGCGTTCACGCTGGCGCCCCGCCCCCCGCCCATGCGCTGCGCCCGTCGAAGGCGAGCGCCTGCTCGAGCGCATAGGCGGCGTCGAGCAGGGCGTTCTCACTGAACGCGGGGCCAGCCAGCTGCAGCCCGACCGGCAGGCCGTCACTCAACCCACAGGGGATCGAGATCGCCGGAATGCCCGCAAGCGACATGGGCACCGTGCAGACGTCGTTCAGATACATCGCCAGCGGATCATGCGACTTGGCGCCGAGCTCAAAGGCCGTGGTCGGCGCGGTTGGCGTGACGATGAAGTCGACCTCTGCGAACGCGCTCTGGAAATCCTGCGAGATCCGGGTGCGCACGCGCTGGGCGGTGCCGTAGTAGGCGTCGTAGTAGCCGCTTGAGAGCGCGTAGGTGCCGAGCATGATCCGGCGCTTCACCTCGGCGCCGAACCCCTGCGCGCGTGTGCGGCTGTACATGGTGTCAAGGTCCGAGTCGCCGGCCACACGCAGGCCGTAGCGCACCCCGTCAAAACGCGCGAGATTTGCCGAGGCCTCCGCCGGGGCGATGATGTAGTAGGCAGAGAGTGCGTGCGGTGCGTGCGGCAGCGTGCATGGCTCGACGCTCGCGCCGAGTGCCTGGGCCTGTGCGAGCGCGGCCTCGAAGCTTGCAAGCACACCCGGGTCGATGCCGCCGGCGGTGCCGGTCAGCTCCTGCGGCACGCCCAGGCGCACCCCCTTCAGATCGCCGCGGCTGGGCAGGCGGATCTCCTCCGGGAGCTCAAGCGAGGTTGAGTCGTTCTGATCGCGGCCGACCATGTGGCGCAAGAGCAGCGCCGCGTCGGTCACGTCGCGGGTGAGCGGGCCGGCCTGATCGAGCGATGAGGCAAACGCGATCATCCCGTAGCGCGAGCAGGCCCCGTAGGTCGGTTTCAGGCCCACGATCCCGCAGAAGGCCGCCGGCTGACGGATCGAGCCGCCGGTGTCGGTCCCAAGCGCCCACGGGGCAAGGCCCGCAGCCACAGCGGCGGCGCTGCCGCCGGAGGAGCCGCCGGGCACGCGCGCACGGTCCCAGGGGTTCAGCACCGGGCCGTAGGCGGAGTTCTCGTTGGATGAGCCCATCGCGAACTCGTCCTGGTTGGTCTTTGCAAGCAGCGGCGCGCCGGCCTTGGCGAGCTTGGCGACGACGGTGGCGGTGTAGGGCGGGCGGTAGCCCTCGAGGATCCTCGAGCCCGACTGGCTGGGCACGCCCTCGGTGCAGAACAGGTCCTTGACGGCGGCCGGCACGCCGGCCAGCGGCGCGCCAGCGGGCGCCGCCACGGCCGCATCCTCTGCCACCCAGGTGAAGGCGTTCAGCGGATCGGCGGCGGCGCGGGAGCGGTAGAGCTCAAAGAGCTCGGCGGCGTCGAGCTCGCCGGCGCGGATCGCGGCCACCGCCTGGGCGGCGCTCAGCTCCAGTAGGTGCTGGCTCATTCGGCGCCCTGACCGGGGCTTGGGACACCAAACCCGGCGTCGGTCGGCTCCGGCGCCTGCGCCAGTGCCTGCTGCGGTGTGAGCGAGCGCTGCGGCACATCGGCGCGCAGCGCGTTGACCAGGTCAACCACGTGCGAGGTCGGCTGCACGCCCTCAAGGTCAAGCGCGCGGATCGCCTCGATGTGATCGAGGATCTTGGAGAGCTCAACGGCCATCGTGTCGGCCTCGCTATCGCTGAGCTCAAGGCGCGCGAGGCGCGCGACGTGGTCGACCTGCTGGCGTTCGAGCATGCTGCTCCGATTCTAGGCGTGAGGCTCTTCGCGCGGCTCGCTGGCCGGCAGGGAGATGCTCAACGTCTCGATCACTGCCGGTGTGTCTGAGGGTGCCACCCCCTCGCGCCTGAGCGCGACGTAGAGGCCCGCGTAGAGCGCCGCGCTGAGCGCGAGACCCGCCCAGGCGCCGGCGCGGATCGACACGCTGGCGGTGCTGCCCGCAAGCGCGGCAGGCACGCCGGGGTGCAGGACCAGCACGCGGATCGCGACGAGCACCATCAGCGCCAGGGAGAGCGGCAGAAGCAGCGTGTTCAAGACCACCGGTAGCGCCGGTGAGCGGCGTGCCGCGGTCGTAAGCCAGATCGTGATCCCGCCGCAGCAGACGATCAGCGCCAGCACGCCCGCGGGCAGCGATGTCTGCCAGCCGTTCAGGCTGACGTGTCTGGCAAGCGCCGTGGCCGACGACCCGGGGCCGGTGTGAGCCTCAAACCAGGCTGGCGCGAACATGTCGGCGAGCATCAGCACGGAGGCTGCGGCGGTGAGCCACTCGCCCGCGCGCAGCCGTGAGAGCCGGAGATTCACGGCCCTGAAGCTACACGCACAGGCCTGGACTGTGGCGCTCGGAGCCTCAGCGCTCGGCCAGCACCTTTGCCGGCGATAGCCTGGCCGCCCGCCACGCGGGGTACATGCCGCCCAGCACGCCCAAGAGGACACCCACAAGCAGCGCCTGGCCGAGGTCCCACGCAGTCACGTTGGGTGCCACGTATTCACTTGCGCCGAGCAGGCCGACCAGCAGCTGTGCCCCGACCACGCCGAGCAGCAGCCCGAGCCCGGCACCGATGATGCTGGTGAGGATGCCCTCCGCCATCACGCGCATCGCGATCTGCGGCCCGCTCCAGCCGACCGCCGCCAACAGTGCGAACTCGGTACGCCGCTCGAGCACGGACATCAGCATCGTGTTCATCACGCCGACGCCACCGATCACCAGGGCGATCACCGCGAGCACGAGCGCGAGCCGTGAGAGCAGCACTCCACTGACCCCGGTGCGCGGCGCATTCACGCCGTCGCCGAGGATCAGCAGCCCGGGGAACCTTCTGGAGATCGTCCTGATGCCCTGAGTACGACTCACGGTCGGCGCGAGGCTGACCGCGACCGTGGTCGCCTCACCCACCTTGCCCGCGAGCTTCTGTGCGAGCCCGAAGGCGATCACCGCGCCATCGTCCTGCTCTGGGACGCCCATGTGGTAGATGCCGCTCACACTCAGCCGGTGGTGAGCGATCGTGAGCGTGTCGCCCACCTGCAGGTGCAGCTGCGCCGCCAAGCCGCTGCCGACGGCCACCTGGCGGTCTCCGGTGAACATGCGGCCCGCCAGAAACACGTAACGGTCGGTGACAAACGAGTCGGGGTAGGCGCCGAACGCGATCGCCCCGGGAGCCCTGTGGACCGCGCCGACGAGCAGCACGAGCGGTGTGGCAGCCTGGATGCCGCGCGTGTGGCGTAGCTCACCGACCAGGGCCAGCGGCAGGACCGAGGTCGTCGGGTCGGCGGCGTCGCGTTGGAACAGGCCGAGGTCTGAGCTGCCCAGGTTGAGGAACTTGCTCGCGCTCGCCTGAGCGCCGCCCGAAACGGCCAGCAGCGCGACGATCGTGGCGATCCCGAGCGCGGTTCCAAGCGCCGTAAGGAACGTGCGCATCGGCCGGCGCTCGAGTGCTTCAAGCGTTTGCAGGAGCGTGGTCATGCGGGTCACCTCCGCTTGGCGGTGGTGTTTCAGCGTCTGGATCTGACTGGTTTGCGTCGAGGCCCTGTTCAAAGACGACACCCTCACGGATGGCGAGGTTGCGCTCGACGTGTTGCAGCAGGCCCCGGTCGTGTGAGGCGATGAGGATCGTGCTGCCGTGGCGCTGGCGCACCGATGCGAGCAGCTCCCAGATGCGCTCCGTGGCCAGCGCGTCAAGCGACCCGGTCGGCTCGTCAGCGAGGATCAGGCGCGGCTGGCCAGCCAGCGCCCGGGCGATCGCGATGCGCTGACGCTCTCCACCGGAGAGGCTCGATGGCAGCGACGCGGCACGGCTCAAGAGGCCGACCTCATCGAGCAGCTCGCGGGCGCGCTCGTGGCGCTCGCGACGCGGCACGTGCGCGGCGACCATTGGCAGCTCGACGTTCTCCTGCGCTGAGAGCGCCGGCAGCAAGTGGTGCAGCTGGAAGACGAAGCCGACGACCTCGCGCCGGTAGCGGGTTGGGTGCCTGAGGGCATGCACCGCGATGTCGTCGACCATGATGCGCCCGGAGGTCGGACGGTCAAGGCCACCCAGCAACTGCAGCAGCGTGGTCTTGCCGGACCCTGATGGTCCGGTGAGCGCGACGAGCTCACCGGGCTCGATCAAGAAGCTCACGTCGCGCAGCACGACCTTGCCGTCGAGCGCGCGCGTGAGCTTCTCAACCTCGACCTTCGATCCAGGCATCTTTGGACCCGCCCCCCTGTGGGCTTCGCTCAGCGCTTGCTGTGGACGGCCCAGTCGACGTGCTCGGTACCCATGTGCGGCACAGTCACGATCACGCGCAGCGTGAGCGGCTCGCCCAGCGAGGTAGCCGGGAACTTCATCGCGTCGCGGTAGACGCCATTCTTGAATCGGTGCCCGGGCTGATGGCTGACGACCTGGCCCTGATACAGGAACTCGTATTTGACGATGCCGCTTAGGCGCCTGCGCCCGCGGGTGACATCGAGCACAAGCGGCCACTTCCTGTTGACCACAGGGGTGTGGTTGATGAAGTGCGCCTTGACCCTGAAGGTCGCCGCCTGAGCGGCGGGGGCTATGGAGAGAGCGACGCCGGCGGCTGCGGCAAAGGGCAAAAAGCGCCGGTACACGCGATGCGTGCGGGGCTGGATCTGAGACATCTGGCTACCTCCTTGTGGCTGACTGCCAGCCATTTGCCGCCGAGTTCTCAGCGGCACACATAAGTATGAATTTAATAATAGGACGCCCCGCGGGTCTCCCCGGGGACCCGGACTCCAGCCGGGGCCGGGTCGTGGCAACGGTCATCCGCCGCCGGCGCCCGGCGCAGGCGATGGCTGCGGTCAGCCGGTCGCGTCCACCACGTTGATGTCGTAGGCCATGATGCGCCTGTCAGCGCTCAGCAGCGTGAGCCCCTCGATCCGGGCCTGGGCAATCAGGAGACGGTCGAACGGGTCGCGGTGATGAAGGGGAAGCTCCGCCACGGCCATGGCATGAGCAACCGTCAGCCCGAGGACCGACAGGCCCATCTCACCCAGGCACTCGACGAGATCCGGCGGGTCATCGAGCTTGCCGATTGATGCCTTGACGCCGATCTCTGCAAACGACACCACACTGAAGCGCAGCTCCTGCGCCGCCCGCAGCTGGCGCTTGGCCGCCGGTCCCAGACGGTCCTCGCCTGCCGCCTGCCACAGCACGACGTGCGTGTCGAGCAGCAGCCTCAAGCCTCGTCGCTGAACATCTGGTCTAGCTCTGCCTCGGAGAACTCGAAGTCATCGCCGACGCGGATCCTGTCCGCAAGAATCCCCTTTGCATCGAGGAACCGCTGCCCAGGGGCGGCGGCAGGCTCGACCCTCACCAGGCGTACGACCGGGACTCCGTTTCGCGCGATCTCAACCTCCTCCCCCGCTTCGGCGCGCGCGAGGAGTTTGGAGAGTTCCGTCTTGGCCTGACCGACATCCACGCGCACACGCCTAGCGTAGCGCCTTGACCAAGCTTGGCCAACAAAGTGCTAGTCTCAGCGCCGGGTCAGGTGCGCATACTGGCTGAGCAGCTTGCGTTCCGAGCCGTCGCGGCGGAAGCGCACGACGACGATCCCGCCGGGCTCAAGACCGATCACGGTGCCTTCACCGAACTTCGCGTCGCTCACGTCCTCACCGAGCGCAAACGGCGGCGGCTCAGGCTGCGGGCGGGCGCGGCCCACGCGGATCGTGTCAGCCGCTGCCGATGCATCTGGCGAGCGCTGGCCCGACGGCCAGGAGGTGAGCCGCTCTCTGAAGCCCGCACTCCCCCTTGCGCGCTGCTCGCCGCGGTCAGTCAGCGCGTCCGGGATCTCAGCCAGAAACCGGCTCGGGACCGCGTAGCCGTGCGCGCCGAAGACCGTGCGCTGGCGTGCGCTGGTCATATAGAGGTCGCGCTCAGCGCGGGTGATGCCGACGTAGCAGAGGCGTCGCTCCTCCTCGAGCGCGCCCTCCTCGATCGCGCGCGAGTGCGGGAAGATGCCGTCCTCGCAGCCAATGATGAAGACGATCGGGTATTCGAGGCCCTTGGCGTTGTGCAGCGTCATCAGCGTGACCAGACCGGCGTCGTCCTCGCGGGTGTCGGCGTCGGCGACCAGTGAGACCTGCTGCAGGAAGGCGCCTAGTGAGTGTTCCTCGTCCTCCGCTGCGTCGTACTCGCTGGCCACGTTGATGAGCTCCTCGAGGTTCTCGATCCTGCCCTGAGCTTCGATTGTGCGCTCGGCGCGCAGCGCCTCCAGGTAGCCGCTCTGATCGAGCACCGCGGCCAAGAGCTGCGCGACCGTCGTACCGTCATCGGCTGCGCGTTCGCGCAGCGCGCCCATGGTGTCCATGAAGCGGGTGACGGCCTTGACGGCGGCTGCACCGAGCCCCGGAACGGACGTGGGCTCCGAGGCCACCTCCCAGACACTCGCGCCGAGCGTGTTGGCGTAGCCGATGATCCGGGCGAGCGAGGTTGCGCCGATCCCGCGCCGCGGGGAGTTGACGATGCGGCTGAATGAGCCTGCGTCCTGGGGGTTTACGAGCAGAGTCAGGTACGCGATCGCGTCCTTGATCTCGGCGCGCTCGTAGAAGCGCGTGCCACCGACCACCTGGTAGCCGATCTCGGCGCGCACGAGCGTGTCCTCGAGCACACGCGACTGGGCATTTGTGCGGTAGAAGACCGCGATCTCAGTGAGCGAGGCGCCGGCGTCGACCAGCCGTTCGATCTCGCCGACGACGAAGCGCGCCTCCGCATGCTCGTCGTCCAGCTCGCGCACATGGATCGGGTCGCCCTCCCCAAGCTCCGTCCAGAGTTCCTTCTCCTTGCGCCCGCGGTTGTTAGCAATGACCGCGTTGGCGGCGTCGAGAATCGTCTGGGTGGAGCGATAGTTCTGCTCAAGACGAATGACCGCGGCGTCGGGAAACTGCTCTTCGAAGCTGAGGATGTTCGTGATGTCGGCGCCCCGGAACCCATACACCGACTGGTCGGGGTCGCCAACCACCGTGAGGTTGCGCCGCTCGCCAGCGAGCAGCTGGAGCAGACGGTACTGAACGGGGTTGGTGTCCTGGTACTCGTCGACCAGGATCTGGCGGAACGTGTTCTGGTAGGCGCCTCGCACCTCCGGGAAGAGCTCGATCACGTTGACCGTGCGTCCGAGCAGGTCGTCAAAGTCCATCGCGTTTGAGCGGTGCAGCTCACGCTCGTAGCTTGCGTAGACGTCGGCGACCGTCTGCTCAAAGAACGAGCCGACGAGTTGCGCGTAGGCCTCGGCGTCGCGCATGCGGTTCTTGGCATCGGAGATCTGGTTGTGGATCGCGGCGGGCGTGAAGCGCTTGGGGTCGGCGTTGTTCTGTTCCATGCAGCGTTTGATCAGCCGCCGTGAGTCGGCCTGGTCATAGATCGTGAACTGGCGGGTGTAGCCGAGCCTGTCTGCATGCGCGCGCAGGATCCGCGCGCAGGCGGCGTGGAAGGTCATCACCCACATCGCGCGCACGCGGCGGCCGACGAGCAGCTCGGCGCGCTCGCGCATCTCAGCCGCGGCCTTGTTGGTGAAGGTAATCGCCAGGATCTCGCCCGCCTGCGCTGCTCCGGTCGCCACCAGATACGCGATCCGGTGGGTCAGCACCCTAGTCTTGCCGGAGCCCGCGCCGGCGAGCACGAGCAGCGGGCCGTCGCCATGGGTGACGGCGTCGCGCTGGGGCGCGTTCAGGCCCTCAAGCAGAGCTGCAAGTTGTGGGGTAACCGCTGACATCTACTCGCACCTACGGTAACGCCGTGCGTGGTCGTGAAGGGTGGCTTTCAGAGGCGGCCGTAGCCGCAGCCTGAAGTCAGGCGGCGCGAAGCGCTGCGATCAGAGCCCCGGCCGTCTCATCAGCCTCGCCGCGCTCGCCGCTCAGCAGTTTGGCACCGGCGAGCGCCTGGCTTAGGGCCGCGAGCGTCTCCGCGGGACGCTCGCGCGCGGGTACGGCGTGCTCCATCATCGCCACGAGGGCCGCTCCGATGCTCAGTCGGCGTGGTTCCCAACGCGCCCCCGGGCGGTAGCTGGTGAAGGCCACCAGCCCGACGGTGACCGGCTCCAGCGGCTCGCCAGAACCTAGCTCGACCTCCTCCTGGCCGTGGGCGCCGCGGCGCGACAGTGGCTCGCGGTAGTGGGCGACCCGCCCCTGTGCATCGAACATCGCGTACTCATCGGAGTAGAACTGGGCGCCCGCGCGCACCAGCGCCTCGACCAGCGTGGACTTCCCAGCGAACGAGTGGCCGGGCAGCACGACGGCGGCGCCATCGGCGGCGACCACGCCGGCGTGCACGAAGATCAGCTCGTCGGTGTGGTAGCCGACGAAGCGGCGCATCTGGCTGTGGAGCATCACGATCGCCAGGTCCAGCTCCGCGCACGGGTGCTCGCGGCCCTGATCGTCGCGGATCAGATAGCCCTCGCTCGCGCGGTGGATGCCGAAGCGCCATTTCACGTCCTTCGGCTCAACCGCCGCCTGGCTCTGCTCCCAGCCGCGCGGGAGGCCCGAGACGATCGCGCGCAGCGTCGCAGCGTCGGGTGCACTGACCGCAAGCCTCGCACCGTAGGCCTCGAGGATGGTCGTCGGGGCGTGATCTTCGTTGCTTGCTGGCACGGCCGCGCAATCGTAGCCAGCGGGGCGGCCGGTAGGATCACAGCCATGGGTACGGTGACGCTCGCCGCGCGCGCAATCCTCGCATTCGTGTTCGCCACCGCGGCGGTGACCAAGCTGCGCGACCTGCGGGCGGTGCGCGCCACCTTCCGCGCGTTCGGCACCGGTGAGCGCCTCGCGTCGCTGGCGCCGCTGCTCGCGCCCGCCGAAGCGGCTGTGGCCGGCGGGCTGCTGATCGAGCCGCTGGCGCGCTGGGCGGCCGGCGCCGCAACGCTACTCCTGCTGATCTTCATCGCCGGCATGTCCAACGCCCTGCGAGCTGGACGCCGGCCCGACTGTGGCTGCTTCGGTGGTCTGCAGCCGGCTCCGATCGGCGCAAGCACACTGATGCGTAACGGCGCGCTGGCACTCACCGCCATCCTGGTGGTGAGTGGCGGCCCAGGGCCGAGCATCGGCAGCTGGGTTGGCGCTCACACTGCACTTGAGGTTCTTGCGATTTTGGCAGCGGTGGCAGCCGCCGCGGCCGCCGTCATGATCAGCGGCGGCAGCACGACGGCTAACACGGCGAAAGGCATGGCCTCAGCCTCGCCACCCGCGCTGCCGGCAGTGACGCTCGCCGGCCGTCCCGCACCAGAGTTCTCACTCTCCGATCTGGGCGGCCAAGCATGGACGCTCGAGCAGTTGCGCGAGGCTGGCCGGCCGGTGGTGCTCGTGTTCATCAACTCGACCTGCGGCTCGTGCCTTGCGAGCTTCCCCGACCTAGCGCGCTGGCAGGTGACGCTCGCTGGCAGTCTCAGTCTGATCCTGGTGGGCGCTGGCGATTCTGAGCGGATGCGCCAGGTATGTGAGCAGCACGGCATCAGCCACATGCTGCTTGACGGCGGCGCAAACGTAGCGCGCGCCTACGGGGCGGTCGGAACACCGAGCGCCGTAGCGGTTAGCACCTCCGGAGTGATCGTAAGCGGGCCTGCAAGCTCGATCTACGCGATCGAGAACCTCATCCGCCTGACGTTGCGCCGCGACTCGCCGTCACCGCTGACAGACGTCGCACGCGCTGGCTCCCAGACCAATTAGTTGCACGTGCCGGAGCTGAAGTCGATGAAGTACGAGTTTGACCCGCAGTTGCCCGGCGACACCGCCGGTGTAAGCTCTGTAGACGTGATACACACGCCGCCCTGGTAACCCTTACCGCAAATCGCATCGGCGTTGCCGAACCACGCCGCCCATTCGCAGATCGTGTAACTGGAGGGTAAGTTGAGCGCTATGCAGACCTGAGTGTTAGACACGAAGTAGAGATTCGGCACCGTGTTGTTGTCTGGACCCCAGCCAGACGTAACCGTCGGAGGACTGACAAGGGCACAGTTCGCGTTGGCGAAGGTTTGACCGTTTACGCTCCCTTGACCACCGTTGCTCGTGTTATTGCCCCAGTTAGCGGTGTAGTAAGTAGCATTCGTGCCGCCGCAGTCGTCGCTGACCAGGATCACCATGCTTGAGAAACCTCCTGGCAGCCCAGTTGCCGACGCCGCCTGCCCGTAGGCGGGCGCGACCACGGACGTTATGAGCGTGCCGGCGAACGCAACGCCACCAATGGCCGCGCTGCGCTGCACGAAGCTTCGGCGGGAGATCCCACCAGAAACCGGCACGGTCACAAGACCGCGATCCTCAAGTTCGGCTAGCGCCATGTCGATGTGCTGCACCTCGAACCGGTCGCCCAGCTCTGCGCTGACCTGAGCGGCGATCGCCGCCGGTGAGCGGCGGCCGTCAGCCGCAGCGAAGACGGCCGCAGCGAGCGGGTGCAGGCAGTGCGCTTCGCTCGTGCGCGAGTCGTAGACGACGAGTTCGTCGCCCACGCGCTCGGTTACCAGGCCATCGGCGCGGGCCTTGGCAAAATTATCGTCCGTTCCTCTGCTCATCGGTCACGTTCCTTGATTCCGGTTTCCGCCACGTCCACGCTATGACGCCAAGCGTACATCCACAAGATCGGCAAAGCAAGCGCAAACTTCAGCGCTGGTCCCACGGCGGCAATACACAGCCAATATATTCGGGCCACGTCGCGAATGCAAGTCCTGCACGAACCGCTTCACAATTCCGCGACGGTGGCCCGTTTCGTCGCCGTCACCGATGAGCCACGCGCCGGCTGCCCCCTGGGCGGCCGGACCTCGGTGTTGGTGCAGATTGTCCCCGAGCGGATCGTGCCCTACCCGCAGACGCTGACCAGCTCCCCCGGCCCCGCCCCACCAACGTCGGCCCAGCGCGAAACCGGAGCAGATATGGTCAGCGGTCCTGCGCTCGGACACGACGCGATCGAAAACCTGCTGCGCTTGACCCTTCACCTGGAAGCGCCGATTCCTACTCCGTGGATGCAGACGACCCACGCCGCGTAGCGGCGATCTCAGCTGCGGCGATGCGGCTGCGCATCGATCACGCCGCCGCCGCAGCAGTGAGCGCACTCGATGACTCCGGCATACCCAGCGTGATCCTCAAGGGGCCCAGCATCACGCGCTGGCTGTATGAGCCGGAGGATGCGCGCGCGTACGTCGACTGCGACCTGCTGGTGGCGCCGGACACGTTCGCTGCCGCGGTCCAGGCGCTGATCAAAGCCGGGCATCACCCGGAGCTTGACGAGCTTTCGATGCCGTCGTGGTGGCGCGAGCACGCGCTCACCACCTTCAGCGTCGACGGAAGCATGGTCGACCTGCACCGCAACCTCCCTGGCGTCGGGGCCGATGATGCGCTGCTGTGGTCGACGCTCTCAGCGGTGACAGACCCGATCCTTGTCGGCGGTGTCGCCGCGCGGACGCTCACCAAGCCGGGGCGGCTGATGCACGCCGCGCTCCATGCCGCCCAGCACGGTGGCGCCTCGCGCGATCTGGATGTGCTCGCGCGGGCGCTTGAGCGTGTTGGCGAGGAGACCTGGCGAGAGGCGGCAGAGCTCGCAGACCGGCTCGACGCGGCTGCCGCGTTCACGCGCGGGCTGATGATGCTGCCGGGCGGGGTGGAATTGGTGGCAGGCCTGGGCCTCAATCCCGCCCCGTCGCTTGAGGTGGAGCTCCGGGCCGCGAGCGCCAGGCAGGCGCTCACCGTCGCCCGCCTGCACCAGACACGGGGGCTGCGCGCGCGGCTGGCGCTCGTGCGCCACAAGCTCTTTCCGCCGGTCACGTTCATGCGGAAGTGGTCGGCGCTCGCGCGCCGGGGGCGGCTCGGCCTTGCACTCGCCTACCTCTACAGGCCGCTCTGGGTGGCGCGCCGCACTCCTGCTGCTGTGCGCACCTGGCAGGCGGCACGGCGGGCGGTCAATCGGCAAGCCGAAACGCAGCGACCACCGGGTCCATGAGCAGCCCAGAGATCAGCCTCCCCCGTGATCCCGAGACCGCGCTCGTGGACGAGCTGCGCAACGCCTGCGCCTGGGTGGCGGGACGGTCGGCGATGGTCCGGATCGTCCCCGAGCAGATCACGGCCTACGCCCAGACGCTGACCGGCGCGCCGGTTCCCGCCGCGGCGCCTGCGCCGGCGACACCGGCCCAGCGCGAGACCGAGGCCGCCTTCTGGCTGACGCTCGATGCGATCAACTTCGGCTCCGGCTGGTTTCCGACGCTGCGCAAACGCGAGCAGCCGACCGGCTACCGCACGATCGCAGCCGGCGTGCGACGGCGCTTCGCAGAAGCAGGGCGCTGGAGCGCTGCGGAGCTCTGCGAGCTGAGCGCCACAGAGCTCGCCGGCTGGCTTGACCAGGACCCGGAGCACGAGCTGATCGCGCTGATGGTCGGCTCGCTGCACGACCTGGGCACCAACGTCCGGCGGCTCTACGGCGGGTCGTTTGCGGCCGTGGTGGACGGCGCCGGCGGCTCGGCGGTCGCGCTGGTTGAGACGCTCGCGGGCTGGCGCTCTTACCACGACGTCTCGCTCTACGACGCGCGTCGAGTCCCGTTCCTCAAGCGCGCGCAGATCGCCGTCGCCGACCTCAACCGTGCGGGCGTCGCTGAGTTTTCAGACCTTCACCGCCTGACCATGTTCGCCGATAACCTCGTGCCCCACGTGCTGCGCCTGGACGGGGTGCTGTGGTTCGATCCGGAGCTGGTGGCGCGGATCGAGCGCGGCGAGCTGATCGAGCACGGCTCACCCGAGGAGGTCGAGATCAGGGCATGCGCGGTGCACGCCGTGGAGCTGATTGTCGCCGCCGCGCCCAGCGGGGCGACGGCGGCGCAGATCGATCAGCTCCTCTGGAACCGGGGGCAGGCGCCCGATTACAAGGCGGCGCCCCGGCATCGCAGCCGCAGCAGCGCCTACTGATCACCTGATGGCCCTGGCGCGCTCCTTGAGCATCGCCTTGACGGCGGCCGGGCTCAGCAAAAGCTCCGGTCGCAGCGTGCCGCTGGCGGCGACGTCGAGCGCGGGGTAGCGCAAGGCCATCGCCGCGGCCGCGTCGAGCGCGATCACGGTCGTCTCACCGCCAAGCGGCCGGGAGCTCGTGGCGATCACCGTCAACGAGCCGCCGTCACGCAGGCGGCGCGCGGCGGCCAGTGCCCGGCGGGCGCTGGGCTGGTGCAGCCCGTCGAGCGTGTCGATCAGGACCACCGCGTGGGCGCCACGGGCGGCCAGACGCCGGGCCTGGTCGATCACCATGTCAACGGCGTTGTCCTGCGCCTCGGCTGAGGCCGCGAAGCTGACGGCGACCGCCGGGGCAAGTGGCCCGCTCGCCCATTCGCTGAGCTCCTCCGGGCGCACGCCGGCAAGCGCGACCAGCACGCTCACCCCTTCGGTGGCGCTGAGCTGGTGCGCGAGTGTGCGCAGCAGGTGCGACTTGCCGGCCCAGGCGCCGCCGCTGATCACCACCCGCGAGCCGCGCCCGAACGGGGCGATCGCGCCCACGGCCTTGAGTGTCGGGTCGCTTTGGTCAAGCTCGAAGCGCTCGCTCGGGAACACGGCCGGCAGGTCGTCAAAGCGCCCCTTGTCGGCAACCTCGGCGGCCGGGCGGCCGTTGACCGTGTCGATGCGCACCAGCGAGGCGAAGCGCTCGGAGCGGTGCGGCGCGCGGCGCGGGCCGCTGACCTGGTCACCGTTGACAAGCTCGCAGCGCTTGACCTGCGCGGCGGAGATGTAGACGTCGGCGTCTGAGGGCTCGGGGCCTGAGACGCGGACAAAGCCCGAGCCGTTGGGCAGCAGCTCGACGGTCCCCTCGACGATCTCGGCCTCGGCACTGGCCTCTGGCACAGCGCCACGGCTCTGCTCGCCGTCGTCACCGTCACGGCGCTCTGCCGAGCGCGCCTCGCCCTCGGCCTCGCCACGCTCACCGCTGCGCCCGCGGCCACCGCGGCGGCCGCGGCGGCGGCGGGAGGAGCTGCCGGCCTCGCCGTCGGGCTCGCGGGTGCCGTGCGGCGCCTGCTCCCGCGGGGTGACCTCAGCGGTCTCGGCCTCCTGCGCTGCGGCGGCGCGGCGCTGTCGCGCCCGCGCGGCCGGCCGCTCGGCCACAGCCGGCTTCTCGGCCGGGGACGGCTCGCCGCCCTGGCGGGTGATGATCGTCTCGATCAGCTCGCCCTTGCGCAGGCGGCGGTAGTGCTCGATCGAAAGCTCGGCTGCGATCAGGTGCAGGTCGGCGAGCGTGCTCTGCTCGAGCACCGAGCGGTCAAGTACAGACATGTGATTCTCCTTCGGAGGGATCGGTTGGCTCCGGCCGCGTTGCGGGCAGCGGCCGGCGATTCGTTTGTGCGCCTTCAGTGAAGCACACGGCGCCTCTACCGTTACGGAACGGGCCCGCATGGCCAGCCCCGAGGATCTCTGCTCGCTCAGCCTGACAAGGCCCACAGCAGCAGCGCTGCCGGTACCAGGTTGTAGGTTGGCCCGAACTGAAGCTCACCACGCGTCGCGGTAACCGCCGGCCGGCCGGGAAGTGCACGCATCGGGGCCGTTGCCTTCTGGCGGTTGACGCGCTCCCAGTCGGCCACCTCCACCACCTCAATCTGCTGGCGCGGGCCACAGACGAAATCGATCTCGCCACCGCTTTTCGTGCTCCACACGTGCAGGCTCTCAGGAGCCGCAGTGCTCTCAGCGCGCCGCTCGGATCGCTCGTAGCGGCGGTAGAGCGCAAGCGCCAAGGCGTTTTCGACCTCTCCGCGAGGGTCGCGCCTCAGGCCCACTCGATCTGCCGTGATCGTGTGCAGAAGCGGATCGCCGAGATAGATCTTCTTCGCCTTCGAGACGTTTGCCGTGCCGAAGTCAGGCCGCCAGAAATAGACGACCAGGGCGAAGTAGTTGATCGCCATGAACTCGACGTAGGACTGCACGGTTCTGCGGTCGTTGACACCGTGACCGCGACCCGATCGGTGTGTGCTCCCGCCCAGCGGTACGTCCATGTCCTGCGCGAGCTGGCTCCAGCTCATACGGGACCCGAGCGAGCGCATCAACCGCTCCAGCAGGGCTTGCGTAGCCGCGAGCGTCGCTCCCCGGCGCTGAACCTCCTTGATCAGCGAGTCCCACATGACACGCCGGACCTCGTCGCTCGGTCCCGGCGCGCCCGCCACGGCCTCGGCGACCGCGGCCGGCAACCCGCCGAACAACAGGTAACGCTCAAGTGCGCGCTGCATCGCGGGCAGATGGATCCTGGCATCCAGCAGGGCTGACTGGCCGCTCGATCCGACGATCTCTCCGATGCTCAGCCCGAGCCCCTGCGGGATGCCGGGGTCGGTCGCATGCGCAAAAGCGCCGAAGTCCTGCGGTAACACGAGATAGTCCTGGCCCGGACCCCGACGCCCCGGCAGCCGCTCAGCTGCCCCACGCGCCAGATCGTTCGCGGATGAACCGGTACACACGACGATGTCCTCGTCGATCACTCCGTCATCCCAGAGCACCTTTACAGCGGTACGCCAGTCACCGGCCGATGTCACCTCGTCAAGCAGCAGCAGGCGCGGGCGGTAGGAGCCCCCAGCGAGCGTGTAGGCGCGCTCGACAGTGCGGATCAGCGTAGCCGCGTCCTGGCCCTCGAGCAGATCCAGTGCGAGATAGACGACCTGGCGCGGCCGATACCCCTCCGCCAGCGCGCGCTGCGCAATGAGCTTCAGGTCGGTTGACTTCCCCACCTGCCGGGGGCCCCGCAGGATGTGAACGGCAGGGCGGGCCAGGTCGAGGTCAGCCACCTGCGGCGCTGGCAGCCGTGTCGGCTGCTGTGACAGCCGGCGAAGGTGCGGATCCGCACTGGCCCACTCAGGCTCGGTCCACCAGCGGTTGTAGCGGATGAGCTGCTCGTCGCTCAACATTAGACCATCTCAGATTAGCATCGGTATGCCAATAAGACCTGGTCTTTCTGCCTCCATATGGAGACGACCGCGCCTCAGCGTGGCGACACGCAGGACCAGCAGAAGGGCCTTGGCAGGCCCTCTCGGGCGCCGTCCGGCGCTCAGATCGCTCTGAGCAGATCCTCGACCCGCGCCTTGGCGTCGCCGAAGAGCATCGCCGCGTTCTCGCGGTAGAAGAGCGGGTTGGGCACCCCGGCGTAGCCTGAGGCCATCGAGCGCTTGAAGATGATCACCTGCTTGGCCTCCCACACGCGCAGCACCGGCATGCCCGCGATCGGGCTTGTTGGATCGTCCATCGCCGCCGGGTTGACGGTGTCGTTGGCGCCGATCACGAGCACCACGTCGGTGTCTGCAAAGTCGTCGTTGATCTCGTCCATCTCGAGCACGATGTCGTAAGGCACCTTCGCCTCGGCCAGCAGCACGTTCATGTGACCGGGCAGGCGCCCGGCGACCGGGTGGATGCCGAAGCGCACGTTGACCCCGCGCTCGCGCAGCTTGCGCGTCAGCTCCGCGACCCCGTGCTGCGCCTGGGCGACCGCCATCCCGTAGCCGGGCGTGATGATCACCGAACGCGCATTTGCAAGCAGCTCCGCGGTCTCAGCGACCGTGATCTCACGGTGCTCGCCGAGGTCCTGCGCGGCGCTGCTCGGCGCCTCGATCCCGAAGCCGCCGGCGATGACCGAGATGAACGAGCGGTTCATCCCCACGCACATGATGTAGGAGAGGTAGGCACCGGAGGAGCCGACCAGCGCGCCGGTGACGATCAACAGGTCGTTGTTCAGCAAAAAGCCCGAAGCCGCGGCCGCCCAACCGGAGTAGCTGTTCAGCATCGATATGACCACCGGCATGTCACCACCGCCGATGCTCGCCACCAGGTGCAGGCCGAGAACCAGCGCGATCAGCGTCACGATCACCAGCGGCAACAGCGCCGGGTGCACGATGAACCAGACGGTCAGCCCGACGAACACCACCAGCGCGCCGATGTTCATCTGGTTGCGCGCCGGCAGCATCAGCGGCGCCGATTTGATCTTGGCCGACAGCTTCAGGAACGCAATGACAGATCCGGTGAACGTCACCGCCCCGATGAACACGCCGATGAACACCTCCGCGTGATGGATCCCGTAGGTCCCCTGGACGCGCAGCACGTTTGCCGCCGGACCGAACGGATGGCGCTCAACGCTCAGGTAGCCGTCCCAGCCGACCAGCACCGCCGCGAGCCCGACGAAGCTGTGAAAGAGCGCGATCAGCTCCGGCATCTGCGTCATCTCGACCACGCGCGCGCGCCACAGGCCGAGCGTGGCGCCAGCCAGCACGGCGGCGATCAGCAGCACCACCCCGAGCGCGCTGATCCCGACGTGGGCGGCCAAGAGCACGGTCGCCGCCAGCGCCACGGACATGCCGGCGATCCCGAAGTAGTTGCCGGCGACGGCCGTCTCGTGCTTTGAGAGGCCCGCCAGCGCGCGGATGAAGAGCAGTGCCGCGATCAAGTAGGCGGACAGCGCCACGGTTTCGATGCTCATGGCGCCCTAACTCCGAATGAACATCGAGAGCATCCGCCGTGTGACCGAAAAGCCGCCGAAGATGTTGATGCTGGCAAGCAGGATCGCGAAGGCGGAGATGATCGTCACGACCGTCGAGTAGTGGCCGACCTCCTCGATGCCGCCGACCAGGATGATCCCCGAGATCGCGTTGGTGACCGACAAAAGCGGCGTGTGCAGCGCATGGTGCACGTTGCCGATCACGTAGTAGCCGATCACGATCGCCAGCGCGAACACGGTCAGGTGCGGGACCAGCGCGCTCGGCGCGATCGCCACCAGCACAAAGAACGCCAGCGCGGCGAGCGCCGTGAGCGTGTACCTGCGCGCCGCCGACGTCGGCTGCTTGGTCGAGCCGGGTGCCGCTGCGGCGGCCGCTCCCGCTGGAGCGCCGCCGGCCCCGGGCGCTGCCGGGGCGGCGGAGACCTGCACCGGCGGCGGTGGCCAGGTCAGCTCGCCGTCACGCACCACGCAGATCGAGCGCGCGACCACGTCATCAAAGTCGATCACGAGCTGCCCGTCCTTGCCGGGCGTCAGCAGCTTCATGAGGTTCACGAGGTTCTGGCCGTAGAGCTGCGATGCCTGGGTGGGCAGCCTCCCGGGCAGGTCGGTGTAGCCGAGGATCCGCACGCCGTTGGCGCTCAGCGTGCGCTCGCCCGCCACGGTGCCGGCGACGTTGCCGCCGTTGGCGGCCGCCAGGTCGACGATCACGCTGCCGGGCTTCATGCTGGCGACCATCTCCTCGGTGATCAGCCTGGGCGCAGGCCGGCCGGGGATCAGCGCGGTGGTGATCACGATGTCCATGTCAGGAACGGTGCGTGCGTAGAGCTCGGCGGCCAGACGGTTGTAGTCCTCGCCCATCTCGCGCGCGTAGCCGGTCGCCGAGGCCTGCTCCTCCTCGCCGCTCTGGACCTTCAGGTACTCGCCGCCGAGCGACTTCACCTGATCTGCGACCTCGGGCCGTGGGTCGGTCGCGTAGACGATCGCCCCGAGGCTGCCGGCGGCGCCGATCGCCGCCAGCCCGGCCACACCGGCACCCACGACCAGCACCTTGGCGGGTGGCACCTTGCCGGCCGCCGTCACCTGTCCGGTGAAGAAGCTGCCGAACTCGTGCGCGGCCTCGACCACCGCGCGGTAGCCGGCGATGTTGGCCATCGAGGAGAGCACGTCCATCGACTGCGCGCGGCTGATGCGCGGCACCGCGTCGAGCGCCAGCGCGGTCAGCGGCCGCTTGGCGAGCTCGGCCACGAGCTCCGGGTCAAGCGCCGGTGAAAGCATGCCAATCACGGTCGTGTGCGGCTTCAGGCGGTCGAGCTCCTCCAGCGTCGGAGCGTTGACCATCATCAGGACCTCGGCGTCGAGCGGATCGCCGATGCTTGCGCCGGCGGCCTCGTAGGCCTCATCGGTGAAGCTCGACTGCGCACCGGCACCCGCCTGCACCACCACCTCGTAACCCAGCTTGATCAGCTGGCCCACCGTGTTGGGCGTTGCCGCCACCCGGGTCTCCCCGGACCGTCCCTCGGTCGGTATCCCGATTTTCATCGCAGCGCAAATCTACAGCGTGGCTCCCCGGACGGACTGAGGGCGATGTGTCGCCTCTGGATCGTGGGCTTGTCGACGTAGTACCACCGCTTGCGAATGACCGCCGCGGCGGCGCAGGCCTGCCGCACTTCATCGAGCGTGCTCCTGCTCGTTCGGCCTACAAGGCGACAAACGTGCTCACGAGCACGGCACCGAACCTGCGGGGTCGGGTCATGAGCTGCGCACCGGACGCGCCGGACAAAGCGCGACTCAGCCCGAGAGTCCCGGTGGTGAGTCCCAGCGCTCGATCTCCTGGTAGTCGAGCTTGCTACCAGTCCCGACGCGGCCAACGTAAAGGGCCAGCGCGTCCCCGCGTCCGGTGGCGCTCGGTGCCAACACTGCCTCGCGGCCGCAGGTCACGGCGGCCGCTCCGATCTGCTGGCACATGTCAGGCGGATCCACGGACAGCTGACTGTCGTCGAGACCCAACTTCGAGCGCACCTCGGGCACTCGAAGGTCGAGCGCATCGCTGATCGAGATGTCGAACCCGTAGAGCACGCGGGGCAGAAATGAGGCGGTCGGAAGGCCGAACTTGGTGGCCAAGCGGTTGAACTCCGCTACGACCGTCTCGCGACTGAGGCCGAAGTACAGGGTCGCCACGGAGTTCGGCGGATTCCAACGACCCCCGAGATTCGTGCACCGTCACCTGAGAGCGGCGGGTATTGCGGCGCGACGTGGCGAAACGCTTTACCAGACCAGGGGCTGTGCGGCAGCCCGTCGATGGTTGCGACGAACCTGGCGATCGTCGGGCTCAGACGAAGACGCCCTCGCCTAGAGCACTGACCATCCCCATGACCTTCCGCCACTCACCCTCGGCGAGGAGATCGATCGGCTTCTCATGTCCGAGCATGGGATTCGGAGAGAAGAGCCAGTCGTGTCCAGCCTGCGGCGTCAATACACCCGAGAGCTGCTCGAGCACCGCGATGACCTCAAGTGCCCGCCGACGGATTTCGGTCCGGGGCGCCGATCCGCCGTCAGCCAGCCAGCGTGCAACCGTGCGCGGGTTCGCGCCGACCAGGTATGCGATGTCGCCTTGGTCGAGGTCGGTCTGCGCTGCGGCGGCGCGAAGACGTTCAGGAAATGTCGCTGCAAATGTCATCTGGTTTGCCGCTCATTATGACAGGTCAAATGGATAGCTCACCCGAGCTGCTCACCTGTCGCCCGATCGTAGAAGCGGTGGCGGAGACAGTCTGGTCACCCACCGGACGCTCAGAACGCCCTGCCCGCCAGCGCGATCTGCGCCTCACCGGTGACCCACACCGGCGTCTGGGCATCCCCGTGCGAATAGTCGATCGCCCCGTCGGGCGCGATCAGCAAGCGCAGATAGGCAAGCGGTGAGACGGCGTCGTGGCGGTGAAGCGTGGCCGGTGAGATGCCCGCGCCGATCAGGCCACACACCGCAAAAGCGGTTGACTGGGCGTTTGAGGGGGCGCCGTCCCCGATCCCGAAGCCGCCGTCGCGGTTCTGTTGGGCGCGCAGGTAAGCGACCGCGCGCGCAAGCACGCGGCCGTAGCGACGGCGCACGAGCGGCTCGCCGAGTACCGCGAGCACCGCCCCGGTGTCATCCACGTCGCTTTGCCCGCCCGCGGTTGCGTAGTTGAAGCCGCCGTCCTTATCCTGCTGGCGCGCAAGCCAGGCGATCAGCCTGGCCGGCACCGCGGCGTGCGCGGCGTGGAGCGCGAGCGCCCCGAACGTGGTCAGGTTCGTGAGCCCCTCGATCGAGCCGTCGCGGGAGATCATGCGCTCGAGCCGCGCCACCAGGTCGGTGTGCGCGAAGCGCCGCGGGTTCTGCCCGGCGCCCGCGACCGCCATGATCGTGCGCTCCACCGAGCCCGGGTCGCGCGCGTCTCGCACCGTCTGCGCCAGATAGTGAAGGCCCGAGTGTTCCACCCGCCGTGCCGCCGGTGAGCGGCCGGAGGCCTCCACGGCCAGAAGCGCCCAGGCGCTGAACATCGACGAGGAGGGTTGACGGGCGGCCGCGCCCCAGCCGCCGCCCGGGTTCTGGGCGGACTCGAGGTAGGCAAGCGGCGAGCGCTGCCGGGTGCCCGACGCGCGCAGGTTGGCCGCGTGGGCGGGCGTGGCCGGCACGGCCACGCCCGCCCCCACGCTCAGCGCAACCACCACGGCGATCAACACCAGCCCGGCGCCGCTGCCCACAGGCGGCAGCCAGGTCACCTGGATGCGCGTGCGGAAGCGAGCGAGCATGCGGATCAGCGCCGGGCCGAACAGCATCGCGAAGCCGAAGCAGCCGGTCGCGTAGAGCAAGTCAAAGCCGATCCCCTGCCCGACATAGACCCCCAGCTGGGCGAGGCTGTGGCCGCTGTACATCACCCAGTCGCCAAAGTCCTGAAAGGCGGTGAAGGCAAACCCGAGCACGAAGCTCACCAACGCAAGCGGCGTGCGGCCGATCCGACGGTGCGTCAGCCGTGCGAGGATCGCGCCCGCAACCCCGGTCACCCCCCAGCCGGCCATCTGCCAGGGTGTCCACGGCCCCTGGCCGAAGAAGAAGTTAGAGGCGAGCGCCGCCACCGCCCCGACGACATAGCCGGGCGCGCCGCCGAGCGCGAAGCCGGAGATCAGCACAATGTCACCGGTCGGCTTGACGTTCGGGACCGCCGCGAAGGCGATCCGCCCGAGCGCGCCGAGCGCCGCCAGGCTGCCGACCAGGGCCACGATCCGTGCGTCCGGGCGGGTGCGCTCATACCAGGCGAACCCGGCCACCAGGCCGAGCGCCAGCACCAGCAGCGAGGCGAGCGGCCAGCTCAAGCGAGCACCCCCGCGTCGCCGCGCAAAAGGCCCACGGCCTCCCCTGGCAACAGGGCGCCGCCTGCGCCGCCGAGGATGCGCGCGGTTTCGGTGGCGAAGTAGGTGCCGCCTGAGAGCACGTCGCTGGGGCTGCCGTCGGCGATCACGCGCCCGTCTGCCAAGAGCACCACGCGCTGCGCGAAGGCGGCCACGAATTCCGGGTCGTGGGTGGCGATCAGAACCGCCGTGCCGAACTGCTCAAGCAGCGCCACGAGCGTGTCCTTGGCGGCGCGGTCCATGCCGCGCGTCGGCTCGTCCAGGCAGATCAGCGCCGGGCGCTCAGCCTCCTGCGGGTCGCCGAGCACAACCGCCAGCGCCAGGCGCTGGCGCTCCCCGCCGCTCAGATCGCGCGGGTGCCGGCGCTCGAGCCCGGCGAGCCCCACTGCCGCAAGCGCGCCCGCGCCGGCCTCCTGCTCGACGCGCTCGTGCACCAGGTAGTCACCAGGGTTCTGCAGCAGCAGCGCCACGCGGCCGGCGGCCTGCACGCGCCCGCGGGTCGGCTCCATCAGCGCCGCGGCATGGCGCAGCAGCGTCGACTTACCGGCGCCGTTTCGCCCCATCAGCGCCACCCGCTGCCCCGGCGTGAGCGTGAGATCGACGCCGCGCAGGATCGCCGGACCATCGCGCAGCTCGTGCCAGACGTTGGTCATCCGCAGCACCGCGCCGTCCTCGGAGCGCGCGAAGCGTCCCCGGAGGCGCCGCGCCCGCCTGGCCCCACCAACCTCGCGCTCAGACCCGCCGGCGGCGCGCTCGCTCGGGCCAAAGCCGCCCTCGCGCAGCGCCGCGCGCGCCCGTTTGACGCCGGGCACCGGCTCGAGACCGAGCCCGGCCAGCAGCGCCGCCCCCGGGGTCACGAGCGTCGGCGCTGCGTCGAGCGCCCAGGCGAGCATCCCCTGCGAGTCGCCGTCAAAGACAAGCCGGCCCGCGTCCATCACCAGCACCCGGTCGCAGGCGCCCAGACAGCGCTCCAGGCGCTGCTCGGCGAGCACCACCGTGACCTCGCCGTCCTCGTTGAGCCGCCGCAGCAGACCGATCAGCTCATCGCCAGCCACCGGGTCAAGCTGCGATGTCGGCTCGTCCAGACAGACGAGCGCCGGCCTGGCAACCAGCGTGGCGCCGAGCGCGACGCGCTGCAGCTCACCGCCGCTCAGCTCCTCGACCGGGCGGTCAAGCAGCGTCTCCATCGCCAGCGCGAGCGCCGTCTCCTCAACGGCCCTCGCCACCTCCGCCGCCGCCAGACCGTGGTTTTCGGCAGCGAACTCGAGCTCCGCCCGTGGGGTGCCGAGCACCACCTGGGTCTCCGGGTCCTGAAACAGCGAGCCGACGACCGCGGCAAGCTCGCCCGGACCATGCGCGCGGGTGCTCATGCCGCCCAGCTCGACCTCGCCGCCGAACGTGCCGCCATGGAAGTGCGGCACCAGACCCGCGAAGGTGCGCAGCAGCGTGCTCTTGCCGGAGCCAGAGAGCCCCGCCAGCACCACGAACTCACCGGGCTCGAGCTCCAGTGAGACGCTGTCAAGCGCCGGCCTGGCCGCCCCCGGGTAGGTGTAGGTGACCGCTGAGAGGGCTGCCAGGCTCACCGCTCGATCCCCCGGCGGTCGGCGAACGGCACAAGCGCCGCGAGCACGAGCACCACGGCGGCGCTGAGCGTGCGCGCGCCAGCGGGCGCGCGCAACAGCGGATAGGCGCTGAAGGCCCCCACGCCCGAGATGAGGGTGGCGATCGCCACGCCGCTGAGCACCAGGGCCGAGAACAGAAAGCCGATGTCGTGCCGGGACCAGCGGCGGTGCTCGCCGCCGCCCGGGTGTTTGCGCGCGGCACCGTAGCCACGCACCTCAAGCGTGGCGGCCACGTCGAGCGCGCGGTCAAGCACGCCCGCGGTGCTCGCCCGCAAGAGCGCGAGGCGCCCTGGCTGCCGGCCGCTGCGGCAGCGCTGGGCCTCGGCCAGGCGGTGCGCGTCGCGTGTGAGCACCGGCACCATGCGGGTTGCGACCGTGGCGCTCAGCGCCGAGCGAAAGGACAGCGAACGAAACAGCTTGAGGACCTCGTCGGGGTCGACCGTGGCCGAGTAGAGCGCCCCAACGCTGACCAGCACCACCGCCCGCAGGCCGAGCACCGCGCCGTACACGGTCGCCTCCAGGGTGACGTTGGTCTGGCCGAGCAGTGGCAGATCGCCAAAGCGCCAGATCACGGTCAGGCCGTTGCGGCTGACGAGTGCGTTGATCAGCATGATCGTTACGAGCATCGGCAGCGACCAGCGCAACGTGCGCGCAAGCGACCGGCCGACACCGGCGAGCACGCCGGCGCCGAGCGTGCAGACGAGCGTGGCGCCGAGTATGATCGGGTTTGGCTCGATCAGGCCGGCAAGCAGGAGCGCCGCGCACC
The DNA here is from genome assembly GCF_023330665.1 of Conexibacter sp. S30A1. Classification (GTDB taxonomy): domain Bacteria; phylum Actinomycetota; class Thermoleophilia; order Solirubrobacterales; family Solirubrobacteraceae; genus Palsa-465. Next base: position 706,072 of record NZ_CP097127.1, on the reverse strand, counting down.
AGCCCATCGCGATCACAGCGCGTGCCGCGTGCAGCGGACTCGCCCTGCGGTGGTAGCTCATGAGCTTGGATCGAGCGGCAGCGGGATGACCTGCGTGCCCTCAACGGCGACCGCGAAGTGGTCACGCAGCTTGGCAGCTGTGAACGCGCGGGCGGCCGCCAGCACACCCGCGTCGTCGGTGCCGGTCACAAACCAGGTCGGCTCGCCGTTTGCCGCCTTGCCGGTGGCGGCGATCAGGCCGACGTTGCCGTGCAGCGTGCGCACGATGTTGCCGTGCGGATCGTCGAGCTCGAGCGCCTGCCCATGGGTGCCGACGAACTGCGCGTAGACACCGCTGTAGTTTGGGCCCTGCTGGAGCAGCTGCGCGGCGATCAGCCCGGTCGCCTGGCTCCATGGGGCGACCACGACCCCCAGCGACTGCGCCCCGGAGGCGACGCCGAGCAGCTGGTCGGCTGCCTTGACTCCGTTTGCGTGCAGCGAGTTGCCGACCGTGTCGCAGGCCTTCTGCACACCGGTGCCGCAATCGAGCAGCGTCGGGAATTGTTTGCCGCCGATCCCGTTCTGGAACGGCTCCGGGTAGGAGCCGACTACCGCCGGCACGTTCTCGGCGCCACTCCAGTCCTGCAGGTCCCACCAGATGTGGTCGCCCTGGTTGACGTCGGTGACAGCGGCGCCCTTGGGCGCCTCGATGCCGTTGACGAAATAGAACCAGGCGCGGTGGGCGGAGTTGCCGCTGTGACCGTTGATCGAGTCGACAAAGCCGCCGCCGTAGCTGGTGGTGACCTTGAAGTGCCGCTCAAGCAGCGCCATCACCGTCTCGGAGCCGGGAACCCGCTTCTGGACGAAGCTGCCGTAGTGCGTTGCGCCGAAGTTGGCGGTGACCAGCACGCTCGCGTTCTTGGTGCCGGGACCGGCGCCAAGGCCGCACCCGGCCAGCAGGGCCGCACTGGCCACAGCGGCCAGCACGGCGGTGATGGACCGGGTGCGGCGCGCTCTCATGCCTTGGTCACCTTGAACAGCAGGCGCTCACCCGGGTGCAGCTTGATCTCGCAGGCGCCCTTGGAAGCGACCTTGCCGTTGACATAGATGCCCCAGTAGTAGTGCTTGCCGGTCTCGCTGAGACCCATGATGCTGGTGATGTAGTACTCGTGGTAACTCGCGTACCAAGAGCCACGCCAGTGGCCGTGGGTGGCGACGTTGAGCGCCCCCTGGGCGCTGTCGGCCGAGCACTTTCCGGGCGCGACATGGTCGCGGATGATCCATCCGTGCGGCGCCTTGATCCTGGTGGTCTTGAGCAGGGTCGTGGTACGTCCCTTGATCGTGACCTTGACGACAGGCGCCGACGCCTTTGCGCGCGGAGTCTTCGCCGTCGCGCTGGCCACCTGGGCTCCGGCAACGGCGATCACGGCACCAAGCGTTGCGACGCCGGTCCTGAACATGTGTCTGGTCTGCATGAGCCACCCCTTTCCACGAGGGCTTAGTCGGCTTTCTGGTCGGAGGTGGTCTCCTGGCTGACGGGCCTACCGACGACGCCTTCCCAACGCCGATCGGCGCCAGTGGCACTATCCATCGCCGTTCTTCCCGATCACAGTGGCGGGTCCGCGCCGGACTCTCACCGGCTTCCCATCACTACCGACCTTGAACGCAACGATCCTACCGTGATTAGACTGCGGCGGGGCGATGGTCAAGCTGACGCGCATCTACACACGCAAGGGCGACGGCGGCCAGACGCACCTGGGCGACATGAGCCGTGTGCCCAAGACGCACCCGCTGATCGATGCCTACGGCACGGTCGACGAGCTCAACTCCCAGATCGGCGTGGTGCTGACGCTCGCCGACCTGCCGGCGCTGCAGCGGCCGTGGCTCGCTCGTATCCAGAACGATCTCTTTGATGTCGGCGCGGACATCGCCACGCCAGATGACGGTGAGCGCGAGCGCCTGCGCGTGCTGCCAGCACAGACCGTCTGGCTCGAGCAGCGCTGCGACGAGGCCAACGCCGCGCTTGAGCCGCTGCGCTCGTTCGTGCTGCCGGGTGGCACGCCGGCCGCGGCGCACCTGCACGTCGCCCGCACCGTGTGCCGTCGGGCGGAGCGGCTGGTCGTTGCCTGTGGCGAGCAGGTCAGCCCGGAGGTGGTGCGCTACCTGAACCGGCTGTCGGACCTGCTTTTCATCCTCGCGCGCGCCGCAAGCGGCGGCGCCGAGCCGCTCTGGGAGCCGGGGCGCTACCGCGACTGAGCCGCTCAGCGCTGCTCAGAGCCGCGCGACGCTGATCTGTGGTGCGACGCCGGTGCGGTGCACGTGCTCGTAGAACTCGATGTCCTCGGGCGCGGCCACCTCAACCGCTGTCGCCGCCGAGACCTGCATGCGCACTGACTCATACAGCAGCGCCTGGTAGCTCGGAGCCCCGTCCGGCCGCCCCTCCACGTCGAGCGTGTGGGCGCCGATTGAGAGCTCGAGCCGCCGCGGGCCGACCAGGTGCTCGGCCTTCAGCTTCAACGGCTGGCCGGTGCCCTGGCCACCGACGCCTGCCAGCACGCTCGTGCGCTCGCGGGCGTGCAGCGCCGTCAGCGCGTGCACCAGGCGATCGAGGTTGCGTCCGTAAGGAGCGGGCACGATCGCGACCGGACCGGACGCGCTCTCCTCGCCCCGCAGGCGGCGGGCGAACGCGCCCACCAGGACAAAATCGATGTGTGCCTCAGCCAGCCAGCTGACCACCGCAACCGATGCGGTCGACAGGTGCTCGTACGGGGCGCCGGCCGGCGCCGGCGGGTCAACGATCTGCGGGGCGCGGTTTCGAAGCAGCATGTGAGAGGGGTTCGCGCCAGGCACGAAGACTCCTGCCGGCCCGCGAGCGATACGCTGCGCTCACAAGATGAGCTCACGGGACCAAGACCGCGAGGACGCTGCCCCTGAGCCGCGCAGACGCAGCTTCAACGAGGCCGCACACAAGCTGCCAAGCAGCGTGCCGACACAGCCCAGGCCGACCGGCGAGGAGGAGCACGAGGACGCGGCGGAGCTGAGCGCCGAGGCCGAGTCCCAGATCGACGTCATCGCTCACGCCAGCCGCGCGGTGCTGGCACTCGGCGCGCTCGGGGTTGTCTACGGCGATCTCGGCACCAGCCCGCTCTACACCGAACAGGTCACGTTCACGTTCCCCGCGGCCCATCACATCACCCCGACGGGCGTCTACGGTGTCATCTCGCTGATCTTCTGGGCGCTTGCGATCATCGTCTCGACCAAGTACGCGACCGTGATCATGCGCGCCCACAACCGCGGTGACGGCGGCATCATGGCGCTGGCCGCGCTCTGTCGCCGCCTGCGCGTACCGCGGGCCGCGATGCTTGTCACGCTCGGCATCCTGGGGGCCGCGCTGTTCTTCGGCGACGGCATGATCACGCCGGCGATCTCGGTGCTCTCGGCGGTCTCCGGGCTCGAGATCGCGACGCCGAGCGTCACAAGCCTGGTCGTACCGATCTCGATCGCGATCCTTGTTGTGCTGTTTCTGCTCCAGCGCCGCGGCACCGGTACGGTCGGCAAGCTCTTCGGTCCGGTGATGATGCTGTGGTTTGCCTCGATCGCGCTGATCGGCCTGCCCGAGGTGATCAAGCACCCGGCTGTCCTGCAGGCGATCGACCCCGTGTGGGGCGCGCGCTTCTTCCTTGACCATGGCCTCAAGGCGTTTCTCGCACTCGGCGGGGTGGTGCTCTGCACAACCGGCGCCGAGGCCCTGTACGCGGACCGCGGCCACTTCGGCCCCGGCCCGATCCGCCTGGCCTGGTTTGGCCTGGTCTGGCCGGCGGTGCTGATCAGCTACATGGGCCAGGCCGCCTGGATCATGGACCACCCGAAGGCGCCACTTGACGTGAGCAAGTTCAACCCGTTCTTCTCGGTGGTGCCCTCCTGGTTTCAGCTGCCGGAGGTGGTGCTCGCTACGGTGGCGACTGTGATCGCCTCCCAGGCGGTGATCTCCGGCTCCTACACGGTTGCGCGCCAGGCGATGCAGCTCGGCTACCTGCCCCGCCTGCGGGTGATCCACACCAGCGAGATGGAGGGACAGATCTACGTTCCGATCGTCAACTGGATGCTCGCCGCCGGCGTGGTGGCGCTGGTACTGATCTTCCAGAACTCAAACGGGCTGGCCAACGCGTACGGCTTTGCGGTGACCGGCACGTTCGTGCTCAACACGATCCTCTTCCTGTCGGTGGCGCGGGCGATGTGGCACACGCCGCGCTGGCGCCTGGCGCTGCTCGGGGTGCTGTTTTTGACAGTCGAGCTGGCCTTCTTCCTGGCAAACCTCGCCAAGCTGCTGCACGGCGCCTGGCTGCCGCTCGCGGCGGCGATCGCCACCTCCACCGTGATGCTGACCTGGCGCGCGGGCCAGGTGATCGTCACGCGCAACCGCAACGCCAAGGAGGGCGACCTGAACGAGTTCCTGGACGCGCTCGCGGACGCCAAGCCGCCGATTCACCGTGTGCCCGGCACGGCCGTGTTTCTGAACGCCAACGGCGAGACGACGCCGCTCGCGCTGCGCGGCCTGGTGGAACACACGCAGACGCTGCCGAGCAAGGTGCTGATCGTCTCGCTCGTCCCGCGCAACGTGCCGCATGTGCTCAGCAGCCGCCGGTTCGCCGCCAGACGGCTCGGGCACGGCCGCTGTCAGGTCCTGCACGTCGTGATCCGCAACGGCTACCGGGATCGCAACCGCATTCCTGACCTGCTGAAGCTGGCGCGCAAGCAGGGTGTGCTGGAGCGCAACCTGGATCTGGAAGGGGCCTCGTACTTCATCTCGCGCATCTCGATCCTCGAAACCGACGAGCGCGACATGGCCAGGTGGCGCAAGAAGCTCTTTCTGCTGATGGCGCGTAACGCCTCCAGCCCGATCGACCACTTTGGGCTGCCGGTCGAGCGCACCGTGGTGATGGGCTCGCAGGTCAGCATCTGACGCGGGCCGGCGTGCTTTGAGCCCCTGGCACATCGCCGCGATCTTCGCCGCCGGCATCGCCGCCGGCACGATCAACACGGTCGTGGGCAGCGGCACGCTGATCACCTTCCCGACGCTGCTCGCCTTCGGCTTCGCGCCGGTCACGGCCAACGTCTCAAACACCGTGGGCCTGGTACCCGGGTCACTTTCCGGGGCGGTCGGCTACCGCCGTGAACTCGACGGCCAGGGCGAGCGGGTGGTGACGCTCGCCCTGGCCGCCGCCTGCGGCGGCATTCTCGGCGCGATCCTGCTGCTGGTGCTGCCGGCCTCGGCCTTCAAGGCGATCGTGCCGTTCTTCATCGGCCTGGCGCTCGTGCTGATCCTGCTGCAGAAGCAGATCAACCGTGTGCTCGGCAAACACAGACGGGGAGCCGGTCAGAAGGTCAGCCCCGGCGCGCTCGCCGGCACGTTCCTGACCGGCATCTACGGCGGCTACTTCGGCGCCGCCCAGGGGATCCTGATGCTCTCGGTCCTCGGCCTGACGATCGACGACCGCCTGCAACGGCTCAACGCGGTGAAGGTCGTCACCGCGGGGGTCACGAACCTGATCGCGGGTGTCGTCTTCGTCTTCGCCGCCCACGTCGCCTGGGGGCCCGCGGGGCTCATCGCCGGCGGGTCGATCATCGGTGGCGTGCTCGGAGCCCGCTTCGGGCGGCGCCTGCCGCCGGCGGCGCTGCGCGCGCTGATCGTCCTGGTCGGGATCGTGGCGATCTGGCGCCTGGTGTGAGCTGCTCGTCGTAGCGGCGCTCAGTGCGCGACGAGCAGGATGACCACCACGACCACGAGGATCAGCATTGGCATGAGCGCCAGCGGCTTGACCTCTAGGTCGCGCAGATCGGCCCGCCAGGCGCGGAGCCGGCTGCCACCGGGGCGGCTTCGCAGCCAGCCGGCCCGCCAGGCGATATAGATCACGGCGAACAGGATGATGACGATGAACACCGCCGCGGAGGCCGTCTGCGGCCGCCCGCCGTGGACGGTGGCGATGAGGAGAGCGTCAGCGCTCAGCGACATTGGCTGGACTTTACGACCGAACGTCAGCGGAGCCGCTGGACGGGTGGCCGATTCTCAGGCGGCGGCGCTCATCTTCGCGGGCCTTCACACCGATGATCGCCGGTGCGACCGCGCGAGCATCGTGGTGCGACAGTCCGCGGGTATACCCTGACTTTCGGCGCCCTCACACGTAAGGGATAGAGTGATCGATGGAGGTCGAGGCGATGCCAACCCCCGGGCGACCGGGACCAAGCGTGATACCGGCACGCCTGATGAGCGACGAGCAGCTCGCCCTCGCGGTCGAGGCCGGTCGCGAAGCCGCCTTCGCGACCATCTTTCGCCGCCATCACCAGCAGCTCTACCGCTACTGCCGTTCACTGGTGGGCAACGACGAGGACGCACAGGATGCCCTGCAGACCAGCCTGACCAACGCGCTGTTGGCGCTGCGGGCCGGTCGGCGCAATGCGCCGCTGCGCCCATGGTTGTTCCGGATCGCCCACAACGAGTCGCTCAGCCTGCTGCGCTCCCGCCGGGCTCAGGTCGAGCTGCCCGAGGAGCTGGCCGCTGCCAGTGCCAGCACGGAGCTGGTCGAGACACGCGAGCGCTTCAGGACCCTGATAGGCGACCTGCAGGAGCTCGCCGAAGCGCAGCGCACAGCGCTGGTGTTGCGCGAGCTGTCCGGGCTCTCACACGAGGAGATCGGTGAAGTGCTCGGAATCTCGCCAGGCGCTGCCAAGCAGACGATCCTCGAGGCACGGCGCTCGCTGCAGGAGTTCGCCGAGGGCCGGCGCTGGGACTGCGCGCATGTGCAGGAACTGCTCTCAGCCGGGGACCGCCGCACGCTGCGCGGCCTGCGGGTCAAGGCGCATCTGCGGGCCTGCCCGGCCTGCTCGGACTTCGCCCAGGCGATCTCAGAGCGTCGGGCGCAGATGCTGGCGCTGTGGCCTGTACTGCCTGCGGCCGCAGCGACCGGCCTGCTGACCAAGCTCACCGGCACAGCCTCCTCGCATGCCGGCGGCGGACTCGGCGGCGTGAGCGCGAGCGCCGCCGTCAAAGGCCTCGGCGCAAGTGTGCCGCTGAAGGCCGCGGCGGTCGGCCTGGTCGCGGCCGCCGGGCTGACAACCGGAGCGCTCACCGTGCTTCACCACAGCCAGCCGCCGCCACGCCCGGCGCCCGCTCGCGCCCTGCACACGGGCCAGACAGGCGGGTCACCCGCGTCTCGAGGGCGGAGCAGCTCGGGACCGGCGCCGCACAGCGCCGCACCCACAGCCGTGAGAGCGCTCGCCGGGCCACGGCAGACCCGCATCCGCGTGCGCATCACCGGAGCGGGAGGCCACGGCCAGGGCGTCGGCTCCCGTGGGCCTGGGCAGGGCAGCCACGCCAACCCGGGACCACAAGGAGGTGCACCTGCGTCAGGGCAGCACGGCCACGCACCCCAGCAGCCGACGTCTCGTCCCGCAGGCGCCGGGGGCGCAAGCGCCCATGGTCAGCACCGCCGCTCCGCACCGTCTCCAGCGCACGTCCGCACGCACAGGCACCACCGGCACCGCGCGCACCGCCGGAAGCGGACACCAACCACGCATCGAGCGGCCGGCGGACGCCACGGCACAACGACCCAGCCCACAACTCCAACCCCAGCTTCCGGATCCCAGACCAGTGGCGGACAGGCCACGAACGGCCACGGCTCCGCCACCGCAGCACCCGGCTCAAACTCGAACGGCAAGAACGGGACATCTACACCCTGACTTTCAGCCACGGCGAGCGTTCTTCAGGCAACAACCCACAAACGACGGCAGGCCGCGCCGGACGCGCAGGACCTGAGACACGACACAAACCCAAGGAGGAGCAATGCAGCTCAAAAGGATTTTGACCGCCGCAAGCGTCGCAGCAGTGATCGCCGCGACCCCTGCGGTCGCGCTGGCCGGGTCGCCCGGAAAGTCCAGCAACGCCCCCGGACACCAGAAGACCACCACGTCGCAGAGCGCGACGACCACAACTCCGCCCACCAAGGCCTACGGCAAGGACTGCCTGGCCGCGGGCACGAGCAAGAAGCACGTCGCCGGCATGCGTGGCACGCCCTTCAGCGCTTGCGTGCTTGCCGCCGAGAAGGCTGCCCACGACGCGAAGATGAGCGCCCGCGTGGCATGCAAGGCCGATAGCAGAAAGCACGTCGCCGGCACTCCCGGCACGCCCTTCTCGCAGTGCGTATCGGCGATCGGCAAGATGCGCGCCGCGCAGCACAAGTCTCAGCACTCCTGAGTCACGCCAGGGTCGCATGACAGCGTCGAGCCTGGGTCCGCGGCTAGCCCGCCGGACCCGGGCTCGACGCGCTTCGCGACCTGACCGCACACCGGCCATCGACGCCGGAGCCTCGGGCTAAGCTGGCCTGGTGACATCGCAGCCGAGCACCGCGCAGAGCGCTCACGAGCACCGCTGGCTGATCCTCGGCATCTGCTGCATGAGCCTGTTGATCGTCGGGATCGACACGACCATCGTCAACGTCGCGCTGCCGTCCATCCAGCGCTCGCTGCACGCGCCGCTGTCAGGGCTGCAGTGGATCGTTGACGCCTACACGCTGGTGCTAGCGAGCTTCCTGATGCTCGGCGGCTCAACCGCCGACCGCCTCGGGCGCCGACGTGTCTTTCAGACCGGCCTTGTCATCTTCGTCCTTGGTTCGGCGATCTGCGCGGCGGCACCGAGCCTGGGTGTGCTGGTCGGAGCCCGCGCCTTTCAGGCGCTCGGCGGCGCGATGCTGAACCCGGTCGCGCTATCGATCGTGCGCAACGTCTTTGAGGACCCGCGTGAGCGTGCTCGTGCGGTTGGGATCTGGGGCGCCGCGTTCGGCATCAGTCTCGGGCTGGGCCCCGTGGTCGGTGGCGTCCTGGTCACGACCGCCGGGTGGCGCTACGTGTTCCTCGTGAACCTGCCGGTCGGGCTGCTCGCGATCCTGCTGACCGCGATCTTCGTGCCTGAATCGCGCGCTCAGCACGCCCGGCGCATCGACCCGGTCGGCCAGGCACTCGTGATCGTGGGACTCGCCACGCTCACCTACGCGATCATCGAGGGGCAGTCAGACGGCTGGGGCTCACCAACGATCATCGGGCTCTTCGTGGTCGCCGCCGCCGCGTTCGTGGCACTGGTCCGGTACGAGCTGCACCGGACCGAGCCGCTGGTGGAGATCCGCTTTTTTGCGAGCATCCCGTTCAGCGGTGCCGCGCTGAGCGCGATCTTCGCGTTCGCGGCCTACGGCGCGTTTCTGTTCGTCAACACCCTCTATCTGCAGGAGGCACGTGGCTTCTCCGCGCTGCGCGCCGGCCTCTACACGCTGCCGCTGGCGGTCTCTACGATCATCTTCGCGCCGCTCACCGGCCGCCTGATCGCGTCGATGGGCACCCGCCGACCGCTGATGGTCGCCTCCATCGCTTTGGCCTGCGGCACGCTGCTGATGACCGGACTGAGCCCCCACACGCCGACCTGGCTTCTGATGGTCGCCTACGTTGTCTTCGGTAGCGGCCTTGGGCTGGTCAACCCACCGATCACCAACACCGCCATCTCGGGCATGCCACCGGCGCAGGCCGGGGTGGCCGGGGCGATCGCCGCGTCAAGCAGGCAGGTCGGCTCGACTGTGGGTATCGCTGTGGTCGGGGCGATCGTCGGCGGTGGGAGCACGAGTTTCGGGCCCCGCTTCGCGGAGGCAAGCCACCCCGGGTGGTGGATGATGTTCGGGCTTGCAGTCGCGCTCCTGATCGTGGGCGCGCTGACCACCACGCCGCGCGCGCTCGCGACCGCAAGCGCCACGGCCGCGCGGCTGGAGCTTGAACCCGAGGGCGCCGTCGGCTGACCCCAGCGCGGGCCCGCTCAGACGGCGGCCAAGGCGCCGACGGAGGCCCCCCGGCTCGCATCCGGCTGTCTCAGACGGTTGGACGGTTTCCCGTGTCGCGCCAGGACACCCTCGGAGCCGTCCAGCACGACTTGCGCTAACCGCCCCACGCCCCCATTTCACCGCGCGGACACGAGCTTTGTGCATTCCGCGCGCTCCAGTCGCCCGAGATGCACAAAACTCCCCAATCCCAAGAGCTTTGGGGGCTGGCGGCCGCTCGTCGCGGCGGTTGCACAGCCAGATCCCCAGCCAAGTGCCGAGCACCGCGATTCCCCTGTCGCCCCGTCAACGGCAACCCGCAAGCGGTCCACGGCTGGCAAGCTAACCGGTGTGAGCACCGGTATCGCAACCGCGTTCGCGCCCGGCCGCGTCAACCTGATCGGCGAGCACACCGATTACAACGACGGCCTCGCGCTGGCGTTTGCGGTGCGCACCGGCGTAACCGTGTGCGCGGCCGGCGGGACCGGTGAGCAGCTCGAGGTGATCGCCCACGACCTCGGCGAGCGCGACAGCTTCTCCCGCGACGCGCCGACTCCGGCCGACGGTTGGCGGGCCTACGTGCGCGGCGCCGTCGCCGAGCTCCAGGACCAGGGGTATCGTCCGTCCGCCACCCGCCTGGAGATCACAAGCGACCTCCCCGCCGGCGCGGGGATGTCCTCGTCGGCGGCGCTCACACTCGCCGTCTGTCTGGCGCTGATCGAGCTGGACGGCGAGCAGCCGCCAGCCGCCACCGAGCTGGCGCGCATCTGCCAGCGCGTCGAAGCGCGCTGGGCCGGCGCCGAGACCGGGCTGCTCGATCAGCTCGCGTCGCTCTGCGGCAGCGCAGACCACGTGCTGCTGATCGATTTCCTGACGCTTGAGGTTCAGACGCTCGCCTTTGACCTGCGGGGCTTCAGGCTGGTTCTGCTGCCAACCGGCCCGGCGCGCACGAACGCCGGCTCCGGCTACAACCAGCGCCGAGCCGAATGCCGGGAGGCCGCGCACCGGATGCGTGTTGAGAGTCTTCGTGATGCGACGATCCAGGATCTGCACATGCTGCCTGACGCGCTCGCCCGCCGGGCCCGGCACGTGATCAGCGAAAACGGCCGCGTGCTGGCCGCCACAAGGGCGCTTCGCGATGGGGACCTGGCGGCGCTCGGAGAGCTGCTTGACCGCTCCCACGCAAGCCTGCGCGACGACTTTGAGGTCTCGACCGACACGGTCGAGACGGCGGTCGCAGAGCTGAAGGCGGCGGGCGCCGTCGGCGCCAGGCTGATGGGCGGCGGCTTCGGCGGCAGCGTGCTTGCGCTGATGGCACCGGGCACGGTCGCGCCCGCTGGCGCGACCGTGGTCTCCCCCGGTCCCGGCGCCCGCGTGATCTCATGAGTTGCGTCGCGCACTAGTCTGGAAGCGTGCTCGAGGTCACGGGTCTCGCGGTTGGCTTTGGTGAGGAGCAGACGCTCGAACGGGTGGATCTGCGCGTGAACGCCGGTGAGATCGTCGCGCTCGCCGGCGAGCCGGGTGCCGGCAAGACGGCGCTCGTACGCTGCCTGAGCGGGGATCTGCAGCCAAGCTCAGGCACGATCCGGGTCGACGGCAGAGTGCTGTCCACCGGCCTGCGAGCCGCGGAGCACCACGGGATCGCAGTGGTCTGGCAGGATCTCGCGCTGTGCGAGACGCTGGACGTCGCCGGCAACCTGCTGCTCGGCCTCGAGTCGAGCGCGCAGACGCTATCCACCAACCGCTTCTACGCGCGTGCCGCCGGCATCCTCGCGGACCTCGGCCTCACCTCGCTGGCGGTGGCGGCGCCGGCAAGCTCGCTGAGCGGCAGCCAGCGCGGACTGCTGGCGTTGGCGATGGCCTTGGCACGAGCGCCGAGGATCCTGCTGCTGGATGAGCCGACGGCGGCGATGGGCGCCTCGGAGACCGCCGAGCTCGAGCAACTCCTGGCGCGCAAGCGTGACGAGGGCCTGGCGGTGCTTTTGGCCACTCGCGACATCGACCAGATGTTCCGGCTGGCCGACCGCATCGTCGTGCTCCGGCAGGGCCGCACGCAGGATGAGCTTGACCCCCAGGACTCACACCCCGACGATGTCGCCGCGCTCCTGGCCGGTGGGAGCGTGGACGGCTCCGCGCGCCGTCAGCTGATCCGTCTGCACGGCCTTGCCGACAGCCTCGCGGTGGCTGATCCGAGCTCCGGGCTGGCGCTCATCGTCTCGGCGCTCGCTGCCGCGCTGAACCTGGAGCGCAGCAGCATCAGCGTGGTTCGCGCCGACACCGCCCAAACGCCGGCCGAGCGCGTGATCGTGGACGGCCCCAACTGGCTCGTGCCGGTGACCGGACCTGCCGGCACGAGCGCGCTGATCACGATCAGACGCGAGCAGCACGCGCCGCCCTCGCGCGATGAGCTCGACCTGCTCGGTCTCTACGCTGGCTATACCGCCGCCGCCCTGGAGCGTCAGGAGGCGGAGGCCGCGCAGCTTGAGGCGGAGGCCCTGCGACGCTCGCGCGAGCTGCAGCGACAGTTCCTGTCGCGGCTGAGCCACGAGCTGCGCACACCGCTGACCGCGATCCGCGGTTACGCCTCGAGCCTGCTCGCCCCCGACATCGTCTGGGACGAGGAGTCTCAGCAACGGTTCCTGGAGACGATCGCCAGCGAGTCGGCGCGGCTTGGCCGCCTGGTCGAGGATCTGCTCGACTTCTCTGCGATCGACTCCGGTGTGATGCGTATGCAGCTTGACTGGTGCCAGCCGGAATTGGTCATAGACGCCGCCATCGCCTGCCTGCCGGACGCATGGCGCGAGCGTGTGGTGGTCGGCCAGCAGGCGGGCCTGCCACCGATCTGGGCCGACCACGACCGACTCGAGCAGGTGTTCGTGAACCTGCTGAGCAACGCTCTACGCCACAACGACGACAACGCCCGGGTGACGGTCACAAGCGCCCAGCGCAGCGACGGCAGCATCGAGCTGCTGGTCAGCGACAACGGCGCCGGTCTGCCTCCCGAGCTACGTCGATCGCCATTTGATTCCACACGCAGGCAACGGTCGGCCACGGCGGGCGCGGGTCTTGGCCTGTCGATCACGCGCGGGATCGTGGCCGCACACGGCGGCCACATCGAGCTGCTCGACACCAACGTCGGTGCCACCTTCCGGATCGTGCTGCCGCTGGAAGCACCGCTTCCGGCCGACTCCGCCAGCCGACCGGTCGAAGAAGACGAGATGGCGAGCGCCAGTGCATGAGGGCGCTTCAAGAACGCGCGTCTTGCTGGTCGAGGATGACCCCAACATCGTCGACCTGATCCGCGCAAACCTTTCGGTGCGCGGCTACGACACCCTGGTCTGCGCCGACGCTGACCTCGCGCTGCGCCTGCTCGAAACCGAGGCACCCGACATGGTGCTGCTTGATCTCATGCTGCCGGACGCTGACGGCATGGAACTCTGCCGCCAGATCCGAGAGCGCTCGGCGGTGGCGGTGATCGTCGTCTCGGCGCGCGGCGGTGAGCGAGACAAGGTCACGGCGCTCAACATGGGCGCCGACGACTACATGACCAAGCCCTTCAGCGTCGAGGAGCTGCTGGCGCGCATCACCGCCACCCTGCGCCGCACGCGCGTGCCTCCCACACCGGAGTCAACGGCGCTGACGATCGCCGCCGGTGACGTGGTGATCGACCTGGGCCGTCAACAGGTGACGCGCGGCGGCGAGGCGATCCACCTCACCCCCACGGAGTTCGCGCTGCTGCGCGAGCTCGCGACCAACCGCGGCAAGCTCCTGACCCACGCACACCTGCTGCGCCACGTTTGGGGACCGGCGTACCAGACAGAAACCGAATATCTGCGCGTCTACATCAGGCGCCTGCGCTCGAAGCTCGGCGATGACGGGGCGCAGCTGATCCTCACGGCGCCGCGCGCCGGATACCGGTTCGCGCCGGATTGAGAGGCTTTGAGCCCAAACGGCGGGCTCTCGCGCAACACATACATACCGTTAACGCCGTTTTTATGCGAACGCAGCTTTTGTTCATGCCTCGTTCACGACCCGGGGTCTACGCTCGTGAATTGATAGGGGAGCGGCATAACCAAGCTTGTCGTCTCCCAGGAGAGAGGACCTAGGAGGTACTCGTGAACTTGCTGCGTTACAGCAAGCTTGGGATTGTTTCGTGCACGCTCGCTGCGAGCGTCGGCGTGGCCGGCCTCGCCGCCACCGCAGACGCCAAGGCCACCGGCCACAAGGCGTCCGTGTCGGTCAATTCCTTCAACAACAGCTTCACCGCGATGAGGAGCCTGAAGGCGCTCGCGGCGGAGGGCAAGGGCAAGATCGCAGAGATCCTGCCAGACACCACCAGCTCGACGCGTTACGTCGAGTTCGACGCGCCGGACTTCTTGAAGGCGGCCGCCGCGGCCGGACTGCCAAAGTCCGACTACATCACGCAGAACGGCAACGGTTCTGACACGACGTTCATGACCGACGTCAAGTCGGACATCAGCAACGGCGCGAAGGTCCTGCTGATCGACCCGGAGGACCCGGGCACAGGCATCGCCGCGATGAGGTACGCCGCGCAGCATGGCGTCCACGTCATCCAGTACGACCGCCTCAGCGTCGCCAAGGGCGCGCCGAACGACCCGTACGTGTCGTTCAACAACGTCACGGTCGGCAAGCTCATCGGCAAGGGCTTCGTGTCCTGCACCAAGAGCTGGCTGAAGGGCAAGGAGCCGAAGTTCATCGAGATGCACGGCGCCGCGACCGACAACAACGCGACGCTTTTCGCTCAGGGCTACAACAGCATCCTCAACCCGCTCGTCAAGCACGGCAAGATGAAGAGGCTGTTTGAGACGGCTGACACCTGGAACCCGACCTCGCCGCCGCCGGACGCGCTCAGCGAGTTCAAGGCCGCCTACAGCGAGCTGGTTTCCAAGGGCACGCCGCCCAACTCGGCCGTGATCCCCAATGACGAGACCGGCGCGCCGATCATCTCGTACCTGCAGAGCCAGGGTGTCAAGCCCTACACGTTCCCGACAACCGGTCAGGACGCCACGCTCACGGGTCTGGACAACGTTCTGTCCGGCTACCAGTGCGGCACGGTTTACAAGCCGGTCTACAAGGAGGCCCAGGCGGCCGTCACGCTGGCGCTCTACATGCGCGCCGGCAAGAAGCCACCCAAGAGCCTGCTGAACACCACGACGCTTGACCCGATCACCAAGGCCCACGTGCCGTCGGTGCTCCTGGTCCCGACGTGGGTCACCCCGCAGAACATGAAGAGCACGATCGTCAAGGACAACTTCGTGCCCGTCAAGCAGCTCTGCGCCGGTACCTACGCGAAGGACTGCAGGCGCTACGGGATCAAGTAGTTCCGCTGAGCAGTTGACTGCTGGGATAATGCCCGCTCACCGAATTCGGTGGGCGGGCATCCCGCCCTTTTCAGGTTCCTGCAACAACGAGCACTGGCAAAACTCACATGACGACAACTGAAGGCGATGTGGCGCTGCTCTCGCTGCGCGGCGTGAAGAAGCACTTCGGCCCGGTGCAGGCCCTGAGCGACGTCACCCTCGACATCCCGGCTGGCAAGGTGACCGCCCTGGCCGGCGACAACGGTGCCGGCAAGTCGGTGACGATCAAGACAATCGCCGGACTCTGGGCGCCCGACGGCGGCGAGATCCTCTGGGAGGGCCGGCCGGTCCACCTGGGCGGGCCGCGCGATGCCGAGGCGCTCGGCATCAAGACGATCTACCAGGACCTCGCGCTGTGCGAGAACCTGGACATCGTGCAGAACATGTTCCTCGGCCACGAGCCGCTCGCGCACAGGCTGCTCGACGAGGATGCGATGGAGAGCAAGGCACGCGAGACCCTCAACGAACTGCGCGTCACCACCGTACGCTCGATCCGCCAGCCGGTCGCATCGCTCTCCGGGGGCCAGCGCCAGTCGGTCGCGGTCGCCAAGGCGGTGATGGCCAACGCCAAGCTCGTGATCATGGACGAGCCCACAGCGGCGTTGGGTGTGAGCCAGACCCGCATGGTGCTCGAGCTGATCAAGCGGCTGGCGGCCGGCGGCGTCGGTGTGATGCTCGTCTCCCACAACCTGAACGATGTCTTCGAGGTGGCCGACCGCATCGCGGTCATGTATCTGGGTCGTCTCGTCGTGCAGGGGCCCGCGTCAGAGTTCACGCCACAGACCGCCGTCGAGTACATGACGACCGGTACCGCCAAGCATGCGGCGCAGGCCGCCTGAGCGCACGCGCGACAGACCCGACCTTCCGAAAGTGAGCTTTTAGTGACCACCGAGCAGACCGAGGCCACCCCCGACGAGGGCTCCGCCTCTGCACTCAGCGAGACCGAGCTGGCGGCCATGGCGCCAGAGGTGCTCGCCGACTCCCTGAGCGAGTACCTGCTTGCCATGTGGCGGCGGGTCAAGGGCGGCGAGAGCGGCATGCTGCCGATCATCCTCGGCCTGGTGGCGATCGTCATCTTCTTTCAGATCGAGCGCTCCTCCTTCCTGACCAACGGGAACCTCGTCAACCTCTTTGAGGAAGCCGCGATCTACGTCGTGCTCGGTGCCGCCGAGACCTTCGTGCTGCTGCTCTCAGAGATCGACCTCAGCCTCGGCTACGGCGCCGGCGTCGGCGCGTTCGTGATCGCCGAGATGATCGCCCCGCCGATCAACTTCCCCTGGTGGCTGGGGATTCTGATCGGCGTTGCGGTAGTGGCCTTCCTGGGCCTGATCCAGGGGACCTTGATAACCAGACTCGGGCTGCCTTCGTTCATCGTGACGCTCGGCGGCCAGCTCGCCTTCCTCGGCGTCATGGAGCTGATCGCAAACGCCGATCCGACGGCGGTTGGCGGCTCGATCCAGATCTCTCCGAGCAGCCCGGTTTACAAGCTCGTGCTGGACAACATGAGCCCTGCCCTCGGCTGGATCGTGCTCGCCGTCTGTCTTATCCTATTCGGCGGGCTGAGACTCTATCGCGGCCGATCCAGACGTGCGCGCGGCCTGCACGCCGAGCCGCTCGGCGTGACGCTTTTGACGATCGCGATGGTCACCGTCGCCGGCGTGCTCTTTGTATACGTGTGCAACAACAACCGCAGCCCGCTGGCGGTGGTGAGGGGCGTCCCGTGGGTGATCCCGTTCGTGCTCGTGATCATTTTCGCCTACTCCTGGCTGCTGTCACGCACACGCACCGGCCGCTACATCTATGCGGTCGGCAACAACCCCGAGGCGGCCCGTCGCGCCGGTATCAAGGTTGAGCGGATCGTGATCTTCGCATTCGTGATGGCGGGAGCGACGGCGGCGCTCGCCGGTCTCATCTACGAGTCCACCCAGAGCTCGATGGCAACGGACATCGACGGTGGTCAGCTCGTGCTGTTCGCGGTCGCGGCGGCGGTGATCGGCGGCACCGCGCTGTTCGGTGGCCGCGGACGCATGGTCAACGCGCTGCTTGGCGGCCTGATCATCGCCGTGGTCTATGACGGCCTGGCGCTGATGGGGGTCGCAGTCGCGGTCGAGAACATCGCCACCGCACTCGTCCTGATCGCCGCGGTCGCGCTCGACTCGGTCGTGCGGCGCCGCTCGCGAACGCGCTGAGCCAACCCCGGTCGGCGCCACACGGTGCCGACCGGGCCCACCGCGACGCACCGGCTCGCAAAACCCGCCATCCTTGTCGGGCGAGGGCCGTCTGAACGTCAAGGAGTTAGGTTTATGTCTGAGCACGACGCCGCGGAAGACGCGCTCGAACGGCTGGAGTGGAACGACGCGCGTCGCGGCCACCCTTCACGCGCCCTCCAGCTGACCCGTCGCGGAGCGCTCACCGGTGCCGCCGCCGGGCTGGCGGCGACGATGCTCGACGCGTGCGGCTCCAGCGCCGCGCTCGCGTCGGCCAAGAGTCCCAAGACGCAGACCGCGAACGGCAGTGCCGCTGCGCTCTACGGGATCAGCGGCGGCTACCGCTTCAGCTTCGTCAGCCACGCGCTCAACAACATCTTCTTCACGCCGACGATCAACGGCATCCAGGACGCGTGTGCGCTGCTCGGCTGCAGCTATGACTGGGTTGGCTCCAACAACAGCAGCGTTGCAGCGGTTGCGCAGGCGATCAACGGTGCCGTCAGCGCGGCCGTGGACGGTATCGCCACGACGATGATCTCACCGGCCCTGGCCGCACCTGTGGCGGCGGCGATGGACGCCGGCATACCGGTCCTCACCTACAACGCCGACGACCCAACCAGCCAACGGCTCGCCTACGTTGGCCAGGACCTGCTCGCCAGCGGACGCGCCATGGGTGCCCAGATCCGGCGTCTGGTCCCCCCTGGCTCGCGGATCGTTGTCTTCATCTGCACGCCGGGCCTCGCAAACGTCGCGCCGCGTCTGGCGGGGATCGAGCAGGCGCTCCACGGCAGCGGCATCGCGGTCCTCTCGCAGGCCTCGGGCGCCTCAGTCAACCAGGAGCAAACGACCATCGACGCCTTCGTCGGCGCGCATCTCGACAATTACGCCGGTTACTTCGGCGTTGATGCCGGCAGCACGATGGCGATCGCGCTGGCGATCGAGAACAACGGGCTGCGCGGTCAGGTCCATGGCGGCGGCTTTGACCTGACACCCGACACCGAACGCCTGCTCGCCGACGGCACGATCCAGTTCACGATCGACCAGCAACCGTACCTGCAGGGCTTTCTGCCGACCCTGCAGCTCTTCCTGTATCGCGCCAGCCAGCGGCTGAGCGGCCCAGCCGACGTCGATACAGGAATCCGCATCCTCGACCGGCACACGATCAGGCCGTATGCGACGACCAGCAGCCGCTACGCCGGCACCGCCACCAACGTCGGCGTGCAGAAGGCGTGAGGACCCAGGGCGCTCACCAGCGCCCGTGCACGTGCTCCCGCACCAGGCTGTCGTAGATCTGGGCGACCCCGTCGAGCTGGGCGCGCGTGAGCGGCGCAAGCGCCGCCGCCGCCGCGTTGGCACGCGCCTGCTCGGGGTTGCGGGCGCCGGGAATCACGGTGCTCACACCGGGCTGATCGAGCACCCAGCGCAGCGCAAACGCCGCCATGCTCACCCCCGGGTCGACGAGCTCGCGCAGCCGCCGAACGGCCTCGAGTCCAACCTCGTAGGGCACGCCAGAGAACGTCTCACCCACATCGAAGGCCTCACCGGCACGGTTGTAGCTGCGATGGTCCTCGGGCGCGAACTTCGTAGTTGTGTCGTAGCGGCCGGCCAACAGCCCCGAGGCCAGCGGCACGCGGGCAATGATCCCGACACCGGCGGCCGCTGCCGCGGGCAGCACGCGCTCGAGCGGCTTGAGCCTGAAGCAGTTGAGGATGATCTGCACGGTCGCCACATGCGGCCGCGCAATCGCTGAGAGCGCCTGGTCGCAGGTCTCGACCGAGACCCCATAGGCGGCCATCACGCCCTGCTCGACCAGCTCGTCCAGCGCCGCAAAGACCGCATCACTCGCATACACGGAGTCCGGTGGGCAGTGCAGCTGCACGAGGTCGAGCCGCTCCATCCCCAGGTTCTCGCGCGAACGGAGGGTCCAGGCCTCAAAGTTCGCGCGCGAGTAGTTCTCGAGCAGCTGCTCGGCGCGACGGCCCATCTTGGTCGCCACGAACAGCCCGGGGTGCGCTGCGCGCAGCGCACCGTTGAAGCGCTCGCTGCGCCCGTCACCGTAGACGTCGGCTGTGTCAAAGAAGGTGATGCCGGCCGCCACCGCCGCCTCCAGCGTGTCGGTGGCGGCCTGCGGGTCAACCGTCCCCCAGTCGCCGCCAAGCTGCCAGGTTCCCAGGCCGACCGCGCTCACCGCGCGACCCAGGCGTCCGATCGTCCGTTGCTCCATGGGTAATGTTGCTCCTCGTCTGTGGCGCGGGCACTCAGCGCCCGACCGTCCTGATCATCTCGTCGCAGAGCTCCGGCAGCCGGCCGATCGCGCTGCGCACGTCCGCAAGTCCGGCCCGCAACGGCTGATCTCCCACCTCAACCGGCAAAAGTGTGTCCTGCAGCTCGGCCAGCATCTGGTCGGCGTCGCTGATCGCGTCGGCGGCGTGCTCAAGCGACGCCCGCGGCCCCTCGGGCGCCGGAACCGTAACCGCCGGAACCTCGGCGGCAACCAGCTTCGTGCGCTGAGCAAACTCGCTGCGGGTGCGGTTCAGCTGTCCGTAGGCACCCTGTAACGGGCGAAACAGACGCTGCTCCATCAGCTCCGCCGTCTGCTCGTCCAGATGCTCGTAGGCCTCCCCAAGCGCCGTTATCGCACGCGCAAGCTCGGCTGCCGCCTGCGCGGTGTCCTCGAGGATCTGCGTGCGTCCCTCATGTGTGGTGTAGGCCATGGATGCAGTGTGCCCTAAGCGTCGGCCGGTAGTCGCTGTTCACGCAGAACCGCCGCCAGGATGCCGTTGACAAAGCCGGGAGCGTCGGTGCCGCAGAACTCCTTGGCGGTCTGTACAGCCTCGTCGATCGCCCCCTCAGCCGGGATCGCGTGCTCGCCGGGCACGAGCTCGGGCCTGGTCATCTCAAGCAGCGCGACGCGCAGGATCGCTCGTTCAAGCGGCGCGATCCGCGCGAGTGTCCAGCCGCTCGCGTGCCGCGAGATGAGTGCGTCAAGCTCGTCCTGGTGACCCACAACCTCGGTTGCGAGCACGCGCGTGAACTGATGCGTGTCTCGCTCGAACGTCGTCTCGAGCGGCCTGCCCAGCAGATCGCTCTGGTAAAGCGCCCAGACGGCCGCACGACGCTGCTGCGTCCGACGCGCCATCAGGCGCGCGACACGTAGGCACCCGTACGGGTGTCGACGCGCACGACCTCGCCGATGTTGACAAACAGCGGCACCTGGATCTGCGCCCCGGTCTCAAGCGTCGCGGGCTTGGTGCCCCCACCCGAGGCGGTGTTGCCGCGCACCCCGGGCTCGGTCTCCGTGACCTTCAGGTCAACGGCACTCGGCAGCTGCACGTCGGCGGCCTTGCCGTCGATGTAGAGCACCTCAACCTCGTCTGAGTCCTTCATCCAGCGCAGCGGGTCGGCCAGCGTGGTCTCCGGGATCGTGAGCTGCTCGTAGGTCTCTGTGTCCATGAAGTGCGCGTCGCTGCCGTCGCGGTAGAGGAACTGCATGTTGCGCACCTCCGTGCGCACCGGCCTGAACTTCTCCCCGGCGCGGAACGTGCGGTCAATCACGTTGCCGTCGCTGGCGCGGCGCAGCTTCGTGCGCACGAACGCCCCGCCCTTGCCGGGTTTGACGTGCTGGAACTCCATGATTTTGTAGATCGTGCCCTCGACGTCGATGTGAGAGCCATTGCGAAACTCGTTTGTGCTGATCATGCGAGCGCCGAGTGTAGAGGTAGCGGGGACCCCTGCCCGCCGCCGCCGGCTTCAGTCGACGATCCGCAGGCCCTTCGGGATCTCGGTGAGGATGCGCGGGGCGCCGTCTGTGACGACCACCAGGTCCTCGATGCGGATGCCGAGCTCGCCGGGGATGTAGACGCCGGGCTCGACCGTGACCACGCTTCCGGCGCGCAGCGTGTCCTCGGAGCGGGCCGAGAGGCCGGGGGCTTCGTGGATCTCGAGGCCGACCCCGTGCCCCAGCCCATGGCCGTAGTGGCCCTCATGGCCGGCGCCGTAGATGATGTCGCGCACCGCCTTGTCGATCGCCTTGCAGTCGCCACCGGCCCGGATCTCATCCAGACCGACCTGCTGGGCGCCGAGCACAAGCTCATAGGCCTCACGCGCCGCCGGCCCCGGCTCGCCGACCGCGACCGTGCGCGTGCAGTCGGAGCAGTAGCCGCGATAGCGGGCCCCCCAGTCGATCACGACCAGCTGCCCCCGTTCGAGCTTCACATCGCGCGGCGTGGCGTGTGGCAGCGCCCCGTGCGGCCCGCCGGCAATGATCGAGTCAAAGCTTGGCGCCTCGGCGCCGCGCAGGCGCATGTCCTGTTCGAGTGAGAGCGCGAGCTCGCGCTCGGTGCGGCCCGCAAGGCCGCCTGCGAGCAGCGTCTCAAAGGCCTGATCGGCGATGCGCGTGGCCGCCACGATCAGCTCGATCTCGGCCTCGTCCTTGACGATCCGCATCTGCTCCACAAGCCCCTTGACAGGCACGAGCTCTACCCGCTCGGGGTAGTGCTCACGCAGCCGTGCAAGCGTGTCGACGCTCACATGTTCTGACTCGAACCCGACCCGCAACGAGCCGTCCGGAAGGAGCTCGGCGGCAGCCTTGGCGAGCTCCTGGTTGACCGTCAGGCGCTCGAACTCGGCGCTGACCTCGTGCTCGGCCTGCTCGGTGTAGCGGAAGTCGGTCAGGAACACGCGCTGCTGCGGACCGATCAGCGCCAGTCCGTTTGAGCCGCTGTAGCCGGTCAGGTAGCGGACGTTGACGAGGTTCGAGACCAGGATCAGGTCCACCCCCGCCTGCTCGAGCTGATCCGCCAGTCGTTGTGCGCGTGTGCTCATCCCGCAAGCTCCTTCTTCAGTATTTGCAGTGCTTCCAGATACCCTTCCGGGCCCTTGCCCGACACGGTCGCGACGCACAGGTCGGATATGACCGACGTTTGCCGCCAGGCCTCTCGCTGTTTGACCGCTGAGAGGTGCACCTCCACAGCCGGCAGGCCCGCGATCTCAAGCGCGTCGTGAATCGCGTAGGCGTAGTGCGTCCAGGCGCCGGGGTTGATGATGATCGCCTCCGCGCTGCCGCGCAGTCCGTGCAGATGCTCGACGAGCGCGCCCTCGTGGTTTGTCTGAAAGAAGCTCGGGGTGAGCCCGAGCGGCCGAGCCCAGGCGTCGATCTGGCGCTCCAGCGCGGGCAGGTCCAGGCGGCCGTAGTGCGCCGGGTCGCGGCGACCGAGCTGGTCGAGGTTGACGCCGTGAATGACCTCGATGCGAGGCGCGGAGACAGCGCTCATCCGACAAGCTCCATGATCGCCGCGCGCAGTTCGGCGGGCGCGACCGGCTGCCCGGTGAGCGCCCGGCCCGGCTCGATGCACAGCGCAAACGGCACCGGGCCCTCCCCCACCCGCTTCTTGTCGCGCGTGGTCGCAAGCAGCACCTGCTCGACATCCACGTCGGCGGCGAGCGTGACCGGCAGCCCCGCCTGCTCGAGCAGCTCCAGCACCTGCTGGCGCAGCGCGTCTGCGCCAGCCAGCCGCAGCTCCGCCAACAGGCCGAGCGCCACCGCCTCACCGTGGCGGTAGCGGGCGTAGCCGGTGACCGTCTCGACCGCGTGGGCGACCGTGTGGCCGACGTTCAAAAGCTGCCGCACACCGGTGTCGAGCTCGTCCTGGGCGACGATCCGCAGCTTCGTCAGCGCACAACCGGCGATCACGTCCGGATCGTCGGGGGCTGCCCCGGCTGCGATCCGTCGCCACAGCCAGCCACCGGCGATCAAACCGGTCTTGACAACCTCGGCGTAGCCGGCGGCAAGCTCCGCGGGCGGCAGCGTGCCAAGCGTCGTGGTGTCGGCGATCACCGCAGCCGGCTGGTGGAAGCTGCCGACATAGTTCTTGCCCTCCGGGATGTCCACGCCCGTCTTGCCGCCGTAGGCGGAGTCAACCTGTGCCACCAGGGTCGTTGGCACCTGAACCACCGGCATCCCCCGCTGGTAGGTGGCGGCGCAGAACCCGGCCAGATCGCCGACCACACCGCCGCCGAGTGCGACCGTCACGTCGGTGCGGGTCACTCCTGTGCGCGCCATCTCGCGCCAGATCACCTCGGCCTGCGTGAGCGTCTTTGACTGCTCGCCTGGCGCGATCCTGACGGCGGTGAGCACCGGCTCAAACAGCGCGCCGTAGTGTGAGGCGGCGTTGCGATCGCTGACGAGCACCCGTCGGCCGGCGATCGTCGCCGGCCAGAAGCGCCGGTCGGTGATCAGGCCGGCGCCGATGTAGGCCGGATAGTCGGCCGAGGCGGTCACCGCCCAGATCAGCTTCGCGCCAGCGGGCATTCCCTCGAGGGCGGCGATCGGCGCGGCGAGCCGCCGCACGTGGCTGGCGGGAACGATTGCGTCGGCCGCCTGTGCGTACTGCTCCTGGCGTTCGGCGTGCAGCGCACGGAAGCGCCGCTCGTCGCGGGCCAGCGGCCGCGTGGGCGACCGTGCCACCCGTCGCCAGGCCTCGTCCGCATCGACATCAAGCCACACGACGCGCGCGGCGGTTAGCGCCGCGCGCGTGCGCCTGGAGGCGAGCGCGCCGCCGCCGAGCGCGACCGCCTGCACCGAGGGGTCCGCGAGCAACTCGAGGGTCACGCGCTCCTCCAGGTCGCGGAAGGCGCCCTCACCGTCTGCGGCGAAGATCTCGGCGACGGTGCGCTGCTCACGCGACTCGATCAGCTCGTCGACATCCACGCCGCCCAGCGCCTTCACCGCCGTGGTTTTGCCGGCGCCCATGTGGCCGACCAGCACGATCTTCATGGCTTCGGGTTCGGTGCCCTGGCCGCTCACCGCTGCCGACCGAGCCGCTGCTCGTAGGCGGCCACCGCCTGCCTGACGTCGTCGATGTGGTCGCCGCCGAACTTGCGCCGGTAGGCGTCGGCCAGCACGAACGCGACCATCGCCTCCCCCACCACCCCGGCGGCTGGCACGGTGCACGAGTCGGTGCGCTCGCGTAACGCCTGCGCCGGCTCGTGGGTGGCGATGTCGACCGAGCGCAGCGGCTTGGTGAGCGTCGGCAGTGGCTTCATGAATCCGCGGACGACAACCGGATCGCCGTTGGTGATGCCGCCCTCGATGCCCCCTGAGTGGTTGGTCTGGCGGTAGTAGCCGCGCTCAGGGCTGTGGAAGATCTCATCATGCGCGAGCGAGCCCGGCAGGCCGGCGACCTCGATCCCATCGCCGATCGACACGGCCTTCATCGCCTGGATGGAGAGGATCGCCATCGCAAGGCGCCCATCGAGCCGCTCTTCCCAGGAGACGTGCGAGCCGAGTCCCGGCAAAACGCCAAAGGCGCGCACCTCGAACATGCCGCCGAGCGACTCGTTCTGTTTGCGCAGCCGGTTGATCTCAGCGACCATCGCGGCGCTTGCGTCCGGATCAAGGCAGCGCACCGGTGACTCGTCCACCGTGGCGAAGTCCGCGGGTGTGAGCGGCTCGCGGCGCGGGGCGCTCACCGAGGTGATCTGCAGCACGTGCGAGTAGACCTCGACACCCAGCGCGCGCAGAAACTCCTTGGCGAGGGCGCCGCCGGCGACGCGCGCCGCCGTCTCACGGGCGCTCGCCCTTTCGAGAACGTCGCGCACGTCGCTCAGGCCGTACTTCTGGGTCCCGACCAGGTCGGCGTGACCGGGGCGCGGGAGATGCACCTCCGGGACCTCCGCGTCAACCGGCCAGGGGTTCATCCGCTCCTCCCAGTTGGCGTAGTCGCGGTTGTGAACCTGGATTGCGATCGGCCCGCCGAGCGTGCGCCCGTGCCTGACACCGGCGGTCACATCGGCGCGGTCGCTTTCGATCTTCATGCGCCCACCCCGACCGTGACCGAGCTGGCGGCGAGCGAGGTCACGGTCCAGCGCCTCACGCTCGAGCTGCAGGCCGGCCGGCAGCCCTTCGACGATGCATGTCAGTCCCGGACCGTGCGATTCGCCGGCTGTGATCAGCTTCAACATAGGCAAGCTAGGTTACGGGCTCCGGCGCGGACAGGCGCCTCAGCCGCCTGGCGCGCTCACGTGCCGGGGACGCGCCCGCTGAGGGCCTGACCGACAACCACGGCGAAGGCGCCACCCAGCGCCAGGAAGGGGCCGAGCGGAATGGCCGTGCGAGCGCCAGCGCGCAGACCGCGCCTGGCGAGCACGCCGAGGCTGAAGATCGCACTGGCAATCAGGCCCACGACCATCGCCAACAGCACGTAGCCCCCGAGGTAGAGGCCCATGACCAGCCCGAGCTTGGCGTCGCCCATTCCCAGGCCCCCGCGCGTGAGCAGCGCAAACACGGTCAGGAACACGCCGGTCACAAGCCCTGAGAGGATCTGGGACGGCACACCGGCGGGGTGCAGCGCGAGCCCGATCAAAAGCGCCAGGATTCCGGCGGGAAGGGTCACGCGGTTTGGGATGCGCCGCTCCTCGAGATCTGAGACGGTGACGCTTGCAAGCACCGCGAGCAGCACCAGGCCAAGCGCCCGCTGGGCGGTCGTGTGCGGAACGACGAGCTCGGCGGCCCACAGTCCGAGCAGCGCCACCGCCACGACGATGCGCAGCGGCTGACTGCGCCCCAAGCCGCGCGCCCTGGGTTCAGATCCCTGCTGCTCGGGCGTGCTCACAGCGTCTCAGCGATTCGCCAGCGCAACTCGTGCTCGCGCCTCAATCGGCTGGCGCAGACCGGATCTGCTCGCCGGTCTGGGCGTCACGCCCCGGGTGAAAGCGTCCGTCGCCACCACACCACGGGCAGCTCACCTGGTGCGGGCTACCGCCCTTGCCGGAGATCACCTTGCCGGTGCCGCGACACGGGGTGCATGTCTGCCGGTCGTACTCTGCGGCGCCTGTGCTCACGGAGCCGAGCATATAGCGACCGCCGCCCGCATCGCAGCCAGAGCCCTGCCGGCGTCGGCGCCGGTGAACAGCTCGAAGCTGAGCGCCCCCTGCCTGATCAACAGCTCAAGGCCGTCCACGCATCGGCGCGAGGCCGCGGCGGCAGCGCTTGCAAGCGGTGTGCCGCCGGGCCGGTAGACGTAGTCGACCACCACCTCCCAGTCCGCGACCGCCGCGGCGCTCAGGCCAAGCGCCGCCAGCTGGTCGCCGCCGTCGAGCCCGGCCGCCGTGCAGTTGATGAGGATCTCGCCCCCTGAGGGCACGGTCGCCAGCACGCTTGCTCCGAACGTCCGCACCAGCTCGCTGGTTCGGGAGCGCGTGCGGTTCCAAACCGACACCTCAGCGGCACCCGCCTGCGTGAGCGCCCAGACCGCCGTCCGTGCGGTTCCGCCGGCGCCGAGCACCACAACGCTTGCACCACGCAGCTCGACACGGGCCGCGAGCGCTGCGATCAGCGCCGGGGCGTCGGTGTTCTCGGCCTGCAGCGAGCCGTCCGGCGCAAACAGGAGCGCGTTGGCGGCGCCGCTCCCGGCCGCGCTGGCGCTGGCACTGTCGGCCAGCGCAAGCGCGGCCGGCTTGTGGGGGATCGTCACGTTCACGCCACGGAAGCCGGTGCGCCCGAGTACGGGCAGCGTCTGTGAAAACAGCCCTGGAGGCACCGGCAGAAGCTGGTAGCGCCAGCTCTCGCCGAGGCCCGCGTCTCTCAGGGCCGCGTTCTGGATCAGCGGCGAGAGGCTGTGTGCGACGGGCCATCCGACCACCCCGAGCCGCCGCAGCGCAGCGCTCCGGGGTGAGGTGAGGGGCTGCTCGCTCATGGGCGCCCGCCGCTGCAGAACTCGGCGCTGCCATGGTTTAGCGCAGCCAGTGCGAGCGCGCGATCCCACGCCCGTGACCAGGAGAGAAACTGCTGGTAGCTCGCGGTGAACCGCAGGGCGCCGTTGCCGCACACCCGGTCGATGAAGTACAGAGCGTCGGTGTGGGCCGGGTGCGCGGCCGCCTGGATCGCGGCCATGTCGGGGCTGTCGATCGGGGTCGGTGGCAGCCCGTGGTGGACCAGCGTGTTGTAGGGCGAGCGCGATTGCAGGTCGCGTTCGGTGAGCGTGCCGTAGTTGCCGGTCGCGTAGGCGACCGTGGAGTCGAGTCCCAGCCTCATCCCCAACCGCAGGCGGTTGTAGATGACCGCGGCGGCGCGCGGGAGATCACCGGGCAGCATCGCCTCCTCGGAGACCAGAGATGCGATCTTCAGCACGTCGTAGGGGGTCAGGCCGTGCGCGCTCGCGTAGCTGAAGTTCACCTTCGCGAACTCCTGCCGGAAGCGTTCGAGCTGGTCTGCGACCAGCGCCGAGACCTTCACCGGCTTGCGCAGCTCGTAGGTGTCAGGCCAGAGGAAGCCCTCGAGCGTCGGCACGTGGGCGGGAGCTCCGTAGGCGGCGGGGTCGAGCAGCGGCGAGCGCAGGGTGGCTCGAAGATAATTCCCGCGCACCCCCGCGGCGTGCAGCTGCGCCTGCGCCTGCCGGCGTGAGCGTCCGGGGATGATCGTGAGCGCCACGCTCGGCGGCAGACCCGGCTCTGTGAGCAGCAGCGTCAGCGCCGCGCCGTAGCCCATACCGCGGTGCAGCACGAAGTAGCCGGCACGCAGTCGGGAACGGTCGCCGGCAAGCCCAACCCGCAGCGCGAAGAAGAAGCTGCTCGAGACGACGCCGCGACGTACCAGCAGCGAGCCGATCTGACTGACCCCGGCACCAGCCGGGATCCGCACAACGACCCGGCCGTGGCCCTCCCCCCCGCCGAAGGGCTGAAACAGCGAAACGGCAAACCACACCACGGCGATCACCGCCACGACGCCCGCCAGCGCGAGTGCACGGCGGAGGGCGAAGACCCTAGTGGCGAGCATGCTGCTCCAGCCAGCCTGACAGCAGGTGCGCGGCCGCGCGGGAGTCCTCGCTCGAGCGCGGTGAAGCGCCACCGGCGCTGAGATCGCGCCGCGCGAGCGCCGTCGTGAAGCGCTCGTCGTAGAGCTCGACAGGTATGCCGTCAAGCCCCCGCGCGAGGCCCGCCGCGAAGCGCCGGGCCTCGCGCGTCTGCGCCGAATCCGCACCCGACAGGCTGAGCGGCAGCCCGACGATGACGCGCTCGACCCCGAGCTCGCTCACCAGCGCAATCAGCCGCCGGCGCCCGTCGCGCGCGGCGGGTCTCAGCACCGGCTCAAGCGGGGTGGCGAGCACGCCTGTCGGGTCGCTGACCGCAACCCCGCAGCGCGCGCTGCCGTAGTCCAAAGCCAGCACGCGCACCGCTACTGCGCAAGCGCTGAGATGATCGCGGCCGCCGCCGCGTCGACGGCCTCGGGCAGGCGCGCGACCTCGCGGCCGCCGGCACGTGCGGCGCCAGGACGGCCGCCACCGCCACCGCCGAGCAGCTCCGCGCCAGCGCGCACAGCGCTGCCGGCGTTGGCGCCGCGCTCGATCAGCGCCGGCGCGACGCAGGCGACGATCTCGGCCTTCTCACCGGCGACGGCACCGAGGACGACGGCGCCGTCGCCGAGCTTTGCGCGCAGCCTGTCGGCCAGGTCAAGGAGCTCCTGGCCGGTCGGCCCTTCAACGACGCTCGCAAGCAGCTTCACCGGCGGCTGCCCCCCAGCCTCCCGCGCCGCCCCAAGCAGCGCCTCCTCATCAAGCGCCGCGCCCGCCCGTCCGCCGGCCTGCAGCTCACGCTCAAGCTCACGGACGCGCTCCCTGAGCGCCTGCAGCGCGTCCGGCACGGCGGGCGGCATGACCCGCAGCATCGCGGCCGCATCCTCGAGCAGCCGCTCGTGCGCTCGCAGCGACGCCAGCGCAACCGGGCCGGTGATCGCCTCGATGCGCCTGACGTTGGCAGCGCTGGAGGTCTCCGCCAGCAGCTTGAAGATGCCGATCTCCGCCGTGCAGCGGACGTGCGTGCCGCCGCAGAGCTCGCGTGAGACAACCGTGTCTGTGGTGCCCGGCTCGCCGACCTCGACCATGCGCACCACCTCGCCGTACTTCTCGCCGAAGAGGGCCATCGCGCCCATCGCCCGCGCCTGCTCGAGCGTCGTGGTCAGCGCCCTGACCGGTAGCGCCTGCACGATCAGGTCGTTGACCCGCGCCTCGAGCGCCTGCACGTCCTCGGTGCTCAGGGCGCCGTTGTGGGTGAAGTCAAAGCGCAGCTTGTCCGGCCCGACATAGGAGCCCGCCTGGTGGACATGGTTGCCGAGGCGCTCGCGCAGGGCCGCGTGCAGCAGGTGCGTGGCGGTGTGGTTGCACGCGGCGGCGTGGCGGGCCGCCCGGTCAACGCGGGCGTGCACGCGCTCCCCGGGCCGCAGTGTGCCGCGCTTCACGCGCAGCGCCAGGACCTGGTCGTCACCGAGCCGCAGCACATCCTCGACCGCGGCCAGGCAGTCACCAATGTCGCATTCGATGTAACCCTGGTCGTGCACCTGACCGCCGCCGGTCGCATAGAACGGCGACTCCACCAGCTTGACGAGCAGCGGCCCATCACCGTCTTTCCCGTCGGCATCCGCGAGCGCGACGGCGCCGACGGTCGTTGTCACGGCGGTCGTCTCGTAGCCCTTGAACTCGGTCTGAAAGCCGGCCTGGGCGACCAGCTCGCCCGCCTGCTCGCGCAGCCCGCCGGCGACGGGGTTACGGGCGCCGCTGGCCCGCGACTGGCGGCGCTGCTCCTCCATGAGCGCCTCAAACCCCTGCTCATCGACCCCCAGCCCGTGCTCTGCGACCAGCTCGAGCGTCAGGTCGATCGGAAACCCGTGCGTGTCGTGCAGCCGGAAGGCGTCGGCGGCGGAGATGCCCTCGTCGCCGCGCTCACGCGCCCGCTCGATCAGCTCCTCGAGCAGCCTGCCGCCCTCCTTGAGCGTGCGCCCGAAGCTCTCCTCCTCGGAGGCCAGCCAGCGTGAGACCGACTCGCGGCCGCGCACCAGCTGGCTGTACTCGTGTCCCATCAGCTCGGTCACCACGGTCTGGTAGCGCCCCATGAAGCCTGGTTCGAGCCCCAGGGTCCGGGAGCCCTGCAGGATCGCCCGGCGCGTGATGCGCCGCAGCACGTAGCCACGCTCCTCGTTGGAGGGCACCACCCCGTCGGCGAT
This sequence comes from Conexibacter sp. S30A1, assembly GCF_023330665.1. GTDB lineage: Bacteria > Actinomycetota > Thermoleophilia > Solirubrobacterales > Solirubrobacteraceae > Palsa-465. The sequence goes on along the minus strand of NZ_CP097127.1, from coordinate 675,660 downwards.
CAGAAAGGTTGCGGCGCGGGCATGGTCGGCGAGGATCCGCAGGGCACGGTCTGTGGCGAAGCTCTCGCCGTAGCGGACGCCTGAGAGCTCCTCGCCCAGCGCGATCAGCGGAGCGAACTGGTCGGTCTCAAAGACCGTCTCCTTGCCCTGCTTGATCGCGGCCATGCGGTTCAGGCCCATGCCCGTGTCAATGTTGCGCTTCGGCAGGGGCGCCAGGCTGTTTTGCGGGTTCTGGTCGTACTGCATGAACACGAGATTCCAGAACTCCAGAAAGCGCTCGTTCTCGCCGCCGGGCAGATCATCGGGCTTGCCGCGCTCCACCCCCAGATCCAGGTACAGCTCGGAGTCGGGACCGCAGGGCCCGGTCGGGCCGGACTCCCAGAAGTTCTCCGAGCGCGGGCATTCGACGATCCGCTCACGCGGCATGCCGACCTCGAGCCACAGGTCTATCGCCTCCTGGTCGGGGCCGACGCCGAGCTGCTCGTCGCCGCCGAACACCGTCACCCAGATGTCCTGCTCGCGCAGCCCGAAGCCGTTGCGCGAGAGGTCCCAGGCGAAGCGGATCGCCTCGCGTTTGAAATAGTCGCCGAAGCTGAAGTTGCCGAGCATCTCGAACATCGTCAGATGCCTGGCGGTCATCCCGACGTTCTCGATGTCAACGGTGCGAAACGACGGCTGGCAGGTCGTCAGGCGGCTCGCCGGCGGCTGCTCTGAGCCGGCGAAGTACGCCTTCAGCGGGTGCATGCCGGCGACGATGAACAGCGCCGAGGGATCATTTGCCGGCGGGATCAGCGATGCGCCGCGCTGCGCAAGGTGCCCGTGCTCCTCGAAGAACTGCCTGAAGGTGTCGCGGATCTCGTCTGAGGTCATCGCCATGGCGGGGCTTCAGTGTAGGCGCAGCTATATGATCGGCGCGTGGTCGAACTGACGCTCGTCGGCGGGCCGACGGCGCTGATCCGCTACGGCGGCCTGCGCTGGCTGACCGACCCCACCCTCTCGCCACCGGGCGAGTACGACGGCCTGGTCAAGACCACCGGACCGGCGCTATCCGCAGACCAGCTGCTGCCGATCGACGTCGTGTTGCTCTCACACGACCACCACGCCGACAACCTCGACCCCGGCGGCCGTGAGCTGCTCAAGAGCGCCGGGCGGGTGCTGACCACCGGCGCGGGCGCGCGGCGCCTCGACGCGGGCGCGACTGGCCTTGCGCCGTGGGATGAGCTTCAGCTCGGCGGCGTGAGTGTGACGGCCGTGCCGGCGCTGCACGGCCCGCCCGGCTCTGAGACGGTCACCGGGCCGGTGATCGGCTTCGTGCTCGCGGCGCCCGACGAGGGAAAGCTCTATGTCTCCGGCGACAACGCGTCGTTGGACGTCGTGACGCAGATCGCAGAGCGCCTGGGACCGATCGACGTCGCGGTCCTGTTCGTCGGCGCCGTCCAGATCGCGCAGCGCTTCGACGGCGCCTTTTTGACCCTGTCGAGCGAGCGTGCCGCGATCGCCACCGAGCTGCTCGGGGCACGCACGGTGATCCCGGTGCACTTCGAGGGCTGGACGCACTTCACGCAGGGCCTCGACCAGGTCCGCTCAGCGTTTTCAGGCTACGGCCTGAGCGACCGGCTGCTCGCCGCCGAGCGCGGTCAGACGCTCAGCGCGTGATCGTCCCCCAGCCGACGATCAGCTCGCCGTCCATCAGACACGCCAGCTGGCCGGGCGCCGCGCCCGCGACCGGCTCTGAGAGCTCCAGAACCAGCTGGCGGTGGTGCCCGGCGCCCGCCTCGCCGCTCACGCGCGCCGCAAGGGCGCTTGAGCGGTAGCGGAGCTTGACGCGATTGACGCGGGCGCCGTCACGGTGCAGCCGGGCGCCGCGCACCGTCACGCGGTCGGCCAGCAGCTGCTCATGTGGGCCGACCGTCACCCGGTTTGCGCCGGCGTCCTTGCCGAGCACGTAAAGCGGCTGTGGCGAGCGTACGTGCAAGCCGCGGCGCTGGCCGACGGTGTAGAGCTCGTGTCCGGCGTGCGTGCCGATCACCTCACCGTCTGGCCCGACAACCTCACCCTCCCGGGGCGTGAGGCCGCCGTGGCGCTCAAGGAATCGTGCGCGTGTGGTCCCCGCCAGAAAACACAGATCCTGGGAGTCCTGCTTGGCCGCGACCGGCAACCCCGCCGCGGCGGCCAGCTCGCGCACCTCGCGCTTCTCGTAGTCGCCGAGCGGGAAGCGCATGCGCGCAAGCGACTGCGGCGCGAGCGCCGCGAGCATGTAGGTCTGGTCCTTGGCCTGGTCGGCGGCCGCCCGCAGCAGGCCATCACTGACACGCGCGTAGTGGCCGGTCGCAAGCGTCTCGCAGCCCAACCGTGTGGCCAGCTCGAGCATCGCGTCAAGGCGCACGTGCCCGTTGCAGCCCACGCACGGGTTGGGCGTCTCCCCGGCCGCGTAGCCGGAGATGAACGGCTCAACCACCCCGGCCCGGAACTCGTCGCGCAGATCCAGGGTGAAGTGAGGCAGGCCGAGCGAGTGCGCGAGCGCGCGTGCCTGCGAGACCGCGCTCGAGGAGCAGCAGCTCTTCTCAGCGTCACCCTCGGCATCCGACCAGAGCTCGAGGGTCACCGCGACCGCCTCGCCCTCACGCGCGCACAGGAGCGCCGCGACGCTCGAGTCAACGCCGCCCGACATGGCCACGAGCGTCCTTGTAGCGCCCGGCCCAGCGGGGCCGGGCAGCGAACCGCTGGCGCGTGCTGCGGCTCCGAGCGCGCGGGCCAGCGCGTCGGCGGCGACCGCGGCGGCGTGGCGCTTGGCGGTGCTGAGGCCGCCGAGCTCGGCGTCGATCTCCGCCGCCCCGACCCGCGCGGCCTGAAGCAGCGTCGCTCCGCGCACGAGCGTCACGGCCGCCGAGCCGGCGGCGTGCGAGGCGCCGCAGCCCCGGGCGCTGAAGCCCGCGTCGGTGACGCGCACACCGTCGGTCTGCACGGAGAAGGTGACCTCGTCGCAGCACTCGCCGCCACCGAAGCGCACGGTGAAGGCGCGCTCCGGTATGTGACCCTCGCCCTGGGGCGAGGTCAGGTGGTGCTCGAAGGCCTCCATCACGTCTTCAGGATATGTGACGCCGCGCGAGCTCCCGGTGCAGGTCGGCGGCCACCAGGCCCGCCTCGCGCAGCACCTGGTGGTGGGTGTAGCGCACCACGTCCACCCCGTGTGCGCGCAGCTCAAGCGCCCGCCGCTGGTCGCGGTTGCGCTGCGCGGCGCTCGCATGGTTGGCCGCGCCGTCAAGCTCGACGACCAGCGCGGCGGCCGGCCAGTGGGCGTCGACCTCGATGCCATGCACGCACACGTTGACCTCGGGCAGCGGGATGCCGTGCCGGGCGCAGAGGTGCAGGAACTCGTCCTCGAGCTCGCTGCGTGTGAGCGCGAGCGCCGGGATGTAGCTGGCGAGCGCGTCGCGCAGGGCGACGCTCCCGCGCCTGCCGTGACCACAGGCTGCCCGGATAGCGTCGGCGTTCAGCCCGCGCTCGTAGTCGAGCTGCGCGAGCGCGCGGTGCAGGAGCCGGGGCGGCTCGCTCGCCGCCAGATCGAGCAGCGTCTGTGTGACCGTCGTGCAGGGGATGCCGTCCACGAGCTCGCGTTGCAGCTCACGGCAGCCGTGAAGGATGGCGCCGGGCACCCGCGTGCGGATCTGCCTGGGCGTGCTGACGTGGGTCTCCCGGGCCGGGTAGCGCAGCCAGCCTCGCCAGTGCGCGCCCGTGGCGTGACTGAGCGCGGCTTCCGGGCCAGCGAAGAGGATCAGCGAGAAGAGGTGAGCGCGCTCGTCGCAGGCGACGTGGCCGACCGCGTAGACACGCGGCAGGACGGGAGTCAGGTAGCCGCTCTGCACCCAGCGGCGGATCGTCGCGGGTGCCGCGCCGAGGCTCCGAAGCTGCGCCCATGTGACGCGTCCGAATTGCCTGCCCGCGAGCGTGGCGACGCGAACTCTTTGCGTACGGTGTCCGTTTTGCGAAGCGTACGCAAAAGGTTCGTGAGCGGGCATGCCGTACAGCTTGCCCGCGCGCCGCTTGCGCGCGGGCAGATTGGCACGCTTGCGTTACACGTTCAGCGCAATCTGAGACCCAGCTCGCGCAGCTGGATGTCATCCACCGGTGCGGGCGCGCCGGTGAGCGGATCAGCGCCGCTGGTGGCCTTCGGGAAGGCGATCACCTCACGGATGTTCTCTCGGCCGGCGATCAGCGCGACGATGCGATCGACTCCGGGCGCGATGCCGCCGTGCGGCGGCGCGCCATACCTGAGCGCGTCGAGCAGGAAGCCGAAGCGCGCCTGCGCCTCCTGCTCGTCGAGGCCGATGATCTCAAAGACGCGCTGCTGGATCTCGCGGCGGTTGATGCGGATCGAGCCGCCGCCGATCTCAAAGCCGTCGAGCACGATGTCGTAGGAGTCAGACAGCAGCGTGGCCGGGTCGCTCAGGTCATCGCCGATCGGTGCCGTGAAGGGGTGGTGCTCTGCGGTCCAGCCGCCCTCCCCGTCGGGGGCGAACATCGGGAAGCGCACGACCCAGTGGATGTCGTGTGCGCCCGGCGGGACGAGCGCGAAGCGGCGTGAGAGCTCGAGCCGCAGCGCCCCGAGCACGGTGCGCGCGGTGCCGGCCGTGTCGGCCACCACAAACAGCGCGTCGCCGGCCTTTGCCGAGAGCGCCGCTTTGATCGCGTCAATCTCAGCCTGGGAGAGGAACTTCGCGATCGGCGAGCGCAGCGAGCCGTCCTCCTGCACGAAAGCCCAGACCAGGCCGCGGGCGCCGTGGCCCTTGGCGAACTCGGTGAGCACGTCGAGGTCGGAGCGGGGCAGCTCGCGCGGGCCGGCGTTGAGACCCAGGACGGCGCCCGAAGCTGCGGCGAGGGCGCCGGCGAACACCTGAAAGCCGGAGTCGCGCACGGCCTCTGAGAGATCCGTGAGCTCAAGGCCGAAGCGGCGGTCGGGACGGTCTGAGCCGAAGCGGCGCATGGCCTCCTCGTGGGTGATCCGATCCCATGGTGGGGCCGGCACGGTGAAGCCCTCGCGCTCGAACACGGCGCCCAGCACCGCCTCGGTCAGCTCGATCACCTGCTCGCTCGTGATGAACGCCATCTCGACGTCGAGCTGGGTGAACTCGGGCATGCGGTCGGCGCGCGAGTCCTCATCGCGGAAGCAGCGCACGATCTGGTAGTAGCGCTCCATGCCGCCGACCATCAGAAGCTGCTTGAACAGCTGTGGGGATTGCGGCAGCGCGTAGAAGGAGCCGGGTTGCGTGCGGGCGGGGACGAGGAAGTCGCGGGCGCCCTCGGGTGTCGAGCGGGTCAAGAACGGGGTCTCGATCTCCAGGAAGTCGCGCTCGTCAAGCACGCGGCGCATCGTCTGCACGACCCGGTGGCGGAGCGCGAGCGCCTCCTGCATGGGTGCGCGGCGCAGGTCAAGCGCGCGGTGGCGCAGGCGCAGGTTCTCATCGACCGGACCGTCGTCGTCGACCGGGAAGGGTGGTGTGTCGGCGTCGGCCAGCAGCGTGATTTCTGAGACGTCCAGCTCGATCTCGCCGGTCACGAGGTTGGGGTTGACGTTCTCGGGCTCGCGCGCGACGACCAGGCCGAAGACGGTGATCACGTCCTCGGAACGCAGGCCGTGGGCAACCGCGTGGGCTTCCGGGGCCGACTCGGGGTGAAAGACCAGCTGCACCAGGCCGGAGCGGTCACGCAGGTCGATGAAGATCAGGCCGCCGTGGTCGCGGCGCCGGTGCACCCAGCCGGCGACCCGCGCACTCGAGCCGGTGCGCTCGGCCGTGAGCTCCGCCGCCCAGGCGTCGCGGTAGTGGTTCGCCGCCGGTGAGAGCCGCATCTACAGGCGGCTCCCGCGCAAGATCGCGGCGACCACGGCGCCGCCTGCAAGCTCGTGCTGCTGGCCACCGGTCATGTCCCGCAATTGCGCTGTGTCAGCGTCGTTCACGATTGCAACGTAGCGGGCCTTGAGGCGATCCGCGTGCTTGAGCGCGCTCTTGAGCGAGCGGCCGGTCAGCTCGAGCTGCGCGGCCAGGCCGGCGCGGCGCGCTTCGCGCGCGATCTCAAAGGCCACCGCGCGGGCGGGGCGCGAGTCGCGCTCGGCGACCGTGACGAGCAGGTCGACCAGCTCCGCGGCCGCCGGCATCACCGGCGCCGCCAGCAGGATCCGCTCCACCCCGGCCGCCCAGCCGATCCCGGGCGTGGCCTGGCCGCCGAGCTGCTCGATCAGGCGGTCGTAGCGGCCACCGCCGCCGACCCCCGACTGAGCGCCGAGCGCGTCGCTGGTGAACTCAAAGAGGGTGCGGGTGTAGTAGTCAAGGCCGCGCACGAGCGTCGGGTCGATCTCGTAGCGCACCCCGGCGGCGTCAAGCAGCGCCCGCACGCCGGCGAAGTGCTCGGCGTCCTCGGGAGCGAGGCGCTCAATCAGCTTGGGCGCGCCGGCCATCACCGCCCGGGTGCCTGGGTCGTTTGAGTCAAACGCGCGCATCGGGTTCAGCTCGATCCGTGAGCGCACCTCCGGAGCCAGCTCGTCGGCGTGCGCGCGCAGGTACTCGGAGAGCTCGGCGCGGTAGGCGCCGCGCGTCTCCGGCTGGCCCAGGGAGGCCAGGCGCAGCCTTGTGCCGCTCACGCCCATCTCCTCGAGCAGCTCCAAAAGCAGCACGATCAACTCGGCGTCGGCCTCCGGCCCGGCGGCGCCGATCACCTCCGCCCCCACCTGCCAGAACTGCCGGTAGCGGCCGCGCTGCGGGTTCTCGGCCCGGAAGAACGAGGACAGGTACCAGAGCTTCACCGGCGCCGGGAGCTTGTGCATGCCGTGCTCGATGTAGGCGCGGCAGACGGGGGCGGTGCCCTCCGGGCGCAGGGTCAGCGAGCGCCCGCCGCCGTCGTCGAAGCTGTACATCTCCTTCTGGACGATGTCGGTCGCCTCGCCCACCCCGCGCGCGAACAGCTCGGTCGCCTCGAACGCGGGCGTCTCGATGCGGCTGTAGCCGGCGGCGCCGAGGATCCGCTGCGCGTGGGTCTCAAGCAGCCGCCGTGCGGGCTGGTCGGCGGGCAGTACGTCATAGGTTCCCTTCGGCGCCTGGATCATCGCCGCGGCGCCCTGCCTGGCGTGGCGCTCACGCGCGCTCGGCCAGCTCGCGAAGGAACGGATTGGTGGCCTGCTCCTGTCCGAGCGTCGTGGGCCCCATGTGGCCCGGGTAGACATGGGACTGCGGCGGGAACTCGGCGATCAGCGACTCGATCGAGGCGAGCAGCGTGGGCCAGTCACCACCGGGCAGGTCCGTGCGCCCGACCGAGCCTGCAAACAGCACGTCGCCTGAAAAGAGCGCGTCCTCGCCGCGCACGGAGTACGTGAGGTGTCCAGGGCTGTGACCGGGGGTGAAGCGAATGTCGAACGTCATGCCCGCGAGCTCGAGCACCTCGCCGCCGGCAAGCGTGTGGTCCGCCACATAGCCCTCGAACGGGCCGATCCCCGGAAACAGGCGGGAGCTGATGTTCTCCAGCATGCCGGTCTCGAGTGTCGGGCACCACACCGGCGCGCCGGTGGCCGCGTGCATCGCGGCCACGGCACCGACGTGGTCAAAGTGGCAGTGGGTGATGAGGATCGCCTCGACGGTGCTGATGCCAAGCTCACCGAGTGCCGCCGTCAGGCGTGGCGCCTCCTCACCCGGATCGAAGATCACCGCGCGCTCCGATCCAGGGGTGCGCACGATGTAGCAGTTCTCCTGGATCGGCCCAACCGTGTAGCAGTGGACGTCGATCACCGCGGCGCCGCCTGAGCCTGTTTCTTTGCCATCCGCCGGCGCCACAGGTAGATCTCGATGTAGTAGCCGAGCAGCACGTAGAGGATCATCGCCATGATCGCGTAGATCACCGCCGAGAGCACGCGGTCACTGCTCTTCTTCGGGCCGAAGAAGAGCAGTACGAAGAACATCATCACGCCCGCGAGCGCCGCCCGCTGGGCGGCGCTGCGCCACGTCGGCTTGCGGTTCAGGCGCTCCTCGCGGCGCTGATTACGGTCCAGGTCCTTGCGCTCAGAGGCCTTCAGCGGACGACCCGTGCGTCCGCGCGTCTCGATGATGCCGGCGGCGTTGCCGCGGTGCTTGGTGTGGCGTTTGCGCTTGGACTGAGCCATCCTCAGAGGGAGCTTAGTCGCTCCATGCAGCGGCGTCAGCGCCGGTCGCGGCGGCCGCCGCGACCGCGTCCTCCAGGTGGCGGCGATGCAGCACCGGCAGCTCCTCAGGGAAGCCGTCGAATGCGGCCCGGGGCGGCAGCCCCACCACCTCTGCGCGCAGCGGACGGGCGTGCCGGGCGATCGCCGCAAGCACCGCGGTGGCGTTCGTGCGGCGGTAGTCCTCGAGGTTGGTCGATACCTGGGCGACGCCATCACGGTGCTCGAGCGTCAGGCCGATCGCGCGGACCGCCGGCAGTCCCTCGGCGCCGCCTTCGCGGATCAGCGCCGCGATCGCTCGCGCCGTCTCGAGGTTCGCCGGCGGCGCGAGCTCGACGTTGAAGGCGACGAGCGGGCCGCGCGCGGCGACCAGCGCCGCACCGGCGCGCGGGTGCAGGCGCGCCGGGCCGAAGTCGGGCGCCAGCTCCCCCGCGTCGATCCGGGCCTGCAGCACCTGCGGCCCACCGCGCCTGATCTGTGCGCGCGTCACCAGTCCACCGCTGAGCTCGCCGTAGATGAACACGGGGATCTCGAGCTCGCTGCCGAGCCGGTCGGCGAGCACCAGCGCCTGCGCGCACGCCTCGCCGCGCTCCGCGTCCTCCATGTAGACGATCGGCGCGACGTCGAGGGTGCCGACGTGAGGGTGTGCGCCCCGGTAGGTGGCGATGTCGAGCAGGTCGATCGCCCGGCGCGCGCCGGCCGTGAGCGCGTCGGCCAGCGGCGCCCCGCTCACGCCACCAGCTACACCCGCCCCGCCGTGTCCGCTGGCCCCGGAACGCTGCCAGAGCGTGAAGACGCTGCGGTTGTGGTCGGGGTCGCTGTGGATGTCAAGCAGGCTCACACCGCCGCCTGCGACGAGCGCCGCGCCGATCGCGTCGAGCCGCGCCCGGTCGCGCCCTTCAGAGAAATTCGGTATCGCAAGCAGCATTGCTTTGAGTCCTCTCCCGGCGCCGGGCGTGCGGGTACCCGGCGGCGCGAGCCTATAGACTGCCGTAGCCGCACCTGCCGGAGTAGCTCAGTCGGTTAGAGCAGGGGAATCATAATCCCAAGGTCGGGGGTTCGAGTCCCTCCTCCGGCATCGACCTTTCTCCCTGCAAACCGGCACCTTCGCCGAAGTGGCTCAGAGGCTCGCAGCCGGTGACCGGGCTTCTATGTGCACACCATGTGCACATGATTTCGCTTCGGCGCCCGCTCGCGCGGCCTCGATTGCGTCCACAGCCGGCTGCTGCGGCGCATCCTCGAGCTCGTCGATCACGTGCCCGTAGGTGGTCAGCGTGAGCGTGGCGTTGTGCCCGAGCTGGCGCGCGACGTAGACCACGTTGCGGCCCTCGTGAAGCAGCAGCGACGCGAAGCTGTGGCGCAGGTCGTAGGGTCGGGCGTCGACGCCAGCAGCCGCGAAAGCGGGCTTGAGGTTGCGTCTGGTCCAGTTGCGCCAGTCGCTCTCGCCCCAGACGCCGCCGGCGGCGGCGGGGAACACGAGCGCGCTGCCGCCGGGTCGGCCTGAGGCCATCCGCCAGCGGCGCAGGTCGCTGGCCAGCGGCGCGAGCAGTCGGACGCTGCGGGCGGTGCCGGTCTTGGTGGCCTTGATCTTCCCGAGTGCCGCGGCGCGCGAGACGCTGATCGCTGTCTCGCCGATGTCTGACCAGCGCAGCGCGAGCGCCTCGCCCGGGCGCAGGCCGGCGTAGGCAAGCACGGAGACCAGCACCGCGTCGCGGTGTCGCTCGTGCGCGCCGCGGGCGGCCGGCAGCAGGTAGCCGCGGCGCTGGCGCTGACCGGCGGCAGCGGCCGCGACACGGGTCGGCTCGGGATCGAGCAGCGCGGCGCGGACAGCCTCGACGGTCACGGGCGCCAGCGGCCGCGGCTTCGCGCGTGCCGCGGCCCTCGGCTTGCGCACTAGCTTGGCTGGGTTGCGCTGGATCCGCTCGGCCTCCGTCGCGCGCTGCAGGACGTTGCTCAACAGCGCGTGTGCCTTGCGGACGCGCTCGGGGCCGGCGCCGGCGGCCAGGTGGTCGGCCTGCCAGCGGGCGAGCAGCTCCGGCGTGAGGTTGCGCAGCGGCACCATGCCGAGCTGATCGTCGACGTAGAGAGCCCACAGCCGGGCGTAGTCGCGGCGTGTCTGCTCTGCCAGCGCGGGGCCGTAGGTCGGAAGCCACACGCTCGCCATGTACTCGGCGAGTGTTTCGGTGCCGGCGTCGAGCGCCGCCAGCGTCCCGAGGCGCTTCAGGCGCGTGATGTTGGCGTCGTAGGCGTCAGCGTCCGCCTTGCGGCTGAAGGTCTGCGAGCGCTGCTTGCCCGCGGCGTCCCGGTAGCGGACCTGGTAGGCACGCTGGCGCTTGCCTGCCCGGTCATTCCACTCCCGCTTGCCGACGCTCATCGACTCGGCTCCGCTTCGCCGGCCTCGACCTGGGCGAGCGCCAGGCCGAGCAGGTGACGGACGTACGTTTCACGCGGGATGAGCCCGCGGGCGGCGTCGATCCGCTCGAGGAGCTCGGGCGATATGCGGACCGGGAGCGGCTTTGAGTGCTTCGGTTGATCGGCCATACCATACATCTATCATGTGCTAGCATCTGCTGTCAAGAGCTCTGAAGGCGTCCGCGACGGCGCCGGTCCCGGGCACGGCGTGGCTCGCCTGGCGCCGGCGCGGCCTGCCGACCGCGCGACGCGCCGGCGCTGCGTCGACCCAGTCCTCGACCGCATCACGGTGCAGCCGGATCACCCGCTCGCCGACACGCTGCGCGGGCAGCTCCCCGTCGTCGATCGCTCGACGGATCGTCTTCTCGCAGACGCCCGCGAACTGTGCGGCGTCCCGGACGCTCAGTAGCCGCTCCTCCACCGGCGCGGGCTCCGGCCTGAGGTACGGCGCCAGCAGCGGCGCAAGCTCGGCCGCTCGCTGCGGCTGCGCCTGGAGCTGCTCCAGCAGCTCGCTGAGAAGATCAAGTGCCATCAGCCCAGCTTCCCGAATCGAGGCAGCCCCGGTGTCGTGGCGTCGCTTGAGGCCGCCTGCGACGCCTGCCTCTCGACCCGCGTGATCTGACGGGCGCGGAAGCGGTGAAGCACCCGCGCGCCGGCGATCAGCGAGCACACCGCCTCATGCCGCGCCTGGTCGATGGCGACCACCCGCCAGCGCGAACGCTCCGCGACCACCACATCGCCGATCCGACACCCGCGCGGGCCGCGCGTTGCATCAGGGGCGCGCACGAGCGGCCGGAGCTGATAGGGCCCTAGGCTCACGACAGCCTCGCTGCGGGGCACCGCGGATCTGCTTGCCGATCCGCCAGTCGTCCAGTCCGCCAAACGGGCGACAGCGGGGCCCACGATCGCCTGCGGTTGCGGTGCTCGTAGATCGGCGACGACCCGGAGTCCGCGCCGCCTTTCCCCCAGTTCCCCCAGCTTCCCCAGTCTGGGTCGGGAACTGTCTCGCGTGAGCCATTTACTAGCCAGACTTTCACACCTAAACCGGGGGAGCTGGGGAAACCCCGCCAAGACTGGGATCGAGCTGGGGAAACCATGCCCCAGCTCCCCCAGCTCAGCTGTGCGTATCTGCGTCTCACAGCGCTACTCCGGTGTACACGCGCTTGTTCCCCGCTTCATCGCTTGCCGTCGCGTCCCGCTTTGTGATGCCGTGGCGCTTGAGCTGTGTGCCGAACGTGTTCGCGGCGAGCGGTCTCTCGCCTTCGCGCTCACACCAACCCTCATAAGCAGACCGCAAGACGCCGGTGCCTGTCGCCTTCTCGGGGTCGCGTTCGCAACAGTCCGCAAGGAAGCGGCCAACCTGGTCCTCGTCGGCTCGATACGAGACCGTCGCGTCGGTGATCGCCGAAGCCGAGCCGAGGCCGTTCCGGTACCAGGCGACCGCGCCATCGACTGCCCAACGTAGGATCCCGGCTTGCTCTGCCGCGAGCTTCTCGGGGAGTGTCTTGTCCTCGCGGCCCTCGAAGTCCTGCTCGAACGGGATCAGCCTGACGCGTCGCCACATCGCATCGTCGTCGGCCGAGATCCGCGGCCGATGGTTCGTCTGCACCATCAACTTGAACGACGGCTTGTAAGCGAACGGTTGGCCGTAGAGCTCACGACACACGAGCTGCTCCCCACCAGTGAGCTTCTTCACGGTCTCGGTGTCCAGCGGTCGTCGGCTGCCCGGCTCGCTAGTGACGACCATGCGCGCGCTGCGGAGGCGAGCGAGATCCTCACGCGGTTCGCGCCCGCTGACCTTCACCGCGCCGAATGTGTCGAACCTAGCCTCGTGAGCGAACTCGCCTGCCGTCAGGCGCAGAGCGTCCACCAGGGTGCTTTTGCCGTTGTTGCCGTTTCCGTACAGGATCGCGAAGCACTGCTCTCGCGTCTCGCCGGTGAGGCAGTAGCCGGCCCACCGCTGAAGGAACGCGATCAGGTCTTGGTCGCGGTCGAAGACCTCCTCGAGGAACTGGAGCCAACGGGGCGCCGGCGCGTTTGGCTCGAACGGGATCGAGACTCCGAGCGTGATGAGGTCAGACGGCGTCGCCGCGCGCAGCTCGCCAGTGCGCAGGTCGACAGTGCCGTTGGCGCAGGTGAGCAGCCACGGCTTGGCGTTGAGTTGCTCTGCCCGAGCTATCAGCCGCCGGTCCGATTTCGCGAGCTCGAGCGCCGCGCGGATACGGGGCGCGCTCTCTGACCGCTTTGCGTGGTCCGCGACAAGCTTCCTCGTCTCATCGCTGGGTGCGGCTGAGGCCTCGACGTAGATCGCGCGCACGGTCCGCTTCGCCGCTCGCTCGGCAGCCCCGTCCGTGTCGCGGATCCATAGGCGGCCGTCCCAGGCGTGCCAGGATCCGAGTTCGGGCACGTAACGCAGCGCTTCGGCGTGCTGGTCCCCAATGCGCTCCGCGTTCCCAAGATCGGTCAGGTTTCGCCTGACACTCGGAACCGCCGTTGACTCGACGGGCGGTGACGTATCGACGGGGGCGTGGTGCGCGGGCGTACTGCCGGTCATCGTCTCGAGCAGGTCGTGCAGAGCCTGGACGCCGCCGCTAGCCACTGCTTCAAGCAGCTCGTCGCCCAGGTCGTGGCCGTCCTCCCTGCCTGGGTCGAGATCGACGACTCTGACTTCCAGCCCGGCGGCCGCGAGTCGGTCGGCGATCGTTGCCGCCGCTCGGCGGCCGGGGTCGTCGCAGTCGAAAAGCACGATGATGCGCTTGAACTTCCTGAAACGCTCGACGTCTATCTTTCGCGCCCATCCGACTCCCGGAACGGCCACCGCTGGCAGGCCGAGCACGCTGGCGCTGATCGCGTCGGGCTCACCCTCCACGATCCACAACTCTTCTCCCTCGACGCTCTCCGGTGCGGGGAAGAGGCCGCGAGGTCTGCCTCTGCTCGCGCGCATCTTCACCCGGGCGTTGGGCAGATAACGGCAGACGGTCAGGAGCTGGCCGACCCCGTCGTGAACCGGAATGGTCACACGCTCGCCGTCCCACCCGACTCCGAGACTGGCCAGCGCCTCAGCGGTCCAGCCCTTGCGCTCCCGGAGCGTCGCGAGGACATCTGAGCTGCCCTGCAGGACTTTGGCCCAGCGTTGCAGCTCCGCGTCGGCCGGGAGCGGCTCAGGTCCCCTGGCCCCGTTCCGTGGGGCCCCGGGTGAGCCTGTCTGCGCCTGGTCACTGGCGAAGAGGTCTGCCTTTGTCAGCTGAAGCGTCGCCAGCACTTGCTCAAGACTGCAGCCGGCGTGACAGTGCAGAAGGACCCCACCGCCCTCGCGCTCAGTGATCGTGAGTGACGGGTTGCGGTCGTCGTGACTCGGGCACTGAGCCCTCCATCCGACACCGTTTCCCTGGAACGCGGAGCCTTCCCGCTCCAGGGCGGCCAGGACCCGCTCGATCGGGCTTGCGGTGCTCATTGTCGCCACGGACTACTCGGTGACAGCTCTCGATGGCACTGGAAGCAGAGCCCCGGCATGGGCGGGCTCACCGTGTACCCGTAGTCATCGTTGGCGACCACGTCACCGCAACGCGGGCAGGGATGCGGCACCGGCGCGGGGGCTAGAAACGGTTCGTATCGGTACCAGTAGCTCAGGGCGCGGAGCAGCCGGCGCGTTCGTGCTTGAGCTAGTGCACGTAGGCCACGCGCGGGTGCGTGGGGGTTGGTGGTCATATGCCGCTCCCGTCGCTTTGCCGTGGGCGCGGGCCGTCAAAGTGGTGTCGGACCCATCGCTCGTATCGCTCCTTATCGTGGGTGGGAACGCGCTCACCGGCGAACAGGAGGGTGTAACGGTTCACTCGCCGCGGTCGCCTGGTCGTCCACACCAGCCCGCGGAGCGCCAGCGCGTGCAGGAGGCGGTCCAGCTCGAGAACGTCGACGCCGATCGCGTTGGCAAGCGTTGTCGCCTTGATCGGCTGGCGGTGCTCGTCGGCGACGATCCCGAGAAGGACCAGGAGCGCGCGTTCGGCTCGGTCCGGCCATCCGGCGCTGAGCTCGAGCGCCAACGCGGCAGCGCGGACGCAAGAAATCCGCTCGGTGCTCGGGGTGGAGTGTGTAGCCTTCCGAGCGGAATCGAAGGTTTGGTCGGGCCGGCTCATGCCGGCCCGTTTCCGTTCGCCGGGTTGAGGGCTTGCGCTTCGAGGAGCGTCTGGAGACGGTCGTAATCGGCAAGATATGCGCGTACGGCGCGGAGCGTCTCGCCCGTGATCTTGCGGTCGGAGGTCCTCGCGCGCTGCGCGAGTTCGCCGTGGAGCTCTGCGGGTATGTAGACCCGGACCTCGAAACCGCCGGTGGATGAGCGGCTCTTGTGTGGCATTGGCTCATTGTCTGGACACTTTGGGACACTTACACGACGTGTCAGATGTCGTAGGGATTCCCAGAGCGCAGCTTCTCGGGCACCGTTCGGTTAAGGACTTCGAGCGGCACCAAGCGATCGGTTTTGCGCCGCCCCGGACGCCGTGCGGGCCGGACGAGAAAGTGCTGCGTGACCGGATCCTTGAGACGTTGCGCCGTCGCGATCGCGGGGAGCCGGTGGCCGCGTCGCGCCGCGATCTCGCCGCGCTGGTGATCGCCGCCGTCGCGGAGTTTGGTTGCGATGCGTCGGGCGCTGGTGAGCGGGGGATCTCGGCGGAATGGGCTCGCAGGGCGCTAGCGACCTTTGCGCGGGCGGAGGCGACCTGGAACCGTCGCGAGCGAGGCAGATGGTGGTCCGCGCTTCATGCGCACCTGCACCGGGAGGCGACCGATACCGCGAACTACAGTTGCCGAGGACCAAAGCTCGGCAGCAGATCTACCGTCGCGAGAATACGCCGGCTTGCTGAGGACTGGCAACGCGTGAGCCCTGTTGATGCCGCCGACGCGATTTTTCCACTTGCCGCGCTCGTAGAAATGACCGATCTTGCCGTTGAGCACGGAGCGGTGATCGAGGCGCTGCCGGCGGTTGGAGCCGGGCTGTCGGCGATGGCACCGGACGTGCTGGAGTGCCCTGGGTCTGTCTATGCGGTTGCGCTGGTGCTGGAGAGAGTCGTCACCGGGTCTGCCCTGGCTGAGGACATCGACGTAGAGCTGCCGTCACTCACCGACGATCGCGCGATGATTGGCGGCTATTTCGCCGAGTACATCACGGAGCGTTACCTTCGAGCCCGGGGCGCCATCGACACGACCCTCGTGCGATTGATTCTCCCGATCGTCGTTTACGTCGCGCTGCCAAGCGACCCAGGATGGCTTCGTGCGCTCGCGCCAGCGCCGTCCTACCTCGTCGGTGTTCCGAGCGTCCGGTAGATGGTGGCGCGGCTGACGCCGATTGTGCTTGCGATCGCGGTGACGGTGTGCTGTCGGCTGGCGTACATGTCGCGGGCGACGCGGAGCTTCTCAGGGGTCATCACCGTGCGCCGGCCGCCGTGGCGGCCGCGGGCGCGGGCGGCGGCGAGTCCGGCCCGGGTGCGTTCCCGGATAAGCTCGCGCTCGAACTCGGCCAGGGCGGCGAAGGTATGGAAGATCAGCCGGCCGGCGGGGGTGCTTGTGTCGATGCTTTCGGTGACGCTTGCGAACTGGATTTCGCGGGCGTGCAGATCCTCGACGGTCGCGATCAGGTGCCGTAGGTTGCGTCCGAGCCGGTCAAGGCGCCAGACGATCAGCGTGTCACCGGGGCGCAGGTAGTCAAGGGCCGCGGTGAGCTGCGGGCGGTCTTGGAGCGCGCCGCTGGCGTGGTCTGTGAAGATCCGCTGGCAGCCGGCGGCCTCCAGAGCGTCGAGCTGCAACGCGGGCTGCTGGTCGCTTGTGCTCACTCGCGCGTAGCCGATCTTCGATCCGTCGCTGCTCATAGCCCCGCGATTGTCTCACCGGCCGTTGACAGCATCGGTCGTGAGGCGTTGATTGTGGTCACCGGTAATGGACGCGCTCGGCCGCTGCCGGCGCGCGCGGCTGGCGGGTGTGCGTATTGGTTGGTTTCTGCGACACGTGATCGGCTGGCGCTGGTAGCTTCCCGCGGAACGGCAGGTGCACGGAAGGGAGGCGGTGTGCGAAGGCTCGGGCTCTTGGTGGGTTTGGCGGCGGTGATCCTCGCTGGTGCGGGCGCGGCTGGTGCTTTCGCCTACGGGCTGCCGGCCAGTCCGGTGAGCCTCAATGGCAGGCTGCAGGTCGCGCCGGCTGAGATCACGGTTTCCGAGGACGGCAACGCGTTCATTGTCGGGCCGTGGAAGGGCAGCTATCGCGGGTGGGCTGGCGCGCCGAAGCACTTCCCGGCAATCCACTGGACCGATTGGTCTACCTCGCGCGCGGTCGGGACCGGGACCGAGGTCGTCGGCAACTGCAAGCCGAACTGCACTCACGGCACGTTCACAGCCTACGCGTTGCGGCTGTGGGAGTGGCGCCCGCGGGTGGTGCACGGGCGCTTGATCTTCACGCGTCTGCGCTGGCAGTTCATAGGCCGCCGTCCGCCGCTGATACCTCCGAGCGTGACCGCGACAGCTCACTATCTCGGTCGTGGGATCTGGGGCTGGAACCCCAGCTGAGACCCATTCCTGGCTGTATGGGCGGGCGCTCAGAACGTCGTCTGAGGCCTCGAGCGACGTCTCGGCGGCGTGCCCGCCTGGTGTACGGGTAGCGGGCGTGGGTCAGAGCCGTCCGCCGCGGTGCCTCGCGACGGCCGCTGAGCGCATGGGAGCCTGTAATCGTCGCTGGCGGCCGCCCGCTACGCGTCGTCGACGAGGCGGGTCGCGTGCTGTGGAGCGTGCCGCGGCCTCGGGGCCGGCTAACACCCGTGCAGGTCGGGTGATGATGCGGGAAGGTGTGCCTGGGGCGTCAGGCGGCGTGCTGGAGCCCTGAGCGGCCGCTGTTGGGCGCGTGGTTATGCCGCGGCCGCGCCGCCGGCCAGCAGCAGGGTGGTGGGGCGTGGTACGGGCGCGCCGTTGCGGCTGAGTCCTTCGAAGATCAGTCCGAAGCCGAGCAGTACCAGCCCGACCCAGATCGCCGCGTACTTGAGGTCTTTGCTGATGGTGTCCCAGAGCCCTGTGAGCGCGCCGCCGGTCCCGAGGGCCGGTAGTGCACGCTGCGCAAGGCTCGGGCCTGTCTCGGTGGGGTCGCTGGTGGCCGCGGGGGTGTCGGTGCTTGTGCTGGCGGGCAGGTCGCTGGCGGCGCTTGCTGCGTCGCTGCTTGCGCCGAAGAGGTCACCGGCAAAGCCTGAGAGATCTGACAGTGGCGCGGCTTCTGGTCCGAGCGCGGCGAGGGTGCCGGCGATGCCTTGGAATGCGCTGCCGACCGGCGAGCCGTGGCCTGGCAGGTTGCCTGACATCGCCGCCTTGATCTGCGCTTGTGAGTATCCGAGCTGGCTCATCGCGGCCGCGACCTGGGACGGGGTGAGCGACACGTGCCCGGCGGTGTAGGGCGCGGTGCGGGGTGTCTTGCCGAGCTGCCCGAGGCCTTGCAGGTAGCTCTCCATGTCGCTGAGGGTGATGTGCACCCCGTCGATAATGCCGCCGGCCATCACGACGGTCCTTGGGTGTGGCGCAGCTCGTCGCCGTCAGCGTTGATCGCGAACTCTGGGAGTGCTGCCAGGCCGTCTGGCGGCTTGAGCCACTTGCCGATGAAGTCAGCCTGTCCGGCGCTGAGCCGCACGAGCACCTGGCGGTCGTGCGCGTCGACGAGCTCGAGGTTCACGCGGCCGGGTTGCTCGTGCTCGTCGAGCACCAGCTCACCGTCCGCGGGCCCGAGCCCCCACAGTGTCCGCTCACGCTTGCGCGTGCGGTCAACGTCGTACCCGTAGATCTCGACCGGCTCAACCTCAAGCACCCCACCATCGGCCTCCTCGACGTCGAGGTCGTCATCCTCCTCGACGTCGTCGTCTTGGTCGTCGTCCTGGTGCGGGTGCTGCTGGGGTGTGCTGCGCTGGCGGGCAGCGTCCCGCAGGTCTCGCTCGGCCGGTGCGCTCAACGGTATGGCGATCGTCGGGTGCTCCTCGTCGGCGCCGTCGGCCCAGAGGATCAGATGCAGCTCACCGTCGATCTCCGCGAGATCCGCGGCGGTGGCTTTGGCGTCCTGCGGCCAGCCACCCGGCGGCTGCTGTGCGCCGGGGTGGCGGCCAGGCAGCGGCTCACGCTCCGCCGGCTGATCCTTCGGCATGCCCGTCCTACGCGCGTCGATGGTCGCGGGCTCGTCGTTGTCTGCGAAGGGGCCGATCCGGTGCTCGTAGCGTCCCTCGCGCATCCGTTCGGCGACACGCGGGTTGCCGGCGGCGAGCGCCTCGAGCTGCGCCCGGGTCATCGGCCGCTTGCGTCTGGTGGTGTTGGCCATAGGAACCGGTGTACACGGCCCCCCCGAAAACCTGCAAGAGCACGAGCGCAAACACATCTACGCACAGGCCAACTCGCGCGAGCGGGGGCACACACACCGGCACACGTCACCACGTTTCTGGCACCTCGGCGCGTTAGATTCCAGGTTTGTGCATGATCAACGGCCATCGACGCTGAAAGCACCGAACCATCGCTCGGAAACGGCCGTCCCGGGCCGCGACCAGGCGATGCTTGAGGCGTTGGCCGCTCCGCTCTCCCCGGTGATCGGCCCGACGTTCATCCGGGACATGACCGTGGAGGTGCCCGGCTGGTATTGGATGCCGGCTGGCACGTCGGACTGGCGTTGGCTTGGGCGCAACACGCGAACAGCTGCCACACGCCTTGCCGATCTCCGCGAAAAGCGCACGCCGGCCAGTCGCCCGGTGGACCGGGGATAGCCGACCGCCAGAACTCGGGACGCGCCCGGGAGAACTCGGGCGCCGACCAGGAGATCAGGACGACGGCCTGGAGAACTCGGGCGCCGACCAAGAGATCAGGACGACGGCCTGGAGAACTCGGGCGCCGACCAAGAGATCAGGACGACGGCCTGGAGAACTCGGGCGCCGACCAAGAGATCAGGACGACGGCCTGGAGAACTCGGGCGCCGACCAGGAGATCGGGACGACGGCCTGGAGAACTCGGGAGCGAGCCAGGCCACCGCGCGAGCGGCCGGCCCGCCGGCATCCAGGCAGCCGGACGCTCCGCCTCCTCCCGGTCCCAGCCGCAAGACCGGCGCCGGGGCCTGGTCAAAGCTCTCCGAGCGCGGGGCGCTCGTGCACGTATTTCAGGCGGTGAACGGGCGCGAGCCGGGCGATGTATCGCTCGGTGGTGCTGATGTACTCGTGGCCGAGCTGCTCCTTGATGACATAGAGCGGCATGTTCTCGAGCGCCAGCTCGGTTGCGTGGGTGTGCCGGAAGCCGTGCGGGTGCACACGCTTCTCAACCCCGGCGCGCTCGGCCAACAGCTTGAGCTTGCTCCGGACCGCCGGCTGGCCCATGTGACCGCCGGGGCAGGGTTGCATGATCGTGCAGAAGACAGGAGCGGTCCTGGCAGGCAGGTTCGGGATCCTTGACCGCAGCTTGAGCCACTCCCGGATCACGGCCAGCGCCGAGGGGTCGATCCCGACGATCCGGAACCGGTCGCCCTTGCCGTGCATCACCCGCAGAAACCCGCCGTCCAGGTCGAGGTCCTCGGGCTTGAGATCAAGCGCCTCCCGGATCCGTAGCCCGGTTCGCCACAGCATCACGATCAGCGCCCGGTCCCGGCAGCCACCGAGCGTCTTCGGGTTGAGCTGACGCAAGATCGCGACGATCTCCTCCTGGCTCAACGGCTGCGGCGAGCGGCGCTGACCCCGGTCACGATTCACACGACCCTTGCCATACCCCGGCAAGGTCACCGGCGAGCGGCGCCGGCCGATCCGGTCAAACAACTCCGACGGCGCGGCTGAATCCACAAGATCACGCGAGTTCTCTCGCGCGGGAGCGGTAGTAGTCATCGAGTCCTCCTACGGACTCCGCGGCGAGCGCCCCTAATGCGCTCGCCTGTTAACCACACACTCTCTCACACAAACACGACGAAAGGAACTCAATATCGCCACAACTTCCCCAGAAATCGTGGGCAAGCGACTGAAAACACCCGCAAGCCCCGCCAGGCTCGCTCACGCGGCAGCCCCGCTGATCCTCCATGACACTCGCCGCCGTGCGAACAGCAGAGACCGCAAAGCCCGACATCCTTTCGATCTGCCACCCTCCGCGCGGGGGTCGAGGCCGGCGCCCTAATCGCCGCGCCTCGGCCCCGACCTGACAAAACCGGTCTCGGCCGGGAGTAGACATGTCACCACGGCTGCCCCACACTGGATCTCTATGTGCACACCATGTTCACAGCCGCCAGTAACACGACGTCACCGCTCGAACGCCTGTTCGCAGCCATTTTGTGCGCGTTTGCAGGGCTTTAGCTGGCATCGCGCGGTATTCAATGGACCACTTGCGAGCAATCATAATCCCAAGGTCGGGGGTTCGAGTCCCTCCTCCGGCATCGACCGATGGTGCCAGCGACGATGAGGCCCACGTGAGCGCAAGCGAAGTCCAACCGGGATCGGTGGTGCTCTGCGCAACCTGCGGCGTCGAGCACGCCCAGCCCTCCGGCACCTGCAGGATCTGCGCCGACGAGCGCCAGTGGGTGCCGGCGAGCGGGCAGGCTTGGACGAGCCTGCGCGAGCTGCGCGAGAGCGGCCATCGCGTGCTGATCGACGAGCGCGAAACCGACCTGCTGGAGCTCACGGTGGCGCCCGCGGTCGGTATCGGCCAGCACTGCTTCGTGGTGAGCACACCGCGCGGCAGCGTGATCTGGGACGTGCCGCCGTTCATCGACCGTCCGGCCGTGGACCGCATCCACGCGCTCGGTCCGGTGCTCGCGATCGTCGCAAGCCACCCACACATGTTCGGCGTGCAGAGCGCCTGGAGTCATGCGCTCGGCCAGGCACCGATCCTCGTCTGCGAGCCGCTGCTCGAATGGGTGATGCGCCCCGACGCGGCTATCACGCCCTGGCGCGGCCGCTACGAGCTCGCCCCAGGCCTGGTGTTGCACGAGCTTGGCGGCCACTTCCAGGGCTCAAGCGTGCTGCACTGGGCGGCGGGCGCCGGTGGCGCCGGTGTCCTGCTCAGCTCCGACACGATCCACTCAAACCCCGATCGGCAGACGGTGACCTTCATGCGCAGCTACCCGAACCGCATCCCGCTCTCAGCCGCCGTTGTCGCGCGGCTCGCTGCCGCGGTGAGGCCGTTGGCCTTCAGCCGCCTCTACGACAACTTCGGCCGCGGCCCCGATGAGGACGCGAGCGCCGCCGTGCAGCGCTCGGCGCAGCGCTACATCTCCTGGCTGACCGGCGCCCACGACGAGCTCAGCTAAAGCTGCCCGGGGCCGGTCCCGCTGGACCGCCCCGGGGCCGGCGGTTACCGCACGGGAGCCGTGCGCCGCGCAAGCCAATCCCACAGGGCGCCAGCGGCCTCAGGCCGCCGCCTTGCCGACTTGCGGATCGCCTGCAGCTCACGCCCCAGCTCGAGGTCACCTACCGGTATCCCGACCAGCGTGCCGGCGCGCTGCTCGGCCTCGATCGTCAGGACCGAGATGATCGTGTAGCCGCCGTGCGCGATCGTCCGCTTGAGCGACTGCAGCGACGCTAGCTCGAGCGCCGGGCGCAGCGACACCCCCAGGCGGCCCATCGCCTGATCAACCACCTCCCGCGTCCCAGACAGCCGCTCGCGGGTGAAATACGGCTCCGCCGCCAGCTCGGCCGCCCTGACCGAGCGCCGCCTGGCCCAGCGGTGTCCAGCCGCCACGACGACAACCAGACGGTCGCGGGCGACCGTCAGCTTCTCGAAGGCCTCGAGCTGGTCGCGCCCCTCGACAAAACCGATGTCCGCCGCGCCATCGGCCACCCGCTTGGCGACCGCGCTCGAGTTGACGACCTCGAGCTGAGCCTGGACGTCAGGACGCGTGGATCTGAACTCAGCCAGCCAGCCGGGCACGAGAAACTCACCGGTGGTCAGCGACGCGCAGAGGTGCAGCATGCTGGCACCCGCGCGCGCGTGCTGGTCGGCGGCGCGGCCGACCTCCGCCAGGGCCTCGAGCGCACGCTTGGCAAGCGGGTAGATCGCCTGCCCCAGCTCGGTCGGGATGGTTCCGTGGGCGCCGCGGATCAAAAGCTCGCCGCCGAGCCGACGCTCGAGGCTCTGCACGCGCTTGGTCGCAGCCGACTGCGTGAGGTCCAGCGCGTCCGCGGAGCCCTGGATGGAGCCGCTCTCGACGGCGGCGACGAACGCCGCTAGCTCGGTGCCAGGGAGCGGGTTTGCGTCTGAGAATGCGTACCCCACACCACCATCCTACATTCCTGCGAGGAATATCTGGCGGTGAAAGCCGACTGGCGCTGGGTGACAGGTGGATGCATCTTGAAACCATGACCACCTCAATCAGACCAAACTGGTTCGCGTCGGTGATGGGTACGGGCATCGTCGCGAACGCCGCCATGCTGCTGCCGTACCGCTCGGGCGTCTTGACGGCGATCGCCGTCGCCTTCTGGATCGCGGCGGCCGCGTTGCTTGTCACCTTCGTCGCCGCCGGCGCACTGCAGTTCGCCAAGCATCGCGAGCTGTTTCGCTCCCACCACCACGCGCTCGAGATGGCGCCGTTCTACGGGGCGTTTTCGATGGGCGTGCTGACCGTCGGATCGGGCGCGCTGCTGGCGGGCTCGCACATCCTCGGGACCGGCCCGGGCGTGCTGATCGACAGCGTCCTGTGGACGATCGGCACGCTCACCGGGCTGGTGTGCGCGGTCGGCATCCCGTACATGCTCTTCACCGAGCATCAGCCATCGCTCGAGGACGCCTACGGCAGCTGGCTGATGCCGATCGTGCCGCCGATGGTCTCAGCCGCAGCCGCCGGCGCGCTGATCCCGCACCTCGCCGCCGGGCAGGCGCGCCTGGACCTGCTCTACGGCTCCTACGCGATGTTCGGGATCAGCCTCGTGATGGCGATCATCGTGATCGCCATCCTGTGGGCCCGCCTGGCGCTGCACGACGTCGGCGAGGCCCGCATGACCCCGACGCTGTGGATCGTCCTTGGCCCGCTGGGACAGTCCGTCACCGCCGCCTGCCTGCTTGCCAAGTTCGCCCCGGCGGCTGTGGACCCGAGCAGCGCCCGCGTCCTGCACGACTTCGCGCTCGTCTACGGCATCCCGATCTGGGGCTTCGCGATGGCATGGCTGGCGCTCAGCATCGCAATCACAGCCAAGACCGCGCGCGACCACCTGCCGTTCGCGCCGACCTGGTGGAGCTTCACGTTCCCGCTCGGAACGGTCGTCACCGGCACCTCGCAACTGGTCGCGGTCTCAGGGCTCGACATCCTGCGCTACATCGCGCTTGTGCTCTACGCGGGCCTGGTGATCGCCTGGGTCACGGTCGCGGCGAGAACGCTTGTCCCCTGGGCCGCCTCCGTCGGTTCCGGTCAGCTCAGGCGCTCGCGCAGGCGCGGCAGCACATCAGCCGAGAACTGGGCGAGCGCCCGCTCCTGATCCTCGCCGGGGAAATGGAACACGAGCTCCCGGAAGCCGAGGCCGACGTAGAAGCCGATCTTCTCCACCACCTCGTCGGGGTCATCGGAGACGATGAAGCGGGTGTGGGCGCGGTCGCGGGCACCCTCCGCCAGACGCTCCATCTCGAGCGGGTCCTCCGTGCCGCCCTTCTCCTCCGCGCTGAGCGCGAGCGCCGCCCACGGCTGGCACGCGTCCTTGGCGTAGTCGAGGTCGTGGTCGTATGAGACCTTCACCTCGATGAACTTGGCGAGCGCGGCCGGCTCGCGGCCGGCCGCGCTCGCCCCCTCGGCCATGCCCTGAAGCAGAGTGTGGTAGAGCTCCTCGCCCTTGCCGCTGGTGACGATCAGGCCATCACCGATCTGCCCGGCCAGCGCCGCCGCCTTCGGCCCGCCGGCCGCCAGGTAGATCGGCACCTGCTGATCCGGCCGGTCATAGATCGTGGCATTGACGGTCCGGTAGTACTTCCCTTCGAAGCTGACCCGCTCACCGTTCCAGAGTTCTCGGATCAGCGCCACAGACTCCGCCAGGCGCTCTGAGCGCTCCTTGAACTTGGGCCACTGGATGCCCATCGACGGGTTCTCGTTCATCGCCTCGCCGCTGCCGATGCCGAGCAGCACCCGCCCCGGGTTCAGACAGGCGAGGGTCGCGAACACCTGCGCGATCACCGCCGGCTGGTAGCGCAGCGTCGGTGTCAGCACGCTTGTGGCGAGCGTCACGCGCTCGGTCCGCTCACCCAGCGCCGCCAGGTAGACGAGCGCGTTTGGCGCGTGGCCGCCGTGGTGCCGCCAGGGCTGGAAGTGATCTGAGACCGCGACGATCTCAAAGCCGTGACGCTCGGCGCTGACGCCGAAATCGACCAGCTGCCGGGGCGGGAACTGCTCGGCGGATGCCTTGTATCCGTATCTGAGGGCCTGCGCGTTGCTTGAGGACATGAGTCACATCATCGCAAGCCCGCTGTGCGAGCTAGGCTCCCCTGCGATGCGGCTTGGACTGCACATCGGCTACTGGGGCCTGTGGGGCGACGCTGCCGAGCAGCTCGCGGCCGTCCGGGAGGCGGAGCGCCTCGGCTATGACTCGGTCTGGACCGCCGAGGCCTATGGCTCTGACGCGGCGACGGTGCTCGCCTGGCTGGCCGGCCAGACCGAGACGATCGGCTTGGGCTCGGCGATCTTCCAGATCCCCGGCCGCAGCGCTGCCATGACCGCGATGACCGCGGCCACTATCGACGCGCTCTCCGGTGGGCGCATGCTGCTCGGGCTCGGCGCCTCGGGCCCGCAGGTCGCCGAGGGCTGGCACGGGCAGCGCTTCGCCCGTCAGCTCGAGCGCACCCGCGACTACGTGGCGGTCGTGCGCATGGCCCTGGCCCGCGAGCGCGTGATCTACCACGGCGCGACACTCGAGCTGCCGCTGCCCGACGGACCAGGACGGCCGCTGAAGCTGACGATCGCGCCGGTGCAGGAGCGGATCCCGATCTATCTGGCGGCGATCGGCCCGCGCAACACCGCCCTGGCGGGCGAGATCGCGGACGGCTGGCTACCGACCTTCTTCTCCCCCGAGCACGTCGGGCTGTTGCGTGGCCGTCTTGAGCAGGGCGCCGCCCGTACCGGCCGCTCGCTCGAGCGCTTCGACATCGCGCCACAGGTGAACGTTCACATCTCCGAGGACCTGACGGCCGCACGCGACCTGATGCGCCCGACCCTTGCGCTCTACATCGGCGGCATGGGCTCACGGCAGCAGAACTTCTACAACGCGCTCGTGCGCGAGTACGGGTTCGAGCAGGCGGCCGCGGAGATCCAGGAGCTCTTCCTGGGCGGGCGCCGTGAGCAGGCGATGGCCGCGGTGCCCGATGCGCTGATTGACCTGGTCTGCCTGGTCGGGCCACGGGCGCGGGTGCGCGAGCGGCTTGAGGCCTTCCGCGCGGCCGGTGTGGGCACGCTGCTTGCCTCGCCGATCGCCAGCACGCGCGACGGCCGTCTGGCGCAGCTGCGCGCGCTCGCGGAGCTCGCCGTTTGAGCGGCGGCGGTGGCGCGCCCGAGCTCGGCGCCGGGTCGCTGCGGGTCTTTTTGGGCGCCTTTGGCCAGCCCGGCCACGCCTTCCCGATGCTCGCGCTGGGCGAGCGACTGGTGCGCCGCGGGCACCTCGTCACCTGCGAGACCTGGGAGCGCTGGCGCCCACAGGTGCTGGCCTGTGGCATGGAGTTCAGCGCCGCTCCCAGCTCGGCGCCGGGCGCGTCAGGGCGCTGGGGCATAACCCCCTATGAGGCTGCGGAGCGGGCGCTCGCACAGACGCGCGCGGCGATCCGGGCCACGCGCGCCGAGGTTGTCGTGCACGACATCCTGACCTTGGCGCCCGCGCTGGGGGCGGAGCTTGAGGGGATCCCGGCGGCGACACTGATCCCGCACCTTTACCCGGTCAGCGAGCCGGGTATGCCGGCCTTTGCAAGCGGCGCACGGCCGCCGCGGACACGCGCGGGCAGACGTGTGTGGCGGGCGCTTGAGCTGCCGATGGAGGCGGGGCTGCGGATCGGCCGCCGTCAGCTGAACGCCACCCGTGCGCGCGTCGGCCTGCCGCCTACAGACCGCCTGCACGGCGGCCTGAGCAGCGAGCTCTGCCTGGTCGCGACGCTGCCGGGGCTCGAGTATCCCCGCTCCTGGCGCGAGCACGTGCACGTCGTCGGGCCGCTTTTGTGGGAGCCGCCGGCGCCAGCAGCAGCCCCACCGCCGGGCACTGCGCCGCTGGTCGTGATCGCGCCCTCGACCTCCAAGGACCCCTCCCACCGCCTGCTGCGCGCAAGCCTCGCCGGCCTGCGCGACCTGGACGTGCGCGTGTTGGCGTCGCTTGACCGCCGTCCACTCCCCCAGCCTGTAAACGCCGGCCAGGCGGTGCGGCTGGTGAACTGGATGTCCTACGAGCAGGCGATGAGCGACGCGTCGCTGGTGATCTGCCATGGCGGCCATGGCACCGTCGTGCGGGCACTGACCGCTGGTGTACCGGTCCTGGCGCTGCCGCACGGCGGCGACATGGCCGAAAACGCGGTGCGGCTGGTGTGGTCGGGCGCCGGCGTGCGCCTGCCCTGGACGGCGCTTTCCCCAACGACGCTGAGGGCGAGCGCCCGTCGGGCGCTCGCCCTCATGCCCGAGCTCACCGCCCGCGCCGCGCAGATGGCCGCCTGGGCGGCGGCGCACGACGGCCCCACCCGCGCTGCGGTGCTGATCGAGCGCCTGGCCGGCCGGCGCCAGCGCTGATGCCCGGTCGCGCTACCCGACGGCACCCGACATGATGTAGTCGACCACGTCGCGGGCCTGGTAGCGGCCCGCATCCGGCGCGATCGCGCCCAGCGCCTCGCCGACCTCGTCCCCAAGCGTCAGGATCGGAACCTCGGCGCCCAGACCCGGCCTGACCTGCGGCATGCCCGCCGCCGCCAGCAGCCCGTTGCACAGGCACATCCGCCCGTCAGCACCGGATTCCTCTCCGCCCTTGGCGATGTAGTCCTCGACTGGCTCAGCCGCGCAGCGATAGCCAAGCGTGCCGTCCTCGCGGCGATAGGGCGAGGTCAGGTATCCCAGGTCGCAGCGCCGGCGCCGCAGCGCGACAGCGGCCGGGTCGCCGGCGGTACCGGCCAGCTGCGCGACCTTGAACGGGTAGCCGGTCGGTGAGGCGAGCGGGTCGGTGCGGATGCGCATGCGTGCGGCGAGGATCTCCCTCCGCGCGGCGTCCTTCAGCTCCGCGTCGAGCCCCGACTCCTCGCACAGCGCGAAGGCACTGCCCACCTGCACGCCGCGCGCTCCCTGGGCGCGTGCCTCGCGCAGCTTCGCGGGGCTGCCGTAGCCGCCCGCAAGCCAGAAGGGCAGTCCCAGCTCACGCAGCACCTCGAGGTCGACGGCGTCGCGCGGTCCGTAGACCGGCTCGCCGCTATCGCTGAGCGTCAGGCGCCCACGCGGGGGTGCGTTGTGGCCGCCGGCGACCGGATCCTCGACCACGAAGCCCCACGGGCGCCCCTCCTCGCTGCGGGCCAGGTGGCTTGCCAGCACGTGCGAGGAGATGATCGCCAGAAACCGGGGACGTTCAAGCGGCGCCGGGCGCTCGTTGATGATCAAGCGCGGGTCGAAGTGCATGCGAAAGTCGTCGGTCGGCTGCGCGCCACTGACCGTAAGCGGCAGCGAGCACGGGCGGTGACGCGCGAGGTCGTCGAGCACCGCGGGAATGTGGACGGGTATGCCCGCACCCACAAGCACCCAGTCGACCCCGGCGAGCATCGCCCCGTAGAGCGCCGCCAGCGTCGGCATCTGGATCTTCTCAAGCAGGTTGATCCCGACGCTGCCGTCGTGGCCCTCCTTCGCGAGCAGCACCTCAACGAAGCTGGCTGCGACGGTCAGCTCCGTGAACAGGCGGCTGGGACGCCAGCGCGGCACCGGCACAGCTCTGTATGGCGTGCCGGGCCTGCGTGGCTCGCCACGGAAGTAACGCTCGACGATGCGCTCGGCCACCGCGCGGTTGGGAAAGCGCGCGAGCGCTCTGCGCAGATGCCCGCCCGGGTCGCCGTCCTGCAGGCGCCGCGCGAGGACCACACCGATGGCGGTGCCGGAGATCACACCCAGCTGGCCGCTCAGCGAGACGGCGCGCGCCAGCCGCCAGCCGGATACGGCCACGCCCATGCCGCCCTGAACCAGGGTTGGGACCGCCTGTGTGCCGGCTGCTGTTGCGCTCTCTGTCGCGCTCACGCCGTCCGTGCTCGCGATCATGAGGCCGGCACTGTCAAGTCTGCCGCGTGTGCCCGGCTCAGGCGAGAGCCGGTGCCGGCTCGTAGGGGCAGGTTGGATCTGACGCGAGCGGGTCGCCGCTCAGCGCGTAGGCCCGGGCCCGGCTGCCGCCGCACACCTCGCGGAACTCGCAGCGGCCACATTTGCCCTTCAGCGCCCCGGGGTCGCGCAGGCTCGTGAAGACCGGCGAGTGCCGATAAATCTCCACCGGGTTGAGGTTCCTGACGTTGCCTGCCGGCAACGTCAGGAACCCAGACGGCATGACCTCGCCCAGGTGCGAGATGAACATGAATCCGCGCCCGTCGTTGACGCCCCGGACGGGCCGGTTGAGCCCGTCGCTGTAGCGGAAGCCTGCGCCCGTGGTCCTACCCGTTCGCTGGTGCAGTATCCGGCGGTACTGGGGAGCCGCGGTGGCCTTGATGTCAAACGGCACGCGCTCGGTGAGATCGCTAAGCCAGCCAAGCACCTCCTCGTGTTCAGCGGGTGAGAGCAGCGGCAGGCCGGCGCCTCTGCCGACCGGCACCAGGAAGAAGACCGACCACTGCACGACACCCCATTGCTCAAGCTGCTCGACCATCGCTGGCAGCTCGCCGACGTTGGTTGCACACACGGTCGTGTTGATCTGGATCGAGAGTCCAGCCTCGCCAGCCGCCGCGATCGCTGACCGCGTCCGCTCGAACGAGCCGCGGAAGCCCCGGAAGCTGTCGTGCGTGAGCGGCTCGGCGGCATCGACGCTGAAGGCCACGCGCCGGATCCCCGCGGCGCGTGCCTGGCGCATACGCTTCTCGGTCGCGAGCGCGGTCGCGGTTGGGGTCAGCGAGACACGCAGACCCAGCTCATCCGCGTAGCGGGCGAGCTCGAAGAGGTCTCGGCGCATCAACGGGTCGCCGCCGGTCAATACGAGGATCGGCCGGTTGCCGAAACCAGCGAGCTGGTCGATCAGGTGCATTGCCTCACCGGTATCGAGCTCCCGCGGATTCCGGCGCGGCTGTGCGTCGGCACGACAGTGCTGGCAGGCGTAGGCGCATGCGCGCGTGACCTCCCAGGCGATCGTGAACGGCGCCTGGTCGAAGTCGGCCATGACCATACGTGCGTCCCGCTCATGGCGTGCGCTGGCCGCCTCTTCGCGCACTGTCACGGTCGTCTGTGCCACGCCACCCAGCCTAATTCCCGACGCCGGCGGCGCGTCAGTGGCTATCACGGACGTTCCTCGCGGCATTCCACTGAGAGGACTGCGTGGGACTCACGGATTGGCGGCCATTGAACCGCGTTTAGCGTCCTGGTGGTGAGCTTTCAACTGGCTGTTTACGAAACCCCTGCTGTTTATCCGAGGTCCGCAGACCTCGCGGACGCGCCGCTGTTAAGGGCGCTGCGTGGCCTGCCCACCGAACACACGCCGGTGTGGTTCATGCGCCAGGCCGGCCGATCGCTGTCTGAGTACCGCGCGGTACGTTCGCGCGCAAGCCTGTTTGAGATCGTCCGTTCGCCCGATCTGGCGGCCGAGGTGACGATCGCGCCGGTCCACCGACTCGGGGTGGACGCGGCCATCCTCTTCTCTGATATCACGGTGCCACTGGCGGCCGCCGGGATCGACCTGGAGATCGTCCCCGGGGTTGGGCCGGTGATCGCGCAGCCCTTCCGCGGCCC
The DNA here is from genome assembly GCF_023330665.1 of Conexibacter sp. S30A1. GTDB lineage: Bacteria > Actinomycetota > Thermoleophilia > Solirubrobacterales > Solirubrobacteraceae > Palsa-465. The sequence goes on along the minus strand of NZ_CP097127.1, from coordinate 645,206 downwards.
CGCGGACCTGGAGCGGCTGCGCGGCTTCGACGCCGAACGCGACGCTCCGTACGTGTCCGAGACGGTGCGCCTGCTGGCCCGGGAGCTGGAGGTGCCGCTGATCGGCTTCGCGGGCGGTCCCTTCACGCTCGCCAGCTACCTGATCGAGGGCGGTCCGTCCAAGACACACACGCGCACGCGCAGCCTGATGTACAGCCAGCCCGACTTCTTCCGCGCGCTGCTGCAGGCGCTCGCCGGGATTGCGGTCGCGTCCATGCGCGCGCAGGTCCTCGCCGGCGCCTCGGCGTTGCAGCTGTTCGAAAGCTGGGTTGGGGTGCTCGATCCGGTGAGCTTCAGCCGTCACGTGCTGCCGGCAACGATCTCCATCTTCGACGGTCTGCGGGACCTCGACGTGCCGACGATCTACTTCGGTGTTGGCACCGGCGAGCTGCTTGGACGTATGGCCGGCGCCGGCTCCGACGCGCTCGGCGTTGACTGGCGGGTGCCGATGGACAGCGCCCGTGCGCGCCTGCCCCAGGGCATGGCGGTCCAGGGCAACCTGGATCCGGTCGCCTGCCTGGGACCCTGGGACACCGTCCGTGCGCAGGCGCTTGAGGTCCTGCGGCTGGCGGGCCCGAGGGGCCACGTCTTCAACCTCGGGCACGGGGTGCTGCCGGAGACCGACCCTGACACGCTGCGACGGCTTGTCGATCTCGTTCACGGCTACGAGCACCGCAATGACAGGCTGCCGGGAACGCTGGTGGTGCGGTGAGCGAGCGGGTCGGCGTTCTCCTGCTGGCCTACGGCACGCCCGCCAGCCCACACGAGATACCCGCCTACTACACGCACATCCGGCGCGGCCGTCCGCCGACACCGGAGCTGCTCGCCGAGCTCACGGAACGCTACGAGGCGATCGGCGGTGCCTCGCCTCTGCTCGGGATCGCCCGCACGCTGGCAGAACGCCTTGAGCTCGAGCTGGGTGAGCGTCTCCCCGGCGAGGACTTCCAGGTGGTGCTCGGCATGAAGCATGCCACGCCGTTCATCGAGGACGGCGCGGCCGTACTGGCCGCCGCAGAAGTCGAGCGGACGGTGGCGATCGTGCTGGCGCCGCATTATTCGCGGCTGAGCGTCGAGGAGTACATGGAGCGCGTGCACGCGGCTGAGGCCAGCGCGGAGCTCGGGGAGCTCGCGTTCGTCAGAGAGTGGCACCTCGAGCCTGGCTACCTCGCGATGCTCGCGCGACGCGTGCAGCTGGAGCTGGAGCATCTGCACAGCCTGGGTGCGGGCGCTGTGCGTGTGCTGTTCACCGCGCACAGCCTCCCGAGCTGGATCGTCGAGCAGGGCGACCCGTATCCCGAGCAGCTGCAGGAGACCGCCACGGCGATCGCCCAGCTCGCCGGGGTCGATGACTGGGCGGTCGCCTGGCAGAGCGCAGGACGGACCGCTGACCCCTGGATCGGCCCGGACGTGTGCGAGGTGATCCGAGATCTCGGCGCGGGCGCAGACCACGATGCGGTGCTCGTCTGCCCCGCCGGCTTTGTCTCAGACCACCTCGAGATCCTCTACGACCTCGACATCCAGGCGCGCGAGGTCGCTGCGCAGGCGGGGCTGCGGTTTGCGCGCACGGCGCTGCCCAACGCCGACCCGGAGTTCGTCTCGGTGCTCGCGGACATCGTCCAAGCTCAACTCGCGGCGGTCGCCGGGTGACACGTAGACCACACGTGGCCGTCATCGGTGGCGGCGTCACCGGGCTGGCGGCAGCGCGCAAGCTGAGTCGCGCGCGCATCGGTGGCGTGCAGCCTCAGGTCACGGTGCTCGAGCGCAGCGGCCGAGTCGGTGGCAAGATCCGCTCGCGCAGCTTCGCCGGCGCGACCGTCGACGTCGGTCCCGAGGCACTGTTCGCGGCCGCGCCCGAGGCGGCGAGACTGTGTCGCGAGCTGGGTCTCGGGGACGAGCTGGTGCCGACGATGCGCTCAAACACCGCCGTCTGGAGCCGCGGACGGCTGCGCGAGATGCCAGCCGGAATCCTCGGAGGCCTGCCTGATGGCATCGGGCCGGTCCTGCGCTCGGGGATCCTGTCGCCGGCGGGCGCGGCCCGCGCCGGCGCTGACCTCCTCCTGCCAAGGGACGGGGGCGGGCAGGACGAGTCGGTCGGCTCGCTGGTCAGGCGACGTCTCGGTGACCAGGCCCTGGAGCGGATGATCGACCCCCTGCTCGGCGGCATCTACGGCGGCGACCCCGACGCGCTCAGCCTGCGGGCGACCGCCCCGCGCCTGCACGCGCTGGCAAGCGAGCACCGCAGTCTGATCCGTGGCCTGATCGCTGCCGGCCGAAGCGCCCCGCGCGCCCAGGGGCCGATGCTGGTGACGCTCCCCGGCGGGCTGCAGCGCCTGGTCACACGGTTGCGCGCGGACCTCGGCGAGACGGAGGTCGTGGAGCGCGAAGGCGTCGTGCGGATCGACCGGCTGCCGGACGGCCGCCACCTGCTTCACACCAGCACCGGCCGCGAGCTGGTTGTCGACGCCACGCTGGTGGCAGCGCCGGCCGATGCGGCGGCGCAGATGCTGCGCGCGAGCGTTCCGGCCGCTGCCGCCGAGCTGGCTGAGATCCGCTACACGTCGGTCACCGTGCTCTGGTTGGCCTTCCCAGCCAAGGCCTTCAGGCAACCACCGGACACCACTGGCTTTCTTGTACCGCGCGGGGAGCGACGGATGCTGACCGCATGCACGCTGGCATCAGCGAAGTGGCCGCATCTGGCGGCGCACAGCGACCGCGTGTTCCTGCGCTGCTCGGTCGGCCGCAACGATCCGCAGGCGGCGACGCTCGACGACGAGACGCTGGTCAGACGGGTCGTCGCCGAGCTGGGCGAGGCGGTGCAGGCGGCTGGCGAGCCGCTTGAAGCACAGGTGACCAGGTGGCCGGATGCGATGCCGCAGTACACCGTCGGTCATCTGGACCGGATCGCACGCCTGGACGAGGCGCTTGCGCCCCTACCGAGGCTCAAGCTGGCCGGCGCCGCCTACCGGGGGGTGGGCGTGCCTCAGTGCATCGCCCAAGGCGAGGCGGCCGCCGACCAGATCGTATCCGCGCTCTCGTGAGACCCCACAAGCGCACACAAGCCAACCGGAGGATCTGAATGTCCGTGACCGCGCAAGCGCAACCGATCGTTGACCACCGCAGTCTCTACCGCCTCCCCTGGTCGTTGCCGGACAACGCAATCGCCTGGCTCGAGCCCACGGCGAAGTGCAACCTCGCCTGTTTTGGCTGCTACCGGGAGAACGATCCCCGTGGCCACAAGACGCTCGAGCAGATCGCCTCGGACCTGGATGTCTTCCAGCGCTACCGCACCGTCGACGGCATCTCGATCGCGGGCGGCGACCCGCTCGTGCACCCGCAGACGACCGAGATCGTGAGGATGGTCGCGGAGCGTGGCCTGAAGCCGATCATCAACACCAATGGGCTGGCGCTGACCGAGGAGCTGCTGGCGGAGCTCGTGTCCGCAGGCGTCGCGGCGTTCACCTTCCACATCGACTCCAAGCAGAACCGGCCCGGCTGGAAGACCAGCGACGAGATCGAGCTGTGCAAGCTGCGTCAGCACTACGCCGAAATGGTCGCGCGGGTGGGACACGGAAACGTCAGCTGCTCGTTCAACGCGACCGTCTACGAGGACACCCTCAGGTTCGTGCCGGACGTGATCGCCTGGGCTCGCAAGCACATGGACATCGTCAGCACCGTGGTGTTCATAGCCTTCCGCGCCGGCGCCGTCGGTGGCGACTTTGACTACCAGGTGAACGGTCGGCCGGTTGACTTTGCGGTCATGCCCTATGCCACCGAGGATCTGACCAAGCACGAGCTGCAGTCGACCGACATCGTCACCACGATCCGCGAGCGCTACCCGGACTTCATGCCCTCCGCGTACCTCAACGGCACCGAGCGGCCGGACACCATGAAATGGCTCTTGACCGGCTACCTGGGCGAGGGTGGCAAGGTTTACGGGTATGTCGGCCCCCGCTCCATGGAGCTAACCCAGACAGTCCACCATCTGCGGACCGGCCGCTATCTGGCTTACACCACGCCAAAGACCCTGGCAATGGGGCGCCCGATGCTGCTGCTGGCCGCCGTCGATAAGGCGCTGCGCCCCGTCGCGCGGCGCTACCTGAAGGCGATGGCTCTGCACCCCTGGCGTCTGCGACGCAAGCTGCGCCTCCAGTCGGTGATGATCATCCAGCCGGCCGACATCTATCCCGACGGCAGCCAGAACATGTGCGACGGCTGCCCGGACATCACCGTCTGGAACGGCCAGCTGGTGTGGTCCTGCCGGCTCGAGGAGCCGGAGAAGTTCGGTGGCTTCGTGCAGATGATCCCGCGCTGAGGGCCGCAGCGCCCGGGTCAACATTCAAGCGACGTCTTCCGCGCCAGCCTCGCGCCGGAGCGAGGCCGGCGCCCAGGCGCTCCAGCTGGGGAGGTGGGACTCGAACCCACAACCCTTCGGTTAACAGCCGAATGCTCTGCCATTGAGCTACTCCCCATCGTTGAGGGCGCGCCTCAGCAGAGAACTGTAACGCCCGCGCAGCGCGGGCGGCGTGCGGCACCGCTCAGCGGCCCTGGTCGATCCGCGAGCCGACCGTCTGGATCGCCGTCTGAACGTGTTGCAGGCGCGCTGAGAGCGCGACCATCTGCGCACCGCCCTCATGCTCGCGCAGGTAGCGGACCTCCTTGCGCAGGCGGTCGCGCTCGAGCACCAGCAGTGCGTAGCTGATCTCATCAGAGCTGACCTGTCGCCCACGCGCAGCTCGCGCCCGCAGGTCATCAACGGCGAGGATCAGCTCGGGGTCATCGCCAGGTGGGTCAGGCAGGGCACCCGGGAGATGCTCTGCCAGAAAGCGCGCTGCGCGCCGCATCAACTCATCGGCGAACACCTCGCCGGGATCGATCCGCTGCAGTGCCCGGGCGCCCAGCTCGGGGGCAGCCACGCACATTGCCAGAAGCGACCGCTCCGGCTCTGGGCGCGGTGCCGCACGCACTGGCCGTGGTGCGGTGTGCACCGGACGCCCGGCGCTCTGCGGCCGGATCGGACCGGCGTCGCTCACAGGAGCGCCCTTACCGGGCTCTGCGCCCGCCGCCTCATCAGCGAGGCCCAATAGCATCGCCAGCCGGGCGGTGCGCAACTGAAGCGCGGCGGCCGCGTCGCTCACGAGTTGCTGGCGCTGCTCACCGTCGCGCAACGGGCCGAGCACCTCTCGCAGCGCGTCGATCACGGCGTCCTTGCCCTCGGGCGTCGAGGTGTCGGCGGCCGCGAGCAGCCGCCTGACGCGAAACTCCACGTAAGGTCGCGAGTTCCGGATGCGCTCGCGCAACGCCTCGGCGCCCTCGCGCGCGATCAGCTCCCCCGGATCGGTACCCGGCGGCAACGGCACGACTCGCAACTCCAGTCCGGAGCTCGCACAGACATCGGCGGCGCGCTCCATCGCGCGCTCGCCGGCTGTGTCCGCGTCCAGGCAGAGCTCGAGCACGCCGACCAGCCTGACCAGCTCGGCGACCTGCTCCTCGGTCAACGATGTGCCCATGATGCCAACAACGTTTTGGACGCCCGCCTGGTGCAGCGCGATCACGTCGGTGTAACCCTCACAGAGGATCATCCGCCCCTCGCGCGCCGCCAGCGCGCGGGCCTGGGCGATTCCGTAGAGCACCTCACGCTTGTGGTAGACGTCTCCCTCAGCGGTGTTCAGATACTTGGGACCGTCCTCGCCCGTGAGCGTGCGCGCGCCGAAGCCGCGCACGCGCCCGCGGGCATCGGCCGCCGGGAACATGATCCGGCCGCGGAAGCGGTCGATCAGCTCGGCGGGGTTGGCCCGCTTGCGGCGGGCGAGGTCCGCTGCGAGCAGCTCCTCGGCGGCAAAGCCGGAGGCTTGCGAGGCGACCACGAGACGGTCCCAGGCACCCGGAGCCCAGCCGACCCTGAACTCCCGCAGCACCGCTTCCTCAAAGCCGCGCTGTCCCAGATACTCGCGCGCCGGAGCAGCCTCGGCGGACTCCCACAGGTGGCGCTCGTAGAAGGCTGCAGCCCGGTCAAGCAGTGAGTACAGGCGCTCGTTGCGCTGCCTTCGCGCCGCCGCCTCAGGCGCCTCGTCCTCGGTCTCGAGCGTCACGCCGAAGCGGTCGGCCAACGCCTCCAGGGCACCCTTGAAGTCCAGCCCCTCGGTCAGCATCACGAAGCTGAACGGATCCCCGGACTCCGAGCATCCGAAGCAGTGGTAGCGCTTCTCCTCTGGGCGCACATGAAATGACGGCGTGCGCTCGTCGTGAAAGGGGCAGCAGCCGAAGTAGCTGTCGTGGCCGCGACGCGTCAGCTCGACCCTGGCCGAGACCAACGCCAGCATGTCGACCGCGTCACGCACGCGCTCGCGTGAGTCAGGCGTGTAGCGGCTCACACCGTGAACGCCGTCGGCACGGTCAACGTCTCAAAGGCTGCGACCGCGAAGCGGTCGGTCATCCCGGCGATGTGGTCAGACACCCGGCGCGCCAGCGGCCCGTCCGGAATCGAGGCGGGAATCTCACCAGGGTGCTCGCAGAAGTGATCAAACAGGGCGCGCACCGCGCCGCGGATCTTGTCGCGCTCCTGGGTGACCTGAGGGCCCAGGTACACGTGGTCGAACATGAACTGTCGCAGCGCCGCCATCGCGGCGCCCACAGCCTCACTCTGCACGATCGCTCCGGCAAGCTCCGACTGCTCCACCAGGTCGTGCACGAGTGTGTCGATGCGCTGCGAGCCGCTGTCGCCGAGGGCTTCGATCGGGCCTGCGGGCAGGTCGTCGGCGGTCAGCACACCGGCGCGCAGCGCATCATCGATGTCGTGGTTGATGTAGGCGATGCGATCGACGAAGCGGATGATCTGCCCCTCGAGCGTGCGCGGCGCCTGCGCCCGCCAGGAGTGCGCGGCGATCCCGTCGCGCACCGCGTCGGTGAGGTTGAGCCCGCGGCCGTCGCGTTCGAGCGCATCGACGACGCGCAGCGAGTGCTCGTTGTGCCAGAAGTGCTCGCCAAAGCGTTCAGCCAGGCACTCGTCGAGCGCCTGTTCGCCGATGTGGCCGAACGGCGGGTGGCCAAGGTCGTGACCGAGCCCGATCGCCTCGGTGAGGTCCTCGTTGAGGCGCAGCGCGCGCGCGACCGTGCGCGAGATCTGCGTCACCTCGAGCGTGTGTGTGAGCCGCGTGCGGAAGTGATCCCCCGAAGGCAGCACGAACACCTGCGTCTTGTGCTCAAGCCGCCTGAAGGCCTTGGAGTGCACAATCCGGTCACGGTCGCGTTGAAACGGGGTGCGCAGCCCGCAGTCGGGTTCCTCGACGCTGCGCACTGCCGGGTAGGAGCGGGTGGCAAGCGGCGAGAACTCAGTGGCCTCGTGTGCCTGGATGCGTCCTGCGAAGTGCTCTGCGACCGCGCCGTGCGGATGCTCGTGGACCTTGTTCACATTCTCATTCTGCCAGCCGCGGACGACGGCTCAAGCGGACACGGCGCTCACGCCGCCGTAACGGGCCGTAGGCTGACCTGCGCATGATGCTCGGCGGTCTCGCGCACGGCGCGCTCGACCGTGCGCAGCGCGCGCGGTGTGCAGTCCGGCACCTGCGCCAGCGGTCTCCCCAGAGCGGCGACCATGAACTCGTATGCCTCCCGCTCGAGCGGGAACGCCATGGATTCGCACGCGTTGCACACGACCCCACCCGCCGCCGCCGAGAAGCCGCTCAGGTGCTCGCGTTCACCGCAGCTCGCACAGGCGCCGAGTGCCGGCACAATCCCGGCCGCGAGCAGCAGCTTCAGGCGGAAGGCCAGCGCGTTCTCCGCGCGTGCCGCTGCTGGCCCGCTGGCCAGCAGCGTCAGCTCGTTGGCCAGCAGGGCGTAGACCTCCGGGTGCGCCTGCGTGGAGTCGAACAGTCGCGCGAGGGCATCGCAGGCCCGGGCGGCCTGGTCAAGCGCCGCGGCGCTCGAGCGCAGCCCCGGCCTGGCGTCGATCGTGTCGGCGGCGGTCACGGTGTGCAGCTCACCACGCCCCTCGTGCAGCACCAGCGCGACCTCCGAAAACGGCTCCAGGCGGGCGCCGAAACGGCTGCGGGCGCGGCGGGCACCCTTGGCTATCGCGCCCAGACGTCCGTGCATCGGTGTGTAGAGATGCAGGATCCGGTCGGCCTCAGCGAACCTGATCGAGCGCAGCACGATCGCCTCGGTCTTCAGCGAACCGGCCACGCTGAACTCCCCGTCGCAGCCGCTATTCTTTGTGAAGTCATGAAGCCAGTCACCGTTTACACCACCAACATGTGCCCCTATTGCAATAGCGCCAAGGCGCTTTTGAACAAGCGTGGCGTCGAGTACGAGGAGATCAATCTCGCACGCGACCCGGACGCGCGCAAGCTCCTGCGAGATAAAACGGGCATGAGCACCTTCCCCCAGATCGTGATCGATGGCACTTCGATTGGCGGCTTTGACCAGCTCCTGGCCGCCGACCGCGCTGGGCGTCTTCCCGAGCTGCTAGCGGCCTGAGCCACCGGCCGGACGGGCCCGGGACGCGACCAGCGCGCTGGTCTCACGGGCCCGGCGCGGCCGTGGTTGGCAGCGCTCGCAGACGTACGTGCCGCGGCCTCCCACCACCAGCTTGCGGATCGTGGCACCACAGCTGGGGCATGGCGCGCCCGCGCGGGTGTGCACAAGGAAGCGGTCCTGGAAGCTGCCGCGGGCGCCATCCACATGACGGAAGTCGTCGATCGAGGCGCCCTTGGCGTCGATGCCGTCGGCCAGTGCATCCTCGATTGTCTGCTTGAGCGTCGTCCACTGCGCGAGCGTCAGGCTGCCCGCAGGCCGCAGCGGATGCAGTCCGGCGCGGTGCAGCGCCTCGTCGGCGTAGATGTTGCCGACCCCGGCGATACGCCGCTGGTCGAGGATGAAGGACTTCAGCGGGGCGCGCCGGCCACGCGCCTGGGCGCGCAGGTAGGCGGCCGTGAACTGCTCGGTGAACGGCTCAGCGCCGAGCCGCGCGGCGAGGTAGGAGTCGCGCTCCCGTCCCGAGTCCAGCAGCTGCGCGGTCCCGAAGCGGCGCGGGTCGACATACGTCAGCACGTGGCCGTCGTCAAGCGCGATTCGCGCCCTGGTGTGTGGCGGCTCCGGGTCGGCGTCAAGCAGGAGCGCACCGGTCATGCGCAGGTGCACGAGCAGGTGACGGTCACCATCGAGCTCCCAGATCAGGTATTTGCCCAGGCGGCCCAGGCGCTCCACGCGCGCACCGGTCAGTTGTGCGGAGAGCAGCTCCGGCGTGGTGCCCTGGGGCCAGCGCACGTCACGGATCTCAACCGTCTGCAGGCGGCGACCCTCGACGTGCGGGGCGAGCTGGCGCCTGATCGTCTCAACCTCGGGCAGCTCCGGCATCCAGGACGATCATACGTCCCGTGCGAACCGCCGCGCTCAGCGCTTGATCTGGGCTCGCGGGTGGGCGTCGTAGTACACGTCTCGCAACCGTTCGGTCGTCAGGTGCGTGTAGATCTGGGTGGTGCCGATGTCGGCGTGACCGAGCATCTCCTGCAGCGAGCGCAGGTCACAGCCTCCCGCGAGCAGGTGGGTGGCAAACGTGTGGCGCAGCGTGTGCGGGCTCATGCTGGCGTCCAGGCCGGCGCTGCGCGCGTGGCGCTGGACGATCTTGTAGAGCCCCTGGCGCGACAGCGGCCTGCCGCGCAGGTTCACGAACACGTGTGGCTCGTCGCGCAGGCCGACGAGCGCTGGGCGCCCCTGGTCGAGGTAGCGCTCGAGCGCCTCGAGGGCGCTTCTGCCAACCGGCACCAGTCGCTCCTTGGAGCCCTTGCCGCGGGCGATCACCAGCCCGGCGCGGAGGTCGAGCTCTGGCAGGGCAAGCCCGATCGCCTCCGAGGCCCGCAGGCCGCACGCATACATCGTCTCCAGCAGAGCTCGGTCGCGCAGCGCGCCCGGGCCGTCTCCGACCGGTTGTGCGAGCAGCAGGTTGACCTGGTCCCGGCTCAGGACACGCGGCAGCTTCGCCTGGGATCGTGGCGGCTGCAGATCGGCTGTCGGGTCGCCTGCGATCAGTCCCTCGCGGCGCAGGTGTCGGTAGAAGGAGCGCAGGCAGGCGATCTTGCGCTGAAGTGTGGATGCGGCCGCAGGCGGACGGCCATCGCTGCCACCGGCAAGCTCGGTGATGAAGCGCGCCAGCAGCGGGCCGTCTGCGCTCAGCGCGTCGACGTGCTCGCGTGCCAGGAAGCTGCCGAGCTGCTGCAGGTCCGAACGGTAGGCCTGGGCGGTGTTGCGCGCGAGACCGCGCTCGAGCTCGAGATAGGCGAGGAAGTCGGCGGTCAGCTCGGTGAGGTGCTCAGCGGGTCCGGGTGCGACGGCGCTCATCAGCTCCGGGATTCGGCGGTGCGCTGCGCACTCCTGCCACCGGCCGCGCCAGCAACACTCAAGCGCGCGAGCTCGCGAGCTCGCGCGCCAGCCACAGCAGGCCGATCAGCGTCTTTGCGTCGGTGGTGGCCGCGATCGCGCCCTCCAGGTCACCGAGCGGCCACGGCACGATCTCGATGTGCTCGTCCTCCTCCGGCGCCGGACCGCCTGCCACGTCGGTCAGGCCGGTGGCGGTGAAGATCGTCACCTCCTCATCGCAGTAACCGGGGGAAGGCACAAAGCTCAGCAGCTGCGCCCACTCGCTGGCCTGCTTGCCTACCTCCTCGGCCAGCTCGCGGACGGCAAGGTCGAGCAGCGGCTCACCGGCGCGGTCGCGCTTGCCGGCGGGGATCTCGAGCGAGGTCTGCAACCTCGCCGCCTCGCGTGGCTGACGCACCAGCCATACGTGGGACTGGTCGTGGGCGACGATCGCGACCGCACCCGGGTGCCAGACCTTGTCGAAGGTGTTCTGGCTGCCATCGCTGTAGCGGTAGGTTTCGCTGCCTGCCGCAAGCAGCCGTCCGCGCCACTTGACCTCCTCGTCCACGACCTCAAAAGCGCTCAAGCGGATACCTCCTGCACGAGCGCCAGCATCAGCTCAAGGTTGCCCTCCAGCGCGGCAAAGCTGACCCGCTCGGTCGGCTCGTGCGCGTGCTCGGTGCCGTTTGCGAGGTTCACGGCCGCAAGTCCTCCCAGGCGCAGGTTGTTGACATCCGAGCCACCACCGCTCGAGCGGTAGCTCGGCTCGTAGCCGATGCGCCGCAGCGCGCGGGCGGCGAGCTTCACGGCTGGCTCTTCAGGATCGGCGCGGTAGCCCTCGAACAGCCGCGCGACGGACAGATCGAGGTCGCAGCCGGCACTGTCCGCGCCGTCCTGCAGCGCGTCGATGGCTGCCGTCAGATAGCGATCCAGCTGCTCTGCCTCAACCGCACGCAGCTCGGCGCTCAGGCGGCAGCGTTCGGCCACGACGTTGGTCGCGCTACCGCCGCTGATCAGCCCGATGTTGGCGGTGGTCTCATCGTCAAGGCGTCCCTGCGGCATGGCCGTGATCGCGGCAGCGGCCGCGACGATCGCGTTGACGCCGAGCTCCGGCGCAAGCCCGGCGTGCGCCGCCCGCCCACGCAACTCAGCGTCGATCCGCACGTGTGTGGGCGAGGCCACGATGATCTCACCGAGCGGCGAGGCGTGGTCGAAGGCGAAGCCAAGACTGCTTTGGATCCTGCCGAGATCGAAGTGCTTGGATCCGTTCAAGCCCGTCTCCTCGGCGACCGTGAAGAGCAGCTCGAGCGTCACCGTCGGTTGCCGACCGTCCTCGGACAGCAACCGGGCCAGCTCGAGCATCGCCGCGACCGCCGCCTTGTTGTCGGCCCCGAGGATGCCATCGGCCGCGTTCTCCCAGCCACCGTCGCGGCGCACCGGCTCGAGCAGCGCCGTCAGCGGCACGGTGTCCAGATGCGCGCACAACAGCAGCGCCTGCGGGCCACCCTCCACGCCGTCGGCGCCACGCCCCGGGATCCGGGCCAGGAGGTTGCCGGCCTGCGCGCCTGCGGCCGCGGCGCAGTCGTCCTCCTGCACCTCGATGCCGAGCGCCGTGAGCTCGTCGATCACCCAGTCGGCGATCACCCGCTCGGCTCCGGTCTCACTCGGAATACGGCACAGCTGCTCGAAGGTGCGGTGCAGACGCTCACGCGCCTGCGCGTCCAGATCGCTCATCCGCGGACGGTCGGGTTCGGCGCGGCTGCGCTCGAGGCGCTCACGCTACCCGGCTCACCCCGACCTCACCGTTCGCCTCGAGCGACCCAGCGTCCGCCTCAAGCGACCCGGCCCGGGCCCCACGCTCGCGGTGTGCCCGGGCGGCGCCGACGAACTCACGAAACAGCGGCGCTGGACGGTCGGGGCGGGATTTGAACTCCGGATGGAACTGGGAGGCGACGTAGAACGGGTGCACCTCACGCGGTAGCTCTGAAATCTCCACCAGCCGCTCGTCAGGGGTTGTCCCAGAGAACACCAGCCCGGCTGCCTCCAGCTGCTTGCGCAGGTGGTTGTTGACCTCGTAGCGGTGGCGGTGGCGTTCGTAGACGACACCCTCTCGGTAGGCTGCGTGGGCCTGGGTGCCCTCCTTGACCCGCACCGGGTCGGCCCCCAGCCGCATGGTTCCGCCCATGTCTGCGATCTCGCGCTGCTCGGGCAAAAGGTCGATCACCGGATACGGCGTCTCCGGGTCCATCTCGGTGGAGTTGGCGCCCGGCATGCCGGCCACGTGCCGCGCGAACTCGCTGACCGCAACGTGCATCCCGAGGCAAACGCCCAGGTAGGGTATGCCGTGCTCGCGCGCAAGCTTCGCCGCCGCGATCTTGCCCTCAAAGCCACGACCACCGAAGCCGCCCGGGATCAGAATCCCGTCCATCTCGGAGAGCAACGCGGTGACCGCAGGCTGCTGCACCGTCTCGGAGTCGATCCACTCGATCTTCACCTTGCAGTCGTGGTGGATGCCGCTGTGGCGCAGCGCTTCGGCCACCGACAGATAGGCATCCTCGAGCTTCACGTATTTGCCGACCAGCGCAATCCGCACCTCATCGCTCAACGCCGCCGCCCGCTCGACGATCGCCCGCCAGCTCTCGAGGTCCGGTGCAGGCGCATCGATCCCGAAGTGATCCTTGAGGATGAAGTCGTCGACGCCCTGCTCGTGGAAGGTCAACGGGCAGCTGTAGACGTCAGGCACGTCATAGGCCGAGACGATCGCGTCCACGGGCAGGCTCGCAAACAGGGCGATCTTGCGCCGGATCTCCGTCGAGAGCACAGACTCAGAGCGGCACAGCACCATGTCGGGGCTGATGCCGATGCGCCGCAGCTCGTTGACCGAGTGCTGGGTCGGCTTGGTCTTGAGCTCCCCGGCGTGGCCGATGTAGGGCACCAGCGTCAGGTGGATGAACATGCAGCGTCGCCGGCCCACCTCCACCGGGAACTGACGGATCGCCTCCAGGAATGGCAGCGACTCGATGTCGCCGACGGTCCCCCCGATCTCGGTGATCACAAAGTCCACGTCCGAGGAGTCGGCCACGACCTGGACCCGCTGTTTGATCTCGTCGGTGATGTGCGGCACGACCTGGACGGTCGCACCAAGGTAGTCGCCGCGGCGCTCGCGCCGGATCACGGCGTTGTAGATGCCGCCCGCGGTGACATTCGAGGCCCGGCTGGTGTTGGCGTCGGTGAAGCGCTCGTAATGACCGAGGTCGAGGTCGGTCTCGGCGCCGTCCTCGGTGACGAACACCTCGCCGTGCTGGTAGGGGGACATCGTTCCCGGATCCACGTTGATGTAGGGATCGAACTTCTGGATCTGGACCGACAGGCCGCGCGCGCGCAGCAGGCGCCCGATCGAGGCGGCTGCGATTCCCTTGCCCAGCGAGGAAACCACGCCGCCGGTGATGAAGATGAATCGCGTCTGATCCTGGCTCATGCTCTGGTCCTAACTCCCGTGCTCACCGTAAGTCGAAATTACCGCCCGGGGCGGACGCACAGCTCAAGGCCGCGATCACGCGGCGCCCTTGATCAGGGTAGCGGCACGCTGGTCTCATCAGGCGGCCCGCAGAAGCTCGCGGGCGTGCCCGTGAGCCGCCGCGTCATCCCCGTCGGCACCCAGCATCCGCACGAGCTCGTCCACGACCGCCTCACCCTCGAGCTGGGCCACCGTCGTCAAAGCCATTGAGCGCGACCCGTCCTTGACGATCGTGAAGTGCCGGTCGGCCAGCGCCGCGACCTGCGGCAGGTGCGTGATGCACAGGATCTGGCGGCCTCGCGCCAGCTCGTGCAGGTGCTGTCCCACCGCCCGGGCGGTGTGCCCGCCGATGCCCGCATCGACCTCGTCAAAGACGAGCATCGGAGCGCCCGCGTCGCCAAACCCCGCGCCTTCACCGTCGCCGTCTGCACCGTGCGCGGCGCTCAGCAGCGCCAGCATCACACGCGAGAGCTCGCCCCCGGAGGCGATCTCCCGCAGCGGGCCGCAGGGCAATCCGGGGTTTGGCGCGATCAGAAACTCGACACTGTCGCGGCCACGCGCGCCGTAGCCGCCCTCACGCGGAGCGAGCGCAACCTCGAACCGGGCCTGCGCCATCGCCAGCTCCGCCAGCCGCTCGAGTACCGCCGCCGCCAGCCGCGGTGCCGCCTGCGCACGCGCGGCCGAGAGCTCGTCCCCGACCTGGTCACGAGCCCCGCTTGCCTGCGCGAGCTCCGCCTCGAGCGCCGCACTCGCGCTGTCTGCCCCTTCGAGCTGCTCCCGGCGGGCGCGGCAGCGCTCGGCGTGCGCGAGCACCTCCGCGACACCTCCGCCGTGCTTGCGAGCCAGGCGCGCGAACGCTCCCAGTCGCTCCTCAACGAACTCGAGCCTGCCCGGCTCGGCCTCCAGGCCTTCCAGGTAGGCACGTAGCTCCAGTGCGGCGTCCTCGGCCTCGTAGCGCAGCGCCGCCAGGCGCTGCGCGAGCGGCTCGAGCGAGCTGTCGAGCGTGGCCGCCGCCTGCGCCTCTGCCGCGGCACAGCTCAAAAGGCTGGCCGCGCCCAGCCCCTCATCTCCATACAGCGCCTCAACACCGACCGCGGCGCCGCGGCGCAGCGCCTCCTGGTGGCGCAGACGTTCGCGCTCACGCAGCAGCTCCTGCTCCTCCTCCACACTCGGGTCGACCTGCTCGATCTCACGTAGCTCGAAGCCGATGAGATCGAGCTCGCGCTCGCGCGCGCCCAGCTCCCCGGCGAACTCGGCGAGCTCCCCCTCAAGCTCCCGCACCCGGCCGTGCAGTGTCAGCATGCGCGCGCGACGCTGCGCCTGTGCCGCGCCGCAGAACGAGTCGAGCACGTCAAGCTGAACGCTGGCCAGCGTCAGCCGGCGATGCTCATGCTGGCCGTAGAAGGACAGCATGCGGCTGCCCAGCTCCCGCAGATCACCCACGGTCGCCGCACGACCACAAACGTACGCACGGGTGCGCCCGTCGGGCCAGACGCGGCGCGCCAGCACCAGCTCCTGCGCGTCGGCCGGGAGCAGCCCATCCCGGCCGACGCGCAGCCAGTCCGGCAGCTCAAAAACCCCCTCCACATACGCCTCGCTCGCGCCCTCACGGACGATGCCGGCGCGAGCCTTGCCTCCCAGCAAGAGGTCGAGGGCGTGAGCCAGCAGTGTCTTGCCGGCACCGGTCTCACCGGTGAGCACGTTGAGCCCGGGTCCGAGCCGCAGCTCCGCCCGCTCCATCAGCAGCAGATTCTCAACCCGGATCTCAGACAGCACACGCCTATTTCTACGCCCCCCAGCGGACGGAAGCTGACGAACAGGCGTTCGTGATGGGCGAGCTTCAGCGCAGCCGGCCAAACTTCTCGTGCAGCCGGCCATAGAAGCTGACGCCCTCAAGCTGCGCAAGCGCCGCCTGGCCGCCCACGAACCGTGTCTGCAGGGCGCAGCCCGCCGCCAGCGCCGCGACGGGTCGTCCGTCCACGACGACATCCAGCGGCTCCTCGGCGGAGCGGTTGTCGATCACCAGCGTGTCGGCCGGCGCGACCACCAATGCCCGCGCGGTCAGGGAGTGCGGGGCGATGAAGGACACCACCATCCCCTCCACCCCCCAGGCCATCACGGGCCCGCCGTTGGCAAGGTTGTAACCGGTCGAGCCGGCGGGCGTGGCCACCACCAGGCCGTCGCAGCGCACGCTGCCGACCTCATCGGCTCCGACCGTGTAGGCGAGCGTCGCGACCCGCTGGCCGTGCTGGCGCTCGACCGAGACGTCGTTGATCGCCATCCATGCACCGGCATCCGACTCGACCGCGATGCCCGGTAACGCCAGCACATCGAAGTGGCCTGCCAACGCGCGCTCGAACGCCCCGCGGGCCTGCTCCCGCTCAACGGTCGCCAGGAAACCCACCTCGCCGAAGTTGACGCCGAACACCGGCACGCCGCTGCCCGCATAGTGGCGCAGCGCGCGCAGGATCGTGCCGTCCCCACCGAGCGCGAAGCAGAGGTCAACACCGGCGGGGGCCACCTCCACACACGCGACCGCACCGCCGTCCGCGAGCCTGTGCTTGAGCGTCTCGTCGCGGTCGAACAGCAGCCGAGCGCCAAGGTGTCCCGCGACCTCGATCAGCTCGCACACAGCCGCGTCGGTCTCGGCTGCGCGACTGTGCGTGATCACCGCTGCGACCACGCTGCTCAGCACTCCCCCACGGCGGGCTCGACGGCACACACGGCCCCGTCGAGCCGCTCGAGCGCGCCCGGGCGCCCCGCTTCGGCGAGCCAGACGAACGTCTCACGGTTGCCCTTGGGGCCGGCCAGACCCGAGCTCGCGTAGCCGAGCACCGCCGCGCCCAACCCGCGAGCAAAGTCGCCCACCGAGAGCAGCACCTCGCGGCGCAGCTCCGGATCGCGCACCACCCCGCCCTTGCCGACCCGCTCGCGCCCCACCTCAAACTGCGGCTTGACCATCGCCAGGCAGTCGAACCTGGGCGCTGCGCATGCGAGCACCGCCGGCAACACCTTGGTCAGTGAGATGAACGAGACGTCCATGACTATCAAGCCGGGAGCGTACGGCAGCAGCGACGGCTCAAGCGCCCGCGCGTTGCACCGCTCGATCACGGTCACGCGCTGATCTTCGCGCAGCCGCCAGTGAAGCTCGCCGTAGGCGACGTCGACCGCAACCACCCGCGCTGCTCCGCGCTGCAGCAGACAGTCGCTGAAACCTCCCGTCGAGGCGCCAACGTCGAGCGCCAGCGCGCCGCGCACGTCAAGCCCAAACGTGTCAATCGCGTTCGCGAGTTTCACGCCGCCGCGCGAGACGTAACGCGAGCGCTCGGCGAGCGCCACCTCGACATCGCCGGCCACGCTCGCGCCAGGCTTTGAGGCGCGTTCGCGTCCGGGTCCCAGCAGCACCTCGCCGGCCAGCACCGCAGCTGCGGCTCGCGCCCGCGACTCGTACAGGCCGCGCTCGGCGAGCAGGACGTCAAGTCGACGTTTCGGTGAGCTCAAGACCGGAGGCGGCGGGCCCTAAACGAGCGTTTGGCGCTCGCCGACCGCGGCGAGCACACGCTCGGCTATCCGTTCCGGCGTGAAGCCAACCTCGGCGTGCAGCAGCTTAGGCGCCCCGTGGGTGATGAAACGGTCAGGCAGCCCGACACGCAGGATCCGCGGTGCCGGCCCCGACTCGGCCAGCGTCTCCCACACGGCGCTGCCAAAGCCGCCGCTGAGCACGCCCTCCTCGACCGTCACCAGCAGCTCATGCTCCGCCGCCAGCTGCGCCACCAGGCCGGCGTCGATCGGCTTGGCAAAGCGCGCGTCGGCGACCGTCACCGCCACGCCGTGCTCGTTCAAGAGCTCTGCCGCCGCCAGCGCCCGGTCGACACCGGTGCCATAGCCGAGCAACGCCACCCGCGTCCCACCCGCTTCGGGCGGCGCCTCACGCAGGATCTCACCGGTACCGACCGGGATCACGCACGGCTCATCCGGCAGCGGCACACCGACCGCCTCACCGCGCGGGTAACGCAGCGCCACCGGCCCTCCCTCGTGAGCGAGCGCGGTGTGAAGCATGTGCACGAGCATCGCCTCATCGCGGGGTGCCATCAGCACGATGTTGGGCAGGCAGCGCATGTAGGCGATGTCAAAGGCCCCGTGGTGGGTCGGGCCGTCGTCGCCGACCAGCCCGGCACGGTCCATCGCAAAGACAACCGGCAACTGCTGCAGGCAAACATCGTGGACGATCTGGTCGTAGGCCCGTTGCAGGAAGGTTGAGTAGACCGCCACCACCGGTCGGCACCCCTGCAGCGCCAGCCCACAGGCCAGAAGCACCGCCTGCTGCTCGGCGATGCCGACATCGAAGTAGCGGTCCGGCAGCGCCTCCTGGAGGATGTTCAGGCCCGTCCCCGAGTTCATCGCGGCGGTGATGCCGAGCACGCGCTCATCGCGCCTTGCCTCCGCCAGGAGCGCCTTGCCGAAGACCGCGGTGTACTGGGGGGCGGGGGCCGCCGCGCCAGCGGGCGCGGCGGCGGCAGGAGCAGGAGCGCCGTTGGTGATCGAACCGGCCTTGGCGGCATGCCAGCGCTCCATGCCCTCCAGGCCGCCGTCCTCGGCTGGCGCGAAGCCCTTGCCCTTGACGGTCGCGCAGTGCACGACGACCGGGCGCTGGGCGGCGAGCGCCTCGCGGACGGCGCGGCGCACGGCCCGCACGTCGTGGCCGTCAATCACGCCCATGTAGGCCCAGTCGAGCTCCTCCCAGAAGAGCCCCGGCGCCCAGAAGGCCTTGAGCGACTCTTTGAAGTGGGGGCCGAAGCGCTCGAAGGTGTGACCGAAGGCCGGCAGCTTCGCGAGGCTCGACTCCACATCCTCGCGTGCATGCCACAGCTTGGGGTTGAGCCGCACACGGTTGAAGTAGCGAGACAGCGCGCCGACGTTGGGCGCGATCGACATGCCGTTGTCGTTGAGCACCACCACGATCGGGGTGCCCAGCCCACCGGCTTGGGTGACCGCCTCAAACGCGACGCCGCCGGTCATCGCGCCGTCACCGACCACCGCCACGACGTTGCCGTCCTCACCATGCCCGCGCCGCATCGCCTCCTTGATCCCAACCGCGTAGCCGATCGCCGTCGAGGCGTGACCCGCGCCCATGATGTCGTGCTCTGACTCGAAGATCGAGCAGAACGGGGCGAGTCCCTCGTAGTGGCGGATCGTCGGCAGCTGGTCGCGCCGGCCGGTGAGAATCTTGTGCGGGTAGGCCTGATGCCCGACGTCCCAGAGGATCTTGTCGCGCGGCGAGTCAAGCAGCGAATGCAGCGCCACGGCGATCTCAACGGCGCCGAGGTTGGCGCCAAAGTGCCCGCCAATCTGACCAACCGTGTCGATGATGTAGCGGCGCAGCTCGTCCGCGACCTGCTCGAGCTGCTCGTTGGTCAGGCCGTGGAGGTCCTGCGGCTTGTTGATGTGAGTAAGCAACTCGGCCATGAGACAAATCACAGCTTAGAAGCTGCGCCTCGCGATGAAGTCTGTGATCTGCTGCAGCTGCGAGGGATCACGGGTGGCGGCCCGTGCCAGAGCGCTGCTGGCGTTGGCGTGCGCAAGACGCGCGAGCTCGCGCGCGCCGTCGAGGCCGAACTCGGTCACGTACGTGCGTTTGCCCAAGCGCTCGTCGCTGCCGCTGGTTTTGCCGAGCGCCTCGTCCGAGCCGGTCACGTCGAGGATGTCATCGACAATCTGAAAAAGCACGCCGATCTCAGCCGCAAAGGATGACAGCGAAGCCACAGTCACCGACGACTGTTGGCCGTCGATCAGGAGCACGCACTCCACGCTGGCCCGAATCAGACGCCCGGTCTTCAGCTCATGAATCTTTCTCAGGCCTCCCGCGCCCGCTGGCGCGGAGGCCTCCACATCGAGGTACTGCCCGCCGACCATGCCTTCCACACCGGTCGCAGACGCAAGTTCGGCTGCGGCCCGCACGAGGTTGGCGGGCGCGCCGCGCTGCGCCCCGAGCAGGTGGGCGAACGCCTCCGCGTAGAGGCCGTCGCCGGCGAGGATGGCCACATCCTCGCCGTATGCCACGTGGCAGGTTGGCCGCCCGCGCCGCATGTCGTCGTCGTCCATCGCCGGCAGGTCGTCATGGATCAGCGAGTAGGTGTGGATCAGCTCCAGCGCGGCCGCGAGCGGCAGCACCTCCTCCGCCGGCATCCCGATCGCCGCCGCGGTGGCAAGCGCGAGCACCGGTCGGATGCGCTTGCCACCCGCCAGCAGCGAGTAGCGCATCGCCTCCTCGAGCCCTGCCAGGGCCGGCTCAGTCGTGAAGTGCAGCTCCGCGAGATACGCGTCGACCAGCTCGCGCAGGTGCTCGGGGAACGCTGGTGGGGCTTCCGCCGCCGGGAGCGACGGGACCGGCGGATGACGCGGGTCTGAGCTCACGCCTGGGTGGCTGCCAGCGGCAGCTGGCCCGGAAGGTCAGGCAGCGGCTCGAGCGCCGCCCGCACGCTGCTGTCTATCTCGGAGGCGGCGTCGCCGGCCAGCCGCGCGCACTCCTCGATCACGGCCAGCGCCTCCTCCGGCTCCATCGCATCCTCGCGCAGGCGCTGCGCCGCACGCTGCAGACGCGACCGCAACTCGTCCAGCACATCGGTCACAGCCCTCAGCCTACCGTTCCCTGGTGTCGCAGGCCAACACGTCGCCCTCAGACCAGCACCAGCGAGCCGCTCTCGTCGGCGCTGGCGTTGGCGAGCAGCTCGTGCTGGCCCAGCTCGCTCAGCTCGTACCCCTGGGAGTCGAGACGGGCTTCGCCCACCGGATCGGAGAGGTCGACCTCGTAGCGATACCAGCACAGTTCCCAGGCGACGACCACCCAGACCAGACCCGGGCGAAGCTCGTCGGCAGCGATGCTCACCGTCGGCGACCCGAGCGACCTCGCGACGCTGGCAACCGTGCGCCGGTGCTGGCTGGCGTTGAAGATGTCCACGGCCACGGCGATCTTGTGCTCGTCGCTGGTCGGCACCGCGTGGACGCGACGCGGCTCGCGCACGCGCCCGCCGGAGCGCCCGCTCGATGGTGCCGGGACCGCCGGTCCGGGGTCCGCCGCGTAGTAGCCGCCATGGTCGGGCTGGGCGTAGTCCTCCCAGCCGCCGGAGGAGAGCTCATCATCGAGGCTGCGCGGCGGCGACTGCTCGCGGACGCTCACGTTGCGACCGCCGCGCGGCTGGCGGCGGCCGAACAGCGAACGTCGGCGGGGCGCCCGATCCCTCGAACTCTCGACAATCGGCACCGCGCCCTCGCGAATCCAGCCCTCGTGGAGGGCGTGGGGCTTGCACAGCTCACAGACGTTGTAGCGACGGCCGCCGTTGACGAACGCCTCCGTGTGTTCGCCACGCAGCAGCGTGCGGGCACAGACGTCGCAGACGTCGTGCCGGTGGCTTGTGCTGATGTTGAGCAGTTCGGTCATGCTGTCCGAAGGCGGTGGCTTCGGTCCCGCTGGTCAGCTCGCAGCGTAGCGGACATGCCGGGCGCTCACTCGCTCCGGCTCGGCCGCGCCGAGGCGTGCGCCAGCTATGCCGACAACGTCTCCTGTCGCGGGTTGGCGGCGACCTTGCCGGCCAGGTGGGCGGGAACCTCCTCATAGCGGAGGAACTCCATCGTGTACTCGCCCTGACCGCCGGTGATGGCGCGCAGATCGGGGGCGTAGGAGAGCAGCTCGGCCATCGGCACCTCGGCCTTGACCTCGGTCATGCCGCCACCGGTCGGCTCCATGCCGAGCGGATGCCCGCGCCGGGAGTTGAGGTCGCCGATCACCTCACCGACAGCCTCCTCCGGCACACTGACGGTGAGCAGCATGATCGGCTCGAGCAGCGCCGGACCGGCCTGGGCCATGGCGTCGCGCATCGCCTGGGCGGCGGCCAGTTTGAAGGCCATCTCCGAGGAGTCGACGGGGTGGTAGGAGCCGTCGTAGACGGTGACCTTCACATCCTTGACTGGATACCCGGCAACAGCACCGCTCTGCATCGCCTCGACCACACCCTTTTCAACGGCCGGGATGAAGCCGGCTGGAATCACGCCGCCCTTGATCGCATCCACGAACTCGAGTCCACTGCCGGCCGGCAGCGGCTCGATCATGATGTGGCAATCACCGAACTGGCCGCGGCCGCCCGTCTGCTTCTTGTGTCGCCCGTGCGCCCGAGCCTGGGCGCGGATCGTCTCCTGGTAGGGCACACGCGGCGGCTTCAGGTTCACCTCGACGCCGAAGCGGCTGCGCAGGCGGTCGACGATCACCTCAACGTGCATCTGTGACAGCCCGGCAACTATCTGCTCGCCGGTCTGCGGGTCGCGGTGCAGGTCTATGGCGGGGTCCTCCTCCTGCAGGCGGCGCAGGCCCGCGAACATCTTCTCCTCGTCGCCCTTGTTGCGCGGCGCGACCGCGAACGCCATGACGGCGGCGGGCAGCTTGATCGTGGGCAGCCGCAGCGGTTCGTCGCGGGCCGCCAGCCAGTCGCCGGCGCGGGTCTCCTTGAGCTTGGCCACCGCGCCGATGTCGCCGGGCCCGAACTCCTCGACGTGGAGCTGCTGGACCCCGGGGCTTGAGAGTTGACCGATCCGCTCCTTGATGTGAGCGCGCGTGTTCAGCAGCTGGCTGTCATGTCGGATCACGCCCTGGTATACGCGGAAGAGGTTGATCCTCCCGGCGAACGGATCGGCGCGGGTTTTGAAGACGTAGGCGAACAGCTCCTTGTGCTCGTCGGGCTCGAGCAGGTATCCGTCCGCGTCCACAGCACCGTGCTTGACAGGTGAGGGAAGGTCCTCGACGATCGCGTCCAACAGCCGATTGGTGCCGAGGTTCGCCGTCGCAACCCCACAGGTGACCGGAAACAGCAACCCGTGGTTGGTGCCGTCCTTGAGCGCCGCGACGATCTCCTCGTGTGAGATCTCATCCCCGTCCAGGTAACGCGCCATCAGCGCATCGGAGTTCTCCGCCACCTCGTCCATCAGCTTTTCGCGGTACTCACGGGCCTGCGCCAGCTGCTCGTCGGCGATCCCCACCTCGCTGCAGTTCTCGCGGGAAGTGCCCTCGTAGCGGTAGGCTCGCATGTCGATCAGGTCGATCACCCCCTCGACGTCGTGCTCGCTGCCGATCGGGATCTCGGTGGCGACCACGTGAGGGCCAAAGGCGGTCTTCAGGCTCTCCAGCGTGCGGAAGAAGTCGGCGCGCTCGCGGTCGAGCATGTTGACGAACACCAGCCGCGCCAGATCGAGTTCCGCGGCGCGCTTCCACAGACGCGCGGTCTGGACCTCGACGCCCATCACGGCGTTGACAACGAACACCGCTGACTCGCACACGCGCAGGGCGGCCAGCGCGTCCGCCACGAAGCTCGGGCCTCCGGGTGTGTCAAGCAGGTTCACGCGCCGCTCGAGCCACTCGAACGAGTTGACGCTCGCCTGCAGCGACATCTGTCGCGCACGTTCGTCCGGCTCGGAGTCGGACACGGTGCTGCCGTCGGCCACGCTGCCCAGGCGCCCAACCGCGCCGGCCACAAACAGCAGCGCCTCGTTCAGCGAGGTCTTACCGCTTCCGCGATGACCGACGAGCGCCACGTTACGGATGCGATCCGCGGCCTTGTGCATGCTGGCTCCTCTCACTCGGGGTGAGCGCCCCGCAGCGAGTGCGGCGCACTCGTAGATCAACCGCAGACCCTACACCCGCACGCACACGCGTGCACTGCGCCCGGCCACGCCCTTCAGTCGAGCTCGCCGCTCAGCTTCGAGCGTAGGCGCAGCACCGCCTTGGTGTGCAGCTGGGAGACCCGCGACTCGGTCACGCCCAGCACCTCGCCGACCTCACGGAGGGTCAGGTTCTCGTAGTAATAGAGGGCTACGACGAGCTTCTCCCGCTCCGGCAGAGCCGAGATCGCGTCGGCGATGCGGTCGCGCAGCTCACCTTGGTCGACGGCCGCCTGCGGATCCGCCGCACCACGGTCGGCGATCGTGTCGAGCAGCGAAACCTGGTCACCGCTCGAGTCGCTGGTGCTCCACAGCTCATCCAGAGCGACGAGCGTAGAGGTCGAGATCTGCACGAGGGATTCGTTGAACTCGGCGACGCTGATGCCCAACTCGGCCGCCATCTCCTCGTCGCTGGGAGCGCGCTGCAGCTTGGCCTCCAGCCGCTGGTTTGCTCGCTCGATGTCACGCGCACGAGCGCGAACTGAGCGCGGCACCCAGTCGAGCGTCCGCAGCTCGTCGATGATCGCTCCGCGGATGCGCGTGACCGCATAGGTCTCGAACTTGATCTCGCGTGTCAGGTCGAAGCGCTCAATCGCCGAGATCAGGCCCGTGAGCCCGTAGGAGATCAGGTCGCCTTCGTCAACGTGACCCGGGAGGGTCGTGCCGATCCGCCCGGCGACGTACTTCACCAGCGGCGAATAGGCGACCACAAGACGCTCACGGGCACGCTCGTCGCCCGAGTTCTTGTAGCGCTTCCATAGGTCCTTCAGCTCGATCGCTTTTACGTTCGTATCCATTCAATCCACGCTCGTTACGCTCTTGGGTGAGCGCTTGAGTAGGCCGCCCTCAGTCGCACTGACTCAACACGAGTGTAAACCTGAGTGGTGGAGATCGTGGCATGACCGAGCAGCTCCTGGATCGCGCGCAGGTCGGCGCCGCCCTCCAGCAGGTGCGTTGCAAACGTGTGCCTGAGCGTATGCGGGTGCACCTGGGCAAGCGCAGGCTCGCGCGTTTGCAGCAGGCGTGTCCAGGTGCGCAGACGCCGACGCACGTCGGAGCTACTGAGCCGACGCCCGCTCTTTGACAGAAACAGAGGCTCGTGGACTCCGTCCGCTCCGTCAGCGGGTTTGCTGAGCAGATGGCCGCGTCCCTGCTTGCGGTAGCGCTCGAGCGCGCGCAGCGCGTGCTCGCCGATGGGGACCATACGCGTCCTTCTCCCCTTGCCTTCGACACGGACCGTCTCGGTGTCGAAGTCGATGCTGGCCAGGTCGAGGTCGACCAGCTCCTGTGCTCGCAGCCCGGATGAGTAGGCGAGCTCGATCAGGGCCCGGTCACGCTGCTCGAGCGGTGTGCGCTGAGGGATGCGTTCGAGCAACAACTCGATCTCCTCACGCGCCAGCACGCGTGGCAGGGTCCGCGGGCGCTTGGGTGCGGCCAGCAGCTCCGCCGGGTTGTGCGGCAGGTGCCCCAGCTCCGTCTGCACCCTCAGCAGCGCACGCACAGCCGCGAGCTTGCGGGCGACGGTGCTGGGCGCCTGCCCTGCTGCGCTGAGGCCGGCCACGTACCGGCGCAGCAGCCGCACGTCCAGCGCAGGGGGCTCGACCGCGAGCGCGGTCGCCCACTGCGCCAGCTGACGGCAGTCGCTGCGGTAGGCCGCGAGCGTGTTTCCGGAGACCGCCCTGCGCACGAGGTGAGCCTCGAGGTCAGCGACCGCCTGTTCCCAGGCGGGGCTCGCAGCGACCGTCTGTGACGAGACGGCAGACACGGCAGCTAGATTCGCCATCAGGTGGCTGTGCCCTGCCGCCTGAACGGACGTTCGTCGGCTGTGAGCGCACCGGGATCTATGCTGGCCTGCGTGCCGGATCCGGATTGGCAGGCGGTCATGTGGCGCTGTGAGCGCCGGCTCTCATCACGCCGGCCCGTGTCGGCTGCACAGTCGTTGCGGGAGGCCGCGGACGCATTGGACGAGGGCGTGCGCCCCGATCTCTACGGTGAGGGGCAGGTCGTTGAGGAGTTTGAGTCGCGCCTCGCCGGTCTGTTGGGTATGCAGGCCGTGGCGCTCTTTCCAAGCGGCACGATGGCCCAACAGATCGCGCTGCGGATCCACTGCGAGCAGCGGTGTACGCGATCGGTCGCATGGCACCCCACCTGCCACCTCGAGCTCCACGAGCACGCAGGGTATGCGCATCTGCATGGCCTCAAGGCCGAGCTGATCGGTGACCGCGCCCGGCTGATCGAGCTTGACGACCTCACGCGCTTGAAGGGGCCGCTGGGCGCGGTGCTGCTGGAGCTGCCCCAGCGCGAGATCGGTGGCCAGCTGCCCGAGTGGCAGGATCTGGTAGAGCAGGTCAACTACGTCAGGGACCAGGGTGCCGCGGTTCATCTTGATGGTGCGCGCATCTGGGAGGCAGCCCCGTACTACGACCGGCCTCACAATGAGATCGCCGGGCTGTTTGACAGCAGCTACGTCTCGCTTTACAAGGGTCTGCTTGGGCTTTCCGGAAGTGTGCTGGCTGGATCAGAGGATCTGATCGATCAGGCCCGGGTCTGGCGCAGGCGTCACGGCGGCACGCTCGCGCGCCTGTTCCCATTCGTGGCAGCTGCGCTACCCGGCCTTGAGAACCTTGTTGCCCGGATGCCGACGTTCCTTGAGCACGCTCGACAGATCGCGGCGGTGTTGCGCGAGATCCCGGACGTGGAGGTGATCCCCAGCCGTCCACAGACGCCGCTGTTTCATATTCAGATCCGCGGCGACCGCGAGCTGCTCTGGCGGCGCGCCCTGGAGATCGCCGCCGGACAGGGCGTGTGGCTGTTCGGGCCGCTGAAGCCGGCATTGCTACCCGGGACCAGCATGATCGAGGTCAACATCGGCGAGCCTGCCCTGGAGATCACGGCAGCCGAGATCGCCGAGCTGTTCACCCAGCTGACCGCTGCGGCAGCCTGATCGCACCGCCCTTCAGCTGCCGCGACCGCCGTCCCTGGCGTCGATCAAAAGCGGTTGCGCGCACAGGCACAACTCCGCGGAGTCGCGCTACTGGCTGATGTGGACGATGGTCCCGATCGGGGTGTAGGGGTACACCTGCCCGGCTTCCGAGAACGGCATCTCCACACAGCCGAGGCTCTGCGGAAATCCGTAGGACGCGCGGATGAACCCGTGCAGGGCGTCGCCGCCGTTGAAGTAGCTGATCCACGGTATGCCGGTGTCGTGGTAGGGCGTGCCATTGGGATTCGTGCCGCTCATCGTCCCGACGGGGATGTGC
This sequence comes from Conexibacter sp. S30A1, assembly GCF_023330665.1. Lineage (GTDB taxonomy): Bacteria > Actinomycetota > Thermoleophilia > Solirubrobacterales > Solirubrobacteraceae > Palsa-465. The sequence goes on along the minus strand of NZ_CP097127.1, from coordinate 618,335 downwards.
TCGTAGACGGCGAAGGTGCCATCGGCAGTTGGTGACTGTGGAATCCCCGTGTTGGCGAGTCCCTGCACGACGATCTGGCCGTTGTGCCAGACCTTGATGTTCTCGGGCAGCGTCTTGCTGACCATCACGAACGTGTAGCCGAAGGTGTTCTGCTTGTCGGCCACCGCAGCCTTGATCAGCGTCCGCCAGACGATCGGCCCGGCGATCCCGTCGGTGGTGAGTCCGTTGGCATTCTCAAACGCCATCACGGCGCCGCGGGTGAGCTCCGTCCAGCCCGTCGGCGACCAGAGCGCCTTGAGCTGCGCGGGGGTGTTCGGATAGCGCCAGGTGAAGGTTCCCTGCGGCGGGTTGACAATCGCGGCCTCCTCGGCTGCCGGGCTGCCGGCGAGCGTGGTGGCTGTCGCCGCCGTGGTCGCGGCCGAGGTGGCGGTCGTCTGGCCGGCTGCGGGCGTGGCGTTTGTTGTCGTCGTCGTCGTTGCCGAGCTGGACGGGGTGAAGTTCAGCGGCAGATAGCCGAGCTCGGCCAACAGCTCCTGTAGCGCCAGCGTCGAGCCGACCGGTACCGTCCACTGGCCGACCGGGTCGGACCCGTGCGTCTTACCGCCAACCAGATTCACGTCGGAGGGAAGCGAGACCGAGACGTTGGCGCCGAGACCGTAGCCGTACCCCTGTGGGACAAACTGGATCGAGTGGGCGTTGAGCCGGTGCCAGCTGCCGGAGCCGCTGGGCGCAACCGGCGGCAGATGGCTGCCGAGCACACTCGAGACATCCTTTGAGAATGTGAGGGTGATACGGGTGTTGGGCGTGATCGTCGTTCCGGGCGCGGGTGTGGCTACCGCCGTGGCGTTCGCGCCGGCCGGGAACCAGGAGACAGGCGTGACGGTGGGGATCTCCCAGCTGCGCGCGGCGGCGGCGACGTCGGCCGTGCCGGCACTCGCCTGCTCGGCTAGGTTGTAGCTGGTGGTCGGGGCGGAGAGCGGTCGCGCTGCGACCTTTGCGCCCACGGCCCCCGCGCCCACCGCCGCCACGGGGGTGGAGAACTGGACCGTTAGCAGGCGGCCCTGTCCGCGGGTCAGGAAGGTGGAGATCAGATGCGGCGTCGGGGTCGTCTCATTGACCTGAACCTGCTGCTCTGAGCCGGTCAGCCAGGAGATCCAGCCCGGACGCCTGATGGTCGCCTGCACCGTGACTGGGTAGTCCGCCGGCAGACGCCTCACCGGCAGGACCTGGTCGCCCACGAGCTTGACCGCCACCACCTGGCGTTCAGGTCCACCGATCGCCACCACGCGACTGATCTGTCCGCCGCCGGTCGGCAGGGTGATCTGCGCAAGCGATGTACGCCCAGCACGGATGTTCGCGCTCGATAGCGCGACCACAGCCAGCAGTCCCGCGACCACCACGAACGGCAGCGCCACCAGCGGCACAACGAAGTAACGGAGGCGACTGTGCTGCGCGCGTACGTTTTTGCGACTTGAACCTGCAGGCATTACGCCACTTCCCCATCGGTTCGGGCCTTGCGGACGCCTTGGCCTTGCGCAAAGCGGCTACCCAAGACTGCCGCCTACCTAACCAAGGGTATCGCAGCGATTGCAGTCGCACCTAAGGCATTGATGAATAAGCGGACTCTCAGTTCAGCCTGCGCGCAGTTGGTGGCGGTGACGTACGCGGCGGCTGTGGGGACGCATGCGGCGGCTGCGGGGACGCACGCGGCGACGCTTCCCCTGCCGTGGCGCCGGGCGCAAGAGCGGCACCTTCACCTGGCGGCTGGTGACGATTGCCGCCACCGGCGTGATCTGCTGCTCGCCGCTGCCGATCGCCTGCGGCTCAAAGGAGACCTGGAGACTGAGCGTCGCAAACCGTCCCCGCAACGACCCGATCAGGCGTCGTCCGGCCGCTGTCGGCCCGAAGCTCACCGTGGCGATCCCCTGCGCGCTCACCGCCGTCCTGTTGAGTGCGATCAGCTTGCTCCCATAGAAGACCCGGGTGAAGAGCTGGCCGGCCGGCACGAGCGTCCGATAAGAGATCTGGTCGCTCCCACGAGCAGCATGCACGCCCAACAGGGTGTATGAGCTGACGCTGTAGCTGACGGTCTGGCTGACGTAGCCGCCTCCGGCGGCGCTGTAGCAGTCAACCTCAAGTGTGTGTGTTCCCGGGTCGACGGTGTCAATCGGTCCCCCGGACTCGATCTGATTGCCTTCGTCGTCGGTCCCGAAGAAGCTGTCGATCGAATCCAGCGGATCGCTGGCAGCGCATGAGAAGTTTGCGTCGACGATCTCGCCCAGGGAGAAGGTCTGGCCGTTGACCGGCGAGGTGAAGCTGAGTGTTGGGTCCGAGAGCACGATGAGCCCGCCCGGCGTGGCAACTGGTTTAACCGAGCTCGCGGACAGCCCCGTGTAAGCATCTGCGAGCGTCTGGTCGTTGCTGGGTGTCGATGCCACGACATCAAACCACACGGTGCAGGCCGTACCTGTGGCCGGAGGCACGGTGACCGTGACCGTGACCGATGTGGCGCCAGGTCCAGCTGCCGGCGGCACGAGGTTGCAGCCGCTGGTCGAGCCGTTGGTCAGCGCCGCCGCGGTGGGGTTGTCGAGCGTCACACCGGCCGGTAGGGCATCTGTGAACGTCACCGTCTGCGCGCTCGCCGTCGTGTTTGTGAGCGCGTACCCAACAGCATCGGTCGTGTTCACGCTGATCGGATCGTTCTCGAAGCTGGTGGTGATCGTGACACCGCCTGCCGCCCACGCCGGCGTGCACCCGATCACCAGGAGCGCCAGGGTGGCGAGCAATCCGCCGAGCGCCGCCAGCGCCGGCCGGCCGCGCAGCGCGCGGCGAGAACGGCTTGCGATCGCAGTCCAGTTGGGCATCAGCCATCCAGATTCGTGGTTCACGGCCGCGCTTACGCGGCACCTATCAGTTGACCAGAACACATCCAGAGCACGGAAAGCGCGGTCGGCTGGCGCCCATGCTCCGCACCGGCCAGCGGACGCTTCAGCACACCCGACCGCACAAACCGCCTAGCCCCAATACCGTTAAGTTAGGCGGCTAGTACGGTGATGGCGTCTTCGGGACGTTTGGTCGGCTTGGGTGTGTTGCGGTGTTCGGCGCGTTTGACTGGCCAGTTGCTCATCTTGCGTTTGATGACGCGCGGGTTGCGACGGAGGCGACGGGCGGGGAGTGGCTGGGCGAGGATCTCGGCGACCGCCCGCTCATGAGCGGTCGCGAGGCTGTGGGGGGGAAAATCCCGGTCTGGTGCGGGCTGAGCGCTGGGCGGCACGCAGGCCGCTGGTGAACGACAATCGGTCGGGATCGACATCGGCGGCGAGAGCGGCATCGTGCATCAGCCGGCGGATCGCGTAGTGGGCGCACAGGTACCCGTAGGCTTCCTGGTAGACGCCGTCGGGGGTCTTTGAGCGCAGCACCACGCGCGGACCGCGCTGGTGGGTTTTCAGCTCATCCAGCGCGTTCTCGAGCTCCCAGCGTTGGTGGTAGAGCGCGCCGAGCTCGCCGGCGGGGCCGTGCTCGGGGTCGAGGATCGTGCAGATCAGCCGGTAGCGCTGCTCGGGATCTGAGCGGGCGCCGTCGTCGAGCTGGTACTCGATCACGCGGACCTGCTCGCCGTCGCGCTTGGCGCGCTGGTCTTTCTGGTCTTTGTAGATGCGGGTCAGATACGAGCCGTCGGTGAGCTGCCGCTCGCGTGGGAGGACCATGTTCGCCTTCACCCGCCACAGCAACTGTGCCCCGGTTTCACGGGCGTTCAGCCAGCGCTTGAAGCTGTAGAAGCCACGGTCGGCCAGGCACAACTGACCCGCCTCAAGCGTACCGATAAGCTCATCAGCGAGTGCGTTCTCCCCGGTCGTGTACGGCCCCAGCGCCGCCTCGCAGATCGCGTGCGTGCCCGTCTCTGAGAGCGCGACCAGCCGTAGCTGCGGAAACGCGCCGACCCCTTGCCCGCGGCCCGTCCCCGGCCGCCCGAACAACGTCTCGTTCTCAGGCGTGTCAGCCACATCCAGGCACGTCCCGTCCAAGCTCATCAACCGCCACTCTCGGTAGAACGCGCCCCTGGTCGCCTCCACCGCCAACGGACGCGCAGCCGCGTGAAACAGCAGCGCAAGCGGCTCTGACCCCAGACGCTTACGCGCCAAAAAGATCGCGACCTTGCTCGGCACCTCCCACGAGGACTGCCAGCCCGACTCCCATGAGAGCCCCTCCACCAACCGGCGCATCACCTCCTCATAGGACGCATCGGCAAACAACGCCATCGCCAGCACGTAATACACCACCACCCGCGCCGGCAAAAGCCGCTGGCGCCGCTCCCGCCGCCCCGCCTGCGCCACCACCCGATCCACCAGCTCCGGCGGAAACACCCGCGTCAGAACACCAACCGAGATGTGATCCGAAACACGCTGATCAGACTGCGGCTTGACCCAACCAGACCGAGGCACGCCACAACAATAACCCCACCACCAGACACTAACTTAACGGTATTGCGCCTAGCCCCGTCTGCCTCCACGCTCATCAGCCTGCTCGCGCGGGCCAGTTGCGAGCTCGGAGGCGAGCGCGCGCATGCGTGCCTGCTCCCAACGCGAGAGCCGCCAGAGGTCGCGAGCGACCTGATCTGCGTCAACCTGGCGACCGGGCATATGCAGGTTCGCGCTGGCCAGCAGTCGCTGCTCGTCGCCGGTGAGCGCCATCCACTTGGCCAGCACATCATCAGAGTCGGGCAGCCGGGAGCTGCCGTACGGTCTGGTGTCATCGGGAAACTCGACGCAGTGCTCGCCAAGCAGCCGGCCGGTCTGCGGCTCATAGGAGATGATTGGCCGGTGCGGATAGATCAGATAGGCGTACTCGGCGCCGCCACTTCGAGCTGCGCTCTGCGAGCCCCATACACGGATGAAGCCGAGGTCGCGATACATCCCCCACTCCTCCTCACCGACGCACGAGCGCAGCAGCTCCCGTGCAGTCTGCTCCGCGCGCCGCTCACGGCCAGGATCGGGGAAGGGCGCCGCGACTGGCATCCGATGCGTCCGATAACGCTCCCAGCCCGCCACGACGCGGGGGGCGAGCATATCGGAGAGCAGCGCCAGGGCGACGATCGCAGACACACTCAGCGGCAGCAACACGTGCCCGCCCTCAACCGCCTGCGGCGCGCGGAAAGAAAATCACGCGCTCCGCGTCGCGTGGCACCTCTGCGAAGGTGCGCACCATGACCGCCTCGCGCCGACCAGCTCGTCCGACGACGGGCACTGCTGCCCAGAGGCCGGCGTCCAGTTGCCGGCGGAACTCAGCGATGAGTTCGCGCTCGGCCTCGGGAAGCTCGATATCGCCCTCAGCGATCACGACCTCTCCATGGCCGGGTGTCATTCTGAGAAAGCGCACGCCGGGATTATCTCAGACTCGTCCAGCGGCGACCCCGTCAAACCGTTGCGACATAACGCCCCCCTGCGACACGGCGGATGCAGCCGATCAGCTCCAGCTCCGACAGCGCGGCGAGGGCGCTGCCGGCGTCGGCCAGCTCTTCCAGCTGCGCGATTTCCGCGGGCGTCTCCGCGCCCGCCCGGATCGCTTCCAGAAGCGCCCGCTGTTCGGGTCCCAACACCGCAGCGGCCGGTTCTCGGGCGTGCCTGACGCCAACACCGCAGACCGCGTCGAGCGCATCCTGTGCGCTTCGTATCAGGAGCGCCCCACCTCGCAGAAGCCCGTGCGGCCCCTCCGACTGGCGGACCAACACCGATCCGGGCACGGCGCCCACCGGCCTGCCGTACGCCACAGCCAGCCCCGCGGTCTTGAGTGAACCCGAACGCGACGCACCCTGGACGACCACGGTCAGATCCGCCAGCGCCGCCACCAGGCGGTTGCGCGCCAGCAGCGACCAGCGCCGCACAGCCACTCCCACGCCAAGCTCGCCTACCGCCACACCTTCGCGCAGGATCTGCCGGTACAGGGCTCTGTTCGATCGTGGGTACGGCTGGCCAGCGTCTCCGGGCAGCACCGCGATCGTCCGGCCACTGGCCAGAATCGCACCACGGTGCGCCTGGCTGTCGATCCCCACCGCCATCCCACTGAGGATCGTCATGCCGCTCGCGCTGAGCTCCCGGGACAGCCCGAGCGCCACCTCGCTGCCATAGCCAGTCGGCCTGCGGGTACCGACGATCGCCACCGATCCATCCGCCAGCAGCTCGGCCAGACGCCGATAGCCACCGGCGACATGGAGCACGGCCGGGCCGCCGGCCAAGGCTCGGAGCGTCGCCGGGTAGGCCGGCTCGCATCTGCAGATCAGCTCGAGGCCGACGGCCGTCGCACGTTGGCGGGCGGCCGCTGCCGCGCCCGGCCCGAAGCGCGCGTACTCCTGCTGGGGTCGCTCGGCGCTTGCACGTCTGGCGGCGACGCCGGCCCACAGCGCGACCAGCGCATCGTCGTCGAGCGCCAGAACCGTCTCGATCGGCTGCCGGACATGATCCAGATAGCCACCCAGCCTCGCAAGCAGCCACGTGCGCCGCAGGCATGCCTCGCAGGCCTGAATACGCATCAGATCGCCGCCACCGGATCGCCGAGCCGCTGCCGCAGACCGACCGCCGTCAGCACGTCCGTGGCGGACACGAGGTTGCGCCCATCGAGGTCGGCCACGGTGCGCGCAACCCGCAACACCCGCTGACGGCCGCGGGCCGACAGGACGCCGGCTGTGTATGCGCGGGCGAGGGCAGCCTGCGCTGCGCCGTCGAGGCGCACATGCTCGCGGATCAGCGCCGCGTCGAGTTCGGCGTTGCAACTCGCACCCGTTCCGCTCAGTCGCGAGCGCTGGCGTGCGCGCGCTTCCTCCACCCGCGCCCGCACCGTCGCTGAGCTCGTCTGTGGCGAGCCGTCGAGATCCTGGGCGGCCGGTCGGCCGACGGTGACCAGCAGGTCGATCCGGTCAAGCAACGGGCCACTCAACCGTCGCGTGTAGCGGCGCAGGTCCGTCTCGGAGCATTGGCAGCGATCGCCCACCCCGGCGTAGCCACATGGGCACGGGTTGGTGGCCGCCACGAGCATGAAACGGGTCGGGAAGCGAAGCGCCCGCTGGCCGCGCACAATCGTCACGCGGCCCTCTTCCAACGGCTGGCGCAGTGCCTCGATCGCCGGCCGCTGGAACTCGCTGAGCTCGTCCAGAAAGAGGACTCCCCGATGCGCAAGCGACGCCTCGCCAGGGCGTGGCGGCGTGCCGCCACCGACCAGACCTGCGGCCGAAATGGTGTGATGTGGCGCGCGAAACGGGCGTGAGATCACCAATCCCTGGGTGTGCAGGCCCGCCACCGAGTACAGCCGCGTCACCTCGATTGCCTCCGCTCTGCTGAGAGCGGGCAGGATCGATGGCAGGCGGCGCGCGAGCATCGTCTTGCCTGTGCCCGGCGGCCCCTCGAAGAGCAGGTTGTGGCCGCCGGCCGCGGCAATCTCCATCGCTCGGATGGCAAAGGGTTGGCCACGCACGTCGGCGAGATCGGGCAGCCGACGATCGGTCGCGCTCGCCACATGCGCGGGCATCTCAGGATCAGGCGGAATGACGCGTCCGGTCAGCGCGTCCACAGCGGCTCGCAACCCGCTGACGCCGAGGACCCGCACACCGCCGATGAGAGCAGCGTCACGCGCCTGCGTGAGCGGCACCACCAGCGCCGGAACGCCGTGTCGCCGGGCGCCCTCGGCGACCGCAAGCGTTCCCGCAGCCGCGCGAAGCTCACCGCTCAGCGAAAGCTCGCCAAAGACAGCCGCCTCCAAGAGCAGCTGGGGGTCCAGCTGACCGCTGGCGGCCAGGACAGCGAGTGCCAGCGCCGCGTCGAAGCCCGGACCACCCTTGCGCAACGAGGCCGGAGCGAGGTTGGCCGTGATCCGCCGCAGCGGAAAGTCGTAGCCGGAGTTCTGTATTGCCGCGCGCACACGCTCGCGCGACTCGCGAACGGCCGTATCGCCAAGCCCCACAATCGTGAATGTGGGCAGGCCCTGGCGGATGTCAACCTCAACGGAGATCCGGCGCGGCTCAACTCCGTCGATCGCAAACGTCGTCACCCTGGCAAGCATTCGCTCGACGTTACGGTCAAAGCCGTGCCGCGACCATGCCGATCTGTGACAGGTTTGTGCCTTTCAACGCGGCAACTGCGCCGTTGTCACAGACACGCCACACGCCGTCACACGCTCGACACGGTCATGGCCATACCGTCAAGCCAGTGACGACCGACCGACGCCGAAAGTTGGGCAGCCGCGGCGAGCAGATTGCCGCCGACCACCTGGTCCGGCGCGGCTTCACGATCCTCGAGCGCAACTACCGCAGCCGCTGGGGCGAGATCGACATCGTGGCCTATGACGGCAGCCAGATCGTCTTCTGCGAGGTCAAGAGCCGCCTTGTCAACCGCGCCGGCCGGGACCCGCTCGAGTCGCTACACCGGCGCAAGCGCCTCCAGGTCAGGCACATGGCCAGTGAGTGGCTGGCGACACGAAGCCACCCGCGGGCTCCCGGGTTGCGCTTCGACGCGATCGGCGTGACGCTCACGCCGGGGGGAGAGCTGGTGCGCCTCGACCATCTCGAAGGAGCATTCTGATGCGCCACCGCCTGTCACTCGAATGACAGCTGCTGGTAGGCGGTGGAATGAAACGAGCGGCGGTGCAGGGGCGTGACGCCGAGCCGCATGATCGCCGATCGGTGCTCCGGTGAGGCATAGCCGACGTGCCTGGCAAAACCGAAACCTGGGTTGCGCTGGTCGACCCTGCGCATGTACCGGTCCCGTGTCTCCTTGGCGACCACCGAAGCCGCCGCGATCGCAGCGCTGGTCGCATCTCCCTTGATCAGAGCCCGCTGCTCGTAACCAAGTTCGGCCACCGCGAAGCCATCGCTGAGGCAGATCGCGTCGTCGCAGGCAACCATGCGCAGAGCGGTGCGCAGCGCTTCCAGGTTGGTGACGTGCAGACCGCGGGCGTCGATGCCGGCGGCGGACCGTGAAACGATCGCGACGCGGCTTGCGATCGCCATCACCAATGGGTAGAGCCTGGCCCGGGCAGCGTGATCGTGGGCCTTGGAATCGTCGAGCTGCGCGAGTGCGCGCAGCTCAACCGGCCCAATCCTGCTCTGGTCGAAAAGCACCGCTGCAGCGACCAGTGGTCCGGCCAGACAGCCACGTCCTGCCTCGTCAGCACCGGCCACGAAGCGTCTTCCCAGAGCACTGTCGTGGGCGAACAGGTGCGGGCCTCGGGGCGTGCGCTTCACCAGGGCACGACTCTCGAGCCGAGATCCCTTCCGGGCAGCGAGCGCATGAGGACTGAACAGCAGCCCACCCGTGCGCGCCCCAGGCGTGCGCGAGGTTCAGAAGAAGCCGACGCGGCCAATCGGCCAGTAGGTCGCGAAGGCGACGCCGATGATCCACTTCTGCGGCACCGGCCCCCAGAAACGGCTGTCCAGAGAATCGCCACGGTTGTCTCCCATCATGTAGTACTCACCGGGCGGAACGACGATTGTCCTGGCGAACGTGCAGTCGGCCGGCGCACCGGAGTTGCAGGGGATGAACCCCGGGACGCTCGCGTTCCGGTTCGGGTGATAGCCAAACTTTTCGCGTCTGCCATTGAGGTAGACGTAGCCGTCGAGGATCTTAAGATGGTCGCCGGGCAGTCCCACGACGCGCTTGACGAATGTGACCTTCGCCTCGGTCGGGAGGTTCCTGTCACAGGGCTGCGAATGCCCGCCGCCCTGGTTCGGGTTGCCGCAGATGCCGTCGCCGACCGCACCGGTCGGCGGATGAAACACGACGATGTCTCCGAGACCCGGGTGGGTATCCAGGCGGTTTACGAGAATTCTCTGCCCAATCGCGAGCGTTGGAATCATCGATCCGCTCGGGATCCGGTAGGGCTTCACGAGCAGGGCCTGCACGATCAGAGCAAGACCGATGGCGACGGCCACCGTCAACACGAGTTCGACGCCGCTGGCGATGAGGCCCTTGGGCTTCTTCGCCGTGGACGCCACCGGCAACGTCCTCCCGAAACCGATGTCCGTCAGGCCTCGTCGCCGGCGGCGGCCGGGTCAGGCGCGGCGGGCTCGTCGGCTGCTGGGCTTTCGGCCTGCGCCGCAGGCTCTGACTCGACGGCAACCTCCACCTCGGCTGCAACCTCCAGCTTCGCGTCGGCGTCAGGCTCGGGGCTGGCCTCAGGCTCGGCGAACGCCGCGCCGTACAAAAGCTCGCGTTCCACAACCTCTTCCGGGCCGGTGTTGCGACGCTCACGCACACGTGCGCGCTTGCCGACGCGATCGCGTAGGTAGTAGAGCTTGGCACGGCGAACATCGCCGCGGGCCGCGACCTCGATGCGTTCGATCTTGGGCGAGTGCAGCGGGAAGGTCCGTTCCACACCCACGCCAAAAGAGTTCTTGCGCACGGTGAACGTCTCACGCGCACCGTGTCCCTGGCGCTTGATCACGATTCCCTCAAACACCTGGGTGCGCCGGCGCGTGCCTTCGATCACCTGAAAGTGGACACGCAGGCGGTCACCGGCGTCAAACTGGGGTACTCGGCGGAGCTGTGCGCGCTCCAGGCTCTCGATGACAGTGCTCATTGCTCGTGCTCGGTACCGGCGGCGGAGCGTCGCCGGTGTCGGGGTTTGGAAGTTGAGCGCGCCACTGGGCGCGCGGCGGCCTATGGTAGCGGACCCGGCTCAGCTGCCGGGCGCCGGTTCTGACGCTCGCGCGCCTGGGCCTCGGCACGTGACCGAGACTGCTCAAGCCGCCAATGCCGGATGTTCGCATGGTGGCCGGAGAGCAACACCTCCGGGACTGGCCATCCTCGGTAATCACTTGGTCGCGTGTAGTGCGGGTACTCCGGCGCGCCCGCGAGCGCCGGGCTGAAGGACTCCTCCAGCGCCGAGTCGTCGTGCCCAAGCGCACCCGGCAGCTTGCGCAGAATCGCATCGCAGACCACCATCGCCGCGAGTTCGCCGCCGGCCAGCACGTAGCGCCCAATCGAGAGCCGTTCGCTGGCGAGGTGTTCAAGCACGCGTTCATCAAACCCCTCGTAGCGACCACAGAGCAGCGTCAAGGACTCCTCAGCGGCGAGCTCATCGACCACCGAGTCATCGAGCAACCTGCCGCCCGGCGTGAGCGCGATGACCCGGCGGCGATCGCGTAACTCGACGGGGTCAATGCCGTAGCGGGCGCGCAGGGCCGCATCGACGACATCCACGCGCAGCACCATGCCAGCCCCTCCCCCGAACGGCGTGTCGTCCACCTGCCCACCGCCAAGCGGGGTGTGGTCACGATAGTTGACGCATTCAAGCCTGCCACCGGCGGCCAGCACGGTGCGCACGTGGCGCTGCTGGCGAAACCATTCAAACCACTCCGGAAAGAGCGTGAAGACGTCTATCTCCATATCAAGCCTCGCCCAGGAAGGAGAGGTTCACGTCCACCACCCCACGTCCTGGGTCAACTGTACGGACCGCGTCTGAGACGAGCGGCACGAGCAACACCTCACCACCTTCACGCACGACCTCCAGCACCTCGCACGACGGCAGTGCCAGCAGCCGTCTGACGACGCCTACCGGCGCGTCGCCGTCGACCACACGCAACCCCTCCAGATCCTCAGCCCACCACTCGTCGTCTGAGAGCTCTGGCGCAGCGGCGCGCGGGACGAGCAACCGCGCGCCGTGCAGAGCCCTCGCCGCCTCGCGGTCGGCGCAGCCCTCGACGCCAAGGATCAGACGCTGCCGGTGCCCGGCACGGCGCACGATCGCGCGCTGTGCGCCGGCCAGGTTGACCTCCGTGACCGCCTGCAGGAGCACGGGGTTTGCCTCCGCCACGAGAAAGCTCCCATCGAGACCATGGGGCCTTCCGACCCGTCCGGCCTGTAACCAACCCCCGCCGGCGGCCGCCTCAGGCACGCGCTCGCCTAGTCGACTATGTCGATGAAGACGCGGTGGCCCTGACGCGCGGAAACAGCCTTCACCACGGTCCGCAAGGCCGAAGCGGTACGTCCGCGCCGCCCGATCACGTTGCCGTAGTCCTCGCGCGCCACGGCGAGCTCCAGCATGACGCTGCCGTCCTCCTCGTCCGACTCCTTGACGCTGACGGCGTCGGGCTCCGCGACCAGGCCACGTGCCAGAAACTCGAGCAGCTCGCGCGGCGAGGGGACGGCTTCGCTCAAGCGGTGATGCCCTGCGTCTTCAGGAGCTTTTTGACCGTCTCCGATGGCTGTGCGCCACGGTCCAGCCAGTCTCGGACGCGAGCCTCATCGATCACGATCGTCGAAGGTTCGGTCTGTGCGTTGTAATGCCCGACGGTCTCGATCACGCGGCCGTCGCGCTTTGAGCGCTGGTCCGCGACAACAACCCGCCACATGGGGTTCTTGCGTCCACCGACGCGTGTTAGTCGTAGTCTGACTGCCATAGAGCAGCAGAGGTTAGCGTGCCGCGCGCATCAGCGCCTGGAGGTCCGGCGTCTTGCCCGAGGCCATGACCTTCATCAGCTTGCGCATCTGCTCGAACTGCTTGATCAGCGCCTTGACGGCCTGCACGTTGGTGCCCGACCCGCGGGCGATGCGCAGTCGCCTGGAGCCCTTGATCAGCTCCGGGTGACGGCGTTCCTGCGGGGTCATCGAGAGGATGATCGCCTGGATGCGGTCAAACTCGCGCTCGTCGATCTTCGCGCCGCGCAGCTCCTTGCCCATGCCCGGGATCATGCTGAGCAGGTTCTGTAGCGGCCCCATCCGGCGGATCTGGCGCATCTGCTCGAGGAAGTCGTCAAGGTCGAACTCCTGTCGGCGGAACTTGCGCTCGAGCTCCCGCGCCTGCTGCTCGTCGAAGGCTTCGCTGGCTTTTTCGATCAGCGACAGCACGTCGCCCATGCCAAGGATCCGCTGGGCCATCCGCTCCGGATAGAAGCGCTCGAACTGGTCGAGCTTCTCGCCTGTCGAGGCGAACATGATCGGTTTCCCGGTTACCGCCTTGACCGACAGCGCCGCACCGCCACGGGCGTCGCCGTCGAGCTTGGTGACGATGACACCGTCCAGCGCAACGGTCTGGCTGAACTGGTCGGCGACCTGCACCGCGTCCTGGCCGGTCATCGCGTCGACCACCAGCAGCACCGCATCCGGCCGGATCGCCTTGCGGATCTCGGCAAGCTCGCGCATCAGCTCCTCGTCGACGTGCAGCCGGCCGCTGGTGTCCACGATCAGCACGTCCTTGCCGTCGGCCTGGGCACGATCACGAGCCCAGGCGGCAATCTGCACGGGGCTCTTCTCCGTTCCCTGCTCGTAGACCTCTGCTCCCGCGCGCTGGCCCACCTGGATCAGCTGCTGAACCGCGGCCGGTCGGTAGACGTCGCAGGCGGCAACGGCAACCGATGAGCCGTGCTGCTCGCGCAGGTAGCGGGCTAGCTTGGCGGTCGCGGTGGTCTTGCCTGACCCCTGCAGCCCCGCCATCAGGATCACGGTCGGCGGGCGCGACGCGAAGTGGAGGTCCTGCGCCTCCCCGCCCATGAGCGCCGTCAGCTCGTCGTTGACGATCTTGACGACCTGCTGGCCAGGGTTCAGCTGGCCGATCACGTCCGCCCCCAGCGCACGCTCACGCACCGCTGCGGTGAAGCTCTTGACGACCTGGAAGTTCACATCGGCCTCGAGCAGCGCCAGGCGGATCTCCCGCATCGCAGCACTGATGTCGGCCTCGGTCAGCGTGCCGTGGCCGCGCACATCGCTGAGCGTCGCCTGCAGCTTCTCCGAGAGCGTTTCAAACATTGGGCCAGAGCTTAGCCGGATGCCCGCTGCCGCCGGTCCGCTTGACCGGCGGCAGCGTGGAACCTATCTCCGGGCGATCACATCACGCTGAGCACATCAGATGATGCGCTCTTCGCCGAGCCCTTCGGTCGGTAGTACTCGACCGAGCGTCGGCCGTGCGTGCAGGTAGGCGCTGCCCTTGGCGGCGTAGTAGACGATCGGGATGATCCCGATCGCGACAGCCCCCATCCCGATCCCGATCTCGGCGCCGGTCAGCGACCCACCGATCAGCGACTCGACGAAGATGTAGAGCATGAAAATCCCGCCCAGCAGCGGGAAGACCAGCATCAGCAGGAAGTTGCTGACCGACCGGAAGGCGAGCTTGCGGAACGCCACCGCGGCCGCGATGCCCGCCAGGCTGTAGTAGATCGCGATCTGCAGCCCGATCGCGTTGATCGCGTCGGTCAGCACGGTGCTCACCGAGTTGGCGAAGCTCGAGATGACGAACAGCGCCACGGAGATCACCGCCACCACCGCCGTGGCGAACACCGGCGTGCGCCACTGCGGGTGCAGCTGTCCGAAGCGCGCGGGCAGCGTGTGCTGGCTGGCCATCGACCACAGCGACCGCGTGACCTGGATCAGCGTGGTCTCGAGCGTGGCGATCGTCGAAAGGGCGACCGCGACGATCATCAGCTTGCCGCCGACGCCGCCGCCAACGATGTGGCCGAGGTTCTCGAGCACGTTGCTGCTCGAACCGACCGTCTTGGTCGGCACGTCCATGTTCACGACGATCGTGAAGGCCTCAAAAAGCAAGAACACGATGCCGACGCCGATCATGCCGCCCAAACCCGAGTGCTTCTCGCTGTTGTCCGTCTCCTCGCCCAGGTTTGAGGAGACGTCCCAGCCCCAGTAGTAGAAGGCCGCGATCAGCGCGCCGGCAACGAAGCTGGCGCCGCTGCCGTTGAAGGCGCTGAAGTGGCTGAATCCGAGCCAGCTCAGCGAGAAGCTGATGTGCGGGTGGGCTGGGGCGTTGACGAAGCCGAGCACGGCAAAGGCCACCAGCAACACGAGCTCGATCGAGGACATGATCCACTGCGCGTTGGCGGTGATGCGGACGCCACGCGCCACGAAGTAGGCCATCACCAAAAACCAGACCGACCCGACCAGCGCCACCCAACCAGCCTGGCCGGCGGCCGAGGCGGAGAACAGCGACAGCGTCACCTGGCCGGCTGGGAAGGAGCCTGCGACCATGAACAAAAGCGCTGAGACGATCAGACACCAGCCGGCCAGCCAGCCCAGATAGGGGTGCAGGACACGGCCCACCCAGGCGTAGGCGGCGCCCGCGCTTGCGCCCATCTTGTTGAGCTGGTGGTAGGCGATCGCGATGCCGAACATCGGGATCCCGCACCACAGGAGCGCAGCCGGCCCCGCGAAGCCGACGGTCCCGACCAGCAGGGCGGTGGTGGCGGCGATCGAGTAGGCGGGCGCGACACCCGCCACGGCCATCACGATTGCGTCCAGAAAGCCCAGCGCACCCTTGTCCAGACCATGGGAATGGCCGGTTTCACCCGTTGAAGCTGCGTCACTTACAGCAGCCACACAAATCCCCCCTTTCTCACCAACAGACACGATTGGCCGCGGAGACTAACCGCACGGTCGGCGGCAGACCAGCGATTCGCTACTTGCTGTCCTCTGAGGCGGCTTCGTTGTGGTCGCTGTGTCCAAAGATCCGGCCGATCTCACCGACGGCCTGCGTGAACTCTGACGGGATCACGAACAGCTTGTTGGCATCTCCCTGGGCGAGCCTGGGCAGCATCTGCATGTACTGGTAGCGCAGCACCTTCGGGTCCGGGTCCGCGCTGTGGATCGCTTCAAAGACGGTCTGGATGGCCTGCGCCTCGCCCTGGGCCCTCAGGATCGCCGCCTGCTTGTCCCCTTCGGCGGTCAGGATCGCGGCACGCTGCTGGCCCTCGGCGGTCAGGATCTGGGACTGCTTGACGCCCTCTGCGTTGAGGATCGCCGCGCGGCGATCACGTTCGGCGCGCATCTGCTTCTCCATCGCCTCCTGGATCGATCCCGGCGGGTCGATTGACTTCAGCTCAACCCGGTTGACACGGATCCCCCACTTGTTGGTGGCCTCGTCGAGCACGCCGCGCAGCTGCGCGTTGATGTGGTCGCGGCTGGTGAGCGCATCCTCGAGGCTCAGGGACCCGATCACGTTGCGCAGGGTCGTGACCGTGATCTGCTCGATCGCCTGCAGCGGATTGGCGACCTCGTAGGTCGCCGAGCGGGCGTCGTTGACGGTGAAGTACAGGACGGTGTCGATCTGGACCACGAGGTTGTCCTGGGTGATGACCGGCTGTGGCGCGAAGGTCACGACCTGCTCGCGCAGGTCGATCAGCGGCCGCAGACGGTCGACGAACGGGACGAGCACCGTCATCCCCGGTCCCAGCGTGCGGTTGTAGCGGCCGAGACGCTCGACTATCCCAGCCTTCGCCTGCGGCACGATGCGCACCGTCCGCGCGAAGAGGATCACCAAAAAAACGACCACGACCGCCGCGACTATTGCTCCCACCATCTGGTCCCCTCTCCGTAGCTCTTGGCCTACTCCATGACGAGCGCGGTAGCGCCCTTGATCTCAACAACCTGGACGCTGGTCCCCGGTTCGATCACGGTGTCCTCGTCAAACGCGCGGGCGCTCCAGACCTCGCCGTCGATCCGAACCCGGCCAACGCCCTCGTGGTTTGCGATCCGCTCGGTCACCAGCGCCTGTCGGCCGACCAGGGCTGCCGCGCCCGTCCGCAGCTCCGGACCGCTGTTCAGCCGGTGGTGCACCAGCGGGCGCACCGACATCAGCGTGAGCACGGTGGCAAGGATGAACACCACACCGCTGGCCGTCCCGCCGACGACGGTTGACGCGGCCGCCGCCAGCGCGGCGCCGATTGCAAAGGGCGCCAGGAAGAAGCTGCCGGCGCCCGCGAGCAGCTCTCCTGCCCCGAAGCCACAGGCCACGATCAGCCAGATGAGCCAACCAGCCACCACCACTCAGCTTACTCCCGCCGCCCGCCGGGCTAACTCACTGCACAAGCGCGCGCGCGAAGTCCTCAGCGTCGAACGGGCGCAGGTCGTCGAGCCGCTCACCGATCCCGATCAGCTTGACAGGAATGCCCAGATCGCTGGCGATCGCCAGCGCGATGCCGCCCTTGGCGGTGCCGTCAAGCTTGGTCAACACCAAGCCTGAGACCTCGATCGCCTGAGCGAAGATCTGCGCCTGGCGCAGACCGTTTTGGCCCGTGGTCGCATCCACCGTGAGCAGGGTTTCGTGCGGGGCGTCGGGAATCTGCTTGGCGACCACGCGTCGGACCTTGGCCAGCTCACCCATCAGGTCCTCCTGGGTGTGCAGGCGTCCCGCGGTGTCGATGATCAGCACGTCGGCACCGCTGTCGAGCGCTGCGCTGACGCCGTCATATGCGACCGACCCCGGGTCGGTGCCATCCGGTCCACGGACGAACTGAGCACCGGAGCGCTGCGCCCATACCTCGAGCTGCTCGACCGCAGCGGCGCGAAAGGTATCGGCGGCCGCCAGCACGACCCGCAGACCGAACTCCCGGCTCAGATGGTGGGCGAGCTTGCCCGCCGTGGTCGTCTTGCCGGTGCCGTTGACGCCTGCCATCAGGATCACGGTCGGCTTCGCGCGCAGGTCGATGCGGTCGTCTCCGGTTCTGGCGATCGCCGCCAGCAGCTCCACGAGCCGCGCACTCAGCGCCTCCGCGCCCACCAGCCCTCCGGCCGCCGCTTCGCGTTCGAGCTCAGCCACGACCTGGGCGGTGGTGCGAGCGCCGACATCGGCGTAGATGAGCGCCTCCTCCAGACGCTCCCAGCTCTCCGCGTCGAGCTCGCCGGAGAGCGTCGCCTGGATCTCTGCGCCAAGCGCCTGCCGCGTCTTGCGCAGATTCTCGCGCAGGCGGGTGAACATGCCGCGCCGACGCCGCGTGGCTTCCGCTGCGGCCGCCGGCTCCGGCGCCAGCATGCTCCTGGCCGCGTCGACGATGACCAGATCCGCCCAGTCGCGGGCCATCTCAGGCCACCAGCTCGCGGGCGGACAGACGCCGAGAGACGACCTTGGAGATACCGTCGCCCCCCATGGACACACCGTAGAGCGAGTCGGCCGCCTCCATCGTGCGCTTCTGATGCGTGACGACGATGAACTGGGCGCGGTCGCTGTAGGAGTCAAGCAGCTCCAGAAAGCGCGAGATGTTGAGGTCATCGAGTGCCGCCTCGACCTCGTCCATGATGTAGAACGGGCAGGGCCGCGCGAGGAACACGGCAAACAGGAAGGCGAGCGCCGTCATCGACTTCTCGCCGCCGGAGAGCAGCGTCAGGCGTTTCATCGCCTTGCCCGCGGGCGTGATTTCGATCTCCACACCCAGCGCCTCATCGTCCGCGCCAGCGGATCCGTCTGCTTCGTCGGGCTCGCTGGCTGCATCGTCGGCTCCCAAGCCGTTGGCAGCGACCAGCGGCGCCCGCGCATCGGTCTCGGTGATCAGTCGCAGGCGACCGCTGCCGCCGGGGAAAACCCGTGCCGCCAGCTCCTCGAAGTTCGCGGCCGCAGCCTCGAAGGTGCGTTCGAAAGTCTCGCGGATCTGCCGGTCTGTGTCCCTGATCAGTCCGGCCAGCTCGCGCAGCGCAGTCTCGAGGTCATTGCGCTGGGCCTCCAATTCCTCAACGTGCGCGAGCGCCTGCGCGTACTCCTCCTGCGCCAGCGGGTTGACCGGACCGAGCTGCTCACGCCGACGCCGGAGGCGCTCAAGCCTGGTCTCGAGCTCCTGCCGGCGAGCGGCCTCGAGCGGCGCCGCCGCAGGCTCCGGTTCGAGCTCAAGCTCCGTCGCCAGCGCGCGCAGCGCGCTCGCGGCATCCTGCTCCTGGTCGCGCGCGCGCTGAGCCCGCACCTCAGCCTCGGTCAGCTCCTCGCTGGCCGCGTGCAGGCGCGTCTGGATCGCCGCCTCCTCCTGCGCGCACGCTCGCAGGCGCGCAGCCAGCGCCTCTCCCGCCTGACGGTCGTGCGCGAGCTCAGCGTCAAAGCTGCGCTTGCGCTGTGCAATCGCGTCGGCCACGCCGGCCAGCTCCGCCGCCAGTGACTCGATCGCGGGCGCAAGCCGCGCGTCACGCTCGATCTCTGCCTGCAGGCGCTGAATGTCGTGCTGGCGCCTGGAGCGCTCGTGCGCGGCCCGCTCGAGCTGCGCCTGCTCGGCGGCAAGCTGCGCCCTGAGCTGCGCGCGCCGGCCGGCGCCCGGGCCATCATCAGGTGCTGCACGACGCCGCTCCACGCTCGCCGCGAGACGCCGTTGCTGCTCCGCCGCCTCATCGCATGCTTCGACTGCCCCGCGATGGGCCGCCACCGCGCGCTCACGATCCAGGTCGAGCTCGGCGAGTCGCACCGTCAGCGCTTGCACGTGCACGCGCGCCGCCTGCTCCGCCCCGGCTGCAGCCTCGCTCGCGCCAACGAGCTGCTCGCGCCTGTTGCGTTCAGCCAGCACGCGCTCCTCCCCGACCTTCGGCGCCTGACGCAGCTCGCCGGTGGAACCCGCATAGACCCGCCCGCGCCGCGTCACGGCCACCCCGGCGAAACCGTCCACTACGGCATCCAACTCATCGACCACCCAGGCGTCGTGCAGCAGCGCCCGCGCGAGCGCCGCCGCCGCCGTTGTTCCGTTCACGTGCTCGCTCAGCGGCACGGCTCCCGGCAGCGGCGGCGCGCTGCGGCCCCGGTCGCCGCGCTCGCCCACGATCAGCACGCGACCGCCGTCGCGACCAGCCCGTTCAAGCAGCGCTCCAGCCTGCGCGCGATCCTCCGCCAGGGCGGCTCCCAGCCTCCCATCGAGCGCCGCGGCGACAGCAAGCTCATAACCCGGGGCCACGGTCAGTTCGTCAGCCAGCGAACGCGCCCCTCCCGGCGCGCTCTGGTGGGCTCTGAGGAACTGGTTCACCGCAGCCAGCTCGCCGCCGACCCGCGCACTCTCGCGCCGTGCGGCTTCGACCGCTTGCTCGGCTTCGCGCAGCTCTGCGCGTGCCTGCGTCACCGTGGCCTCGGCTGTGTCTCTCAGCGCCTTGGCGGTCGCAACGGCCTCGGCGCGTCGCGCCTCGGTACCGGCGGCCTCCACCAGCTGGCGCTCAAGCTCGGCCAGCTGGCGCGCGAGCTCGGCCTCCCGGTCGCGCTCAAGCGCGGCCAGCTCGGCCTTCAGTGACTCCACGCGCTCGCGGGCGCCGTCGTCGGGGCGGTCTGTAGCCGCCTGCTGCCGCTGCTGGTCAAGCTGCGCGCGCGCTCTGCGGCTACGGTCTGAGACCAGCTCCAGCGCCGACCTGATGGCGTCCGCCCGGTAGCTGACCTTGTCCGCTGCAGCCTGCGCGGCAAAGCTGCGGCGAGAGAGCTCCTCGCGGCGACTGGATCGTGAGGCCAGCGCCTCCTCCGCCTGGCGGCGTCCGCGCGCGGCCACCTCGATCTCGGCCTCGATCTGCCGGCGGCGCTCGCGCAACTGCGCGGCGCCGGTCGTGGCCCGCTCGAGGCCCGCCTGACGATCCCGCAACTCGTCGCGCGCGAGCTCCCAACGAACCTCGAGCATCTGTCGGTGAATTCGCGCGTGCAGCTCCGCCGCCTCCGCCTGACGTTTGAGCGGCTTGAGCCGCGAGCGGGCTTCGCGCTCGATGTCGAGTGCACGGTCGAGGTTGTCCTGGGTGTGCTGGAGTTTGAGCTGGGTGCGGCGCCGGCGCTTGCGGTGTTTGCCGAGCCCTGCCGCCTCCTCGATCAGCAGGCGGCGCTCCCGCGGTCTGGAGGTGACGATCGCCTCAACCCGCCCCTGCGAGATGACGGAGTGCATCTCCTTGCCAAGCCCGGTGTCGGAGAGCACCTCCAGCACGTCGATGAGCCGACAGCGGGCCCCGTTTATCCGGTATTCCCCCTCGCCGCTGCGCTCCAGATGACGCAGAATCGAAACCTCCGGGCCAAGCCCGAGGACTCCGTCGCCGTCGTCCAGCACGAGCTCGACCGTCGCGGCGCCGGCCGCCTGGCGCCCAGGCGCACCGCCGAAGATCACGTCCTGCATCGAGTGTCCGCGGATCGCGGCCGGCGACTGTTCGCCGAGCGCCCACAGCACCGCGTCGGTCACATTGGACTTACCCGAGCCGTTCGGTCCGACGATCACGCTCGTACCGGGGCTGAACTCCAGCCGCGTGCGGTCGGGGAATGACTTGAAGCCCTTCATGGTGACGCTCTTCAGGTACATCGCGCCTCGCCTAGCGTCCTGCGCCCACAGCATCCGTGCTGGCCAGCGCCGCCTGGGCCGCAGCCTGCTCGGCGTCCTTCTTGCTGCGCCCGACACCACGCCCGATCTCCTCTTCCCCGATCATCGCCACGATCGTGAAGGTGCGTTCGTGCGGCGGCCCGACCTCGTCCACGACGAGGTATCTGACAAGCGAGCCGCGACGAGCGAGCCGCTCCTGCAGCGCGGACTTGAAGTCCACGGGCCGCTCCATCGCCTCCTCGAGCTCGTCGCGGAATGCCTCAACGACCGCAGCTGCCACCCGCTCGTACCCGAACTCCAAGTAGCAGGCACCGATCACCGCCTCGGTTATCGAGGCCAGCACACGCTCTGCCGCCAGCAGGCTGGGGACGCTGGCCGCCACCGACTCGGGCGCCGCGTCCGCCAACCGCTCGGGCACGCCGAGTCGTTCTGCAACCACTCGGCATGAGCGACCCGAGACGGTCTGCGCGCGGATTTTGGTGAGCTCGCCGGGGCCCAGCCGTCCGAGCAGAGGAAAGATGTGGGAGGTGACGGCGAGCGACAGCACGCTGTCGCCCAGAAAGGCCAGACGTTCGTACGACTCAGCCCCCTTCGGCGCCCACGAAGCGTGCGTAAACACAGTCTTGGCAGCAGCGTCGGGAAGCGCGTCCAGGAGTTCGCGCAGCGCCGCGACCGAATCCTCACCGTGGTTCGGGTTAGGCGTCACCGGCGGCTCGGCTCGCGGTCCGGGCGTGACTGGCAAAGACGAAGTCGACCGCCTGCCCGACGGTGAGAATCTCCGCCGCCTCCTCGTCTGAGATCTTCACGCCGAAGCCGTCCTCCAGCGCCTGGACCAGCGTGTAGAGGTCCAGCGAATCGGCCTCCAGGTCTTCGCGGAAACGCGTGCTTTCAGTGATGGCCGCGGGATTGATCTGGAGCTCGTCGCTCAGATGTGCACGGATCGCATCGAGAATCTGTTCACGGGTCATCGCTCATGAACCGTAGCCGCCGCCGCGGACGCTCTCAACTCATGCTCGGCTGCCGTAGCGCCCCGGCCTGCTCGAGCGCAGCTCGCGTGCGGCCGATGACGTCCTCCTGCACGCCGCGGGCCGCGACCTCGATCGCCCGCGCGAAGCCGCGACGGGTGAAGCGGCCGTGGCAGACGATGCCGATCTGACGCAGTCCGAGCATGTAGGCGCCGCCGGTCAGCTCGGGGTCGATCTCTTCTCTCAGCCCGTCGATCGACGGCCTGAGCAGAAAGCCGCCAAGGCGGGAGCGCAGCGAGCGATGCGCTGCGTCACGCAGCAGCACGAGTGTCTGGTGTGAGACTCCCTCGATCAGCTTGAGCGCAATGTTGCCGGTGAAGCCGTCGGAAACCAGCACGTCCACGGCATCGCTGAGCGCATGCGTGCCCTCGACGTTGCCAACGAAGTTCAGGCCTGCACCGGCCGCCGAGGTCAGCCGCTCATACACCTCCTTGAGGTCCGGCGTACCCTTGGCCGCCTCCTCGCCGTTTGACAGCAGCGCCACGCGCGGCGAGTCGACGCCCATGACCGCCTGCGCGAAGGCCGATCCCATGTGCGCGAACTGCACCAGATGCTCGGGGCGGCAGGTGACGTTGGCGCCGACGTCCAAAATCAGCAGCGGCCGCAAACCGGGCCGAGGCAAAGGCAGCGCAAGCGCGGGACGGTAGATGCCATGGTCACGCTTGAGATGGAACAATCCGGCGGCCAGCGCCGAGCCGGTTGAGCCACCGGAGACAAGTGCCTGCGCACGCCCCTCGGCGACGGCCACGGTCGCCTGCACGATCGAGGCGTCGGGATTGGTCCTGACGGCGTAGGCCGGGTCAGCGGCCTTGGCGACCGAAACCGGCGCGTCGATCAGCTCGACGCCCGGAGCAACTGATCCGATGCGGGCGCCGTCGGCGAACAGCAGGACCCGGACACCCTGCTGTGCAGCCACCGCGGCCCCGCGAGCGACTTCCTCGGGACCGAGGTCGGCGCCGTTACCGTCGACGGCGACGGTCACCATCGATGGCTGAGCCTCAGCGCAGCGCGGAGTCGGTCTCGACCACGGTACGGCCCCGGTAGCTCCCGCAGACCGGGCAGACCCGGTGCGGCAGCCGTGGGCTGTGGCACTGCGGGCACGCATTGGTGGCGGCCGCGATCGCCCGGTGGGTCGAGCGTCGCTTGGTCGTGCGTGAGTGTGACTGCTTTTGCTTTGGAACGGCCATGGGGGCGCAGGCTAGCAGGCGTCAGCGGCTGGTGTCCGTGCGCCTAACAACGGGGGTCTGCCGCCGTGCCCCGACGACGGGCTGATCGGGCTCACCGGCGAGGTTGAGCTCCGCCAGCCTGGCCCAGCGCGGGTCGGTGCCAGCCTGGTCGTGCACGTGGCCGGGCGAGCTGTTGAGATCAGCCCCGCAGACGACGCACAGCCCAGCACAATCGTCTGTGCAGAGGATCGCGGGCGGCAGCGCAAGCATCAGCGCGTCGCGCACCCAGGCGGACGGATCCAGCAAGCCGGCTTGCACATAGGGAGAGTCGAGTCCTTCGCCGCCATCAGGCTGCGAAAGCTCGCGGGCGTCAACGGCAAAGACCCTTGACGCGGGCGCCAGGCAACGCATGCACGGGCCCGTGAGCGTCGCTTGGAAGCGCAGCTGCAGCGTGTAACCGCGGTGACTGGTGCGCGCAACCCGGATCTGGACCGGCACCGGCAGGGGCCCGACCAGGTAAGTCTCGTCGCTCAGCAGGAGCGGCTCAACGCTGACTGCCAGCTCGAGCCGGCGCTCCTCGCCCGCGGCGAGCCGCAGGCTGTTCAGGTCGAAGCTGTCATGCGCATCACTCATGGACTCTGGCTGAAAGCTTATTTCGCCGGGTAGGCGTGAAGCCACTCCCGCTCGCTGACGCTAGGCCTTGCGTAACGCGTAGAGCTCGCTGCCGGCAAGCGCGACCGCGCCGACGCCGGCCAAGACGATGCCTGCCAACAGCGGCACCAGTGCCGCGCCGTGCGCGAGCGGCTCGTGGTACAACACCACGCCGGCGACGATCAGGCCGTTGGCGGAAACCGCCGTGCTCGCCGCAGAAACACTGGCGGCGTTGGCCCGTGCAAAGGCATGCTGAAGCAGCGAAAGGGACCAGACGCTGAGCACCACCATGAGCCACGGCCCAGGGGTGAGCGCAACGTGCAGGAGCCCGATCGGTCCGTCGCGAACGAAGCGGTCGGCGATCTCCTTGGTGAAGATTCCGGTGGCCACGAACAGCGTGCCCACCGCCGCACCCTTGAAGACGCCGCTGCGCAGGCGGGCCAGCAACGCGGCCGGCAACACGAGCGCGAAGGCGACCAGCACCTCGGTGCCATCGGCCAGCGGTGGCTGCGCCGCGCCCGCGCTGATCACCGTCGAGGCCACCAAGACGCCGCCCACAGCGAGTAGGATCACCCCTGCGAGCTCGATCCGCGCAAAGCGCTCACCCAACCACCGATGCCCGATCACGACCAGTCCACCGCGCCCGAGACTCCGCAGACTCGTTACCACCGGGACCGGTACGAGACCCAATGAACCTGCTTCCGCGGTCCACGCGAGTAAGCTCAGCGCCATCGCAAACAGCCAAACTGGTCGCCGAAGCAGGATGGCGAACAGCGCCAAGCCGCTTGCGCCAACGCCAACCTGCATCATCTCTCGCTTTTCCAGGGCGGCGGCGGCAGAGTTCGCAAGCCCACAGATGAGCGCAAGCGCGCTCCCCAAAAAGAACATCGATTACAGGAGCTTTAAGTGCAAGACGGGCATCCGAAACTGGCAGCGACGGAAGCGATCGTATCGCCCCCAGAGCCGTCACGGCCCAGCAGTCCGAGAAAGGTGCTGATCCTCTCCGGCGAGATGGGCGAGGGTCACAACGCTGCCGCGGCCGCGCTCACCGAGGCGATTGCTGACGTGTGGCCTGGCTGTGAGGTCGAGCGATTCGACACGCTCGAGCTCTGGGGGAGGCCCTTCTCGCGCTTCATGAGCTGGGGATACGAGATCCAGATCCGCCTGCTGCCACTCACCTACGAGGTCTTCTACGACGCGCTGTGCAAGTCACGGACGTTTGCGGCCGTGAGCAAGGCGGCTATCGGCAGCTTCTTCGGCCGACGCCTGGAGGATTTCCTGCGCAACCACGACGCCGACCTGGTGATCTCGACCTACCCGTTCGGCTCGGCCGCGCTGCACTGGCTGCGCACCCACCAGCAGTCCTACAAGGTTCCGGCGGTCACCTATATCCCCGCCTTCCACGTGCATCCCGTCTGGGCCTATGCCGGCATCGATCAGCACTTCGTGATGTACGACACCGCCCCTGAGCACGCCCAAACCGCCGGGTTCGAGCGGACCATGCGCGTCGGCGCGCCGCCCGTGCGGGACGGCTTCGGCACGGTCTCCAAGCGTGAGGCGCGCGAACGGCTGGGACTCGACCAGAGCCGCTTCATCCTGCTTGTGACGGGTGGAGCCTGGGGGCTGGGCGGCATCGACGACGCCGTCCAGTCGCTGGCCGACGCGGACATCGAGCGCCTCCAGATCCTCGCCGTCTGCGGCAAGAGCACCAAGCTGCTCGAGCACCTGAAGGCCATGGGCCTGCCCGAGGAGCGGTTGCGCCCCTACGGCTACGTGCAGAACATGCACGAGATCATGGCCGCGGCGGATGTTGTGGTGACCAACGGTGCTGGAGTTACGGTGCTCGAGGCGCTGCGCACACCCAGACCGTGCATCGCGTTCCGACCACTGGCCGGCCACGGCAAGGCGTCCACGGACGAGATGATGCGCCGCGACCTGGCACTCGTGGCGCACGACTCCGAGGAGCTGGCGGTCGTGGTCCGGGAACTGGCCACCGACCAGGTCCTGCTGGCCCGCATGGAGCATGCGGGGCGCGAGTGGTGCCGCGGCCGCGACCTGCGCGACAGTGTGCGGGCGATGAACGAGCTCTTCCCCAAGGCCCAGGCCACCACCACCAGCACACCCGCCTGATCCCGCAGCAGGCCCCACCCGGCTGCTCTGCGGACCGGCCAACGGACGGCTGGCGCAACCAGAAGACCGCGTTTGCAAGGATCTAGCCATGTCTGCCTGGTTTCGCACGTTCGGGTATGCAAGCGTCTATCGGGGCTTGATCGTCGGCGCGATGCCGCTCGACGACGCTGACGTGCGTGTGATCGCTTCCTTCGGCGTGCGTGGCGTGCTGAACCTCACCGAGGACAGCGAGTACGGCCCCGGCGCCAGACGCACGGTCGAGCGGGCGCTTCAATCCGCCGGCATCGAGGAACGCCGTCTGAGCACCGAGGATTACGGCTCACTGAGCCCGTCGGTGCTGGAGCAGGCGACCGGGATCGTAAACGCGTGGCTTGATGAGGGTGTCATCGTCTACCTCCACTGCCGGGCCGGCTGGCAGCGCGCGGCGGCCGTGGCCGCAGGCACGATCGCGGTCCGTGAACGGACCGACATCGCCAGCGCGCTCGACCGTGTCCGCGCGCTGAAACCGACCGCCGACCCACTGCCGCATCAGCGCGAGGATCTCACGCGCTGGCTGGCCTCACGGCCCGGCGGCTGATCGCAGGCCCGGCTGCTCGTCTGCGGCAACCAGCTCGTCACCTGCGATGTCCTGCAACGACCGCGGGCCGACATCAAGCCGCTCGAGTGCCGGCAGTTCCTGCCCTTCAGAAACCGCCCCCAGTTCGCCGAACCGGCGGGCCGTCACCAGCAGACGCGCCTCGTAAGAGCCAACTGCCTCGTTGTAGGCGTTGACCGCCGACGCCAGGCCCCGCCCCACCTTCGCGAGCCTGCCGGTGAATGCCGCCAGACGTGCGTGCAGCTCGCGGCCGACCTCGGCGATCGCCCGAGCCGAGTCCGACACACGCTGCTGTTGCCAGCCGTACGCCGCTGAGTGCAGCAGCGCGAGCAACGTCGTCGGCGTTGCGATCAGCACACGCGAGCTCATCGCATGCTCCATCAGCGCCGGGTCACCCTCGAGCGCGGCGCTGTAGACGTGCTCTCCGGGCAGAAACATCACGACAAAATCGGGGGAACCCTCCAGACGCGCCCAGTATTCCTTGGCCGCGAGCTGATTCACATGGCTGCGCAGGCCACGCGCGTGCGCCTGCAGCAGGCTGAGCCTCGCAGCCGAGTCGCCAGGCGCCACGGTGCCTAGCTCGGGCAGCGGTGGCGCCTTCGCGTCAACCGGGATCTGCTTGTGGCCCGGGAGGTTGATGATCATGTCCGGTCTCAGGGCCGTCGCGCCCTGGCGTTGGAGCGAGACCTGCTCCTCAAAGTCGACGTGCTCGACCATGCCGGCCAGCTCCACCACGCGGCGCAGTTGCAGCTGTCCCCATTGGCCGCGGCTGTTGGGGCGTGCCATGGCGGTCGCCAGCGCGCCGGTCTCCTGGCGCAGCGCCGCCAGCGCGCGCATCTGCTCGATCATCTGTCCCCGGGCCGTGTTCTGGTCCCTTGCCAGCTGCTGGATCTGGCGGTCCACGCGCCCCAGCGCATCAGTCAGCGGCGCAACCAGGCTTTCGACCTGCGCTCGGCGCTTGTCGAGCTCGCTGCTGGCCTGCGCCTGGCTCGCCTCAAACTGCAGACGGTTCTGCTCGCCGAGTTGCGCCAGAGCCGCCTGCACGGTGCTCTGGAGCGTCTCACCGGTGTGCGCACGCAGCGTCGTCTGCACAGAGTCGAGCGCCATGCGCGCCGAGCGCACACGCTCACGCATGACCAGCAGCGTCGCGAGCACTCCGCCCAGAAAGCCGACCGATAGGTAAACCGCGATCATGCGCCAAGCATGGCGGGCCGGCCAGACGGAAGGCTACGAACGCGCGTTCGCGACGGGCGCGCCGGCTAGGCGACTTCGGCCGGCTCGTCCTTGCCGGCCAGACGATCACGGCCGCGCTGGACCGCGGCGATGAACTTTGAGAGGTTAACCTCGAGCGTGTTCAGGATCTCGTCGGCGTAGTCCTCGGCGCCGAGTCGTATCTCCCGTTCACGGGCGCGCGCCTCGTCGAGGATCTCCTCGGCCGCGCGCTCGGCTTGCTTGGTGATCTCCTCCTCGGACACGAGCCGGTCTTGGCGCTCGCGCGCCTCCTTGAGGATCCGCTCGGCCTCGCGCCTGGCCTCGGCCAGCATCTCCTGCCGCTCCTTGACGATCCACCGAGCCTGCTTGATCTCCTCGGGGATCGTCGCGCGCATCTGGTCCAGGAGGTCGTAGATCTCCTCCTTGTCCACGCGCACCTGATCGGTGAGTGGCATCGGCTTCGCGTTGTGCACGAGGTCGTCTAGCTTGTCGATCAGTACCAGTACGTCCATCTCAGACTCTCTAATTTCGTCGGCTGCTGATGCGTTCCTGCAAGGCCCGGGCAACCTCGTCCGGCACCAAGCCGTCAATTCGCCCGCCGAAGGTCGCCAGTTCCTTGACGCCGCTTGACCTGATGAAACTGTACTTGGGCGAGGCCATCAAGTAAACGGACTCGATATCCGGTGCCTGCCCGCGGTTGAGCTGGTTCAGCTCGAGCTCGTACTCGAAGTCGGAGATCGCGCGCAGGCCGCGGACGATCGCCTTGGCTCCACGCTCACGGGCGAACTGCACGGTCAGCACGCTGAACGGCTCGACCGCGACGTTGCCCAGGTGGGCGGTGGCGTTGGCCACGAAGCTGACGCGCTCGGCCGCCGTGAACAGGGTCGAGCCCTTGCGTGAGGGCAGGTTGACCACAGCCACGATCACCCGGTCGAACATTGCCGAGGCGCGCGAGATCACATCGAGGTGACCGTTGGTCACCGGGTCGTAGGAGCCGGGGCAGACGGCTATGCGGTTATCCAAGGACATGGACTCTGATCAGGGTGTCTCCGTAGCGGCGCTCGCTGTGCAGTGGCAGGTCAAGCTCCAGCGGCTCGCGCCGGTCGCTCTCAGCCACAACCCTCGCCCGGTCTGCCAACAGAGGTGGCAGCGCCAGTGAGAGCGCGGGGCCGAGCGACCCAGCCTGACGGTATGGGGGGTCGAGAAAGACAAGATCGTATAGGTGGTCGCGCACGGGCGTGCAAGCGAGCGCCCGCAGCGCCGGCATGCGCACCACCTCTCCGCGCGCGCTGATTCCCAGCGCCGCCAGGTTATCGTCGATCACGGCCGTCGCGGATGCCGCAGCGTCAACGAACACGGCGTGGCTGGCTCCCCGTGACAGGGCCTCGATCCCCAACGCGCCAGAGCCAGCGAACAGGTCGAGGATCCGGCTTGAGGTGAGCTCACCGAGGCTCGAGAAGAGCGCCTCACGCACGCGGTCTGAAGTTGGCCGCGTGGCTCCACCATGGGGGGCTTTGAGCCGCCGGCCGCGCAGCTCGCCCGCGATCACCCTCATGCCGGCACCGACGTCAGCATCGCCGCCAGGAGCGCGTGCTCCGGGCTCGCGAGCGCCGGATCCTGATCGAGCATGCGCCGGGCATGGATCAGCGCGCGCTCCTGCAGCTCCTGATCGCGCGTCAGGTCGGCAAAGCGATGGGTGAAGTCACGTCCGGACTGGCGGGTTCCGACGAGCTCACCGTGCCCGCGCAGCGTCAGGTCGATCTCGGCCAGACGAAAGCCGTCAGACTCCCGCACAAGCGCCTGCAGCCGGCGCGAGTCGCTGCGGCCAAACAGCAGGCACAGACCCTGGTGAGAACCGCGGCCGACCCGACCGCGCAGCTGGTGGAGCTGGGAGATCCCGTAGCGGTCAGCATCCTCGATCAACATCACGGTCGCGTTGGGGACATCCACACCCACCTCGATCACGGTGGTGGCCACGAGCACAGACGCCTGGCCGGAGACAAACCGCGCCATCGCCTCCTGCTTGCGCGCCGGGCGCATCTGGCCGTGCATGAGCACGAGCTC
Organism: Conexibacter sp. S30A1; assembly: GCF_023330665.1. Taxonomy (GTDB): domain Bacteria; phylum Actinomycetota; class Thermoleophilia; order Solirubrobacterales; family Solirubrobacteraceae; genus Palsa-465. The sequence continues at coordinate 588,485 of NZ_CP097127.1, read as the reverse complement.
GAGGCCCGCCAGCGGGCCGTTCTTCAGCCGCTCGTACTCCGCGGTCGCTGCCCGGGCCTGGAGCTCATCGGAGGACTCGACCAGCGGGCAGACGATGAAGGCCTGACGTCCCGCCTCGATCTCCTCGCGCATCCGCGCGTAGGCGCGGTTGCGCTCGGCTTCGCTGCAGCAGAGGTGGGTGCTGACCGGCAGCCGGCCTCGTGGCAGCTCGCGCAGCTCGGTCACGTCCAGATCGCTGTAGCGGCTGAGCGCCAGGGTGCGCGGGATCGGCGTGGCCGTCATGTGCAGCTCGTGCGGTGTCAGAGCGCCCGGTGCGGAGTCGGCGAGCGCCGCGCGCTGCTCCACGCCGAAGCGATGCTGCTCGTCGATCACAACCATCGCCAGGGCGCGAAAGCGAACCCCCTCCTGGATCAGCGCGTGCGTACCCACCACAAGCGCCAGCTCGCCGCTCGAGAGCTTGCCGAGCAGGTCAGCCCGCCGTGCCGCCGGGGTCGAGCCGGTGAGCAGCCCCGCGGTGACCGTCTCTGAGCCGAGCAGCGTCGCGATCGTACGGAAGTGCTGCTCGGCAAGGGTTTCGGTCGGGGCCATCAGTGCGGCCTGGTAGCCGTGCTCGACCGCTCGGAGCAGCGCGTAGAGCGCCACCACGGTTTTGCCCGAGCCGACCTCGCCCAGCAGCAGGCGACGCATCGGGGCACCCGCAGCCAGGTCAGCGTCGATCGCTTGGATCGCAGCCCGCTGCGCGGTGGTCAGCTCGAACGGCAGCTGCGCACCCAGCCAGCGCTCTGTCAGCGCCGGCCCAGCATCGAGCTTCGGCGCGCCGCCGGCGAGGCGGCGGTTGCGGCGGTGATGCTCAAGCGCCAGCGATGCGCGCAAGAGCTCGTCGTACGCGAGCCGGCGGCGCCCCTGCTCGGCGGCGCCGTCGCAGAGCGGAAAGTGCATGCTGCGCAGCGCACTGCCGCGATCAAGCAGCCGCTCGCGCACCCGCAGCCTGGCCGGCAGCGGCTCGAGCACATCCGCGAAGCGCTGCTCGTGCTCGCGCACGGCCGCCAGGATCTGGGTGGAGCTGATCCCGTCAGTCGCCGGATACTGCCCGACCCCCACCCCGCCATCCGCGGCCACGGTGCCGGGCAGCTGCTCGGTCGGCACGTGGGCCTGCACCGCGAAGCGCCCGCGCCCGTCGGCTCTGCCGTGGAGCATCAGCCGTGCGCCCGGTCGGTAGCGATCCGCCAGCCAGGGCTGGTTGAAGAAGGTGGCCCTGATGGTGCCGCTGCCGTCTGTGACGAGCGCCTCGACCAGCGGCCGCATACCACGCCTGCGCACCGGGCGAGCCGTGATCTGCTTGACCTCGACGAGGATCGTCGCCGGCTGGCCCTGCGCCAGCGCGGCGACGGCGCAGGCTTCAAGCCGGTCCCGGGGCGTGTGCTCGAGCAGGTCTGCGACCGTATTGAGACCCAGCCTGTCGGCAGCCTGAAGCGTCTTGGCCCCACCGGCGAAGCTGAGCGTGCGCGTGAGCTCTGCTGGCTTCGGATAACGGACCGGGGCGCACCCCAGCTCCGCGTCGCTGAGCGGCTCGGTGCCGGCGAAGCGGCGAGGGCGGGTGGTTTCGCTGCGCACGCCAACACTTTGCACCAGGCGGCGGCCGTAACGACTCCTCAGCCGCCGCTGAGCCGCACGGCCTTCAGGATCAGCAGCACGACCGAGACGATGAGGTAGAGCCTCAGCGTCAGCATCGCCAGCTTGCGGCCGCTTGACCACTCCGGCCTACCGAGCAGCGCCAGCGAGGGCATCGTCCACTCCTCCTTGGGAATGTCGTAGCCCGTGTCGAGCATCGTCACGCCGGCGGCACGCCGGCGGGAGCGCAGCACCACGGCGGCAAACACCAGCAATCCGGCGGCCAGCACCGCGCCACCGATCAGCGACACGCTGGTGACATCGATGTTCGGGAACAGCACCGTGGCCATGAGGATCAGCGACAACAGCACCAGCACCGCCACGATGACGCTCGCGATCGCATTCAGCCAGAACGGGTTACACCACGGTCCCAGGACCTCACGGTCGTTGCAGAGCAGCAGCAGGAACGTGCTTGCGCTGGGCAGCAGCACCCCCGCCAGGGCCTGAACCGCCAGCGTGATCACGCCCAGCGGGGCTCCCGGGATCAGCACGATCACCGCTGCGCCGACGATCAGTCCGGCAAAGATCGCGTAAAAGGCCTTGGCGTCGGCGAAGCTGCGGTGCAGCGAGCTCTTGGTGCCGAAAACGTCACCGAACGCGTAGCTCGTGGAAAGCGTCAGCGCGCCGGCGCCGATCAGCGATGCGTTCAAAAGCACGATCGCGAAGATCGCCCCCGGCACCGAGCCCAGCACGTGGCTGAGGGCGACGGCGGTCACACCGGCGTTCTGGAACTGGCCCGCGTAGCGCGTCCCCTGCAGCGCGAAGGCACTCATTGAGACGATCGCCACGGCGCCGATCACGACGACGAACGCGCCGATCCACGTGTCCATCCGCTCGTAGTTGATCCAGCGCGGCGTGATCCGCTTGTCAATCACGTTGGACTGCTGAAAGAACAGCTGCCAGGGAGCGACGGTGGTGCCGACCACCCCGATGATCAGCAGCACCGAGGTTGAGTTGGCGCCGCCCTTGATGCCTGGTATGACCAGATCACGGGCGATCTGGCCGTAGTGCGGGTGTGCCAGGAAGAAGAGCGGAATGACCAGCAGGCTGGCGAACACGAACACGAACATCGCCCGCTCCCAGGCCCTGAAGCTGCCGCTGGCGGTGATCCCGATCAGCGCCAGCGCAGCTATGGGTACGGCCACGTACTTGGACACGCCGAAGTAACCAAGGGCCAGGCTGACGCCGATGAACTCGGTCACGATCGTCAGGAAGTTCAGGATGAACAGGTCCCCAACCGAAAAGAAACCCCAGAATCGCCCGAAGCGCTCGTTGATCAACCTGGCGTGCCCGACACCGGTCACAGCCCCGAGGCGCACCACCATCTCCTGGTTGACGATCAGCACCGGGATCAGCAGCAGGAGCACCCACAGCAGGGTGGTCCCGTAGTTCTGCCCCGCCTGCGCGTAGGTCGCAACACCACCGGCATCGTTGTCCCCGACCATCACGATGAGGCCTGGCCCGACGATCGCAAGCAGCGCCAGTAGCTGCGCGCGACGGTTGCGCGGCCTGCCGCTCTCGTGCTGCTTGATCGTGCCGAAGGCGCCGCGAATGTCGCCAACATGGGCGGAGTCGAGCACGGTGCGTTCCCGCGACGCGGGCACCGCGGGCTGCTGTGGCTCTGTGCTGCTCATTGGGCTCGACCCCCCTGCTCGTGTTCGGCGCGCCGTGGCGGCGCGTCACCGGGGGTCAGCCGCGCCCCGGGTTCAGCTCCGACGCACGAGGGTGACCAGCCCGACGACCGCCGCACGCGGACTTCGCGGTTGATCCTGGTCTTGGTGTGTCAGCTGGTCATCCATGCGCGACCAGTGTAGCCCCGCCGGCGCAGCGCCGGAAGCTCGTTCACAACCTGGTGACGCTATTGCCGCGCGCCGGCCGAGCGCCGACGCCACTCCTCAGGCAGCAGCAGCTCGAGGACGTCATCCACGGCGATCAATCCGACCGGTCGGCCGTCGGAGGCGACGACCGGCATCGCCACAAGGTTGTAGTCGGTCATCAGGCGGGCCACCTCCGGCAGCTCCTCCTCAGGCGCGACCGTCGGGGCCTGAGCCTCGTCCTCCAGGAGGCTCGCGAGCCGCGCGTCGGCCGGGGCACAGACCAGCTCGGTCAGCGCCAGCGCACCTGCGAAGACGCCGTCAGCGTCGAGCAGGCAGACGGTCGAGAGCAGTTGGCCCCTCAGCGTGCTCTGGCGCACCCGCGCGAGCGCTGCTTCGACGGTGCCGTCGGCTGATACCGCCACGAAGTCAGGGTTCATCATGCCGCCTGCGGTCGACGGGTTGTGTCCAAGCAAGCGGCGCAGCTTCAGCTGCTTGGCGGTCGGCAGCAGGTTGAGCACGGGCAGGCGTCTGTCCTGCTCGATCTCGAGCAGCAGGTCCGCGGCGTCGTCGGAGGCCATGCGGGCAAGCACCGCGGCGATCTCTTCGTCAGAGCGCTCGCGCAGGAACTCCACCTGATGCTCGTCGTTGAGCTCCTCGAAGACATCCGCCTCGAGCTCCTTGTCGTGACCGACGGCCGCCATGATCTCCTCACCCTCCTCGTGCGAGGCCGCCTCCACCAGATCGGCGATCTGCGCCGGATGCAGATGCGCAAGGCGGCGCGGCGCGAGCTTCAGGCGGGAGGTCGGCACATGCGAGACGAACGGCTCAAGCTCATGCCAGCCCACGAACTGCTCCTGCCCGGTCACATCGCCGCGCAGGCCGCGTGGCAAGAGCCGCCGCAGGCGCAGCTTGAAACCTGAGTAGATCCCCGCCAGCCGCCAGGCACCCTCCTCGTTGGTGAGCTTCACATCGCGCGCTGTCACCAGCCGCGCGCTGGTCATGTCGATCACCCGGCGGTCAAGCAGGTCGCGCCGCAGCAGAACTTCACCAGGTCGGCTCTCGAACTGCGCGAGGTTGAGCTTGGTTGTGGCCGTCCGCGCGCCATCCGGCCCGAGCCGCTCGAGCGCCGCCACGGGCACAAACAGCTCGCGTCCGCCGATGCGCGCCCTGAGCCCGACCACGGGAGGCAGAACATCCGCGGAATCCAGGCGCACGATCACGTCCTGGATCTGTCCCAGCCGTCCCCCGGAGGAGTCGGTCAACGGACCAGCCACAAGCGATGAGAGGTTGACTGTGTTAGAGGGCATCGGCCGCTTAACGAGCCTAAGCGTACGCTATTCCGCCGACAGCAACCACCAATAGCTGCCCTGCCCACCGAACGCGAGCTCAAGCTCCGCCGGCCCTTCAACGAGCGCGCGCACGTCGTCGTCAGCGAGCGGGGCGCCAATGCCGCGCAGGCACGTGATCACCTCGGCGTGCTGGCCGAGCTGCTCGATCACCGCAGCGAGGACCACCGCCGGCTGGCCCCAGACGACCAGCTCGTCGTCGACGAAACCGAGCGCGTCACCTTGAGCAAAGCGCCCGCCGGGATCGGCACGGGCCGCGGGCGCGACCGCCCCCGTGCGCACGCAGGCAAGCAGCGCCCGCATCGCCTCGGCGTTCGCCAGGGCGTCGCGGCCAGGGTCAAGCGCGACCGCGGCGGCGAGCCCGGCCTGCAGCGACGTTGTCGGCACCACCAGGACCTGCTTCTCTGAGAGCTCGGCGGCTCGCTCTGCGGCCATCTGCACATTGGCGCTGTTGGGCAAAAGCACAACATCCTCTGCGCCCACCGCATGGATCGCGGCAAGCAGCTCACTGGTGGACGGGTTCAGCGTCGCGCCGCCGTCCAGGACCGTGGCACCAAAGCTCAGAAACAGGCTGCGAAAGCCCTCGCCGCTGGCGACGGCGAGCAGTCCACAGACGTCTGGCTCAACCGTGGCCGGCGCGTGGACCGAGCCGGGTATGGCCAGCCGCGCGTCGCGCCTTGAGACCTGCTCGCGCATGTCGGCAACGTCTATGCGCGAGAGCGCATGCGGTCCGAAGATCGCCATCGCACGCTCCGGCGAATCGGTGTGCACGTGCACCTTCAGCGTGCTGCGATCCCCCACCACCAGCACAGAATCGCCGATCCGCTCAAGCGCGTCCGCGTAGTGACGCTGGTCGAGCTGGAATCCGGTGACCGCGAAGTTCGTGCAGTAGCGGAATGTGGTGGAAGCGTGCTCCGGATGCGTGATGCGTGCTGGGGCGTGATGGTCGAGCGCCAGTGGCTCACCACCCTGGAGCGCCTGCACCATGCCGGCCAGCACGACGGTGAGCCCATAGCCGCCTGCATCGACCACACCGGCCTCACGCAGCACCGGCAGCAGGTCGGGCCCGCGCTTGACCGACTGCTCGCCGGCCTGAAGCGCCTTTGCCATCACCTCGGCAGCAAGCGCGTCCTGGGTGGCCGCGGTGGCGTCGGCCGGCAGCCGTGGTTGCGGCATCTGCGGCAGCTCGGTGGCGACCCGCGAGGCCATCTCCCGCACGACCGTGAGGATCGTGCCCTCGGTCGGGTTGCGCACCGAGCCGTAGGCCTGGTCAGCGGCACCGGCGAGCGCCGCCCCGATCAGCACCGGATCGACCCGCTCGCCGGAACGGCCGATCAGCTCCTGCGCGGCGCCGCGGATCAGCTGCGAAAGGATCACACCCGAGTTCCCGCGTGCGCCCAGCAGCGCCGCCCGGGCGACCGACTGGACGATCTCCTCCCGCCCGATCTGGTCGAGCGTGCTGGGACCGGACTCGCGCAGGATGCGATCGAGCTCGTCACGGACGGCGCGCAGCGTGAGCACCATGTTGTCGCCGGTGTCCCCATCGGCGACCGGGAAGACGTTCAGGTCGTTGATCTCCTGGCGGCGCTCTTCGAGCGCCGCCAGGCCTGCCTCCACCAACGCGTGGAAGCGCAGAATCGCAGCATCGCTCATCGCGAAGCTCGAATCAGCGAGCCTTGGTGACCTTGCCGGCTTTCAGGCAGCGCGTGCAGACGTAGACACGACGCGGGGTGCCGCCCTCATCGATCCGTACGCGCTGCAGGTTGGGATCGAACCGGCGGTTGGTGGCAACCATCGAGTGGCTACGGGAGTGGCCGAAGGAGGGTCCCTTGGCGCAGACGTGACAGACCTTTGACATACGGCGGCCCAGTATAGGCACTCCGAACGCATGAGCGACTCGCGACCGCGACCACGGCTGTCGGCAGGGCCGCAAATGCCGCCCAAGCGCCCGCCTATACCAGCTGGCGCTTGACCTCAAGGCCCGCCAGTGCGGCCTGTGCGGCGTGGGCACCGCTGTCGCGCTTTGAGCCGCCCCGGACCCTGGCGCGCGCCTGCTCCAGGCTGTCGACGGTCAGCAGGCCAAAGCCGACCGGAACGCCGGTGGAGCACTGCACCTCCTGCAGGCCGCGGGCGGCCTCACCACAGACATACCGGTAATGATCCGTCTCACCGCGGATCACAGCGCCGAGTGCGACGACCGCGTCGTAGCGGCCGCTGCGCGCAGCGTAGCCCGCGATCAGTGGAAGCTCGAAGGCGCCCGGAACCGAGAAGCTGTCGACCAACTCGACCGCAGCCGCCCGCAGGGTCTCGCGTGCGCTCTGCTCGAGCGCGTCAGCAAGCTCCTGGTAGAAGCGCGCGACGCAGAGCGCCACGCGGGTCTCAGCGATCATCGCGCTCGCCGGAACGCCTGCCACGCTCACGATCCTCGGTCTGCTCGTCATGGATCATCTCATCGTCAAGCCCGAGCGCCTGATGGTGCAGCATGTGGTCCATGCGGTCGCGCTTGGCCCGCAGATAGGCGCGGTTGTGCGGGTTGGCCGGATGGACGATCGGCAGCTGGGCGGTGACGGAAAGCCCGTGTCCCGCCAGGCCGGTGATCTTCTTGGGGTTGTTGGTCAGGATGCGGATGCTCGTCAGCCCGAGGTCACGCAGAATCTGGGCGCCGATCCCGTAGTCACGCAGATCGGCCGGTAGCCCGAGCCGGAGGTTCGCCTCGACGGTGTCCAGCCCCTCCTCCTGGAGCCGGTACGCCCTCAGCTTGTTGAGCAGCCCGATACCGCGGCCCTCCTGGCTCAGGTAGAGCAGCACCCCCGTGCCCTCGGCCTCGATCATCTCGAGCGCCGACTCCAGTTGCTCACCGCAGTCGCAGCGCAGCGAGTGGAACACGTCACCGGTCAGGCACTCCGAGTGGACGCGCACGAGCACGTCCTTGGCCCCCTCAACCTCCCCCTTTACCAGCGCGACGTGATGCTTGCCGTCCAAGAGCGATCGGTAGCCGACCGCCACGAAGTCACCGAAGGCGGTCGGTAGCTGCGTCGAGACCACGCGCTCCACCAGCCTCTCGGTGCGCCGCCGGTAGGCGACGAGGTCGGCGACCGTGATCATCTTCAGACCGTGGCGGGCACAGTAGCCCACCAGATCGTCGACCCTGGCCATCGTGCCATCGTCGTTCATCACCTCACAGATCACCCCGGCCGGGATCAGACCCGCCAGCCGTGCGAGGTCAACGGCCGCCTCGGTCTGACCGACCCGCTCGAGCGTGCCGCCGGCCTTGGCCTTGAGCGGAAAGACGTGCCCCGGCTGCACGAGCTCCCGCGGGCTCGCGCTTGGGTCGATCGCAACCTGGATCGTGCGGGCCCTGTCGGCCGCCGAGATGCCGGTGCTGACGCCGGTGCGCGCCTCGATCGATACGGTGAACGGTGTCTGAAACGACGATTCGTTCTTGGCCGCCATCAGGTTGAGGCCCAATTCGTCGCAGCGTTCCGGTGTGAGCGCCAGACAGATCAGGCCGCGACCCTCGCGCGCCATGAAGTTGACGGCCTCGGGTGTGACGAACTGCGCGGCCATCGTCAGGTCACCTTCGTTCTCGCGATCCTCGTCATCGCAGACGACCACCATCTTGCCCTGCCGAATGTCCTCGATCGCCTCCTCGATCGTCGCAAACGGGCTCTTCACGGCGCTCACCGGTCATCGCCTCCGCGCATCAGTCGCTCCACATATCTCGCCAGCACATCGACCTCCAGGTTGACCACCGCACCGGGCTCAAGCGCTGCCAGATTGGTGCGTTCGAGCGTCTCCGGTATAAGTGAAACGGTAAACGATCGCTCGTCGATTCCAGCCACCGTCAACGACACACCGTTGACGGTCACCGAACCCTTGAGCGCCATGTAGCGCAAGAGCGACGCGGGCGGTTGCACCGTCACGACGCGAGCAAAGCCGTCGGCGAGCACGCCGCTGACCGTGCCGACGCCGTCGACGTGGCCCTGCACGATGTGTCCCCCGAGCCGCTGGTCCACGCGCATGGCCAGCTCGAGGTTCACCGCTTGGCCGACGCTCACCTCGGCCAGCGAACTGAGCCGCAGCGTCTCGTTCATCACCTCGGCCTGGAAGCCCCCGGGCGAGACGGCAGTGGCGGTCAGACAGACGCCGTCAACGGCGACCGAGTCGCCCGGTGAAACCTCACCGGCCAGGCGCGTGGCGACCTCCAGGCGGGCGCCATCGGCGCCGTGCCGGATCGCGACGATCCGCCCCAGGTCGGCTACGAGCCCGGTGAACAGCTCACCACTCCCGCAGGCGGGCGCGCAGCAACAGATCTTCGCCGAGCTGCTCGCATTCGAGGGTCTGGGCGCGCAGGGCCTCCGTGACCGTTTCCACACCCTCGCCCTCGAGCGGCGCGCGGGCACCGCGCCCACCGAGCAGGACGGGCGCGATGAACAGCCTGACCTCGTCGATCTCCCGCACGTCGAGGAAGACTCCGGCAAGTCGCGGCCCGCCCTCCAGCAAAAGCGACGTGATTCCCTCTGCCCCGAGCTGGTCGAGCGCCGAGCGCACGCGCGCCTGCTCGTTCTCGCCGGTGGCGCAGATCACGCCGACACCGCGGGCGCGCAGCGCGTCGAGCGCGGGCCGCGGTGCCGCGCGAGATGTGACAACCGTCAGCGGCAGCGACTCGACGTCGTCGAGCAGCCTGGCGCCGGCCGCAAGCCGCGCGAGCGAGTCGAACACCACCCGTCGCGGCTGACGCTCCGCGAGCAGATCCGAGTCAGAGCCGCCCACGCGCGCTGAGAGCTGCGGGTCGTCAGCGGTCACGGTGCCGATCCCGACCGCGACCGCGTCGCTTTCGGCGCGCCAACGGTGCACCAGCTCACGGCTCGCCGCGCCGGAGATCCAGCGTGAGTCGCCGCTGCGCGTAGCGACCTTGCCATCAAGCGACATCGCGGCCTTGAAGATGACCCAGGGCCGGCCGCTGCGGGCGTGCTTGCGGAACGGCTGGTTGAGCAGCCGGGCCTGCTGTGCGAGCTCGCCGTCGGCGACGTCGACGGCGACGCCCTCGTCGCGCAGAATCCCGAGGCCGCGGCCATTCGCATGTGCGGAAGGGTCGTCGGAGGCGACCACCACGCGCCTGATCCCGGCCGCCAGGATCGCATCGGTGCACGGCGGCGTGCGGCCGTGATGGCAGCACGGCTCAAGCGATACATACAACGTCGCCCCCACCAGCGAGCGGCGCCCGGCGCTGCGGATCGCCTCCACCTCCGCGTGCGGCTCCCCTAAAGCCCGGTGGTAGCCCTCGCCGACGACCTCGCCACCAGCCACCAGCACCGCGCCAACCCGCGGATTGGGGCTCACCGCAGCGCCACCCAGTGCCGCCAGCTCGACGGCGCGCCGCAGATGACGCAGGTCCGCTTCGCTCCTCACCGGCACGCGCTCAAGCATACGTGCGTGCTCGGGCTCAGGCGTCTGCCCAGGCGGCCTGGGCGATGCGCTGGTAGGCGCCGCCCGGGTCACGCTCGCCGAAGATCGCGCTGCCGGCCACCAGCAGATTTGCCCCGGCGCGCGCGACGCCCGCCGCGGTGGCGCCATTGACACCACCGTCGACCTCCAGCGCCACCGCTCCGCCCAGCAGCTCGCGCAACGCCGCAAGCTTGGCGAGCGAGTGCGGGATCAGACGCTGGTTGCCCCAGCCGGGGTTGACGCTCATGCACAGCGCAAGGTCGAGCACGCCGTCGGCGGCGACATCGCTCAACATCGCCGTCGGCGTTGCCGGACAGATCGCCGCGCCCGCGCCGCAGCCGAGCTCACGGATGGCCTGCAGGGCGTAGTGCAGGTGCGCAGTGGCCTCGACATGCACCGTGATACTGTCGGCGCCCGCCCTGGCGAAGTCGGCCACCTGGCGTTCGGGCCGCTCGATCATCAAGTGCACGTCAATCACCGCGCCGGCCCCATGCACGATGCCGGCGATCGCGTCGACGACGTTGGCCCCGAACGTGATCGGGGGCACGAAGTGCCCGTCCATGACGTCAACGTGGATCACGCGCGCGCCCGCCGCCAGAACCTCGCGCAGCTGGCTTCCGAGCCGCGTCAGATCCGCGGCCAGGATCGATGGCGCGACCTCACGCCCGCCCATGCGTGAGCGCCTCTGCGCGTCCGGCAGCAGGCTCGCGGCGGCGTCGCTCACAGCGGTTTGAGCATGGTCGCGTGACAGTGGTTGCACTGCACGATGGCGGTCGTTGACATGCGCACGATGGTCGAGTGCTCGCCGCAGTTTGGACAGACGGACTGCAGCTCGTAGCGGCTCATGCAGTGCAGACAGCGGTAGCGCCCGGGAAGCGTGCCGGGACGCAGCCACGGCTCGCCGCAGCTGGGACAGTTGGGACCGAGAATCGCCTGCTCATCACGCACCTCCTAGAACTCTAACGTGCGCTCCCGCGGCGTCTCAGGCGCGCGATGTAGAAACCGTCGGTGTGCTCTGCGTGAGGCAGGATCTGCCACGCCCGGTCGAGCTCGAAGTCGGCGTTGGCCCCAAGGAAGCCCGCGATCAGCTGATCGGACTCAGGACTCGAGATCGTGCAGACCGAGTAGACGAGCGTGCCGCCGGGCCGCAGCAGGCGGCTGGCGTGATCGAGCAGCTCGCGCTGCGTCGTGGCAAGCGTCGCAAGCTCGCCCCGGCGCGGCTGCCAGCGCAGATCCGGCCGTGACTGCAGCGTGCCAAGGCCACTGCACGGCGGGTCGAGCAGAACGCGGTCAAAGCCCTGCTCGTCCTGGAATCTGCGGGCGTCGCGCGCAACCACGCTGACGTGGGCCGCCCCCATCGTCAGACAGGTTTGTGCAAGCGCCCGCGCGCGTCCCGCGTGACGCTCGACCGCCACTATCTCCCCCTCGCCGCGCATCAGCGCCGCCAGGTGCGTGGTCTTGGCGCCGGGGGCGGCACACAGGTCCAGCACGCGCTCGCCCGGCTGCGGGTCGAGCACCCGCGCAACCACCGCCGATGACCGCGATTGCGGCATCAGCGCGCCCTGGGCAAACAGCTCGGAGCCGAACGCGTCGTAGGGACCATCCAGCACCAGCACCTCCGGCAGCTCCGGCAGCCCCGGTTGTGCGTTCCACCCCGGCGCAGCCCGGGCGGCGCAGCCCGCTGGCAGCGCCGCCCGCACGGCCTCGGTCTCAGACCGCAGCGAGTTCACCCGGATCGCCGACTCGGCGGGCTCGTTGACGGTTGCAAGCAGCGCCCGGGCGGCCTGCGGCCCAAGCTGGATCCACCACAGCTCGGCCAACCAGTCCGGCACGGAGTGGCGCAGCGCCGCCGCTTGCGGGCTCTCCTCGGTCAGCGCCGCAAACCGCGCCGGCGCCTCGCGGCTGGCGCGGCGCAGCACCGCGTTGACGAGCGCGGCACCGCCGCGGCTATCCCGCTTGGCAAGCTCGACGCTCTCGTTCACGGACGCGTAGTCACTGACCCCGCCCAGGAACACGATCTGGAAGAGCCCGAGCCGCAGCGCCGCGAGGACCGCTGGCTCGAGCCGCTCGAGCGGACGCGACGAGAAGCCCTGGAGCAGGTGGTCCAGCGTGCGCCGTCGCTGTACGGTGCCGTACACCATGGCGGTGGCCAGCGACCGATCGCGGGGCGCGAGCCCGGCGGCGGCCGTGTGCAGCGCCCGATCGGCGAAGGCGTCCTGCTCAAAGACCCGCCGCAGCACCGTATAGGCGGCCACACGGGCCGGGGCGACGCTCACGCGCGACGCCCCCGCAGGTAGTCCGCGTAGGCCATCCGCCGCCCGCCGGCGGGCTGCACCGTCACGGGCTCAAGGCGGCCATCGCGGACCTGCGCCTCCCAGACGCTCAGCCTGCTGCCGTCGGGCGCCTCGAGATAGGCGCCGATGTGTGGCGAGAGCGCGCGCACCCGTCGCAGCTGCGTCTGGACCGCTTCGGCCGGGTCGAGCCGCCGCTCGCCGGGCTCAAGCTTCTCCGCATAGGTGGCGGCGCCGTCGTCCTGCGCCAAGCACTCAGGCTGCTCGTCCAGGGCGCGCACGAGCAGCTCACCACCAAGCCGCGCAAGCCGCGCAGCCAGTGAGCCGTAGTCGTCTGTGGGCAGGATTGGAGTGCGCTCGCTCAGGCAGACCGGGCCGCTGTCGAGACCGGCGGTCAGGCGCATGATGCAGACGCCCGTGCTCTCATCACCAGCGAGGATCGCGCGCTCGATCGGGGCGGCGCCACGCCAGCGCGGCAGCAGTGACGGGTGCACATTCAGGATCGGGTGGCGTGAGAGCAGCGGCTCGCGGATCAGCTCACCGTAGGCGCAAACGCAGAGAAACTCGGGATCCGCTGCCGCAATCAGCTCAAGAGCGCCCGGCTCACTCAGGGAGCCCGGCTGCGCCACCGCCAGACCGAGCTCGTGCGCAGCCACCACCACCGGCGGTGGTTGCAGGCGTCGCCCGCGCCCCTGCGGGCTGTCGGGCCGGCTGATCACGAGGCCCGGGCGATGCGGCGAGTTTGCGAGGCGCCGCAGCACGGCGGCCGCGAATGTGGAGGTACCGAGGTATACGGTCCTCACGCCTGCTGCTGGCGCTCCTGCCAGTCACGCAGGGTGCGCATCGCCTGCTTGCGCTGATCGCGTGGCGTGCGGTCGAGGATCAGCACGCCATTGAGATGGTCAAGCTCATGCTGGATGACGCGAGCCTCAAGCCCTGAGGCCTCGACCAGGATCTGCTCGCCGAACTCGTCCTGCGCGCTCACGCGAACATGGATTGGACGTTCGACGTCGACGTGCACGAGTGGCAGGCTGAGACAGCCCTCCTCGGCGATCTCCTGTTCACGTGAGGACCACACGATCTCCGGATTTACGAGCGCAGCGAGCGGAGCGCCGACCTGCACCCGGTAGACGAACAGCCGGTGGAGCACCCCGACCTGGGTGGCCGCCAGCCCGATCCCGAGCCCGTCGTCCATCAGCCACCCCATCCGCGATACCTCGTCGCGCAGCGCCTGGTCGAAGCGCTCGACCGGACGCGCCTTGGTTCGCAGCACAGGGTCGCCGAACTTGCGGACCTGCGCCAGCGCGGCGTCACGCCGCGCCGCCACCTCGGGGTCAAGGCCCGGCTGCTCGTCCTCGGTCTGCTCGTCCACCTCTTCCAGCGCGTCGCTCACGCTTTGAGTCTATTCCCGCGGGGCACGTGAGGCTCACTGCGGGTCGACATCGACGCTCAGCCTCACGCGGCGGTGGCGCCCCGACGCACCGAGCGCGTCCACGGCCGCTCTACTGGCCGCGACCACCGCCCCACGATCGGCACTCTTGAGCACCAGCTGGCAGCGCGCGCGACCGCGCAGTGCAAACAGCGGCGCCGGGCCGAGCACGGCCACCGTCGGGGGCGGCGCGAGGGTGGCGACGTGTTGGGCCAGTGCGTCGGCTGCAAGCCGAGCGTCCTCGGCGTCCGCGGCGGCGCAGACGATCCGCACCAGGGTCGCAAACGGCGGGTAGCCGAGCGCCTTGCGACGGCGCAGCTCGCCGCGCACGAACGTCTCCGAGTCATGGCCGGCAGCCAGACGGATCGCGCGTGCCGTCGGATCCTGTGTCTGGACCAATACGCGCCCGCCGGCGCTGGGAACCTGCCCACCGCGTCCGGTGCGCCCGGCCAACTGCGTGATCAGTGCGAAGGTGCGCTCCTCGGCGCGAAAGTCGGGGAAGCGCAGCGTCTGGTCGGCGTCGACCACGACACCGAGCCCGACATCGCGGAAGTCGTGGCCCTTGGCGACCATCTGCGTGCCGACCAGAACTCCGCTCGCGGCGGCTTGAAAGCGCTCGAGGATTCGCGCGCGCGCGTCGATCCCGGCGGCGTCGGCGTCCAGGCGCATGATCGGGAAGTGCTCGTCGCCCAGCGCCTGCTCAAGCTCGTGCTCAAGCCGTTCGGTGCCGGCGCCGTGACGCGAAAGCGAGACCGAGCCGCAGTCGGGGCAGCGGTCGGGGACGCGCTCGCGGTGGCCGCAGTGGTGGCATGCCATGTAGCCGCCCGCGCGGTGCAGCACGAGCGCCACCTCGCAATGCGGGCACATCCAGGTTCGCCCACAGGAGCCGCAGGATAGGAAGTTAGACCAGCCACGGCGGTTGAGCAGGACGATCGCCTTGCCGCCCTCGCGCCGGCAGTCTGCGAGCGCCAGGCGGGCCTGCGGGTGCAGTGGGTTGTGCAGCCCGCGCATGTCGAGGATCTCGACCGCCGGCATCAGGCCACCGTCAACGCGGTTTGTCAGCAGCAACCGTCGGGCGCCGAACACGGTCTCCGGCCGTGGTGTGGCGCTGCCGTAGACGAGCAGCGCGCCGTGCTCGAGCGCACGGTGCGCCGCGACCGTGCGCGCGTCGTAGCGCGGATCGCCCTCGTGCTTGTAGGAGCTCTCGTGCTCTTCGTCAACGACGATCAGACCGATGTCGGACAGCGGCGCGAACACGGCGGAGCGCGCACCGACACAGATGCGCGCCGCCCCGCTGGCCAGCCGCGACCACTCCTCGTAGCGGCGGCCGTCGCTCATGCCCGAGTGCATCACCGCCACAATCTCACCGAAGCGCGCAGTGAAGCGGGCGAGCGCCTGCGGCGTGAGCGCGATCTCGGGCACCAGCACGAGCACATTGCGGCCCGCGCGCAACACGGCCTCGGCCGCCTGCAGGTAGACCTCGGTCTTGCCCGAGCCGGTGACGCCGTGCAGGAGCAGCGGCGCTTTCCCGGCGGGTTCGTGCGCCAGCGCGTGGCGGATCTCTGAGAGCGCGTCCTGCTGCTCAGCCGTCAGCGGCAACGGCGCCGACGCGGTGCTCGAGACCTCAAAGCGCGGCAGCTGACGCGGCACCGCCGCGCGCTCCAGCGACACCAGGCCACGGGCCTCGAGCCGGCGCAAGAGCGGCGTTCCGAGCTCGGCCGTGGGCCGTGGGCCGGCCGCGAGCACGGCCAGCGCCTCGCGCTGGCGTGGCCCCAGCGGCGGGCTGAGGCTGAGCGTGCCGGTTGCCATCTCCGCCCCGGCCGCGGTCAGCGAGGCGATCAGCAGCCGCCGTTCGCGGACGCCGCGCAGCGCGCCCGGCGCCAACAGCACCTCAAGCGCCCGCGCGGGCGTCGAACAGTACTCGTCGGCAAGCCAGACGGCGAGCCCCACCAGCTCGGCCGGCAGCCTGGCGTCCAGCAGCTCGCTGGCGACGGCCAGCCGCTGCGCCGGCAGCTCGGAGCGCTCGGCGAGCTCGGCAATCACCGCCGACAGCGTGCGCCCGGCGAAGCGCACCCGCAACAGCGAACCGACGCCGACGCCGCGATCGACAAGCTCGGGCGCCAGCAGATAGTCGTAGAGGCCCGTGATCGCGCGGGTCTTCGTCAGCGGGACTACGCGCGCGATCAAGCGACGCTCGCTATCGCTGCTCCCGTGAGCCCGCGCGCCCGCGCCGCTCCTTGCGCTCGACGAAGTCGATCATCAGCGGGATCCCCTCCATGCGGTAGCGCTCGCGCATGCGGTTCTCCAGGTAGTAGGCGTAGTCGCGCGTGACCATGGCGTGCGAGTTGACCTGAATCGAGAAGCGGGGCGGCCGCTCGCCCGTCTGCGTCATGTAGATCAGCTTCAGCCGCTGGTTGCGCTGCCGGGCGCCGCTGGCCGCCGGTGGCTGACGCGCCGCGACCACGTCGGCGATGAAGCGGTTCAGCTCCGAGGTCGCGATGCGTCCGGACCGGCGGTCGGCCAAGCCGACCGCCTCCACCAGGATCCGCTCCACGTTGCGCCCGGTCTTGGCGCTGGCGGTCAGCACACGCGGGCGCAGGCGCAGCTTGCGGGAGACCCGTATGCGCTCGGCGTCGAGCTCGTCGGGGCCGATGCCCGCCTGCCCGTCGGCCTGCAGATCCCATTTGTTGAGCACCAGCGCCGTGGCGCAGCCGGACTTCATCGCCATCTCGGCGACACGCAGATCCTGTGCCGTGACCCCGTCGCCGGCGTCACAGACCACGAGCGCCACGTCGGCACGCTGCGCGGCCCGTTCGGAGCGCAGCGCCGTGTAGTACTCGAGCGACTCCCCCACCTTCGCCGCACGCCGCAGCCCGGCCGTGTCGACCAGCACCAGCGAGCGCCCCTCGAAGCGCATCGGCAGATCGATCGCGTCGCGGGTGGTGCCCGCCTGGTCAGAGACGATCACCCGCTCGGAGCCTAAGAATCGGTTGACCAGCGAGGACTTGCCGACGTTGGGGCGCCCGATCAGCGCCAGGCGCACGGGCTCATCGGGTGCGGGCTCGCGGTCGTGCTCCGGCCCGGCGGCGACGATGCGGTCAAGCAGGTCGCCGGTGCCGAGGCCCTGCGCGGCGGAGACGGCCACCGGCTCCCCCAGGCCCAGGCGGTGAAACTCGTACGCGAGCACCAGGTCACGGACCGAATCAACCTTGTTGGCGGCGACCATCACGGGGATCGCGACCCGGCGCAGGAGGTCGGCCATGTCCAGGTCGCCGGCGCGCACACCGGCGCGCGCGTCCACCACCAGCACCGCAACATCCGCGTCGGCGAGCGCCTCGCGCGCCTGACGCTGGATCTGGCGGGCGAGGTCGTCCTGCTCCTCGAGGTCGACGCCACCGGTGTCAACCAGCGTAAGCTCGCGGCCGTTCCACTCGGTGGTGACCTCCTTACGATCACGGGTCACCCCGGAGCTCTCGTGCACAACGGCCTCACGGGTGCCGCTCAGCCGGTTGACCAGCGAGGACTTGCCGACATTCGGGTATCCGACGATCGCGACCTTCATGTGCAGCCGAGGCTAGCGGCCCGCGGCAAGCGCGACGATCCGGGCCACCACCTGCTCGGGCGTCAGGCCGCTTGTATCGATCACGATCGCGCCGTCAGCGGGACGCAGCGGCGCCTGTTCACGGGTCTCATCGCGCGCATCTCGCAGCCGTTGTGACGCGAGCACGGCCTCGGCGTCTAAGCCGAGCTCGACCGCGCGCCGGCGCGCACGCTCGTCCTCGCGCGCGGTCAGATAAACCTTGACCTCCGCCTGCGGCGCGACGACCGTGCCGATATCGCGTCCCTCCGCCACCCAGTCGCCGTGCTCGAGCAGGCGCCGCTGGGCGCCGGTCAGCTCGCGGCGCACATCCGGGTCGGCGGCCACCTGCGAAGCCCGTGCCGAGACCTCCGGGGCGCGGATCGCTTCGGTGACGTCCTCGCCGTCCAAAAGCACGCGCTCGCCGAGCTCGATCTGCACGCCGGCGGCCAGCTCGGCAGCCGGCGTGGTGCGGCGCAGGCTGGCGAGCGCCACGCAGCGGTACATCGCCCCAGTGTCCAGGTAGCGCAAGCCGAGCGCCGCCGCCACCGCACGCGCGACCGTCGACTTACCAGCGCCCGAGGGCCCGTCGATCGCGATCACCATCAGCCCTGCTCCATGCTGACCGACGCTCCGGTCAGCCGCCACAGGTCAAAGAACGCCGGGCAGGTCTTGGCTACCACCGCCGGCTCCTCGATCAGCACCGGCACGCGGGTGCCGATCAGCGCGAAGGCCATCGCCACACGGTGATCCTCGTAGGTCGCGATGCGCACGTCCGGGCGTGGCGTGCCGGGGTGGATGCGAATGTGCCCGGGACCCTCCTCGACGCGGATGCCGAGCCGCCGCAGGTTCTCAGCGCAGGCGGCGATGCGGTCGGTCTCCTTGACGCGCGCGTGGCCGATGCCGGTGATCGTGGTCGGGCCGTCGGCGAACACGGCCACGCAGGCGAGCGTCATGAACACGTCGGAGCTGCCGTTCATGTCCGCCTCGATCCCGCGCAGTTGCGCCGGCCCGCTGAGCTCGACGCTGGCGCCGTCGCTGACGGTGGCGCCCATGCGCTGAAGCAGGGTCACGAGCTCGATGTCACCCTGGGCGGTGCGGCGGCGGTCAAGCCCCGTGAGCGTGACGGTCGCTGGCGCCAGCGCGGCGGCCGCCAGGAAGTAGGAGGCGGTCGAGGCGTCCGGTTCAACCGTGAACTCAGCGGCCCGGTAGCCACCGCGCGCGACCGTGACCGCGCCCGGCTCGACGCGTGGGGTCGAGCCGAAGGCGCGCATCGCGTCGAGTGTCAGCTCCAGGTACGGTCGGCTGACGAGCGTCTGGAACTGAAGCGTAGTGTCGTCGCGGGCAAACGGGGCCGCCATCATCAGCCCAGACAGGAACTGGCTTGAGATCGAAGCGTCGACCGCGACCGTGCCGCCGTCCAACCCATCCGCGTCGATCTGGAGCGGGAACGCCTCGCCGGTGATCCGCGCGCCCTGGCTACGCAGGGCGGCCAGCACCGGGCCGAGCGGCCGGCGGCGCAGCTGCTGGTGCGCGTCGAGGCTGAAGCTGCCGCTGCCGGCGGCCAGCATCGGCACCAGGAAGCGACCGACGGTCGCACCCATGCCGCAGTACACCTGCGCCGGGCCTGATGGCGGCCCGCCGAGGCCGTCCACCTCCCAGCGCAACGTACCGTCATCGCCCGCGTGCTCGCTGATGCCGACGCCGAGCTTGCGCAGGGCGTCGCGCATGGCCCGCGTGTCGTCGGCGTCGAGCCCGTCGCGCAGCGTGGAGCGCCCGGCGGCGACGCCGGCCAGCAGCAGGGCCCGGTTGGTGATGCTCTTGGAGCCCGGCACCCTGACCGCGAAGCGCTCGCGCGTCCGGCCCGGCGCCACCCGCGCCAGCCCGCTCACCGGCTGATCCTCGCGCGGGCGGCGGCGGCACGGTCGCTGAACCGCCGCAGACCGTCCCGGTCGCCGCGCTGTAGCAGCGACCGCACCTCGGTGAGCTCGCTGATCGCCTCGGCGATGGCCGCGTCGAGGGCGACACGGTTGTCAAGGAAGATGTCGCTCCACAACTCGCTGTTGGCGCCTGCCACGCGGGTGCCGTCGCGGAAGCTCGGGCCCACCGCGAGCTCGCTGTCGGTCGCGGGCAGCCCGTTCACCAGCACGTTTGCGAAGACGTGCGGCAGGTGTGAGACGCTGGCCATCAGCCGGTCGTGGAGGGCGGGGTCGATCGTAAGCGGTCTGGCGCCGAGGCCCTCCACGAGCGCGCGCACGGTCGCGAGCGTCGCAGGTGCGGTCGCCGGGCCGGGTGTCAGATACCAGGTGGCGCCGGTGAACATGTCGCCGCGCGCGCCGGCGCTGCCGCGGCTCTCGGCCCCCGCCAGCGGGTGGCCGCCCACGAACCGGGGGTCGCTGACCGCCTCACACAGCGACCGTTTGGTCGAACCGACGTCGCTGATCACGCTGCCCGGCGCGGCCTGGGCGAGCACCGTCGCGGCGAGCTCCGGCAGAGCCCCGACCGGGGCGGCGAGGAAGACCGCGTCCGCTGTGGCGACGGCGCCGGCCAGCGGGCCGGCGCCGGAGTCGATCGCCCCGAGCGCTAGCGCCGCCGGCACGGCTTCCGGGTCGCTGTCCCAGCCACAGACGTGTGCGCCCAGATGCTCGCGCGCCGCCAGCCCGAGCGAGGCGCCGATCAAGCCCAGTCCGACGACGGCGATCCGCAAGGGCGCGCTCAGCTCTTCTGCGCGCGGCGTGCGCGCGCGGCCCCGGCGAGCGTCTCGAGCAGCGCGACGGTCGTCTCCCAGCCGATGCAGCTGTCGGTGATCGACTGCCCGTAGGTGAGGCTCTCGAGCGGCCCGGCTGACTGCTTGCCCTCGACCAGGAACGACTCGACCATGACGCCGATGATCGCCCTTGACCCGGCCGCCACCTGCTCGGCGACCGCGACGGCGATCTCCGGCTGGCGCTCGGCCCGCTTGCCGCTGTTGTCGTGCGAGAGGTCGATCACCAGGCGCTGCGGGAGATGCGCGCGGGCGAGCAGCTCGCCGGCCGCGGCCACCGCCTCGGCGTCGTAGTTTGGGCCCGTCTTGCCGCCTCGCAGGATGATGTGACAGTCGGTGTTGCCACGGGTGTGCAGGATCGCCGAGCGGCCGTCGGCGTCGATGCCCGGGAATGCGTGACGGGCGGCGGCGGCCCGCACCGCGTCGACCGCCACCTGCACGTTGCCGTCGGTTCCGTTCTTGAAACCGACCGGCATCGACAGGCCCGAGCCGAGCTGACGGTGGATCTGGCTCTCGGTGGTGCGGGCGCCGATTGCGCCCCAGGAGACGAGGTCGGAGATGTACTGCGGCGTGATCGGGTCCAGGAATTCGCAGCCGACCGGCACCCCGAGCCCGAGCACCTCGAGCAGCAGCCGGCGAGCCATGCGCAGGCCGCTGTTGACGTCGCCGGAGCCGTCCAGGTGCGGGTCGTTGATCAGGCCCTTCCAGCCGATCGTGGTGCGCGGCTTCTCGAAGTAAACCCGCATGACGATCAGCAGGTCCTCGCGCAGCCGGTGTGCCTGAGCGCTCAGACGCTCCGCGTACTCGCGCGCCGCATCGACGTCGTGCACGCTGCACGGGCCGACGATCACCAGCAGGCGGTCGTCGACGCCGTCGAGCACGGCATGCGCGGCGGCGCGACCGCGCAGCAGCACGTCGAGCGGCTCGCCGTCGAGCGGCAGCTCGTCGAAGAGCTCCTGCGGCGTGATCAGGGGGACAAGGCGCTCGATCCGCTGATCGCGGACTGCGTCAGCCTGGGTGGCACGGATCACGGTCATCACGGCTGCCTCATGCGGTGGCGTTTCATCGTCTGCTTCCTCTCGGACTGCTGCACTGAATGTACGCAAAGCGGCGAGGTCGGGTTACGCCGCGCTGGCGCGGATCGTGTGCGGCGCTCGGCTCCCGTATGGGCCGCCGCGCGCCTGTGACGAGGACCCTGGGTTCTGCCAGCCGAGCGCCTAGCTAAATCGCCAGGCGTAATAGCGCGCGTACCAGGACCAGCCGAGTGTGTTGTGGGCTGAGTCGCTCATACGCGTGGACCTCAGCGTATCACCGACCGGCGCCCTGGCCGGCGCCTGCGGGGTTCAGCGCATCGAGCGCCGCGAGGAAGCGCGCGTTCTCGCGCTCAGACCCGACGGTCACGCGCAGGAAGCCGGGGCCCCCAAGCGCGCTGCCACCACGCACCAGCACCCCACGCTCGCGCAGGCCCGCCACCACGTCGGCGTCCGCCCCCTCGTCCGAGACCCGGACCCAGAGGAAGTTCGCGTCGCTTGAGGGCAGCCAGTAGCCGCGCTGCGCAAGCGCCGCGGTGAGCTCGGTGCGGGCGGCGACCGTTGCGGTTACGCGCTGCTCGACCGCATCCTGATGGCGCAGGGCCTCGGTTGCCGCGGCCTGCGCGGCGGCGCTGAGGTAGAAGGGCTGGCGAACCTGGTCGACGGCGACACGGAAGGATTCACTGCCGCACAGCGCGTAGCCGACACGCAGGCCGGCGAGACCGTAGACCTTCGAGAAGGTCCGCAGCAGCACCAGGTTCGGGTGAGCCTCGAGCAGCTCGAGCGAGGCCAGCGGATCGCCGACGGTGAGCGAGAACTCGACGTAGGCCTCGTCGAGGATCACGCAGACGTGGTCGGGGACGCGCTGCAGGAACGCGGCGATGGCGCCCAGCTCAAGCGCGGTGCCGGTCGGGTTGTTGGGGTTGCAGAGGAGCACGAGCCGGGTCGCGACGGTGATCTCGGCAGCCATCGCCTCCAGGTCGTGGACCGCCTCACCGGTCAGCGGCACCTCGATCGCGCGCGCGCCGGTCGCCGCCGCCAGGTGCGGATACATGCTGAATGACGGCCAGGCATAAACCAGCTCTGCGCCGGGCTCGAGCAGCGCCTCGCCGGCGGCCAGGAGCAGGTCACAGGAGCCGGCGCCGAGCGCAACCCGGGAGGCCGGCAGGCCGTGGCGCTCACCGAGCGCATCGCGCAGCTCGCGGTAGCTGGGGTCCGGATAGCGGTTTGCGCCGATCACCGCGCGGCGGGCCGCCTCGATGACCGGCTCGAGCGGTCCGAACACCGCCTCGTTGGAGGCGAGCATGGCAACCTCGGAACCGAGACTGTAACCGGCCGCCGCCGGGTAAACCGGGATCCTGCGGGTCTTCTGCGCGAACTCGATCGCCATCGACTCGAGACTACTGGGCCGAGTCCAGGTCCGAGCGCAGCACGCGCGCCGCGTTCAGGTAGACGTGCGACGGCACGTGATCCTCCTCGGCGTAGTAGTGCAGCAGCGTACGCACGACACGCGGCAGCGAGCCCGGCACCGGCACCTCGCGCGTGCACAACAGCGGCACACGGCTCAGGCCAAGCTGGCGGGCCGCCACGGCCGGAAACTCCGCGTCCAGGTCCGCTGTCAGGGTGAAGATGCAGCTGACCATCGCCTCCGGCTCAAGCCCGTTGCGTGCGATCATCTCGCGCATCAGCTCATCGGTGGCGTCGAGGATCGCGGCGGCATCGTTGCGAGCCACGCTGTTTGCGCCGCGCAGCGCGAAAAGTCGTTGCATTGGCGGCGCATTGTGGCAGACACGCCGTTGCCCGGCCTTTATCGAAAGCTGACATGCTGCCGCGCGTGCCAGTTGTGCTGCTGACAGCGCTCGGCGCGTTCCTGCGCTTCTTCTATATCGGCCACCAGGGCTTCTGGTACGACGAGTCCTACACCGTGTTCCTGGTCAAGCATGGCTCAGGCACGATGCTGGGGCTGATTCCGCAGCTCGAGTCAACGCCGCCGCTCTACTACCTGATCACCTGGGCGTGGGCGCGGATCTTCGGGTTCAGCCCGGCCGCCCTGAAGTCGCTTTCGGCGCTGTTCGGGACGCTCACCATCCCGGTGGCCTACGCGGCCACCCGCAAGCTGCTTGAGAGCCGCCGGGCGGCGCTCATCCTGACCGCGCTGGTGGCCTGTAACCCGCTGCTGATCTGGTACTCGCAGGAGACGCGCGCCTACGAGCTGATGGTGCTGACCTGCGCGCTCACGCTCTGGGCCTTCGCCTACGCGCTCGAGGATCCGCGGCCGAAGTTGATGGCGCTGTGGGCGCTCGCCTGCGCGGTGGCGCTGGTGACCCACTATTACGCGGTGATCGCCGTCGTGCCGGAGGCGGTCTGGCTGCTCTACCGTCACCGGCGCGCGCGCGCTGTCTACGGGGCGCTGGCTGCGGTGGCTGCAACCGGCTTTGCCCTGCTGCCGCTGGCCCTGACCCAGAACCGCACCGGCAACAACAGCTGGATCGCCAACTCCTCCTACCTGCTGCGCCTGCGACAGGTGCCGGGGCTGTTCCTGCTCGGTCCCCAGACACACCTGCACACGCTGCTTGAGCTGCTCGCACTCGCGACCGTCGCGCTGGCCTCCGTGCTGGTGGTGCGCGAGGCCCGCGGACGCGAGCGGCGCGGCGCGTTTTTGGCCGGCGGCCTGGCGCTGGCCGGATTCCTGATCGCCGCCGGTCCCGGCTACAACACGTTCCTGGGGCGCAACCTGCTGCCACTCCTGCTGCCGGCTGCGATCTTCCTGGCGGCCGGTCTGGGCGCCGCCCGCCGGCGCCTGCTGGGCCTCGGCGCGACCGCGCTGCTGTGCGCGATCGGAGTCACGGCGGTGCTCAGCGTGGACACCACCTACGCCTTCCAGCGGCCCAACTGGGCGCTGGTCGCCGCCGCTTTCGGGCGCTGGCCGGCAGCCGGCCAGAGCCGGCGCGACGGGCGCATAATCGTCGTGCAGTACAACCCGGGGATTCTGCCGCTTGACCTGTACCTGCCCGACCTGCGCTACGCCAAGCAGAGCACCCTGCGGCGGATCACGGAGATCGACGTCGTTGCCGCACTGCCGCACAGCGGCCTCGGGGGCTTCTGCTGGTGGGGCTCGGAGTGCAACCTGGTCCCCTCACGGCTTGACCGCCACTACAAGACCCCCGGCTTTCACGTGGTCGCGCGCCGCCGCGTGCACAACTTCGGGATCCTCGAGCTGCGCGCGAAGCGGCCCATGACGGTGCGCCTGCGCCAGGTCGCCGTACCGGTCAGACGCCGTGCCCCGGACGGCAGGCTCTACGTGCCCACCCATGCCCAGCTGCACGACGCGATGCTCGTCCAACAGGCCTGAGCGCGCGGCTCTGGCACCCTGAGCGGTGTGCTGAGCAAGCTTCACGCCCACCGTCCGGTGCTTGCCGCCGTGGTTGGGATGACGGCGTTTGCCGCCGCGATCCGCTTCTACGGGATCGGCCATCAGGGCCTTTGGTTCGACGAGGCATACACGGTGATGCTCGTCAAGCTGCCGCTCGGGCGGATGCTCGCCACGATCCCGAAGACCGAGTCGACCCCCTACGTCTACTACGTTGCGGCCTGGATCTGGACGCGTGCCTTCGGGCACGGTGCCGTGGCGATCCGGTCGCTCTCGGCGCTGTTCGGGGTCGCGCTGGTGCCGGTCGCCTACCTGGCGGCGGAGCGGCTGCTGGCCAGCCGGCGTGCCGGCCTGGTGGTGGCGGCGCTGACCGCGTGCAATCCGCTGCTGATCTGGTACTCGCAGGAGGCACGGGCCTACGAGCTCTTGGCGCTCACATCCGCGCTCAGCCTGCTCGCGTTCGCGCACGCGCGCGAGCGGCCCGACCGGCGCACGCTGGCTGCCTGGGCGCTGGCCAGCGCGCTGGCGCTGGCCAGCCACTATGAGGCGGCGCTGCTGGTGGTTCCCGAGGCTGTGTGGCTGGCCGTCGTGCACCGTCGTCGTCTGGTCACCTGGGTTGCACTCGCGTTCGTCGCCGCCTGCGGCGGTGCGCTCCTGCCGCTGCTGATCAAGCAGACGAGCGAGCACAACGCCGCCTGGATTCGCAAGGCGCCGCTCGGCGCCCGCCTGGGCCAGATCCTGCCGCAGTTCCTGCTCGGCACCGGCTCCTACGCGTACACGGCGCTGGCCCTCTGCGGGCTCGCTGTCTGCCTGGTCGCGCTGGCGCTGCTGGCCAGGTATGGGCAGCGCACCCAGCGGCGAGCGCTCGTTCCGGCAGCGCTGGCGCTCGCCGGCTTCGCGCTGGTGATGGCGATCGACGCCGCCGGGACCGACACTGTGATCACCCGCAACCTGCTGGCGCTGTGGCTGCCGCTGGCGGTTGCGCTGGGCGCCTGCCTGAGCCTGCCCAGGGCGGGCCGCGCCGGTCTGTTGCTGGCCGGGACGCTGTGCGCGATCGGCCTTGCCGCGGCCGTCAGCGTCGCCGCCGACCCGACCCTGCAGCGGCCCGACTGGCCGGCCGTGGTGCGCGCGCTCGGCCCCTGGCCGAGCGCGCGCCAGCCGGCCGGCGCCACGCGCCTTGTGATCTTTCAGCGCAACGTCTGGCTCGAGTCGCTGACCGCCGTCTACATGCCCAACACCCGCGACCTGCGTCGCGGCAAGCCACGACGGGTCACGGAGATCGAGATCGTCGCCAACAGCGCACCGCCGGGCTCGGGCGAGCACTGGCTGTGCTGGTGGGGAGCGGGCTGCAACCTCGAGCCCTCACGGCTCGCTCGCCATTACGACATCCCCGGCTTCCGGGCCGTGTCCCGCACGCACGTGCGGCAGTTCACGATCCTGCGGCTCGTCTCCGCCCGTCCACGGCGCGTCTACCAGGGCCAGATCCTGCGGGCGCTGCGCCGGGCGGGCTCACCGCTGTACGGGGTGTTGATCCAGCGGCCCTGAGCAGGCTCACCTCGGCGCTGGTCAGCTGCCGGTATCCGCCCAGCGCCAGATCGCCGAGCACAAGCGGCCCGAGGCGCACGCGCTCGAGCGCCAGCACCGGGTGACCGACCGCCTCACACATGCGCTTGACCTGACGCTTGCGTCCCTCGTGGATCGTGAGCTCGAGCGTTCCTGGGCTCACACGGCGCACCCGTGCGGGCGCTGTCCTGCCGTCCTCCAACTGCACACCGTCGCGCAGCAACGCCAGCGCCCGTCCCCCCACCGGCCCGTTCTGCACACGCACCCGGTAGGTCTTCTCAACCCCGAAGCGGGGATGCGTCAGGCGGTGCGCGAGCGCACCGTCATCGGTCAGCAGGATCAGCCCCGTGGTATCGGCGTCAAGGCGGCCGACCGGGTACAGGCGTCGCCGGTCTTTGACGAGCGCAACCACGGTCGGACGTCCCTGCGGATCGCGCGCGGTCGAGACCACGCCGGCGGGCTTGTTGACCGCGTAGACCACGGTGGCTGCCACCGGGGTGACGGCGCGTCCATGCACCTCGATCAGCATCCCGTCGGCGACATCGCGCGCCGGGTCGGTGACGCACTCGCCGTCCACGGTGACCGCGCCGGAGCGCACGAGCTCCTCAGAGGCGCGGCGTGAGGCAACGCCACAGCCGGCGAGGTACTTGGCCAGTCGCATCGGCCTGTCACCATAGCCGTCGTGGATCTGGATCTGCTGGAGCGCACGCTCACCGAACTCGGCGAACCCGCCTACCGTCTGCGCCAGGTGTGGCAGTGGACCGCCGCCGGCGCCGATTCCTACCAGGAGATGACCAACCTTCCGCAGGCGCTGCGCGGTGCATTGACAGCGGCGGTGCCCTTCTCGACACTCACCGTGCAGAGTGAGGCGCGGGCCGCCGACGGCACCGTCAAGGTGCTGATGCGCACCGCCGACGGGCGGCCACTTGAGGCGGTGCTGATGCGCTACCGCGACGGCCGCCACTCGCTGTGCCTCTCCTCCCAGTCAGGGTGCCCGCTCACCTGCACGTTCTGTGCGACCGGCCAGATGCGCTTCGGCCGCAACCTGAGCGCCTGGGAGATCCTCGACCAGGCGCTTTACTTCCGGCGCCTGACGCCGGTTGACCACTGCGTTTTCATGGGGATGGGCGAGCCGCTGATGAACCTCGACGCCGTGCTCGCCGCCTGCCAGCGGCTGCCGGACCTCGGCATCAGCAGCCGCCATACGGCGATCTCGACCGTCGGCTGGATCCCCGGGATCGACCGGCTCGCCGCGCAGCCGCTGCCGCTGCGGCTGGCGCTGTCGCTGCACGCTGCCAGCGCGGAGCTGCGCTCGACGCTGATGCCGGTCAACGACCGCTATCCGCTGCCCGACGTGCTCGCAGCCTGCGAACGCTTCTACGCACGCAAGCGCCGGCGCGTGTTCGTCGAGTACGTGATGCTTGCGGGCGTCAACGACTCAGTCGGCCAGGCGCGCGAGCTGGCGGCGATCCTCGACCCCACGATCTTCAAGGTCAACCTGATCCCGTATAACCCGACCGGGACCGGCCTTCAGGGATCGGCCCCGGGCGCGATCGCGGCGTTCGCCGCCGAGCTCGAGCGCCTTGGGCTGAGCGCGACCGTACGGCTCACCCGCGGACGCGAGATCGCCGCCGCCTGCGGACAGCTTGCAGCCGGAGCCGTGGCTGCCTAGCCACGGTGCGCACCGGCTGTCAGCGGAGCCCACACCCGCTCAGACGCCGGCGCGCGCCTCGCCGGCGCGCAGCAACCGCTCGCGCAGCTCGGCCTCGAGCTCCGGTGGCGCCTGAAAGGCGCTGATCGGCGGCAGCTCGTCGATGCCGCGCAGTCCGAACAGACGCAGGAACAGGTCGGTCGTGCGGTACAGGACCGCCCCGAACTGGGAGCGCCCCGACTCTTCGATGAGTCCACGTTCGAGCAGCGTCGCCGCCGCGGACTCGGCGTTGACGCCACGGATCCTGGCGATCTCCGGCCGTGAGACCGGCTGCAGGTAGGCGATGATCGCAAGCGTCTCAGCCTGCGCCGCCGTCAGCGCGGGCGTTCTGGGGCGCGCAAACAGCTGCCGCGCGGCCTCCTCAGCCTCCGGATGCGACGAGAGCGAGAAGCCGCCCGCCAGCTCCCGCAGCACGAGCCCGCGACCTTCCCGCGCGTAGCTTTGGACAAGCTCATCGATCGCGGCACGCACGTCCTGGACGTCGGCTTCGGTGGCGGCGGCGAGGGCGTCGACGGTGAGCGGATCCGGTGAGAGGAAGAGCAGCGCCTCGATCTTGGCGCTCATGGTTATGCTCATGCCGCCGCCGATCCGAGCTTCGTGTGGCCGTCCGCGGCCGGCCGCACCTCGATCGGGCCAAACGGCTCTGACTGGGCCCAGGTCAGCTCGCCCTGCTTGTAGAGCTCCAGCAGCGAGTAGATCGTCACCGCGACCGTGACCCGGTCGGCACCGGTGACCGCCTCCTCGAAGTCGAAGGCGCCGCGGCGCAGCAGCCTTCGCAGGTGCACGAGGCGATCGGCCACCGTGACCTTCGGGACTGAGATGTGGCGGACGTCAACCTCGGGCGGCAGCTCGAGCAGGCGGCCGATCGCTGCCGCCAGCAACGCCGGCTCGTAGCTCGCGGTGGCGTCGCTGAGCGCGGCGCGGCGCAGGCTCTCAGGCAGCGGGGCAGAGCGGAAGCGATACCCTGCCTGGGCACGCAGGTCGTCGGCCAGCTGCGCACCGGCACCACGGTAGCGGTGCGCGTCAAGCAACCGCTCGACCAGTTCGGTGGCGGCCTGGCCGGGATCGAGCTCCAGCTCCTCCAGTTCCTCCCCAGGCAGCATCAGCCGCGATTTCAGCTCAAGCAGCGCCGCGATCAGCACCAGGAACTCGGTGGCGGCCTCGAGGTCGAGCTCGCCACGCGCCTCGAGGTGGTCGATGTAGGAGATCACGATGTCGGCCAGGTCGACCTCGAGCAGGTCGACCTCCTCGCGCAGGATCAGCGTCAGCAGCAGGTCGAAGGGGCCGTTGAAGATCTCCAGATCGAGCTCGAGGTCGACGAGCCGCAGCGACCTGCGGATGGCGGGCTTCTGGCTCACAGACTGCGAGCTTATCCTGCCCTGCGGCCGACTCCCATCGCCTCGCGCACCGCGCGCATCGTCTCGGACGCGATCCCCCGGGCACGCTGCGCCCCGCGCTCGAGCTCCCGCTCGAGCGCGGGCTCGTCTGCCCGCAGTTGCGCGTAGCGCTCGCGCACCGGCGCCAGGTAGCCCGCCACAGCCTCGCCCACGGCGAGCTTGAAGTCACCGTAGCCAACCCCATCGAACTCGCGTTCCAGCTCCTGAACAGAGCTTGAACGCACGGCGGCCAGGATCTCGAGCAGGTTGCTGACCCCGGGCTTGTCGCGATGGTGGCGGATCTCGCGACCGGAGTCGGTCACGGCCGTGCGGAACTTCTTGATGATCACGTCGGGCTCGTCGGTTACGTAGACGGTGCCCTGCGGGCTGCCGCCAGTCGTCGACATCTTGCGCTCTGGGTTCTGGAGATCCATGATCCGTGCGCCGACCGGCGGGTAGTAGCCCTCGGGGATCACCAGAACCTCGCCGAAGCGGGCGTTGAAGCGCTGGGCCACGTCGCGCGTGAGCTCCACGTGCTGGCGCTGGTCGTCACCCACCGGCACCTGATCTGTCCGGTAGAGCAGGATGTCCGCGGCCATCAGCACCGGGTAGCCGAAGAGCCCGGCGGAGATGAACTCGTGCTGGGCGGACTTGTCCTTGAACTGCGTCATGCGCGTGAGCTCGCCGTAGGCGGTGGAGCTCATCAGCAGCCACTGCAGCTCGGTGTGCTCGGCCACGTCGCTCTGGCGCAGGAGGATCGAGCGCTGCGGCTCGATGCCGGCGGCGAGCAGCACGGCGGCCAGGTCGTAGACGTCGCGGCGCAGTTGCGCCGGGTCGTAGGGCACCGTTATCGCGTGCAGATCGACGATGCAGTAGATGCCGTCGCCGCGCTGCTGACCGGCCACGTACTGTTCGACCGCGCCGATGTAGTTGCCCAGGTGCTTGCGGCCCGTGGGCTGGATGCCGGAGAAAATGCGCACGGCGACGCAGCCTAGCGGCCCGCACGTCGTCTGGCTCCTCTGACGTGGCCGCCTGTCCTAAGCCGCTCCGCTTCCGGCGCCCGCCACGGCGGCAGCGTGACGTTGGTCTGAGCGCGCCAGCCTCCAGGCCACAATCACCCCGGCGACGGCACCGCAGAGATGGTCCTGCCAGGAGATGCCGGCGTGCGGCGCCAGGCTCGCGAGCAGGACCGCCCCCCATACCAGCGCAACCAGCATGCCGACCGCGAGCTCCCAAAGCCGGCGGTCGAAGAAGCCGCGGGCCATCAGGTAGGTCGCGTAACCGAAGACGATCCCGCTTGCCCCGATGGTGCTCGCGTTACCAGGGCCGATCAGCCACGTACCGAAACCGCCGACGACGGCGATGAAGCCGGTGACGATCAGCAGCCGTCTGGCGCCCTGCAGGGCGATGATCAGACCCAGCACGACGAACGGGATCGTGTTGTCGAACAGGTGCTGGAAGCTCGCGTGGATGAAGGGCGAGCTCAGGATGCCCCAGAAGCGCGTGATGTTGCGCGCGTAGATGCCATCCCGGTCAAGCCGGTAACCGTCCAGCGCATTCGCCACCTGGACCAGCCACATGACAAGCACGATCGCGCCCAGCGTGATCGGACCGTCTGACCGGATCGGCGCTTTGAACGACGCCTGGCGCAGATGCTGCGTCCAGGTCCGCTCGGGACGCTCGTCACTCACTCCTCAAGCATGGCAGCCCGAGCAAGCGCCAGGGCCACCGCCACGCGCCGCTCCAGGGACGGCAGGTGCAGGAACTCCTCCGGTGTGTGCGCGCCGCCGCCGCGCGGACCCAGACCGTCGACGGTCAGCGCAATCACGGCTGCCAGGTGGCTTGCATCGCTGGCGCCGCCGCGCGCGCGTGCCACCAGCGGCTCACCCAGCAGCCCCGCCGCGCGTTCGAGCAGCGGCGCGGCCGTTGCGCGCGCGTCCATGGCGGGCCAGAGGCGCTCCATCACCGGCTCGAGCCGTACGCCGCCGACCTCGGCCGGCAGCGCATCGACCACGCGCTTGAACTGCTCGGTGTCGTCGGCGCGCATGTCGAAGACCAGCTCGCCGCGCGCGGGCACCACGTTGCTAGCATCGCCCGAGCGCATCACCGTCGGCACGACCGTCAGACGCGACGCTCCCTGAGGGTCGTTCTGCGCCGAGCCGGCGATGGCCGCCTGGGCCAGCGCCAGCAGGGCGTTGCGCCCATCCTGCGGGGCCGCACCCGAATGCGCTGCCCGTCCGTGCGCCAGCACGCGCAGCGTGCCCGCGCCCTTGCGGGTCACGATGACGCCATCACGCCCCTGAGGATCGACCTCACCGGCCTCGAAGCACAGACAGGCGTCGTAACCGGCAAAGCGCTCGAGATGGCTGAACGGCACCACTCGCCACTCCTCGTCACAGACGAGCAGCACGGCGATCTCCGCGTAGCCCTCGATGTCCTGCGCACAGGCGCGGGCGACCGCGAGCGCCAGCGCGACCCCGCCTTTCATGTCGATCGTGCCCGAGCCCGTGAGCCGCTCGCCCTCGCGGCGGGCCGGCCGGTGCTCAGCGGTCGGCACGACGGTGTCGAGGTGGCCGAGCAGCAGCAGCCGTCGGCGTCCGTGGCCGCGGCGCCTCGCCAGAAAGTCCGGTGCGCATGAGGCCGTGGAGCAGGCCGGGCGTGTCACCTCCCAACCCGGGAGAAAGCCGGCACACAGGGCGATCGCCCGTTCCGCACCGGCCAGGTCCCCAGACGGCGTCGAGACGTCCACCAAGCTCGAGGTCTCGGCCACGACCCGCGGGGTGATCCGGGCCGCCAGCTCGGCAAGCTCAACACGCATCGCGTGCGGCTACAGCGGCTGGCGCACGACCGGGTGACGCGCAGCGCCGGCCTCGTCCAGCCTGCGCACCGGCGCCGTGTGCGGCGCCGTCCGCGCGATCTCCGGGTCCGTGGCGGCCTCGCGCAGGATCTCGGCCACCACCGCGGCGAAGTGGTCGAGTGTCTCACGGGTCTCGGTCTCGGTCGGTTCGACCATGAGCGCCTCATCGACGATCAGCGGGAAGTAAACAGTCGGCGGATGAACACCGTGATCGAGCAGGCGTTTGGCGAGATCGAGCGTCCGGATCCCCAGCTCGCGTTTCATCACGGCGCCGGAGAGCACGAACTCGTGCATGCAGATCCGGTCGTAGGCGGCCGGGAGATACTCGAGCACACCCTCCCGGCGCAGCCGCGCCAGCAGGTAGTTGGCATTGAGCACAGCCACCTCGGAGGCCTCGCGCAGGCCCGCGGCACCCAGCGAGCGGATGTAGGCGTAGCTACGCACGAACACTCCGTAATTGCCCTGGAAACCCCGCATCCGGCCGATCGAGTGAGGCCGGTCGTGGTCCAGGTCGAAGCTGCCGTCCTCGCGCCGGACCACCTGCGGCCGCGGCAGAAACGGCTCCATATGCGCCGCGACAGCGATCGGGCCGGCGCCCGGGCCACCGCCACCGTGCGGTTGGGTGAAGGACTTGTGCAGGTTGAAGTGAACGATGTCGAACCCCATGTCGCCGGGTCGGCAGATCCCCATGATCGCGTTGAGGTTGGCGCCGTCGTAGTAGAGCGTGGCGCCAACGTCATGCACGGCCTTTGCGATCTGTTCGATGTGGCGCTCGAAGAGCCCCAGCGTCGAGGGGTTTGTCAGCATCAGGCACGCCACATCGGTGTCGACGTGACGGCGCAGATCATCGATGTCAACGTTCCCGTACTCGTCAGTACCGATTTTGACGAGCTCGTAGCCGGCCATCGTCACAGTCGCGGGATTGGTGCCGTGGGCCGTGTCCGGTGTGAGCACCTTGGTGCGCCGGTCCCCGTTGGCTTCGTGGTACGCACGCGTGATCAGAACCCCGGTGAGCTCGCCGTGCGAGCCGGCACTGGGCTGTAGCGAGACGTGCGGCAGACCCGCGATCTCGCCGAGCGAGTGCTGCAGCCGCCACATCAACTCAAGCGCTCCCTGCGCATCGCCGGCCGCCTGCAGGGGGTGCAGGTCAGCGTTGCCGGGCAGGCCTGCGACGCGCTCATGCAGCTTCGGGTTGTGCTTCATGGTGCACGACCCGAGCGGGTAGAAGCCGGTGTCCAGGTCGAAGTTGCGCTTGCTCAAGCGCGTGTAGTGACGGACGATCTCCGGCTCGGAGACCTCCGGCAGACGTGCGCCCTCCCGTCGCCGCAGCTCGGCTGGGATCAGCTCGTCCAACGGCCGTTCCGGCACGTCCAGACGCGGCGCGATGAAGGCCCTGCGCCCCTCGCGTGACCGCTCGAAGATCGTGAGCTCATCGTCAGCCGCTTCGATGAACCAGCGGCTGGGTGGTGCTGTGAGTTGATCGCTCATGCAAGCGCCTCCGCAATCGTGTCAACCAGCAGATCGATGTGAGTACGCGTACGTTTCTCGGTGATGGCAACGAGCAGACAGTCCTCGGCGTACCGGTAGCCGGGGTTGATCCCGGCAGCACGGCAGCGGGCGAGCACCGCGTCCACGTCACCGTCGATCCTGATCGCGAACTCTCGCACCACGGGCTGTTGATGGACCGGCGTGACGCCGGGTATTGCCGCCAGACGCTCACGGGCGTAGGCGGTGCGCTGCGCGAGGAGCTCCGCCAGCTCCACCAGCCCCTGCCGGCCCAGCCAGCTCAGATAGATGACGCCCGCAAGCGCATTCAGCGCCTGCGCGGTGCAGATGTTCGAGGTTGCCTTCTCGCGGCGGATGTGCTGCTCGCGCGTCTGCAGGGTCAGGACATAACCGCGTTTGCCCTCCGCGTCGCGCGTCTGACCGACAAGCCTGCCGGGCAGACGGCGGATGAGTTCCTCGGTGACCGCGAAGAAGCCGAACGAGGGCCCGCCGAAGTTCAGATGATTGCCGAGCGTCTGCCCCTCGCCGACGACAACGTCGACACCCTGGGCGCCTGGCGCCTGAAGCAGCCCGAGCGAGACCGGGTCCGCGGCGCAGACGACGAGCGCGCCGCTGCGATGAGCCACATCGACGATCGGCGCGAGGCGCTCGACCGCCCCCAGGAAGTTCGGCTGGCTGACAATCACGGCGCTCACGTCCTCGTCGAGCCCCGCCTGCCGCAGCGCCTCCACTGAGGTCACTCCGTCCCGCAGTTCCACCACCTCCACCGTCATCCCCCAGCCGTGCGCGAGCGTCGCCAGCGACTCGACCGCGTGCGGGTGAACGCCGGCGGAGACCAGGAAGCGGCTGCGGCCGTTGTGCAGTTTTGCCAGGTAGCCGGCGGCCGCCACCGCGCTCGGCCCCTCGTACACGGAGGCGTTTGCGACAGGCAGGCCGGTCAGCTCACAGATCGCGGTCTGGTATTCGAACATCGCCTGCAGGCCACCCTGGGAAACCTCGGGCTGGTAGGGCGTGTAGGGGGTCAGGAACTCGGCTCGTGCGGTGATCGAGTCGACCAGCGCCGGCACATAGCTGTCGTACATGCCAGCGCCCAGAAAGGTGATCTGCTCGTCGGTGCTGAGGTTGCGCTGCGCCAGTGCCGCGAGCTCGCCGTACACCTCCTGCTCGGAGAGCCCGTCGTCGAGGGCCAGCGGGCCCTCGACGCGCAGACCGGCCGGCACGTCGGCAAACAGCTCCTCCACCGATCCGACGCCGATCGTCGCGAGCATCTCGCCGAGGTCAGCGTCGGTTACCGCCGTGTAGCGGCTCACGGGAGCGTCGCCTTGTAAGTCGCGGCGTCCATCAGCTCCTGCGCCTCGGTGGGGTCCGTGAGCCTGACCCGCACCAGCCAGCCATCGCCATAGGGGTCCTCGTTGATCTTCTGGGGCTCGTTGGTGAGGGACTCGTTGACCTCAATCACCTCGCCGGAGAGCGGCGCAACCACATCAGAGACCGCCTTGACCGATTCCACCTCGGTGTAATGCTCGTCCTTGGCGAGCTGCGCCCCGACCGCCGGCGGTGTGAAGAAGACGATCTCGCCGAGCGTGTCCTGCGCATACCAGGTGATCCCGAACGTGCTCGGGTTTCGCACTTTTGGGCCTGTAGCGGCATAGCGGCGTAGCAGGTGGTGGTGGTGGGCGGGGCCGTGGCGGGCTGGTGTGGCCTGTTGGCGCGGTGTCGGGGAAGGAGCATCGGCGGCTTGCGCGAAAGCGGTTGCTGTCAACATAACCCGTCCGTCGCGGCCAAGGGGAGGCACGCTGCGCGGCTTCTCTTGGAGGCTGCCGCCGATGCTCTGCGTCCCATCTTCGCTGAACGAGCTGCTTGTCCTGTTTGAGTCGTGTTTCACCCGTCCCACGTTTGAGACGTTCCGGGGGGTGTTGGTCGGTCAGGTCTCGCAGACCTCTCTGCGGTGCGTGACCGGGATGCTGACAGGCTCAAGGCTGTCGGGGGTGTGGCATCACGCGCGTTGCCACCGGTTCTTCGCCAATGCCCGCTGGTCCGTGGACGAGCTCGGGTTACGGCTCGCCTGCCTGATCGTTGAGCGGTTCACAGAACCGGGTGCGAGCGTGCTGGTCGCGGTCGACGACACGCTCCTGAAACGCAGGGGACGCCGGATCCACGGCACCTTCTGGCATCACGACGCGACCGCCAACAGCCGCTCAGGCTCGGTCGCGTGGGGGAACAACTGGATCGTGGCCGGGATCTGTGTCAAGCTGCCGTTCCTGCAGCGCACCGTATGTTTGCCGGTCCTGTTCCGGCTCTGGCAGCCGCGGCGCGAACAGTTCGTCAAGCAGCACAAGCCCGATCCTGAGCGGCCCGGGAAGGTCAAGCTGGCCAGGGCGATGGTCTGCCTGCTCGCCAAACGGCTGCCGGATCGCCAGATCAACGTGGTCGGTGACAGCGCCTACATCAGCCAGGCGTGGCGTGCTGCACCCAAGCGGGTGACGATCACATCGAGGCTGCGTAGCAACGCGGTGATCTACGCCCCTGCGCCGCCGCGCACCGGCAAACGCGGCCGGCCACGCAAATGGGGCAAACAGCTTGAAAGCCTTCAACAGATCGCAGCCGACCCCGCCACCGAATGGGTAAAGACGACCGTCAGGCGCTACAGCAAAACCGAGACGCTCGAGCTGGCTGAGATCAACTGCCTGTGGGAGCCGCTCGGCGCCGAAACCCCGGTCCGTGTGATCCTCGTCAAAGACGACACCAAGCCGTGCGGCTACCAGATCGCGCTGATCACCACCGACCTTCACGCCACCGCCGCGCAGATCGTCGAACGCTACGCAGACCGCTGGCCGATCGAAGTCGCCTTCCAGGACGGCAAAGAACTGTTCGGCGTCGGTGATGCCCGCAACCGGACCGAGAAAGCCGTGCAACGGACCGTCCCATTCCAGTTCTTGGCGATGGACCTCACGATCATCTGGTACGCGCTCTACGGACATCACCCCGACATCGTCACAGAGCATCGCGCCCGCGCCCCCTGGTATGTCTCCAAGACCACCCCATCATTCCAGGACATGCTCGCCAAGCTACGACGAGTGATCATCGCCACCCAATTTCAACCCGAACAGGCCCGAACCCCCACAACCCAGGAAATCAACCAAGTCCAGCAAGCATGGGCAGCCGCCGGCCTATGAACTGCGAAACCCGAGAACGTGGCCTCTCCGGGGTTGTCTGGATCGATCCTCGCCCAGTCGTGATCAGCGTTGTACTTGAGGTCCTCGGGATAGTTCGGGTCGGCCATCTAGCGGTCCTTTGGGTAGAGGGGCTTGCTCGCAACGGTCGCGGCGCGCAGCGTGCCGCGCACATCGATCTGAAGCTGTTGGCCGGGTGTCGCCCGCCACGCCGGCAGGTAGGCGAGACCAACGCCACACTCCAGGCTCGGCGAGTAGGTGCCGCTGGTGACCACGCCGCCGCCATCGGGCTCGCCGCCCTCGGCCACCCGCGGCAGCACCGGGTTACCGGCCCGTGCGATGCCGGGGCCGTCGAGCACGAACGGAACCAGCAGCTGCGCCGGGCCGGCGGCTCTGACGGCCGCCACGCGCTCGGCGCCGATGAACCCGGTGCGCTCGGCGCAGGCCCAGCCGAGCCCCGCCGAGATGGGGTCGTGCTGCTCGTCAAGGTCGTTGCCGTAGAGGGGGAAGCATGCCTCGATGCGCAGCGTGTCACGCGCCCCGAGCCCGGCGGGTTGGGCGCCCGCCCGCACGAGTGCATCCCAGAGCTTCGGTGCCAGCTGCGGTTCGCAGAGCAGTTCGAGCCCGTCCTCACCGGTGTATCCGGTGCCGCAGGCGAGGACTGGGACACCGCCCACCTCACAGCGGTCGCAGTGCATCCGGGCCGGGAGCGCTCCGCTGGTCAACCCGGCCAGCAGCGCCCGTGCGCGCGGGCCCTGGACGGCGAGCATCGCGTAGCGGTCCTGGTGATCGCTGACCACGGCCACCCCACCGTCGTTGTGAGCATGGACCCAGGCGAAGTCCCGCGCGTGGTTGGCGCAGTTGGTCACCAGCAGCAGCCGTGTCTCTGACAAGCGGTAGATGAGCACGTCGTCGAGCACACCGCCGTGCTCATCACAGATCAGGCTATAGCGCGCCGAACCGATGCCGAGCGAGCCGACCTCGGCGGTCAGCAGGCGCTCGCAGAGGGCGACCGCGCCGTCGCCGCTGACCTCAATCTGACCCATGTGTGAAACGTCGAAGATGCCAACGTCGTGGCGCACGGCGAGGTGCTCCTCGCGGATGCCGACGTACTGAACCGGCAGCTCCCAGCCGGCGAAGTCCACGAGCTTCGCACCGGCTCGGAGGTGCTGCTCATAGAGAGGTGTGCGTCTGAGCGTCTGTGAGCCAGTCTCTCCCACAAAGCGCAGCGTATAGCCCAACGCGGCCGGATGGTGGCCGGGGCCGTGGACGGGGCCAATTGGCGAAGATTCATCTATATGAGCCGCCGCACCGCGTACAAAAGTGCGCGGCGGCGCCGAAAACCGGCCGTCGCCCCCCTGCTGCGTAGCGCGCGGCCGCGTGGCCGGCGCTCAGCGATCCTTCAAAAACGACGGGATGTCGATCTCATCGTCGCGAATCTCGAGGCTCGAGCGCTGGCGGTCATCGAAGGTCACGTCCCTGCGGTTGCCGCGCTGACGCCCCGAGCCCACCCCCGACCCCAGACCGCGCCCGCGTGAGCTGCCCAGCGTGCCACGGTGGCTGTGGTCGAAGCCCGTCGCAATCACGGTGACCCGCACCTCGTCCGCCATCGCATCGTCGATCACCGCGCCGAAGATGATGTTGGCGTTGGCGTCGGCTGCGCCCTGCACTATCTCCGCCGCCTCGTTGACCTCAAAAAGTCCCAGGTCGCTGCCGCCGGTGATGTTGAGCAGGATGCCGCCCGCGCCCTCGACCGATTCCTCCAGCAGCGGTGAGGAGATCGCTTCCTTGGCAGCCTCGCCGGCGCGGTTCTCGCCGCTGGAGCGGCCGATTCCCATCAGCGCTGAGCCCGCGTCACGCATGATCGTGCGCACGTCTGCGAAGTCCAGATTGATGAGCCCGGGAATCGTGATCAGGTCGGTGATGCCCTGAACCCCCTGACGCAGCACATTGTCGGCCTCGCGCAGTGCCTCGGTGAGCGAAGCGCGACGCTCGACCACCGCCAGCAGCTTCTCGTTGGGGATCACGATCAGGGTGTCGACGTGCTCGCGCAGCCGGTCGATTCCGTCCTGTGCCTGCCGCGCGCGCTGCTTGCCCTCGAACGCAAACGGCCGCGTCACGACGCCCACGGTCAGGGCGCCAATCTCGTTCTTGGCGATTTCAGCGATCACCGGCGCGGCGCCGGTCCCGGTCCCTCCCCCTTCGCCAGCGGTCACGAACACCATGTCGGCGCCCTTCAGCGCCTCCTTGATGTCGTCGCGCGACTCGGCCGCCGCGCCCTGACCGATCTCCGGGTTGGCGCCCGCCCCAAGTCCCTTCGTCAGATCGGTGCCGATGTTGAGCTTGATGTCGGCGTCGCACATCTGCAGCGACTGCGCATCCGTGTTGGCCGCGATGAACTCGACGCCGCGCAGTCCCGCGTCGACCATGCGGTTCACCGCGTTGGTCCCACCACCGCCAACTCCCACGACCTTGATGACTGCTAGATAGCTGCCGCTTCCCATGATTAGTTGTCCGACTCTCGATTCAAGATTGAGCGTTTGACCCGACCGCGAGTCTCCGCAGGGGCGTCGCACGTTACGGCCATATCTTCGGCCAAGTCAACGCCGAGTACCGTTACGCAACGATCCTTGCAGATCGGCTGACTCTCGATCAGGCTCCGAGAGTAGAGCAAACCCACACCCTAAGTCTCTACTAGAGACTTAGGGTCGCCGGGGCTAGCCGCTGCCGGCGCCTGTCGCAAGGCCAAGCGCCGCGGCACGCGACGGCGAGACGCCCACTCCCGCGGCGGGGTGCACAGGATCGGTCAAGACGATGTAGGAGGCACCCACGGAGTACTTGTTCTGCAGCACAGCGATCGCCGAGCGCCACTTCTTGGCGAGCTCGACGGCAGCGCCGAAGTAGAGCTGCGGCCCCTTTCGCAACTGCACGACGACCCCGTGCTGCGCGCTCCAGGTCGCGTTTGCGATATGCGAAATCAGCGCGTAGGGCGCCGCGGCCAGCACAGCCACCGCCGACCGCGCGCCGGGTGCACTGACCGTCGGGCCGGTGGGCGCCTGCGCAAGCGGCAGGCGCGGCAGCCGTACCCCGGGCACCGCGCCGCCGACCAACCGGCCGTCGGCTGCGACGACGCGACTCTCAGAGCCAAACTCGGCGACTGCGACGGGAACCTGCTCGGCAACGTGAATGGTGACCGCATGCGAGCCGCGGCTCGAGACCGACAGCCCCTGGACAAAGCGGAACCGTGCGACTGAGGCTTCGAGCTTGGCCACGTTCACATCGAGTGTCGTCATCCGCAACGCAGCGCCCGTCAGTGCGGCCTGGATCTGGCCCACATCGGGACCAGCCAGACCGGTGATCCGCACGGTCCGCACCTGAACGAAGCTCGAGCTTCTGTACCAGGTCCAGCCGAGCCACCCACAGCCGCATAGGAGCACCGTCAGGACCGCCACCCACAACGGCCGCGGGCGCCGCGGCCTGAGACGCCCCAGCAGCGCGCGCCGTTCACTCGCCGCTCCTGGCCCAGTCCAGCCGTCGCGGATCACTCGGATCTCCCGCCGCCAGGGAGTTCGACCTCGCCGAGCACCTGCACCTCGGGCTCCAGGACGATGCCGAAACGCTCCTGCACGCGGTCACGACCGAGGGTCATCAGCGCAACGACATCGGCCGTCGTTGCAGCGGCCACGTTCTCAATGAAGTTGGCGTGCTTGGCACTGAAACATGCCCCTCCGACCCGCAGCCCCCTGCAGCCGGCGGCATCCAGCAGCTGTCCTGCCGTGCGCCCGCGGGCCTCCGGGTCGGCCGGGTTCTTGAACGTGGAACCGAAGGTGCGTACGCCACTCGGCTGGGCTTCACGACGCTGGCGGCGTAGCTGAGCCAGATGCTCGCGCACGGTCCCTGGGTCTGCGCGAGAGAGCCGGAACTGGGCGCGAGCCACCACCTCTCCGGCGACCAGGCTCGAGCGCCGGTAGGCGAATCCGAGATCTTCGGGACAGCGGCGCTCGCTGCCCGCGTGGCTGACAACATCCACCCAGTCGAGCACGCTGGCCAGCGCGCCGCCGTAGGCATTGGCGTTCATCCGGACCGCACCTCCGACCGTGCCCGGGATGCTGACTCCAAACTCGAGTCCCGCCAGACCGGCTCGGGCCGCCGCGGCCGCCACCGCCGGCAGGCGGGCACCGCCTCCACAGATGATGTGTCCGCCGACTTCAGGTTCGAGCTCGATCTCGGCAAGGTCTCCGTCCAGCTTCAGCACCAGGCCGCGGACGCCGCTGTCCGCTACGAGCAGATTCGACCCGGACCCGATAACCCCTACCTGCAGGCGCGTCCGTGCCGCCCATTCAAGGGCGCGCTGGAGCTCTTCGACGCTCTTCACGCGCGCAAAGAACTCGGCTCGCCCCCCCGTGCGAATCGTGGTCAGCCGCGCCAGCGATACGTCTCGCTCGATCTCGGCGGGCCTCTCAGATAACGGTCGCATCACAGCGTCGGAGCGTAGTGGGGTCCCAGGACACCGCGCGTTCGGTGGGCGCGAGAGCTGCAGGCGCTCAACCGTGGCCGGTTTCTGGGTCGCCGGCGGTCGCACCGACAAGCGCACGGCCCAGGGAGTCGATGTTGCCAGCGCCCATGAGCACGCACACGTCCCCGGGTCGGAGCATCACGGCCAGCCATCGCTTCGCGTCGTCGAGCGTCGGCATCCAGGCCACGGGGGCGCCGGCATCGGCGACTGCCGCTGCGACCAGGTGGCCGCTGACACCGGGGTAGTCCGAACTGCTCTCACGAGCGGCATATATGTCGAGCACCGCCACCAGGTCAGCGGCGGCCAGCGCCTGCCCGAATTCGCGCGCAAGCGCCCGCGTACGGGAGTAGAGGTGTGGCTGGAAGACCGCCACCAGTCGCGTGGCACCCAGCTCATGTGCGGCGGCGATCGTGGCCGCCACCTCGGTTGGGTGGTGCGCATAGTCGTCATAGACCGGCACGCCTGAGCGCGTGTGACCGAGCAGCTCCAGTCGGCGACGCGCGCCATGAAACGACCCGATCGCCGACACCGCGACGCTGGGCGAGGCACCGGCGAGCGCGGCCACGGTGAGAGCCCCGGCTGCGTTTATGGCGTTGTGCACACCCACGAGCGCAAGGCGCACCCGTCTGCCCTGCCACTCGAAGGTCATTCCCGACGGCTCCGCGCGCGGAGCGTGCACATCGTAGGTCAGCGTTCGGGGTGCCGAGGCCGCGATACGACGCAACTCGGGTCGGTCCCACACCACGGCCGTGTCGGCGGCGCCGGCAAACTCGGCGAATGTGGCTTCGAGCTCCAGCCTCGACCCATAGGTGGCGTGGTGGTCGAGCTCAGCGTTGGTGATCATGGCGATCTCGGGCCGGTAGCGCAATAGCGAACGGTCTGACTCGTCGGCCTCCAGAACGATCCACTCGCCGGAGCCCCAGCCCGCGTTGCGGCCGGTGTCGCGTAGCTCAGCGCCGACCACGTAGGCGGGGTCCAGCCCGCAGGCTCTCAGAACGTGCGTGATCATGCCGGTGGTCGTGGTCTTTCCGTGGGTACCGCTGACCGCGATGCAGCGCTTCAGACTGGCGATCTCGGCCAGCAACGCCGAGCGGTGCAGTGGTGCCCCATCACCGGCGCCAAGCTCCGGATTGTCAGCCGCGACCGCACTGGAGTACACAACCTGCGCACCGGCCGGCACGTTTTCGGCGCTGTGCCCGATGCTTGGTGTGATCCCCGCCGCATTCAGCGTCTGGGCGTATGGAGAGACGCTGCGATCCGATCCGCTGACCGTGGCGCCAAGCTCCTTAGCGATCAGCGCCAGACCGCTCATACCGGCGCCGCCGATGCCGACCATGTGCAGACGGCGCCCTGCCCAAGGCCGACTGCTCATGGTTTCAGCTGCACGCGCTCGTTGCCTGCGCCGGCCACCCCGCTACCACCGGCGGCCGCCGCAAGAACCTCGGATGCGATCACCGCGGCTGCGTGCGGCCGAGCCAAGCCAAGCGCCGCTCTGCCCATCGCCTCGAGCCGTGAGCGGTCAGCCAGCAGGGCATCAACCTCAGCGCGCAGACGCTCGCCGGTGAGCTCCTCATCGCCGATCACGCACGCGGCTCCGGCACGCCGCATGTACTCGGCATTGACCCGCTGATGGTCGGCCGTTGCGTGCGGGTATGGGATCAACACGGCCGGCCGGCCGGCTGCGGCCAGCTCCCAGATCGAGCCGCCAGAGCGTGCCACGGCCAGGTCGCAGGCCACTATCGCATCAATCAGCCCGTCGAGGTAGCCGACCAACTGGTAGCCAGCTCGCGGTGCGCGCAGCTGCGGCAGGTCCCGCTCACCGGCGGCGTGCAGAACCCGGAACGACCTGTCGGCGAACGCCTGGATGGCGGCCCGGTTGATCGAGCGGGCCCCCTGGGAGCCACCGAACACCAGGACCAGTGTCTCGCCGGCGCCAACGCCGAAACGGGCTCTTGCGGCCGCCCGGTCAGGCGGCAGGGGCGGGATCGGCCGCCCGGTGACGACGAACTTT
Organism: Conexibacter sp. S30A1; assembly: GCF_023330665.1. Classification (GTDB taxonomy): domain Bacteria; phylum Actinomycetota; class Thermoleophilia; order Solirubrobacterales; family Solirubrobacteraceae; genus Palsa-465. Next base: position 545,028 of record NZ_CP097127.1, on the reverse strand, counting down.
GGTGGGTCGTGTTCCGGCAGGGGCAGCGCCAGACAGACACGGCGTGCGAAGGGTGCGAGCATCCGGTTGGCGAGGCCCAGGTGGGCGTCGATTTCAGCGATCACGAGCGGAATCCGCAACAGCGCCGCCGCCAGACCGACCGGCGCGGCGACGTAGCCGCCGCCGCCGTAGACGGCCTGCGGACGGGCTCGGGCCAGCAGCCGCACCGCGGCGCCAACGGCCGCGAGATCCACCAGCGCCGCCTGCGCGAGCGCAACTCGCCTGCCTCTCGGCAGCGACTGCACACGCAGGTGATGAAGCCGGTAGCCGGCCTCCGGAACGAGCCGCGCCTCCACGCGGTCACCGCCGACGAACTCGACGCGGGCGCCGTCAGCCTCGAGCTGCCTGGCTACCGCCAACGCGGGCACCACGTGCCCTGCGGTCCCGCCGGTAGCCACCACGATCAGCGGCTTGCTCACTGCTGACTCCCCAGGTCGTGTTTGCTGGCTCGTCGTCCACTAGCCGCAGCTCCCGTGCCGCTGGTCGAGCTATGCCGAGCAGCAGGCCGACGGATGCGAGCATCACGATCAGGTTCGTGGGCGCATAGGAGATGAAGGGCAGCGGCACGCCTGTCAGCGGCGCGATCCCGAGCACTACGAAGATGTTGAGGATTCCCTGGCAAAGGATCAACGAGGTGAGGCCGAAGGCGAGGAGCTTCAAGTATCCGCTTGCGGCACGACGGGCTGTGCGCAGGCCAGCGTAGGCGATCATCGCGTACAACCCGACGACGGCCACGATTCCGAGCGTACCCAACTCCTGTCCCACCACAGCAAGGATGAAGTCGGACTGCGCCTCGGGTAGCCACATCTTGCCCACCGACTGCGCCAGGCCGACCCCCCAGAGACCGCCGGAACCCACCGCCATCTGCGCCTGCGTTGCTTGGAAGCCGGCGCTTGTTCGCTCCGAAAGCGGGTGCAGGAATGAGGTCAGGCGCGCGAGCTCGTATGGGTGCACGAGGATCATCAGCCCCACGCCGGCCGCGGCGAGCAGCAGGACGCGCAGCAGATGGCCGTTCGGGGCACCAGCAACCGCAAGCATCGTCATGATCGTCGCGAAGCACACGAATGCGGTGCCGAGATCGGGCTCCACGGCGATCAGCAGGCACGCGGGGCCCAGTGCAACCGCAATCGGTGCGAGGGCCTGCTTGAAATCACGCTGCAGGCGTCGCGGGTTGTCAGCCAGGTAGCGAGCCGCGTAGAGCACGAGTGCAAGCTTTGCGAGCTCTGATGGCTGAAACTCGAGCGGCCCCACGGCGAACCAGCGACGTGCGCCCGCCACATCGCGACCGAGACCCGGTACGAGCACAACCAGCAGCAGTCCGCATGATCCAAGGAGCATCAGGCGGGTTAGTTCTGGGGTGATCAGTCTCAGGCCGTACTGCTCACAGAACCGCATCACGAACAGACCGATGGCGATCGCGATCAGGTAGACGACGAACTCGCCGGTACCGTAGCCGCCAGCCAGCGCGCCTAATGGTGAGGAGGCGCTGTAGACCATCACCGCGCCGAACGCGATCAGGCACAGCGTGGCTGTCATCAGAATCTGGTGCTCAAGCGGCGGGGCGAGCCTGCGGGCGCTTCGGACATGGGGTGAGCTTGGCGGCATGACCGTCTAATTCCACGCGTGTGCGCCAAAGCCTTCAGCGGCTCGGGCACGAGGTCGCAGCGTGGAGATCTCTCAGCGAGCGCTGCTCGTGCCGGCCGGAGGCAATGCTCGCGCACCGATCATGGGCGCCGCAATGCGGACCGCTGCGGGCTGCGAATCGGGCACGGAGATCTGGTAGAGCGTGAAGCCGATCGCCCCGCACGCGGCTGCCACGATCCAGAAGCGCAGCATGATCTTGGTTTCCGACCAGGCCTCCATGACGAAGTGATGGTGGATCGGGGCCATCTTGAAGACGCGCTTGTGAAAGACGCGGAACGAGAAGACCTGAACGATCACGCTGGTCGCCTCAAACACGAAGATCCCGCCAATTACCAGCAGCAGGATCTCGGTGTTGGTCATGACCGCCAGGCCCGCTATCGCGCCCCCGATAGCCAGCGAGCCGGTGTCGCCCATGAACACGCTCGCAGGAAACGCGTTGAACCACAGAAAGCCGATCGAGGCGCCGCACAGGCAACCGGCAACCAGTTCCAGATCGTGGTCCTGCGGTCCAGTGACATAGGTGATTCCGATGTAGGTCAGAAGCGCGATCGCGCCGCAACCGGCGGCAAGGCCATCGAGCCCGTCGGTTAGGTTGACCGCATTGGTCGTGCCCGCAAACACCAGGTAGATGAAGATGATGTAGACGGGCACCGGCAGGCTGATGCTCGCGTCGAACGGTCGCAGCGATACCGAGTCAGACATGCCGGCCCGGTGCGTTGCAACCCACCAGAGGCCGATCGAGATCAGCAGCAGCACCACCATCTTCGTGCGTCCTCGGATCCCGAGCGAGCGGCGCTTGAGGATCTTGGTGTAGTCGTCGGCCAGACCCAGCGCCGCACAGGCCAGCGTCGCGCCGAACACACCCATCGAAGCCCAGTCGTGTGTTGAAAGGAACAGATACGGAATCGCGAACGCGAGCACGATGATGATCCCGCCCATCGTGGGCGTCCCCTTCTTGCCCTGGTGCTGCAGCAGCTCCTCCTGGATCTGCTGGCCGAACGATCTGAGCCGCAGAAAGTCGATGAAGCGCGGGCTCAGGAACAGACACATCAACAGCGATGCCGAGCTCGAGATCAGCACCCTGCCGGCCTGGGTGCTGAGCGAGTGTGTCGCAGCTGTCGCGATCACCATGCGCCACCCGCGATCAAGCGCTCACAGACGCGCTCCAGCCCGACCGCATTGGAGCCCTTCACCAGGACGACATCGCCTGGGCGGACGATCTCAGCGACCAATTCGCTGGCCGCGTCGGCGTCGGAGGCGAGCACCGTCTGGGAGTCGAACGCCTGCGCCATCGCCACGGCGCGCGGGCCGACGCCGACCAGCAGGTCCGCACGGCCGTTCGCGTAGGCACCGACATCGCGGTGGTAGCGCTCGGAGTCAGTGCCCAGCTCGAGCATGTCTCCGAGCACCGCGACGCGCCTTCCGGTCGCTGCGCTGGCAGCCAGCACTTCGAGCGCAGCCTGCATCGAAGCCGGGTTCGCGTTGTAGGCGTCGTTGATCAGCGTGACTCCGCCAGCCGTCACCTGTCGCTTACCACGCCCAGGTGATGGCTCGAATACCAGCCTGTGCCCGGGCCGCACGCCAATGGCATCCGCTGCCGCAATCGCCGCCAACAGGTTGTGGCGCAGGTGCGGCTCTGTGAAGTTGACCTCCAACGCCAGGCGCTCTCCGTGAATGGCGATCTCGAGCTCGGCTGTGTCCTGGCTCACCAGGCGAACATCGCCTTGGACACCGAAGGTGACGGTGCGGACGTCGTCGCGCAGGTGTGGGGCGAGCAACCGCTCGCCCGCCGGCAGCACCGCCGTGGCACCGGGCGCCAGCGCGGCGATCAGTTCCGCCTTCGCGCCGGCCACAGCCTCGAGCGAACCCAGCTGGTCGAGATGCGCTGGGCCGATGCTGACGATCACACCGACATCGGGCTCCGCGATCCGTGCGAGCTCTGCGATCTGCCCAGGTCCACGCATCCCCATCTCCAGCACCAGAACCTCGCTGCCGGCGGGAGCGTGGAGGATCTGCAGGGGCATCCCGATCTCCGTGTTGAAGTTCGCCGCCGAGGCCACTGTCCTGCGGTACGGCGAGATCAGCTTCGCGAGCAGCTCCTTGGTCGTGGTCTTGCCGGTGGATCCGGTCACGGCAATGACACTCGCGCCAAGCTCCCGGCGCCACGCGGTGGCGAGGCGTTGCAACGACTCCAGCGGCTGCTCGGAGACCAGCACGACGCTGTCTTCAGGCGAGCACTCTTGGTCGGGGGCGACAAGCACGCCCCAGGCTCCCGCTGCCTGCGCGGCCCGCGCGAAGGCTCCGCCGTCGGCGTTCCTGCCGGGCAAGCCGACGAAGAGGTCGCCGGCACGCACCTCGCGTGAGTCGATCACGACCCGCGCGGGACCGCGTGCGCCGGCTGCCGACCGGCCAACGAGCGTGGCACCAGCCGCAGCGGCGACCTTGTCAGCGTTCCACGATCTCATCGGGGACCGAGCGTAGCTGTGGAAGCCGACCGACACAGCGGCACCGCTCAGCGACCCCCATGGAACTGGGCCAGCGCTTGGCGTGCGACCGCCGCATCGTCGAATGGCAGCTTCACGCCACCTGCGAACTCCTGTCCCTGCTCGTGACCCTTGCCCGCGATCAGCACCACATCGCCGCTGCGCGCAGCTGCGATCGTCGCGCTGATCGCGGCGCGACGATCGGCGTCGTGCGAGACAGGCCGATCTATCCCCTCCAGGATCTCTGCGATGATCGCCTCGGGCGACTCGGAACGCGGGTTGTCCGAGGTAACCACGACGTGGTCGGCGAGCCTCGCGGCGATCGCGCCCATCAGCGGACGCTTGCCGCGGTCACGGTCGCCGCCGCAGCCGAACACGACATGCAGCTCACCGGTGCAGAGCGCGCGCGCGGTTCTGAGCACGTTCTCGAGCGAGTCCGGCGTATGCGCGTAGTCCACGATCACCGCGAAGTCCTGTCCGGCATCGATTGTCTGGAAACGTCCCGGGACCTGCCCGGCGTGCTCGATCGCGGCAAGAGCCGCGTCAGCGGCGACGCCCAGCTCGCGCGCGGCGGCGTAGGCGCCGAGCACGTTGTACACGTTGAAGCGTCCGCGCAGGGGCGAGCGCACGCTCGCGCTGCCCTCCGGCCCACGGATCACAAAGCGCGAACCTGACAGCTCCGTGTGGACATCGCTGGCCAGGTAGTCGGCGTCGGCTCGGTCGATGGCAAAGGTGCGCGGCGCCTTGACCTGGACGTCTGCCGCCAACCGCCGACCGTAGGGGTCGTCGATGTTCAGAACCGCCCGCGCCGCGGCGACATCCGTGAAGAGGAGGCGCTTTGCTTGAAAGTAGTCCTCCATCGTCACGTGGAAGTCGAGGTGGTCCTGGGTGAGGTTCGTGAACAGGCCCAGGGCGAAGCGGGAAGCCGCTACGCGGCCGAGCGCCAACGCATGCGAGGAGACCTCCATTACGCATGCCACATCGCCACCGTTGAGCATCGCCCTGAACGACCTCTGCAGGTCGATCGCCTCCGGTGTGGTGCGTTCGAGCTGCGCCGGCTCTCCGGCGATGACACTGCCGACGGTCCCCAGCAGACCGGTCTGTCGGCCGTCAGCCTCAAGCATCGCTCGCAGCAGGTGGGCCGTGGTGCTCTTGCCGTTGGTACCGGTGACACCGGCGAGCAGGAGCTGGGATGTCGGGTCGCCGTAGAAGGTTGCGGCGGCCTGTGCCATATGAGCGCGGACGTCGTCCACCACCACCTCCGGAACGCCAAGCCCCAGCGGGTGGTCAACCACCAGCGCCCCAGCGCCACGCCGCACGGCGTCTGCCGCGAACTCGTGGCCGTCCGAGGAGGAGCCGCGGACACAGAAGAACAGGTCGTGTGGCTGCACGCGGCGGTTGTCATAGGCCAGACCGGCGATCGCGACCGCTGGTGCGCCCGGAAACAGGACGTCCAGATCCATCGGCGCCACAGCGTAGCTATGGCGTTGGCGGCATCGCGGGATGCATCGCCGAGGCTGGGCATGCCTTCGGTGGGCAGGGGTCGATGCCAAAGTGCGGCACCGCCCAGCCGACAATCTTCTGGAAGGCGGGCGCGGCGACGCTGCCGCCGTAGATCGAGCCCTGCGGGTCGTCCACGACGACGAGCACCACGAGCTGCGGCTTGCTGGCCGGAACCATCCCCACGAAGGAGGCGACGAACTTGGTTGCGGAGTACTGGCCGTTGACAGCAACCTGCGCGGTGCCTGTCTTGCCAGCCATGTCGTATCCCGGGATCGCGGCGCCTGACGCCGTACCGCCGTCGGCAAGCACGCCACGCAGCATGTAGCGCAGCTCGCGCGCGACCTTCGCCGACACGATACGGCGGCCCTTGGGCTCGGGCACGCGGTGGCCACCGATCGACTGGATGATCTGTGGTGTGTGCAGCACGCCACCGTCGGCGACGGTGTCGTACAGCTGAATCATCTGCATCGGCGTCACCGAGATGCCCTGGCCGAACGGCAGGTTGTACATCGAGAAGCCCGAGTACTGCGACGGTTGCAGCACGATGCCCCGCTGTTCCCCGGGAAGTGCTACCCCCGTCGGCCGGCCGAAGCCGTACTCGCTCACCCAGTGCCCGAAACGCTCGGGCCCAAGTCGCTTGCCGATCTCCACCGCCCCGATGTTGCTCGAGAACTTCAGGATCTGGGCGATCGATAGGTTCTCCCAGCCGTGGGTCTCGGCGTCGGTGACGATGTGGCCGTAGGCCTGCAGGTACGGCGGTATGCGAATCACCGTGGACGGAGTGATGAGGCCGTCTTGCAGCGCGCCTGAGACCGTGACCGCCTTGAAGGTCGAGCCGGGCTCGTAGGAGAAGTCCACCGCCTGATCCTCGGCCGCCGGCAGGCGCCCGTGGACCGAGCTCAGCGCGGTGGCCGGTATGTGGTCGAGGTTGAGCGACGGCCAGTTGGCCAGCGCGAGGATCTGGTCCGTCTGAGGATCGGTGACGATCGCAGTGGCGCCCTGCGGCTTGTACTGTGCCCCCACGCCGTCGAGCACGCTCTGCACCTCGGCTTCGAGCGGCGCGGAGATCGTGAGCCGTATGTTCTGCCCGGGTACCACCGCCTTGGCGGTGGTCACAGCGATGGCCCGACCCTGAGCGTCGATCACCGTCTTGCGCACCCCAGCCCGGCCGGCGAGTTGCTTGTTGAACTCATACTCGAGCCCGTCGAGTCCCTTGTTGCCTCCAACCCAGCCGATCACCTGGGCGAGCTCGCTCCCGCGCGGGTACACGCGGCGTTCGGTCGGCACGTCCCAGATGCCGTTGATCCCGACCGAGCCGCCTACCTGAAGCGACATGATCCGGTCGGCGGTGGCGACGGACACGTCGGCGGCGAGCTCGACGTAGCCGAGCCGTGGGTGACGCAGGAGCGCCAGTGTGCTCGCTGTGGTCCTGCCGACCAAGGGTGCCAGGGCCGTTGCGACGCTCGTCAGGTTCCGGTATGTCTTGTCGATCAGCATCGGGTCGGCATAGATCGCTTCGGCCGGCTCGCTGATTGCGTACGCCACGCCGTTGCGATCGGTGATCTCGCCCCTGAGCGCAGGGACGGGAAGCGTCTGAACCTGCTGGTCGGTCGCAGCCTGACGCAGCGCCGAGGAGCGCACCGTCCCCAGGTAGCCGGCTCGCAGCACGCCGAGCAACAGCAGCACCATGACCGCTCCAAACATGAGCCCGACGCGACGGTCGATCGCATCGACGGAGCGGCGTGGCGTAGTCGTCGACACGTCGCCCCTATCCCCCGGCTCCGCTGCTGGTCGTACCGGCAGCGCTGAGGGTCGTCGTCGGTGCCGTGGGCTGGGCGCCAATCGCACTGAGCGTGGACCCGGCCTGTGTCAGCAGCGCGTCGTGCTGCTGCTCGGCAGCCAACCCAGCGAGGAAAGCCGTCGCAGACGGCTTGCTGATATTGCGGATCGCCGCGCTCACATGCGCGCCAGCCGCCGCTTCCAGGAAGTGCACATCCAGCGGGTTTGGCAGGTGCATACCGTATGAGGCGGCCAACCGCTCAATGCGGCCGTTGTCGCTGAGCGCGGAGATCCTGGCAGCGAGGATCGCGTTGCTGCTCTGCAAGCTCGCCACCTGTTGCACGCCACTGCCCACACTCGCACTCAACTTCAACACCTCGACCCGCAGCCCCACGATCAACACCAGCATCGCCGCCACGAGCGGTATCCATGCCCGGCCCCTGACGATCCTGTCAAGCCGCGGTGCCTGCACACGCAGCGTCCTGCGCGTCGCCGTCGCCTGTGTAGCACCGCGAGCGTCCGCAGCCGCGGTGGCGCGCTCTGCGTGAGCATGGTCAAGCTCGCGCTCAAGCGCGGCGAGCGCCGCCTTGGCACGACCCGACGGGCGCGTCTGTGGTCGCACGCGCGCAGGGCTGCGAACCGCCGCCGATGGCGTCCGGACGGACCCGTCCGAGCGTGGGCTGTACCGCTTGGACGGCTTAGGAGCGGCGCTCGGGCGCTCACGCCCACGGCCAGCTGCGGTGGCTGGGGTCTGAGCCATGCTCTACAGCGCCTCGAGCTTACGGGCTGCGCGCAGGTGCGCGGACCTCGACCTGGGATTTGCCGCGACCTCGCCGGGCGTGGGAGCGATCGCTCGACGAGTGAGCAGCTCCGCCTCGGGCTCACGACCACAGACACAGATCGGCAGCTCGGGCGGGCAAACACAGCCACGGGCACGCTGCGCCAGAAAGCGCTTCACCCGGCGGTCCTCGAGCGAGTGAAACGAGATGACCGCCAGCCTGCCCCCGTCCGCGAGGACGTCCCAGGCCAGCGGCAGCGCCGCATCGAGCTGCGTCAGCTCGTCGTTCACGGCGATGCGCAACGCTTGGAACGTGCGTTTGGCCGGATGCCCGCCGGCGAACTGCGCCGGAACCGGTATCGCAGTCTTGATCACGTCCACCAGTTGCTGGGTCGTCGTCAGGGGAACACGGCCGCGAGCCCTGTTGATCGCTCGCGCGATCGCGCCGGCGAAGCGCTCCTCACCGAATTCACGCAGCAGGCTCGCCAACCTGCGCTCGTCCCACGTGTTGACGATCGTCATCGCGGTGAGCTCCTGAGCCGGGTCCATCCGCATGTCCAGGGGCGCGTCATACGAGTATGAGAAGCCGCGCTCCCACGTATCGAGCTGCATCGACGACATCCCCAGATCCATGTAGACGACGTCAGCCCTCACACCCTCGGCGCGAAGCAGCGCCAGGCCGGCGACAAAGTCGCTGCGGATGAACCGCGTGGCGCAGCCCAGATCGGACGCAAGGTCGGCAAAGCGTTCCTGCGCAAGCGGATCCCGATCGATCCCGACCAGCGTGCCCGCGTGCCCGATCCGTGCGGCCACCAGACGAGCGTGTCCCGCCGCGCCGAGCGTGCAGTCGACGACGACGGCACCGGGTTCCGGGTCGACGAGATCGATCAGCTCGCCGGCCAAGACGGGCACGTGCGGCGTGGTCATGTCAATCAGTGTTGTCAAAGCTCGCAGCTATCTCAGAGAAGCGGGACAGGGCAAGGCTGTTGTAGTGGCCGAAGGCGGTGCGGTCCCAGAGCTGCATGTGGTCCCCGGCTCCCGTGATCACCACGTCGCGGTCCAGTGCCGCGAACTCCCTCGCCGGTTGGGGAAGCACCAGACGGTTCGCGGAGTCGAGCTCCAGATCCCAGGAGTTCCCGTAGAGCAGGTTGCTCAGATCGCGCGCACGAGGACTCAACGGGTTCAACTTCGCCAGCGCTGCAGAGGCAAACGCGTCGTAGTCGTCCGGACGCCAGATCGATAGCGAGCGCGTTTCGCCGATCTCGGTCTCGGGCGAGAACGCGACCACCACTCCGGCCTTCAGAGCCTCGCGATAGCGAGCGGGAATCGTCAGCCGGTTTTTCGTGTCCAGCGAGTGTTCGAAGGTTCCGCGGAAGATCAAGGTTGCTCATGTGGCTTGCGGGAGATTGGAATCCGGGTGGCTGGATGGGAGGAGTCCCGCCACCCGGATCCCTGCATGCGTGCCCCACCTTAACCCATTTTATCCCACTTTGCAACTCGATAAATGCTCCAGGCCCCACCACGCCATCAGCCCGGCCGCGCGCCCCCAGCAGACTGGTCCCCGAACCCTCTACGCCGCCAGCCTGAGTCGTTGAGGGCCCCGGGAACTCCGCATGGCCTCGCCAGGCGGCGCGGGCTCCACAAGTCGGTAGCCGACCCCCCACACGTTGACCACGTAGGCCAACCCTTCGCGCGAGAGCTTCCGACGCAGTCGTGATGCGTGCGAGTCGAGTGTTCGCGTCCTTGTGGCGGTGCTCCCACCGTCGCTCCAGCCCCATACGGTCGCCATCAGCTCAGCCCGCCCGAAGACCCTGCAGGGGTCTCCCGCCAACACCAGCAGAAGGCTGAACTCCTTGTTTGACAGGCAGACTGGCCTGCCACTTACCCAGACCTGCCGGCCGGCCACATCCACCGTCAGCGGGCCGACGCGCAGCCGTGCCGGCACCTTCTTACGTCTCGCTCGGCGCAGCAGGGCGGCCACACGCGCCCGGAGCTCCGCGTAAGCGACGGCGCTGCGAGCGACGCAATCATCACACCCGCGATCAAGCGCCCGGATGCGATCCAGCGCCGAGCCGCCTTCGACGAGAGCAATGATCGGCAGGTCACAGTCCACGGCGGGCTGCAGTGACCCAGCCGAACGGACGCGATCGACCAGAACCAACCCGTCCCCGTCGGGCAGCCTGCGGTCAACCAAGAGCAGACCGACCGGCGCTCTCCCCAAGAGCTCCAGTGCACCGGCCAGCGAGCCGGCTTCGACCACCGCGTATCCGTCGGCGGTCAGGTTGTCACCGAGAAACGCACGCGCCGCGCGGTCCTGGCTTGCCACCAGGATGGTTTCCATGCTGTCTGTTGCCGTCACAGACAATGGAGTCCTCGACGCGGCCGAATTAACCCCCCCTGGCTGCGCGGCAGTGGCTCTTAGGGCGCAAATACCGAGATTCCATGCAACATCACTTTCACGGGTGCGCGCAGGCAGGAGTCGGCCATAAGATGCCGACGGCATGTACCGCCGCGGCAACTATTCCTCAGGAGAGGACTTCGTCCTCGAATATGGAGACCTGCGCTTCACCTTCAACGAGCGCGACTTCAGCGAGCGCTGTGAGCAGGCGGCACGCCGGCTTGGGTTCATCGGCGATGGGATCACCGACGATGAAACCGAGGATCTCATCAACCTGGTGGTCAACGGCGAGGTTACCGATCCGGCCTCGGCGCTGGGCCAGCACGTAAACGATTGCTGGCCGGAGCTCGTGGGTCCGTCTGACCGCTCACTCGTCCACTGGCTCCGGCGGTTGATCTTCCGTAGCGCCTGGCTCGATCAGCGGGTGAAGGAGGGCGAGCTGAGCATCATCTTCGACGATGCCGGCGGTGATTTCGTGTACATCCAGCCCGAGCGAGGCGGCGAGCCGATTGCGTTGGCACCGGAGCCAAGCTGGGGGCGAGTCGCCTACGTCCGGCGCTGAGATGCTAAGCGTCAAATAAGCGCTTAAGCCATCGCTTAGTTTCGCGCGACTCCACTGAGCAAACCGCCCGTTGACCGTTTACGCTGGCGGCAATGAATGCGCGGATCTGGCTGGTAATACCGACCTACAACGAGGCCGAGAACGTCGCACCGGTCGTCCGCGCGGTCGCCGCGGAGATGGCAAGGATCGCGCCGGGTGAGCACCGGATCCTGATCGTTGACGACAACTCGCCAGACGGCACCGGGCGTCTCGCCGACGAGCTCGCGCTCGAGCTGCCGGTGCTTGAGGTCCTTCACCGCAGCGACAAGGGTGGGCTCGGCCGTGCCTACATAGCCGGCTTCCAGCACGCCCTCGCAGGTGGCGCCGAGCTCGTGGTCGAGATGGACGCGGACTTCTCCCACGACCCGCGCTACCTGCAGGAACTTATCGCCGCCGCCGACGACGCCGATCTCGTGCTCGGATCGCGCTATGTACCAGGTGGCGCAGTCCGCAACTGGAGTCTGATGCGTAAGCTGATCAGCCGCGGCGGCAGCACGTACGCACGTCTGGTGCTCGGCATCAAGGTCAGGGATCTGACCGGCGGTTTCAAGTGCATCCGGCGCAACGTGCTGGAGGCGATCGACCTGGACACGCTCCGCGCCGACGGCTACGTATTTCAGATCGAGGTCACCTACCGTGCGATAAGCGCTGGCTTCAAGGTCACGGAGGTCCCGATCCTGTTCGTCGACCGAACCACTGGATCAAGCAAGATGTCGGGGATGATCGCGATCGAGGCGATGCTTCTGGTGCCGAGGCTCCGGCGCCAGCGCACACGTCAGCTGACGAGGTCGCGGTGAGCGCAGATCGCAGGCGGCAGTCGCCCAGGAGCCGTGGGCCGCAGTGAGCGTGCAGGCGCCACTGGGAGCGGCCCTGGACGGTGCTGGCGAGGTCGATACGAGACATCGCCTGCCTGGGCGATCGCCACTACTGCAGCAGCTGCGCGCGGTCGAGCGAGCCCAGCTGGTCGGCGTCAGCGCCACCATCTTCGTCCCGCTGCTGGGCCTGCTGCTCTGCATGGCGGGCACCCGCACACCGTCGCTTGTACCGCAGTCGATCGCTCTGTGGCCGCTCGCATCCGGCATGGCGGGACCGCTGCAGTACGTCGGCATACACCTCAGCGTCGGCGAGGTCGTCACCGGGCTGGTGGCGGTGCTCGCCGCCTACCTGGTCGCGGTCAGATACAGCGATCACGTCCCGGCGCGCGTGACCATATGGGCAGTGATCGCGTTCACGGTGATCGTGCTCGTCGGCCCGCCGATGTTCTCCACCGACGTCTTTTCCTATCAGGCGTACGCGCGGATGTTCGCCCACTATCACATCAACCCATACACGCACGGACCGGACGTCATCCAGCTGGACCCGCTCTACAACTACATAGGCGCAAAATGGATCGCCACGCCGAGCGTCTACGGACCGCTCTTCACGCTGCTCAGCGCGATCTTTGCGATGACCTCGGTCGCGTTCAACGAGTTCGCCTTCAAACTGATCGCCGCCCTCGCGAGCGCGGGCACGATGGTGTTCATCTGGAAGGCCGCCAAGCGCCGCGGCGTCAGCCAGCCGCGCGCGCTCGCCCTCTTCGGCCTGAACCCGCTGGTCACGCTCTACGGTGTCGGCGGTGGCCACAACGACCTGCTGATGCTGTTGCTGAGCACTGCGGGCCTCTACGCCACGCTGGCGCGACGGGACGGCGCGGCCGGCGGTCTGATCACCACCGCAGCCGCGGTGAAGCTGACCGGCGCAATCACCCTGCCCTTCGCACTGGCGAGCGAGACCGGCCACGAACACAGCCGGCGCAAGCGCTTCGTGCTCGCGACCGCAGCGGTGACCGCCGTGGTCGCAGCCATGAGCTACCTGGCCTTCGGAACAGGGGTTTTGCATCTCTCGAGCACGCTGCAGCAGGTTCAGTCCGAAGGCGCGTGGCAAAGCCTCCCAGGCTTCTTCTTCTCAATCGCGCGCTTGCCGGTCTCGCACGCGGTGCAACTGGCGGACGAGGCAGTGCTGGCCGGCATCGTGGCGTGGCTGCTTCGGCGCGTGTGGCAGCGCAGGCTCGACTGGATCGAAGGGGCCGCATGGGCGACGTTCGCAGTGCTCGCAACCGCCTGGTCGCTGTTGCCGTGGTACGTGTGCTGGCTGATGCCACTGGTCGCGCTGACCAACAACCGCCGCCTCTGGCGGATCGCAACCGTGGCGACCCTGATGGGCGGCACGATCATGATCGCTGGTGCCTTCCCCAGCTGGAACTGGTTGTAGACGGGCGTCAGGCTGACGGCTCGCCGCGCTAGCCCCCAGCTGGGCTGGGGCCGCCGAGCGTGGCAGGGCGGACCTCCTGCGGCTGTCCTTCAGGCGACTGCAACAGGTCGGCCGGCTGGAGCGACTCGAGCCGCTCGACCCTCCTGGCCAAGGCTGCCATCGCGTCAGCGATCGGATCGGGCAGATGTGCCCAGTCAGCATCCGGACCGTCGGGCTTGCGCCCCTCGATCCGTACAGGGCGTCCGGGGATACCGACCACCGTCGAATCCGGTGGGACATCGTGAATCACAACTGTGTTCGCGCCGACCTTCGCCCCGCGCCCGACATCGATCGGCCCGAGCAGCTTTGCGCCCGAACCGATGATCACCTCGTCGTGCACCGTGGGGTGGCGCTTGCCGGTCGCAAACCCGGTGCCGCCGAGCGTCACGCCCTGATAGATCGTCACGTCCGCGCCGACCTCCGCCGTCTCACCGATCACGACGCCCATGCCGTGATCGATGAACAGTCCGGGCCCGATCCGGGCGGCGGGGTGAATTTCGATGCCGGTGAAAGATCGTGTCAGGAGCGCGATCATACGGGCCGGCAAGCGCCATCCGGCAGCGAAGAGACGGCTGGCGACGCGGTGCGCCAACAGCGCCTGCACACCGGGCCAGGCGGCGAGTATCTGAAGCGACGAGACACCCTCTGCAGCCGGATCACGGCTGCGCACGGCCGCCAGATCGCGCCTCACCTCGGTGATCGCCGCCCGGCAAGGCCTCGCCAAACTCATCGCCACACGCTACTCCGGCCACCGTCAGGCGCGAACCAGGCAAGCGAGACGTAGCGCTCGCCAGAGTCTGGCAAAACCACCGCGATCCTCGCTCGCGCGAACTCAGGCCGGGCCGCCATCATCAGGGCCCCCGCGACGGCAGCCCCGGCCGAGATCCCGGCGAGCACCCCTTCGCGCGAGGCGAGGTGCTGTGCGGCCAACACCGCGACATCATCGGCGATCGGCAGCACCTCGTCGATCACCTCGCGGTTGAGCACCTTCGGCACAAAGCCAGCACCGATCCCCTGGATGCGATGCGGGCCTGCAACCCCGCCCGAGAGCACCGGCGAAGCGGCTGGCTCGACCGCCACCACACGCACCTTCGGGTTGCGGCTCTTCAGGTACTCGCCAACCCCGGTGATCGTGCCCCCGGTGCCGACACCGGCGACGAACACGTCGATGCGGCCGTCAAGTGCATCCCACAACTCAGGGCCCGTGCCCCGGCGGTGAGCTTCGGGGTTGGCTGGATTCGCGAACTGATCAGGGAGGTACACATCGTCGCGGCCGGCCATGTCCTTGGCGGCCTGTACCGCCTCGTGCATACCACCAAGAGACTCGGTCACCTCGACGCGCGCGCCGTAGAGCGCCAGCAGCCGCTCGCGCTCACGGCTCATGCCCTGCGGCAGGGTGAGCACGAGGTCATACCCCTTCGCGGCGCAAACGAAGGCCAGCGCAATCCCGGTGTTCCCGCTTGTGGCCTCGACGATCGTCGTGCGACCCGGTTCTATCCGACCCTCGCTCTCCGCCGCCTCGATCATGGCCAGACCAATGCGGTCCTTGATGCTGCCGCCGGGGTTGAAGGCCTCCACCTTCGCGAACAGTGCCGCTTCCGAGTCCGGCGGCAGCGTCCGCGTCAGCCGAACCAGTGGTGTGTGGCCGACGTACGCGGCAATGCTGTTGGCGGCTTGAACCATGCAGCGCTGAATCTAGCGGCGGCGGCCTCAGATGAAGTACATGGCCTGACCTTCGACCCGCGCCTCGCGCTCGGCTGCCTCCGCAACTGTGCAGTCGCGCAGCACCGCAGTGGCGGCTCGGGCGGCGTCAGCGAACACCCCGCGGGCCTGCGCGCCGAGCGGCCCGTCCAAGAGTTCCACGACCTCGAGCACGGTCACTTCCGTCGCGGATCGGGCGAAGCTGTAACCACCCTTTACCCCGCGCTGCGAGCGCAGGACACCCGCGCGCCTGAGGGTCGCGAGCAGTTGCTCCAAGAACTGCAGCGGTATCTGACCACGCCGGGCAAGCTCGGCGACGGGCACCGGGCCTCCGTCGCCGAGGCGGTGCAGTTCGATCAGCGCACTCAGCGCGTATCGGGATTTGCTGGTGATTGAAAGCAGCTCAGATCCATCCACGTTCGGTCGCTATGAGGACCGCCTGGGCACGATCCATCGCGCCCAGTTTGCCGTAGACGTTGTGCAGATGCGTGCGCACAGTGCTGGTCGAGAGCCCAAGCTCGGATGCGATCTGCTTGTAGACCATGCCTCTGGCAAGCCGTCTGAGCACGTCGACCTCGCGGGCGGACATCGGACAAGGGTCGATCTGACGGGGTCGGTCGGAGCTGATAGCAGTCGGCAGCTCATACATGATGCGCCGCAGCTGCTCGGCGCTGAGGTTGACCGTGCGCGCGGCGCCCAGCAGCTCCGATGGGGCAACCGAGGCGCCGAGCAGGTAGTGAGCGAGCATATCCGCAAGCCTGATGATCGCCGCCTCGCCACTGGCGTTTGTGGAGTGGTGCGCCTCGATCGCCTGGGCCACCGCCGCCGGCATCCCCCAGCGCCTGGCCACCACCCCGCCG
Source organism: Conexibacter sp. S30A1 (assembly GCF_023330665.1). Taxonomy (GTDB): domain Bacteria; phylum Actinomycetota; class Thermoleophilia; order Solirubrobacterales; family Solirubrobacteraceae; genus Palsa-465. The sequence continues at coordinate 528,953 of NZ_CP097127.1, read as the reverse complement.
ACGACTGCATGGTCCACCCCGAGCTCACGTCGTTCGCGAGCCACGCGCTCATCCGGTGTCCGCGCATCGGCGTGGACCTGAGCCGGATACCCCGGATAGGCGTGCACGAGCACGAGCTTGCCGAGGTCGTGCATCATCGAGGTCACCATCAGCCGGTCGCGTTCCTCGTGATGCACCTCTGCAGCGATCCGCTCGGCGGCTCGCTGCGTGGCGCTGCCGTGCAGCCGTAGGCGCTCCGGAAGGTTCTGCCACGCAGCGGTGCGCTCGAAGAAGTCATAGGTGCGTGCACGCTGCACGATCGCCAGGATGGTGGCAGAGGAGAGCATCTCGACCGCGCGCACGGCGCTGTCCACGCGGCCACGGGAGGCTTTCTCGCCGCGGTTGGCCAGCCGCATCACGGCGATCGTCAGAGCGAGGTCACCTTCGACAGCTCGCACCAGGTCAGCCGTGGTCGGCTCTCCCTCGGCAAACAGGTCAACCACCCGGTCGCGCGTCGCATTCAGCATCGGGAAGGCCTCGAGCGCCTCGAATGCAGAGGTCAGGCGCCTACCCTGGCCCTCGTTGTGGTGGCGCTCACGGGCGGCTGCCGGGTCGGTGGGACGGCCGATCGTGTTTGCGGTGAGGGCCACTTGCTGGTTGTGCGCAGGAGAGCAGTAGGGGACCGGTGGGGACATCCCACCACCGCTGCTATCGGCAGTCGGCGGCGATTTCTTTAGCCCTCGCCCCCGCTGTCAGCCGGCTAGCGCCCGGTCGATCAGCGCGACGGTCCTGTCGCGACCGAGCACTGCGACCGTCTCGAAGATCCCCGGCGAAACGGTCGTGCCCGCGATCGCGACGCGCAGCGGCTGAAAGACCTGTCCGGGTTTGAGCCCACGCTCAGCCACGACGGCGCGCAGCTGCTGCTCCACCGCGTGTGCATCGAAGACCTCAAGCGCCGCCAGTCGCTGCCTGACCTCGGTGAGAACATCGCGCGCGCCCGCGGCGCCAAGCACCTTTGCCAGTGCGTCAGGGTCCGTGCGCGGGCCATCAAACAGAAATCCGGCGAGCGGCCAGAAGTCGGCAAGCGTCTGGATCTTCTCGCGTGAGATCTCGACCGCCGCACGCAGGCCGCTGCGACCGGTGAACTGCTCAAGCCGGCGCGTCAGCTCATCGACCGGCAGCGCCCGCAGGTGCATGCCGTTCAGATGCCTGAGCTTCTGTTCGTCAAACACCGCGGGGCTGCGGGAGACGCGGTCCAGGCGGAAGCGCTCGGCCATCTCGGCCATCGTGAAGAACTCCTCGTCGGGCGCGAAGCCGGTACCGAGCAGAGCGATGTAGTTGTTGACGGCCTCGGGGAGGTAGCCTCGGTCTCGCAGCTCCTGAACCGACGCGGCACCGTGGCGCTTTGAGAGCTTCTTGCCGTCGGCGCCAAGCAGCATCGGCAGGTGCGCGTAGCGCGGTGGCTCGGCCCCCAGGGCGTTGAAGACGAGCAGCTGCTTGGGCGTGTTGGAGATGTGATCCTCGCCGCGCACAACGTGCGTTATGCCCTCGTCGAGGTCGTCCACGGCGACCGCAAAGTTGTAGAGCACCGAGCCGTCAGCACGCGCGATGATGGGATCGTCCATACTCGCGTTGGGGAAGCTCACCTCGCCGCGCACCAGATCGGTAAAGCTCGTGACACCATCGTCCGGAACGCGCAGGCGCACCGCACCGCTCGCCTCGGGCGTGCCGCGGAAGCCGCGGTCGGCGCCGTGGCGCTCCTTGTAGGCGCGCACAACCTCCGCGTCCGCGCTCGAGTGGTAGGCATGACCTTCGGCCAACAGCTGCGCCAGCGCCATGCGGTGGCGGGGCGTATTGGCGATCTGCGAGAGCGGCCCCTCATCCCAGTCCAGCCCGAGCCAGCTAAGCGCGTCGAGGATCTGCTCGACGTTGGCCTCTGTCGAGCGCTCACGGTCTGTATCTTCGATGCGCAGCACAAACGATCCCCGTCGCCCGGCGGCGCCCTCGCCGGCGGGCCCGTTGGCCAACAGCCAGTTGTAGAGCGCCGTCCTGGCGCCACCGATGTGCAGGGCGCCGGTGGGTGATGGTGCGAAACGAACTCTCATGATGACCGGAGGCCCATGCTAGACACAGAGGTTCCAGGACGGCCTGCAGGATGCTGATCGGCGCCCATGTCTCCCCCGCCGGCGGTCTCTACAAGGCAATTGAGCGCGGCACTGAGCTCGGCGCGGAAGCGATTCAGATCTTCAACCAGTCCCCGCGCATGTGGCGCCCCACCGCCTACAGCGAGGATGACCTGGCGCGCTTTCGTGAAGCCCGGTCGGAGAGCACCGTCGAAGCCGTGCTGATCCACGCCGTTTACCTGCTCAACTGCGGCTCCGAAGATCCTGAGATAGCCGCCAAGTCGCTCACCTCACTCACCCATTCGCTGCGGATCGGCGAGGCGATCGGAGCCAGCGGCGTCGTGCTTCACCCCGGCTCGGCCAAGACCGGTGACGTCGGGGCCGCGATCACGCGCGCCGGCAGGGTGATCGCTGAGGCACTCGCCGAGTCGGAGCACTGCGAGCTGCACCTGGAGGACACCGCCGGCGCCGGCGGCACGCTGGGACGGTCCTTCGGCGAGCTGGCGGCGCTGATCGACGCCGCCGGCGCCTCGAGCCGCCTCGGCCTATGCCTGGACTCCTGCCATCTGCTCGCCTCCGGCTACGAGGTCCGGACCGTGGACGGGCTGGCGCGCACGCTGTCTGAGTGCGACGCCGCGGTGGGACTGACGCGCCTGCGATCACTGCACCTGAACGACTCACTCATCGGCCTTGGCTCAAACCGTGACCGGCACGCGGCTCCCGGAACTGGCGAGATTGGCGCCGACGGGCTATCGGTCTTTCTTTCAGACCCGCACTTTGAGAGCCTGCCGGTGGTGCTGGAGACAGGTAGCGCCGACGGCGCCGTGAGCGCCGCCGACATCGAGCTCTTGCACGGGCTGCGCACGCGGGGGCTATCGATGCGTGAGGCTGCGTAAAAGGGGTAGGGTGTGTGAGGTGAGCGGAGCGCAACGACGCCAACATGCATCGAGGCAGGCCGCGGACGCGCTTGTCGTCTTCGGCATCACGGGAGACCTCGCGCGAAAGATGACGTTCAGATCGCTCTACCGGCTCGAGCAGCGCGGCCTGCTGGAGTTACCGGTGATCGGGGTTGCCGTGGACGACTGGAAGGTCGAACAGTTGGTCCAGCGCGCACGCGAATCGATCCAGGACAGCGGCGAGCAATTGGATGAGTCTGTCTTCGCGCGTTTCGCCGATCGTCTGCGCTATGTGAGCGGCGACTTTGCCGACGCGCAGACCTACAACCGGCTCGTGCGGCAGCTTGGCCACCTGCACAACCCGACCTTCTACCTCGAGGTGCCGCCCAGTCTCTTTGAGACGGTGATCGCCGGTCTGCACACGGCCGGGCTGCTCGGCAGCGGCGAGCGCGTCGTGGTGGAGAAGCCGTTCGGGCACGACCTCGCGTCAGCGCGCAAGCTGGCCGCCGACCTGCACAAGTATCTGCACGAGGATCAGCTCTACCGAATCGACCACTTCCTCGGCAAGATGGGTCTTCAGGAGATCCTCTACCTGCGCTTTGCCAACACCACGATCGAACCGATCTGGAACCGCAACTACGTCTCCTCGGTGCAGATCACGATGTCGGAAACGGTCGGGGTTGAGGATCGCGGGCACTTCTACGACCCCGTCGGAGCGCTACGCGACGTCGTGGTCAACCACCTCCTGCAGGTCGTCGCCGCGGTCGCGATGGAACCACCCGCCGGCGGCGACGCCGACACGCTGAAGACCGCCAAGTACTCGGTCCTGCGCTCGATGGCCAACGCCGATCCGGCCCACTACGTGCGCGGCCAGTACGAAGGCTACCGGGCGATCCCCGGCGTCGCCGCGGACTCGACCACCGAGACCTACGCAGCGCTGCGATTGGAGATCGAGAACTGGCGCTGGGCCGGGGTGCCCTTCTTCCTGCGCACGGGCAAGTGCCTACCCGCCAAGCAGACCGAGGTGCGGCTCGTTTTCAAGCATCCACCGAAGCTCGCCTTCATCCCGACCACCGCCCGTCTGCCGCAGCCCGGCCAGATCATCGTCAAGATCGACCCGCGCACAGGCATCAAGATGATCGTCGATGCGCACCGCGCAGACACGCGCGGAGCCTCTGAGATTGACCTTGAGATGGAGTTCGCACAGGAGGGCGGCGAGGGTCCGACCCCCTACGAGGTGCTCCTGCACGCCGCGATGATCGGTGATGGCACGGCGTTCACACGCCAGGACAGCGTCGAGGAGAGCTGGCGGGTGATCGAGCCGCTGCTGAACAACCCGCCCGCGGTCATCCCGTACGCCTGCGGCTCCTGGGGCCCGGCCGAAGCCGACAAGCTGCTCAACGGCTACGGCGGCTGGCGCGCACCCTGGCTCACCGCGGCGCCCGCAACGGACGCTCAGAACCAGTAGTGAGAGCGAGCGCGGCGGACCCGCGCGCTCACGCCGCCGCAGCGGCGTTACCCGGTGCTGCCGGCAGCAACGCAGCCCCCAGCTGCTGGGCCAGCTCGGCGTGCAGGCCGGCGGTGCGCATCACCCGGTAGCCGTTGCCCAGCCTCAGCCTGCGTGTACCGCTTGAGCCCTCGAGCGCGAGCACGACCTCGGCGTCACCGGGATAGGCCGTGAGGATCTCACGCAGGTCATCGATGAGGTCGGACGCAACCAGGTCTGCATTCAGCCGGATCTGAAGCGGCTCCGGGGCGGCTGGGATTGAGGCCGCCTCTCGCTCTGCCGCGCGCAGCTCGGTGTCGGTCGGCGCGAAGCGCTCAACCGAGGAGACCACCACGCACGTCCTAGCCGCATCCTTGTGGTCAACCTTGCCCTTGACGATCACAAGCGCGTCCTGCTGGACGGCCTCCCCGGCATCCTCAAGGGCGTCGGCAAAGATCACGAGCTCCACCGAGCCGTGGAGGTCCTCCAGTGTCGCGAACACCATCGGATCCCCCTTCTTGGTGCGCAGGCGCCTGAGCTGACCGATCATGCCGCCGAGCGTCACTCGTTCCCCGTCCCGGCGCTCGCCGAGCGCCCCGAGGTTCACGTCGGTGCGGACCGCGAGCGCAGCACCGACCGCCTTCAGCGGATGCGCCGAGATGTAGAGCCCCACGGACTCCTTCTCCATGGCGAGCAGCTCGCCCTGCTCAAACTCCCCGGTGGGGATCGGCGCGTGGCTCGGACGGCCAGCAGACGCCGCACCGCCGTCGCCACCGAGGTCCACACCGAGATCGAAGATCGAGCCCTGGCCGATCTGGGCGTCCTGCTGCGCCTTTTGACCAGCCGCCTGCGCCTGTTCGAGTACCGAGAGCATGCCCATGCGCGTTGCGCCGGTGGTGCCAAAGGCGCCGCACTTGATCAGCGCCTCGATCGCCTTCTTGTTCACAGCCCGGCTGTCGACGCGCTCGCAGAAGTCAAAGATGTCGATGAACGGCCCATCCGCACGCGCGGCTTTGATCGCCTCCACGGCCGCGTAGCCGACCCCCTTTACGGCATCCAGCCCGAAGCGGATGTTGCCGTCGACCACCACGAAACGGTGGTCTGAGAGGTTGACGTCGGGCGGCAGGATCTGAATCCCCATCTGCTCAGCCTGAGCGACGAAGAACGGCACCTTGTCCTTGGTGTCCATCACCGAGGAGATCAGCGCCGCCATGTACTGCGCCGGGTAGTTGGCCCGCAGCCACGCCGTGCGGTAGGAGATCAGCGCGTAGCAGGCGGCGTGGGACTTGTTGAACGAGTAGTCCGCGGACTTCTCGTTGGTGGTCCAGATCCAGTCGATCACGCTCTCGCTGGTTCCCGACGCACGACAGCCGGCCACGAACTCGGGCTTCAGCTTGGCCATCGCCTCACGATTCTTCTTGCCGATCGCCTTGCGCAGGTCGTCGGCCTTGGCGCCACTGAAGCCCGCGAGCTGGCGGGAGATCATCATCGCCTGCTCCTGGTAGATGATCACGCCCTTGGTTGACTCGAGAATCGGGCGCAGACGCTCATCGTGGTAGTCGATCGAGTCGGGGTCGTGCTTGCCGCGCGCGTAGGCGGGGATCGAGTCCATCGCCCCGGGTCGGTAGAGCGCACCGAGCGCCACGAGGTCGTCGAACTCGGTGGGGCGTACGCGCTTGAGCGCCTCCCTGAAGCCCTCGGACTCGAACTGGAACACGCCGATCGACTCGCCACGGGCGAGCATTCGGTAGGTCTTCTCGTCATCGAGCGGCAGCGTGGCCATGTCCGGACGACTGCCGGTGGAGCGCTCGATGATGTCGAGCGCATCCTCGATCACGTCGAGGTTGCGCAGACCGAGGAAGTCCATCTTCAACAGGCCCATGGCCTCGACTGGTTTCATCGAGAATTGCGTGACGGTGCGATAAATCTTCTCGCCACGCTCGTCGGTGCGGTTGGTGTCGGCGAGCTGCACCGGCACCAGGTCTGTGAGCGGTTGCGGCGCGATAACGACCGCGGCGGCATGGATCGAGGCGTTGCGGACGATCCCCTCAAGTCCCTTTGCGACCTCCACGATGCGGTGCGAATCGGCGTTGCTCTGCACCTCGACCGCCAGCGGCTGGCCTGGCGCAAGGCAATCCTCGAACTTCGGTGCGCGTCCCTGCTCCGGGTCGGGGATCAGCTTGGCCAGCTTGTCGCCGAGCGCATAGGGATAGCCCAGTACGCGGGCCGCGTCCCGGGTGGCGGCGCGCGGGAACATCTTGCCGAAGGTGATGATCTGCGCCACCGAATCCCGGCCGTACTTGTCGGTCACGTACTGGATCACCTGTTCGCGGCCACGCACCGAGAAGTCGATGTCGATGTCCGGCATCGACACGCGCTCGGGGTTGAGGAAGCGCTCGAACAGCAGGTCGTAACGCAACGGGTCGAGGTCCGTGATGCGGGTCGCGTAGGCGACCAGTGACCCCGCCGCCGACCCGCGACCGGGCCCGACGGGGATGCCGTGGTCCCGCGCCCACTTGATGAAGTCCCAGACGATGAGGAAGTAACCGCTGTAACCCATGCGCTCGATCACGCCCAGCTCATACTCGGCGCGCTCGAGCGCCTGGGCCGGCACCGGGTCGCCGAAGCGCCAGGCAAGGCCCTCCATCACGAGCTGGCGCAGATACTCGGACTCGACCATCCCGTCCGGACAGTCGAAGCGTGGGATCAGCTGCTTGCCGAGCTCGATCTCGACATCGCAGCGCTCGGCCACCTCCAGGGTCGAAGCCAGCGCCTGCGGCCAGCGGGCAAACTTCTGCACCATCTCGTCGGTGGAGCGCAGGTAGAACTCGTTGGTGTCAAAGGTCAGCTTTGGCGCCTCGAGCGTCGACTTCGTCTGCACGCAGAGCAGCGCCGTGTGGTTGTCATAGTCCTCACGGCGCAGGTAGTGCACGTCACCGGTGCCGATCAGCGGCCGGCCGAGCTCCCGCGCGATCCGCTCGATCCCGAGGTTCGCCTTGTCCTGAGCGGCGATGCCGTTGTTCTGAACCTCGAAGTACACATCCTCAGGCCCATAGATCTGGATCAGCTCGTCGGCGACCGCCCGCGCCTCGTCCTCGCGGTCGGCCACCAGCGCCTGACAGAAGCGCGAGGCGAGACAGCCGGTGAAGGCGATAACCCCCTCCGAGTACTTGGCCATCAGCTCCGCGTCGACCGTCGGCTTGCCGCGCTGCAGGCCCTCCAGAAAGCCTGCTGAGCAGAGCTTCACAAGGTTCTGGTAACCGACCGCGTTCTCAGCCAGCAGCGTCAGGTGATAGCGCTTGCCACGCTTGGTGCGGTCGTCTGTGACATACACCTCACAGCCCTGAATCGGCTTGATGCCATGCTTCTTGCAAGCCTGATACAGCTCAACGGCGCCGTTCATGACGCCGTGATCGGTGAGCGCCAGCGCCGGTTGCCCGAACGCCGCCGCCCGCTCCGCGAGACGGTCGATCTTGGCGGCGCCGTCGAGCAGCGAGTACTCAGAGTGGACGTGGAGGTGCGCGCAGCCGAGGCTCATCGGAGAACCGAGGATAGGCCCCTGCCCGGACAGTCAAACCCGGTCCTCAAGCAAATTGCGCAGACCTTGCTTGAAGGCTCGCCCCGCGCCGCTAGCCCCCTGGCTGCACCGGGGGGTCGTCCTCGCGCGCGGGCGTACGCTCACGCAGACGCCTGAGCGCCTCGTCCAGCCGCGCCGGCGAAACGCCACCAGCGAACTCGCCGCCACCATCGGGCCGCTGCCCCGGCTCGGAGTCGGGCAGCGGCCGCACGGCGGGCTCTGGCGCCGTCCGCGCCTCGGGCTCGACCTGGCGGGCAGGCTCGGGTGCCGGGGGCCCAGCCACCGCCCGCCGGCGCCACGGCCAGCGGCTCATCGGCTGTTGCGCACCTGCCAGGCCATCCGCGACTGCAGCGACCACAGCTCGATGAAGCCCGGCGACGCCTCCTGGCTGAACAGCCCGCCTGACTCCGCAAAACTCGCAAGCTGAGCGTCGTAGACCGCGTAGGGCGACTGCCTGGTCACCACTCGCGCCGACCCCTTGAACAGCTTCACCCCGATCCGGCCGGTGACCTGTGAGTTGGCGGCCAGCATGTAGGCGTCGAGGTCCGAGCGCAGCGGCTCCCACCACAGCCCCGCATAGACCAGGTAGGCCCACTTCTGGTCGAGCATCGTCTTGAACTGGTTCTGGTGGATGGTGCCTACCAGCCGTTCGAGCTCGGCGTGCGCCGGCAACAGAATCGCTGCCGCCGGCACCTCGTAGATGTCTCGCACCTTGAGGCCCACGATCCGGTCCTCGATGTGGTCGACGATCCCGACCCCGTGACGCATGCCAGCCGCCGCGACCCGGTCAAGCAGCTCCACCAGACCCAGGCGCGTGCCGTCCAGGGCAACCGGCACCCCGGCCTCGAACTCGATCTCGATCGTCTCCGGCTCGTCCGGGGCGAGTTCTGGACGCGTCACCAGCTGGAATACGTCCTCCTGCGGGGCCACCGACAGATCCTCGATCCAGCGGCCTTCACTCGAGCGTCCCCAGAGGTTGTCGTCGATCGAGTAGGGCGCGACCTCGGCCCCGCCCTTGACCGGGATTCCGTGCTCGCGCGCGTAGGCGGCCTCCTCGTTGCGACCCATCTTCCACGACCGCACGGGCGCGATCACCTTGAGCTCCGGTGCCAGCGTCGCGACGGTCGACTCGATCCGCACCTGGTCGTTGCCCTTGCCGGTGCACCCGTGCGCGATCGTGTCGCAGCCGGTCTGGCGCGCCAGCTCAACCGCCAGCTTGGCGATCAACGGCCGCCCGAGCGCCGTGAACAGCGGGTAGCCGAGGCCGTATATGGCATTGGCGCGGATCGCGGGCACGACGTACTCGCGCGCGAACTCCTCGCGCGCGTCGACCACATGCGCCTCCACGGCCCCCAGCGAAAGCGCCTTGCCGCGCACGACGTCGTAGTCCTCGCCAGGCTGGCCGAGGTTGACGGTCAGCGCCACCACCTCGGCCTGGTACTCGTCCTGAATCCACTTGAGCATCACGCTCGTGTCCAGGCCGCCGCTGTAGAGCAGCAGCACGCGCTGCACGTCCTCGGGCCTGGCCAGGTAGGTTGCGGTCGGTTCGGTCACGTTCGCAAGGCTAACGCGGCGAAGTGATCGCCGCGTTCCTCGAAGTCGCGGTAGGCGTTGAAGCTCGGCGCCGCGGGCGAAAGCAGGATCACCGCGCCGGGCTGCGCGCGCGAGGCGGCCAGGCGTGTTGCCTCCCGCATGTCTCCCGCTGTCGACATGCGGGCCGCGGCGAAACCAAAGGCCGCCGCGGCGGCAGCGATCGCCTCGCCGGTGTCGGGCAGCAGCACGAGCGCCGTCGGCTCACGGCGCAAGGCGAGCGCCTGTCCGAGCGGAGCGTAATCCTGAGCGCGGTCGGCACCGCCGGCGATCAGCACCAGTGACCGCCCGGCAAAGGCTTCGATCGCCGCCACCGCCGATGCCGGCGTGGTCGAGATGCTGTCGTCAACCCACTCGACCCCACGCGCGTCGACGTGCACCGTCTGCAGACGGTGCGGCAGCGGCTCAAGCCCCGTCAGCGCGCCGGGGAGGTCGGGCAGCGGCAGTCCGGCCGCCTGGATCGCCGCCACCGCGGCCGCGACGTTCTGCGCGTTGTGCGCGCCGCGCAGCGGGACCGCGGCGGCCGGCACGACCAGCGGCCAGTCGCCGCGGTCGCCAAGCGGGCGAACCGCGGCGCGGACCCCGGGCAGGTCAAAGAGCCGCAGCTTGTCGGCGCGGTAGCGCTGCTCGCTGCCGTGCCAGTCGGTGTGCTCGCGCGAGAGGTTGGTGAGCAGCGCGACCTCCGGCCCGACCTCCAGGTCGGCGATCTGGTAGCTCGAGAGCTCGAGCACCACCCAGGTCGCGGGGTCGAGTCCGATCAGCTCGATCACCGGTCGGCCGATGTTGCCGGCCAGCTCGACGCTCATGCCCGCGCGGCGCAGCAGGTGCGCGACGATCGTGGCGGTGGTGCTCTTGCCCTTGGTGCCGGTCACGCCGATCACATGCCGGCCACCGCGCTCGGCCAGCCATAGGCCGGTGGCGGTGCCGACGGGCAGGCCGGCGGCGCGGGCGGCCTGGATCAGCGGCTTGTAGATCGAGACGCCGGGCGAGCGGATCAGCACGTCGGCGTGCGCGAGCGCTGCACGCGCCTCCTCCTGCGGGGTGTCCTCATCGATCACGGCGCTGATCACCGTGGCCGGCAGGCGCGCCGCCAGCTGGTCGCGCAGCGCGCGGGTCTCGCGCCCCAGCCCCCAGAGCGCGACCCGCCGTCCGTCAAGCTCCGAGAACTTCACGCACCGAGCCGATCAGCTCGCCCGGGATGTCGTGCTCCTCGCCCAGCTCAAATAGCGCAGCGATCTGCCCGGCGCTGAGCTCATGGCCTGCGAGCACGGCGCCAGCCAGCCGCCTGACGTTGGCGTGCTCGCGCCACAGCGGGCTTGCGTCGAGCAGCTGGACGGCCGCGAGGCTCTCCTGCAGCTCGCCCACGCACTCGAACGGCTTCTGATCCACGCCGCCGACCAGGCGGACGAACCCGTCGTACTGGGAGGCATCATCGAGCAGGTCGGCGCCGAAGATCTCAAGCATGTGCTCGGGAGTGCTGAACGGTGCCAGGATCAGAAACACGAAACGGCACTTGTCGCAGTTACAGCACCAGGAGCTGGTGCGCCGCTGCGGGTCGAGCGCGAACACGCGGTTGCAGCTGGTGAACACCGGGTGGTAGCGCTCGAGCCGCGCAAAGGCCCTGGCGATCGAGAGCTCTGAGGCGGGACGCAGGAGCGAGAAGATCCGCGGGGCGCCGTCGATTTCGGCGGTGGCGTCCGCCAGCAGCCGTTCGGCGCGACGGCCCTTGGAGAACTGGTGGTTGACCTCTACGCCCTGCCACTGGAGACTGCCGACCGAGGCGCTGCGCTCGTTGGCCATCGCCACCGCGTCGATCCCCTGGGTGGCGGCGGCGAGCAGCGCCACAGCGCTGACGATCGCGGTGACCGGGACGTGCCCGTTGAGCGCGCCGCGCGCATTGAGCTCAAGCAGCCGCGGGTCAAGGGTGCGCCTGATGATCAGGCGCGGCAGGCTCGCGACCTCGGCGCTTGCGCGGATCGGTGGCGCGTCACCAACCGAGAACAACGTCACCTCGAGGCCGCTTGCGCGAGCGACCTCAACCGCCACCGCGGAATCCTTGCCACCGCCGAGGGGCACCAGCAGCGAGCGCAGCTCGCGCTGCTGGGCGCTCGGGGTCGTGTCGTCGCCGCGGGGGAACTGCGGGCGCGGCAGCGCCTCGAGCGAGTTCACATAGGCAAACTCGGCGAGGCCCTCGGAGTAGAGCGCCGCCAGCAGCTGCGCGGCCGCAGCGGGCGGGGCGCCGGTCTCGCAGACTAGGTGCTGTGGCACCGCCGCCTTGTAGTAGCTGATGCCGGCGATCCAGTGCAGCAGGTCGAGCAGACCTTCGAGCGCCGGGGTCTGCACACGCGGGGCCGGGAACTCGAAGCGCTCCTCGAACTCGTTGTCGTCGAGCGCATAGCCGAGCCGCACCTGCCCGTCCGGGGCGATGCTGCGGTAGGTGAACTGGAAGGAGCGGACCGCCTGCGGACTGAAGTCTTTGACTGGAAGCGTTGACACGAGCACTAGCGTAGTCTCGCTGGCTGATGGCTTCAGACGTTGCGATCATCGGCGCCGGGATCGTCGGCTGCGCCAGCGCGTACTTCCTCGCCCAGCACGGTATGTCGGTGACCGTGCTCGACCGGTCGGGGATCGGAGCCGGTGCGTCGGGGCGCAATAACGGCCTGGTCGAGCACACCTACGACGCGCTCACGACCGCGCTCTATGAGGAGAACGTGGCGCTGCTTGGCGAGTTCCTCGGCGCGGCGATGCCGGGCGAGCCGGTCGGCGCGATGCTGCTGGTCGAGGACGAAGCGACCGCGCGCGAGCTGGCGGCCCACTACGGCAGCTTTCCCGAGCTCGCGCCCGCGGTGCTCGACCCCCAGCAGGCGCTTGCGGAGGAGCCGCTCCTGGCCGGCGACATGTGGGGCTGTCTGCTGCACACGGGCTATCCGATCAGCCCGCTCACCGCGACCGAGACGGTGGCCGAGCACGCCCGTGCGGCGGGCGTGCGCTTTCTGCTGGGCGAGGCCGCCGATCTGGCGGCGCTACGACGCACGCACGGCGAGGTCGTGGTCGCCGCCGGCACAGGCACCGGGCCAGCCCTGGATGGGCTGATCGACGCCGGTGCGGTCACGCCGCTGTGGGGGGTGATCGTGCTGGTGGAGCTCACCCGCCACCCCCGGCACGCGCTGATCGAGGGGACGCTCACGCGCGGGCTGCTGGCAGGCGCGATCGATGACGTGGCACCGTTCACGCTGCTCGACAGCCCGAGCTGGCTGGCGGTCGGCTCGACATTGCTGGCGGGTGAGGAGCCGCGCGGCGAGGACTGGGGCCCGCGGCTGCTCGACCGCGGACCACGGTTCGTACCGTCGCTCGCCCAGGCGCGCGTGCGCTCGACGCTCGTCTGCGCGCGCCCCAAGTCCTTTGACAACCGTCCGTTGCTGGGGCGAGTCCCAGGGCAGGAGCATCTGTGGATCGCCTCCGGGCACGGCGGGCGCGGGCTTTCGCTGGGGCTCGCCTCCGGGCGCCTGCTCGCCGACGCCATCAGCGCAGGCGATGAGCGCCTGATCCCCGAGCCGTTGTCAAGCGCCAGGCTCGAGCACCCCGGCGGGCGAGCTGACCGACCGTGAGCCAACGCTGACCACCCCTGCGCCCCAAATCAGACGCCCTCGCCCTGATTTGGGTAAAACCGAGCGTCTCAGGCGCACCGGATGCACAAACTGGCGGGCCGGCGCGAGCTTTGGGGCGTAGGTGATGTCCCCAGCCCCAGCTTGGAGGCTCAGTGGATGAACGCGGTGCGACCGTCGCCCACGTCGAGGATGCCCGTGGCACCGGCGGCGGTTATGAACCGCAGCTGCGCGTGCAGAGCCGCCGTCACCGTGGCAGGCGATGCGGGCCGCAGCAGCGTCACCGCACCGCTGCCACGGATGACCACGCGCGCGCTGCGGTGGCGGTGAGCGCTCACTTGCACGATCAGGAGCAGTCCGTCAGCGCGGTTCGATGCCTCGCTTCCCGCGTACACGGCCACCTGCTCTGCACCGCCCGAGACCAGCCAGCCGTTCGTGTAGACCAGACCGGAGGCTGAGGGCGGGCGGACCTGAACGCCAAACTGGACCACCGGCGGGCGTCCGCGTGTGCGGGCACGACCGGCGATCAGGCTGAAGAGGACGATCACCACGACGAGCGTGGCCGCGACGACCCAGCTGCGGTGACGCACAACCCGGTCGGCGACGCGCGGCCGGCCAGGCTGAGGTGATTTCTGATCCTCGTCGGACAACTGCGGGCCTAGCTCCCGGCGGGCGGCGCGGAGGGGCGCAGCCGCCGCTCGATCTCGGTCCAGAGCGCCACGTAGGCCACAGCTGCCGCGCTGGCGGGCGCGAATACGTTCACCGGGTTGCGCTCCTCCCCCATCAGCTCCACCTCGTCAGCGGTGGGTATCGCAACCCCGAGCACCGTCAGCTGGTCGATGCCGCGCAGGCGCTCCATCACCTGCAGGTGCAGCGGGCGACTGACATCCGCCATCGAGAAGAAGGCGAACGTCGCGGTGCCACTGCGGCGCCCGACCTTACCTGCGCGCGTCAGCTCCTCAAGCTGCTCATAGGCACGCGAGGAAAGCGTGGCTGGGATCACCGGGACGAGCAGCGCGTCGGACGCCTCAAACACCGCCTCGGACACCAGCGAAATGCTCGGCGGGCAGTCCAGGAAGATGTAATCGTAGTCAGCCCGCAGTGGCGCAAGCACCTTGCGCAGGCGGGCGGCCGGCTTCTTGAACTGGTCAAGCGCGAGGTCGAGGTGACGGTAGGAGAAGTCGGCCGGCAACAGGTCGAGACGCTCGTGGTCGGTGGCCTTGATGTGGTCGCGAGCCGAATTGCGCTTGCGCAGCAGCCCCCGCCCGCCACCCTTGACCTTCGGGCGCACGCGAAAGAGGTAGGTGCTGGCCGCCTGCGGGTCGAGGTCCCACAGCAGCGTCTGGTGCCCGGCCGCAGCCGCGAGGTAGGCGAGGTTGACGGCGGCGGAGGTTTTGCCGACCCCGCCCTTGATGTTGTAGGTGGCAATCACCCTGGTGTCGCGCTGTGGGTTGGTCATCGGGTCGCTCTCTCAGATCAGTCAATCGAATACTCGCGCCACCAGCTTGCGCTGTCGTGCGGACGCGAAGACGTTGAAGCTCGACTCGAAGTGCTCACGAGCCTCTGCCTGCTGGGTCTCAAGCCTGGCAATCACGGCGCCGGTGGCAAGCAGCGCGGCGGCGCCACCCGCCTGCGCGGCCAGCTCGGGCGCGAGCTGCCGCAGCGTCGTGGCGTGTACCGCACAATCCTGGTGGCGTCCGAGCACGTCCTGCAGCTCCTTGAGCGCCGTGATCAGCTCGCTCACGGCGGTGTTGTCGAACAACGCCAAGCCGAAGAGCTCAAGCAGATAGCGGAGCTCCTTGCCCTGCTTGCGCAGAGCATGGTATGCCTGCGGCTCCATGGGTGCGCTGATCGCGCCGCCGGCGCGGACGATGCTGCGGTGCAGACGACGGATCCGTGCCGCGGCGAGCTCCGCCACCGGGAGCGCCGCCGCGGGCGCCCGTTGCGCGGCATCCTGCGCCAGGCGCGTGAGGGTCCTGTCAAGCTGCGCGGCCCGCGGGCTGCGCAACGTCACCGTCATCTCGGCCCGTGCGCGAGCGAGCCGGCGCTCCAGCAGCAGGCGCACAGGCGCCAGCTCCGCGGTCGCCGGGTCGAGCGTCACGAGCAGCACCTCCAGGTCGCGTGTGGCGCCGGTCTGGGCGCCAAGCCAGCGCAGCTCTGCCACGATGCGCGCGGCTGGCTCCGGCAAAAACGCGGCGCGCATCTGCCGCACAACGCTCCGTGCCCGCCGGTTGGCGACCCGCAGGTCGTGCAGGAACTCCGGGTCCTCGCCCACCAGCACGCCCGGAAGGTTCGCCTGCTGGATCTCGAGCAGGCGTTGCAGAACCCGCGCCGCCGCCACGTTTGCGGGCTCATCCACCACCATCGGCACGCGCGCCTGCTTCCACTGCCAGGACGGACGCAGGCCCCCGCGCTCAAGCCAGCAGCGGATCCGCTCGCACTTGCGCTCGTAGCCGCGCAGCGGCGTGAGCGTGAGCCACTGACTGCCGCCGGCCAGCACCCGCACCCGGATACGACAGACCAACTTCTGGCGTTCGTCACGCACGTCGATAACGCCGTCCGGCGCCCGCGTCACCCCGTAGCTTGGCGGTAACGCCGCCCGCACCTGCGCCGCCGCGTCAGCGTACGTGAAGAGCTCGCCGCGAGCGCTCACGCTAGGCCAGCCGCGCGAGACACGCGAGGGCCTCGTCGATCTGGTCCTCCGTGACGATCAGCGGTGGTTCCAGCCGCAGGCTCGAGGGGCCGGTGGCGTTCAGAACCAGGTGCTGTTCCGAGAGCGCGCGCCGCGCGAGTTCGACGGCTGACACGCCGGGCACGAGCTCGGCGCCGACCAGCAGCCCCCGCCCGCGCACGGACTGAACGTACGGCAGCTCCGCGAGCCCGGCCATCAGCCGCTCGCCCGCGCTCCTGACATGCTCGAGCAGAGCCTCCTCGGAGCAGATCTCAAGCGCGACCAGCGCCGCCGCGCAGGCGACAGGACCGCCGGCGAAGGTGGAGCCGTGGTCGCCGGGACGCAGCGTGTCGGCCAGGCGCGCGCCGGTCACCAGCGCGCCGATCGGCAGGCCGCCGCCCAGTGCTTTGGCGCTGGTCAGGGCGTCCGGCACAACGCCGGTCTGCTGATAGGCCCAGAGCGTCCCGGTGCGCCCCATGCCGGTCTGCACCTCGTCGAAGATCAGCACCGCGCCGGCCGCGTCGCAGGCGCGGCGCGCAGCGGCGAGCAGCTCCTCTGAGAGCGGCAGCACACCGGCCTCCCCCTGGATCGGTTCGAGCAGAACGGCGGCGGTCCGCGGCGTGACGGCTGCCGCCAGCGCGGCGGGATCCTTCTCGCAGGCCACAAAGCCCGGGACGAGCGGCGCAAACGGCGCCTGTTTTGCCTCCTGCGGGGTGGCCGATAGCGCCCCGTAGGTGCGGCCGTGGAAGGCGTCGCGCAGCACGACGATCTCCCCGCCCGGACGGTGGCGCCGAGCGAGCTTGATTGCGGCCTCGTTGGCCTCCGCGCCCGAGTTGCAGAGAAAGACCTTGCCGCCCAGGGAGCTCTCTGAGAGCGCGGCCGAAAGCCGCATGGCCGGCTCGGTGTAGTAGAGGTTTGAGACGTGCGTGAGCTGCGCCGCCTGCTGCGTGACGGCGGCGATCACCCGAGGATGACAGTGGCCGACGTTGAGCACGGAGATGCCGGCCAGAAAGTCAAGGTACTCGTTGCCCTGATCGTCCCACAGCCTGACACCGTCCCCACGAACGAACGCCACGGGGCTGCGCGCGTAGGTCGGGATCGCGTAGCGGCGCTCCAGCGCCTGAAGCTCGGAGAGCGTCACAGCTGGCCACCAAAGGAGCTGATCTTGGTGCCCGAGCCGGCGTCGGTGAAGAGTTCCGTGAGCAGCGAGTGCGGCACGCGTCCGTCCACGATGTAGGCGGCGCTGACCCCGGCGCGCACGGCCTCCAGGCACGCGTTCAGCTTCGGTCGCATCCCGCCTGAGACGCCGGGCAGCGCTTGCTCAAGCGCATCCGCGCCGACCTCGGAGATCAGGCTCTCCGGATCGTTCGGGTCACGCAGCCAGCCGGCCACATCGGTCATGAACATCACCTTGTAGGCACCCAGCGCTGCGGCGACCGCAGCGGCCGCGTCGTCGGCGTTGATGTTGTACGAGTTACCGTCAGCGTCCGCACCGACGCTCGCGATCACCGGTATGTAGTCGGCGGCGATGTGGGTGATCACACCGGTGTTGACGTGGTCGATGTGACCGACGAAGCCAATGTCGGCGCCGCTTGGCGCAGACATGCGGCTGGCGCGAAACAGCAGGCCGTCGTCACCGCTCAGGCCGACCGCCGGCTGACCGTGTCGGTTTATCTGGAGCACGATGTCCTTGTTCACCTTGCCGACCAGCACCATCTTCACAAGCTCGACGGTCTGCTCGTCGGAGACCCGCAGACCGTCCACGAAGCGCACCGGGAGGTCCAGGCGCTGCATGTAAGAGGTGATCTCCGGACCGCCGCCGTGCACCACCACCGGGTTCATGCCCACATACTTGAGCAACACCACGTCGCGAGCGAACTCGTCCTTGAGCAGCGGGTCGACCATCGCCGCGCCGCCGTATTTGATCACCACGGTCTTGCCGTAAAACTCGCGGATGTAGGGCAGCGCCTCGAGCAGCGTCTCCACATCGCGTTTGGGGCGCGGCTGGTTCACGTCGTGTACTCCGCGTTGATCGTCACATACTCGTGGCCGAGATCTGAGAAGTAGCGCTCAGCCTCGGCGCCTTCGCCGGGCAGCACAACCTCGTATTCGACCTCATCGCCCGACACCGCTTCGGCGAGCGCCCGCTGGTCGTAGGCGACGTAGGCTCCGTTGACGCAGACGACGATGCCCTCGATCGAGATGTCAACGTGAAGAGGCGCCATGCCCGGCAGCACAGCCCCGACGACCTGGATGATCCTCCCCCAGTTCGGATCGCCGCCGTAGAGGGCTGTCTTGACCAGTGGCGAGTCGCCGATCGCGTGCGCGAGGCGATCAGCGACGTGCTGGTCGCCGCCCTTGACCACCACCCTGCCGACGCGGCGTGCGCCCTCGCCGTCCTTGACCACCAGCAGCGCGATCTGCCGCATGGCGGCATCGAGAGCCTCGCCAAAGGCGCGTTCGTCGGCCGTCTTGGGCTCGATTCGCACACCGGAGGCGCCCGAGGCGAGCAGCACAATCGTGTCCGAGGTGGAGAGCTGGCCGTCGACGCTGATGCGCTCAAACGAACGCTTGGTGCAGACCGACAGCAGCAGGTCAGCCTCCTCGGGCTCGATGACGGCATCCGTTTGCACGAACACCAGCAGCGTCGCGAACTTCGGCGAGATCATCCCGGCGCCCTTGGCCTGCACGCTGAGGCGCACGCTGCCGGCGCTCAGCGCCACGTCGAGCGTGACCTGCTTGGGGAAGGCGTCGGTGGTGCGGATAGCCTGCGCGAAGTCATCGCCGCCGGCGGGCCGCAGCTCGCCACCAAGGCGTGGGAGCCCGTCGAGGATGCGCTCGACGGGCAGCGGCACGCCGATCACGCCGGTGGAGGCCACGGCCACCTGGTGGCGGTCAACGCCCGCCGCTGCCGCCGCGGCCGCTGCCATCGCGGCAGCGTCGTCGAGCCCCCGGGCACCGGTCGCGGCGTTGGCGTTGCCGGAGTTGACAACCACGGCACGCAGCTGCCAGAGCTTTGCCTCCCGCAGGCTGTAGAGCACCGGCGCCGACTGGGTGCCCGAGCGGCTGAAGCGGGCCGCGCTGGTCGTGGCCGGCGCGTCGGAGACGATCAGTCCAAGGTCCATGGCGCCGTCAGCCTTCACACCGCAGGCGCCGCCAGCCGCCCGGAAACCCTTCGGCAGCAGGCCATCTGAAGCCTCACTGACGTTAGCCGGGGCGCTGACCCAGCGCGACTGAAAGAACGAGCCGCTCACCTGGTGATGCCGGTCCCCTCCGGCAGGCCGAACATCAGGTTCAGGTTCTGAACCGCCTGCGAGGCGGTGCCCTTCCAGAGGTTGTCGATCGCTGCGAACACGATCACACGTCCGGTGCGCTCGTCACGGAAGACCGCAATCCGGCAGATGTTGGTCTCGCGCACGGCGCGAACCCCCGGCGGCTCGTTCGCGAGCTCCACGAACTGCTCGTGGTCGTAGGCGTCGTGGTAGAGGCGGTGCAGCTGCTCGAGCGTGACCTGCGGGTCGCTCAGCGTCACGTAACAGGACACAAGCTCGCCCTGGTCAAGCGGCAGCAGATGGGGCGTGAACGTGATTTGCAGGCTGCTGCCGAGCGCCGCAAGCTCCTGCTCAATCTCCGGCGTGTGACGATGACGCGGCACACCGTAGGCGTTGACGTTCTCGTCGACGGTGACGAAGTGGGTCTTCTCGCTCGCCGTCCGGCCGGCACCCGAGACCCCCGACTTGGCGTCGACGACGAGCTCCGCGATGAGGCCCTCCCGCGCGAGCGGCGCGAGGGCGAGGATCGTGGCCGTGGGGTAGCAGCCGGGGTTGGCGACCAGGTCGCAAGCCGCAATCTGCGCGCGATAGAGCTCGGGAAGCCCGTAGACCGCGCCGGCGAGCAGTCCGGGCTCCGGGTGTGGCAGATACCACTCCTCGTAGGTGGCAAGGTCACGCAGGCGGAAGTCGGCACTCAGGTCGACGACCCGTACGCCACGGGCGTACAAAGCCGCCACAAACTGGGCCGCGGCGCCATGCGGGTAGGCGACAATCGCAGCGTCGACCTGCGCGTGACGCTCAAGGTCGGCCTCCTCGAGCAGCATCGGCACGCGATGCTGAGGATAGAGCTCGTCGATCCGGCGGCCCACGTCGGCGCGGGCGGTGACGTGACGCAGCTCAAACACGGGGTGTTCGTGCAGCAGCCGGGCCGCCAGCGAGCCGGCATAGCCGCCGGCCCCGAACACGGCCACCGTCGGCTGACTACTGGGCGTCACGGATCCTCCCGCCGAGCTGCCCGTCCACAGCGGCGATGATCAGTTGGCGCTGGCGCGCAACCTCCTCGTCGGTGAGCGTGCGATCGCCGGCCGCGAAGCTGAGGCGCACGGCCACGGACTTCAGGTCGGCGCCGAGCCGCTGCTCGTCACGAAAGACGTCGAAGACCTCGCTCGAGCGAAGCAGCGGCGCACCGGCGCTGTCGATCACGGCGAGCAACTCGCTGGCGGGCACGTGCTCCCCGACGACGATCGCCAGATCCTCGTGAACGGCCGGGAAGCTCGTCAGGTCTGCGAAGGCATGCGGGCCCGGTGGCTCGATCGCCGAGAGGTCGATCTCGAAGGCGGCGACCGTCTCGCTCAGGCCCCAGCCTGATGCCACCCGTGGGTGAATCTCGCCCACCCAGCCGACACCGGCGGCCCCGACCTGCACCGTAGCCCGACGCCCGGGATGCAGGAATGGGTGTTCGGACCCGGCCATGAGCTGCCACGGGACGCCGGCGCTAGCGAGCACCGCACCCAGCAGGCCCTTGGCGGCGAAGAAGTCCGCCTGCGGCGGGTGCTGCTCGCGCCAGGTGGGTGCCCGCACAGCGCCGCAGACGAGCGCCGCCAGGTGGTGCGGCTCGCGCGCGACACCGCTGACCCCGGAGCTGTCCGGCAGATAGACCGCCCCCGACTCGAACAGGGCAAGCCTGGTGGCACCGCGTGCGTGGTTGCGGGCGGCCACGTCGAGCAGCGAGGCGATCAGACCCGTGCGCATCCGCGCCTGCTCCGAGGACATCGGGTTGGCAAGCTCGACCGCGGGCTCGCCGTCCAGCAGCAGCCGCGCGGAGACGTCCGGCGCTTGAAAGCTCCAGCCGACGATCTCGTGCAGGCCATGGGCGGCCAACCCATCCTCCAGCCTGCGCCGCAGACGCTGTGGGGCCGTGAGCCGTCCAAAGGCGGTCCGGCGTGCAGGCAGGGTGGCTGGCAGGCTCTCGAGCCCCGCGAGCCGCGAGACCTCCTCGATCAGGTCCGCCTCGCGTGTCACATCCGCGCGTCGAAAGTCCGGCACGGTGACGTCCAGGCCATCGGCGGCGTCGGCGGTCCCGAAACTGATCGTCTGAAGCAGTTCGCGGCAACGGGCGCGCGGGACGCTCATGCCGAGCAACCGCTCGATGCGCGCGTCGCGCAGATGGATCGTCACTGGCGGGGGCGGGGGCGCGCCAAGGTCAAGCGTGCCCGGCCGGACGGTGGCGCCACAGAGATCTTGAAAGAGCCTGGTGGCGACAGCCTGGGCCCAGAGCGTCTGCTCGCGCGCAAGGCCCTTTTCAAAACGGGTTGAAGCCTCGCTGCGCAGCCCCAGCGCCTGCGAGGTCGCATGGATGTTCGGCCCGTTCCAGGTCGCCGCCTCGCTGAGGATGCTGGTCGTCTGGTCAGAAACCTCGGAGCGCCCGCCGCCCATCACCCCGGCGATCGAGGTTGGGCCGTCACCGTCCTCGATCACGACCGCCCGCTCGCTCAGCGTGCGTTGCTGGCCGTCGAGCGTCTGGATCCGCTCTCCGTCATGGGCAGTGCGAACCGTCAGCCGCCCGCCGGCGATGCGCTCCCGGTCGAAGGCATGCATCGGCTGACCGGTCAGCAGCATCACGTAGTTGGTGATGTCGACGACGTTCGAGATCGGGCGCTGTCCGCAGGCCATCAGGCGGGCCTTCAGCCACAGCGGGCTCGGGCCGACGCGCACACCGTCGAAGATGCGCGCGGTGAAGCGGGGGCACAGCTCATCGCCTGCCTGGTTGACGATCGTGATGCCGTCGAGCACGCCGAAGCTGCCCGGGTCGTACTCCCAAGGGGCGGGGCGCAACTGTGCTCCTGTGGCGGCGGCAACCTCGCGCGCCACCCCGTAGATCGACAGGCAGTCGGGACGGTTGGGCGTGATCTCGAGGACGAGTACTTCGGTGGCGATCGGGGCAACATCGGCCAGCGGCGTGCCGGGCGCGTGAGCTTGATCGAGCACCATGATGCCGGTGTGTTCGTCGCTGATCTGGAGCTCGCGCTCGGAGAGGATCATGCCCTGCGACACGATGCCGCGCAGCTTGGCCTTCTGCAGCCTGGTGCCGTCCGGCATCACCGCACCGGGGCGTGCCACACCGACCGTTTGGCCGGCGGCCACGTTCGGAGCGCCGCAGATGATCTGCGCCGGTGTGGAGCCGCCGGTGTCGACCATGCAGACGCTGAGCCGGTCGGCATCCGGGTGTTTGCGCCGCTCGAGCACGTGGCCGACCACGAAGTGCTCGAGCTCGCTCACACCGTGGTGCTCCACCCGCTCCACCTCGGTCCCGGTCAGCGCCAGACGCTGAGCAAGCGTGTGGGCGTCCATGTGCAGCTCGCAGTACTCGCGCAGCCACTCCATCGGCACCCTCATGCGAATTGCTCCAGAAAACGGATGTCGTTGTCGTAGAAGAGGCGCAGGTCGCTGACGCCATGCTTGAGCATCGCGATCCGCTCGATTCCCATCCCGAAGGCGAAGCCCTGCACGCGCTCCGGGTCGTAGCCGTTGCCGGCCACGTAGGCGAGCACGTTCGGGTCGACCATGCCGGAGCCGAGGATCTCAAGCCAGCCTGTCCCCTTGCAGATGCCGCAGCGCTCGCCGCCCGCCACGACGCCGCCCGAGCAGTTGAAGCAGGAGACATCCACCTCCACGCTCGGTTCGGTGAACGGGAAGAAGTGCGGCCGCAGGCGGATTTCGCGCTCGGGCCCGAAGATCGCGCGCGCGAACGCGAGCAGTGTTCCCTTGAGATCGGCCAGCGTGATGTCCTCATCGACCGCCAGACCCTCCACCTGGTGAAACTGCGGCGTGTGCGTGAGGTCGGAGTCGCGCCGGTACACGCGGCCGGGCACGATCAGATAGACCGGCGGCGGGCTGAGCTCCATCGCTCTGATCTGCATCGGGCTCGTGTGCGTGCGCAGCAGCACCTCGTCGGAGATGTAGAACGTGTCACTCCAGGCCCGCGCGGGGTGCTGGGCGTCGTGGTTGAGAGCGTCGAAGTTGTAGCTGACGGTCTCGATCTCTGGCCCCTCGGCGACGTTGAAGCCCAGCCCGATGAAGACATCCTCGATCTCGCGCCGGGTCTGGGTGATGAGGTGCAGACGGCCGATCGCGGGCAGCGGGTCGCCCGGCAGCGTCACGTCGACACGCTCAGCTTGCAGGCGCGCATCGAGCTCGCTCACAGCAAGCTCTCCGGCGCGCTGATCGAGCAGTGAATCGATCGCCCGGCGGGCCCGGTTGGCGGCGCTGCCGACGGCCGATCGCTGATCCGCAGGCAGCTGCGCGACCTCGCGCAGCAGATTTGGCAGCTCTGCCTTGCGCCCGAGGTAGCGAACGCGCAGCTCCTCGATCTCGGCACTCGATGCGGCGACAGCAGCCGCCGCCTGCGCCTCACGCTCGAGCTGCTCGATCCGGTCGGTCACGCTCATGTCCCGCTGATCCTACGAGTTGCTGTCCCGGGACAGCTCGTACATGGCGATGGCGGCAGCCACGGCTGCGTTCAGCGACTCGGTGGCGATCGGAATTTGCGCCTCGTGGTCGGCGTGACCAAGCAGCTCCCCACCGAGTCCTTCCCGCTCCGCGCCGATCATCAGGGTCACCGTGCCGGCGCGCTCAAGCTCTCTGACCACGGCTGAAAGCGGGCGGGTTGCGCGCGCATCCAACGCGAGCTTGACGCCCGGTAGCGCTGCCACGGACGCCGACACGACCGGAACGCTGAAGATCGCGCCCATGCTCGCCCGCACCGCCCGCGGGCTGAAGGGATCGGCACTGCCCGGACCGAGCGCCACACAACCGGCGCCAAACGCGGCTGCCGAGCGCAGCACGGCACCGACGTTGGCAGGGTCAGACAGGCCGTGCAGATAGACGCAGAGGCCGTTTGAGTGAGCCAGCGCGCCGCCCTCGAGCCAGCGCTCCCGGTAGACGGCCAGCGTCCGCGTGCCCGAGGCGAGCTCGCTGACAGAGCGCAACACGGCCGGGTCAACCTCGATCCCCGGCAGGCCGCTACCGCTCGCCGCAAAGCGCTCGACCGGCTCCCAACCGGCCGCGTCGGCGGCGCTCAGCAGGTCCTCGCCCTCGGCGACGAAGAGCCCGAGCCGCTCACGCTCGCGGCGGCGCGCGCGCAGCTTGCGGACGGTCTTCAGCTTGTCGTTGTGAGGGCTTGTGATCATCGTGATGTCAGGAACGAAAAAGGGCGCCGTCCCGTGGGAGCGGCGCCCTGTGGCGGTGCTGGTCTGCGGCGCTGCTCAGCCGACGGCCAGCGCCTCCTGGGCGCGTTGCGCGATACGTCGGAAGGTCTCGGCGTCGTGCACGGCGATGTCAGCCAGGACCTTGCGGTCAAGCTCGACGCCCGCCAGCTCAAGGCCATGGATGAGCTGCGAGTAGGACAGCCCGTTGAGCCTGGCAGCGGCATTTATGCGCGTGATCCACAGCCGGCGGAAGTCCCGCTTGCGGTTGCGGCGATCGCGATAACGGTACTGGTCGGCCTTGAGCACAGCCTCCTTGGCCACCCGGTAGCGACGCGAGGCGTCGCCGCGGAAGCCCTTGGCCATCTCCAGGGTCTCACGGCGCTTCTTGCGCGCGTGCACAGAACGCTTGACGCGGCTCATGACTTCTTGGCTCCCAGCAGTGTCTTGACCCGCGGCGCGTCGTGATCGGAGAGGATCACCGGGCTCGCGAGGTTGCGCTTGTACTTGGGCGACTTCTTCTCGAGGATGTGACTCGAGAACGCGTGGCGGGCCTTGACCTTGCCGGTCGCGGTCAGCTTGAAGCGCTTCTTAGCGCCGGAATGGGTCTTCATCTTGGGCATGATCGGCCGCTCAGTAAAGCAGATCGCGTCAGTCGCCGCTGGCGCCGTCCAAGCCGCAGCGGTTCAGGCGCGCGCTGAAGGCGTGGCCGACGCGGACTCGCTTTCGGCGGCCATCGCGTCTCGCTGCTGGCGGCGCGGCTTCTTCTCGCCCGCCTCGGCGTGCGCGGTCTCGGCGTGCGCCTCCTCGGCCGCCAGGATGGCCTTGGAGGGCGAGAGCATCATCGTCATGTTGCGCCCGTCCTGCACCGGCGTCTGCTCGACGACCGCCAGCTCCCCGAGCTCCTCGGCCAGGCGGTTCAGGAGCGCCACGCCGCGCTCAGGGTGCGTGACCTCGCGACCGCGAAACATGATCGTCACCTTGACCTTGTCCTTGGCTCGCAGGAAGCGCTCGACATGCCCCTTCTTGGTGTCGTAGTCAGCCTGCGCGATCTTCGGCCGCAACTTGATCTCGCGGATCGTGATCTGCTGCTGATGCTTGCGTGCAGCCTTCTGCTTCTGCGCCTGCTCGTACTTGTACTTCGAGTAGTCGAGCACGCGGCAGACGGGCGGGCGGGCCTCCGGGGCCACCTCGACAAGGTCGAGGTCACGCTCTTGTGCGTAACTGAGCGCCTCGCTGGTCTTGACCACGCCGATCTGTTTCCCGTCGTCGCCGATCAGGCGTACCTCGGGAACGCGGATGCGATCGTTGATCCGTGTCTGGTCACGCTCCGGCATGCGCCGGTCGAACCTGCGTGGAACCGGCACTAGCTGTTGTTGCGGCGCTGCGTCAAGCGGGGCCGGGCCGGTCTCGGTGAAGCTTCTCTATCAACGCCTGCGAAGTATAGCCGCGCCGCGGTCAAGTCAAGCTACGGCTTGTGATCAGATCGTGGACCATGGCGAGGAAATCCTCGATCGGGACCGATCCCTTGTCGCCACCGCGGTGCTCGCGCACGCCAACCTCGCCGGCCTGCTGCTCCCGATCGCCGACGATCAGCATGAACGGGACCTTGCGCAGCTCCCCTTCGCGGATCTTGCGGGCGACCGACTCGCTGCGATCGTCGAGCTCGGCCCGTACGCCGGCGGCGACCAGCCGCTCGCGCACACTCTCGCCGTAGGCGTTGTGGCGGTCTGAGATCGGCAGTACCAGCGCCTGCAGCGGAGCCATCCAAAAGGGCAGCTGACCCCCGAAGTGCTCAAGCAGGATCCCGATGAAACGTTCATATGAGCCCATCAGCGCACGGTGGATCATCACCGGCCGGTGCGCTGCGTTGTCGGCGCCGGTGTAGGTGAGGTCAAAACGCTCCGGGAAGTTGTAGTCGAGCTGACAGGTGCCGAGCTGCCAGGAGCGGCCGAGCGAGTCGGTCATGTGGATATCGATCTTCGGGCCATAGAAGGCACCGTCACCCGGGTTGACCGTGTACTCCAGCCCCAGGCTCGCGAGTGCGTTCTCGAGTGCCAGCTCGCTCCTGTCCCATAGCTCGTCGGAGCCGATCCGCTGATCAGGCCGGGTGGAGAGCTCCAGGCGCAGGTCGAGCCCGAATAGACCGTAGGTTTCGAACGCGAACCGCAGCACAGCGGCGACCTCATCCTGGATCTGGTCCTCGGTGCAGAAGATGTGCGCGTCGTCCTGAGCGAAGTGACGCGCGCGCAGCAGGCCGTGCAGCGTGCCGCTGGGCTCGTTGCGATGCAGCAACCCTGGCTCGGAGTAGCGGATCGGCAGGTCGCGATAGGAGTGCGCCTGCATCAGATACAGCTGGCAGTGGCCGGGGCAGTTCATCGGCTTGATCGCCAGCTGCCGGTCCTCTGACTCCGTGACGAACATCTCCTCGCGGTACTTGTCCCAGTGGCCTGAGGTCTTCCACAGCGAGCTGTCGAACAGCTGCGGCGTCTTGACCTCCGTGTAGCCGCGCGTCAAGCCCATCTCGCGGCTGAGACGGACCAGCTCGTTGTATACGGCGGTGCCGGCCGGAAACCAGAACGCCGAGCCCGGCGCCGTCTCTGAGAAGCCAAACATGCCGAGTTCGCGGCCAAGCTTGCGATGGTCGTTGCGGCGCGCCAGCTCCAGGCGCTCGAGGTGCACGTCAAGGTCCTTGGCGGAGAAGAACGCGGTCCCGTACACGCGCGTCAACATCTTGTTGTGCGAGTCACCGCGCCAATAGGCGCCGGCCACCGATTGCAGCTTGAAGGCTCTGATGCGGCCCGTGCTGGGCGCGTGCGGGCCGCGGCAGAGGTCGACGAAATCGCCGTTGCGATAGAGGCTCACGGTCTCAAGCGGCGCGTCGGCGGGGGCATTCTTCACGAGATCCTCGATCAGCTCCACCTTGTAGGACTGGCCTTCAGCCCGGTAGCGGTCGAGCGCGACCGCTACCGGGACGTCCTCGCGCACGAAGCGCTCGTCCGCAGCTATGTGCTCGCGCATCCGCGCTTCGATCGCGGGCAAGTCCTCCTCCCCCACGCTGACACCGGCCGGCAGCTCGAGGTCGTAATAGAAGCCGTTCTGGATCGGCGGCCCGATCGCGATCTGAACCCCCGGGTAGAGCTCGAGCATCGTCTCGGCGAAGACGTGCGCAGCATCGTGGCGGATCAGCGCCAGGGCGTCATCGCCGCTGCGCTCGGTGATGATCTCGATGCGACGCTCCCCGTCCGTGGGCAGCTCGCGCGCGAGGTCGTAGGTGACACCGTCTACCTTCACGGCCAACGCCGCCCGAGCGAGCCCGGGGCCGATCGCAGCGGCTGCGTCAGCGCCGGTGGCGCCATCGGGCAGGCTAAGCCGGTCGTCATTGGGCAGCACGTATTCCATAGCGCTGGATCGTAGGGGCCAGCGAGCGCCTTCGCGTTACCGCCCAAGCCAGACGCAGTATGGCGCCGATCATTGATCCCGCCGATAGCGACTGCTAACTTCGCGCCGGTGCACATCCCTCCACGCCGCGCCCGTTCACGCGTGTCCCTGGCGAGCGGCGCGCTTGCCGGAGTTGCCGCCCTCGCGATTGCGGGGTGCGGGGCCGCTGCTCACAGCGCTGGTTCCTCTGGCGGTTCAGGCAAGCGCACAAAGCCTGCGGTCACGCCGGCAGCGGCAATCGCGCGTGCCGCCGATATCTCTGGTTCGACCAGCGGGTTCGCGCTGCGCTTTTCCACGGTTGAGAGCATTCCAGGCGCGGGCACCGAGCGGGTCTCTGGCTCGGGTGCGTTCTCAACGCCCAATCACGGAGGCACACTGAACCTGGTCGTCCACGCCGCCGGACAGAGCTACTCGATGCAGGAGATCGTCCGCGGCAAGACGTTCTACTTCAAGCTGCCGAGCGCGCTGTCGGCGCGCATCCCGGGAAGCAAGCCTTGGTGGAAGTTCGATCTCAGCCAGCTCGCCGGCCATTCGCCACTGTCGAGCTTCTCATCGATCACAAACAGCTCGTTCAGCAACCCCGCCGACACGCTGGACTACCTGAAGGGCGAAGCCAGCAGCGTCCAAGACCTCGGGCCGACCACCGTGGACGGGGTAGCGACCACCGAGTACCGGTTGAAGCTCGACCTTCATAAGGCAGGCGTCGGCGAGCCCACAGCAACCCGCGCGGCGCTGCAGCGCGTGCTGGACAGCGCTGCCGGCAAGTTGGTCAACGCCACGTCCATCCCGGCGACAGTGTGGGTGGATGGCGCCCAGCGGGTGCGCAAGCTGACGGTGTCGGTTGCCATCCGGCCACCGGGTAGCGGTCAAGCCATCACGACGACGACCACGCTCGACATCACCGACTACGGCCCACAGCCGGCGCCGGCGGCTCCACCCGCAGGTCAGACCGTCAACCTGCTGTCGCTGTTGCAGTCTGCCTCGAGCACCGCTTCAGGCGCCGTTACGGGCGCCACGCCGGGCGGCTGAGCGGCCGCTGCCGTCTCGACGGGGCGCCGCGCGCCCCGCTGACATCTTGCGGCGCGCGTGGCTATCTCCCGCTACATTTACCGCTCCCAGGGCGATTAGCTCAGCTGGGAGAGCGCCACCTTGACATGGTGGAGGTCACTGGTTCGAGCCCAGTATCGCCCATCGGCGAAGTTCCTGTATATAGGCGCTTTTTGAGCTGCAGTGGCAGCGTCGAGAGGCCAAGATAGGTCCATGGCTACCAAACGCTTCGCGAATCGGGCGGCCGGCGGCGCTGGCTGCTGATCGGTCCTCGCCCATGATCGCCGATACAACCCGACCCAGCGAACTCATCCAGCGGGTCCGGTGCTGCGGGCTGCAATGGCCGTATGACGCGATCCTCCCTTATCTCCACGACCCATCGCCCGCGGGCACCGATCGGCGATTCCGCCAACACAAGTGAAAGACGCGCGCAGGCTCGTGATCAACGCACCCGTGACCACCACCGCCAGCGGTCTGGTGAGCGCCGCACTGAAGCTCGAGACGATCCGCCTCAGACGAGCTGCTGCTCGGCACGATCGCGCTGACGCTGCCGTTCGCGCTCGGGATCACCACCCAGGACGTGCGCGCCCGCCTGCACCGATCGGCGACGGTCCGCGCCGAAGAGCGCCGTCGCGGAGTTGAGAATCGTCGCCAAGGCTCAAGCCCGTCAAGTCAGGGCGCGGTGTGAAAGCGATCATGTGCCCCGGAGCGCGGCCGCCACATCAGAGGCCTTGCGGAACAGGCGTGCGGGTCGACTTGGGGCGGCGCGGAATCCGTGATGCTCGTAGAAGCGCCGTGCGCGTTCGTCGATCGCGTCGACGACGATCAGTCTGCCGCCGGCGATCTCGATCGCGTCCGTGGCTCGGGTGAGTGCATCGAGCAGCAGGCTGGCGCCCAGTCCCTGACCGTGGAGTCGGCGGTCAAGCGCGAGCCGCGCGAGCAGGATCGCTGGGATGCTGCGCAGAGCGCCGTGGCTGAGCTTTGAGGGCAGATCGTCGCGGCGGACCTCATGCGGGCAGAGGCTGAAGTAGCCGATGACCGTGTTCGTCTCTGTCCAAACATAGGTCCGGGCGATTCCCATCGCGTCCGCCGTCAGCGCGGAGCCCGCGAGCCAATGATCGAGCGTTTCATCGCCGCACGCGAAGGCGGCCAGGTCATGCCGCTCCGCGATCCGCTCCGAGAGGTACACGACTGTCTGGTGTGCTCAGGCGCGCCGGAAACGCGGTCGGTCCTGCTCGCGGCGGGCGGCCGCTGCCAGTTCGGGCATCGGCTCCGCGGGCGCATCAAGACTCTCGAGCAGCCGGTCAAAATAGTCGCTGGGGACCGACGTGTAGGCGTGCTCGGCGATCACCCGCTCGGCCTTCTCCGCTGCCGCAGCGACCATGAAGCCACTCACGGACGTGCGCTCGAGCGTGCTTGCGTACCGGATTCGCTCGGCGCTGTCCGGGTCGATCCGCGCCTCGATCCGCTCTGTACGAGAAGCCATACCGGACATTGTACGGCAGTGCCGAATGAGAGGCAAGCCGACCGACAGATGCGGCGACGGATGGTCGCAAACGCGATAGCGGGCCGCCAGCCGTCCGGATCACGAAAGCGACTGTCATGAAGGCGGTGGCTGCAGCGGTTCGGTGAGACATCGGGCCTCCCGCGAAGAATCTGTGCTTCGGCGAGAAGTAATCCTCGAAGGAGGCCTCATGCAGTATGTCGGGATCGATTGGGGCACCCGCAGGGCGGCGAGGTGTGCGTTTGATGAGCGTGGCGAGATGCTCGAGGGAACGGTGTCCGCGAACGTTGACGGGCTTGCTCGCATCGTCCGCGCCGTCGGCCCTGAGGCTTATGGGTGCGTGGAGATGATGAGCGGCGCGGTGCGGGTGCGTGAGCAGCTACGGGCCTGCGGCTGGCGGTTCGCGGTCGCCGACGCACGGAAGGTGAAGGCGATCGCTCCGTTGGCGTGCAAGACCGACAAGGTCGATGCTCGTGTGTTGGCACAGCTCGCAGCGCGTGACTTGGTGGCCGAGCTGTGGGTCCCGTCACTTGGTGATCGCGAGTTGCGTGAGCGCCTGAGACGCCGTGAGCATCTCGTGCACCTGCGCACCTCGGCGCGTAACCGGATGTTCGGGTTGCTGACGCAGTGGGGTTTGCGTGGCAGCCTGACCACGCTGCGCAAGCCCGGTGCGCTTGAGCGCCTGGCGGAGCGTGACGTGCCGGCGGTGTGGATCGGATCGATCCGCACTTTGCTTGAGGTCGTCGACGATCTCGACCGTCAGATCACCCAGATCGCGCTCGAGCTGCGTCCGATTGCTCGCACTGACCCGCGGGTCCGGTTGCTGGTCACAGTCCCCGGGCTCGGCTACCTGCTCGCGCTCACGATCGTCGCGGAGATCGGTGACATCTCACGCTTACCCAGTGCCCGGAAGCTGATCGGCTACGCCGGGCTGGCGCCGACGATCAAGCAGTCCGGGCAGAGCTCATGGGTCGGCCCGATCTCCAAGGCCGGCTCACCGATGCTGCGCTGGGCCGCAGTCGAAGCCGCCCAACACGCATGGCGGCCGACCAACCCTTGGAACCAGCTTTGCATCAAGACCAAGGCCCGGCATGGCAAGGCCAACCCGGCCAAGAGTGCCACGGTGTCACCGGTCCACGATCGTGGGCAGCCCGCTATTGGGCCCACGATCCCGCTACTTGGCGTGTGGGGATGTTGAGGCGGTTGAAGAGGTTGGTCGTGGCGATTGACAGAAGAAGCGCGGCGAGTCCCTTCTCGTCGTAATGCTCGGCGGCGTGCTCCCAGATGGTGTCCGAGACGGGGTCGGCTCGGTCCGCCAGTCGGGTGACGGCTTCGGTGAGAGCCAGCGCGGCCCGTTCGTCGTCGGAGAAGTAGGGTGCGTCTCGCCACGCGGCCACGGTGGCGAGACGGTCCTCGGTCTCGCCCGCCTTTCTGGCTTGCGCGGCACCGGATTGCACGCACGAGCTGCAGCCGTTGATCTGGCTGGCCCGGAGGTGAACGAGGGCCAACGTCGTGGAAGGCACGCCACCCCTGTGAGTGGCGCGAGCCAGTTCCTGAATGGCCGGCATTTCCTCGGGAATGAGTCCGACTGGGTTGTTCATACGTTGCTGCATCATGGTTCCCTCTTGGTGCGGTGAGTGCATGTGGAGATCACCGACCGACATCGCGGGTCGGTGGTGTACTGGCGCTCGGATGGCCGAACCATCGGTCGCCTGCGCCGGATGGGAGGTTGGTTTGTCGGGCTGCCGACCGGCCTCGGACGGCGGAGCGGTTACCGCGCCAGCCCGTCGGCTCCGAGGCCGGGACGCCTGGTCTCGTGTTAGTTGCGCTGAACGAGGCCGAGGATGGTGCCGTCGGGGTCGCTGACGGTCGCGACGAGATTGCCGCCGCCGACGTCTCGCGGCTGATCGACGAGCGTGGCGCCCGCGTCCTGGGCTTGCTCCAGGGCGGCCTGGATGTCAGGGACGCGGATGTGCGCGACCGGCACGGTCGGGCCGTCCTCGGTTCGGGGGGTGAGGCCGATCTCGACGCCGTTCACGTTGAAGCCGACGTAGTAGGGCTGATCGGTGT
Organism: Conexibacter sp. S30A1; assembly: GCF_023330665.1. Taxonomy (GTDB): domain Bacteria; phylum Actinomycetota; class Thermoleophilia; order Solirubrobacterales; family Solirubrobacteraceae; genus Palsa-465. The sequence goes on along the minus strand of NZ_CP097127.1, from coordinate 496,488 downwards.
GCGGCTCGGTGCCGAGCAGCGCGCGGTGGATGGTCTTAGCGGCATTGAGGTCGCTGACCGTGTAGAGGATGTTGTCGAAGGTGTTCATGCCTAGCTGACGTGTGCCGCGGCGTGAATGTGACAGCGGCCGGGTTGTCACATTCCCGGGCTGGCGCACGTCTAAGGTATGTGGACCCCATGAATCCGGCGGATTTCGATGCGCAGCGGCCGCGGCTGGCGGCGATCGCGAGTCGCATCCTCGGCTCCTCCACCGATGCTGAGGACGTGGTGCAGGAAGCGTGGCTGCGCCTGTCGGTGACCGACGGCGTGGAGGACCTTCCGGCCTGGTTGACGACCGTGACCACGCGGCTGTGCTTGGACCATCTCCGTAAGCGACACACCCGAACGAGCGTCGAGGAGCAGGTCTCGGCCGAGGTCGCGACCGCGGACCGCGCCAGCGACCCGGAGGGCGACGCAGTGATCGCCGAGCGGGTCAGCGACGCGATGCAGGTCGTGCTTGACACCCTCGCGCCGGCGGAGCGAGCCGCCTTCGTGCTGCACGACGTCTTCGGGTATCCGTTTGAGGAGATCAGCATCGTGCTGGGACGCTCCGGCGCGGCCGTGCGCCAGATCGCCAGCCGCGCCAGGCGCAAGGTCCAGGGCATGCCCGAGTCCGCGACAGAGCACGTCGCGAGAGCCGAGAGCAGCCAGGTGGTCGAGGCGTTTCTGGACGCGGCGCACGGCGGCGATCTCCCGACCTTGCTGTCCCTGCTGGCACCCGAGGCGATCATGCACACCGACCTGGCCGGCCAGGACCTCGGTGCCAACCCCGTCTACGAGGGCGCGGCCGCGGTGGCGGCCCGCTTCGACGGTGCACAGGGAGCCTCCGCCGTGACCATCGACGGTGAGCGCGCCGGGGCGTGGATCGTTCGCGGTGCGGTCAAAGTCGCCTTCCTGTTCCAGGTCGAAGCAGGCTTGGTGCGGGAGATCGAGCTGATCGCCGATCCCGAAGTGCTCGCCACGTTGGAGATGGCTTCCGTTGCCGGACAGGGATGAGCGGGACGGTCGCGTGATCAGGGTCTCCTGCACCGTCGAGCCGCCCGAACCGATGCGAGGCCTGGAGATCCCCGCCGACCTCGTCGACGCGCTCGGCGCCGGCAAGCGACCGCGCGTGACCGTGACGATCAACCACCATTCGTGGAAGACCAGGGTCGCGATCATGCGCGGCCGGTACCTGATCGGCCTATCCAACGCCAACCGCCGGGCCGCCGGCGTCGCGACCGGCGATGTCATCGAGGCCGAGATCGAGCTCGACACCCAGCCCGCGGTCGTCGTTGAACCGCCTGATCTCGCGGACGCTCTCACCGCCGACCCGGCAGCCCGGGCCGCCTATGACCGCCTCACGCACAGCCGCCGGCGTGCCCTGGTCCATGCGATCGACACCGCCAAAAAGCCCGAGACGCGTCAACGACGGATCGAGCAGACCATCTCCGCCCTACACGCTCCAACGCCTGAGGCACGCTGACGGGCAGCGCTCGCGTCCCAGCCGGAGGCTTCCCTCTGCCTCCCTGCTCGGAGTCAGACCAGCCAGCGTCCCTCCCTCATGAGATCCCGACCGGCGATCTCGTTGGCTTCGCGCCATGCCTGCACCCTGATCGGCCGCAGCACGAACAACACAAATCCGGGGCTCTGGCGCGGATCCCAGTCAGCCTGCACGGCATAGACCGTTCCCAGCGCCTCATCGACCGTGGCGGCGAGCTCGCGCTCACGGACGGCATCCATCATCACCACGTTCCTCGTCGGTCCAAGCCCGAGACGCGCGTTGGGACGATCCCTGAGGTCACGGGCGGTAGCCGAGTTGCTCCGCACCGCGATGACGGCACGCTCGTCGATCCACGCCAGCGACAACGGAACGAGATACGGAGCTCCATCGTCCGAGGCCGTCGCGACCCACACGTCCACGACGGCGCCGCGCAGCATCGTCAGCGTGTCCGTCTTGCGAGCCGCCCGACTGCGAGCCTCCGCCGTCGCTGCGGGCAGCTCTCGGATCCGAACGATGTTGCCCGCAGGATCCAAGAACGCGCAGTCGCGTCCTCCGAACGAGCGCTCGATCAGATACTGCGACTGATCGGAGTCGGTGTTTGGGACACTCGTGCGCGTGGTCAATCAGCCGCCAGCCTTCGCGCGCGACATAGCGACAGGCGACTACTACGAACAGCGCGCCGATGAGTACGACGAGTGGTATCTAGGCGAGGGCCACTTCGCCGCACGTGATCGCCCCGGCTGGCACGAGGAAGTCGGCCACATCGTCCGCCTCGTCGACGATCTGCCAGCAGGTCGCACCCTGGATGCAGCGTGCGGGAGCGGGTTCCTGACGCGTCATCTTCACGGCCTTGTTGTCGGCATCGACCAGAGTCCCGCGATGGTGTCCCTAACGCAATCGCGCTTGGCAAACGGTGTCGCAATGGTCGGTGACGCCCTCAGCCTGCCGTTCGCCGACACGGCCTTTGATCGCGTCCTGACCGGCCACTTCTACGGTCATCTCCCCGATGATGAGCGCGCCGCGTTCCTGTCTGAGGCAAGCCGCGTAGCCAGCGAGCTGATCGTCATCGACTCTGCGATGCGGCCAGGAGTTGCGGCTGAGCAGTGGCAAACCCGAGTTCTCAACGACCGCTCAGAACACCGGATCTTCAAGCGTTACCTCACAGGGTCCCAACTATCCGAAGAGCTCAACGGAGCCGAGATCCTCTTTGACGGGAGCTGGTTCATCGTCGCGCGCACGACGTGGGCGTAAACCGCTTCCGATCGACACCTGCATCGCGCATGAGACAGGCATCCAGGCTGGTTCCTCGAACCACCTGCTTTGCGCGGGATGCGCGTCTCAGCCGCCCCTGCCCGGCAGTCATTCAGGTCTCGAGCGGCCACCGGTCTCGAGCACCGCGCAAGGCAGGGCACTTGTCGATCCCGAGGAGATGCACGGAGGTGGGTAAATGCAGGTCTTTGCCGGTAGCGCTGCGCGACCGAGTTAACGGTTCGTCTTGCTTTCGCCCGACATTGCGGAAACGGGTTCTCCATCTCGGTGCAGTAGCAGGACCCACCGCTCACGGATCGTCATAGACGGCTGTGGCGCGTGAGAGCCTATCTGCCGCCTTGCCGAGCGGCGCGACGGCCATCACTCACCTCGAGGAAGGCGCTGTCCTGCGTCGGGCCAATGCTGATGCTTGGGACGCTTACTGCACTGAGATGGAGGACCCGTTTGCGGAATGCGTTCTCGGTGAGAGCAGGGGTCCGCGCGCGGCCTCCGGTTGGTGCTCGCGGCTGTCGGCCGGTGTTGCTTGCTGACCGCGCCCCAGCGCCTCGGGCAGGCCTGCGCGCGAGCTGATGTTGAGCTTCATGTACACGTGTCCGAGATGCGTCTCGACCGTCTTTCGGGTCACGAACAACGCTTGGGCGATCTCCGTGTTAGACATTCCTTCGGCGGCCATGCGTGCCACCCTCCGTTCGCTCGCCGTCAGCGAATCAAGGCCAGAGACCACGAGCTTGCGCGGTCGAGCGCCGCACGCGAGCAGCTCCTCGCGAGCACGCTCAGCCAGCGGCCTGGCGCCGCAGCGATGCGCTAGGTCCATCCCAGTGGTCAACGGAACGCGGGCCTCCGAGCGGCGATTGGCACGGCGAAGCGCCGAGCCAAATTCGACCAGGGCGTAAGCCAACTCGAGCTTGCGGGGACCCTGGCCGAGTTTGTCGACCGCGGTCCGCAGGTGGTGGAGCCCGTCCTCGCCACCCTTGACGGTACCGAGCACGGTGAGCGCGATGCCCTCAGTACTGGGAAGCTGGAACGAGCGACCGCGGTGGAGCTCGGCTTCAGCGAGCTCAATCGCCCGCTCGCGGTCGCCGGCGGCGTAGATGGCGACGGCGGGACTGAAGCGAAACCCCCGGCCGGGCGCAGCGCCACCGTGGGTGATGTCTCGGCGGATCGCCTCCTCGGCGTCACGGTGGCCATCCTCGCTACGGCCCTGCGCAAGCCGCAGCGCTGAGCGCGCCAGGTGCAGCGCGAGACCCGCCGTTGTGCGCGAGCATGCCGCGCTCGCAACGCCGTAGTCGCAAAGTAGGGCCTCGGCTTCATCGTGCCGACCCTGCTCGACAAGCGCCAGGACAAGGTATGCCAATGCGAGCTCGGTGCTCAGCGTGCGCTCGTGCGGTAGCGGAGCGAGGGCGCTGCGAGCTGCCGACTCCGCCTCGCTGAGGTTGCCGCGCATCTGCTCAAGCCGCGCAGCGACACTCCACGCCCAGGCAGAGGCGACGGGAGATCCGATCTCTCGCGCCTCGGCCAGCATCGCGTCGAGCAAACGGTGCGCTTCGTCGTGTCGTTCTGTGAAGACCAGGCACACCGGGGCGTACGCAGCGCTTAAAGCAGACTCAGCTGCCTGTTCTTTCAGGATCAGCCCGCCGGTGGCGGCGCGTAGGGCCAGGGTGGCAACCTCGGCGGCGGTGCCCCGACCAGAGAGCAGGCGGTGGTATGCCGCGCCCGCCAACAAGAGCCGCTCTCCGGGCGTTTCGCCACAGAGACGCGGCACCAGGGGATCGATCCGCTCGCCGGCGCGGCTCGCCAGCTCGTGGTCATAGACGCTCGCAATGAGCAGGTCAGCCTCGAGCCGGAGCCGGTCTTCGCTCGCGTCGGGAGGTAGCGCCTCAATCGCCCTCTCCAGTACTGCCGCCGCGTGCTTCACGTCTCCGGCCGCGGTCAGTGCGGTGGCCAGCTCTCGCGCAGCCTCCGCGCGTCGCGCGCGTTCGTTGAAGTGCTCGTGCGCCTCATACAGGTACCGGGCCGCGGACGGATCCCCCGCCAGCCTGGCCGCCCGCCCAGTCTCGAGCAGAACGCCGGGGCGGTCTGATTCCGGGGGCGGCTCCGTGAGTGCCCGACGAAGCAGCATCAGCGCCGCACGAGGCGCGCCGCGGCGAAGCGCACGGGCTGCGGCGCACCGGAGGCGCTCGACCACAGAGGGGTCCCCACCGGGCTCTGTCTGAACGAGGTGAACCGCAGCGCGGTCTGGCTCGCCCGCCGCCTCCAGCACCTCCGCCGCCCGACCGTGCTCGAACTGCCTCCGGCCCTTCGCGATGTCCTCATAGACCGCCTGGCGAAGGATCGGGTGGGCGAAACGCAGCGGCCTGCCCGATGCCAGCACGGACGCCGCCGTGAGCGCATCGGCGGCCGCCGCCGCCCGGTCGGGCTCCAGACCCGCGAGCGCGGCCGCATGGCGAAGATCGGTGTCAGTGTCCAACACCGCCACCGCCTGAGCCAGCGACACCGCCTCGGGCCACAACTTGGCCAGACGGCCCATCACGCTGCGGGAGATCGACCGCGGACCCAGCCGACCCACCAGCTCGGCCTCCGCATCAATTGGCCGTGCCCCCTCGACGGCGAGCGCCCGCAGAAGCTCGAAGAGCAAGAACGGGTTGCCGCCGGTAGCCGCATGACAGGCCTGCGCGAACCGATCGCCTGGAATGCCGCTCAGCGCCACCGCAATCAACGCCCGTGTCGCATCCTTCGACAGGGATGCAAGCGAGAGCAGCTCCACCCTGGGCAGATCATGAATGGCATCCAATAACTCAGTCGGGGCGGCAGGCTGGGCGGGCCGCAAACCGAGCGCCACCAGGGCAGGCACCCCCTCCAGCCTCCTGGCCAGGTAATGGAGGAACCGAAGTGTCGCCGGATCGGCCCAATGCGCGTCATCCACCACCAGCACGACCGGGCGTTCCTCCGCCAGGTTCGCCACCAGCCAGTAAAGACCATGGTTGACGGCCAGTTCCGCGTCGGCCCCCACCAACGGCCCGGGAGAGCCCTCACCCAACCCCAACCCGGTTTCCGCCAGCTGCGCCGCCCCGGAGAACGCTCCCTGCCTGCGTTCCGGCGGTTGGCGCAACAGCGGCTCAAACAACTGGCGCACCACCCCATGCGGAAACTCGCGCTCGAGCTCCCCACCCCGTGCGGTCAACACCAGCCATTCCTGTGCCACGGCACAATCCCGAAGCGCATCGAGCAAGGCGGTTTTTCCTATCCCCGCCTCGCCCTGCACCACCACGAGCCGGCCCTCTCCGCTGCTCGCCTCTTTAAGCAGCCGGTCAAACCGCCCGAGCTCCGACTCGCGCTCCAGCAACGCTACGTCACCGCGCCGCGCGCCATCCGACTGCGCCCACACCCCCGATGATTTTGCCCCGGTCACAGCCGCTCCTGTTAGATCGATTCTGACAGATCCCCAGGATTAGGATTTAGGATCTGTCGTGGCGGAAATGAGCTGGAGTGCGCCCGCCCTACACCGCCGGGCTCACGTAGCTCGCTGGCCTTCTCCACGCCCGATCCGGCCGGAGGTCGGCGCTGACGCCGCGGTGGGCTCGATCCCGAACAGCATCTCGCCTGGCTCCCGGTTCGCCCAGCGGATGCCGATCCGCTGCCCACACCAACGCATCGACCAGCCTCGTGCCGCCGAACGGCACCGGTGGACGGCACTCGGGCGTGGACGCTGCCTGCTGGCGGCGAGCCACCCAAGCGGTCGGCCGGGAAATCTCAGGGTGCCACCCCGACGCGAAGCCATCCAGGCTCGTCCGATGATCCCATGATCAAAGCACCGGACAGCCCGTGTACGACAGGCCCGCACCCAAAGGAGATTGATGTTCAACCAGAACCTTCATATGGCCCTCGCCCAGGCGCACCAGGAGGACCTTCGTCGCGCCGCTGAGGCGGCCCAGCGAGCGGCCGGATTGCCACGCCGTAAGCGGTTCACCCGCTTCGGGATCGGCCGGATGCCGTGGATCGGCCGCGTCAGTCCCACCCACCGCGACGGCACGCCGGTTGTCGGCGTGACCACAAACCGATAGCCGGAAGTTTTCGTAGGTTCTGAGCCGGATTGCCTGTCGTTGCGGGCGGTCCGGCTTCTTTGGGCTGGCGGTTGTAGCCAAAGAATAGTTGACCGTAGCGGGATTTGCCGGTAATCTCTGCTTATGCCGAGGCGGTCTGAGGGAGCGATTCATGTAGCCAGGATCAAGTCCAGGTACAAGGATCGGGAGTATGAGTCCCACATCTTGCGGCGCTCCTATCGCGAGGATGGGAAGGTCAAGCACGAGAATCTCGGGAACGTCTCGCACCTTCCGCCTGCCGCGCTTGAGGCGCTGCGTCGCGCGTTGGCTGGGGAGACGCTCGTCTCGGCAGAGGATCGCTTCTGTGTTGAGCGCTCGCTGCCGCACGGGCATGTCCAGGCGGTGCTGGGCACGTTGCGTTCACTTGATCTGGAACGGCTCTTGTCACGCGAGCGCTGCCGGGAGCGGGACTTGTGCGTGGCGATGATCTGTCAGCGGCTGATCGCTGCAGGGTCGAAGCTGTCAGTCACCCGGCTGGTCTCCCAAACGACGCTTGCCTCAGAGCTTGAGCTCGGGACAGTCAGCGAGGCTGAGCTGCTCTCGGCGATGGATTGGCTGCTGGAGCGCCAGGACCGCGTGGAGCGGACCCTCGCGCGCCGGCACCTGAGCCACGCGCACGGCAGTGACATGGACGGCTTTGTGCTCTATGACCTGTCATCAAGCTATCTGGAGGGCCGCCACTGTGAGCTCGGGGCGATCGGGTACTCACGCGACGGGGTGCGCGGCAAGCATCAGATCGTCTACGGGCTCTGCTGCTCACCCGAAGGCCGGCCGGTGTCAGTGCGAGTATTTGAGGGCAACACCGCTGACCCCGCAACGCTCCAAGACGCCGCTGAGCGGGTCAAGGACACCTTCGGGGTCAAGCACGTCGTGTTCGTCGGCGATCGCGGGATGATCACTCACGCGCGGACGGTCGAGCTCAAGCAGCTCGGGGTCGGGTTCCTGTCCTCCCTGCGCGCACCGCAGATCCAGAAACTGACTGTGGCGCCCGGCTATCAGCTCTCGCTGCTGGATGAGACCGGCCTGTGTGAGATCGAGAGCCCGGAGTTTCCCGGCGAACGGCTGATCGTGTGCCGCAACCCCGCCGTCGCGGCCGAACGTGCCCGCAAACGCCAGGCGCTGCTTGAGGGCACCGAGACCGAACTTGCGAAGGTCAAGAACATGGTGCAGAACCCCCGCGGCCGACTGCATGGCGCAGAAGCGGGAAAGATCGGTGAACGTGCCGGACGGATCATCAACCAGAAGAAGATGGCCAAGCACTTCACCCTCACCATCACCGACGGCCAGTTCGCCTACCAACGCAACCAGGCACAGATCGACGAGGAGGCCGCGCTTGACGGGATCTACGTGATCCGCACCGACCAACCCGCCCAACGGCTCGGCGCCAGCGCCGCAGTCCGCGCCTACAAGCAACTCAAAGTCAACGAACGATCGTTCAAACAGATGAAACACACGCTCGAGATCCGCCCGGTCCACCACCGCCTCGCAGAACGCGTTCGTGCGCACGTGTTCCTCTGCATGCTCGCCCGTCACGTCCAGTTCGAACTCGAGCAGCGCCTCGCCCCGATGCTGTTCACCGACCCCGCCCCGCACAGCCCAACGGACCCGACCCGCCCTGCTGAGCGCTCACGCTCCGCGACCCACAAAGCCAGCCGTGCCGGACAGCCCAGCCCCAGCGAGCATCCCGCCCACACGCTCGCTGATCTGCTCTCAAACCTCGCCACGATCTGTGAGAACACGATCCGGATCGGTGACACCAACACGAGGATCGTCAAGCACACCGAACCGACCAGCCTGCAAGCCAAAGCGCTCGAACTGCTCGGCCTCACCACCAACAAGTAGCCAAGCAAAACCCCGCCCGGAACCGCGCGCGCCCAGCGATTCCAGGCGTTTTCACGCCCTGGAACCGAAAACTTCCGGATAGCGAGCGCATGTACAGGTCAGCAGCCTCGGGACCTGTGACCGGATCGTCGGCCTTCCCGCTTGCTGGCGAGCCTATGTCACGAACGCCCGGGCGAGGATTCTTCACATATGCCGATCGCATGTCGTTGATTTGATTTCTCGCGACATCGAATCAGTGCGCAGCGCGCTCGACGCGATAGACGGCCTTACATGAGGTTCCCGGAGGACGTGGTCGTCCCCGGTGACAGCCTCAGGTCGTATGAAAGATTCCCTATCGGGCCAAGCGGTCGCCGGGGAGACACGGAACCGCAAGGCGGGACCAACAACGCCGAGCACATCTGCCGCGGCAAGCTCGGGAGGAGGGCGCAATGATCATTCTCGACGCAATTCTCATGAAGCTGATCGCCACCGGGATCGTCTCGCTCCTGGCGTGGAGCATCTGCACTCAGCTCAGTACCGCCGCGCCGGCTGTGAGCACCTCCGCACCCGCCGTCGTTTGCGGTTCAGCGTGCGGCTCGTGACGCTGGACGACCCCCAGATCGTTCCCAGCGCCAGAATCGCTCTCTAGCTCCATCACGCCTGCCGGGCCAACGGCGGCCATATCTCTCCTTCGGCCGCCTCGGCCCGGCTTGCTTCATCACGGGCCCTGCCCAAAGCAACCTGAGATCGGCCCGCTGCTCCGATCGAGCTGTAGCGGTCAACTCGGCGCTGTCGTGGCCGCTCCTCTCTGGGTGGAGCAGAAGCGACTGGCGTTTGCCCGACAGCCTGCTGACCGCGCTTAGGAGCAATACCGTTAAGTTAAGCCGCTAGGATGGTGATTGAGTCCTCGGGCGGGTTGGTTGGTTGTGGCCGGTCGCGGTGCTCGGGGCGTTTGACTGCCCAGTTGCTCATCTTGCGTTTGATCACGCGCGGGTTGGCGCGCAGGCGTCGTTCGGGGAGCGGCTCGTGGAGGATCTCACTGATCGCTTGCTGTTGGGCGGCGGCGATCGTCTGGGGGGGAAAATCCCGGGTGGGATCTGGTGCTGCGACGGGCGGCGCGGAGGCCTCTGGTGAACGATAAGCGGTCAGGGTCGATGTCGGCTCGGAGCGCGGCGTCGTGCATCAGCCGGCGGATCGCGTAGTGAGTGCACAGGTAGCCGTAGGCTTCTTGGTAGATGCCGGCGGGTTGCTTGGAACGCAGCACGACGCGCGGGCCGCGCTGGTGGGTTTTCAGCTCGTCGAGGGTGCTCTCCAGCTCCCAGCGCTCGCTGTAGAGCGCGGCGAGCTCGGAGGCGGGCGCCCGGTCTGGGTCCTCGATCGTGCACAACAGCCGGTAGCGCTCCTCGGCCTGCGGCACGCCGGGATCATCGATGCCGTACTCCACGACCCGCACCTGTGCGCCGTCGCGATGGGCGTGACGGTCTGAGAAGGAGTACACGGTGGACAGATACGAGCCGTCGGGAAGCGGTCGCTCGCGCGGCAGGACCATGTTCGACTTCACGCGCCAGAGCAGCTGCGCCCCGGCACGTCGGGCGTTTTGGAAGCGCTCGAAGCTGTAGAAGCCACGGTCGGCCAGGCACAGCATTCCGGGTGAAAGCGCCCCCAACAACTGGTCGGTCAGCTCCTGCTCAGAACTGGTGTACGGGCCGAGCGCCGCGCCGGTGATCGCGTGCGTCCCGCATTCGGACAGCGCAACCAGACGCAACTGCGGGAACGCTCCCCCACCCTCGCGCCGTGACGAGCCAGGACGCCCGAACGCCTCGTCATTCGCGGCCGTGTCGGGCACATCCAGACACGTCCCGTCGAGGCTCATCAACCGCAGACCGCGATAGAACGCCCCGCGCGTCGCCGCTGCAGCCAAGGGCGAGCAGGCGGCCCCGAACAACAACTGCAAAGGCTCGGACCCCAGCCGCTTGCGCGCCATGAAGATCGCCGGCTTGCTCGGCACCTCCCACGCCCGCTGCCAGCCCGACTCCCACGCCAACCCCTCGACCAGCAGGCGCATCACCTCCTCATAAGAGGAACCCGAGAACAGCGCCATCGCCAGCACGTAGTAGACAACCACCCGCGCCGGCAGCAACCGCTGCCGGCGCTCCACGCGTCCAGCTTCGGCGACCACCGCGTCAACCAGCTCCGGCGGGAATACCCGCGTCAGAACACCGATAGAGATGTGATCCGAGAGCCGCTGATCACTCGCAGGCTTGACCCAACCAGCACGAGGCACGCGATAACGATAACCCCACCCCCGGACACTAACTTAACGGTATTGCGCTTAGGAGGGCACACCGTAGGGGTCTTTATGCGCAGCTGCGCATAACCCGCCCTGAGGAACGCCGTCCTCGGTGCGATGCAGCCGACCTTGCACAACCACGCCAGCCTTCAGCCATGCCCGGATCATTTCCCTCGCGGGGAACGAGCCGAGCTGGTCGAGGATGTGATCGTGGGCGATCAGGTCGAACGCCGATGCCAGGTCCGCGTCCAGCGCCCACAGCCGCCGCGCGCTCTTGCCCTTGGCGGTCAGGTGGATGGCTTGTACCGCGTCTTGGCATCCGCGGCCCGGCCGGAATCCATAGGACCTCGGCTCAAACCGCGCCTCCCACTCGGGCTCCAACGCGTTGACGACCCGTGCTTGGTGCACGCGATCGACGATCACGGGGATCCGGAGCGGGCGCCGCTTGCCACCCGGCTTGGGGATGTACACCTGCCTGACCGGCATCGCTGTAAACGGCTCGGCGTTCTGCTGAACCCTGTCGACCAGTTGGATCTTGGCCTCCGGGGTCAGCACGACCTCGCCGTCCACGCCTGCCGTCAGACGACCGGCGTTGCGCTCCGTCACCCGCCGCACGCTGATCAGCGTGTTCGCGCGCGAGCGGAGCATCAACTTCTGCAACCGGCGGACCCTCGAAAGGTCCCCCGCCTTCGACGCCGTGAAGATCCGCTGCCGCAACCGCCGTACGTCCGCCTCCGAGCGCCGCCAATCGATCTGGCGCCAGCGCTCGGCGTCGTCCTCTGGTCCACTCACCGTGACCGTGGTCATGGCGTCCAGCTTGTCCTCGGGTTCCGGGATCTCGGTCATCTTTCTCTTCACAGGCTCACCTGACCGCGTCAGCACCCTTTCGAGTCCGGGCACCAGCCCGGTATCCGGCCAGTTATCCGAGACGACTGGCAGAGGGGCCAGCCATTCATGTCCCGGTTTCCTGCTGCCTTTCGGCCACCGGCATTCGCTTCTCGGTCATCCCACTCCCGCCAAGGGGTCGGCTCTCCTCACGGTCGGCCCACCGACCCACACAGGGCCGGACCCGGACGGGGTTACCGCGTTCCGCACGCACGAGCTGCGACCGGGGTGGGTGCCCCCTGTGCCCCGAGGACGACGGTGCTCATCCCGGACTGAGGCGCGTTCTCAGCCGGCGCCTGCCGCTCCACCACGGCTAGTCCCTAAACCCCGCCACAACATCCCACCATGCGAGGCTCCGCTTCACGAGGCATCAAACAGGGGTTCACGTCGTTCACCCGCGCGGTCTTCCCCTCGCCCACGCCACCGGGATGAAACCAGCAACGCTTCGGCTTCCCCCTGAGCTCAGCACCCCGTCGTTACCGGCAGCGCACATCAGGGGCGGGGACAGGCCATCGAGCACGGACCTGGAACTACTCGCTCACATTTCTCTGATCCTCCAGTCCGGGTAGTTCACTCGTGTCGTGCGACTTCGCGTCGCACCGCGCATGGCGGGTCAGCTGGTTCGACGACTGCGATACCCGTCTTGGTGGCAGAGTAGGGCTGGGGGGTCGGCTTCGGCGGGTCAGCGTGGTCGGTAAACGTCGCTGCGGTGCTCGATGCGCAGGACGATGACCTCGCGTGGGTTCTCGCGGATCCGGTAGAGCACGCGATAGCTACCACGTCGCGCTGACCAGATTCCGGCCAGCTCACGACGCAGTTGCTTGCCGACTCTGCGCGGCTCTCTGATCAGGCTGGCGGTGAGGAACTCAATGACGGCTGCTGCTACCGGCTCGGGCAGCTGCTCTGAGATCGCTCTGGCGGCTGGTGGCGTGACGATGAGCTCGTAGTGGCCGTCGGCGCTCACGACTGCAGCGCACGGACCGCGTCGATCCCGCGGAGCACGTCGCCGCTGGCGTATGCGGCGTCGGCCTCGCGGATGTCGGCGAGTGCTGCTGGGTCGCTGAGAACTGAGAGGGTTTCTTCGAGTTCCGCCAGGTCGGCTGCGCTCATCAGCACAGCTGCGTCACGGCCGTTGCGGGTGATCACCACCCGGTCGTGCTCACGTTCGACACGGTCGACGATCTCTGAGAGATGGTCTCGGACGGTTCGCAGAGGTTCAGTGCTCACGCCACAATTGTGGCGCACGATTGCGACCTGGTCAAGCGATGGGCTGGTCCTCGGCGCCTTCCGCGCGAGGTGGGTGCGAGGGCGACGGTCGGCGGCATTCTCGCCAACCAGGAAAGCGAGTGCTGACGACGGTGCTTTCGCTCCTATGACGGCGGTGGCTCCGGCGGTCTTCCGAGAATAGGTAGACCCGTCTACCTAATTGATATGCTTTTTGGCGTGGGACTGGCGAAAGAGAAACTGTTGGAGGCCGCGAGCAGGCGGTTCTATGCCGAGGGGATCGCCGCCACCGGGATCGACGCGATCATCGCGGAGGCGCGGGTGGCGAAGATGAGCCTCTACAACAACTTCGCCTCCAAGGACGAGCTAGTGGTCGCCTATCTCGATCGGCGCCACGCCGAATGGCTGGGTCTGCTCGAGGAACGCACGCGGCGCGCCGGCAGCGCGACAGGGGAAGTGCTGGCGGTCTTCGATGCGTACCTCGATCACGCGGCCCTCGCCTACGTGCAGGGGTTTCGGGGGTGTGGGCTGCTCAACGGGGCGGCCGAGCTTCCCACTGGCCATCCGGGACGCGAGGCGGTTCGCGCCCACAAGGATGAAGTGCGCCGTATCCTCACCGAGCGCTGCGCCGCCGCGGGCGCGACCGATCCCGAGCAACTCGGCGAGCACCTGTTCCTCATCCTGGAGGGAGGCGTAGTGAGCGCCGGCATCGAGGGCAGCCCCGAACGGCTGAAGCGCGCTCGCAGCCTCGCCCGGCTGATCCTGGCCGAGAAATGAACGAGTCCAGCACCGCCGAGTCGGCGATTGCCCGCGCACGCACGCCCGTGGCACGGCGTGCAAGCGCAGAGCGCTCGGCGCCTGCCCTTCGAGCAAACGCGGGCACTTGGTCGGTGCTGGGAGCAGCCGTGCTGTGGGGGACGACTGGAACGGCCGCGACGTTTGCTCCCCGCAGCGCCAGCTCGCTGGCGATCGGCGCCGCGGCGATGGGGATTGGCGGGATCGCTTTGTTCCTGGGTGCACGCCGTGCTGCGCTTCGCCTGATTACCACCCGCGCTGGCGGGCGGGCGCTCTGGCTCGGCGCTGGCTTCGTTGTGGCCTACCCACTGGCCTTCTACACGTCGATGGCGGATGCCGGCGTCGCGGTCGGCGTCACACTCTCAATCGGGGCAGCGCCGATTGCAGCGGCACTGATCGAACGATTCCGCCACGGCCGCCGCCTCACCAGACGATGGGTGGCGACCGTAGCCATCGCGCTCCTCGGGGCGGCGCTGCTCGGGACCGGCCGCGCCGAGCTCGCGCACCACATGCAGCTGCTAGTCGGGGTCATCCTCGCGCTCACCGCGGCCTGCTGCTACGCCGGCTACACGGTCGCCGCCTCAGACATCATCGCCCGCAGCGCCAGCTCCCGCGCGACAGTCGGCGCGTTGTTCGGGCTCGGCTCGTTGGTACTGATTCCGATCCTCCTGATCACCGGCTCGACGCTGCTCACGAGCAGCCGAGGCATTCTCGTCGCCGGGTACCTCGGCCTGATCCCGATGACCATCGGGTACGTCCTGTTCGGTCACGGTCTGCGAACCACCACGGCACGCGACGCGACGCTCCTCAGCCTGCTGGAGCCCGCCGTGGCGGCTGCCCTGGCTGCCCTCGTCGCACACCAACATCTCTCCCCGCTCGGCTGGTTAGGCCTCGGCCTCGTACTCGCCAGCGTGCTCCTTCAAACACGCTCCAACCAGCGCGGCGCCACCAACGCACCTGCCGCTGCCCCTTGACACAGCAGGGCAACCTCCGCCTCCCCGACGTCAGAGCACCGGGTTGAGCGCTCGGCCCTGGGCGAGCCAAAACAGACCTACTCGCGGTGAACCGAAAGCAGCACCGCTGTGTTGAGCGCCGTTGATTTTCGGGACGGTGATGCTTTTGTTCGGCGGCATCGGGGGGTGGGGTACGAAAGAAGAAGTAAGTCCGGGGTGGGGTCCCGGGCTGACGGCTGATCGGCTCGCAATGAAGGGCGGTCAGGGTCGTGGGCTTGCGGTTGCTTGTCGCGCGTTTGTGACCGCTTCGCTTTCGCTTTTGATCGCTCGCCATGAGGTGCTCAGGTTTCTGAGTGACCGGTCTGGTGGCGCGGCCGGGTGCTCGGCGAGCGATTCGACCCACTCGCGCGTGGCGGTAGGCAGCCGGCCGGTTATGTCCCGCTGCTGCTGGCGGCCCAGAGCTGGGCGGGTCGTCCGCCGGTCGGGATCTGGGTGCTGTGGACGCGGTGGGCGGCGTGCAGGGCTTGGAGGGCGTGGTCGATCTGCCCGGCGGGCTGGTTGTGGTTGAGGGTCTGGCTGATTTGGCTGCGGGTCAGTCCGCCGGGATGGTTTGTGAGGATGGTGTGGATCTGTTCGGCGAGTGGCTGACCGGTCGCACCGGTGAGCGCCCATGCTGCGGACCGGGTGGCGTAGTCCTGGAGCGCGAGTGCGGCGCTCAGGTGCGGGCTGCCGATCTGGGTTTTGCCGTCAGCGAGGGCGTAGAGAAGCGCGAGGCGGATGACGTGCGCTTCGGCGCGGGCGGTGATCTGGCCGATAATCCCGGCCTGTGGCTGGGCGAGTGTGCGGTAGGCGTGATGCCACATCTCCCGGGCGTCGGGATCAAGCTTGATCTGGCCGGCTGTGCGTGCTTGGCGTAGCGCCGTGGCGAGCAGGCGATCAAGGCCGGTGCCGGCGAGGGGGTCAGGTTCGCCGCCTTCTGGGAGCAGGCGCTGGCGGCGGCAGCAGACGATCAGGATCCGGTTCAGATACCCGTTGGAGAGCTCTGCCTGGGTTATGTGGCGGCGCAACTCGTGTTGGGTGATGTGACCGATTAGCGTGATGTGCGCGGTGCTGGCGCGCGCCGGCGCGGTGCGGGTCAGGATCGCCAGTGGCCGTCCATCCCACGCTGAGCGCAGAGTTGGTGAGAGTGTCGAGATCTCACGGCTTGCGGCCTTCAATACTGACGCGAATTCTGGTTCGATCACCAGCAGCCGCTGATCAGGGTGACCGGGATCCTGGCCGGCTGGGTCACGGACCGCCCAGATCAACCCCTCGCCACTGGATAGGCCGGTGAGAATCCGTGAGTCGATCGACGTGTCGACACTGACCAGAAGCCGACGGACATGATCCCAAGATGACCCCTTTCTCGCCTTCGCGCTGTCACCGACCAGCAGCATGAACTCGTTGGTGTGATGGCGGGTCGCTTCGACTTGGAACCACGCGCCACGACCGATGGCGGTACCGAACCCGACCAGCAGCTGGGTGAGGATCGCGACCGGGTCAGCCTCGGTGTGCGGGGCGACGCGGCCCACGATCTCGCCGAGCAGCTCGTGGTAGACGGCGGGTGCTGGTGCTTGCGGCCAGCCTGGCGGTGCTGGCAGCAGCCCGCTGTTTGTAGGCTGATCCTCCGGTGGCGGGTCAAGCAGCGACAGGGTGGCGGTCATTCGGCTGAGACCTCTGTGACGGCGACCCGTGCCGAGCTCTCATCCACGATCGCCTTGTTTGCCGCGAACGCGGCAACCAGCGCCGCGACAGCGAGGTTGTTGATCAACCTCGGCAGACCACGGGACGTGGTGTGGATCAGGCTGATCGCATCATCGGAGAACAGGGTGTCCGAGCGGCCCGCGAGCGCCAAATGATGCTGCACATAGCTTCGGGTCTCTTTCAGGTCGAGGCCGTTGATCGTGTAACGCACCGCGATCCTCTGGTCCAGCGCGGTGAACGTGCCGTTGCGCAGCCGACGCCGAAGTGTGGGTTGGCCGAGCAAAAGCAAACAGAACGGGGCGGTCTGGTCCATCCCCATGTTTGACAAACACCGGATCCCCTCCAGGCTCTCCGCGTCAAGCAAATGGGCTTCATCAATGATGATCACGACATGCTTGCCACGCTCCGCGCTCTCGGCGGCGAGCATCTCTTGGGCTTGGGGGATCAGAGCGGCGTGATGGAACCTAGGGGTGGCGCCCAGGGTGTTGATGATCAGCCCGTAGATACCGCGCAACCCGACGCCGGGGGTTCCGAGATAAAGCACCGTGTGCCTTGAGGCATCAAGGCTCGCCACAGCGGCGCGGGCAGCAACAGTTTTGCCGGCGCCGCACTCCCCGCTGATCACACCGATCGCCTGCTCACTGATGCACCACGCCATCCGGGCGACCGCCTCAGCATGCGAGCCATGGGCATGCAACATTCCCGGTGCCAGATCCTTCCCGAACGGCATGCGTGTGAACCCGTAATGGGCGCGCAACCTGTCAATACTCACTGCTCATCCCTCCTGCTTTTGGTTGATGTCACGATCCTTCTCGCCGTCGCCGTCGCCGTTGTTTGTGAGGCTGGCGTAGTCGATCCGCTGACCACCCAGCTCAGCGTCGCGCTGCTCAGCCAGCAGCTTCAGGTAGTCGATCCCTGTGCCGGCCGGTGGTGGCGGCAGCTCCCGCTGGGCTTGTGGGTGGGTGCGGCGGCCGATCACCAAAGGTGTGGCGGTCCCCATCGGGCGATGCTGGTAGCGAACCTCGATCATCGTGAGATCGAACGGGTCGAACACCAACTCGACCTTGCAGCCGGCGAGCGCGGCGTTGACCTCGTATTGGTTGGCGTAAAGCGACACGGTCGCGGTCTTCGTGACCGTCCGTTCCTGACTCCACAGAAACGCTTCGCGCAACAGCGCCGGGGTCGGCAACTGGGGTGCGCCCGCCGCATCAAACCGGGCCAGCGGGGCTTGCTTGGTCTCTGAGTGCACCCGGCGGTGATAAACGACCTCCACCCACGCGGAGAACCGACGGTTCAGCTCCGCCAGCTCGATGCCATCATCGATCTCCACCAGGAACTGGTCGCGCACGGTCCGGAAGAAGCGTTCGATTTTCCCTTTCGTTGTCGCCGCCCTCGGGCTTGCGTGAATCAGCCTCACACCAAGCACCGCACACGCACGAAATAGCTGTGAGGACACGAACGCCGAGCCGCGGTCAACCAAAATCTGGCCGGGCACCCCACGGCTCATCAACCCGGCACGGAGCGCGGCCTCGAGGCGGAACACATCCTCACCGGTCCCCCACCGCCACCCGGTCAGCAGGCGAGAGTGATCGTCGATAAACGCGACGAGCACCGCCCGCGCGGCGGTGCCGGCGAGCCTGGGGCCATGTAACCCGTCCCCAGTCCACAGCTCATTCCGGGCAGCGGCTTCGAACCGGCCATAAACCTTCCCTGCAGTGTGACCATCACCCCTGACGTTCAACCCGGCACGAGCCAGATGCGTCTGCAATGTCCGCAACCCCGGCACGTCCTCACCGTCCTTGACGCTGGCGAGCATGATCTGCCTGACCTGCGCGGCGGTTCGCTCCGGCCGCTCACGTTTCAAAGCGAACGCCAGCTCCAATGTCTCGGCCGGTGTCCTGACCGGGACGACCCGCCGCCGGGGAAGCAAAGCCTCGAACCCGCCGCGGCGATAAGCACGAATCCACTCATCCAGAGTGCCGCGCGCGACCCTGACGAGCTGCCCATCAGGCCCGACATGCTCACGCCCAGCCAGTGACCGAACGAGCCGGCCACGCTCAGCTTTCGACAACCCCTCATCGGCGGCGTCACGAATCAGGGTGTAACGAAACAGGCCGATCTCCCGGCGACGATCCTCATTCACCTCGTTGCTCTCCCGCGCTCTCGTTCATCCGAAGCGCAGGAGCGTCTCAGCTCACGCCGCCCACGGGAAGGCGGGAGCTCGTGTTGCCAACAGCACCCCGCCAGACAACCTGGACACAACCGGCCACGGATCCACCGGACCGAACCTCAAAACCCACGCCCTGGCCGTGACTGCGATCGCTTCCAACGCGTCCGCGACCACGCTCCCAGCCGGCATGATCGGCCCGAGCTCCGGGTCCAGCACGATCGCGCACCGCGTGAAATGCTCCCGAATCACATCCGCCCGCGCAGCGAACCGGCTCAACCAGCCCCGGACCGTGTCCGCCGGCAACCCCAACCACCCAGCGATCCGGCGATACCCCTGCCCAGCAACGCTCGCCTCAACCGCCGCGCCGATCACAGCCACCTCGTCCCGACGACGCAACAACCCGATATCAGGCAACAGCACATGGGTCCCCAGACACCCCCGGCACCTGGCCCGCCTGGGCACCAGCCGCCGGTCAGCACCCCGACAGCGCAACACCCGCTCCCGGCCATGACCCCACGGCCCCAACACCGCCCGGCATAACGGACACAACAACCCGCCAGCCAACAACTCAGCCTCGACCACGGCAGGCTCTGCACATACGATCAACATCGGGGTGCCACCTCCGGCATCCAAGAGAGCCCTCCCGGCAACCGCCAAGCTGACGGGAGGGCTCTCGCGCGTTCACAAACGCGCCAAGCCTGCCACCATCGCAGCAAACATGCCGCCGATGAACGGCGCCACCCACACCGCGCGTGCCGGATTCAAACGGCGCTCAACACCGCTGGCCCGGACCACCGACGCACCCGGCACTCGCCAATACACCGCATCTTGAGGACGACGAATCGTCGCCGATGCGATCGTCAGGGCGGTGCCAGCGCGTCAGCGAAAGCGCTACTGCTGCTGAGCCTGCGCATAGACTCGGGACTGTGTCTGTGCACCTCTTCGCGGGCCTACGGGTGCGCAACTATGTGGCCGCGCTGAGGTGGTAGGAGAAGCTTCTCGGGCCGCCGACGTTCTTCCCGCACGAGACTGAGGCGGTATGGACGGTCGCTGAGGATCAGTCCGTCAAGGATCACGAGATCTCCCCAGGTGTGATCATGGTTTTTCCCCACCTGTGATCGCGGGTCGGAGTGCGTTGATGGCGTCGCGGTGTATCGCGATCCCGACGGCAACGAGTTCTGTTGCGGCGCAGCTGCCTAACCGCCCACGCGACACCGGCCGCGATGTCTGCCAAAGCTCAAGCTTGGCGTGTTGTCGACGCTGAACGCGAAAGGCAATGCTCAGGTGGCGTCCGGCGCCCCTGGCCCCTCAGGGACTAAGCGGCTACGGTGCCAGCGATGTGGTGGGGCGCTGGCAATCCGAGACCACGCTCGGAGAGATCCTCGGCGTAGGCGGCCAGAGCCTCCTCGATGCCAGCCGCTACCTCCTCGCGCGTCGCGCCAAGCGCAACGACCCCAGGAACGTCCGGGAGGTAAGCCCCCCACTCGCCGTCCTCGGCCTGCTCGTAGATGACCACGTACTCGCTCAACGCAAATGCTCGGGGCCGGTTGCCTTCCTGATGCTACCGAGCGTCCCAACCGGCACCGTCGCACTGCCCTTGCCCGCGACGACGATCCGCTCGGGCCGCTGCGGATGCGCCCACACCTCGTGCGAGCCACGCTCGTGGACAACCTCCCAGCCGGCTTCCTGCAGCGCAGCACGAACCTCTCGGTACTTCTTCGGCACCCATCCAGACCGTACGCGCCGATCCGGACACGGCTCGCGCTGAGCCGCAGGCACCGAACGTCGCCAGACCAATCGCTAACGGTTGAGAGGTTCGCAGGTGGAAGCGATCGTCTGTGCCCCTGGCTCTGGTCGAGGTACGCCTCAGACTCCGGTCGGTGCTGCGTTACCGTTCTGCAGATGAGCGCGCTGAAGTTCAACGTGGTCTACGAGGACGCGGGCGCGGGCTGGGTGTATGCGCACGTGCCCGAACTGCCCGAGGTTCAGACTCAGGGCGAAGACCTCGAACAGGCACGGTCGATGGTGCTTGATGCGATCTCGATGGTGCTTGACGAGCGTCGTGCCCGCGGCGAGAGCATCCCGCAGCCGGGGTGGGCGCTGGTCGAGTCCGTTGAGATTGCTGCGTGAAAAAGCGCGACCTCGAGCGACCCCTCCAGGACCACGGTTGCCGGCTCCTTCGAGAGGGCGCCAACCACGAGCTGTGGGAGAACCCCACCACCGGGGATCGCTCGATTGTTCCGCACCACCGTGAGATCAAGGCTCCGACCGCTCGCGGGATCTGCCGCCAACTATCGATCCCGCTTCCACCGGCCCGATGATCAGCGAGTCGCCGTGTCCTGGGCTCGGCATGGCGGCGAACGGAATCACCACCCTACCGAGCCCGAGGTTTGCGGTGCCGTGGCCAAGCGATAGCGACGACTCGACGTCCTCCTACGAGTCCTATCCGGGCCAAGGAATCGTCAGCCCCGGAGCGCACGGAGCGCTTCTACGTCGCTGATGCACTCGCGGTTCGGAATCTAGCTCCACGATGAAAGGGATAGCGAACCGTGCCGGGTGTTACCGGACGAGCGCTTGGTCGAGATCGTCCGGAACTGCCCGAAGACGCGGCGAGCCTTTGCGCATGACGTTTAAGCGGATCACGGTTGAACCGGGCCAGATGGATGGTGTTCCTTGCATCCGGGGTATGCGGATCGCGGTCGCGACCGTGGTTGGGATGGTTGCGGAGGGCATGACTGAGACTGAGATCGTGGAGGCCTACCCGGA
This sequence comes from Conexibacter sp. S30A1, assembly GCF_023330665.1. Classification (GTDB taxonomy): domain Bacteria; phylum Actinomycetota; class Thermoleophilia; order Solirubrobacterales; family Solirubrobacteraceae; genus Palsa-465. The sequence goes on along the minus strand of NZ_CP097127.1, from coordinate 474,950 downwards.
CCTCGAGGCGACAGACGTCCGAGAAGCGCTGCGCTATGCCGCCGAAACGGCTCGCGAGCGTGAGCTTCCGCTCGCAGGCTGAGGTTTCTGATCGATAACGCGCTCTCGCCTGCGGTTGGCGAAGCGCGCGCTGCTGCCGGGCATGACGCCGTGCACGTCCGTTCGCTGCGGATGCACGCCGCCCGCAACGAAGAGATCTTCGACTTGGCGGCTCGTGAGGGCCGCGTCGTCGTGTCGGCGGACACCGATTTGACACCCTGCTCACAGCCCGAAAGAGCGCCTCGCCGTCCGTGCTCCTGTCCCGCCACGGCAGTCAGCACCGTCCCGCCGATCAGGCGGCGCTGCTCGAGGCCAACCTGGCGCAACTTGTTGCGGCTTTGGCCACACACACGCCGAGGAGATCTACCTCATCCTCCACGGCAGCGGCAACGCCAAGCTCGCAGACGACATCATCCCGGTCCGACCGTTCGACGCCATACGCGTCGACGCGCAGGTCGCACGCGCTTTCGAAGCCGGGCCTGACGGCCTCGAGTTCGTCGCTCTCGGTGCCCACTACGTCGGTGGCGGAGAGCCAGTCGAGGAGCCCTGGGTCAAGTAGCACGGGCTCGCCATGCGCCTCTGAGAGATCCGCTCATCGCAGGCGCGCGTCGTCACCTCGCACAGCTACCGATCGTCAGGCGCAACCGCGCGACGGGCGCCCTCGGGCTCTCGCGTTGCAGTCAGGGCGAGATGAGATGGGTGCCGGGGATGTAGCGCGCGATGCGGGTGGGGTCTCGTGTAAGCAACGGGCGGCCCGTCACGGCTGCATGAGCACCGATCAAGAAGTCGGGCAGAATCGCCTGACGGCTACCGCCTGCGCGGCGGTACTCGGCGTGAGCATGACCGGCCAGGAAGCTGGCAGCCAGTGGGATCTCTTCGATGACGCACATCGACGGCAGTGCGTCGCGCAGTCGCTCGACACGCGAGAAGCGCGGAGCGATCTCGGCGAGCACGACGGCGTTGAGCACCAGCGCCCCACGCCCTGCGGCCTCGCTCAATCGCGCTTGTGACCACGCAAGCCAGGTCTCATCCTCGGTGAACACGTCCAGCAGAACGCTGCTGTCCACCACCGTGCCTGCGGTCGCGCTCACCCGCGAGTCAGCGCAAGGATCGCGTCAGTGCTCAGCTCGATGTCGCCGGCGCCGCGGATACGGGCTATCTCTTCCGCGGCTCGTTCACGGTCGGGAACCAGCCTGGCAGTGCCGTCGTCAAGTTCGAAGCGAACCTCGGTCCCCGGTGCGATCCCGAGCGCGCGACGAACCTCAAGCGGGATCGTGACCTGCCCTTTTTGAGTGACTCTCACGTCAGTAATACTAGCGAGTCTTACCAGCCCCGGAGGCTGGCCCCCTTGGTCGGCTATCGCCTTTGCGAATCCACACCGTTCAACCACGCGATCGCATTGGCGAGGAGCCGGAGAAGATGGTGTTGGGGTCGGGTCGCCGGCTGCTCCTCGCCCCGAGTGGCAGGCGACGCGGCCGTCTCAGCGCTGTTGCTCAAGCTCGGCCAGGAACTGCTCTGGTGTGAGAATCGGGAGATCTTCGACGAGGACCAGCAGGTCTCGGTCGCCGGTGACCAGGTAGGCCCGACGGTCGATCGCGAGGGCAAGCAGATAGTCATCATCGGGATCGCGGGAGCTCACCGAGGGTTGGCTGGTGGGGTCCTCGGCGAATGTCCCGTGGTCGCGCACCCAGCTGATGTACGCAGCAGCCTGCTCGCGAGAAATGTGCTTGCGCAGCTTCGGGTACGCGAGTGTTCGCTGCAGCTCCTCGAGCAGCGCCTCGGAGATCACCAGCTCAAACTGACCATCGCGGCAGGCGCGGAGGATCTCGGCCGGCTGCCCCTTGGCAGACAGCACTCCGGAGATCAAGACATTTACGTCAACGACCGCGCGCACCAGGTGTCCGTCGGCGCGGCCTGGTCGCGTGTTGGGCCTCAAGAGCCAGTTCGGATGCCTGGGCCTGCGACATCGTCGCGTTTGCCCACAGCTCGTCGAGGACGTCGAGCTTCAGATCGCGCCGGAGCGACTCCTCGATCACCGCACTGTCAGAGACGCCTGTGCGCGCCGCACGAATCTTGACCCACCTAAGCACGTCTTCATCGATCGTGAGTGTGGTACGCACCTTTGACATCACCGCATCATATCATCACGATGCTGTTACGTATCACGGGAGGGCGGGCTCCTGTCTGGCACGCCACTAGCGCTTCCACTCCGCAGGCCAGTCAGCGTTCGCTACCGCGTTTGCGACCAAGCGCGCGTCGAGTCGATCTTGGTTTTGGCGAAAAGCAGGTGCGCGGACCCGACGCGTGGCGAGACCCGCTTCCGTGCGCCCGCGGGTCTCGATCCGGCGCCGCTTTCGTGGCCAAGGTTTATTTGAGAGCAGAAGCCATCGTGGGCTCGCGAGCGCTGACGTGAGAGTGCCGGTTCGTCGTTGGCAGCCGCCTCGCCGGCTGCCAACGACGACTGCCGGCGCTAGGCTTCAATCATTGATCAAGGGAGCGGAGCTGCTGGCGAGCTCAACAGGTACCGTGCGCACCGGCGAGGGCTGGTTCGTGCTCAACGCGCGGGAGGCCCGTTGGAGTCACGCCCTTGGTCGCAGTGCGGTGTGCGAGTTTGAGGGCGAGGTCCCGTTCGAGCAGATCGGGATCAACCTTAGCTCGTTGAACCCGGGCGAGGCGATGGCTCAGTACCACTGGGAGGCTGACCAAGAGGACTTTCTGGTCCTCGCAGGCGAGGCGCTGCTGATCATTGAGGGTGAGGAACATCCAATCAAGGCGTGGGACTTTGTCCATTGCCCACCCGGCGCCAGCCACGTCATCGTTGGTGCGGGCAACCGTCGCTGCGTTGTGCTCGCCATGGGTGCTCGAGACCGATCAACCGGAGACGATTGGGGGGCCTACCCGGTCGATCCCGTCGCGCTCAGACACGGCGCGGGCGTCGATCGAGAGACCAGCATCCCTGCTGAGGCCTATGCCGGGCTGCCCCGGCGCAGACCGGCGGCATTCGAGCCCTCTTGGCTCCCCGAGTAGGCGGCTGCACTAGCTGCTGTGTCATCGTCGCCGCGGCAGGTATCCACCGCACCGCTGCTCTTCGCATACGGAAGAGTCCCCGCGCCCAACGTGGCCGCTGAAGGCGTGAACTGGCGGCGCGGTCGGCGACCGCCGGGACCTGCTCTGCGACTGCCACGGGCACCGGGCAGCCACGGCCGACAGCCCGCAACGTGCGGGAAGGTGGAACCGGCGCCCGATGTTGGTGCCGAAGTTGACCTTATCTTGCGGGTTGTCGCTGGGTTAGCGGTGTCGCGCGACGTATTCGTCTAGCGCTTCGCGGCTGACGTCCGCCAACCGACGACCCTGTTGGTGGGCGATCTCTTCAAGGGCCGAGCGGACATCGGGCCGGACACGCACAGTAAGCGGCGGGGTATGTGCGCTACCGCCGATCAGCGACGGACGACCGGCCCGCCGCTGCTCGAGCACGCGCTCGGCGAGCTGCTCGGCGCCCGCTTCGGTCAGACGAGAGCCGTCGGGCAGGCGGACCTCTTCCTCGTCGAGGTCGATGTCAGGACCGATAGGCCCGATCTGTCGTGTCATCGGTTGCGTGAGAACGACGACTTCGCTTGGCCCCACCGTGACGGGGCGAGTTCCAGCCAACGTCGCAACAGTTGACAGGTCAACCCCACAGGCTGGATTGCCTGCGCCCGTTCCGCCGGGCGGCTTTCTACTTATCGGGGTCGGTAGTCAGTGCTCCTTTGCGCGCACCCTGTGGCGGTTAGCCTGACTTAATCGGTGATGACGTGTCACTCCCCGCTGCCGACCCATCTCGAACCGGAGCCACTGCTCAGCCTGGCGCGTCCATCACGGACGGCAGCCGCTCGGCGCCCATGCACTCGCTTGACCGTGAGGCGCTCACCCGCTACGTGCTCGACCGTCAGACCCCGACGGGCGGTTTCTGCTTCTACCGCACGCCCGAATGGGGTGTTGATGAGCCGAACGCGCCCGACACTCTGGCTGCACTCGAGTCGTTGCGGCTGGTCGGCCGCGAGGTCCCGGCCCCCGAGCTGACCGCTGCGTGGCTGCGAACGCTGCAGCAGGATGATGGTGGCTTTGCGACGCTGCGGATCGGTTGGGCGACGTTGCGCGCGTTGGAGATGCTCGAGGTCGAGCCAACACGGTCAGCGCACGCATGGGCTGCTGGTCTGCTCCGCCGCGTGCTGCAGGCGCCGCCGATCCGTGAGTGGCGATCAGCACTGCTTGAGTTCCTCGAACTGGTCGAGCTGTTGCCGGCCGTTCACATCGAGCTGGACCAGCAACAGCGCGGCGCCCTGAGAGGACTGCTTCAAGCTGCCCGTATGCCGGGCAGCGGATGGACCTGCGCCGGGATCGAACTGGAGAGCACAGCTGTGGCGGTGCGCGTACTGCAGCTCGCCCGGCTGCCGATCGAACAGCCCGACACTCTGCGGAGACTTGTTACTGAATGCGGTGACCGCGTGCTGGGACTTCGCATCTCGCCTCAGGCGGGAGCAACCTCGGCAGCCACGCTCCATGCTGGCCTCGTCCTCGCCAGTGCACTCGGGATCCAGCCGACTTACCCGGAAGCGATCGCGTCAAACATCGCCCTGCTGCAACGTCGCGACGGCGGACTCGGACGGCGGGATAAGGCGATCTCGACCCTGCAAGACACCTGGCTCGGGCTTGCCGCCGAGCAGCTGCTTCACGAACTTCGCCCGGCGGGATGATGAGGCTCCTCCACGTTGAGGGTGGGTAGCGTCCGATCTGGCTGATTGCCTGACCGGTTTCTGATCGTCGATGATGGGAACCGCCAGTATGCAAGCGCAGGATCTTTCTCTGTTCCAGGCCGCGTTGGGGTTGAGCGACCCGTGGCAGGTCACTGGCGTCGAGTTCGATGCGGATGCCAAGCGGCTGGATCTGCGGGTCGATTTCGAGAAGGGCGCACGGCTTCCGTGCCCGGAGTGCGATCGGGCGGGGCTGAAGGTGCACGACACCGAGGAGAAGACGTGGCGGCATCTGGACTTCTTTCAGCATCAGGCGTACTTGACGGCGCGGGTGCCGCGGGTGGAGTGCCCGGAGCACAAGGTGCGGCTTGTGGCGGTGCCGTGGGCGAGGCCGCGGTCGGGGTTCACGCTGTTGTTCGAGGCTTTGGTGATGGCGATGGTCCGCGAGATGCCGGTCGCGACGCTCGCGGGTCTGGTCGGCGAGTCGGACATGCGGATCTGGCGGATCGTGCATCACTATGTCGATCTCGCGGTCGATGCGCAGAACCTCGAAGGCGTCAGCAGGGTCGGGATCGATGAGACCTCGAGCCGGCGCGGGCAGGACTACGTGACGGTGTTCGCCGATCTGGACGAGCGGCGCGGGGTGTTCGTGGTCGAGGGCCGCGATCACGAGACGGTGCAGGCGTTCTCGCTGTTCTTGGAGACGCACGGCGGCGACCCGCCCCGGGTCAGCGAGGTGTGCCAGGACATGTCCGAGGCGTTCCTCAAAGGGACGCTGAGCTACCTCCCGAAGGCCGAGATCACGTTCGATCGCTACCACGTGAAGTCGCACCTCTCAGCGGCTGTCGATGAGGTCCGCCGCGAAGAGGCCAAGCACCACAAGGATCTACTTCGCAATACCCGGTACATGTGGCTCAAGCGACCGGCGAACCTGACTGGCCGCCAGCGCGATCTGCTGGATGAGCTCCTCACTCAGCCGCTGGATACGGTCCGCGCGTACACGCTCGCTCAGCAGTCAGGCAGCTTCTACGAACTGGCCGATCCGGACACGGCCGAGGAGTACCTGCGCCGCTGGATCACCGAGGTCGACGCCACCGACCTGGAACCACTGCACAAGTTCGCCAGGATGCTCGAGGATCACTGGCTCGGGGTGATCCGCTGGCATCACAGCCGGGTCAGCAACGGGCTGCTCGAAGGCCTCAACTCACTGATCCAGGCCGCGAAACGCCGCGCCCGCGGGTACCGCTCCAACCGCAACTTCATCGCGATGATCTACCTCATCGTCGGCAAGCTCAACGCCGGCCCGGTCACCGCCTAACCCACCCAAATCGTGGATGAGCCGATGATGACCTGCCCCAAGTATGGGCGTAGCTTCGAAGCGCTTGGGATCGGTGAAAGGCCGCTGGCGGGCAGCAAGAACACGTCGCTCGGCGATCCGTACCGCACTCTGTCAGTCGACGGCATCCGCATCCCCAATGGCTGCGCGATCGCGACCGAGCTCGAGGAGTACAGCGCCGCGGCCAATGCAAGCCGCCGCTCTCACCTGGCCGTTCCTGGGGAGAGGACGTGGAGGCGAACGATAGACACCAACGGCCGCCCACAGCCCAGGCGAACACCTCGGCAACCGCGCGTCCAAGCGCTCAGCGGCTAACCACGGCGCACCCATCGACACAGCCGCAAGCAGAGCCATCGAGTGCGGCGTGGGTCGATCACGTGAACCGGTCAGCGTTGCATGCGTGACTGGCACACCAGCAAGCGACCTGGGCCCGCCCGAGACCCGCGACCCGATGCCAGATCACCACCAGGCATTCGCCTGGTGGTGGCGCCTCAAAGACCTGTGATCAAACAGGTGTCCCACTCTGCGACAGCGCGTCGCGGTCGACGGTTCGTGAAACCAACAGGATCTGGAGCAGGGCGTTTGCCAGGAGCAGCCGGAACGGCGTCCGCCCGCCCAGGCGTTGGCCAGCGAGCAGCGTCACGCCGCTTACCGCGCATGACGCTCCGAAGGTGCCCACGGCCTGCCGGGAAAGCCCACCGGCCCCGAACGCGATGGTCCCGCTAGCACCGAGCAACAGTGCCGTCGCCAGGGCGAGGGAGGCCTCAGGTGGCAGGCGCTGAGGTACGCCCAGCACCCCCAGTTCGCGATCGGCGTCGCGATCAGGGAGCACGTTCACCAGATGCGCGGACATGCCCAGCAGCGCACCAGCCGCAATTGCCCATCCGGGCGTCGCTTCCTCGCGGGGATGAGCATCGTGTGCGACTACCGGCAGGAGCCCGAATGAAACCGCGTAGGTGAAGATTGACAGGACGGTGCGCTTCAGCCCGGCGTTGTAGGAGCCGGCACTCGCCAAGGCGACGAGGTGTGCCAGGGCGCTCCGCCTGCCCAGGGCCGCTGATGCCGGGATGCAGGCCAGGCCAGCGACGACGGCTGCGTTTCTGACTGTGCCCCCTCCGATGAGGTCAGAGACGATCGGCTTGTCCGGGCGGGCCGCCTGGCGATCCCGGTCGGCGTCGATCCAGTCGTTCTGCCAGCCGATCGCCAGCTGGCCGACAAGCACCGCAGCCCCAACCCGAAGGACCTCGCACCGGCGTCCGCCGAAAAGCCGGGTCAGACCTACGGCGGAGGCCGTTACCGCCGCCACCGGCCCTGGATGACAGGCCCTTGCCAGACCGCACGTGGTGGGCCCGAGCCTGCTCGCGTCACTCACCGCCACACAGCATCGCCGCAGCCATCGTGAGCCTCGGACCACCGACCGTGTCACGATGGCACGGCGCCCGTCGTGCTTGGGCGCAGAGCCGCGCGACGGCTCTGATCGCGGCCCGACAGACGTTGTCCTTGACTCGTGGGCACGTGCGCGCGGGCTCGGGCCATTGAACGCGAGCATGACTCCTGAACGCCCTGTATGTGTAGCTGCCATCCGGGATCACGTCATGCCACACTGCCCGGGCGCGGCGCTGCGTACACGCCGAAGGCGGGTAGCCGGTTGGATGTCCTGGAAGCGGCTCGATCCGTGTGATCGTCCCGCGGCGGCTGACACCAAAGCTCACCACGCCGCGATAGTAGCCCTGCAGACCAACACGCGGGGTCGCGCTGCGACGCGCTAGCGCACGATGAACGAGCCGCCGGCGCGCTTGCCGGCACAGCTGACCACTAGGCCCACGCGCCCAGCGTGGAAGTTGCGCGGCATCGTCACCTGAATCCAGCCGTAGGGCATCAGATGCGAAAACTTGCGCCGAGCGATGTCCACGGTGAGTATGCACCGCTCGCGCGGGCTGGTGGTGATCGTCACGCGGCCACCGATTGGGATCCGACGTGGTGTCACTGCGATCCTAAAGTTGGGCGCCGCAACAGCCGCGCCTGCGAAAACCGTTGAGAGCAAGACGGCAACTAGCGAGAGCACGACCATCGCGCTGCGCAACCGGCCCCAGCGGCTATGGCGACGTGTGCTCCTCATCGTCACTCCATCTTACGGGCGAAGCGGTGCTCGCGTCAAGACGACCGTCAGATCGGTGGAACGCCGGGACGCGGGGGCGCCGACGGACCGTGCCATCCCCGCCCTCTGCGTCCGCCCTACGCGCGCTCGGCCGCGGGTCGACGCGCACGCAAAAGCGCATCCAGCGCCACGCGTTCGCCGTCCTCGGTGGCAACCGGTCGCTTCACCTGCTCGGCGCGCTCGACCAGGAGCCCACTTCCATCCAGGTCGCCGACCAGGTCCTCGGCGGAGTAGAGCACCGCTGGGTTGGGCGGCCCGCCGTAACCCCTTTCGAGGTTGTCGCTGTCGTGAGCGACGAGCAGAAGGACGCCGCCGGGAGCGACAGCAGCGGCCGCAGCGCGAACCACGGGCGTGCGCCGCTCGGCCGCGACCTGCAGGTAGAACATCACGACGAGGTCGTAGGCGTTGGGCTCTGGCTGGTAGGCAAAGAGGTCGGCGACAACCCACTCTGCCTCCACACCGCGAGCCTCAGCCAGACGCCGCGCCTTCTCGAGCGCCACGGCCGAGAAGTCAACGCCTGTCATGCGCCAGCCGCGTTCGGCCAGCCAGACCGCGTTGCGGCCCTCGCCACAGGCCAGGTCAAGGCCACGCGCAGGCGCGAGCGCCTCGGCTTCGGCGACCAGAAAGCGATTCGGCTGCGCCGTCCAGACTAACTCTGTCCCGCTATAGCGGCGATCCCACTCCTGGCTGCTCATGGTTGCGCTCACTGGACGTGACCTCCTGAAAGGCGTCGGGTTGATCGGCAATCCGCAACCGGGCTCTGGCCGGAGGTCTGGATACCACCAATCAGTGTGACACGGTCCGCCGGCCGGCTCGCAGCGCCATTCCCGCACATTGGATGTGGCATTGAGGTCGGCATTTCCCTCCGTTGACGGACCGACACGGGTGCATACGGCCCTCACCTCTGGCGATCGGCAGCCGCTCAGCCCAAGATCGCCTCAGCGCCAACGACGATCACTGCGAGGACGACGACCGCCCAGAAGGCGACCCGCCAAGCTTGATCGAACCTGATTCCGCCGTGCACGTTCACTCCTCCCATGCCTGACGTTAGTGCGGCTGTGCGTAGGTCTCGTTAGGCGCCGGTTCGAATGCCGTTGCCCGACAGCGTGCGTCTGCAGATGAAGGACCGCCGAAGGGAGTCCAGGTCAGGCGAGAGCCAGAGCAGCGAACTGAGCGGGAGGCCGAGCCCCGGCCCCGACGCGAGCTCAGGCAAGCTGCGCCAGGCGATGGATCTCCTCCTCGCTGGTCCAGGCGCCCACCGACGCGCGCACCAAGCCCGCCGCGGGGATGCTGCGCACGATCACGCCTTCGGCGAGCAACCGACTGACCTCGGCATCAGCATCCTCGGTCGCCCACGACACAAGCGTCGAACGGCCACGTGGCGCGACCGCGTGGCCGCGTGCGCGCAGCAGCTCGGCCAGCAGCGCGGCACCCGCGGCGGCGCGTTCGTGGATCCAGCTCCAGCCGGCGCCGGCGAGCACCTCCATCGAGGCGAGCGCCCAGGTGCTGCGCAGCGCACTGGGGAAGCCGTCGTCCAGGCGCGCGGTGCCAGGAGCCAGCTCGGACTCCAGCGGACTCGCATGGTCGGCGACGCTCGAGAAACCTGGGAACGGCGGCTCGAGCTCGTCCAGCCGGTCGGGGCGCACGTACAGCGCGCCGCTGCCCTCGGGGCCGCACATCCACTTCTGGCCTGAGCCGGCGTAGAAGTCGACCCCCAACTCGTGGACGTCGACCGTGATGGCCCCCAGCGCCTGCGCGGCGTCAAGCAGGATTGGAGCGCCGGCGGCGCGCAGGGCAGCCACATCCATCACCTCGCCGCCGATCCACGAGACGTGAGAGCAGGCCACCAGCCGTGTCCTTGGCCGCACCTCGCCCGGCAGATCCGCAAACGGGACGACCCGCACGTTGACGCGCTGCGCCAGCTGAGCACGACGCAGCGGCACGAGCACGCCCGGGTGTTCCTGGTCGCTTGTGAGAATCTCGTCGCCCGCTGACAGGCGCAGGCCCGCGAGCACCGTGTTCACGCCGTAGGTGGTGGAGCTCGTCAGCGCCACCTCGCCGGGTTCGGCACCCATGGCAGTCGCATAGCCGACCCGCGCGCGTTCGGCAAGGTCCATCAGCTCAGTGAAGTAGGCGCGCCCGACGCGTCCCTCGGTCAGGTCCAGCCGCAGGCGTGCGCGCACAGCGTCCTCGACCGCCTGTGGCACAGGACCCTCCGTGCCCGCATTTAGATAGACGCGGCGTTCCAGGACCGGAAACTGCTCTCGGAAGCTTGGCGCGCTCGGCGGAGAGCTCATCGCGGGCATGGCCTCGTCCATCCGAACCGACTTAACCACATCGGGCCCTGGAGCGCCAGCCCTGGGAGCGGCAAGAAGTGTGTCCGCAGCGTCGGTTGATCTATCAACTACAATAGTTTGACATGGCAGTGTCGACACCCAGCTCGCGTCTAGATGGAGCCGCACTCGGAGCTTGGCGCGGCTACTTGCAGAGCCACGCCGGGATCGTGCGCGAGCTCGACGCCGATCTGATCGCGCACCACGGCTTGACGGTCCGCGACTACGAGGTCCTGCTCTACCTCGCCCAGGCCGACGAGCGCCAACTGCCGATGTCGGCGCTGTCAGAGCGCACGATGCTGACCCGCTCAGGGATCACGCGCCTGGTCGACGGCCTGGTCGACCAGGGCATGATCGAGCGCATTTCGTGCGAGCGTGATGCCCGCGTGTCCTATGCCCGGCTGACCGATGCGGGCCACAGCAAACTGCGCGAGGCCGGACGGACTCACGTCGCGGGGATCGAACGGCTGTTTCTCTCGAACTTCACCGCCACAGAGCTGGAGCAGCTCGCTGAGCTGCTCGGTCGCCTGCCCGGGGCCACAGGCGTAGCCCAGTGCACAGCCGGCGACGAAGCCCCCGCTGCAAGGCCAAGCAGCCGCTGCAGCGTCGACTGACAGAGCCTCGGCTCTCCTCGAAGAGTTGGGATGCGGCGCGAGTGGTGGTGGCACTCGCGCGCCCGGCTATGCGCAAAGTCGTCGGTACGGCGGGCGCGACGGCGGTACTTGATACCTCAACTAGATCTGCTAAGCTAATTGTTGTCGGATCAATCATCGATCACACAACCAGTTCGGGAGAACCATATGTCAACCATCACCCCAGAGGCGATTCAGGCCGGGACCTACAACGTCGATCCGTCTCACTCCAACGTCGGCTTCGCCGTGCGGCACATGGGCATCGCCACCGTACGCGGCAACTTCAAGAAGTTCGAGGGCAAGGTTGAAGCCGGCGCGAACGGGCTGACCCTGTCGGGCACCGTTGAGGCTGCCTCCGTGGACACCGGCGACCAGAACCGTGACGGCCACCTGCAGTCACCCGAGTTCTTCGACGCAGCCCAGTTCCCGCAGATCACCTTCAGCTCGACCGGCGCCGAGCCGGCCGCCGACGGCAAGATCAAGCTCACCGGCGACATCACCATCAAGGGCGTCACGAAGCCGATCGAGCTCGTGGGCGAGCTTGCCGAGAACGGTCAGGACCCCTGGGGCAACGAACGCATCGGCTTCGAGGTGGCGGGCAAGGTCGACCGTCGCGAGTTCGGCCTCGAGTGGAACCAGACCCTCCCCAACGGCAACCTGCTGGTCGCCAACGATGTCAAGCTGATCGTCAGCGTCTCGGCCGTCAAGGCCTGATCGAGATAGAGGTTTGGTGATGATCACGATCCTCGCCATATCCGGCAGCCTGCGGGCAGGCTCGTATAACACGAGCCTGCTGCGCACGGCCGCAGCCCATGCTCCAGCTGAAGTAGAGGTTGAAATCTACGAGAACCTCGAGGACCTCGCGCCCTACAACGAGGACCGCGAAGACGACCCGCCGGCAAGCGTGACCGAGCTGATGACGAAGATCAGGGCAGCCGACGCACTGCTGCTCTCCACGCCTGAGTTCAACACCACCTTGCCAGGACAGATGAAGCACCTGGTCGACTGGGGCTCGCGTCCCTACGGCCCCGACGCCGCGTTGTACGGCAAGCCGGTCGCGGTGATCGGCGCGAGCCAGACAGACTACGGCGCCATGTGGGCGCAGGACACGCTGCGCAAGGCGCTCGGAATCGCGGGCGCCCGCGTCGCCGATGTCGAGCTGTCGGTCGCCCGCGCACAGGACAAGTTCGATGCCAATGGCACACTGACCGACGAGGACACGCTCGAGCAGCTTGAGCACGTCCTGCGCGGGCTGGCCGAGCATCATCGCGCTACCGTCGCCTTAAGCTGAGCGGGCAAGCCATGACGGACACCCTGACAGAACCGCGACTCGCCGCCGAGACCACGCTCGGCCAGGTGCAGCTGACGATCACAGACCTCGGGCGTTCGCTCGACTTCTACGAGCGGGCGCTCGGCCTGGTCGCTGAGCGCCCGACCGACGGATCGGTTCTGTTGGGAGGGGCGGCCCGCTGGCCGCCCCTCCTCTCGCTCACCGCCGACCCGGCCGCGCCACCCCGCAACCCGAGCAACACCGGCCTCTACCACTTCGCGATCCTGGTGCCCAGCCGGCTCGACCTGGCCGCGGCGCTGGTGCGCCTCGCACGCGCCGGCTGGCGGCTCGACGGCGCCGCCGATCACCTCGTCAGCGAGGCGCTCTACCTGAGCGACCCCGATGGCAACGGCATCGAGATCTACCGCGACCGGCCCCGGGACGAGTGGCCACACGACCGTGACGGCGCGCTCCAGATGGCGACGCTTCCCCTCGACCTTGACGCCCTGGTTGGAGAGCTGCCCCAGGCTGACACAGCCGCGCTCGTCCAGGCACCGATGCCAGCCGGCACACGGATCGGCCACGTCCACCTGCAGGTCTCCGAGCTGGCACGGACGGAGGCGTTCTACAGCGGCGTGATCGGCTTTGACGTGATGGTCCGCGCTTACCCCGGTGCACTGTTCGTGGCCGCAGGCGGCTACCACCACCATCTTGGCCTCAACACCTGGCACAGCCGCGGCGGCCACAGCCCCACACCTGGGTCGGTTGGACTGAGAGCCTTTGAGCTGCGGCTGCCAGACCAGCGATCGCTGGATGCGCTGCTCACCCGCATCGAAGCGGCCGGCGTCAGCACCGAGGCGGCCGCCGAGGACGCGACGCTGGTCCGCGACCCGAGCGGCAACGGCCTGTTGCTCACGCTCTGAGCTAACCTAGCGCCTGCTCCTGGCGACGTGGGAGAGCGGCTATCCAGCGGCCTGCAAAGCCGTTTACACCGGTTCGAGTCCGGTCGTCGCCTCTCAGAAAAGCCCTGCTAACGCGGGGTTTCTCTGTTTTGGGATCTGGCCACGTGTCCCCAGCGTGTCCCCACGAAACGCGCGAACCTGCCCGCGGGTGGCACCGCCGAGGCGTGGGGTACGATGTGCGTGGGTGACGAATCGGCACCCTGGGAAGCTCATACTCATGCGCGGCGACGCCGTCCTCCGGGGCGGCGTTTCTGCGTCTAATGGTTCCGTCCGACCGGTGCGATACAACCTTCCGCGCATGAGTAATCCACGCTCCCCTCACTGTGTCTGATCGGTACTTCGTCTCGGACCCGCGCGACGAGTACGACCGCTACCTCGACCAGATCGAGGACGAGGAGGACGACGCGTTCCGCCGGGAGCTAGATTCCCAGGTGGACGGGTTCGACTACGTGCCCGACGACGACGACTACGAGCCGACCGACCACGACCGCGAGCTCCTGTTCGACGCCGCCCACGCCTACCGCGAGTCCACCGCGCCGCACGAGCGCTCGGCCGGCGGCCTACGCGACGCGCTCGCAGACGAGTGGCGGCAGATCCGCCGAGTGCGAGACGAGGAGCGTCAAGCTGTCTGCCCGCGGCCGCCAGCGGCGGCGCGCCCGTCGCGCCAACGACGGCCGTGCGCCAGGCCGCGCGGACGCCGTGCACGGCGCGCCAGGCGTGCTGCATCACGCGCCCCCGCCGGCGGCGACTCAGACAGCGACGGGCCAGGGGAAGCCTGGCCCGCTCGCGATGTTGATCTTCCTGAGCTGGGCGGCCCTCATGGCCGCGCCCGTGCGCGAGTAGCGCACGACCACCCCACCCCGGCGCGACCGCCAATCGCGTCTCGAACAGGGGTCGCCGCGATCCCGCGAGCACCGGAGAACCAGGTGCCACAAGAAACACACAGGGCCATAATCCGGTCCGGTTACGGCCACGTTCTGGTTGATAACCAGAGCATCGAAGGACACGTTACCGTTGACGAGAGCGGCGCGGTCCACATTGACCACGCAAAGCTGCGCATCCGCGACTCCTCGCGCCCCGACGGCATCAGGCGGCAGCCGCTCCTGCCCCGGACGTTCGGGCCGCAACCGTATGAGGTTCGCTGGATGCGTCCACGGCCCGAGGGCGCCGGCGACGAGGCGCAGCGATGAGCGCCTCGACCGACCCGCGCCTGCTGACGGCCGAGGAGCTGGCCGAGCGGTGGCAGGTGAGCAAGGCGCAGATCTATCGGCTGGCACGCGAGGGTCGCATCCCGGTCGTGATGATCGGCAGATATCAGCGCTTCAGGGTCGCGGCCGTCGAGGCCTGGGAGCGGGACCGGGAAGCGCAGGCGCTTCGATGAGAGCGTCACAGGTGGAGCCGCGCCGCGTGGAGTGGTTCCTTCATCCCTACCTGCCGGCTGGCAAGATCTCGGTCGTCGCGGGGCAGATGGGCCAGGCCAAGTCCCTGCTGACTGCCTGGCTGGCTGCCTACGCGACAAGTCAAGGCCGCAGTGCGATCATGCTCAGCGCGGAGGATGACCCCGAAGATACCATCCGCCCGCGGCTGGAGGCCGCTGGCGCGGTTCTGGAGCGGGTGGAGATCGCGACCACCACCACCTTGAACAGCGTGGAGCTGGCCAAGTTGTGTGACGAACTGGGCGACGTAGCGGTCATCACGGTGGACCCCGTCGCCGCCTACATGCCCGCTGCGGTCAACTCCTGGAAGAGTCAAGATGTGCGTCTCGCACTTGAGCCGCTCCGGCAGCTCGCGATGGCGCGCGGGATCGCGGTAGTACTTGTGCAGCATGTCAACCGGCGTGCGGACGGTGATCCGCTCGCGCGGATCGCGGATAGTCAAGGCATCCCTCAACTCGCGAGATCGGTGATGATCTGGGGGCCCGACCCGTCAGACCCCGACGGTGACCACGGGCGGTCGAAGGTGCTTGTCCGGGCGAAGGGGAACCTGGCGCCGAACAACGGCACCAGCGCCACCTTCACCATCGTGGAACGCAGCGTGACCGGCGGGATCGCCGCGCCGGCGCTTGTCAAGGGTGCTGACGCCCAGATCTCCGCTGACGACGTGGTGGCAGACCAGGAGACGAGGACCGCACGCGACGAGGCGGCCGAATGGCTTGCCGCGCTCCTGGCAGATGGTCCGGTGGCCGCCAAGGATGCTCAGCGTCGAGCCCGTGACGAGGGCATCGCGGAGCGCACGCTGAGGCGCGCAAAGGCGGCGCTCAAGGTGGTTTCGGCTCCGTGCCGGGAGGGCGAGAACATCGCCGGTTGGACGTGGTCACTGCCTGATTCCTCGATATATACCTCTGGCCATCTTGGACATGTAGGCCATCTTGGCCATCTAGGTAGCAAGGCGGCCAAGGAGGCCAACAAGGCCAAGGTGTCCACCCATATAGATGCAGCCCAGCGCCCAGGCGAGACGTTTGAGCAGTGGGAGGCGCGCCTCGAGGTAGAGATCGGCGGTGCCGCGTGACCGACCAGGAGCGGGCCCAGCTCCCAGGCTACGAGCCGGGGGCGCGCCGACTGCTCGAGGCGCTGATCCAGTCCGGGCTCGACGCTGAGGCGCTCACCGCCGCCGCAGCGCTCTGCATCGCACTGGACGAAGGCCCGCGCGGGCGCACGCCGACCACGCGCGTGCAGGACACCGACGAGCCCGACGAGATCCGCTCCTTCCGGGTGATGTTGGCGGAGGCGATGAACCCGTGAGCACCACCAGCACACAACCTAATGCTTACGTCAGGTTCACGAGATCTAATGCTCAGCTTGACGTTGAGCTCTCAGAGGTCGCTCGGGCGCTGGGCGTTGTGCAGCGCCTGGCGGCAGCCCGATCACGGGCGTGGTGCTCAGGACAACCCACGGGTGACCTGACGGCCAGGTTGGAGGTCGCCTGGGAGCAAGTCAGGGTGGCGCGAGCGGTGATCTCGCCGCACCGGCCACCAGGTAGAACGCCTACTACCTGGTGGCCGATCGCACATCCTCGTCACCGCGTAGATGATGATCCCGTAGACGGATTCCTGCGAGACCGTGTACGGCATGATGCCCGGTCGCGTGTGGCGCTACCGGACCTGGCGCGGCGGATGCGCGAGTACGTGGCTGACCCGGACGAGGCGCGCGACCTGCCCGAGAAGTGGGCCCTTGCGCGATGCCTGCGCGAGCGCGGGATCACCACCACCAGGCGCGGGGGCGTCGTTTACGCGGAGGGCATCGGACTACTGGACCAGGACAGATTGGCCTATTCGCCGATCACAGACTCAGACTCAACCAGACGGTCAGACTCCACCAGGGAGCGGCCAAGCGACACGGCGATGAGCCAAAGGAGGGGCAGGTAATGGGCACCATCACAGCACCAACGGACAAGGGCTATCGGGACGCCTACCGCATCTGGAGCGGTCTCAGCGGTGGGCCGTGGGTCGGACGGTCGGTGACGCTCGCCGAGGATCCGCTGCTGGTCGAGATCCACTCGGTCAGGTTCGCCGGCGAGGACCGCAAGGTTTATGACATGGGCTTCGCGCTGTTGCTGCGCACGGCGCTGGAGCGCGGCGGGTTCATCCACCGCGAGCCGGCCGAGCATGGGTGGGTCAGGTGGACGAAGGCCGAGGCCGCGCCCGAGCCTGACAGGCGCTCGTATGTCGAGAAGGAGCAGGAGCAGCTCGACCTCGCCGCGCGGCGTGAGCGTGAACGCTTGGACCGTGAAGCCGGGTTCGCCCGCTCGCTCGCTGAACAGCAGGCCGCGCTCGATCCGCAGTTAGGCCAGGTAGCCGCCGTCTTGCGGCGCTTGAACGTGACAGACCGAGAGGGCACGCAGCAGATCGTCGCCGACGCCATCGCGCCGCTCGGCCAGCAGCTCGCCGAACTACGCCAGGAAGTCGCCGCCATCGCCGAGCAGCTCGCCGAGGCCCGCCAGGCCGACCAGACCACCGAGACTCCGCGCCGCTTCGGTCGGCGTGGCAACTGACACGGCCGACGAGGCCAGAAAGCAGGTAACGACATGGGCAAGGACAAGAAGGTCATCGCGGCCACCGACATCGCGCTCACCGCGCCGGCCGCCAACGACGATCGCGTGCTTGAGTTCGTGGACGCCGCAACGGTACTCGACGAGCGGGCGCGGGTGCGTGCCGACGAGATCTCGGCGATCCGGTCGAAGCTGGCGTCGAGCAGCGACGGGCACATTTCGCGCGCGGCAGACGTGCTCCTCGGGTCAGGCGGACTGCACGGCCGCATGGACGACCAGAGCTACCGCACCTTCAAGGGCTCGGTGACGGCCGCGCGCGAAGCGCTGGCCGCCGACCGCGACCTCAAGGTGCTTGAACGCGCGTACAGGGCCAAGATCAAGGTGCAGGGCGAGCGTGATCCCTACAGCAGCGGCTCGCCGTTCTCGTGGATCGCGGACACGCTGCATGAGACAAGCGGCTCGCAGACGCTCACACGCGACGACGAGGCAGCCGACCGGCGCGACCGGCTCGCGCGCCACGGCGCCAGGGTGCAGCGAGCCATCGAGCGCGACACGCCTTACGGGCAGATGATCCGCAAGGAGATCGAGGCACGCAACCGCCCGCAGGTAGCTGACGCAGGCCATCCCGCGGCCGTGGGTGCGCGCCAGCGTGTCGCAGACGAGCTGCGCGCGCTGACGACCTCGGGCGGTATCACCGCGACCGCACCAGGCGGTGCAGCGGCGTTCGTCCCGCCGAGCACGCTCGTGAAGCAGTTCGCGGTCTACAGGTCACCATTCGCGGCGTTCGTGTCACAGCTCAACGACACTATCGACCTGCCAGCCTACGGTCTGCAAGTCGCGGTACCAGCGTTCACAAGCGCAACCGATGTCACAGCCACGTCTGAGGGTAACTCGGTCGCTGACGCTGATCCAACAGCTACGCTGAACACGGTCGCAGTCAACAGCACCTCGGGCAAGGTGACACTGAGCCAGGCTTGGCTTGACCGTGCTGGCGGTGTTGGCATCAGCGGCGACAAGTTCGTGATGACACAGTTGCGAGCACAGCTCGACGCCAACAATGACACATATGCGGTCACTACGGCGCTCGCAGGAGCTCAGACGGTCGCAGGTATCAGCACATTCACCCTCACCGGCACAAGCGGCGTCGGTGGTCTGTACGGCGACTTGCAGAAGGCTCGCAGCGCACTGACCACCACGCCGGGTATCTACATCCGGCCTACGGCGTACTTCGCTCCAGATCCGCTGCTCGACTACGCGAGCGCATGGGCAGACGCCAACGGTCGCCCAGTAGCGCTGCCGAGCCTCGATCAGAACGCCAAGAAGATCGGCGGCCTTGGTTACTCAGGGCTCAACTTCGCAGGACTGAGAGCGTTCGCAGACCTGAACATTCCAACGGTCGGCACAGGATCGCAGTATCAGATCATTGTCTGCGATCCAAGTAACGTGCTGTGGATGGCAGGGCAGCCGATCTTCTCACTCATGCCATCGGGCGGCGTCGCAGGCAACCTCGAAGCATGGGTCACGGTCAGGCAGTACGTCGCTTGCTTCCCGATCTGGCCGCAAGGCATCGCCAGCATAACCGGAGCTGGATACGACTCAGCCAACTTCGCCTAACAGTCACAGACACACTGACAGGTAAGTGTCATGGTCAGCACACACGAAGGGGGCGCAGGGTATCCAAAGCGGTTACTGTTTGTGGACGGCTTGCCCATAATCAAACTTTCTCCGCTTCGCCATAAAGGCGAAAAGCCGGGCCAGCGCTTGCGCAGCCACGCTCGCGTGCGCGCAAGCGCCGTCCTGGCGGGCGATCTGGTGGTGTGTGATGGCGCGTGAGCGGGGCGACCATCAGCGGGCAAGCGCGGGCCAGCGCGGGCCAGATCCATCTTGCGAGGAGCTGCGCGCGTTCTTGGCGGATCACTCGCAGCGCCAGGCCGCCGAGCACTTCGGCGTGTCACGGCAGCGAGTGCAACGTCTCCTCAAGGCCGGTGCAGATCATCGTGGAGCGACTGAGCAGAGCGTCGGCGAGCTGGTGAGCGGGTGGGGGCATGATCCATCGACGGCAGTGAAGGCGGCGCTGCTCGTGGCGTTGGCGCGTGTGGTGGATCGGTCCTCAGCCAGCTCGACGGCGGCGGCAGCGATGGCCGCCACGGCTGCCGCGGCAGAGTTGCGTAAGGCGCTCGAAGCGGTTGAGCAGGCCGGCAAGGCTGACCGTGAGTGGCTGCTCTCGGTCTTTGCGCCGTCTGACACCTTCGACATGGGTGGGGGTGACTCGTGAGCGCCTACCGCGATGCGTGCGAGGCGCTCTCCAAGATCGCAGAGCAGGCTCGCCACGCGGTCACTGCGGACGCCGTCGAGCAATTGGACCCCGCGGCGTATCTGTTCATCGTTGAGGCGCTGGGGGCGTACTCGGTGGCGGTTCACCTAGCGACGCAGGAGGCTACCGCCAACGCCGTCGAGGGCGTAGATGAGATCGAGGTCGTGGCGCGCTGGGAAGCACGTCTAGCAGCCGCGCAGGCTCGTCTGAGTGACGCCGTGGGCGCGGCGGTGGTGCTGGGCGCCGTGGGTGGTGGTGAGCTGTGACCGTCACGCCGGGCATCTGCTGGCAGACCATCCGGGCCGTGATCGGCTCCGAGGTCGAGGCGAACCTCTGGACGAACCCGACGTTTGCGGTCGGGGCGCCGGCCGGGATCACCCTCGCGCATACTGACGCGCTGCGCTGCTTTGTGCTCGTCGTCGGCGACCCGAGTAACGACGTGATCGCGTTCACGGCGTCATGCCCTGCGGGCGGCAGCGTCTTTAGCGTCGCATCCGGGCTCGCTGACCTCGAGGTCGGCCAGGCGGTCGTGTGCGCCACGTCGGGCATCCTGCCGGGTGGGCTCCAGGTGATCGGCATAGACCAGCCGAGCGGCTCTGACGTGGTGCTCGGAGGCGGCGCCGGACCGTGGGCGTATCCCGCTAATCCGTGGATCTTCTCCATGCCCGCGACGGTGGCGCTCACGACCTCAGACCAGCTCTACGCGATAGACAGCTACCCGGTCGGCACGCTGGCCGTGACCGTCTCACCCTCGACGGGCGTCACGGTCGCCGATTGGAACATGGACGGCAGCTACACGCAGCCGGACCCGACAGGCGGCGACGGCACTTCGATGTCTAACAGCGGCGGCCAGGCGATGGGCTTGTTCCAGGTCACGTTCCCTGCTGCGGGCGCCTACACGGTCGAAGTGACCTACAGCCCGGTAAATCCGACACTGCTCAACCCGGACGACCCGGTCTACTCGGCCACGCAAAGCACGCTCACGGTCGAGGTCACATGAGCGCCCGACTGAGACCTTCGACGGAATCACCTACAGCCTGCTTTAGGAGGTGCTGAGGTATGTCTGAGCAGCACGCAGGCCTTGATAATCGCACTACAAAGCCGCTAGCGGCGTTTGACGGGGAGTGATCGCATGCCTTCAGGTGTTGTCAGCGTCGGCGTATTGGCCGACTTCGCGCAACTGATCGAGCAGTCCGACCAGGCGGGTCTGTCTATCGAGGCGTTCTCCGGCAAGGTCGTCACATCGTCGCGGCAGGCAGCGCGCGCGATGGTCGATCTGATGAAGTCCAACGGCGCGTCGATGGACGAGATGGAGGCCGCCGCCGCGCGTGTGACGGAGGCTTACGACGCCACCTACGGCTCGATGTCGCGCGGCGCGAAGCAGCAGGCGGAGGCCGCTGCGATGGCTGCGCGCCAGAACGGCGCGAGCGCGGACGAGATCACGGCAGCCTACGCGCGGCAAGCCGAAGCGGCGATGAAGAGCGAGGCGGCAGCGAAGGCTGCTGCCGACGCGCAGGTCCGCGCGGCCGAGGAGGCGGCGGCTGCCACGAAGATGCTCGCGGCCCGGCAGGCGGATGCTGCGGCATCGGCGGATCTGCTCTCGAACAAGTTCGGGTCGCTGGGCGAGAAAACGGCTGGGATGGCGGCGGAGATCACGAAGCTCGGTTCGATCGGCTTCGGCGCGTCCATCGCCGGGATGGCTGACCTGGCGGCCAAGTACCAGTCGGCCACGCACACGATCGCAGCGAACGCGGGTACGTCCGCAGCGGCGGCCACGAAGATCGGGACCGCGTTTCTGGGCACGTCGGGCCAGTCGATCTTCAGCGCGAAGGACATGGTTGTGTCGTTCGCGTCGGTCGCGGGCCAGTTGAAGGCGACCGAGGGGCAGGCGCTGAACGCCGGTCAGGCGATGAAGGTGATGAGCGCCGCCGGGAATCTGGCGGAGGCGACGAACAGCACGCTTACCACTTCGACCTCGGCACTCGCGACCGTGATGCAGGGCTATCACCTGAGCGTCAGTCAGGCGGCGGCTGCGTCGGACATGCTTTTCAACGCGAGCCGCGCCGTGAACCTGCCGCTTGACACGGTGGCGCAGGCGGTGGACCGCTTGCACAGCCGTCTTGGAACGTTCGCGCCGTCGCTCGGTGACGTTGGCGGCCTGATGATGAGCTTGGCCAATCAGGGCGTCACCGGGTCGCGTGGCCTGCGGGTGATGACCTCGGCGCTTCAGACGCTGGCAGGCAACACGCAGCCGGTGCAGGACGTGCTGAGGGCGCTCGGCGTTCACATCTTCAATGCTCAGGGCAAGTTCGTTGGGCTTGAGTCGGCCATCAAGCAGTTGCAGCCCGCCTTCGCTGGTCTGACGCAGCAGAGCCAAGATCTCGCGGCCAGCACGCTGTTTGGCACGTCGGCGTCTCAGACGATGCTCGGGGTGATTCAGCGCGGTCCCGCGGCGTTTCAGAAGTCCGCTGCCGCCGCACAGCAGCTCGGGTCTGCGCAGCGCGCCGCGACCGAGCAGAACAAGACGCTCGGTAAGCAGTTTGACATTCTCCGCGCGACCGTTGAGAACGCGGCCACGTCCCTCGGCCTGAAGTTTCTCCCGGCGATCACGGACATGGTGAAGGGCATCGAGTCGGGTGTCATGTGGCTCGATCACAACAAGGCTGCCGCCGAGGCGCTGGCGATCGCGGTCGGTGGAGTGCTGGCTACGGCGCTCGGCGTGTTCGTGTCTCAGAAGATCGCGGGTTACGTCAAGGGCGTCACCACGATGGGCAAGGCGACCACGAACTTCGGCGCGAAGCTGCTGGGCATGGACCCGGTGTTCACCTCCACGCAGACGGAGACTCAGAAGCTCGCGGGCGCGATCGACCAGTTGACGGCGGCGCTGACCCCGACGGCGGACAGCGCCGATGTGGCGGCGACGGCGGTGGCGGATCTGGGTGCGCGTGCTGACGCGACGGTCGGTCAGCTCGCGGCGCTTGATGGTGGCTTGGATGGCACGGTCGCTCAGCTTGAGGCGGTTACGGCGGCGGCTGACACGGCGGCGTCGTCGCTGGGCGCGGTTGATGCGGCGTCCATCGGCGCTGACGCGGCTGGCGCGGGCGGTCTGATGGCTGGCGGCGCGGCACTTGCTCCCGAGACGATGGGCCTGTCTCTGCTCGTGGCTGGCGGCCTTACGGCGGCAACGATGTTCGGCGGCAAGCGCTACACGGGCCTTGCATCGAAGGTGCCGGGACTGGTCGGCCATCAGGGCATTGGCGGCAAGGGCGGCGTCATGGGGCTCGGCAATGAGCACGCCGCAGGATCGTCGCAGGCAAGCATCGGGCTGCAACGGCTGCGCAATGAGCTTGACGGCGTGACGATCGCCACACAGCGCGGCGCGAAACAGTGGCAGCAGTACGGCCAGCAGGTGAAGGCCCTGCTCGCCAACCCGGACGTGACAGCGGGCCAGCGCAAGGGCCTTGAGGCCGTCGGCCGGGCGATCTCAACCGCACAAGCGCAGCTCAAGAGTCGGCAGGTCGCGCTGCCGGGCGTCTCAGGCTCGGCGACGACGGCCAACCCGGACCAGATGCTCACGTTCCTTCAGAAGTCGCTCGGGCTGACTCGCGCGCAGGCTGCCGGGATCGTTGGCAACATCGGCGGCGGCGAGGACACGACCTTCCAGGCTGGGCGCGTTCAAGGACCCGGCGATCAGCTCGCACGGAATCTCGGCAGCTCGGCGGCCAGCGGCGGCCGCGCAGGCTACGGGCTTGTTCAGTGGACTTCGGCGGGGCGCCAGCAGGGCCTTGAGGCAATGGCGCAGCACATGGGTCTCTCGACGGACTCGGTGAAGGTTCAAGAGGCGTACATGGTGCAGGAGCTCAAGACCGGGTTTGTCGGGGTGCTTCAGCAGTTGAAGGGCGCAACCTCCGCTTCGCAGGCGGCCCGGATCGTGGAGCTTGGCTACGAGAGTCCCGCGAACCCGAACGCGTCGATGGCATCACGCGAGGCGTACGCGACCGCGCTTGCTCACGGCCACGTGCCGGGTGTCGGGGGCGGCTCAGGCGGCGGCTCGACTATCGCTACGCATGGCACGCGCAACCTGAACAACACGATCATGAACCTGACGAGCGGCGGCAAGCTGCCCGCAGCGGTGCTCGCCGGTGCGTACCAGAATCAGGCGACCCAGCTTCAGGATCTGGCGACCAAGACGCAGGCGGTCGGACAGGCGCAGGTGACCCGGCTCCAGGCGATCAATCAGGCGATCCAGGACAAGGGCACCCAGCAGGTGCAGCGCATGACCGACGTGCAGACCTCCGTGAACGATCGCGCGGCGCAGCAGGTGACGATCATGAAGGCGCGGGAGACGGTGGACGCTCAGCGTTCCGCGATGCAGGTGTCTGCGGTGAAGGATCAGACGGCCGTGATTCAGGCGCAGGGCGCTTTGCAGGTCGCGGCGATCACTGGCATGGCAACCCGGATCGCTGACGCTCTGGCCGCTCAGGCGACCCAGATCACCGACAACGCGCAGACGACCGCCGACACGCTGGGCGAGCGTGGCCTGTTCGGGCTGAACTTGGTCGCTCAGCAGTTGCAGGTGACCGCCGACAAGACCAAAGCCTATTGGGATAAGCAGATCGCCACCGACCAGGAGAGACTCGCCGCCGACCAGATGCAGGCGAATGTCGCCAACGCGCAGCAGGCGCTCAATGTCGCGCGGGTCACCTCGGCGATGGACCGCAAGACGCTCGCGGCTCAGCAGAACGCGAACCTTGTCACGCTGCATCAGGATCAGCGCGAGGCGATCGCACAGGCGCACCTGAACGCGGTGACGCTGCTGAACAACATGCGCGCCGACTCCGCGAAGGCGCACTACGACGCGATCCAGGTTGCGCAGGACACGCGCATCCTGCGGGCGACACAGCACGCCGACGCGATGCAGCTCTCCGTGGACACGACGCAGATCGGCCCTGCTCAGATCGCGCTTGACATGCACGCGAACTCGTCGAAGGCGACCCAGGCGAAGTATCAGGCGCAGTTGAGCTTGGCGACCGGCAAGGGTGATGTGGCGATCAACGCGGCGCAGGTGCAGTTGGCGCGTGTGACCGCTTCGGCTGACACGGTGATCGCGGGAGCGCAGAACGCTTACCAGGTCGTGCAGAACACGGCGAACGTCGCGATCCAGTCGGCGACGGGCCAATACCAGAAGGTGCAGGACTCCGCGAACCTGGCGATGCAGAAGGCGTCGGACGCCTACCAGACGATTCAGGATCAGGCGAACCTGGCGATCGCGCAGGCGACCAAGACGCAGACGATGACCTCGAGCTACTACGCGACGCTCGTGGCTCGCGCGCAGAGCGGCCTGACCACCACTCAGGGCCGAGCGGGAGTGGCTGAGGCCAGTGCGCAGGGAGCGGTCACGACCGAGCAGGCGCTCGCCTCCACACAGTTCGCCGGGTCGGGCCTCGTGGTGAACATGTACGGGATGGACCTCAATAACGCTGGGATGGTCAGCAACGAGATGAGCTGGGCAGCCAGGGCACAGGGAATCGCGACATTGTGAGTGTCCAGACGGTCCCAAGATGTTGAGCGCCGTTTGAATCCGGCACGCGCGGTGTGGGTGGCGCCGTTCATCGGCGGCATGTTTGCTGCGATGGTGGCAGGCTTGGCGCGTTTGTGAACGCGCGAGAGCCCTCCCGTCAGCTTGGCGGTTGCCGGGAGGGCTCTCTTGGATGCCGGAGGTGGCACCCCGATGTTGATCGTATGTGCAGAGCCTGCCGTGGTCGAGGCTGAGTTGTTGGCTGGCGGGTTGTTGTGTCCGTTATGCCGGGCGGTGTTGGGGCCGTGGGGTCATGGCCGGGAGCGGGTGTTGCGCTGTCGGGGTGCTGACCGGCGGCTGGTGCCCAGGCGGGCCAGGTGCCGGGGGTGTCTGGGGACCCATGTGCTGTTGCCTGATATCGGGTTGTTGCGTCGTCGGGACGAGGTGGCTGTGATCGGCGCGGCGGTTGAGGCGAGCGTTGCTGGGCAGGGGTATCGCCGGATCGCTGGGTGGTTGGGGTTGCCGGCGGACACGGTCCGGGGCTGGTTGAGCCGGTTCGCTGCGCGGGCGGATGTGATTCGGGAGCATTTCACGCGGTGCGCGATCGTGCTGGACCCGGAGCTCGGGCCGATCATGCCGGCTGGGAGCGTGGTCGCGGACGCGTTGGAAGCGATCGCAGTCACGGCCAGGGCGTGGGTTTTGAGGTTCGGTCCGGTGGATCCGTGGCCGGTTGTGTCCAGGTTGTCTGGCGGGGTGCTGTTGGCAACACGAGCTCCCGCCTTCCCGTGGGCGGCGTGAGCTGAGACGCTCCTGCGCTTCGGATGAACGAGAGCGCGGGAGAGCAACGAGGTGAATGAGGATCGTCGCCGGGAGATCGGCCTGTTTCGTTACACCCTGATTCGTGACGCCGCCGATGAGGGGTTGTCGAAAGCTGAGCGTGGCCGGCTCGTTCGGTCACTGGCTGGGCGTGAGCATGTCGGGCCTGATGGGCAGCT
The DNA here is from genome assembly GCF_023330665.1 of Conexibacter sp. S30A1. GTDB lineage: Bacteria > Actinomycetota > Thermoleophilia > Solirubrobacterales > Solirubrobacteraceae > Palsa-465. The sequence goes on along the minus strand of NZ_CP097127.1, from coordinate 448,676 downwards.
CGTCAGGGTCGCGCGCGGCACTCTGGATGAGTGGATTCGTGCTTATCGCCGCGGCGGGTTCGAGGCTTTGCTTCCCCGGCGGCGGGTCGTCCCGGTCAGGACACCGGCCGAGACATTGGAGCTGGCGTTCGCTTTGAAACGTGAGCGGCCGGAGCGAACCGCCGCGCAGGTCAGGCAGATCATGCTCGCCAGCGTCAAGGACGGTGAGGACGTGCCGGGGTTGCGGACATTGCAGACGCATCTGGCTCGTGCCGGGTTGAACGTCAGGGGTGATGGTCACACTGCAGGGAAGGTTTATGGCCGGTTCGAAGCCGCTGCCCGGAATGAGCTGTGGACTGGGGACGGGTTACATGGCCCCAGGCTCGCCGGCACCGCCGCGCGGGCGGTGCTCGTCGCGTTTATCGACGATCACTCTCGCCTGCTGACCGGGTGGCGGTGGGGGACCGGTGAGGATGTGTTCCGCCTCGAGGCCGCGCTCCGTGCCGGGTTGATGAGCCGTGGGGTGCCCGGCCAGATTTTGGTTGACCGCGGCTCGGCGTTCGTGTCCTCACAGCTATTTCGTGCGTGTGCGGTGCTTGGTGTGAGGCTGATTCACGCAAGCCCGAGGGCGGCGACAACGAAAGGGAAAATCGAACGCTTCTTCCGGACCGTGCGCGACCAGTTCCTGGTGGAGATCGATGATGGCATCGAGCTGGCGGAGCTGAACCGTCGGTTCTCCGCGTGGGTGGAGGTCGTTTATCACCGCCGGGTGCACTCAGAGACCAAGCAAGCCCCGCTGGCCCGGTTTGATGCGGCGGGCGCACCCCAGTTGCCGACCCCGGCGCTGTTGCGCGAAGCGTTTCTGTGGAGTCAGGAACGGACGGTCACGAAGACCGCGACCGTGTCGCTTTACGCCAACCAATACGAGGTCAACGCCGCGCTCGCCGGCTGCAAGGTCGAGTTGGTGTTCGACCCGTTCGATCTCACGATGATCGAGGTTCGCTACCAGCATCGCCCGATGGGGACCGCCACACCTTTGGTGATCGGCCGCCGCACCCACCCACAAGCCCAGCGGGAGCTGCCGCCACCACCGGCCGGCACAGGGATCGACTACCTGAAGCTGCTGGCTGAGCAGCGCGACGCTGAGCTGGGTGGTCAGCGGATCGACTACGCCAGCCTCACAAACAACGGCGACGGCGACGGCGAGAAGGATCGTGACATCAACCAAAAGCAGGAGGGATGAGCAGTGAGTATTGACAGGTTGCGCGCCCATTACGGGTTCACACGCATGCCGTTCGGGAAGGATCTGGCACCGGGAATGTTGCATGCCCATGGCTCGCATGCTGAGGCGGTCGCCCGGATGGCGTGGTGCATCAGTGAGCAGGCGATCGGTGTGATCAGCGGGGAGTGCGGCGCCGGCAAAACTGTTGCTGCCCGCGCCGCTGTGGCGAGCCTTGATGCCTCAAGGCACACGGTGCTTTATCTCGGAACCCCCGGCGTCGGGTTGCGCGGTATCTACGGGCTGATCATCAACACCCTGGGCGCCACCCCTAGGTTCCATCACGCCGCTCTGATCCCCCAAGCCCAAGAGATGCTCGCCGCCGAGAGCGCGGAGCGTGGCAAGCATGTCGTGATCATCATTGATGAAGCCCATTTGCTTGACGCGGAGAGCCTGGAGGGGATCCGGTGTTTGTCAAACATGGGGATGGACCAGACCGCCCCGTTCTGTTTGCTTTTGCTCGGCCAACCCACACTTCGGCGTCGGCTGCGCAACGGCACGTTCACCGCGCTGGACCAGAGGATCGCGGTGCGTTACACGATCAACGGCCTCGACCTGAAAGAGACCCGAAGCTATGTGCAGCATCATTTGGCGCTCGCGGGCCGCTCGGACACCCTGTTCTCCGATGATGCGATCAGCCTGATCCACACCACGTCCCGTGGTCTGCCGAGGTTGATCAACAACCTCGCTGTCGCGGCGCTGGTTGCCGCGTTCGCGGCAAACAAGGCGATCGTGGATGAGAGCTCGGCACGGGTCGCCGTCACAGAGGTCTCAGCCGAATGACCGCCACCCTGTCGCTGCTTGACCCGCCACCGGAGGATCAGCCTACAAACAGCGGGCTGCTGCCAGCACCGCCAGGCTGGCCGCAAGCACCAGCACCCGCCGTCTACCACGAGCTGCTCGGCGAGATCGTGGGCCGCGTCGCCCCGCACACCGAGGCTGACCCGGTCGCGATCCTCACCCAGCTGCTGGTCGGGTTCGGTACCGCCATCGGTCGTGGCGCGTGGTTCCAAGTCGAAGCGACCCGCCATCACACCAACGAGTTCATGCTGCTGGTCGGTGACAGCGCGAAGGCGAGAAAGGGGTCATCTTGGGATCATGTCCGTCGGCTTCTGGTCAGTGTCGACACGTCGATCGACTCACGGATTCTCACCGGCCTATCCAGTGGCGAGGGGTTGATCTGGGCGGTCCGTGACCCAGCCGGCCAGGATCCCGGTCACCCTGATCAGCGGCTGCTGGTGATCGAACCAGAATTCGCGTCAGTATTGAAGGCCGCAAGCCGTGAGATCTCGACACTCTCACCAACTCTGCGCTCAGCGTGGGATGGACGGCCACTGGCGATCCTGACCCGCACCGCGCCGGCGCGCGCCAGCACCGCGCACATCACGCTAATCGGTCACATCACCCAACACGAGTTGCGCCGCCACATAACCCAGGCAGAGCTCTCCAACGGGTATCTGAACCGGATCCTGATCGTCTGCTGCCGCCGCCAGCGCCTGCTCCCAGAAGGCGGCGAACCTGACCCCCTCGCCGGCACCGGCCTTGATCGCCTGCTCGCCACGGCGCTACGCCAAGCACGCACAGCCGGCCAGATCAAGCTTGATCCCGACGCCCGGGAGATGTGGCATCACGCCTACCGCACACTCGCCCAGCCACAGGCCGGGATTATCGGCCAGATCACCGCCCGCGCCGAAGCGCACGTCATCCGCCTCGCGCTTCTCTACGCCCTCGCTGACGGCAAAACCCAGATCGGCAGCCCGCACCTGAGCGCCGCACTCGCGCTCCAGGACTACGCCACCCGGTCCGCAGCATGGGCGCTCACCGGTGCGACCGGTCAGCCACTCGCCGAACAGATCCACACCATCCTCACAAACCATCCCGGCGGACTGACCCGCAGCCAAATCAGCCAGACCCTCAACCACAACCAGCCCGCCGGGCAGATCGACCACGCCCTCCAAGCCCTGCACGCCGCCCACCGCGTCCACAGCACCCAGATCCCGACCGGCGGACGACCCGCCCAGCTCTGGGCCGCCAGCAGCAGCGGGACATAACCGGCCGGCTGCCTACCGCCACGCGCGAGTGGGTCGAATCGCTCGCCGAGCACCCGGCCGCGCCACCAGACCGGTCACTCAGAAACCTGAGCACCTCATGGCGAGCGATCAAAAGCGAAAGCGAAGCGGTCACAAACGCGCGACAAGCAACCGCAAGCCCACGACCCTGACCGCCCTTCATTGCGAGCCGATCAGCCGTCAGCCCGGGACCCCACCCCGGACTTACTTCTTCTTTCGTACCCCACCCCCCGATGCCGCCGAACAAAAGCATCACCGTCCCGAAAATCAACGGCGCTCAACACCCAAGAGCGCCCCTTGGCGGCATAGTCAACCGTTGCACATGCGTTGGTCAAAGCGTGTCCACAGTGTGCCCACAAACCCCGGTTTGCGGCGGAAAGCCCTGCAAATTGCGCTCTTGACGTGGGTTATCGCGCGTTGTAGCGTCTGCGGCGTCAAACATAGTGGCCCCGGCAGTGTTGACGCACCACCGGGGCCTACGCGAGGAAGGTCGGGCCTTCCGCGCGCGCACGCAGCCTACCGCAGGCGTTCGCGTCGCATAGGGCCTGCCCGGAAAGGGTCAGGCAATGACTAGAGGAGTTCCACGCAGGGTCGCGCAGAGCTTCAAGCGCGCCAGCCAGCCGGTCCGGGTGGTGGTGACCCTCAGCCAGGGCGAGCTTGAGGAGCTTGAGCTGCTTGTCCACTGCCGCTCACCGAAGGCGACACGCTCGGAGGTCGTGCGTGAGGCGATCGGCTGGATGCTCGCGCGTGAGGCGACGAGACTGGTGCGCTATCGCACCCTCGAAGCCAAGCGGGCTGAGGAGGAGCGCATGGCGGCCGAGGCGATGGCGTTCAAACGTCAGCAGCGCGATGTCTGGGACGCTGAGCACGAGCGCACGCTCGCGCTGGCGCTCGCCCGCGGCGAGACGACCACCATCAGCAAGCGGGCGCCGGTCACGGTGAACCAGATCATCGACGAGGTGCGCGGCGATGCTTGAGCACTACTGCCAGGCGCTCGCCCACCGCTACTACGCGCCAGGGCTTGAGGCTCAGGATCTGGCGCAGGAGGCGCGCATCGGGATCTGGCAGGCGCGCAGCGGCTTTGATCCCGATCTTGGGCCGTGGGAGCCGTTCGCACGACTGGCTGCCAAGCGTGCGGTCCTTGACGCTGTGCGCGCGGCGACACGGCAGAAGCACCGGCCGCTCGGCCAGGGCGTGCCGCTTGACGACGCACAAGCGGTCGCTGCCAGCGGCGCCGATGACCCGCTGGCGGTCGTGATCGCCCGCGAGCAGCTCCGGGCGGTGCTTGTGTGCGTGAGTACGCTCTCAGCCCGCGAAAGCGACGCGCTGGCCGGATACGTGAACGGCCACACCTATGAGACGATCGCCAAGCGCCTCGACTGGCACACCAAGGGCGTCGATAACGCCTTGAGCCGTGTTCGGCGCAAGGTGCTGGCGGTGACCGGATGATGACCGAGCGGCAGTTCGCCGAGCGGGCGCTGGACGGGCTCACAGAGGCTGCTGTGCGGCTGCTGGCCGTCTCCGCGCTCCAATCCCACCTTGAGATAGACGAGTGCCCAGGATGCTTGCGCGCACGTAGGAGCTACCTCGAGGCGCTCGCTGACGGCTGGCAGCTCGTGCCGGCCGTCGGGCTGATCTGTCCGGCTTGCGTGCAGGCCAACGATCAGGTGGCGGATCTGACGCGCGCACTGAACTACACGGAGGAGGACTGATGACTACACGCGTAACGGGCCACGTCAGCCTGCGCCAGCGCCAGCGCGGGCCGGTCTACTACCTGAAGTACCGGCTTGCGGACGGCCGGCAGGTGCAGAAGCTGCTCGGCCCGGCATGGACGGAGCGCGGCCGGCCGCCAGCGGGGTGCTACACGCGGAAGATGGCCGAGGACAAGCTCGCGGAGATCCTGACCGATGAGCGGCGCGGAACGCTGGCCGTCGAGAAGTCCGGCGCGACGTTCGCGGACGCGGCGGCAGAGTTCCTGCGCTACATCGAGCAGGACCGCGAGCGCGAGCCCGTGACGATCGGCGACTACCGCGGCGTTATCAACGGCTACCTCCTCCCCCGGTTCGGTGAGCGCGATATCGCCTCGATCACGGCACAGGAGATCGAGCGCTACCGCGACGAGCTGAAGGCGCTCAAGCGCCCGGACGGCTCGCGGCGGCTGAGCAACCGCGTGGTGGTCCGGCACTTGGTGGTGCTCAACGGCATCTTCAAGCGGGCCGCGCGCGTGTGGAAGATCCAGGTAAACCCGGCGTCCGCGGATCTGGTGGACCGTCCCCCGGTTCGCTACGACAGCGGCGCCTACAAGACGCTGGAGCCCGACGAGGTTCGTCTGGTCGCCTCGCGCATGAAGGTCCCGGAAGAGTCGGCGCTGGTGCTGACAGCCGCGTTCACGGGCCTGCGGCTCGGTGAGCTGCTGGCGCTCCGCTGGCGAGACGTTGACTGGAGCCTACGGCGCGTTCACGTCGAGCGGTCCCTGTCGCAGTTCGGGGTCGAGAAGGTCCCGAAGTCCGGCAAGGTGCGCTCCTCGGTGCTGGTGGACGAGGTGGCGGCGGCGCTCGACAGCTTGAGCCGGCGCGAGCTGTTCACGGCGCCCGACAACCTCGTCTTCTGCTCGCAGACGGGCACCTACCTGTCGCACGGCATGATGCGGCGCAGGTTCTACGCGGCGCTGGACGGCGCTGGGCTGCCGCGTGTGCGCCTGCACGACCTACGGCACTGCTTCGCCACCTTCGCGGTCCAGGCGTTCGACGTGCCCAAGGTGCAGGGTTTCATGGGACACGCGCACGTCAGCACGACGATGCGATATTGGCACCGCTCGCCAGCGCACGACGATGCGGCCCGGTTGCAGCAGGTGCTCGGCTCGACGTGTCCCGAAACGTGTCCCGAACTGCCCGCTACTGAGCGCAACTCAGAGCAACTCAGCACCTCAAATCGCCCGTAAACACTGGGGTTGCACCGGCTCCTTTGGGCCTGCAAAGCCGTTTACACCGGTTCGAGTCCGGTCGTCGCCTTCACGTGGTGGGCGCCTGGGCGTGCTCGGATGCTGCCAACACGGTGCCGCAGCCAGCCAGGTCATAGCCACCGAGGCGCGATACGCGTGCACGGTAGGGACGGCTGTTGAGCACATCGAGCAGCGCCACGAAGCCAGGGTGCTCGCGCCAGCGCGCGGCCAGCCACAGCTCCACCGTGTGTTCCTCGATCTGCACGAAGCGAAGGCCGAGCTGACGCGCGGCGCCCTCGGTGGTGAGCCCAGCGGTGCCGAGCGCCGCGGCCGCGCGGGCGGAGTCACGGTGGCTGCTGGCGACGACGCCCGCCGCTAGGCGTCCATAGCCCAGCGCCGTGGCTGCGCGGTGCAGCGCTCGCTGGCTCGAGGCGCTCTCCTGACGCTGGACGATAGGCAGTCTCGCGTCCAACACCGCATCGAGCGTCCGCATTTTCAGCTGCGGCGCCAAGCACAGCCCGACCTGCCAGCTGGCCAGCCTGACCCGCGTCAGATCGACATGGGCCCTGCCGAGGCTCCCCGGAGGCCCATGCACGACAGCACCATGAATGGCTTGCGCGTCCAGCGCTGCGAGGGCGTTGCCAGAGGTCGCGTCGATCGCGACCAGGCCTGCCCGGGCACTACTGCCGAAGCCGGTGCTCACAGCGGAAAGCATCCGCTCCGCCACCGCAAGCGCAGGGTCACATCCCGCAAGGACAAGCGCGCCAGGCCCGGGCGTAGCCGACCGCACGCGCCCCTCCGGCACGGCGAACAGCTCCTCGACCGTGCAGTCGAGCACTCGGGCGATCCGCACCGCAGCGTCGGCGGCGGGCATGTTGACGCCGGCTTCCACCGCGACGATCAGCTGGCGGCTGACGTCGGCAGCGGCAGCCAGCTCTGCCTGCGTCAGCCCCAAAGCCGACCGTCGCGTGCGTAGCTCGGCTCGCATCAGATGAATATATCTGCCAGGATTCTGGCATCGTGGCCGCCAGATGCAGCAACCGTTGGAGCCACCCGTGAGCAATAAACGCCTGGCAGACCAATCACCGCGGCGCCGGCGTGGCGCGGTTAGTGCGCTCGCCGCGACGCTCGCCGTGGTCGCCGTCACGTCCGGGTTGGCCGCCGCAGCGGCGGCGGCCAGACGCTCGGGCGTCGTGGATGTTTACTCGGCCGGGTCGCTCGACACACTGCTCAGCAAATCGATCGGGCCGGCCTTTCACCGGGCGACCGGCTATACGCTCGTCAACACTCCTGGAGGATCTTCGACGCTCGCAGCCGAGATCCGCAACAAGACCGTCGTGGCGGATGTGTTCATCAGCGCCGCCCCGTCGGTCAACGCGCTGCTCGAGGGCCGCAAGAACGGCAGCTGGGTGACGTGGTACGCCTCCTTCGCCGCCTCCCCCTACGTGCTCGGCTATTACCCGAAGGGCCGGTTTGCCCACGACCTGCGCACCATGCCCTGGTACAAGGTGATCACGATGCGCGGTTTCCGGCTCGGGCGCACGAACCCGAGCCAGGACCCTGGCGGCGTGCTTGCGGTCAGAGCACTTCGGGAAATCGCGAAGAGCAGGCATCTGCCGGCGCTCGACAGGCTAGCCAGCGAGTCCTCCGACGAATATTCGGAGACCACCGAACAGGCGGGCATCCAGAACGGCGAGCTTGACGCCTCGTTCATGTACGAGGCTGACGCCAACTCTCAGCACAGCCCGTTCGTTGCGCTAACGGGGGTGAAGGTGCGCGGCGACTACACCGTCGCGCTGCTGCGCCGCGCGCCCCACACCGCCGCAGCGGAGGCCTTCATCAGGTTCCTGCTGGGTCCGAGCGGCCAGAGGGCGCTACGCGCAGATCACTTCATCGTCCTCTCCCCCGCACGCGCGACTGGCAGCGGCGTTCCGCCGGCGCTTGGCGGCGTGATCCGCTGATGCTCGCGCCGTGAAACGCCGCCAGCCGCGCCCGCTGCCCTGGCTCGGTGGGCTACTGGCCGTCTACCTCGGCTTTCCGCTGGTGGCCTTCGTCGTGCGCGTTCTGGGCGGCGGTCAGGAGGGCTGGAACGTCCCCGGGCTGTGGTCAGCGCTGGGGGTGTCGGTGATCAGCGCGAGCGCATCGCTCTTGATCGGCGTGATCACCGGCATCCCGCTGGCCTACATGCTGGCCAGGCGCGGCGGGCGACTGAGCGGCGCGATACGGGTGCTCGTGCAGCTTCCCCTGGCGCTGCCGCCACTGGTGACGGGCATCATCCTGATCTACATCGTGGGCCCCTACTCGTTCCTTGGTCGGCTCTCCGGACAGCGACTCACGGAGACGATCTGGGGTCTCATCATCGCCCAGTCGTTTGTATCGATCCCATTCCTGGTTGTCGTCGCTCGCAGCGCCTTTGCTGCGGTCGACGAGACTCTCGGCGAGGTTGCCGCCACCCTCGGGCACGGGCCGCTCGGGCGCTTTTTGCGAGTGGATGTGCCCGCTGCCTCGGACGGCATCCGCACCGGCATGATCCTGATGTGGCTGCGTGCCTTCGGCGAGTTCGGGACGGTCGTGATCCTCGCCTACCACCCCTACAGCCTGCCGGTGTACGTGGACAACCTCTTCTCCTCAGGACCGCTCTCGCAAGCAGAGGCGCCGACCGTGCTGGCGTTTGTCGTCGCGGCGCTCGCGATCTCGCTGAGCGCAATCCACCGCCTTCCGCGTGGCCTGCGCCATGGCCAGCTGGGGCCGCCACCCGACCCCACGGCACCACAGCAAGCAGCGCCAAGCGCGCTGAGCTTCCAGATCCGCGCGAACCTAGGAAGCTTCAGCCTGACGATCGGTAATGCCGCCGTGAGTGGCCGTATGGCGATCGTCGGCCCCTCGGGGTCTGGTAAGACGCTGACCCTGCGCGCGCTGGCGGGAGTTGCCGACGTCGCAAGCGCAGCGATCCGCTGCGGCGACCGAGATCTGGCTCTGCTACCCGCCGAGCGCCGACGGATCGGCTATGTGCCGCAGGGCTACGGCCTGCTGCCAGGGCGAGCCGTCTGGGACCAGATCATGTTCGGCACCGACGCCGACCCGCACGTGGCGGCCTGGTGGCTTCAACGACTGGCGATTGGTGAGCTGATGCACCGCTACCCCGGGCAGCTGTCCGGGGGACAGCGTCAGCGCGTAAGCCTCGCGCGAGCGCTGGCGATCGCGCCTGAGCTGGTTCTGCTGGACGAACCGTTCTCCGCACTCGACACGCCGGTCAGGGCGCAGCTGCGGCGCGAACTGCGAGTGCTGCAACGAGAACACGGCCTGGCCACCGTGCTGGTCACGCACGACCCACAGGAGGCCGCGATGCTCGCCGACGAGCTGATTATCCTCGCCCGCGGCCACGTCCTGCAGGCGGGCCCCGTCAGTGAGGTGTTCAGACATCCACTGTCGCTGGAGGTCAGCTCGATCCTGGGCCTGCGCAACGTGCACCAGGGTCGGGTGACGGCCGACGGCACGCACGTGCGCAGCGGCCGCCTGAGCGTCGCGCTGGCCGAGCGGGCAACCCCGGGCGCTGATGTACTGTGGGCCGTCGCGCCCGAGCGCGTGACCGTGCTGAGCGCCCCTCACGCACGCCCGCCGGTCGATACGGCAACCCACCTCACGCTGCCGGGCATCGTCACCGACCTCATCGACCTCGGTAGCCACGTCGAGGTGACCGCCACACTCGACCCCGGGATCGAGCTCACATCGCGCACCGCCACGCCCCTTGTGGGCGGCCCGGGTGAGGCGTGCGCGATCCACCTGGAGCGGGATGCCGTCCGCGCCTGGCAGGTGACCGCTCAATCCCCTGCGCAGCTATACTGAGCGACCCACGCGGCTGTAGCTCAGTTGGCTAGAGCGTCTGCTTGCCATGCAGAAGGTCGAGAGTTCGAGTCTCTTCAGCCGCTTGTCAGAGAAGCCCTGCCAATCGCGGGGCTTTTCTTGTTGGCGGCACCTGTCGCGAGGGCCGATATCGGCTTTGCACAGCACGGCCGGACAACATTTGAAGGGTCGGGGCGTCGCTCTCGGCGTTGGTCATCTGCGCGTCTCGCAGAAGGTTGAGGCACATTCGGCGAGCGCGTCTGCCCACATGAGCGCTCGCTTCACCGTGGTTGGCCATCTCCGCGCGCGCCCGTCACTCGGTCGCTTGAGCGGCAGGTGGTCCGGCTCGATCTGCGACCAACCGGAGGCCGATTTGCCAGCGGACATCTTGGACACCCGCACCGAGTGCATGGACTGCATGGCTGGATCGAAGTTGTCTGAGCGGTCGCAGGCGGACACAGATTGGCCGATCGACACGGCGGCTCGCCCCGTGTCATCACAATCGACCGAAGCCAATCGAGCGAAGCGAGATCCTCAGCTGGAGCGACGCGGCCTCCGACGCGCGAAGCTCGCTTCGGCTGGGCCGGACCGGTTCTTCAATGCGTTGGCCGGTCTGGCGCGGAATCGCGTGGTTCATCGTGGATTGTGGTGGCTCGGCGGGACCGTCTGATGAGCGCTGGATGCAATGGCAGGCGCCTTCTCGTCAGGTGCGGAACGGACCTTCAAGTCGCACCCTGCGACCATCGATGTGAACGAGCTGCGAACATAGGGCCCTGTGGATTGGTCAATCGTTCATTCGCTAAATGGATTTCTTTTTCACCACGACGCGATCGAGGATCCGTTGCTGTGGTGGGCGCAGAACGCGGAGCTTCTGTTCCTGGTCTTCGTCCTTGGGTTAACCGCGTTCGCCCGCCATCAAAGGTTCGCGCCCGTGCGACGGGCTGCCGTCGCGGCCGGGCTGAGCGCTGGACTGGGACTGCTGGTGGGCAAAGTCATCACCGAGTTCTACGATCGCGCACGTCCGTTCGTCGCCCACCCCGGTGCGGTGCACTTGTTCGCCAGCCACGGTCGTGACGCGAGCTTTCCGAGCGACCACGCAACCGCGTCGATGGCTATCGCCGTCGCGTTGCTGCTACGCAGGCGCTTCCGGCTGGGAGCGCCTGCGCTCGTGTTAGCGGTGATCCTGGACTTCGCGCGGGTCGCGGCCGGATTCCACTACCCAACTGACGTTCTCGGCGGTGCCGCGATCGGAGCACTTGCCGCACTCGCTCTATGGGCCTCTCAGCCACGCCGGCTGATCAACGCAGTCTCCAACTTCGCGGGCGAGTGGTGGGACCGAGCCCTGGACGCTGCGCTCAAGCGCCTTCTCCGCGTCGGCGTAGCCGAGCACCGCTAGCACCTCGACGCGGTCGCCCCGGTCGACTACGAACTGCGAAACCTCCTCGCGCAGGCCGGATCTGTCGCATATGCGTGCGGCGGCCGCTCGCTGCATGGCGGGGGCGGCTTCACTGTCGCCCAGTACAGAGGCTCGAACGATCTCCACAGCAGCGGTCGAGACATGGTCAAGTCGGACCTGCAGTGATCGGGCCATGCAAGGGAGTGCGGCGCAATCCGCGCGGCCCGGACCGTGGGTGGGGCGCGCATCGGCTAGGCACCCGGAGCAGTTGCCGCAGGCACCTCACTTGCGCGTAAGGCACGCTGGACCATTGGTGCCCGGAGGACCTACAGGTTTGCTACCGGTACCGCATGCTTAGGAAGCGTCAGTCGATAAGTCGCGGTTTGATGAGGTAGTTCCACTCGCCGTGGAACTCGTCCGGGGTTAGGTTGACCGCGGCCAGTTCAGCGTCGGGGACTTCGACGCCCCGCTGGTAGGTGTTCTCATCGAGCTGGGCGTAGACCTTCAACCCCGCGGTTGAGGTCGTCGCGCCGATCAGCTCGACGATCACTTGACGAGAGACGAGCGGCCGTCCACGCCAGTTTCTTGAGATGTAGCTGAACAGGCGGTGCTCGATCTTGTTCCACTTCGACGTTCCGGGCGGGAAGTGGCAGACCTGGATCTGCAGGCCGGTCTGATCAGCGAAGCGCTGTAGCTCGGTCTTCCAAAGCCTGGTCCGGTAACCGTTAGAGCCGCCACAGTCCGCGGTGATCGTCAAGGTCTCAGCGTTGGGGTAGCGCGGTTTGCCGAGCTGCTCCCACCAGCTTCGGATCGACGCGACCGCGAACTGTGCAGTGTCGGCGTCGATCCCGACGCTCACCCACCCCTCGTCGTTGGCGATGTCATAGACACCGTAAGGGTTGACCTTGCCCAGCTGTTGGTCCTTGAAATCATGAACCCGAACCGGGATCGGATCGCCCTTCGCTCGCCACTCGCGCCCACCGTTCTTGAAGTCCCCTGACAGCTCCTTCTTCTTGGTGTCCACAGACACCGCCGGCTGCCCAGCGCTGAGCGCCGTCTGGACGGTCCGGTTGATATGACGAAACTGAGCGTCGCGATCGGGATGACTAGATCCCTCCTTGGTCTTGCGGTTGGCCTGCAAGCTGTAACCAAGGGACCGCAGATACCGCGCGACCGTCTCGTGGCTGACCTGATGCCCTTGATCGCGTAGCGCACCAGCGATCGACCTGACGCTCTTCGCGGTCCACAGAAGCGGCGACTGCGGGTCACCACGAGCATCATCCCGGACAAGCCGCTCAAGATCCGTCAGCAACATCGGATCGCTCTCACTCAACGCCTTCGGGCCCCCACCACGCACACGAACCCGGCCGTGCTCGATCGACTCGCCAGCCTGGACCTCACGCACACCACGGCGGACCGTTCCCTCATTCAGGCCAGTCGCACGAACCACCGCCGCCTGACCACCACGACCATGCGAAAGCGCCTCCGCACCAGCCCACAACCGCCGCTGACGCTCGTTCAGATCACCAGCCAACGCCCGGTAACGCTCCCCGATCGCACGCTCATCGATCACACACAAAGAGTTCTACAAAACCCACAAAACTCCTTGACTTATTATCTGACGCCTCCTAAGCGGCCGTCGGCAACCTCTTGGCTCTGCCTGACCCGCTGCCGCTCGCGGCGGGCTCGGAGCCGCCGTCCTCGGTGCTCGCGCGACTGCGGCAGCATGAGCGCCGATCAACAGCTGACCTACCTGGACTCCTCGGCGATCGGCAAGCTCGTGGTCCGGGAACCAGCGTCATCCGCGCTTCGGCGCCACCTTTCGCGGCGCCAACCGCTGGTCAGCAGCGCGCTGGCCGGCACAGCGCTCGCGCGAGCGCCGCTGCCTAGCGGACCCGAGGCGCTGGCACGGGCCGAGCAGGTTCTGCGGTGCATCCAGCTTCTACCGGTCAACGATCGGGTCCTCCACCGAGCCCAACGCATGGAGCCGCTGGAGCTGCGCTTGCGCGACGCCATGCATCTCGCCAGTGCGCACCAGCTCGGAGTGTCCGTGCGCCAGATCGTCACCTACGACGACCGTATGGCCAACGCGGCCCGCTCGCTCGGCTGGAGGGTCGTAGCCCGAGCTGATCCGCCGCGGCTGCTGCACTCACGCAAGAACACTGGAGGACACGGCGTTTACCCACCAGCCGCTCTGGGCTGCGCACGAGGCTGCAGACGACCGTGCTCTGGAGTGTGTCCCGGCAACCGCCGATGCCCTGAGACCACGCCAGCAGCCGGCGTCCGTGGGCCGCACCCGGACGAGTTTGGCCGCGCCCGGACGAGTTCGGCCGCGCCACGAGCACCTCGGTCGCAAGGGCCGGGCAGCCGCGCGCAGCCCCATCCAACCAGGATGGTCGGCCCATCAGACCAGACCGCAGCAGCAGGCATCGGACAAGCTCAGCTGCGTCTTCAGCAGGTGCCGGAGGGCACTGCGACACCAACGCCGCTGCTGGGAGCGTCCACCACGCCGGTGGAACCGTCTTCGAGTACCGCCCCCAGGTGCACGACGAACCAGAACCCACGCCAGGAGATCATTGAGGCGATACCGAGCGAGTGCAGAGCACCCCCCTCCTCATACACCAGGCGCGAGTTCGCCGTCTCCCAGTACCGGTCTCGGTTGCTGCAGACGTTCAGCGCTACCAGGTGCGCGAACGATGCCGGCACGATGACGCGGACCAGACGCGCCGTGGCCGCGCCGGCCCCGAGCAGAGCGTGCGCGGCCTTGAGATCAAGCGCGTAGTGGCCGACCAGGCGCTCGTGCCAGTCGACCTGTGGGTCGAATATCGCCTTGACCTGGACGTAAGCTGCCTCAGGGAAGAACGCTGGCATGGCGGGCGCGAGCCTTCCGGTACGAATCCCCTTCCACAGCGCCTCCATCTCGCAACGGAAAGCAGCGGTCAGCGTCGATGGCAGCTTCAGCGTCTGCGGGCGATCTGCGACCCGCCGCCCAGGGCACGCTGCAGGCGTTGGATGTCGGGCAGCGAGCTTGGCTGCTTTGACGTCAGTCGAGGCCCGACTCGACAGCGTGACGTGGGCCGCGGCAGCTGCATGCGTGCCGTGAGGCTCGCGACGCGGTCTGTCATGCCCACCGCCCAGGACCATGACCAAGGCCAGCGCGGCGATCCCGACGGCGAGCAGAGTGCGCCACAACACGCGCTTTGGGTCAGGTGGTCGTGAGCGGCTTGGTTGCCGTGAGAACGCAGGCCTCCGCGACGATCCGGCGAACCTGCACGTCCGTGTAGCCTGCCTCGCGGACAGCCGCCTCCCAGCGCGCTGCCGTCATCGGTTTCTCGCGGATACGCAGCGAGAAGAGCACGATGTTCTTTGCCAGACGCCACCAGCCGGCGGGACCTCGCGCAAGCATGGCTCTGGCCTTGGTGGTGATGATCGTCCTGTCCTCAACGCTCGCGCCTCGCCCGAACATCATGTCGCCGATGACCAGCCTGCCACCAGGTTTCAGCCAACCCAGGCAGCGGTCCAAAACCAACTCTTTGTCTGCGTCGCGAAGGTGGTGAAGCGCGTAGTTTGTGACGACCAGATCGAGGCTCTCATTTGGGAGTTCGAGCGCCTCGATCGGCGTGGCGACCGTCTTTACGTTTTCGACTCCGAGCTCACGCGCCTTTGCCTCCAAACGCTCAAGCAGCGGTCTGCTGATATCAACGGCGAGCACGTGCGCGCAGGAGGGCGCCAGCGGCAGCGTGACCTGACCGGAACCGCAGCCGATGTCCAGCGCGACCGGTGAGTGCGCCGCTTCGCAGGCCTCCACGACGGCCGCAACGACCTGCGAGAGACCGGCAGAGCTGGTCGTGTCCCAGCTCTCCGCACGACTGTCCCAGAGCTCACGTTCGCGCTTTGCCGACAGCGACTGCGCACGGGTCATCGGCTGGACACCCACGGACGGCGGCGTTGCCGCAGCCGCGAGCCGCGGCTGCGCGTCGGAGTCAGCGCCTGACTGCTCGAGCAGCACCGCCGGCTGCGGCGGTTCTATGGGGTGCTGTTCGCTGGTCATTGGTTTCGGGGAGGCCCCGGCGCGTGCTTTGCAACTCGATTGGGCGCGGCAGGAAGAAGCTCACAGGCCAAGGTCAAGGCAGTCTCAGCAAGACGTGAGACATACCTTACCTTTATCTGCACGTCCGCCGCCCGCCAGCCACCGGAACGGACCCGCCCGGCGAAGCGCAGCGGGCCACGGCACCGTCGCGGACACGTCCCGGGTGGCGACTGCAGGCTGGTCCACGACCGTGCTTTGTACCATCGAGCGGCATTGAACGCACGTGAGGTCAGAGTCGCTTTGCGCCACCGCGGCATGACCGGTCTCGCCGCGGGGCGCATGCATACGCTCGCACTCGTCGGACCGAACCGGCGAGCCGGGCTGGCGCCTACCCACGGAGACTCGGATGCCTCGTCGCCCCGAGCGTGAGCTTCGCGCGATCCGCAAGGATCTGCAACGAGCACACGACGCGCGCCACGACCGGCCCGGAGGCAGCTATCGGAGACGCAGATTGGCGCTGGCGGGAGCATTCGCTGTCGTGCTGGCGGTCGCCGGGCTGATGGGCAACGCCATCGCCGGCAGCAGCGCAAAGCGCCCAGCACGCGCGCCGCGCGAGGTCACCGCCCCGATGCAAACGACGGGCCAGACGACGACCTCACGGTCCGCCACCGACACTAAACGGACACCGCCCGCCAAGCCCCGACCGGTCGTGTCGCGCTTGGAGCTCACCTTCCAAGAGCCTTCCGATCCAGACATCGCAACCGGCAGGACCGCACTCGGGCAGCCGGTGCGTACGCTCGCGACGCTCGTGCTGTACCCGAGCGAGCGGTCTCCCGAGGGCGCCGGGACCGCGGCTCACGCGAGCGTGCGCCGGGCGTATCCGCTGGTCATCTTCTCCCAAGGCTTTGACCTCGCGCCGACCGTCTACGGCGGGCTGCTGCACGCCTGGGCCAAGGCCGGCTACGTGGTGGCGGCGCCAACTTACCCAGACACCGACAGCACCGCGCCGGGCAGGCTCTACGAAGCCGACATCGTCAACCATCCGGCGGATCTGCGCTTTGTCCTGGCTTCGCTGCTGGCGGCATCACGCAACCGGCACAGCCGCCTGTACCGCCTGATCAACCCGCGGGAGATCGCGCTGATCGGCCATTCGGACGGTGGCGACGTGACGCTCGCTGTGGCCGCGGACTCATGCTGCGAGCTGCCCCACATCGCGGCCGCTGTGATCCTCTCGGGAGCCGAGCTCAGCTCATTCGGCGGCAGCTACTTCAGCCACGGGTCACCGCCGCTGCTGGTCGCGCAGGGTAGTGCCGACACCATCAACCTGCCCGCCTGCAGCGTGCAGATCTACAACGCGGCGCCGCAGCCCAAGTACTACCTGAACATACCCAACGCCGAGCATGAACCCCCCTACGTCGACCCCGGTCCGATGCGCACCGGCGTGATCCGCGCGACCGTGGCCTTCCTGAACGCCTACCTGAAGCGACGAACGGCCGCTCTGGTCGCGCTCGACCACGGTGGCCTGTTGCCTGCGCACGAGACGCTGACCTCAGCTCCAACTGCCCCACCGCTCGCCAACACGACCGTGGTCGGCACGACAACGCTCACCACTCCCGTGACCAACACGTTCTGCCCGGGAGCCTGAAGCTCGGGGCGGACCGGCGCGAGCAGTCGCCCAATCTCCGCAGCGCCCTTCACACTGAACGCAATGGAGATGCTCCTGGCGCGTAACCCCGACCCCTCCAGCTCGCTGCCATACCTGCTGTGGCTGCCGCTTGAGGGAGGCCTGGTGTTCCGGACCAAGGGCACCTGGCCCCGCACCGGTGCCCTCTACTGCCACCCTGCCGGGCCAGAGGAGTGGCCCGAGCGGCCTGAGCTCGTCGAGCGGGTGCGACTGCGCTCCTGCGTACGCCGTGGCGCGGCGATCGACATCGTCTGCGACCGCGGCCGAGAGCAGCGCTCACAGCTTGTGTTCACGCGAGCGCGCGGCCGTGAGGCGATCTTCTGGCAGTCTCCTCGCACCCGCAAGCAATCACGCCCCGACGTGGTACTGCCGAGCGCGCGTGCGCAGGGCCTGAGCGAACTGGAGATCCTGATCGACGCACACGAGCGCTACCCGTACCGGTTCGCGGACCAGCAGGCCCGCACGACCAGGCGCGGTCTTACCTGCGGCGACTACGCCGTGGCCGTTGCGGGTCGCATCGTCTGCGCGGTCGAGCGAAAGTCCATGCAAGACCTCGTGGCGAGCCTCACCAGCGGCCGCCTGCGCTACGCACTGGCCGAGCTGGCCGCTCTCCCCCGTGCCGCCGTGGTTGTTGAGGAGGGCTACGCACGCGTGTTTTCGCACGAGTACGTGCGGCCTGCGAGCATTGCCGACGGCCTGGCCGAGCTCCAGATCCGTTGGCCCAATGTCCCGATCGTGCACTGCGAGACCCGCAAGCTGGCGTCCGAGTGGACCTATCGGTATCTGGCTGCAGCGTATGTCTGGGCGCGTGATGAACCCGCCGCACTTGCCCGCCTCGCCGCAGCAAAGACGATCGAGACCACCACCGGCCCGCCTGCTCCCGTGCCCACCAGCGCGGAGCTGCGGTCGTGGGCGCGGTCGCACGGCTTTGCGACCGCTGAGCGTGGCCGCATCAGCGCCGAGATCCGCGCCGCCTGGGAGCGGGCGCAGCTATCAGACTCCGCGGCGTAGTACAGCGTCGCACCGCGCACCTATACGATTGCCCTGCACGCAGGTGTGTCGGACTGCTCGGCGCATTCGTCACCGAACCGAACTTGGGGAAGGTCGAGGTATGAGACGCAACCGCCCGGGACTGAGGGTCCGAGTGGCTCTGACGGTGACGATCGGCGCCCTGCTCGTTGCCATCGGACTGGGTCTGTTGCTGCGCAACACGCTTCAGCTGCGCGCCAGCGCCAACGCAACGATTCGCGGCGACGCCTACCTCCTGCGAGTCGTCGACCTCGAGCGGCTCGCCGTCGACGCCGAGACGGGACTGCGCGGCGATGTGATCACGCGACGGCGGCTGTTTCTCTCGCCGCTGCGCTTCGCTGACCGGGAACTGCCCAACACCGTGCGTCTGCTCCGCCTGTCGATCGCCAGAACGGGGCTGTACGGGAGCAAGAGCAGACATCTGATCACCGCGGTGGTTGCCTACATCCGCCAGTACGTTCCGCACGTGCTGGTGCTGGTGGCGCATGACCCTGCCGCTGCGCGGTCGTTTGCGACAACGCTCGAGGGCAAGCAGAAGCTCGACACGATCCGCAGCCAGGCCGCCATCCTCGAGCGCGAGCTGTCGACGCGCGACGCGCGACGACAGGAACGGGCGCACCGGATAGCCAACCAGTCAGTGACCGACGCGATCGGCGCGCTGGTGCTGCTCACGCTGCTGACCGGCCTGACCGGCGGCTACCTCGGTCATCTGGCCGACACGCGCGAACGGGCGAGGCGGGCCAGCGAGGACACCGCACGGACGCTCCAGGAAAGCATCCTGCCGGAGGCGATCGCCGAGATCCCCGGCTGTGACCTGGCCGTCCGCTTCCTGCCCGGCGCCGGGCCCGTCAGCGGCGACTTCTACGACGGGTTCGCCGTCTCCACGGACACGTGGGCGCTGATCATCGGTGACGTTTGTGGCAAGGGGGCGGCCGCTGCGGCGGCCACGGCGATGGCCCGCTGGACACTGCGCAGCTCGCTCGAGCAGGGGGCCACACCCGAACAGGCGCTCAGGCTGCTGAACTCGGTGATGCTCGGAAGGCAAAGCGACAGACGCTTCATCACGGCGGTCTGCATGGCGATCCGGGTGACCCCAGGCTCAGCGCGAGTCGATCTCGCCGCCGCCGGGCATCCGCCACCGATCCACCTCCGCACCGGCGCGGCCCCACGCGCCGTTGATGCACATGGGGATCTGCTGGGGGTCTTTGACACGATCCGCCTGAGCACCAGCACTTTCGAACTCGAACCAGGCGACGCGCTGGTGGCCTACACCGATGGCGTGACCGACCAGGGTCCGGGCCCGCGCGAAACGCCGGAGCGGGCGCTGGCCACCCAGGCGGGCGCTGACGCCAACGCGCTGGTCGCGACGCTCGAGCGTCTGGCCCAGTCCCCGCCCGGACCGCATCCTGACGACATAGCGATCATCGCACTGCGTTTTCTCGGTACACGCCAGCAGCTTGTGGTGCCCTCCACGGCCGACGCGTGAGAGCCTCGGCACAGCGGCATTCATAGCAGAGCAACACGGCTACTCCGGCGGACCATCCTGGTCGGCGAGCAGCACGTCCGCAAAGATGAAGCCGTCGCGCACAACCACCTCCCCGGGCCGCACGGCGATCGGCGCACGGAAGCCGGGGCCATCAACCACGACCGTGTGAAACTCGCCGTTCTCGCCGCAGGGGTCGACCCCCGCCGGCAGGCGCGCGAGCAGGGCCTCGTCATACCAGCAACCGGCGATGGGCTCAACGACCTGGGCGCTGTCGACGCAGGCGACAATCGCCTTGACACCGGACCTGAGCGCCTGACGCGCCAGCTCGGCGGTTGGCTGTCCCCAGAGCGGAAACTGCGGTTCGATCCCAGACCCGGCCAGCGCCCGCTCGCGGTAGCCACGCACGTCCTGCAGATAGAGATCGCCAAACACCATCACATCGATCCCCTCGCCGCGCGCGCGGGCGACCGCCGCACCCATCAGCCGCTCGTAGTCCTCGTTGCTGCACGGCCACGGCAGCTCCACCACGTGCAACGGCAGTCCCAGTGCCCCGGCCTGCGCCTGAAGCAAAGCGCGCCGCACGCCGTGCATGGCGACGCGGTCAAACTCGCTGTTTACGGTGGTGAGCAGGCCAACCACCTCAAGCTCACCCGCCTCACGGACGCTGTCAAGCGCCATCGCACTGTCCTTACCCGAGGACCAACTCACCCACGCTCGCGGTCGGCTGCTCACCAGGCGCAGGGTACCCTCCCGGCCGGATCGCTGAGCGAACCAGTTTGCCTGCACCGGGAGCGCTGACGGTCGAGCTGACCAGGCGCAACGCCCCAGACGGCGAGCGGAGATCACAGCCGATAGGGTTCTGCAGATGCCATCGCCGCGCTTTCGCTTCGTCTGCGCCCCCTCTGCACTGGCCGGTGTTTCCTCCGAGTGGAGCCGGGACATGCTGGCCGAAGGCGAACTGGCGCTGCTCGGCTCCGAAGGCCTCGAAGCGATCGACCGGGTCGCCCACGACCTCGGCCAGCGCGCGATCCTGCTGCTGCGCTCCGAATCGGATCCGGTGGGCCAGGAAGAAACGGTCATGGCCTATGCGCAGTCGCTGCCGTTGGTATGGGTCGCGCCTGCCTTCGGCCAGAGGACCCGCCGTTGGGCTGCTGAGCGCGGGCCGATGACCCTGCTGACAACGTCTGCGGGCGGTCTCGACGCCGAGGAGCAGCAGCGGATCGACCGGTTTCTGGCGATCCTGTCCCGTCAGTCCGAGTAGCGCGCTAGGCGCGCGGGCCGCGACCCCACCCGGCTCTGCAGCACCGCTCAGGCCAACTCGAAGCTGTAGCCCTCAAACAGCCCTGTCTCGATCACCCCGGAGACCTGCTTCAACTCGGCGTGCAGCCCCGACGGTATCTCATCAAACCACGCGTCGATCACAAGGTTGCCCCACTCGGTGATCACAGGACCGTCCTTGCCGGCGGCCAGCCTCAGGCCCCAGCGTGCACACCCCTGAGCCGCAAGCGCCCGTCCGACCAGGTCCACCGCATGCCGGTGCACCTCCACAGGTACTGGAAAGTTCTCTCCGAGTCGCTGCACCAGCTTGCTCGGATCGATCGCCAGATACATGCGCCGGCAGGTGGCCCACAGGATCTTCTCCATGAACATGGCGCCTCCGCGTCCCTTCAGCAAGCGGTCCTGCGGGTCGATCTCGTCGGCGCCGTCGACCCCCCAGTCCGGCTGTACCGAGCCGAGCGGCAGGGTCCGCAGGCCGAGCCTGGCGGCCGCCGCCTGCGTCTCGTAGGAACTCGTCACGACCTGCACCTGAAGCGACTCCTCGCGGACCCGCGCGCCGATCGCCCACAGCGACAGATAGCTTGCCGAGCCTGACCCGATCCCAACCAGTGCACCATCCTCGACACGCCCAGCGATCCGGCGAGCGACCTCCTGCTTGGCCTCCAGGTTCGACACCTGCTCAGGCCAGTGCAGCGCCTCTGAGGCGTAGAGCGCGCTGAGATCGTCGCTGCCAGCAGACACGGTGAAGGCACACCTTAGCGCCCACCGCCTTCCGGCACCCACAGCGTCATCCGCCCCCTACAGCGGCTCAGGCGGCTCGCCGTCGCGCGCCGCCGAGCAACCGGCGTTTGGCAGCGAGCAGACGCTCATCCGCGCGCTCGATCAACGCCTCGATCGTCGTTCCGTCGTCAGGGAAGACCGCGGCACCGAGGCTGGCCCGCAGCTCGTCGTTGCCGGCCGACGCGTTGGCCACCGCAGCGCTGATCTTGCCAGTCAGCGCCTCCGCGACAGCCGTCTCGGGCGCCAGCACGCAGAACTCGTCGCCCCCGAACCGCGCCACGGTGTCCTGCGTGCGCAGCGCTCGCACCAGCTGGTCTGCGACCGCCCTCAGCATCTCGTCACCGGCGGCGTGACCGAAGCGGTCATTGAGCGGCTTGAAGCCGTCAAGGTCGATCATCACCACGGTGAAGCGCCGCGCCGAGCGACGGTGACGCGCGATCTCGTGGGCTGCCACCGAGAGCAGCATGCGCCGGTTTGCGATACCGGTCAGCGCGTCGCTGAACGCGGCCTGCTCAAGCGTCTCACGCTCTCGGCGCAGCCTTCCCAAGCCGTGCTGGACGACGAGCACGCTCGCGAGCGGCACGACCACGACCATCCACACGGGGGGCAGCGAGCCGGCGGGCGCGAGCACCAGCACCGCGCCGGCGGCGAGCGCCACAACAGGCGCGGTGAGCGCCACAGCCGCCACCGCCGAATCCGCCTCTGCAGCGATCAACAACGCACCCGGGAGCACGATCCAGAAGCCCTCGCTGACAGAGGTGAGACCGGCCAGCAGCGCGAGCACCAACCCGACCAAACCAGCCCGAATCAACCCATCTCGAATCAACCCATCCATCGCCGGAGCAGTTTGCTACCGGCGCCGGACGATGCAGCGGCGCAGCCTAGGCGTTCTCACCGGCCTCGGCACCGAAGCGTCCGCGAAACCGCACTGCGCCCACAGCGGCCAGCCCGGCAGCGGCGAGCGCCAGCCCGAACGGTGCATGCACACCGGCCGGGGCGATCAGGAAGCCCGCCAACGCTGAGCCGCCCGCCACCCCGGCGACCAGCCCCGAGAGCGTCCAGCCGAAGGCTTCGTGTTCGCTGCCGGGAATCACAACGTGACCTACCAGCGAGTTCATGCACGAGAGCGCGGGGGCAATCGCAAGGCCTGCAATCAGGCTCGCTATCGCCGCCACGCCCAGTGACCCTGCGAGCGTGAGCGGCACGATCGAGACGCAGTTGAGCGCCAGCAGCGCGGCGTAGCGCGAGCCAAGCGGAGCGCCCGAGCGTGCCCGGCTGTAGGTGATGCCGCCCAGCATGCTGCCCAGACTCCAGAGCGCCAGCAGGTAGCCGGTCGCGGCGCGTGAGTGCTCGTGCAGCGCCAGCGATGGGATACCGACCTCGACGCCGCCGAGCGCGACCCCCATCAGTGAAACCGGTATGAGCAGCCAGCGCAGATCCACGCTGGCGAGCGCTGAGCCGCCTTCATGGGCCAGCAGACCGTGCTGATCGCCGAGACCGAGCAGCGGCGAGGTCATGAACAGCAGACTGCCGGCCAGGACCACAGCGGCGAGCATCGCCATCGCGAACTCCGCCGAGACCAGGGTCACCGCAAGCGTCGCCGCCAACGGTCCGACGATCCAGATCGTCTCCTGCGAAATCGCCTCAATCGCGTAGGCGGTCTCACGCACCGCATGCCGCTCGTAGAGCTCGCCGAACAGTGCCCGCACGACAGGGGCGATCGGTGGTACCGACGCGCCCACGAGCGCGGCGCAGGCGACCAGCACCGCCGCGCCCAGGTGCGCGCGGGCAGCCAGCGCGAGCGCAATGAATGCACATGCCTGCAGTACCGCCGCGGGACCGACCACAAGCCTACGCCCGACCCGGTCAACCAGCCGACCGAGCAGCGGCCCGCACGTCGCTGCAGCGAGCGCACTGGCTCCCACGGCCGCGCCGGCAGCCGCGTAGGAGTCGGTCGCCTGTCGCACCAGCAGCAGCGTGGCAAGCGAGGTCATGCCCTGGGGCATCCTGCCCACGAGCCCGGTCCCGATCAGGCGCGCAGCACCTGCGCGCGCCAGCACAGCGCGATATTCGGCGGCCACGGAGGACTTACGGCGTCAAGCGCGCAGCGGGTCGGACGCGGCGGCCGCGGCCGCCGCGCGCTCCACGGCGCTCACGTCACGCACAGCACCGGTGTCTGCGGAGGTGGCCATCGCCGCGTAAGCACGAAGCGCCGGGGAGACGACACGCTCACGCAGGTGCGGCAGGTAGCCGGCACCCGCCTCCGCCAGCTCACGTCTGGCCTGAAGCTCCTCATCTGAGACCTCGAGCGTCAGCCGGCGAGCGGGGATGTCAATCGTGATCGTGTCGCCCTGCTCGACGAGCGCAAGCGTTCCACCGGCCGCTGCCTCCGGTGAGACATGGCAGATCGACAGCCCGGACGTGCCGCCCGAGAAGCGCCCGTCGGTGATCAGCGCACAGGCCTTGCCAAGACCCTTGGCCTTCAGGTAGGAGGTCGGGTAGAGCATCTCCTGCATGCCCGGCCCGCCACGCGGGCCCTCGTAGCGGATCACGACCACGTCGCCCGCCGCCACCCGCCCGCCGAGGATCGCATCCACCGCGTCCTCCTGGGACTCGACCACGAACGCCGGCCCGCTGAAGTGCCACAGCTCCTCCTCGACGCCGGCCGTCTTGACGATCGCGCCGCGCGTCGCCACGTTGCCGTAGAGCACCGCCAAGCCTCCCTCCTGCGAGTAGGGGTGGGCGACATCACGGATGCAGCCGGTGACCGGGTCTGTGTCGAGCGTCTCCCAACGCTCCGACTGCGAGAAGGCACTTGCGGAGCGCCGGCACCCGGGCGCCGCGTGGAACAGCTCGATTGCCGCCTCGCTCGGCGACCCGCCACGGATGTCCCAGGCGCGCAGCCACTCGTCGAGGGCCGGAGAGTGCACCGTATGCACCGACTCGTCCAGCAGCCCGCCGCGCCACAGCTCCCCCAGGATCGCCGGGATGCCGCCGGCGCGATGCACATCCTCCATCAGATAGGCCGAGCTTGGCGCAACCTTGCACAGACACGGAATGCGCCTTGAGATCTCGTCGATGTCGCGCAGCGTGAAGTCGAGCTCAGCCTCCTGCGCGGCGGCCAGAATGTGCAGCACCGTGTTGGTCGAGCCGCCCATCGCAATGTCGAGCGTGATCGCGTTGGCGAACGCCTCGCGGCTTGCGACGGCGCGCGGCAGCACGGCGTGATCGTCCTGGTCGTAGTAACGGTGGCAGAGCTCGACGACGAGCTCGCCGGCGCGCTCGTAGAGCCCGCGGCGCGCGGTGTGCGTGGCGAGCGTCGAGCCGTTCCCCGGCAGGCTCAGGCCCAGCGCCTCGGTCAGGCAGTTCATCGAGTTGGCGGTGAACATCCCCGAGCACGAACCACAGGTGGGACAGGCCTGCTCCTCGATCAGCGCCACATCCTGGTCTGACACACGGTCATCGGCGGCGTCGACCATCGCCGTGATCAGGTTGAGGCCCTTGCGCACAGTTCCGTCGACGAGCACCGCCTGGCCACCCTCCATCGGCCCGCCGGAGACGAACACTGTCGGGATGTTCAGCCGCAGCGCGGCGTTCAGCATGCCGGGCGTGATCTTGTCGCAGTTGGAGATGCACACCAGCGCGTCGGCGCAGTGCGCGTTGACCATGTACTCGACGCTGTCTGAGATCAGCTCGCGAGACGGCAGCGAGTAGAGCATTCCGCCGTGGCCCATGGCGATCCCGTCGTCGACGGCGATCGTGTTGAACTCGCGCGGGATCCCACCCGCCCGCTTGACCGCCTCGGCGACGATCTGTCCGACCGGCGCGAGGTGCGTGTGGCCGGGAACAAACTGGGTGTAGGAGTTGGCGACGGCGATGATCGGCTTGCCGAAGTCTTCGCGTGCGACCCCGGCGGCTCGCAGCAGCGCGCGCGCCCCGGCCATGTTGCGCCCGCGTGTGACGGTGTTTGACCTGAGCTCTGGCATGCACAGAGCCTACCGCGCATCAGCGTTGTCACTCCTGATGCCGGCGCCGGCCCGCTGGCCGGCGCCCCGTCCGGGCCCGGACCCCGCCCACAACCGTGCACCGGCGCCTCTCGCATATACACCTGGGGGGTATATTCTTGGTCGCAGCGCACGCCACGACAAAGGAGCAGCGAAATGACCGAGCAAGCAAGTTACCTGGTCCCGGGAATGACCTGCGAGCACTGCCGACAAGCCGTCAGCAGCGAGATCTCCAAGCTGCCGGGCGTCGAGTCAGTCCTGGTCGATCTGGAGAGCAAGCGCGTTGAGGTCAGCGGACATGAGCTGGACGATGCGGCGCTGCGGGCGGCGATCGACGAGGCGGGTTACGAGGCGGCCTGATGGCAACCGCCGTCCGCGAGGAGGCGCCCGAGCACGCCACGCTGGCGATTGACGCGATGACCTGCGCGTCCTGCGCGACGAGGATCGAGCGGCGGTTGAACCCGCTCGACGGGGTCAGCGCGACCGTCAACTTCGCCTCGGAGCAGGCCGAGGTCAACTTCGACGCCGGGCGTGTCTCGCTGCCGGCCGGGGTGTGCGCCGAGGCGACGCGCCAGGCGGCCGCGGGCGCGACCGTCGTCGCCGTCGCCTGGGATGGCCGCGCCCGCGGGCTGATCGCAGCGGCGGACACCGTCAAGCCGGACGCCGCGGCAGCCGTCTGCGCACTGCGGGAGTTGGCGCTCGCACCGGCGCTTTCACCGGCGACAACCAGGCTGCGGCGCAGGCGGTGGCAGCGCGGGTCGGGATCACACGCGTGCTCGCCGGCGTGCTGCCGGAGAACAAGGCGGCGGAGGTCGCAAAGCTCCAGGCCCGCGGCGAGGTGGTGGCGATGGTCGGCGACAGCATCAACGACGCACCCGCGATTGCCCAGGCCGACCTCGGCCTGGCGATCGGCACCGGGTCGGACGTCGCGATCGAGACGGCCGCCATCGCGCTCGTGTGCGGCGACCCGCTGGCCGCCGCCGACGCGATCCTGCTGGCGCGGCGCTTCACGCCGCGAGGGGCATCCCTTGCCTGAGGCTGAAAACACAAGTTCCGCGCCTGCCGGCCACGGCTACGCAGCCGACAAGCAGGCGCTCGAGTCGGTCGCCCTGCGGATCCTCGACGACCACGTCAACCACTGCGTCGCAAACGCCCTGGCATCAGGCGACCCGGACATCGCCAACGAGAAGACGCGCGAGCTGCTCGACGCGGTCAAGCGCTTCAACGCCAGCCGCTGAGCCTGATGGCTGACCCCGTGGGGCGTCCCGGCGGTGCAGCGGCACCGCCGGGACAGCCTTGAGCCCTAGGGGTAGGTCGTCACGTCGACGGGCACATCGGCGTTGGCCGCGGTGGACGAGCCGCCCACGCCGTTGATCACGTTGTCGATCCCGCCATAGCCGCTGGTGGCGTTCAGGAACACCGTGAGCAGACTGTGGAACTGGACGCCGGCCGTGTCGGGCGCGACGAACGCGTCGCTCGCCTGGATCGGGATGCCGAGGTCGAAGAACGAGTAGCTGCCCATGCCGTAGCCCTGGAAGGTCTTCACCCAGGGAGCCACGGCAAACGCCGGGTAGCCATCGAAGGTCGGCGAGGCCATCCAGGCCGCCTGGCTCGGCGGGTCATAGGGCATCTCGTTCTGGAAGAAGACATCCTCGCCGTTCTGCCCGTTCCAGATGACCTCGGTCTTCTGGAAGTGCTCGACCGCCAGGCCGTAGGCGTAGACGTCGTTGCCGTTGACGATCACACCGGTGTTTGAGGTGTTCTGCGTCCAGCCCACGCCGGCGCCGTGGTCGGCCCGCCAGGCCCAGATGTCATCGAGGATCGTGTTGCTGTCGTTGACGACCATCGCTGTTGTCGCCATACCCGGCTCGGCGCCGCCGATCCGGAAGAACACGTCCTGGACGAGCGTCGGATCGTTGGGGTCGGCCAGACCCGGGTGGCCTCCGAACATGTCGAAGCGGCCCTGCCCACCCAACTGCAGCAGCACGGGCGAGTTGACCGGGCCGGCGTCAAAGATCATGCCCGAGAGCTTGATCCCCGGCACCGAGGCGGTCTGCATCGCGACGTTGCCGTTCTGCGGAATCAGAGTCGCGAAGCCGAGCCCCATCACGATCGTGTTGGGGTGATCGACCCGGATCGTCTGCGGCAGGTCGTAGACGCCCGGGGTGAGCAGCAGGTTGCTGCCCATCATTAGCGCGCGGTTGATCTGCCACACCGGCGTGCTCGGGCTTGCAACGAAGAAGCTCGAGATCGGCAGCGAGTAGCCGGCCTGCGAGCCTGACTGGTATGAGGGCCCGACCGAGTTGCGCTGTAGCGCCGGCACGAACACGCGCATGTTGCCGCTCGAGTCGGTGTAGAGGTAGGGCTCCTCCTGGCTGACGGGCGTCGATGCGAGGGTCGTGTACTGACCCGTGCCGCCGGTCACAGGCTGCCCGAAGTTGGTGGCCGGTGCGCCGTTGTCACCCATGAACACCTGGTTCCAGACGGGGTTGGTCCAGTTGTCGATGTTGCTGTTGCGGGTGAAGTACTGCTGCTGGCCGCAGTTGCAGATGATCCCGCCGTTGAACTCGTCGTTGGCCAAGTAACCGCCGCTGACGAAGCCCTGCCCGCAGTAGTCCTGAAGGAACAGGTTGCCGTTGACGATCACGCTGCGCATCGGGTCGGCCTGCGAGACCGCCCAGAAGTCGGCGCTGTTCAGGCACGATGCGGACTCTCCCGGATTCGGGGCGTAGGATGGCGGGCTCGCGGGCAGATGGACGTTGATCTCGAGATTCGAGAGCGAGCGCCAGAAGTTGTCGGTGCCCTCGCAGACGACCTTTTTTGGGCCGACGTTTGAGCACTGGTTGAAGACGTCCACGGCGCCGTTGATCACGACATCGCTCGGCTGCGCCCCAAGGCCCGCGACCTCGGTGTAGAAGCCGACCTGGAAGACCAGCGGGTCCGCCGCCGAGCCGTATGTCCCCGGCTCGAAGAAGATCGCGTAGCGCTGGGGGCCGAACTGGTTTGGCACCTGCTGGGTGGATATCGCGTTGAGCTCTGACTGGATGCTCGCCTGCGACATCGACGGGTTGAAGATGATCACGTTGGAACCCAGGTTCGGGTTGGCGTTGCTCATCGTGTGGCGGTAGCCGTGTCCATGCATGGGCGCAGCTGACGCTGCAGCCGGCGCTGAACAGAGCACCATGCAAGCCAGGGCCACGAGTGGCCTATTCCACTTCACGCTCTCCTCCTTCGTCGGACCGTGACGGTTGTGCTTCCGGGCTTCTCACGCTCGGACCAGGCGAACTTATCACCTTTCGCATACATAAGGTCGCTGCAAATATGATGAAACGCGTTGCAGAAAACGAGCTTCTTGCTGAAACGCGTTACAGCCCGGTGAGCGATCCGATGTACCGCCCAACGTGGAGCCGAGCCGCAAACCGGCGCGGAGCCCACCACTGCTCATGCCGGAGCTACGGTGAGCGAGTCCTCGAACACCAAAACCCCCGTAGAGGCCGGGGGTTTTGGCAGTACCGCTACCGGGATTCGCATGCGCAAGGCGACGCGACAGCGGCGGTGTTCTGCCTGCGAACCGACTAGTTTTCCGGTCGCCTGCGCATTGACAAGATGGGTCCGATGCAGGCCGACGCAGGCCGCAAACCCCGGACCTGCACCACTCTAGGAGCGGCAAGGCTGTCGACCGCGCTCTCGGGCGTTCGCGTGCACGTCACAAGGCATCACGCTTGACGCGCGTTGTTGGCGACCGCGTTCGTGGCAACCCGATCTTCCCGGCAAGCACCGTCAGATAAGTGCTTCTGGCTCAATGCAGAACGCTGCCAGCCAGAGGTCAGGCGTCTGAAGCGGGCTTTCCTTCGCCGGTGGCACGGAGTCTGAGCGAGTGCTCCTGCTCAAGCTGGATCGAATCGGGTTTTGGACTACCCCAGTGACTCTCTTGCAGCGATTGGCTCAGGCGCGGGTCGCGCATGTTCCCTTCGAGCACGTCGATCGTTGCCAGGCACATAGCGCGTGTGCCTCCCATGCTGCCGCCAAGTAGCTCCAGGGCGTCCTGGGACCACGCGTAATAGGCAGCCAGTTCGCCGATGCGATCCAGCTCGCCGTCCGTGATGGTCAGCACGCGCTCGGCGAGAGCCGCCTCCCCGTATTGAGGGAGAACGGAGTGCGCCAGCTGCTCACGGGTCGCTTGAATGCGAGGAGACGGCATCTGCGAACCGTATCCGCAAAAGTCGAGGTTCGCTGCTGGATCGGGCTTGACGCAATCGCACGGGTCTCGGGCTCGCGATCGCTGTGCCACGGATGCAGTCGCCCGAAAGAAGGCATCAGAAATGCTCCCGTTGTTGGCAACCGCGTTCCTGGTCAAGCGCTAGCGATGACTCGATTCCCTGCTACGAGTCCTGTCCGGGCAAAGAAATCGCCGTCGTCGGAGGCGCCGTATGTCGCCGTTGCGCTAGTTCCGGTTGGCCTGTCGCCAGCTTGGAAGCGATCCTCACGATTGGCCGCGTGCTAGCCGGTGGGCGGGTGCGGCGTCGGCTCATTCCTTCCCCAAGCTCCGCTTGGGTTCCTCGGCTGCCTCGCCGGCGGGTGGTCGTCCGCTTCGTGTCTTTGAC
Source organism: Conexibacter sp. S30A1 (assembly GCF_023330665.1). Taxonomy (GTDB): domain Bacteria; phylum Actinomycetota; class Thermoleophilia; order Solirubrobacterales; family Solirubrobacteraceae; genus Palsa-465. The sequence goes on along the minus strand of NZ_CP097127.1, from coordinate 418,274 downwards.
CCAGCAGATGAACTTGTTGCGAGCCAGCGGCGTGATGTTGTTGTGAGCCTCAAGCGCTTGAGCGTCACTGACCAGCGCGGCATGCAGGTCGGCGGGGAGCTGATCAACAACACCGCCGGTGCTGTGACATCGGCCACACGCGGATACTGGAGGCCATGCGGCACCGATCAAGGTTTTCCGGTCAAGCGACCGCTGGCAGTCGTGGCCAGGCATCCAGGAACTTGCCGTGAGATCCGGTCGTGTCGGCCCCAGGCGCTCGCTCGCTGCTCACACGCGGCGCTGATGCTCGGATAGGGTTGGCGCATGCTGATTTCAACGATGAACGATCTACCAGGCTACGAGGTCACAGAGGTGCTCGGCGAGGTGTTCGGACTGATGGTCCGCAGCCGCAACGTCGGGTCCCAGCTCGGCGCCGGCTTGAAATCGCTGGCTGGCGGCGAGCTCAAAGGCATGACCAAGAATCTGGTTGACAGCCGCACAGAGGTACAGGCCCGCATGGTCGCAGAGGCGCAGAGCAAGGGAGCCGACGCAGTTCTGGCGATGCGGTTTGATACCTCCGAGATGGGCGGCAACTGGACCGAAGTGTGTGCCTATGGAACGGCGGTCAGGATCCGCAAACTCTGAACAACGGCGGGGTCCGCTCGCGCACGGCCGCGGCCCCGCCCGCAGGCAAGTTGCGTCACGGCCGCGGGTTGTCGCCAAAGCGCTCGTCTGGGGCCGAGGGTGGTGGTCTGAAAGCAGTCGTCGCGCCGACACCCACGGCTGTATTACAATATTTGTTGTGGACGACATGATCAACGGCGAGCCCGTCACTGAAGAACAGATCCGGGCTTGGCAGCAACAGGCGCGGGAAGGCCTCGATGTCGAGGGTCTGAGCCGCCGCGGACGTCCACGCCTCGGCAAGGCCGGCGAGAGCCCCGTCATCCCGGTGCGAATGGACACGGAACTGCTTGAAGCGCTAACCAAACGCGCTGAGCACGACGGGGTGAGCCGCTCCCAAGCGATCCGCGACGCCGTCCGCGCCTGGATCCACGCGGCGTAGTGCGCATCCACCAGTAGGCTCTGAGCCACGGGATCGAAGCCGACGACGCGATCTACGCCGCCGAGAACTGGGTCTTCGCAGCCCCACAGAACGACGACAGCCCGATGCCAGAGTTCCGGCTCGGCTTCGACCCACACGGAAGGCTGCTTGAACTCGTCGTACTCGTCTTCGACAGCGGCAATCAGATGCTGATTCATGCCATGAAGGCACGCAAGCAGTACCTCGCGCTCCTGCCGTAGAAGCCGCCGTGCCGCTTCGCTCCAAAGCGACACTTCGTCGCCAAGGCGATCGTGAGCGGCGTCGCGAACCTGATGCGGATGCGATAGCCGGTCGTGCTCGTAGCCACGTCTCCCCTATCGCCTGGAAATAGGCTCTTCTGTGTGATCGAGTTGCGGCCTCTCCTCCCCAACGACCTGCCGTTGGTCGCTGGCTGGCTGCGGGAGCAGCATGTCGCCCGCTGGTGGCTGAGTGGCACTACTGCGGCGGCCGAACTGGAGAAGATCAAGGCTCGCGTGGCCCAGCCGTCCGGGGACGCGACCCATTTGCTGATGGTTGTTGAACGAGGCGGCTCTGAGCTGGAGATCGGTGCTCCGGGCGGGTGGTGTCAGTGGTACCCCTACGACGCCTACCCGGCGGAAGCCAAGGCGATCGGCGCACGCCCGGGTGATTGCGGCATTGACTACGCGATTGGTGACCCGACTGCAACGGGACGCGGTCTTGGAAAGGCATTGATCGCCGTGCTGGTGGGCGAAGTGCGCCGGCACCATCCCGGGTGTGGGGTGATCGTGGACCCCAATGCCAAGAACGTGGCCTCGCGCTGGGTGCTCGAACGCAACGGCTTCACGCTCATCAGCGTCCAGGCGGTCGTAACCGAACCGACCGATGAGCCGGTCGCGATCTATCGCCTCAGCGCACCCGACTGCACAGCCTGATCATCAGCGCCTCGTCGTCGCCTTTGCACGAGTCCGGAAGCCTGGCCGCGTCGAGTAAGAGCAATCTGGTCGAACGATCTGTACGGCAAGAGTGTTACCGGGAATACTCGTGGCATGGTGAAGGTAATGACCTCGCTGCCCGACGACCTCCTCGCACGGGTCGACGCACAAGCCAACGCTCACGGCAGCACCCGCAGCGCCACCATCCGGCAGCTGGCAGAAGTCGGGCTCGGTGAACGTCAGCGACGACTGGGCGAACAGATGGCAGCGCTTGAAGGAACCGCTCAGGGGCATGGCGGGACCTCGCTCAGGGATCTCAAAGCCGGCCGGACTCGATCGCCAAACGCACGCCGCGGTGGATCAACTCCTGGGGATACTTCCTTCCCGAGGGCCAAAACCCTCGCGCAAAAGCCTCCGTCAAACCCAGGACAGCTCACATCGTCCGGGACGAGTTTCACGGCGATTGGAACTACACCAGCCAACCATCACACACGCCGCAGTAATTAGTTCGTGAGTCCTTAGCGGGGCGCGCACTGTTGAGAGCTAACTCGTCGCGAATGCGGCGTGGGAGACCGAAAAGGTACATGCGCACCCCGGAGGGCGTCAGTACTTCAACCGTCTCTTCGCCCGTCCTACATCAACGATGACGCGCATTTGGCGGCATACCGGCGATGGGGCGGTGCTCGGATTGCAAGGACGTGCGTCATGGCATCGGGAGTCTGTCGGCGTCTCTCCAAGCCGATGCGCGGACCGAGTTACTCTGAATCTGGCCGACAGGATAATTAGGCCATACTCGTCGGCGTGGGTCAATCCGAGAACATCACCGGTGACGCTGCGGCCACACGCGGGTATCTTCGTGCAGGCGAACACGCGAGGCGCCGTGTGGCGTCTCGGCGCGCAGAGTCGCGGTACCGGCGCCCAGTCCGCCGCGTTAGACGTGGTGGTCCGACGATGGCTCAAGAAAGCTGGGTTGATCGCGTTCGTGGACGTATCAATGGAGCGACTTGGTTCTCTCAGGCTGGGCACGAAGCAGGAACGGCGGGCGAGAATCACGATTCACCAGCGCTGGGGCTAGCGTAGCGTGCTCACGTGGCGCTTTAGACACGCGCGTAGAGCTAGAGCCGAACCTTCGACGGCACTAGCGCCGTTTAGATACCGTCAGTTTCGCTGGCTGTGGGCAGGACAGGCGATCTCAACGGTTGGGGGTCTGTTTTACACGATTGCGCTGCCTTGGTACGTCCTTGCCGACCACGGCGGAACGGTTCTGCTCGGCACGCTGTTGGCCTGTTACGGTGTGCCACGTCTCGCGGGAATCGCGATTGGCGGTGCGCTCAGCGACCGCCTCCATCCCTGGAGCGTGATGCTTGCCAGCGACCTCGCCAGGGCGGTGCTGACAGGGCTTTTCGCTACTGTTGCCGCGACGCTGCCACCACGCCCCATGACACTGATCCCGTTGGCGGCAGTGTTGGGCTTGGCATCCGGCGTGTTCACGCCGGCCGCCAGGTCAATAGTTCCGTCGCTGCTTCCAGACGGCGAGCTCCAGGCAGGTAACGCGCTGCTCGCTGGCGCACAGCAGAGCGCCATTTTTGTTGCGCCGCTGGCCGCCGGCTTGGTCGTCGCCAGCGTTGGCACGAGTTTTGCGTTCGCTGTCGACGCGGCGTCGTTTGTCGCGTCCGCCGTGTCTTTGGCCGGCGTCCACTCAATGCACCGCGAGCAGGAACTCACGCGCCGGCCTGCACCTGCTCAAGCGTCTCTTCAACCCCCAGAGAACTGTGAGCCTGCGTTGAAGATAGCGGAGCACTGGGCGGATGGGCCGGATACCCCTACGACACTGCGGCGGACACTCGCTCGCGAGCGGGGCCTGTTGATCTTCCTGATCATCGTGTTTGCTGGCAACATGGGTGAGGGAGCAGTAGGCGATGTCGCGTTGCCAGCCCTTGCGCACGGACCGTTGCACGAGGGTGCATTCGGTTACGGTGTCCTAGTCGCCTCGCTCGGCGCTGGCGGCATCCTCGGAACGCTCGTCGCTGCCCGCCTAGCCACACCAAGGCGTCCCGCCACGGTAAGCTCGACACTCTTCTTGATCGCCAGTACCTGCCTAGCAGCAGTGCCGTACCTAGGCGGCGCGGGCGCGGCAGGAGTGATGCTGTTCCTGTTTGGCGGGCTGCTTGGCCTCGGAAACACCATCGAGATCACCATGCTCCAACGCTGGACTCCGCCTCGGCTACTGGGCCGAGTCATGAGCGCCGCAACGCTCGCGCAGGGCGGCTTCTATCCGCTGTCCGTACTTTTGGGTGGTGTAATCGTGCATGCAGCCGGCCCATCGATCGTCTTCTTGGCTGCCGGCACGCTGATCGCGCTCTCGACCAGCTACGCACTCACCCAGCCAGCGTGGCGTAACTTCGCTGCCGGTAGCGCGGTAGTGACAAACAGCGGAAAAGACAACGAGTGAACGTTCGCGGTAGGGACGGGACTTCGCTGCTCGGAGTTCGGCCCGCCCCCGCACAGATCCCAGCGTGCACTGCTTGCGCACCGCGCTCCTCTCTTGGATTCTGGCGATGTTCGGTGCCTGCGGCTCAGCGCGAGCCGTGTCCGGATCGGCGCGTACGGTCTGGATGGGTGCCGAAGAAGTACCGAGAGGTTCGTGCCGCGCTGCAGGAAGCCGGCTGGAAGGTTGTCCACGAGCGTGGCTCGCACGAGGTATGGGCGCATCCGCAACGACCCGAACGGATCGTCGTTGCGGGTAAGGGCAGTGCAACGGTACCGGTTAGAACGCTCGGTAGCATCAGGAAGGCAACCGGCTTGGAGCATTTGCGTTGAGCGAGTACGTGGTCATCTACGAGCAGGCCGAGGACGGCGAGAGGGGGCTTACCTCCCAGACGTGCCTGGGGTCGTAGCGCTTGGCGCGACGCGCGAGGAGGTAGCGGCTGGCATCGAGGAGGCTCTGGCCGCCTACGCCGAGGATCTCTCAGAACGCGGTCTCGGCTTGCCGGCGCCCCACCACATCGCTGGCACCGTAGCCGCTTAGTCCCTGAGGGGCCAGGGGCGCCGGACGCCACCTGAGCATTGCCTTTCGCGTTCACCGTCGACAACACGCCAAGCTTGCGCTTCGGCGGCGTAGAAGCACTCTGCAGCCTCGGGGCCCGACGATCCCTTTGCCCAGACAGGACTCGTGGCAGGACGTCGAGTCGTCGCTATCGCTTTGCCACGGATGCAGCCGCCCGAAAGAAGGCATCGGAAATGCTTCCGTTGTTGGCGACCGCGTTCGTGGCAAAGCACTCGTGCCAGCCGGTCCGAGCCGAAGATGAAGGCCCTCACCTCGCGACCGCCGGGCACTCGGCCGTGCTGAATGCAGCGGCTATGGCGTTGTGAAGCCCGGAGCCATCTTGAATTCGCCACCCACGATCGCCGACGCGGAAGCGGCCGGAGGGCAGCGCGCGTGAACGACACACTCGCCGGTGAACACCAAGAATGAGGCATGCGCGCCGGGGTTAAGCGTGATCTGCGAGCCGGAATGGGGAATCACCCGGGGGCGGCCGTGCAGGCCGGACAGCTTTGGAACACCGCCGAGACTGCACGGTCGTGAATTGATGTTGGTCAGGATCCCCTCTGCATAAGCCCCAGGCATCCCGATATCAAGAAAACGGGAGTGGAATCGAAGGTCGGCGACGGTGCAACGGGCTGCGTGTGAGACGGAGCGCGGGAGCTTCGACACGATGCCGGGGTTGATCGCAGAGACGATGAGCTGCTGGCCAGTTTTCAGAGCAGGGGTGAGCTCAAGGTAGGCTGCGCCCGCGATCCCATGGAGCGTGATCGCGAGCAGCTTGGCGCTAGCGACCGGAATTCCATAGGGTGCCAATTCCTGCAACCAGAAGGATGCGGTCTGGCCGTGGTGCAGGGTCACGGCTCCAGTATTGCCGCTGCTCACCTGCGGCGGCGTGTAGACCGGGTTCCCGTTCTGATAGACAAGCGCCAGCCTGGGAACGCCCGACAGTCGGCACGTCGCCGTGCCGCGATCCATGAGCGCGATCGCCATGTGCCCGATAGCAGACTTCTCGATCGATGCGTGAAAGGCTCGCACCGTCAGCTCGCCCGCGCGACACGGTCTCCCCATGCTGGTCCGCTGCTGGGTGCTCCCGCAACCAGCCACGGCGGCGGCCATCGCCAGAATCGCTACGACGGAAGTGATGCGCGGTATCGGCATGAGCCTCAATCAGAGCTGGCCCCAGATTATCATTGCCTGCATTGCTTGAAACGACGCCGATGTGACGCCCACACTGAATCCTTTGCGCGTTGACAGCCGCAGAGGCATCGACGATCGCGTTTGATATGGCCAGCGGCATGACTTCGCGATCATCACGCCACGGATGCGGTCGCCCGAAAGAAGGCATCGGAAATGCTTCCGTTGTTGGCGACCGTGTTCGTGCCAGAGCGATTATGGGACTGAGTAACGCCCGGCTATCGCCTTTACCTTGCGTGATCGCTTACTACCAGATCGGGATCACGAGGTTCACAGTAAGCGTGCGGCCGCGCCTGAGGCGGATCATCTTCATCGCCCATTCACCAATCAGCCTGGTCTCCACCGTATACATGCCGGAACCCGGGTACAGCAGCGAAAAGCTTCTCAGTCTCGGCCCGACGCTACCCGAATGCTCCGCGGTGACCAAGTGACCACGCAGGTCGAGCAGGGCGACTTGTACGAATCCGACGACTCGGCACCGGTTCGAAGGTCCCCCACACTCCTCAACCCGGCCATTGACCTTCGCGCAGCCCGACGCGCAGTACGGCGTCGAAATGGGCTTCAGCCCAGAGTTCGACGTTGTAGTCGTCTTTGCGCTTCCTCCGCAACCAGCGACAGCCGCGGCACACAGAGGTGGAAGCAAAGCTGCAGTCAGAGCCCTCGCCGATCTACGCATACGACCATCCTACGTCGCAGGGCGGCAGGTGTCACACCCGCACATTCGTCACCCGAAAGCACTCGTGCGGTCTGGCCGACCGGCGTGATCGCTAAGCCACGGATGCAGTCGCCCGAAAGAAGGCATCAGAAATGCTTCTAATGACCGAGATCGTCGAAGGGCCATCTGGGCCCAACCGGCGGCTGTTCGATATCAGCCCGGTAGGCGACCATGAGGATTACGGTTAGCTGCAGCGGCTAGGCGGCGCGGCGGCGGTTTCGCTCCACCCCGAGGTCGACCAGTTTTGCGGTCGGCCGGTGAACAGGAGGGATGCGCGCGATGCACGCCGCTGCAGCCTCGTCGATGCCGAGCTTTTCGCGGGCCAGCTCGATCTGGCGCTTAACGGGCGTGCGCGGCAGGCCCATCTGGGCAGTAACGATGTGCCGGTAAGTCCGTCGCTGGGTGTCGATCGTGTGCCCCATCCTTGCGGCGAGCTGGTCCTCGCGCAGGTCTCTGCCTTCCGCCTGGGCAATGACCGAAACGATGCTGTGGCGCAGGTCATACGGGGTGAGTGCCAGGATGCGCCGTGTGCTGACGACGTCGTCGAGCCCAGCGACGGCTTCGCTCTTTGCCCGGTTGAAATGACGCTCACGCCAGTTGCGGTGCGTCCACTCGCTCACCTCGCCATCGTCGTCACCCAGGATGAAGTCGTCGGGCCCGAGTCCGGCCAACTCGATGAATGTTGCGATGTCCTGCATCACCGGTGGCCAGAGGCCCACGAACCTGGCCGGGGAGTGTGTCTTGTTATCGCCCTCACGGAGCTCTCCGGCGAGCACATCCTCGACCCAGAGTCCGCCTTGATCGAAGTTGATGTGACGGACCCTGAGCGCCACTAGTTCGGACGGCCTCAGTCCGCCGTAGCCAGCGAGCGACACTGCGAGTGCGTTACGCAAAGCGTCGAGCGCGCAGAACCGGCCGTATGGCTGGCGGTTGAGCATCGCCAGGCGGATGCGTTCCAGATCCTCTGGTGTCGCGGGATTGATCGGGCGCGGGGGACTCTTCTTGGGTCTGCGTACACCCTTGACTCCGTTTTCCTGGATGTACCCGCCCTCTTTGGCGGCGGTCAGGGCAGCGGAGAGCACGTCCATCGCTTCGCCGACCCGATGAGCTGTAAATCCGTCATCGAGCGCCTGCTCGCGAAAGCGTGCAACGCGCGGGCTAGTCAGCGAATACAGCGGAACGTTCTGCAGGTACGGTGCGAGCACACCGTTTATCGCTCGCTGGTAGGAGCGGCGGGTCTCGGGGGTCCAGCGGTCATAGCCCTGCTTCCACCAGATCAACAGCCATGCCCCGAGCTTTGTGCTCTTTGAACGGGCGATCACGGCGTCAGGGCTGAAGCCCTCCATTCCGTCGTCTCCGCGCAGCGGTGCCTCAAAGGCTTCGGCTTCGGCCTGGGTCGCGAATCCGCACTTAGAGCGCTGCTTTCCGAAGATGGTCCAGGTGGCGCGCCAGAACTCGGTACCGGTGCGCGTGGCGTACCGTGAAGCCATCAGCGCTCACCCACGCCTACGAGGCTCACCTTGGCCGGGCGGCGGGCCCGTCCTGGGTGAGGAGCCGAGTTCAGGGCTGTTGCGGACGTGCACTCCAGCTCGCGTGGCTGCGGTGCGTCTGCGGCGACAGAGCGCCTCTCGAACAACGTCGCAGCGTGGCAGCGGAAGATGCGGTACGGCTTACTAGGCGCGCCATCCTTACGGCGTCCCATCGCGATGGCAGGAAGCTCGCCGCTGCGGATGGCATCAAGCACACCGGAGTAACTGATGCCGAGCGCATCCGCGAACTTCTCGGGGGTCATATGCACGCACTGGTGAAAGGCATACAGCTCGTTTGCGGCGGCTTGGGCAGGAGTCACCACCTGTGAATACAGGACCACCGGCGAACAGACCCGGCTTTTCGCGTATGTCCTCAGACGGGCGTAATCACACCGTCCCCGTGACCGGTGACCGAGCTCAAACGACCAGCGGACCGGCGAGCCGCCGGCCCTGAGCGAGCCATCGGAAACGCGGGTCAGGACTCCAGGCAGAGGCGGCCCTGGCCCTGTTCGGTCATTTCGATGAGCGCGACGAGCCTCCCGGTCGGTTCGTCGTAGAGGACCGTCACAATCAGGGGGCAGATCGCTGTCCTCCTGCCCGATCTGAACCAAGTGGCCATGGAACACGCTGAGGCCGAGGTCGCGTGCGGTCACCCGCTCCTCAAGCAGGTGGCCGAGCCGGTTGCCAAGCGGCTCGACACGGTTGAGGTTGCGAAGGAAAGGGCGGGCACGGTCACGCGCCGACGGACCGGCCGGTTCGCCCGGCCCGCCGCCAGCGTCGCGCCTGGTGCCAAGCACGCTTGCGAACGGCGCGTCATGAGCGTCTGTCTCGTCGCGGGATCTGGGGAAGCTCACTGGAGTTCGTCCCCGGTGCGGTCGAGCACCTCGAAGCGGTGGGCCAGATGGATGCCGTAGGCGATCAGCGCAGCGGCGAACCTCTGCACGGGCTTGCGCTCGCGGCGGTTCCGCCGAACCTCGCGCACGTCCTCGGCGGCGATATCCGGGCTACCGAGCAACCAGTCGGCCTCCGTGGCGATGTACTCCTCCACCGTCTCCGACAACGGGATCGGACGCAGCCCGTTCCCGACGGTCAGCAGACGCCACTCGTCTGTCTCATGCTCCACGAGGCAGCCAACGGTCGCGCACTCATCCAGCCCGTCCGGCCACCAAAGCTCGGCCGCCCGCCGTGTCCCGCCATCGGATGAGATCAGCGTGAGGGCGGTGCCGTGCAGGAGAAAGTCCCAGAGCCGGTCAACGATCTCAGCGGAGCTGAACCCGCAACAGCCGAGACCCTGTTCCGCCCGCAGCGCGCGTTCAACCGCAGTCATGCTGCTCGACCAGAGGACGCGAAACCCGGTCGAAGCGTTCACCTGCACCACACGCAGACGATCGACGACCGTCACATCCGCATCCATACGCCGGTAAAAGTCGAGGATCGCTGCCTCGCGATAATCGAAGCTCGCCAGCACCGTTTCGGTCTCTGCGTCGACGATCACCGTCTGATGCCCCCAACTTGACGCCTTGGGCTGATCCCAGTCCGGATGCCGGCGCACAGCCGCAAGGAACTCGTCGACCGTGGCATTGTCCTGGTCCATCGCCTCACCGTTCGGCTGCGTCTGCTCCTGGCCGCTCAAGCCAACTCCCGGTAGTACCGGTTGGTCCCGCACAGGGGGTCACGCAAGGGCTGATAGAAGAGCGAACCGCCACACCCATCGTCGAGGTCGAGGATCAATCGCGGGCCTGACACCAGCGGAGAGAAACATGCCGTCAGCATGCAGAGCGTTCCGGAGACACCGGCGTTCCCGTGCGCCGCGCCCTCAATCCACCACGCCTGCGCAGACGACGCCAGTCCTAGCTGCCGCAACGCAGCTGCGGACTGCGAAGCGCAGTTGTGCCCGCACCCAAGTTGCTCGTCGTACAGTTGCCACACCGATTCACAGGCGTGTATGCGGTTTGTTGTCATTCGCTCTCCTGGTGCCGTGTGAAGGTGCGCAGAGCCGAGGCGCGAGTCCAACGCCGTCAAGCTCTACATGCATACGTGCGGTGCTTCTCGGCACCACACGCATCACTCGTACACGTCAACCAGAACCCGCCGGAAAGATCAAGTCCACTGCGCAAGGCTTCCGGTCCCACGGCCAGTCGATCGTCAACTGGCCGGCTAGACGCCGCAATGACGGCGCCTTACGATCCGCCCCCCATGAGATCCAAGCTCCGCCGGACCGGCTCCCGTAGGCATCCTGCGATCAGTGCGGCCAACCGGGATCGCATGTCGTCCGATTTCAAGTCCGCCCTCCGGGCGGCAACGGTCTGCTCGTGGTCGCCTCGCAGGTTCGCGACGGCCACCCCGGGTTTCCCGGGTTTCCCGTGTTTCCCGGGATTCCCGGGATTCCCGTACCCGGTAGTCCTCTTAACGGGATTCCTCTAGTCCGCCCAACCCGCCCCACCACCTGAGTTTGACCCCCAGCACGCGTCTTATCCCAGCTTTTACGCAGCCGCTCCCAGCCTTCTTGACATGCAGACTGCCAGCGACCGGTTCACGGCCGCACCGACGATCAGGGGGCTGGTGCCCCCCATGACTCTCGCTCCCGTTGTGCATGTCGTGTGGAGACGCGCTCAGGACCCGGGCCTGAGCGCGGAAAAAGCCGCGCGAGCGATAGCGGAGACCGTGGTCCTTCAGCGGCAACCAACACGAGCCGAGCCGTCTCCTCTCGCCCACCGTGACACTGGACGCAACCCTACCGCGAGCGATGGTGCGCTGCCTGTAAACGTCCCGCATCACCGGGTAGTGGGGTTCGAGCTGGAGGTCGGCGCGGGACAGGTACGACTCGTCCGTGACGACGGTGTCGTACTGACCGGAGGAACTCTCGTGCGCGCCGACGGCCCAGGCATGGTCGACGGTATGAGCACCGCAAGCCCACAGCCACGCCGACGTAAGCCGGCAGTGATCAACGTCCGTCCCGGCGCAAGCGGTCAACCTCGCCAAATGGTCGATGAGGACCCGACCGACGGGCTGGAGCGATTCGGGCAGGTCATCTGGCATCCGGTGGCGGGCGGCGCGCAGGTCGGCGTTCTGGAGATGAACCCGGAAGGCAACGCGATCCTGGCTGCGCGCCTCAGCGCAGAAGATCGCAACGAGCGTCTGGTGAATCAGCTCGAACCGATACTGGCGCTATCTGACCGCCACGCTGAGATCTTGCGGCCACGCTTCGCGGTCCTGTCGATCAAGATGAGCGGCACCCGTGAGGTGCGCCACGAGCGAGCAGGCGCACCGCCAGCGGGCGTACTTGAACGCGACGACATGCTGATCGTCGACCGCGCCATCAAAGAGCGCTGGCTTGAGCAGATCGTCTGGCGCGACGGAGACCGGATCGCGCGAGACCTGCTTCCTGGCGAGATGCTTCTGCGGCGCTGGCAGAAGAACGGCGTCGGCCTCTGGCTCTCAACGTACGGGCGGCAAATGGACTACGAGACCGACTGGATGGCGCTCACAGCGATGATGATGGTCTCTGCGGCCGAGCGACGCAACGCGACCCGCAGGATGCGCGCCGGGATGCTCACTAAGGGACCACTCGCCGGTAATGGATGGCTCGGACCGGTGCCATTCGGGTTTATTCGCGACAAGCGAACGAGGCGGCTGATGGCCGAGAAAGAAGGCATGAAGTGGATCAACCGCGCCTTTGAAATAGCCGACCCAGCAGGCCGGTCAGAAGACGAAAGCGTGGGCCTCAGCACCCGCCAAGTGGCCGAACTCCTCGCTAACGAAGGCTGTCCGTTCGACCATGAACACATCCGAAGAGTTCTCCAGAGCCCGATCTACAGCACCGGCGAGCACTACTGCTACGTCGGCGGGAAAAAGCACGGCGTGGCAGTGCTCCAGGAACCGCCTGAGAACCCGTGGCCCGTCCCCCGGGACCGGTTCGCCCGGGTGCAGGAAGTGCTCGCGTTGCGAAAAGGACGCTCCGACCGCACGCCGCTGGGAGAATTCCTCTTCAACACCGTTGAATGCGTCCACGCACAGTGCGAAGACAGCCGCCGCGACAGTGGCTTCTACGCCCAGATCGGCGGCTACATCCTCAAGGACGGCAACCCCGATCACCGACGGCTCCGCCACGCGCCGTTCGTTCCAGCCTGCTGCAAGCACGTCCGAGGCAGCGATCGTCGCCGGTTTGTCTGGGAGCGCGACACTCTCGAAAGACCGGTCGTGGAAGCGATCCGTGATCTGGTGCGGCATCCCGAGCTCCAACGGCAGCTCGCGGACGCGATGCGTGTCGAGCAGGCCCTCCCAGACGATTGCCTTTCGGAAGATGAGGAATTTCAGCTTGAGTCCGAGATTGCTGATCTGCACAACCGCGAAGCGGCGCTAGTCGATCGACACACGCGCGGAGAGCTCAGCCCCGAGGAATGGAAGATCCTGTTTCAGCCCCTGCAGTCGCGGCGGCGGGCACTGCAAGCACGCCTCGACTCTAACCGTGAGCGCGCCGCATCCAGTGCTGGGCCACCGAGCGTTCACAGCCAAGACGACCGAACGGCTGCATTCCTGACTCTGCTCACCGTCGAGACACCGACCGATCCACTTCACAAGGCGCTCCGCGCCCGGCTCTTCTCGCGCTGCATCAGCCGCATCGTCATTGACGACGACGGATACGCGGACATCATCATCACCATCGAAGGCCCGCTCGTTCCCCCGGGTGGACAGCCAGAGGACCTCAACCCGAATCTCGCGGGGGCCGATCTCATCGACCTCTACACCGAGACAATTGGAGATACCAGATCGGCCGACACCGCGTACTTGGGCCGCGAGATCGAAACTGACACCGAAGCAAGAGCAGCTAAGGCAGTTTCAAGAGCGGACACGAGCCTGGAATCCCTGCTGTTGCTCCCATCCGGAGCTGAGGTCGACCGACGGAACCGGGACGAGATCGCTTCGACCAGCTGGCGGCATCGAGGCGGAGTCAAATTCAAACCGGGTGACGTGGCGTGGCGAATCACCCTAAAAATCGTGGTGTAGCCACCGGATGGCGCGGCCGAAGACGGGGTGGGATCTACGTTCTCCTTGACTTCCGGCCGGCGGAAACGAGCACGCTCCCCGAGAGAATGCTTTGGTGCCGTCGATCCACTTCATTCGCCCTGGACAGGCTGAACAGGCGTGGGTTTGACGGAGAGTGGGTTAGTAGGTTTTAGAGGGGTTGTCGTATGCGTCACCGACCGATCCCATCGACGCGAGCACCCTCGCGTCGTTGAGCTCTTGGCCGTAGTCGAAGCTGGTGTACTGCTTCGACTCAACCGGTCCTCGCAACAGTGTGTGGTCGCGACCAGCGTAGGGACACTCCAGGCCGGACGGGTTCACGCGGCTGTCGTTGCGTAGGCGCGAGCGGAGCGAGTGCCGTAGCGGCGATAGCCGCGTGCGGCGCCGTTGGGTCTGCTGCGTCGCTGTGAGCAGGTCATGGCGCTGCCGCGAGCAGCTCGTCCAGCGGATGAACTCCTTGTGGCGCCCGTAGTAGCCGTCGTGGCGCACCCGGCCACTCGGGTGCTCTGCGCACACCGGACAAGACATCGAGCCTCCCTGCTCGAAGTCGGTCAGTCAGCAGCGACCGTAGCGGCCCAGCAGGACCAAAATCCCAACTCAGGTCCGCACCGCCTCCCTACCGGGGTCGGGCGCAAAAACGCGCGCAAAACCGAGCAGCTGCCCGAGCCGGGCGGTCGCGCGGGCGGGATGCGGCTCTGCGCCCGCCTGCGCGGCGCGTCCGGCGCGAGCCTCCAGCGCGGGTGCGCAGGACGGCCCGCTCGATGGTTACTCGTTGCGGTGAAACACCGTGAGGGTGCGACGGACACCCACGACAGCGCGCGGCGGGGGCGCTAGGGCGTGGGGGCGCGCTCCGAGGACTCGCAGGCCGCTGGAGGCGTCAGCTCGCGTGGGTTGAGCCGTCAGAAGCCGGCTGGTACCGCTTCGCGGGGTCAGCGCGCCCTTTGTCGTCGAAGCGGAGTCCTTCGGCTTCGAGCAGGGCCTGCGCCTCTTCGGGGCCGCCGATGTCGCCCTGCCAACCTGGGGAGACGCTGCCGTCGCTGCGCAGCACCCGGTGGGCACAGTGCTCCGGGAGGTCGCCGGCCTTCGCGAGGTACTGACCGACTGCCATCCCCGCTCGCGGAGTCCCCCCGGCGGCGACCGCGAGGTCCTGGTAGCTCATCCACCGCCCGTGCGGGATGGCTGCCATGACGCGCATCGCCTTCTCCCAGCTGATCTTCGACGCCGCCTCGGCCTTCTGGCGCTTCTGGTCGCGCTTGACCATGTACTCAGACGCCTCAGGCAAGGGGATCCGCACCGATGAGCTGAGCAGCACCTTCCCGTCGACGCTGTACGGCACGAGCTCGACGCAGGAGATGTCCATGCCCCAGGTCTCGCGCAGCCAGAGCACGGTTGCGGTGACCTCGACTTGGAAGGCCTTGGCGACGAGAATGATGCGCGGCCTCGTGTCCTCGTCGATGCCTTCGAGCGCGCCCTCGGTCACGTGGTTGGTGAAGCGACTGAGCGCCTCGTCCTTGGAGATGGCCGCAGGCGCCGCGCCATGATGCTTCGCGTAGAGGTCGAGGAGGTCGTCGAGCGTGAGCGTCGCCGAGAACGCGGCGTACCGCAGGGCCTGCAGGTCCTGCCGGGACCCGGAGCTGTCGCGCTTGAGCTCAATGACCACGAGCCGTCCGGCGCGGTCGAGCGCGAGGATGTCAGAGCGCTCCTTCGTCTTGTCGAATCCGGCGAACTGCGTCGTGACGACCAGCAGCTCCTCTCCGAGGACCGCGGGCGCCGCCGCGAGCCATCTCTCGATGTGCTGTAGCTCCAGCGCGCCAAGCTGAGCGAAGGAGTCGGGCTCGATGGCCTCCGGGGTGGCTGAGAGCGCACCGCCTGGAAGCTCGAACAGGAGGGATGCGGGTCGCGGCGTCATGACGGTCATTGTCGCCGGAACTGACCGCCGCGGCTACCGCACCTGCTAGATGGCAACTGCCGCGCTGCAGCGGAGCGGGAGCATTCACTCCACGCGGGTACCTGCCTGTCGGCGTCGTCTGTGAATCGTCCTGGGTGTGATGGAGGCTCTGGCGGTTTGATTTTGGCCAGGCCCTGGTCGTCCTGGTGGGTAGCGTAGAGCTGTCCTGGTCGGGCCTACGCCGCCTGCATCGCCTGCTCTCGCGATGCAGGGAGGTGCAGCGAAGCAGGTAGTAGGAGGGACTAGGAGGGGCCAGATGACCCCTCCCACCCTTAACAAAACCCCCGTCGCCTCTGGGGTCGTGGCCCGTTCGGCGATTTGAGGGGGGAATACCGCTACCGGGATTCGAACCCGGGTTACCGCCGTGAGAGGGCGGCGTCCTAGTCCCCTAGACGATAGCGGCTTGGACTGCGCGGCCTAGGGTAGCGAACGCGCGCAGCAAGCTGCCCGCACGGCACCGGACTCGGCGCCGATTGCTAATCTGAGCAGCTCACCGCGGCTGTGGTGAAATTGGTAGACACGCAGCGTTCAGGTCGCTGTGCTCTTACGGGCATGGGGGTTCGAGTCCCTCCAGCCGCATCGCCAAGCGCGAGCCCAGTCTGTGGGCTCGCGCGCGAGACTCGGGACCGCAAGCCGACGAACGCACAGAGGCCGGTACCGCAGCAGATGACGACGCTCAGCAAGATCGGCAGGGGACGCCTGGCTGTCGTTGCGGTTGTCGTGCTCGCGCTCGTGGCGCTCGCCGCGATCATCAGCTCGCAGCGCCCGCACCGCACACCGAGCGCCTCCCAGCAGGTCGCCTTCTCCCCCAACCTCGATCCCGGAACGGCGCTCAGCGGACCGGCCCCGAACTTCACGCTCACCGACCAGTACGACCGGCCGGTGTCGCTTAGCGAGTTCCGCGGCAAGGTGGTGCTGCTCGCCTTCAACGACGCGCAGTGCACGACCGTCTGCCCGCTCACCACAACGGTGATGGCCGACGCCAAGCGGATGCTCGGTAGCGCCGGCTCGCAGGTGGCACTTCTGGGCGTCAACGCCAACCCACGCGCGACGGCCGTCAAGTGGGTCCGGGCCTACACCGAGCTCCACGGCCTCACACACCTGTGGGACTTCGCCACCGGCACCTACACGCACCTGAAGCACGTCTGGGCGGCCTACCACATAGCCGTTGAGATCGAGGCCGGCCAGATCGACCACACCCCGGCGCTGTTTCTGATCAACCGGCACCAGCAGCTGACGCGCCTGTACCTGACGCAGATGTCCTACGCAAGCGTCCCCCAGCAGGCGCAGCTGCTCGCCCAGCAGGTCTCAAAGCTGCTCCCCGGTCACCCGGCTGTCCGGTCGCACCTCTCCTACGCCCCCGCCAAGAGCACGCCCCCCACCCAGCGCGCCGTGCTGCCGCTGGTCGGCCACGGCAGCGTCACCGTCGGGCCCGGTAGGCCACGGCTGCTGATGTTTTTCGCAAGCTGGGATCAGGAGGTGATGAACCTGCGGGTGCACCTTGACTTCATGAACCGCTACGTGGCGCTCGCCAAGCACGCGGGCCTGCCGCAGCTGGTCGCCGTGGATGAGGCAAGTGTCGAGCCAAACGCGCGGGCGCTGCCGCGCCTGCTCGCGACCCTGAAGGCACCGCTTTCCTACCCTGTCGCGATCGACAGAAGCGGCGCGCTCGCCGACGGCTACGGCGTGCAGGACGAGCCCTGGCTCGAGCTCGTCTCACGCAACGGCACCGAGCTCTATTTCCGCGATCTCTCGACCAGCGGCTGGCCTTCGCTGGCGACGCTCGCCCAGCAACTGCACGCCGCGCTTGCAACCTCAAGCGGCCCGCTCACCAAGACTGCGATTCGCGCCGAGCTGAGCGGCTCGCCCGCGCCGCTGGCGGCGCTGCACGCCCAGGCAAGCGAACTGATCGGCAGCGTCAGGGGGCTCAAGCAACGGCTTCGGGAGCTGCGCGGCTACCCGGTCGTGGTCAACTTCTGGGCCTCGTGGTGTGTCCCGTGCCGCACCGAGTTCAAGCTGTTCGCCTCCGCCTCGGCGCGTTACGGCCGCCAGGTCGCGTTCCTCGGCGCCGACGTGAACGACCCAGCCGGCGACGCGCGCGCTTTTCTGCGCGCGCACCCGGTCAGCTACCCGAGCTACCCGGTGTCGCTGGGCGGCACTACTCAGATCCTGCCGCAGGGCCTGGCCGCCACGCCAACCACCGTGTTCTTCAACCGCGTCGGCAAGCTCGACAGCGTGCACATCGGCCAGTATGAGTCGCAGGGCACGCTCGATCTGGCGATCGCCCAGCACGCGCTCGGCTGAGCCGCGCGTGCGCGTCTGAGGCCGCCGCTAGCCGGCCGAGGCGTTCCAGCGCTCGAGCACGCGAGTGTCATGCTCGTGCCCGAGGATCGAGATCGTCGCGGGATCGAGCGCCAGACGGGCACCCAGGGTCACATCGCCACCGGCCCAGCGCGCCGCCAGAACCCGCAGCACATGGCCGTGAGCGAAGATCAGCACGTCACCGTCGGCACGCACCGCCTCGTCGATCACGCCGTCCACGCGCGCGGCGACCTGGGCGGGCGACTCGCCTCCGGGCGCGCCGTCTCTCCAAAGCTCCCAGCCCGGCCGCTCACGCCAGATCTCCTCACTGGTCTTGCCCTCGTAGTGGCCGTAATCCCACTCGGTGAGCGCCGGCAGCACCTCGACCCGGTCACCGAACCCGGCGAGCCCGGCCGTTCGCCGAGCGCGCTGCAGCGGACTTGAGAGCACGCGCGCGAAGTGCATCGCCCCAAGCACCGGCGCGAGCGCCCGTGCACGCGTGACGCCCGAGGTGAGCAGCGGCAGGTCTGTGTGGCTCGTGTGCCGGCCGTTCTGACTCCACTCGGTCGCCCCGTGGCGCACCAGCACCAGACGCGGCTCGCCACCTCCGCCCATCCAGTTCATGTCGTCTCGTGCTCCAGCTCGTGTTGGGCCAAAAGCGCCGCGCCCAGCACGCCTGCGGTGGCCCCCCAACGCGCCAGACGCACGCTGGCACGGCCCCGCAGGCCGGGGTGCACGTAGCCGTCGGCAAAGCCAGCTGCGGTTTTGAGCAGCAGCTCGCCGGCGGCTGCCCCGCCGCCGCCGATCACCACCTCATCAGGGTCAAAGGTGTTGATCGCGTTGGCGATCCCGACACCCAGGGCGTGCGCCCAGCGTCTGACGGCCGCCGCTGCGGGCTCGTCGCCGGTACGCGCCGCCGCCACCGCGTCCGCACCGAGCACCTGGCGTCCGCCGGCGGCAAGGCGCCCGAGCGCCGAGTCCGGACGCTCGCGAGCGGCAGCCTGGGCGAGATGGTCAAGCGCCGTACCTGAGGCGAGCGACTCGAGCGAGCCGGGCTGCGGGAAGTTAGCCGAGGGGGCCTGCATCTCGGGCTTGCAGGCCAGCCCGATCAGCGTCATGCCGAGCTCACCGGCGCCGCCGCTGCCACCCCGGAAGATGTGCCCATCGATCACCACACCGCCACCGATCCCGGTGCCGACCGTGATCATCACGAGGTTCCGGGCAACGAGCTCCATGCGCTCGTCGTAAGCCTCGGCCAGGGCCGCGACGGTTGCGTCGTTATCGACGTAGACGGGGACCCCGAGCCGCTCGCCGAGCACGTGACGCAGTGGCACGCCGGCGAGCGGGATGTTCGTTGACGCGGCGATCTCCCCGGTCTGGAAGCGCACGATCGACGGCACGCCGATGCCGACCGCGCGGCATCCGCCTCCACCGGCCGCCTCTCCGACGATCGCCACGAGCTGGTCGATCAGCGCCTCGGCACTCGAGAGCGCCGTCGGCTGCTGATGATGCTCGCCCATCCCACCCGCGCCGAGCAGCGTGGCGGCGACCTTGGTGCCGCCGACGTCCACCCCCACCACATTCGTCATAGGCGCGCAGCCGCCGCATCGTCGAGCAGCACGACGATGTCCTCGACGTGCTCTGCCAACAGCGAGGCCGGCACCTGAGGCGTGTGCGGCGCGTCCGGCGCGAAGGCGGCGGCGATCGGGTCGGCTTTCTCCTGGCCCATCGCAAGCACGATCACCCGCTTGGCGTGGCTGAGCGCGGCGAAGGTGAGTGTCACGCGCGGCACGAACGGCTCGAGACCCGCCTCCGGCACCCCGACCGCGAAGCGCGCCCGCTCGTTCAGCGACTCCTGGCCCGGGAACATCGAGCAGATGTGGCCGTCTGAGCCGACCCCGAGCAGCACCAGCTCAAAGCGAATCGCGCCGGGGCCACCACCGACGTGCTCGAGCTCCCGCTCGTACTCGAGCGCCGCCTCCTCATGACCGCGCTCGCCGAGTATGCGGCGGCAGAACTCGACCTCCACACCGGCTGCTGCAAGCGGGTCAAGCAGTGACTGCTTGACCATCTTGAAGTTGGAACGGTCGTCCTCGGGTCCGACACAGCGGTCATCTGAGAACCACAGCCTCGCCCCTTGCCAGTCGCCCGCGCGCTGGCCTGCCGCCAGCGCGTAGGCGTGCCGCGGTGATGAACCACCGGTCAACACCACGTTCTCACCGGTCGCCGCGGCGGCGCTGAGCGCGTCGGCGCAGGCCTGTCCAGGGTCGTCGAGGACCCGAATATCGATGCTCATTGGCTGAAGCTCCTCGCTGCTTGTAGGGCGGGACCGTAGATATGATCCCGGATCAGCGCCTGCCTGACGCCCTCCCCGAGGATCCCTGCCTCGCCGCGTGAGGCACCGAACAGCTGCCACTGGCGGGGCTTTGAACCGGCGCGCTGCTCGCGTGCGACCAACCCGCCTGCCGCTCGCTCGAACGCCAGCGAGAAGCCGGAGCTGCCGCTCACGGTCACGCCCGCAAGGCCTCGGATCGCCTGCTTGACCGGGCTGAACTCGATCGCGACCGAGGGCCCACCACCGGTCCGGACTGCCACTGCGCTGCGGGCGCCCCCGGCGGTGGGCTCAAGCGCGCTGGCGCTCCAGCCCAGCCGCGAGGCCAGCCACCCGGTCAAAAGCAGCGCCGAGACGATCGACCCGGGGTGGTGACGCACATAGATCCGCCGCAGCCCATCAAGCAGACCGGCACGGGCGGGGTCGGAGAAGCTCCCCGCGAGGCGCTCGCGCCAGGCGATCGTCCGCAGCCACGCCAGATCGACGACGTCCACGTGTGAGTCCAGGAGCTCCGCGGCCCTTGACAGCGCCGCGCCGGGGCCGTCGAAGTAGACAGGATCGTCGGTGTCGATCAGGATCACGTCGGCGAGCGGCAGCAGCGCCTCGACGGCATCATCGCGGCAGTGCGGCGACCAGATCACGGTCGGCAGCTCGGGGATCAGGATCGGGTCGATGATCGTGTCCATCCGGCCCGTGTGCACGGCGCCGAGCGCGATCTCGACCGACTCTCGCAAAACGCCCACACCGCCCTCGTCGGCGACGTCGCCGCTGACCGTGGCGTAGCCGTCGATCGTCCGCCGCTCATCCTCAACCGTGCAGAGAATCGTGCGCGACGGGTGGTAGCTCCCCACCCGTTCGAGCCTGTTGACAACCTCACCGCGCCACTCCCGCTCGGCCACCACGATCAGGTTGAGCACCCTTGCTGGCACAAGCGCCTCGTTTTCGGCGTGGCGTTCGCGCAGCAGCTCGCGCAGGGCCGCCTCGATCCGCTCAGGCGTGGTGTCCCGCTCAGCCCAGCGAGCCTCACTCATCGGGCCGCCTCGCCGCTGCTTCGGCGGCCGACCGGAAGGCACACACAGACACGCTCACAGACGCCGCCACGCGCGTCCGTCAAGCAGCTCGACCGCCTGCACAGGTCCGGCCGACCCGGCCGCGTACTGGGGGATCGGCGTGTCGGTGTCAAGCTCCCAGGCGGCGAGGATCGGGTCGATGATGCGCCACAGCGCCTCGACCTCATCGGCGCGCGTGAACAGCGTCGCGTCGCCGCGCATCACATCGAGGATCAGCCGCTCGTAAGCCTCCGGCGACTCGGACAGGAACGAGGTGCCGTAATGGAACTCCATGTTCACCGGTCGGATCTGCATCTTGGTCCCGGGCACCTTGGCGCCCAACGACACCGATACCGCCTCGTCCGGCTGCAGCGTGAGGATCACCTGGTTGGGCTGCACGCCGCCTGAGTCCGGGCCCTGGAAGGCGCTGTGTGGGACCGGCCTAAGCGTGACCGCGATCTCGGTCAGCTTGCGCGCCAGGCGCTTGCCGGTGCGCAGGTAGAACGGCACCCCAGCCCAGCGCCAGTTGTTGATGTAAAGCCGCAGCGCCGCGTAGGTCTCGGTGCGCGAGTCGGCGGCCACGCCCGGCTCGTCGCGGTAGCCGGCGGCCTCCGCGCCGGAAACGACGCCAGGGCCGTACTGTGCCCGGACCGCCATCGCCGCCACCTCATCGAGCGCCGGTGGCGCGATCGCCTCGAGCACCTTGACCTTCTCGTCGCGCAGGCGGTTTGCCTCAAACTCCGTGGGCGGCTCCATCGCCAGCAGCGCGAGCAGCTGCAGCATGTGGTTCTGAACCAGGTCGCGCAGCGCCCCGGCGCCCTCGTAGTAGCCGGCGCGCGTACCGATACCGATGTCCTCGGCGGCCGTGATCTGCACATTGTCGATGAAGTTGCGGTTCCAGACCGGCTCAAACAGGGCGTTGGCGAAGCGCAGCGCCATCAGGTTCTGGACGGTCTCCTTGCCCAGGTAGTGGTCGATGCGAAAGACCTGTGACTCTTCGAAGTACTGGTGCACGGACTCGGTCTGGGCACGCGCCGAGGCCAGGTCGTAGCCGATCGGCTTCTCGATCACCACGCGCACCTCGGCGTCCTCGGAGCTGCTCAGGCCCTGAGCGCCAAGCCGGCCGGTGATCGTCGGAAAGAACTCGGGCGCGGTGGAAAGGTAGAAGATGCGGTTCAGCTGCGTCCCCAAGCTCTGATCCAGTCCCGTCAGCGTCTCCGCCAGCCGCGCATACAGCGTGTCGTCGTCAAAGGCGCCCTGCACGTAGCGGAAGTTCTCGAGCAGCCCGGCGAGCACGTCCGGGTCCGGCCGACGGCGGCTGAAGCGTTCGATCGCCTCACGGGCACTGGCACGGAAGTCCTCGTCGCTCAGCTTGCCGCGCGATACGCCGATCAGCGCGATCCGCTCCGGCAGGGCACCCTCGTGCGCGAGGTTGTAGATACCGGGAAGCAGCTTGCGGCTCGCCAGATCCCCAACCGCCCCGAAGATCACCATCGCCGTGGAGCGCACCGGCTGGCGCTCGAGCCCGGCCACGAGCGGGTTCTCGGCCTCGACGGGCTCGGACTCGGCCACGCTCATCGCTCGAGCAGCCCCTTGATCCTGGTGCTCAGCGACCGGATCGCCGCGGCCGCATCGCCCTCGAGCACCACCCGCTCGGCGGCCAGCCCGTGCGCCCTCAGCGTCGTGAGGTTCCCGGCTGAGGCGGCGTCGATCAGGGTCGTGAAGTCGTAGGACTCGCCCGGGATTGAGAGCTGCGCACTGGGCCTGTTGACCAGCTGCAGGAAGCGTCCGTGGGGCGCGCCACCGAGGTGCTCCTGACCGGTCGAGTGCTGGAAGCGCGGGCCGTAGCCCCAGGTCGTGGCCATGCCGGTCGCGGCACGGATCGTCTCGCGCAGCTCCGCCACCGCCTCGTCGATGCCTGAGCTGTGCGGGCCGGCGGTCGGCAGGTAGCCGAGGATCGCCGTGTAGTGCGGCGGCCCGACCGCCAACAGCTGCTTCAGGGCAGCGTCGTCGGCGGCCTCGATCGCCGGCAGCGCGCCGGACTGCAGCACCTTCCCGGTGTTGTCCTTTGCCTCCTGCACATTGGGCTGGTCAAAGGGGTTGATCGCAAGCGCCCAGCCGGCCACGGCGACCGCGAACTCGGAGATGAAGAACTGCCGGCCAAGGTCCCTGGCGTCTCCGGAGGTTGTGAGCGTGAGCGTCGGCTGGCCGGCCTCGGTCAGGGCGTCGACCAGCGTGTCAAGCCGTGCGTCGGGCCTTGCGCCGTTGCGCAGGTAGACGAACACGCGGTCATCGCCATACACCTCCGGGGCGCCGAGCGGCTCGTCGGCGACCGGTAGGATCCCCTTGCCCTGCTTGCCGGTCGACTCGGCGACCAGCTGCTCGACCCAGAGGCCGAAGCTGTCGATCGGCTCGCTGACGATGAACGTCAGCTTGTCGCGACCGCGCAGAGCGAGCTCGCCGATCGTCGCACCGAGCCAGAGCCCGGCGTTATCCGCCGAGGCGTTCAGGTGCGAGCAGCTCTGCTCACCCTCCTGGGCGCTGCGCAGCAGCTCCGCGACCGGCACCCCGGCGAGCGCCGCGGGCACCAGACCGAAGTAGGAGAGCACCGAGTAGCGCCCGCCGATGTCGCTGGGGTTCAAAAACGTCTTTCTGACCCGGTCCGCATCCGCCCTGGCAGCCAGCGGGCTGCCAGGGTCGGTGACCACGATGAACTGCTCGGGCTTCGCCTTGGCCTTGAAGTAGGCGTAGTGGCTGGTGGTCTCGATCGTGCCGCCCGACTTGGAGGAGACGATGAAGATCGTCTTGGCGAGATCGAGCGACGCTTCGACGGCTGCGATCGCGTCCGGGTGGGTGGAGTCGAGCACCTGCAGGCGCAGCCCGCCCGCGAGCTCGCCGAACGTGCGGCGGATCACCTCCGGGCCGAGCGACGAGCCGCCCATGCCGAGCAGGACGGCGTCGGTGTAGCCGGCGGCGAGCAGCTCGTCGCGGAGCGCCTCGAGGTCCGGGAGGTGCTCGAGCATCGTCTCGGTGACGTTCAGCCAGCCCAGCCGGTTCTCGATCTCGGGCACGCCGGGGCCGCCCCACAGGGCCTGGTCACGCTTCCATACACGCCTTGCGACCTGCTCGTTGACGGCCTGCTCGACGCGCGCCGCCTCCGCCTGCTCGAAGTCCGGCGGCAGGCTCGCGTCGATCGCCGGCGGCCGACCGGTGACAACCGCGGCGCGGGTCTTCTCGATCCCCGCAAGCAGCGATGCCATCGCGTCCTCGAAGAGCTTGATCCCCTCCTCGAGCAGCTGCTTGGTGACGGCCTCCATGTCGATTCCGGCGGCGGCGAGCGCTGCCAGCGCGGGTGTCGCGTCGATTGTCGCGGTGGCGCCCGGCACGCTGCCGTGGTCGGCGACCGCGTTGAGCGTCGCCAGCGGCATCGTGTTGACGGTGTGCGGAGCGATCAGCTGATCGACGTAGAGGGTGTCGGGGTAGGCGGGGTTCTTGACGCCGGTGGAGGCCCAGAGCGGTCGCTGATAGGCGGCGCCCGCCTCGGCCAGCGTCTCCCACTCGGGCCCGCTGAAGAGTTCCTGGAAGCGCGCGTAGGCGGCACGGGCGTTGGCCAGCGCGGCGGTGCCCTTGAGCCGCTCGGCGTCGGATCCGCCGAGCTTGTCGAGCTGCTTGTCGACCAGCGTGTCCACCCGTGAGACGAAGAACGAGGCGACCGAGTTCACGTCCAGGCTCTTGCCCTCGGCGTGCCGGCGCTCGAGGCCGCGAATGTAGGCGCGGGCGATCTGCTCGTAGGCCTCGACGGCGAACAGCAGCGTGACGTTGACGTTGATGCCCTCGTAGATCGCCTGCTCGATCGCCTGGACCCCCTCAGCGGTGCCGGGAATCTTGATCATCACGTTCGGCCGGCCCACCGCGTGCCAGTAAGTGCGGGCTGAGTGCAGCGTGCGCTCCGGGTCGCGAGCGAGGTCGGGCGCCACCTCCAGTGAGACGAACCCGTCCCGGCCGCCGCTCTGCTGGTGGACGCTTGCGAGCACGTCACAGGCGGCCTGCACGTCGGCCACCGCAAGCGTGTCGTAGATCTCCTGGGCTGACTTGGATTCGCGTGCCATGGCGGCGATCGCCTCGTCGTAGTCGGCCGTGCCGAGGATCGACTTCTCGAAGATCGAGGGGTTTGACGTCACGCCGCGCAGGCTCTCCTGCGCGACCATGCGCGCGAGCTCACCGCCCTGGACCAGCGAGCGGCCGAGCTGGTCAAGCCAGACGCTCACTCCCGCCTCGGTGAGCGCCTTCAGTTTCGGGTTCACATCGGCCAGCGTGCTCATCTCGTGTCCTTTTCGTCGTATTCAGTTGCTGCGCGCGCGCTCGAGCGAGCGCCGCGCGGCGGCGGCCACGGCCTCTGCCGTGATCCCGAAGTGCGCGTAGAGCTCGGCAGCGGGCGCCGAGGCGCCGAAGCCCTCCATGCCGACCGTCTCCCCTCTATCTCCCACCCAGCGGTGCCAGCCAAACGTCGCGGCGGCCTCGACCGAGACGCGCGCACGGATCGCGGGCGGGAGCACCTGGTCGCGGTACTCGGCAGCCTGAGCCGCGAAGTGATCCTCACAGGGCATGCTGACAACCCTGGCGGCGATGCCCTCCTGCTCAAGGACCTCAGCGGCCGCCACGGCTATCTGCAACTCGCTGCCGGTGGCGATCAGGATCACGTCCGGCCCGCCCTCCGCGGAGCGCTTGTCCGCCAGCACGTAGGCGCCGCGCTCCACAGCATCGGCGGGGATCCTTGCGGGGTCGAGCGTCGGCATGCTCTGGCGCGAGAGGATCAGCGCCACCGGATGGTCTGTGGAGTCGATCGCGTGACGCCACGCCAGGGCCGTCTCGTTGGCGTCGGCGGGCCGAATCACCGAGAGGTTCGGTGTCGCGCGCAGGTGCGCCAGCTGCTCGATCGGCTGGTGGGTAGGCCCGTCCTCGCCAAGCCCGATCGAGTCGTGGGTGAAGACGAAGATCGAGGGCAGGCGCATCAGCGCCGCGAGCCTGATCGAGCCCTTCATGTAGTCGCTGAAGGTCAAAAAGGTCGCACCGTAGGCACGCAGGTAGTGCAGGTTCAGGCCGTTGACGACGGCGCCCATCGCGTGCTCGCGGATGCCGAAGTGCAGGTTGCGCCCGGTGTAGCTGTGCAGATCGACGCTGCCCGCCTGATCGATCAGCGTCAGCGTGCTCGGCGCCAGGTCCGCGGAGCCACCGACCAGCATGGGAAGCTTCTGTGCGGCCCACTGAATGACGCGCTCAGAGGACTTGCGCGTCGCCTCGCCCTTGTCACTGGCTGGGTAGCTGGGCAGATCATCGGCCCAGCCGGCGGGACGCGTGCGCGCCACGACCCGCTCGAATTCGGCGGCCGAATCGGGGAAGTCGGCGCGGTAGCGCTCGAAGCGCTCGCGCCACTCGTGCTGCTGGGCGGCGCCGCGCTCAAGCGTCCGGCGACCGTGCTCAAGCGCCTGCGGCGGAACGAAGAACGGCTCCTCGCTGGGGAACTTGTAGAAGCGCTTGGCGGCCCGAATCTCCTCTTCGCCGAGCGGACTGCCGTGCGCTGCGGCGGTGTCCTGCTTGGTCGGTGCCCCGAAGGCGATGTGCGTGCGCATCATGATCAGGCTCGGCCTGTCGGTCACGCCCTGAGCGGTCGCGATCGCCTCCTCGAGCCGCGCGATCGATACGTCCTCACCGATGTCCTGCACGTCCCAGCCGTAGGCGGCGTAGCGCAGCGGCGTGTCCTCGGTGAAGGCGATCACGGTGTCGCCCTCGATCGAGATGTGGTTGCGGTCGAAGAAGACGATGAGCTTGCCGAGCCCGAGGTGGCCCGCGAGCGAGCTCGCCTCACCGCTGATGCCCTCCTCCATGTCGCCTTCGGAGGCGATCACGTAGGTGAAGTGGTTGACGACCTCGTGCTGATCGCGGTTGAAGCGCTCGGCCAGCATCCGCTCGGCCAGCGCGAAGCCGACCGCGTGGCTGATGCCCTGCCCGAGTGGCCCGGTCGTCACCTCGACACCCGGCACCTCCCCGTACTCGGGATGACCGGGGGTCTTGGAGTGCAGTTGCCGGAAGTTCTTGATGTCCTCGAGCGAGAGGTCGTAGCCGGTCAGGTAGAGCGATGCGTAAAGCAACATCGAGGCGTGACCGGCGGAGAGCACGAAGCGGTCACGGTCTGGCCATTGCGGGTCCGCGGGGTTGTGACGCATCGCCCGCGTGAACAGCGTGTAGGCCACGGGCGCCAGCGCCATCGGCGTGCCCGGGTGGCCCGAGTTGGCCTTCTGGACCGCATCCATCGACAGCGTGCGGATCGTGTCGATGCAGAGTTCGTCAAGCGAGACGCCGTCGTTGGTTGCAGTCAAAGCACTACCTCGCTATCCGATGGGCTTTTGTTGCAGTTCATACTCAACTGTCCAGCATAAACTGTCCTCGGGATGCAGAAGTCACGACCGCGTGAAGCGCACCGGCGCGGTCTCATCGGCGGCTTCGGGATCGGTGCCGGCCTGGTGGCGGCCGCCGGTGCCGGCACTGCCGTTGCGGCTGAGCTCCGCCATCGGCAGGCTCTGACCGAGGATCCCCTCTGGCCGCTCTTGAGCGCACCGCTTGAGGGCGAACCGCTCACGGTGCGCACCGACGATGGGGTCGCACTGCACGCCGAGGTCTTCGGCTCAGGCGCCGCGCCGACGGTGATGCTGATTCCAGGCTGGACGGAGGAGTTGCAGGTCTTCGATCTGCTCACGCGCGAGCTCATCCGGCGGGGGCTGCGGGTGGTTGCCTACGACCCGCGCGGCCAGGGCGCGAGCCCGGCTGACGCCGTGTCAGACCAGAGGATCGAACGATACGGTGAGGATCTCGGCGCCGTTTTGGCCGCAAGCTGCGCGGCGCGGCGCGATGTGGTCGTGGTGGGCCACTCGATGGGCGCGATGGCGCTCGTGGCCCGGGCGGGCACGGTCGGCGCAAGCGCGAACATGCGCGCGGCTGCGCTGATCAGCACCGGCGTCTCAGGGTTGCTGACGACGGCCAGCGTCCTGCCAGCGGTCATCCCCGACACGGCGCGTCGGACTCTGCTCGCAGCGCTCATCACCGGCGAGCAGCCGCTGCTGCCCATCTCCAGCCCAGTCAGTCGCGCGTTGAACCGCCACCTGCTCTTCGGCCCCGATGCGTCCGCCGCTCAGCTGGCGTTCATCGAGCCGATGGTCGCGCGCATGCCGGCTCGGCTACGGGCCGGCGCCGGTCAGACGATGCGCGACCTGGACCTGAGCGGCGCGCTCAAGCAACTCGACGTGCCGACGCTCGTGGTGGCCGGCGCGCAGGACCGGCTCACACCGCCGGCGCACGCACGGCAGATCGCAGCCGCGCTGCCCAATCTGGCCGAGCTTTTGATCCTCGAGCGCACAGGCCACATGACGCCGCTTGAGCGTCCACTCGAACTGGCGGCCGCGCTTGTGCGGCTGCTCGAGCGGGTGGGCCTATATCCGGAGCGCGAGCCAGCCGACGTCTGAGCACAATCCTCACGCACGCCTCGTGGGTGCCCGGGTGCCTTCACCAGCCCGCTTGTTGCCGCCCGCAGGGCTCACCTCCGCCATGGGGCGCGGCCTCAGCAGCCGGCGCGCAGACATCTTTGGCCGCCTTCTCAGCGCACTCGTCGGCCGTCCAGGCCATCCCCGTCGGTCATGGCAGCGCATCGCCCCGCCCCGCGCTGGCTATCATCGCCACACCACGGGGAGTGGCGCAGTCTGGTAGCGCACCCGGCTGGGGGCCGGGCGGTCGCAGGTTCAAATCCTGTCTCCCCGACTACTCCGTGACGGCTGCATCCTTGAGCGTCTGCCGAAGACCCCTGACGACGCCCACTTAGAGCAGCAGATCGGGCAGGCGCAGAGTCAGCCCGACTGGCCCGCCTTCAAGCCGAGCGTGGCTTCGGCGGTTTCTTGGTCGACGCCGTCGATTCGTAAGAGCTTCTCACGGGCCCGCTCCCCACGGATGATGGCCACACTCGCATCACGTACACCGAGTTCTCGGGCAAGCAGTCGGCAGAGGGCTTGGTTGGCGCGTCCATCAAGCGCGGGAGCCGCGACGCGGACGACCAAGACGCCAGCACGATCCGCGACCAAGCCTTCACGCCGCGAGCGAGCCTGCACCCTGACGGAGATCACCGCGCTTGCCATGCCACCCATGATGGTCGGCCGAGCTGTTCACAGCGACGCGCGCCGCCCGTTCGCTGCGCGCTCGGCGGCGAGAAGGCGCGTATGACCGCGATGCTTACCGCTAGATCAGACCATGCGACTCGCACGGCTGCTTGCCCTCACCCGGCACACACGCTGGTCGACGATGCGCGCTCCGGTCACGCGTTGGGTACGGCCGCCGTGTCGGCCGACGAGGCGATCTGCCTGCGCAGCGGAACGGACAGCTGGATGATGCGCCGAGCTTCCGCGAAGGCGGCCTGCCGCTCAACGCCCGAACTGGCAGTTGTGGCACGCCCGAGAGCCACCGCGTAACGGGCGCAGTAGATGCCCAGCACACAGCGCAACGTGGCCACGGAGGCTCCCGTTTCCGCAGCGCGGTCTGCTCGCCGCTGGGAGGCGAGCAGCTGGCGGCTCATCTCGAACCGATGCTGGATGCCATCATCGACTGGGCGCTGGATCAGCACCGACTTCATCGGCCAGCCAGGCGGGCCGACCTGTTCACTGGTGCGCATTCCATCCTCTAACCCTTGCTTACACCATACCTTATCATCTTATAAGACTAAGTGCAATCTCTGGGCCTCACCTCTCACCCATGCGATGGCTTGCGTCGTGAGGTTGAGCGCGCCCCGCTGATCGGAAGGCGGCGTTCGCCACCCAAGCCGCTTCCGTCCGCCGGAGCTGCGGCCGCTCGCCGCTGTCAGTCGGTTGCGAGTCTGTGAAGCGCCGCGGTGAGCGCCTGGGCAATCGCCTTCGGCGTGGGCGGACAGCCCGGGATGCGCAGGTCGACGGGGAGGATCGCTTCAAGCGGGCCAGCGAGTTCTGCTTGGTCGCCGAGGAGATTGCAGCCCAGGGCGCAGTCTCCGAGCGCGGCGACGAGTCTGGGCTCGGGCATCGCTTCGTAGGCTGTGCGGAGGGGTCCGGCCATGCGTGTGGTGATCGCGCCGGTGACGAGCAGGACATCGGCATGGCGCGGCGAGGCGACGACGTTCAGCCCGTATTGTTGGAGGTCGTAGAACGGATTTGTGGCTGCCGCAAGTTCGTGCTCACAGCCGTTGCAGGAGCCGGCATCGACGTGACGGACCGCAAGCGAGCCGCGCGCACGCACCGGCGACGGAGGCGTGGCTCGGCGCAGTCGCTGGAGGTGGTTGAGCAACACGAACATCGTCTCAGCGGTCCGCACAGGCGTAACAGAGCTCAAAGCTCTTATTGATGAGTGGAAAGTCCGGCAGCAGCTCGCCGACCACGGCGTGCGCCAGCACCGGCCAGTTGGCGTACGAGCCCGTGCGCAGGTGCAGCGCGGCCAACCGGTCGCCTTCGCGCACTACCACGCAGACGGTCACACCGCGCGGGCTTTCGACGCGACCCACAGCCGTGCTCGCCTCTTCCCCGCAGCGTCGGACCGTACCGGGCTCAAGCGGCTGGGTGAGCAGGTCGTCGAGGAGTTCCAGGGACTGGTGCAACTCGAGCGCGCGCTGGTTCGTGCGGGCCGCGACATCACCAGAGGCGGCCTCTGCGACCGCTACGCTGAAGCCGCTGTAGCTGAGGTGCGGACTGTGGATGCGATGGTCGTCGCGCAGGCCCGAGGCGCGTGCGGCCGGGCCGACGGCACCGAGGCGCTCGGCGTCAGCGGCGCTGAGCGTGGCGACCCCTTCGAGTCGCTCCTGCAGCGAGGACACGAACCGCAGATCCCGCCAGACGAGCTGGTGCTCCTGGCCGATCGCTGCCAGCTCCCGACGGGCATCCGCGGCCTCCTGACGATCGAATGAGATCGCACTTCTTCCCACGGACACCGTGTCAAACAGAAACCTATGCCATGCGAGGCGCTCGTTCAGGCGCTGGGCGCGCTCTTTGAGGGCGGCGTACGCCATCGCCCCGGGCGCAAACCCGACCCCAGCGCAGATCGCGGAGATGTCGTTCAGGTGGTTGTAGACGCGTTCGAGCTCAAGCAGGACCGTTCGGGCGCGCCGCAGGTGATCGTCCGGCTGAAGCCCGAGTGCGGCCTCACACGCTTGCGCGTAGGCCACTGTGTTGGTCACCGCGCACGCCGCACAGGCGCGCTGCGCGTAGGCGATTCCATCCCCCAGCGACCGTCCAGCAGCGGCGGTCTCCAGGCCGCGACGCTTGTAGGAGAGGCGGACGTCGAGGTGCAGTATCCGTTCTCCGACGACGTGGAAGCGGAAGTGGCCCGACTCGATCACGCCGGCATGGATCGGTCCGACCGCGACCTGATGCACATCCTCGCCGACGGTTGGAACCGTCCACGCCTCCAGCGGCGCGTGGTGGTCAATTAGCGGGCGCAGTGGCTCGTGGCCGATGAAGCTGATCGCGTGGAGGTCGTGTGCCTCGCGCTCGTCCCAGCCGGCCGCCGGGATCACGTCGACAATCGTCTCCACGGCGCCCTCGGTGGCCTCGCAGGTGATCAGCCGCTCGCCTGCCGGCGTGCTGAACACCGCTCGCAGTCGCGGTGGTCCCGACGCCGGCAGGTGGGAAAACAGCCCACCAAAGCGCTCGCCGTGGGCGTGCGCGTCGAGGCAGGCCCGGCGCCAGGCCGCGGCCGGTACCGCTCTGATCTCAGCAACACCGGGCATGCGCCCGGAGGCGTCGCGCGGCGTGCTCATGTGAGGCCATCCATCAGCATGCGGACGGCCACCGAACCAGGTAGCAGGTATGCGCAGGCTGCCAGCGCGAGAAGACTCAGACCGATCACGGTGGCCAGACCTTCGGTGACACGGACGCTACGCCCACGAGACCACGCGCGGCGTTGCTCACCGCCGAGCAGACCTTCGATCAGAGCGTGGGCCAGCCCGAGGAACCCGAGGCCGAGCAAGGCCGCGGCGATCAGCGCGACGACGAGATGCCCAGCGGCGATGCCGCCAATCAGGATGAGCAGCTCGCTGAAGAACAGTGGCGAGGGTGGTAACCCGCCGAGCGACCCGAGGCTGAGGCCGATCGCGGCGGCAGTACCAGCGCTGAGCTTCGCGATCCCACGCGGCGGGCGCTCGGCGCTTTCTGGTTGGTGGCGCAGCAGTGGCATTGCGGCGTAGAAGCCAAGCGATTTGGCAAGGGCATGGCCGGCCAGGTGCAGCAGCACGCCTGCGGTCGCCAGCGGGGAGGCGAAGCCGATGCCGAGCGCGAGCACGCCCATGTGCTCAAGGCTGGAGTACGCCAGCAGCCGCTTCCATGGCAGCGGCCGCCACAGGAACGGGACGGCAATCGCCAGCGACGCCAAACCGAACGCCATGAAGGTTGCGTCTCCCACGCCGGCGCGCAAGGCTGGGCCGAGCGTGACGAGCACACGCCATGCAACCAAGATCACCGTTGGCAGAAGCGCCGCGGACAGCAGAGCGCTGACTGGGGGCGGCGCTTCACTATGCGCGTCGGGCAACCAATTGTGTACCGGTGCCCAGCCGATCTTGGTCGCCAGCCCGCCGACAATCAGCAGAAACGCAAGCAGCGCATCTTTGGCTGGCAACAAGTGGGCATGGCGCGAAATCGATTGCCAGTCGAGAGTCCCCAGAACACCACCGTGCGGCGCCAGGCCGACATACAGCACGAGGATGCCGGCCAGCGCGATCGTCAGCCCGAATGTCGTCAGCACCAGGTACTTCCAGCCCGCCTCCAGCGCCGAGCGCCGGCCACTATAGGCAACGAGCAGCGCGGAGGCGCCGGTGGTTGCCTCGACCAGCAACCACGCAACGCCGAGGTTGTTGACCAACGGAATCGCCAGCAGCGCAGCCCAGAAAAGGTTAAGGCCGAAGTAGTACCACGCCCTCGCACGGGGGGCTCTAAAGAAGCTGCGACCCTCGGCGGCAAGGTATACCGGGGAGACCAGCGCACTCAGCAACCCGACGACCGCCACAACGCCAACGAACGCGCCACTGGCGCCGTCCACCACATACCACGCTCCCTGCGTGGGATTGGAGCTGCCGAGGAGCGCCAGGATCGCCAGGAGACCAGCGCATGCTCCGGTCAGCAGCGCGCCGGCGACATTGATCCGGTCTGCCACGCCCGGAGTGCGTGCCAACTGAACCAGCAGCCCGCAGGCGAGCGGCAGTGCCGGGACAGCGATGACGAGCGCTTCAATCACGCAGACCCCCCAACAACGAGGTATCGCCGGTCCCGAGCTCCCCGTGGATTCTGGCGCTGAACGCTCCCGCGACCGAGATCACAACGACGAGATCGAACACCAACCCGAGCTCGATGAACACCGGGAAGCCCCTCGGCACAGAGAGTGCAGCAAGGTAGAGGCCATTCTCGGCCACCAGAAACCCGCATGCCTGGAAGACCGTCGGTCGGCGCACAACGGCGATGGCGAGACCGAGCGCGACCAGGCCAACCGCGGTGTCCTCCACATCGGCATGCGTCAGTCCAAAGCGCGGCATGAGCGTCACGACCGCCAACGCGATCGCAAGCGCGACCATGAGCCGTGCCAGCGGATGACGCTCTGACGCCATCCGTCCCGGCTCACGGGTCCGCAGGACGATGAGCCCGAGGAGCACAGGCAGGACGATCGCCTTGGCCAGCAGCACGATCCCCGCGACCAGCAGCGCCGTCGACGTGCCCGCAGCCTGGGAGATCGCCTGTATGCCCAAAACCAGCGACTGCAGGGCCACCAGCGCGATCGCGACAGACCGTCGGCGGACAACCACCACCGCAAGCGCGCTGATTGTCAGCACCCAGAGCACGGCATGGCTCACGAGCCACCCCCAGCAAACCAACTCGCCAACCCAAGCAGGCAAACCAGCCCGCCGGCACCCAAGAACAGCGGCACGCGCAGAACACGCATCTTGGCCTGAGTCGTCTCGACCACCGCCAACAGGCCACACCAGACCGGCACAGACACCACAAGGACCGCCAAGCGTGCTGCAAACGGGCCGGGATGCGGAACGAACAACTCGGTGGCAAGCACCAGCATGATCCAGTGCCGCGCCGCCGCAGCCCACTGCAGGTACGCGAGTTCGCGACCCGCATACTCAAGCAGCGGCCCCTCATGCACCATCGTGAGCTCAAGATGCGTATCGGGGTTGTCAATCGGCTGGCGGCCAGTCTCGGCGAGCATGACCAGCACAAACGCCAGCAGCGCTGCCCAGTGCGCCGGTTCTCCCCACACGTGCGGACGTGCGGCCGCATCGCTCAGCGCAATCAGGTTGGTGCTGCCGACCGGCAGTGCTACAAGCACCATCACCATCAGCAGCACCGCCTCGACCGGCACCCCAAACGTCAGCTCGCGGCTCGCGCCCATCAGCCCAAAGCCGCCGCCGGTGTCCCATGCGGCCAGAGTGATTGCAAAGCGGCCCAGCGCCAGCAGCCCGACGAGCACGAGCGCATCGTGACCCACCGGCCAGCCCGGTGAGCGACCGCCGATCGGCAGCATCACGAGCGCCACAAGCGATGACGCAACCACCACAGGTGGCGCCAGCTCGTAGATCACGGTGCGGGGGAACGGCGCTACCCCACTCTTGTGCCACAACCGTCGCAGCTCACGGTAAGGCTGCAACGGCGAGGGACCGGGCCGACCCTGCAACCTCGCCTTGAGCCGCTGAATGAGGCCAGGGATCAAGGGCGCGAGCAAGACTCCGCCAAGGACCTGCACGGCCCCGGCGAGCGCTCCGGCCACGCTCACGCCAGCACCCCAAGGCGCACGAGCACCAGCAGCAACACCAACAGCCCCACCAGATAGATCAGATAGGTCCGCAGGCTCCCAGACTGCAGCCGGCGGACGAGCGCCGCTGCCCGCAGCGCCGCGGCAGTAACCGGCTCGTACAGCAGAGTGTCGAACAGGTGAGGCACCTCAGCCTCATACCGCACCTCCTGCACCACGCCTGACTGCGCACGCACGGTCGTCAGTTCGCGCGTCGGTCGCAGCACGCCCTCCAAGACCAATCTGATCGGCTTGGTGAACCCTGAGGACGTCCACGCCAAAGCCGGCACAACAGCCTGCCCGCAGGCCCATATTGGCGTGGGTGCGGCACGACGACCGGTGCCAAGGCGCCATAGCCCGATCGTCAGCAGCACCAGCGCGAGCGTCAAAGCAAGCGTCGGAAACCCGCCAGTTCCCGGCAGATACACGCCGGCATGCACCGACAACGGAACGCTGCTGAGGCGAAGCTTTGCGAGCGTCGGGACCAGCAGACCTGGCGTGACGCCGAGCAGCACGCACAGGGCGGCGAGAAAGACCACCGGGGCTCTCATGCCCACGCTGCTCTCCTTCGCAGCCTCACATTCCCCGGAGCGCGGCGCTCCGAGCAGCACCAAGCCGATGACCTTCACGAAACAGAACACGGCCAGCGCCGCGGTGGCGGCGAGCGCCGCGGTCGCCACCAGCGCCGTAAGCGAAACTCCAAAGGGCCCATACACGGCGACGTGAAGCAGCGACTGCAGAGTCATCCACTCCGAGACAAACCCGTTGAGCGGCGGCAGCCCCGCGATCGCCATCGCTCCGAGCGCGAAGGCCCCGCCAGTCCAGGGCATCCGGCGCAGCAGACCACCGAGCCGGTCCAGACCAAGTCCCCCAACGGCGGCTGCGAATGATCCCGCGCCGAGAAACAGCAGCGCCTTGAAAATCGCGTGATTGAGAATGTGAAGCAACGCCGCCGCAAACGCGATCGCGCTCCAAAGCGGCCGACCGATCGCCGCGAACACGAGCGATGCGCCCAGCCCCAGCAGGATGATTCCGACGTTCTCAATCGAGTGAAACGCCAACAGCCGCTTGAGCTCATGCTGAAAGAGCGCGTACAGCACGCCACCCACCGCCGACAGCGCGCCGAAGCCGAGCAGCACGACGCCCACCCACAGCGGCGCGGGCGCGTCCCACGCGAACAGCACCCGGATCAGACCGTACAGCGCGAGCTTGATCATCACCCCCGACATCAGCGCCGACACGTGCGCAGGCGCGAGCGGGTGCGCCCGTGGCAGCCACGAGTGCAACGGCATTGCGCCCGCCTTGGTGCCGAAGCCGATCAGCGCCAACACGGCGACGAGCGCGCGCAGGCCCTCTCCGTGCAGCGGCGTGCCACCGAGTGCGCCGTGCACCGCCAGCACCAGCATGCTGGCCCAGACACCCACCCCGCCGAGGTGTGTGATCGCCAAGTAGGCGAACACGTCCCGGCGCGCACGCTCGTCGTGGCGCCCAACCAGAATCAGGGCCGCCGGCAGTAGCGTCATCAGCTCCCAGAAGCCCAGAAAAGTCGTGACGTCGCGCGCGGTGAGCAGGCCCACAAGCGCCAGGCAGAAGGCGCCGCTCAACCCGGCCGTCACGCGCGCCCGCGGTGCGCCGCGTAGCGCATCGCGTGCGTAATACAGGGCAGGGACGGCGATCAGCGACAGCACCAGCAGAAAAAAGCCACTCATACGGTCAACCCCAAGCGCGGGCGAAAAGCCACTCCGAAACCGCGCCCCGACCGAGGCTGCACCAAACAGAACCGCGGTGCCGACGGCGCCGATCATCGCCATGCCGGCCGCCTGCAGCAACAGCGACCACCTCAGCCCGCCGATCAGAGCACCCACCAGACCGCAGGCCACCACCACCGCTCCAGCGGCGAGCAGGATCGCAAGCAGACTCACCGGCCGCAGGCCTCGGTCACCGTCGCGGCCATCCGCACGCCAAGCGGCCCGCCCGTGCGCACCTGCGCGCCCGAAACCAGGCCCGCAAGCGACGGCCGGTCGCCCCCCAGTCTGGCCGCAACGACATCGCGCGCCGATACCAGTGGATCAGGCGTCCGACGATGCCCAGGGCGACAGTGGACACTGGTCTCGAGCACGTGCATTTCCAGCAAACACCGGCGGCACATGGTTCCCAAATCGCGCGAGCCATCGACGGTCTGGCGGCTCGGCGCTCTCCGTGGGCCAGCAACCTTGCGCGCGCGGGCCCCCGGCCGATCGACTCGCTTCAGCCAAACCGCGTCCGCGAGGGTACCTAACACGTCGGTGTTGTGTCGGCGGACCGAGCAGCGCCGATCCCCATTCACACCCGCCGCTGGCATCCGGATGTTCAAGACGAGAGCCGGTCCATCTGAGGCATGCTGTTGGTCATCGGTGCCCAGGATAACGACTTATAACCTTCCAAGCTCATAAGCAAGCATGCCTATGGCTCGGGCAACCAACCGACGCGCCCGTCGTAGCGGTCCGCCAGCTCGACGTGAACCGAGTCGTGACTCCTCAGCGCAGGCTCCCGCCTAGCGGCGCAGTTCAAACTTGCGAGCGGCGGCGATCAAACCTTAGGATCTTATGAGGCTTTACGCGAAGGTGCGGTAGGATACTGCTGTGGCTCTGCCCAGCTTCGACCACCAATGTCAACTCGACGCAAGTTGACGACGCCCAAAACGCCTGCGGCCGATTCGACTGGAGTGCACGTGCGCTCCGACCCGGTGTACGTGGCCAAAGCCCAGCTGTTCCGAGTCCTCGGGCATCCAGTTCGCATCCGTATCCTGGAGCTGCTCGTCAGTGGTGAGCGTACCGTCGGCGATCTTCAGGCCGAACTTGAGCTGGACTCCAGCGGCACGTCCCAACACCTCGCGGCACTGCGCCAACTCGGAGTGCTGGAAAGCCGTCGCGCGGGCACGAGCACCTACTACCGTCTCAAGGATCCACGGGTCTCACAGCTGTTGGCGGTCGCGAAACAGATCCTCACCTCCGCACTGTCGGATTCGCAGGCTCTGCTAGGTGATCTGATCCAGCAGTCCGCAGAGAGCACGCGCCGCCGGTCAGACACGGTGCCATGAGCCATCCGCCCAACGTGAGCATGGGCACTCACCGCCGAAAGCACGGTCTTGCTGGATCCCCCCAAACGCCGGGCGGCGCTGCGTGTGAAACATCGGCAGCGAGCACCGGGTCTACTCAAACTCGGCACCGAGCGCCAGCTGCGACGCCCTGAGACACGGCCCTACATGCGAGGCGGAAGTGGGGCCGGTGGCCCGCCCCCACGTGCCAAGCCAAGCGTGCTCGCTTCGTTCCACGGTCCCGTGAAGGTCAAGCTGGAGATGAAGCGGGCTTGGCCCGCTCTCTCCTATGACACGGACCGCCGCAACCATCCGCGCCGCACGAAACGGCGCGTGGTCGTGAGCACCTTTGCCACAAAGAACGCCCCACAACCTTGTTCTCGGTGCACCATGCTGGGCTCGCCCAGCGCCTATGACCGCCGTTCCGGCTGGGTGACCCTCAGCGCAGCGTGGGCGAGCCTGGCCGCCGCCGGGCTGATCACTCGCCGCTCGCGCCAGCTCGATGGCGCACGCTTGACGTTCACAAGAACCTCGAGCGCCGGTAGCCAGTGAAGGTGGTGCGCGACGATCGGCTCGCCGCTTCCGGTCTGCCAGCCAAGGTTGTCAAGCGCCGTGGCAACGGTGTCCAGCGGGATCTCCGCGTCCGGCGATGTGGCGGCGTAGGTGAGTACAAGCAGTGACGCCAGCCGGTCAAAGTCGCTATCGGCGGCCACGAGTTTGCCGGCAAGGATGCTCAAGAGCGCGTCGTTGGAGACGCGGGCCGAGGCACCGACCCTGGTGAGCCTCAGCGCACCCTTGTACTTGCGCAACAGCCCGAGTTCCTGCAGAAGCTCTCGGAACCGCATCACCGGCGTGGTGTCGATCTCACGGTTGGCCTTGCCGATCCAGTCCGCCATCATTGGCACGACTTCGGCGGCGGCCTCGACATCGGACGGCCTCAGATAGCCCGCGGCGGTGAGCTGGATCCCGCCATCCGCAGCCCGGTCAAGGAACCATGTGAACGCCTGCAGGCAGTCGCGTACTTCTTGGTCATCGACCTGTGTCGGCTCGCCGATCAGCTGCAGCGCACGCGCGGTGAGATCCTCCCCGACCGAGCTGTAAGCAAGCCGGTTGACGAGATCGACCAACGCCGCGTTGACACCGGCCTCGCGCAGCGCGAAGTAGGGCGCCTGCAGGGCCTCGTTGATCTCCTCCAGGTCGAAGTGAGCCGGATCCTGAAGCACCTCGGCCAGATCCTCGGCGTCACGCAGGCTGCCGCAGTCCTCCGGAGGCGCAGCTCGGCGGCCGTCGACGCAAGCCGCCCACGGTGCTCCGGGGTCCACGGGCAGGATCTGTTCGAGCCGCAGCGCCAGCTCCCAGTTATCACCGTAGTCATACACGTAGGCGAGCACGTCCCCCGACTCTTGCATCGTCTCGTCGAGCCGCACCTCCCCGGCAGGGACCCCACCCTCATCCTCGAGCTCTCCCTCGTGCATGTCGTACGGACAGAGGAACAGCTGGTTGCCGTGGTCAAACGGTCCACCGCCCAGCGAGAAACGCCACAGGTGGTAGTCATCCCAGCCAAACGCCGCCTGCAGCACCTGGTGCATGGCATCCAGTCGCAGGTCCGAGCGGACCTCCAAACGCCGCCAGATCGGCGGCCGTGAATGCTTGAGATCGACCCTGATCCGGAACGTCTTCAAGTCAGCAAGCGGTGGACGCCGCAGATCCGGCATGCGGGGACGCCGTGCTTCCCGTGCCGTGCCGCCAAACGACAGCAGGTCCTTGGCGAGCTGACGCAGGTCATCCAGACCAGCGTCCGCGATCACCGCCTCAAAGCGACGCAGCAACTCAGCGTCTGGGTCCTGCTCCTCAGTCATGCCGGAGGCGCCGCCATCGGGCCGTGTCGTTGTCCGCCGCGAGGATCCGGGCGCGCAGTGGCGCTGGAGGCGGCGTGGTGATCCTCGCCAGTCACACCCCGAAGGATGTCATCAATGTCGAACGATGGTGGCGCGACTGCCGGGCGCGGCCCCTCAAGGAACCAGCCGTGACCGGCGAGTCCGATCACGCGCCTGCGCACTCAAGCAGCCGCAGGCGTGATCGGCGCAAGCGCACGCCCCACCACAAACGGCACCGGGCTGGCCAAAGCGCCGAGCCGCGCGGTGTGCACGTCCTGAATCCGGAAGCCGGCGGCGGTGATCGCAGCGAGCGTGTCACGCGAGAGGTGGCAACCGGCGCCCAACCGTGGCCACAACCCGCTGCGGTCAAGCCACCTCTGCACCGCAGCGACCGGGGGACCGGTGGCCAAGACGTGCTCGAAGAAGCGCAGCTCCCCGCCGGGCCGCAAGACGCGTCGCAGCTCGGCAAGCGCCTGCGCCTGGTCATCCACCGAGCAGAGCACGAGCGATGCGACCGCGAAATCAAAATTCCCTTCGACTGGCGGCAGACGTTCCGCCGTACCACCCAGGACCTTCACCGGCACCGGCGCGTGCGCGGATGCCAGCTCGGCACGGTGGCGCAGGTACGGCTCGGGCTCGACCGCGACCAGCTCGGTCACGGTCGGCGGGTAGTGCTTGAAACCTCGCCCGTCGCCGGCACCCACCTCGAGCCCGCGGCCATGCACGCCCCTCAGCAGATCCTCCCTGGCGTGCTGCATGGCGTCGCCGTCAGAGGCGAGCGTCCAGAGCCTGGCGAACACAGGATGCGACTGCACGGCACTCACCCCGAGACAACGAGGTAGCAGACCCCTTCACACCTGCCGGGATATGCCAGGGCTGGCCGCTGCCGCAGGCCAGCCCTGGCAGAATTAATCCGTGCGGTCAAGCGCCGGCACCCACGGTCCGCTCGCTCGTGTGCAGCTCGACCCCGTGTCCGGTGAGCGTCGGGATACCACCGCCGACAACGTGCACGACGTCGCGAGCGCCAAAGCGCTGCAGCAGGCTGGCTGCCGTCGCGGCCCGCTGCCCTGAGGCACAGACGACGGCGATCGTCCGCTCGGCGTCGACGCCGTCCGGGATCCCGTCGATCTCGTACCAGACCGCCAGCACTGAGCCAGGCAGGTGCCCAGCCTCCCACTCGTGCCGCTCGCGTACATCGACGATGTGCATGTGATCGGCGTCGCTCAATACGTATTCGGCCAGTTCCTCGACGTGCATCCGCCGGGTCTGTTCCACCTCGCGCTTCTCGTGGCGCCAGCTGGTCATGCCACCGTGCAGATAGCCGCCGAACTTACGCAGACCGACAGCCAGGGCAA
This sequence comes from Conexibacter sp. S30A1, assembly GCF_023330665.1. Classification (GTDB taxonomy): domain Bacteria; phylum Actinomycetota; class Thermoleophilia; order Solirubrobacterales; family Solirubrobacteraceae; genus Palsa-465. Next base: position 377,014 of record NZ_CP097127.1, on the reverse strand, counting down.
GCTGCCCTGCACGCCGGCCGTCATCATCGTCACGGCCGATGAAGACGATCTCCCGCTCGCGGTCGGCGATCCAGGCAAGCTTGGTGCCAAAGCCAGCTCGCATCATGGGGTTGCAGACGGCGCCGGGGATGTGTGAGTCTGCGAACTGCTGGTCGGTACGAACGTCCACCAGCAACGCGCCGGCTTGGCGCTTGCTCTCCACCTGCCGCGGTGACAGCGGCAGGAGCTCGACGCCGTCGGTCAGCAGCGGGCCCTTGTTGAGCTCCACGATCGACCTGAAGTTCGGCGGCTGCGGTCCGAGCTTGGCGAGCGCCTGAGCGACAAACTCGTCCTCATCAGCGATCGCGAGCGTTGGGTTGTGAGCGAGCTCGAAGCCGATGGTCGAAGCGACCTTCATGTCCATACCGGGGCCCCCGCACATCGAGCCGCCGAGGTGCCCGGGCCAGACCTCGACATCCGCGGGCAGCGACAGGAGCTTGTCGTGCAGCGAGTGGAAGATCCCGCGCGCGCCCTCGGACTTCTCAATTGCGAGGTCCGGTCGAGCGACGTCGCCGACGAACAGCGTGTCACCGGAGAGCACGGCCCAAGGCTCGACACCACGCCGGGTGTCGATCAGCGCGAAGGCCGTGTGCTCGGGCCTGTGCCCTGGCGTATGCAGCGCCCGAACGACGAGTGTGCCAATTTGGAACTCGTCGCCGTCGTCGAAGGGCTCGTGGTCATAGCTCGGCTGAGCGTCACGGTGTATGTGGATCGTCGCTCCGGTTGCCGCCGCGAGCCTGCCGTGCCCGGACACGTGGTCGGCGTGGTTGTGAGTCTCGAAGATGTGCTCGATGCTCACGCCCATGTAGCGAGCGAGGTTGAGGTACTCGTCGATCTCCAAGCGCGGGTCGACGACGGCTGCGACCCCGGCCTTCTCGTCGCCGATCAGGTACGACGCGCAGCCAAGGTCGTCGTGGGTTATCTGACGAAAAATCATTCTGCCTCCCAGCGTGTCTGCTGAAGTTTGCGAGTCATCACAAATGCACCACTATACAACCTACTAGTTGATAAACACGGCGGCCACCCTCGTCCCCGCCGCGCCTGTGGAGGCGCGGCGGCCACGGCTTGTCAGGTTCCGGTGCGCCGGCTCCAGGTTCCAAGCCCGCGCCGGCGCACCCGACCACATGCGTCTAAAGCCTGCCCTTGCACATCCCCCTCCAATAGAGCATCGGCAGCCCATAGCGCTTGAGCTGGTACATCGACCAACGCTCCTTGGTCGTGTCGAAAGGAAACGACGGCTTGGGCTTCAGGTCGTAATCGAACTCGGCCAGCACGAGCTTGCCGTAGCCCGTGACAAGCGGGCAGGAGGCATAGCCGTCATAGGTCTTGAAGTCGGATGATGGCCTGCCGTTCATCGTGGCCATGAGGTTGTGCACGAGCACCGGCGCCTCCTTGCGCACCGCCGCGCCGGTCTTTGACGTCGGTAGACTGGAGGCGTCGCCGAGCGAGAAGACGTTCGGGTAGTCAGGGCTCTGCAGCGTGGCCTTGTCGACCTTGACCCAACCGGCCTCGTTGGCCAACGGGCTGTTCCTGACGACATCAGGCGGCCCCTGCGGCGGCGTGATGTGGATCATGTCGTACTTGATCTCCGTGAGTTCCTCGCCCTCGGTGCTCTGGAAGATCGCGCGCCGCTCGTTCGGGACAATCTCCACAAGCCTCTGCTTGAACATAGTCTCGATGCCCTTGCGCTCGATCACCTTGTTGAGCGTCGCCGCGAACTCCTTGACGGAGAAGATCCCGGGCGTGCCGGCCGCGTAGATCACCCGCGAACGGTCGCGTACGCCGCGCTTGCGGAAGTGGTCGTCGGCCAGGTACATGATCTTCTGCGGCGCGCCGGCGCACTTGATCGGCGGTGGCGGCATCGTGAAGACCGCTGTACCGCCCTGAAACTCCCGCAGCGTGCGCCAGGTGCCCTCGCAGGTGTCATAGCCATAGTTCGAACAGACGCCGTCGTGGCCGAGCTGCTCCACGCTGAGCCCCTTGACCTGCTCCCAGTTGAGCTTGATGCCGACCGCCACAATCAGGTAGTCGTAGCCGACGCGGCTGCCGTCAGCCAGGGTCACGGCGTTTTCATCGGGCTCGAAGCTCGTCACCGCCTGACGAATCCAGCTGGCCTTCTTCGGCAGCACGTCGATCTCGTGGCAGCGCGTTTTCTCCTTGTTGACTACACCACCTCCGACGAGGGTCCAGAGCGGCTGGTAGTCGTGCGTCTCCGACGGCTCGATCACCGCCACGTCCGGGTCGCGCAGCTTGCGACACAGGTGCGCGGCCGCCGTCGCGCCGCCGGCTCCGCCGCCGACAATCACGATCTGGTGGTGCCTGGTGGGCTTGGGTCTGACGTCTGCGCTCGCAAGCGCGTCAGGGATGTCTGACGACACCGACTGAGTGGTCATGCTGGGTCTCCTTGCTCTCCGCCTCGCATCGTCGACGCGCCACGCATCGACGCTATTAACATAGCTTGCCGCCTTGCATGTAGCAAATGCCACACGAGTCCCCACTCGTGTGGCATGCCTTGGTCAGCCCGGCTGCTCGCCGGTGGCGATCGGCATGCCGATCATGCTCCCCCACTCGACCCACGAGCCGTCGTAGTTGCGAGCCTCGCCGCCCAGCAGCTCATGCAGCACAAACCAGGTGTGCGCGCTGCGCTCGCCGATGCGGCAGTAGGTGATCGCCGGCGCCTCTAGGTCGACCCCGCGCGCGGCCAGGCGGACACGCAGCTGGTCCTCGTCAAGCAAGCGTCCGTCCTCGTCCACGGCAATATCCCAGGGCACGCTCAGCGCTCCCGGGATGTGTCCGGCGCGCTGCGCTCCCTCCTCTGCGTAACCCGCCTCGGCCAGCACATCGCCGCGATATTCCGCGGGGGTACGTACGTCGAGCAGCTGGATCCCGTTGTCCGCCGCCGCCAGCACGTCACGCCAGCGGGCGCGGTAGCGCGCACCGCTCGCAGCCGGCACGCGCGGCACGCAGCCGCTCTCAGGCACCGTCTCGCGAGTCAGTGGCCGCCCTTCGCGCACCCACACCTGGCGTCCGCCATCCAGGATGCGTAGATCCTCCACCCCGTAGAGCTTGAACAACCAGTAGGCGAAGCACGCGTGCCAGTTGCTCTGGTCGCCATAGAGCACGACCGTGCTGCGCTCAGCGAGCCCGATCCGCTGCCACAGTCGTGCGACCGAGTCGCCGTCTGGCAGGTCGCGGGCCACCGAGTCCTGAAGGTCGACCCGCCAGTCCAGGCACTGGGCACCCGGGATGTGGCCAACACGGTAGATCAGGGGTCGCTCGTCGACCTCGCAGATGACCAGGTCGGGGTCTTCGAGCCGCTCCTGCAGCCAGTCGCCGTCGACGAGCGACAGTTCGCGCCGGCTCACGGGAGCTCCGCCAGATACTCGTCGACCAGGCGCTGGCCGAACACTGTCAGCACAACACGACCCTCGAAGTGGCGCAGCGGCGCCCGCACGCCCGTGAAGAAGCCGCCAAGGCCACGCCGCTCATAGCCACGCGCAGCACCGATCCGCGCCCACTCCTCGAGGCTCACGCCGTGCCGGCCACCGAGGTCGTAGACATCAACCAGCACCTGGAGATACCGCTCCGGCCTGGGCCTGGGACGCACCGACGCCACCGCCCCCGCCTCCAGCTCAGCCAACCCGCGTTCGATCCGGCCGGCGGCCGTTCGGATGCGAGCGAGTTCGCTGCGAATGCTCGCCAGCGCGTGCTCCGGGTCCTCAGGCGGCTGCGCTGGACCGGAACTGCTCACGCCCAGATCCTAACGACTGCGTGCGCCGGCCCTGAGCGCCGCGCAGGTTTCGCGGCCAGGCCGGGTAGCAACAGCAGATCCGCTTTGTCTTACACGGCGGGCACGCGGTGCGCAAACCACGACCGGGAGGGCTCATGACTTCAACAACCGCCAGCTCCAGCCAACCGATCAAGAGCGCGATCCCAGCCCGACTGGACCGCCTTCCCTGGTCGCACTTCCACACCCGCATGGTCATCGCGCTCGGCGTCGCCTGGATCCTTGACGGCCTCGAGATCACGATCGCCGCCAACCTCAGTGCCGCCTTCACCCAGAGGAGCACGCTTGCGCTGACAGCCGGCCAGGCAGCGGATATCGCCACCTGGTATCTGGTGGGAGAGGTGATCGGGGCACTGTTCTTCGGCCGCCTGTCCGATCGGCTGGGACGCAAGAACCTCTTCATGGTCACGCTCGGCGTCTACTTGGTCGGTAGCGGATTGACCGCCGTCACGCAGGCGGGAGGTGCGTGGATCGTGTTCCTGTACGCCACGCGCGTGCTCGCTGGCACCGGCATCGGCGGCGAGTACGCCGCGATCAACTCGGCCATCGACGAGATGATCCCCGCCCGTTACCGCGGCCGGATCGACATCGCCATCAACGGTACCTACTGGGCCGGGGCGCTGATAGGGACCGCCGCCACGCTGTTCTTGCTCAACAAGCTCCCCGCAAACCTCGGCTGGAGGATCGCATTCCTGATCGGGCCGCTGCTCAGCCTGGTGATTATTTACGTCCGGCACAACCTGCCCGAGAGCCCACGCTGGCTGATCATGCACGGCCACGAGCAGCAGGCGGAGCGCGCGATCGCCGCAATCGAGGGCGAGGTCCAGGCGGCGACGGGCAAGCCGCTCGAGCCGGTCAGAGACCAGGATGAGATCGAAATCCGCCCGAGCGAACGGATCGGCTACCTCTCGCTGCTCTCCACGCTGTTCAAGCAGTACCCGGGGCGCTCGACCTTGACCGCGACGCTCATGATCACGCAATCCTTCCTCTACAACGCGATCTTCTTCACCTACGGTCTGGTGCTCAAGTTCTTCTTCCACGTGGGCGCCAACGACGTCGGCTACTACTTCTTCGCCTTCGCGGCGGGCAACCTGCTCGGCCCGCTCACGATCGGGCGCCTGTTCGACTCAATCGGGCGCCGAGGCATGATCTCCGGCACGTACATCATCTCGGGCACGTTGCTGATCATCACGGCGTTTCTGTTCAAGCAGGGCGACCTGACCGCGGTCACGCAGACGCTCGCCTGGTGCGTGATCTTCTTCTTCGCCTCAGCGGGCGCGAGCGCGGCCTACCTGACGGCAAGCGAGATCTTTCCGCTTGAGGTCCGCGCCCAGGCGATCGCCGTGTTCTTCGCGATCGCCCAGTCCTTCGGCCTCATCGGCACGCACCTGTACGGCAGTCTCATCGGTACGGGCAGGGATCCCAATGCGCTGTTCACCGGATACCTGATCGGGGCCGGGGCGATGATCCTTGGTGGCCTCGTCGCCGCCGTGCTGGGCGTGGACGCCGAGAGACGATCGCTCGAGGACATCGCGGAGCCCCTGTCGATGGTGCGCCGCGTGCTCGGTCACGCGGGCGGCCAGGCCGAACTGGACGAGGCATGGCTAGGTTGACGTCCTGAACAGCTCCGAGAGAGCGCGCAGGCCCCCAGATCTGACCGCAGGTGCTCGCCACTTGGAGCAGCTGGTTGAACGGGCGCGTGGCGAACGACCCCCATCAACCGAGCGATCGCGGTCGCGGTCGCGTGACGATTCGCCAGGTTGCAGAGCTGGCCGGAGTCTCGGTGGCCACGGCGTCTCGCGCACTCAACAGACGCGGCGACGTCTCGCCGGATACCAGGCGCCTGGTGGCACAGGCCGTGGCGACACCCCGTCAATCGCCGGCTGGCCGACGAGCACGAGCCCCGACTGGACGACGTTTGACCAGCTCTGGAGCCTGCAGACCGGCACGCTGACAACCGACCCGGCCGCTGGTCAGTGGTTCCCGGACCAGGCGCTTGCGCTGGCACCGAACGCCAGCCCGGCGCTGCCTCCTCTGGCTCCGCGGGCTCGCTACTGAGGTGAAACGGGGTGGGCGGCGCCCGTCGCGCGCCGCCCACCCCCACTCACACTCGCCTGAGCCGCCCGCGCCCAGCAGGGCACAAAACGCGCGCCGTTGAGCGCCATGTTGAGTCGGGCGCCCATGATCCCGGCCGCGTCATCGGCGGCGCAGAAGCGACTGGTGGGCAGGCTGTATTCGATGTTGAGGACAGGCTTGCCAGCCCGCAGGTAGGGCAGCAACCTGTCGCACTCGTGGTACTGGTTGCACTGCTCGTCGACGACACCATCGAAGTAGGGCTCCAGCTGCCTTGCCTGGGTCAGGTCGTTTTTCTCAAACACGGCCATACCGAGCGCATGCACCTCGCGCGCGACCCACTTGTCGTAGCGCAGCTGCTCGCGTGCCGTCAGCGGAAACCCGGTGTTGTTGCGAAAAGCATTGATGTTGTCGGGGTCGACGGCGTCAAAACCCTTGCGCCTGCACAGCTCAAAGCGCCTGGTCATGATCGGCTCGAGCACGCGCAGTGCGCGGATGTCGAGCCAGCGCTCCCCAGGCCAGCCGTCGCCGCGTCCCAGCACCCAGCGCGGGAAGTCGTGCGCATCGGGTCGCCAGTTCTCCCAGGTGCCCACATCGACGTAGCAGATCACCCGCCTGCCGTCAGCGTGCAGAGCCCGCACCTGGGCGGCCGTGGTGTCGAAACCATCCAGATCGTAGGCCTGCACCGGCTCGCCGTAGTTGATCCGGCCGGTGAACTGCATGTACCAGGTGAGGTGCTGCGGCGGTCGCCAGCGTGCCAGCGCGACAGCAGGTGAGAGCAGGAGGGCAAGCGCCGCGCAGATGAGCGAGGCACCGAGGCGAACAGACACGCTGCCAGGGTAGGCGTGCGCGGCGACCAGAACGCGTTGGTCTAAGCTGATGTCATATGGATCTAGGCGCAGCTGTGTCCTACGAGGTGCTGGCCGCCGGCACGCCGGTGTTCAGCTCCGACGGCGAGCAGATCGGCAAGGTGACCCACGTCCTGGCAGCTGAGGACGAAGATATCTTCGAGGGCATCGTGATTGGCGAGCACGCATTCGGTGAGGGTCACCGCTTTGTCGACGCCGAGCAGGTGGAACGGATCTATGAGCGTGGCGTGGAGCTGAACCTTGAGGCTGCGGCGTGTACCAGCTTGCCGAAGCCAACCAAGAACCCGGCGGTGATGCACGCCGATCCGGCCGCGACCCAGGCGGAACTGCATCAGGGGCGCCTGCACCGCGCCTGGAACCTGATCTCCGGCAACTACTGAAATAGCCCCACGGTAAGCGCCCGTCTCGCCCGGCGGTAGCGCGCGTGTAAGATCGCGGAATGGCTGGATCAGAGCCCCAGGAACCCCAGGAGTCCGCCGGCGACCTGCCTGCACCGGCGGCAGAGGAGCACCCACAACAGGCCCGAGCCGCCCGGCCGACCAACGCTGGCCGTGTGTGGGTGGCCATGTTCTTCGCGATCGCGTTCCTTGCGCTGCTCGTCGTGTTCGTGGCCGAGAACTCGGGCAGCGTGGAGGTCTCGTTCTTCGGTGCACACACGCGCATCTCACTGGCGCTCGCGCTGCTGATCGCCGCGCTCGTCGGCGCCGCCGTGACGCTCCTCGTGGGCAGCGCGCGCATCCTGCAGCTGCGCGCCGAGGTGCGCCGCCGCGGACGCTGATCCGTTAGGACTGGACCAACGCTCTGAGCGACTGCCGGACGGACCGCGTCGAGGCGAGGACGGCCGTCGGCTCGTAGCCGCAGTGCGCCATGCAGTTTTCGCAACGCGGGTCGTTGCCGCGCCCGTAGCTGTCCCAGTCGGTCGTCTCAAGCAGCTCCTTGTAGGTGGCGGTGTAGCCGTCGCCCATCAGGTAGCACGGGCGCTGCCAGCCGAACAGCGAGTAGCTCGGGATCCCCCACGGGGTGCACTCGTAGTCGGCCTTGCCCTCCAGGAAGTCCAGAAACAGCGGCGAGTGGTTCAGCCGCCAGCGCTTGCGCCGACCATCTGCAAAGGCAGCCCGAAACAGCTCACGCGTCTGGCGCACGCCGAGGAAGTGCTCCTGATCGGGAGCCTTCTCGTAGGCGTAGGCAGGTGAGATCATCATCTGGTCGACCTCGAGCTCGTCGTTGAGGAAGTCAAGCACCGAGCGTACGGTCTCCGGCGAGTCGTGGGTGAAGAAGGTGGTGTTGGTCGTAACACGGAAGCCCTTGGCCTTGGCCGCCTTGATCGCCGCCACGGCCTTGTCGAACACCCCGTCACGCGCAACCGACTCGTCGTGACGTTCACGCAGACCGTCGATGTGAACCGCCCAGGCGAAATATGGCGACGGCGTGAACCGGTCGAGCTTCCGCTCGAGTAGCAGGCCGTTGGTGCACAGGTACACGAACTTCTTGCGTTTGACGAGCTGACGGACGATCTCGTCGATCTCGGGGTGGATCAGCGGCTCGCCGCCCGCGATCGAGACCATCGGCGCGCCGCACTCCTCGATCGCCCCGACCGCCTGGGCCACCGGCATCCTCCGCCGCAGCTCATGCTCCGGATGCTGGATCTTGCCGCACCCCTCACAAGCCAGGTTGCACTGAAAGAGCGGCTCCAGCTCGACGATCAGCGGGTAGCGCTCGTTGCCCGCCAAGCGTTGCTTCAACAGGTAGGCGCCCATCCGCGCCGCCTGCCTCATCGGTACCGCCATTTCAGAGTCCTCCTTGAGTGCTCGACCGCTCCGATGATAGGGGCGCCCGAGACCGGCCCCGCAGCTCGGCCGGCAGCTTGAATTGCACGCTTTCGGTCGCGACACTGCGTTCGCCGAGCTCGACCTCGCCCAAACCGCTGATCGCGCTGATCACCTGCGCGACGAGATCCTCGGGCGCTGACGCCCCGGCGGTCAGGCCGATGCGGCGGGCTCCTCGCAACAACTCCGGCGGGATCTGGGTCGGCTCATCGATCAGCAGCGCCCGGCAGCCGGCACGCTGCGCGACCTCCACCAGCCGGCGCGAGTTCGACGAGTTCTGAGACCCGACCACGAGAATCACGTCACAGTCACGGGCGAGTGCCCGGACCGCATCCTGGCGGTTCTGGGTCGCGTAGCAAATGTCGCTTGACGCAGGGCCGACCACCGCCGGAAAGCGCTCGCGCAGCACTCCGACGACCTGCTCGGTCTCATCGACCGCCAGCGTCGTCTGGCTCAGATACGCCACGCGCGCCGGATCCCTGACCGTAACCGACGCCGCCTCGGCCTCACTGGCCACAACCGTGATGTGTTCCGGCGCCTCACCGAAGGTGCCCTCCACCTCCTCATGACCCTCGTGGCCCACGAGTACGATGTCGAACCCGGCCGCGGCGAAGCGTCTTGCCTCGGCGTGCACCTTGGCAACCAGCGGGCAGGTCGCATCAATGACCTCCAGCCCCCGCTGACGGGCCTGCGAGCGGACCGCGGGCGACACGCCGTGGGCGGAGAAGATCACCGTCTGGCCGGCGGGCACCTGGTCGAGCTCGTCGACGAAGATCACGCCCCGCTCCTCCAGCGAGCGCACGACGTGGGCATTGTGGACAATCTGCTTGCGCACGTAGACGGGCGCGCCGCGGTCGGCCAGCACGCGCTCCACGATCTCCACGGCGCGCTCAACGCCGGCACACGATGCGCGCGGCGAAGCCAGCAGCAGCTCACGCGCGCCGAGCGCCTGCGCCCACTCCTCAATCAGCGAACACGCGCGACGCAGCGCCCGATATGCGACGGCCGCACCCACAACCGTCTGCAGCGGCCGGTGCAGCTCGTGGCTGGCGGTGTCGAGCACCACCCGGAGCGTTACCAGCGGCCGGCGCCGGTGCGTGGGAGCAAGCCACGCAGACTCCATATCAACCGCCAGCGAGCCGCTTTGATAGAGCGTCTGACGCCGCTCGCCGACGACCAGGCGCTGGCTGGAAGCGACCGGGCCGATGTGCACCCGCAGACCGCCCCGGCGCAGAACGCCGGCCAGGATCGCGGGGTCCTCGCAGCTGGTGGTGCCGGTCGGTCCGCGCAGCTCACTGGCCAGCACGATGTCACCCGGCTCGAGCCCCGGGTCGAGTGCCCCGCAGAAGCCGGCGATCAGCATCGGCCGGTCTCCACCGGCAGCCCAGCGTCGTGCCGAGCGGGCGGCCCGACGTGGACCCATCCCGATCCGGCGCACATCCGCCCACGGGGCGCCGCTGCGCACCGCCCGCGCCTCGATGGCCAATGGCGCGAGCACCACGAGCCCATCATATGGCGGCTGTTCCGGCTCAGCCAGGCCAATCTCGGGGCGGCTCGCGAGGGTCGCGCTCATCGCGCCGCTGAGCATGTTGTCGGTGGCCTCACTCATGCCGGCACGCTCGCATGCTCAGCCCCACGCCGCGCACCGCTCAAGCCTGCCAGCGCCACGCGGGCGGCCGCCTGGCCGCTGCGCACAGCCCCTTCCATCGTCGCCGGCCAGCCCGTGTCGGTCCACGCCCCCGCGAGCAAAAGCCCATCCAACCGTGTGCGCGGACCCGGCCGCCACGCTCGCTGCCCGGGCGCAGCACGGAAGGTGGCCGTATGCTCCCGCGTGACGAAGAACTCGCGCACCTGCGCGCCGCGCGCGGCCGGCAGCACTCCCGCCAGCTCCGGCAGGTAGCGCGCACGCAGCGCCGCGACGCTGTCGTGACGCTCGCCATCGGCGGCTGAGAGCGACACCGCCAAGTACTGGCCTTCGCGCAGCCCGGAGCTCGCTGTGCGGTCGAATATCCACTGAAGCGGTGTGCCGATCGTGGCGGCGAACGGCTGCTCGAGCACCTTGCGGTCGTAGATGACGTGCAGGTTCAGGATGGCGGAGCTGCCAAGCGCCGCCGCGAACCCATCGCGCAGACCGGCCGCGGCCGGCACGATCTGCGCTGCGCGAGCCGGTGAAAGCGCGACGACCACGGCATCGGCGTGGCGCTCTCCGAACGCCCGGCCGCGCACCAGAAAGCCACCGGCCGGCTCGACGCTGATCGTCTGAGCACCAGAACGCAGCTGGACCTGCACACCGGCTCGCTGCAGCGCACGCGCCGCGGCCCGGTCGTGAATCTCAGACAGCGGTGCAAGCGCCCAGCCGATGTCGCCAGCCGCAGCGTCGCTCAGCAGTCCGACCTGAAAGACCTGTGCCGCCTGGGCGAGCGAGGCGTCATCGACGCCAAGATTGAGCGTCGGTCGCGTGATCAGCTCCCAGACTGCCGCCACCGCGTTCCGGCTCTGGCGCTGAGCGGCCAGCCAGCGGCCAAACGGCACCCCGTCGGCCTCCGGGTCATTTATGTCAACCGCCCGCAGGCGCTGCATCGCCCAGGCGAGAGACAGGCGTTCACGCCAGCTGATGTAGGGGTAGCGGGCCAGCGAGGCGGCCAGGTGCAATGGCGCCGGCAGACCCGTCCGGCTCAGGTAGCCACGGCGCCCGCCGGGGGCCAGTACCGCGACCGAGAGCCGCGGCTGCATCGTAACCAGCGCCTGCGCTTCGAGACGGCCGATGAGCTCCCGGTATGCGGTGCAGCAGCGCAGGAACACGTGCTGGCCATTGTCGACTTCCAGGCCTCCACGTTGAAACGAGTAGGCGGCGCCACCGAGCCGGCCACGGGCTTCGAGCAGGGTCACCTCCGCGCCGCCTGCGACGCTGTCCAAGGCCGCGGCGATCCCCGCCAGACCACCGCCGATCACGATCACCCGCCTGCTGCTCATCGCAGTTGCTCCCGGCCGGCGATCGCCAGGCTGCGGGCTGCCACCCAGGTCTTCTCAAGCGGCGAGAGTGAGATCCGCCCACCCATCACCTGTCCTGGATCGGCGAGGATGCGCTCGAGGATCCGCCCGTAGATGCCAGCCATCGCCTGTAGACAGGAGGCGCTGCGCAGGTCGAGCTGCTCGACCAGCGGCAGTCCCCTGGCAAACCACTCGGCAGCCCGCTGCGCCTCGAACTGCACGAGCGCGCTGACCGCCTGCGGATCGGCGGCGAAGAGTTCCCTGCAGCCAAAGCGCTCGCGATCCTGCGCCGGGAGGTACACCCGCCCACGCTCGTGGTCCTCGACGATGTCACGCAGGATGTTGGTCAGCTGCATGGCCACGCCCAGATCGTCCGCCAGACGGTGCGCGTGCGCGTCGGCGGCCCCGTCGCTGAAGATCGCCACACACAGCCGACCGACCGAGCCGGCGACGCAGCGGCAGTAGTTCACAAGCTCGTCGAAGCTCTCGTAGTCGGAGCCGACCACGTCGCGCTCGACGCCCTCGATCAGCAACGCCAACGCATCGAGCGGCAGGTTGTAGTAGCGATTGGCGTGAGCCAACGCGACCGCCACCGGATCGTCAGTGTGGGGGCGACCGGCCGCGAGCGCAGCGACCGCCTCGCGTTCGCGCGCAAGCAGCTCGAGCTGGGCGCCACGATCATGCCCACCGTCATCGCCGATATCGTCCACGCGGCGCGCAAAGGCGTAGGCCGCACACATCGCCTGGCGCTTGAAGCGCGGCAGCAACCTGATCCCGTAGTAAAAGTTCGCGGCCTGGCTGCGGGTGACCCGCTCACACTCCCGGTAGGCGAACTCGACCTCGACCGCCGCCGTCATCGTCACCGCCATCCCGCCGCCGTTCTCGCCACGCACCATATGTAAGCGGCTCGGCTCACGTGGCCTCGCTGACGCTGCTCAAGCGCCCTTAACCCTCCGGCCGTGAAGCCCGCCACGGCCAGACGCAGGCGTGGCGGCAGGGTCCGCGCGAGCGGCGCGCCGCTCGCAAGCAGCACTCGCGCCCTGGCCGCCTCCAGCTCGATCAGCGCACTCAGTGCGGCGCTGCGCTCCGGTCCCGCCAGGTCCCGTTCGCCGCAGCCACAGCGCTGCAGGTCCTCGCTGGGCATGTAGACGCGACCGCGCGCGTAATCCTCGGCGATGTCCTGCAGATGTTCGACCACCTGCAGACCGGCGCACACCCGGTCCGATAGCGCAACCCGCGCCGGTGTGGCAAGCCCAAAGACGCCCAGCACCAGCTCGCCCACGGGAGCAGCGGAGAGCTGGCAGTAGTCCAGCAGCTGTGCGAAGGTTTCGTAACGGGTGACGCGCTGATCGGTTCGGTTGGCTTCGATCAGGCGCTCGAAGGGGCCGAGAGGTAGGTCGCAGCGCGATACCGTGCGAGCCAGTTCCTGCATCAGCGGGTGCTCGGGCGCTCCCAGTCCAGGCTCAGCGAACGCGCGGCGCAACTCCAGGCTGACCAGATCCAACAGCGCCAAACGGTCGCCGGCGGCCTCGTCCCCGACATCGTCGACAAGTCGCGCGTACCCGTAGATGGCCATCAGGTCGCGGGCACGCTGCGCGCCGAGCACACGGCTTGCCACCGTGAAGTTCTCACTCCCAGCCTGTGGGAGAACCTGGGCGCGCGTTGGCAGCGCCGACACGGGCGGCAGCGCCGCGCTCGCCGGCGTGCCCATGCTCATCGCAGGAACCGGCCCATCGCCATCACCGGGAAGACCAGCCGGTAGAGGTGATATTTGATGTAGAAGTCCGACGGGAAGCCCGTGCCGGTGTGGTATGGCTCGTCCCAGCCGCCGTCATCGAGCTGGTTGGCCGCCAGCCACTGGATCCCCCTCAGCGCCGCTTGGCCGTCACGTTCGCCGGCAGCCTCCAGGGCCAGCAACGCCCAGGCCGTCTGTGAAGGGGTGCTCTCGCCCCGACCCACCCAGGCCGGGTCATCGTAGGAGCGGCAGTCCTCGCCCCAGCCGCCGTCGGCGTTCTGGTGATCCTCGAGCCAGCCCACCGCCCGTCTGATCGCCACGTGTGTCGTCGGCACGCCGGCGCTGACCAGCGCCGGCAGAGCCGCGCCAGTCCCATATACATGGTTGACGCCCCAGCGGCCAAACCAGGAGCCGTCGGCTTCCTGATTGTCGAGCAGCCAACGCACACCGCCGCGTGTGAGCTCGTCGGCGCTGCGGCCGAGCAGTCCAAGCATCTCGACGATGTGGGCGGTCACATCGGCGCTCGGCGGGTCGATCACCTCGCCGAAGTCGAGAAACGGGATCTCGCGGATCACCGTGCGGCAGTTGTCCACGTCAAACGCGCCCCAGCCACCATCCGAGCTGCGCATCCCCTCCAGCCAGCGAACGCCACGGTCGATCGCGGCCCGCACCCGCTCAGGTTCCGGGTGGCTAACGGTGCGCAATGCGATGACAACCTCGGCGGTGTCGTCAATGTCCGGGTAGTTGGCGTTGGCAAACTCAAACGCCCAGCCCCCAGGCTCGAGCTGCGGTCTTCTCACAGCCCAGTCGCCGCGCTCCAGGATCTGCTGCTCGAGCAGCCAGTCCGCTCCGCGCAGCACCGCATCGCTGTTGCCGGGAACACCGGCGTCATGTAGCGCGATCAGCGACAGACATGTGTCCCAGACCGGCGACTGGCAGGCTTCGACCCGGCGGAGCTGCTCGTCGATGGTGAAGCTCTGCATACCCTCAAGACCTCGTGCGATCACCGGATGATCTATCTCATACCCAAGCAGCCGTAGCGCGATCAGCGAATAAACCCACGGCGGCTGGATGCCACCCCAGCCGCCGTCGCGCTCCTGCCGGTCGACGATCCAGCGCTCCGCGCGCGCCAGAGCAAGGCGGCGCAGCGGGCCGAGCGGCAACCGCTGGTAGACCTGCAGGACCTGGTCGCCGGCGATCATCAAGCGGCCCAGCAGCGAGCGGGGTGTCGGCTGGCGCCACGGCTCCGGGCCGTCCAGCTCCTCGAGCGTGAACGGCAGCGCCTTCACGGGGCGCAGTGCCAGCACGACCGAGAGCGCCACCACCGTCTGCCTGGCCCAGCAGGCGAAGTCATAAACGCCCAGCGGACACCACCGCGGCAGGAAGATCATCTCCACCGGTAGCGCCGGCACCTGAGACCACGACCAGGCACCGAACAGCGCCAGCCAGATGTGCGTGAACACGCGCGCCTGCTGCAGGCCACCACGGGCACGGATCTGTTCCGCTGCCGCCTGCATGTGCGCCTCCTCGGGCTGATCCCCAGCCAGCCGCAGCGCAACGTAGGCCTCAATCGTCGTGGAGAGGTCGGCTGGAGCCCCATAGAAGTTGCCCCAGGTGCCGTCGTCGCGCTGGTTGGCTCGGATCCAGGCGGCGCACCGCACCGTGGCCTCAGGCTCGCGGATGCCGAGGAACTCGCGCAGCAGCATGTCCTCGGCGTCCATCGTCACATTCGTCTCGAGCTCCCCCTTCCACCAGCCCTCGGGCTCCTGCAACGCGAGCAGCCGCTCCACCGCGCGGGCGAGCGCGTCGGCAGCGCTGTCGCGCACCGCCTGCGCCTCAGAGGGCTCATCGGAGAGTCTCGGTTGTTCACGCGGCCGGCTGAGTGCATCCATACTGTTGGCTACCAACCCGTCTAGCTCGAAAATTTGGCCACTTCAGTCCCCCGCACCGACAAGCCCCGTAACCGGGAGATTAACGACCTCGCGACTTTACGGTCAGCACACGCCGGCCACGCGCTTGGCCTGAACCAGCGCTACCTCAACCGCCAGCTCGGGCGTGTGCTGCAAACACTGGGTTTTGACCGCGAGTGGGTGCGCGGCGAGGGCCCCTACCTCATCGACAGCGCCGGACAGAGCTACCTGGACCTCTACGCGGGCTACGGCGTCTTCAGCCTCGGCCGCAATCACCCCTTCGTCAAAGCTCAGCTGCACCAGCTCCTCGATAGTGACCCGCCGAGCCTACCGCAGCTCGGCGTCTCGACCCTGGCGGGCCTGCTTGCCAAGCGTCTGGTCGAGCTCGCGCCCGCTTCGCTCGACGCAGCCGTGCTAACCAGTTCCGGCACCGAGTCTGTCGAGAGCGCATTAAAGCTGGCACGCGCTGCGACCGGTCGTAGCCGCATCCTCTACTGCGAGCGCGGCTTTCACGGTCTCACCTACGGCTCGCTATCGGTCAACGGCAACGAGGAGTTCCGTGAACACTTCGGGCCACTGCTGCCGGGGTGTGAGGCAATCCCGTTTGGCGATCTGGACGCGCTGGCCATCGCGCTCGAGCAGGGGGACGTCGCCGGTTTCATCGTCGAGCCGATCCAGGGCAAGGGCGTCTACGTCGCCCCCGAGGGATACCTGGCGGGCGCGCAGCGCCTCTGCCGCCAGGCCGGAGCACTGCTGATCATCGACGAGGTCCAGACCGGTCTGGGCCGCAGCGGACGCTTCCTCGCGCTGGAGCATTGGGGTGTCGAGCCCGACATGGTGACGCTCTCAAAGGCGCTCTCAGGCGGCTACGTGCCCGTCGGCGCGCTGCTCGCCAGTCGCGCCGTGTTCGACGCGACCTTCAGCTCGATGGAGCGCAGCGTCGTTCACGGCTCGACCTTCGGGGGCGGTGACTTTGCCGCGGGGGCGGGGCTGGCCAGCCTGATGGCGATCGAGCAGGAGGGCCTGGTCGAGCGTGCGCGCGAGCTCGGCGACCTGCTGATGGATCTCACCCGTCCGCTGGCAGAGCGCTTCGAGGTCGTGCGCGAGGTGCGCGGCCTGGGTCTCATGTGGGGACTTGAGCTGGGCCCTCCGTCGGGCCCTGCGGCCCGGCGCGTCTGGGAGCAGGTCGAGCGCCGCCAACCTGGACTGTTCGCCCAGCTGGTGACCGTGCCGCTGTTCCGAGAGCATCACATCCTCACGCAGGTCGCTGGCCACCACATGAACGTGATCAAGGCGCTGCCGCCGCTGACCATCCCCGAGCACGAGCTGCGCCGCTTCGCTGAAGCCCTGGAAGCTGTGCTCTCAGCCGTCGAGTCGCGGCTGCTGCGCCGCTACGCGAGCCTCGGCCTGGGGCTCGGTCGTCGCGCCGCGCGCGCCCGCTGAGCGGGCAGCGGCGGCGCTCATCGCGATGCCCCCGCCGGCAGCCAGCTGAAGCGCCAGGCGCAGAAGGCACCGGCACCGAGCGCCCATGCCGCCAGCACGAGCATGTCGGTTGCAGAGATGGAGGCGCCGAAGGTCGCGTGCACCGAGGCCAGGTGCAGGCTGTTTGAGAGATGCTGCACCGGGAAGACGTCCGCCAGGTCGCGCAGCGCCGGGCTCAGGTTGGTGATCGGGATGAACACGCCGGAGATGAACCAGAGCGGCAGCATCGTCATCTGCACGGTCGGCTGCGCCGCCTCCTGCGATCCGATCATGCCGGAGACCGCGTAGCCGATGCAGGCAAACGCAAGCGTCCCCACGAGTGTCGTGCAAGCCGTCGCCGCCAGCGCCGGCGCCGCGAACGTGACCCCGTAGAAGAGCCTTGAGACCACCAGCAGGATCGTCGCGGTGATCGCCGTGTTGACCACGGTCGCCAGTGCCTGTCCGGCGATCAGCACGCTCGCGGGCACCGGCGTTGCGCGCCGGCGCTTGAGCACCCCGGTTTCGCGCAGGCCGGAGATCGAGATCACGAGGCTCGCATAGGCGTTCACGACGATCGACATCGCCAGGATCCCCGGCACGTAGAAGACCTTCAGCGAGACGCGCGTGCCGTCGACCAGCGTGTGGTCGTTGCCGAACACACCGATGAAGATGACCAGCAGCACGATCGGGAAGGCGACCCCCATGAACCGGGCACGCGGGCTCCGCAGGCTGATGCGCAGGTCATAGCCGGCCTCGTGCAGGACCATCGCCAGCGGCCCGCGGGCGGCGGCCGAGGGGCCGTCCGCGGTCACATTCGCGGCGCCAGCGCCGGCCGCGATCCCGGCGTCGGCCGGCGCCGCGCGCAGCTGCCTTGCCCGCCACAGCCGCATGAGCCGCTTGATCAGGAAGAACATCGCTTCACTCCTCGCTGGTCAGTTGCAGGTAGACATCCTCAAGGGTGGGGCGACTGACCTCAAGCGACCCGAGTTCGACGCCACGTTCAAGCGCCCAGCCTGAGAGCGCGTGCAGGTCGGCCGTGACCGCCGTGCTCGACAGCCTGAGCAAGCCAGAGTCGTCACGCGCAAGCCGCTCGGCAAGCGCCGGCGGCAGCGTCTGCAGGTCGACCGCCCCGTCGAGCATGAAGCTGATCTGGGTGGCCTCGAGCTGCCGGCCGCCAAGCGTCTGCGGGGTCCCCTCGGCGACGATCCGCCCAGCGGCGATCACGGCGATCCGGTCGGCGAGGCGCTCGGCCTCCTCCATGTAATGAGTGGTCAGAAAGATCGTCTTACCGAGCCGGCGCAGCCCGTCCACGACCTCCCAGGCGGCGCGGCGCGCCGACGGGTCAAAGCCGGTGGTGGGCTCGTCGAGGAAGATCAGCTCCGGATCACCGATCAGCGCGAGCGCCACATCGAGGCGGCGGCGCTGGCCCCCGGAGAGCTTCGCGGCGCGCTCACCGGCCTGCTCGCTCAACCCCACGAGAGCGAGCGTCTCATCGATGTTTCGCGGCGCAGGGTAGTAGCCGGCGTAGAGCGCCACACATTCACGCGTGGTCAGCCCCGGCTCGGCGCCTGACTCCTGCAGCACAATCCCAAGCCGTGCGCGCCAGGCGCCGGGCGCCTGCCAGGGATCGTGGCCGAGCACCGAGACCGAGCCGGCGCTCGCCTGCCGGAAGCCCTCGAGGACCTCGACCGTCGTGGTCTTGCCGGCACCATTGGGCCCGAGAAAGGCGAAGATCTCGCCGCGCTGCACGACGAGGTCGATGCCGTGCACCGCCTCGTGCTCGCCGTATCGCTTCACGAGGCCGTGCACGCGGATCACGGGCTCGGGCCGATCAGCATCTGTAGCGGCCACCGCTGCGTCAACTGAGTTGCTGAACATGACCGTCAAGGTACGCGCTCGCGCCGCGCGCGTCATCGGCGCAAGGGTCGATTCGCAGGCTCCACCCGCGGGTGGAGCCCCAGCTCCCGACACTCCACCCGGACGCCGATGACACCCCCGCGCATGCGGCTTATCGTGTGCGAGCATGAGCAGCGCGTCGAGCACGCCGACGGAGGCCAGGGTTCTGCGCAGCATTGGCGCTGGCTGGCTGGTGGTGCTGGTTGTCTTCACCGCGACCACAGCACCGCAACCCGGCCTGAGCGCACACGGCCTGCCGGTGCTCGCCGGCGCCACCCTGATGGCGGTCTGCGCCGTTCTGGGGCGACCGCGCGGTGGTGGCCCACCCGGCGCCCGGACGCTCAGCCCAGCGCAGGGCCGGCAGATGACGCTCCTGCTCGGGGTCGTTGCCGGCGCCGTGCTGCTGGCCATCTATCAACCAAACGGCGTCTGGCTGGCGGGCCCTTACTACGTGGCGATCGTCGCGGCGAGCACACTCGACCGCCGCTGGGGGGCGGTGATGCTGACTGCCGGGACGGCGCCGTTCACGCTCGGCGCGCTGGTCCAGGGGCGGTTCGACACGGCGCTCTCCGCGTCGGTGGCCATCATTCCCTGGTATCTCATCCTGCGGCTGATGCGGATGCTCGGCGAGCGCAACCGCGAGCTCGAAGCGTCGCGCACGGCCGCCGTGGAGGCGGCAGCGCAAGCCGAGCGAGCCCGGATCGCGCGCGAGCTGCACGACGTGCTCGCGCACTCGCTCTCAGCGCTCGCGCTGCAGCTCGAGTCAACGCGCCTGCTTGCGCGCGACCGCGGCGCCAACCCGCAGCTGATCGGCGCGATCGAGCAGGCCCACGCACTCGCGGCCGGCGGCCTGGACGACGCTCGCCGCGCGGTCGCCGTGGCACGCGGCGAAGAGCTGCCCGGTCCTGAGCGCCTGGCGGCGCTGGCGGGCGCCTTCGGAGAGCAGGCCGGGCTGCCGGTGGCGGTGGCGGTACACGGCGAGCCACGCGAGCTGAGTGCGGAGGCTCGCCTGGCGGTCTATCGCACAGCCCAGGAGGCGCTCACCAACGTGCGCCGCCACGCGGCCGCCGAGCGCGTGCAGATCAGCGTCGACTATCTGCCGGCGCTCACCGTGCTGGTCGTGGAGAACCATGGCGCCGCCGGCGTCCCGCCTCCAGCCGCGCCGCTACAGAGCGCCGGTCACGGACTGGCCGGGATGCGCGAGCGCGCAAGGCTGCTCGGCGGGGAGCTGCTCGCGTCCCCCACCGACCGCGGCTTTCGCGTCGAGCTGCGGCTACCGGCATGAGCGTCCGCGTACTGCTGGCAGACGACCAGCGCCTGGTCCGCGAGAGCCTCGCCACCCTGATCGGGCTGCTCGAGGGCGTAGAGCTGATCGGCGCTGCCGCGGACGGCGAGCAGGCGCTCGCGATGGCCGCCGAACTCGAGCCGCAGGTGGTGCTGATGGACCTGCGGATGCCCGGGATCGACGGGATCGAGGCGACCAGACGCCTGCGCGAGCGCGCTCCTCAGATCGGCGTGATCGCGCTCACCACCTACGCCGATGACGAGAGCGTGCTTGGCGTGCTGCGCGCCGGCGCGCGGGGCTATCTGACCAAGGACGCCGCGAGCGAGGACATCCGCGCCGCGATCCTGAGCGTAGCCTCGGGCGCTGCCAGCCTCGACCCGTCGATCCAACACCATGTGGTGGCGGCGCTGGCCAGCGGGCCAGCGCCGCCAGACAGGCCCGATGGCGCAGCCGCCGGCGCGCTGCCCGACGAGCTAACCACCCGCGAGGCGCAGGTGCTCGCGCTGATCGCCGCCGGGCTGAGCAACCTGGAGATTGCTCAGCGCCTGTGCGTCAGCCCCGCCACGGTCAAATCCCATATAAATCACAGCTTCGCCAAGGCGGGGCTGCGCGACCGCGCCCAGGCCGTCAACTACGCCTACCGCACCGGGCTGGCACAACCGCCCCGCTAGCGCGAGAAGCGCAACGGACGGTGAGCGTCCCGCCCGCAAGGATTCGCGCGAGGCCCCCCATGCGTCGGGGCCGGAGGGGCCAAGCGCCGCGAAGTTCGTTAGCTTCGAACATCGAGATGACCGCCTGGGGCGTTCTGCTGCCGACATTCGATCCACTGCGCACCGGTGCGGGCTTCCCCGTGGCCGAGGGCGCACGCCTGGCGGAGGCCGCCGGGTTTGACTCCGTGTGGGTCGGCGACCACCTCAAGTGCCCGGCGCCGGTGCTGGACGCGACCATCTGCCTCGGTGCCGCCGCCGCGGTCACCGAGCGCGTCACGCTCGGCTTCAGCGTGATGCTCCTGGGGCTGCGCCAGAGCGCGTGGGCCGCCAAGCAGATCGCGACGCTGCAGCATCTGTCGGCCGGCAGGCTCGCACTCGGGGTTGGGGTTGGCGGCGAGTTTCCGCAGGAGTACGCCGCCGCCGAGGTGCCGCTCGCGGGCCGTGGGGCACGGCTTGATGAGGCCCTTGAGCACCTGCCGACGCTGCTGGCGGGCGGTGGCGAGCCCATGCTCGAGCCGCCCGCGCCGATGCCGCCGCTGCTGGTCGGCGGGCGCAGCGACCGGGCGCTGGAGCGGGCCGCCCGCTTCGCCGACGCCTGGCTGCCGATGTGGATCTCGCCTCGGACACTCGCACAGCGCAGCGAGCGTCTGGCAGAGCTCGCGGCCGCGCGGGGCCGGCGGGCACCGAGGCTGTCGCTGCTTGTGCTGGCGCACGTCGGGGATGACGCAGCCAGCGCCCGCGAGCAGGCCGCCGCGCACCTGCAAGGCCAGTACGGGATGGCGCTCGAGCAGGTTGAGCGCTGGAGCGCGATCGGCACGGACGCGGCGGTGAGCGACTTCCTCGCGCCCTACGCGCAGGTCGGGGTCAGCGAGATCCTGCTGTTGCCGATGGGTTCTGCACCGCTTGAGCAGATCGGTCGCCTGGCGGCGGTCACGCAGGCATTAAGATCGACCGGCCAGGCGGCCGCAGAGGCCACCGGCGTAAGGTCAGGAGGTACCACGTGAGCTCGGGCAACCATCACTACCGCTACGACCCGGAGAGCTTCCGTGGGGTCTTTGAACAGCACTTCGGCTACCTGGCCGGAGTGCGGCGCAACAGCCTGCGCTACGCCACGCGGCCGGCGCTTCACGATCCCGCGGGCGGACGCCAATGGACCTACGCGCAGCTCTGGGAGGACACGGGCCGGCTGGCGGCCGGGCTGTACGAGCGTGGCGTGCGCGCCGAAGACGTGGTCGTCTTCGACCTGCTCAACGGCCCCGAGTTCGCGCTGGTCTGGATCGCCTGCCAGCGGCTCGGCGCGATCGCTGCGCCGATCAACTTCCGCCTGGCCGCCGGCGAGGTCGCGCACGTGCTGGACGACAGCCGTCCCAAGGTGTTCATCCTCGACTCGAGTCTGACGGCGGCCGGCGCGGAAGCGCTGTGGCTGGCTGACCACCACCCGTCGCTGGTGGTCGGTGTCAACCACCAGGACTGGACCAGCCCCGTCGGCGCCGCGATCCCGTTTGCCGAGGTCCTCGCGCCCGCCGGCAGCGAGCCGCCGCCGGCACCGGAGCGCTCGATCTACGCGGAGACCACACGCCTTTACACCTCCGGCACCACGGGCCTGCCCAAGGGTGTCTCGCTGCCCGACGTCGTGGAGGTCTTCTCAGCCCACGACGTGATCATGCACTTCCCGCTCTCGCCGGAGGACCGCACGCTCAACATGACCCCGTGGTTTCACCGCGGCGGCCTGTACTCGGGCGGGCCCAACCCCGTCTTCTATGTCGGCGCCTGCGCGGTGGCGCTGCGCAGCTTCGACGCCGCCACCGTGCTCGACTGGGTGGCCGAGCACCAGCTCACCTTCCTGATCGGCGCCCCCACCAACCTGGCGATGCTCGCCGCAGAGCAGCAGGCCCGCCCGCGCGAGCTCTCCAGCCTGCGCGGGATCGTGACCATGGGCTCACCGCTTGACCGCGAGTCCTGCCTGCGCTACCAGGAGCTGCTGACACCGCGCATCTTCAACGGCTACGGCACCACCGAGGCGTTCTGGAACACCTTCCTGCGCCCCAGCGACCTGCCGGCTCACGCCGGCTCGGCCGGCCGCGCCTGCACCGACGACGACGTCGCGGTGGTGAAGGTGTATGAGGACCGTGTCGCCGAGCCCGACGACCTCGCCGCGCAGGACGGACAGGAGGTCGGCGAGGTGATCGTGCGCTCGGTCAAGTCCGGCTACGCCTACGTCAACAACAACGAGGAACAGACCGCGCGCTTCCGCGACGGCTGGCTCTACATCGGCGACCTCGCCACCTGGGACGAGGAGCGCTACGTGACGATCGTGGGCCGCAAGGACGACATGATCATCTCCGGCGGCGAGAACGTCCATCCCACACAGGTCGAGGCGATCCTCAACGAGCACCCGGCGGTCGCCGACTCGGTTGTGGTCGGCCTGCCCGACGAGCGCTGGGGCGAGCTCGTGGTCGCCTACGTGGTTGCAAGCGGCGGCGTCCCGCTGGACGCCGCCGAGCTCGACCGCCACGCCCGCGAGCACCCGATGCTGGCCGACTACAAGCGCCCGCGCGCCTACCGGTTCATCGACGAGATCCCGCTGACGGCCACCGGCAAGAAGCTCCACTATCGGCTCCGCGAGCAGGCACTCGCCGACGCGCAGGCGGACCTGCTGGAGCGCCCTTGAGCAACCTGGGCGCACACGGCGCCGAGCCGGTGATCACCGGCATCGGCGCCGTCACACCACTGGGCCTGGACGTGCCGAGTACCTGGCGGGCGCTGCTCGCCGGCCAGTCGGGCGTCGGCGAGATCACCCACTTTGACGCCTCGGCGCTGCCCACCCGGATCGCCGCCGAGGTCAAGGGCTTTGACGCCGAGGCGCTGCTCGGCACCAAGCGCGCACGGCGCTCGGCACGCTTCTCGCAGCTGGCGGTGGCGGCCGCGCGCGAGGCGTTCGCCGACGCGGGCCTTGAGCCCGGCGCCGGGGTCGAGCAGCTGGCCGATTACGAGCGCGTGGGCGTGGTGGTGAACACCGCCGTGCCGGGCGTTCCCGAGAGCGAGACCAACGTTCGTGGCCTGATCGCCGAGGGTCTGCGAGGTGTGAGCCCCTACTACGTGCCGTCGATGATCCCGAACATGCCGGCCTGTGAGGTCGCGATCGACCTCGGCCTGCACGGCCCGGTCACCGCCAGCTCGCTGGCCTGCGCGAGCGGCAACGCGGCCCTGCTCGAGGCGCGGCGGCTGATCCTAGCCGGCGAGGCCGACGTGGTGGTGGCCGGCGGCACCGACGCCGGGATCGCGCCGGTGATGTTCGCCGGGCTCTGCAACATGGGAGCGCTGTCAGCCCGCAACGACGAGCCCCAGCGCGCCAGCCGGCCGTTCTCAGCCGACCGTGACGGTTTCGTCTACGGCGAAGGCGCGGTGCTGTTTGTGATCGAGTCAGCCGCGCACGCCGGCGCGCGCGGCGCCCGCACCTACGCCAGCCTGGCGGGCGGCGCGCTGACCGCCGATGCCTTTCACATCAGCCACCCGGACCCCACCGGACGCCAGCCGCGCCGGGCGATGGCGCTCGCGCTCGAGCGCACCGGCACCGACCCGGCCGAGGTCGACTACATCTGCGCTCACGGGACCGCCACCCGAATCAACGACGCGGTCGAGACAAGCGCGATCCGCGATGTTTTTGGCAGCGCCGCCGACAGCCTGTTGGTCAGCTCGCCGAAGTCGATGGTGGGGCACATGATCGGCGCGGCCGGCGCGCTCGGTGCGATGGTCAGCGTGCTGGCGATGCGCGACGGCCGCGTGCCGCCGACGATCAACCTCGAGACCCCCGACCCGGCCTGTGACCTTGACTACGTGCCGCTCGTGGCGCGTGAGGCGGCGGTCAGGACCGCCGTCGTCAACGCCTTCGGCTTCGGCGGGCAGAACTGCGTGCTGGTGCTGAAGGCCGCCTGAAACGCGCGACGCCCGCGCTGGTAAACCAGCGCGGGCGTCTTTGTTGGGGGCGTGTGGCGGAGGACCCCAGCGCTCGGCTCGCGGTCCCGCTCTCCCCGGTCAGGTTCCGGGCTGCGAGCCGAAGTTTGTGAAGCTACGAGACGCTGACGGTCTCCTTGCGCTCTGCCTTGTAGGCGTCGCTGCCGTCCAGAACCCGCGCCTCCGGTGGGGTCTGGGCTGCGTGACGGAGGCCGAGGAGAGTGAGGATCAGGAGCAGGACCGCGCCGGCGTAGGCGGCGACCGCGCCCCACATCATCACCGTTCCGACGACCCCGAATCCGTAGGCCTCAAGCAGCAGGCCACGTAGCGTGGTGCCCTGGAAGACGGTCGTCTCAAGCCCGCTGAACTCAAGCGCGGCCTTGCTACCCGGCTTGGCCGCACGGGCCGCCGAGCTGACCTTGCTGTAGATGCCGTGCAGCGGCATCGCGTACAGGTGCTGACCGATGAAGTCGTTGGCGTAGACCTGCGCCTCGGTGCCCGTCAGAAGCTGCTTGCCGGCATAGGGCGAAAGCGCCGGGATCATCAGCTTGGCGTTCGGAAACTCTGGGTCGGTTACGGCCTTCTGCCCGCCCTTGGCGTACTGCGCCTTGACGGCGTTGATCTCGCTCTGGGTGGGGAAGAAGATCTGCTGCTGGGCCAGCTGGTTGTGGACGTTGCTCGAGGCGAAGCTCGAGCCCCACGTGAGCAACCCGCCGGCGACCAGGAGCACCACCACCAACAGCGCGCCCGTGCCTGACACCAGCCTATCGAAAACTCTGCGTTGCATTCCGGGTTCCTCCTTGTTGTCTGGGAGTTTCAGTCCTCCGGTTGCAACACAGATGATCACCGCGCAGAGAGCCTGAGCCATCGTGGCAGGCTCCTACGTCGGTTGCGGAGCTACACCTAGAGCGCGTCGGTGTTTAAGCACGCGGCGGCCGTGTAATTTCCCGCCGGCGCTCAACGCCCGCGCAACAGCAGGCGTGCCAGCAGCGCCAGCGCCGCCGCGCCCGCCAGCGTGAAAGCGGCGAAGGTGAGCGGCCGGTGCCCGTTAGCGGCCGGCGCCAAAAGCTCGAGCGCCCCCACCGCGATCAGCTGACAGGGCACCTGGATGGCCAGAAAGCGCCGCAGCGGCGCGAGCAGAGCTGCCGGCGAGAGCCAGCTGCGCCACGGCACCACATAGCTCAGGCCGGCGAGGATGTGCAGCAGATGGACACCGGCGACGAGCACCAGGATGCGCCAGTCGAGCACCGCACGGTGACCGAGCTCGCCGAGTGCCAGAAACAGGATCAAAAGCCAGCCGAACAGGTAGTCGGGCACCGCGGCGGCGAGCAGCGCCAGCAGCACACCGACGTAGAACCAGCCGTGGGGCCCGTAGACCAGCAGTGCAAGCGCGACCGCCACAGCCACCAGCGCCACGCGCACCGCGGCGCCCGGGATCGGAGCCCGCACCGGTAGGTCGGCCGGCGATCGCAGGCGCCGAAGCGTCGGGAGCTCGCCCGCGTTCACCGCCACACCGCCTGCGAGCCACGGCGTCGCACCGGTCGGCTCAGCAGCTCGAGCCGCGCCGTGAGCGGCAGCGCATCTTCATCTGTGGCCCAGCGCAGGAGCTCCACCCCATGGCTGCGCAACATGCGGATGCGGTCGTCTCGGGCCATCATGATCATTCGGTGCGCGATCCGCTGGCGGCGGTCGGCGCGGGCAAAACGCGGCGGTGGCAGCACGTCCACGGCGATCACCCGGTGACCACCCGAGAGCCAGCGCAGCGCCAGTTCCGCGGGCTGGTCGTCCAGCAGGCTCGAGAGCAGATAGACCAGCGCCCCTGGCGGGACGATCGGCGCTCGCCTGTGCCTGAAGGGGACCTGCGAGGGGGCGGTCACCTCGATGGCGCGCGCCAGCTTCCAGAGGTGGCGGGTGCCGCCTGCGTGGGCGATCATGCGGGCGCGGCTCGAGAGATCCTGAAAGCCGACCCGGTCACCGGCCGCGATGTAGGCGCCGGCCAGCGAGCTGGCCGCCTCGCGGGCCACGTCCAGCGAGCTCAGTCCCTTCTTGCCGGCGGCGTTGGCGCTCCACTCGGCGACCTCCTCCCCCACGTCGTCGCGGCTGTCCATCACGATCAGCACGGTCGCGTCGGCCAGCGCGTTGGTGCGCCGCACATACAGCTCACCGGCGCTCATCCCCAGACGGGCGGTCGCGCGCCAGTCGATTCGGCGCAGGCGGTCACCGGGGTTGAACGGGTGGATGTCACGAAACTCGCCACCATCGCCGAGTCGTGCGGACGCGTGCGTGCCGGTCATCCCCTGCAGGCGCAATGGCAGCGGCAGCGAGCGGACCCGCGTGCTGGCGGGAGCCACGACGAGCTCACCGACGATCGGCTCTTCGGGCAGGCTGATGGCGGCCTGTTCGTCGCCGAGCAGGCGTAGCTCGAAGCGCACCACCTCCTGTGGCCCAGAGTGCAGCAGCGCCACCTCGCCGGCGAGATCGTCAGCCTGCCAGCCGGCGAGCACAAGCTCTCGGGGCTCTGCGCCCAGCAGGCTCTGGCGCACAACAACGGCCGCCACGCGCTCCGGCAGCGAGGTCTCCAGGCGGTAGGCGACACGGCCGCCGCCGGCATCTGTGAGCGTCAGGCGAGTTGACAGCCGGCCGTCCGCGGCCGGCAGGCGATCCCAGCCGATCGCCGCCGCCAGGACCAGCGGTAGCGCCATCAGCGCAATCACGAGATTGCCCGCAATCACGGCGATCGCCGCCAGGAGCACCGCGACGGCCGCAGCCGCCACCAGGGTCGGTGCCATCGTCCAGCGCGGCGTCGTTACCGAGCCCGCTGGCGGCGACGAGCTGGCGGGCGGCGTGCTCACCGCCCGGCGGCGGTGCGCTGAGCCACCGTCGGCGGCCCGGGAACCTGCGTAAGCACGCGCGCAACGACATCGGCCGTATTGGTGCCATCTGCCCAGGCCTGGGTTGTCAGCGAGAGGCGATGGGCGAGCACCGGAACCGCCACGCGCTTGACATCATCCGGGGTGACGAAGTCCCGGCCGTCGAGCACGGCCAGGGAGCGGCCGACGAGCATCAGCCCCTGGGAGCCACGCGGCGAGGAGCCGACCTCGACCACGCTCTCGCGCCTGGTGGCGGCGGCGATGTCGACGCAGTAGCGGGCGATGTCGGGCTCGACGTAGACGCTCTCGATGCCCGCCTGCATCGCCGCCAGCACACCCGGCGCGATAACGGGCTCGACGCTCGCCACCTCGTGGCGACGCTCCACGCGGCCCAGCAGCACCCTGGTCTCACCCTCGCGCGACGGGTAGCCGACCGCGAGCCGCAGCATGAAGCGATCGAGTTGCGCCTCCGGTAGCGCGTAGGTGCCCTCGTACTCGATCGGGTTGGAGGTGGCGATCACGTGGAACGGGGACGGCAGCTTGAAGCTCGTACCCTCGACCGTCACCTGTCCCTCGGCCATCGCCTCAAGCAGCGCCGACTGCGTCTTTGGCGATGTGCGGTTGATCTCGTCGGCAAGAAACAGCCCGGTGAACACCGGCCCTGGGCGGAAGCTGAACTCGGTGGTGGCGGGCGAGTAGACGAACGAGCCGGTGATATCGGCGGGCAGCAGGTCGGGGGTGCACTGCAGGCGGCGGAAGTCGAGGCCGAGCGCGCTCGCCAGGCTGCGGGCGGCGAGCGTCTTGCCCAACCCAGGCACGTCCTCGAACAGCACGTGGCCACCGGCCAGGATCGCGGCGAGCGCCAGCTCGAGCGACTCCTCCATGCCCACCACGACCGTGCTGACACGCTCAAGCACCCGCGCCGCCAGCGTCGCGATCTCCTCGACCGGCATGGCGTCAGTGCGATCGTCGGTGCTCACGGGTCTGCGGATAGTAGTTGGAGTTGACCTGATCGAGCGCATCCAGCGTGCGGCCCAACGTTCGCAGGCTCAGCCTGCCCCAGCGCTCGCGCGTCAGGACCTGGTAGACCGGCGCACCGACCAGCGCCTCGATCGCCGGCCGGTGCGCCGGGTTTGAGAGGTCAAGGCCCTCGAGCGCGAGCCTGCGGCGGGCGATCCTGCGCAGCTCGCGCTCGGCGGTCAGTCCGATCCGGCCCCAGCTGCCGCGCAGCGACCAGGCCATGGTCTCGACGTCCTTGCGTGAGCCGTCGGCACCCCGGCGCTCGCTGGCGCGCCAGGAGGGCAGCGCCGCGTCGGAGGCGGATGTGGCCACGCCAACCGCCAGAAAGATCACGGTGATCGC
Organism: Conexibacter sp. S30A1; assembly: GCF_023330665.1. Lineage (GTDB taxonomy): Bacteria > Actinomycetota > Thermoleophilia > Solirubrobacterales > Solirubrobacteraceae > Palsa-465. The sequence continues at coordinate 348,246 of NZ_CP097127.1, read as the reverse complement.
GGTGCCCAGCAGCAGCGCGTGCCACACGTCAACGCCGAAGTACCAGCAGATCGCCGCGATCACCAGCGCCGCAAGCACGCTTCGCAGCGCCGCGCGTGAGCGCATCTCAGACACCATCGCGCCTGCCCGCAGCCACGGCGCCGGCGACACTCACAGCGACTGACGGTCCGCGCCAGCTCGCCACCAGCTCGGCCAGCGCACCGCGCGCCGCCTCGACCTCCTCGGCGCTCACAGGATGGTCGCCGAAGCGCACACGCAGGTACAGTCCGAGCAGCCTGCGGACCGCGCCGTCGTCGGCGAGCGCCGAGGCGATGATCCGGGCGGTGAATTCAGTCGGGCTCTCCGAAGGGCTGCGAACCACCCCCGCCCCGGCGGCCGTCTCCTGCAGGCCGATCCAGGCCCGCACAACCGCGTCAGCCGGGTCGCGCTCCTCGTCCAGCACGCGCAGCGCCAGCTCGATCCCCGTGAGCAGCGGCTCCGGCTCCGGCTCCGGCTCGGTGGCAACCGGCACCGTAACGGTCTGCACCCGCGCCTGGCTGAGCGCCGGTGCACGGAGCCGCTGACGGCGGCTGAGTACGAACCGCAGGATCACGGCAGCCAGCCCGATCGCGATCATGACGAGCACGGCCACGCCGAGCCAGGTCGGTAGCTTGAGCGGCGTGATGTAGATGTGGCGCGGCTTGGCCTTGGCGGCCGCGCGCGGCGGCAGTTTGGTCGTTCTGCCGCCGTGCCTTCCCAGGCTGATGTGCGGATACCAGCGTGGCCCGGTGAAGTCCGCCGTGCCGCCGATGCCGGCCGCCACGACGATCAGAAGGGCCATGGTTGCGGCCAGCGGCAGCCTACCACGGGCCGTAACCGGTGCCCTCAAGCCGAAGCCGCCTACCCGCTCACCGCTGCGCACTCCCCAACGGTAGCCGAGGGGCGCGCCGGCGGAACGGCAGGCGGCTCAGCCAGAGCGCGACCAGCGGTCGAGCACCATCAGCGTCTTGGTTCCGGTCACGCGCCCGGTGCGCCGCAGACGGTTGACCACAGCCTTCAGGTGCTCGACATCGGTCACGCGGATGCGCAGCAGAGCGTCCGGATCCCCGGCCATGGTGAAGACCTCATGGATCTCGGGGATCTGCTCGACCTGACCGAGGATCTCGTCGATGTCGGCGTTGCCGGCCAAGCGCAGCTCGGTGAAGGCCTCGATCGTCGGGCCGATCACGGCGTGGTCGACAGCCACGGTGTAACCGGTGATCACGCCAAGCCGCTCAAGGCGGTCGATTCGGCGCTTGACCGGGGCCGAAGAGAGGTTCACACGCGCGGCGATGTCGGTGATGGTGCGGCGCGCGTCCTCGCGCAATAGCGCGATGATCCGCTCGTCAATCTCATCGAGCTTGACAACTCCGGCCATGGCGCAACAAATCGTATCTGTAAGCCGCGACATGCGCGAAATTCGTGCGCGCTTGGCCGGAACAGTGCTACTTGGTTGTGGCGCACGCACGGCTGCACTTTGCTTGTCGCATCTGCAACCAGACTCGCGGAGGGAGACTGCCATGGCGGAGGGAACCATCGACTACTGGAAGAGCGAGCAGCTCGTGCTCTGCCACGACGATGCGACCGGCCTGCGTGCGGCGATCGCAATCAACGACACGACGCTCGGCCCGGGCCTGGGTGGTGTGCGCTGCGTCCGCTACCCGTCCGACAGCGCGGCAATCACCGAAGCGCAGCGGCTGGCCGCCGCGATGACACTCAAGAACGCCTTTGCCGGGCTGCCCTACGGTGGCGCGAAATCGGTGATCGAGGCGCCCGCCCCGGACATCGACCGCGCCGCCCTGATGCGCCGCTTCGGCCAGTTTGTGATCCGCACCGGCGGCGCCTACATCCCTGGCGTGGACATGGGCACGAGCGTCGATGACCTCCAGCTGATGGCCGACGCCGGCGCCGAGGTCTCGTGCAACGAGGAGGACCCGTCGCCGTGGACGGCGGTGGGTGTCGCGGCTGCGGTGCGTGCAGCGATCGAGCACGTGGACCGGCGCGAGGGGATCGACGGCACCACCGTCCTGATCCAGGGCGCCGGTCATGTCGGCGCAGCCCTGGCAGCAGACCTTGCGGCCGACGGCGCGAGAATCCTGGTGGCCGACATCGACGGGGAGCGCGCCGCGGCGGTCGCCGCCAGCGTCGGCGGCAGCACCGTCGCCGCCGATGAGGTGCTCAGCACACCCTGCGACGTGCTCTCGCCGTGCTCGGTGGCCAAGGTCATAACGCCCGAGCGCGTGCCGCTTTTGGCCTGCCGGATGCTGGTGGGCGCAGCCAACGACACGCTCTCAGACGATGTCTGCGCTGAGCTGTTGGCGGCCCGCGAGATCACCTATGTGCCCGACTTCATTTCAAACGCGGGTGGCGTGATCCACATCCACAGCCTGCGCGCCGGCCACGACGAGCCGCGCCTGCGCGCCGACGTGCTGCGGATCGGCGCCCGCACGCACGAGGTGCTGGAGGCAGCTGCCGCGAGCGGGCAGACGCCGCTTGCGGTGGCGGTCCAGCGCGTGCGCCGGATCATCGCCGACGCTCGTGACGCTTCAGCCGGCGCGCGCAGCAGCGGCGCAGCGCGCCGGGAGGGCGATCGGACCCTGAGCGCGGCATGAGCACGCTAACGCCCCTGCGCCCGCTGGCCCTGGAGGACCGCTACGAGGCCACGAGCGGGCCGATCCTGCTCGACGGCATGCAGGCGATCGTGCGGATGATGCTCGACCTGCGCACGCTCGACCGCCAGCGCGGCCACAACACCGGCGTCTTCGTCAGCGGCTACCCCGGCTCCCCGCTCGGCGGGCTTGACCTCGAGCTCGCCCGCTGCGCGAAGCGCATCGCCACCGCCGGGATCGTCTTCCAGCCCGGTCTCAATGAGGAGCTGGCCGCGACGGCGGTGGCAGGCACGCAGCTCTTGCGCGAGCTGCCCGGCGCCACACGCGACGGTGTGACCGGCTTCTGGTACGGCAAGTCGCCGGGCCTTGACCGGGCAAGCGACGCGATCCGCCACGGCAACCTCTCCGGCACCGCCCCGCTGGGCGGTGCCGTCGCCCTGATCGGGGACGACCCGCTCGCGAAGTCCTCAACCGTGCCTGGCAGCTGCGAGCAGACCTGCCGCAGCCTGTGGCTGCCGGTGCTCGAGCCAGGGTCGGTGGCGGAGCTGATCGAGCTCGGCCTGCACGCGGTCGCGCTGTCGCGCCACTCCGGTGCCTGGACGGGGCTGAAGGTGCTGACCGATGTCGCCGACTCCTCAGGCCTCGCGGAGGCGGGTGCGGCGCTGGCGGCGATCCCGGAGCTTGAGCCACGCCCCTACAAGGCGCCGCCGGTTCTGCTCGCGCCGACCACCCTGGAGGCCGAGCACGACCTCTTCACCGCGAGGCTCGAGCGCGCCCGCGAGTACGCCAGGCTGGCGGGACTGAACTACGTGTGGTTTGAGCCCGAGCGGCCACGCCTTACGCTGGTGGCCGTCGGAATGGGGCAGCAGGCGCTCGTGAGGGCGCTCACCGAGCTGGGGCTCGGGCAGGAGCAGTGGCAGGCGCTCGGGCTGCGGATCGCGCACGTGCGGATGCCGTGGCCGTTCGACGAAGCGCAACTGCGGGGCTTTGCCGAAGCTGTTGAGCGCGTGCTGGTGATCGAGGACAAGCTGCCATTCGTCGAGGCTGCGCTCAAGGAGGCGCTCTACCGCACGCCACAGGCCCCCTGGGTGCTCGGCAAGACCGACGCCGAGGGTCGCGAGCTGCTGCCGGTCAGTGGCGCCATCTGCGCCGATGACGTCGCCCGCGCGCTCGCCCGATCGCTCCCCGAAGACCTCGCCTGGCCGGAGCTGCGCGTGCGCCTTGATGCCCTGCTCGAGGACCGCACGCACCCGCTTGACCGGCTCGCCCAAGAGCTGAAGCGAACCCCCTACTTCTGCTCCGGCTGCCCGCATAACACCTCCACGCGCGTCGGCGCCGAACAGCTAGTCGGCGTCGGGATCGGCTGCCACACCATGGTCGCGCTCGAGACCGGTGACCGCCGCGGTCACGTGCTCGGGATGCCGCAGATGGGTGGCGAGGGCGCCCAGTGGATCGGCCTTGCGCCGTTCTCGTCACAGCAGCACTTCACCCAGAACCTCGGTGACGGCACCTTCCACCACTCCGGCTCGCTGGCCGTGCGCGCGGCCATCGCCGCCGGGGTGAACATCACCTACCGGCTGCTCTACAACGACGCGGTCGCGATGACCGGCGGTCAGCAGCCGCAGGGCAAGATGTCGGTCTCACATATCGTCACCGAGCTTGCAGCGGAGGGCGTCTCGCAGGTCGTGATCACCACGCCGGAGCCGGAGCGCTACCAGGGCGTTACGCTGCCGCCGCTGGCGTCAGTGCGCCACCGCGACCAGATCGCCGCCGTACAGGCCGAGCTGGCGGGGGTCAAGGGGGTGACCGTGCTGATCCACGACGACCGCTGCGCGACCGAGAAGCGGCGCATGCGTAAGCGCGGCCTGCTGCCCACGCCGGCCGAGCGCGTCTGGATCAACGAGCGAGTCTGCGAGGGCTGCGGTGACTGCGGCGAGAAGTCATCCTGCCTGTCGGTGCAGCCCGTACAGACGGAGTTCGGCCGCAAGACGCGCATCCACCAGAGCTCGTGCAACCTGGACATGAGCTGTATCAAGGGCGACTGCCCATCGTTTCTGCTGGTCACGCCCGCCAAGGCTGCACGGCGGTCAGCAGCTTCGGGCGCGGCCCCCGCGGGCGCGAGCCGCCCGACGATCCCTCAGGCTCCCGATGATCTTCCCGAGCCCGAGCTGCGCGTCCCCGCAGAGGTGCTCGTGCGGATGCCCGGCGTCGGCGGCACCGGCGTGGTCACCGCCGCAGCGATCCTGCGCACCGCCGCGCACCTGGAGGGTCTGCACACCGCCGCGCTTGACCAGACCGGGCTCGCGCAGAAGGGCGGGCCGGTCATCTCAGACCTGCGCATCGCGCCCGAGCCGATCACCGGCCAGGTCCGCGCAAGCCTTGGCAGCGTCGATCTGCTGCTCGGCTTTGACCTGCTCGGCTGCGTGGCGCCGGAGACGATCAGGACGCTCTCAGACGAGCGCACCGTCGCGGTGCTGAGCACCGACGTCTCGCCGACGGCGTCGATGGTGCTGGACATCGCCACTCCAGCACCCGACCCCGAGCTGCTGGTCAGGCGCGTGCGGCGCATGACCCGTGGCGAGGAGTGCGTGGCGATCGCCGCCGAGACCCTCTCTGAGCGGCTCTTCGGCAGCCACCTGCAGGCCAACCTGATGCTGATCGGCGCCGCCTACCAGCAGGGCGCCCTACCGCTGCGCGCCGACGCGATCGAGCGCGCGATCGAGCTGAACGGCACCGCCGCAGCCGCCAACGTGGCCGCCTTCCGCTGGGGCCGAGTGGCGGTGGCCCGGCCGGAGCTCTTGCCGCCGGCAGGCGAGGCGCCGAGCCCGAGCGCGAGCGCATCGGGGTCGCGGACGCCCGGTTCGTCCGGCGAGCCGCTTGAGGAGCGCATCGGGCGCTACACGCGCGAGCTGACCGCCTACCAGGACGCTCGCTACGCGGCGCGTTTCAGCGCCGAGGTGCGCCGGCTGGCCTCGCTCGTGCGTGAGCGTCTGGGCGAGGGAGGCGACGCCCTGGCGCTGGCCTACGCCGACGGGCTCTACAAGCTGATGGCCTACAAGGACGAGTACGAGGTCGCGCGCCTGCACCTCGACAACATCGAGCGGGCGCGCCTGCAGTCCGAGTTCGGGCCCGGCGCGCGCGTGAAGGTGCTGCTGCACCCGCCGTTTTTGCGAGAGCGTGGCATGCAGCAAAAGCTCCGCCTGGGCCGCTCCGCAGAACCGCTGTTCCGCACGCTGCAGCGCGGCCGGCGGTTGCGCGGCACACCGCTTGACCCCTTCGGGCGCACCGAGGTGCGCCGCGTCGAGCGGGCGCTGATCGCCGAGTACCGCGGGCTCGCCGCACGTGCGGTCGCGCGCCTTGCGCCCTTGAACGCCGCCGTGGTCATGCAGGTCCTGGAGCTGCCGGACATGGTCCGCGGGTACGAGCAGATCAAGCTCGACAATGTCGCGCGGATGCGCGCGCGGGCGGCGGAGCTGCTGGCCGAGCTCGAGGCGCAGCCGGTGACCGGCGCGACGCCGGAGCTGGCGCTCGGCTCCGCACCGGGACGCTGAGCCTCAGGCGCGGCGCCAGCGCTCACCGCCGTCGCGTGTGCGCCACAGGCTCGAGGTGCCAGGCGCCTGCACGCCCTGGGCGAGCGCCCAGCCGTCGCGCGCGTTGATGAAGCTCACCTGCAGGCTGCCGGAGGCGTCAGCGCCGATCTGCGGCCAGACCCGCCAGCGCCGGCCGCCGTCGAAGGAGCCCGCCAGCGAGCTGCGCGATCCAACGTAGAACAGCGTGCGCGCCGACAGCGCGTAGAGCTCGCCGAGGTAGCCGCTTGACGGCAGGCCGCCGCGGCAGCGGCCAAAGTCAACACACGCCCTGCTCACAACCCGCCAGGCAGCCCCAGCGCCGGGCGATGCCGCAAGCGCCTTAAGCTGCTCCCCCGCTGAGGGCTCGCTGGCGCAGGCCAGGAGCCGCGCGCCGTCCGGTGCGACCGCAAGCTCGGTCGCAAACGGGGCGCTCATGCACGCAACCGTCGCCGAGACCCAGCGCGCAGCGCCCGGAGCGAGCGACTGAACGGCAACGGTCGTCGGATAGATCACGCGCGAGTGCGCTCGCAGGGTCGGCCAGGCGAGCACGACGCCGCCATCTGGCGCGAGCGCGAGGAGCTGATCGCCGCCCTCCTGGGCCACGCGCACGTCCAGGCCGGGAACGGCGCGCACGGGCGGCTGAGGGACCGCCGCCTGCCAGTGCTGGCCACCGTCGCCCGAGCGGATCAGCGACAGGGCGCAACGTGGCGCGTAGGCCCGGCAGCGCGTCACGAGTGCCCACACGCTCTGCCCGTGCGCCGCCAGGGCGACAAGCGCGCCGGGCAGCCTCACCGGCTCCCAGCCCTCCCCGTGGTTACGGCTGATCGCAAGCCCCGAGCCGTAGGCGAGCAGGGTGTGCGCACCGGCAAAGGTGATCGCGTGGAAGGCGGCGCCGAGCTCGCAGTCGGTGCGCGCGAGCGTCTGAGCTGCCGGCCCGAAGCTCACACCACCGCTGGTGGTTGCGCGGGTGTAGAGCACGCAGCGCACGGGCCCGTTGCCGCTGACCGGATAGCGCTCTGTCTGAAACAGCCCGACCCCGTCGCTCGGTGAGCTGAACGCGACCCATCGAAGCGTCCTGGCCAGCGCGTATCGCGACGCACCGCTCGCCGCTGCGGCGCTCAGCGCACAGGCGGCGACGACGGCTGCCAGCGCCGCCGCCACTCCGACTCGGCTGAGACGAAACCTTCGCATCCACCCTGTCATTGCCGCAGCGGCCGGTGGTGTGACCGCTCCGGCGGCAAGCGGGCGACGGGAATCGAACCCGCCCTAGAAGCTTGGAAGGCTTCGGTGCCACCACAACACTTCGCCCGCGGTGAGCACTAAAGATTAGAGCGTGCCGACCACCGGCCCTGGCCCCCTACAATTGCCCAACCGAAGGGGAGTAGCACAATTGGTAGTGCACCGGTCTCCAAAACCGGGGGTTGCAGGTTCGAGTCCTGTCTCCCCTGCTTCGGAAAGCCCTGGTAATCGACATCTTTTGTTGAACGCCAGGGCTTCTTTATTTGCGCCCATGGCCGCTGGGTCCTGTGGTCGGGTGCAGGTCAGCGGCTTTCATCACTTGCGCAACGGCTCGCGCGGCTGGACGTTGCCGCTCGGCCCTCGGGCCTCGCCCTCACCGCCTGCGAGCGCGTCAGCTCACACCCAGCCCGGATGGGGAAGTTAGGTGATCAGATACGAGGAGAAAACCGTGATCAGGGCCACGTGCCGTTGGTTACGGAGTAATAGTGGAAGCGTTAGTGGTCGCGCGGGCTTGCTATGCGCGCGCCACTGAGGTGTGATCCCAGGGGCCGCCGGACGCGCGCAGCGCACGCAAAGGGGACTGACATCGGAGCGGGAGCGCAGCTATCGGCCGATCAGCGGTACTGAGACGCTGACCTGCCCGGAGGTCCACCACCGCTCGATCTCTGGATCTGGCATCACCAGCAACGTCGGCATCGTGAGTGCCGCCCACCATGCCAGCGCTTCGTCGGTGGACTTGTCTCGGCAGGCCCATGCCGTCAGCACGAGCCCGTGCGTGCAGATCACGATGCCATCACCGCTCGAGCTGCCAACGACGTCTCGTAGCGCACGATCGAACCGTGCCGCTGCAGCGTCTGCGGTCTCCCAACCTGGCAATGGCGGACTCGAACGGACCGTGAAGAACCTGCGGACCGCATCGCGGTAATCATCCAGCCAACCTGCACGCGACACCTCTGCCAGCTCGGGCACAACCTGGTAGGGCAGATCGGTCAGTAGCCGCAGCGTCGCCGTTGCCTTGTCCTCTGGAGAACTGAACCAGCTGAGATCTCGACCTTGCAGCCATGCCCGAAGTGGCGCACAGGCCGCGGCCGCCTGGTGATCGAGCATCCACGATGATGCGGAGGTCTGCCTGTCAACCATCACCGCAGCGTGCCGAACAAAGATGACCATCATTCAGATCGGCGTTGCAGGTCTCGCTGGTAGACGATGAACCCGCGGTTCTCGGCGACCTGGTCATACAGCACGCGAGCTTTTGCGTTCGAGGCGTGCGTGCGCCAGTACAACTGGCTGCAACCCTGCTGCTGTCCCCAGGCGGCGACGTACTCGATCAGCGCTCGGCCGACCCCGCGGCCCCGGAACTCCTGATCAGTGAACAGGTCCTGCAGGTAGCAAACGTCGGCGGCGTTGGTGTGAGGATGCGTCAGGAAGTGAGCGATACCCACCACTCGCCCGTCATCTCGTGCCACACGACCATGAATCTCGCTGTCGGCTTGGAGGCGCTGCCAGGCCCGCTCATATTCCTCGTCGCTCAGCGTCCGCTGATAGAAGTCGATGTAGCCGCGGAAGAGGCCCTCCCAGGCATCGCGGTCGCCGAGCTGGAGTCTGTCGATGGTCAGCAAGGAGCTGCCAGTCTACGCCCGGCACCTACCGGCCCCGAACTCGTATCGATGGGCTATAGCCCCAATCTGGGAGCGCCGTCGCCTCAGCGGATCGCAAAGGCGAGGTCCGGTGATTGGCTGGTCAGTCGATCGAGCCGGCCGGCAGGAGCCATTCAGTGCTCTGGCCGGTGACGCTCGCGATGCGATCGAAGTCCGCGTCGTAGTGCAGGACGATCAGACCCTCGGCCTCGGCGGCGGCCGCGATCAGCAGGTCGGGCAGCTTGCGGCCTCGTTGGTGCCTGGTGGCCAGAAGCCGTTGCACCTGCCTGGCGCGGCGAATGTGGTCGCTGGTCGTCCCGATGAGATCGAAGAGCTCGAGCGCTCCAGCGAGCCGGTCCCACTCCGACGCGCTGCGCGCCGAATATCCGATCTCCAAGTCACTGATCCCGGCACGAGCCAGTTCGCGCCGCTCGACCCGGGACTGGATTGCCTTGCGAACCTCGGTTCGAGCCAGGCGCGTGAGCACACTGGTGTCGACCAGGTGCGTCAGCGCCATGCCTGCTCGCGTGGGGCGAGCTCGGCACGGGCGAGCACGTCGAGCAGTTCGTTGACGTCGTCGCCTCGTCGCGGGACGCTCTGACGCAGCGCGAAATTGATGGTGTCCTTGATCGTGCTGGTCCCCAGCTCGCGTTTGGCGCTGGCAAGCGCGTCTTCATCTATGTCCACGAGATGTTTGGCCATACCTCCAAGTATATATCGCGCAGTTCATATATATACGTCAGCGAGCGCCGCTGCCCGCTGGAGCTACGCGGCGCGCTGCTCCATCCGTCTCGCGCCGAGCACGCTGCCTGGCTACATGGTGACCCTGCCCTCGGCAACCAATCCCCAGCCGGGATTGTGCGGACTGTGGTTCTCGCCTGGATGGCCAGTGACTTGGCGCTCGTGCCGCCCGGCTTCATGCTCACCGGCCCTGGCCTGATCTCACGCCCAGAGCGGCGGCCGGCTACGCCGCCTCAGGCGTCGAGTGATCGACGCGCGCTGCGCCCGATCGGTCATGCTTTCACCCATGAGCGAGACCACCGCACCCCACCCCACCCTGCCCGCGATCGAGCTGGTGCGAAGCCAGTTCCCCGGACTGCACGACGATGACGCGGCGCTCGACGGCGCCGCCGGCACCAAGGTGCCGCAGGCGGTGATAGACGCGGTCAGCGGGGCCATGGTGAGCGCGATGGCAAACACGCACGGGGTCTTTGCCGCCAGCCATCAAACCGACCAGGTCGTGACGGCAGCGCGCCAGGCGCTCGCCGACCTGCTCGGCGGCGACCCAGGCGGGGTGATCCTCGGCCCGAACATGACGACGCTCACCTTCCACATGGCCGACACGCTCGCACGCGAGTGGCGAGCCGGCGATGAGATCGTCGTCAGCTCACTCGACCACGACGCCAACGTCCGCCCGTGGGTGCTGGCAGCCGAGCGCGCCGGCGCGAGCGTCCGCTTCGCCGAGGTGGACCCGCAGACCGGGGAGCTGCCGACCGAGGCCATCGCCGCGGTGCTTTCCGACCGCACGCGCCTGGTGGCCGTCACCGCGGCATCGAACCTGATCGGCACAAAGCCGGACATCCCCGCGATCACTGCGCTCGCCCACCAGGCGGGCGCCCTGACCTACATCGACGGCGTACACGCGACCGCGCACGGCCCGGTCGATGTCGCCGCACTCGGAGCCGACTTCTACGCCTGCTCCACCTACAAGTTCTACGGGCCGCACACCGGCTGTGTGATCGCCGCACCGGAGCTGCTCGAGCGGCTCACCCCCGCCAAGCTGCTGCCCTCCCCGACCGCGGTCCCCGACCGCTTCGAGCGCGGCACGCCCGCCTTTGAGCTGCTGGCCGGAGTGAGCGCGGCGGTCGACTGGTTGGCCGGACTGGCGGAGCGCACCGGCAGCCCCGGCACACGCCGGGAGCGTCTGCGCGAGAGCTTTGAGGCGATCGAGGCGCACACCCAGTCGCTGCTCGCACGCCTGCTTGAGGGCCTGCGCGCGACCGAGAAGGCCGAGCTGATCGGCTCCCCGCGCCGCCGCGCCTCGACCGTGGCCTTCACCGTGGGCGGCCAGCATCCGCAGCGGGTGGCAGAGCACCTGGCCAGCCGCGGCGTGTCGGTCTGGCACGGGGACAACTACGCGGTGGAGCTGGTGCGCCGTCTGGGGCTCGAGCGCAGCGGCGGGGTGGTCCGGGCGAGCATCGTGCTCTACAACACGCAGGCCGAGATCGACCGGCTGCTTGAGGCGGTCGCCGAGCTGTAGTCCACGACGTCGGCCCGCGCCCGGCGGCGGGCGGCCCGGCACTGTCGGCCGGGCCGCCCGAGCGGAGCCTCGGTCTAACGGGAGCCGGCCAGCGGGTCGGGCACGATGCGCATGTAGGGGACCGGTGCGCGCCAGCCCTCGGGGTAGCGCTGCTTGGCCTGCTCGTCGCTGACCGAGCCGGAGATGAACACATCGTCGCCCGGCTGCCACTGGGCGGGGGTGCTGAGCCCGCGGCTCTCGGTCAGCTGCAGCGCGTCGATCGCGCGCAGGATCTCGTCGAAGTTGCGGCCCACGCTCATCGGGTAGATGAGCACCAGTTTGATCCGCTTGTCCGGCCCGATCACGAACACGTTGCGCAGGGTCGCGTTCTCTGCGGCGGTGCGCTGCGTCGGGTCGCCGCTGACATCGGCGGGCAGCATCCCGTAGGCCTTGGCGACGGCGAAGTCGGTGTCGGCGATCATCGGATAGTTCGGCGCCGTGCCCTGCGTGGCCTCAATGTCTTTGGCCCACTTCGCGTGGTTGTCGACCGGATCGACCGAGAGGCCGATGATCTTCACGCCGCGGCGGTCGAACTCCGGCTTGATCTTGGCCATGTAACCGAGCTCCGTGGTGCACACGGGAGTGAAGTCACGGGGGTGGCTGAACAGCACGGCCCAGCCGTCTCCGACCCAGTCATGAAACTTGATCCGGCCCTCGGTCGTCTCAACCTCGAGGTCCGGGGCCAGATCACCAATCGTCAAAGTCATCTTGAACTCCTCTGGATTTAGCGGTTCTCGCCCTGCCGCCCTCCCCTCTACCAGAGAAACTACACCTCGTCCAGACCGTATGACCGGTAGAGGTAATCGATCGGGTGCGATGACGGCAGCCCGGTGCCGTGCGTGATCTGCCAGCGGCAGGTCTCCGAGTCGCAGGCCACAGTCGCGGCACGGCTCTCGCGCGCCTGCGCGAACAGGTCGGCGCCGACCGCCATCGCGATCTCGTACTTCTCGGCCTTGAGACCGTAGGTGCCCGCGATCCCACAGCAGCGCGCGTCCAGCTCCCTGACCTTCAGCCCGGGGATCAGCGCCAGGAGATCGAGCGCGGGCTTGCCGATCCCGTGGCCCTGCTGCTGACAGGGGGCGTGGTATGCGACCGTCTCGCGCAGCGGCTGCAGGTCGGTTTCAAGCTCGCCGGCCTGGTGGAGCTCCAACAGCAGCTCGCAGATGTCGTAGGTGCGCTCGGCGACCCTGGCGAGCACCGGGTCCTGCTCGAGGCCGAGGATCTCCCGCGCCTCGCGCTTGAGCATCAGCGTGCAGCTGGTCGCGTTGCCGACGATCACGGTTGCCGGGTCCGCCAGGTAGGGCTCGAGCGCGCGGGCGAGCGCCAGCACGCTGTGGCGCGCGTCGTCGAACAGGCCGCTTGACTGCTGCGGCAGCCCGCAACAGCCCTGCTTGGGAACCACCACCTCGAGGCCGTTGTGCTCGAGCACCGCGACCACCCGCTCACCCTCCCACGGCTCGTAGTACTCGGTCCCGCAGCCGTGGAAGTAGACGACGCGGCGCCGTCCCGCCTGGCTCTGGTGAGCGCGGGCCCAGGCCGAGAAGCGCCGGCCGGCAAAGCGCGGCGCCGGCGCGTCACGGTGCACACCGAGCAGCCGCTCGCCGGCGGTGCGCAGCGCGCGCGAGCCCAACGCCCGGTTGGCGATCTCCGCCACCGGCGTGCCCAACCGGCCGAGCAGCTCGGGCCGTGTGATGATCCGGTCGCGCACCGGCACCCCGCGCTGCGCCTTCATGGCGTGACGCGCCTGGGCGTTGAGCTCCGCGATCTTCACGCCCTGCGGACAGACCTGCGAGCAGATCCCGCAGCCCGAGCAGTAGTCGACCGACAGATCGACGCTCGGCTGCCCCGCCACCCGGTAGCGCTCGGCCTGCGGTCCCGCGTACTTGGGCCCAGGGAAGAGCGGCGTGACGGCGGCCACCGGGCAAGTGCTCTCACAGATCGTGCACTTCACGCAGTGGTCGAGCGTCCCGCGCAACGCCGCAAGCTCAGCCAGCTCGCTCATCAGGCCCCACCCCCTCTGCCGGCGCCGCTGCGCCGCTGCTTTGCGGCGCCGGGGTCGCGCCCAGCTCCGCCGCCACCAGCTCGGCGACCCGGTAGCCGCTCGCCAGCGCGATGCCCTCGCCCGAACCCTCCCGCCACGGCACCGCGCCGGGCAGCGACGCCCCGGCCACAAAGACGTTCTGCGCTCCCATCGAGCGCAGATCCGCGTCCACCGCGACCCCGACCCGCGAGAACGGCTGCTCGTCAAAGTAGTCGTGAACAAAGCGCGGAGCGCCCTCCCGCGGCAGCCCCGAAAGCGGCAGGCCTAAAACCGTTTCGCGCGCCTGCCAGCGAGAGTCGAGCTCCAGGGCGCCCGAGTGAAAGCCGCCGCTTGCAAGCACGTAGCACTCGGCCTCGTAGCCGCTCGGCGAGCCGGCGGTGGCCGTGTCGATCCGCGTCACCAGATCCCCCGAGCGCTCGTGCGAGACGACGCCCGCGCCCAGCACGAGCCGGCCCCCGGCGGAGCGCAGCGCGTGGCCCAGGATCTCGTAGAGGCGCATGCCGGGAACCGACGGCGGCAGCGTCGGGATCTCGAACACCGGCCGGCCGAGCCGCTCCTGAAGCTCGCTGTGCACGGCGGGCGCCTCGCGCAGGCCGAGGATCGCCGGCAGGCCGACGGCGTCGCTTGAGCCGACCACGGCCGCCAATGATGCCGCGAACGCGCGGCGGGCGCGGGTGTCGTCGAGCGCCCTGGCGAGCTCGAGCGCGGAGGCGTCAGCACGACGGAGATCCAGTGCAACGCTGTGGGCGCTCGCCTCGATTCCGGCGGCGCGGAGGTTGTCCGCGCACAGCCTGGGGTGAAAGTCGCGCAGCGCCGGCACACCGACGATCGCCACGCGCCTGAGCCCGGCCGCCTCACCGGCCGTGAACGTGATGGGAGCGCAGGCGCTCGGCCGCAGGCCGCCGAGCGCGGTCACCAGCCGCATGTTGACGTCGAGCCCACCATGATAGGTGTAACCGGAGAGCGGCCCGGCGGCCACGGTTGCAAGCAACCAGCCGAGCGCGTCGCTGACCGCCTGCACGCCGATCAGCGCGTACGGGTGATCGGGCCGGCGCGCGCTGAGCCGCTCGATCCCGCGCCGCGCCGAGGCGAGCGGTGCGCGCTCACCGGGCATGTAGCCGGCCACGTCGATCCAGCCGGGCGCAAGCTGTGTCGAGCCAGCGCCTTTGGCGATCACGGTGACCTGCGCGCCGGCCTGCGCGAGGCGGATCGCGGCAGTCAACCCGGCGCTGCCGGCGCCGATCACGACGACGTCCGAGCGCAGGCTGCCCCTCACGACGCACCGCCGTCCGCCGGCAGGTGCTCGACGTCGAGCACCGCGTGAAAGACCCATTCATCAAAGCGCATCTGGCGCAGCTGGTCGCCGTAGAGCACCGGCCAGATACCCTTCCAGCGCTCCTTCAGAAAGTCCGTGAGCGCCTGGTCCGCCCGGGCGACGGGAAGCGAGCCGCGGGCGTGCATGATGCCGGCGGCCCGGTAGCTGCAGAAGCCGCCCTGGCAGGGGCCCATGCCCAGGCGCAGGCGCCGGCGCAGGTCATCGATCTCGGTCGTCTCGGTCTCGTCGAGCACGGCCTCGAGCCGCTCGCGCGAGACGAGCTCGCACTCGCAGACGATCTGGCGCTCGCGCAGCGTGGCCTCCTTGCGCGCGAGCCGCTCACCCAGCCGGTGGTGCTCGCCGGACTCCGATCCCGGCAGCGGCGTGCTGCCGGTCGCGCACGGCCGCATGCGTGAGAGCATCCAGCAGACGAGATCGACGGTCTGCTGTGCCATCAGCCGGAACGTCGTGAGCTTGCCGCCGGTGATCGTGATCAGGCCACCGACGCCATCACGCTGGCGGTGGTCGAGCAGCGCATGGGCGCGCGTCAGGTCGCGTGTGGCCAACGCAGGCACTTTGCCGTCCTGGAAGAGGGGCCGCACACCGGTCCAGACCCGCAGTGCCCGCGCCTGCCTGAAGCCCGGGACGAGCTTCTCACCCTCGTCGAGCATGCTGTCAACCTCGGCCGGCGGGACGGTGTGATCGTCGGGATTCTCGGTGTGCTCGTCGGTGGTGCCGATCACCGACACGGTGCGGATCGGCACGAGGATGTCGCCGTCGGTGGGCATCTGACAGCGGTTGACAACCTGCTGCACCAGCCGATGGTTCATCGCGATCATGATCCCGCGCCCGGGCCGCACGTGCACGCCCTCGATCCCTGCCAAGGCGGCGATCTGTCCCGCCCAGGCACCGGCGGCGTTGACGGTCACGCGCGCCTCGATCGCGACATCCTCGCCGCGTCGGAGGTCGTGCACGAGCGCGCCGGTGACCGTGTCCCCGGCACCGGAGAGCGCTCTCACCTCGTGGCGGGTGAGGATCCTCGCCCCGCTGCGCCGCGCACCCTCAGCCAGCGCCGAGACCGTTTTCCACACGTCGATCGCGGCGTCCGGCACCCGGAACGCGCGCGAGATCTGGGGGTGCAGGCGCGGCTCCTCGCGCAGCGCCTGCGCGACCGGGATCTCGTCGCAGTCCACACCGGCAGCCGCACAACCGGCGAGGAACTGCTCGGCGTAGGCCGGGTCGTCCCAGGGCGTGGTGACGAACAGGCCACCGCAGTCCTCGATGCAGTCGGCGGCGACGCGCCGCAGGAGACGGTTCTCGGCGATGCACTCGCGCGCCGCACGCGGGTCCTTGACGACGTAGCGCCCGCCGGAGTGAAGCAGGCCATGGAAGCGCCCGCTGGTGCCCTCGGCGAGGTCACCACGCTCGACGAGGATCACGTCAAAGCCACGCAGCGCCGCGTCCCAGGCGACCCCGGCGCCCGTGGTCCCGCCGCCGATCACGAGCACTTCTGTGGCGAGCGCGATCACTTCAGGCTGAGACTACCGGCTCAGACCCAGTCAAACGTTCGGGTGACAGCCTTGCGCCAACGCTCGAGCTCGCGCGAGCGCCAGGCGCCGTCGGTGCGCGGCCGCCAGCGCCGGCCCTCAGACCAGTTCTCGCGAAGTTGCGCCTCGCCCTCCCAGAACCCGGTTGCCAGCCCGGCGGCGTAGGCGGCGCCGAGCGCGGTCGTCTCCGCCACCTCCGGGCGCACAACGTCGATCCCGAGGATGTCCGCCTGGAACTGCATCAGGATCTCATTGGCGACCATGCCGCCGTCGACCCTCAGTGCCTGCGGCTGGGTGCCGGTGTCGGACCGCATCGCGGCGAGCAGCTCAGCGGTCTGGAAGGCGCTCGCCTCGAGCGCCGCGCGCGCCACGTGGCCCGCGTTCACGTAGCGCGTCAGCCCGACGAACACACCCCGCGCATCGGGCCGCCAGTAGGGGGCATAGAGGCCGGAGAAGGCGGGCACGATGTAGAGCCCGCCGTTGTCGTTCACGCTCGCTGCCAGCGTCTCGACCTCTGCCGCCGAGCGGATGATCCCGAGGTTGTCTCGCAGCCACTGCACGAGCGCGCCGCTGACCGCGACCGAGCCCTCGAGCGCGTAGACCGGGGCCTGCTCGCCGATCCGGTAGCAGACGGTGGCCAGCAGCCCCGCGGAGGACCGGGCGATCCGCGCTCCGGTGTTGACCAGCATGAAGTTGCCGGTGCCGTAGGTGCACTTGGCCTCTCCCTCCCCGAAGCAGGCCTGTCCGAAGGTGGCCGCCTGCTGGTCACCGAGCACGCCCGCGATCGGCACCCCCGCCGCGCTCCCGCCGGCGATGTCCGCGCGCACCTCACCGTAGAGCTCGCTGGATGAGCGGATCTCGGGCAGCATCGCAAGCGGCACGCCGATCGCCTGCGCAAGCTCGCTGTCCCAGCACAGGCTGCGCAGATCCATGAGCAGGGTGCGGCTGGCGTTGGTGACGTCGGTCAGGTGCAGGCCGCCGTCCACTCCACCGGTCAGGTTCCATAAAAGCCAGCTGTCGATCGTGCCGCAGAGCAGCTCGCCAGCCTGCGCGCGCTCGCGCGCGCCGGGGGTGTGATCGAGCAACCAGCTGACCTTCGGACCGGAGAAGTAGCTTGCCGGTGAGAGCCCCGTGGCCGCGCGGAAGCGTTCCCGCCCACCGTCCGCCGCGAGCCGGGCGACGAGCTCCTCGGTGCGTGTGTCCTGCCAGACGATCGCGTTGGCGATCGGCAGGCCGCTGTGGCGCTCCCAGACGACCGTGGTCTCACGCTGGTTTGCGATGCCCAGCGCGCTGATGTCACCGGCGCGCGCGCCAGCGCGCTCGAGTGCCCTGGCGAGCACCGCCTTGACCGCCTCCCAGATCTCGAGCGGATCGTGCTCCACCCAGCCGGGCTGCGGGTAGATCTGCCGGTGTTCGCGCTGGGCGCTTGACACCGGCCGCCCGCCGCGATCAAAGACGATCGCGCGGCTGCTGGTCGTCCCCTGGTCGATCGCGACCGTGTAGCTGGTCATACGCCGCGCTCAGTTAAAGAGCGCCCGCAAGTGCGCGTTCAGGAACATGCCCTGCGGGTCGAGCTCTCGGCGGATCGCGATGAAGTCCTGCGCCCGCGGATAGAGCGCGTGCAGGCGCTCGGGGGTCAGGAAGTGCAGCTTGCCCCAGTGCACACGCGCGTCGAACTGCGTAAGCAGCGCGTCGACGGCGCGCAGGTAGGGCCAGTAGTCGGTCCCCGGCTGGCCGGAGACCGAGATCACGGCGCTCGCCCTGCCGTGGTTGGGCGATAGGTATGCGTTGTCGGCCCCGACGGTGCGGATCTCAAGCGGGAAGGCCGAGAGCGGCAGGCTCGCCAGCATCAGCTCGCGCATCGCGCGCATCGCCTCCGGGCCGCGCTCGAGCGGCACGAAGTACTCGAGCTCGTGGAAGTTCGCGTCATACACCATCGGGTAGATGCGATAGCAACGGTCGACGCGCCGCCCGGGGGTGCCGTCGTCGGGCTCGTCCGGCGCCGCCTCGTCGTAGATCTTCACGTAGCAGCGGTCGGCCATCGGCCGGCCGTGCCCGTCGAGGTTGTAGAGCGCACCGGAGGCCTCGGTGGGCAGCCAGAACAGGCCGAAGTGGCGGTGCTCCGCCACAAGCTCATCCCAGCGCTCGAGCACCTCGTCAAAGGACCAGAGGTCAACCTGCTCCCTCAGCCGGTATGCGGCGGTGACCTCGAGCTCGACACGCGTCATCACGCCGAGCATCCCGACCGCGACCTGTGCTGCGGCGAGCAGCTCGGGCTCATCCTCAGCGATCGTGCGCAGCTCGCCCGAGGCTGTGACGAGCGTCACGCCGCGCAGCACCCCGGAGAGGCTCGTGAAGCGCGGGCCGGAGCCGTGTGTGGCGGTCGCGATCGCGCCGGCGATCTGCTGGGTGTCGATGTCGCCCTGGTTGATCAGCGCGAGCCCCTGCTGCCAGAGCGGCTCATAGAAGCCGTGGATTGGCGTGCCCGCGAGCGCGACGGCGCGCCGGCGCCCGGCGTCGGCCGACACCACACCGCTCAGCGCTGAGAGGTCGAGCAGCAGGCCGTCGGTCTCAACGATCGGTGTGAACGAGTGCCGTGCGGCCGACACGCGCACGCCGAGCCCCTGACCGGCGGCGCGCCTGACCAGCTCGGCCACCTCGCTCTCCGCGCGCGGCGCGGCCGCGTGGCCGGGCGTGAAGCTCTGGTTTCCAACCCAGTTGGTCCAGCGACTTCCCGGTGGCAGGCTGCTCTCCGCGCTCATGACTGCCCCGCGAAGCCTAGCGACCGGAGCGCGGACACCAGCCGGCGCGTCGCTCAGAACTCCAGTCGGGTCTCGGCTGGCAGCACGAGCACCGAGCTGCGTGCGCTGCTGAGCTCGTTGCGGACCTCGCCTGCCACGACGACATGGCCCTTGGGCGCCCCCTGTGTGGAGCCGACGACGATCAGATCGAGCCCAGGGTGCCCGGCGTCCACCACCTCAGCGCCGAGTCGCGCGGCCAGCGATGCGGCCGTCGCGCGGGCATCGTCGTTGACGGGGCCGGCGAACGGCACGGCGATCCGGCGGATGACGGCGTCGGGCTTGGCCCGCAGGCCGGCGGCGGCGACCGCGATCGCCACCGTGCCACCATCCAGCAGGCGCTGCGCGGAGGCTCCCGGCTCGGCGCGGCCGAGCGGCGTGCGGTAATCCGAGCCGAAGACCACGATCGACGCGCCGTGCTCGGCCGCCAGCGCGCCGAGCACCTCGCCCGTGGCGGCTCCGACCACGACGTGTTGGCTCACGGGGACGCCGATCAGCGCGGCCCCCCGCCCGAGCCGCTGCTCGGCGTCGTACTGAGCGAGCTGCTCACGGCGGGGGTCGAACTCGCGGGCGTGGCGCACATAGGCAAGCGCCAGCGACACTCCGGTCGCGGCCAGCAGTCTGCCCAGCGCCAGCGCGTCGTCGTCGTTTGCCGTGCCGTCGTAGGAGATGATGATTTCAGCGCTCATATGGCGCAATGGTCGCTGGCAGCGGCCGGACATGCCTCCTCCAGCTGGCCAGCTTTCGCGCGCACGGTCTATCCATGCGGCTAGCGGAGCTCACTGCGCGGGCGGGCCGAGCTTGCGGGCCTGACCGGGCGGCAAGCCACCGGCGTGCGGGCCGCCGGGCAGCTGCCCGGGTGGCCCGTTCTGCTGTCCTGGCGGCCCGTTCTGCTGTCCGGCCGACTGATTTTGCTGTGCGGGCGTGCTCTGCGCGCCGGCGGACGTCGCCGTCGTCCCGGTCGTCGCCGTCGAGACTGTCGTGCTCGTCAACGCCACCGCGGTGTGGCTGGCCGTGAGCTTGCGCCGGACCCGCACGTGGCGGTGCCCGCCAGTGCGGCTGTGCGTGCCGGTGACGGCCGCTCGCCGCGCACTCCCACCGACCAGCAAACCGGTGAGAGTGAGCGCCACCACCGCAGCGAGCAGCGTGCCGGCGGCAACCGCACGACGCGTGAGCCGCGTTGCGACGGCGCCCGTTCGTAACGGCACGGTGGCCGCCAGCGCCGCGGCGTCAGCCTCAGCGACCGGCATCACCAGCGTCTGCACGCGCGTGACCGCGGCCTGCGGATCGTCGCCCTGCGCGATCTCCGCCAGCTCAGCTTCCAGCTCGGCGGCATCGGCCGGGCGTCGTGCAGGGTCCTTGGCGAGCAGGCGAGCGACCAGCTCGCTCAACCCCACCGGCACGGCTGGCACAAGCTCACACACCTGCCGGGGCGACGCGCTCATGTGCTGAGCGAGAACCGCCGCGGGTTGATCGCCCTGAAACGGCGGCCCTCCTGTGAGCAGCTCGTAAAGCACGCACCCGAGCGCATAGATGTCGGAGCGGGCGTCCGCTTCGGCGCCGTGCGCGAGCTCGGGAGCCAGGTATTGAGCCGAGCCAAGCACGGTCGCGGTCTGCGTCAGCGTGGCGCCCTGGTCAAGCCTGACGATGCCGAAATCAAGCACCTTCACGGTCCCCGCATCGTCAAGCATCACGTTCCCGGGCTTGATGTCGCGGTGCACGATTCCGGCTTGATGCGCCGCCGCTAGCGCACTGGCGACCTGCCTGCCCACGGCCACCGCCAACCGCCACTCGAATGCGCCGGTCTCGCTCAGGATCCTGTCCAGGCTGCGTCCGCTGACGCACTCCATGACGATGAAGCGCTCCACGCCGTCGCGGCCCGCGTCGAACACCGTGACGATGTTCGGATGCGACAGCGCCGCCGCCGCGAGCGCCTCACGCTCGAACCTGGCAACCGCCACCGGGTCGTCCGCGCTGGTGGCAGGCAGGCACTTGACCGCCACGACACGCTCAAGCGCCAAGTCGCGGGCCCGATACACGACCCCCATGCCACCACGCCCGAGCACCTCGCCCAGCTCGTATCTTCCCGCGAGGATCACGCGTCAGTCAACCACCAGGAGCGCAGCGCCGAGCGCCCCGCCGAGATCGCCGAGTGAAACCAGCTGCACATCGGGCATCGTGTGTCCACGGAAGAGGTGCTTCTCCATCGCCTCGCGGATCCGCTTGACGTACTCCTCACCGAAGCGCACCCCCAGCCCACCGCCGATCAGCACCGCCTCCACATCGAGCAGGTTGACCGCGGAGGCTGCACCCGCCCCGAGCGCCGCAACCGCCCCGTCAATCAGTTCGATCGCGAGCTCGTCGCCACGGTCCACCGCCGCCGCCCACACGGCACTGGTGAAGCGCACCCGCTGCTTCTCCTCCATCAGCTTCAGCAGATGCGACTTGCGCCCCTGCTCCATCTCGTGCCGGGCGTGGGCCTCCATTGCCGCGCGACCCGCGTAGGCCTCAACGCAGCCCTCGTTCCCACACGGGCAGTGACGACCGCCCACGTGAATGACCATGTGCCCGATCTCGCCCGCGCCGCCACGACCACGCCACGGCTTTCGATCGAGGATCAGGCCCCCGCCCACCCCGGTACCCCAGAAGACGCCGATCAGTGAGTTGTAGCGTTTGGCAGGGCCCAGCGCGTACTCGGCGCCGATCGCCACCTGGACGTCGTTGCCGACGGCCACACGCGTTTCCAGCAGCTTGCCGAGCTCGGCTGCCAGCGCGTAGCTGCCTTCCCAGCCTGGCAGGTTGCCGGCACTCGAGATCGTTCCCGCCGCCGCGTCCACTGACCCCGGTGATCCGACGCCCACACCGCGCAGCGCAGCGGTGGACGTGCCCGCGCCCGCCGCCGCCTCCTTCATCGTCGCTGCCATCTCCGCAGCCACATCCGCGGGACCGCCACTGGTCGGCGTCGGGTGGCGAGCCGACCCCAACACCTGGTTTGCAGCGTCCACGACGATCGCCTCGATCTTCGTGCCGCCGAGGTCGATGCCGCCGCGCAGGACCGGTTGCTCTTGTGTTGTGCTCATCATCGGATTATTCAGCGTCTGCTCTACCCGCGCGGCCGCTTGCTTGAACGTATAGGCTTCGTCGGGTGACCGGTGTCGCCCTCGACAACGTCGAGCCGTACATCAACATCTCGCCCAAGGCCTACGAGCACCCGGCGGATCGCGCCGCAACGGCGGCGCTCAGGTCGATCCCGATGCTCGAGACGCTGGTGCGCAAGCTGATCGAATGGCGCTACGAGCGCGCGCTGCGCCAGTTCTACCTGGGCACCTCACTGAAGGTTTCAGAGGAGCAGGTGCCCGAGCTGTGGTCCTCGCACCGGGCGGCGATCCGCATCCTCGATCTGCCGGAGACCTACGACCTCTACCTGACCACACCGGTCCCGGGCATGGCCGTGACGATCGGCTCGCGCAAGCCGATCATCGTCGTCGACTCCGCGGTGCTCAAGCGACTCGGAGCCGGCGAGCAACGGGCGATCCTGGGCCACGAGCTCGGGCATGTGCTCTCAGATCACGTGCTCTATATCACCGCGCTCAACATCCTGCTGGCCGCCGGCGGCTCACTGCCGATGCTGCTGGGGCTGCCGTTCCGCGCCGTCAAGACGGTCCTGCTCGAGTGGTACCGCGCCGCCGAGCTGAGCTGTGACCGGGCCGCGACGCTGGTCGTGCGCGACCCGCAGATCGTCTGCCGCATGTTGATGGTCGCGGCCTCGGGCCTGCCCGCCGAGGAGCTCAACCTCGACGCGTTCATGGCGCAGGCGATGCAGTACGAGAACTGGGATGACCCCTCCGATCGGGTGCGACGCTTCTTCTGGGAGATCAACGTGACCCACCCCTACGCGGTCAGGCGCGTCTCGGAGGTCATGCGCTGGGTGCAGAGCGGCGAGTACGACCGGATCCTGCGCGGCGACTACCGCACCCGCGACCAGGAGGCCGATGTCCGCGCCGAGGCCAGCGACGCCATGGAGTTCTACGCCGAGCGCTTCCGCTCGACCTTCCGCGACATCGGCGAGAACGTCACGAGCCTCGGCAGCCAGATGGGCAGCGCCGCCGACCAGCTCGCCGGCTGGCTGCGCAACCGCGGCGGGCGCGGCGATTCCGACAGCTGAGCGCCCCGGAAACGGGCCCGGCCGCGCTATCCTTTAGTTGCAACATCAACAATAGACGGACTGTCCGGATTCGCACCGGACACGCCCGCCGCATGGTGAAAGGAGCGCAAAATGCGTCTGCACTTCATCTCCCGGCTGGCCCTGTTGATCGTCGGCGCTTTCCTCGTGGTTGTCTCACAGGAGGGAGCTTGGACCGGCAGCACACTGCAGTGGATGTTCGTGGTCGGCGGGGCGCTCGCGATCGTGATCGCCGGCGCTGACGCGGGGCTGGACACGATCGAGCAGCGTGGCCTTGACTTCCTCACCGCCCTGATCGGCGCGTGGATGATCGTCGAGGTGCTCGCATTGAACTCCGGCACCGCCAAGTGGTGGTCGTTCGGCTCAGCGGTCGCCGTCATGGCGCTGAGCGCGATCGGCCTGGTCATCCATGAGTGGAGCACCGAACGCGTCGTGCACGAGTTGCGGGTGACCCACCACGAGGATGTCCGCCGCCGCACGGAGGAGCCCACGTCGCTGGCCGGCTGACACGTCGGCCGCGACCCCCAGCTGGCCGGTTTTGATTCTGGGCCGGCGCCCAATGCGCCGGCCCAGTTTGATGCGGGCGGAGGGACTCGAACCCCCAAGAGCAAAGCCCACCGGCACCTAAAGCCGGCGCGTCTACCAATTTCGCCACGCCCGCGGGACGCCCGCACGCCTCGCGCGAGCGCGCCAGCAAGTCTAAACCGAAGCGTGCCGCCCCCGGTGGGCCGGTGATCTCCGCGCTCGGCTAGCCTTGAGCCGATGCTCAGCTTCAGCGACCGGCTCGCAGGCGGCGGGATTCTGCTCGCCGACGGCGCCACCGGAACCAACTACCAGGATATGGGGATGGAGCCGGGCGTCGCCCCGGAGGAGTGGGTGTTCGACGCCCCCGAGCGCGTGATCGACCTGCACCGCCGCTTCGCACAGGCCGGCTCCGAGCTCGTGCTCACCTGCTCGTTTGGCGGCTCACCCGTGCGGCTCGCCGACGGGGCGCTCGCGGGCCGCGCACAAGAACTGAACCGACGCGCGGCCGAGCTCGCGCGCGAGGCGGTCGGCGGCGAGACGTTGGTCGCCGGCTCGATCGGTCCGACCGGCCAGCTGGTCGAGCCGCTCGGGCCACTCGGGCACGACGCGGCGGTGGCCGCCTTCGCCGAGCAGGCCCGCGCCCTGGCCGATGGCGGCGTGGACCTCCTGGTGCTCGAGACGTTCTTCGCACTGGACGAGGCGCTGTGGGCGGTCGAAGCGGTGCAGGCCGCGACGAACCTGCCACTGGTCGCCTCCTTCAGCTTCGACCAGGGCACTCGCACGATGATGGGGCTCAGCCCCACCCAGGTGATCGCCGCCACCGAGCCGCTCGGACTGGCCGCCGTCGGCGCCAACTGCGGGCGCTCGCTCGAGGACATGGCCGCCGTGCTCGCCGAGTTCACGGCGACCGGAACGAACACCCCGCTCTGGATCAAGCCGAACGCGGGCGTCCCCCAGGTCACCGCGCAGGGGGTCGTCTACCCCGAGAGCCCCGAGTCCTTCGGCGCGACGGTCGCCGGTTTCAAAGACGCCGGCGCCCGCATCCTGGGTGGCTGCTGCGGCTCGACCCCAGCCCACATCGCCGCGCTGCGTGCGGCGCTCGCAGCCTAGGCTCAGGGCGCCAACCGCTCGAGCCGCCAGCCTGAGCCCCGCTCCGGCAGGTAACGGATGCGGTCGTGGAGCCTGTCGTCGCGCAGCTGCCAGAACTCATAGCTGACAGGCCGCACACGCAGCCCACCCCAGGTCTCCGGCAGCGGCAGCTCGCCGGTCGCGTAACGCTCGGCGATTTCTGCCACGCGCTGCTCAAGCCACTCACGGCCAGCGATCACCTGGCTCTGGGGCGATGCCAGCGCGCTCAGCTGGCTGCGGCGCGGGCGACTGTGTACGTAGGCGGCCGTCTCCTCGGCCGAGACACGCTCAACCGGCCCCTCGATACGCACCTGCCTTGCCAGCGGCTCCCAGTAGAACAGCAGCGCAGCACGGGGGTTGTCGTGAAGCTCCCGGCCCTTCCGGCTGTCATAGTTGGAGAAGAAGACGAAGCCGCGCTCGTCGAAACGCTTGACGAGCACGTATCGCGCCGATGGGGCGCCGTCCGGCGTTGCGGTCGCTACGACCGCCGCCTCCGGCTGGGCCAGCCCTGTCTGGGCGGCGAGCCCGAACCACGCGGTGAACTGCCGCAGCGGATCGGGGTCAACATCCTGCTCCCGCAGTGGGACTATCGCGTTGGTCATGGCACGAGGTTACGTCGAATCAGCGGGAGAGCGAAGCCTCGCAAGCGCGCACCAGGCCCGAGCGCGTTTCGCGCAATCCACGACGCGTACTAGACCGTAGCCGTGTGCGTGACTTCCACGATGTCACTCGGCCCGCAGCCCAGGATCATCGTGGTGTGGCAACAGCGTCAGGCACCTCTCAGACACCCCGCTTTGCGGACCGCGGCGATGCCGGCCTGCGCCTGGCGCAGCGGCTCGGCGGCTACCGCTCCCACGAGCCCGTCGTGGTCGCCATCGGCCCCGGCGCGGTACCGGTCGCGGCCGAGGTGGCACGGGCCCTGGAGGCGCCGCTCGACGCCGTTGCGGTACAGCCGCTGACGCTTGGCCGGGGCCCCAGCAGGCGCTTTGGCGCCGCGGCCGAGGGCGCGGTCACGCTCTTTGACCGCAGACACCTGACGGCCGTGAACGCGCGGCCAGAGGCAGCCGACACCGAGATCATCGACGCACAGCAACGCCTCGAACGCCAGACCCACAGCTGGCACGCCGCCGGCGGGCGTGTGTCACTGAGCGGACGCGAGGTGCTGCTTGTCGCCGACACTGTCGCCGACGAGGAGCTCGCTGCGGCGGCGGCGTGTGAGGTGCGCGACCGCGGCGCCCAGCATGTGACGCTGGCGGTGCCGCTCGCGGGCCTGAGCACCGCCGAGACCCTGGTCGACTGGGTCGACGAGCTGATCTGCCTGGCCACTGCTAAGCAGACACCTGCAACCTCAAGCCTGTACGCCAACGATCGGCTGCCGAGCGATGCCGAGGTCACCGAGCTGCTCGTGCAGAACAAACGTGAGCGAGATGCGCGCAGAGCGCCCCGGCATGTTTGAGACACGCATTCATGGGCGCGGTGGCCAGGGTGTCGTGACCTCAGCCGAGCTGTTGGCGGTCGCCGCCTTCCGCGAGGACCGCCAAGCGCAGGCGTTTCCCAGCTTCGGCTCAGAACTCGGGTTTCGCAGTTCATAGGCCGGCGGCTGCCCATGCTTGCTGGACTTGGTTGATTTCCTGGGTTGTGGGGGTTCGGGCCTGTTCGGGTTGAAATTGGGTGGCGATGATCACTCGTCGTAGCTTGGCGAGCATGTCCTGGAATGATGGGGTGGTCTTGGAGACATACCAGGGGGCGCGGGCGCGATGCTCTGTGACGATGTCGGGGTGATGTCCGTAGAGCGCGTACCAGATGATCGTGAGGTCCATCGCCAAGAACTGGAATGGGACGGTCCGTTGCACGGCTTTCTCGGTCCGGTTGCGGGCATCACCGACGCCGAACAGTTCTTTGCCGTCCTGGAAGGCGACTTCGATCGGCCAGCGGTCTGCGTAGCGTTCGACGATCTGCGCGGCGGTGGCGTGAAGGTCGGTGGTGATCAGCGCGATCTGGTAGCCGCACGGCTTGGTGTCGTCTTTGACGAGGATCACACGGACCGGGGTTTCGGCGCCGAGCGGCTCCCACAGGCAGTTGATCTCAGCCAGCTCGAGCGTCTCGGTTTTGCTGTAGCGCCTGACGGTCGTCTTTACCCATTCGGTGGCGGGGTCGGCTGCGATCTGTTGAAGGCTTTCAAGCTGTTTGCCCCATTTGCGTGGCCGGCCGCGTTTGCCGGTGCGCGGCGGCGCAGGGGCGTAGATCACCGCGTTGCTACGCAGCCTCGATGTGATCGTCACCCGCTTGGGTGCAGCACGCCACGCCTGGCTGATGTAGGCGCTGTCACCGACCACGTTGATCTGGCGATCCGGCAGCCGTTTGGCGAGCAGGCAGACCATCGCCCTGGCCAGCTTGACCTTCCCGGGCCGCTCAGGATCGGGCTTGTGCTGCTTGACGAACTGTTCGCGCCGCGGCTGCCAGAGCCGGAACAGGACCGGCAAACATACGGTGCGCTGCAGGAACGGCAGCTTGACACAGATCCCGGCCACGATCCAGTTGTTCCCCCACGCGACCGAGCCTGAGCGGCTGTTGGCGGTCGCGTCGTGATGCCAGAAGGTGCCGTGGATCCGGCGTCCCCTGCGTTTCAGGAGCGTGTCGTCGACCGCGACCAGCACGCTCGCACCCGGTTCTGTGAACCGCTCAACGATCAGGCAGGCGAGCCGTAACCCGAGCTCGTCCACGGACCAGCGGGCATTGGCGAAGAACCGGTGGCAACGCGCGTGATGCCACACCCCCGACAGCCTTGAGCCTGTCAGCATCCCGGTCACGCACCGCAGAGAGGTCTGCGAGACCTGACCGACCAACACCCCCCGGAACGTCTCAAACGTGGGACGGGTGAAACACGACTCAAACAGGACAAGCAGCTCGTTCAGCGAAGATGGGACGCAGAGCATCGGCGGCAGCCTCCAAGAGAAGCCGCGCAGCGTGCCTCCCCTTGGCCGCGACGGACGGGTTATGTTGACAGCAACCGCTTTCGCGCAAGCCGCCGATGCTCCTTCCCCGACACCGCGCCAACAGGCCACACCAGCCCGCCACGGCCCCGTCCACCACCACCTGCTACGCCGCTATGCCGCTACAGGCCCAAAAGTGCGAAACCCGAGTCAGAACGGACAGGTGCGCCCGTGGTTTCCTTCTGCCGTATCGACGACCGCGTGATCCGCACGCGCGAACCGATCACAGACCCCGACGCGGTGATCGTCGTCGACCCCACGCTGCTGCATCACGTCGACGTCTTCGGCGGCCTCAAAGCCGGCGGCTACGTGCTGATCAACAGCTCGCGCAGCGTCGACGAGCTCGGCATCGAAAGCCTCAACGAGACCGCCCCCGGAGTCACACTGCTGACCGTGCCCGCCACCGAGCTGGCGCGTGAGCACCTCGGCAGGCCGCTGCCCAACGCGGCGCTGCTCGGCGCCTTCGCGGCGCTCACCGGCGTGGTCAGCGTCGACTCGGTCGCCGCCGCGATCCGCGAGCGCTTCAGCGGCGAGACCGGCGAGGCGAACGTGCGCGCGGCGCGGGCCGCGGCCGGATTCGTGGCGCCTTCCAGCGGGAAGGCGCCACAGGAGGAGAGGCTCAATGCTTGAGCAGATCGAGGGTTCGCAGGCGGTCGCGCGGGCGGTGGCGGCCTGCCGGCCGGAGGTGATCTGCGCCTACCCGATCTCACCGCAGACCCACATCGTCGAAGCCCTCTCGCGGCAGGTGAAGTCCGGCGCGCTCGCGCCCTGCGAGTTCGTCAACGTCGAGTCCGAGTACGCGGCGATGTCGGTCGCGATCGGCGCCAGCGCGACCGGGGCCCGGGCCTACACCGCCACCGCCAGCCAGGGCCTGCTGTACATGACCGAGGCGCTTTATAACGCCTCGGGTCTCGGACTGCCGATCGTGATGACGGTCGCAAACCGCGCGATCGGCGCGCCGATCAACATCTGGAACGACCACTCCGACTCGATGTCGCAGCGCGACTCCGGCTGGATCCAGCTCTACGTCGAGTCAAACCAGGAGGCGGTGGACGTCCACCTGCAGGCCTTTCGCCTGGCCGAAGCGGTGTCGCTGCCGGTCATGGTGTGCATGGACGGCTTCATCCTCACGCACGCCGTCGAGCGAGTCGAGCTGCCGGAGCAGGAGCAGGTCGACCAGTTCCTGCCCACCTTCGTACCACGCCAGCAGCTCGACCCCGAGCACCCGTTGACGATCGGCGCGATGGTCGGGCCCGAGGCCTTCACCGAGGTCCGCTACCTCGCCCACTACAAGCAGATGCAGGCGCTGGATCTGATCCCGGAGGTGGCGGGGCTCTTTGAGCAGCGCTTCGGCCGCAGCTCCGGTGGCCTCGTGCGCCGCTACCGCTCAGACGACGCCGAAACGATCATCGTCGCGCTCGGCTCGGTGCTCGGCACGATCGAGGACGTCGTCGACGAGCTGCGCGCAACCGGTGAGCGCATCGGCGCGGTCGCGATCCGCACGTTCCGCCCCTGGCCGGCCGCCGAGGTGCGCTCAGCGCTCGCGGGCGCGGGGCGCGTGATCGTGCTTGAGAAGGCGCTCTCGGTGGGGATCGGCGGGATCGTCTCACAGAACGTCCAGGGCGCACTGGCGGGGCTGCCGGCGAGCGTGCACACGGCGATCGCCGGCCTCGGCGGACGCCCGATCACCAAGGCGTCCCTGCGGCAGCTGTTCGCAGCGGCCCGCGCGGGCCGGCTCGGGGAACTCACCTTTGTCGACCTGAACCACCAGCTCGTCGACGCCGAGATCCAACGGATGCTCAGCGACCGGCGCTCCGGACCGCACGCGGAGAACATGCTGCGCGACGTCGGCGTCGTCGGCGCCGGACCGGTCTGATCGATCAGCGAGAGGGAGCGATGTCAGCGACAAGACTGAAGTACTTCCAGACCGGCAGCTTCGCTGCGGGTAACCGGCTCGTCGAACCCGACCAGCGCGCCGTTCAGTCCGACCCGCAGCGCGCAAACGCGATCACCTGCGGGCACCGTGCCTGCCAGGGTTGCGGCGAGGCGCTCGGTGCCCGCTACGCGCTCGACGCCGCGCTGCGCGCCACCGACGGTGACCTGATCGCCACCAACGCGACCGGCTGTCTGGAGGTGTTCTCCACACCCTATCCGGAGAGCTCCTGGCAGGTGCCCTGGATTCACTCTCTGTTCGGCAACGCAGCGGCGGTCGCGACCGGCGTCGCCGCCGCGCTCAAGGCCAAAGGCAACACGCACACGCGCGTGGTCGGGCAGGGCGGCGACGGCGGCACGGTCGACATCGGCTTCGCGTGCCTGTCGGGCATGTTCGAGCGCGGTGACGACGTGCTCTACATCTGCTACGACAACGAGGCCTACATGAACACGGGCGTGCAGCGCTCCGCCGCCACGCCGCCGGCCGCCTACACGACCACCACCCAGGCCGTCGGTGACCAGCCCGGCGCCGCCTGGGGCCAGGGCAAGGATGCGGCGCTGATCGCGCTCGCGCACGAGATCCCCTACGTCGCGACCGCCACGATCGCCGACCTGCGCGACCTGGAGCGCAAGGTACACACCGCGATGGAGATCCGTGGCGCACGCTACATCCACGTGCTCGTCACCTGCCCACTGGGCTGGGGAGCCGCCTCAGCCGACTCGATCAAGCTGGCGCGACTGGCGATGGAGACCGGGATCTTCCCGGTCTGGGAGGGTGAGCACGGCGATGTCGTCTCGGTCACCAAGATCCGCCACCGAACCCCGGTCGAGGAGTACCTGAAGCTGCAGACGCGCTTCCGCCACCTGTTTGCGCCGGTGCGCCGCGACGATGTGATCGCGCGCATCCAGGCACGCGCCGACCGCAACATCGCGCGCTTCGGGTTACTCGAGGCGCTGGATGAGGACCAACTGGACGAGGCAGTGGAGGTGGACGTATGAGCTCCGGCACACCGGCACCGCCGTTTGCGATCACCCTCGACGTCGGCTCAAGCCGCGCGAACCTGACCGGCTCCTGGCGGACCGAGCGACCCCAGTACGTGCGGCTGACAGCACCCTGCGGCGCGGGCTGCCCGGCGGCCGAGGATGTGCAGCAGTGGCTCTATCACGCCGAGGAGGGCGGCTACGAAGCGGCCTGGCGCAAGATCATGGAGCGCAACCCGTTCCCCGCTGTCTCTGGACGGATCTGTTACCACCCCTGCGAGACCGCCTGCAACCGCGCCCAGCTGGACGAGGCGGTCGGCATCAACTCGATCGAGCGCTTTCTCGGCGACCAGGCGCTCGCAGCTGGCTGGCAGATCGAGCGGCCGGCGCGTGACGGCGGCAGGCGTGTGCTGGTGATCGGCGCCGGCCCATCGGGCCTCTCGGCCGCCTACCACCTGGCGCTGCTCGGCCACCACGTGACCGTGCGCGACATGGCTCCGGCGGCCGGCGGGATGATGCGCTACGGCATCCCCAAGTACCGCCTCCCGCGCGAGATCCTCGACGCCGAGATCGCGCGGATCGCCGCCCTGGGCGCCGAGTTTCAGCTGGGCGCGCACGTCTCCGACGTGGTCGCCGAACGGGCCGCAGGCAGCTATGACGCGGTCTTCCTCGCGGTCGGCGCGACGCTGCCGCAGCGCACCTACATCCCCGCCGGCTCGGCCGCCAAGATCGTCGATGCGATCGCGCTGCTGCGCGACGCCGAGGATGGGTCCGCCGGCCCGCCGCTGCTGGGCCGGCGGGTTGCGGTCTACGGCGGCGGCAACACGGCGATGGACGCGGCGCGCACCGCCAAGCGCCTCGGCGCCGAGGAGTCGATCATCGTCTACCGGCGTGACCGCTCGCACATGCCCGCACACGAGTCGGAGCTGATGGAGGCGCTCGCGGAGGGCATCCAGGTCAAGTGGCTGACGACGATCACCGCCGCCGACGCTGGCGAGCTCACGGTCGAGCGGATGGAGCTCGACGAGCACGGTCGCCCGCAGCCGACCGGTGAGTTCGAAAAGCTCGGCGCCGACGCGGTCGTGCTCGCCACCGGCCAGGTCAGTGACCTGTCGCTGCTCGAGGGCGTCGCCGGGATCGAGACCGAGGACAACGTCGTGAAGGTCGACGGCAACATGATGACCGGACACGCGGGCATCTTCGCGGGCGGTGACATGGTCCCGGCCGAGCGCACCGCGACCGTCGCGATCGGCCACGGCCGCCGAGCCGCGCACGGGATCGACCGTTGGCTGCGCGGCGAGCCGGCCGACGAGGGGTGGGGCCTCGCGGACAGCGCCAGCGCCACCGGCGTCGGCCCCGCCCCGATGACGGCACAGGTCCCGTTTGAGCGGCTCAACACCTGGTACTACTCGGATGCGCCCAAGACGGTGCGGGCGGAGCTTGACGCGGTGCGTCGCAGCTCCACGTTCGATGAGGTCGTGCTCGGCCTGGACGAGTCAAACGCGCTGTTTGAGGCGCGCCGCTGCATGTCCTGCGGCAACTGCCTGGCGTGCGACAACTGCTACGGCGTCTGCCCCGACAACGCGGTCGTGAAGCTCGACCCACCCGGCGCCTACGCCTACGCGTTCGACCTCGACTACTGCAAGGGCTGCGGGGTCTGCGCCGCCGAGTGTCCGTGCGGCGCGATCGAGATGGTGCCCGAGCCAATCTAGGCGCTCAGTTCTGCGAGGGCCCGGCGAGCTGCTACTGGCCCGCCGGGCCCCCGGCTCTCCTACCTCCCGAGCCGCGCTTCGCACTCGACGATCCGCTGGGTGGTCTTCAGCACCGTGTCGGGGTTCAGGCTGATCGAGTCGATCCCGAGTTCGACGAGGTACTCGGCCATGTCCGGGTAGTCCGATGGCGCCTGCCCGCACAGGCCAGAGTGGATCTGGTTGCGCGCGCAGCCCTCGACCGCGAGCTTCAGCATCAGCTTCACACCCTCGTCGCGCTCGTCGTAGTCGAAGGCGACGATCTCGGAGTCGCGGTCGACGCCGAGCGTAAGCTGCGTGAGGTCGTTTGAGCCGATCGAGAAGCCGTCGAAGCGCTTGGCAAACTCGTCGATCAGGATCACGTTGTTGGGGATCTCACACATCGCGTAGATCTCCAAGCCGTTCTCTCCGCGCTTGAGGCCGAGTTCGGCCATCTGCGCGAGCACCGCATCGGCCTCCTGCACACGCCGCACGAACGGCAGCATCAGCACGACGTTGGTCAGGCCCATCTCGTCGCGCACCCGCTTCATCGCACGGCACTCGAGCGTAAAGCCCTCGACGTATGCCGGGTGCGCGTAGCGTGAGGCGCCACGGAAGCCGAGCATCGGGTTGCTCTCCACAGGCTCGAAGGCCGCACCACCCAGCAGGGTCGCGTACTCGTTGGTCTTGAAGTCCGACATGCGGACCACCACGGGCTTTGGCCAGAACGCCGCCGCGATCGTGCCGATCCCCTCGGAGAGCTCCCGCACAAAGAAGCTCTCACCATCCGGGTCGCGGCTGATCAACCGCCTGAGCCCCTCCTGCTCGACCGGGTCGCTGACGCGCTCTGGGTGCACGAGCGCCAGTGGGTGAGCCTTGATGTACTCGCTGATGATGAACTCCATGCGGGCGAGCCCAACCCCGTCGTTGGGAAGGAACGAGGTCTTGAACGCCAGGTCCGGGTTGCCGAGGTTGACCATCACCTTGGTCTTGGGCCGCTGCAGAGAGCCGATCTCGGCCCGGTCGACGTGGAACGGGATCTCGCCGCGGTAGATGCGGCCGACGTCCCCCTCGGCACACGACACGGTCACGGACTCGCCGCTGGTGATCGCCGTGGTCGCGTTGCCGGCCCCCACCACCGCCGGCACGCCCAGCTCGCGGGCGATGATCGCCGCGTGGCAGGTGCGTCCGCCGCGGTTTGTGACGATCGCCGCCGCGGTCTTCATCACCGGCTCCCAGTCGGGCGTGGTGATATCCGCGACCAGCACCTCGCCGGGCTGGAACTCAGACAGCTGCGCGAGGCTCTCCATCACCCTCGCCCTGCCGGCGGCGATCTTCTCGCCCACCGAGCGGCCCTCGGCGATGATCTCACCGGGCTGGTCCAGGGCATAGCTTTCGATCACGGTCGCCTTACGCTGTGAGGCGACGGTTTCCGGGCGCGCCTGGACGATGTAGATCTTGCCGTCCAGCCCGTCCTTGGCCCACTCCATGTCCATCGGCCGGCCGTAGTGACGCTCGATCTTGATCGCGTAATCGGCCAGCTCCAGCACATCATCGTCGGTGATGCAGAAACGCTCGCGATCCACATATGGGGTGGGTATGTTGCGGGTCGTGTTCTTGGTCTCACCCTCGACGAAAACCATCTTGACGGCCTTCTCGCCCAGCAGGCGGCGCAGCACCACGCGGTGCCCCTGCTCGAAGGTGGGCTTGTGCACATAGAACTCGTCGGGGTCGACGGCGCCCTGCACCACGTTCTCCCCGAGGCCGTAGGCGCCGGTGATGAACACGCTGTCGCGGAAGCCGGACTCGGTGTCCAGCGAGAAGAACACACCGGAGGCGGAAAGGTCGGAGCGCACCATCTTCATCACCCCGATGGACAGCGCGACCTGGAAGTGGTCAAAGCCCTGGTCCACGCGGTAGTGGATCGCACGGTCGGTGAACAGACTGGCGAAGCAGCGCCGACAGGAGTCAAGCAGGCTCTCATCACCGTGAACGTTCAGGTAGGTGTCCTGCTGGCCGGCGAAGCTCGCGGTGGGCAGGTCCTCCGCGGTCGCAGAGCTGCGGACCGCCAGCCGGATGTCCTCGCCACCCTCCTCCTGCAGGCGGCGGTAGGAGTCAAGGATCTCGCTCTGCAGATCGGCGGGCAGCCCCGCGCCGTAGACGATCTCACGGGCACGCTTGCCGCGACGGGCCAGGTCGCTGACGTCACTGGGGTCGAGGTCGTCGAGCGCCTCGTGTAGCTGGGCGATCGCGCCGGTCGCCTCCAGCATGTGCCGGTAGCCATCGGCGGTGATCGCAAAGCCGTGCGGCACCCGGACCCCGTCGCCCGACAGGTGGCGGTACATCTCGCCAAGCGACGCGTTCTTGCCGCCAACCAGCGGCACATCGTCGATCCCGATCTCCTCAAAGAAGCGCACGTAACGTTTGTCGGCCATGTCGGACCCTCCTGAGCGTCGTTCAGCCTGCGCCGAACCCTGATTACTTTCAACCTAGACCAGGACACGCTCCCTGCCGTGAGCACCAACCACCATTTCACTCAGTAGAAACTCCGCTGCACACCTCGCGCCCCAGCTCCACGATTGGCCCCGGCTAAGCTTGGTGGGTGGCCAGGATCCAGCTCAGACACGCGCGTCTTCAGTTCGATCCAGACGAAGTGCGGCGCAGTTGACAGACCAACAGTCCTCGGAGCGATCTGACCTTCAACACGGTCCGATCCTTGACCTCAGCCACCGGCGCGTCCTGCTGATCATCGGCGCGCTGATGCTGGGCATGTTCCTGGCCGCGCTGGATCAGACGATCGTCTCCACCGCGCTGCCGACGATCGTCGCCGACCTGCACGGGGCCTCGCACCTGGCCTGGATCATCGTCGCGTATCTGCTGGCGTCCACCGTCTCCACGCCGCTGTGGGGCAAGCTCGGCGATCAGTACGGGCGCAAGCTCTTCTTTCAGGCTGCGATCGTGATCTTCCTCGGCGGCTCGGCGCTGTCCGGACTCAGCCACACGATGACCCAGCTGATCGCCTTCCGCGCGTTGCAGGGGCTCGGCGGTGGCGGGTTGATGGTCGGCGCCCAGGCGATCGTCGGCGACGTCGTTTCGCCCCGCGAGCGCGGGCGCTACCAGGGCCTGTTCGGAGCCGTCTTCGGAATCGCGAGCATCATCGGGCCGCTGCTCGGCGGGCTCTTCGTCCAGGCGCTCTCCTGGCACTGGATCTTCTACATCAACCTCCCCATCGGCGCCGTCGCGCTGACGGTGATCGCGATCCAGGTGCCCGGCAAGCTGAGCCGCGTGGCGCATGTGATCGACTACACCGGAGCGCTCGTGCTGACGCTCTCAGCAAGCTGCCTGGTCCTGTTCACAAGCCTCGGCGGCACCACCCTGGCCTGGGGCTCGGCCACCAGTATCGGGCTGGCCGTGGGCGGCGTGGTGCTGCTCGTGGTCTTCGTGTTCGTGGAGCGGCGCGCGACCGAGCCCGTGCTGCCGCTGCACCTCTTCTCAAACCGCGCCTTTTCCGTCACGAGCGTCGTGGGCTTCATCATCGGCTTTGCGATGTTCGGCGCGATCACGTACCTGCCCGTCTTCTTCCAGGTCGTCCACGGCGAGTCCCCAACCGCCTCGGGCCTGCAGCTGCTGCCCCTGCTGGTCGGCATGATCCTCTTCTCCACCGTGTCGGGCGTTGCCATCACCCGCACGGGCCGCTACCGGATCTTCCCGATCGTCGGCACGGCGCTACTGACCGTCGGGCTACTGCTTTTGGCACAGGTTGACATCTCCACCAGCCTGCTGGTATCCGCCCTATACATGTTCGTGCTCGGGGTCGGCCTGGGCTGCGTGATGCAGGTGCTCGTGCTGATCGTGCAGAACGCCGTCCCATATTCGGAGCTGGGTGTGGGCACCTCGGGTGCGACGTTCTTCAGGTCAATCGGCGGATCGTTCGGCACCGCGATCTTCGGAGCGATCTTCAGCAACGTCCTGGTCGGCAACCTGGCCCGCCAGCTCGGACACACGAGGCTGCCTGGTGGACTCAGCAGCGCCAGCGTCACGCCCGCCATCCTCGACAGGCTGCCGCCGGCCGTGCATCA
Organism: Conexibacter sp. S30A1; assembly: GCF_023330665.1. GTDB lineage: Bacteria > Actinomycetota > Thermoleophilia > Solirubrobacterales > Solirubrobacteraceae > Palsa-465. The sequence continues at coordinate 311,626 of NZ_CP097127.1, read as the reverse complement.
CGGTATCGCGGTCGCGTACTCGCAGTCGATCCAGACCGTCTTCATCATCGCCGCGCCGATCGGCGTGATCGCGTTCGTGGCCGCGTGGCTGATACCACACGTCGAGCTGCGCCGGGGTGTTGGCGCCGCCGCGGGCGTCAAGCCGGAAAGCTCCGTGGAAGCGCAGCTTGAGGACGTTGCCGGCTCGCTTGCGCCCAGCTGAGCCGGCGCGGACCACACCCGCTCACCACGGCCCGCATCCGTACCGATCGGGTATCGCGGCGTTGTAGTGGGCGATCAGACGGTCGGCGACGCGGATCTCCGCCACCCGGCCGGCCGGACCGACCATCCCGGGCCCCATCGGCTTGCCGCCAAAGGCCAGCCAGTTGGCACGGTCGATACCGAGGCTGTCGGGATAGGCATAGCCGAGCACCTGCCAGCCGCCGGACTCGCACTCGGCAACCTGCGACCAGGCCCCGTAGTCCGAGGGCATGGCGTGTTCCCCTGGATGCCGGTGAGCGTGACGACCGTGGCCGTGTGAATGATGTCGTGTGGCCGCGGAGGCAACCGCGGTCATGTTCCCCGTGCAACAGACGAGGGTGAGAGCGCACACGACGGCGCGCAACTTGATGGACCGCATAGGGTTGACCGCGTCCAGCCCGCACAGGCGTCTACGTGACTTCGACTGCCAGCCGATACTCCGGCCGGCTACGGGTAGGACGGTGGCTCACCACCTCCTGATTCGGTTTACAGAGTCTGCGCCCGGGCACGCGCCCGTTTGCAGGCGCCAACGGTACCAGGCTGTCAACGCTCTGCGGATACCGCGGGAGAGATTCGAACTCTCACGCCCTTGCGGGCAGCGGATTTTGAGTCCGCCGTGTCTACCGTTCCACCACCGCGGCGTGGCAGGCCAAGTCTAGGGCGGCGCGTCAGGTGACGAGCGCGCTGAGCTCCTCGATCAGCGCCGCGCCGGCGACGATCACGCCGGCTGGCAGCCCACCCGCGGGCTTGAGCGTGCGCACGCTCAGGCCGGCTCGCTCGCAGATCAGACTGCCGGCGGCGATGTCCCAGTGGTTGACGTCGCGCTCCCAGTAGGCATCGAGCCGTCCCGCCGCGCAGGCGCAGAGGTCAAGCGCCGCCGCGCCGGCCCGTCGGATGTCCCGGGCGGCCGGGATCACCCGCGCCACGACCGTCGCCTGCTCGGTCCTGAGCGCAGCGTCGTAGGCAAAGCCGGTGCCGACGAGTGCGCGCGCAAGCGTCTCGCACCGCGTCGGCTCGAGCGCCTGCCCGTTACAGAGCGCCTGCCCGTGGCGGGTGGCGCTGAAGAGCTCGTCGGCGACCGGATCGAGCACCACCGCCGCCAACGCGCCCTGCGCGTCCTCGACCGCGATGCTGACCGCAAACGTCGCCAGGCCGTAGAGGAAGTTGACGGTGCCGTCGAGCGGGTCGATCACCCAGCGCAACGCTCCCTCACCGGTTTCACCGCCCTCCTCACCGAGGATCGCGTCATCGGGGCGGCGGCTGGAAAGCACCGCGCGGATCGCGCGCTCGGCGGCGAGGTCCGCGTCTGTGACCGGATCGGTGGGCGTGCTCTTGGTCTCGACGTGAAGCGGGCGGCGCCAGCGGGAGAGCAGCTGCGCGCCGGCGGCGCGCGCCGCCTCGCCTGCGATCTCGAGCAGCTCGCGCTCGAACGGGTCAGGACTGGCGGCGCCCATCAGACCGGCGTGACCGGGTTGCGCTTGGCGGGCCACTCGCGCACCCGGCTGGAGGCGAGCGCGAAGCGGGCGATCAGCTCGCCGCGCAGCTGGTCGGGCTCGACCACCGCGTCCACCACCTGCTCGGAGGCGAGGTGCAGGATGTCAATGTCGCGCGCGTACTCCTCGCGCAGCTCGCGCGTGCGCGCCTCGCGCTCCGTCTCGTCGGCGATCGCCGCAAGCTGGTTGTAGTGCACGGCGTTGATCGCCGCGCTCGGCCCCATGACCGCGATGTGCGCGCCCGGCAGCGCGATGCAGCAGTCGGGCTCGAACGCCGGCCCCGCCATTGCGTAGAGCCCGGCGCCGTAGGCCTTGCGCAGGATCACCGAGATCTTCGGCACGGTCGCCTCCGAGACGGCGCTGACGAGCTTGGCGCCGTGGCGGATGATCCCCTCGCGCTCCACCTGGGTCCCGATCATGAACCCGGGCACGTCGGCCAAAAACAAGAGCGGCAGGCCGTAGGCGTTGCAGGTCCAGATGAAGCGCGCCGCCTTGTCTGAGGAGTCGGTGAACAGCACGCCGCCCTTGACCTTGGGCTGGTTTGCGACCACACCCACCGCGCGCCCGTCCACGCGCCCGTAGCCGACCACGATCTCCTTGGCAAAACGGGCGTGTATCTCCAGAAACGAGCCGGCGTCGAGCAGCGCGTCGATCACCTCATGGATGTCAAACGGCTTGTTCTCATCCGCCGGGATCAGCGCCGCCAGCGAGCTTCCCGCCGCCGGCGCCAGCGCAGGCGCGGCCGGTGGCGGCGCCTCGAAGTTGGTCGGCATGAACGAGAGGTAGCGGCGGGCAAAGGCGATCCCCTCCGCGTCGCTTGCCACCAGCGCGTGACCCACCCCGCTCTTTGCGGTGTGCATCCGCGCACCGCCCATCTCCTCGAGCGTCACGCGCTCGCCGATCACCATCTCCGCCATGCGCGGCGAGCCGAGGTACATCGAGGCGTTGCCGTCGCGCATGATCACCACGTCGCAGAAGGCCGGGATGTAGGCGCCGCCGGCGGCGCTCGGGCCGAACAGCACGCAGACCTGCGGCACCACCCCCGAGAGTCGCACCTGGTTGTAGAAGATCCGCCCTGCGCCGCGCCGGCCGGGGAACATCCTCACCTGCTCGTTGATGCGGGCACCGGCGGAATCGACCAGATAGACGATCGGGCAGCGGAGCGCGCCGGCGCGCTCCTGCAGGCGCAGCATCTTCTCGACCGTTCCTGGTGCCCAGGACCCCGCTTTGACGGTCGGGTCGTTGGCGATGACCCCCACGGGCCGGCCGTCGAGCGTACCGACACCGGTGATCACGCCGTCGGCGCCCTCGCCGTCGGCTTCGCACTTGGCCAGCAGGCCGTCCTCGGTGAACGAGCCGTCATCCAGCAGCAACGCCACGCGCTCACGCACCGGCAGCTTGCCCTGCTCGGCGGCCTTCAGCCGGTGGCGCTCGGGTCCGCCGGCCAGTGCACGGCCCCTGGCCGCCGCGAGTGCCGCCGCTGACGCCGCCGCGGACGCTGTGGCTTGCTCCTCGCTCGTGCTCACGCGGGCCCCCACACTAGCGCCCCTACCCCCAACGCACCGGCCCGGCGCTCAGCAGGTGGCTTGTGAGCTTGCGCCCGAGCGCCTCCTGCGCCGCGCGCGCCGCCGCGACCAGCGCGGGCAGGTCGATCCCCGTGCTGATCCCCATCTCCTCGAGCATCGAGACGAGGTCCTCGCTGGCGATGTTGCCGGTCGCGCCCGCCGGCACCGGACAGCCGCCGAGCTCACCGAAGCTCGACTCAAACGAGTCGATGCCCACCTCGAGCGCCGCCAGCACGTTGGCAAGCCCCTGCCCGCGCGTGTTGTGGAAGTGCGCGGTCAGCTCCACGTCGTCCGGCAGCTCCGCGCGCGCCTGCCTGAAGAACTCGCGCACCTGACGCGGGTTGGCCATGCCGGTGGTGTCACCAAAACCGACCTCCTGTGCGCCCGCGGCAACCAGCCGCGCGGCGATCTCGAGCACGCGCCCCACCGGCACACGGCCCTCGTAGGGGCAGCCGAAGCTGGTTGAGATCACCGCCTCGCAGCGCAGCCCCTCGCCGCGGGCGCGCGCCAAGGTGCGCTCCAGTCCCACAAGCGACTGCTCGACAGAGCGCCCGACGTTGTGCTGGTTGTGGGTCTCTGAAGCCGAGAGGAACCCGTTGATCTCGCTGAAGTGCTCGCGGTGGCGCAGCGCCCGTTCGAGCCCGCGCTCGTTGGGGATCAGCACGCTGGCGCTGACCTGCGCCGGCAGCCGCACGCGCTCGAGCAGCGCCTCCGCGTCGGCCAGCTGCGGGATCACGTCCGGGCGCACGAAGCTGGTCAGCTCGATGCGGCGCACGCCGCTTGCGACGAGCAGCTCGATCAGGCGCAGCTTCACGTCCGTGGGGAGCACCTCGGGCTCGTTCTGAAAGCCGTCGCGGGGGCCGACCTCTCTGATCGTCACGCTCGCCGGCAGCGCCTCTGTCATGGCATAAACGTTACCCGGGTGGTGCCGTCGCTCACGCGCTCCAGCTAAGCTCGCGCCCGTTGTCTGAGAACCAAGGTCAGGTGGTGGTCCTCGCGGGGGGCACGGGAGGCGCGAAGCTCGCGCGCGGCATGCTCGACGTGGTCGGGCCCGAGCGGTTGAGCGTGATCGTCAACACCGGCGATGACACCGAGATCTACGGCGCGCACGTCTCCCCCGACCCCGACCTGGTCACCTTCTGGCTGGCCGACCGCATCGACGAGCGCGGCTGGGGGCTGGCCGGCGACAGCTTTCGCGTGATGGAGATGCTCGGCGAGCTGGGCGAAGATGTCTGGTTCAACCTTGGCGACCAGGACCTCGCGATCGCTATCCGCAGGGCCAGAGCACTGGCGGACGGGCGGCGGCTGACCGAGGCCCAGCTGGAGATCGCCCGGGCGCTCGGCGTCAGCGCCTCGGTGTTACCGATGAGCGACCGCCCCGTGCGCACCAGGATCAGGGCCACCGGCCGCTGGTGGACGCTTCAGGAGTTCATGATCCGGGCGCGCGGACAGGGCGAGGTCGAGGTCGAGGACGTGCGCTTCAGCGGCGCCCGCAGTGCCGGCACCACGCCCGAGGTCCTGGCCGCGATCGCGCGCGCGCAGGCGATTGTGATCGGGCCCTCGAACCCGGTGATCTCGATCGGCCCGATCCTCGCGATCCCGCAGCTGCGCGGCGCGCTGGCAGCAGCCACGGCACCGGTCGTGGCTGTCAGCCCGCTGGTCGAGGGCGCCGTGCTCAAGGGCCCGACGGCGGCGTTCATGCGCCACCGCGGCGTTGAGCTGGGCGCGGCGGGCCTCGCCAGCCTCTACGAGGGGGTCCTCGACGCGATCGTGACCGACGAGCAGACGCCGCTCGAGCTGCCCACGCTCCGTACGCGACTGCTGATGGACGGCGCCGAGGGCCGCGCGCGTCTGGCCGCGGAGACACTCGCCTTTGCGGACTCGCTAATCACATCCCGGCCCGCAGCCGGTAGCGTGCATGGCCTGTGAGCACCTTTGCGGTCATCCCCGTCAAGCGCTTTGAGCTTGCCAAGCAGCGACTCGCCACCGCCATCCCCGGCGGCCACCGGCGGGCGCTCGCCGAGGCGATGCTCTCCGACTGCCTGCTGGCGCTGCGCCGCGTGCCGGCGATCGACGAGATCTGCCTGGTCACCGCCGATCCGACGGCCACCCGACTCGCGGCCGAGCACGGGCTGACCACGGTCGAGGACACCGGCTCCAGCCACAGCGAAGCCGCCTCACTCGGTGTCGCCCATGCCCTCTCAGGCGGCGCCACACGGGTCCTGCTGGCCGCCGCGGACTGCCCGCTGATCGACCCACGCGAACTCGACGAGCTGCTCGCCCGCCCCACCCCGACACGCTCGGTGCTGGTTGTCCCAGACCGGCACGGCGATGGCACCAACGCGCTGCTGCTCAAGCCGCCGAACGTGATCACGCCCGCGTTCGGCGAGGGCAGCAGGCGGCGGCACACGACGACCGCAGCCACCGCCGGCGCGATGCCCGAGGTGGTGGCGCTGCCGTCGATGGGCCTGGACATCGACACTCCCGAGGACCTCGAGATGCTGGTCGCGACGCTCGCGGCAACCCGCGGCCGTGCCGCACACACGCGCGGGCTGCTCAATCAGCTCACCCGCGCCCACGGCTGATGCTCAGCGCCACACCCCTGGAAGGGCTGCCAGAGGTCACCCCGGGGCTCGATCTCGGCGCAGCGATCGTTACGGCACTGGCCCGCTGGCCAGTGCCTGAAAGAGCGCAACCCGGCGACGTGCTCGTGATCGCCCACAAGATCGTCTCAAAGGCCGAGGGCCGCACCCGCCGCCTGGCCGAGGTGACCGCGAGCGAGCGCGCCGTGGAACTGGCGGCCGGCGTCAGGGACCCGCGCCTGGTGCAGGTTGCGCTGGAGGAGAGCCGCGGCGTGGTCCGCGCGGCGCCGGGCGTGATCGTCTGCGAAACCCACCACGGCTTCGTCTGCGCCAACGCCGGGGTGGACCAGTCAAACGTGCCCGGCGAGCATCTGGTGCTGATGCTGCCGCTCGATCCGGACGCCTCGGCGCGCCGCATCCGCGCACGGCTGCGCGAGCTCACGGGATCTGCCCCAGGGGTCGTGATCACCGACTCCTTCGGCCGCGCCTGGCGCACGGGGCAGGTGGACGTGACGATCGGCCTGGCCGGGGTGGCGGCGCTTGATGACTGGCGTGGACGCACCGACAAGGATGGGCGCGAACTGCGAGCGACCGTCATCGCGGTGGCTGATCTGCTGGCCGCCACCGCCGACCTGGCGCGGCGCAAGGACGCCGCCCAGCCGGTCGTGTTGATCCGCGGTGCCGGCGAGTATGTGACCGACGAGGACGGTCCCGGCGTCAGACCACTGCTTCGAGAACGCGCTCAGGATCTCTTTCGTTGACGCCGCCGCGGCTTGCGATCAGCACCGCGGCCAGCACCACCGCCACCCCCAAAAGCTGCAGCGCGCTGGGTCGCTGCGCGAAGATCAGCACGCCCAGCAGCACCGAGCCCACCGGCTGGATCATCAAGAGCAGCGACGTCAGCGCGGCCGGCAGGCGCGGCAGCGAGATCGTGATGAGCAGCCAGCCGAGCACCTGCGAGCCCAGCGCCAGCACGATCAGCCAGCCGGCCCCTGGCCAGACCGGGATGAAGCGTGCGTCCCCCCATATCACGCCGATCACGCTCGCCGCCACGGCGGCGCTGAGCGTCAGATCCAAGAGCGGCCCGGCCGGGCGGCGCAGGTCGACGCCACCGCGGCGCAACAACAGCAGCGCGCCGGCGTAGGCGACACCGGCGCCGACACCATAGGCCGCCCCGACCGCGGGGTTGGCGCCGTAGGCGCCGCGCTCGAGCACACCGGAGATCAACAAAACGCCACAGAGGGTCGCCGGCATCGCCAGAAGCAACCGGCGCGCCGGCCGCTCGGCCAGCACAAGCCAGGCAGCCAACGGCACCAGCACCACCTGGATGTTGGCGAGCACGGTCGCGAGGCCCACCCCGACATCGTTGATCGCGTGGTCCCAGAGCACCAGGTCGATACCCATGAGCGCACCGCCAGCGAGCGCCGCGCGCCGGTCGCTCCAGGCCCGCGGGCCGTAGCGGCGGTCCTCGCGCCAGGTCAGCAGCAAAAGCAGCGGCACCGCGTAGATGCAGCGGAAGATCGCGGCGGTGGAGGGCGAGGCGCCGCTCAGCTTCACCCAGGTGCTGGAGAACGCGATCACCGCTGCGCCGAGCACGGCGCAGGTCACCGCGGCACGCCGGCTCGCGAGCCGCTCGTGTGGGCGCAGGTCCGCTCGCGCCGCCGCCGTCATCGCAGGGCGCCGGCGGCCAGCTCCTCAATCACCGACACCAGCTCGCCGACCTGTGCCGCGTCTGTGCGGAAGTTCATGAAGCAGACGCGCAGGCAGGTGCGCCCGTCGACCTGGGCCGGGGCCAGGTAGACACGGCCGTCGGCGATGATCGCCTGCGCCAGGCTCAGGTTGTGCGCGTCAAGCGCCTCGGGGCTCGCGTCGCCGTCGCCGCCGGCCATACGGTCGGGGCGGTGGCGGAAGCAGACCACTGAGAGCGACGGCTCGGCCAGCAGCTCGAAGTCGGGCCGGGCGGCGAGCATCTCGGCGAGCGTCTGGGCGTGGATGGCGGTCTGTGCGATCCACGCCCGCATCAGCTCGGAGCCGTAGAGGCGGAAGGCGAGCCAGAGCTTCAACGAGCGCACCGGGCGCGAATACTCGAGCGTGCGATCGACGCCGTTGGCGGCCATGCCGGCGTGCAGCATGTAGCGCTCGTCGTGCGCGAAGGCGCGCTCCAGATCGCCGGGGCGAGCCATCAGCACCAGGCTGCAGCTCTTCTGCACGCCCAGCCACTTGTGCGCGTCGATCGTCAGCGAATCAGCCCGCTCGATCCCCGCGAACGCCGGGGCCAAGCCGGGCACGCCGGCCGCGGGGCCGCCGTAGGCACCGTCCACGTGCAGCCACACCCCATGCTCGGCACACACCTCGGCGATCTCCTGGAGCGGGTCGACCGCCCCGGTCAACGTGGTTCCGGCCGTGGCCACCACGGCCACCGGGACCACGCCGGCAGCGAGATCGGCGGCCAGCGCCGCGCGCAGAAGGTCGACCCGCAGCCGCCGCCGGCCGTCGATCGGGATGCGACGCAGCGCCTCACTGCCCAGGCCGATCACCTCAACCGCACGTGCGACGGAGTGGTGTGACTCGTCCGAGCAGTAGACGGCCGCGGCCGCACCTCGCACCCCGGTCCGGCGGCAATCCGGCAGGGCACGGCTGCGTGCGGCCGTCAGCGCGGTCAGGTTCGAGGTCATCCCGCCGCTCGTGAACACACCCTCCGCATACGGGTAGCCGACGAACTCCGCCACCCAGCGCAGCGTCTGCTGCTCAAGCATCTCGGCGGCGCCGGCAGCGGCGGCAAGGTTGACGTCGTAGGCGTTGGCCAGCGCCCCGGCGAGCACGCCCGCCTCCAGTCCGGTCGAGCCGATGTAGGCCGCATACAGCGGACGTGCGGGCGAGACGCTCGCATCCAGGGCGCTGGCGATGTCCGCAAGCGCCGCCTCGGGATCACCAGGCCTGGCCGGAAGCGATTCGGAGAGGCGCTCGGTCAGCGCCTGGTCGAGCACCGGCTCCCGCAGGCGGGGGCTGTCGAAGGAGGCCCAGGCGTTCCCCAGATGCTCGGCCAGCAGCTCGAGCACGCGGGCGCGGTCGATCAGCTCAAGCGGATGCGGCGGTGGCTTCAGTGGTGTCTGCGACGGTTGGCTCATGGGGCTCCAGTCTGACCGGTGGCGCGTAGCCCGTGCCCGGATTGCGTGTGGCAACCAAGGCTAGTTCGGCGGCGAGCGCCACGAACTCGTCAAGCAGCGGCGGCGCCTGCTCTCTGCGGGTGGCGAGCACGAGCGTCGTCGGAGCCGCATCGCGCAGCGGCACGAACGCGACATCCGGTCTGACGAAGTAACGCGCGATGATCGCGGGGGCGGTGTCCACGCCCTCGCCGCGTCCGATCAGATAGAGCCACTCCTCCAGGTTGTCACCGACGTAGGGGCTGATCGGCGGCCGCCTGCCGAGCTCTGCGACGAGCATCCAGTAGTCGCGCCACTCCTGGGGCGTCACGTCCGGTTGTGCGACGAACGTCTCGCCCTCAAGCTCAGCCGGCGTCACCCACTCGCGTCCGGCCAGCCGGTGGGAGCGCGGCAGCACCACGACACGCGGTTCGCTGATCAGTGGGGTCACGCGCAGCTCGTCGTCCTTGAGCGGCGCGTAGAGGAAGGCGGCGTCGACGCGGCCGCGCCTGAGCACCGTGGTCATCTCGTAGAACTCGATCGCACGCACATCGATCCGCAGCCGCGGGTGGCGGCCGCTGAAGGTGGCAAGCAACGGCGAAAGCAGCGCGCCTGGCACGGGGCCAAGCGCGCCGATCGAGAACGACGCAGCCTCACCGCGCGCAAGCTCACCGGCGCGCGCGAGCAGGCTGTCGGCCGCGGCAAGCAGCGTGCGTCCCTCCGCCAGCAGCAGCTCACCGGCGACGGTCAGCTGTACCTGGCGCGTGCTGCGGACCAACAACGGCCCGCCGACCTCCGTCTCCAGACGCCTGATCTGGGCAGAGAGTGCCGACTGCGCCAGGTGCAGCCGCGCAGCGGCGCGCGAGAAGTGAAGCTCCTCGGCGACGGTGACGAAATAGCGCAGCTGCCTCAGCTCCATCCCCGGCAATTATCGCCTATGCCGCATAATCGATCGCTGATTCCTGTTGCCGACGATCGCTGCAGCGGTGACGATAAGCCTGTGAGGGAGGACACCAACGAAAGGCGCGTGCGCCTGACAATCGACGGCGTGCCCCAGTGGGGCACGCTCATGGCAGACACGATCAGGCTTGAGGACGGACGCACGCTGCCGGAGGCCGACGCGCACTATCTCGCGCCGGTGACGCCGTCAAAGATCATCGCGGTGCATCTCACCTATCGCAGTCGCCTGACCGAGTACGCGGCGCGCACACCCGCCTACCCGTCGTACTTCATGAAACCCCCGACCACGTTGAACGGTCACCGCGGCATCGTGCGCCGCCCGCGCGGCACCCGCTTTCTCAACTATGAGGGCGAGCTGGCGGTCGTGATCGGTGAGCGCATGCACGGTGTGCCGGTGGCCGAGGCCCTCGCCCATGTCGCCGGCTACGCGCCCGCCAATGATGTCGGCCTGCACGACTTCCGTCACGCCGACCGCGGCTCGATGCTGCGCGTCAAGGGCCAGGACGGGTTTCTGCCGATCGGTCCCTACGTCACCCCGGCGGACGAGTTTGACCCCACTGACTTCACGCTGCGCACCTACCTGAACGGCGATGTCGTGCAGGAGGCCACCGCCGAGGACATGGTGTGGGGTGTCGCCTACCAGCTGGCGGACCTCTGCCGGCTGATCACGCTTGAGCCGGGCGACGTGGTGCTGACCGGCACACCCGCCAACTCCCGTCCGATGCAGCCGGGCGACGTGGTCAGCGTCGAGATCAGCGGCCTTGGCAGCGTGCAGAGCACGGTCACCGACTGGGACGTTGACCTGAGCGCCGTGGGCGAGCAGCCGGCGGTTTCCGCCAACACGCTGCACGTGGCGCTCGCCGTCCCTGAGGACGAGGCCGAGCGCATGGTCACACAGAGCGAGCACCAAGGAGAAGCACAATGATCAAGGTCCACATCGACCTCAACCTCTGCCAGAGCCACGGCGAGTGCGTCGCCATCGCACCCGATCTCTTCCAGCTCGATGAGAACGACTTCATCAGCTGGCAGGAGGAGGTTGACGACAGCCGCCGCGCGGACCTCGAGGCGGCCGTCAACACCTGTCCGATGACGGCCATCCGGATCGAGGGCTAGGGCGGCCTGCGATGCGGCTCGTGATCGTCGGAGCCTCACTGTCCGGCCTGCGCGCGGCGCAAGCCGCGCGGCGCGCAGGCCATGAGGGCGAGCTGATCGTGATCGGCGCCGAGCCGCATCTCCCCTACACGCGCCCGCCGCTCTCCAAGGAGCTCTTGCAGGGCAGGCAGGAGATCGAGGATTCGGCGCTGCCCGTGGACGAGCTCGACGTGCAGTGGCGGTTGGCAACGGAGGCGACGGGACTCGACCGTGCGCGGCGGCGGATCCGGCTGCACGACGGCGACGAGGAGCACTACGACCGCCTGATAGTCGCCACGGGCTGCCGCGCGCGGCGCTTCGACGGCCCCGGTGCTCAGCTGGACGGCGTTCATACGCTGCGCACGCTGGAGGACGCTATCGCCCTGCGCGCCGCGCTAAAGGACACACGCAGGCTGCTGGTCGTTGGTGCCGGCTTCATCGGCTGCGAGGTGGCCGCCAGCGCGCGGAGCCTCGGCGTGGAGGTGACGATGATCGACATCGCAAGCCACCCGCTGCTGCCGTTCGGGCCCGTGCTCGGCGAGCGCTGGGCAGCGATGCATCGCGACCACGGTATCGAGCTGCGCCTCGGCGTGGGGCTCGCCGAGCTGCTCAGCGACGACGACGACCAGCGGGTCACCGGCGCCCGCCTGAGCGACGGCACCTCGCTGCAAGCCGACACGGTTCTGATCGCGCTCGGCGCGATGCTCAACACCGAATGGCTGACCGGCAGCGGGCTCGAGCTCGACCCAGGCGTGGCCTGCGACCCGACGCTGACCTGCACCCGCGATCCGGAGATCCTCGCCGCCGGCGACATCGCCTCGGTGCCGGCCGCACTGGCCGGTGGTGCGCGCGTGCGGGTCGAGCACTGGACGACGGCCGCTGAGCACGGGCAGCTGGCGGGGCGCAACGCCCTGGTGGCGCACGACGAGCGCACCGCTCACACGGCCCCGCCGTACTTCTGGACCGACCAGTACGACGCCAAGATCCAGGCGCTCGGCTGTCCGGCGCTGGCCGAGCACAGCGAGCTGCTCGAGCTCGCGCCTGACGGCGGGAGGTTCGTTGCCGCCTGCGTGCAGGGCCGCCTGGTGGTGGGTGTGGTAGCCGTGAACGCCGCGCGGCGGCTGGCCTGGTATCGCCGGGCGCTGCAGACACCGCGGCCGCTGGCCGAGCTCAAGGAGGCGCTCGCGCAGGAGGACGCCACCCTCGGCAGCCCGGTTGGAGCGACGCCGTGAGCGCCCCGGCGAGCGCGCTGATCCTCGAGCACGAGCCGGATACCCCGCCCGGCCTGCTCGCCGATTGGGCCAAGGCGCGTGGGATCCCCTTCGAGGTCCATCGCACCTACACCGACGATCCGGAACCGACGGTGGCGGACAGGAGCTTCGTCAGCTGCCTAGGCTCGGCCAACAGCCCGCTTGACCGCCACCTACCGGCCGTCGAGCAGACGCTTGGCCTGATCGGCGCAGCGGTGGCGGCCGACGTGCCCGTGCTCGGCCTCTGCTATGGCGGGCAGGTGCTGGCCGACGTGCTCGGCGGCGAGGTCCAGCATGCGCCGGAGCCCGAGATCGGCTGGTATCAGATCGAGACCGACGACCCCGAGCTGATCGCAGCCGGGCCGTGGCTCGAGTGGCACTACGAGCGCTTCACGCTGCCACCGGGCGCGCGCGAGCTGGCTCGCACGCCGGCCGGCGTGCAGGCCTTCAGCCACGGGCTCCATCTGGGCACCCAGTTTCACCCCGAGAGCACCATCGAGATCGTCTCCAAATGGGCCGCGATGGACACCGAGAGCCTCACCCGGCTCGGAATCGACGCGGTGGCGCGGCTCGAGGCAGGTCGCGGCGAGGCGCCGCTGGCAAAAGCCAACGCCTTCAAGCTGTTTGACGGTTTCTGGCAGCGCGCCCGACGCGCAGAGAGGAGCGGTAAGTGACAAGCGAGCCCGACGAGCCGATCACGACGGTGCGTGTGCTCTACCCCGACCTGCACGGGTTCGCCCGTGGCAAGGACATACCAATCCGGCAGTTCGACCGCGTCGCCGAGCACGGCGTAGCCTTCTGCGCCGCGGTGTTCGGCACCGACCTGCGCCACACGCCGGTGGTCGGCGGTGAGGAGGGCTATCCGGACTTCATCGCCTTCCCGGACCGCGCCACCATGCGGAGGCTGCCCTGGGAGCCCGGGGTCACCTGCTGCCTGGCCGACCTGCGCCCGGCCTCCGACGGTGCGAGCTTCCCTGACCCGCGCGGCGCGCTGGCGGCCGCCTGCGAGCAGGTGCGCGAACTCGGCTTTGAGCCGATCGTCGGTCCCGAGCTCGAGTTCTTCATCGTCGTTCGCGACCCCGAAGCACCTAACGGCGTGCGGCGGCTGCTTGACAACCTGAGCATGGTCTACACGGTCGGCCCGCTGGCCGACCCTGAAGGCCTGGTGCGCGAGATGACCGAGCAGCTCGAGCAGATCGGGCTTGAGGTCTTCGCGGTCAACCACGAGTTCATGAACTCGCAGTACGAGATCAACCTGCGCCACGGTGAAGCGCTCGCCGCCGCCGACCGCGCTTTCCTGCTCAAGACCGCCGTCAAGGACATCGCCGCGATCAACGGGCTGCACGCCACCTTCATGGGCAAGCCGTTCAACGACCAGGGCGGGTCCGGCACGCATCTGCATGTCTCGCTCGCACGTGACGGCCACAACGCGTTTGCCGCGCCCGCCTCCGATCAGGGTGTGAGCGATGAGCTGCGCTGGTTCACGGCAGGCCTGATCGAGCACGCGCCCGCGCTGATGGCGTTGCTCAACCCGACGGTCAACGCCTACTGCCGGCTTTTGCCCGACTCGCTCGCGCCGACACACGCCAACTGGGGCTTTGACAACCGCTCCACGTTTGTGCGCATCCCACCCGAGCGCGGCGGCTCCACACGGGTGGAGCTGCGCGTCGGCGACGGCTCGGCCAACCCCTATCTGGCGATCGCCGCCGTGCTGCACGCCGGCGCCGACGGTGTGCGCCGCCGGCTCGAGCCGCCGCCACCGCTGTCAGGTGACGCCTATCACGCTGCCCCCGAGCTGATCGGCACACAGCTCCCCTCCACGCTGGACCAGGCGCTCGCCGCGCTCGCCGCTGATGAGGTGCTGCGTGACGGGCTCGGTGCCGAGATCGTCGAGACGTTTCTGGCGATGAAGGGCTTTGAACTCAAACGCCACCGCGAATGGGTGTCGGACTGGCAAATCAACGAATACCTACACCACCTGTGATGATCGACCTCTCAGACCACGACAACTTCATAGACGCAGTACCGCACGCGGCGTTCGCGCAGCTGCGCCACGAGGACCCCGTGCACTGGAACCCGGAGCCAGACGGGGGGCGCGGCTTCTGGGCCGTGACCCGCTACGAGGACATCCGTACCGTGCACCGCAACCCTGACGTCTTCTCCTCCGAGATCGGTGGCACCTCACTCGAGGACCTCGAGCCCGAGCAGATCGAGGCGCGCAAGTCGATGATCGACACCGACCAGCCCCGCCACGACGAGCTGCGCGCGCTGGTCAACCGTCGCTTCACACCGAAGGCGGTGGGCGTCTGGGAGGAGCAGGTGCGCAAGGTTGTCAGAGAGGTGCTTGACGGCGCGATGGCCAAGGGCGAGTTTGACTTCGTGGCCGAGGTCGCCTCCGAGATCCCGATGCAGGTCTTTGCCGAGATCCTCGGCGTGCCGCAGTCGGAGCGGCGCGAGATCATCGAGATCGGCGACCGCCTGCTCGGCAACGCCGACCCCGAGTACGCGCACGACGGCGACGATGACGCACACCGCGACCTGCCGTTCTCGAGCCCGGCAGCGCTCGAGATGTTCGCCTTCGGCCGCCGCATCGCGGATGAGCGCCGCGAGCACCCGCGCAACGACGTGATGAGCGATCTGGTCGCGGCCGGGCTCACCCAGCGCGAGCTTGACGTGTACTTCGTGCTGCTGGCCACCGCTGGCAATGAGACGACCAGACACACGATCACCCACGGGCTGATCGCCCTCAGCGAGCACCCCGACGAGCGTGAGCGCCTGCGCGCCAACTACGCGGAGCTGGGGCGCACCGCGACCGAGGAGATACTCCGCTGGGCGACCCCCGTGCATCACTTCCGCCGCACCGCGCGCGTTGACACGGAGCTCGCGGGCACGCAGATCCGTGCGGGCGACAAGGTGACGACCTGGTTTGTCTCCGGAAACCGCGACGAGGCGGTGTTCGGATCGCCCGAGCGCTTCGACATCGGCCGCACACCGAACCCGCACCTGACCTTCGGGCCGGGTGGCGTGCACCACTGCCTGGGCGCCCATCTGGCCAAGCTCGAGGTGCGGATCACGTTCGAGGACCTGCTCGCACGCGACGTGCAGCTCGAGCTCGCCGGCCCGCCTGAGCGGCTGCGCTCGAACTTCTTCAACGGCATCAAGCGCCTGCCCGTGAGGGTCACGCGATGATCGAGATCTCCCGGATCGACCACGTCGGCCTGCGCGTCGCTGACCTCGACGAGGCCGCCAGCCGCTGGTCTGAGCAGTTCGGGCTGCGTCAGGCTGGGCGCGACGAGCACGTCGCGCGGCTTGCCTGCGACGACGAGCCCTGCGCGCTCGAGCTGATCGCCGGCGCCCCGGCGGGCTTTGATCACGTCGCCTACGAGCTGGCGGCGGGCTGCGGACTGGAGCAGGCACGCGCGCACCTCGAGCAGTTCGGCGCGCAGGTCACAGACGACGGCGAGGGCGGCATCGAGACCCATGACGCCGACGGCAACTCGATCAGGCTGATCGGCCACCGCCAGCCGCCGTCGCTGCTTGTGCCGCACGCGCGCCCCGCCGCCAACCCGGCACCGGGGCACCCGCGCAAGCTCGGCCACGTCAACTTCCTGACCGGCAACCTCACCGAGCAGGTGCGCTTCTACACCGAGGCGCTCGGCATGCACCTGACCGACTGGCTGGGTGACGGCGGCGTCTGGTTTCACGTCAACACCGACCACCACGTGATGGCGCTGATCGACAAGGGCGCGCCGCACCTTCACCATCTGGCCTTTGACGTGATCGACATCGGCCAGATGCGCGCCGCGCTTGACCACCTCGGCCGCCACGGACGCTGGCTGGGCTGGGGGCCGACGCGTCACGGCGTCGGCGGCAACATCGCCTCGTATGTGCGGATCCTCGAGGAGGAATGCTTCGTCGAGCTCTACTGCGACATGGAGCAGCTGCAGGCGGGCCACCGGCCCCGCCGCTGGCCCGACGACCGCTTCTCATCAAACACCTGGGGGCCGCTGCCGCCGCGCTCCTACTTCCGCTTTGACCAGGCGGCGATCGAATCGGAGCGCGAGAGCCTGGAGATGCTCGGCATCCCGCTCGGAGAGGAGTCCAAATGACGCTTCAGGGCTACACCGTTCCCCGCACACCGTCCGGTCGGGCGAGCCTCGTGCCGCCGCCGCCGTGGCACTACGTCGGCGACTTCATCGTGATCGACTTTCACGCCGATCCGGACGCGGCCGCCTCACTGCTGCCGGAGGGACTCGAGCGCCATCCCGACGCGGGCCGCTGCGCCGCGGTGTTCGTCGACTGGCAGTCCTGCTCACAGAGCGGTGAGGAGCTGATCGACCCGGTGCGCTCCCAGTATCGCGAGTTCTACCTGGTGGTCAGTGGTCTGCTCGACGGTGAGCCGGTCACCACCTGCCCGTTCATCTGGGTCAACCAGGACTTCGCGCTGGCCCGCGGCTGGATCCAGGGCTTTCCCAAGCAGCTCGGCGAGGTCTGGATGACACGCCAGTTCGCGCTGCCCTGCCGGGCCACGCCCGCCAGCGGCGCCGGTGGACGCTTCGGCGCAAGCTGCTCGGCGCGGGGGCGTGAGCTGGCGCGCGCAACGCTCACACTCGAGCGCGAGAGCGAATCCGGGTCGCTGCACACCGACCCGCCGTTGGTCAACGTGCGTCACTTCCCGCGCCTGACCTCCGGGCGCCACGACGAGCCGCAGGTGCACGAGCTGGTGCGCGCCCGCAGCCGCGACCGCAGCGTCTCCGAGGTCTGGGAGGGTGCCGCGACGCTGGAGCTCTCGCCCGCCCCCGGCGAGGAGCACACGCTGCTTGCGCCGCTTGATGTGGTGCGCGGCTACCGCTTCACGTTCGCCTACACGGTGGACGACCTCACCACGGTCCGGGATTACACGCGATGAGCAGCGCCACCGTCGCAGGTCACGAGGTTTCAACCGATCACTGGATCGGCGGTGAGCGCGTCGCAGGCGATGAGCGCTTCGAGGTGATAACGCCCATAGACGGCTCGGTGATCGCGCGGGTGGCCGCGGGCGGCGCGCGCGAGGCGGATCTGGCGGTGGCGGCCGCGCACGCGGCCGCGCCCGCTTGGGCCGCGCTTGGCGCAACCGGGCGGGCGACGCTGCTGGCTCGCCTGGCGGACCTGATCGATCAGAACGTCGAGCGCCTGGCCGCGGTCGAGTGCGCCGACATGGCCATGCTGCTTGAGTCGCTGCGACTGCGCGTGATCCACCGTGCCGCCGCGAACTTCCGTAACTACGCCGAGCTGGCGGCCACCTACGAGGAGCGCGACTGGCGATCAAAGGGCACCTGGAACCGGGTGCAGCGCATGCCGGCCGGCCCGGCGGCGGTGATCACCCCGTGGAACGCGCCCTTCATGCTCTCCACCTGGAAGGTCGCGCCGGCGCTGGCGGCCGGGTGCCCGGTGGTGCTGAAGCCCGCCGAGTGGTCGCCGCTGTCCTGCTCGCTGCTCGCGGATCTGACCGCCCAGGCGGGGTTTCCGCCGGGTGTCTTCAACGTGCTGCAGGGAACCGGCGAGCAGGCCGGAGCGGCGCTGGTCGCACACCCCCTGCTGCGGCGCATCTCCTTCACCGGCTCGCCCGAGACCGCGCGTGAGATCGGCGTCGCGGCCGCGCGCAACCTGGTGCCGTTCACCGGCGAGCTCGGCGGCAAGGGGCCGCTGATCGTCTTTGAAGACGCCGACCTGGACGCCGCCGCCGCCAAGGCGGCCGGGCAGTACGACGACGCCGGCCAGGTCTGCCTGGCAGGCACCCGACTGCTCGTGCAGGAGAGCGTCCGTGACGAGTTCCTGAAACGCTTCCACGCGGCCGTTGACCGCCATGTGCTGGGCGACCCGCGCGCGCCCGAGACAACCGTCTCGCCGCTCATTCATCCCGCGCATCTGGCGCGCGTCGACGGCTTCGTCAAGCGCGCGGTGGCGGCCGGTGACCGACTGGTGCGCGGCGGCCGGCCCGCCGGCGGCCTGCTGTATGAACCGACGCTGTTTGAACCGCGCACAAACGACTCTGAGATCGTGCAGCGCGAGGTCTTCGGACCGGTGCTGACGTTCCAGACCTTCGCCGACGAGGCGGAGGCGATCGCGCTTTCAAACTCGACGCCCTACGGCCTCTCGGGGATCGTCTACACGAGCTCCATGGGCCGCGCGGACCGTGTCGGCCGGGCGGTGCGCGCCGGGGTCGTGTGGGTCAACACCTTCCTGGTGCGTGACCTGACGGCGCCGTTTGGCGGGATCGGCATCTCGGGCCTGGGCCGGGAGGGCGGCAACTACGCCCTGGATTTCTATTCGGACTTGAAAACACTGCAGATCCTGGAGGGGAGCGTCAGATGAGCACTGTCAATGAGGTCGTGGCCGGCGAGTCGGGCCACCTGGGCGAACGGCGCCTGACAACGATCCACGCCGTCGGCCAGTCGCTGGCGATCGGGCCGATGTTCTCCGCCGGTCTCCTGACCGGCCTGATCGCGAGCGTGGCCGGCTTCAGCACGCCGCTCTCGGTACTGCTCGGCACGATCGGCGCGGTCTGCCTGGGCTACGTGATCTCGCTGTTTGCGCGCCGCTACGCGGGCGCCGGCGCGATGTATGAGTACCTGGTGCATGGCGCGCACCCGATGGCGGGCGTGTTTGGCGCCGGCATCTACGGCCTGGGCATCCTCTTCCTCGGCGGTGGCGGCGTGTTCATCGCCAACGGCTTTCTGGCCCAGACCTTCCTCGCCGACATCCACGTGAACGTCACCTGGTGGATCCCGTCGATCGTGATCCTGGCGATCGCCGTGGGCCTCAACCATCGCGGCGTGAGGGTCGCGATCCAGGGTGTGCTCGCGCTGGCGGGCATCTCGATGATCCCGTTTCTGATCCTGGCGGTCACGATCATCGCCAAGGGCGGCGCCAACGGCAACACGCTGGCCGTGTTCGGCACCGGCCACAGCTCGTGGGGCAGCGTCTTTCACGGCATCCTGTTCGCGGTCACGCTGTTCATCGGCTTCGAGGCCGCAGCATCGATCGGCGAGGAGGCGCGCGAGCCGCACAAGGCGATCCCGACGGCGCTGATCGGCTCGGTCGCGCTCGCCGGCGTGTTCTTCCTGCTGGTCACCTACGCGGGCGCCGTCGGCTTCGGCGTCAAACAGTCGGCCACCGCCTGGGCCGCGGACCCCTCGCCGATGGGGGCGCTGGCACAGACCTACGACGGTCACTGGCTCTCGGTGCTGATCGACCTGGTCGTGA
This sequence comes from Conexibacter sp. S30A1, assembly GCF_023330665.1. Classification (GTDB taxonomy): domain Bacteria; phylum Actinomycetota; class Thermoleophilia; order Solirubrobacterales; family Solirubrobacteraceae; genus Palsa-465. The sequence goes on along the minus strand of NZ_CP097127.1, from coordinate 292,017 downwards.
TGCTCGACTCGATCTCGGTGGCGCTGGCGTTCACCGTCGCCGGCTCGCGCGTGTTCTTCGCGCTCGGCCGCGACGGCCTGCTGCCGAAGTTCACCACGCGCCTCTCACGTCACGAGACACCGCTCGGCGGCAACCTCGTGATCCTCGCCGCGGGCACGATCGCGATCATCCTCGGCGGGGTGACAACGCTGGGCAACCTCGTCAAGCTGCCCAACAACATCGAGGCCTTCCAGGTCAGCGCCGGCGTCGGCTCGTTTCTGATCGAGGCGGTCTACGCGATGCTGGCGGTTGCAGCCTTCCGGATCATCTGGCGCGACTGGAGCGGCGGCGCGCGGCTCTGGCGGCTGGTGGTCGCAATCGTGGGTGTGGCCACGCCGGTGCTGGCCTACTACGGGTCGCTGAACCCGTTCCCCCCCTACCCCGGAGACCTCAGCCTGATCATCGCCGGCGCCTGCGCGGTGCTGGTCGGGGTGTGGCTCGCCTACATGCGCGCTCGTCACCCGGAGCGGGTCGCAGCCGCGGCTCAGCACGCACTCGAGCACCACGGCGTGCCGCCGCTGGATGAGAGCGCCACCTTCAAGCCGCAGCCCGGCCTGCAGGCGTAGGCTCGCGCCGCCAAACGACGGCCGGACTTGACGCGACCCTTACACAGTTGTTCGATTCGGCGGGCCCCCTCCTGATTTACTTGGCGTATGGCTTCACGCAAGGAACAGAAGGAGGCGGCCCGCCAGCAGCGCTTGGCCGCACAGCAGGAGGCGGCCAGCAGGGCCGCGCGCACGCGGCGCATCCAGATCCTGGGTGGGGCGGTGGTGGTGGCGGTCGCGGTCGTGGTCGTGGCGATCGCGCTCTCAGCGGGCGGCGGCAAGGCCGTCAACGTCAACAGCCCCGAGGCGAAGACGGCACAGACGCACGTAAACGGCCTGTTGGCCGGCATCCCGCAGTCGGGCGAGACGCTCGGCAAGCCCAGTGCACCGGTGACGATCACCGAGTACGGCGACCTCGAGTGCTCGGTCTGCGACGTGCTGGCGACGCCGACCAGCTTCACCAACCCTGAGAGCGAGCAGGGGTCGGGCTGGCTGGACAAGCTGATCACCGACTACGTGCGCCCCGGCAAGGCCAAGCTCGTCTACAAGTCGCTCGAGACCGCCTCGAGCCTGAACCCTGACAAGAGCGCGTTCATGCAGCAGCAGGTCGCCGCCTACGCCGCCGGCCTGCAGGGCAAGGGCTGGAACTACATCGAGCTGATGTACAACGAGCAGGGACACGAGGCGACCAACTACGTCACCGAGAGCTACCTGGAAGGGCTCGCCAAGCAGATCCCGGGCCTCAACTTCAAAAAGTGGATGGCCGACCGCAAGCTCGCGAGCCTGAAGCGCGAGATCAACGCTCAGAACCAGCAGGGCATCACGGTCAGCCAGGGTGGCTCCACCCCGACGCTCGTGATCAGCGGCCCCAAGGGCGTCGCCAACGCGATCATCGGTCTGCCGCAGAAGGGCTACAGCGCCTACGTGAGCGCGATCAACTCGGTGCAATAGCCGCGCCGACGGCGTGAAAGCCGCCGTCGACATGCAGGATCTCACCCGAGATCCCGCGCGCGAGCTCAGATAGCAGGAAGCAGACGGGCCCCGCGATGATCGCGGGGTCCGTTATGTCCCAGCCGAGCGGCGCCCCCTGCTGCCAGAGCGCGGCCAGCTGTTCAAAGCCGGGAATGTCGCGCGCGGCGACGGTGCCGAGCGGCCCCGCGCTCACGAGGTTCACGCGGATGCCACGGGCGCCCAGATCGCGTGCCAGGTAGCGTGACACCGACTCGAGCGCCGCCTTGGCGACCCCCATCCAGTCATACACCGGCCAGGCGCGCGAGGCATCGAAGTCAAGGCCGACGATCGATGCGCCTGGCGGCATCAGCGGCGCGAGCGCCGCCGCGAGCGCCTTGAGGCTGAAGGCGCTCGTTTGAAAAGCGGTCAAGGCGCTCGCGGCGGGCGTGGTCATGAAGCGCCCGCCGAGCGCGTCTGCGGGTGCGAAGGCGATCGCATGCAGCACACCGTCAAGGCCGCCCCAGCGTGAGCCGATCTCCGCCGCGACGGCCTCCAGGTCCTCGGGCCGGTTGACGTCAAGCTCGAGCACATCCACGGGCGTATCGAGCCGCGCCGCGGCTCGCTCGGTCAGCCGCCGCACGCGGCCGAAGCTCGTCAGCACCACCTCGGCGCCCTCCTGCTGCGCGCGCGCCGCGACGTGAAAGGCCATCGAGTCCTTGGTGATGACCCCGGTGATCAACAGCCGCTTGCCGGCCAGCAGGCCGGCCATCAGATCCCACCGCCGATCATCCCCGGCCCCTGATCACAAGCGAGACGTTGTGCCCGCCGAAGGCAAACGAGTTTGAGATCGCAGCCGGGGCGCCCTCGCCAGCCACCACCAGCTCGCGGGCGTTGTTGGGCACGTAGTCGAGGTCGAGCTCCGGGTCGGGAACCTCGTAGTTGAGCGTCGGCGGCACGACGCGCGCGTTCAGCGCCTGCACGGTCGCGACCGCCTCGATCGCGCCGGCGGCGCCGAGCAGATGCCCGGTGGCCGACTTGGTCGAGGAGACCGGGATCCGGTAGGCGTGCTCGCCGAGCGCCAGCTTGAGCGCCACGGTCTCGGCTGCGTCGTTGAGCTCGGTGGAGGTGCCGTGCGCGTTGACGTAGCTGACCTCGCCCGGCGTCAGGCCGGCATCGTCGAGCGCAAGCTTGATCGCCTGGGCGGCCGGGCGGCCGGTGGGCTCCGGTGCGGTCAGGTGGTGGGCGTCCGAGGTGGAGCCATAGCCCGCCACCTCGCCGATGATCGTGGCTCCGCGCGCGAGTGCCTGCTCGTACTCCTCGAGCACCAGCACACCGGCCCCCTCGCCCATGATGAAACCGTCGCGGCGCGCGTCAAACGGACACGAGATGCCGATCTTGGACAGCGCCGACATGGTGTTGAAGGAGCCGAAGCCGAAGTCGGTGAGCGTCGCCTCGGCGCCGCCGGCGATGACCGCATCCGCATCTCCGTACTGGATCATGCGGGCGGCCAGGCCGATCGCGTGCCCGCTGGAGGCGCAGGCGGAGGCGACGGCGAAGGACTGGCCCTGGATGCCGTGGCGCATCGAGACCGCCGCCGCAGCGGCGTTCGGCATGTACATCGGGATGCCCAGCGGCGAGATCCGTGTCGGGCCCTTCTCGCGCATCACGTCGAGGTTCGCCTGCACGGTCGTGAAGCCGCCGATCCCGGTCGCCATCACGAGTCCGACCCGCATCGGGTCATAGGGGCTGCCGTCGGACCAGCCCGCGTCGCCGATCGCCTCATCGGCGGCGATGACGGCGAACTGGGCGAAGCGGTCAAGCCTGCGGGCCTCCTTGACCGAGAGATGCTCAGCCGGGTCGTAGGCGTCACAGTAACCACCGGCCTGACCGTCGCGCACGCTGACGCCGCTGATACCCCGGGCCCAGCGCTCATGCAGGTAGCGCGCACCCACCCCAAGCGGGGTGACCGCACCGATCCCGGTTATCACAGCTCGACGCTTGTCAGCCATCGCGGCGCCTTCAGTCCCTGAGCGCGGCGCGCCTAGTTGGCGCGCTCGGTGATCAGGTCAACCGCCTCGCCGACGGTCTTGAGCTCCTTCATGTCCTCGCCCTTGAGCACCACGCCGTACTCGTCCTCCACGATCTGGGCCAGCTCGACCAGGTCCAGCGAGTCGATGTCGAGCTCCTCGAAGGTGGACTCCGGCGCGATGTCGGCGGCGTCCGGGCCAAAGCTCGCAAGCGCCTCGACGACCCGCTCCTGCACCTGCTCCTTGGTTACTGCGCTCATCTGCTCCTCTTTCGTTTCATTCGGGTTCACGGCAGCCGGAGCGCTCAGGCCCCCAGCCCGCCATCGACTGTAAGCACCGCGCCGGTCACGTAGCTCGCCTGCCGCGATACGAGAAAGCGTACGCAAGCTGCCACCTCTTCGACATTGCCAGCGCGCCTGGCAGGGATCGCCGCGAGCAGATCCGGTCCGATCAGCTCGCTGGTCATGTCCGTGGCGATGAAGCCCGGGGCGACGGCGTTCACCGTCACACCCCGGCGCGCGACCTCCACGGCGACGGTGCGCGTGAACTGCACCAGCCCCGCCTTGGCGGCGGCGTAGTTGGCCTGGCCCGGGTTCGCCCGCAGCGCGCTGACGGAGGCGATGTTGACGATCCGTCCGACCCGCGCGCGCATCATCCCCTTGAGCGCTCGCCGCGTGAAGCGAAACGCGCCGGTCAGGTTGGTCGCGATCACCGCGTCCCACTCCTCATCTGTCAGCGATGGCGCGAGGTTGTCGCGGGTGATACCGGCGTTGTTGACGAGCGCCAGCACCGGCACCCCCAGCCGTTCCTCGGCCTGCGCGAAGACCAGCTCGGGTACCTGTGGGTCAGCCACGTCCCCCTGCAGCGCCACGGCACGACCGCCCGCTGCCTCGATCGCTGAGACGACCTCGGCGGCCGCCTGTGCGCTGCCGTTGTAGTTCACCGCAACCGGCCAGCCTTCCTGGGCGAGCGCGCGCGCGATCGCGGCGCCGATCCCGCGCGAGCCGCCGGTGACCAGGGCACAGCCGGCCGGCGGCCAGGCCGGCGCAGACCCGAGCTCAGACACTGGCGAGCTCGACCTCTTTGAGGGTGCGCTTGGCAAGCCCGGTCAGCACCTTGCCGGGGCCAACCTCGACAAAGCGCCGCACGCCGCGTGCGTGCAGGTAGAGCAGCACCTCGCGCCAGCGCACCGGTCCGATGAGCGCCTCGACCAGCCGCGCGCGCACGTCGTCAAACGGCATGGCGGTGACCGCCGAGACGACGGTCACCGCGGTGGGGCGAAGCTCGACACGGTCAAGTGCCTGCCTGAACGGTGCCACGGCCGAGGCCATCAGCGGTGAGTGAAAGGCGCCCGTCACGGGCAGGATCATCGCCCGCAGGCCGATCGCGCGGGCTGTCGCCTCCGCCGCCGGCAGGGAGCTGCGCAACCCCGAGAGCACCACCTGCTGGGGGGAGTTGTCGTTGGCGACCGCCAACCCGTGCGGCTGCGCCACCTCGCTGGCGCGGGCCGCGGCCTCGGCGCCGAGCAGCGCGATCATGCCGCCGTCACCGGCGGTCTCGCCGGCCTCTTGCATCAGGCGGCCGCGCAGCGCCACGAGCTCCAGCCCGTCGCGCTCTGAGAGCGCGCCGGCCGCGACCAGCGCGCCGATCTCCCCGAGCGAGTGCCCGGCCATGTAACTGGCCGCCGCCCGCGTCGCAGCGTCGAGCGCGCCGTAGCCGGCGAGACTTGCGCAGAAGATCGCCGGCTGCGCGTAGGCGGTGCCGTGCTCGACCTGCAGGAAGGGATCCTCGCCCACCACCTCGCACGCCAGCGCGAGCAGGTCGGGGCGCAGCTGCGCGACCGTGTCGCGCATGTCTTCGGTCTGGCTTCCCTGACCGGGAAACATGAGAGCGCTCGTCATCACCATCACCGTACGTGTCCGTGGAGATGCAGGTTACGCGACCGCGCGCGCTGGCCCCCCGTTCGGGGGAGGCACGACGGCACGCGGCACCTACCGTACGCCGGCCGGCTCACCCAGCGAGTAGCGGCGGCGGATGCTGTAGAGCGTGGTGCGCTCGGCCGCGGGACGGCCGGCCGAGTGGGCGGCGGCCACCAGATCCTCTGGGTCGAGCTTGACGCCGTGGTAGGAACCGGCCAGGCGGCTGATCGACTCCTCCATCAGCGTGCCGCCCAGGTCGTTGACGCCCCAGCGCAGCGCCTCGGTCGCAGCGTCGAGCCCCATCTTCACCCAGCTTGCCTGCAGGTTTCTGATGCTGCGCCCGAGCGCCAGGCGGAAGACAGCGGTGTGCTTGAGGTTCTCCTCGGGGCTGATTTCCTCGATCCCGTGGGTGCGCCCGAGCAGCGTCTGGAACGGTATGAAGGAGAGCGGCACGAACTCCGTGATCCCACCCGTGCGCTCCTGCAGGGCCCGTACCACCCGCACGTGCTCGGCCAGCTCCGCGGGCTCCTCGATGTGGCCGAACATCACGGTCGCCGTGGAGCGCAGGCCCGCGCGGTGCGAGGCCTCGATGATCTGCACCCAGCGGGCGACCGGCAGCTTGTTGGGCGAGATCCGCTCGCGCACCCCGTCGTGCAGCACCTCGGCGGCGGTTCCAGGCGTCGAGCCCAGACCGGCGTCGCGCAGCCGCACAAAGACCTCGTCGGGCGAAAGACCGGAGATGTCGCACATGTGCGCGATCTCCATCGGCGAGTACGCGTGCAGGTGCAAATCGACCCCAAGCCGCGCCCCCTCCTGCTTGGCGAAGCGCAACCAGTGCAGGTAGGTGTCGAGCGTCCAGTCCGGGTGGATGCCCGATTGGATGCACAGCTCGGTGGCCCCGAACGCCACCGCGTCGGCAATACGCGCGGCAAAGTCCGCCTCCGAATGCTCGTAGGCGTCGGGTGAGCGCTTGCCCTGTCCGAAGCCGCAGAACGCGCAGCCGACGGTGCAGACGTTGGAGACGTTGATGTTGCGGTTCACGACGAAGGTGACGGTCTCCCCCGCCAGCTCGGCGCGCAGCGCGTCAGCGGCCGCCCGGAGCTCCTCGATCACCTCGGGTCGTTCCTCCGCAAACAGGGCGGTCAGCTCCTCGCTGTCCAGACGCTCGCCGCGGGCGCCCTTCTCGATCGCCCGTCCGGCCAGGTCCGGGGCGATCACCAGCTCGCTGCGCCGCCCCGAGCCGCGCCGCGGGATGAACGACCAGTAGCTGGTCTTGATCACGTCCAGCACGCCCTGCGCGACCCAGGCCTGGTCGATGAACTCCGGGTAGACGCAGAGCCGCTCAGACAACGCGTAGCCGTCCTGTGCGAGGCGTTTGCGCACCTGCGCAGGCGACGGGAAAGGGTGCTCAGGGCTGATGTGATCGCCGTTGGCCGACAGGCCGCCGAGGTCTGTGGCGCCCGCCGCCACGAGCTCGGGCCACCAGTCCGACAGGTTCGGCGGGACCTGGATGCCGACGCCGGGCAGCCGCGCGTGGGCATGGGCCACCAGGTCGCGCAGGTCGTCGAGGGTCACCTCGCACGCCCACGGCGGCGCCGCCAGCTCGGGCGCGGCGCCAATCCCGGTGCGCCAGTACCGAGCGGCCGCGTCGGTGGCGATCTGTGCCGGCTCGCGGCCGTAGTAGCTCTGGTGCGGAACGAAGTTCTGGATGATGATCTCCTGCAGATGGCCGTGCGCCGCGTGCAGGTCCGCCAGCGCATCGATCGCGGCGAAGCGCTCCTCCGGGCGTTCGCCGATCCCGACGAGGATGCCGCTGGTGAAAGGGATACGCAGCTCACCGGCGGCCGCGATCGTCTCAAGGCGTGCCTGCGGGTGCTTGGTCGGCGAGCCCTGGTGGGCGATCAGCTCGGCGTTGACTGACTCGAGCATCAGCCCCTGCGATGCGGTCACCTCGCGCAGCCGCGCCAGGTCCGTGGCGCTCAGCACACCGAGGTTGGTGTGCGGCAGCAGGCCACGCTCGAGCGCCCGCTCGCAGACCCACACGACGTAGGCCACGAAGTCCTCGAACCCGAGCGCTGAGAGCCGTTCCCGCACGCCCGCGTTGACCTCCGGACGCTCGCCGGTGAGCACCAGAAGCTCCTTGGCGCGATGGCGCGAAACGGCGCGGTCAAGCAGCTCGAGCACCTCCTCAGGCTCATGCAGGTGCGTCCTGTGGGTCGCAAACGCGCAGTACTTGCAGTAGCAGCGACACGTGCGCGAAAGCGACAGCGTGACGTTTCTTGAGAATGTGACGCGGCGGCGCACTGAAGCTCAGATTCTAGGAGGTGCCTATCCTCGGCCGAGCATGAGAACCAAACGCACACTGCTCGCCCTGGTCGCAGCGCTCGCGCTCAGCGCCGGCGCGGCCGCCAGCGCCACCGCCACCGCCAGCCGGCTTCCGACGGCCTCGCTGATCCTCGACTTCACGCCCAACGCGATCCACACCGGCATCTACACGGCGCTCGCACGCCACTACGACACCGCCAACGGCATCCACCTGCAGGTTCGCATCCCCGGCCAGAGCACCGACGCGATCGCGCTGCTCACCGCCGGCCGTGTGCAGTTCGCGATCCTCGACATCCACGACCTGGCGATCGCCGACGAGCAGGGCCGGCACCTGGTCGGGATCATGGCGCTCGAGCAGCAGCCACTGGCGGCGGTGATCGCCCAGCCGCGCTACCGGAACCCGCGCGAGCTCGACGGCAAGACGATCGGCGTGACCGGCGACCCGAGCGACCTGGCGGTGCTCGACTCGGTCGTCGCAGGCGCGGGCGGCAAGCCGCGGACGCTCAAGACCGTGACGATCGGCTACAACGCCGTACCCGACCTGCTGTCCGGCCACGTCGCGGCCGCAACCGCGTTCTGGAACGACGAGGGCGTGCAGCTCTCCCACCAGCACCCTCCGTTCAACGTCTTTCGCGTGCAGGACTTCTGCGCGCCGTCCTACCCGGAGCTGGTGCTCACCACAACCGCATCGCTGCTGAAGCGCGACCCTGGCCTGGCACGCGCGGTGGTGCACACGCTGGTTGACGGCTACCGCTTCGTGCTGCGCCACCCGGTGGCCGGCGAGCACTATCTGGAGTCACAGGTCAGCGGCCTGTCGAGCAGGGCCGTCAGCCAGCAGCTCAAGGTGGAGCTGCCGGCGTTTCTGCCACGTGGCGGTGGCCCCTATGGCGCGCTCAAGCACAGCGTGCTCAGCCGCTGGGCGAGCTGGGAGGTGCGCTTCGGGATCGTCAAGCGCCGCCCCGACATCGCGACGATGTTCGACCCGAGCTTCGTGCCACGCTGAGGCGGCGCTACTGCGCCCTCAGAACCCGGAACTCCTCGCGCACCGACTCGGTGCGGCCCCACATCGGCACCACCTCGACGCGACCGGTGCGCGTCTCGCGCAGTGCCAGCTCACCGTCGATGCCCGCGTCATCAAGCAGCGTCAGCGCCGCGTGCACCGCCGGCACCGAGGCGGCGTGGCCGAAGCGATGGGCGACCCGCAGCCGCCAGTGCCAGTCACGCCGGGAGTAGGGCTGGGCGTTGCAGGTGACAAGCAGAGTGGCGGCCTCGACGTAGCGGCGCTCGTCGAAGATGCGCAGGTCGAACTCCAGGTAGCTCCAGTCGTCAGGTAGCGACTGCACCAGGTCGGTGAAGGTCTGTGCCAACGCCATCGCCGCGAACACTAGCGAGCCGCCACGCCGCGCGCCTCACGGCTGTGTCACGCTTGGTCTGCATGGGCACGATCACAGGCTTCGAACGGGACTATCGCGTAGCCACCGAGTCGGTCGGCCTCCTGGACCGCTCGCAGCGTGGCAAGCTCGCGCTCACCGGCCAGGGCGCCAAGGAGTTTCTGCAGGGCCAGCTCACTCAGGACATCCTCGCACTCACCCCCGGCCACGGCACCTACGCCGCCTTCCTGACAGCGAAGGGCAAGATGCTTGGCGACGTGCGCGTGCTGAACGCCGGTGACGAGCTCCTGCTCGACACCGAGCGCGTGGCGCTGCAGGCGCTCTTCAACCTGATCCACCGCTATCGCCTGGGCTACGACGTGGAGCTGCACAAGCGCACCCTGGAGAGCGGCCTTTATTCGCTCGTCGGCCCGCTGGCCGACGAGCTCATCGCCGGCGCCGGTACGACGCTCGGCCCCACCGAGCACGATCACGCGCCGGTGTCGCTCGGTGCTGTCAGCGTACGGGCGATCCGCACCGACCTGGGCGTGGACCTGCTGTTCGCCTGCGAGCATGGCGACGCCGTGCGCGGGGCCGTGCTTGCGGCCGGTGCCGCGGCGATCGACGAGCAGGCCGCGGAGACGCTGCGCATCGAGCGCGGGCGCCCGCGCTACGGGATCGACCTGGACGAGAGCGTCATTCCCCAGGAGGCAGGGCTCAACGAGCGCGCCGTGTCGTTCACCAAGGGCTGCTATGTCGGTCAGGAGACGGTCGCGCGCCTCTACTACAAGGGCAAGCCCAACCGCCAGCTGCGGGGCCTGCGGGCGACCGAACCGCTCGCGCCCGGCACCGAGCTCTCGCTGGAGGGACGCGTCGTGGGCACCGTCACGAGCGCTGCCGTGTCTCCTCGCCTCGGTCCGATCGGCCTGGCACTGGTGCGGCGCGAGGCGCCGGTCGGCAGCACCATCGCGGCTGGCCCCGGGGTTGAGGCCGTGGTCAGCGAGCTGCCGTTCCTTTAGGCAGCTCTAACCTGCCCTTAGCCGTCAGCGACCGCGCGAGCGCCTACCATCGGTGGTGTCAAAGGAGAGGTTAAGGAGCAGCTCGTGAACACGATCGCCCCCGATAACGATGTCCTGCGCCAGCTGGAAGCCGAGACGCAGCGCGCCTGGACGCAGTACTACCAGGACCTGCATGACCTGACCGGCGCCGATTACGAGCGCGTCGAGCTCGAGTCCTGGGAGACGCTCCAGGTGGAGCTCCGGCAGATCGACCTGCGGCGGCGCCGCTGCGTGTAAGATCAGGCCTCGACATGGCCAAGGGCGTGATGCACATTCAGTGGTACGCAACCGTGCTGCGCGGCGACATGTTCGTGGACGGGGTCGTGCGGATGGCCGCGCCGGCGGCGCTCGACTACGGTGCCACCCGCTATGCGGTGCACCGCTCGCGCGATGACCAGTACCGGATCCTGCAACAGATCTGGTTTGACTCCAAGGACGACTGGTACCGCTACTGGGAGGGCCCCGAGATGCGCGAGTTCCGCGCCCGCTTCTCGGGCAAGTACCAGGTGCCGATCACCTACGTCTGGCACGACGAGTACGCGGCTGAAGAGCTGCCCCGGGACAGCAGCGATCAGGCGTCTGCGCCCGAGCCGGTCCCTGCCGCGGGCGTCTGAGCCACGCGCAGCGCCAGCGCCAGCCAGAAGCGCCCGTCAGGGTCATCCAGCTGCGCTCCGAAGAGTTCGCGCAGGCGCTCGACCCGGTAGCGGACGGTCTGTGGATGCACACCGAGCCGGGCGGCGACCGCCGCCAGCCGTCCCTGCTCGTCAAGCCATACCGCAAGCGTCGTGGTAAGCCGCTCGCGCCCACCGGCAGACAGGTCGCCAAGTGGCGCCAGCTGGGCGGCGGCGAACTCGGCCGCCAACACCGGGTCGGCGGCGAGCAGCAGCTCACCGGTGTGCTCGTCGGCGCTGACTAGCGGCTCCGCGCGGGCGAGCGCGAGCGCGAGCGCAGCTCGTGCTCGCGCAAAGCTGAGCGCGGCCTGGCGCCACGCGACCGTCGTCCCGACGCCTGCCCGAAAGCCCGCGCCGCGCAGCGTCGCCTCGATCTGCGACTGACGCCCAGGCGCCAGCGGATCCGGGACGATCAGGCACAGCACCTCGCCTGCACGCTCCGCGATCGCGCCGGCGGGAAGCCGCAGCGCCGTGCCGGCGGGCACCTCGATCGCCACCGCCGTGAGCTGGCGCGGCAGCTCCCAACCCGCCTCGCGGGCCGCCAGCTCAACCATCTCAAGCTCGGCCGGCGGGTCGCGCACCAGCAGCCTGACCAGGCGCCTGCGGGCCATCTCGAGCTCGCCCGCGCTGCGCGTCTGCTCGAGCGCATAGCCCTCCGCCGACTCGGCCGAGAGCACGTCGATGTAGGCGAAGATCGACTCGGCCAACAGGTAGAGGGTCGCGGGCGCAATGCCCCGCTCCTCGCAGGCCCTCGCCACCCGCCGCCAGGTGACCCGAGCGCCTGCACGGTAGGCGCCAAGCAGAGCGTCCAGACTGCGTCCCGCGCGCATCTCGCCGCGCCCCAAGCGCCGATAGACATCCGAGCGGGGCACCGGCCCACCCGCCTCGATCTCCAGCACCAAATGCGTGAGCGCCGCCTCAACACCAGCGCGCACACCGACGCCGAAGTCGCCCTCGAGCGGGCGCTGGTAGGCCGGGATCGAGCCGACCGCGGCGATGATCTCGTCGGCGAGCGCGGGCAGCAGCGGCCTGATCGCCTGCGCCACCTCGCCTGGCAGCTCATGCCAGGGCTGCGAGGCCGTGCCCTAGCCCTCCTCGAGCGGCGCCATCGTGAGACCGGCGCCGTCAAGGTTGGCCCAGTGGGTCTGGGCGTCGTCGCGCCCCCCGCTCCACACGATCGCAACACCGTCGTTGTGGATGCGATCCGCCAGCCGGTAGCCCTGGGCCAGCGTCACCCCCGGCAGATACGTGGCCAGCGTCTCAGCGACGTGGTCGAAGGTGTTGTGGTGGTCGTTGAGCACCACGACCCGCCACTGGCCGCCGGTGCCGCCGCCCGGCACGCGTGCACTTGGCAATTCCACGGTCTGTGACATCGGCGGCAACAATAACGTCATTCTGGCTGGCGGTGAAGGGTGCTCCGGTCCCAGTAGCGCCGCAAACCGGCGTAGGACTGGTCGATCGGCATGGCGGCGAGGAACGACTGGAGCTGATCCGCGCTGACCGCCGAGCGAACGTCCTGCTCGACATCCGCAACCCAGGCGTCACGGTCCTGCGTGCGGGCCGACCGCGCCCAGCGATCGAGTCGCCCTTCGAGCTCTGAGAGCTGCCGCTCGACGTCGTCGTAGGCACCGAAGTGGGTGAGTGCCAGCCGCTGCGGCCGCTGCGCGCGGATCAGCTCGATCGAACGGTGCCAGGCCTCGATGTCGATGTCAGGCGGCGGCGTCGGCGGCAGCGTCGGCGTCGCGCTGTCGATCCGCACACCGGCGACGTCACCGGCGAACGCGGTGCCCTCGTGCATATAGGTGACGTGGTGCTTGGCGTGGCCCGGGGTGTACAGCACGTCAAAGCGATCGGCGCCGACCTTGATCGTCTCGCCACCACTCAGGATCCGCAGGCGCTCCTGCGGCACCGCCACGAACTCGCCCCAGAGCGAGAGCATGTTCTGCTCGCCGTAGAGCTGTGCGGCGCTCGCCCACAACCGCGTCGGGTCGACCATGTGCGGCGCGCCACGCTCGTGCACATACACCTCGGCCTGCGGGAAGCGCGCCGCGAGCGTGCCGGTACCACCGGCGTGGTCGAAGTGGATGTGGGTCAAAAGCAGCGCCCGTGGCTCGAAGCCGTCGAGCTGTGCAAGCACGTGCTCGAGCGCGAGCGTCGGCCCCGGGTCGATCAGAACATCCCCCACCTGCCAGCAGCAGATCCAACGGCGCCGACCCAGATGCTGGGTGTCAATTGCGCGCATTCAGCGCCGCGGTGGCCTCGCCGTCGCTCGGGAAGCGAGCGGCGGCCTGATCGGCCAGCTGGATGAGCTGACGGGCAAGGTCGCGCGCGTCGGCAACGATCCGCTCGCGCTCACCCCAGATGCGATCCGTGTCCAGGTCTAGCTCGTGCACGCGCTGCTCCGCCACGGCGGTAACGTGCGCGGCCTCGCGCTTGGCGCGGGCGCGCTCCTCGGCGGCCTCCCGCTCCGCCTCTGCGACGATCTCACCAGCGGTGTCGTGGGCCTGCTTGAGCACGCTCACGACCTCGGCGCCCACCCGTTCAAGTGCCTCTCGGACCGCGTCATCGGGCCCGTGTTGCAGGTGCGCCTGAAGCTGCGCCTGAAGTTCACGGATCTGGCGCTGCAGCGTTGCCACGTAGGCGTCCACATCCTCGCGCTCGTAGCCGCGGCGAGCGAGCTTGAAAAGCGACTCCCCGCCCCTGGTCAGCTCTTCACTCATAACCTCACAGGCTAACCGTTCGCGCAGCGGAATGGTGAGCGCGCCGGCCACGCCTACAATCGATCGTCTGAAGATGTCAGCGAGCGAGCCTCTGATCGACGGCCACGGTCGGCTGATCTCCGACCTGCGGGTGTCGGTGACCGACCGCTGCAACTTCCGCTGCCAGTACTGCATGCCGGCCGAGGGCCTGCCCTGGCTCGAGCGCGCCGACGTGCTGAGCTTCGAGGAGATCGCGCGCCTGGTTGCCCTGTTCGCGAGTCTGGGCGTGCATGATCTCCGGCTCACAGGCGGAGAGCCACTGGTGCGCCGCGACTTTCCCCGCCTGCTGGCGATGCTGGCGGCCACCGAGGGCCTGCACGAGGTGGCGATCACGACCAACGGCTACCTGCTCGAGCGGGACGCGGCGGCCCTTGTAGCCGCCGGCCAGCGGGCCGGCGGCGCAAAGCTGCGCTTCAACGTCTCGGTCGACTCGCTGCAGCGCGACCGCTTCTACGCGCTCACCCGGCGCGACGCGCTCGCCCAGGTGCTGCGCGGGTTGGAGATGCTCGCGCAGTTTCCGCAGGCGCACCCGATCAAGGTCAACGCCGTGGCGCTGCGCGGCTTCACCGAGGACGAGGTGCCGGCCTTCGTGAAGCTGGCGCGCACCCATCCGTATGAGGTCCGCTTCATCGAATTCATGCCGCTGGATGCCGACCGCGCCTGGAGCTCAGAGCGGGTGCTGAGCGGCGCCGAGCTGCACGCGCTGATCGACGCGCTGCATCCGCTCGAGGCGCTTGAGCGCGAGCCGAGCGCCACCGCTCGCGTCTACCGCTTCGCCGACGGCAGGGGACGCATCGGCCTGATCAGCCCGGTCAGCGAGCCTTTCTGCTCCGACTGCAACCGCATCCGGCTGACCGCCGACGGCCGCCTGCGCACCTGCCTGTTCTCGCTGCGGGAGACCGATCTGCGCGGGCCGCTGCGAGCTGGCGCCGACGACGCCGAGCTCGAGCAGATCATCCGCGAGGCGGTCTGGCTCAAGGAGCTCAAGCACCACATCGGTGAGCAGGGCTTCACCCAGCCTGAGCGGACGATGTCGGCGATCGGCGGCTGAGCGTCCAAGCGACGGCGCGCGTCTAGAATCGGGCCGATGGAGCGCTCAACCGAGGTTCGCAGCTGGCTTCGCTGCTACCGCTGCTGGTCACAGAACCTCGAGGTCCAGCTGCACTACGAGGGGATTCACCGCATCGACCCCGAGACCGGTGAGCGCACCGAGGTCGTCGACGAGATGCAGGAGGCGGTCGTGCAGTGCCTGGAGTGCATGCACGACCAGCCGCATCTCGGCTTTCACAACGGCCGCGTGGAGCCGATCGAGGACCGCTGGGAGCGGATGATCACGGGCACGCCGTGGATCGCCTCGTGCACCGTCACGGTGGGCGCGGACGAGGTCGAGACCTGCTCGGGCCCCGACGCCGGCGATGCGCTCTCCTACGCGGCCTTCGGCGACCATGGCACACGCGAGTTCTTCACCCACGTGCGCTTCCACAAGCACGACGATGAGCGGATCGTGGTGCACCTGCTGGTCGAGCTCTACGCGCGCAGCGCCGAGGAGGCGACCGAGGTGCTGGAGCAGGCGGCCCGCGGCACGCTGGCCATCACGTCACTGGCGGAGGAGTCGCGTCCGCCGGCTTCGACCGGTCGCAGCACACACTGACGAGCACCAGCGCCAACGCGACCGGCACGGTTGCGGGCAGCTCGTAGACGACCAAAAACAGCAGGTCAAAGCCGCTCGCGACCGCGAGCGTCACGGCCGCCGCCAGGCGCTGGACGCGGGGGCGGGGTGCGAGCGCCCCGCCGAGCAGCGCAGCCACGAACAGATCGCCGTAGCCGAGCGTCATGCTGCCAAACTGCTCGCTCTGCAGCTGCGGCAGGCCGCCGCCGGGCCGAGCCGCCACGAGCACCGCGTTGGGGGCCTGCAGCTGGGCGGAGGCGACCAGCCAAACATCGGCTGCCGACATCGCGAGGATCCCGAGCTTCAGCCACCGTGACGGTGTCACGGCCGCCAACAGGACGCCGAGCGTCACGCAACTCAGGGCCGAGAGCAGCGCCGCAGCCGCCTCGCCGACGAGGCTCGCAGGTGCAAGCCAGGCCACGGCAAACAGCACCGGCGCAAGCGCAGCCAGCCACGGTCTGGCGCCGCGCGCCAGCCAGCCGAGCGCCAGGGCTGCCAGGATCGGCACCGCCACCAGCGCCAGATAGGTGAGCCAGGTGGCGGTCGCCGAGGCGTAACGGATCGCGAAGATCACGCCCACGATCGACGCCACCGGGATCAGTGCCCAGCCCCGCCCGCGCAGCCACCGCAGGCGCGTCTGCCAGGTCGCGTCAAGCGGCCGGGGTCCGGCGACGACGCCGGCCTGCAGGGCGAGCAGGCCGGCGTCGGATGGGATCAGTGCAAGCGTGGCCGCTCAGCCCAGGCGTTGCTCGAGCTCGCTGAGCTGGTCGGCGAGCTCGGCCGGCAGGGTCCCGGCGAACTTTGCGTAGTGGGCGTGAATCTGGGGGATCTGCTGCTTCCAGCCCTCGGCGTCGACCGCCAGGAGCTCCGCCAGCGCGGACTCGCTGAGCCCCAAACCGCTGACATCGATGCCGCCCTCGCCAAGCGGCGGCAGCAGGCCGATCTCGGTCTCCACGGCCGCGGCGCTGCCCTCGCAGCGGCCAAAGATCCACGCGAGCACGCGCGAGTTCTCGCCGAAGCCGGGCCAAAGGTAGTGGCCCGAGGCGTCCTTGCGGAACCAGTTGACATAGAAGATCTTCGGCAGCTGGACGCCCTCGCGCGTCTCGAGGCTGAGCCAGTACTGCCAGTAGTCGCCCATGTTGTAACCGCAGAACGGGAGCATCGCCATCGGGTCAAAGCGCAGCGTGCCAACCGCTCCGGTGGCAGCCGCGGTGGTCTCCGAGGACATGATCGAGCCGAGGAACACCCCGTGGCGCCAGTCGCGCGCCTCGTGTACGAGCGGCACCACCGTCGCTCGTCGCCCGCCAAACAGGAAGGCGTCGATCGGAACGCCGGCCGGGTCCTCCCACTCGGGGGCGATCGACGGGCACTGCGCCGCGGGGGTGGTGAAGCGCGAGTTGGGGTGCGCGGCCGGCGTCCCGCTCTCCGGAGTCCAGTCCTCTCCGCGCCAATCGGTCGCGTGCGCCGGCGGCTGCGCGGTCATGCCCTCCCACCAGACGTCGCCGTCGTCGGTCAACGCGCAGTTGGTGAAGATCGTGTTGCCAGCCGTCATCGCGAGCGCGTTGGGGTTGGATGTCGCGCTCGTGCCGGGCGCAACGCCGAAGAACCCGTACTCGGGGTTGACCGCGCGCAGGCGTCCATCGGCGCCGAACTTCATCCAGGCGATGTCGTCGCCGATCGTCTCGACCTTCCACCCCGGCAGCGTCGGCACGAGCATCGATAGGTTGGTCTTGCCGCAGGCGCTCGGGAAGGCCCCGGCCACGTACCGGACCGACCCCGCAGGCGAGGTGAGCTTGAGGATCAGCATGTGCTCCGCCAGCCAGCCTTCGGAGCGTGCCATGACCGATGCGATCCGCAATGCGAAGCACTTCTTGCCGAGCAGTGCGTTGCCGCCGTAGCCCGAGCCGTAGGACCAGATCTCGCGGGTCTCCGGGAAGTGAACGATGTACTTGTTCTCGGCGTTGCAGGGCCACGGCACATCCTCGGCCGGCGACTGCAGCGGCATGCCGACCGAGTGCACGCAGGGGACGAAGTCACCGTCGTCACCGAGCGCGTCGAGCGCAGCCTGGCCCATGCGGGTCATGATCCGCTGCGAGACGACCACGTAGGGGGAGTCGGTCAGCTCGACGCCGATGTAGGAGATCGGCGAGCCCAGCGGCCCCATGCTGAACGGCACCACGTACATCGTGCGCCCGCGCATGCTGCCCTGAAAGAGTCCATGCAGGGTCTCGCGCATCTGGGCGGGATCGACCCAGTTGTTGGTCGGGCCGGCGTCCTGCTCACGCTCGCTGCAGATGAACGTGCGGTCCTCGACGCGCGCGACATCAGCCGGGTCCGAGAGCGCCAGATATGAGTTCGGCCGCCTGTCCGGCGACAGACGCACGAAGGTGCCGGCGTCGATCAGCTCCTGCGCGAGCCGGTCGTACTCCGCCTGCGAGCCGTCGCACCAGTAGATCTCGTCGGGCTGCGTGAGCGCCGCGACCTCATCAACCCAGGCGCGGAGTCCTGCGTGGCTGGTCCGGCCCTCCTGCTCATTAACGGTCTGTGTCATGTCCGGGTCCTGCTCCTTCCCGCTGCTGCTCTCCGTCGAGATCAATTAACCCCGAAGTCGCACGGACGCTGCTGCGTTCGTGCGCATCGGCACATTCAGAGGTGCTGCGGCCCTTGGGCGGGCGCCGTGTGGCATACGGCATGCTAACCGAGGTGCCCGCATAAACAAAACGTGAACAGCCCCGGGCCAGACGGTTTCGATATGAGAGTTATGCGACGGCGCGGGGCCACCGCCGCCACAGGCGGGCCACCGCCGCCTCGGGCCGCGCGCGATACTGGGTCGAGATGAGCGCCTCACTGGCCTTTGAGTGCATCGACGTGCAGCTCCAGGAGCGCGTCGCCTGGATTACCCTCAACCGCCCTGGCTCGCTGAATGCGTTCACGCCCCAGATGGCCCACGAGCTGCTGGCCGCGCTGGAGCGCGCGGAGCGTGAGCCGCAGGTGCGAGCGGTCGTGCTGCGCGGCGCCGGGCGCGGGTTCTCCTCGGGGGCGGACCTCAGGCAGGTGGCAGCCTGGGGCGCGGACGGCGGCGCCGACCTGCTGACACCGCTGCGCGAGGTCTTTCACCCGCTGATCCTGCGCACCCGCACGCTCTCAAAGCCGGTGATCGCATCGGTTCACGGAGGCGCGGTCGGCTTCGGCTGCTCGCTTGCGCTCGCCGCCGACATCGTGCTCGCCGACGCCGGCGCCTACTTCCTGCTCGCATTCGCGAGCGTCGGCCTGGCGCTCGACGGCGGCTCCTCCGTGCTCGTCGCGGCGCGCGCCGGGCTCGGGATCGCCACCGAGCTGGGCCTGCTGGCCGAGCCGCTGGAGGCGCAGCGGGCGACCGCCTGCGGGCTGGCAAATCATGTCTACGCCGATGCCGAAGCGCTGGCGGCCGCCACCGCGGCGTTGGCAAACCGGCTGGCGCACGGCGCCCCCGGCTCCCACGCGGCGATCAAGCAGGCGCTGAACCGTGGTGTCCTGCCGCAGCTAGAACGCCAGCTGGAGCTCGAAGCCGAGCTGCAGCAGCAGCGCGCACAGTCGGCCGACTTTGTCGAGGGCGTGCGGGCATTTCTGGAAAAGCGCCCCGCGAGTTTCACCGGAGAGTGAGGAGACACAGATGAACCTGGCAGCAATACTGAGCGACGCCGCGGCACAGGGCCCCGAGCGGCTTGCGGTCAAGCTGGACGACTACGAGCTGAGCTACGGCCTGCTCGAGCAGGCCGCGATGCGGCTGGGGGGCCTGTTGCGCGCACACGGCCTGCAGCCGGGCGACCGTGTGGCGCTGATGCTTCCCAACGTGCCCTATTTCCCGGCGATCTACTACGGCGCCCTGGCGGCGGGGGCGATCGCGGTCCCGCTCAACGTGCTCAACAAGCGCCGCGAGGTCGAGTATTACCTGCGCGATTGCGGCGCGAAGCTGATGTTCGTCTGGCACGACTTTGCCGGCGAGGCGCAGCCGGCCGGCGCGGCCAGCGGCTGTGAGACGATCAGTGTCGTCCCGGGCGAGTTTGAGCAGACACTGTTCGCATCTGAACCCGCCGAGGGGCCGATCCCGCGCGAGCCGGATGACACCGCCGTGCTGCTCTACACCTCCGGGACGACCGGACACCCCAAGGGCGCCGAGCTCACGCACGCGAACCTGCTGAGCAACTGCGCCGCCTCGCGCGACCTGTTCGCACTCGACGCCGGCGTGGTCGTGCTCGGGGCGCTACCGCTGTTTCATTCCTTTGGACAGACCTGCGCGATGAACAGCTGTGTGCTGGCCGGCGGGCTGCTCACGCTGCTGCCGCGCTTTGAGCCGCGCAAGGCGCTCGAGATCATCGAGCGCGACCGTGTTTCGGTGTTCGTGGGCGTGCCGAGCATGTACGGGGCGATGCTCAACCTGCCCGACCGTGATCGCTACGACACCTCGGCGCTCAGAGTCTGCGGCTCCGGCGGTGCCTCCATGCCGGTGGAGCTGATGCGCGGCTTCGAGCAGGCGTTCGGCTGCGCGGTCCTCGAGGGCTACGGCCTGTCTGAGACCTCGCCGGTCGCCTCCTTCAACCATCCCGACCGCGAACGCAAGCCGGGGTCGGTCGGCACGCCGATCGCAGGGGTCGAGATGCGCGTTGTGGACGAGGCCGACCACGATCTGCCTGCGGGCGAGATCGGTGAGATCGTGGTCCGTGGCGCCAACGTGATGAAGGGCTACTGGAACCGCCCCGAGGCGACCGCCGAGGCGATGCGCGGCGGCTGGTTTCACACCGGTGATCTGGCGCGGGTCGACTCCGAGGGCTACTTCTTCATCGTCGATCGCAAGAAGGACATGATTATCCGCAATGGCTTCAACGTCTATCCGCGCGAGGTCGAGGAGGTGCTCTACGAGCACCCCGCGGTGCGAGAGGCTGCGGTCGTTGGCGTGCCGCACGATCAGTACGGAGAGGAGGTTGGGGCAGCGATCGCGCTCAAGCAGGACGCCTGCGCCACCGCCGAGGAGCTGCGGGGGTTCGTGCGCGAGCGCGTCGCCGCGTTCAAGTACCCGCGGCTGGTCTGGATCGTCGACGAGCTCCCGAAGGGCCCGACGGGCAAGATTCTCAAGCGCGAGATCAAACCGCCGGTGCAGGCGTGAGCGACGGTCCGTCACAGCTGACGGCCCGCGTGCAGATCCGGACCGCGAGCGACGCGGACGTCGAGCTGATCTTTGCGCTGATCAGAGCCCTGGCGGAGTACGAGCGGGCCCCCGACGAGGTCACCGGCAGCCCGGAGCAGCTGCGCCACTGGCTGTTTGGCAGCGAGCCCGCGGCCGAGGCGCTGATCGCGGAGGTGGACGGCGTCCCCGCTGGCTTTGCGCTGTTTCACGGCACGTTCTCGACCTGGGAGTGCGAGCCGGGGATCTGGCTTGAGGACCTCTTCGTGCTGCCGGAGCACAGACGCGCCGGAGTCGGTCAGGCGCTGCTGGCGCGGGTGGCCCGAATCACCCTGGAGCGTGGCCGCACGCGTCTCGGCTGGACGGCGCTTGACTGGAACCAGCCCGCCCTCGCCTTCTACCGCAAGCTTGGAGCGACCGTACTCGAGGAGTGGACCAACCACCGCCTGAGCGGCGCAGCGCTGGCGCTGGTGGCGGCGGCTGGCAGCGCAGATTAGAGGGTCCCCGGGCTGCCCCGGGGACCCTCCTTAGCAGGCCTGTAAGCCGGATCCTGTCTGGAGCAGCCATCCATCTAAAGCGGCCTACCCGAACCTTGGCGGGCAACCTACAAGCGGTTCTGCTCGGCCTTGCATCGGGTGGGGTTTACCTGGCCGCCGCGTCGCCGCGACGCCGGTGCGCTCTTACCGCACCATTTCACCCTTACCGGCCTCGTCAGCCCCGTCGTATCACGTCGAGACTTGCACCGAGGCTTAGGCGGTGTCTTTTCTGTGGCACTTTCCCGCGGGTTTCCCCGGGTCGGCGTTACCGACCACCCTGCCCTGTGATGTCCGGACTTTCCTCGAAGGCGCGTACACCTCCGCGGCTGCTCAGCCTGCGGTCCGCAGGATAGCGTCCAACCTCGCCGCGTCGATCGCCCGGACGCTTAAATGCTGCGCATCAGCCCCACCACTGTGCCGAGCACATTGACCTCGCGCACGATGATCGGAGCCATCAGCGCGTTCTCCGGTTGAAGCCGCACATGATCGCCCTCGCGATAGAAGCGCTTGACCGTCGCCTCATCATCGATCAGCGCAACAACGATCTCGCCGTCGCGAGCGGTCTGTTGCGGACGCACCACCACCAGGTCGCCATCGAGGATGCCGGCATCCTTCATCGACTCGCCCCGGACTCGCAGCAGATACTCGCCACGGTCACCGCCGCACGCCACCGGCGTCTCGATGTACTCCTCGACATTCTCCTGCGCCAGAATGGGTGTGCCGGCAGCCACCTGCCCCAGTAGCGGTAGACCTGAGCCGACCACACCCCTGGCCAGCGCCCCGGCGCGATCCAGCAACTCCATCGCGCGTGGCTTGGTCGGGTCGCGGCGAAGCAGACCAAGGCGTTCCAGATTGGCCAGGTGCGCGTGCACCGTGGAGGACGACGCGAGCCCAACCGCGCGACCGATGTCGCGCACCGTGGGGGGATAGCCGTGGTCCTCCGCGTAGCGTTTGATGAAGTCGATGATCTCCTGCTGACGTTTGGTCAGGTCCATCCGCTGGCTCCTTCCTAGAACCGTCCCGAGACTGTGGCGAACACGTGTTCGAACCATATCCTGACGCCAGGACGGAAGCCGTCGGCCACGGCTATACTCGGCGCCCCAGGCGCCTGTGGCGGAATTGGTAGACGCGCAAGGTTGAGGGCCTTGTGAGCGCTTAGCTCGTGGAGGTTCGAGTCCTCTCGGGCGCACTGGAGACAGCGGAAGCGACCGGTGGACGGGCATGCGACTCGACGGAATGCATCACATCACGATGATCACCGGCGACGCGCAGCGAGTGGTCGACTTCTACGCGGACGTGCTGGGGCTGCGACTGGTCAAGCAGACCGTCAACTTTGACGCCCCCGAGGCCTATCACCTCTACTTCGGCGACGAGGAGGGCACGCCGGGATCGATCCTGACCTGGTTTGAATTCCGCGGCGCAGCCCGGGGACGCCCAGGCGCGGGCGCGGTCCACACCATCGAGCTTGGCGTGCCCCACGCGCGCGCGCTGGACTTCTGGGAGCAGCGGCTCGCCGAGCACGGACATGCCCACCACCGTCCCGCACGCGACTCGCTGAAGCTCGCCGACCCAGACGGCCTCTCGCTCGAACTGGTCACGGCCGACCCGCACAACGCCCCGCTCACAGCCACGCATCATGCGATCCCCCCGGAGCACGCGATCACCGGCGTGGAGGGTGCGCGTGCCTACATCGGCCGTCCGCTAGAGGCCGACGCGCAACTGCTCACCGACACCCTCGGCTTCACCGCGACCGACACCGGCGGCGGCTACCTGCTGGACGGGCCCACGCGCCGCTTCCGCTGGACCTACGAGAACACCGCCCAGCATGCCCTTCAGGGCGCGGGGACCGTGCACCACATCGCCTGGCACGCGGCCGACTCAGACCACTCAGTCTGGCGTCAGCGCCTGCTCGACGTGGGCATGACGGTCACGCCCGTGATCGACCGCGACTACTTCCACTCGATCTACTTCCGCCAGCCGCAGGGCATCCTCTTTGAGCTCGCGACAACCTCACCGGGATTCGCCGTCGACGAGGATCCAGAGCACCTCGGCGAACGCCTGTGCCTGCCGACCCAGCACGAGCACCTGCGCACCCGGCTGGAGCGCACGCTGACGCCGCTTCGTAATCCGCGCGCCACAGCGAACGCTGGCCTCAGCGACGCGGCAGGTGGTAGATGAACAGCTCGCCCGTGCGCAGGTGTGCGTTGTCGTCACCGACGGGCAGAACGATCGTGCCAGCGAGCACGATCGGGCTGTTCCAGTGCCCGGGCGCCGCCGGCAGCGCCCGGTACAGATGCCCGTTTGCAGGGTTGTAGACGTTCAGTACCCCCTGCAACTGGTTGTAGACATAAAGCAGGCCGCCGGCAACGACGGGGCTCGTTCCCGCCTGGCCGTTCTGCCACGCCACGCGCAGACGCCGCGCCGCCGTCAGGGCGTAGGCGGCGGTCCCGCTGTTGCTGGTGACGAACACGTAAACCCTGCCGCCCGGTGCTCGCCAAACCGCGGGCTGGCTGTAGATGTCGGTGGCACCGGGACCCGCGATGGTCTGCAGCGAGCCCCCGGTGCGGGAACCACCGGACCCGCGGCTGCTGGCCAGACGGTTGATGTCGAGCAGGTTGAGCACGCCCTGCTTGCCGCCCTGGACGGCGAACTGCACCCCACCGTGGGTCGGTAGCAGCGCCGGCTCCGTGCTGCCGAGATCTTTGTCGTCCGCGTTCAGCTGGACTTGGTCAACCGGCGTCCAGTGACGCAGCAGACGCAGCGCCGGCGAGAGCTCGAGCACGCTGTCCCCCCAAGCCGTGCGTCCGTTGAACGGCCCGTTGCCCGTCGCAACCAGAATGTCGCCGGTGCCCGGCACGACCACGCTGCCGGGCCTACCCCAGATCGCAGAATCGCTCGCCCGGCAGCGCGTTGGCGGCTCGATCAACCGCTTGATGTTCGAGCAGAGCGTGTTGAAGACGTGCGTGATGACACCGGTCGCCGGGTCGATCGTGACGACGTGACCCTGGTAAGTGGGAACGTCGCCGTAGTAGCCGCCGGTGACCACGATCAACTCACCATCCGCGAGGTTCAGACTTCCCGCCAGCTTCTCGCGCGCCGGCGCAGCGGTTACGCGCGTGCTCCAGACGGGCCGGCCGCTGGCAACCCTGAGCTTGTGCACGTAACCGTCGGGGCTGGTCACGTACACATAGGCAAGACTCGGGTCGAGCACCGGCGCCGCGGTTGTGATCTGCGGCCCGCCCTGGAGCGAGCGCACGCTTGCGGGCGCGAACTGCCAGAGAATCCGTCCGTTCGCGAGGTTGAGCGCAAGCGTGCGTCCATAGGAGGTCGTCACGATCGCGATGTCATGTCTCGCGCCACGCACACGGACGTTGGTAAGCGCCACGGCGGCAGAGTCGACCGTGCCCGGGAGCCGGACCACGGTTCGCCGCAGCGAACCCAGGGCTGCGGCCGTGACACCGGTGTCGCTGGGGCCAACGCCGGTCCGCTGGGCGTTGTAGTCGAAGGTGGTCCAAGCTGAGGGCGCAACCGGTCCGGCGCTCGCGGCGGCGACCGTCGCGCCCGTGATCGCGGCCACCAGAACTAAAGCCAGCAGCAGCCTGAGCGAGCGCATTCCGTGTCGCACAGGACCAGCGTAGGCCCGCCGGCGGACAGCCGCGCAGCGCGAAGATGATGTTTCTCTTAGGGAGTTGCGTCATGCTCGCTGGGCCCTTGCCTCGCCAGCCAGACCTGACCAGCCCGCCGCTATGAGTCCGGCACCTCGCCGCTCCCCGCGAAACAGTCGCAAGGCGCGACACCGGCGTCGTGACCCACCCCGTCGCCAGGGCGCGCGGCGAATGTCCCTGATCTGGGGGCTGGCCGCGGCGGTGGTGATCGGCGTGGGCGCCGGTGTGCTTAGCGGCGGACACAGCGCCAGCCGCAGCCATGTTCGCAAGCCCCCCAAGCGATTGGCCAGAGCAGCAGTGCCAGTCGATGCCTCCTACTTTGAGCCGTCGGCCTGCATGGCCTATGCGCCCACACACGGCAACCGTCACCTGACCGTGTTCCTGGACGCGGGGCACGGCGGCCTCGACCCCGGCTCGATCGGTCGCACCGAGAGCGGCAAGACCATCTACGAGGCCCGCCTGACCCTCCCGGTTGAGCTCGACGCCATGGCACTCCTCCGTGCCAGAGGCTTTCGGGTCGTAGTTTCGCGCACACGCGACACTTCAGTGGCACGGCTGACGAAGGCTGACGTTGACGGCAACCTGCTGACCGCCGCGGGTGTGCATGCCGACGTGGCCGCACGCGCCCAGTGCGCCAACCGCGGACATGCCGATGCGCTCGTGGGCATCTACTTTGACGCCGGAGCGCCCAACAATGCCGGCTCGGTGACGGGCTACGACGCGGCACGCCCCTTCGCTGCCAAGAACCTCCGACTGGCAAAGCTCGTGCAGCACGACGTGCTGACGGCCATGAACCGTCACGGCTGGGGCATCCCCAATGAGGGCGTACAGCTCGACGGCGGCTTGGGCTCCGTCGTCAACGCCGCAGCGGGTGACGCCTACGGCCACCTGATGCTGCTCGGCCCGGCCAAGCCCGGCTGGTTCAACACGCCGAGCATGATGCCCGGCGCGCTGATCGAACCGCTCTTCATCACCGATCCCTTCGAGGGCTCGATCGCCGACAGCAGCCTCGGTCAGCATGTGATCGCGGGCGGCATCGCGGAAGCGATCACGCAGTACTTCGACGCCACCGGAAGTCATACCAATTGACGTAGGCCGGATCGGCGGTACCCTGACGGCCTAAGCGATGGCTTACGCCGAGCAGAGCACCGGGCTCCGCGGCCCGATCAATGAGCACGCCAGCGCGCTCGCGCACGAATGGCGACGGCTGACGCGCGCGGCCACGTTCGTGGCGCTGCTCACAGCGCCGGCTTTCTTCCTGGTTCTTTACGACTCCAACCACCTCGGCCTCCTCGCCTCGCTCCTGCTGACAGCGCTCGCCGTGGTGCTCTTCCGAGGTCTCGTGGAGGTCATCGCGCGGCGCTTCCTGCCTTGGCCAAGCCTCTACGGCGCCGGCGCCGAGCTCAAGGAGGAGGACATCGTCGCGCGGCGCCGCTACTGGTACTGGCGCGCAAAGTACAGGCGGCTGCCGATCTGGATCGGGGCTGTGTTGGTCCTGCTGGCGCTCTGCCAAGCGCTGTTCGCGTTCGCCGGCGTGAGCGCTGGTTTCTTCAACCCGTTCGCCGGCCTGCGGACGATCTTCCCGCCAGACACGCTGCCGCAGCTGGCGCTGATCTTCGTCCAGCTGCCGCTGCTGCTGTTCATCAACGTCTTCATCCTCTTCGGCCCCTTCCTGTTCATGGCCGCACGCGGGATCCGCAGCTATGAGCCGGGCGACGCAAGCTGGGGCGTGAAGATCGACGACGTTCGTGGCCAAGCCGAAGCCAAGGAGGAGATCACCCGCGTGATCACCCTGTGGCAGTCCGGCGAGGAGTTCGAGAAGGCGGGCGGCAAACGCGAGCGCGGCCTGCTTTTCCTCGGTGCCCCGGGTACCGGCAAGACAATGATCTCCAAGGCCATCGCCACCAACTTCAACTGTCCGTTCGTGACGATCCCGGGCTCTGGGTTTGCACAGATGTTCATGGGCATGGACGCGCTGGTCGTCCAGCTGTTGGCGCATCGCGCCCGCAAGCTGGCTCGCAAGTGGGGCGGTCAGTGCATCGTCTTCATCGACGAGATCGACGCCGTCGGCCTGCGGCGTCAGTCGCTCGGCACCTCGATGACCGCCGGCTCACAGAGCACCCCAAGCTCGATCCACGACTTCCTCTTCTTCGGCGCCAGCGGTGCGATCACGCCAACCGGGGACGTCGTGATCGAGACGCGCCAGTGGCGTGATCAGCTGTTTTCAGCGCGAGCGGGCAGCGCCCCGGTATCCGGCACCACCGGCTTCTTGCAACGGGTGTCCGCTCGCGTGAACGCCGTGTTCCCCGGCGGCATGGGCGGGATGGGCTATCAGGGCCAGGCGCTCAACCAACTGCTGGTGGTGATGGACGGGATGGGCGAGCCGCCGGTCTTCCAGAAGTTCATGATCAACCGCTTCAACACATTTCTCGACGCGCTGTTCGTCGTGCCGCAGCGAATCGGGAGTCTGCGCCTGCGCCTATCGACGCCCAAGCCCAGGCGCGAGGAGATCTACTTCATCGGCGCCTGCAACGTGCCGATCGAGGCGCTCGACCCGGCGCTCACGCGGCCGGGGCGCATGGGACGCCACATCTGGTTCCGCACACCGACCAAGGACGACCGCAAGGACATCTTCGACCTCTACATGGCCAAGGTCGCGCATGAGCCAGACCTGGACACCGACCATCGCCGCGACGAGCTGGCCCGGATCACCGGGGGCTACTCGCCCTCGATGATCGAACAGTGCTGTTCGATGGCGCTGACGATCGCCCACTCGGAGGGCAGGCACGCGTTCGCCTGGCGGGACATCGTCGAGGCCATGACCACGGTGGAATCCGGAACCGCCCAAAACATCGAGTACGTCGAGGAGGAGACCCGAGCGGTCGCGATCCACGAGGCCGGCCACGCGGCGGCTGGTCACGTCTTTCTCGGCAACGAGGTGCTCTCCACGCGGCTGTCGATCCGCAAGCGCGGAGGCTCTCTGGGCCACTACCAGTCGATGGAGAAAGACGAGCGCTTCAGCCACTTCAGGGGCCGCGTGATGGGTAGCCTGATCATGACGCTGGGCGCCATGGCAGCCGAGCACGTCTTCTACGGGGAGAACTCACAGGGCGTCAGCGGCGACCTGTACAGCGCCACGGCGACGGCCAGCGCCATGGTTGGCATGTGGGGCATGGGACCGGAGGAGCTGCCGATCAGCCTGCGTCCCAGCCGCCGACTCGGGCCAGGCGAACAACCAGACCAGCGCGACCGCGTCAAAGAGCGCCTCGAGGAGATCGGCAACCAGATCATGAATCGCGCCTCGGGCGGCTCGCCCCTCAGCGGCGATCCCATCAGCGCGGTGCTCTCGAGCCCCGGCAAGCGCGACGCCGTCGCTCAGCTCCTCGGCCAGGCATATGTGATGGCCTACAGCCTGATCGCGACCAACCGGGAGGCGATCGAGCAGATCGCAGACGAACTGATGGAGCGCCGCGAGATGCACGGCGACGAGGTTGGCAACCTGCTGGATCGGGTCGGCCTGGTGCGCCCGCAGGTGGACCTCTACAACGACGCGACTTGGCCCGGGGCATGACAACCGACCACACCGCCTCCGGCGGGCATCCGCATGCGCTTCGCTTCCGCGCGACCATCTCTGCCCTGGTCGGTATCGCCGCGGCCGCGCTCGCGATCGCGGCGATCGTGCTGGCCAACCACACCGGCGCCACCACCG
The DNA here is from genome assembly GCF_023330665.1 of Conexibacter sp. S30A1. GTDB lineage: Bacteria > Actinomycetota > Thermoleophilia > Solirubrobacterales > Solirubrobacteraceae > Palsa-465. The sequence goes on along the minus strand of NZ_CP097127.1, from coordinate 263,613 downwards.
CGACGATTGGCCCCGCGTGGTCCGGTTGGACGCCGACCAGCTCGGGCAGCGAGGGCGTCGCGGAGATCGCGGCGCACATCGCGCCCTACTACCGACTGAGCACCTCCCAGCAACTGGACGTGATCACGCCGATCACCGTGGCCCAGATGAACGCAGCGGGCACGTCATCCGGCAGCGGCCTGACGATCGCGGTGAACTCGAGCCCATCCGGCAAGGCCCAGTCGCTCGGGCTGCTCAACGGCAAAACGGTCGCCTACAACGTCTGCGGGCTCGGCTCCAAGAACTGCGAGCTGGCCGGCCAAGCGTCGACTGTCCGCATGCTGTTGCTCAGACGCGAAGCGCTCGAACTGGCGCTGTACACGCTCAAGTACATCCGTGGCACCCAGAACGTGGTGGTCGTGCTGCCGCCGGGCCACACCGTGAGCGCCGGCGGCTCCGGAGCTAGCTCCGCGCCGATAACTGTGGCGGTGGCGTTCGTTCGCAGCGAGCTGTCACCCTGGCTGGCCGTACCGCTCTCGCACACCCTCGCCCAGTATCCGCCTGAGACGGCGCAGCTGGCTCTCTGGAGCCGCACCCCAGAGGCTGGCTTCGTGGACCAGATCACCGCCCACGCGCTGTTCGCCTCGCAGGTGGAGGCCCAGCAGGTGGGCGGCAAGCTGCTGGTGCTCACACAGCTGCCCGCGCAGTGAGCCGACCGGCGGTCTCCGACTCACTGTGCTGTTCCTGCACACACCAGCAGCTGGTGCGTAACACGCGCGGGTCCGTGTTCTCACTGTGCCTGCGCTCGCGCGTGCAGCCGGCGCGCTACCCGCGCTATCCACGCCTGCCTGTGCTGCAATGTGACGGATATGAGCGTCACGGTAAGCGCGCTGCACACGGCGACGATCAAGGGGACACAGCTCGTTAGCGTCGCGCGCATTGCGCTCAGTGAACGCGGAGCCGAGGGAGACCGGCGCTTCTTTCTGGCAGACGACAAGCAGCGGATGCGTAACGCCAAGCAGATCGGATCGCTGCAGCAGCTGGTCAGCGGCCTCGAAGGCGACAGGCTGAGCGTCACGTTCCCCGACGGCAGCATGATCCGCGAGCAGGTCGAGCTCGGCGACACGCTCGACTGCCAGTTCTACTCGCATCGCGTTGCGGGACAGCTGGTCGAGGGCCCGTGGGCAGATGCGATCTCCGAGTTCTGCGGTACACGCTTACGGCTCTTTGCCGCCGGCTCTGCGGTTGACCGGGGCGCACGGGGAGCGGTCAGCCTCATCTCGCGCGCTTCCCTGAAGCGGCTCGCGCACGAGGCCGGCTCCGAAACGGTGGATGGACGCCGCTTCCGCATGCTGATCGAGGTCGACGGCGTGGCCGAGCACGCCGAGGATGGCTGGCTCGGACAGCGTCTGCAGGTCGGCGGGGCCGTGCTGCGCTTCGACGGCCACGTCGGGCGCTGCCTGGTCACGAGCCGCGACCCGGATACCGGAGAAGTCACGCTGCCGACGCTCGACCTGCTGCGCGCCTATCGCCGCGGGCTCGAGACCACCGAGCCGCTTCCGTTCGGCGTCTACGGGCGCGTGCTGAAGCCCGGCGCGGTCAGGGTCGGCGACAGCGTCAGCCCGCTGCCGTGACACCACTCCCCGGCGCGCCCGCGGCTTCCAAAAAACGGCGCAGCTCGCCCGTACGCGCGGGCCACAGATCGCGGCTCGGCCCGTCGATCCGCACCGACGGGCCGTCTCCGGTGTAACGCACGCCGATCCGGCTGATCGCCCGGCCGTGATGAAACATGAAACACGAGGCCTCCAGGGCTGGCGGTGGCGGCGCCGGAGCGATGCCCAGCGACTCGAGCGCCCCGTCAGCGGCCGCCACCGCGGCCCCGCTGGCGAAGCCGGCCGCGCGTGGAAGGCCAGTACCCGCCGCGTCACCGACCACATACAGCGGGCTGCCGTCGACGCTCCCGCGTTCGCCGACAGCGACCAGCGGTCCGGTGCCCGGAAGCCCCTCGAGGCAGGCCGCGCGACGGTGAGCCGGTACCAGGAAGGCTCCGTCGTAGGGTATCTCGCGCCCGTCGGTGGCGCGCAGCACCCCATCGGCGCTCGCCTGCAAGTCGGGCACGAAACCGCGCTCAAGCGTGACGCCCGCGGCGGCGCAGGCGTCGCTCACAAACGCCGGCGCCTCGCCGCCGACACCGGCCAAGGGCACCGCTTCGGGCGTCGCCACGGTGACCCTGACCGCGTGTCTGGCCTCCAGGTGGCGGCCGGCCAGACCGACTGCGAGCGCAAGCGGCGCAGGCGGGCAGCGGTAGGGTACGGCGGTGATCGCTACGAGCACGCGACCCGCGCGCAGGCCAAGCGCCCGCTCACGCAACCGCCGCGCCCCATAGGGGTCCCAAGCCGCCACCACCCGGGACCAACTCGGCATGCTGTTGGCGTCGACCACAAGCCCAGGAGCCGCGATCACCGCGTCGGCAGCAATACGATCGTCGCCGAGCGCGACCCCGTCGGGGGCGACAGCACTGACCGCAGCATCGATGCAGCGAACGCCAGCCATGTCAACTGGAGCCGAGAACGCCGTGGGCTCCTGGTCACCAAGCGCGACATCCAGAGTGCCACCGAGGAAGGTCGCGCGCAGCCCAGGTGCGATGAGGGTGACCGCAACGCGACCGCCGCCGCGATCGCGCAGCCGCGCGGCAGCGGCGAGCCCGCCCGGACCCGCGCCGACAACAACCACATGCCTGTCGCTGCTCAACCGGGCATCTCCACAAAGGCCTCTCCAACCTCCACCAGCACCGGGTAGGTGGAGACGCCGACGTCGGCTGGCCCTCGGACCCGGGCGCCGTCGGTGACCCGAAACTGACTTCCGTGCCGCGGGCAGGTGACGACGTCTCCGTGCAGCTCGCCCTCGCAGAGCGACGCACCCGCGTGCGGACATCTGTCGGCGATCGCCCACAGCGCACCGTCGAGGTGATAGAGCGAGATCGGCCCGACAGGCGTTTCCGCCACGCGGCCGACATACCCGAGGCGACCGGCGAACTCCGCAAGCGGCGCTAGCCGGATCCGCCTGGCCCGGCGCCGGCCACTGAGCCGGTCGGCGAGCGTGTCCGCCAGCGCGCGGTCCACACGGCCGCGCGTGGTGACCACGTCGGCGCCGGCGGCCTCCGCGCGCAGCCACAACTCCGAATCGGGCCGCGGCAGAAAGGCAACGATCGTGCAGTCGGGGGCGGCGCGACGGGTGTCCGCGATGACCTCCAGCGAGGCCTCTCCTCCGAGCTCGACAACCAGTCCCGTCAGAGCCGCGGGCTCCGGCAGAGGCGTAGTGATCGCGGTCGCCATATCCAGGCCGACCGCGACGGCGACCGCCGCGACTCGCCGGACGACGAGCGAATCAGTCGTGCGCAGGAGGATCACGCCCGCCATCACTCGACGCAGCGCATGCAGCGTATCTGCTCGCGCTCGATTCGCTCCCGCACGACCGGGAAGGCAGCCAAGCCGTCGACCAGGTCGTCGCGCTCCTGCGCGAGGGCTACAGGGTCCAGTCGCATCAGCCAACCGGCACCATAGGGATCGCGGTTGACGACTGCAATGTCAGCGCGGAACGCGTCCTGGTTGATCTCCAGCACCTCGCCGCTGAGCGGCGAGCGGAACGGGCCCACCCACTTTGCGCTCTCGATCACCACCAGCGTCCGGCCGCGCCTGACGCGGTCACCTGGACGCTTTTGAAATGAGATCGAGACCAGGCGTCCGCAGAGCGTCTGGGCGATGTCAGTCATCCCCAGGCGCGCACTGCCATCGGCTTCCAGCCTCACCCAGACGTCAAAGTCGAGGTGGTAGAGATACTCCTCGGGAAGCGCGCAACCGGCGTAGACCTGCATCTCACTGCTCCTGGCAGGAGATCCCCTGTGCGTCAAGGAAAGCCCGGTAGGCGTCCACTCCAGCCGAGCCCGTGACCAGGTCGGCCGAATCCGCGCTCCAGTCGTCGGCCCTGAGCTTTGCGATCCAGCCGAGCCCGTAGGGATCCCGGTTCAGCAGCCCTGGGTCGCTGGTCAGCGCGTCGTTGACCTCAACGATCTCGCCACTCACCGGCGCTGGTACCGGTCCGACCCACTTGGAGCTCTCCACAGTGCCGATGCTCTTGCCCTTGGCAAGCGACTTGCCGGCACGCTTGGTGGTTACTGAGATGATGCCCTTGGCGAGGTTCTGTGCGACATCGGTCAGACCGACCACGACCGCGTCGCCCTCGGGTCGTGCCCAGACGTGCTTGTCAACCAGGTAGTAAAGGTCGTCGGGGATGTTGCAGCCGTTGACCGTCGTCATCTCTCACTCCCAGCCTCTTGCTCGGATGTCACCGTTGCCTCGTGCTCCGCCACGATGTGGTTGATCAGCATGTCAAACGCCACCATCCTTATCTCTCGGGAGAACGTCTCCAGGAACACGGGATCCTGACCGCGAGGCTTAACTCTCGCCTCGTGCTCGGCGCCACAGCGAGGACAGACAATCCTGTAACGCATGCGGCCACTGCCGACGGTCCAGGTCTCGACGGCCTCACCATGGGCTTGTACCAGGTGCCCGTGAACGCTGTCCCTGGTGTCTTCGAACTCGCAGAGCGGACAGTGCATCTCATCCGGCCCGCCGCCGCTTCGACAGCCATCGCGCGATCTCTGCGTCCAGCTCGCGGATCAGCTCAAACAGCCCATCGCCGGCCGGTGAGGCGCAGACGCGGTCGTGCTCGAGGTCACGGCTCATCAGTCCGAGCTGGATCAACGCGTTGACCCGCTCGGTGACGGCCAGGCGTGGCCGCTGCAGCTGCGCCGCCAGATCGTCAAGCCCGATCCCGCCGCCAGGTACCGTTGCGGCAAGGATCTCCCAGTTGACCGGATCGCTAATCTCGCCCAGGGTGCGCAGCAGGAAGTCGTGAGCGACGTCGAGCTCGTCGCCGTCGACCAGCTCCGGGCCGGGAGTGGGAGCATCCTCGCCGAACGCAAAGGAGGCGAGCTGCTCGCCGGCCGCGGTCGCGTCCCTTAGCCGCGCCGCGAGCGAACGTGCCAGCTGCGGCGATACACAGGGCGTCGTGGAACTCACCGCTCTCTCCCGGCGGGCGCGGCGAGAACCTCAGGCTCCGCCACTCCCAAAGCCCGCTCCACGAGCGCGGTGAGCTCGGCGACCTCAAACGACGCTCCCACCGTCTTGGCCGCATCCGAGTACATCGCCAGATCCTTCGGGCAGCTGACGACGAAATAGTCAATGGTGCCGAGCTCCTGCGCCTCCCTGATCCGCTGTTCGCTGGGTCGCTCCTCGAGCTTGGAGTCGTCCATCCAGATCCGCCCGCCGCCCGCCCCACAGCAGAAGGTGTTGGTGCCATGGCGCGGCATCTCCACGAGCTCTGCGCCGGTCGCGGCGATCAGCTTGCGGGGCGCGTCCGTGATCCGGTTGTAACGGGCCAGATAGCACGGGTCGTGATAGGTGACACGGGTACCGGTGAGCGGCGTTGTCAGCTTGATGCGGCCGTCAGCTACGAGTTCTGCCAGCAGCTCGGTGTAGTGGTAGACCGGCTTGTCGAGCCCGTACGCCGGATACTCGTTGCGCAGGGTGTTGAGTGAGTGCGGGTCGGTGGTGAAGATCGCCTCGAAGCTGGCGTCCCTGAGCATGGCCATGTTGTGCTCGACGAGCATCTCGAACAGACCCTCCTCACCGACTCGACGCACGTCGTTGCCAGCGTTGCGCTCACCGTCGTAGAGAAGACCGAACGAAATCCCCGTCTCGTTGAGGATGCGTGCCACGCGCTGCGAAGCGGTCTGGACGCGCTCGTCGAAGGAGGCGAAGTCACCGACGAACCAGAGGTAGTCGACCGGCTCGGTGCGGGCGTCGGGGATGGTGAAGTCCAAGCCCTTGGTCCACCGGGCACGCATCCTCGAGGACTTCCCGTATGAGTTTCCCTGCTTTGCGAAGTTCTCGAGCGTCTGCTGTAGCAGCGGCTCCATGCGCCCCTGGTCGACGAGGCTGCGGCGCATGTCGACAATCGTCGGCACGTGCTCGATGCCGACCGGGCAGGCCTCGACGCAGGCCATGCAGGTCGTGCACGACCAGAGGACATCCTCGCTGATCAGTGGCGCCGCGCCCGCGACGGCGCCGCGCTGTTCGGCGGGGTGCGCGTAGAGCCGGTCGCGGATGTCGAGCACCAGCTGGCGCGGGGCGAGCGGACTGCCGCTCGCGGTCGCGGGGCACTTCGCGGTGCAGCGTCCGCATTCGGTACACGAGAACGCGTCGAGCACCTGCTTCCAGCTGACGTCGGCGAGCGAGGCGATGCCGGTGAGACCGGTGGGTGGCGGCTCAAGGCGTGCGACTCCGGCGGGCGGCGTCTGCAGGGCGCCCGGCTTGCGGGCCACCTGCTTGGGCGGTAGCTCTCCGAAGAAGACGTTCGGAACCGCGGTGATGATATGGAAGTGCTTCGATAGCGGCAGCAGGTTGAGGAAGGTCAGCACCGTCAGGTTGTGCAACCACCAGCCGATCTCGCTGACGGTGTGTCCGCCGCTCCGGCCCAGGCCGCCAATGATGTCCGCAACCAGCGCGGTGAGCGGTGCGAACTCGCGCTCGTTGCCGTGGATGTCGAGCCAGACCAGACGGCCAGCGTCGGCGAGCAGGCCGCCGACCATGATGAAGAGGATGAAGACCAGGATCAGGATCCCCTCCCAGTGCGGCGCTCCGCGGTAGCGCTCCTCTGCCCGTCCCAGCCCGAACAACCGTGGTGTGTGCACGACCAGCCGTCGGTAGAGCATGTAGCTCACAGCCACGATCACGACCAGCTCCAGCAGATCGCGCGCCACGAAGAACGGTGGACCGAGCAGCTGGTTGGGGCCGAATCCTGGGATGTTGAAGTTGACACTTAAGGCCCGCCCGAATTGGGTGATGACCTGAAGGCCGAGGACGACAAACCCCCAGAAGATCAACGCGTGCGCGATGCCGGCCGGCTGCTCGCCGGTCAGGAACTTCTTCTGCCCGAAGGCGTAGACGATGGTCCGCTGCACGCGCTCGGGAAGCCGGTCGAAACGACGCGCCGGGCGGGCCGTGGCGAGCAGTCTGATCCGGCCGCCGATCGTCCCGACGAAGACGAGCAGCGCGATCCCGAAGACGATCGGGAACGCCACATGACTCACGTGCTCACCGCCCTCACCTGGTCTGTCAGAGCCGGGAGCAGGTCGAATAGGTCAGCTGTGGCACCGTAGTGAGCAACGTCGAAGATCGGAGCCTTCTCATCCGTGTTGATGGCGATGATCAGCTCCGCGTCGCTCATGCCCTCCAGGTGCTCCGGGGCGCCGGAGATCCCGCAGGCGAGGTAGAGCTTCGGTTTGACCTTGCGCCCTGACTTGCCCACCTGGCGGCTCTTGGGCAGCCAGCCGGCGTCGGTGACGGGCCGTGACGCGGACACGGTTGCACCCAGGGCGTCGGCCAGTTCCTGGGCAAGCTCGATGTTGTCCTCACCACCGATCCCGCGACCGACCGAGACAAGGATCTCCTCGCCGGTGATATCGACGTCGCCTGACTGCGCTTCAACACGAGCCACGAAGGTCGTGCGCAGGCCGCTCAGATCCGGTGGCGCAACAGTCTCAACGGTCGGTGAGCCGCCGCTGGCCGCGGGCGCCGAGCCGCCGACGACCGACACGATCGCACCGCTGGCGGTCTGCACCTCCGCGTTGAGCTTGCCACCATAGACCTGGCTGGTCACCACGAGCGTGTCTCCCTCGACGGTGATCGCCGAGCAGTAGGCGACGAGCGGACGGCCTGTGCGACCCGAGACGGCGCCCGCCACATCCATTCCGACCGTCGTGTTGGCGATCAGCAGCACCCGTGGATCGCGCTCCGCGACCAGCGCGGCCAATGTCGCGGCGTACGCCTCGGGCACAAACGCGGCAAGCTCTGGGGCTTGCACAGACAGCACGGCGTCAGCCGCGAGCCCCTCCGCCAGGCTGCTCGCGCCGCTGCCCAGCAGGCAGCCGACGACCGCCCCACCGGACGCCTCAGCGAGCCCCCTGGCCATGCCGAAGAGTTCGTTGGTCGTCTCCGAAATCGCACCGCCGTGGTGCTCCACCAGAACGAAGATGTCGTTGCTCATACTCTCTCCCTCAGACCTTGAGCACGCCGCGCTCGCGGATTATCTCGATGATTCGTGCGGCGGCCGCGTCGGCATCGGCGCCCAACATCTCGGCGTGGGAGCTCGACTGTGGCGCGTACATGCGGCGCACCGTCAGGCCGCTCACCGCCTCAACCTCGGCGGCAGGTTGCTGTTCCAGTCCACCCTCCTGCATGGCGGCGCGGATCCGTGAGATCGGTACGTAGCGCGGCGCCGCGCGCGCAGCCTGCACACCCACCACCGCCGGGCCGACGATCCTCAGCTGGTGCGTCACCCCGGCTCCCATCTCCTGGGTGACCTTGAGCGCGTCGCCGTCGGGCTCGACCGCCACCGCAACCGATGCGTGCGGGAGTCCCAGCATGCCGGCCAGGATCACACCGGTCTGGCCGTCCAGATCCTCAGGCGTCTGAACGCCGATCAAGACCAGATCAAAGCTCTGCGACTCCAGGAATCCGGCGAGGATCGCGGCGCGGGCATGACTCGAAACGCCGGCGGCGAAATCTCCGGTCAGCTTCACGGCCCGATCCGCCCCCTTGGCGCGCGCGCCGTAGAGGCTCTGGTCGGCATCCGGCTCGTCGAGCGCGACCACCGTGACCTCGCCACCAACTGCGTCCTTGATCAGCAGCGCCTCCTCGAGCGCCTGCTCATCCCACTCGTTGAGCTTGAACGTGAGGTACTCGCGCTCGACGTCGGTGCCGTCGTCGTTGAGCTCGAGCTCCTCCACGAGGTCGACCGTCTGCTTCAGGGGAACAAGAGTTTTCATGCCCATCTCTCCTTATTCGGTTACCCGCCCCGCCGCGGGCGGTGCGCAAAGCTCAGGCGGCCGGCTGGGTCCGGGGCCGGGACTGACCAGGCTGTCAAGGTCGAGCGCGGCTCGGATGCCGTCTAACTCAACACCGCGTGGCCGCCAAGGGAAGTCGCGCGGGGGCTCGGTCGGCCGCCAGCTGCCCATCGGCCGAGTGCAGCCCGGCTCGCCACCGGATGACGGGCAGCCGTTGGTCATGAACGCATGACCGTCGGCGACCACAGCCTCCACCAACCCCCGTGGCGCGTGAATCCGGACAAGCGTGCCAGCGTCGTCATAGCGGAACTGCTCCGGCGCTATCCCGCGCTCCTCGAGCAGGAACTTGGCAAGCTGGACGCGTCGCCACCGTTGCAGCGGCGTCTTGGGAAGCGCCCCCATGCGCGAGTCAGGCTCCGGGTTGAAGCAGAACAGGTAGGAGAAGATCTGGCCCTCCAGCAGCCGGGTGAATATCCCCATCAGATCAGCGTCGCTCTCGCCCAGCCCGACAAGGGTGTGGCAGTTCACCTTCCACGCGCCAAAGATCAGCCGCGCCGCATCCACAATCCGCCAGTACTGGCTCCACTTCAGGCCGCCCTTCGGCACATCGCTGCGCAGCGATCTGAAGAGATCCTCGGTCACCGCATCAAGGCCGATCCCGATCATGTCGGCGCCAGCGTCACGGAACGCCTGAAGCCGCGCCTCGTTCAGGGTCGGCGGCGCTACGAGCAGCGACAGCGGCGTGGCCACGCTGCGGGTGATGCGCCCGGCAATGTCCAGCGTGTCAGGGTACGCGCGGCCGTGAGTGACCATGGAGATGCACAGTCTGGTCAGCTTGTCCTCGTGGCGGACGAGCCGGCGGACCAGCTCGTCGGTCTCCACCAGGGGCCAGTCGACCCGGATGAACGACTTCTCCTCATAGTCACCGGGACGGTTCCTGGCCAGGCCACAGTAACCGCAATCCGACAGGCATCCGCGGTCGTAGGAGAGCAACAGATTGATCCCGCCAAAGTCAAACGGCTGCGTGAAGCGGCCCGATCTGAAGCGCAGCGCCAGCGCGCTTGCGTATGAGATGCGAACCCACTCGGGACTCTGATGTTCGGTCTGTGTAGTCTGGGGAAGTTCAACGGTACTGGCGCTCACTGCGAAACCTCGCTTGCGTCGGTGGCCGCCACCACGGCCGGGAAGTAACACGATCCGGCGGTCCGGACAGGAACGGCGCCGCCGGTGCGCTCGAGCGCACGCTCGGCCGCGGCCCACACGACCCCAGCAAGCACCCCAGGGTCGATATCCACGCTGCTACCGGCGAGTTCGCCGGCGACGATCGCGGTGATCCGCTCGGGGTCTGCGCGACTCCAGCGCAGCGCCGCCTCAATCCGCGTGAGCTCCTCGGGCATGACCGAGAAGTCACCCGCGAGCATGACCGAGGAGAGCGAGCTGTCCTGGACGCCCGCGTAGGCCCGGATCAACCCGAGTCCGGTCTTGACAACGGCCGTGCCATGACTGTCGCCGGCCGGCACGCGCCCCGCTATCCACGCTGGCGCTGCATAACGTTCGCGCTCCAGCTCGGCTGCCCGGTCGCGCTCGGCGTCGTCGAGCTCGGAGTCGCGAAGCGTGATCCCGAGCTGCGCCGAGAACCCGTCACAGACAGCCGCGCGCAGTGCGGCGCCGTCGAGGGTGCGGTCGGTCTCGGCGCTCACCGTGGTTATACGCTCATGGACCCTCGCGACGCCCTTGTCTTCGAGTTTTGCCCCCGGGATGTGCAGAAGCTGGAGCATCAGCTCGACGTCGAGGTCAGCCAGCACGCTGGCGTGAAAAAGCAGCGCTCCGCGGTCATCGACGTAGAGGCCGAGTCCGGCGAGCTTACGTCCAGCGACCTCGATGTCGTTCTTGCCTCGGAAGCTCGCGCGCACGCCGAGGCGGGCGAGACCAGCCACGATCCCGCCGGCATACTGGCGCAGCAGCTGACGCGGCCCGAGATCGGCCGGGGCTCGGGTGCAAACGGCGACGCCGAGCTGACCCGGTCCCATGATGATCGCGCCACCACCGGTGGGGCGGCGGCCAACACCAACTCCGCGCTCCTGACAGGCCGCCCGGTTGACCTCCGCGTCGAGCACCTGGTAGCGGCCGACCAGCGCGACGTGAGGCCGGTAGGTGTAGAGCCGCATGACCGCCTCCGAGGCAGCCGTATGGTCACGGCCGTAGTGCACCATCAACGCCTCGTCGACGGCCAGCCCGTCGGCAGGGCCGGCGCCGTCGTCGGTAATCAGCCGCCAGAAGCTCAAAGCTCAGCCCAGGTCAGCGAGCAGCAGTACTCATGAAAGGCCGGCTCAAGACCACGCTCACGGGCGTAGGCGACCATCCCTTCGGCCGGGTAGGCGATCCCGTTCAGACCCTGATCGATCGCAGCCCGGTCGAGCGCAACCTTCATCTGTCCCATCGGGCGCCCGCAACCGAGGTTGATCCTCGTATCGGCCATGCGGGCGCGTGCGAGAGCGAAGAAATCGGTCACCTCGTCGACCGGCGGCGGCGGAACGTGCTCCATAGGCGTCCCCACCAGCGGCGTCAGAACCACGAGGATCAGCGTCGAGACCGGGTGGCTTGCGATCATCTCGAGCGCCTCCCACTCGCCCACGAACTGACCGTAGTGAAGGCCGAGAACGATGTGAGGGATGATCCTCAGGCCCCGCTCGGCCAGGACATCGAGCGACCGATCAAAGTCGGCCGGCGTCAGGTCGAGGTGGTAGACCTCGCGGATCGTCTGCTCGCTGCCGATGATGTCGAGCATCACGCCATCGACGCCGGCATCAGCGAGCCCCGCAGCGAGCTCGGGCGAAACGACGCCGGAATGGACGACCACCCGCATACCGAGTTCCTCCCGGACGCGACGCATCGCGTCGAAGTGTGGCTTGAGCGGTACGCCGCCGTGGCGCTGCGAACCACCCGAGACCAGCAGTCCATCGGTACCCTGCGCCTTCAGGCGCTCGGCAGTGGCAAACAGATCCCGGCCGTCACCGAGCGTCACCATGCCCTCGAGCACCTTGGTCTTGCAGTGTTCGCACTGCAATGCGCACGCCGTACCGGTCACCGACACCGGCAGGAAGCGATTGGCGCGCTCGGGCGTCCATTCACTCGACTGCCACCGCTTCAGACCGGGAGCGTAGAACTGGATGTCTTTACCGAAACGCTCCAAGCGGACTCGCATACCGTCGGGCAACTCTGTGACGGTGGTCACTCGGCGATCACCCCCTGCAGGCGAAAACGCTCGGCCGTCGCGCTGAACCAACTCCGGATCGCCTCCGCACCAGCGATCAGGTGCGAGAACGCGTCGTCAGTGACACCGTCGATTTCGGCTATCCAGCTGCCGAATGGATCGGAGTTGATGGCGCCGGGGTTCCGCGCCAGCGACTCGTTGACGGCCCTCACGTCCCCGGCGACCGGAGCCGGCAGCGGCCCGACGAACTTGGCAGCCTCGATGGTGGCCAGCGCCGATCCTCGAACCAGAGCCCGGCCCGGCGCCGCCAGCGCGACGGCGACAATGTCACCAACCGTCTCGGCTCCGAGCGGGTCGTAGCCAACACGCACCACACCCAAGCCGCGCCGTTCCACCCAGAGGTTGTAATCGGGATCGTATTCGAGCCCTTCATCGACGTCGTAGCCGGCCACCGTGATCATCACCGCACCACCAATCCGGGAGCGAGCGCAGCGAGCACACGCTCCCCCTCGTGTTCGAATCGATCCATGCTCGCGGCCACGCTGTGTGGTCGCGCAGCCACCCCGACGAGAGCACGCGCGAGCCCTGCGGCGGCACCGCTCAGCCAGGGGGCCGTCACCCGGGCTTCAGCTATGAGTCCCTCCTCCACCCGCACACGGACGCGCAGGCCGTCCGACTCGCCGTCATAGAGCCAGGTGCCGGCACGGACCTTCACCTGACGACCGGGGGTCGCCGCCAGCGCGGGCCCCTCGAGCCAGCTCGAGTCGCGCAGCCGCTCGTCCCACCGCTTGATCGCCGCCAGTTCATCCGACCGCAGCAGGTCCCGAACCGGCTCGCGGCCGAGCGCGGCTGCGTAGGCGCTCACCAGGCTCTGCTTCAGGGCCGTGGGGTCGAGGTCAGGGAGCGTTCCGAGGTTCGCGCGCAACAGGCACAGGAAGTCGGCCCGCATCGCCTCATCTGGGAATGCGAGCACCTCGCTCATCCGCTCGTGGTCGAATGCGAACATCACGTTGCCGACGACGGTCACGGCCTCACCGATCTGACCCGCACCGGTGCCCGAGACCTTTCGGCCACCGGCCACGATGTCGTTGACTCCCGCCAGAGCCGCGTCGACACCCAGCGCGCGCAGCGCTTGGACCGCCGGTCCCAGCAGCTCGCCGTAGAGCCGCAAGACGCCCGACGGCGCCGAGGATGCGGGCAGCGTGAGCTGGAAGAACAGCTGGTCGGAGTCGAGATAGACCGGTCCACCACCGATCTGGCGACGCAGAATCGGCAGGCCCAGCCGTGCGCACGCCGCACGATCAAGCTCGTCCAGCCGCCGGTGATATCCGATCCCGACGTAGGGCTCGGCGGGACGGCAGAACGACAGCACAGGCGCGTCAGCCGGCCCCATGGCGTCGGCGAGCCCATGCCAGAGCGCCTGAGAGCGCTCCGCGCCAACAGCGCCCGCATCGATCACACGCAGCGTTGCCTGGACCACGCTCAGCTGACCGCCCCCGGCCCGCCGAGGGCCTGATCCACCAGCTCGGCCAGGTCCCGGACCTTGAGCTGGCCGTCAAGTCCGGTCGACTTGACCCCGTCCTCGAAGCGGGACACCTCATAGGGGCAGCAGACGGCGAGCACGTTGGCGCCGGTCTCTGCCGCTTCACGCACGCGCCGCTCAGAGAGGCGCTCACTGGTGTGGTTGACGGTGTGGCCGTCGAGCCACATCCCGCCGCCACCGCCGCCGCAGCAGTAGCCGTTCTCGCGGCAGCGCATCATCTCGACCAGCTCCAACCCTGGCAATGCCTCGAGGATCTGACGCGGCGCGTCGTACTCGCCGTTGTGGCGGCCGAGGTAGCAGGGATCGTGAAAGGTGACCCGCATATCAAGCGGTGTGGTGAACTCCAGCTCACCGATTCGCGGCGCCAACAGCTGCGTGTAGTGCAGCACGTTGAACTCGTGACCGTACTTTGGATAGATCTTTGCCAGCGCGTTGAAGCCGTGGGGGTCGGGCGTGACGATCGCGCCGAACTCAAACCGGTCAAGCGTCTCCACCACCTGCTCCATCAGCATCTCAAACAGGCCCTTCTCGCCCGCCAAACGCTGCGAGTCACCGAGCGTCTTCTCCTCGTGACCGAGAATCCCGTAGTCGATGCCGAGCCGGTGCATGATTCGCGCAAACGCCTGGGCGGCATCGTTCCCGCGGGGGTGGTAGGCCCAATAGTCCTCGACGTAGAGCAGGTACTCAACCCGCCCCGGCTCCTTGGTGAGGTCACGTACCGGGACCCCAGCCCCCTTTGTCCACGCGGGGCGCTTGCGCGGCGACTGACCCAGCGCATTGCCGTACTTGAAGGTCGACTCGAACACGCCCTGAAGCTCGGCCGGGACCTCCTTGCCCTGCGCCATCGCCGCCTCGCGGGCCGCAGGCATGATCTTGATCATGTCTACCTGCTTGGGACAGACTCGCAGGCAGTTGCCGCAGGTGGTGCACAGCCAGAGGTCAGGATCGTCGAGCAGGTTGATGCCCGTCTGCAGCTTGCGGTGCACCTTCCGCGGCCCGTACTCGCCAACCACGTCGACCGGGCAGACGGGCACGCAGCGGCCACATCCGTAGCACCACTCGATCGACTCGGCCTCGGTGAGCGCCGCGAGCTCGAATAGCGGCGAGGAGTCGTAATCCTCGATCACCCGCGTCTCGAACTGACGGTTCCACTCCGCGGAGAGTTCCACACCGTCCAGCACCGCCGAGGCGAGTTCCCTGACGACCGGCGGCTGCTTCTGACCTCCGATGGGCATGAGCTATCGAACCTCCTGAAGCGCTTTGAAGTGAACCCCCAGGAGGCGGCGCACAAGTTGTGGCATCGCCGGCACCAGCGCGTTGAACTCCTGGGTCATCTTGAGACCGAGCACCGTGCGCATGTAGACCGCGTAGGTGCAGGCGAGCAGCAGGTCGGTGCCGAGGCTGCCCCCGCCAGCAGGGCGGAACGCGGACGCCTCGGGCGAGTCGTCGAGCATCGCGTACGCCCGGCCGACCCGCTCATAGGTCTCCCCCAGCGACCCGCCGTCGAGCTCGAAATCGTCGCCGATCAATAGGGGCAGCGCACCAGTGCGGCTCTCGTTGCTCCACATCCAGCGCGACCACAGCCAGTGGCGATCGGGTGCGGTGAAGTGCAGCAGCTCAGAGGCCAGTTCAGCCGCCTGGCCGCCGGCCAGCGGGCCGGCGGCCGCACAGAAGCGGTCAAAACGGGCGGCGAGGGGCGCCGAGGAGTCAAACAGACCGGAGACCCAGCTGGAGAGCTCAGCGTCTGAGCGGATGCCGAGGACGGCGCTGCCGCGCCGGCGTCCGACGAAGGTCCATTCGAGCGCCTGGCGCAGGCCAGCTGCTCCCGGAACCGGAGGCTCCAGGGACGTCCGCATCGCCGCGACCTTCGCCTCCAGCTCGCTGACGATCGCCGCGAGCGCGGCCACGCTCATGTGCTCGTGGATCTGCTCAATCAGCTCCTTGGCTGTGGGTACATCGACCTCTGGGATCTCTCCGACCGCCACCGGCCCCGCGCCGCCGGCCATCTCAGGCGACCGCGAGGTTGTCTCGGCGCACCAGCGCAACCGCCTTGCCGGCTGCGGCGCCGGCTGATGAGATGGTGTCCTCAAGGTCAGCTGGGCCGAGCGCGGCGCCACAGGCAAAGATGCCGCGCCGACTCGTGGTCACGGTGTCGAGCGGTGGGTTGATGACCTCGATGAAGCCATGGCGGTTGCGCTCGATCCCGAGGACGTCGCTCATCGCCTTGGTGCCGGCGGACGGTTCCATGCCGACCGAGAGGATGACCATATCCATCGGCACCTCCATCGGCCGGCCCATGGTGGTGTCCTCGCCACGCACGATCAGTCGGTCTCCGCGCTCGAGCACCTCGGTGATGATGCCCTTGATGTACTGCACGTGATACTGCTCCTGAGCCGGCCAGTAGAGCTGCGTCTCCCAGTACCCGTACATCCGCATGTCGATGTAGAAGATGTAGGCCCGGGTCTCGGGTGAGAGCTTGCGGACCTCGATCGCCTGCTTGGAGGCGATGCCGCAACAGACCTTGGAGCACCACTCATTGCCGATGTTGCGGTCGCGGGAGCCGACGCACTGAACCCAGCAGATGCTCGCGGGCGGCCTGCCGGTGGACGGGACAACAACCTTATGCTCCTTGAGCTGTGCCTCGAGGTCCTGCAGTGCGAGCACGTCCGGATACTGGTAGTAGTTGTAGATCTGGCGCTCCCGACCCGGGTCGAAGTGATCAAAGCCGGTCGCGACGATCACCGCGCCAGCGTCGAGGCGCTCGCCAGTGGACAGCTCAACCGTGAACGCGCCCGCCTCGCCGCTGAGCCCGGTGACGGTCGTGGAGGTGCGAACCTCGGCGCGCCCGCGCTGGGCCAGCTCGGCGATCATCGCGTCCATGGCCTCCTCCGCGTTGGCGAAGTAGGGCGTCAGCGCGGCGTAGTTGGCGAAGATGGGAGTCCCACCGAGCCGCTCACGCTGCTCAACCAGCACCGCCGGCAGCCCAAGGTCGGCGACCTGCCGGGCTGCCTCGATGCCGCCCGGACCGCCGCCGATCACAACGACTCTGTCAGACATCCGCATCCTCCCACGTCAGATACTGCTGCTCGCCTCGCTCGAGCCGCGCCGTCGCCTCCTCGAACTGCGCCCATGCCTTCTCATGGTCGATGCCCATCTTCTCGAGCAGCGGCTTGTAGTCCGCCGCGTGCCAGTGCAACTGGCAGACGAGGTAGGGATGCGCACCCATAGCCAGCGCCGCGAACTGAGCCTCTGACATCACCGGGATCGTTGCGAAGTTGGGGTCCTGCGCCTTGGCGGCAAACTGGCTCTTGTCGAGCGTCGTCACGCAGCCGGTGTCGTGGGTCAGGGTGACGTCCGGATCAGCCTCCTCCTTCATGCGTTTGATCTTGCGCTGCGTCGCGAACGAGCGCGTGAAGTCACGCGTGACCAGAATGTGACGAAACCCAAAGCCACAGCAGTCAAACCAGGTTGAGTAGTCACGCACCTCCGCACCGAGCGCCTGGGCGACCTCCGACACGATCGCTGTCCGCTGGCCGCCATACACCTCGGGGTCATAGATGGCGTCGCCTTCGACAAGCTTGTAGTAGTGGCAGGCCGGATGCACGGTGACGGCAATGTTGGAAAAGTCGCGCACCTGGTGCTTGGCGATCTCATGCCGCATCGCGTAAAACCATTCGGAGTAATGCACCATCTCCTCGGGAAGCACGAGGGGCTTACCCAGTGACTCCATCACGCGTCGCACCTCATCCCTGAGGTGATCGTGCGCGAGCAACTCCTGGCGGACCTCCTTGTAGTGGCCGAAGGACGTTCCGCAGTGAATGATCGGGAACCGGCCGGTCTCGTAGGCGGCGGCAAAGTTGCGCACGGCCACCGCCGCCTGAGCAGCGGCATTCGAGGTTGCCGACGCATAGTAGTTCCACGCCGTGCACGAGGTCTGGTCAGTCGGATCCTCATACTCGATCCCGAGCTTGCGGTTGACCCAGAAGATCGACGTGGAGTAGCCGGGGATGTGCCCGCACTGGCCACAGCTCTTGTGGTGCCAGGTGTGACCGATCGGCACCTTCTTGGTCCGTCCGTACTTCACCGGCACCTCGATGTGCTCGGTGTCAACGCGCTGGACCACAAGCTCACCCTTCTGTTCGAGCTCGAACAGCCGCTCATGAAAGTCGGCTGGCGCGTGCTCGTCGCTCCATCGGAACTCGGCCTTGTTCTGCCGGCGTGGACCGGCGACCTTCTCTACCGGAATGGTCATCTGATGCTCCTCTGGCTAACTCAGCTCGTAACCCTCTTCGTCCAGCAAGTCCTCCATGACCTCCTCCAACAGGCTGTGCAAGCTCGCGCGAGCTCGGCGATCATCGCCAACGCGCCCGTTTTGTGCCAGATCAGGTAAAGCTCGACGAGCGTCTTGGTCGATATCTGCCACCCTGTGGTGGTGGTGTGGTGCGTCTCAGGCGGCAACGCGCGCCGCCAGAGGTCGAGCTTCTCGGAGACCAGCGCAACACTTGGCCCCCAGTCCGGGAACGCATCGGCCTGGAGCATGTCGGGAGAGACCTGGGTGCCGGTCGACATGATCTTGTAGATGATCCGCGTGTAACCGCGCAGCGCCTGCTTGGCGGACTCGAGGCCATTGTTGACCGCGACCTCACGCATCAGCGTGATGATCCCGCCAGGGTTGTTACCACGCGGGCAACGCAGACAGGAGAAGCACTGCGAGCAGTCCCAGATGTCCTCCTGCATCTGCTGGTAGACGAGCTCGACGTCCTCTCGGGCAGCAGCCTGGGCGATCCGGCGCGGCGAAAAGTCGTAATAGCGCGCCGACGGGCAGGCGGCCACGCAGATCCCGCACTCGTAGCAGCCATAGAGGTAGTCGTGGAAGCGCTCATCCGTCTTGACCTCATCGAACAGGCGCTGCTTCTCTTCGAGCGGCACGTCTGGGTATGTGGTGCCGAGCTTGTAGGCGGCCGAGTCGGCACGCGTCGGGGTGAGGTGCGCGCTGGCCGACATCAGAACGTGATCACTGCATCAGCTCGCATGGCGATGTCGTTGAACGCCGCGCCGCCGATCATCCGCACCGGCTCGATCAGGTCATCGAGCGTCAGGTCGTTGAGGTCAAGCGACGGCTGACAGATCAGCAGCTGGACACCGCAGTCGAGCGCCTGTTCGATGAAGTAGCTCAGTCGCTCCCCCTGTTCACCCTTGGGGCCGATCTGATCGCCTACGTCCTTCTTGAGCAGCTCGGGTCCGCGCATTGTGAAGTAAATCGAGACCTCGGCGTCCATGGCGGCGGCAGCAGCAGCCAGGAAAAACGGGGTGGCACACCGCTCGGGATAATCCACACCGTGCGTCACCACGTAGACGACCGAGGACTCGTCGCTCATCGACGCACCTCAGCGCTTGCGCAGCAGGACACGGAAAGCACCCGCGGTCTGGTCGATGGAGATCAGCTCGTTCCCGGTCTGCCTCGCCCAAGCGTGCATGTCTGGCTCGACACCGGGGTCGGTGGCGAAGACCTCCAGCACATCGCCGGGGGTCATCTCCTTCATCAGCTTCGCGGTCCTTACAACCGGGATCGGGCACGCTTTACCCTTGACGTCCAGCGTCTGCGTGGGCGTCGCCACATCCGCACACATTTCCACAACCCTCCCTCGTTGGTTGATGGGCCGAGCATAGGCTCACCATCGGTGCCTGTCAAGTTTGGCGTAATAGGAAAACTGTGGGCGCGGCGGAAGTGAACAAACTGGGCCGTTACTCGACTACTTGCACAGTTTCGCAAATGCTCTAACCTAGCCGGGGTCTATGCCCAGAAACGGCATGCTTCCCGCCCTGGATCCAGCGCTGGTCGAACGCGTGGCCGACCGCTTCAGGTTGCTCAGCGACCCGACCAGGCTGCGCATCCTCAACGAGCTTCACGCGAGTGGCGAGCTGAGCGTTGGCGAGATCGTTGCGCGGATCGAGAGCTCCTACGCGACTGTGTCCAAACAGCTGTCGATGTTGCGAGCGCACCACACGGTCGCTCGGCGACGCGACGGTACCACCGCTTACTACCGGATCGTTGACCCGTCACTCGAGGAGGTTTGCAGCGTCGTCTGCAAGTCGCTCAACGACCATTGGCTCAAATGGGGCGCTGAGCTCGAGGCGGCGATGCCGGACCTTTAGCAGCAGGTCGACCCAGAGGAGGGGTTAAATGCAACCAACAACCATCACCAGCGAGGCCACCACGGTCGGGGATATGAGCCCGGAGGACCTGCGCGCCTTCGTAACCGAGCTCATCCTCGCACGCGAGCACGAGACGCGCGATCCGAACATGGCCACCTTCATTGCCTGGGGAGGCGACCTGGATCGGATCTGGCCCACGACGATCCTCGCCACGACGGCCGCGGCCAGCGGGATGGATGTGGCCGTTTTCTTCACCTTCTGGGGCCTCTTCCCGCTCGTGCGCGAGGAGCGGCGGATGACCGGAACCAATTGGATGACACGCGCACTGTCGTTGATGAATCGCGGTAGCGCCGAGCACGCCGCGCTGTCAAAGCTGAACATGGCCGGCATGGGCCCGATGATGATGCGAAAGCTCGCGGACAAGAACGGCGTGGCCACCCCCGAGGAGTTGATCGAGATGGCCCAGGACATGGACGTCAAGCTGTGGCCCTGCCGGATGACCATGGACCTGATGGGTCTCAAGGACGCCGATCTGATCGCCGGCTTGGATGAGCCGGCCGGCGCCGCGACCGCGCTGGAGCGGATGCAGCGCTCCGCCATCAGCCTGTTCATCTGAGGCCTTTCTTACGCGCTTCTGGACCGCCTCCTCAACGCGCCGCGCACCGGTGAGCCGGCGCGCAGTCTAGGGGTGGACGCGGCGGGCGGTGGTGCTGACCAAGTCGGTCACGTGGTGACCGATCGCCGCCAGTGCCACCACCGCCACGATCGAGACGAGCAGGAGCACCAGCCCGTATTCGAGCAATCCCTGGCCACTCTCCTGTAAGCCAAGCTCTCTGAGCCAGCGCCTGGGACGATCCAGGCAGGCGCGGCCCCAAGAGCCGATCACGGACAGCATCTCGCTTTGCATGGCCACAACATCGACCACCGAGGCCAGGCCTTTAGCGCCGAGACGCGAACTGCGGGACAAGGACTCGAACCTTGAATACCAGGGCCAGAACCTGGCGTGTTGCCAATTACACCATCCCGCAAATTGCCCGGGCGAGTATAGCCGTGACGGCTCGCCGGACGGGCGCCTGCGCTAGGGTGCGCCGCGGTGACCGCGATCGTCTGGTTCAGGCGCGACCTGAGACTCCATGACAACCCCACGTTGACGCGCGCCCTGGCCGAGCACGAACTGGTGGTGCCCGTGTTCTGCCTGGACGAGCGGCTGATTACGGGCCGCCACCGCTCCGCACCACGCGCAGCCTTCATGCGCGGCTGCCTGGTCGAACTCGACCGCAACCTACGCGCTGCCGGCTCGCGGCTCGTGTTTGTCGACCGCCCTCCCGAGCGAGCCATCCCCGACCTGGCACGCCAGCTGGCGGCCGAGGCGGTCTACGCCGCCGCCGATGTCAGCCCGTTCGCGCGGCGGCGCGACCGCGCGGTCGCCCACGCGCTCGCAGCCGGCGGCAGCAGCCTCACCCTTGGTCCCGGAACCTTCGTGGCCGACGACCTCGCCGCGGTCACGAGCGGCAGCGGAACCCCCTACACCGTCTTCACCCCTTTTTACAGGCGCTGGCTGACGCTGCCACGCCGAGCTGTGCACCCCGCGCCGCGGAGCCTGCCGGCACCGCCGCCCACGCCCGCATCCGGCCCGCTGCCCGAGCTCGGCGACCTGCCACCGCAAGCCCCGTTTGCGCCCGGTGAGCACGCGGCACGCGAACGCATGCTGGCGTTCGCCGCCGGCGAAGGCCTCGACGGCTACCACGAGCACCACGACGACCTCGGCCAGCCGCACGCCTCCGGCCTCTCCGCCTACCTTCACTTCGGCTGTGTATCGGCCCGCGAGCTGGAGAGCCTCCTGCCCGACAGCGACGATGCCGAGGCGGCCAGGCGGCAGCTGTGCTGGCGTGACTTCTACGCCCACGTGCTGCTCCACCACCCCGGCAACGCCCGCGCCGAGCAACAGCCGCAGCTGCGCGGCCGCATCGAGTGGAACCGGTCGATGCCGCTGTTTGACACCTGGCGTGAGGGACGTACCGGCTATCCGCTGGTCGACGCCGCGATGCGCGAGCTGCTGCACACCGGCCACATGCACAACCGTGCCCGCCTGGTCGTCGGCTCCTTCCTGGTGAAGGACATGGGAATCGACTGGCGCTGGGGCGAGCGCTGGTTCATGCGGACGCTGCTCGACGGCGACGAGGCCAACAACAACGGCAACTGGCAGTGGATCGCATCGGTCGGAGTCGACCCGCAGCCGCCTTCGCGGCGGATGTTCAACCCGACGCTGCAACAGCTCAAGTTCGACCCTGAAGGCCACTACGTGCGCCGCCACGTGCCAGAGCTGCGTTCGGTTCCCGACGCCTACCTGGCCGAGCCATGGACGATGCCAGCAGATGTCCAGCGCCACGCGGGGTGCATCATCGGAGCCGATTACCCGGTGCCGGTGCTCGACCACGCCCAGGCCCGACGCGAGGCGATCGCGCGTTACGAACGGGCCCGTAGCGGCTGAGCACGCCGCCCGGCTCCTGCCTCACAGGGCCCGCTCGAGCGCGCCCAGTCCGGGAGCGCCGCCGCTACTGGCAACCCCCGCACGGAACCCTGGCTTGCCCAGGAGAACCTGGATGTCGCCGATCCGTCGCTCAACGAACCCGGCCTCGCAATAGGCCAGGTAGAGGTCCCAGATGCGGCAGAAGCGCTCGTCGTAGCCGCGCTGCGCAAGCGCAGCGGTGTGCTCCTCAAAGCGGGCGCGCCAGCGCCGCAGCGTCTCGGGGTAGTGGTCGGTGAGATCCTCAAGGTCGAGGACCCGTAGATCGGTGTGGCGACCCAGCGCGCCCGCCAGAACCGAGAGGGAGGGCAGGGCGCCGCCGGGGAAGATGTACTCCTTGATGAACGAGCGCGACGCCTTCTCGACCTGATAGGCGCGGTCATCGATCGTGATCGCCTGCAGCAGCATCGCTCCGTCCACTTCAAGCAACTGGGCGCAGCGGCGCAGGAACGGGGCAAACCCACGCCAACCCACGGCCTCGATCATCTCGATCGAGACGAGCTTGTCGTAACGGCCGCGCAGATCCCGGTAGTCACGGTCCAACACGGTGATCAGCTCGCCCAGCCCCTCGCTCTCCACCCGGTTACGCACGTGGCGGTGCTGCTCGGCAGAGATCGTCGTGGTGGTGACGTGACAGCCGCGGGTGGCAGCAGCGTGCAGGGCAAACGAACCCCAGCCGCTGCCGATCTCCAGCACGCGGTCGCCGCGGTGCAGATCGAGCATCGTGCAGACCCGCTCGAGCTTGGCCAGCTGCGCCTCCTCCAGCGACATGCCGGGCTGCGCGAACAGCGCACAGGAATAGGTCATCGTTGGGTCCAGCATCAGCGAGAAGAGGTCGTTGCCGAGGTCGTAGTGCGCGCCCACGTCGCGGCGCCGCTGCTCGCGCCCGTGCGGCCTCACGACGGCGCGTGCCAGCTGCATCGGCCGCGAGAGTGGCGTGCCCAGCGTCCGCAGCCGGTCGAGCGTCGGCATCACGCGGGCACCGAGACGTACGAGCGCCACCAGGTCAGGAGAGTCCCACAGCCCTTCCGCGTAGGCCTCAGCCAACCCCAGACTGCCGTGCATGAAGCAGGACCAGACTCGGTCTGAGTGCATCCGCAGCTCGGAGCTGGGTGAGCCGGAGCCAAAGCAGGTGCGTGTCCCGTCGGGCTCGACAATCGTCAGCGTGCCGGCCCGCAAACGCGCAAGCGCAACACGGACCAGCGCCCGGGCGGAGTTGCCGTTCATCGCGGCAGCTCCCGCGGATGCGGATGGATGCGCACGCCCGCGAGCTTCAGCCCGAGCGCATGCCCGTAGATCAAAGCGAGCACCCGGACCGTCGCAAACGGGTAACGCGCAACCACGCGTCTGACACTGCCGGGGGTCATTTCGACCCGGTCCATGCGCAGCGCTGCACTGAAGACCCGCCGATGCTGGTCGTGGTTCTCGATCGTTACGCCCAGGCGCTCACCCGGCGCCTCGACACGACAGTGGTAGGTCTGATCCATCGGCTGAAACGGCGAGACGTGCATGAGCTTCTCGAAAGTGCCAGCGGCACCGTCCAGCACGTACGCCTGGCGCTCGCCCCACGGCGTGTTGGTGACCTCGACGAGGACCGCATCCAGATCCCTGCCGGCAGGATCGAAGCAGTAGTAAAAGCTGACAGGGTTGAAGCAGTGTCCGAGCGAGCGCAGCTGCGTCAGCAGCCGGATCGGCCCCGTTGGACGCCGGCCGATCGCCCGCTCCACGCTGTCGGCAACCGCCCGCCTGAGGTCCTGATCGGCGTCGCCGTGGTAGTCCGAGCGGCGGAAGCGCATCAGTCCGACCCCGGGCTCGAGGAGCCTGCCGTCGAGCAGACGCGGAAGCTCGTCCAGGTCGATGTAGGCCAGCGCCAACCGGTGCCGAAAGCTGCGCTCGGGCTCGAGCCGGCGGTGCACCAGCGTGCCCATGTAGAGACAGCTCGCCGTGCTCACAGCTTCACCCCGAAGCTCTCCGCCACACGCAGGGCGCTGCGCACACCATCCTCGTGAAACCCCCATCCCCAGTAGGCGCCGCAGAAGTGGGTCCGGCCGGCCCGACCGGAGATCTCCTCGAACCGCGCCTGCGCCGCGACTCCCTCAGGCGTGTAGACAGGGTGCGAGTAGGCGATCCGCTCGATCACGAGCTCCGGGTCGATGCGCTCGCTGAGGTTGAGCGTGACGCAGAACTGCCGCTCGTCGTCCAACTGCTGCAGGCGGTTGAGGTGATAGGTCACGGTCGTTCGCTCCCGCGGCTCGTCGGTGAGGTGGTAATTCCAGCTCGCCCAGGCACTGCGGCGGCGCGGCAGCAGCGACAGATCGGTGTGCAAAACAGCTTCATTCTCCTGGTACGGGATCAGCGAGAGAATCTCGCGCTCGCGCCCGGAGGCGTCCGCCAAGAGCTCAAGCGCCTGGTCGGAGTGGGTCGCGACGACCACCTGGTCAAAGCGCTGTGGCTCCTGACCGCGCACCCTGACCTCAACCGCCTCGGGCGTGCGCGTGATCGCTTCGACCGGCGCGTTTACGTGAATTCGCTCACGGTAATCGCTCGTCAGCCGTTCCACGTAGTTGCGTGACCCACCGACGATCGTGCGCCAGCGCGGGCGCCCGCGTAGGCTGAGCATCCCGTGGTTCTCGAAGAAGCGGGCGACAAACGCCGCCGGCATGCTCCACAGCTGCCGCGGGTCCGCTGACCAGACGGCGGAGACCTGCGGGACCAGCAGGCGCTCGACAAAGCTGCTCGAGAAGCCGTGCTCGGCCAGCCAACCACGAAGCGATACCTGCTGATCGCCACCGGTTGTCAGCTCCCTGGCGGCGTGCTGAAAACGGGGGATCTCGCCCAGCATGCGCAAAAAGCCCGGACTGAGCAGATGCCGTGGGTTGGCAAAGACCCCCGCCAGGGAGGTGCTCGCGTACTCGAAGTCACGTCCGTCGCTGACACTGAAGCTCATATCCGATGGCTGCCAGGCCACACCTATGCGCCTCATCAGACGCTCGAAGTTCGGGTAGTTGCGGTCGTTGAAGACGATGAACCCGGTGTCCAGCTGGACATCACGCGCGCCCTCGTTGAAGCTGACCGTGTGGGTGTGCCCGCCGATCCGGGCTTCGGACTCGAAGACGGTGACGTCGTGGCTGCGCTGCAGAAGGTATGCGGCGGTCAGCCCTGATATGCCCGTACCGATGACGGCGACTCTCATCGTCTCCTCCTACGCAAACCAGCGCCTCCCTGGATCATGTGAGTCCCGCCAGCGTCCTGTCGATGATCGCGGTGGCGAGCCGCATGAACTCAGCCGGGGTCGCGACTGATCCGGCCGCGAGCTCCTCCTCCGCGCGCGCGACGACGTCGGGGAGCCGATCGGCCATCACCGACAGGCAGGCGCGAGCCACCGCGTCAACCGCGTCAGGGTCGACGCTCCAGAGGGCTTCGAAGCTGCGCTCGCGGCTTGAGGCATCAACATTCGAGGATGCCAGCTCACGGGCAACCATGCACACCGAGCAGCGGCCGCCGTGCAGCACGATCGCCCACTCACGGGTGAGCTGCGCGTTCGGGCCGAACGGGACCTCGACCGGGTGAGCATCGTCCGTGCGCAGCCGCTCGAAGTCCGCCAGCACCGCGGCCACCGGTGCCGTGGAGGCGAGCTCGCGCCACCGCGCCTGCGAACGCCGATAAAAACCCTCCCGCTGGAAGCAGCCCAGAGCAAGCCGTGCCTGGGCGCAGGCCAGCGCCTCATCTTCGATCGCGTGGCTGAGCGCGATCAGCGCCGGCTTACGCACCGCCCGCGCGGCCCGTTCGCCCTCAAGCTCGCGGAGTGTCGCAAACAGCGAGACGCTGTCGGAGGCCGGTGGCCGCTCGACGCGCGCAATCGCCGCAGAGATCGTCATGCCCGTGTCCCGCAGGGCCAGCACGCGTGAAACGGCATCGGCCTGGGCCGTCGAGTAGCGACGGTGGCCGCTGGCCGTGCGGTGCGGGGTCGGGAAGCCGTAACGTCGCTCCCACACTCGCAGTGTGGGCTCGCTCACGCCCGTGCGCTCGACGATTTCACCGATGCTGAGCTCAAACCTGGACAAGGTGTATAAGATTACATCGACATGGCGAAGATAGTTGTCACCGGCGCGACCGGCACCATCGGAAATGCGGTCTGCAAGCACCTGCTTGAGCGAGGCGACCAACCCGTCGCTCTGTCCCGTGACCCCGCCACCGCCACCTCTCGCCTGCCGCAGGGCGTCCGGGTGCAAGCCTGGCCAGAACCACAGGCGCAAACGGCGCCCCTGGACGCGCTCGACGGCGCCCAAGCGGTCATCCACCTGCTCGGCGAGCCGATCTCGCAGCGCTGGACAGAGCCGGTGAAGCAGCGGATTCGCGACTCTCGTGTGCTCTCCACCCGGATGCTCACGGAGGCCATCGGTCAGCTGCCTGGGGACCGTCGTCCAACCGTGCTCATCTCTCAGTCAGCGACCGGCTACTACGGTCCGCGAGGCGGCGAGGAGCTCGACGAGCAGGCGAACCCAGGTGACGACTTCCTGGCGCGTGTCGTTCGCGACTGGGAGCAGGAGGCGCGCCGAGCCGAGGAGCATTGCCGTGTGGCGGTTATGCGTACCGGAGTCGTGCTTTCCCGGAGCGGAGGCGCGCTGGCCAAGATGCTGCCATTCTTCCGCGCCGGCATCGGAGGCCCAGTCGCCGGTGGCCGCCAGTACGTTCCCTGGGTTCACATCGACGACGTGGCGGCGGCCATGGTGCACTGCATCGAGGACGACGGCGCGACCGGACCGCTGAACGTGACCGCGCCGCACCCTGTCGACAACGCCGAGTTCTCTCGTGCGCTGGGCCGCGTCCTTCACCGTCCAGCCCTGCTGCCCGTTCCCACGCTCGCCCTCAAGCTCCTCTACGGCGAG
Organism: Conexibacter sp. S30A1; assembly: GCF_023330665.1. Classification (GTDB taxonomy): domain Bacteria; phylum Actinomycetota; class Thermoleophilia; order Solirubrobacterales; family Solirubrobacteraceae; genus Palsa-465. The sequence goes on along the minus strand of NZ_CP097127.1, from coordinate 236,397 downwards.
ATGTCGGTGATCGTCACCACCGGCCAAAGGGCCGTACCTCGCCGCCTCACCGAACTCGGCTTCCGCTTCGCCAACCCCGAGATCGGGGCCGCACTCGCGCAGGTGCTGAGCCGATCATGAGCTCCTTTGCGCCCACCGGCGAGCAGGTCTTTCGCGGCGAACAGCGAATCGACCGCCCGCTGCCTATCGTGTTCGAGTTCTTCTCGCGCGCAGGGAACCTCGAGCGGATCACGCCACCCTGGCTGTCCTTCTCGATCCTCGGCACAGAGCCGGCGAAGGTCGAGACCGGCACGGTCATCCCATATCGACTGCGTCTACACGGCGTACCGTTGATCTGGGTTTCGCAGATTGAATCCTTCGAGCCACGGCGCATGTTCGTCGACCGCCAGCTGATCGGCCCCTACAAGCTCTGGGTCCACACGCACAGCTTCGAAGCCGACGGTGACCAGACGATCATCCGCGACGAGGTGCGCTACGAGCTGCCATTCGGCCGACTCGGCGCCCTCGCCCAGGCGCTCTTCGTGCGCCGCGACGTGGAGCGGATCTTCGCCTACCGCCGCACGTCAATCGTCGGCCTTATCTAGACGGGCGACGATCACCGGCGCCGCAGTGGGGACCGATGTCCCCCCCAGCGGCTCGCGCGTCACGAGCACCGCGCTGACATGACCGATCTCCCCGGGGATGCCGACCTGAGCATCACCTGATGGCCCCACGCCGAATAGCACGCTCGCGGGCCGCGGTGCCGCGGTCCCAGACTGAAGCCAGACCTCATATACCTGGTTGCGGCCGAGAGCGCTCAGGTGCCTGACGACCAGTTCGGCACGACCGTGGGTGACCCTGACCTGCGCGCTGCCGCCGACTCCCCGTAGCTGCGCCGGAAACACAGTGGGGCCCAGCCCCGAACTCAGCTCCAGCACGACCACGGCAGCAGCAGCGACGGCCAGAGAGCCGGCTGCCGCGAGCAGTCCGCGTGCCGGGCGCCTTGCTGTGCGCCCGGCACGACCGGCCGCGGTGGCGGCCCGCTCTTCCCGGACCTGCGCCAGCAGCCGCCGGCGCAGACCCGCAGGCGCTCGGTACTGGCGTGCAGCGAGCGGCAGTTCACGCGCCACAGCGGTGAACGCCTGCAGCTCGTCCCGGCAGACCGCACACTCACGCAGGTGCTCACGGAAGACCTCCGCTTCGCCTGGCTCAAGCGCACCGAGCGCGTAGGCCGCGGCATCACCGCCGCAATCGTGCCGATCGGACATCTGCTCTCCAGCGCTCATGGTACGACTCCCACTTCCGTCAACGTCACACGCAGCTTGCCCAGGCCAAGTCGCATGCGCCCTTTCACCGTGCCTTCCGGCAGCTCAAGCATCGCGGCGATCTGCTGATGCGTGAAGCCCCCAAAGTAGGCGAGCTCGATCACCTTTCGCTGCTCGTCAGGGAGCTTCGCGAGCGCCTGGCGCAGCTGATCGGCCTCGCTGCGCCGTTCCACCTCGACCTCCGTCAACTCAGCTGCCGCAAGCCGCTCAGCCGCGCCCGACTCCTCCAGCGACCCCGCAGGGCGCGCCGACTGCCGGCGGAAGGAGTCAATCGCGCGGTTGTGGACCGTGCTCAGCACCCAGCTACGGACGCTGCCGCGCGACGGGTCATAACGCCCGCCCGCTCGCCACAGCGACAGGAACGCCTCTTGGACGACGTCTTCAGCCCGGGCGCGTGAGCCACACATGCGAAAGGCGAGCGAGAATGCGGGGCCGCCATGACGATCGAACAGCACCTCGAAGGCGCGGGCGTCACCCTCACGCACGCGCGCCATCAGATCGTCGTCAGCTAACTCCCTGAGGCTGCGCCGGTTGCCGAACATTGCAACCCAGTACGCGCACGCGGCACAGCTGGATCAGTCAGCCACGGTGGCTGGCGCGAACAGCGGCGTGATCTGGCTCTCGAGGCCGGGGTCAAGGATCAGCAGCACCTGGTCGCCCACCGCGACCGTGTCGCTGGGGGTCGGCACGAAACCACGGCCGGAACGCAGCACGGAGATCACAAGCGAGCCCTTGGGCAGCTGGATCTGCTCGATCTGCTTGCCCGCCGCCGGGGAGCCCTCGATCACCTCAAGCTCGATGATCTCGAGGTGCTCCTCCTCCAAGGCGAGCAGTTGCACCAGCCCGTGCTCGGGGACCTCGTGCTCGATCAGACGCATGATCAGCTGGGTCGCCGACACCGCGGGCTGGATCCCCAGCATCTTGAAATGCTGGTGGTTGCGCGGATTATTGACGCGCGCAACGATCCGCTGCACGCCGTACTTCTCCTTCGCCACCTGGCAGATCAGGATGTTGTCCTCGTCATCGCCGGTAACGGCGATCACCAGGTCGGCACGCTGGATACCCGCTCGCTCAAGCACCCACAGCTCGGTCGCATCGCCGTACTGCACCACGTGCTCGAGCTCCTGCTCGACAACCCGGAAACGATCGTGGTTGCGCTCGATCAGCGTGACCTCGCGATCCTTGTCGATCAGCTCACGCGCGAGGTTCCACCCCACCTTTCCGGCTCCAGCGATGATCACATACATGGGCTTCGGCTTCCAGCTGCCCTAGACGGCGAGCAGCGCTCGCTCGGCCTGGTCGATGGCGACCTGTGTCGGGCAGATCGTCTGCAACCCCTGCTCGGCATACCAGGCGGCGCGGCCTGGATCCGAGACACGCACCACCACGCGCGGCACCCGGAAGCGCCGCTGTGCGATCTGCGAGATCACCAGGTTCGTGTTGTCGCCGCTGGTCGCCGCCATGAACACGTCTGCCTGCTCGATCCCGGCAGCAACCAGACCGTCCACCTCGAGCGCGGTCCCGACCGTGAAACGGCCACCAGAGTCCTCCCAGCTGGAGGTCTCGTCGATGTCGAGACGGACGTGCGACAGCGGATCGACGTCCATGACCGACACCTCATGGCCGGCGTCAAGCGCACGCTTGGCGACCGCCGAGCCGACGCGGCCACATCCGACGATCAGGATGAACATGCCTGGAATGTACCGCCGATCACTGGCCGGGCACCCACAGCCGCCCACTGCGCTGTGCAGGCCCAGTGGGATCCGCCGGCTGCTGCTCCGTCGCGGCAGGCGTCGTGGCGCCGCCCTGCGCCTGCACGAAGGCGAGTTGCAGCTGGGCGACGGCGTCGCGAATGGCCTGCAACTGCTCAGGCGCGACGCGCTCGAGCTGCGGCATCAGCGCTGTGACCGAGTCGATCGCGAGCTGCACCTGGGCGGGGTCTCGCTCGTCCTCGGTGCCGGGCATGAGTCCGGTCCGCCGCATCCCGAGGTTGATCAGCGTCACGACATTCTCGAGCAGCACGTGCTCGACTCGCACGCGCTTGATCTCCTGTTCGTACGCCACCCGCAGCTGCTCCTCGGAGAGCTCGCCAGGGCCTGGTGCCTGCGCTGCCATCAGTTCACCTCCAGGGTGTTTTGAGCGCTTCCAGCATAGGTACGCTCCGTCTCCGCAACCGTCACCGCAAACGCCTCCTCGAGCGTCGCGCCTCCTGCCAGCAGGGTACGCTGGCGCTGGGCACCGTTGGCCGCCGGAAGTTCAACCGTGAGGCCCAGCTCTGAGCGTACCGGCTCGGTCCATGCGAGCAACCGGTCAATCGCCGCGCGCGCCGGATACGCCGTCGCCCGTTCGAGGTCGAGTAGCTGGCCGTCGAGCCCATGCCGGATTGCCCGCCACATGTTTTCCTCGATCAAACGCGGCGGCAGGTCACGGTGTGGGCGACGCTCGTCGACGTCGCGCGCCGCCTGCGCGACGCAGGCGAGGATCAGCGCGGAGAGCGCCGCCGATTCGCCGGCCGTGACCTGCGTGTCGCAGATCCGCACCTCCACCGTGCCGTAGGCCAGGTGCGGCCGCACCGACCACCAAACCTGGGTGTACTCGACGATCGAGCGCGTGTTGACCAGGAAGCTGATGTAGTCGGCGAAGCTCGTCCAGTCACCGAAAGCATCCGGGACCCCGCAGCGCGGGAAGCTCTTGGTGAAGATCTGCGAGCGCACGCTGTGAAGGCCCGTGTCACGACCCTCCAGAAACGGCGAGTTGGCCGAGATCGCCAACAGCATCGGCAACACCGGGCGCAACCGGTCGCAGACTGCAACCGCTCGGTCGGCGCCGCGGATGCCCACATGCACGTGCGTCGAGAAGGTGTTGTTGCGCCAGGCGACGTATTTGAGACCGTCCTCGACACGGTGGTAGTGGTCTGTGTTGATGATCCGTTGCCTGCGGTAATCGGCCCAGGGGTGGGTGCCGGTGGCGCCCAGCCTAACGCCCTGCGCGCGCGCCACCGCGAACAGCCGACGCCTGACCTCCCGCTGCAACTCGAGTGCCTGAGCATGCGTCTCACCGCGTCCCGAGCGAATCTCAATCTCGGAGGAGATCAGCTCCCCAGCCACCGCCTCCGCGAGGATCGGATCCTTGCCGGCCGCCGCAAGCAGATCCTCGAAGCGCTGGGTCAGATCGAGACTCCCCGCGTCGAGGATCGAGAACTCCTCCTCGAGGCCCACACTGAAGTCCGTTGCCTGCTCGAAGCGGGCAAAGCCACTGTCCAGGTCGATGTTGCTCACACCAGGTAGAAGTAGAGCGCGTAGAGCAGGTCGACCGCCGGGCTCGACGTATGCACGGTGACCTCGGGGGGCGTCCGCAACAGGCGCTCGGTGTAGTTGAAGATGACCCGCATCCCGGACGCCACCAGATCGTCGGCAACCCTCTGAGCCACATCTGACGGTACCGCCAAGACCGCTACGACCACGTCGTTATCGCGGATCGCCTCGCGCATGCCGTCGTAATGGCTTACGACGAGGTTGCCGACACGGGTACCGACCTTATCGGGGTCGGTGTCGAACAGCGCGACCACGTTGAACCCGTGGTCGGCGAAGATGTCCGAGCCGGCGATCGCCGTTCCCAGATTCCCGGCGCCAAAGAGGGCAATGTTGTGCTGCTCGGAGGTGCGCAGGATCTGACGGATCTCAGCAATCAGCGCCTCAACGTTGTAGCCCACTCCTCGTTTGCCGAACTTGCCGAAGCCGGAGAGGTCGCGGCGAATCTGCGTTGAGTTCACGTGCGTGTAGTCGGCGAGCTGCTGTGAGCTGATCGTCAGACTGCCCATCTTGCGCGCCTGTGTGAGCACCATCAGGTAGCGAGACATACGTGCCGCCACACCGAGGCCGAGCCGTTCGCCGGCGCCCGCGTCTTCCCGTCCCGCATCGGTCATTTCAACGCGTCACTGTACTGCGGGGCCGAGCGCACGTTCGAGTTCGTGCTCGTCGACGAAGAACTCGAAGCACTCGAGGCCGTCCACCGCGACGACCGGAATCCGCTCAAGGTAGCGCGCGAACAGGCGATCGTCCGACTCGATGTCGAGTTGCTCGAGCTCGAATGGGACTCGCTGGCGGACCCGACGCACCACCAGCAGCGCTTCCTCGCAGAGGTGGCATCCCGGCCTGGTGTAGAGCGTGACTCGTGTCACTGCGGGCGTTCGCCGCTGGAGTAGACGTCCAGTTCCAGGTAGGCCGGGAAGGGAGATGCGGGTGTGTAGCGTGCGGCGCTGGCGATCATCGCCGCGTTGTCGGTGCAGAGCTCGGCGGCGGGGATCTGCAGCTCTACGCCCAGTTGCTGGAGCGCGGCCCGGAGCGCCCCGTTGGCCGCTACGCCGCCACCGATCGCCAGCCGCGTGGCGCCCGTCGCCTCGAGCGCCCGCCGGACTCGGATCATGAGCGTCTCGACAATCGCGTGCTGGTATGACGCAGCCAGATCCGCCCGGCGACGCTGTGTCTCCGGCTCTCCGAGCTCGCGCACCTTGTAGAGCAGCGCGGTCTTCAGCCCGGCGAAGGAGAAATCGAGACTTTGCATCCGCCGGGCGGTCGGGAACGGAAAGGCGCCGGGGTCGCCCTCAGCGGCCAGCGCTTCGAGGGCCGCGCCGCCCGGATAGCCGAGCCCGAGTAGGCGCGCCCCCTTGTCGAACGCCTCGCCGGCGGCATCGTCCAGCGTCTGTCCGAGCAACTGCTGCACGGGGCCGTGGTCGCGCACGTCAGCCAACAGTGTGTGCCCGCCGCTCGCGATCAGCGCGAGAAACGGCGGCTCGAACCGGGCTGGAGCCAGAAAGCTCGCGGCGAGATGCCCGTGCAGATGGTCGACGGCAGCGAACGGCAGCTCGCGTGCAGCCGCGATCGCCTTGCCGGCGCTGAAGCCCACGAGCAGCGCGGCAACCAGGCCGGGGCCGCGGGTCGCGGCCACCAGCGTCACGTCGTCGAGCGTCGCGCCGGCCACCGCCAGCGCCTGCGAAACCACGACCGGCAGGAGCGACAGATGCTGACGCGAGGCGATCTCCGGCACCACGCCACCGAAGCGGTCATGCACGTGTTGCGAGCTGATCACGTTTGCGCGGATCTCGCCGTCTGGGGTGATGAGGGCCACGCAGGTGTCGTCGCAGCTCGTTTCGATCGCGAGGATCACCTTAGGCCTCCCAGGGCGCGCCAATCGCGCGCCACATGATGATCGCGTCCTCACCGTTATCGGCGTAGTAGCGGGGTCGGGTACCGACGCCGCGAAAGCCGTAGCGCTCATACAGCGAGATTGCACCGGTGTTGGAGACGCGCACCTCAAGCGTGTAGGAGCCGTCGACACCGCCCCTGGCGATCACCTCCTCCAGCAGCGCACTGGCGACGCCGCTGCGCCGGTGGGCGGGGTCCACGGCGATATTCATGATGTGCAGCGCCTCGTCGTAACGGGCACAGATCACGTAGCCGACGAGTCGGCCGCCGCGCCGCGCCGCCAGCGCTATCTCCGATGGCTTGGAGAGCTCGAGCACGAACATTGACAGCGACCAGGGCGCGGGAAAGGCCCGGCGTTCGATTGCGATCACCTGCGGCAGATCGCTGAAGTTGAGCGGCCGCACCGCGACGGTGGGCGTCTGGTCGCGTTCAGGCGTGCTCATCCGTGGACCGGCTCCGCGTCAGGCGCACGCAGGTACTCCGGCTCCACGCTGGCCGCCGCCGGCGTTGCCAGCGCGGCGATCCGGCAGTGCTGACGAGCGCTTATCCGGTGCCGCACGGAGTGATCCGGCGGGACCTCAACGCCAGCGCTCTCAAGCGCCGCCCGATATCTGACAGCGCCATCGCCGACGGCCAGCGGGTGACCGTGCCGCTGCGCAGCCTGCGCCGCTATAAGCGCCAGGCGCTCCGGCGAGAGCACCTGCGCAGGCCACGCGCCCTGCGCGTCCAGCGGATCCTGCCCCGGAGCCCAGCCAGCCAGATACGCCTCGCCACGACGCGCATCCAGCACCGCCAGAACCGGACGCTGATGCGCAGCCGACCCCAGCGCAAGCGCACGAAGCGACGAGACACCCACCAGCGGCAGACCGGTGCTGGTGGCCAGCGCCTGCGCCGTGGCAATGCCGATGCGAAGCCCGGTGAAGGTGCCCGGCCCGATCCCCACGGCGAGCCTGTCAACTCGCTCCCAGCCGGCGCCCGAACCATCGAGCAGCTCGTGCACGAGCGCGAGCAGACGGCGCGCGTGGTTGGGACGACCACCGGGCACCGGCTCGTCCACCGCAGCCAGGTCCACCACCTCGCGCAGACAGGCGTTGGCCTCGTCGTCAATGTCCTGCAGCGCCACCGCGGTCAGCGCCGTCGCGGTGTCAAAGGCGAGCACTCTCATGCGGCTTCGATGCTCCGACTCTCGCCGCCAAGATGCGCGAGCGTGACACGCATCGCGACGCGCCCGAGTCCTTCGAGCCACTCGCGCCCAGCGGCAGGCCACTCGACAAAGGTGACGATCGCTGCGCCGGTGTAGTCGGCGAGCAGATCTGGGTCCTCGTGTTCAAGCGAGGCGAGGCGATAGAGATCGACGTGAGCCACGTACTGGAGGGGCTGCGCCGCGCTGTAGCGCTGGCCGACCGTGAAGGTCGGGCTTGTGACCGGATCGGCCACGCCCAGCGCGCGCGCGGCGCCACGCACGAAGGTGGTTTTGCCGGCCCCCAGCTCGCCGCTGATCAGGACGATGTCGCCCGGCACAAGGCGCGCCGAGAGCGTCGCGGCAATGCGCTCAGTCTCAACCGCACTCGCGCTGGTAGTGCTGAACGGCAGGCTGACCATCCGAGAGGAGTCTATGCAGCGGGGCACTAAAACAGGCCAAGCTGATCCTGTTCCGCCGCAAGTGTCGGCGGCGGAACAGGCGGCGCAGGTTCCACAGCCGGCGCAGGCGGCCCGAGTGCGAGGATTTCCGGGATGCGGTGGAAGTCCTCACGCAGCATCGCAAGCGTCGACGGCGTGTACAGCGCAGCCGCTGGGTGATAGAGCGGATAGAGGCGCACGGTGCGCGGACCGATCGCGCGGACCTCGGCCTGGCCGTGGATCCTTGAGATCCCCGTCGGCTCACCGCGCAGCAGCTTGGTCGCGAAGTTGCCGAGCGTGCAGACCATCGTCGGCTCGATCAGCTCCAACTGCCTGTCCAAGAAGTGCCGACACGCATCCAGCTCGTGCGGATACGGATCACGGTTTCCCGGCGGCCGGCACTTGAGTGTGTTGGCGATGAACACGTCGTCGCGCACCATGCCGATCTCCTCGAGCAACTGCGCCAACAGCCGCCCCGCCTGCCCCACGAACGGCAGCCCTTGGAGATCCTCGTTGGCGCCTGGCGCCTCACCCACGAACATCAGCTCGGCGTCGGCGTTGCCCGCGCCGAAGACCACGTTCGTGCGTGTCTCGTGCAGCTTGCAGGCGACACAGCCCCTGGCCTCGTGGTAGACGGCTCTCAGCAGCTCACGACGCTCCGCTGCGCTTGCCATGCCACGACGGTAACATCTCAGACAGGCCGTCACCTCGTTTCAGAGGGATGGACCAGGAGAGATGCCAGCCACAGAAACCACCGGCAGCGGGCGCCGGATCGCGATCGTGGGCGCCGGCCGGCTCGGCTGCGCCCTGATCTCCGCCCTGCGCGCAGCCGCTAATCCAACCCTGGAAGCGGTTGGGCCGTTGGGCCGGGGTGCCGACGCCGCGGGCTGCGAGGTTGCGCTGTTGTGCGTGCCCGACCGCGAGATTGCGGCGGCCGCTGCTGCGCTCGCCCCAGGCGTGATCGCCGGGCACTGCTCCGGCGCCCTGGGTCTCGAGCCGCTCGCCCCTCGCGAGTGCTTCTCGCTGCACCCGCTGATGACCTTCACCGGCCAAGAAGCCGGTCTGCCCGGAGGCAGTCTGCGAGGCGTCACGGCGGCGCTCGACGCCAGCAGCGACCGCGCGCTGGCGCTCGCTGAGGAACTGGCCCGCGCCCTGGCGATAAGCCCTGTGCGGATCGCGCGCGAGGACCGCGTCGCCTACCACGCCGCCGCCTGCATCGCCTCCAACTTCCTGGTCACGCTCGAGGCCGCGGCCGAACGGCTCGGGGCAAGCGCCGGCCTGAGCCGCGAGATGCTCGCGCCGCTCGTGCGCCAGACGGTCGAGAACTGGCTGGCGCTCGGTCCGAAGCGGGCCCTGACCGGGCCGGTGGCCCGTGGCGATGCCGAGATTGTCGCGCGGCAACGCGCGACAATCTCGGCACGCGCTCCTGACCTGCTGGAGCTCTTCGACGCGCTCGTCGCCGCGACTGGGGAGCTCACGTGAGGACACTGCACACGGTCGCCGAGCTGCGTAGCGCGCTGGCCCAGCCGCGGCGCGAAGGTCGTCGGGTCGGACTGGTGCCAACGATGGGCGCTTTCCATGACGGGCACCGTTCGCTGATGCGCCGGGCCCGGGACGAGTGCGGCCTGGTTGTGGTCTCGCTGTTCGTCAACCCGGCCCAGTTCAACGAACAGTCGGACCTCGACACGTACCCGCGCGACGAGCGGCGCGACGCGATGATCGCCGCGGAGGAGAACGTCGACCTCCTGTTCGCGCCCACGGCGGCTGAGATGTACCCGCAGGGCTTCGCCACAACCGTGCATGTCGGTGGGGTCGCCAGCGGGCTGGAGGGCACGCAACGCGGCCCCGGGCACTTCGACGGCGTGGCCACCATAGTCACGAAGCTGTTCACGATCGTCGCCCCGGACGTCGCCTACTTCGGGCAGAAGGACGCTCAGCAGGTTTCGGTTGTCCGCCAGCTCGTGCGTGATCTCAACCTACCGCTGGAGATCGTCGCGTGCCCGACCGTGAGAGAGTCAGACGGCCTCGCGATGTCCAGTCGCAACGCGCTGCTCGACCCCTCGGAGCGACAGCGTGCGGTCGCGCTGTACGGCGCGCTGAACGCCGCCCAGGAGCTGGTCAGCGGCGGCGAACGCAGCGCCACGACGATCCTCGCCGCCGCCGCCGCCGCGCTCGCGCAGGCCTCGCTCGACCCCGACTACCTGGCGCTCGTCGACCCATCCACGTTCGCCGCCGTCAGCTCGGTGGACGGTCCGACGCTCGCGCTGGTCGCGGCTCGCGTGGGGTCGGTGCGCCTGATCGACAACCAGCTGCTCGTTTGAGGAGGAAAGGACCATGCAAGTCACATTGCCTGCACTGCACGAGAAGTACGAGCGCGGCGAGCCGCTCGTGATGGTCACCGCCTACGACTTTCCCGGCGCCCGCGCGGCGGAGGCGGCCGGCGTCGACCTGGTGCTGGTCGGCGACTCCGGCGCCGAGATGGTGCTCGGCTACCCGTCAACTGTCGGTGTCAGCACCGAGGAGATGCTGATGTTGACGGCAGCCGTGCGGCGGGGTCTGCACGACCCGTTTCTGATCGCCGACCTGCCGTTCGGCTCCTACGAGGCCTCGGACGAACAGGCGGTTTTGACCGCGGCGCGGTTCGTCAGAGAGGCGGGCGCACAGGCGGTCAAGCTCGAGCGCGGCAACGCGACGTCGGTTGCGCGTGCGCGGGCGATCGTGCAGGCGGGGATACTGGTGATGGGCCACGTGGGACTCACACCCCAGAGCGCCACTGCGCTGGGCGGCAACCGCGCCCAGGGCCGCAGCGGCGCCGCCGCAACGCGGATCGCTCAGGAGGCACTGGCGCTCCAGGAGGCCGGCTGCTTTGCGATCGTGCTCGAGGCGATACCCGCCGCTGTAACCGAGGAGCTCGTGCGCCTGCTCACCATCCCGACGATCGGGATCGGCGCGGGACCAGCGACCGCGGGCCAGGTGCTCGTGCTCCACGACCTGCTCGGAATCCGCGAGGGGACCGGAGCCCGCTTCGTGCGGAGCTACGCGAATCTCGGACCCGAGATGATCACGGCGCTCGCCGCGTATGCCGACGACGTGCGGGAGCGGCGCTATCCGGCAGCTGAGCACTGCTACACGATCGACCCCAGCGAGCTGGCCGAGTTTCGCACCGCGCTTGGCAGGCCATAAGATCCACCGGGTGAACTATTTTCAGCTGTTCGACGAGGCCAGCCGCAACGTCCTGGCCAGCGCTGCGCTGCTCGAGCAGCTGCTCGACGACTACCCGGACACGCGGGGGCTCGCCAAGGAGATCCGCGACCGCGAGCACGAAGGCGACCGAATCACACACGAGATCCTCTACCGGCTCAACCAGACCGGAGAGGCACCGATCGACAGCCAGGACGTGCTGGGCCTGGCGTCAGCGCTCGACGACATCACCGACTACGTCGACGAGGTGGCGGACTATCTGGGCCTCTACCGCATCGAGGCGCCGATGGAGCAGGCCGTCCAGCTGGCGGCCGTCCTGCACCAGGCCGCCGTACAGATCGCAGACGCGATGGCGCGACTGCCCGGATTCGCGGACATATCCACCCAGACGGTGGAGATCAACCGCCTCGAGAACGAGGGTGATCGTATCAGCCGCGAGGCAATCGCGTCGCTGTTTCACGGCGGCATCGACCCGATGGTCGTGATCCGCTGGAAGGACCTGTTCGAGCGCCTGGAGAACGCGATCGACGCGACCGAGCGCGTCGCTCACATCCTCGAGGCGATCGTCATCAAAAACTCCTGATGACCCGCGCCGGCGCGCCCGCCGCAACCGAGAAGGGCGGGATGTCTTCGGTCACCACCGAGTTGGCGCCGATCACGCAGCGCTCGCCTACGGTCACGCCGCTGGTGATGACCACGTGCGCGCCGCACCAGACGTTGTCACCGATGCGCGTCGGCCCCTTGCTCGTGAACCCCTGCCAGGGCACCGGCCGCTCGCGGTCGTCGAAGCGGTGGTTGGCGTCGGTGACCACGCAGCCGTTGGCGAACATGCAGTGCTCGCCGATCTCCACCAGCTCGAGCGCCGCCACCATGACGCCGAGGTTGAGCATGCTGCCGGAGCCGATCCGCACGCGCGCCGGCGCCGGCATCGTGATCCAGACGTGCGGCTCCAGCAGCACGTGCTCACCCAGCTCCAGGCGACCGTCGCGCAGCGCCTCGAGCACCTCGCCGTGCAGTGGCCAGCGCGCGTAGGCGCGCCGCCTGGCCAGTTCGTAGTTGACCGCCAACCGGTTCCACGGCAGCGCGTGGCGCTCGTACCAGCGCCACCGCTGTAACCACAGACGCGCGTCGGCGGGCTTCACACCCCGACCACCGCCGGCGCCCCGCCCCGGGAGCCCAGCAGAGGCGCGAGGAAGCGCCCCGTGTAAGAGCCGGCCACCAACGCAAGCTGCTCCGGTGTTCCGGCGCCGATCAGCCGACCGCCCTCATCCCCGCCTTCCGGGCCGAGATCGATCAGCCTGTCTGAAACCTTGATCACGTCGAGATTGTGCTCGATCACAACCACCGAGTTGCCGGCGTCCACAAGCCGCTGCAGAACCTCCAAAAGCCGCTGGATGTCGGCGAAATGAAGCCCCGTGGTCGGCTCGTCGAGGATGTAGATCGTGCGGCCGGTCGCCACTTTGGCAAGCTCCGCGGCGAGCTTCACGCGTTGCGCCTCACCCCCGGAGAGGGTGGTCGCCGGCTGCCCGAGCCGCATGTAGCCAAGACCCACATCGACCAGGGTCTGCACCCGGCGCCTGATCTTGGGGATGTGCGCGAAGAACTCCAGCGCCTCGGCGATCGGCATCTCGAGCACGTCGGCGATCGTCTTGCCCTTGAAGCGCACCTCCAGCGTCTCACGGTTGTAGCGTCTCCCATGGCACTGCTCGCAGGGGACGTAGACGTCGGGCAGGAAGTGCATCTCGATCTTGATCTGGCCGTCGCCCTTGCAGACTTCGCAGCGTCCGCCCTTCACGTTGAACGAGAAGCGGCCCGGCTTGTAGCCACGTGCGCGCGCCTCCGGTGTGCGCGCGAACAGGTCGCGGATCTGATCGAAGAGCCCGATGTAGGTGGCCGGGTTCGAGCGCGGCGTGCGCCCGATCGGCGACTGGTCCACCGAGATGATCTTGTCGAGCTGCTCGAGGCCGCTGATCGAGCGGTGCGCGCCGGCGCGCACGCGCGCCGACCCCAGCCGGTTGGCGACCGCCTTGTAAAGCACCTCGTTGACGAGCGTCGACTTGCCCGAACCCGACACCCCGGTGACGCTGCAGAGGACCCCGAGCGGGATCTTCACGTCGATCTCCTTGAGGTTGTTGGCGGACGCTCCGCGGACCTCGATGTAGCCACTCGGCCGCCGGCGGCGTTTGGGAACCTCGATGTAGCGCTCGCCCGAAAGGAACTGCCCCGTGAGCGAATCCGCCACCCGCGCGACCTCCTCGGCGGTCCCCTGCGCGACCACGTGCCCGCCGTACTCGCCCGCCCCCGGTCCGATGTCGAGCAGGTGGTCGGCGGCGCGCATCGTGTCCTCGTCGTGCTCCACCACCAGCACCGTGTTGCCGAGGTCGCGGAGCCGCTCCAATGTCGCGATCAGCCTGTGGTTGTCGCGCTGGTGCAGGCCGATCGAAGGCTCGTCGAGGATGTAGAGCACCCCCACCAGCGAGGAGCCGATCTGCGTCGCCAGCCGGATTCGCTGTGCCTCCCCACCGGACAACGTGGCCGCTGCCCGCTCCATGCTGAGGTAGCCGACGCCGACGTTCTCGAGGAAGCTCAGCCGCTCCTCGATCTCGCGCAGGATCAGGTGAGCGATGCGCCGGTCGTGCTCGGTGAGCTCCAGCTCCCTCACCCAGGCGAGCGCCCGCCGGGCCGACAGTGCGGTGAGCTCGTTGATCGCCATGCCGGCCACCAGCACCGCGCGTGACTCGGGTCGCAGGCGCGCCCCGCCACACTCGGGACACGGCCGCAACGTCATGTACTCCTCGATCTTCTCCTTCACGAGCTCCGACTCGGTCTCGCGGTAGCGGCGCTCCAGGCCGCGCACGATCCCCTCAAACGCCGTCGAATAATTGCGCCGGCGGCCGAAACGGTTGCGGTAGGCGACCTGAAAGCGCTCGCCACCGGTGCCGTAGAGAAAGAACTCGCGCTGCTCCACCGGCAGCTCTGCCCAGGGCGTCTCGGGGTCTATGTCGTAGCGCTCGCAGAGCGCCTGCGTCAGCTGCTCGTAGTACTCAGAGGCGCTCGCCGCCCAGGGCGCGATCGCGCCCTGCGCAATCGACAGCGAGGCGTCCGGAACCACCAACTCCGGGTCGATCTCCATCTGCGAGCCCAGACCCGTACAGCGCGGGCAGGCGCCGTGCGGAGAGTTGAAACTGAAGATCCTGGGCTCGAGCTCCACCAGGCTGGGCCCGTGCTCGGGGCAGGCGAACTTCTCGCTGTAGAGCGTGATCTCGCCCGAGTCAACCTGTTCGACCTCGACCAGACCACCGGCCAGCGCGACCGCTGTCTCGACCGAGTCAGCCAGACGCTTGCGCAGATCATCCTTCATCACCAGCCGGTCGACGACGATCGAGATGTCGTGCTTGAACTTCTTGTCGAGTGAGATCTCCTCGTCGAGCCGCCGCAGCTCGCCGTCTATCTTGGCGCGCGTGAAGCCCTCGGCGCGCAGCTCCTCGAGCTGTCTGCCGTACTCCCCCTTGCGACCCCGGACGAGTGGCGCCATCACCTGAAAGCGCGTGCCCTCCGGCAGCTCCATCACCTGGTCGATGATCTGCTCGGCGGACTGGCCGGCGATCGGCCGGCCGCAGATGTGGCAGTGCGGCTTGCCAACCCGCGCCCACAGCAGCCGCAGGTAGTCGTAGATCTCGGTCACGGTGCCGACCGTCGAGCGCGGGTTGCGTGAGGTCGTCTTCTGGTCGATCGAGATCGCCGGCGAGAGCCCCTCGATCGAGTCCACGTCGGGTTTGTCCATCTGACCCAGGAACTGCCGCGCGTACGCCGACAGCGACTCCACGTAGCGACGCTGCCCCTCGGCGTAGATCGTGTCGAAGGCGAGCGAGGACTTGCCAGACCCGGAAAGCCCGGTGATCACCGTCAGCGAGTCCCGTGGGATCGCCACCGAGATGTCCTTGAGGTTGTGCTCGCGCGCGCCGGTGACAATCAGCTGATCCACAGCTTGGATCATATGCGAGCGAACAGACGTTCCCCCGGCGGCCGCTGCCGCTTCAGCGACGCCGCCGGCCAGCGGGCCGGCGGCGGCAGGACTCTAGGCTCGCTGCAGCTCGCGCTTGAGGTCGCGGATCTCGTCCCGCAGCCTGGCCGCGTACTCGAAGCGCAGGTCCTCGGCGGCGGCCAGCATCTCCTCCTCGAGTTCGACGATCTTGCGCTCGATCTCGGCGGGCTGAAGCTTTGCGAGCTCCTCGCGTTGGCGGCGCCGGCGGGACTTCGGCACCTTGGCCTCGGACTGCAGGAACTCGGCAATGTCGGAGATGCCCTTGGTGATCGTCTCGGGCGTGATCCCATTGCGCTCGTTGTAGGCGACCTGAATCGCGCGGCGGCGGTCGGTCTCCTCGATCGCGGCGCTCATCGCCGCCGACTGCTTGTCGGCGTACATCAGCACCTTGCCATCGACGTTGCGGGCGGCGCGGCCGATCGTCTGGATCAGGCTCGTCGCGCCCCGTAGGAAGCCCTCCTTGTCGGCGTCGAGGATCGCCACCAGGCTCACCTCCGGCAGGTCGAGACCCTCACGCAGCAGGTTGACGCCGACGAGCACGTCGAAGTCGCCGAGGCGCAGCTCGCGGATGATCTGGATGCGCTCGAGCGTGTCGATCTCCGAGTGCAGGTAGCGGACCTTGAAGCCCATCTCGAGCAGATAGCCGGTGAGGTCCTCGGACATCTTCTTGGTCAGGGTTGTGACCAGCGTGCGCTCGTCGCGCTGCACGCGCACGCGGATCTCGTTCATCAGGTCGTCTATCTGGTTGGTGGTCTCGCGGACCTCGATCTCCGGGTCGACGATCCCGGTGGGACGCACGATCTGCTCCACCACCAGCTTTGAATGGGTGCGCTCGTACTCGCCGGGCGTGGCTGAGACGAAGACGATCTGCGGGGTGATCGAGAGGAACTCCTGAAAGGTCTGGGGGCGGTTGTCGAGCGCCGACGGAAGCCGGAAGCCGTAGTCCACGAGCGTCTGCTTGCGGCTGCGGTCACCCTCGTACATGCCGCCGATCTGCGGCACCGTCTGATGGGACTCGTCGATGAAGCAGACGAAGTCGTCGGGGAAGTAGTCGAGCAGGCAGTAGGGGCGCTCGCCGGGCTTGCGGCCATCGAGGATGCGGCTGTAGTTCTCGATGCCGCTGCAGAAGCCCATCTCGCGCAGCATCTCCATGTCGTACTGGGTGCGCTGCCTGAGGCGATGGGCCTCGAGCAGCTTGCCCTGGGCCTCGAGCTCGGCGCAGCGCTCGTTCAGCTCGGCGCCGATCTGCGCGACCGCGTCCTCGATCTGGCCCTCCCTGACGTTGTAGTGCGAGGCGGGCCAGATCGCGACGTGCTCGATGTCGTCCTCGAGCAGCTCGCCGGTCACCGGGTCGAAGTGCTGCAGATGCTCCACCTCATCACCGAACATGCTGATCCGGTAGGCGGTCTCGGCGTAGGCGGGCCAGATCTCGAGCGTCTCGCCCCGCACCCTGAAGGTGCCGCGAGCGAGCGCCGTGTCGTTGCGGCTGTACTGGATCGAGACGAGCTTTCTGAGCAGGGCGTCGCGGTCGATCATCGAGCCCTTTACCAGGGTCTGCAGGTTCTCGTCATAGACCTCGGGGCTACCGAGCCCGTAGATGCTCGACACCGACGCGACGATCAGCACGTCCCGGCGCGCGAACAGGGCGGCGGTGGCGGCGTGCCTGAGCCGGTCTATCTCCTGGTTGATCGCCGAGTCCTTCTCGATGTAGAGGTCCTTGCTGGGGACGTAGGCCTCGGGCTGGTAGTAGTCGTAGTAGGAGACGAAGTACTCGACCGCGTTGCGTGGGAAGAACGTGCGGAACTCGTTGCACAGCTGCGCGGCCAGGGTCTTGTTGTGGGCGATCACGAGCGCCGGGCGGTCGACCGCCGCGATCGTCGCCGCCATGGTCATCGTCTTGCCGGTGCCGGTCGCACCGAGCAGCGTCATCATCCGCTCGCCCCGCTCGATCCCCTCGGCCAGCGCGCTGATCGCCTGCGGCTGGTCGGCCGTGGGACTGAAGACGGAGTCGAGCTCGAAGCCGGGCATTGCTAGATCGTGATGCTAGCCGCCGTCGCGGGAGCGCAACTCGTCGACCAGGGAGCGTGCGATCCGTCCGATCGCGGCGTCTATCGCTCCTGGTTGCGCGACGCTGCCCGGATCCTTGCGGGTGAAGACCGCTACCTGCACAGTGTGGTCGAACCCAGAGGCGATCCTGGTCATGGCCAACTGGCGACCCATCGCCTCACGAACGCGGCGGCACGCCTGCGCGGGCGCCGCCGCGTCGGACCAGATCGCCTGCAGCAGCGCAACCATCTCGGCCGCCGTGGTGCGTGTTGCGCGAGTGGGATCCAGTGCGGTGGCCTGTGCGACCCGATGCCTGATCTCATCTGCCGATGGCGGCCCGTTCACAGTGGGGTCATGTTCGACCAACGCCGCGTATGTGGCAAACCCTGCGTCGGTCGCGATCTGCTCGAGCATCTGCCGAAGGTCACTACTGATGACCGTGCGTTCCATGCCGAACTGAGTCAGAAGCCAGTTGAGCTGCTCGAGTCCAACGAGCCCGATCAACTCATCGGTGGCTGCGTTGTCGCTGATGGTCAGCATCCCGAGAACCAGGTCGCGCACCGACATCGTCACCTCATCCAGCATCAAGGAGATGCCCGTCGGGCCCGGTGTGCGGCCAGCCGGGAGCATGACTCTGCGCTCAGAGCCGTCGAGTCGACCGGTCGCCACCAGCGTCTCAACAGCCAACGCAACCTGAACCTTCATGACCGACGCAGGGCTGACCAGCGCATGCTCCGCGAGCCCGATCCCCGTGCCGCCGCCAACTGGCGCCGCATACCACGACCCGCGTAGGCCAAGGGCAGCCACCACATCCAGTGCGTCCACCGCCGAAGTATCGACGAACGCCGGCCGGAGAGTCGGGCCTGTAAAAACTCCGCGGAGTTGTGGTTGCGCCATCAACTATCTCGGTCGGGGCGTTGAAAACTGGCGATCCCCACCGGACAGATGTCGCAGGCGAGGCCGCGTTCCGTCCGGTGGCGGTGCCATGATACGAACATGTGTTCGATGAGGGTTGATGGGTTGGGGCGTGGCGCGAGCGGCGCGGACACGCGCACGAGCGTGCAGACGTCGCTGGAGGTGCTCGAGTACGAGATCTGTGTGCTGGCCGCGCGCCTGGCGTCGGAGACGTGCCGGTGGTTGCTGCTGGTCGCCGAGTTCGACGCGCGCGAGGGCTGGGCCGCGTGGGGTATGAACTCGTGCGCGGAATGGCTCTCATGGCGCTGCGGGATAGGCATCGGCGCCGCACGCGACCACGTGCGCGTTGCGCGCATGCTGGGTTGCCTGCCGCTGGTGCAGGCGGCCTTTGCCGCTGGCGAGCTGTCCTACAGCAAGGTGCGCGCGCTCACACGCGTGGCAAGTGAGAAAACCGAAGCCGAGCTGGTCGAGCTGGCCAAGCATGCCACGGGTGCGCAACTGGAGAAGCTCTGCGGGAAGTACGGCCAGGCGTTGCGCGCCTCGTGCGAGCAGGCGAAGGCGATCAACGAACGGCAGGCCCTGTACCTGCACTGGGATGACGACGGCATGCTGGTCGTACAGGGGCGGCTCGCACCCGAGGACGGGGCGGCGTTGATGCGTGCGCTGGAGCGGGCCGCGGAGTCGGTTCCGGCCGACACACAGGAGCTCGGTACCCCCGCTGTTAGGGCCCAGGCGCTGGTGGGCCTGGCAACCGGTGGGGGCCAGGACGTCGAGCTCGTCGTGCATGTCGACGCACAGACGCTCACAGCGGAGGAGATCGTGCAGCAGGCCGAGATCGAGGGTGGGCCGGTGCTGGCGCCGGAGACGGTGCGGCGCCTGGGGTGCGACGCGGCGGTGGTGGCGATCATCGAGCAGGACGGCAAGCCGCTTTCGGTGGGTCGCAGAACGCGCGCGATCCCGCCGGCGCTGCGGCGAGCGCTGCGCAGCCGCGATCAAGGGTGCCGCTTCCCGGGGTGCACGCACACTCGGTACCTGCACGCTCACCACATCGAGCACTGGGCGCGAGGCGGAGCGACGGAAATCGACAACCTGCTGGCGCTCTGCTCGCACCACCATCGGCTGGTGCACGAGGGCGGCTACGCGGTGACGGGGCGGGCAGGCGACGAGCCGGAGTTCCGCGGACCGGACGGGCGGCTGATCGCAAGCGTCTGCGCGGCACCGAAGTTGACTGAGATGCAGGCGGTGCTGGGAGCCGAGGCGATCGGGCCCGAAAGCTGCCGACCGCTGTCGGCTGGCGACGGGCTCGATTACGAGATGGCCGTTGGCTGGCTGATGTGGCGGGAGGATCAGCCGCTGTAGCCGAGCTGGTCAGCGTAGCGGCGGCGGTAGGCGCGTTGCTCGGAGAGCACCTCGCTCACGTAGGCGCGGGTCTGGGAGAGCGGGATGTCGCGGGTGAGGAAACGACGGTGGGCGGCGCGTGCGGCTGACAGCCAGTCATCCACGTTGGTCTCGCCGCCGTTGTAGGCAGCGAGCGCGAGCACCGTGCTGCCGGAATAGGCGTTCAGCAGGTAGCGCAGGTAGTAGGTGCCGTAGGCGATGTTGACCGCTGGCGCGTCAAGGTCAGCGAGCTGGAAGTGGTGACCGCCGGAGCGGCGGGCGAGGAATCTGGCGGTGGCGGGCTCGATCTGCATCAGCCCCTCGGCGCCAGTCGGAGACGGGCGCGGGCGAAAGCGCGTCTCCGCGTAGATGACCGCGGCGACCAGCGCGGGGTCGAGGTGCTTGGCAGCCGCCTGCTGGCGGATGATCGGCGCGTAGCGCAGCGGCAGCTCGAAGTGCTCGATCACGCGCGTGGCCAGCGGCCAGGCGGCGATCACAAGGGCAGGCACACCGATCAGAGCGACGAGCGCCAGCACTCGCCGCCGCCAGATTCGGCGCCGGCGGCTGACAGGTCTCAGCGTTGCGACCATCGCTCCTTCAGCATGACAAGGATCGCCGACAGTTTGACCTCGAGTTCGGCGAGGTCGCCGTCGTTCACCACCACGTATGTCGCACGCGACGCCTTGTCCTCCTGGGAGAGCTGGCGGCGCTCTCGCTGCGTGAGCGCGCGATCGTCACGGTCGTGGGCGCGCGACCCGCGCAGCCGCTCATCGGCCACAACGGCGATGGTCGCGTCATACATCCCTTCGCTGCCGGACTCGAACAGGAGCGGCACCTCAACCACGAGCGCCGCGGGCGGCGAGGCACCGCCAGCCAGCGTGGCCGCGCGCCACTCGTCCACGCGCTGGCGCACCAGCGGCCACAGCAGCTGCTCGAGCCACTCCCGGTCGCCACCCGCACCGCCCGCGTCCGCCGCAAACACGCGCTGTGCGAGCGCCGAACGGTCAACGACGCCGTCGGGCGCGACCCCCGGGCCGAACCGTGCGACCACGGCGTCGCGGACGGTCGAGGAGCCGTAGAGCTCGTGGACGACGGCATCGGTGGAGATCGTGGCGGCGCCGAGCCGTGCAAGGATCTGCAGAGCGGTCGACTTGCCGGCGGCTAGGCCGCCTGTGAGACCAACAAAGGGCGGCACGGCGCTGACCGTACCGCCCTCGCGAACTCCGGATCTGCCGCTCGTGGGCCGGACCTAAGCCTCGGGCTCGTCGGCCTCAGCGGCCTCAGGCTCGTCGGCCTCAGCGGCCTCGGGCTCGGCGGCCTCGGGCTCGTCGGCAAACACTTCCTCGGACAGGCCGAGCTCGGGCATCTGCTCGAACTCGGACGCGTCGATCGGCTCCTGATCGATCTCGTCGGCGCCGGGAGCGACGATCGGGCGCACCGGGAGGACCTGGCCCTCCACACGTTTGATCGACAGCGAAAGCCGACGGCGTTCGGAGTCGATCTCGAGGATCTTCACCCGAACCGGATCGCCCGGCTGGATGATCTCACGCGGGTTCTCCACGTGGTGCTGAGCCAGCTCGGAGATGTGCACGAGACCCTCGACGCCGTCGAGTATCTCCACGAAGGCGCCGAAGGTGACGACCTTCGTGACGGTCCCCTCGAGCTCGTCGCCGATGTTGTAGGTGTCCACGACACGCTGCCACGGATCCTCCTGGGTCTGCTTCAGGCCCAGTGAGATGCGCTGGCGCTGACGGTCGATGTCGAGCACCTTCACCGACACCGTGTCGCCGATGTTGAGGATCTCCGAGGGGTGGTTGACATGCGACCAGGAGAGCTCCGAAATGTGGATCAGCCCGTCGATGCCGTCAAGGTCGACGAATGCTCCGAACTCGACAATGTTGGAGATCACACCCTCCACGACCTGGCCCGGCTGCAGGCGGTCGAGGATACGCTCGCGATCCTCCTTACGCTGCTCCTCGAGTACCGCACGACGCGAGAGCACGACGTTGTTGCGCGAACGGTTGAGCTCGATCACCTTGCACTCGATCGCGGTGCCCATGTACTCGTCGAGGTTCGGCACCCGGCGGATGTCGACCAGCGAGGCGGGCAGGAAGCCGCGCACGCCGAGGTCGATGATCAACCCGCCCTTGACGACCTCGATCACGGTGCCCTCGACCGGCTCGCCGGATTGCGCGGCGGCCTCGATCCGGCGCCACGCCTTCTCGAAGCGGGCGCGCTTCTTGGAGAGGATCAGCCGGCCATCCTGATCCTCCTTGGTCAGGACCAGCGCATCGACCTCCTCACCGAGCGAGACCTCCGAGCTGGGATCGACGGATTTGCGAATCGAAAGCTCGTTTGAGGGGATGACGCCCTCGGACTTGTAGCCGATGTCGACCAGGACCTCGTCGTTGTCGATACGGACGACGTGGCCGGTGACGACATCCCCTTCGGAGAAGGGGTGAATGGTGGCGTCGTAGTTGGGGACGATCTTGCCGTCGATCTCGAGCAGCAGGCCGTTGGAACCTGGCACGACCTTGACGTCCGCCTGTTCGGTGGGGTTGGGGGCTGTAAGCGTTGACATGTGGACACTTGAGTGTAGCCGCAGGCGGCCCGCGCCGGACTGCCATCAGGGCTTTTATCATCCCGCCCTGTGCCCATAAGAGCGACCAAGCGAGGGACCGAACGCACGCGGCTGGAGCGCGACTGTGACGTGCTGATCTGCGGCGCAAGCTTCGCCGGCCTGGCGGTCGCGCGCGAGCTGGCGGGCACCGGCGCGCATGTGCTCGTGGTTGACCGCTACGAGATCGGCGAGCGCCAGACATCGGCCTGCGGCATCCCGACGGGGTGGCTTCAGGCGCTCGAGCTGATGGGCTCGCACCGGCAGGAGTTCGGCGAGCTAGTGATCCACTCGCCCCACGCAACGGCGCGTTACCAGCTCCCGTGGAGCTTCTCCACCTTCGACTACCGCGAGCTCTGCGCGCTACTTGCCCAGCAGGGCAGCTTCGAGTTCGAGACCGCCAAGGTGGAGGGACCGCCGCCAGCGAACTCCGAGGCCATGCACGTGGTCAAAACCGACCGTGGTGAGATCCGCGCGCCGCTGGTCGTGGACGCGCTCGGCTGGCGCCGCGTGCTCGGTCGGGGCGCGCCGATCCAACCACCCGACGCCTACCTATCACGCGGTCTGGAGGTGCATCCCCACGGCCGCGGCGAGGAGCTGGAGATCTGGATCGACCGCCGCTACGTGCCCGCCGGCTACGGCTGGAGCTTCCCGGCAGGCGACGAGCTGCGCATCGGCGTCGGCTCGTTCGACCCCCGCTTTCACGTCAAGGACCCCACCGTCGCACTCGCCCGTGACCTCGAACGCGACCCGAGCGGCTATCAGGGCAACTGGATCCCGCACCGCATCCGCGAGGCGACCGAGGGCGGCATCTTCTTCGTGGGTGATTCGGCGGGCCACTGCCTGCCGCTGACCGCCGAGGGGATCCGGACCGCGTTCTATTTCGGCATCGCCTGCGGTCGCGAGCTCGCCGACGTCGTCGCCGGGCGCCAGAGCAGGGCGGCGGCGCTGGCCCGCTACGGCGCCTTCAGCGCGGCGCACCGCTGGCAGTACGAGTGGATGCTGCGTGTCCAGCGGCTGATCCCAAGGGTGCCACCGAGGGTGCTGGGACCGGCGCTCACCGGCATGAGCGTGAAACGCTTCGTGGACTGGTCCTTCAGCCACTACCTGGCGATCGCCCACCCCGACTACGTGTCAGCCCACGGCGACAGGGCGCGGGCCGGCGCTCACTTGGCCGCCAGCCAGTCGCCCCCGATGCCCGCCTCGACGGCCAGCGGCGGATCCATCGCGTAGGCACCCTCCATCGCGTCAATCGCGAGCGCGCGCACCTGCTCGGCCTCGGCGGCGGGGCCCTCGAACAGCAGCTCGTCGTGGATTTGCAGGATCAGCCGCGAGCGCAGCCCGGCGGTGCTGAGCGCCGCGTGGGCTCGCACCATCGCCACCTTCATGATGTCCGCCGCGGTGCCCTGGATCACCATGTTGACGGCGAAGCGCTCGCCCTGCTTGCGCATCTCATAGCGGCGGGAGCGCAGCTCCGGCACCTGGCGCCGGCGCCCGAACAGGGTGGAGACGTAACCCTGCTCGGTGCCCTGCGCGATCGTCTGCTCGATGAAACGCTTGACCGCCGGGAAGCCGTCCAGGTAGCGCTGGATGAACTCGTCGGCCTCGCTCTGCGGGATGTCCAGGCGGTCGGCCATCCCGTAGGCCGAGAGCCCGTAGACGATCCCGTAGTTGATCATCTTCGCCTTCGAGCGCATGCCGGAGTCGATCTGGTCGGCCTCGACGCCGAAGACGCGCATCGCGGTGGCGGTGTGGACGTCCGCGCCGCGGCGGAAGATCTCCTTGAGCACGTCCTCGCCGGCGATCTGCGCCAGCAGCCGCAGCTCAACCTGCGAGTAGTCGGCGCTGACCAGCAGGTTGCCGGGCTCGGCCACGAAGCAGGCGCGGATCTCGCGGCCAAGCGGCGTGCGGATCGGGATGTTCTGCAGGTTCGGGCTGTTGGAGGAGAGCCTGCCGGTCGCCGCCGCCGTCTGGTTGAAGGTTGTGTGGACACGGCCATCGGCCGCGATCAGCTGCGGGAGCGCCTCCAGGTAGGTGGCACTCAGCTTTGTCAGCTCGCGCCAACGCTCGATCCTTGCGACGATCGGGTGCTCGTCACGGATCGCCTGCAGCACGCGCGCATCCGTGCTGTAGCCGGTCTTGCCGCGGCGCTTACGCGAGAGCCCGAGCTTGCCGAAAAGGATCTCCTCCAGCTGCCGCGGCGAGGCGAGCGTGAACTCCTCCCCGGCCAGCTCGAAGATCTCCTGCTCGGTGGCCTGCGCCTCCGCCCTGACCTTGGCCGCGATCGCCGCGAGCCGCTCGGTGTCGAGCTTCAGCCCGGCGAGCTCCATCTCGCGCAGGATGCGGACCAGCGGCAGCTCGACATCGTCCATCAGCTCGGTCAGGCCCCGCTGCGCGAGCTGCTCGCGCTGCCAGCCCGCGAGCTCATCGAGCAACACCGCGTCGGCCGCGGCCGGCTCAAGCTCTGCCGGCGCGGCCAGCCCGCGCTCCTCCACGAGCTCGCGCAACGGGTAACCGCGGCGAGCCGGCTCGAGCAGGTAGGCGGCGATCTCGGTGTCGTGAGCCAGCCGCGCCGGAACCGTCCCCAGCGACTTGGCGTCGTGGGCGCTGACCGGATGGGCGCCGAGCGCAGCGACCACCTCGGCGGGATCGCCACAGGCCCCTGCCAGCACCTCCGTCAGCGGGCCCGCTGGCCCGCTGACGGCCAGACCGAAGCGCCACTCGCGCTCCTGCCCGAACAGCGCTCCCTCCGGCACCTCGGGGGCTCGCAGCGCCAGCGCGACGCGGGCGTCCGCCGCCAGCTGCGCGATCTCGTCCACGGCGACTGCGCGGCTGGGCACGGCCGCCGCAGCAGCGGCCGCGGCGGCCGTGGACGACGATGCGGGCGCGGCCGCATCGGGGGAGCCGAGAGCCTCCTCCAGGCGGCGCAGCGGGTCGCGCAGCTCGAACCGCCGGAAGGTCTCGCGCAGACGCGAGCGATCGGGCGCACGGGCGGCCAGCTCGTGCAGATCCAGCTCGAGCGGGATGTCACGCTTGGCGGTTGCCAGCTGCTTTGACAGGCGTGCGTCGTCGGCGTGCTCTACCAGGTTCTCCTTGCGCTTGGTGCCTGAGATCTGGTCGATCGATGCCAGCACCTGTTCGAGCGTGCCGAAGCGTTGCAGCAGCTCGGCGGCGGTCTTGTCGCCGATCCCGGGCACGCCCGGAATGTTGTCGGAGGTGTCGCCCTTGAGGCCGATGAAGTCGGGCACGAGCGCCGGCGGAATGCCGTAGCGGTCGATCACAGCCTGCTCGTCGTAGAGCTTCGTGTCGGTGATCCCGCGCCCCGGGGCCATGATCCGTGTCGTCTCGTCGACCAGTTGGAAGGCATCGCGGTCGCCGGTCAGGATCACCACCGGCAGTGGCCCGCCGTCGGGCCCGGCGTGCTTGGCCAGAGCGGCCAGCGACGCGATCACGTCGTCGGCCTCGTAGCCCTCGACCCGCAGGTTGTGGTAGCCGAACGCCTCGATCAGCGGCTCGAAGTTCGGCCACTGCTCCTTCAGCAGATCGGGGCGGCTGGAGCGCTGTGCCTTGTACTGCGGGTAGAGCTCCTTGCGTCCGGTGTAGCCGCCATCCCAGACCACGACCGTGGGCCGTTCGCCGTATTCGGTCAGCACCTTCACGAGCATTGACGCCAGCCCGAAGATCGCGTTTGTGGGGATGCCGGTGGAGGTCGCGATCGACTCGGGCAGCGCAAAGAAGGCGCGATAGGCGAGGCTGTTGCCGTCGATCAGCAATAGGGTCATGTGCGGCTGAGGCTACCCGCCCGGGGTCTCAGAGAGCAGCGACGGCGGGTCTATCGCGCGGTAGGCAACCGGCACGCCGTCGGTGACCTTGTCGATCTCGTAGTAGGTGGAGGAGATCTCGCCGTCGGCGCTGTCAAAGCCGTAGGTCTGAAGCGCGGTCGAAGCCAGGTTTCCGATCAGGTTCTCGAGCACCGCGTGGCGGCTGTCTGTGCTCGCGCCGATCTCGGAGATCGCCGCTAGCACGAGCCGTCCGGCCAGATAGCCGTAGTAGCCGTCGGCAGTCGCGCTCGCGTGTTCGGCCGCGCGGTAGATGCGCGCAAAGCTGCGGCCCCCGATGTAGTCGTCGACCGGACGCAGCGGCGTTGCGCAGTAGAGCGCGTTTGCAACCTTGAGCGGAACGCCTCCGCGGGCCTGCTCGCTCCAGCTCCTGTTACAGAGGCCACTGGTTCCAAAGATCGCGGAACCCACAGGCAGCTGCGCGTTCAACGCCTCGGTGAAGGCGACCGCGCTGCGCGTGACCCGCCCGGTCAGCGCGAAGCAGTTGACGCCGTGATCCCGCAGCGCGACCGCGTAGCTGTAGTAGTTCTTGACGTCCGTGCCGGGCGCTGCCGTGGCCTCGAACGTTAGTCCGTACAGGGGAGCGGTCCGCTGGATGGCAGCCACCAGTGGCGCTGCGCTGACGCCACCGCCAAAGGCCGCCGCAGCCAGGTGCGTGCAGCCGGTGTCGTGCTTGAGGAAATCCGCAATCGCGGCGGCCTCGACAACGTCATCTGGTATCAGCCTCAGCAGGGTCGGGCCGCCGTGGGGATAGAACCGCCCAGGTTCACCAGCCGCGGTGACGCCGGCAACCCTGTCGGTCAGCCCGGGGTAGCCGCTGCCCGGTGTGAGCTGCACGATGCCAGCCTGGTTGAGGATCGGCAGCGACAGCTCGGTGGCGCCGGAGTCGAGCTCACCGATGTAGGCAACGGTCTCGGTGTTGCGTGCGGCGGCCACGGCGTTGTCCACCGTGGCTGTCGCCCGCCAGTTGGTTGCGGGCACGTAGTGACGGGTCTTGGCCGCCGTGAGGCGGCCGCGTCCGGTCGTGCTCGCGCTGGCGGTGGTGGTCACACGCCGCAACGAGTCAGAGAGCGCCCGATAGACGACGCGGAAGCGACCGGCACGGTGGTGGGCCCGCGCGAGCGCGAGCCCGATGCCGCGCTCGATCTGCAGAGACGCCTGCCGTTGTGGGCCACTGAGCGGAAGGCTTGAGTAGATCACGAGCGTCTGGCGAACGTGACGCTTGGCGGCTGTGCGAGGGGTCCTGGGCGGCGCCGCCCGGCGGGCCGGGGCAGTGGAGCCGCAGGCGGCCAGCAACAGAGCGCAGCAGATTGCCAGCAGCCCCGCGCGTCCCACGGCTGTCGCTCAGCCCTGCGGCGCCGCCGCGAACGGGACCAGTCGCCCGCCGCGCACGCGGGCGAACACAAAGGCGTTGAGGTTGCTGTTGCCGGCGCTGTCAATCGAGTAGCTGCCCAGCAGCGAGGAGGCGTTGCGCTGGGCGAGGAACTCCTTGACATCGGCGGTGCGGTCGTTGGCGGCGGCGCCCTCGCGCGCGAGCACGTGCAGCAGCGCGCTCATCGCCGCGTAGCCGAAGATCGCCTCCACGTTCGGGCTGTGGTGGTAGGCGAGGCGGAAGGCGGCCAGGTACGCCCGGCCGGCGGCGGTCAGGTCCTTGGGCAGGTAGCCGGGGATCGAGACGTAGACGCGCGGCGCCACGGTCGGTGAGAGCAGGGAGGCGAAGGAGCCGAAGTTCAGTGACGATGGCCCAAAGAGCTTGGCGCTCGGAGCCTGCGCGCCGACGCGATTGAAGTAGCGCGCGGCGGTGGCAGGCGTCTGCGCCGCATAGAAGATCGCCCCGGCAGCCGCCGGCGAGTGCGTGACCGTGATGCCCGCGCCATGCGCGTCCGCGGCGACAGCGTCGGCCAGCGCGCGCCCGTAGTCGCTCGAGTCACTTGCGACATACACGCTTGAGATGCCCAGCGCGCGCATCTCGGCGACCTGGGCCCGCGCCTCCTCGCTGCCGCTCGGCACCAGGCGCGCGAACGTGCGCCCGTAGGTGCTCCACGACTCGAAGAAGCTCTTGGGCCCGCCGCTCACCGCCGGCGTGCTGGTGCTGAGCTCCAGGGCGTTGTCGGTGGGGCTGACCTGCAGAACATCCAGCGCGTTGGTGATCCCGACCGTCTGATCCGAGGTACCGGGCTCGATCTCTCCCATGTAGGCGATCGTGCTCGGGTCGATGATCGCCGCGCGGGCGTTGTCGGAGAGCTGCGCAGCTGAGTCGGTCTGGAGCTGGAGCTTGAAGTCGTGGACCTGACCGTGGCCGGCGGCGAACGCGAGCTTCTCGGCGTCAACCACGTCCAGCGCCGCGGGGTTGCTGGCGATGTCGTGCGGCTCGCTGACGAAGATCGTGAGCGTGCGACCGGTGACGGTGACCGCCGTGCTGGCGGACGAGGAACTCGAGCTGGTGCCGCAACCGGCGATGGCCAGCGCCGCCAAGCCGGCGGCGCCCGCAGCGGCAAGCGCCCGCGGTCGTCTGCGCACTAGCGGTCTTTCCGCGAGAGGTACGGCAGCACGTTGCGGACCGCGGTCACGACCAGCACCAGGACGACGCCGATGATCGCCGCGTCAAAACCGGACACGGTGCCCATGCCCCAGATCACGATCCAGACGACCAGACCGAAAGTTGCGGTGACTACGAGTCCCATCGGCGCACCATGCTAGCCGAGTTGGCGGCCGCTGGCGTCAAGCCGCCAGCGCTGCGGCGAACTCTGCGACCAGCGAGCGCACCTCACCAGGCGCCTCGCCGGCGGCTCGCACCAGCCGCGTGCCAACGATCACGCCGTCGGCGCCGGCAGCGGCCGCGGCTGCCGCCTGTGCGGGCGTGCCGATTCCGAAGCCGAGCGCAACCGGAACCTCGGAGTGGGCGCGCACACGCGCGAGGATCTCGGGCAGGCCGGCGTCGCTTTCATCACGCTCACCCGTCGTCCCGGTGACCGAGACGGTGTAGACGAACCCGCGGGCGGCGGCGCCGATCCGCGTCAGGCGCTCGTCGGGCGTGGTGGGGGCGACCAGGGGCACCAGCGCCAGGCCACGGGCATCCAGCAGCTCGCGGATCGCCGGCGCCTCCTCGAGCGGCAGATCCGGCACGATCAGGCCGCTGGCGCCGACCTCGGCGAGCAGATCGGCGAAGCGCTCCAGTCCGCGCGCGAGGATCACGTTCGCGTAGCACATGACCACGACCGGCACGTGCTCATCCACCGCGCGCACGACGCTCAGCGCGTCGGTGACGTTGGCCCCGGCCGCGAGCGCCGCCACGTCCGCGGCGTGGATCACCGGGCCGTCGGCCAGCGGGTCGGAGAAGGGTATGCCGAGCTCGATCAGATCGGCGCCGCCGGCGACATAGTCGCGCGCGATCTCGCGCGAGCGCTCGAGGTCCGGGTAGCCGGCCATCAGGTACGGCATCAGGGCCGCGCGACGGCCCTCAGCGCGCGCGGACTCGAAGGCGGCGGCGATCCGCTCCGCACCGCTCATGGCAGCGACCCCGCTCACAGCTTCGCGATCACCTCCGCCAGATCCTTGTCGCCACGACCGGAGAGACAGACGATGTCAAGCTCGCTGTCGGGATTGTTGAACAGCCAGGCGAGCGCGTGCGCGCTCTCGAGTGCTGGGATGATCCCCTCCAGGCGCGCCACACGCGCGAACGCGTCGAGCGCCTCACGGTCGGTGATGGCGGTGTAGGTTGCGCGCCCCTGGTCGCGCAGCCAGGCGTGCTCCGGGCCGCTGCCAGGGTAGTCGAGCCCGGCCGAAATCGAGTGCGCCTCGAGGATCTGGCCGTCCTCGTCCTGCATGATCGCCGAGTAGGAGCCGTGCAGGATGCCGCCGCTGCCACCGGGACCACCAACGGTCAGCGGCGCACCATGCCGGCCGGTTTCGATCCCCTCCCCCGCCGGCTCGACGCCGATCAGCCTCACCTCGGTGTCGGGCACGAAGGGTGTGAAGATGCCGATCGCGTTGGAGCCGCCGCCGACGCAGGCGATCACCCGCTCGGGCAACCGTCCGGTGAGCTCGAACACCTGTGCTCGCGCCTCGTCGCCGATCACGCGCTGCAGGTCGCGGACGATCGCCGGGTAGGGCGCCGGGCCGGCGGCGGTGCCGAGGATGTAGTGCGTGTCGGTGACGTTGGTGACCCAGTCACGAATCGCGGCCGAGACCGCCTCCTTGAGCGTGCGCGCACCCGCCTGCACGGGCATCACGGTCGCGCCGAGCAGCTCCATGCGCTGCACGTTGGGCTGCTGGCGGCGGATGTCCTCGGTGCCCATGTGCACGACGCACTCGAGGTCGAGCAGCGCGCAGGCGGTGGCGGTGGCGACGCCGTGCTGGCCGGCGCCGGTCTCAGCGACGATCCGCCGCTTGCCCATGCGCTGGGCCAGGAGCGCCTGCCCGAGCGCGTTGTTGATCTTGTGCGCGCCGGTGTGGTTGAGGTCCTCACGCTTCAGGTAGACCGGGTGGCCAACCTGCGCGCTGAGCCGCTCCGCCAGATACAGCGGCGAGGGCCGCCCGACGTAAGCCTGCAGCAGGCCACGCAGGCGTGCCTGGA
This sequence comes from Conexibacter sp. S30A1, assembly GCF_023330665.1. Classification (GTDB taxonomy): domain Bacteria; phylum Actinomycetota; class Thermoleophilia; order Solirubrobacterales; family Solirubrobacteraceae; genus Palsa-465. Next base: position 205,653 of record NZ_CP097127.1, on the reverse strand, counting down.
AGCGCTCGTCGTCACGGGCCTCGAGCCACGCCTGCTCGAGCTCGGCGAGTGCCGGCATCAGCGTCTCGGGGACGTACTGGCCGCCGTAGGGACCGAAACGGTGCTCGATACCTGAGCTCATGCGGCCTCCGGCGCTGCCGTGGCGGCCACCGCATCCGCAAAGCGGCGCATGAGCTCGTGGTCCTTGCGACCCGGAGCAGACTCGACGCCGCTTGCGACATCGACCGCGAACGGCCGCACCGCCGCGATCGCGGCGGCGACATTGTCCGCCGTCAGCCCGCCGGCCAAGATCAGCGGCACCTTGCGCCGACCGCCGACGAGCCCCCAGTTGAAGACCTCGCCGGTCCCGCCGGGCGCGCCCGGTTGGTGCGAGTCCAGCAGGTGAAAGTCGGTGCGGTAGGCCGCGAGCGCCTGGATGTCGGCGCCGCTGCGCACACGCGCAGCCTTGATCACGCGGCAGCCTGTACGTCGCGCCGCCTCTGCACAGAAACGCGGCCCCTCGCGGCCGTGCAACTGCAGGATCGTGAACTCCACCGCCTCGGCGGCGGCCGTCAGCTCCTCAAGCGTCGGTTCGACGAACACGCCGACCACCTCGCAGCGGCGCTTGAGCGATGCGGCGAGCTCGGCAGCGCGGTCCAGCGGGACCGCGCGCGGCGAGCCGGGCCACATGATCAGGCCCACCGCCCAGGCGCCGAGGGAGACCGCCAGCTCGGCGTCGGAGGCGCGCGTGATGCCGCAGAACTTGATCCGGGTGGCGCTCATTGAGCCGATCCTAGAAGGGTTCGCGTCGCAGCCTCAATGTCGGCGGCGCGCATCAGAGCCTCGCCGACCAGCACCGCATCGACCCCCGCCCGCTCGAGTCGCTCAAGCTCGCCATGCTCGCGAAAGCCGGACTCGGCCACCAGCAGCGCACCCTTGGGGACGGCTGGCGCGAGCTCGATGGTGCGCTGCACATCCACCTCGAGCGTCGTCAGGTCGCGGTTATTGATGCCGATGATCGCCGCGCCCAGCTCGCCGGCCACGGCCAGCTCGGCGCGCGAGTGAACCTCAACGAGCGCCGCCAGACCGAGGGCGCCGGCGAGCGCGTGCAGACGCTCGAGCTGGTCGAGCGGCAGCGCTGCGACGATCAGCAGGATCGCGTCGGCACCGGCGGCCAGCGCCTCGTGCACCTGATAGGCGTCGACGATGAAGTCCTTGCGCAGGACGGGCAGCGGCGAGGCTGCCCGCGCCGCAGCGAGGTCGGCGAGACGGCCGCCGAAGCGCAACTCCTCGGTCAGCACCGACAGTGCGCGCGCGCCGGCGCGCGTGTAGGCGCCCACCACGTCGGCGAGCTGCAGGTCGGCACGGATCACCCCCGCCGACGGCGAGCTGCGCTTGTGCTCGGCGATCAGCGAGATCCCGGGGCGCCGCAGGGCCCCGGCGAAGTCCCGGATGGCGTCGATCTGACCACGGCCGGCTCGCCGCTGCTCGCCGGCCTGCTCGAGCGCCGCCAGCGGCACGGACTCAGCGCGGCGGGCGACCGCGGCGCGGGTGTCGGTCACGATCTGCTCGAGCACGTTCACGGCTGGGGCGCTCCCGGCGCAAGCGCCTGGGTGAGCGCCGCGAACTCCTCGAGCTTGGTGGCGGCGGCACCGGAGTCGAGTGCGCGCTGCGCGAGCGCCACACCCTCGGCGAGGCTCTCAGCGCGACCACCTGCGTAGATCGCCGCCCCCGCATTGAAGACGGCCAGGTCGCGGGCGGCCCCCGGCTCGCCTGCGAAGATCCGCCGGGCGGTCTGGGCGTTGGCCTGCGCGTCACCGCCGGGCACGGCGTCCGCCGGGTGGCGTGGCAGGCCGACATCCTCTGGGATGACCGTGTAGTTATCGATCCGTTCCTCGCGCACCTCGACTACACGCGTGGGAGCGGAGATGCTGAGCTCGTCCAGCGAATCCTCGCTGGAGACCAGCAGCGCGTGATCTGAGCCCAACAGCGCCAGCGCCCCGGCCAGCTTGTCGAGCTTGGCGATGTCAGAGACGCCGAGCAGCTGGCGCCGCGCGCCGGCGGGGTTGGTCAGCGGCCCGAGGAAGTTGAAGGTGGTGCGGACCTTGAGCTCCTTGCGGACCTTCACCACACGGGCGCTGGCGGGATGGTGGTAGGGGGCGAACATGAAGCCGAAGCCGATCTCGTCGATGCAGCGACCCACCGCCTGCGCATCCAGGTCGATGCGCGCGCCCAGCGCCTCCAACACGTCGGCGGAGCCGGAGAGCCCGGTTGACGAGCGGCTGCCGTGCTTGGCCACCGTGCAGCCGGCGGCGGCGGCGATCAACGCTGCAGTGGTCGAGACGTTGAAGGTGGTGCGCCCCCCGCCGGTGCCGGCGGTGTCAAGCAGGTCCTCGCCGCGGGTCGGCACGAACGCCGCCAGGGCGCGCATCGTGCGCGCCAGCCCGGCCAACTCCGGGACCGTCTCCCCCTTTACGCGCAGGGCGATCAGAAAGCCGGCGATCTCAATGTCCGTCGCCTCGCCCGCCATGATCTCGGCGAGCGCCTCGGCAGCGTCGGTCTCGCTGAGATCCTGCCCGTCGGCCAGGTGGTCGATCGCTCGCGTCAGAAGCTCGCTCATCGCGTCTGATCCACGAAGTTGGCAAGCAGCTCGCGGCCGTGCTCGGTGAGCACCGACTCGGGGTGAAACTGCACACCCTCGGCCGGCAGCTCGCGGTGGCGGACGGCCATCACCACACCGTCGCCGGTGGCGCTGCACTCGATCAGCTCTGGCAGAGCCGGGTCGACCACCAGCGAGTGGTAGCGGCCCACCTCGAGGTCCTGTGGCAGCCCGCTGAAGATCGTGCGCCCGTCGTGCTCGATCCGGGATGTCTTGCCATGCACCGGCGCGTGGCGGACGACGCGTCCGCCCCATGTCTGCACGAGCGCCTGGTGGCCGAGACAGACGCCGAGCGTCGGGATCCGCGCGGCGGGAAAGCTTCTGAGCGCTTCCAGGCTGATGCCGGCGTCGTCCGGTGTGCACGGGCCCGGGGAAACCACGAGCCGGTCGTAACCCCGTTCAAGCAGCTCCGTGACGGTCGCTTGATCGTTGCGGACCACATCGATCTCATGCGCTGGCGTCCTGAGCTCGCCGAGGTATTGGACGAGGTTGTAGGTGAAGCTGTCGTAGTTGTCGATCACGAGGATGCGCATCGACGCTCACTCCCAGTCCGGCTGCGCGAGCGCGGTCTCGATCGCCTTGATCAGAGCCTTTGACTTGTTCACCGATTCCTCATACTCATTCTCAGGCTTCGCGTCGGCCACGGTACCGCCTCCGGCCTGGACATGGACCCACCCGTCCTTGATCACCGCGGTGCGGATGTGGATGCAGGTGTCAAGGTCGCCGCCATAGCTCGCGTAGCCGATCGCGCCACCGTAGCCGCCGCGTTTGACCGGCTCGAGCTCGTCGATGATCTGCATCGCCCGGACCTTCGGGGCACCCGACAGGGTGCCGGCGGGCAGCACGGCGCGCAGCGCATCCAACGCGCGGACACCGGGGCGCAGCGTGCCGCTGACGTTGGAGACGATGTGCATCACGTGGCTGTAGTGCTCAACGAGCATCAGGTCGTCGACGTGGACCGAGCCGTACTCACAGACGCGGCCGATGTCGTTGCGGCCGAGGTCCACGAGCATCACGTGCTCGGCGCGTTCCTTGGGGTCGGCGAGCAACTCGCGCGCGTAGCGCGCATCCTCCTCGCTGGTTGCGCCGCGCGGGCGCGTGCCGGCGATCGGGGTGGTGCTGACCCGCCGGCCACTGACGGTGAGCAGCGGCTCAGGGCTGGCGCCAGCCAGCTCGAAGTCGCCAAAGTCGAGGTAGTACATGTACGGCGACGGGTTGACGGCCCGCAGGCCGCGGTAGATCGAGAAGCCGCTCACCGGCGAGCGCGCCGACCAGCGCTGCGAGGGCACCACCTGGAAGACGTCGCCCGCATGGATGTAATCGACGATCCGCGCGACGTTTGCCTCGAAGTGCTCGCGCGTCATGTTCGACCGGAAGTCCGGCGCTGTGCGGTCGCTGGCATCTGGTCCAGGCGCCGCCCGTGGCAGCGGGCGCGCGAGGATCTCGCGGATCGCCGCGACCTTCGCGCGCGCCGTGTCAGGCTCGTCTCCAGGGTGTGCGACGGCCGTGACGGTGTGCTTGAGGTGGTCGAAGGCAAGCAGGGTGTCGGTGAAGATCAGCGCCAGGTCCGGCAGCCCGAGCGTATCCGGACGCGGCTCGCCGAGCGGCTCGACGGTGCGCACGAGGTCGTAGGCGAACATGCCCACGGCACCGCCTCCGAACGGTAGCTCAACCCCCTCCGGCTGGCGGGTCGCGACGCGGTCAAGCTGGGCTTGGACCAGAGCGTAGGGATCGCCTGGATCGCCAAGCGACCAGCGCAGCACCTGCCGCGGTCGGTGGCCGATGAAGCTGAAGCGCCCGGCGCGGCCCTGTTCGGCGGACTCGAGCAGGAAGGCGGGTTCGCCCGGCGCGGCGGCACGCAGCTTGAGGAACGCCGACACCGGCGTCTCAGTGTCCTCGATCCAGGTCTCGGTCAGTGGTGCAGCGGCGTCCATGGCAGCGGCCTGCGGCTTCAGGCGCGGCGCTCGTCGAGCACGCGCTCGGCGTCCGCCAGGGTCAGGGAGCGGCTCGCCAGCAGCACCGTCAGGTGGTAGAGCACGTCGGCGGCCTCGTTGGCGACGCGTTCGTCGCTCTCTTCCCGCGCCGCGCGTGCCACCTCCTCAGCCTCCTCCTGCACCTTCTCGCCGATGTGGACCGGGTCGGCCAGCAGCGTCGCCGTGTAGGAGCCGGAGGGAGCGGCGGCGCGCCGCTCGGCGACGGTGCGCTCAAGCCCGGGCAGCACCTCGAATGGTGCCTGTGTGCGCGGCGCGCCGGGCTCGGGCTCACCCCGGTAGAAGCAGGAGCGCGCGCCGGTGTGACAGGCGGGACCGGCCGGCTCCACGAGCGCGAGCAGGGCGTCGGCGTCACAGTCGTAGCGCAGCGCACGAAGGCGCTGGACGTTGCCCGAGGTGGCGCCCTTGTGCCAGAGCTCCTGCCGTGAGCGACTGAACAGGTGCATCTCGCCGGTGCGCTGCGTGAGCTCGAAAGCTTCGGCGTTCATGTAGGCGAGCGTCAGAACCTCACCGCTTCGCCAATCCTGGATGATGCACGGGAGCAGGCCATCCGCGCCGAAATCAAGCTCTGAAGCGACCATGATCGCAGAGTCTATGGGCCCGCGCCTCAGCGCGGCCGTTCCATGGCGACGCGGTTACGACCCGCGCGCTTGGCGTCATAGAGCTTCGCGTCCGCACGGCTCAGCATGCCCGAGGGCTCGCTGCCAGCGCCGCCGCGCTCGATCGCGACGCCAACGCTGATCGTCAGGTTGACCTGCCGCCCGGCCGCGGGCCAATCCCAGCCTGCAACCTGGGCCCGCAGCTGCTCGCAGCAGGCTGCCACCACCTCGGCTTGCAGCCGTGGCAGGACGAGCAGAAACTCCTCGCCACCGATCCGCGCCGCGAAGCCCCCATCGCCGCCGACTTGCTCGACGTGCGCGCGCAGGATCCCGGCGAGCTCCTGAAGCACCGCGTCGCCCGCGTCGTGTCCGAAGCGATCGTTGATCACCTTGAAGTGGTCGAGGTCGATGAGCGCAAGCGTCAACGGCTCGCCGGCGAGCTCACTCAGGCGCCGGGCCATATAGCGACGGTTGTAGAGACCGGTCAGCGGGTCGGTGTCGGCCAACGCCTCCAGCGCCAGCCGCTGCTGGCGCTCGACCTCGACGGCGTAGATCGCCTGCAGCGTGACCGCGTGCAGCTCGCTGCGGTCACTGCGATGACGATCAAGCAGCCGGTTTCGCTCACGCAGGCGCTCGTAGGCGAGCTTGTAGTCACCGTCGAGCGCCGCCAGCTCGGAGAGCTCGTCGAGCGTTGGCGCGATGGCCTCACTGACGCCCGAATCGCGTGCCAGCGCCGCAGCCTCAAGCGCCCGCTCGTGGGCAGCCTCGCGGTTGCCCCGCGCGCGCTCGATCTTGGCCTGTGTGAGGATGCAGAGCGACCTGGCGGAGGGCTCCACCAGGTCGATTGGGGCGGCGCTGACGGCCCGTGCGCTCACCTCGGCGGCGGCGTCGAGCTCGCCCGCCTCAAGCAGGCCGACGGCGATCGTGTCAAGCCACGCCGACGGGCAGCGGCCACCGAGGCGTTCATCGATCAGCCGGCGCATCTCGTACACCATCGCCACGCCGGCGCCACGGTGCTCGGGGTGCCCGGGGTGCTCCAACGCCGTGTAGGCGTAGTTGTTGAGCGTCGCCAGCAGCAGGACCGGCTCGTCAGCCACGCGCGCAAGCCTGACCGCCTCGTCGAAGGTCGTGTAATCGACGGTTCCCTGGCGCCAGTAGGAGGTGCAGACCGCGAGCGTCATCATGTGCTCCGCCTGCCAGTGCGGCGGGTCTCCGGGCGCGAGCAGCTTGACGGCCTCCTCGGCGGCGAGCAGCGCCTTGCCGGCTTCGGCCAGGCGGTCGTAGGTGGCTGCGAGCATACATTGCGCGCGCGCGCAGATCATGCGGTCAGCGTCCAGCTCAGCCTCGGTGAGCAGCCCCATCTGCAGCCGCAGCGCCTGCTCCACCTGGCCACGACGCCCAATCGCGTCCGAGCGCAACAGCTGTGCGCGCCGCACGCGCGAGATCAGGTTCGCTTCGGCCGCCCGCTGTTCGAGTGCGCCGGCCTGCTCGACGACACCGGCCGTGGTCAGATAGATGTCCACCTCGACGCGTCTGAACTCGGCGTCGAGCGCGTCCTGGCGCCGCAGCGGCTCAGGGTCCGGGTCTGCGACCGCCATCACCTACTCGATCCCCAGCCGATCGAGCACGCGCTCGTCGCCACGCCAGTGGCGACGCACCCGCACCTGCAGCGCCAGATGCACGCGGCCGCCGAGCTCACGCTCAATTGCGCGGCGCGCCCCAACACCAATCGCCTTGATCATTTGTCCGCCGGAACCGATCAGAATGCCCTTCTGCGACTCGGTCTCGACCAGCGCCACCGCCTCGATCCGCACCAGACCATCATCTTGGGAGATCGACTCGACCTCGACCTCGACCGCGTGCGGGACCTCTTCGCGGGTGCGCATCAGGATCTGCTCGCGGACCAGCTCGGCGAGCAGAACGGCCTGTGACTGGTCGGAGCGCTGCTCGGGCTCGTAGTAGAAGTGTCCGGGCGGCAGCAGTGAGACGAGGTGGGTGAGCAGCTCCTGCACGCCGCTGCCCGTGCGGGCGCTGATCGGGAAGATGGATTCGGCGACCCCCAGTTGCTCGGCAGCCTGCAGCACGGCCACAGCGCGTGCGCGGTCGACCAGGTCGAGCTTGTTGACCGCGATCACAACCGGTACCGGCGAACGCTCGAGCAGCCCGGCGATGAAGCGATCCCCGGGGCCGATCCCCTGCTCGGCGTTGAAGACCATGAGCGCGCCGTCGGCACCTGCGAGCTCGGACTCGACGCGGCGCTGCATCCGCTCGGTGAGCGCGTCCCGGGGGCGCTGAACCCCGGGCAGGTCCACGAGCACGAGTTGCCAGTCGGGACCGCCGGCCACCGCGCGGATCGCCCTGCGGGTGGTCTGCGGCTTGTCGGAGACGATCGCCACCTTGCTGCCCACGAGCGCGTTGGTCAGCGTCGACTTGCCGACGTTCGGTCGGCCAGCCAGCGCGATGAACCCGGCACGGGTGGCGTGCTCGGCGCTGTCGGTCGTGGCGCTCATCGCACCCAGCGCATCAGCTCGGCCTGGAGCGCGAGCATCTCGCCGTCGTCGGTCTCGTGATCCATGCCGGTGAGGTGCAGCGCGCCGTGCACCACGGCCTCGCGCAGATCGACGGTGTGCTGTGGGCAGATGAAGATGTCGCCGAGCTCGCGTGGTCCGGCGCTCGCGCCATCCTCGTCCACGCCAAAGGAGAGCACGTCGGTGGGCTCATCGATCGCCCGAAAGCGCCGGTTGAGCTCACGGATGCGCTCGGCATCGACGAACTCGACCGCCATGTGACCGCTGTCGATCCCGGCCGAGGCGAGCGCCAGCACACAGAGCTCGCGCACCTCGAGCGCCGTCGGCGCGCCGGCGGCGAGCACGTCCGCACCGATCACCTCAATGTCCAGCGGCTCGTCGCTCATCAGGCACGCCGGGCCGAACGCAGCTCCGGAGCCAGGCGCTGCGCGTGCTCGTCGTAGGCAGCGACGATCCGGCGCACCAGCTTGTGGCGCACCACATCCTCCTCACCGAAGCGGATGAAGCCGATGTCCTCGATGCCGTCGAGAATCTCCGCTGCAGCGCTCAGGCCCGAGGTTTGGTCGCGGGGCAGGTCAACCTGCGTGACGTCGCCGGTCACCACGACCTTCGAGTGCATCCCCAGCCGGGTCAGGAACATCTTCATCTGCTCCGGGGTGGTGTTCTGAGCCTCGTCGAGGATGATGAAGCTGTCGTTGAGAGTGCGACCGCGCATGAACGCGAGCGGCGCCACCTCAATCACGCCGCGCTCCAAATGCTGGCTGAACTTGTCCGCCTCGAGCATGTCGTGCAGCGCGTCAAACAGGGGCCGCAGGTAGGGATCAACCTTCGCCATCAGGTCGCCTGGCAGGAACCCAAGCCGCTCCCCCGCCTCGACCGCCGGGCGCGTCAGAATGATGCGGCTGACCTCGCGGCGCGCGAGCGCAGCGGCCGCGAGTGCGACCGCAAGGAACGTCTTGCCGGTACCGGCCGGCCCGATCCCGAAGGTGATCGTGTTGGTGCGGATCGAATCCACGTAGCGCTTCTGATGGACGGTCTTGGGTGCCACCTTGAGTGCCCGACCGCGCCAGATCACATCGTCGAGGATCGCGCCGGGGTCCTCCTGCAACGCGAGTGCGCGCACGACCGACTCGACCGTGGCGGGAGCCAGCTCATGCCCCTGGGCCACCAGGCCGCTCAGCTGCCGGACCACGTCCTGCGCGGCCGCGACCGCCTGCGGCTCGCCGTCCAGGGTCACCAGATTCCCGCGCAGGTAAAGGTCGCAGTCGATCTGCTCGGCGAGCGCCCGCAGGATCGCGTCGCCGCTACCGGCCAGCTCGGCGGCCACAGCGTTGTCCAACTCGATCTGCGTGCGCATCGGACCAGTCCGTCCCTATCTGCTCGTGCCGCTCAGCGCGGCTCTGACCGCCGCCGAAGCCCGCTTGCCGTCCACCAGACCACCGGCCCGGTCCATCACCAACCTCATCACCGGACCCAGGTCGGGGAGCCCCGTGGCGCCGGTCTCGCTGACTGCTGTTTCGACCAGCTCACTGAGCTGCGCGTCGGTCAGCTCGGGTGGCAGGTAGCGCGCGATCATCACCGCTTCGGCCTCTTCCTGCTGTGCAAGCTCCGGCCGGTTGGCGCGCTGAAACTGCGTGGCCGCCTCCAGCCTGCGCTTGTGCTCGCGGCGCAACACCGCGATCTCGTCCCCGCTGCCCTCCTTCGCATCACGCTGCAGCTCCGAGACCAGCAGGCGGAGCGCGGACGCGACATCACGCTCCCCCGCCTTCATGGCGCGGATGACGTCCTGACGCACCTGTTCGAGAATGCTCAACTGTGCTCAAAGGATAGGACGTGGGGCTGACGGCGCCCCGCCGCGATCCGCCATCCCCCGAACCTCTGGCAGTTGGACGCCGCTTGAGCTGATCCTCGCCTCGGCACGCTGAGAGAGGAGAGAGAGCTCTTGCGTGACGCCGGGACGAGGCTTTGGCTGGAGAGCGGTGCCGCCCAGAGGTTGGCCACCGAGGGATTGACGGATCGCGGAGGACTTCAGCAGCCCTTCCTGACACCTCCTGAGCGTGTGCCTGTGATGCACTCCACGTCGACAATGATCGCCCGCAGACACGCCATCCACAGTGGCCAACGGGCCAGAATGTTGGCCTTCGCGGCTATCCAGCGGTCGGATCGGGGCGGCCCGGCGCCTGTAACAGCAGCGCCGCCCAGCCGTCGCGCACCAGCCGCTGCCGCTCGCGGTAGCCGCGCTGGGCAAAGGCGCCACTGACCGGTTCGGCCTCGTGCTCGAGCAGGCCGCTGGCGATGATCTCAGCGTGCTCTGGCCCCGGCATCGCTCGGGCCCAGGCGAGCAGCAGCGGCGCGAGCAGGTTGGCAAGCACCAGCGGAGCAGGCGGCACCGGCTCGCTCAGCAGATCGAAGTGCCGCACCGCGATCAGCTCGGCAACCCCATTGACGGCGGCGTTCTCCGCGGTCGCCGCGACCGCGAGCGGGTCGTTGTCCAGGGCCAGCACCGGGAGGTGGCCGAGCCTGGCGGCGGCGATCGCGAGCACGCCGGAGCCGCAGCCGAGGTCGATCACGCCGGGCCCCTGGCGGCCGGCGGCAGGCCTGCGGTCGAGCAGCAGCTCCAGGCACAGGCGGGTGGTGGCATGGGCACCGGTGCCGAATGCCTGTCCTGGATCGATCACCAGATCGAGCGCGGTGGCCGGTGCCGGCTCCCAGGGCGGACGGACGCTGAGCCGGTCCCCGAGCACCAGCGGCCGGTGGAACTCCCGCCAGCGCACCGCCCAGTCATCTGCCAGCTCGCTGTGCTCGAGTCCGACCAGGGCACCGCCGAGGAGCCGACGCAGATCGCCGTCGCTGGGCAGCTCTTCACCGCTGCCATAGAACGCATACTCCACTGTCTGGGCGTTGAGGTCGGTTTCCTCGAGGCCGGCGGGTGCGAGCTCGAGCAGCGCGGCCAGCACCAGCTCGGCGTCGGCGCGCCGCACGCGCACCCCGAGCCTGCGCACGGCGGGCTACCTGTGGTGCAGGGCGCGGCGCAGCTTCGCGAAGACGCCCTCGTCGCTGTGCAGGTTCTCCTCGGTGAGGCTTTCGCTGAGCTGCTCGAAGAGCTTGCGCTGCGCATGGCTCAGGTTGCGCGGCGTGACCACGTTGATCACCACCCGCAGGTCGCCGTGGCGGCGACCGCGCAGCGACGGCATGCCCTGGCCGCGCAGCACAAGCGTGTCGTGCGGTTGGGTGCCGGCCGGCACCTCGAGCGGCTGGGCTCCGTCAAGGGTGGGAACCTCGACATGGACGCCGAGTGCCGCCTGCGGCCCAGAGATGTCCACGGCGGTCACCAGGTCGTCGCCATCGCGCACGAAGCGCTGGTCCTCGCGCACTCGCACCAGGACGTAGAGGTCGCCCGGCGGGCCGCCGCGCTCACCCGCGTGGCCGCGACCGCTGACTCGGATGCGCTGGCCGTCCGCGATACCGGCCGGAATGTCCACAGAGACCTTCTGGTTCGCGCTCACGCGCCCGCGGCCGTGGCAGGTTTGGCAGGGGCTGACCGCGACCTTACCCTCGCCGCCGCACTGGTCGCAGGTGGTGGTGCTCATGACCTGGCCGATGAGTGTCCGCGCCACCGTGCGCAGCGTCCCGGTGCCCTGACACTTCGGGCAGGTCTCGATCGGCGTTCCGGGCTCCGCGCCGTTTCCGTGACAGTGCTCGCAGGTCACCACCGCGTCGAAGCTCAGCTCGACGGGCGCACCATGGGCCGCCTCGACAAGCGACACCTCGGCGCTGACCTGGATGTCGGCACCCTGGATCGGGCCGCTGCGGCCACCGCCGAAGGCTCCGCCCAGACCGCCGCCGAAGAACGCCTCGAAGAGGTCCGACATCGATCCGAAGCTCTCGAAGTTGGGGGCGTAGCCACCGCTGCGCAGCCCCTCGTGCCCGTAGCGGTCATACGTCGCCCGGCGCTCTGCGTCAGACAGCACCTCGTAGGCCTCGGCCGCCTCCTTGAACTTCTCCTCGGCGGCGGGGTCATCCTTGTTCACGTCCGGGTGCAGCTCCCGCGCGAGCCGCCGGAAAGCCTTCTTGATCGTGGCGTCATCGGCGTCGCGTGGCACGCCGAGGACGTCGTAGTAATCCCGTCTGGTTGGTGCCTGGCTCATCGCTCGTCGTAGACCTCGCTGACGAAGCGCGACAGCTGGTTGGCGGCGTCGCGCACGACGCCGATCACACGCGGGTAGTCCATGCGCAGCGGTCCGATCACCGACACGGTCCCGAGGTTGCGCTGCGGCAGTCCGTAGCCGGCCGCCACCAGAGCCAGCGACTGCAGCGCGGGCTGGCGGTTCTCGGCCCCGATACGAACGCTCACCGACCGACCGCCGAGCGCCTCACGTAACAGGCCGAGCATCGCCACGCGGCGCTCGAGCATGTCCATCAGCGCGTTCAACTCGGTGATATCGCCGCCGCGGTCGAGCTCGAGCAGGTGCGCGGTGCCATCGATGTAAACGCAGTCCTGGGATGCGTCGGAGAGGTCGGTGAAGGCAGGCGCGAGCGCCGTCAGGAAGTCCCGCTCGGCGCGGGCCAGTGTCGGGTCCAACAGCCGCTGCATCAGCCTGCGGGCACCGAGCCCGGTGCCCACCAGCCGCTCGTTGAGGTAGGCGCTGGCCCAATCGGCGAGCCCGGTGTCGACCGGTTGATCGAAGCTGAAAAGGCGCTTGGTGACACCACCCGCGGAGGTGATGACGACCACCATCAGGACCTGCGGCTGCAGCGTGAGCACCTCGATGTGGCGGATCGTCGCGGTCTCGATCGCGGGCGCGGTGACGATCGCGAGCAGGCTGGTCACCTGAGAGAGGGTCTCGGTCGTGACTCGCATCGCCTCGTCGAGTTCGCGCCGCACAAGCGAAAGCTCGAGCGGCGGCTGCGGCGCACCGGCGGGCAGCAGGCGGTCAACGAAGTAGCGGTAGCCGGACTCGGTCGGAACCCGTCCCGCGGATGTGTGCGGGTGCTGGAGCAGACCCTCCGCCTCCAGCTGGGCGAGCTCGTGCCGGATTGTGGACGGCCCCCACTCAAAGTCGGCGGCAAGTGCCTTGGAGCCGACGGGCTGGCCGTCGGCGAGGTAGTCCTCGACAACCCTGCGCAAAACCATCTCTTGGCGTTCGCTCAGCATCACCAGGTGATTCTAGGAGCGCCCGGCGGCGGCTCAGCGGAGCAGCAGCTCGGCCTGCGCGTTGCGGACCAGGCGCGTGTCACCCTGGCGCGCCTCGAGCTTGACGCGCGCCCGCGCGTCGCTCACCGCCTGCACCTCGCCACTGACGACGATCTCCTGCTCGAGCCGGCCCATGCCGCGAAACTGGACGCTCAGCTCGGTGAGCGCCAGCGGGTCACCGCCGGCCGCATCGGTGGCGGCGCGTGCCACCTGTGCCATCGACCACAGGCCGTGCAGGATCCGCCCCGGCAGGCCGACCGACAGCGCGAACTGCTCGTCGATGTGGATCGGGTTGAAGTCCCCTGAGGCGCCCGCATAGCGGACGGTTGTGTAGCGGTCCGGGGTGACACGCAACTCGAACTGTTCGCCGACTTCGAGCCCCATCGTCGCTAATGCTCCTCGCCGCGAATGATCGTCGACCAGGTCCCGACGGCGGTCCGCTCGCCGCGCTGGTTCACGGACACCGTTTCGAAGGTGTCAAACCGCAGGCCGGCGCGCTCGCTGATGTCCTTGACGGTCAGGGTGGTGGTGATCTCATCACCGGCGAGCACCGGCTGCTGCCAGCTGAACGCCTGGCCGCCATGCACCAGATGGGCAAAGTCGATCTCGAGCTCGGGGTCAAAGAGCGCGGCCTGAAACAGGCTCGCGCAGTAGACCACCACGAACATCGGTGGCGCCAGCAGGTCGGCGTAGCCGGCTGCGCGGGCCGTGTCAAGGTCGTGATGCAGCGGGTGCTCAAACCCGGTCGCGGCAGCGTACTCGCGAATCTTCTCGCGACCCACGGCGTAGGTGAGCGGCGGGTAGCGCTTGCCGACCTTGTCGCTTGGGACGGACATCCGGCGAGAGTGTGGCAGACAGCTGCGGCGGTCGGGCTATGCCGACACGGACCGGTCGAGCCGCCGGCAGGCGGTGGCGTCGGCGCGCGCGGGGTGCAGCACGCGGATCCGCCAGCCGAGACCGTCGGGCACGATCAGCACCGCAGGCTGGTGAGAGCGTCCGGCGGAGCGGGGGTCGAAGTAGACCGAGCCGACGTTCAGGCCCAGATACCAGGCGACCGTGCTCTGGTAGCCGAGCGTGCTGTACGGACGGCCGCAGGCCCTGAGGCGCCGCGCGCCGCCGTCGGCGGTGATCAGCGCGGCCAGTCGGTGCAGCACGCCCGCATCGGTGTGCGCCTGGGAGATCAGCGCGTGGTCGTAGCGTGAGGTGGTGCGTGTGAACGGCTGCAGCGAAACGATCAGCGCCACCACCGCCACCAGCGCGAGCCCGAACAGCGGCCGGCGTGTGCTGCTGAGCGCCGTGGCCACACCGATGCCGACCAGCACCATCAGCACCGCAGCCGGTTCGATCAGGTAGCGCTGCACCGCCGAGAAGCCGTGCAGCGCGAAGCCGAGCTCGATCAGCGACCACAGGAGCGCCGCGGCCGTCAGCCAGATCACCGGGCGCTGACGGCGCGTCAGGCCGACAAGAATCGTGGCGAGCGCAGCAAGCTGCAGCGGGAGTGCGGTCAGCGTGCGCAGACGGTCAAAGACGCCGATCAGCTTGTTGCCGTGGATCGCGGTCGCCTGGCCGAGCGCGAACTGGCTGGGCTGCAGCAGGTACTTAGAGGTGAACAATGGCACGAAGAACCAGATCGCGGGCGCGCTCAGCAGCGCCACCGTCATGGGCTGCAGCGCCAGGGCGCGCTCGCGCCAGCACCAGGCGGCGTAGAGCGCCAGGAACACAAAGGCCTCGGGGCGTCCGAGCGTCGCCAGCCAGAGCAACGCAAGCGCCGCCTTCCGTCGCCCGGCGACGTGGCACTCGATCGCCCCCAATAGCAGCGCCACCACGATCTGGTCGGAGTTCGCGATCAACGCCAGGTAGAAAAACCCACCCATCGTCGCCACGCCATATGCGGCAAACAGGGCGCCCACGAGTCGGGCCCAGGCACGTCCGCGAACCCGCGGCGCCAGACGGTAGGCGAGGTGACCGGCGAGCGCCACCGCCACCAACGAGCCGAACACGGAGGTGGCCGTCCACAGGTGCTCCTGCGCCGCGCGCCCGAACAGGGCGTAGGGCGCCGTGGCCAGGAAGGGCAGCGGCTTCCAGGAGGGGGCACCGTTGAGGTTCAGGCTCAGGTGCAGCGCCTGCTGACCCCAGACCAGAAAGCCCATGGCGTCGTAGGCGGGACGCGCCTGAGCGGCGTTGGCGATCAGCGCCGCGGCCACCGCCAGGACCAGCGCGGTGGCGGCCCATGACAGCCACCGGCGAGCGCCAGCGGGCGCCCGCCGGTGCGGGAACTCACTGATGCTGGCTGTCACCGATCTCCAGCACCGCGAGGAACGCTTCCTGGGGCACCTCGACGCGGCCGATCTGCTTCATCCGCTTCTTGCCCTTCTTCTGTGCCTCGAGCAGCTTGCGCTTGCGGCTGATGTCGCCGCCGTAGCACTTTGCCACCACGTCCTTGCGGTAGGCCTTGACGGTCTCGCGGGCGAGGATACGCGAGCCGATGGCCGCCTGAATCGGCACGTCGAACTGCTGACGCGGGATCTTCTCCTTGAGCTTCTCGGCCATCGTGCGACCGAGCATGTCGGCCTTGGAACGGTGCACGAGCATCGCCAGCGCGTCGACCGGGTCGCCCGCCAGCAGGATATCGAGCTTGACCAGGTCCGACTCGCGCAGGCCGGTGATCTCGTAGTCAAACGACGCATATCCGCGCGTGCGGGATTTGAGCTGGTCGAAGAAGTCAAGAACGATCTCCGCCAACGGCAGGTCGTAGGTGAGCTGCACGCGCTCGGCGGACAGGTAGTGCATGCCCACATGCTCGCCACGGCGCTCCTGGCAGAGCTCCATGATCGTGCCCACGTACTCCTTGGGGGTCAGCACCTGAGCGCGGATGTAGGGCTCACGGATCTGCTTGACGCGGCTGGGATCAGGCATGTCGGCGGCGCTGTGCACGCGCAGCAGCGTCTCGTCGGTGAGCGTGACCTCATATTCAACGCTCGGCATCGTCATCATCAGGTCCAGGTCGTACTCGCGCTCGAGCCGCTCACGCACGATGTCCATGTGCAACAGCCCCAAGAAGCCGCAGCGGAAGCCGAAGCCGAGCGCATCGGAGGTCTCGGGCTGCCAGGAGAGCGCGGCGTCGTTGAGCGTCAGCTTCTCGAGCGCGTCGCGCAGGTCCGGGTAGTCATCGGAGTCGATCGGGTACAGCCCGCAGAAGACCATCGGCTTGACCTCGCGGTAGCCCGGCAGCGCCTGCGTGGCGGGTCGGCGGGCGCTCGTGAGCGTGTCACCGACACGCAGCGCGGTCACCTCCTTGAGCCCCGTGATGACGAACCCGACCTCCCCCGGGCCGAGTGCCTGTGCCGAGATCATCTGCGGGCTGAAGAAGCCGATGTCGTCGATCTCGGCGGTGGTGCCAGCCTGCATCGCCAGGATCGCCTCGCCCTTGCGGAAGGTTCCGTCGACGACCCTGATGTAGGCGACCACGCCGCGGTACTGGTCAAACTCGGAGTCGAAGATCAGCGCCCGCGGTGGCCCGTCCGGGTCGCCGGACGGTGCCGGCACGCGAGCGATCAGCTCATCGAGAACCTCCGTGACGCCCTCACCGGTCTTGGCGCTGATGCGACGCACGTCCTGTGGCGGCTCACCGAGCAGGTCGGCGATCTCAGCCGCGACACGCTCGGGCTCGGCGCCGGGCAGGTCGAGCTTGTTCATGCAGGGGATCAGCTCCAGCCCTGCCTCCACCGCGAGATACGTGTTGGCGACCGTCTGCGCCTCCACGCCCTGACTGGCGTCGACCACCAGCAGCGCGCCCTCGCAGGCGGCCAGTGAACGCGAAACCTCGTAGGTGAAGTCGACGTGGCCGGGCGTGTCAATCAGGTGCAGCTGGTAGGTCTCGCCGTCAAGCGAAGAGGTGTAGAAGACGCGCACCGCCTGCGCCTTGATGGTGATGCCGCGCTCGCGCTCGAGCTCCATCGAGTCCAAGAGCTGCGCGCGCATCAGCCGCGGGTCCACGGTGTGGGTCAGTTCCAGGATGCGGTCAGCAAGCGTCGACTTGCCGTGGTCGATGTGCGCGATGATTGAGAAGTTGCGGATGTGGGCCTGGTCCATACGGCTCACCAAGAGTAGGCGCGCGCCAACGGCTAAGGACGGCTCGTCACCGTCAGCTCATCGAGCAACGCAAACAGCCCGGCGCGGCGCTGCTCGACGCTGAAGCTCGCGAGCACACGCTCGCGAGCCGCCTCGCCGCTGTCCAGGTGCAGCGCCTCACGCACACCCAGCGCGATCGTGCGCGGATCATCGTCTGCGAGCAGCACGCCGGTCTCGCCGACAACCTCCGGCAGCGCTCCGGCACGCGTCGCGACCGGGACGCAGCGGGCGAGCATCGCCTCAGCCAACGCCACCCCGAAACCCTCGTGGCGAGAGGCCTGAACGTATACATCCGCGCGCTCGAAGAGCTCGTCGAGCTCCTCCTGCTCAAGCCAACCGGTCAGGCGGACGTTGGCGCTCGCGACGCGACGCAACTGGCTGCCGGCGTCCCCGACGATCTTGCCGGCGAGCACGAAGTCGACCTCGGGCACGTGCGCGGCGGCCGCCACAAAGGCACTCAGCCCCTTGCGGGCCAGGTTCGCGGAATCGACCACCCCGACACTCAGCGCCAACGGCCGCCCGCCGGGTGCAAGCCGGCCGGGCCGACCCTCCGCCGCGCTCCCGTAACGGTCCGGAATACCGTGGTAGAGCACGCGCACCTGCTCCGGGGCGATGCCGGCGTTGCGCCGGAGTTCCTGGCGCGAATACTCGGAGTTGGTCATCAGGATGCGGGCGCGGCGCATGATGAAGCGGCTGAGCACAGCGCGCGCGCCGCCGAGCTGGTAGCCGTAGCCGAACGCGGGCTCGGCAGCCGTGTCAAAGCCGCCGACGATCAACAGCGTCGGCCGGCGCAGAAGCCAGGCGAGCGTGAACGGCGCAAATGTGTGCCAGGACGCCCACCAGCCGACGATCACATCCGCGGCCAGCACCTCCCGGAGCACCCGGCGCGGATCACCGAAGTGGCCCGGCTGGTAGAGCTCATGCACGTCGTAGCGTTCGGCCAGCAGACTCTCGTCGAGCTCGATGAAACTCGCCCGCCGGCTCTTCACGAACAGCAGGCGCGGCGCGACGGCGCTCACGCTACCGCCCGCAGATCGTGCTGAATCCCAGTGTCGCGCGTGGAACGTGCGCTCGCCGTCGCGGCCAGCGCGCCGCCGACCGCGAGCAGCGTCCAGGTGACCGGGTCCTCCAGAAAGTCGGCGTAGAGCATCGTGTGCAAGACCAGCGCCACGAACGCCGCCGCGACCGCGATCCGGTACGGGTCACCGCGGGCGCCCCGGAAGAGCGCGACGGCGGCGGCGACCAGCAGCGCCAGGTAGAGCAGCTCACCGATGATGCCCTGCTCGGCACCGATCGTGATCGCGATGTTGTGGGAGTCCGAAACCGAAGCGGCGGGACCCGGGAAGTGGTGCTTGTACTCGGTGGTGAACGAACCGGAGCCAAAGCCGGTCAACGGTCTGTCGAGGAAGAGCTGTACCCCACCGGTGATCAGGTTGGCCCGCCCGCCGGAGGCCAGATTGAAATTCTGCAGCCCGAACTTGCTGGGATGGGTCACAACAACCGCGCCGCCGATGACCACCACCACCAGGCCCAGGTAGATCACCGGGCGCGCCCGCCAGCGCATCGCCGCCAGCACCGCCATGCCGGCCGCCAGCGCCACCAGGCTGGAGCGCGACAGCGTGAACACCAGGCAGGTCCACATGATCGCGAGCAACGCGATCGAGCCGAGCTGCACCCGCACGCGCTCGTCGTAGAGCAGCACGGTCGTCGCCAGCAGCATCGCCAGCGCGAGGTAGCGACCGAAGATGTTGGGGTCAAAGAACACGGAGTTGACCGTGAAGTAGGCGTGCAGCGAGTTCGAGAGCACGAGCTTGGAGCTGAGGATCAGGTGCTTGGTGATCTCCTCGACGTAGCCGACAAACGAGAACGCCACAGCCAGCGTGAGCGTGACAGCCAGGCACTGCAACAGCAGCCTGCGGCTCCACTGCAGGTCGCGCAGCCGCGCCAAGAGCAGCGCGAACGGCAGGTAGAAGAAGACCTCGTTCTGCAGCGCCTTGACGAAGCCCGCCGGCGCGCCGGTGGCGGGCGAATAGAGCGACTGCAGCGCGTAGAGCACGACGTAGGCGGCAAGCAGCTTCTCGAACAGCAGCCGCGGCGGGCGCTGCGGCCCGGCCGCGCTCGCCGGCCCCGACCGCGTGACCCGGGCGCGCCACAGCACCGGCACCAGCCACCCGAGCGCCGAGGCGGCGATCACGAAGTAGAGCGGCACCAGCAGGTTGTTGGTGGTGCCGCCGGAGGCGATCGGGATCCGGAACGGGACCGTCAGCGCGGTGAGCGGTGCGACCAGCCACGGGACACGGTGGATCGCCCAGGCGGCGACGCCCAGCACGGCCAGCGCCACCAGCGCACCGATCACCGCCTCGAGTGGGTGCCGGTGCACGAAACCGAGCTGCGGCGAATGCCAGACGTCGACCAGCAGGAGCACCGGTGCCAGCACCAGCGCGCCTAGCATCGCCCAGGCACGCCGCTCGTCGCTGCGCGCGAGGATCGCGGTCGCCGCACAGGCGGCCGCGACCACCAAACCCAGCCGTGGCCACGGACCGGTCAAGACAGCGATGCTCAACACGGCGCGAAGCCTAGACGGTCGGAGACCGGCTCATACACGACCAAGCCGCCGCGCGAGCATCACCTCGATCTGCCGCCACTCGGCAATGCGCATGTGGCTCACGGCCCAGAGGTAGAAGGCGCCGGCCGCCAGCACAGCGCCACCGACGGAGACGAGCTGACCTGGCACCGAGATACCGACGATGCTGTTGAGCCCAGCCCACACGAGTCGGGCGACCGCACCGGTGATGATCGATGCGACCAGGATCCTCGCCGTGATCATCGTCGTACGCCCGAGCTCGAGGTTGCCGTTGAAGCCGATCCGCAGGCGGCGCAGCTGCAGCACGGCCATGACCATGTTGGCCGCGGCGGTGCCGATCACCAGCCCGGCGATCCCGAGTGGCCGGTAGAGGCTGAGGCTGACCACGACGTCCACAGCCAGGTTGAGCACCGCCAGCTTGGCCGGGATCCACGGCCGCCGCAGGGCGAAGAAGGTGCGAGTGAGCAACAGGTTGATCCCCGCGAACGGCAGGCTCCAGGCAAACCAGAAGAGCGCCGTGGAGGTGAGGTCGAGCGACAGTGCGCGGAACTGACCGTGCTCGAAGAGCAGCCGTATGATCGGCCGACCCAGCATCATCAACCCGGCAGCAGACGGGATCAAGAGCAGGTTGATCTGGCGCATGCCGTTGCCGATCGTCGCCCGCATCGTCCGTGGGTCGCGGCGCGTGGCCTGCCGGCTCAGCGTCGGGAAAAGGACCGTCGCCACCGCCACGCTGAACACGCCCTGAGGCATCATGTAGAGCAGAAAGGCCGCCTGAATCGCGCGCGGACCGTCCGGCGAGACCAGCGCGCCCAGGCTGGAGTTGATCAGCGCGTCGAGGTTGATGATCCCGAGCCCGACCGTGACCGGCAGCATCAGCACAAAGACCTCGCGGATCCGCGGGTCGTGCCAGTCGATGTGCGGCGTGAGCCGGAAGTCGATCCGCCGCAGCCCCCAGAAGATCAACAGAAACTGCACGATCGTCGCCGCCAGCCAGCCGATCGCGTAGGCGTAGATTCCGTGGCGCCCCAGATGGCTGTGCAGGAGCACGACCGTGAGGATGATCACGATGTTCCAGACGATCGGGGCGAGTGCCGGGATCGCGAAGTGGTCGTAGGACTGCAGCACACCCGTGAGCACGCTCGTCATCGCCAGGAACACGACGACCGGGAGCATGATCTGGGTTAGCGTGGCGGCGGTGGCACCCGCGAAGTTCTTGCCAGACAGCAGCGGCAGCAGCAGGCCCGCCAGGCCGATGCCTACGACCGTGATCGCGCCGAGGACGATCAGCACGATCCAGAACATGCTGCTTGCCAGGCGGAAGGCCTCGCGCCTGCGCCCCTCCTGCAAAAGGCGCGTGAACACGGGCACAAAGGCCGCCGAGAGCGCCGCCTGCGCGAACAGGTTGGTCATCAGGTTGGGGATCTGCGAGGCGATCGTGAAAGCGGAGGCGGCGAGCCCGGTTCCGTAGATCGCGAGCGCGATCGCGTCCCGCAGCAGCCCCGCGATTCGCGAGATCAGGGTTGCTGACGCGAAGATCGCGGTGTTGGTGGACACACGGCTGCGAGGGGTGTGATCGGCAGCGGCCAAGGGCCGCTATAGTACGGCCCCGCCCATGGCCAACATTCACTCACAGAAGAAGCGCATCGAGCGGGCGCTGCGCGAACGCGACGAAAACCGCCGCTATACCTCGCGCATCAGGACCTATTTCCGCCGGCTCGAGGCGGCTGTGGCGGCAGGCGACGAGACCGCCGCCGAGAGCGAGCACCGCACGCTCGTGCAGACGATCGACAAGGCCGTCAAGCGCGGCGCGCTGCACCGCAACAACGGCGCGCGCAAGAAGTCGCGCGCCGCACGTGTGCGCCGCAGCGGCGCAGCCAGCTAACGCGCGATCTGGCGGATCGTCAGCAGCGCCACGGTTTCGTCGGCCGCCGCACTCGTGCCACGCGAGGCGAGCTCCAGATCGGCGATCCGGCAGACCGCGTCAGCCAGACGCTCGGCGCCCATCCGGCGAGCGTCGGCGATCAGCCGGTCGGCGGCCGCCGACGGCATCCGCAGCGCTGAGCGGACCTCCGCCTGCGAGGCGCCGCGCTCGAGTTCGGTGGCCGCACGAGCGGCCTGCCGCAGGCGCGAGCTCATCCAATAGATCAGGCCCGGCAACCGCTCGCCCTGGGCGCGCAGCGCCAGCAGCATCCGCGTCGCCGCGGCGCCATCGCCCGAGAGCAACGTGTCGGCCAGCGCCCAGGCCCGCTGCTGCGCCGAGGCAGCGGTCAGCTCACCAACCGTCTCGACGTCCAGCGCAGCGCCCGGCGGCAGGTCAAGCGCAAGCTTCTCGAGCTCGCGCAGCAGCCGCTGCTGGCGCTCGCCCACGTGCGCCACCAGCGCTCGGGCCGCCTCCGGAGTCAGCTCCAAGCCCAGGGCGCGGGCCTGCGCGACCGCCCACCTGGGCAGCTCCCTGGCGTTGAGCGACTGCTCGGCGGCAACGTCGCCGCCAGCTCTGCGCACCGCCTTATGCAGGCGGGGCGGCGCCTTCATGCGGCCATCCTCGCGCGCGAAGAAAGCGACCGTCGTATCGCCATCGAGCCGCGCCAGCGCCGCCTCGAGCGGTTCGAGCTCCCGGTCCTTCCAGCGCTCCACGCCCTCGACGATCAGAAACCGTCTGCCGATCGCGAAGGTCATCGCGTCAAGCGCCGCCGCAACCATCTCCGGCGTCGCCCGCTCGCCCTCGAAGAGCTCGAGCCCCTGCGCGCCACCCTCCCGCTGCGCCAGATCGCGCAGCCGGGCGCGGCGCTCAGCGATGCGGCCGTGGTCGTCGCCGTGGATCAGATAGGCAGGCTTGAACGAAGGCACCGCCTCAGCCCTGCTGCCCGGTGCGACCACGTCCGGCGGCCAGCGCGGCAGCAACCGCCGCCTGCGGTGAGCCCACGGCGTCGACACCCTCTATATCCCAGCTGTGGAGCCCCTGGACGCTCAGCCCCGCCTGCAGCGCCAGCGCTATCTCAGACAGCGTCCCATAGGCACCGCCGACCGCGATCACGGCGTCGGCGCTGCGGATGATCAGCCCGTTGCGCAGCTCGCCCAGGCCGGTCGGGATCGCCACCGTGACCCACTCGTTGGCATCCTCGCGCCCGTCGCCGGGGAGCATGCCCACCACCATGCCGCCCGCCTCAGCGGCCCCACGAGAGGCGGCGGCCATAACGCCGCCGCGCCCGCCGCAGACCACCACCGCCCCCGCCTCGCCGAGCAGCCGGCCGACCTCACGCGCGTCCTCGAGGTCGGCCGCCGTGGCCTGCGAGGCGCCGATCACCGCGACATACGGTTTCGCGGCAGCATGCACGGTTATCTGACCACGACGTTTACGAGTTTGCCGGGGACGACCACGACCTTGACGATCTCGTGCCCGTCCAGGTGCGCCCTCAGGCCCGGAGCCCGCAGCGCGAGCTGCTCGAGCTGCTCGCGTTGCGCGCCGCTGGGCGCCGTGACGCGGTCGCGCAAACGGCCGTTGACCTGGCATACCAGCTCGAAGGTCTCAGCCGTCAGCATCTCGGGGTCAGCTGTCGGCCACGGCTGCTCCCACACGCGCTGGCCGCTGAGGAGCTCGTAGACCTCGGCGCCGGTGTGAGGCGCAAACGGGAAGATGAGCGACGCCGCGGTCGCCACCGCAAAGCGTCGCGCCGCGGGATCGGCGTCGGGCAGGCGGTAGAGCTCGTTGACCAGCTCGGTCACCGCGGCGATCGCGTTGTGGAAGCCGAAGCGGCCGTGAAACTCGCTGCTCACGCGCTCGATCGCCCAGTTGGCCTTGCGTACCAGCGTGAGCGCATCGCCGCTGGGCGCCGCGGGCTGGGCGACGCCGGTGGCCAGCGGGCCACCGGCGTCAGCGGCAAGCTGCGAGCCGAGCGTGTAAAGCCGCATGAGCAGCCGGTGCGTGCCCTGCAGGGCGCTGTCGTTCCAGGCTGCGTCCTGGTCGGGCGGGCCCATGTTGAGGATGTAGGCGCGCACCGCGTCGGCGCCGTGGCGCTCGATCAGCGGGGTCGGCGGGATCACGTTGCCACGCGACTTGGACATCTTCTGGCCGTCGGGGCCGAGGATCATGCCCTGCGTGAAGAGCGACTGGAAGGGCTCCTGCACGTCGAGCAGGCCCATATCGGCGAACACCTTGACGAAGAAGCGCGCGTAGAGCAGGTGCAGGATCGCGTGCTCGACGCCGCCGATGTACTGGTCGACGCTCATCCACTGACGCAGCGCGGCCGGGTCCCAGGCGGCCTTGTCGTTGCGGGCGTCGCAGTAGCGCAGGAAATACCAGCTCGAGTCCACGAACGTGTCCATCGTGTCGGTCTCACGACGGGCGGGGCCGCCGCAGGCCGGGCAGGTGGTGTTGACCCACTGCTCGGCGGCGGCCAGCGGCGAGCGGCCGCGTGGCTGGTAGTCCTCGATCTCGGGCAGCTCCACGGGCAGCTGATCCTCAGGCACCGCCACGATGCCGCAGTCTTCGCAGTAGACGATCGGGATCGGGCAGCCCCAGTAGCGCTGGCGCGAGATCAGCCAGTCGCGCAGCCGGAAGCTGACCGCGGCGCGGCCGATGCCCTCGCGCTCGAGCCAGGCGACGATGCGCTCAAAGCCCTCGCGCGGGGTGAGGCCGTCAAAGTCGCCGGAGTTGACGAGCCGCGCGTCGTCTGCCTTGGTCACGTAGGCCTGATCGGCGGGCGGCTTGGAGCCGTCGGCGGGCGCGACCACCTGGCGGATCGGCAGGCCGTAGGCGCGTGCGAAGGCGAAGTCGCGCTCGTCGTGGGCGGGCACGGCCATGATCGCGCCGGTGCCGTACTCCATCAGCACGTAGTCGGCGACGTACATCGGGATCTCCTCGCCGGTGACCGGATTGGTGACCGTGCGGCCGAGGAAGACGCCCGTCTTGGTCTTCTCCTGGTCGCCGCGCTCCTGCGCGGACTCGGTGAGGGCGTGATTTACGTAGTCGCGCACCTGCGCCTCGGCGGGCGTACCGGCGGCCAGCCTGAGCACGTCCGGATGCTCAGGCGCCATCACGAAGAAGGTTGCGCCGAAGAGCGTGTCGGGGCGTGTGGTGAAGACCGGGTAGTCGATCCCCAGCGCCTGGCAGCGGAAGTGAACCTCGGCGCCGGCGCTGCGCCCGATCCAGTTGCGCTGCATCGTCTTGACGTGCTCCGGCCAGTCGATCGTGTCCAGATCGTCCAGCAGCCGCTGCGCGTAGTCGGTGATGCGCAGGAACCACTGCTCCAGCTGGCGCAGCTCGACCTCGGCACCGCAGCGCTCGCAGCGGCCATCCACCACCTGCTCGTTGGCGAGCACGGTCTGGTCGTTGGGGCACCAGTTGACCGCCGACTCGCGGCGGTTGGCGAGCCCGCGCTCATAGAGCTTGAGGAAGATCCACTGCGTCCAGCGGTAGTAGGCGGGCTCGTGGCTTGCGAGCTCGCGCGACCAATCGATCGAGACCCCCCAGGAACGGAAGGCGCGGCGGAAGGAGTCGATCGAGCGCTCGGTCGCGATCCGCGGGTGCACCCCGGTCTTGATCGCGTTGTTCTCGGCCGGCAGACCGAAGGAGTCATAGCCCATCGGATGCAGCACGCGGTGGCCGGTACGGCGCTTGTGGTGGGCGATCGCGTCGCCGATCGCGTAGTTCTTCATGTGGCCAATGTGCGGCTCGCCGCTTGGGTAGGGGAGCATCTCGACCACGTAGGCCTTATCGCCTCCTGGGTCGTTGGTCACCTCCCAGGTGCGCTCGGCCGCCCACACGGCCTGCCACTTGGCCTCGATCGCACGCGGGTCGTAGTGGTGCTCGCTCATCCTGGCCGGGAGGTTAGAGATTCCTGGCGGCGCGCGAGCGCGACCAGCGGGGGCGCTGCCATGTACTAATCTGTGGATCTCGCGGGGCTATAGCTCAGCTGGGAGAGCGCTTGCATGGCATGCAAGAGGTCGCCGGTTCGATCCCGGCTAGCTCCACTCCACCCGTGTCGTCCAGGCAGACCGCCGTCTGCGACGCTCAGCTGGCGCGCTGCACCTGAATCAGCCGATCACCGGCCGCCAGCACCGGGTCGCTGGCGACGCCCAGGGAGATGTGCCCGTTCTGGTAGACGCCGAGGACCAGCCCGCCGGTGCGACCGCGCACAGCCGAGAGCAGCTGGCCCGCCAGATCAGGGCCAACCTCGGTCTCGACCATCCGGTAGGCGTCGCTCTCGACCAGCGCTAGCAGCACGTTGCCCGACTGGGGCGCCTCGAGGCTCTTGGCGAGCGTGTGCCCAATCAGCTCATCGGTCGCGAGCGTGTGCGTGATACCCAAATCGTCGAGCGCCCGCGCGACACTGGGTGACTGGGTCAGCGCATACACCTGCAACTCGGGCGCCAGGGCGCGCACGATGACCGCCACCACGAGCGTGTCAGCATCGCTCTCGCAGGCGATCAGCGCACGGTCGGCGCGCTCGGGGTGGCTGGCCCGCACGATGTTCTCGTCGGTCGGGTCGCCCGCTATGAAATGGTGGTCGTCGCCCAGATCCGGAGGTCTGACGCTGGCCACGTACACCACCTGCTGACCGGAGCGCGTCAACTCGGCCAGCACCCGCGAGAGCACCGGATGCGAGCCGTAGATCAGCGTGTAGTTGTTTGGCGGCAGGATGCGGTCCATGCCCATGAGCCTCCTGATGCGATTGAGTGCCGACGCCCCCGCAACCAGCGCGAAGACCGCCCCGACCACCGGGATTGTGCCGAGCATCACTGCGATTGCGATGATCCGGCCGATGGTGTTGTGCGGCGTGACGTCGCCGTAGCCGACGGTCGTGGCGGTCGTGACCGCCCAGTAGATCCCGATCCCGAAGGACACGTGCTGGGTCGCCGAGAAGAGCGCGGCGCCGATCAGGAGCACGGCTCCGGCGAAGACCAGCAGGCTCGCGACCCGGTAGCGGTTGACCCGGTGCACAAGCGTTGCGGCGATCAGGAACAGCGGCATCTCAGGCGTCCAGCTGCGAGCCCTCGCGTGCCTTGGCGAGCGCGGCTGCCGGATCGAGCGTCGGATCGCCACGCGAGAGCTCGACCGCTCGATCGGCAAGCTCCACAGCCTGCTCACCGCTCGTGTCCTCATCCGCCAGCGCTAGCGCGACAAGCGTCTGATGCAGCAGCTCCGGCCGACCGAGGTCGGGTGCCGGTCCGGCCGACGGCAGCGCCTTTGCCTGCGCCAGCAGCGAGCTCACATCCCGGCCGCCACCGAACAGGCGACCGGGGTGCTTGTCGGGGACTGTCATGGCGATCGCACCGCTCGCCGGGTCGATCAGCGAGATCCGCGAGCGCAGACCGGAGCGCTCGAGTCCCAGCCTGTAACCGGACAGCCGCAGGTAGCCGAGCTGGGCGGCCAGTTGTTGGTAGGCGAACGCCTCGCGCTCCGCACCCAGCCGGGTCTGGTGCAGCGAGATGTGGGTGAGCGCGTCGACGCCCGCTCCCTCCGGGTCCGGGGCCACGAGCAGGAACGCCTGCGGGCCCAGACGACCGGCGCCCACACCCGCCACATCAACCAGCAGCTGGTATCCGGCGAGGGACAGCGCTCCCACCACCCCGGAAGGCAGCGGGTGCTGCTTGAGATGTCCCGGCGCGAACGCCATCAGTTCCCGAGCAGACCGCCGAGCAGCCCACCCACACCGGGCGCCTGCGCTTGACCACCGCCCGCGCCCGTTTCCGCTCCGGGCGGGTGGTAGTAGGCGCTCTGCAGCCCGACCCGGCCGGGGCCGGTGAAGCGGTTGAAGACGAGGTTGCCACCGCCGCCGAGCAGGCCGGTCTTGAACCCGTAGACCTCCTGGCTCATCGACACCGAATGGTCGTAGTACAGCCAGCCGCCCGGTTCGATGTCAATCGACTCGCCCGGCTCGAGCGTCTTCTCGAACACGTTGCCGTAGCCGTGGACCCAGACAACACCCTCGCCGCTTGAGCACATGAACTGGTCGATGAAGAAGCCGCCGCCGTACATCATGTTGGCAAAGCCCTTCATGCGGCTGTAGTCGTATTCGACGTTCTGGGTGGCGGCCAGAAACTGGTGCTCGCGCACCTGTAGACCGGCGCCCGTCGGTAGGTGCAGCGCGACGACGTGCCCAGGCGCATCACGGCTGAAGGCGACCTCACCGCCGGACTCAACCTGAAGCAGCAGCAGCGGCATGCCCGCAAAGGCGCGGCGCACGAGCCCCTTGCGCAACGGGTGCAGCCCGATCTGCAGGTTCGGGTACTTCCACAGCAGCACGTGGTGCTCGAAGTAGACGGGCATGCTGCCGTCCAGCGCAAGGTGCAGAACGGGCACCAGCTCGCCCTCGAGCCTATATCTGATCCCGCTGGAGGTTCCCTCGGGGATCTGTGTTGGCAGCAGTTTCGGTGCAGAGGGCATTGGAGGCTCCGATGTCGGTTACCGCCGTCGTCACTTGCGGGCGAAGGCGCTGATGCGCCGCACGCTAGCGCCTGACGAGCGGCTTCGCTGCAATATCGAGATAATCGCCGGGTGCAACCTGTTTACGTGTGCGGCCACCGCAACCCCGACACGGATTCGATCGGCGCTGCGATCGGTTACGCGGAGCTCAAATCGGCACTCGATCCGGGGACCGTCTACATCCCAGTCCGACTCGGTGAGTGCAACCCGCAGACGCGCTGGGCGCTCGAGCGCGCGGGGCTTTCAGAGCCTGAGCTTTTGCCGCACATCAGGCTGCGCGCGGGGGATCTGATGCGAACCGAGTTTCCGCGGATGCAGGCCCATGATCCGGTTCGCGAAGCGGGTCTGGCGCTCGACCGCAGTGACTACGACCTCGTTCCCGTCATCGACGAGGCGGGCGTTCTGGCCGGAATCGTCTCGACCCGCGCGCTCGCCCGCCGCTACGTGCGCGAGTCGGACGCCGGCTCGGAGGTGCGCGTGCAAACCCGCTTGCAGGCCGTGGTCGACGCGCTGGACGGCGAGCTCCTGGCGGGCGAGGACCGCCCGCTCACCGGCCGCATCTGGATCCATGCAAGCGCAGTTGAGAGCGCGGCTGGGATCGCGGGAGCGGCGATCGTGGTGGTCGGGGACCGCCCGCGCGCCCAGCGCGGAGCATTGGAGCACGACCTGGCGCTGCTCGTGCTTGCGGGCGGCGCCCGCCCCACGCCGGAGATCCTTGAGCTCGCGCGGGCGCGGCACACGGCCGTGATCAGCTCGCCGCTTGACAGCTTCCTCGCCGCCCGCATGATCACGCTCGCCGCGCCATGTGACGAGTTGGTCGAACACGACCAGGTGCTTGCCACCGTGGACGACCTGATCAGCGAGGTCGCGGCGCAGATCAGGGACTCACGTCACGGCGCCGGGCTCGTCTGCGACGCTGAAGGCCGACCGATCGGCCTGATCGCACGCTCGGACCTGGACTCACCCCTGCGCCGCCGCGTGATCCTGGTCGACCACGCCGAGCAGGCGCAGAGCGTGCCCGGCATCGACCAGGCGGAGATTGTCGAGATCCTCGACCACCACCACATCGGCTCGATCGAGACCAGGGTTCCGGTCCGAGCGACGTTCGACCCGGTCGGGTCCACCTCCACCCTCGTGGTCGAGCGGTTCCGTCGCAGTGGCGTCGAGCCGAGCCGGTCAGCGGCGCTGCTGCTGCTCTGCGCAGTGCTCTCCGACACGGTGATTCTCGCCTCGCCGACCACCACCGAGCGCGACGCAGCGGTGGTCGAGCACCTCGAGCGCGTGCTCGAGCTGGACGCCCGTGCGTTCGGCCGCCAGATGTTCGAGGAGACATCTGATGTGGCGGGCATCGCCGCCGAGGACCTTGTCCGGCGTGACGCCAAGGCCTACCAGTCCACCGGCGGCACGCCGTTCGTGATCGCACAGGTTGAGGTCGTCGGCAAGGGTCTGCTGGAGCGCGAGGGCGAGCTGCTCAGGGCGATGGCACGCGAGCGCGCGGGCCAACAGGTGGCGCTCTACGCGCTGATGGTGACCGACGTGCTGGACAGCGGCACCGACCTGCTGGTCGACGGCGAGCCGGGTGCGGTCGCCGCGGCGAGCAAGGCCTTCGCGGTCACTCCCAACGGTGGCTGCCTGCACCTGCCGGGGGTCATGAGCCGCAAGAAGCAGGTGGCGCCGAAGCTGCTGGGCGCGCTCTGACGGTCGCGCCAGCGCGGGCTCAAACAGGCGCGAAATCGAAGCTTCTGGACGGCGCTTCGCCCCACAGCTGCTCGAGCCGGTAGAACTCGCGCATCTCCGGGCTGAAGATGTGAACGATCACGTCGCCGTAGTCCATCAGCACCCACTGGGCCGCAGTCGCCCCGTCCACCCGTGTCGGCGCCAGCGCGTGAGCGCGCTTGACGCCGAGCTGGATTCGCTCGTGGATCGCCCTGACCTGCCGGTCGCTGCGGCCGCTGCAGATCAGGAAGTAGTCGGCCACAGAGGACAGCTCGCGCAGATCGAGCGCGACGATCGCCTCCGCCTTGGCATCGGACGCATGCTCGGCGGCTGCCAGGGTGAGCTCTTCGGGCGTCATGTCGGGTTGATACCTCCATAGATACGGTGTTGTGCGATGTACTCGGCCACGGCCTCCGGAACGAGGTAGGTGAGCGGCCGGTGCTGCTGGACGCGCCGACGGATGTCCGTCGATGAGATCTCGATCTGCGGCATCCGGAAGAAGACCGAGCGCTCCGCACCGGGTAGGCCGGCGAGCGCCCGGTCGATCTCCGCGCGCGATGTGCCCCGCCGTTGGGCCACGGCCAGCCTCGCGTGGGCGAGCACGCGCTGCGGCTCACGCCAAGTCGGCAACCCGGCTGCGACATCGCCGCCGACGAGCAGGAACAGCTCGCTATCGGGCATCAGCGCTTTCAGTGCCTCAAGGGTATCGGCTGTGTACGACGGGCCGGCCCGGCCAACCTCGAGCTCGGATACGACAAAGCGCGCGTCGCCGGCCACGGCGCGCCGGCAGAGCTCAAGCCTGTGCGCCGCGCCCGGATCCTCCTTGAGTGGCTTGTGTGGCGGCTGCCCGGCCGGCATCACGATCACGCGCGCCAGGCCGAGCTGCTCGTGAGCCTCCTGAGCGAAGATCAGATGCCCCAGATGCGGCGGGTTGAAGGTTCCCCCAAGGATGCCGACGCGTTCGCTGACGGCCTGCGCAGCCGGCTCACTCACGGACGTGACCGGAGCCCTCGACCAGGTACTTGTAGGTGCACAGCTCGCGCAGGCCAATCGGGCCGCGCACATGCAGTTTCTGGGTCGAGTTGCCGATCTCAGCCCCCATGCCGAACTCACCGCCGTCGGTGAAGCGCGTGGAGGCGTTGACATACACACAGGCCGCGTCAACCTGCAGCTCGAAGGCTCGCGCCGCAGCCGTGTCGGAGGTGACGATCGCCTCAGAGTGGCCGCTGCCATGCCGGTTGACGTGCTCAATCGCAGCCGTGAGGTCGTCCACGACGGCCACGGCCAGCTCGAGCGCCAGGTACTCCGTGTCCCAGTCCTTTTCGGTGGCGCTCCGGATCGGGAGCTCCGGGACCAGCGCACGGGTGCGCTCGTCGCCGTGCAGCGTGACCCCGGCGTCGTGCAGCGCGTGCAACGCTCGCGGCAGAAAGACGGGCGCGACGCCAGCGTGCACGAGCAGTGTCTCGGCCGCATTGCAGACCCCGGGGCGTTGGACCTTGGCGTTGACGATGATCGCCTGCGCAGCCTCCAGGTCGGCGGCACGATCGACGTACACATGGCAGTTGCCGGACGCGGCGTAGATCACCGGCACGGTCGCCACGCCCTTGAGCGCAGCCTTCAGACCCTCGCCGCCCCGCGGAATGATCAGGTCCACGGTCGCGCTCTGCGTCGCCAGCTCGACCAGCTGCTCGCGACCGCCGCCCGCGATGAGCGTGACTGCGTCCGACGGCAGGCCCGCCTCCGCAACGGCCTGCGCGGCGATCGCCGCGAGCACCGCGTTGGAGTGCGCCGCCGTGCGCGAGCCGCGCAACAGCACCGCATTGCCGGACTTCAGGCACAGCGCGGCAGCGTCGATCGTGACGTTCGGCCGCGCCTCGTAGACGACCGCCACGACGCCCAGCGGGACCCGCACCTTGCGCACGTCCAGGCCGTTGGGCAGCCGGAAGCCGTCGATCACCTCACCGACGGGGTCGGGCAACGCGGCGATCCGGCGCGTACCCTCGGCGATCCTCGCGATGCGACGGGGATCCAGCGCCAGGCGGTCGACCAGGGCGGCGTCGAGACCGGCCTGGCGTCCGGCGTCCAGGTCGCGCGCATTGGCGGCGAGGATCTCCGGCTCGCGCTCTTTAAGCGCGGTGGCGATCGCCTCGAGCGCCGAGTTCTTGACGGCAGCGCTGAGGCTCGCCAGCGTGCGCGAGGCCTGCTTGGCACGGAAACAGCGTTCCGCTACGGATGCTTGCGCGGTGAGCGTGGACATGATCTGAGGCTAAGACTACGCGAGCACGAAGTGGTCGCGATGGACCACCTCGTCGCTGGCCGTGGGCATCAGCTCGCGCACCGCCGCGGACTTGAGCCCCCGCACACGCTCGAGCTCGGCGGCAGCGTAGTTGCTGATGCCCTTGCCGATGAGCTCTCCCGCACAGCTGACCTCCACGGCATCACCGGCCTCGAACTCGCCGTTGACCGCGACGACGCCAACCGGCAGCAGGCTGCGTCCCCCCTCCCGCAGCGCCCGCCCGGCGCCGGCGTCGACGTCGACGGTGCCGCGCGCGGGCTTGGCGTACTTCAGCCAGAGCTTGAAGCTCGGCACGCGCTCCTCGCGCGCCGCAAACGTGGTGCCGAGCCGCTCCCCGCGCGCGGCCGCGGCCACCGCGCCGGGACGGCGCCCGTTGGCGATCACGGTCGGGATCCCGGCGGCACTGGCCATCTCCGCGGCCACGACCTTCGACCTCATGCCGCCCGACCCGAGCGTCGATGTCGCCTGCGTGATCTGTAGCGCCTCGAGCTGGTCGAGCCGCTCGATCCTCTCCACCACCCGCGCCTGCGGGTCGCTGCGTGGGTCGGCCGTGAACACGCCGTCGGTGTTGGTCAACAGCAGCAGCCGCTCGGCCCCCACGAGGATCGCCACCTGCGCGGCCAGAAAGTCGTTGTCGCCGAAGGAGATCTCGTCGGTGGTGGTCGTGTCGTTCTCGTTGATCACCGGCACCACGCGCCAGTCGAGCAGCTTGCTCAGCGTGTGGCGCACGTTCAGGTAGTGGGTCCGTGCGTGGAGGTCGAAGAAGGTCAGCAGCACCTGGGCGCTGCGCAGCCCGCGGGCCGCCAACAGCTCGTCATAGACACGGTAGAGCTTGCCCTGGCCGATCGCACTGGCAGCCTGCAGCTCATCGATCGCCCGGGGGCGCCGCGCCGGGGGTATCTGCATCACCGAGAGCCCCCGAGCGATCGCGCCGCTGGTGACGATCACCGGTGCGATCCCGTCGGCGTGCAGCGCCGCCACGTCGTCGCAGATCCGCCCGAGCACCTGCTCGCGCACGCTGCCCTCGTCGTCTGCCACGACGCTCGAGCCAAGCTTGATCACGACCGCTCCCATGGCGTCAGGTTACGGCTCCAGATCGAAGCTGACCCCGGCGATCTCCACATCGTCGCCGGCCTCGAACCCGGCCGCCTCGAGCGCCCGGATCACCCCGAGCCCTCGCAGCCGCCGTTCCAGGTAGGCGAGCGCGTCCTCGTTGTCGAGGTCGAATCGTGCCACCATGGACTCGACCTCGGCGCCGACCACGCGGAAGCCACCGGCCTCGTCGCGCTCGACGCGAAAGCCGCCGGCCGGCGCGGGCCTGAACACACGGTGCTCGGCGAGCGTCTCGGCGCTCGGCGCTCCGGCGGTGGCCCGCTGGCCACCGCCGTCGTCAGCGGCGCTCAGCCCGGCGTCCTGCAGCGGCACGCGGCGCAGCAGCTCGACCGCGAGCTCGTCGAGCCCCAGGCGGCTGGCGGCCGAGGTGAGGATCACCGGCACCTGCGCGCCGAGCCGGACCTGCCAGCGTGCGCGCGCCTTGGCACCCTGCTCCGGCGTGACCAGATCGGCCTTGGAGAGCGCCAGGATCCGCGGCAGCGTCGCCAACCGTGCCTGATACAGCTCGAGCTCGCGCTCCACCGTCGCATAGTTCTCGTCTGGGTCTGACCCGTCGAGCGGCGCGAGGTCGAGCACGTGCACGAGCAGACGCGTGCGCTCGATGTGCGCCAGGAACTCGTGCCCCAGCCCGACGCCGGTGGACGCGCCCTCGATCAGGCCGGGGATGTCGGCGATCACCAGCTGGCGGTCATCGTGGTGCAGCGTGCCGAGCACCGGCTCAAGCGTCGTGAACGGATAGGCTGCGACCTTGGGCGTGGCCCGCGTGAGACGCGCGATCAGCGACGACTTGCCGGCGTTGGGGACGCCTACCAGCCCCACATCCGCGAGCAGCTTGAGCGCAAGCGTCAACCAGCCCTCCTCCCCAGGCAGGCCGCGCTCGGCAAAACGCGGCGCCTGGCGCGTGGAGCTCGTGAAGTGCCGGTTGCCGCGCCCGCCCTCGCCGCCACGGGCGACCAGCGCGCGCTGGCCGGGGCGCACCAGGTCGTAGCGGGTTCCGTCCGCTTCCCGCAGAACCTCCGTGCCGGGCGGCACGGGCACCTGAAGCTGTGGGCCATCGGCCCCGTGGCGCTGTGCGCCCTGCCCATGCGTGCCGCGCTTGGCTTTGAAGTGCTGCTGGCGGCGGAAGTGCTCCAGGTCCCGGTAGGAGTCGTCGCAGACGAGCACGACATCCCCGCCGCGGCCCCCGTCACCTCCGTCGGGGCCGCCCTTGGGCACGTGCGCCTCGCGTCGGAAGCTCATGCAGCCGTCGCCGCCGCCGCCCGCCTGCACGTGGATACGCGCCCTGTCCTTCATGTCATAAGCTCTGCGCCATCAGCCAACCGAGACCGGGAGTGTGTGGCGATGAAGACGCTTTCTGAGTTCAAGGCCTTCCTCATGCAAGGCAATCTCGTGGCTATGGCCGTCGCGTTTGTGATCGGCACGGTGTTCGCGGAGCTGGTCAAGGCGCTGGTGGCCGACCTGATCACACCGATCATCGCCCTGATCTTCGGAGACCCGAACTTCGGCAACCTGTCGTTCACGATCAACTCGAGCCACTTCGCCTACGGGGATTTCATCAATGCGGCGATCACGTTCCTGAGCGTCGCGGCGGCCGTCTTCTTCTTCGTCGTCAAGCCGTACGAGGGGTTCAAGCAGCGTTTTGTCGCGGAGGACACCTCGGTGAAGGCCTGCCCGGAGTGCACCTCGACGATCCCGGCGGCGGCACGGCGCTGCCCGCAGTGCACCGCCGTGCTAGCCGACTGAGCGCAACGAGTTGCGGCGTCGCGCTCAGGCCGCGTCGTCGGCCGGCGCCACGGAGATCATTCGCCCCTTGCGGCCGCGTGTGAACTGCACCACGCCAGCTGACCTGGCGTAGATCGTGTCGTCCTTGCCGATGCCGACGCCGACGCCGGGGTGAAAGCGGGTTCCGCGCTGGCGCACGATGATCTCGCCACCGGAGACGCTCTGGCCGCCAAAGACCTTGACGCCCAGGCGCTGTGCGTTTGAGTCGCGCCCGTTGCGTGACGAGCCGAGACCCTTCTTATGCGCCATGCTCAGCCTCCTGGCCAGCCTCGATGTTGGTTATCTGGATCCGGGTCAGCTCCTGCCGGTGGCCGTTGCGCCGCTTGTAGCCACGCTTGGGCTTGAACTTGACGACCCGTAGCTTGGGCCCGCGCTCGTGGGCGAGGACCGTGGCCGCGACCCTGGCCGAGGCCAGCCCCTCACCGTCGAGCATGCGCTCGCCGTCGACGACGAGCAGCGGCGGCAGCGACACGCTTTCGCCCTCTGCGGCCGCGAGCCGCTCAACGAGCAGGCTCTGGCCCTCCTGGACACGGTATTGCTTGCCGCCTGTCTTGACGATTGCGTACATGATCACTCTGAGGAAGGTTCGTGGTCGGCGGTTGCCGCACCAGCCGTTACCGTCGCCCGGCGCGCAGGTGAGCGCCGGCCGCGACGCCGGACAGACGATTCTACTGCATCGCCCACGGGCGCGTCAGCGACCAGGGCAGCGGGTGGCTGGTCGATCAGCACGGCGACCGCCTCGGTGCGCCCGACCTGCTCGATGCGCACCAGCCGCTTCTGACCGACCGCCGCGTCCGCGTTGCGCACGCAGATGATGTAGCCGTCCACCTTTGCCACGGCATCGCCGGCGCTGTACATGTGCGGCTCGATGATCTCGAGGTACACCTCCTCACCCTCGCGGAACGGCAGTGCGCGCTCCAGGACCTGCTGGCGGTCGGCCTCCATGAGCACCGCGAAGTGATCCAGCGGCAGCCCCTCTGAGCCCTCGAAGTGGAACCACTTTCCGGTCTCAGCCTCGATCGCGCGCAGCACACGCGCGTCGTGTCCGGTGAACTCCTGGCTCACACGCGGGTTCATCTGGATCAGCAGAGCCTCCGCCGAGACCTTGGTGGCGAGCTCACGCATGCGCCGCTCAAACTCAATCGCAATCGTCTCCTCGGACTTGATCACTCCCTCGCCGTGGCAGGTCGGACACGGTCGGGTCATGATCTCCCGCACGCCCTCGGTGACGTTCTGACGTGTCATCTCCACCAGCCCGAGTGGCGAGATCTCGACCACGAAGGTCTTTGTGCGGTCCTCGTCGAGCGCCTTGCGCAGCGTCTTGAGCACGGCATCGCGGTTCCTGGCACGCGCCATGTCGATGAAGTCGATCACGATGATCCCGCCGATGTCGCGCAACCGCAGCTGACGCACGACCTCCTCTGCCGCCTCGAGGTTGGTCTTGGTGATCGTGTCCTCCAGCCTGGCGCTCTTGCCCTTGCCGGTGAAGCTGCCGGAGTTCACGTCGATGACGGTCAGCGCCTCGGCGTAGTCGATCACCAGGTAGCCGCCGCTGGGCAGATCGACACGCCGCGAGAGCGTGGAGTCGAGCACGCGATCAACCCCAAAGGCCTCAAACAGCGGCCGCTCTTCGCTCCACAGCTCGACCAGGTCAACGAGCTCGGGGGCGGTACGCGAGAAGAACGAGACGAGGCGGTGGTGCTGCTTCTCGTCGTCGACGATCGCCCGCTCGAACTCGCCTGAGTAGATGTCGCGCACGACGCGCACCGACAGGTCGGCCTCCTGGAAGACGAGTGCCGGCGCCTCGGTCTCGGCCACCCGCTTGCGCAGCACCTCGTTGAGCTTGAACAGGTAGAGCAGCTCGCGTTCCAGGTCGGCGCGCTTGGCCCCCTGCGCGGCCGTACGGATGATCGCGCCCGCGCCCTGCAGATCCAGCTTGGCAGCCTCCTTGCGGAGCCGTTCGCGTTCGCGCTCATCGAGCCGGCGCGACACGCCCACACCCTCACCAAAGGGTGCGAGCACCATGTACCGTCCGGCGATCGTGAGATCCATGGACAGGCGTGCGCCCTTGGTCTTGAGCGGGTCCTTGACAACCTGCACGACGATGTCCTGACCGGGCTTGAGCAGGTCTCCGATCTGTGCCGCATCGCGACCGGAGCCGCGCCCGCGGCGCGGCGCCTCAACGCCCGGCAGAACGATCTCGTCGACGTGCAGAAAACCGTTCTTGTCAAGACCGATGTCAACGAACGCGGCCTCGAGCCCGGGCAGCACGTTGTCCACCCGCCCCTTGTAGATGTTGCCGACGATCGAGCGGTTGCCGCGGCGCTCGAGATAAAGCTCCGCCACCGCGTAGCCGGCACCGGGGTTGGCGCTGCGCCGCCGTCGCCGGGTGGTGGCGGGAGCTGCGGGCCGGGGAGCCGGCTCACCGGCCCGTTCGAGCAGGGCCACGCGGGTTTCGCCGCGGTCGACGCTGACCAGCACTTGCTTCTTCAATTTCTGTTCCTTTTCGAGTTCTTGCGTCCGACGGCGAACCGTCAGACGATCAGCGCCCGGGCCTTGCCCGTCGACGACATCCGTGCCTGGACGTGGATCGACTGCAGCAGGCCTATGGCTATGAAGGTTGTGACCACCGAGGAGCCGCCGTAGGCGATCAGTGGTAGCGGGATGCCGGTGACCGGCATGATTCCCATGTTCATGCCGATGGTCACGAAGACCTGGTACATGAACATGGCGAGGATCCCGCCCGCGATCAGGGTCCCGTACAGGTTCTTGGCCATCGTCACGATCCGCAGCGTGCGCCAGATCAAGAGCGCGTAGAGCGAGATCACGACGGCGGCGCCGACAAACCCGTACATCTCACCGACAGTGGCGAAGATGAAGTCGCTGTCGGCCTCCGGGATGAAGCCGCCCGTTGCCTGGCTGGCCTTGGCCGGTCCCGTGCCGGTCTTCTGTCCGGAGCCCAGCGCGATCAGGCCCTCGTGCAGCTGGTAGCAGTTGGTGTCCTTGGACACGTTGCAGTTCGGGTTCAGGAAGGTCGTCAGGCGCGCCGTCTGGTAGGGCTTCAGGACATGGACGCCAACCGCCGGCGCGACCGTCAGGACGATCACGGTGGCTGCCACCACCAGCGCCGCCAGCGCCGCCAGATGCTTCCAGCTGGTCCCCCAGAAGAACAGCACGGCGACCGAGATCACCCCGTAGATCAGCGCGTCACCGAGGTCGGGCTGAGCCATCACGATCATCGCCGGGATCAGCCCGAGCAGCAGGATGCGTGCGGTCGTGCGGTGCTCCCCCACTCGTCTCGAGCGCTCGACGGCGAAGGCCGACAGCGCCAGAATCAGCAGCACCATGCAGAACACCGAGGACTGGAAGCTGAAGCCCGGCAGCGGGATCCGTCGCTGTGAGGCGCCGGCGCTACCACCGGGCGCGTGGAAGGCGAACACCGCCAGGTTGAGCACGATCGTCAGGCCGTAGATCACGTAGCGCAGCTCACGCAGCCGCGAGTAGTCGAAGCGGCTGATCACGAGCGCCACCACGATCCCAAGCCCAGCGAAGATCGCCTGGCGCTTGTACTCGCCGACGTAGGGCGGGACGTTCAGCGCGTGCAGGACCACGATCGAGCAGGCCGAGAGCGCCACCGCGGCGAACATCAGCAGCGGGTCGATGCGCAGCAGCTGGCCGCTGGTCCGGCTGGAGGACTCTCCGCTCAGCTGCAGTGGGGTGGTCGCGCTCACGGTCACGTTACCCCAGCCCGACCATCGGTCCGGGTTTGCCGAAGTAGAACTGGGAGAGGATCTGGCGCGCGACCGGTGCCGCGGAGCTGGTGCCGTAGCCACCGCGCTCGATGTCGACGACCACCACGATCGGCTTGCGGGTCGCGGTGCCCGGCACGTAGCAGGCATACCAGCCGTCGGTGGGCCCGCCCGGGCTCGCGTTGAGCTCGGCGCTACCGGTCTTGCCGTAGACCGGCAGCGGCAGGCTCGACATCACGTCGGTGGAGGTCCCCTGCGGGCCCTTGGCGGCCAGGTAGAGACCCTGCCGGATCGCGTTCAGGTAGGCCGGGTTGATATTCAGCTTGCGCTTGGGGGCCGGGTTGATGTTCTGCACGAGCGTGCCGGTCGGCGACTGGATCTCGGAGCCGATGTGCGGCGTGACGATCGTGCCGCCGTTCTCAACCGCGGAGTAGACGACGGCCAGCTGGATCGGCGTGACCTGGTCAACGTACTGGCCGACACCGGTCTCGACGTTGTCGTCGACCGTCCAGTAGCTGGCGTTGGCGATACCGCAGCCGCCCGAGAGCACCTCGTTACCGAAATCACCCATCACCGCCGGATGCTTGGGGCCGCCCTTGTAGAGGCCGGTGGCGTTCTGGCACTGGAGCTCCTCCTTCCAGAGCGCCGTCTGCACCCTCGGCGAGCCGATCAGCCCAGGGCTCTCGCCGGGGAGGTCCACGCCGGTCGTCTGGCCGAGGCCGTAGCGGCGCGCCCAAGCCTGCAGGGCGAAGCCCTTCGGATAGTTGGCGGGGTTGCCGTTCAGCAGCCGGCCGAGGTTGTAGAAGAACTCGTCGTCTGAGACCTCGATCGCGGTCTGCAGATCCACGACTCCGTAGTTGGCATGCCCGGCGTTGCTCAGACACGGCGCGCCCTTCAGACAGAACAGCCGGCCGGGGTAATCGTTGAAGGTCTCACCCAGCTTCCAGACGCCGGTCTCGAGCGCCGCTGTGGCGGTCACCGGCTTGAAGGTCGAGCCGTCCGGGAAGGCCCCCTGAATCGCACGGTTGAGCAGCGGCTCGTGGTTTGCCGGGTTGTTCAGGAAGGCCCACTCCTTGGTGGGGATGCCGTTGGCGATCGAGGCGGGGTTGTAGGTGGGGCTCGAGCCCATCGCGTAGATCTGCCCGTTCTGCGGGTCGATTGCGACAAACGAGCCGCCATCGGCCCCGAGGCTTGAGTTGGCCTTGATCGACGTGGCCAGCGCCTGCTGCCCAACCTTCTCCAGCGCCGCGTTCAGCGAGAGCTTCAGCGTGTCACCAACGAGCGGTGCCGTCGCCTTCGCGTAGCCCTCGAACTGCCCCTGGGCGTTGACCTTCACACCCTCACTGCCGTTGACACCCTGCAGGTACTGGTTGTACTGCTCCTCCAGGCCGGACTGTCCGACGATGTCGCCGGCCTGCGCGCTCTTGTAGATCTTGTCCTTGATCTCAGCCGGCGTGACCTGGCTCAGGTATCCGAAGAGCTGCGCGCCGGCGGTCCCAAGCGCGTACTTGAGCTGGTAGGTGTCCTGCGAGACCACACCGGGAAACTCGGTCTGACGCTCGCCGATGTAATCCTGAATGTATGTCGGCACATCGGTCTTGATCGTCGCGTTGCCGTACTGAGACTGCGCGACGCTCTGGGCCACCAGACAGGCGATCGGCGAGAGGCGGACGTGCGAAACCTCCGGGCCCTTGTTGGCGATGTAGACGGTGTAGCTGCAGCGCGTGGGCGTGGCAGACATGCCGAGCAGCTTCGCCAGGCGCGCCATCACCGCTTCGGCGGCTTGGGGGATCACGACCGGGTGCTTGAGCTGCAGGTCGAGCGTGGCGCCGCCGCCCGGCAGGCTGCGGGGCGCAATCTGGATCGACGGCACCGGGACCGACTGCACGAGCGGCTGCCCGCTTGCGTCGACGATCTCACCGCGCGGTGCCGGCACCGGGATCGAGAGCACCGTCTGGCTCTGCGCCTGGGCCGCGTACTGGGTGCCGGTGAGCACCTGCAGGAACCAGAGGCGAAAGAAGATCACGGCGAACATCAACAGCGCCAGCCCGCCAACGAGCGCCACCCGCAGCGCCAGCTGCGGGGTCATGGGCGGCGTGCGATCGTCTGCGGGGGTCGGTCCGAGCATCAGCGCACCCTCGCGCGCGTGCTGCCCGCAAGCCGCTCAGACGGCCGCTCGAGCGGGCTCAGCGAAGCGTTGTAGGCGCGCGCGCCGCGGGTTCGGGGTCCGCGCGGCAGCACGCGGTAGAGCACACGCCG
This sequence comes from Conexibacter sp. S30A1, assembly GCF_023330665.1. Taxonomy (GTDB): domain Bacteria; phylum Actinomycetota; class Thermoleophilia; order Solirubrobacterales; family Solirubrobacteraceae; genus Palsa-465. The sequence goes on along the minus strand of NZ_CP097127.1, from coordinate 164,645 downwards.
GATCAGCTCATAGACGGGCAGCGCCAGCAGGCTGTTGACGAGCACCTGCAGGACGATCTGCTGCAAAAGCAGCAGGCTGACGGGCGCCTCGACGCCGAGCAGAAACTGGATGACCGCCATGCCGACACCGGTGAAGCCCGTGGCGAGCGCCCCCAACAGGAGCGGCGCGAGGCCGTTTGCCGGGTCGCGCAGCTCGCGCAGGCGCCCTGACCAGTACCCGACGGTGATGAACAACAGCGACGTGACGCCGATCGTCTGGAACATGACCACATCCACCATCAGGCCGATCGCGAAACCGGCGATCGCGCCCGCCATCGAGCCGGCCAGCAGGCCGATGGACATCACCGCCAGCGAGGTGACATCGGCGGTGACACCGAACAGCGTGATCTGCGAGACAACGGCCACCTGCAAAACGACCGCGACCACCGCGATCAGCGCGATCCGGGCCACGAGCGCAAGCGTGTTGTTGTCCCTGCCGTTCACGGTCGCCTCGACGCTAACCGCCGTGTGGGCGGGTCAGGATCTGAACGAGGGTGAGGTGCTGCAGGTCGGCGAGCGGCGTGACCTGCTCCTCCTGGTTGGTCAGCACGCTGTTCTGCGGGTTGGTGCTCGACACCGTGCCGATCGGGATGCCGGGCGGCGCGAAGGACTGAATCGCGGGATCGTGCGGATCGCGAAAGCCGCTGGTGACCACCAGCTGGTTGAAGGACACGTTGGAGTTCGGTGGCAGGTCGATCAGCGTCAGCGCGTTGGGGTCACCAACCTGCGGCTCGATCAGACCGGCGGCGCCACTCTCGTTCTCGATCATCGCCCCCACGGAGAACTTGGACGAGGTGATCAGCGAGACGACCGACGCGTTGGGCGTGACCTGCGTCACGTCGCCGACCAGGCCGCCGGGCCCCACGACTGGGTCGTAGATACTCACGCCGGAGCTGCTGCCACGGTCGACGGTGATCGTCTCGTACCACAGCGACGGATCTTCACCGATCAGTCGGCCGGTCACCGGGCCGTAGCTCGCGAGGTTGTAGCTCTTGTCCAGCCCCAGCAGCTGCTGGGCCTGGCGGTAGAGGATGCCCTCGTACTGCACCCTGGCGTACTCACCCACCAGCTGGTTGTAGCGGCCCTGCAGCGTCGTCAGCTCGGACTTCGCGGTGAACACCGACGAGACATAGCTGGCGGCGTTGCGGATCGGCGAGAGCACGGTGCTCGCCCCTGCCTGCAGCGGCGAGAGCACGGTCGCGATGCCGCGCTGCACCTGGTGCAGAGGGCTGCTCGCAGAGCCCCCGAAGTAGTCGGTGAGAAGTATCAGGGAGACGGCAACGAGCAGCGCCAGGACAGCGCGTCGCCTGCGAATTTGCTTGTCGTGCAACGGGACATCTCCAGCGGCTCCGTGCTAGTAGCGGCGGCGCCGGTTACGTGAATTCTTACTCGAGCGGTGGATCGCCTCAAACTCTTCCAGTGACCTGCCAGAGCCTACCGCCACACAGGTCAGCGGCGACTCAGCGATGTGTGCGGGCATCTGGGTCTCGTGCCGCATGCGCTCGTCCAAGCCCTGCAACAGCGACCCGCCGCCCGCCAGCATGATGCCGCGGTCCATGATGTCGGACGCCAGCTCCGGCGGCGTCCGGTCGAGCGTCTCCTTGACAGCGTCGACGATCTGCGAGACCGGCTCCTCCAGCGCGCCCCTGATCTCCTCGCTGGTCAACACGACGGTCTTGGGCAGACCCGAGACCATGTCGCGGCCGCGGATCTCCGCCTGCACCTCATCGGGCATCGGAAACGCAGAGCCGATCTCGAGCTTGACCTCCTCGGCGGTCTGCTGGCCGATCAGCAGCTTGTACTCGCGCTTGACGTAGTTGATGATCGCCTCGTCAAGCTCGTCACCGGCCACCCGGATCGACTGCGAGACGACGATCCCGCCGAGTGAGATCACCGCCACCTCGCTGGTGCCGCCGCCGATGTCCACGACCATCGACCCGGTCGGCTCGCCGACCGGCAGGCCGGCGCCGATCGCGGCCGCCATCGGCTCCTCGATCAGGTAAGCCTGGCGCGCGCCGGCTGAGAGGCAGGCCTCTTCGACCGCGCGCTTCTCCACACCGGTCACGCCGGAGGGCACGCAGACGACCACCCGTGGGTGAGCCCAGCGGTTCTGGTGCACCTTCTGGATGAAGTGGCGCAGCATCTCCTCGGTGACCTCGAAGTCTGCGATCACGCCGTCCTTGAGCGGCCGGATCGCCGAGATCGTCCCCGGCGTGCGGCCGAGCATGCGCTTGGCCTCGATGCCCACCGCGTGGACCTCGCCGGTGCGCGAGTCAACGGCCACGACGCTCGGCTCAGATAGCACAATCCCACGCCCGCGGACGTAGACCAGGGTGTTGGCGGTGCCCAGGTCGACAGCCATGTCGCGGCCGCCGAAACCTGTCAGGTAGGTGAAGAAGCCCATGTGTTGATGAGAGGGTTTGAGGGTTCAGACGGGCGGCAGCTACGGTCCGGGTGAAACCCTGAGCCATTCCCATCGGTCGAGCCGAGTGTATCGGAACTCAGCCTACTTTCGGCCATTTGCAAACGTCTCGGGTTTCGCAGTTCATAGGCCGGCGGCTGCCCATGCTTGCTGGACTTGGTTGATTTCCTGGGTTGTGGGGGTTCGGGCCTGTTCGGGTTGAAATTGGGTGGCGATGATCACTCGTCGTAGCTTGGCGAGCATGTCCTGGAATGATGGGGTGGTCTTGGAGACATACCAGGGGGCGCGGGCGCGATGCTCTGTGACGATGTCGGGGTGATGTCCGTAGAGCGCGTACCAGATGATCGTGAGGTCCATCGCCAAGAACTGGAATGGGACGGTCCGTTGCACGGCTTTCTCGGTCCGGTTGCGGGCATCACCGACGCCGAACAGTTCTTTGCCGTCCTGGAAGGCGACTTCGATCGGCCAGCGGTCTGCGTAGCGTTCGACGATCTGCGCGGCGGTGGCGTGAAGGTCGGTGGTGATCAGCGCGATCTGGTAGCCGCACGGCTTGGTGTCGTCTTTGACGAGGATCACACGGACCGGGGTTTCGGCGCCGAGCGGCTCCCACAGGCAGTTGATCTCAGCCAGCTCGAGCGTCTCGGTTTTGCTGTAGCGCCTGACGGTCGTCTTTACCCATTCGGTGGCGGGGTCGGCTGCGATCTGTTGAAGGCTTTCAAGCTGTTTGCCCCATTTGCGTGGCCGGCCGCGTTTGCCGGTGCGCGGCGGCGCAGGGGCGTAGATCACCGCGTTGCTACGCAGCCTCGATGTGATCGTCACCCGCTTGGGTGCAGCACGCCACGCCTGGCTGATGTAGGCGCTGTCACCGACCACGTTGATCTGGCGATCCGGCAGCCGTTTGGCGAGCAGGCAGACCATCGCCCTGGCCAGCTTGACCTTCCCGGGCCGCTCAGGATCGGGCTTGTGCTGCTTGACGAACTGTTCGCGCCGCGGCTGCCAGAGCCGGAACAGGACCGGCAAACATACGGTGCGCTGCAGGAACGGCAGCTTGACACAGATCCCGGCCACGATCCAGTTGTTCCCCCACGCGACCGAGCCTGAGCGGCTGTTGGCGGTCGCGTCGTGATGCCAGAAGGTGCCGTGGATCCGGCGTCCCCTGCGTTTCAGGAGCGTGTCGTCGACCGCGACCAGCACGCTCGCACCCGGTTCTGTGAACCGCTCAACGATCAGGCAGGCGAGCCGTAACCCGAGCTCGTCCACGGACCAGCGGGCATTGGCGAAGAACCGGTGGCAACGCGCGTGATGCCACACCCCCGACAGCCTTGAGCCTGTCAGCATCCCGGTCACGCACCGCAGAGAGGTCTGCGAGACCTGACCGACCAACACCCCCCGGAACGTCTCAAACGTGGGACGGGTGAAACACGACTCAAACAGGACAAGCAGCTCGTTCAGCGAAGATGGGACGCAGAGCATCGGCGGCAGCCTCCAAGAGAAGCCGCGCAGCGTGCCTCCCCTTGGCCGCGACGGACGGGTTATGTTGACAGCAACCGCTTTCGCGCAAGCCGCCGATGCTCCTTCCCCGACACCGCGCCAACAGGCCACACCAGCCCGCCACGGCCCCGTCCACCACCACCTGCTACGCCGCTATGCCGCTACAGGCCCAAAAGTGCGAAACCCGAGAAACGTTAAATCGCTGGAAAGATGAGCGACGGCTCAAGCTCGATGAGCGCGGCGACCGGAAGGCCCACCACATTCAGGTAATCGCCCGCGATCGCCTGCACCAGCGCCGCGCCACGGCCCTGGATCGCGTAGGCGCCGGCGCGCCCGCGCCATTCGCCCGTATCCAGATACCACTCGAGCGCACCGTCGGTGATCTCTCTGAAGCGGACCTCCGTAACGGCCACGGTGGTCCGCTGGCGGGCGTCGGCCAGCAGGCAGAGGCCGCTCACCACCCGGTGGCAGCGCCCCGCCAGCGCCCGCAGCGTCGCAGCCGCCTCGCTCCGGTCGCCGGGCTTGCCGTAGAGACGTTCGCCGATCGAGACGACCGTGTCGACCGCCAGCACCGGCTCCTCCCTGGCGCCAACCGCGAGCGCCTTGCGCCGCGCATTCTCGAGCGCGACCTCACGCGGGTCGCCGTCCTCGACTTCCTCGGCGCCGCTGACACACACCGTGAAGCTGACGCCGAGCTGTTCGAGGATCGCGCGCCGCTGCGGCGAGCCCGAGGCGAGGATCACAGCCCTGGGAAGAAGAGTGCAGCCTCCCGCGCGGCCGACTCGGGCGAGTCCGAGCCGTGCACCATGTTGGTGCCGATCGCCACCGCGTAGTCGCCGCGAATCGAGCCGGGAGCGGCCTGCAGCGGGTTGGTGGCGCCGATCACCTGCCGCGCCGCGGCAACCGCCTGCTCGCCCTCGAGCACCATCGCCACCAGCGGTCCCGAGGTGATGAAGTCGACAAGCTCCGCAAAGAAGGGCTTACCCTCGTGCTCGGCGTAATGCCGCTGGGCGGTCTCCCGAGTCAGTGTGCGCAGCTCGAGGGCGACCAGTTTCAGGCCCTTGCGCTCGAAGCGCGCGATGATCTCACCGGTCAGGTTGCGGGCAAAGGCGTCGGGTTTTACGAGAATCAGCGTTCGCTCAGACATGGGCGCGTCTCCTTCGGGCTCGAGGTGTTGGCGGGCGTTGCGCCCGCGCGCAGGTTAGCGGCCTGCTAGATCAGATCCGTTGGCGGCGGATAGACCGCCGTCTGCTGCGGGTCACGACGCGCGCGGCGCCTGCGGTAGCTCGCAGAAACGTCCGGCTCGAGCTCGCGCTCGGTCTCGCAGTACGGACAGATCCGCCAATCGGCCTCGAGCGGCTTGCGGCAGTTCACGCACGCGTCCTTGAGCTTCTGCAGGCAGTGGGGGCAGCGCAGGAACTCCCGCTCCACAGCCTGATCGCAGTGGGGGCAGGCGCGTACTCCCAGCTGCTCCAGCCGAGCCTGGGCCGCCTCGATCTCGAGCTCACGCTCGCGCACATCCTCGAGGTACTCCGGAGGACGCACGATCGTGTAGACGAGCGTGCCGATGAACGGGAACAGCGCCACGAGCGTCGCACACGCCACCAGCACGCCGTCGTCGATACGCCGGCGGGCATCAGCCCACGTGTGGTACACGAGCGCCAGCCAGAGCACGGCCAAGAGGGCCAGCACGAGCTCCACCGCGAGGCTGGCGGTGTGGCTGTGGATACCGAAGATGCCGGCCGGGACCACCACTCAACGGCCCAGTGTAAACCCCCAGCGCAATTACAACAGAATGCGGCCCAGCAGATAGCCGATCGCGAAGAAGACCAGGATCGTGACCGCGACGCTCGCTGCGACCAGTCCCATCATGCGCAAAAACCGCGGCCTCCGTTCGGGATCGGGGTCGCTCACAGCATCGATGCGCGCCTGCGACCGGCGCTTGACTCATCCTGCAGCAGCTCGGAGACCAGGTACAACGAGCCGGTCGCGATCACGACGCCGCCTGCGCCGGCGAGCGTGCGAGCGCGGCGCAGCGCCGCATGTGCGCTGGGGACGACCTCGTGTTCGGTGGCCAGCTCAGGCGCCAGCTGGTCGAGCAACGCGCTGAGCGTCGGTGGTGGCAGCACGCGGGGGTTGTGGCTAGAGGTGAGCACGAGCGCGTCGCACGCGCAGGCGAGCGAGCGCAGCATGACCGCCGCGTCCTTGTCGTCGAGGATCGACACCACGGCCACCACGCGGCCGCCAGCATCGCGATGTCCGGCAACGATCGCCGGCAGCGACTCGATCAGCGCGGCCACGCCATCCGGGTTGTGAGCGCCGTCCAGGAGTGTCAACGGCCGCTGGTCGATCTCCTGCAGACGGCCGGGGACACGCACGCGCGCCGCCGCCTCGCTGGTCGCCGCCTCGTCGAGCCGGCCCAGAAAGGCACCTGCGGCGGCGCGGGCCAGAGCAAAGTTGCGCCGCTGGTATGACCCCAGTGCCGCCAGCTCGGCGTGCGGATCAGCCTCGGCCTGGATCACCCGGGCGCCACGCTCCGCGGTGACCTCGTAGGCCACCGCGAGCGCGTCCGGGTGCATGCCTGAGCCGAGCACCAGGGTCGCGCCGGGCTTCACCACGTCGAGCTTCTCCCTGGCTATGGCGCTCACCGTCGGACCAAGCCAGCGCGTGTGCTCCAGGCCCACGCTGGTGAGCACCTGCACGTTGGACGGGATCACGTTGGTGGCGTCGTAGCGGCCGCCGAGACCGGCCTCGATCACCGCCACCTGGACCTGGCTGGCCGCCAGCTCCGAGTATGCGGCGGCGGTCAGCAGCTCAAACTGCGTGACCGGGTCCTCAGCGCCCGATGAGCGGTTGACCTGATCGGCGGCGCGCAGCGCCCGCTCGATCGCGTCCGCGAACCGTTGTGGGGTGATGTCCTGCTCGTCGACACGGATCCGCTCGTTGAAGCCGATCAGGTGCGGTGAGGTGTATGCCCCGACCCGGAGGCCGTGTCCGGCGAGGATCGCAGCGATCATGCGCGTCGTCGACGACTTGCCGTTTGTGCCGACCACATGGATCGATTCGAACCTGCGCTCCGGATGCCCGAGCGCCGTCATCAGCCGTCGCATGCGCTCCAGGCCAAAGCGCATACCGAATAGCTCGAGCGACAGCAGACGCTGCTCGGCCTCCGTCGGGCCCATCGTCAGAGCGCCTCCAGCTCAGCGCGCAGTGCCGCCAGCTTCGCGCGCTCTGCGTCGACGACCGCCGCCGGCGCCTTGCCGACAAAGCCAGGGTTGGCGAGCTTGGTCTCACAGCGCGCGATCTCGGCATCCAGCGCGCGGCGCTTATCCTCACGCCTGCGGGCGGCCGCCTCGGCATCGAAGCCGTCGGAGGCCAGCAGGTCCACGGCGCCGCCCGGAATCGGGATCGTCGCCGTGACGTCAGCCGCACCGCCGTCGGCGACGAGCTCGAGCCTGCCCAGCCGCGCCAGCTGGGAAGCCGTTGCAGCGTACCCCGCCGCCTGCAGCCTGGCCTTGAGCACCACAGCGGGGCGCACGCCGGCGGCGTCACGCCAGGCGCGCACAGCCTGCACCGCGGCGATCAGCCGCTCGGTCTCCGCCGCCGCGGCGGCGTCCACGGCGTACGCCGGCGCGAAGCCTGCCCGCGCGGCCAGCAGACCATCTGCGCCCGGCAGGTGCGCGTAGATCTCCTCGGTCACGAACGGGATCAGCGGGTGAGCGAGCATCAGCGTCTGCGTGAGGACGTGCAGCAGGTTTCCGGCGGTGGCGTCGTCGCCGCCGTAGAGACGCGGCTTGACCAGCTCCAGATACCAGTCGCAGAGCTGTGCGTAGATGAAGTCATACAGCGTCAGCGCGGCGCGGCTGAAGTCAAAGTCATCGATCGCCCCATGCACATCGGAGATGGCCTGGTCAAGCCGCTCGAGGATCCAGTGGTCCTCGGGCGCTACCGGACTGGCCTGCGCTCGCACCGCCGGCCCAACGCGACCGAGGACCAACCGCGAGGCGTTCCAGAGCTTGTTTGCCAGGCCGTGACCCTGGGCCACCTTGTCCTCGTTGAACGGCACATCCTGGCCGGACGACATTGCCAAAAGTCCCCATCTGACCGCGTCCGCGCCGTAGGCTGGGAACTCGCCGGGGTCGGCCCCCGGGGCGGTGGCAAAGACCGGCGGCCGCGGCCCACCGTCGATCAGGTCGAGCGGATCGATCCCGGTGCCCAGGGACTTGGACATGCGGCGGCGGTCCGGTGCCTGGATGATCGAGTGAACGTAGACGTCGCAGAACGGGATCTCGCCGGTGAACTCGATCCCCATCATGATCATGCGCGCGACCCAGAGGAAGATGATGTCGCGAGCCGTGGAGAGCACGTCGGTCGGGTAGAAGGCGGCAAGCTCCGGTGTGCGCGCCGGCCAGCCGAGTGCGGCAAACGGCCACAGCGCACTCGAGAACCAGGTGTCGAGCACGTCCGGGTCGCGCATCCACCCGGGTCCGTCAGGCGGCGTGGTGGCGACGTGCACGCGCCCGTCCTCGTGGTAGTAGACGGGCAGCTGGTGGCCCCACCAGAGCTGGCGGCTGATGCACCACGGGCGGATGTTCTCCATCCAGTCCAGGTAGACCTTGGCCCAGCGATCCGGGTGGAAGCGCACGCGCCCGGAGCGGACGACATCAATCGCGGGCCGAGCCAGCTCGTCCATGCGCATGAACCACTGCAGCGAGATCAGCGGCTCGATACGGCTGCCCGAGCGCTGGCTGAAGGGGACCGTGTGCGTGTAGGGCTCGCGACGCGCGAGCAGCCCGAGCGCATCGAGCTCGTTGACGATCGCAGCCTGGGCATCGGCGGCGCTCAGACCCAGGAACCGCTCGGGTACGGCTTCGCCCTCCATGCGGCCGTCCTCGCCGATTACGCTGAGCTGCGCCAGGCCGTGGCGGGCGCCGATCTCGAAGTCGTTGGGGTCGTGGCCGGGGGTGATCTTCAATGCACCGGTGCCGAAGTCCGGCTTCACATAGGGGTCGGAGATGATCTTCAGCCGGCGGCCGCTGATCGGCAGGGTCGCGCTCTCCCCGATCAGGCGCTGGTAGCGCTCGTCGTCGGGGTGCACGGCGATCGCGACATCCGCCAGCATGGTCTCGGGACGAACGGTGGCGACGGTGATCGCACCGCTGCCGGAGTCAAGCGGGTAGTCGATGTAGTAGAGGGTGTCGGTGACCTCGCGCTCCTCCACCTCGAGGTCTGAGATCGCCGAAAGGCTGCCGGGATCCCAGTTGACCATGTAGCGATCGCGATAGATGTAGCCCTTCTCATAGAGTGCGACGAAGACCTCCAGCACCGCTTGGGCGTATGCCGGGTCCAGCGTGAAGCGCTCGTCGGCAAAGTCAGCGGTGGATCCGAGCCGCTTGATCTGTTCGATGATGCGCCCGCCGTAGCGCTCGCGCCAGGCCCAGACACGGGCGACGAACTGCTCGCGACCGACCTCCTCACGACTCGTGCCGAGTCCCACGAGCTCCTTCTCGACCTGGGTCTGCGTGGCGATCCCGGCGTGGTCGGTACCGAGAATCCACTTGGCCCGCTGGCCGCGCTGGCGCGCGCGGCGGATCAGCGTGTCCTGGATTGCGTTGTTGAGCGCGTGGCCCATGTGCAGAACGCCGGTCACATTCGGCGGCGGGATCGCGATCGAGTAGTTCTCGATCGCAGCGCCGACGGGCTCCGGGTGGCCGATGCCGGCGCCGATCCAGAGCTGCGCGACACGCGGCTCGACCTCAGCCGGGTCGTAGCGGGGATTCATCTCGGGGGCGGGCATGAGCGGCCGAGTTTAGGGACCGCGCTGTCCGTTGGCCGTCCCTGGGCCGAGCGCCCACCGCGGCGTCAGGCTGCGGCTTCGCCGTGCTCCCGGTCGTCGTCAACGGCCTGGGTAACCAGCGTCGGCGGTGTGCCTTTCTCGATCGTGTCGCGGGTCACCACGCACTTCTTGACATCGCGGCGGGATGGCAGCTCGAACTGAACCTCGAGCAGCACCTCCTCGATGATCGAGCGCAGGCCGCGGGCGCCAGTCTCACGCTCGAGGGCGCGGTCAGCGATCGAGTTCAGTGCCTCGTCGGCGAAGACCAACTCAATGCCGTCGAACTGAAAGAAACGCTGGAACTGCTTGACGAGGGCGTTCCGGGGCTCGGTGAGAATCTGCATCAGCTCGGCCCGCGAGAGCTGATGTACCGCCGAGACCACGGGCAGGCGGCCGATGAACTCTGGAATCAGCCCGTACTGGATGAGATCCTCCGGCAGGCAGTGTTCGAACATGTCGCCGAGGTCGCGCTCATCCTTGGACTGGATGGTCGCGCCGAAGCCGACCCCCTGGTGGCCGATGCGCCGCTCGATCACGCGGTCGAGGTTGGCGAAGGCGCCTCCACAGATGAACAGGACGTTGGTCGTGTCGATCGACAGGAACTCCTGGTGGGGGTGCTTGCGCCCACCCTGGGGCGGCACGCTCGCGGTCGTACCCTCGAGGATCTTCAGCAGTGCCTGCTGGACGCCCTCGCCGCTCACATCGCGGGTGATCGACGGGTTGTCGGCCTTGCGCGCGATCTTGTCGACCTCGTCTATGTAGATGATCCCGGTCTCGGCCTTCTTGACGTCGTAGTCGGCCGCCTGGATCAGTTTCAGGAGGATGTTCTCGACATCCTCGCCGACGTAGCCCGCCTCGGTCAGCGCGGTCGCGTCGGCGATCGCGAACGGGACGTTCAAGATCTTGGCGAGCGTCTGGGCCAGCAGCGTCTTGCCGCAACCGGTCGGCCCGAGCAGCAGGATGTTTGACTTCTGCAGCTCGATGTCCTGGTCGCCCGACTGCAGCATCTGCACGCGCTTGTAGTGGTTGTAGACGGCCACCGAGAGCGTGCGCTTTGCCTGCTCCTGGCCGACCACGTAGTCTCCCAGGACCTCATAGATCTCGCGCGGCTTGGGCAGGTGCTGCAGATCGAAGTTCGGAGTGGCGGTGAGCTCCTCGTCGATGATCTCGTTGCAGAGGTCGATGCACTCGTCGCAGATGTAGACGCCGGGGCCGGCGATCAGCTTCTTGACCTGGCGCTGCGACTTACCGCAGAAGCTGCAGAGCAGTTGCTCGTTTGAGTCGGTCGGACGTGCCATCGTGCACCTCGAAAGGCTAGTGCTGCGAGATCACCCGGTCGATGATCCCGTAGTCCTTCGCCTCCTCCGAGCTCATGAAGTAATCGCGCTCAGTGTCCTTGGCCACCTGCTCGACGGGCTTGCCCGTGTGGTGAGAGATGATCTCGTCGAGCCGGTGTCTCAGGTCGATGATCTCGCGTGCGTGGATCTCGATGTCGGTGGCCTGGCCCTGGAAGCCGGCCGAGACCTGGTGGATCAGGATCTTCGCGTTGGGTAGCGCCATGCGCTTTCCGGCGGCGCCACCGGCCAACAGCAGTGCCCCCATCGACATCGCGATCCCGACGCAGATCGTCTGCACGTCGGGCTTGATGAACTGCATCGTGTCGTAGATCGCAAGGCCCGCGTAGACGGACCCACCCGGCGAGTTGACGTACAGCGATATGTCCTTGTCGGGGTCCTCTGACTCCAGGTGCAGGAGCTGGGCCACCACCAGGTTGGCGATCTGGTCGTCGACCGGGGTGCCCAGGAAGATGATGCGCTCGTTGAGCAGCCGTGAGTAGATGTCAAACGCGCGCTCACCGCGAGAGGTCTGCTCGACGACCATGGGAACAAGTGGGCTCATGCTGCTCGCTTCTTTCGCTTCCGTTGGCGTATTCCTGCCGACTCTAGCGGTCGTCGGACGCAGGCGCGACAGGCTTGGCCTCGGCGACCAGCAGGTCGACGGCCTTGCGTCTTGCAACATCGGCGCGCACGCCGTTGCCACGGCCGCTTGACCGCAGGCGCTCCAGCAGCTTGGCGGCGGTGGTCTTCTCACGCGCAGCGGTTGCCTCGAGCGCGTCAAGCAGATCCTGCTCGGTCGGATCGATTTGCTCGGCCGCCACGACAGCCGCGATCACGGCCTCGCGGCGCAACGCTTTCTCGGCCTCTTCCTCGGCGCCCTGCGCGAGCTCCTCCTCACTCTGACCGGAGATCTGCAGGTACACCTCCCGAGAGATGCCCTGACGCGCAAGCGACGACATCGTTTCCTCCACCAGCTCGTGTGCGCGCGCGTGGATCAGCTGGTGCGGCACGTCGATCGTCGAGCCCGCGACGACCGCATCGACCACGTCACGCTCGAACTCGCTCGCGATCGCCTGACGCTCGTACTCCTCAAGCCGCTTGGCGATGTCCTCGCGCAGCTCGTCCAGCGAGTCCAGGCCGGCCGCGTCGGAGGCGAAGTCGTCGTCGAGCTCCGGCAGGCGCTTGGCCTTGACCTCGGTGACCGTGACCTCAAAGCTCGCTGGGCGGCCGGCCAGCTGCTCGGCGCCGTAGTCATCCGGGAAGGTCACCTCGACGAGACGCTGCTCGCCCGCGCTGGCGCCGATCAGCTGCTCCTCGAAACCGGGGATCAGCTGCCCCGAGCCGAGCTCGACCAGCTGGTCGCGACCCTCGCCGCCAGGGAACGGCTCGCCGTCCAGCCGGCCGAGGTAATCCAGCACGATGTGGTCGCCGCTTGCGGCCGGGCGCTCCACGGTTTCGAGCGTCGCCAGGCGCTCGCGCAGGCGCTCGAGCTCGGCGGCCACAGCCTCCTCGTCGGCACGCGGCTCGCGGCGTGGCACCTCGATCTCCCTGTAGGGACCGAGCGCGGCGACGGGCAGCACACCGACCTCGACGGTGAACTGAAGCGCCGAGCCGTCCGCCGGCGCCTCGCCAACCTTGATCTCCGGGGGCCCAACGGTCTCGATGCCGGCCACGTCCAGCGCTCTGGTGTACCAGGCGTCGATCGACTCACGCAGCGCCTCTTCCAACACGTAGTCGCGCCCCAAACGCCGGATCACCACCGGCGGCGGAACCTTGCCCTTGCGGAAGCCGGGGACCTTCAGTTGACCGGCGAGCCTGCGGGCGGCCTGCTGAACGCGGCGCTCGACCTCGGCCGGGTCGACGCTGGCCTCGACGCGGACGCGCGACTCGGGCAGCTCGGTGACGGTGGTGGTGACTGGTTCTGACATGTGGGCGCAGACGATAGCTGTCGGCCGCGCTCAGCAGCCTTCGAGCACGACTGCGAGCCCCTGGCCGACGCCGATGCAGATCGCAGCCAGCCCGTAACCGCCGCCGCGCGTATGCAACGCGTGCGCGAGGCGCCCGAGCACACGGGTGCCGGAGGCGCCGAGCGGGTGACCGATGGCGATCGCGCCACCGTGCCGGTTGACCTTCTCGGGGTCAAGCTCCGGCCAGCCCCGCAGGCAGGCCAGCGACTGACCGGCGAAGGCCTCGTTGAGCTCGACCAGATCGACCTGATCCCACCTCAGGCCGGCGCGCTCAAGCGCCGTGTTGGCGGCCTGCACCGGCCCGATCCCGAACACGTCTGGATCGACGCCGTGGGCGGCGCGTGAGACGACGCGGGCCAGGGGAGCGCGGCCCAGCGGGGCCGCGCTGGCCTCATCAGCGAGCAGCACCGCCGAGGCCCCGTCGTTGAGCGGCGATGAGTTGCCGGCGGTGACCGTGCCACCGGCACGGAACGCCGGCTCAAGCTTGGCGAGCTTCTCGAGCGATGTGTCGGCGCGGATGCTCTCGTCCACTTCGAGGTCGGTGCCGGGAACGGGCATCACCTCGGTCAGCACCCCGTCGGCGTAGGCGCGCGCGGCGAGCTGGTGGCTGCGCAGCGCGAATGCATCCTGCTCCCCGCGCGTGATCCCGTGCATCTGCACGAGCTTCTCGGTGCTCTCACCGAGCGAGATCGTCCACTGAGCAGGCATCTTCGGGTTGACCATGCGCCAGCCGAGCGCCGAGGAGTAAAGCGTCTCGTTGGCGGTCGGGAAGGCGCGCTCAGGCTTGCGCATGATCCAGGGCGAGCGGCTCATCGCCTCTCCCCCACCGGCCACGACGATGCTGGCGTCGCCGGTTTCGATCGCGCGGCTGCCCTGGATCGCCGCCTCCAGGCTCGAGCCGCACAGACGGTTGACGGTGGCGCCCGGCACATGGGTGGGCCAGCCGGCGAGCAGCACCGCCATGCGCGCGACGTTGCGGTTGTCCTCGCCGGCGCCGTTGGCGGTGCCGTAGATGACGTCGTCGATCCGCGCGGGGTCAAGGCCGGGTACGCGCTGGGCGAGCATCGCCAGCACGGCGGCGGCCAGGTCGTCGGGCCGCACCCCCGATAGCCTGCCGCCATAGCGGCCGAACGGGGTCCTCACCGCTTCGTACAAATAGGCGCTGCGCATGGGGTTTCCTTGCCGGGGGACGACCGCGAAAGGTGAGCGATGGGACTCGAACCCACGACCGCCTGGACCACAACCAGGAGCTCTACCAGCTGAGCTACGCCCACCGCGGGCTAAAGAATCTATCAGCGCCTGGCCGAGAGCGGCAGTCGCTGGAGCGGCGCGATCAGCTGCGGCGGCGTCAGGCTCACCAGAATGCCTGCCACGACCGCGAGCGCGCCGACGATCTGGGGCGCCCCGACCGGGTTTGAGAACGCGACCCAACCGACGATCGCGCCGACGAGCGGCTCCAGATTGACGAAGGCGCCCGCGAGCTCCGGGGACACCCGAGCCTGCCCATAGGCGAACAGCCAGAACGGCAGGACCGTGCCGACGAGCGCGAGCGCGAGGAAGGCAAACAACGGACCCGCTGTGGCTGGGGCGCTGGGCAGACCATGCATGAGCGCCAGCGGAGCCGAGACGGCCGCCCCGCCGAGGAACTGCACCGCCGTGACGGCCGCGGCGTCCTTGCCCCGGAGAACCGCCGGCTGCATGGCCATGAAGACGCCAGAGAGGATCACCGAGAGCAGCACGAGCGTGTCTCCGAACGTGCTGGCGCCACCGCCTCCGCCCTTCGCCACCAGCACCACACCGAACAGCGCCACGGCGTAACCGACCCACAGCGTCGGCCGCGACGCGCCCCTGCCGAGCGCCGCGGTAACGAGCGCCACCACGACCGGTAGGGCGCCCACGATGATCGCACCGTGGCTCACGCTGGTGTGCTCGATCCCGATGTTCTGTATGAGCATCTGGGCTCCGTAGCCGACAGTGCCAGAGAGGAAGACGCGCAGTGTGAGAGCGTCGCGCAGACCGCGGCGCCCGATCAGGGCCAGCACGGGCATCGCGACGAGGAAGCGCATCGCCGTCAGGGTGCTTGGGTCCAGCCAGCCGAGGGCCAGCTTCGAGAGCGCAACCGTGATCCCCCATAGGGATCCGGCAGCGAGCAGCGAGAGCATGGCGGTACGGTTTTTCATCGCTATTCATGATCGTGTATCCGTGCTCAAAACAAGCTAAGGGCGGCCATATATTGGACTTCTAGGTGTTATTGCGGTGTAATCCTGCGTATGCCTTCAATTTCACTGGATTTAATTGATCTGAACTTGCTCACGCTGCTGCAGCAGGACGCGGACCGTTCCAATGTCGAGCTCGCACGCCTCGTGGGCCTGTCGGCGACGGCCACGCTGCACCGGGTTCGCAGGCTCAAGACAGCCGGGGCGATCCGCGCCGTGGTCGCGCAGTTGGATGCTGAGCTGGTCGGCTTCCCGCTGCTCGTGCACCTGCTGGTGTCCATCCAGCGCCACGACGAAGCCAGCCATGAGCGTTTCCGGGCTGCGGTGCTGGCGACCGACGAAGTGATCTCAGCCGACTGGGTGACCGGCGAGATCGACGCGATCCTGGTGGTGGTCGCCCGCGAGGTCAGCGAGCTGCAGCGGGTGATCCTGCGGCTCTCCGCGCGCGGAGGCGCGGTCCGGGTCACGACGCTCCTGCGCCTGCAGCAGCTGAAGGCTCCCTCACCGCTACCACTCAGCCACCCCGGCGGATAAGCTTGACTGCACAACGGACCCGAGGAGAGGTAACGATGGCTATCAGCGAGCTCGTGCAGACGCCGCTCTACATCGACGGCGAGGAGCGCAGCTCCCGTGAAACGCTGGCCGTGCACGCACCGCACGACCAGAGCCTGGTTGGCCACGCCGCCGCAGCCAGCGCACAGGATGCAGAAGCAGCGGTCGCCGCCGCACAGCGCGCGTGGCCCGCGTGGGCGGCGCTCAGTGCAGCAGAGCGCGTGGAACGCTGCCTGGCCGCGCTGGAGACGCTGTCGGCAGATCTCGACGCGCGCGCCGAGGTGCTCTCGCGCGAGAACGGCAAGACGCGCTTCGAGGCGACGATCGATCTGCATGTGTTCGTCGGCCGCTTTCACGAGGCGGCCCGCTACGCGCGCGAGCTGGACACCGACGAGACGCTCGCCGGCCCGCCGTACAGGACGACCATCCGCCACGTGCCGCAGGGCGTGGTGACGATCATCTACCCGTTCAACTGGCCCCTTGCCATCCTCGCGGCCAGCCTGCCGCACGCGCTGATGGCCGGCAACACGGTGATCGCCAAGCCGCCGCCCACGGCGCCGCTCTCCTCGGTGCTGACCCTGCGCAAGGTCGCGGCGCTGCTGCCCCCCGGGGTGCTCAACGTCGTGACCGGCCAGGACGCCGTGATCGGGCCTGTGCTCGTCGGCGATCCCCGCGTCAAGCACGTCTGCTTCACGGGGTCGACAGCCGGCGGCAAGCGGATCATGCAGATGGCCTCCGGCAGCGTCACCAACGTCACGCTCGAGCTGGGTGGCAACGATCCCGCGGTGCTGCTCGACGACGTGCACCTGGACGAGGCGACGATCGCGCGGATCGGCATGGCCACGTTCATGACCACCGGTCAGGTCTGCATGGCGATCAAGCGCCTGTACGTGCCCCGCGCGCTCTATGACCAGGCCGTTGACGGCCTGCGCGGCTTCATCGAGGCACAGCGGATCGGCTCCGGCCTGCACCCCGAAGTCACGATGGGACCGCTCAACATGGGCCGTCAGCGCGACTACGTAACCGAGCTGCTTGCACAGGCACGCGCAGGCGGGTCCGAGGTGATCGAGGGCGGCGAGTACTTGGACGCCGATCCCAGCGTCGGCAACTACATGCGGCTAGCGCTGGTGCTGGACCCGGCGCCCGAGGAACAGATCGTCACCGAGGAGCAGTTCGGCCCGGCGTTGCCGATCATCCCCTACGACAGCGAAGAGCAGGCGATCGCGGCGGCCAACGACACCTGGGCCGGCCTCTGCGCGTCGGTCTGGTCAGCCGACGAGGAGCGCGCGCTGCGCGTCGGCAGACAGCTGCGGGCCGGCCACATCTTTTTCAACAACCACAACGCGACGGCCGTTGACGAGCGGGCGATGTTCGGTGGCTTCAACCAGAGCGGCATCGGCCGGGAGCTCGGGCGCGAAGGCGTGCTCGGCTTCACCGAGACACAGGTGCTGGCGATGCCCGACGGCGAGCAGCAGCACTAGCCGGCCGGCGACCCCTACCTGTAGCCGACCAGCGAGACGAGCGCCATTGTGTGCTTTGACCCGTCGGTGATCGTCACGCGTGCACCGAGCTGGTTGCCGCGAGCTTCGGCGAGCAGCTCGTGCGCGTGGTTGGTGAGGCGGTAGGTCACGTAGCCAATCTCGCCCGCGCCGATCGTCGCAGTCCGCGGAAAGGCCAGCCTGACTCCGCCCAGGGTCACGTTCGCGCGCGCCACACACGGTGTCTGCTGCCGGCAGGCGACCAGCACGCCGCCGGTCCAGCCGTTGCCAACGTAGCTTGTCTGGCCGATCACCTGGACCGCCGTGCTTGGCCACAGACGCCGCTTCGGCGCCGGGCCCGAGGTCAGATATGGGATCAGCTTGAGCGGCCTGGTCGCCTTGGCGCCGGCGCTGCTCTGCACGGTTACGCTGACGGGCAGCTCGTGCTGGCGCGCGTACAGAATCAGGTCCCGCGTATGAGCGCTGAGCGGTACCAGCAGCTGCCCCCCCTGCGCAGGGATCGAGCTGAGGCCACTGTGGGCGATCAGGCGCTTGCCGGCGAATATCTGCGCCTGTACCTGGCAGCTTGAGGTGGTGTTCAAGCACGCGACCGGGATCCCAACCGGGCCCCTGGCACCGACATAGGCGCTGTGACCGAATAGCGCCACGCTGTTGGCCGTCTGCACAGCGGGCGAGGTGCCCATAACCTGCCCGAGCGAGTCAAGCCCCTGCACCGCGTAGTAGGCATAGGCGTCGAGCAGTTTGACCTTGACGCTGGCGGCGTCGGCGGGCACCGTGGCCACCTCGTTGAGCGCCGTCGGCGAAGGTCCTGCCAGGACGGCGTACTGCGTTAGGCCGACCTGGCCCGGCCAGCTCAGCGACAGGTCCGTGGAGCCGTCGTAGCGCGGCGTGACCGAGACCGTGGGTGTCGTCACCACCGCCCCGACGAAGCTGCCGCTGCCGTAGGCGGCGGTGGGGGCGTCGATGAAGTCGCGGTCGATCGAGATCGTCACGCCACCATAGGTCTCCGCGGCGTTGCCACAGCCGGGGCCGTCGCTGTAGTACTGCAGCAGCTGGTGTGCGCCCGGCCAGTCGGCGGCGGGGACGTACGGGTTGGCCGGACTGGGCGGTGGCGGCGCGGACGGTGAGCAGTTCCAGTCCGCCGTCCAGAGCTCGTCGGGCTCCACGTACGTGGTGCCGTAGTTGTCAGCCAGGTCGGTGATCCCCGACGCGCCGCTGCTGTACACGCCGGAGTAGTAGTCGCTCAGGTGCAGCTGCTGCGTCCAGGCCTGCAGGAATGCGAGCACCGCGCCGGAGGTGGTGCTGGAGCGGGTGTAGCCCTCCATGTCGTAGTAGATCGGGTTGCCCGGGCCGATACCGAGGGCCTGCGCCTGCGCCACCGCGTCCTGGGCTGCCGCCGTCCCCTGGGCGATGGCGGTGGTGTACTGGCCGCCTGTCAGCGTCGTGGAGAGCGCCTGGCAGCCGCAGCTGTTGCCGGGCGCCTGGAGTCCGACGTAGATCGGGATCATGTGCCAGCCCGCGGCTGACTCGCTGCTCACCCAGGAGGGCGTGAGGTTGCCCCCCAGACAGGCGGCGTTCGCGCCGCCGATGTAGATGCCGATGGCAGCGTATGGCGAGCTCGCGCTCCACGCCGCCATGTCGCTGGCCGAAGGGGTTGTGCAGACATCAAAACCAAGCCCGCTGTAGGGCTCGCCCGGAAGGGCGGGGCTGGCGGAAGAGGTCGTGTGCGGGCGACGCGCGAGCACCGGTGTGGGGATCGGCTTGGGCGCATGGGCGTCGGTGGCCAGGGCCGCCTGGCGCAGCGAGCGCAGGTGCAGCGCCGTACGGATCACGCCCGGATGCGCGCCCCAGGTCGCCGTGATGACCACGTGATGCGCGCGGTTGTAAAGGCGCAGCATCGAGCCGGCGCCGTTCTGCGCAGCACGCCTGCTGACAGGCGCAAGCAGCGCGCCGCGATAGCTGGCCGGGGTGACCAGGATCGCCTCGGTGCGCCCGGCCGGCTGCATCGGGCAGATCTGGTTTGCGCCGGGCGTACCGAGATAGACGGCGTGCCGGTCAAAGCGCACACACACGTGCGAGTCGCGACCGAGTCGCAGCACCGGCCAGCTGGCCGGCACCCGGAGCCGCAGTCCGTGGTAGCCGATGGTTCGCGTGGCGGTCCCGGTACGGGTCGCTGGTCTCGGACGCGCTTGCCCGGCGGCGGCAGCGGCCGGCAGAGCGAGCAGGCCGACGAGCACGCCCAGGACGCTGATCAGCGCCGTGCGTGCGATCTTAGGCTGGCGGAAACGGCTCCTGATCACGACATCACCGAGAACATCACGTACAGCTAAAGGTTTCGGTCGCCAGCTTGCAAGCTTCCAGCTCTGCAAGCGGCGTTGCGCCGCGTGGATCAACCATCAACCGCTATCAACCATGACATGGACGTGACCACGCCTGGACAGCGCCGCGCGAGCAGGCGCCGGCCCGAGCTGCCGGGCGGCCGCGACGCCGGCCTGCTGCTCAGCGCCCGGGTACTGATGAGCGGCCAGCGCGCGTTCATCGGCGTCGTGGTCCCGATCTACCTGGCTCGCCGTGGCTATAGCGCAACCGAGTTGGGAATCCTGTTCAGCGTCGTGGCACTCGCCGCCGCAGCGATGAGCACGTTCATCGGCATCGCCGCCGATCGCGTGGGACGTAAGCCGTTTCTCATTTACGTTCCGCTGCTCACGGCCGCCAGCTGCGTCGTCTTCGCGCTCACCGCTCAGACTGTGCCACTGTTCATCGCGGCTGCTGTCGGCTCGGTTGGCCGAGGCTCCGGGGCGGGCGCGGCACAGGTGGGCCCATACCAGCCCGCCGAGCAGGCGCTGATGGCAGGCCTGGTCGACGACAGCCGGCGCCCGGCGCTGTTCGGGCTGATCGCCTCGGCCAGCGCGGCCGGCGGCCTGCTGGGCTCGCTGCTGGCCGCCACACCGCTCAGCTCGCCGCTGGCTGGCACCCACCCGAGCCCGGGGGCATACTGGCCGGCGTTCATGGCCGCAGCCCTGCTGGCAACTCTGGCGGCGGCGCTGGCCGTGCCCGTGCGCCAGCCGCCAAGGGCGCCGCGCCCGGGTGCTGGGGACAAGCGACCGGCGGACCCACACAGCGCGCAAACGGCGGACCAGCCCGACAGGCCGCCGCGGCTGTCACCGGCGAGCTGGCGGCTGGTGCGGCGCCTGTGGGCCACCAACACGGTCAACGGGGTCGCGGTGGGACTGTTCGGACCGTTTGTCACCTACTGGCTCTACCGGCGCTACGGCGCCAGCGCCGCGGAGATCGGCGTGCTCTACACGATCGGGAACGTGATCACGATCGCCAGCAGCCAGCTGGCTTCGCCGCTCGCCACACGCATCGGCACGGTGCGCACCGTGGTGATCGCGCGCACATTGCAGGCGCTGCTTCTACCCGTGCTGGCGCTGATGCCAAGCTTCGCGCTGGCGGGGGTTGTCTACACCATGCGGCTCGTCGCGCAGCGGCTCGGGGTCGCCCTGCGCCAGTCGTTCGTGATGAGCGCCGCTCCGGCCGCCGAGCGTGCCCGCGTGGGCGCGTTCGCGCAGCTGCCGACCCAGGGCGCCGCCGCCCTCGCCCCGATGCTGACCGGCTACCTCTTCACCGAGGTCAGCCTCGCGCTGCCCTTCGAGCTCGCCGGCGCGCTGCAATTGATCAATGCAGCCCTGTTCCAGCACTTCTTCGCCACGGACGACCGACCCAGCGCCGGCGAGCAGCCTTGAACACGTCGTCGGCGAAAGTCCCGCGCCCCGTCCGCGCCACTTAAGCTGAGCCAGCAGGTTGCCGAAGTCGAGTTGAGTGTTCAGTTCACGTGTAACTCGATCCCGATCGGCTCACGGCGGGTCGCGGTCGCGCGCCCACACGCAGCCTCGCGCCACGCAGCCCCCGCGCGCCTACGGGCTCTGGCCGTTCACACTCACCGCACTGGTTGCCTGGGCGAGCATGCTCTTTGGCACGCACCTGGATTGGCCCGAGTACGCGGCCTCTCTGGGCCTGCTGGTGCTCGCGTGGATCGCCGTGGCGACCGTCCAGGACGACGAACGCGGGCAGCGGCGGACCGTGACCGGCGCGCTGGTCTTCCTGGCAGCGCTCGGGCTGGCCCGCAACGCGGCCGGGGGTAGCTTGACGGCGATCGGCGTCGTCGTCCTGCTGCCGGTGCTGTTTGTAGCCCTGCACGTCCGCAACCAATTGGGACTCTGGCTCTCGCTCGCCGCCCTCGCGGCCTTCTACCTGGTACCGCTGCTGCTGATCGGTGGCCGTGACTACCCGGCCAGCGACTATCGTCCAGCGCTGTTGACGGCGGCGATCAGCGCCATCGCCGGCCTGGTCACCCACAGACTCGTCGATGACGTCCGCAGCCGAGCCGATCAGGCTCAGCGTCGCGAGCTGATGCTCACGCGCATCAGCGAGACGGTCTCCGAGCTCTATCTGAGCGCCGACCCTCGTAGGGCAGCCTGCCGTGCCACGTTGGAGATAACGCAGGCGCAGGCCGTTGCACTCTACGAGCCGGAGCCAGGAAGCGGCAGACTTGTGATGACCACGACCACGGGCACACCCGACTCGATCGCTGCAGGTGTGCCCGCCCGGGCAGGCAGCGCGCCGGACACGGCGCTGCGCACGCGCCGCCCACAGCTGATCGGCGACAACGTCGCTGAACACGTCGGCAGCCTCGAGCTGTGGCAGGCCGACGGCTGCCCGCCCTCGGTGCTCTACCAACCGTTGCTCAAGGGTGACCAGGCGATCGGCGTGCTGGTCGTCAGCTGGGCAGACAGGGCGACGATGGACGGCCCACGGGTGGCGGGCGCGAAGCTTCTGGCACACGAGATCGCGGCCGTGATCGACCGCGTCGACGTGCTCGAGCGTCTCACCGACGAGGCGCTCACCGACTCGCTCACCGGGCTGCCGAACCGACGCGCCTGGGACGCGGCGCTGGCGGGCGTGCTGGGCGACGGCGACCAGCGGGTCGCCGTCGCGGTTCTCGACCTGGACCACTTCAAGGCGTTCAACGACCAGCACGGGCACCCGGTGGGTGATCTCCTGTTGCGGGAGACCGCCGCGGCGTGGCGTGCGCAGCTGCGCGCTGGCGACCTGCTGGCCCGCATCGGTGGCGAGGAGTTCGCCCTGCTGCTGTATGAGCGAGACGCAGACAGCGCGCGCCGATTGGCTGAGCGGCTGCAAGCCTGCGTGCCCCGTGGACAGACCTGCTCGGTGGGGCTGGCCGACAGCGTTCCGGACGAGCAGCCGCAGCGACTGGTCGCTCGTGCCGACGCAGCGCTCTACGAAGCGAAGGCGCGCGGCCGCAATCGCGTGGTGACGGCCCAACCGCCGGACGCCTTATGAGTCAGCGCCCGGGTGCTGGCGCCATCCGCGCCCTAAAAGCCGGATAATCAATCCGTCTTGCCACAAACTCCCTCCAGAGAGCTCTCCTCCAGATGACAACCGTCGCCACACCCCCGCGCCGCTTCGGCGCGACCATGCGGCGCGACCGCTGGTGGGTGCAGCCGGTACTGGTCGTCACCTCGCTGACGCTGTTTGGCGTCTACACGATCATCCACGCGATCGTCAGCAAGTACTACGCGATCACCGCCGGCGGCGCGCACCTGCAGTCGCCCATGTTCTCGCCGGATTTGCCCGGCATCATCCAGTTTCACACGAGCCTGCCCTGGGCCTTCCTGGTGCTCTGGGCGCCGCTCGGGCTGCGCAGCACCTGTTACTACTACCGCAAGTCCTACTACCGCTCGTTCTTTCTGGCGCCCCCGTCCTGCGCGGTCGCAGGCGTGGCGCGGCGTAAATACACGGGCGAGACGAAGTTCCCGCTGGTGCTCAACAACATGCACCGTGTGTTCTTCTACTTCGCGGTGATCGTGATCGGCTTCCTCTGGTACGACGCGATCCGCGGTCTCTTCTACCACGGCAGCTTCGGCATCGGTGTCGGCAACGCGATCATGTTCATCAACGTGTTCTGCCTGTCGGCGTTCACGTTCGGCTGCAACTCCTGGCGCCATCTGATCGGCGGCAAGCTCAACTGCTTCTCCTGCACGCCCACCGCACAGACCCGGCACAGCGCCTGGAAGAAAGTCTCGATCCTCAACGGGCACCACATGCAGTGGGCCTGGATCAGCATGTTCACCGTCTGGGGCACAGACGTCTATATCTGGCTCGTGTCCTCCGGCGCGTTCAGCGACCCCCACCACGTGTTCTGATGAGCGAACAGCGCATCGAACACCACGACTACGACGTGCTAGTGCTGGGCTCCGGTGGCTCAGGCCTGCGCGCCGCGATCGCCGCCTCGGAGGCGGGCGCCCGCACGGGACTGGTCTGCAAGTCGCTGCTCGGCAAGGCGCACACGGTGATGGCCGAGGGCGGTCTGGCCGCCTCGCTGGGCAACGTCGACCCGAAGGACAACTGGTCCACACACTTCCAGGACACCATGTTCGGCGGCAAGTATCTGAACAACTGGCGCATGGCCGAACTGCACGCCAAGGAGGCACCCGACCGCGCCCGCGAGCTCGAGCACTGGGGGGCGGTCTTTGACCGCACGCCGCAGCGCACGATGTCGCAGCGCGCCTTTGGCGGCCACACCTACAGGCGCCTGGTGCATATCGGCGATCGCACCGGCCTTGAGATGATCCGCACGCTGCACGACCGGACCGTGCACTCAGACGTGGATGTCTTCATGGAGACCACCGTCACGCGCCTGATCAAGGACGGCGAGCGGGTGGTCGGCTGCTTCGGCTACCGCCGTCAGACCGGTGAGCTCTGCAGCTTCAGCGCCAAGGCGCTTGTGCTCGCGACCGGCGGCAGCGGCCGCATCTACAAGATCACCTCCAACTCGCAGGACTGCACAGGCGACGGTTACGCGCTGGCCTACGAGGCCGGGGCGCAGCTGGTGGACATGGAGTTCGTCCAGTTTCACCCGACCGGCATGGTCTACCCCCCCGGGGTCGCCGGCCTGCTGGTCACCGAGGCCGTGCGCGGCGAGGGCGGCATCCTCCGCAACGCCCTGGGCG
The DNA here is from genome assembly GCF_023330665.1 of Conexibacter sp. S30A1. Classification (GTDB taxonomy): domain Bacteria; phylum Actinomycetota; class Thermoleophilia; order Solirubrobacterales; family Solirubrobacteraceae; genus Palsa-465. The sequence continues at coordinate 140,252 of NZ_CP097127.1, read as the reverse complement.
AGCGCTTCATGGAGCGCTACGACCCCAAGCGGATGGAGCTCTCGACCCGCGATGTGGTCGCACGCTCGATCTACACCGAGGTCAAGGAGGGGCGCGGCACGCCGCACGGAGGCGCATATCTCGACGTCTCGCATCTCGACGCCGACTACGTCAAGCGCAAGCTGCCGAGCATGTACGACCAGTTCCTGGAGCTGGCCGGCGTTGACATCACCAAGGAGCCGATGCAGGTCGGCCCGACCTGCCACTACTTCATGGGCGGCGTCAAGGTCGATGCCGACAACGGCGCCTCGCGCGTGCCGGGACTGTTTGCCACCGGTGAGTGCAGCGGCGGCATGAACGGCGCCAACCGCCTGGGCGGCAACTCACTGGGCGATTTGCTGGTCTTCGGCCGGCGTGCGGGACTCGGTGCCGCAGAGGCGGCCAACGCGTCGGGCCCGGTGTCACTGCCGGCCGAACAGGTCGCCGAGGCCCGGGCCGAGATCGAAGGCTTCCTGCACGGCTCCGGCAACGAGAACCCGTTCCACGTGCACCGCGATCTGCAGAAGATCATGGGCGACGGCGTCGGCATCTTCCGCGACAAGGAGGGCCTCAGCGAAGCGATCGGCAAGCTTGAGGAGCTCGACGCCCGCGCCGCCAACCTGCGTGCACCGTCAGATCGGCTGGACTACAACCCTGGCCTGCAGCTCTGCCGCGAGGTCAAGAACATGCTCACCGTCTCGCACATGATCGCCCGCGGGGCGCTGCTGCGCGAGGAGAGCCGTGGCGCCCACAGCCGCCTTGACCACACCGGCTACAGCGACTACTGGGGCGAGCACAACATCATCATCGAAGGCGGCGGCCAGGACATGTCACTGACGCCGACGCCGGTCGTCAAGCGCGACGAGCTCCAGGAGCTGGTCGAGGCCCGTAAGGAGGCTGAGAAGGCATCATGAGCGAGACAGCGATGGCGGGTGGACCGCGCCGCCTGCAGATCTGGCGTGGCGACTTGACCGGAGGCGAGCTGGTTGACTATGAGCTCGAGACCGAGCCCGGCATGGTCGTGCTCGACGCGGTGCTCGAGATCCAGCGCTCTCAGGCTCCCGATCTGGCGGTGCGCTGGAACTGTAAGGCCGCGAAGTGCGGCTCCTGCAGCGCCGAGGTCAACGGCCGCCCACGGTTGATGTGCAAGACCCGCCTGGACCACCTGCCGGCCGATCAGCCGATCACCGTCGAGCCGATGCGCGCCTTCCCGCCGATCCGCGACCTGGTCACCGACGTGTCCTGGAATTACCGCGTCAACAAGCAGATCACCCCGTTCACGGCGCGCGAGAACCTGAAGCCGGGCGTCGAGATCAACGAGAAGGGCGAATTCCTGATCGACCAGGCCGACACCGACCGCATGAGCGAGTTCCGCAAGTGCATCGAGTGCTTCATGTGCCAGGACGTCTGTCACATCCTGCGTGATCACCGGATGCACAACCGCTACTACGGACCGCGCTTCATGATGCGCATGGCGAGCCTCGACATGCACCCGCTGGACGGGGTCGACCGTCTGGATCAGATCGCCGACGAGGGTGGCATCGGCCTGTGCAACATCACCAAGTGCTGCACCGAGGTCTGCCCCGAGGGCATCCACATCACCGACAACGCGATCATCCCGATGAAGGAGCGCATCGTCGATCAGCGCCACGACCCGCTGCTGAAGCTGCTCGGCCGCACACCCAACAAGGGCCGGCGCAAGCCGCCGCCGCGCACCGAAACACCCGAACTGTGAGCAGCGGCGGTCCCGCTGGACCGCCGCTGCTCAAGCCCGCCGACAGGCCGTGAACCGCGCCGGACGCTTCGCCCCCAGCCCGACCGGCCCGCTGCACCTGGGCAGCCTGCGCACGGCGTTGGTGGCCTGGCTGGCCGCGCGCTCCCAGGGCGGCCGCTTTCTGCTGCGCTTCGAGGACCTTGACCCGCGACGCTCCCGCAGCGAGTACGAGGCAATCCAGATCAGCGATCTGCGCGCGCTCGGAATCGACTGGGATGCTGCGCCGGTGCGCCAGTCACAGCGCAGCGCGCTCTACGCGCGCGCCGTTGAGCGGCTGCGCGCCGAGGGTCGCGTGTACCCGTGCTTCTGCAGCCGCGCGGAGATCCGCGAGGCCGCCAGCGCCCCGCACGGCGAGCTGCCAGAGGGCGCCTACCCGGGAACCTGCGCCACGCTGGCCCCGGCGCAGGCGTGGCGCCGCGCCGAGGTGGGCGAGCGCCACGCACTGCGGCTGCGGGCCGAGGGCGAGCATGTCGTCTGGCGCGACCGGCTGCTCGGCGAGCGGCGCGGCAGCGTTGATGATTTCGTGCTGGTGCGCTCAGACGGAGTGTTCGCCTACCAGCTCGCGGTCGTGGTCGACGACGCCGCGCAGGGCATCGGCGAGGTGGTGCGCGGCGCTGACCTGGCCGACTCGACCGCGCGCCAGATCCTGCTCCAGCGCCTGCTGGCGCTGCCTACACCGGGCTACGCGCATGTGCCGCTGGTGCTCGGCCCGCTGGGCCAGCGCCTGGCCAAGCGGGATGGCGGCGCGACGCTCGCGTCACGCGGCGAGCCTCCCGGCGTAACGCTGGCCTGGCTGGCCCACAGCCTGGGCCTGGCGCAGGACGCGGAATGTGTCGCATCCGCCTCAGCGCTTGTGGCGAACTTCGATCTCGATCGCATCCCCGGCCACAGCGTAAAGCTGTGCTAAGATTTCGCCGCTGCGCGTCCTGTCGCGAGGTTTCCTGCTACCGTCCCGCCCAGTCGGGCAGCAGCCAGACGACAAAGATGCACCGCGTGCTCTCGCAGCTGTAGGCCCGGCGGGTCGTTGCGCGCGCCGCTGGCGCAGGACCGGAGGTTAACCAACCATGCCACCCAGGACTGTTGCGTCCTACAAGGACGCGCTGGCTCCGTACGAGCGCGCGCAGACACGCCGCGGCGTGATCCAGATCGCCAACTCGCTCTTGCCCTATCTGGCCCTGACGGTCGCCAGCTACCTGACGTGGGGTCTCTCGCCGCTGCTCACCGCGGTGCTGGCGATCATCGCGGCAGGGTTCCTGGTGCGCACTTTTGTCGTCTTCCACGATTGCTCGCACGGGTCACTTTTGCCCTCGCGCAAGGGCAACGCACGCGTCGGCGCCGTGCTCGGGCTGTTTGTGCTGACGCCGTTTGCGCAGTGGCGCCATGGCCACGCGATCCACCACGCCACCTCGGGCGACCTCGACCGTCGTGGCGTCGGCGACGTGCTCACGCTGACCGTCGCCGAGTACCACGCGCAGCCCTGGTATGGGCGCCTGGGGTATCGCCTGTTCCGCAACCCCGTGGTGATGTTCGGCCTGGGGCCTGTCTTCGCCATGATCATCCTCCCGCGTGTCGCAGGTATCGGGCCGGGAGCGCGCAGCCGCCTGCGCAACAGCGTGCTGCTCAACGACGCGGTGCTGGCCGGCATCGTGTTTGCGCTCGGCTCGCTGCTCGGCTGGGCGCGCTTCCTCGAGGTCTGGGCGCCGTCGGCGCTGATCGCCGGCGCGGCCGGCATCTGGCTGTTCTACGTCCAGCACCAGTTCGAGGACGCCTACTGGGCAAGCGGCGAGGAGTGGAGCTACGCCGAGGCGGCGCTTGCCGGCAGCACCCACCTGAAGCTGCCACGGCTGCTCGCGTTCTTCAGCGCCGACATCGGCTGCCACCACGTTCACCACCTCAACGCCAAGATCCCCAACTACCACCTGCGCGCAGCCCACGCCTCCCACCCCGTGTTCGAGACGGTGCCGACCATCGGCATCGCCGACGGCATGCGCGCCGTCCGCTTCAAGCTCTGGGACGCCGACGCGGGCAAGCTCGTGACCTTCGCGCAGGCGCGCCGCAGCCAAGCGCGCGCCAGGGTCGCCCCGACCGTGGTCGGTGCCGAGGCCTAATCGGCCTTCTGTTCAACCCCCCAGCGGTGCAGCGCGGCAGCCGGGTCATGCTCGGCCGGCCGCGCGACCGGCGGGGTGCGGCTGAGCCGTGGCGCGGGCGCCGGCTGACGTACGCCGCCCAGCTCAACGAACGTTTCGCGCGCCCGCAGGTGTGGATCCTCAGGCGCAGCGAAGGGGCCGCGCACGACTGTCACACACACCTCCTGGGCACCGAGCAGCGCCTCCCACTCGTTGGCGGTACGTGTCGCGAACACCGCGGCGAAGCGCTCCTTCAACTCCGGCCAGCGCTCGGCCTGCCACTGCGGGAACTGGTCTGCGGGCAGCTCCAGAAGCTCCAGCAGCCGTGCGTAGAACCGCGGCTCGATCGCGCCGACCGCCAGGTGCCCGCCGTCGGCGGTGGCGTAGACCTCGTAGAAGTGCGCCCCACTGTCGAGCACGTTGAAACCCGGACGCTCGTCCCACTTACCCGCCGCGCGCAACGCGTGGACCATCGTCGTCAGCAGCGCCACTCCGTCGACCATCGCCGCATCGACGACCTGGCCGCGACCGGAGGTGCGAGCCTCGAGCAGCGCGCAGAGCACGCCAAACAGCAAAAACATCGCGCCGCCGCCGTAGTCGGCCCCGGCGTTTACGGCGAACATCGGCCGCTCGCCGACGCGCTGGGACACTCCCAACAGACCGGCGAGAGCGACGAAGTTGAGGTCGTGCCCGGGCAGTCCAGCCAGTGGGCCGGACTGCCCGTAACCGGTGATGCGCCCGTACACAAGCCGCGGATTGAGCTCCAGCAGGTCATCCGGCCCCAGTCCGAAGCGCTCCATGACGCCGGGCCTGAAGCCCTCGATCAGCACATCGGCGCGCCGAGCCAGCGCCCTGGCTAACGCCGCGCCAGCCGCGGTGGTGAGATCGGCGGCAAGCGTCTGGCGCCCGCGCAGAGACGGGTCGCCGGCACCCGCCTGACCGAAGCCTGCTCCCGGCTCGCGGTCGAGGCGGATCACGTCGGCACCCATGTCGGCGAGCATCATGCCGGCAAAGGGGTTGGGCCCGATGCCGCCAACCTCCAGCACGCGCACCCCGGCAAGCGCTCCGCCCCGTCCACCGTCGGAGTCCGCCTGGCGAACGTTTGCCTGATCGTGCACGGGGTAAATATGACGCTGCTTGCAGCCTTGACCATCCACGGTCCGTCGAGCGTCGTAATGGAAGGCTAACTTGCGAGCAGGTGAAGCCGATGAGGAGCAGTGAGACCATGGAAGCCACCCCCTCCAACCTCAGCCCCCGACATGTCCCCATCGACCGTGTCGCCCAACGGGAGCGCGTGCGCGAACTGGCACGCTTCCTGGGCCTCGAACCCGAGGCGATCGCGGCAGGGCTGCTCCATGCGGTCGAGCGCGACCCGAACCTGCGCGGGCGCGCCAAGACCTGACAGCTTTAAGCTCCTCTTCGACGGTGCTGCCACCTTATGCTCTAACTTTCTCACCAGCAGGTTTTTAGAGACACTTCGAGGAGCAATTAGAGAGATGCCCACTTACGAACAACTCGGTTTCGGCCAGGGGGCCGCGCTCACGGGGGACCGGGCACGGACTGTGTTCGGACACGTGATGGGCCTCGTGGCCTTCGCGCTGGGGTTCGCGGCGCTCGGCGCCTACATCGCCCGCAACGACGCCACCGGCGGCTTCATCTTCTTCATCGGCGCGTTCGCGTGCATCTTCGGCCTGCAGGCCGCCGCCGCACGCGGTCACGAGCAACTGGCCACCGGCCTGCTGTTCGGGCTGGCGCTGCTCTTGGGCATGGCGATCTCACCGATCATCGTCTACTACGCCAAGACCAATCCCGATGTCGTCTACCAGGCCGCCGGCTCAACAGCGCTGTTCGTCGGCGCGCTGGGTGCCTTCGGGTACAGCACGAGGCGTGACCTCTCGCGGTACCTGAAGCCGCTCATGATCGCGTTCGGGATCGTCTTCGTCTTCGGTCTGATCGCTCTGTTTGTGGCGATCCCAGGCTCGAACACGATCTACTGCGTGCTGATGCTGGTGGTGTTCGGCGGCTTTACGGTCTTCGACTTCAACCGCCTGGCCCACAGCGGTCGCTACCAGAGCGCGGTACCGATCGCAGCCGGTATCTTCCTGGACATCTTCAACGTCTTCCTGCTGCTGCTCACCCTCTTCGGTGGGGGCGGCAGGCGCCGCTAGCCGACGCGGCGGGGACCGACGCGCCCATGATCCGGCGCTAGACAAGGTGCAGGGTTGGCATGTGGCCGCGCTCGCTGCGAGCGCGGCCATCATCCTGGCCGGGTGCGGAGCCACAAAGGACGCCGTGCCACCGGCGCCCGCCAAACCGCTGACCTTCTCGGTCACCTCCACCACTCCGACCACCACGGTCGCGACGCCAACTGCACGCGCGTACGTCGGCCCAAACGGGCTGCCGATCGAGACAGGGCCGTTTCTGGCCCCGTCCACCACCACGGCGCTCGGGCGCATCGTGGACGGCGTGCAGTGCGAGCGCTTCGCGCAGCTCGCATACACCACCTACGCGCACCTGCAGGTTTACGTGGCGGGTCACTCGCGGGCGCTCCCGGGCGGAATCGGACTGGTCGACCAGATACCTGAAGCGACCCCCCAAGGGCTGTTCTACGGCGCCAGGGCCTGCATGTACTGGCTGCACACGCGCGCGGCCGACGGCCTGATCGAGGCTCAGTCTCCCGTGCCCAGGCGCTTCACGCTGGGCGAGCTCTTCGCGATCTGGAACCAGCCGCTCACACGCCGGCGTGTCGCCGCGGCGCACGGTCCCGTGACCGCCTTCGTCGACGGTCGCCGCTGGCGGCACTCACCGGCCGCGATCCCGCTCACCGCCAACGCGAGCATCGAGTTGGCGGTCGGGCGACCGGTCCCGAAGCCAGCGCGGGTCGACTGGGTCGGTACCGCGTTCTGATCCCGCTCATTAGACTCGCCCGCCATGGTCTACGCACCCGGGCACTTCCGGCAGGTCGCGCAGCGCCGCCAGCGCCGCGGCCGCGAGCGCGTGGCAGCCCGGCTGGGCGGACTCGTGGCAGCTGCACTCGTGACGGTGGCGATCTTCTCGCTCACCTCGGGCAGCGGCACCGTCGCTCGCGGCTGCGTCAGCTTCGACTACACGACGATGATCGGCGGTGGGCAGATGCACCGCTGCGGCGCGCAGGCGCGCACGCTCTGCGCGAGCCGGCCGAGCCGCGGCGGGATCGACGGAAGCTTCAGCGCTGCCCTGCAGGCCGCCTGTCGTAGGGCGCACCTCCCAGGCGGGCACTGAAGCGCCCGCCGACCGCCTGCGAGCCGCGCAAACAGCCGTCTTGTCCAGATGTCCAGGGGCCCTGCAGCAACGCTGTACCACTGGCCATGGTTCACCTCGCCTGGGTCAAAGACCCTTTCTTGCGTCAGCTTGATCAAGGGGTATCAAGCCGTCGCCCACCCGCGGGCGATGCCCTCACACAAGAAGGAGATGCATGACATCTGAGGCACTGCCCTGGCTAAACCAGGGCGACACCGCTTGGCAGGTGACGGCCGCGACGCTCGTCGGCCTGATGAGCGTACCCGGCCTGGTGGTGCTGTACGGCGGCGTGATGCAGAAGCGGTGGAGCATCAACTCGATGATGCTCACGTTCCTCACATTCGCGATCGTGCTGGTCATCTGGGTTCTGTACGCGTTCAAGATGGGCTTCGGCTCGCCAATGTTCCCCAGCCACCACCCGGGCTTCCTGAACGCCTTTGTCGGCAGCCCCGGCCCGTCCCTCAGTCCCGCTCAGCTGCAGGGTCACGCGACCTTACCGGGTGCCTACGGGACCCCGTCGCAGGAGAACTTCCCGCAGTCGGCGCTGGTCTACTTCCAGTTCGTCTTCGCTGCGATCACGCCGATCCTGTCTTTGGGCTCGGTGCTCGGCCGCGTCAACTGGAAGGCGTGGTGTGTCTATTCGGTCCTGTGGATCTCGATCGTCTACGTGGTCGACGCCTTCCTGATCTGGGGTGGCGGCTACTTCGCACACCACGGCGCGCTGGACTTCTCCGGCGGCTATGTGATCCACCTGTCCGCGGGTGTTTCCGGGTTCGTGGCGGCCTGGGTGATCGGGCCGAGACTCCAACGCGACCGCGAGATAGACGCCCCCAACAACGTGGCGATGGTCGCGGTCGGAGCCGGTCTGCTGTGGCTCGGCTGGAACGGGTTCAACGGCGGCGACCCTTACTCGGCCGCCAACTCGGCGGCGGCGGCGGTGCTCAACACGAACCTCGCGACCGCCATCGCGTTCCTGGTTTGGGTGGTCTGCGACATGGTCACAGGCCGCAAGCCGAGCCTGCTCGGCGGCGTCAACGGCATGATCGTCGGGCTGGTCGCGATCACTCCCGCGGCCGGCTTCGTCAACGGCTGGGGAGCGATCGCCTGCGGCGGGATCGCCTCGATCGTCGTCTACTACGCGATGAACTACGCCAGTTCGTGGCGCTTCTTCCGCAGCGTCGACGACACGCTCGGGGTGATCTACACGCACGGCATCGCCGGCTTCGCCGGCGGCCTGCTGACCGGTGTGTTCGCTGATCCCGGCATGGCCGTCTTCTACGACGTGTCTGGCAAGAAGTACATCCCAGCCGGCAGCGCAACCGGCCTGGTGTTCGGCTCCGCGACGCTGCTCAAGTGGCAGCTCTTCGCCGGGCTCTGGGTGATCGTGTTCTCAGCCGTGGCCACCTACGTGATCCTCAAGGTGATCGGTCTCTTCATCCCGTTGCGGATGAGCGACGAGAACATGGAGATCGGCGATGTGGCCGAGCATGGGCACGAGGTCTACCCGTCCGACATACCCTCGCTCGGTGCCTATCAGGAGGTGCCGGCGGCGGTCGCCACCGGCGTCTGACGCGGCGCCGCAGTTTGGTCAGGGGCTTTCGGGGGGCGGCTACTGCCGCCCCCCGAACCCGTTGCGCGCACCGGCGCCGCGGCCGCTCAGTAGCGGTAGTGGTCAGGCTTGTACGGGCCCTCTGCGGGTATGCCCAGGTAAGCCGCCTGCGACTCGCTGAGGGTGGTGAGCTTGACGCCCAGCGCGTCGAGGTGAAGACGCGCGACCTTCTCGTCGAGGTGCTTGGGGAGCGTGTAGACGCTGCGCTCGTAGCGCCCCGGCTGGGTGTAGAGCTCGATCTGCGCGATCACCTGGTTGGTGAAGCTGTTTGACATCACGAAGCTCGGATGGCCGGTGGCGTTGCCGAGGTTCAGCAGACGGCCCTCGGAAAGCACGATGATCGCGTGGCCGTCGGGGAAGACCCATTCGTCGACCTGTGGCTTGATGTTGATCCGCTCAATGCCGGGAACGGCGGCCAGGCCGGCCATGTCGATCTCGTTGTCGAAGTGACCGATGTTGCCGACGATCGCCTGGTGTTTCATCTGACCCATGTGCTGGGCGGTGATCACATCGCGGTTGCCGGTCGCGGTCACGAATATGTCGGCGGTTTCGAGGACGTCCTCGAGCGTGGTGACCTGATAGCCGTCCATCGCGGCCTGCAGGGCACAGATCGGGTCGATCTCGGTCACGATCACGCGAGCGCCCTGCCCAGCGAGCGATTCGGCGCAGCCCTTGCCAACGTCCCCGTAGCCGCAGACGACACAGACCTTGCCACCGATCAGCACGTCGGTGGCACGGTTGATCCCGTCGATCAGTGAGTGCCTGCAGCCGTACTTGTTGTCGAACTTGCTCTTGGTTACCGCGTCGTTGACATTGATCGCGGGGAACAGCAGCGCGTCCTGCTCAGCCAGCTGGTAGAGGCGATGCACGCCGGTCGTGGTCTCCTCGGTGACGCCGCGGATGCCGGCCGCAATCCGGGTGTAGCGCTGCGGATCCTCAGCCAGAGAGCGTGTCAGCATGGCGAGAATGACCGCGAGCTCCTCACTCTCGGCGCCGCCTGGGTCGGGAACAGCCCCGGCCCGCTCGTACTCACAGCCCTTGTGAACCAGGAGCGTCGCGTCCCCGCCGTCGTCGAGGATCATGTTCGGGCCCTCGGCAAAGCCGGTGATCGCCTGCTCGGTGCACCACCAGTACTCCTCGAGCGTCTCTCCCTTCCACGCGAACACCGGGACCCCGCGCGGGTCCTCCGGGGTCCCGTCCGGTCCGACCACCACCGCCGCCGCGGCGTGATCCTGGGTTGAGAAGATGTTGCACGACGCCCAGCGAACTTCAGCCCCGAGCGCGACCAGCGTCTCGATCAGCACGGCCGTCTGGACCGTCATGTGCAGGGACCCCATGATCCGCGCGCCCGCAAGCGGCTGCGCAGCTGCGTACTCGCGCCGGGTGGCCATCAACCCCGGCATCTCGTGCTCGGCCAGGCGGATCTCCTTGCGCCCGAACTCCGCCAGGGCAAGGTCAGCGACCTTGAAGTCGAGCCTTGTTTGCGTGCTGCTCATCAGACGGTCTCCTTGAGTAAGGGCATTTCGAACTGTGTGAAACGGTGAAGCTCGGCCACACGGGCATGAACCTCATCGAAGGAAAGCCGGGCCAGGCGCTCTGTCCCGAACTCCTGCACGTTGAAAGACGCGAGCGCGGTGCCGTAAGCCATCGCGCCAGCCAGCAGCTCACGGCTCACGGTGCGCTCGCGCGCGGCGGCGACATACCCGACCAGCCCACCGGCGAACGTGTCACCGGCACCGGTCGGATCGACCACCGAGACCAGCGGGTAGGCCGGAAGCGAGAAGAAGCCGTCCCGGGTGAACAGCGCAGCGCCGTACTCGCCCTGTTTGGCGATCACCGCCTCGGGTCCCAGCTCAAGCAGCTCGCGGGCCGCATCGGGAAGCGTGTGCCGGCCGGTCAGCTGCCGGATCTCTGCGTCGTTGAGGATCACGCAATCAACCCGCTCGATCACCGCGATGAGCTCCGCGCGGGCCGTCTCGATCCACAGGTTCATCGAGTCAAGTGCCGTGAATCTCGGACCGTCACACTGATCGAGCACCGAAGCCTGAAGCGACGGCTGGATGTTTGCCAAAAACAGCACCTCGCAGGCACGCGCCGCCGGGCTCAAACGCGGCTGAAAATCGGCAAAGACGCCCAGCTCGGTCGCGAGGGTCTCACGCGAGTTCAGATCATCGCCGTACACACCAGACCAGAAGAACGTCTCCCCGCCCGGAACGGTGACCACATCGTCTGTGATCGTGCCGCGGACCGACAGCGTCCGCAGGTCCTCGGTCGCGAAGTCACCCCCAACCGGCCCAACCGGCCTGACCGTGTCAAAAAACGACGCCGCCAGCGCAAAGTGCGTCGCCGCGCCCCCCAGCATCCGCCTGCGCTCTCCGAATGGCGTCCGGACGGCGTCGTAGGCGATCGAGCCGACAACCGTGATGCTCACGCGGACAGCGCCTCTGCGGAGCCGCGACCGTCGAGTGCCCCCAGCCCAGCAGCCTCGCGCAACAAAGCCGCGCGATCGGTTCGCTCCCACGTGAAATCATCACCCGCGCGCCCGAAGTGCCCGTAGGCAGCGGTCTGCTGATAGATCGGCCGGTGCAGGTTGAGCTCGCGCCGGAACGCACCGGGACGCAGGTCGAAGTGCTCTGAGACCAGCTGTGCGATCTTGCCCGGATCGATCAGCTCGGTGCCAAACGTTTCGACCATCAACGACACCGGGTGCGCAACGCCGATCGCGTAGGCCACCTGCACCTCGCAACGCGACGCCAACCCAGCCGCCACCACGTTCTTGGCCACCCAGCGGGCCGCGTAAGCTGCGCTGCGGTCCACCTTCGACGGATCCTTGCCCGAGAACGCGCCGCCGCCGTGCCTGGCCATCCCGCCGTAGGTGTCGACGATGATCTTGCGGCCGGTCAGACCGCAGTCGCCGACCGGCCCGCCGATCACGAACCGGCCCGTGGGATTCACCAAAAAGCTCTCTCGCAGCTCGTGCTCGTCGTAGAGCCAGGCGGGCAGCACCGGCATCACGACCTGCTCCCACAGGTCGTCGGGGATCAGCGCCTCGGCGCCCTCCGCGTGCTGTGCGGAGATCAAAAGCTTCTCAACCCGCACCGGACGCCCGTCCACGTAGCGAACCGACACCTGGGTCTTGCCGTCGGGCCGCAGGTACGGGATCGAGCCATCCTTGCGCACCGCCGCCAGGCGCGCCGCCAACTGGTGGGCCAGCGAGATCGGCAGCGGCATCAGCTCCGGCGTCTCATCGGTCGCGTAGCCGAACATCATTCCCTGATCGCCGGCACCGGCGCCCAGCAGCACATCGTCGGCTTCGTCGCCAGCCTCACCCGAGCGCACCTCGAGCGCGCGGTCGACCCCCTGCGCGATGTCGGGCGACTGCTGATCGATCGTGTTCAGCACCGCACACGAATCGGCGCTGAACCCGAGCGTGGCATCCACGTAGCCGATCCGCCGAATCGTCTCCCGGGCCACCGTCTGCACATCCACCCACGCCTCGGTTGAGATCTCCCCCGACACCACCACCAAACCCGTGTTCACCAGCGTCTCGCACGCCACTCGCGCCAACGGATCCTGGGCCAGCACCGCATCCAACACGCCGTCGGAGATCTGGTCCGCAACTTTGTCGGGATGACCCTCGGTCACCGACTCGGACGTGAACAGGAAGCCGCTCTCTTGCATCGCCTCTAGCTTTCGATCGTGTGGGCCGCTGGCAGTGACCAGAGGTGGCTTGCCGGTGGCAGTGAAGTCATCCGGGCAAGCTTAGCCTGCGTCCACGGCTGCACTCCACGAGTAAGATCCTGCAGCACCACACGGCGACCCTGCGGGAGCTCGATGGCGAGACATGTGCTGGTGCTTGGCGACGGCGGTGGTGTCGGCGAGGCGCTGATCAGGCGTCTGGAGCAGCTTGGCGCGAGCGCGTCGCTCGAGTCCTCGGGGAACGCACGCGCGCTCGCCGCAAGACTGGCCGAGCGCCACTGGACAGCGGTCGTGGTGCTGTCCCACGAAGACGCGCTGGCGCTGCGACTGACACTTCTGGCGGCGCAGCTTCGCCCCGACCTGACGCTCTGGGTGGGGCTGTTTGACCAAACGATCGCCCACCAGCTGCGCCAGATCGCGCCCGCGGTGAACGTGGTCGCGCCCGCTGCGCTGGTCGCCACCGCGCTGGCAGACCACTGTCACGCGCTGGGCGCGCGGCCGCATCCGCGCGGCTCCGGCGTGAGGATCGTTGATGACGCGCTGCGCCTGATGGTGCGGGCCGGCGGCGTGCTGCTGGCCGGGCTCGTGGCACAGACGGCGATCACGATGAGCGCACTGCACGACAGCCTGATTGACGCGATCTATTTCGGCGCGCGCTCGATCGTGGCCGCGGCGGATGTGCCGCGTGCCGCGCAGGCGGGCACGGTGTTCAAGCTGCTCTCAACCGTGATCACGCTCGCCTCAGTGGTCGCCATCGCGGTCTTCACAGCGGCGCTTGTCAGGCGCCTGAGCCGTCCGCGCTACACGGCGCTGCTCGGCCGCCGGCGTGTACCGGCCCGCGACCACGTGCTGTTGGTTGGGTTCGGGCAGATCGGCTTCCGCTTGGCCCTGGAGCTGCGCCGCCGCGGTATCCCCGTGGTCGCACTGGAGCGCAACCCCGAGGCACAGTGTCTACGGCTCGCGCGCGGGGTTGGCATCCCGGTGGTGTTGGGACGGGGCGATGACCGTGAGATGCTCGAGCTGCTCGGCGTTAGAACCTGCAGCGCGCTCGCCGCAGTTACCTCTGATGACCTGGCCAACGTGTCTGTGGGACTGGCCGCAATCGACATCCGCTCCGACCTGCCGCTGGTGCTGCGGCTGGGCGACGGCGACGTCGCGGCGGAAACCGAGTCGCTGCTGCACCTGGTTGACATTCTCGACGCCCACCGTCTGGTCGCGAACATGCTCGCCGAGCGCCTGCTCGACCTCGCCTGAGCTGTCTAACGCTCGCCCCGCAACCGGCGCCAGAAGCCGACTCGCTCACGGAACCCGGGCTGGGCCCGCTCCCACTCGGCCAGGGTCGGCAGCTCACCCCGGGCGCGGGCCCGCAGGACACAGTCGGTGTGGGCGTGACGGCGAGCGCGGTGATCGCCTTCGGGGAACATCAGCATGTGCTCGCGCATCGCCGGCAGCAACTCGCCACACAGCGGGCAGCGGTAGGTTGAGGGCTTCAGGTTCTGGGCACCGCGGATCTCCCACCAGCGGGCTTTAGTAGCTGCAGCGGATGCTCGTCGCGACACGCGTCAGATATCCTATGGACATGCCGGCACCGCATCCAGAGGAGCTCGAGGGCCTGAGCCGCAGCGAGGTTCTGCGGGCTTCGCCGACGATGTTTGACATCAAGTGGCTGGACAAGCTCTCGCGCGTACATTGGACCGTGCCGCTGTTCATCTTTGTGCCGACGATCACGGCCATGCTGGTGCTCGGCTTCGTCCACAACGTGGGCGTCTGGGCGCTCGCCTGGATCGCCGGTGGGTACGTGATCTGGACGCTCACCGAGTACTGGCTGCACCGCGTCGTCTTCCACTTCGCGCCGGACCATGGCATCGGGGCGCGACTGCACTGGATCATCCACGGGGTTCATCACGACCACCCCAACGACCCGCTGCGGCTCGTGATGCCGCCGTCTGTCAGTGTGCCGCTGGCCGCCCTGTTCGTGTACGTCTTCTACCTGATCTTCGGCTCCCCCGGTTTTCTACCGTTGAGCGCCGGCTTCCTGGGCGGGTACCTGGCCTACGACATGCTGCATTACCACGTGCATCACCGGCACGCGACGACACGGCTCGGCAAGCTGATGCGCGAGCTGCACATGCGCCACCACTTCCAGGACGGCGGCACGGGTTACGGCGTCAGCGCCCCGTTCTGGGACCACGTGTTCGGCACGCCCACCAAGCGGCCGCCGGCACGTCGACCGGCCGCGCATCACTAGGACAGGCCTGGTCAGGCCGGGCGCAGCTCACCGACGATCTGTTCGGCGATCGCGAGCGCCGCGGTGGCGGCTGGCGACGGTGCGTTTCGCACCAGCACGACACCGTCGAGCCTGTCGATGCGGAAGTCATCCACAAGCGCTCCGTCAGGATCAAGCGCCTGTGCCCGGATCCCGGCGGGCGCAGGCTCGACGTCGGCCGCGACGAGCTCCGGAATGAAGCTCCGGGAGCGTGCGACGAACGCCCGCCGCGAGCGCGAGCCCCAGAGCTCTGCCACACCGGCGCGCCAGTGGTGGCGCGCCAGCGTCCTGAATCCCGGGTAACGGAGGGTCTCGATCAGGTCGCCCACGGCAATATCTCGGCGCCTGTAGGCCTCGCGTCCCGTCGCCAGGATCGCGTTTGGCCCGATGTCCACGCCACCGCCGATGCGGCGCGTGAAGTGCACGCCGAGAAATGGGTAGGCGGGGTCCGGCACCGGGTATATGAGGCCGCGCACGAGATGCTCACGGGAGCTCACCAGGCGGTAGTACTCACCCCTGAAGGGAACGATCCTGGGTTGGGCGGGTGCCCCCGCCAAGCGCGCAAGACGGTCAGCCTGCAGACCAGCGCAGACGATCAGGCGATCGAACGCCAGCGTCTCGCCCCCGGAGAGGCCGACGCGGACCTCCGCCGCCTGACGGCTGATCGCCACCACCCGCGCGCCCAGCCGCAGCTCACCACGGGCGTCACGAACCTCCTGGGCGTAGGCGCTGGCGATGGCCCTGTAATCGACGATCGCTGTCTTGGGCGAGTGCAGCGCGGCGACGCCGCGAACGTGCGGCTCGATCTCGCGCATCTGCGCCGGTGCGAGCCTGCGAAGTCCCGGCACGCCGTTGGCGCGGGCACGGCGCTCGAGCTCGTCCAACCGGTCCAGTTCCTCGCGACCACGCGCGACGATTAGCTTGCCGCAAGCTTCGAAGGCGATGTTGCGCTGCGCGCAGTAGTCGGCCAGACGCTCGGCGCCCTCACGACAGAGCCTGGCTTTCAGCGAGCCGGGCGGGTAGTAGACCCCCATGTGCACCACGCCGCTGTTGTGGCCGGTCTGATGCAGGGCGACCTCCCGCTCCTTCTCGAGCACGGTCACCACCCACGACTGCCGCTGGACGAGCTCCCGCGCAACCGCGAGCCCGATGATGCCGGCACCCACAACGCCGATCCGGAGCGACATCTAACGTGTCGAGCTAGAGCGGCACACACGCCGATCATACGGCGGCGCTACCGTGTCGCCCATGTGCCGCCTGTTTGGCCTGAGCGGAGGGCGAGAGCCCGTGAGCGCGACCTTCTGGCTGCTGGAGGCGCCCGACTCGCTGGCCGTGCAGAGCCATCACGACCCGGACGGGACCGGGCTGGGCGCCTTCCGGCCCGATGGCAGTGCCTACATCGACAAACAGCCGCTCGCCGCCTACGCTGACCGCGCGTTCGCACAGGCCGCGCGGACCGTGCGCTCGCGGACGTTCGTAGCTCACATTCGCTATGCGTCCACGGGCGCGGTGGCAATGGAGAACACCCACCCGTTTGAGCAGCGCGGCCGGCTGTTTGCGCACAACGGCGTGATCGGCGAAGTTGTCCGCCTGGAACAGCGGCTCTCCGACAGCCGTGACCTGGTCCATGGTGAGACGGACTCGGAACGCTTCTTCGCGCTGATCACGCAGGAGATCGAAGCTGACGGCGACGTGGGCGGCGCGATCGCACGCGCGGCCGGCTGGATCGCCGCCAACCTGCCTGTGTTTGCGCTCAACTGCGTGCTCATCACGGATAGCGAGCTGTGGGCGCTGCGCTACCCGGCGGTTCATGAGCTCTACGTGCTCGAGCGGGGAACCGGCGAGGGCGGTCCCGCCCGGGGCGAGCATCTGCACCACCGTGGCTCGCACGGTGAGCTTCGCGTGCATTCGGCGGAGCTTGGCGAGCGCGCCGCCGTGGTTGTGGCCAGCGAGCGCATGGACGACGACCCCGGCTGGCGGTTGCTCGCGCCCGGCGAGCTGATCCACGTCGACGCGGACCTGCATGTCCACAGCCGCATCATCCTGCAAGAAGCACCCGCGCATCCGCTGACGCTGGCTGACCTGGATCCACGTGCGGCGGCATCACAGCGCGTCGCCCAGGGGCCGTCGCGCACCTGAGCCGCGGGCTCAGAACCTATACACTCCCGCTCACACCCGGCTCGCCAACGCTGCGCGCGCGGGCTTCCGGAGAGGTGGCCGAGTGGCTGAAGGCACTCGCCTGCTAAGCGAGTATGGGGCGAAATCTCCATCAGGGGTTCGAATCCCCTCCTCTCCGCTCGCCCGGGGTCGCCTGCCGGGATCGGCAGACGCTGGGCGATAAAGTCGCATGCCCATGCGCTTCGGCATCTTTGACCACATCGACGACTCTGGGCTCACGCGCACAGAGCAGCTCGGTCAGCGGCTGCGGCTGACCGAACAGTACGACCGTGATGGCTTTTACGCCTACCACCTCGCCGAGCACCACGGCACCCCGCTCGGGCTGGTCGGCTCACCGAACGTCTTTTTGGCCGCGGTGGCGCAGCGGACCAGCCGTCTGCGCTTCGGCGCGCTGGTCAACGTTCTGCCGCTGAATCACCCGGTCCGCCTGATCGAGGAGTGGTGCCTGCTCGATCAACTGAGCGGCGGGCGCCTCGAGCTTGGCGTCGGTCGCGGTGCCTCGCCGATCGAGGCCTCCTTCTACGGCGTGCCCGCAGAGCAGACCCCGGAGCTGTTCGAGGAGTCCTACGAGCTGGTGACAAGCTACTTCTCCGCGCGCTCGAGCTTCAGCCACCACGGCAAGCACTTCACGGTCTCCGAGCTGCCGCTGACGGCGCGGCCGCTGCAGGCTCCGCACCCACCACTCTGGTTCGGTGCCTCGCGGCCGGACCGCGCCGGCTGGTGCGCGGAGCGCTCGATCAACGTCATGTCGTTGGTCAGCGCGGAGCGCACGCGGGTGACGACCGACGGCTACCGCGAGCGCTGGCAGGAGCTCGGCCGCGACGCATCCGAGCTGCCTCACCTGGGCGTCAACCGCCACATCGTCCTGGCCGACACCGAAACCGAGGCGCTGCGGATCGCCGAGCGCGTATATCCACGCTTCAAGGCCTCCTTCGAACACCTGTGGCACGAGCGCGGCATGCCGTGCCCACCGATCTATCCGGAGCGGCTCGGCGAACTGCTTGACCAGGGCGGCGCCTTTGTCGGGACACCGGAGGGCGCACGCCAATACGTGTCCGACCAGATCCAGACGGCCGACATCAACTACATGACCGCCGACGTGGCCTTCAGCGGAGTCACGTTCGAGGAGGCGTCGCGCACCGCGAGCCTGTTTGCCACAGAGGTGATGCCGGCGTTTGCCGGTGATGGGACCGAGGTGGGTCGCTGAGCACCCGCAGCGTCCTTGACGTCCCCTACCGGACAATCGACGGCACAGATCTCTGCCTTGACATACACCGCCCCGCGGGTGGCCGCGAGGTGCCGTGCGTGGCGTACTTCCACGGTGGCGGCTGGGCGCGCGGCTCGCGACAGGACCGGGCTGAAGAGCGCCTGCTGGCGCTCGCCGCACACGGCGTGGCGGTGGCGAGCGTCAGCTATCGGCTGATTGACACCGCCACGCACCCCGCACAGCTGGAGGACGGCCGAGCGGCACTCGGCTGGCTGCGCACCCATGGCGTCGAGCACGGCCTCGCGACCGACCGGATCGGCGCCTGGGGAGCATCGGCGGGCGGCTGGATCGCGCTCATGCTTGCGCTCAGCGATCAGGGCGATGGGACCGGTCTGGCCAAGCGTCCGGACGCCGTGTGCGCCTGGTTTGCGCCGACCGATCTGACCACGGTCCGCAGCGAGCGCGACGGCGCCGCGCTCGCTCTCCCAGAGTTCATCCAGGGCCGTGCGATACCCGACATGGAGGCCGGCCTGCTCGGCCTGAGCAACATCGGCGATGACCCCATGCTCGCCCGAGCCGCCAGCCCGGTCACTCACGCACAGCACGCGCGCACGCCGGTACTGCTGATCCACGGCGACCGCGACGGCCTGATCAGCTGCGCGCAGAGCCGGGCCCTGCACGGCGCGCTCACCAGGGCCGGCGGTGACTCGCAGCTGTTGCTGCTCGCCGGCGCAAACCACGAGGACGAAGCCTTTCACAAGCCCGCCGTGCTGGCGGCAACGGCGGGCTTCTTCAGCGCCGCCCTGAGCGGCTAGCGGCTGGGCTCAGCGGTCGAGCACCAGGCCAACGCCAACGCCGACCAGCACAAGCCCCGAGACCCGGTCGATCGTCGCCTTCACGCGCGTGCGGCTCAACACGTCCGAGAGCCGCACAGCGGCGAGCGCGTAGCTCGCCATCCAGGCGAGGTTGAAGGCGATGAAGATGCCCCCGAGCAGCAGCAGCTGCGGCAGCGCAGACGCGTGCGGAGAGACGAACTGCGGCAGCAGGCTGGTGAAGAAGATGCCGACCTTGGGGTTCGAGAGGTTGCTGAGCAGACCCTGGCGCAGCCCGCCGCGCCCACTCACAGCCCGCGCCGCCAGCGTTGAGGAGGTGACGCCCGCGGCCACGCGGCGTGACTCCCAGAGCGTGCGTGCACCGATCCAGATCAGGTAGAGCGCCCCCGCGAGCTTGAGCGCGTCATACAGCGTCGCGGAGCTGCGCAGGAGCGCGGCCACCCCGAGCGCCGTTGCCCCGGTCCAGACCACCAGCCCGACGTTGATCCCCAGCGCGCTGCCGAGCGCCGCTTCGCGGCCGTGGACGAGGGCGTTGCGGGTCACGACCGCCGTGTCCGGGCCCGGGAGCAGCGCGATCGCCACCACCACTCCCAGGTACACAATCAGGTGGCTTGGCACCACCTCAGTATCTCAGACGCGGCCCTGCTCCCCGCCCGCCAGTGCGCGCTCGATCGACTCGGTGATCTTGGGGCCGTCCGGCTGCACGGTCGGACCCCAATGCTCGATCAGGCGACCGTCGCCTCCGACCAGGTACTTGGTGAAGTTCCACTTCGGCGGCGCCGAACCCGGCTGGCTGATCAGCGCCGCCCAAAGCGGGTCGGGACGGTCACGGACCGATAGGCGGGTGCTGAGCGGAAACTGAACGCCATAGTTGCGTTGGCAGAAGGAGCCGATCTCGCCGTCCTCCTCGTACTCCTGGTCGGCGAAGTCACCGGACGGACAGCCAAGCAGCTCAAGACCAGAGTCGTGGTAGCGCTCGTAGAGACGCTCAAGGCCCTCATACTGGGGCGTGAAGCCGCACTTGCTGGCGGTGTTGACGATCAGCGTCGGGTGCCCGCGCCAATCCGCCAGATCGAGCTCGCCCCCGTCAAGCAGCTTGACGCGGTGCGTGTAGAGGTCGGTCGCTTCCGCGAGCCGCTCCGGACGTCGCATGTACATCCGGAGCGTCGACAGTTTGCTCATGACTCCATGGTACGTTCCGCACCGGTGGGCTCGAGCGCGTCGTGGACGTGGGTGCCGAGCTTGCGGTCGGGCCGCCCAATCGCGTAGTAGATGCCGCCGATCAGCCCGATCACGACCATCACCATCAGCGTGATCCAGTCAATGTTGAAGTACGAGCGCGGGCTGCTCAGACCGCTCGGGATGACGACGTTTATGAACATCAGCGCCAGGTAGGCGAGGGCGATGACCGAAACCGTCCAGCCGAAGCGGCCAAGCCGGAAGGCGCCCGCCGGCACCCAGCCGCGCGCGCGGGCGATCATCGAGCCGATCACGGTCATCAAAAACGACAGGTAGATGCCGCTCACGCCGAAGGAGACCAGCGACACAAGCGCGCTGGTGTTGGCCGGGTAGGTGAACCAGAGGATGCTGACGTTGTGCTTGGGCGAGACGAACACGAGCAGCACGAACAGCACCGTCACCCCAGCGCCGCCGAGCAGCGCGTTGACCGGGATGCTGTGGCGGTCGCTGACCTTGGAGATCCAGCGCGACGCCGGCAGCGCGCCGTCACGCGCGTATGAGAACGCCAGGCGCGAGCCGGCGCCCTGCACCGAGGTGCCGCAGGAGAAGAAGGCGTAGATGATCAGCAGGAGCAGGACGTCCTGGAGCCACTGCGGCAGCTGGGCGAGGATCAGCGGGATGCCGCCGGTCACCGCCTGGGCGTTGCTGGTGTGAGCCGGGATCGCCAGCAGCAGGCCGCCCGTCAGCACCAGCGACGCGATCCCGCCCCAGATCAGCGCCAGGCGCATCGACCGCGGGATCATCCGGCTTGCCTCCTTGGTCTCCTCGGCGATGTCACCGGCGGACTCATAGCCGTAGAAGATGTAGACGGGTGCGAGCACGGCGATCAGCGCCGCGCCGGTCCACCAGTTGCCGTGGAAGTTGAAGCCGTAGGCGTTGGTCTTGAGGTGCGTGGCACCGTGGCTCGAGAACAGGTACCCAAGGCCGTGGTGGAAGCCGTTGATCGCGAGGATGATCGCGATCCCGAAGGTGCCCATCATCTCGACATACACGCCATAGCGCGCGACCCGCGCCATCACAGCGGTGCCGGTGATGTTCATGAACGTCTGGATCGCGACGAGCACGAGCGTGACGATCAGGATCGTCACATGGGCGCTGGGGTTGATGTTGGCCCCGAACCAGTTGTGCAAAAGCGACGTGACATAGCTGACCACGCCGGTGTCCACCGAGGCGACCGTGACCAGCAGCGCGACGCCGTAGAACCAGCCGACGAACCAGCCGTAACCGGCGCCGACCGAGAACTTGCCGTAGTTGTAGAGCGCCCCAGCCACGGGGTAGTGGCTGGCGAGCTCGCCGAACACGAGTGCGACAAACAGCATGCCGATCAGCGGCACCAGCGTCAGCCAGATGTATGAGGGACCCGCCATCCCGAGCCCGAGCACGAACAGCGAGTAGATGCCGACCATCGGCGAGAGATAGGTGAACGCCACCGAGAAGTTCGAGAACAGACCCAGGACACGGGTCAGCTGCGGCCGGTAGCCGAGCTGCTCGAGCCGCTGATCATCTGTGAGCGTCGCCGCATTCAACGCAGCGCCCGCCCCGGCCTGTGGACCACTACCGCTTGACACCCTCATCGCCTCCTGTCGTGTGGTAACGGGACTTCTATCACGGTGCGCGGCCATTGCCATACGCCTCGGCGGCCAAGACACGGGCCAGCTTTGGCCGCCGAGGCTAGGCGGGCAGGTCCGGCGGTGTCAGCCGGTAGCTGACGGGGGTGCGCGAGAGCTTGAGCGGGTTGCGCGGCAGCCTCACGACCGAACCGTCCGGGCTCGCCATGGCGACGATCGGCTCAAGCCCGAGTCGTGCCGCCAGCTCGAAGGCGTCGCCCAGGTCGTTGACGGCGCCGGCCGGCACCCGTGCATCGGTCAAGAGCTGCGTCCACTCGGCCGCCGGCCGCGCCGCGAGCAAGCGCTCGAGCTCCAGCCGCAGCGCCTCGCGGTGCTCAACCCGTGCGGGGTTGGTCGCAAAACGCTCCTCAGCGGCGAGCGCCGGCGCGCCCAGGACACGGCAGAGATCCTGAAACTGACGGTCGTTGCCGACCGCCAGCACGATCCGCTCGGCACCCGCGCGAAAGACGGCGTAGGGCGCGATGCTCGGATGCTCGTTGCCCATGCGGGCCGGCACGACGCCGGCGGCTGTGTAGGAGGAGGACTGGTTGACGAGCGCGGCCAGCAGCGCCGAAAAGAGGTCGACCTCCACAAGCTGGCCCTCGCCGGTGGCGTTGCGGTGCGCAAGCGCCGCCAGGATCCCGACCGTGGCAAACAGGCCCGTGATCACGTCAACGAGCGCCACACCGACCTTCTGCGGCTCCCCATCCGCCTCGCCGGTGATGCTCATCAGACCGCCCATCGCCTGCACCAGGAGGTCGTAGCCCGGCAGCGCAGCCGCCTGCGGCGTCCTGCCAAACCCCGTGATGGAGCAGTAGATCAGGCGCGGGTTGACGGCGGCAAGCTGGGCATAGCCGAGCCCGAAGCGATCAAGCAACCCGGGCCGGAAGTTCTCGACCACGACGTCCGCGTCGGCCGCCAGGCGCCTGATGACCGCCACGTCCGCCGGGTCGGTCAGGTCACTGGCGATGCTGCGCTTGTTGCGATTGACAGCATCGAAGTAGGTCGCGCGCCCCTGCGCGTCGTATGGTGGCCCCCAGGCCCGCGTGTCGTCGCCTGCGCCGGGACGCTCAACCTTGGTCACCTCCGCGCCGAGGTCGCCGAGCACCATCGTCGCGAGCGGCCCCGCCAACACACGTGAGAAGTCCAGTATCCGCAGGCCGGCCAGCGCGCCGTCGCCAACTCCGTCATTCATCTGCAACGATGCTAGGCGCTTTTTAAACCGGGCCTCGGAGTCAGGTGGAGGATCAGCCACCGGACCGAGGGGAGATGCGCTCAAGGAGCCGCCCACATGACACGGCCGCATGACTTCCTGGACATTGATTTTCTGCTCTCAGACGAGGAGCGCGAGATCCGCGACATGGTGCGGCGCTTCGTGGCTGAGCAGGTCACGCCCTACGTGGGTGAGTGGTTTGAGCAGGCGACGATTCCGCGCGAGCTGGCGCCGGCACTCGGCGCGCTCGGGCTGCTCGGCATGCACCTGGAGGGTTACGGCTGTGCCGGTGCCAGCGCGACCGCCTACGGCATCACCTGCATGGAGCTCGAGGCCGGTGACAGCGGCGTGCGCAGCCTGGTTTCGGTTCAGGGGTCGCTGGCGATGTTCGCGATCCACCGCTGGGGCTCCGAGGAGCAGAAGCAGGAGTGGCTCCCCAAGCTGGCCACCGGCGAGGCGATCGGCTGCTTCGGCCTGACCGAGCCGGACGCGGGCTCCGATCCTGGGGCGATGCGCACCCACGCGCGCCGCGACGGAGAGGACTGGATCCTGAATGGGCAGAAGATGTGGATCACCAACGGGTCGGTCGCGGACGTCGCCGTGGTCTGGGCTCGCACCGACGAGGGCATCAGGGGCTTTCTCGTGCCACGCGATACCAAAGGCTTCACAGCCCCGGAGATCCACCGCAAGCTGTCGCTGCGCGCCTCGGTGACCTCTGAGCTGGTGCTCGACGACGTGCGGCTGCCCGCAGCGGCGCAGCTGCCGCTGGCGACGTCGCTGCGCGCCCCCCTGTCATGCCTGAACGAGGCACGCTACGGCATCGTTTGGGGAGCGATCGGCGCCGCCCGCGCCTGCTTTGAGGCGGCGCTCTCCTACAGCCAGGAGCGCGTGGCGTTCGGGCGACCGATCGCTGCCACGCAGCTGCAGCAGGCCAAGCTGGCCGAGATGGCCACCGAGGTCAACCGCGGCCTGCTGCTGGCACTGCACCTCGGCCGCCTCAAGGACGCCGGCCGTCTCGAGCCGGAGCAGGTGAGCATGGGCAAGCTGGCGAACGTGGGCGCGGCGCTGCGGGTGGCGCGGACCGCACGCCAGGTTCTCGGCGCCAACGGCATCACGCTCGAGTACCCGGTCATCAGGCACATGAACAACCTCGAGTCGGTGATCACCTACGAGGGCACCGCCGACGTGCACGCGCTGGTGGTGGGCGGGGCGCTCACGGGGATCCAGGCGTTTCGCTGAGCCGGCCGGCCGGCAGCGCGAGCACCGCCAGTGCGCTGAGCGCGACCAGCGCGCCCAGCAGCGAGGCGTCACGCAGACCACCGGTGGCCAGTGCCAGGGCGCCGAGCAGCGGGCCGCTGGCGATGCCGACGTTGTACACGGTCGAATACCACGCGGTGCCATTCGTCGGCCCGTGCTCCATGACCGCCAGCTGGTTTGCGACCGTCATCAGGCTCTGGCCGAGCCCCAGCAGCGCCAGGCATGCGATCGCCGCCAACGGCTGCGCGCCGGTGGCAAAGAGGCCGAGCAGCGCCAGCGCCATGAGCGCGACCGCAAGCGCGCCGGCGTGGCGCGGGTGGCGACCATACAGCACCCCGCCGAAGCCCAGGCCAAGCGTCGACGCGAACCCGACGGCGAGCAGCACCGGTGCGACGGAGGCGCGCGGCAGGCCGGCCACACGCACCAGCAGCGGGTTGGCGTAGGTGTAGGCGGCAAAGTAGGCGCTGACGGCAAGGCAGGTGGCGGCCAGGACGCTGCGGTACCGCGAGCGGCCAGCGGGCCGCTCGCGGGAGGCTACGGCGGCGAGCGGCTCGTTGACCGGCAGCGCCAGCAGCAGGACGACAAGCAGCACGAGCGCGGCGCCACCCAGTGTCGCGAACGCAGGGCGCCAGCCGGCGAGGTGCCCGATCGCGGTGCCGAGCGGCAGCCCGATCACGAGGCCGGCGGCGCTGCCGGCGAAGACAGCGGTGACCGCCTGCCCGCGGCGCTCGGGTCGCACGAGCCTGGCGGCCTGCACGGGCCCGACCGCCCAGAAGAGCGCCTGCCCGCAGGCGGTCAGCGCCCGGGCGGCGAGCAGCAGGCCGTAGTCGGGCGCGAGCACGCTGCCCAGACAACCGAGCGCCAGTGTCGCGGCGGTGGCCGACAGCAGCGTGCGCCGGCGCAGCGCTCGCAGCGCATGGCTGAGCGGCACGGTGACGACGACGACGATCAGCGCGTAGATCGTCACCAGCAGACCGGTCAGCGCCAGCGAGGTGTGCATGCTCGCCGCGATCTGCGGCAGCAGCCCGATGGGCAGGCTCTCGGCCGTCACAAAGCAGGCCGCGCACGCTGCCAGCGCCGCCAGCGCAGCGACCAGCCGAGGCTTTGACATCGCACCCTGCAACCGGTTGCAAGCTAGCATCCGGCCCGCTACTCTGCAACCGGTTGCAATGATGTCAACCTGCCACAGGAGCCCACCGGAGCAGACGCTCACCATGGCTGACGTCGCCCGCCTGGCGGGCGTGTCCAAGGCGACCGTCTCGCGGGCCCTCAATGACAGCCCGCTGGTCAGCGCCGCCACGCGCACGCGTGTGCGCGAGATCGCAAACGCCCACCGCTTCCAGATCAACGCCACCGCGCGCAGCCTCAGCCGGCGCCAGAGCAACGTCGTGGCACTTGCCACCTACGACCATGGGACGCAGATGGCTGGCGAGAAGCTGCCGGACGCCTTCGTCCTGGAGCTCACGAGCGGCCTGATCGCCGGGCTGCACGAACACGGCTACGACCTGCTTGTGATTCAGATCGGGGCGACCGACACGAGCTGGGTCGAGCGCTACCTGGACTCGCAACGCGCGGACGGCTTCGTCCTGCTGGGCGCGCACTGCACCGCCAGGCATCTGGAGGCGCTTGAGCGCCGGGGAGCCGCGTTCGTCGTCTGGGGCCTTGACTCCGTCAGCCACAGCTTCAGCTCGGTGACGGGTGACAGCTTCGCGGGCGGACGCCTGGCCACGCGCCACCTGCTGGGGCGCGGGAGCAGACAGATCGCCTTCATCGGTGGCCCGGACCGCGAACAGGAGGTCCGTGATCGCTACCGCGGCTACGCGGCGGCGCTCGCACGCGCAGGAGTCCAGGTGGATGAGGAGCTGGTCAGCTACGGCTCCTACGAAAGGGAGTCCGCGACCGCCCGGATGCGGGCGCTGCTCGAGCGGCGCGGCGAGCTGGACGCGGTCTTCGCCTGCAGCGACGTGATGGCCATCGCGGCCATCGATGTCCTGCGCGAGTCGGGGCGCCGCGTACCAGACGACGTCGCCGTCGTGGGCTACGACGACATCTTCCTGGCCGCCCACACGGATCCGCCGCTGACCACCGTGCGCCAATCAGGGCCGCTGGCCGGCCACCTGCTGGCCGATAGCCTGCTCACACAGCTGCGGACCGGCGCGATTGGACACGTATCGATGCCCGCTGAGCTGGTCGTGCGACGCTCGGCGTGAGCCCAGGCCGGGCGCCGCGAGCTCCTACGATCACACCGTGACCCCGCTCGACGCCGTGGTGGCCCTCGTCGCCGCCCTTGCCGCAGGCGTTCAGACGGCGGTCGGGATGGGGTTCGCGCTGGTCCTCTCCCCCGTGCTGCTGGTGGCAACGACGCCACGTCCGGCGATCCTGATCCTGACGGTGCTCGGCCTCATGGTGAACGTCATCACGCTGGTGCGCGGGCGCCACCGGATGCAGGTTGCCTGGGAGGAGGTGGGGCCGATCCTTCTCGCGGCCGTCCCGGGCAGTCTCGGCGGTCTGCTGCTGCTGAGGGCGCTCAGCAAGCCGACGATCGAGACCGCCGTCGGCGCGATGGTCGTGGTGCTCGCGCTGGCGCGGCTGACACACCTCGAGCCGACCGTGTCCGGTCCCGTCAGGGTGGCGCGGCTCACGGTCGGTGCGCTGGCGGGCGTGCTCTCAACCGCGAGCGGGATCAACGGGCCACCGCTGGCCATCTGGCTCTCCCAGCGCCGGCTGTCAGCCACGGCGATCCGTGACTCGCTGGCCGTGATCTTCCTTGGGACCGGCGCCATCACGACCCTCACGCTGCTGCCTGACGTAGCTGGGACGCAGCTGCCTTGGACGCTCGCGGGTCTTGCACTGCTCGCCGTCCTGGCCGGGCAGCTGGCCGGCCACCACATCCACCTGCGCGCAAGCACCGAGCAGCTGCGCCGCGCGCTGTCGCTGATCATCCTTTTGACGGGGATCCTCGCGCTGCTCTCCGGACTCGGCGTGCTGTAGTGCTCATAGCAAATGTTGAAGGGCTCCACGCAAATGGAACTGGCTGACGTCACACGCGCCCGGCGCACACCTGGGCTGGTCGTACTGGAGGGCTTTCACGCCGTCAAGCACGCGCTGCGCTTCGGCGGTGAGCTGCTCGGTACCTGGACCGCCGACCCGGCGGCGCTCGAGGTGCTGCGCCTGCGCCTTGCCCCGGACATCGCGCTGGCCGCGCAGCTCGTCGCGCCAGATGAGCTGCGGCAGGTCAGCCCGCGTGCGCAGGTCGTGGCCGTCGCCCGCCGGCCCGCGCAGCCCGACGCCGACACGGTGCTCGCCGGCCCCGGACACGTGGTGCTGCTGGAGGATCCGCGCCACCTCGGCAACCTCGGCGCCGCCGTGCGCGTCGCCGCGGCAGCGGGCGCCGCGGGGGTGATGACGACGGGCAGGCAGGATCCGTGGCACCCCGATGCGCTGCGCGGCAGCGCCGGCCTTCACTTCGCGCTGCCCGTGCACCATCTGCGCGCGCCGAGAACCGGTGCGCGCGAACTGGTGGCGCTCGACCCGGCCGGCGAGCCGTTTGAACCAAACGCGCTTCCGCAGCGCATGCTCCTTGCCTTCGGGACCGAGCGCGACGGGCTGACCGACGAGCTGCTGGCGCTGGCCTCGCGCCGAGTGGCCCTGCCGATGGCCGCGGGCGTCTCGTCGCTCAACCTTGCCACGGCTGTTGCCGCCACGCTCTACGCGCTGAAGCTGGCCCAGGCCTGAAGCCCGATCCGGGTCGCCGCAGCTGGCGGGGCGATAATCATCACGGTGTACGTGGCTGCCATGCGCATCGAGCTTCACCTCCCCGCCGCGGGCTCGCTGAAGGCCAAGCGCGCGGTGGTCAGGCACCTGATCGAGACCGCACGCCAGCGCTACGGCGTGTCCGCCTCCGAGGTCTCCCACCACGATCTGTGGCAGCGCACCGGACTCGGGTTCTGCGTCGTTGCGCCCACCGCCGCCCACGCCGAGGAGCTGCTTGACCGCGTCGAGCGCTTCGTCCTCTCGCACCCGCAGGTGGAGGTCATCGCGCGTGAGCGCCACTGGCTGGAGACCGGGTGAGGCTGCGAGGCCCAGCCGGTTGGTAGCCTGCTTGCAGTCCACGCTCCCGGAGGGGTGGCAGAGCGGTTGAATGCACCGGTCTTGAAAACCGGCATGGGTGTGAGCCCATCGCGGGTTCGAATCCCGCCCCCTCCGCTGCACTGCGATATGTCGTCAATCGCTGATCGTGGCGGTGGCGCTCGACGCAACCTGGCCGCCTGACTTCATCCACGTCGTGTTCGGGTCCGCTTGGACGATCATCGACCTGTTCGCTGGCCTGATCCTCGGCCCGATCCTCGGCAGCCTTTCGATCCCAGCACGGATCGGATTCACCGTGAAGTTCATGCCGAAGATCGTGGTGCTGACGCCGGCGGTCGTGACCGCAACACTGGTGGCGGGGTCGTGACGGGCATGATCGCGGTCGGTGTGATGGCGGTGATCGCGCTCGGGTTGCTCGAGCCCGCCAACATCGCGGTGCCGGTGGAGCTCAAGAAGACGCGGCCGAACCCGGCGGTGATAGAGCGCCTGATGCAGCGTTTCGTCCACTGCCCGGGCATCACCGGCCTGCTGCAGATCGCCACCTTCGTGATCATGACGCGCCTGGCGAGCTGAGCGGACGCCATGACCGAGGAGCACATGGACGAGCACCGCTGTCCACCGATGACGCAGACCGCGATGCCGTGACTCGCGCTGATAGTTGCCGGTGGCATCTACCTCTCAGCGCACCTGCCGCACCAGGCGCCGCTCTTGCCGGGGTGGCGCGCTGGCACCAGGACGGCTGAGCTCAGCCCCCCGTCCACGTATGGCCGCCGAGCGCCACCACGAGTGGGTGCGGCCCGCTGGCCGCACCCACTCGCTTGAGCGACCGCCGCCTACGCGCCGCTCAGTGAACGAAGCCCTCGGCTGACGGGTAAACGTCCTCAACGTACTCGTCCACCTTGGACTCCGGCAGACGCGCACTCATCGCCCAGTAGAAGCAGACGATCGCCCAAACGGCTGAGACGCCCAGGGTCCCGCCGAGCGTCAGATCATCGTTGCCACCGCCGCTCAGGACGTTCTTGAAGAACCCGACGCCACCGATGATCCCGCCGGGTCCGAAGGCCCCAAAATACGAGATCACGAGCAGCCCGATGAAGTAGCCGGCGATCCAGGGGAGCGCCTGCCAGTCCATGGACGGCGCCCTTGAATTCGACTTGGTCAGATAGGAGATCCAGATCAGCAGGTAGCCGAGCAGCATCGCCACCATCAGCGTCGTGTAGGTCTGCCAGCCGGCGAAGATGATGATCCACGTCGCCCCAACGAACGCAGCCGGCGCCAGGAAGCCCATGCCCGAGACGGCGTAGGGTCGCTCGAGATTGGGCTTTGACCGGCGCAGAGCCGCGGCCGAAAGTGGCGCGCCCGCATACATCAGCACCGACGCGCTGGTGACGATCGCCACCAGTGACGCCCAGCTCGGGAACGGCAGCAGGAACAGGATGCCAACCAGCGTCGCGATGAGCACGCTGAACACGGGGATCTTCGTGCGCTGGTCGATGCGCTCAAACGCCGAGGGAACAAACCCGTTCTTGGACAGGCCGAAGCTGAGCCGCGAAGCCGACGTCGTGTAGATCAGCCCGGTGCCGGCGGGCGAGACCACCGCGTCGATCCGCAGGATCGTCGCCAGCCAGAAGACGCCCGCGAGACTGGAGATCTCGAAGAATGGGCCGCTGGTCAGCAGGCCAACCTCCGGTATCTTGGCCGCCGCAGGGCTGCTGAGACCGGCCCAGCCACCCACCTGCTTGAGCAGGTGCGGGTCCATCGCGCCGATGAAGGCGACCTGGACGAGGATATAGACCACGGTGCCAATGATCACCGAGCCCATCACTGCCTTGGCCAGGTGTCGTTTGGGATCGGCTGCCTCGCCGGCCAGCTGGACCGCCTGCTCGAAGCCCAGGAGCGAGAACACAATCCCGGCGGGCAGCGTCTCGATGATCCCCTTGATCGCGCCGTGCTTGAAGAAGAAGCCGCCGGCGGCCGCGCCGAAGTTGCCGCTGTGGAAGTGACCGAAGATCAGGATCACGATCGCCAGGCAGGGGATGATGACCTTCCAGGTTGTGACGACGTTGCTGATGCGCTCCAGCCAGCGGATGCCGATGAGGTTGAAGAGTACGAACAGCACGAGCAGGATCAGCGCCACCAGGTAGCCGAACCCGTGCAGCGTTCCGGCGGCGCCACCGGCCGCAGGGTTGTACTTGAAGAAGCTCCTCGCCCAGTGCGCTGTGGAGAGATACTGAACGGCTGCCAGCACCTCAATCGGCGCGACACTCGCCGCCTGCAGATAGGACGCCCAGCCGAACGTCGCTCCCGCAAAGGACCCGAACGCGTAGTGCGGGAAGCGGCTGGTGCCGCCGGTAACGGGGAAAAGACCACCGAGCTCGGCGTGCATCAGCGCGAGCACGGTGATGATGATCGCCGCGAGGACCCAACCGAGGATTGCGGCCGGACCGGCAAGCAGCGCCGCTCCCAATGCCCCGAACAGCCAGCCCGACCCGATGATCGAGGTCTCAGAGGCCCACAATAGGCCCAAAAACCCGAGCTTCCGGTCCAGACCGTCCGCATCGAGTCTCATCGTCGGCTGTGTTGAAGTAGCTCCCAACTTCCCTCCCTAGGGTGTTTGGCAAAGTGCGACTCTAACCGCCGCGTGCGGCGATTTGTGGAGCATTTAACTGTCGCGGGCGGCGGACCGAGTCTCACTGGGATCTGTCCACACGTACCCGGGTTGCTTGTGTGTACAGGCGACAGGCTGCCGCAAGCGGCCCGCAGCGGTCGCGCCCAGCTTGATGCCGTTATCCTTGTCCTGCGCACGCCAGCCTGCCGATCCTCGGTGGAGGTCATGCAGGCTGACGGAGCAAAACTCGCGCCCGTAGCTCAGCTGGATAGAGCGTCGGTCTACGGAACCGAAGGTCAGGGGTTCGAATCCCTTCGGGCGCGCTCAAGGAACTCCTCGCTTTTGCGGGGCTTTTCTGTTTGTCGACCCAACCGTAACCGAGCATCGTCGCGTTTGGCTACCACTTTTGGCTACCAAACTTCGCCAACTTTGAGCGGCAAGGCACGCGGCGCTACAGGTCCGGGCGGAAAGTCGCGATCGCGACCTGCCGTCCGCGCAACTGCGGATGATCCCGGCATCGGAACTCTGGAACATGATCATCCGCTGCCGTGGTCGGCCCGCCATGACCGGCAGCTCATGCCGCAGGAGCGGCAGCTGCTTGAGCAGATCGCGGCCGGTGAGATCGATCAGCAGCTCGTTGCGATTGCCGACGCCGTCGAGGCCCGGCTCGAGCTGTTGCACACGGTCCGCTCCGCGAACGCGCTGGCCGAGCTCTCAGTCGGCGATGCTGTGATGTTCACGGCCAGGGTCCGTCCGCGTTATCCCGAGCACGAGAACTGGTCCAGTGGCGAGATGGCGATGCGCTGGACAGCAGCCGGGAGACGGCACAAACCGCAACGATCGCGCTGACGCCAGCCCGGGCGGACTGCGACGATCACGTCACCCTCGTTGCTGATTGTCACGTCCTCGACCACCGTTCCATGCAGGCCCGACAGGCCCGCCCATACCCTGATGCTGCGCACGTCTCGTTCCGCCTCCATGAAGTTCCGACCCTGAAGAAGCCGGAAACGCCAGAGACGACGGGGCGTGCGCCCACTCCTCAGCCGGTTACTGCACCCACGAAAACGTCAGGAGAGCCCGAAAACCGGCTTGACTTACAGCGTTATTCGAGCGTGACGGAGTTGACCGCGCTCGGACAGGCGGCGTGACACTCGAGTGGCGAACCTCGATGAGAGCACAGAGCCGTGCGCCGCAGCTCGGACTCACGTGCTGCGAGCGAGAGCCAGATCCAGATTTTTGGTCAACCAGCCGTTCGTCACCACGACCGTCTCGGCTTGCACGTCGCCTTTGGGGCCCACGATATAGGTCTGCGGAATCTGATAGACGCCGTAAGCCTGCGCAAACGCGCCGGTCGGATCGCGTAAGGTCGGGAACGACAGGTGATATCTCGCGAGGAAGCTCATGGCGTCCGGACTCGAATCCTGAAACGTGACGCCGAGCACCGTGCCACCGCGGGCTCTCAGCTGAGCCTCAGCCGCGCGGATTTGGGGAGCTTCGGCCTGGCAGCTGTCACACCAGCCGGCGAAGAAGTTGATCATCACGACCTTGCCGCGCAGACTCGCCAGCGTTTTGCGTCCGTTGCTGGACCCCAGCAACGGAAGCGGCATCTTCGAGTCCGGGGCGATTGGATGGTGGCCAGCGTGCAACTGGCTGATGAGGGCCGAGGTTGTGCCGTCGTTTGAGACGCCAAAAGCCAACACCACCAGGAGCGCGACGACAACAGCCGAAACGACGGAGGGAACCGCGAACCTGCGCATCGACTGGAATATATCTCTGAAGGTTCCGAACGTCGGTCAATGGGCGTCCTCACGCAAGGGCTACTGGCGGATCGCAGGCTCCTGGGTCCTCTGCTACGCGCTGCCCAACGGCTACTTGGCCGATCTCGGCCGACAAGGGGTCGCCGAACCGCACCGCCGTTCCCGGGAATGCTAAGCGAACCGCCGGATGCGGACCCGCATGTCCGGTGGTGTGGGAGGCGCCGGGGTGAGCTCGGCGCCTACCCAACTTTTTCGGTCTCAACGTCTGCGCGCTCCCACGGAGCCGTCCAACGGCCCGAATTTCCATACGAGGTAATCTGGCCATAGACGCACTTCCCTGCGTCGACCTCATATCCGACGTAGAAATCGATTGGCGAGCGAGCGTTTGACGCGCGGAGCACGCTGTTCACTCCCCAGCTCGAAGTGTTGCCTGTGGTAGCTCCCGTCTTCAGCGCCGTGACGATACGCGCCGCGATCGGGGCCATGGCGGCCCCTGGGGCCACACAGCTCATCGACCTCCTCGGCCATGATCGTCTCCCACACGCCAAGACCAACGCCGACGCTCACTGCCAGCAGACCCACCTTTGCTGCCCCGGCCGGCTCGCCGAGCGCTTCAGCCACGCGCAGCGACAGACCATCTGCGACTTCCGACGCGGTGACGACACGGGCGGGCGATACGGTGTTCATGCGGTTGTCCTGTCCCCGTCCCGGAGCGCCAACTCCGGCAACGGCTTCTTGTTTTCACCCCCGCACACTGCCAACAGCAGTGGACGCAGGGCAGGAGAACCGCCATCTCAATTTCTACGGAACGCGGGACATCCTCCTGGATCGATCACAAACAACGTCCCCGAAGGCGACACGGCCAGCGCAGCCAGATTTCTCAAAAGTGCCGTCGTCTGCCGAGCATTCGCCGCCGAGCGCGACCCGCCGCTACGGCGCGCGGCACGAGTGTCACTCCCAAAGATAACGCGACGACCGCGATCCGAGACGTTCGGACCCAACGCTTACCGTAAGCGGTTAGCGATCGGCAACTGACGATGGACTCGATGAGGGGGCTCTTCTCGGCCAGTGGTTTGAGGCGCGGGAGGAAGGTGAGTTTGACGGGATCTCCGACAGCAGCCGGTGGGAGCGCAGTCCGATCCACTTCGGTGCTACGCGCGCAAGCTCAAGACAGATCTGGGAACAGACCAGAACCCGATCCATCCGGGTCACTCGGACTACATCGTCCAACACAGTTTCGAGAACCCCGGCCTGGCCGGCTGGCATAGCGTGCTCGATCTTTCAGATCAAGTCAGCGCGTGGGGCTGCGGGCGGGAGCGGGAACCCACCAGCACCCAGCGCGCCACCGAGACCCTGGCGCTCTCAGAGTCAGTGCTGGTTGTCGGGATGTCAAACGTGGCGATGGAACTCGTGCGCCAGCCGTTGGTGGCGGGCTACGCGCCGCTGCGGTCCCCGACTACACACGGGAACCCGCACGCGGGACTGGGCGGCCTTGACCGGGGGCGGCGTCGTCCAGGGCTGCCCCTTCCCGGACTCCCTGCTCTCCCGCGCCGGACGGCCGGGCTGTCACCGAGCCGCAGGCGAGGGCAAGGGTCGCGAAGCGGCCCTTGACTGCCCGGTTGCCGGCGCCACAATCACGTGTGTCCGGGAAGGGGCCATCAAGCCGGTAGCCGGTGTGCGCTGCGATGAGCCCACGCGTCGCGCAAGGGGCGTCGCGCGACAGCGGTAAGCGGGCGGCGGACGGGACCTGGCCGGTGAGCGGCGTGTGGGCCGCTACTGGCGTCGCCGGCGTTTGCGGCGCTTGTGGCTGGCTGCTAGCTGGCAGCCAGCGCGGGCCGTGACGGCGCTCGTGACGGGGCGGCTCGTCAGGGTGCGTTGGGCCGCCACGGTGACGGCGCTGCTGACGACTGTCGCGGTGACGGCGTCGGCGGCGCTTGAGGGTGTTTTCACCGCGAGCCGCGGCCGGGTCTCGGGATCGCGGCGGTCAGTCTGTTCGTCCGGGCCAGCGTCTTGGCGGCCGGCCCGCACCAGTTGCGGGCGCGGCTGCTGCCGCAGGACCGCCGGCAGACGGCTTGGCTGACGGCTGTTTGCTCGCGCCTGAATGTTGCTTGTGAGGGTCGTTTGCGCCAACACCATCCGCGTCTGCCGTCGTGCTGCTTTCGGGCTCGTTCGTGCTGTAGGTGTAGGGGGCTGTCTGCCAGAGCTCTTCGAACAGGCCGTGGAGGCGCTCGGCTAGGCCGCCTGGAATGGTGGCGTCCAGCTCGATCAGCGGGCAGTTGAACTGCAGCGTCTCGGCAGGCAGGTTGATCCCGGCGATCATCGTTCCGTCGGCTTGGATGAACCAGGTGTCCATGTGGATCTGGCCGGCTGCGATCTCGACGCCCGGGGCGTCTGCGAGCGTTCCGTACCCGGGGGTGTCCTGGTCGGTGATCACCCTCACCTGACGGCCGGCTGCAGCATGCACAGAGAGCAGCTCCAACAGTCCGGGAATGATCTCGAGGCGTCCGTAGGGGTCGAGGATCTCGATCGGCCCTTCGGTGGTGTTGATCAGCGCGACCAGGTCAGGGGCATCTGGCTGGTCGGGGTGCGCCCACGTGCCGGTCACGTCACCCGCACCCCGGCCTGTGTCGCCGGTCGTGCTGTCGCTGTCGGCCGGGTCGCTGTCGCCGGCAGGCTCGCCTGCCGAAAGCGCGGGCCAGAGCTCCTGTTCGGTTGTGTTCAGGGCGCGTGCGATCGCACGCCGGCGGCGGGCGTGCGGGACGGTGTCTGCGTTGACCCACCGTCCGACGCTCTTTGGGTCAACACCAACGATCCCGGCGAACGCCTCCAGCGTGACCCCTGAGGCGCTGATCGCGTCCGCGAGCCTGTCGTTTGCCACCCTCTTCACCCCTTCCACCGGACGTTTTCGGCAGCCACGAAACCGGCGTGTTTGCTGGCGTTCCGCTGATTGTAAGCGCGCGAAACGTCCGAAACGTCCTGGGTGGTGGTCGAAGACGTCTTTGAAAATGTCCAGAAACGTCCTTGCCGCCCCGGGGGGTTGTGGTGCATGTTGTTTGCCATGGCCGCTACCGCCACCCATAACAACCACACCCCTTCCGGTGGAGCGAACGCTGTGCCGCCGGTGCGTGGCCTTACGCGTGCTGAGGTGATGACCGCACCAGAGGTCGCCGAGCTGCTCGGCCTGCCGGTCTCGACCGTCTACTACCTCGCGCGTCGTGGTGAGATCCCCGCGTGCAGGTTCGGGCGCGCGTGGCGGTTTCTGAGACCAAGGATCGAGGAGAAGCTAGCCGCATGAGCCCACGACCCGCGATCATCCGCACAACCAACTGATCAGACAGCGAGGTGAGGGTATGAGCAGCCGGTGGGGGCCAGAGCACCAGGGTGAGCGGCAGCGACCGAGGCTCTCGCCACGGTGGCTCGCGTGGGTGATCATCGCGCTGGCGGTCTACGGCATTGCCCAGGACGGGATCTACGCCGGCAACCCCTCCCACAAGCTCGTGCCGGTGATCGCCGGGCCTGTGATCCTCGTGATGTTGGCGCTACTTGGACTCCCGGCCAGCGTGCAGCGACGGTTGTTGAAACCGTTTCTTGACCACACCGGACAAGGGGAAGGTCAGGGGCAGCGCCGGGCTGGAGGTGCTGGTGGTGTTCAGCGACCGTCTGGCGGGAAGCCAACAGGCGCCGCGACACCGGCTGACTTGTTGAAGGATGCGCGGGATGTGTGCTGGCGGGCTGGTGGCGGCCCGTACCTCGGCCTCACCGGCCAGGGGCAGCGACGCTACGGACGCAGCGAGCGGGCCGTGCTGATCCTCGGACCACCCCGGTCCGGGAAAACCAGCTCGGTGATCATCCCGACCGTGGTGGCGCACACCGGGCCGGTCGTCTCGACCTCAACCAAACCGGATGTGCTCACAGCGACCGGCAGGGCACGTGGCCGGGTTGGGCGGGTGTGGGTGTTTGACCCCGCCGGCAGCAGCGGTTCGAGGATGGGTGGGATGGAGCTTCGCTGGTCACCGGTCACAGGCTCCACCAGCTGGGATGGGGCGTTGCTGCTCGCACGTGCGATGACATCAGGTGTCGGGGCTGGGACAACGGACCGGTCGCACTGGGCTAACCGCTCCCAGGCTTTGTTGGCGGCGTTGCTTCACGCCGCCGCGATCCACAACCATGACATGGCGACCGTGGTTGGGTGGGTGATGTCCCATGACCTGGATCAGGCAGGTGTGCTGCTTGAGGATGAGCGCTGCTCCCCTCTGGCGTTCCAAACGCTGGTTGGGTTGTTTCACACCGAGGAGCGGGAGCGCTCAGCGATCTTCAGCACCACCGCCGGCGCGCTGACCGCCTACAGCAGCGAGACAGCGTTGCAAAGCGCGAGGATCCCGAACTTCAACACCACCGAATTCGTTGCCGGCCAGGACACCATCTATATTCACGCGCCCGCCGAGCAACAGGCAGCCGCCGCACCACTGGTGTGCGGGCTGCTTGCGGAGATCCGTCGCGCCACATATCACGCGCACGCCCAAGGACGGCTGAAAGGCCGGGTGCTGTTCGCGCTGGATGAGGTCGCGAACATCGCCCCGCTTGAGGAGCTGCCACAGATCGCCTCAGAAGGCGCAAGCCAAGGCCTCCTGCTTTTGGCAGCCCTACAGGACCTATCGCAGGCCCGAGCCAGGTGGGGGGAGCAGGCAGACGGGTTCTTGACGTTGTTCGGCACCAAGCTGATCCTGCCCGGGATCGCTGACACCAGAACCTTGGAGGCGGTGTCGGTGATGCTCGGGGAGTATGACCGCCAGGTGGTCTCTCGCACCCGCCCGCACACCGGGCTTGCCGAAGCGATCCTTGGTTCGTCAGCCCCAACCCAGAAACCGACCAGGACCTACTCAACACAGCGCACCCGGGTGCTCTCCCCCGGTCAGGTCGCAAACATCGCAACCGGCAAAGCCCTGCACCTCGACGGCGTCAAATGGGAGCTTGTCACCCTCACCCCCGCCCACGCACACGAACCGTGGCGGACCCTGACCGCACCCGCGCCGCCGGCCGCGCCGCCAGCCGCTTCGAGCTGACAGCAGCGGACCATGCTCACGACCAGCTCAGACACGGCTCGGAGCGCCGGAAGGGCGCGAACGAGGGTCTGGGTGATCGGAGCGGTGGCCAGGTCGTGCAGGGCCTGGTCGTGCGGCGCCTGGTCGTGCAGGGCCGGGTCGTGCGAGGCCAGGACCAGGTCGCTGCGAGCGATCGCAGGCAGCCCCAGGACCAGCCCGGACGCGGGCCGGTTCAGTCAAGGGCGGCCCGGACATCTAGGACAACTTGCGGGCCGAGCACCGAGTGCGTGGAGTGTATGTCTGGACGTCCTGGGCTCACAGCCGTCCCGCGGGCATGGCGGGACGGCCATGGCAGGTGATGCGGGATGTTGATCTTGGCGAAGATCACGCACGGCTCCGCGGGCGGGTATGCGGAGTATCTGGACGGCAAGACCCGCTCCGCGGAGCTTGGGGACTACTACCTCAAAGACGGTGAACGGGTCGAGGCACCAGGACGCTGGGCAGCCGGTGCTGAACGCTTCGGACTCGACGGAACGCCAGCCGTGACCGGGGAGCAGTTGCGAGCGTTGATGGCGGTCAAACGCCCGGACAACGACGAGCAACTGCGCCGCACCGGCGGCTCGGGTGAGGCGGTCGCGGCTGTGGACGCGACGTTCTCTGCCCCGAAGTCCGTGAGCGCTGCCTGGGCGATCTCAGACCGCGAGCTCCGCCGGAAGATCGAGGCCGCGCATGAGACGGCGATCGACCGTGCGCTCTCCTATGCGACCGGGCAGGTGCCGATGTTGCGCTGGCGTGTGAGCTCCACCAAGGTGATCCACGAAAAGGCAACGGGGCTTGTGGCGACGAGCTGGCGGAACACCACCGCACGTGCGGTCGCAGACCAGCTCCCCGACCCGCCACTGCACTCCCATGTGCTGTTGCACGCCGCCGTGAGACGCGATGGGAGGCTTGTGGCGATCGACTCCCGCTCCTGGCTGGTTCACCAACGCGTTCGCGCGGCTGGCGGCGCTACTGGCTAAACGCCACGGGCGTCGCGTCCGCTGCGGCTGGGGCATGCTGTGCGCCTCCCCGGACCGGATGGGGTTGATCACGCTCACTGGAACTGTCATCGCGCCCCGGCCCTCACGGCCCCGGCGCTCGGGACGTCGCTGAATGCCGACGGTAAAGAACGTCGGAGAGCCGTGTGCGGGAGAACCGCACGCACGGATCGAGGTGGCGGCGGGAGGAAACCAGGACCAGTCGGGCCAGCACGGCCGCGCGGTCCGAGCGCCTGTCGCCGACCCTACCGCAAACCATGATCCTTGACAGGTTTCGCCAGCCCGGGGTGAGTCAGCCTGGCGAGAAGCACGACCTCGTCGGCCCATCGTCGGCCAGCCGCACTTGGCTGGCCGACGATCACGATCGTGCCGCGTGGACGGCTCAGCCCGCAGCGTTGCCAGGCTCAGCGACCTCAAACTGTCCGATGACAGTTGTGCCGTCCTGCGCATACACGGGGATGAAGAGGCCTGCGGTGTTGGCTTCCTCTTGGGCGACGGCCGCGCTCGGGGAAGCAGGTGCCGGTGGGTTCAGCTGGCTTGAGTAGACGTAGCCAGTCTTGCCGTTGGTGGCGATTACCTGGACCAGCTCCGGGTCGCTGGCCGAGCTGGTTGAGTTCAACAGCGAGCCGTATGTCTGGCCGTTGGAGTTCACGGCCCAAGCGGGATCGTGCTTTGTGGTGGCGCCGGGGAGCTGCTGAATGACGACTTGGTCGCCGTTGGTCAATGCGGCTGTGGCGATGGCCGTGCCGCCGGCGGCAATCACGAACCCGGCGACCACCATGGTGATCCCTACTGCCAGCCGCCGTCCGCACAGACGGATTCTTGTGAGCATCACAGTAAACCTCTCTCTAACCGTTCAGGCTAGGGCTCTGTTGTGAGTAGTAATAGTTGTAACCACTGCCGTTCCAGACCGCGATCACGCCGTAGCTGTAATAGGTACCAGTGCCGCACGCTTTGCTGTCAGCTAGTGCGCCCTGGCTGCTGGACGAGCTGTTGTTGTACTGGTAGCCGGTAGATTCGCACACAGATCCAGTTGGTCGCGTACTGGTGGCCGTCTACGACCGGCGTGTAGCCGGTTGCGCTCGTCGCCTGCGCTGCCAGGGCTA
Organism: Conexibacter sp. S30A1; assembly: GCF_023330665.1. Classification (GTDB taxonomy): domain Bacteria; phylum Actinomycetota; class Thermoleophilia; order Solirubrobacterales; family Solirubrobacteraceae; genus Palsa-465. The sequence goes on along the minus strand of NZ_CP097127.1, from coordinate 100,308 downwards.
TCGCGGCGATCCCTAGGAACGCCCCGCAGACGAGTCCGACAACTGCGGTCCTCTTGGACTCAGCCAAGATTCTGATCAGTGTGCGCAATGACATCTGCCCTCCTTGTTGAGTGTTGCAAGCTTGATGCGTCGCGCGACGGCCACGGAACTCCGCGCGCGTACGCGAACTCGTGAGGCGGCGTCAGACCAGCAACGAGACACGAGACCTCCGGCACGGGAGCACTCTGGAGTCAGTGACCAACAACAAAGTGGCCGATCGGAGTCTTGCCGTCAGACTCATAGACGGTGATCGTCCGAGGCGCCGGACTCCAAGTGGCGGCCTCGGTCGGGGTTGTCGGCTGCGGGCCGTCGAGCTGGCTGGCGTACACGTAGCCAGACTGGCCGTTGGTAGCGATCGCCGCCACCAGATCTGGGACCCCGTTTGGATTCGGGGTGCCGTAGGTCTGTCCGCTCGCGTTGATCTTCCACGGGGTCGTGGTGGCGCTGGCGTAGAACAGCGTCAGGCGCCACCGGTCTCCGTGAGCGGCCGTGATGGTAGCGTCCGCGTCACCGGCTCCGAGAACGATGGTACCGGTAGCCGGATGCTCCAGCGTGTCAGCTACGTCAGCCTGATCGTTACAAGTCAAGCCAGCGCCATCGGCGAACGTGAAGGTCCCCGGGGTCAGGCAGCTCAACTCGAAATAGATCGCGTTGGCACCGGGCGGGCGCTGATTGAGCTGTACGGTCTGTGTCCCGGCGCCGCCGACGGTGAGCGGTGCTGATAGCGCAGTGACGCGCTGGCTACCGGGTAGGGCCGACGAGATGACCACGACCGCGGCGGCCGCGACCCCACTCGCGCCTGCGAGCAGAGTAGCTAGAAGCCCGAGGCTCGCGCTCCACCGTCCGGGCCTTCGCACCCGACTGCGGGCGCGACCTTCGGCACTGACCTGCTCGATCAGCAGCTCACGCAGCGCGGCGGTGAAGCTCTCGTCCATCTCATCACGCATGGTCGTTCCTCCTAGACGGTGGATCCTCGACGCGAGGCTTCACACCGATCGCGGTTGCTTTTACGCTTGCTCGAGCGCGATGGAGCCGCACCCTAGCCGCCGACTCGCTCAGATCCAGGCACTCTGCAGCCGCTGTGACCGTGTAGTCCTCCAGGGCCACCAGAGCCAACAATTGCGCGTCCCGTGGTTTCAGCGCCCGCAGCGCGGCCCTAAGGTGGCCATCGATCGCCAAGCCGTGGAAGCCAAGCGCGACATCGGCTGTGTCGGGCTGAGCGGCGGCGGTTCGCGGCAGCCGCGCCAACGCGCGGCTGTACCGTCGCCGCGCCCGGTTCGCGTTGAGGCCAAGATTAGTCGTGGTCGCGAGGAGCCACGGCAACACCGAACCGTCGACCAGCCGGACCCTACGCCGACGGCGCCACATCTCTAGAAATGCGGCTGCGACTAGATCCTCGGCGTCCTCACGTTGATCACCAGCAAGCCGACGGGCATGCCTGAAAACTCGGTCGCGGTGACGGTCGAACAGCACCGCAAACGCCTCCGCATCGCCTTCACGGCTCCTTCCCCACAGGTGCTCGTCACAGCGCTCGCCGATCGGGCGCGCTAGCTGAATCGCGGCAGGCTCCATGACAACGTAGTGTCCGCAGCCAGCCAAAACCGTACAACACCACGATCCGGGATGGATCTGCTGGCAGCAACCTGCAGCTGACCGGCGCCGCACTGCTGGAACTCTGACGTACTCGCATAGACGAATGAACGCTGCAAAGTTCGTGCTCTTGATCCGCGTATTGAGTCAGTCAGACCATATGCAGGAACGACTGGCCGCTTGTCGAACTGCGCCGACACTCCCGCTCGTGTGACGGTGCGATGGGTCTGACGCGCCGAGGTTGCACCCTCGGCGGTCGCCCACATCCCCCATGCGAAGAAGAGCGCCGCCCCATGACGAACGTTCGCGGCTGGGCTGGTCTGTACGTACACGCACGCAGCGTACTCGCGGTCACGATGGACTCAGAGACGGGTGAGCTGCGCCTACGGCGCCTGTCGGGGGACACCGAGAAGGTGCTGGAGCTCGCGGCTGTGCTGCCGGGCCCGACGCGGCCGGCGTATGAGGCCGGCCCGACCGGGTACGGCTCGCCCGCGCGCTTGACGGCGCGGGGATCGGTTGCGTGGTCGCGGCGCCGGGGAAAACCGAGCGTCGCTGCTCCGCCCGCCGCAACGGCACGAAGCGCGCGCGACCATCCCCAAATGATGCACCCGCATGGTGCACAGTTACCGCGCACGACCCATAGCGAAACAGCAAATATCGTGTTTACCAGAAAAATCGTCGATGGGCTGTGAGGGGCTCGAACCCCCGACATCCCGCGTGTAAAAGATACGGAGCGAGCAGAGGGCGAACGAGTCCGGACAGGGCGGCACACCCGAGCGCAAGCGGCGAGGCACGAACGCGACTGCGGGCGACCGACTACCCAGACCGTCGTCACCGGCCGGGCCGGCCGCACTGGCAGCTCGGCGACTTCCGGGCGGGCTCCCGCCGGGCCAGCGGGTGGCCACAAAGCGCGTCCCCAGCCCGAAACCGGACTCAAACCCCGGACTCAAACTTCACGGCCGGCCCGGCACCCAACCTCTGACATAAACAAAGCCTCGCATTAGCGGGGCCTCTTTTGAGTGGGCCGTGCAGGAATCGAACCTGCAACCTTGGGATTAAGAGCCCGACGAGCTCGCCGACGGAAGGTCAGCCTACGAGGGGCAGATCGGTTCTCGTGCGGCTGGCGACGAAATTGGTCCGCCCGCGCGGACGCTCAGCCCGCCTTGAGCCAGGTCTGCGTCGTCGGGTCCCAAGCATGCAATTGCCCGTCCTCATCCGCGACGAGTGGGTCGACGAAAGCGCGGAGGTCGTCGAGGAGGACGGACCAGGATTCCGGTGGCACGTGTTGATAGGCCATCCGTACGAGCATCGCCGAATAGGTGCCCTGGCGGTCTGGCATGTCGGCGACCGCGACCGCAAGCGGAACGACGTCATGGCCGCGGTGGTCTGCCACTTCGCTGATCGCCGTGCGCAGCTCGGTAGCGTCGAAGCGATGGATGCGGCTGAGGACCCAGACGTCGGAGAAGTCGCGGTCACGGGTGTTCAGCTCGCGCCGGCTCATCATCGTCGCGACCTTCTCCGCCACGTTCATCGCCGGCGGGTAGGAGGCAAGCCGGATGGTGCCGCTACCGAGCAGCTCGGGCAGCTCGACCACCACAGATCGATGAGGGTCGCCGAAGGAGAAGTCGAGCGTCGTGGTGATCCTCGCGCTCACCAGGCTCGCGATCAGCTTGACCCGGACTCCGTGGTATTCGGCGTCGGCGCGCATGATTTCGGTACGGATGCTGTCCAGGTCGAACTCCAGCCCATCATCGATGACAAGCTCAGCCGCGGCGATGCTGGCTACGACCGAGACGACCGTGGTTTGATCGTTGTGAATGCCCGTGGTTGAGAGGTCGGCGTCTCTGGTCATTCGGCGAGCGGAGGTCGCGGCCATCAGCATCCCGCCCTTCAGGGTCATCTTGTCGGCGTAGCTCGACCCGGCCAGGCGACGGAGAAAGCCCTCGACGGCGTAGACAACAAGCAGGGCGTCGGTGTTGCCGCGATAACGCTCACGCGCCAGGGTCTGGATCTGGCGGAAGATCCGCGTCGCGATCTGGGTCCGCGTCTCGAGGCCGTCGCTCACGCGAGGATCACCTCGAGCGCCTCCCGCACCCTGCGCTCGCCACCGAGCTGGCGCGCCAGAGCGGTGAGCCGAAGCGCATCCGACCCGGGTTGTCGCAGGTACCGGGACAGCGCCTCGAGGGCAACGTCGCGCCCGACAAGATGCGGAAGGCGCATCGCGTCGACGACGCACCGGGGCGCAGAGTAGATCCAGAAGCGGTCGCCTGCGTCTGTCTGCTGCTCCAAGCGGTCCAAACCAAACGTCTCGGTGGCGAACCGGTGAGGCTGAATGGCAGGCAGGCTGATCTTCGGCCAGTGCGCGTCCCGAGGCACCGCAAGATCGATCCGGTCGGGCAGAGCATCGGACAGCTCCCAGAACGACAGCCCCGACGTCAGGCACACCGTCCCGTGAGGAACCCGCAGCGCCAGCGCTGCGAACTCGGTATTGGTCGCCGGGCTGCTGGCGATCGACTGCATGACACCGCGTGAGAGCGTGAGCAGCTCCCCTTGATCGCGCAGTCTGTAAATCCGATGCCTGGGGATTCCGACCTCAGCCGCCTCGCGAACCCGGAACGGCCGGTTACCGAAGTGCTCGGTGATGAGTTCGAGGTCTGAGCGCGTCACGCGACAAATCCTACCTATTGTCACGCTAGGTAGTAAGCTTTTGTTGACAGGCCGGATGCACGGACCTGCCTGTCTCCCAGCGTGTCCAGAGTCCTGCTTTGCATCTGCATCTGATGCAAAGCGCAATGCTCGACACCCCGCGGCGAAAAGCGGTCCTCGATCGGCGCAGACCTGTTCCGAGCCACCGCGCCAATCGGATCGCGTCAGGTTCGTTCGACCGTGGCGTTGGCTGGCGCTGCGCGCTCAAACGCCGCTGTGAAGATCGCGGCGCGCTCGGTCGCGGGACGCGCGTGCAGATACCGGCTGGTCGTCGCCAGCTGCGAATGCCCCATCGCGTCCTGCACGCTGACAAGGTCAACCCCGCCAGCCACCAGCAGCGAGCCGAAGGTGTGGCGCAGATCATGCCAGCGCAGAGGACGCAGCCCCGCCTTGTCGCGTGCGTGCTTGTAGCGGCGGCGCAACGCGGAGCCGTCGAGCCGTCGTCCGTAGGAGTTACAGAAGACGTAGTCATCGGCTGAGGTGAAGTCCGGCCGCGCGGCCAAGCGCTTCAGCGCGGCCGCGCTCTGGTCGGCCATCGGTACCCGGCGCACGTGGCCGGTCTTGGTCGGGCCCTCGACCCCGGCGGACACCGCGCGGCTGATCGTCAGCACCGAGCCGGCCCAGTCGACGTCCCGCCAGCGCAGCGCCAGCTGCTCGCCCAGCCGCAGGCCGGAGTAGGCGGCAACGCGGACAGCCTCGGCGTCACGACGGTCGTCGAACTCCTCGGCAAGATCGCGTGTGACCCGGTGGCCGCGGTAGTCGCCTGTCTCTAGAACCTGGGAGAGCAACTCGACCTCCTCCGGGGTGAAGAAGACGAGCACTCCGGGCCCGGGGGTGCGGCGCCGATCGGTGTCCTTGGCCGGATTCGCTGGCAGCCGGAACTTGGTTGATCTGACCCCGAAGCTGAACACCGCGCGCACGACGTCGCGCACGCGATTGACGGTGCGGGGTGAGACCCCGGTAGCAGCTACAGCCTCGAGCAGCGCGTCGATCTCGTCCGCACCGATTCGTGCGGCCGGGAGATCGCCGAGCGCGGCCATGACGTGCCCGTTGGTCGTACCCGGGCCGCGACGGTAGCTGACACCTGGCTCCCCCAGGTCGCTGCGGTGCTGGCGAAGCGTCGCAGGCTTGGCTCCCTTGATCCGCTCGAGCCAGTCCAGGTACGCATGCGCGACCTCACGGAACGTCGCTCCCGCGGCAGCGCGCTCCTTGGCTTCCGTGGACAGCGCGTCTTGCTCACGCACGTAGGCCGCGACGATCTCCGCCGCACGGACGTGAGCAGCCCGCTCGTCGAAGTAACCCTCGCCGACCCGACCCCGGCGTGCGCGGAAGCGCTCTACGGTTGCGGCGACGGCGTCAGCGTCCGGGTTCAGCTCCATCCAGGCCGGACCGATCCGACGCCAAATCTGCTCCCCGCCGTAGCGGAACTTGGCCTCGTAGAAGACGCGACCGCGCTGCTCGCGCAGGACCAGATTCGCTGCCGGAAGGTTCGCTGGCTCGGGCATCTCGTTGACATGCTAGGGGCTTGGCTACCACTTGGCTACCAAAATCCTTGGCTACCACTTTGGCTACCAAACGAGGTCGAAAGTGCTGTGTTTTCGGGCTTTTTGGGCTCTCATATGCCCTGTATTTGCGGGCCTTGCAGGCCTCTGATCGGTCTACGGAACCGAAGGTCAGGGGTTCGAATCCCTTCGGGCGCGTTTCAGAAAGCCTCGGGTTTCCGGGACTTTCTTGCTTTTTGGTTGTGGACTGACCCCGTTTGTCGATCCACTGCGACGACGTCAGCATCGACCGTGCCGCTTCTTCCTCGCGGCATCTCCGCGGACGATCGCACGAGTCCCCGCCCCCGTCTTAAAGCAACCGCCGCCCCGGCCGATAGTTCTCGTGATTTATCTGCTTCGACGATGGGATCATCACATGAGCACCAGCACCACGGGTGCGCCGGATACCGCCGCCGTTGCCAGCCACTCGGCAGCGACGCCTCAACGCGCAGACGCAGCGACCGAAACGGGCGCCGCAAGGCCCGGATCTCCCTCCGCCCAGGTCGAGCCCAAGGCCTCAGCCTCCGAGTCGCAGGCGGCTGGCCGCCGGGCGGTGCGCGCCGCGCTCGGGGAGCGGGTTCCGACCGAGCGCGACCTGGTCATAGTCTTCACCAGCTTCGATTACGACCTGGAGGCCCTACACGCTGGCGCCAAATCCGAGGCGGCCCCCGCGTCAGTCGTCGGCTGCACCTCGATGGGCGGCTTCACGCGCTCTGAGCAGGTGCCACACGGTTGTGTCGCCACGCTGCTCTCCGGTGAGGGTCGCAGCTTCGGGGTGTCACACCTTCCGTGGGACGCGGACGACGTAGCCGGGACGGCGCGTGCTGCGGCTGAGGTGGCCAAGACTCGCGCCGGCCAGAGCCATCCACACTCCGTTCTGCTGCTGCTCACGGACGGACTCACCCCGAACCAGCGCGAAGTGGCGCGGGGGGCCTACGAGGTGACCGGTGCGCTCACCCCGTTCGTTGGGGGCGCTGCCGGGGACAACCTGCAGTGGACGCACACCGCCACCTTCGGTGAGGGAATTGTCCTCAAGCACGGCGTCCTGGCCGTGTGGATCAACTCGGCTACGCCGATGTCTGTTGCTGTCGGGCACGGCTGGCATCCTGCTGGCCAGCCGATGCTCGTCACGCGGAGCACCGGCACGATCGTGCATGAGCTCGACGGTGGCCCCGCGCTAGAGGGCTACCTGGCGGAGGTGCCGGATCCGAGCGTCCGTGATCTGGTGGCCGGCGGAGCAGCCTTCCTGCGGGCCGTGCTTGAGAACCCCGTAGGGGTCCCCAACGGCCGTGGGCGCTATGACGTGCGCCAGTTGCATGCCTACCTACCCGAGGGCGGGGGGCTGAACTTCAACACGGGCATCTCAGAGCACAGCATCCTGCAGGTCATGAACAGCGACGCCGACTCCCTGATCGAGGGCGCGCGGCAGGCCGCTGTGGACGCGCTGGCGAACCTCGGCACGCCCGCGACGCTCGCGCTGGTGTTCTCGTGCGGGTCGCGCGTGCCGCTGCTCGGTGAACGGCTGGGTGATGAGGCAAGGGCGATCGCGGAGGTGCTGGGTGACATCCCGGTCTGCGGCTTCTTCACGTTCGGTGAGTTCGCGCGAGTACACGGGTCCACGGGCGTACACAACTCAAGCGTCGCGATCCTGGTGTTGTGAGATGGCTGTGGACGGGTGTCAGCGCAGCTGTGGTGCTGAACTCGAGCACCTGAGCGACCAGAACTCGGCGCTGCGTGAGCGCCTGCTCGGTATGGAGCAGTACACGGCTCGCGCGCTGATGCGGGCGACCCGCCTCTCGCAGGTGATAGCCGTGCTCGGCAACGTGAGCGACCTGGAGTCGACGATAGGCAGGGCGACGGTCGAGCTGGCCGAGCTGTTCTCTTCCGATATCGCGCTTCTGCTGCTGGAGTCGTCCGACGGTCTGCGCGTCGATGGCCACTGGGGCGTGAAGGCAACGGATCTCCCGACCGCCGCCCGCGACCTGAGAGAGATTGAGGCCGCTGCCGCGGAGCGCCCGTTCGGCATCGCGTCTGCGGATGAGGTGGAGCTGCCGTCCTGGCTGGCTGGGTACGGGCCGCGCCAGCTTGCCTGGGCGAGCCTTGGGGCGGGGAAGAGGTCGGTTGGGCTGCTGCTGCTCATCCGCCGGGCCGATGAGCCGTTCGAGGACGATGAGTAGAGCGAGCTTCGGGCGATCGCCCATCGGCTCGCGCTCACGGTAGAGAACGCGCGCCTGCAACGCCACATGCGCTCCCAGCTCGCGCAGCTGCGCCGGCTCCAGCAGCTCACCGCCGACCTGGCGGGGATGATCGAGCCGAACGCCGTGGCGCGGCGGATCGCCGACACGCTCGTCGCCGAGGCCGGTGTGTCGGCCAGCACCGTGACGATCGACGACGGCCGCGGCTCCCGGCTGCTGGCACAGGCGCGAGCATCCTCTGCGACGGCCACGCGTGCCGACGTGACGACCAGTCGCCACTGGCAGAGCTTCCCGTTGACGATCGCGGAGCGCAGCTTCGGTGTGGTGGCGGTGGCGGACCCGCCAGACGCGGGCACGGAGGCCCATGAGCTGCTGCTACATGTCGTCGGCCTGGCGGCACTGGCGCTCGACAAGGCGCTGCTCCACGAGCGCACCATCGAGCAGGCCCGCCACGACGCGCTCACCGGTCTGCTCGGACATAGGGTCTTCTACGAGACGCTCGAACAGCAGCTTGCCGCCGGGCGCACGTTCAGCGTGGTGCTATTCGACATCGACGACTTCAAGGAGATCAACGATCTGCACGGTCACCAGACCGGAGATGATGTTCTCCGTCTCGTGGCACAGGTCCTGCGCCGTCACGTGCGCGCCCAGGACACCGTCTTCCGCGTCGGCGGAGAGGAGTTCTACGTCCTGCTGCCCGCTGTCGCGTCGGCGGAGGCTCTGACCATCGCCGAGCAGCTGCGTGTGGCGATCGCCCAGCTGTGCGCCACGCTGCCCTACCCGATAACGGTTAGCGCCGGCGTCGCCGCCTACCCGACCCACGCGACGGGCCGCGACGAGCTGCTGGCCAGCGCCGATTCCGCGCTCTATGTCTCCAAGCGAGCAGGCAAGAACCGAACCACCGTGGCCGGAGCTGAGCAACCATCGAGGGCGGCCGGCGGCGACCGCACCGTGCGCCTGGAGTTGCTGCTGCGCAAGGACCCCGAGACCGTGACGCACAGCCTCCACGCCGCCAACCTGGCCGTGCAGCTCGCCCGCGCGCTCGGGATGTCAGATGACCGCATCGCCGACTTGCGTGTGGCGGCCAAGCTGCACGACATAGGCAAGATCCGGTGCCGAGCGCGATCCTCAACAAACCCGGTCCGCTCGACGACGACGAGCTTCAGATCGTCAAGACCCACCCGGTCGTGGGCGCCGAGCTGCTCGCAGCATGGGGGATGCAGGCCCCCGCCGAGTTCGTCGCCCAGCATCACGAGCGGGTCGACGGGCGCGGCTATCCACTCGGCCTGCGGGGTGAGGAGATCACGCTCGAGGCCCGGATTCTCCATGTCGCCGACGCCTTCACCGCCATGACCCTGGACCGTCCGTATCGGCGCGCGCTCGGCCAGGCCGCCGCGATCGAGGAGCTGCGGCACAACCGGGGGACCCAGTTCGACGAGCGCGTCGTGGATGCCATGCTCGCCCTGGCGCCGGAGTGCCAAGGAGCGGGCGAAGGTGCGGGCTTCCCGGCCGGCGCCGCACGCTGACCCCCAAGGCGGGACTCCAAGCCAGCTCCCAGCCGCTCCATAACCGGCGCGTTGGCCGGCGACCAGCGCGACGTCAGCCGAAAGGTGGAGGTGTTCGAGTTCCACGTCGTCGAGCTCGACATCCTCCGACACTTGGAGGTGCATCGCGGGGCGCTCTCGGCGCTCGGCCTGGTCGAGGGCTACGCGTGAGGCAATCGAGACCTTCCTGATGATCAAGCGCCTGTTAGCGGGCCAACGCACCAGGCCACGGACGTCTACAGGATCCCTGGCAGCGACGGCCCTCGGGCGTGCTGGAGGTGCTGATGTTGAAGGAGGCGAGCGTCGCCCATGTCGGCCGAGCGCCCCAACCGCTCGCTATACGAGCGGATCGTCGAGGAGAAGCCCGGGGCCCTGGAGGTCGTCTATCGCGGCCCGCCCGCCGGCAGCCCTCTGGGTGTGCGACGACCTTCGCGCGCTCGCATCGGTGTTCTCCTCCATGCAGTAGCGCATCGTGCTGTCTGCGTGGCTCGGCCTGGGCACCTCGTTGCGCGAGGGGCAACAGCCCCACGCGCCCGGAGCATTGCCAGAGCGGGGACGAGTCTGTTCTCGCCGCCGCTGATCGCGTTCGCCTCCTCGTATGCGACGAGCATTTCATCGCTCACGCCGGCCGCGTCGGCGATCAAACCGGCGCCGCCGGTCATGCCGACCCCGACACAGAGCGGGCCAAATTCACGATCGAGGTCGTCGGCTGACCCACGGCAGCTCGCCGTCGGCAGCGCGCTGACTCCAGGGACGTCTCCCCGCGGTCACGCGAGCTCCTCCACGCTGGCCTGCACAAGTCGCTCACGCCGATGCAGGAATCCCCGGCGCGGGCCGTAGAGCACGAGCTCGGCCCGATCGGCCTGCAGCTCGGTCCCATCGGGATAGGTGACCTGCAGCGAGTCGAGGTCGTAGTAGGTGATCATGCGGGCAGCCACCCGGGCGCGCTCAAGCGGTCCAGACGGACCGGTCATCGGTGTGATTCGTGACCGCTGCACCAGCATCTCGGCGTCACCGCCCCAATGTTCGAGCACGACTCCGGGGCTCTGTGACCCGATCGGGCCGGTTGCGCCGGCCGATGGCGGCTCTGTCACCTGCACGCGGTACTGATCGGCTGATGCCGTGCACTGCCCTCGGCTAGCGCGGACCGTCGCGGCGCGAGAGAGACGTCCACATGTGATGGCCGCGAGTGCGACCACCACACGGTCCTGCTGGCCTCTGGCCGACATGGCGAGAACGATAACCGCCCCGGCGCTGCAGGCCGCCCAGCTCATCGGCAGCGCGCCGCCCACGCGCAGGGCTGGTTTCTGCACGACCACCGCCAGCGCCACCGCACAGCCACTGAGCAGCATGCGAGAGAAGCCCTCGCATTAGCATCGCGACGCCAAGCACCAGGCTGCCGATAACGATCCGTGTCAGCGCCGGCGGTCCCGGTGAGAGGTGCGTGCCGACCGTGCGGATCACCACAAACGCGGATGCCCACACACCGGCGTGACCGCCAGCACGGCCGCGATGCGGGCACGCTCGCCGTGGCTGAGGGTCTCGGCCTGGAACTCGGTTGTGGCGCTCATCAATCAACTGAACGCCCGAGCGCCGCGAATCGTGCGCCGCGTCTCCAGCCAAGATCAATGTCAAGTGGTTAGCTGGTGAGCAGGACCGGCAAATCGGGCTTGAAAGCTCCGCGCAGTTTGCTGGCCACGACCCGCTTTGTGCGGTGATGCTCGAGCGGATGCTTGCCGGGGTGTCTGCCCGGAAGGCACGGCGGGTCGATGAGCCGGTCGGTGGGCGTGTCGTTGTCGAGGCGCGCTCGACGTACTGGGTGGCACCAAGGCGCTGCGGAAGGCGGTGCGTGACCTGGCTGGGCAGCGGGCGCTGGCGCAACGCTTGCAGGTCCACAAGGCAAGGAATGTGTGCGGGCACCTGCCCGAGCACCAGCGCGCCTGGGTGCAAGCGAAGCTTCGCAAAGCCTGGTCAGAGCCCGATCACAGCAAGGCGCTTACCTCGCTCACGGCGCTCGCCTCACAGCTTGAGAAGACCCACCCCGACGCCGCCGGCTCGCTGCGGGAGGGCATGGAGGAGACCCTCACGCTCACCCGCCTCGGCATCGACGGTGCGCTGGCACGCACGCTGAGACAAACCAACAACATCGAGAGCATGTCAGGCACCGTCCGCACCACACAGCGCAACGTCAAACGCTGGCGTGACGGGGACATGCGCTTGCGCTGGACCGCCGCCGGGATGAGAGAGGCGGCCGCGCACTTCAACCGCGTCAAAGGCCATCGCGACCTCCCAAAGCTACAGGCAGCAATCCAGCGAGAGCTGCACCCGACCATACCGACCGCGCAGGCCGATACCCCCAAGCCGCCTGATCTGCTCCCGCTCCTCACTGGAGGGCAGCGCCGGTCTGAGACCCTGATCGGCCTCAGCCTGCCTGCCCCGCCTACGCAACGTCTCGAGCCGACAGACCCAGCTCAGCAGCGACCTGGCTGACAGGCAGTCCGGAGTCGATCGCCAAACGCACACCACGACAGATCAACTCCTGGGGGTACTTCCTTCCTCTTGGCATAACGGCGACCCCCTTCCCGAGGGCCGAAACCCTCGCATAGGGGTCTCCGTGAAACCCGGCCTGCCTCACTCGCGGGACTGCGGAGCGTGCGGATTAGCCGGGAGCAGACGGTGGCCGTCGACGACGGCGGCACACAGGTCGACCAGCTTGCGATTATCGACACGCGAGCGCTCGCGCAGCATCTCAAACGCGGTGGCCTCGTCCACTGAGTGGCGCTCCATCAAGATGCCCTTGGCGCGCTCGATCAGCGCGCGGCGGCCGAACGCTCCCTGGAGATCCTGGTACTCAGCGAACCGGCGCAGCACGATGTCGATCGAACTCTGCCAGTCCTCGACGTCGTCGTCTGAGATGTGAGCAAAAACGCCCCGCTTGGACGCTTCCCTGACAAACAAAGGATCCGGCTCATGTAGCAGGACAATCACGGGGCAAGCGGCCTCGTGGACGATCTTGTCGATCAGATCAAGCGCGTGCTGTGAGCTGGCGCCGAGCCCCACGAGCGACGTCGGGCCGCTCCCGCGCGGTGACAGCACCGACGTCCTCAACCTCGATCTCTCGCGCAATCACTTCATGGCCAAGCCCGGCGACAACCGGAACGACGCGCTCGAGACGATCCTTGCGTTCATTTGCGATCAGAACGCGCAGATGATCGGTTCCATCCCGGAGCGGCGGCATAGCCTGATTAGAGATTGTGGCACATGCTGATCGGAGCGCCGAACGTAGCCGAGTAACTGCGCACGCGGAGTAGAATAATGTGTAGTTCGCCTCGACCTTCGGCGGACTCGGTTGTTCCGGCTTCAGCGACTTGGCCGGCGTATTTGACACCGCTCGTGGTGATCGCGAGCCACCTCTTTGGAGTCCAAGTCCATGCATGTCCCCGTGGGAAAGCCAGGCCCGCCCGACCAGGCACTCCAGATGCCAGCCACACCAACGGGACTGATGTCAGGGCCGTCAGGGCCCGGGCCGTTCACGCATGGCGATCGCGCCACCCACACCAGGAAGGCAGCATCATGTTCGGGATCTATGTGATCAAGCAGTACGAGCGCGTTGTCGTGTTCAAGCTCGGCAAGGTTAAGAGCGAGGCGCGCGAGCCGGGACTGTTCTTCTGCGTCCCGGTGATCAATCGGATCCATCGTGTGTCGCTGCGAATCATCACGATGCCGATCCAGTCTCAGGGGATCATCACCAAGGACAACGTCAGCATCGACGTGTCCGCCGTGGCCTACTACCGCGTGGAGGATCCGGTCAAATCCGTGCTCGCGATCGAGAATGTGGCCGAGGCGATCAATCAGATTGCACAGACCACACTGCGCGCCGTGGTGGGGCGCCACACATTGGACGAGGCGCTGTCCGAGACCGAGGCGATCAACCAAAACATCCGTGAGATCCTCGATGTGCAGACCGAGGCGTGGGGCATCAAGGTCACGGTTGTGGAGCTGCGCGACATCCAGCTGCCGGAGAGCATGCAGCGCGCGATGGCGCGCCAGGCCGAGGCAGAGCGTGAGAAGCGCGCGAAGATCATCGCTGCCGAGGGTGAGGCGCTCGCCGCCGGAGAACTGGCCCGGGCCTCTGATGTGATGATGGCCCATCCGCTCGCGCTGCAGCTGCGCAACCTGCAAACGCTCGTCGAGGTGGCTGTGGACAAGAACTCGACGGTCGTGTTTCCGGCTCCGTTGATGAGCACGATCGGAGAGCTCGGCGCCTTCCTGACGCGCGAGCGCAACGCCGCCGCCGAGCTCCCCACCCCACCCGTGCTGCCGACACCATCGACCAACGGGGAGCTGATGCAGTCATGAAGACCTCACCCAATAACCCACCCTCGGCGCTGGAACCTGGGACGTCTGTGGGCGATCAACCGACCGCGTCGGCTCCGGCCCCACCGACCAGCCGCGCCGAGACCCGGCGCGAGCGTCTGCGTCGCGGCGCTCGTCAGGGCCGCCTTCAGGGCTACGCGATCGTAATCGTTGCGCTCATCGCGGTGCTGGTTGCGCTGGCCGCCACGAACACGGCGCGCGTACGGGTGGACTGGCTGGCGGGGAGTTCTCGCGTTTCGCTGGTCTGGCTGGTAATGGCGGCGGCGATCATCGGCTGGATCCTCGGGGTTCTCGTCAGTGTCCGATTCCAGTGGCTGACCCGACCGCGACCGCACCGACTTCAATCGACGAAGCGCTCAAGAGAAGGAAGGACGCTCTGATGAACATCAAGATCACCAAAGAACCCCGAGCTGAGACCAACGTCAGCACTCAGTTGGGAGTTGTCGCCGGCGACACTGGCCTTGACCACGAGGCTGGCGACCGGGTTCCGCACTCTCTCAAGCTAACCGTTGGCCGGCTGCTCGGTCCCGTTCGCAGGGCAAGCCGCAAGAAGCGCTGATCGAAGATGGGCAAGCGGTTCAATCGGCACCTCCCGCGCCTTTGCCACGCCTGCGGTGCGCCCATGCCCCGCCAGGAGGACAGCTGTTGGTCCTGTGGCGCGCGCTGGGTTGACAACATGACGGCGGTCGACGCGGCGACGGCGGAAGCCGCAATCCAAGCGCGCGCTCCGACCTCCGCTCGCTGGGCCGACGAGGGCGGCAGCGAGCCGTCCGAGTCCGGGGCGCCGCCCCCTGTGCCAGTCACCGCTCAGCGCTGACAGCCGGGGCCACAGGTGGTCGCGACAGGCCTCTGTCTCGTCGGCTGGCGCCAACGACGAGCGTGAGCAGAAACGCAACGAGATTCTGAGTGAACTCGACGGCTTCTAGCCCGCGGAGGCGGTCATCGTGCTGGCGGCGACCAACCGCCCAGAGGTCCTCGACCCGGCGCTGCTGCGCCCCGGAAGGTTCGACCGTCGCGCCGTGCAGGCTCCCGATCGCGTGTGCCGACGTCGAATCCTAGAGGTCCACACCCGGGCCATCCCGCTTGCTCGCCGCACGGCGCAACCACCAAAGGGTTCAGACGGCTGACTTCACAGATTCACTCGAGAAGAGCCTCCTGGGAGCACCGCGCGGGATCGTGCTCTCACCAGACGACGACCAAGCCTCCTGCACCCGTGAGGACCTGGTCGGAAAGATCGAGGTCGGGCTCGGTGGCCGGGTCGCCGAGGAAGCGGCCTACGGCACGATCACCACCGGCGCCGAGTCCGACATCGACCCCGGTTGTAACCGTGATCCCGAGCGAGCCAGGCAATGCGTTCGGATCCGTGCGCGAGACCTCAGAAGCCACGCAGCAGCTCATCGACGCGCAGGTACGCCAGCTCATCGACCGGGCTCACAGCCATGTGATCGAGCTGGTCGGCCAGCACCGCGATCAGCTCGAGGCACTCGCCGCGGCGCTTCTGAAGCAGGAGACGCTCGACGAGGCTGACGCCTACGCCGCAGCCGGACTGCCCAGCAAGGTCCCCGTGTCCGTGGCCATCGCTATCGGTGCCGCCCGGCCCGAGCCCCCGCGTCCCGATTCGGAGACGGTCTCTGCCGGCGCTAACGGTCATGGTCGGACGCTGAGCTCGAAGGCCTGAGCGCATACGACATCGTTGCCGGATGCGGCGGCCACAAGCGTGGTTCTGTCACCAGGCCCATCGCCCCTCCGGATCAGCGTATAGTCACCGGTGAGCTGGCCCTGCGGCCAGGATCCAGGGCCAAGCCTGAAAGCCACCAACGACGCACTCTGCGTCACGAGGCGCGAGGCGAGGGTTACCCGGCCTCGACTGCAGGGCCGGTGTTCTGGCCGAGCCAGAGACGCGGTGTGGGGCTTCACCACTGGCAGGGATATGCCGGTCGCCTACGCCGTTTGAAGCCAACCCCCACGGCGGGTTGCGCCGCGTTACGATCCCAGGCGTGGCGGGCCTGACGCCCTACATCCACTTCGACGGCACCGCACGCGAGGCGCTCTGGTTCTATGCCACCGTTTTCGGTGGCGAGCCGCGGTTTCACACCTTCGCCGAGTTCGGTCGTAGCGACGGCCCAGCCGGCGCGATCGCGCACGGCTACCTCGCGGGCTCGGCCGTACCGCTCTTCGCCTCGGATGTCAGCGCTGGCGAGCCCGCGGTTCGTACCCAGGGACTGATGCTTGCGCTGCTGGGCACCGCCGAGCCGGACACCATGCGCCGGTGGTTCTCCGCCCTGGCCGACGGAGGCAAGGTTGTTGATGATCTGCAGCAGCGGCCCTGGGGTGACTTTGACGGTCAGGTGCGTGACCGTTACGGACTGCATTGGCTCATAGGCTTTGAGGGCCACGAGGCAAATGGCTGACCAATCACAGGTGCTTGGCAGTCTGCGGTCGGTCGACGGGCACGGCGTCGTGCGGATGGAGCTTCGCCTCGACGTCGGCATCGAGGAGGTTTGGAGAGCTCTCACGGATCCCACGGCACTTATCCGCTGGTTCGGAGAGCTGCAGGGCGAGCCCTCAGCTGGAGGCGAATTTCGTGTCCGCGTCATCCTCTCGGGAGAGCGCACGGGCACGGTGGAGGCGTGTAGCCCTCCGCAGCACCTGCCGCTGAGCATGCGCGATCCCGATCCGCAGCCCGGACAGCCGGCGCAGACCACGATCGAGGTGCAGCTGACGGCGGAGAGCTCCCAGACCAAGCTGGTCTGGGAGCAGCGGGGCTTGCCAGAGCACCTGCTCGCGGCATACGGCACGGGCATCCAGATCCACGTCGAACATCTGGAGGACCATCTGCACGGTCGCGAGCTTCGTGACATCGACGCCCGCTGGGACGAGCTGCTCCCGGCCTACGAAGCCCTGCGCGCTGGTCGCTGACGCTTTGGCAGGGGTTGCGGAAGGTTCGGGTCGGTCTGTCACTGCTCGCGCCGTGGTCAGTGTTATGGAGCGCAGGAGGTGGTCCCGCGCCGTGATCGGCACAGCCCCGGACGCCTGTCGATGAAATCCCTGGGAAGCCGCGCCAGCCGCAGCGGCTAGGCTTTGGGCATGGTTCGGGAGCAGGCGTGACTGGCACACCAGCCTACGCGGCAAACGGCGGGCAGCGCCACGGCCGGTACCGGCTGCTGCTGCTGCGCCACGGTGAGAGCACCTGGAACCAAAAGGGGCTCTTCACCGGCTGGGTGGACGTGGGCCTCTCCGAACGCGGCGTGGCTGAAGCTGTGCGGGCGGGCGAGCTACTGAGATCCCAGGGCATGCAGGCCGACGTCGTGCATACATCACTGCTGCGCCGCGCGATCCGGACCGCCGAGCTCGCGCTCGAGGCTGCCGAGCGACAGTGGCTCCCGGTACACCGCTCATGGCGCCTGAACGAGCGCCACTACGGCGCCCTGCAGGGCCGCAGCAAAGAGCAGACGCGCCTCGAGTTCGGCGAAGAGCAGTTTCTGCTCTGGCGGCGTGCCTACGACATCCCACCGCCACCGCTCGAGCGCAGCTCCGAGCTCGCCGCCGGGCACGACCCCCGCTACCGTGAGCTGCCACCGGAGGCGATCCCGGACAGCGAGTGCCTCAAGGACGTGCTCGTGCGGCTATTGCCCTACTGGTACGACGCGATCGTCCCGGATCTGCGGGCCGGGCGACAGGTGCTGGTCGTGGCCCACGGTAACTCGCTGCGGGCGCTGGTCAAGCATCTGGACTCGATCCCGGACGACGCCATCGCCGGTCTCGACATCCCAACCGGCATCCCGCTGTTCTACGAGCTCGACGAACACATGCGGCCCGTCGCGGCGGTCGACCCTGCCCTTGGCGTCAGCGGCGTCTACCTGGACCAGGACGCGGCCGCCAGCGCGATCGTGAAGGTTCGCAACCAGGGCACCGCTCACGACGCGCCGGCAAGCTGACCTGCGCCAGCAGGCTAGCCGCCGGCCACGTCGCGGCGCATAAAGACCAGGAAGGCGACGAGCAGCGCCGGAATGCCGTAGAGCGCGCAGACCCAGAGCGCACGGATGATGGGGACCCAGTCTGTCGGCGTGCGCAGCAGCCCCTGCCAGGCGTTGAACTGCGTGCTCAGCAGGTACGGCTGGGCGCCGCTCATGCCCGGCAGGATGCCGATCAGCTGGATGAGCAGCGAGATCATCAGCGTGCCCACGACGGCGGCGGCGCTGTTGCGCGTCAGCGTCGAGAGCATCAGCCCGATCGCGACGATCGCCGCCGTGGGGATCAGGTAGACGACCAGGCTCGCATAGACGAGCTCCAGGCCCCTGGGCGCCGAGACGATCGTTCCGGAAAGGCTCTGCAGACTGTTGAAACCGGATTGCAGCGACCCGGCGATCACGCCGACAGTGCCGCTGAGCATGATCGCGAAGACCGCATAGGTGGCCGCCACGAGCATCTTGCCCGCAAAGATCTGTTGACGCTCGAGCGAACGGGTGAGGACCGTCTTCAGAGTGCCGTTGTGGTCCTCGGAGGCGAAGATGTCGCCGGCGACCAGCGCGACGATCAGTGGGAACATCCAGATGGCACCGAACAGCAAGATCACGAGTGGCACGACCAGGCCGCTGCGCGTCAGGTAGTTGGCGAAGGCGAACGCATCACCGTGACCGGCCCCCGAACGGAGACTGATCGCCAGCACCAGCAGGAGCGGCGCCAGCACCGACGCTGCCAGCCCGAGGTAGGTGCGCTTCTGGTAGCGCAGCTTGACGAGCTCCCAGCGGTAGACGGCCCAGACGCCGGGCGCTCTGCCGGTCGCATCCGTGCCGGCCGGCCTGGCGGGTGCTGCCAGCGCCGTCACGACGCACTCTCCACAACCAGTGGTTCAGGACCGTCAAGGACCACTCCATCGCCTTCGGTGAGCGAGAAGAACAGGTCCTCCAGGGTGACCGTCTGGGGGGCAAGCTCGTGGATCAGGACGTCCGCCTCGACCAGCGCGCGCGAGAGCTCGGCGACGGCCCGCTCCTCACCGGTGAAGACGATGTGGCCGTGCTCGGTGGACACCGCGTCGATCCCGGGCTGGGCAAGGCAGATCTCGCGCGCCCTGGTGTCGTCGGTGGTCGCCAGGCGATAGCTGGCGGCGGCACCGCGAGCCAGCGCGGCGATCGTGCCCTCATAGACGATGCGACCACGGCGCAGCACAGCCACGCGATTGCACAGCTCCTCGACCTCGGCCAGCAGGTGACTTGAGAGCAGCACCGTCATCCCGTCGTCGGCCAGACGGCGGATCAGGCGCCGCATATCGCGCATGCCCGCCGGGTCAAGTCCGGTGGCGGGCTCGTCCAGCAGCAGGAGCTTGGGCGCGCGCAGCAGCGCGGCCGCGATACCCAGACGCTGGCGCATACCGTGGGAGAAGCCGCCGACACGGTCGCGAGCCCGGGACCCAAGTTCAACCGTGTCAAGCGCGAAGTCGACGCGGCCGGCGGCACCGTATCCGTCATAGGCGGCCATCAGCTCGAGGTTGCGCCGCGCACTGAGATAGGGGTAGAAGGCCGGCGCCTCGACAAAGCCCGCCACCCCGTCGAGCGCCCTCACCGTCGAGTGCGGGTCGCGTCCGAACAACCGGACGCTGCCCTCGGTCGGGCTGATGAGCCCGAGCATCATGCGCAGCGAGGTGGTCTTGCCCGCACCGTTGGGTCCAAGATAGCCGTAAACGTCACCCGCCTGCACCGTCAGCTCAACGCCATCCACCGCGGTCAGCTCGCCGTAGCGCTTGACCAACCCGCGAACCTCAATCGGGGGGGCGCTCATGCCGGCCGTGAAAGCGTCGGGCCCTCAGAGGCCCTTTGCGATCGAATCGATCGTGGAGGCGCTCACCGAGCCCGCGAGCAGGTAGCTGACGCCGTTGTGCGTGAACTCGAGCACCGTTCCGAGCGCGGTCGGCAGCTGCTGGCCGGCGGCGCCGTTGATGCTCACCGTCTGCAGCGGCAGTGACCCGAGCGCACCGCTGCCGGCGGAGCTCGAGCCAGTGGCCGCCGGGTGCTGGGCGACGATCACAGAGCCGGGCCCGCTGCCAACCACCTTGACCGACCCACCGGTCGTCGAGCCGTCCGGCGCGGCGTTCGTGGCAGACGACGGGAACGACACGGTGACCACATGCGCCCCCACAGGCGGCGTGATCTGGAATACGGAAGTGGGCACCGACCCGTAGCTGATGCTCGTCGCCTTTAGCGCGAGCGCAGGCTGCGACTGGCCGCGGGCAATCACGGCGAACTCGAGCGGCACGGCGTGGTTGGCGTCGAAGCCGAGCCGCAGCGCGCCGACCAGCCCGGCGCTGCTTTTCGGCGTGATCGTCTCGACATAGGCCGGCTGGCCACCGATGTCGGTTGCGCGCGGACTCGAGAGCGAGACGTTCTGGCTCGCCTTCGTGAGCGCCGCCTGAATCGTGCTGAGGCTCGGAACCGTCCCGGTGCTGGACACGCCGCTGGCGGCCGGCTGGCTGGGCAGCGTCCCCTCATACACGGTGTTGGAGGCTGGGTCGTATGCCCAGACACTGCTGCCGTCAACCACGATCTGGCTGTCTCCGTTTGAGCCCTGCAGCTCAAGCCGCAGATGGCCCTGGGTGGCCCAGAGGCGTCCGCTTGCGCCGGTCAAAAGCGGATCGGGGGTCTGCAGCGAAGCCCCTGAGAAGAGGTTGTTGGTGAAGCTGACCTGCGCCGTCACGCCGCTGACGCCGCCGCCCTGGAGTGCACCGTTCACAGCCTGCGCCAGCGTCACGCCCGAGGCTGGCACGGGT
The DNA here is from genome assembly GCF_023330665.1 of Conexibacter sp. S30A1. Classification (GTDB taxonomy): domain Bacteria; phylum Actinomycetota; class Thermoleophilia; order Solirubrobacterales; family Solirubrobacteraceae; genus Palsa-465. The sequence continues at coordinate 79,553 of NZ_CP097127.1, read as the reverse complement.
CCGTTACTGACGGCGGCGAGCGCCACAGCCGCGGTCGCCAAGCAGGCCGCGCAGACCGCCGACAACGTGACCAGCAGCCGGCGAGTAGAGATCGTGCGCAGATTGTTCACGTGGCATCAGACTCCTTGAACCAACTCCAGCGTAGGACGCTCGGGTGCGCTCCAGCTAAATGTTTGGCCCTCGAGCCCGTCGCCTCAAGCGGCGCGGTAGCTCCCGCTGGCGACCACCACCGCGCTGCCACCGACGACGATCCGCGCCGGACGCTCCGCGGGGCCCTCCACCCGTGCGATGAGCTCCGAGGGACGCTCCAGCTCGACGCCCTGCGTGATCGTCACTGAAGTCCCGGGCGCGCACCGGCCGTGACGCGCCAGATGCCAGGCCAGCGGCCCGGCGGCCGAGCCGGTCGCCGGATCCTCAGGCACCCCCAGGCCGGGGCAGAAGACCCGGGTGCGGACGTATGCGGGCACGCCCGCTGGCGTGCCCGCACCGGGATCGGGCAACGCAAAGCAGTCGACGCAAAGCGTCCCGAGCCGCCCGAGCGCACCGAGGTCAGGCACGAGAGCGCGCAGCGCCGCGACGTCGGCCACGCCGACCATCACGTGCGTGGGGCCGTTGGTGTAGGCGTCGACCGGCAGCGTCGAGCCGGCCAGGCCAAGGGCGTCAAGCAGCTCGGCCGTGCGGTCGTAGGCCCGCACGCTCGGCAGCGGCTGCTCCATCTCGCCAGTTACGACCACACCGTGCTCGTGGGTGAGCCTCACCGGCACGATGCCCGCGCCGGTCCGCAGGCGAACGAGCTCGCGCCCGTGCTCGCCGGCGACCACGAAAGCGGCGCCCAGCACCGGGTGACCGGCGAACGGCAGCTCCGCCCGTGGTGTGAAAATCCGCACGGTGGCATCGGCCTCGCCGTCGCCCGGCAGCAGGAAAACGGTCTCTGAGAGGTTCAGCTCACGCGCCAGCGCCTGCATCAGGCGGCTCGGGATCAGCTCGCCGGCGGTGAACACGGCCAGCGGGTTGCCGGCGAGCGGCGTGTCTGTGAAGACGTCCAGGACCTTGTAGGGATGGGCGAACGCGGACATCAAAGCTCAGCGACCGAGTCAAGCACCTCAGCCATCCTGAGCCGACTGGACGTCCGGCACTCAGCCGAGGATCAGCTGCAGGCGACGCTCCAGCGCGGCCCCGAGGATCTCCCGCACCGGCCCGGGCTCGAAGCGCTCGACCAGCGCCGCCAGGAAGCCCTCGATCACCAGGCGCTTGGCGTCGGCTTCAGGCATCCCGTGCGCGCGCAGATAGAAGAGCTGCTCGGGGTCGACCTGGGCGACGGCCGCGGCGTGCGTGCAGCGCACGTCGTTTGCCTGGATCTCGAGCCCCGGGATCGAGTCCGCATGCGCGCGCTTTGAGAGCAGCAGGTTGCGGGAGTCCTGGAAGGCGTCGGTCTTCTGGGCGCCTGGGTCGACGATGATGTTGCCCTTCCAAACGGCGCTCGAGCGGTCCGTCAGCACGCCGCGGAAGGCCAGGTCCGAGGTGGTGTTGGCCGCCGCGTGCTCCTGGGTGGTATCGAAGTCGATGTGCTGGCCGCCGTGGGTCGCGTAGGCACCGGTCACACGCGCCTCGGCGCCTTCGCCGGTGAGCCGGGTCTGCATCAGCACGTGGCCGGAGCGCGAGCCGAAGCCAAGCGCCACCCAGTCAAGGCGCGCGTCACGCCCAACGGTCGCGTGCTGGGCGCCGAAGATCCAGGCTTGCTCGGCGAGGCCCTGGCCGCAGACGTAGCGCAGGCTCGCGCCGTCACCAAGCACCAGTTCGGTGCTGAGGTTCAGCAGGCAGTCGCCGTCTGAGAGCAGCTGCTCCCAAACCTCCGCCTGCGCGCCCTCTTCGAGCACCACGCGCGTGCGCTGGTTATACAGCCTGCCCTCGGGCACGATCACGTTCAGGGCGAGTGGCGCCGCGAGCACCGTGCCAGCGCCGACGCTCACCACCGTGGTCTCGTCCTCGAAGCGGACGCTGACGCCGTCCGGCAGCTCCGACGCCGGCAGCTCCCACAGTGAGCTGCCAGACGGCGTTGGCGTGCCCAAAGCCGCCGGCGCCGCGGGCATCAACTCGTAGGCTGAGACGTCCAGCGCCGAGATGTCGGTGAACTCCCAGCCTGGGCGGCCCTTGAAGGTGGGTAGGCCGCCGGCCAGCGGGCCGGCGGCCACAGCGGTCAGCTCAGCCAATTGAGCCCTCCATCTGCAGCTCGATGAGGCGATTCATCTCCACCGCGTACTCCATCGGCAGCTCCTTGGTGATCGGCTCGATGAAGCCGTTGACGATCAGCTTGGAGGCCTCGTCCTCGGGGATGCCGTGGCTCATCAGGTAGAAGAGCTGGTCCTCACCGACCTTGGAGACGGTCGCCTCGTGGCCGACGTTGACGTCGTCCTCGGAGATACGGATCGTCGGGTAGGTATCAGAGCGCGAGGTCTCGTCCAGCAGCAGCGCGTCACAGACGACCTTGGACCGTGAGCCGTGAGCGCCCTTGGCGATCTCGAGCAGGCCGCGGTAGGAGCCGCGGCCGCCGTCCTTTGAGATCGACTTGGCGAAGATGTTCGACGTCGTGTTCGGCGCGACGTGGATGATCTTGCCGCCGGCGTCCTGGTGCTGGCCGCGGCCGGCGAAGGCGATCGAGAGGATCTCGCCGTGCGCGCGCTCGCCCAACAGATAGACCGACGGGTACTTCATCGTCAGCTTGGAGCCGAGGTTGCAGTCGACCCACTCGACGGTCGCGTCCTCGTAGGCGACAGCCCGCTTGGTGACCAGGTTGAAGACGTTGGCCGACCAGTTCTGCACGGTCGTGTAGCGGATCCGGGCCCCCGGCTTGGCGATCAGCTCGACGACGGCGGAGTGCAGCGATGCCGAGCTGTAGGTCGGGGCGGTGCAGCCCTCCACGTAGTGCACGTAGGAGCCCTCGTCGGCGATGATCAGCGTGCGCTCGAACTGCCCCATCGACTCGGTGTTGATGCGGAAGTAGGCCTGCAGCGGCATCTCCACGTGCACGCCCTTGGGCACGTAGACGAAGGATCCGCCGGACCAGACCGACGAGTTCAGCGCCGCGAGCTTGTTGTCGTTGGGCGGGATGATCGTCGCGAAGTACTCGCGCACGAGCTCCTCGTGCTCGCGCAGCGCGGTGTCCATGTCGGTGAAGATCACGCCCTTGGCGACGAGCTCCTGGTTGATCTGGTGGTAGACGACCTCAGACTCGTACTGCGCCCCGACGCCGGAGAGGAACTTGCGCTCGGCCTCAGGGATGCCCAGGCGGTCGAAGGTGTTCTTGACGTCCTCGGGCACGTCGTCCCAGGAACGCTCGGCGCGCTCGGAGGCGCGGACGAAGTAGTGGATGTCGTCGTAGTCGACCTCCTGAAGCATCGGTGAGCCCCAGGTCGGCTGGGGCTTCGCGAAGAAGTACTCGAGCGCCTTGAGCCGGAAGTCACGCATCCACTGCGGCTCGGACTTGAACTCGGAGATCTTCTCGACGATCTCACGGTTGATGCCCTTGGGCGCCTTGTAGAGGTAGTTCTCGGCGTCGTGGAAGCCGTAGCGCTCGTCGTAGTCGGCGTTGATCGTGGCGAGCTGCTCGTTCTCGGTGAGCTGCTCCACCTGCGCCTCCTGCAACTCGTCGGCGTCGATTCGGGGTGCGGTAGTGGCCATCAGTCAACCTCCAGCTTGATCATTTCCTCATCGACGGTCACCGTGAAGGTTTCCACCGGCTCGTATGCGGGCAGGGTCTTTGGCCTGCCCGTCCTCAGATCGAAGATCGCCCCGTGGCGCGGGCACTCGACGGTGCAGGCGCCGGCGTCGATCACGCCCTCGGCGAGCGGGCCGTCATCATGGGAGCAGCGGTCCTCGATCGCGAACAGCTCGCCGTTGCAGTTGAAGATGCCGACCTCGATGCCGGCGTGCTCGACGATGCGCACCCGACCTGGCGGCAGCTCGCTCAGGGGGCAGACTTCGATCACACTCGTCATGCGTCAAATCCTAGCGACTTGATCGGATTTGGCAGGACGGACCGTCCGGCGCCTGCATGGGACCGCCCTCGCGTCATGCCTGATCCGACTCCCAGTCCGCCTCGTGGCCGAGCGCCGCGGCCTTCACGACCTTGAGCGACAGCAGCGCGCACTTCATCCGGGTCGCCGAGATATCGATTCCGAGCAGGTCGAGCACCGCCTGACGGTCGAGCTTCAGAAGCTCCTCGGTGGTCATCCCGCGCAGCTCGTCGGAGAGCATCGAGGCGGCGGCCTGTGAGATCGCGCAGCCGTGGCCGGCAAAGGCCACATCGCTCACCCGGCCGTCGGCATCGAGCGCAAACTGGAAGGTGAACTCATCGCCGCAGATCGGATTGAGGTCGTGGGCCTCCATGTCCGCGCGTTCCAGCGTCCCGTAGTTGTGGGGGTGCTTGTAATGCTCCAGGATGTACTCGCGGTAGAGCTGATCGTCCATCAGAGCACCAGCACCCTTCTGACACTCTCGAGCGCGTTCATCAGCCGGTCGATGTCCTCGGTCGTGTTGTGCACCGCGAAGGAGGCGCGCGTGGTCGAGCCGACCGCCAAGCGACGCATCAGCGGCTGCGCGCAGTGATGGCCCGTGCGCACACAGACACCTTCGCGGCCGAGGATCTCGCCGATGTCATGCGGGTGCGCGCCGTCGATCGCGAAGGAGACGAGCGCACCGCGCTTGGTCGCATCGAGCGGGCCGTGCACGTGCAGGCCCGGCAACTCCGCCAGCCGCTCGAGCAGCTGGGTGGTCAGCGCCAGCTCGTGAGCGCGGATCGACTCGATGCCGATCTCCTGGATGAAGTCAACGGCCGCACCCAGGCCGATCGCCTCGGCGATCTGTGACGTGCCGGCCTCGAACTTGCCCGGCAGGTCGGTCCACGTGGAGCTCGCCTCGCAGACCTGCTTGATCATGTGCCCACCAGAGATGAACGGCGGCATCGCCTGAAGCAGCTCGCGTCGGCCGTGCAGCACACCGATGCCGGTCGGGCCGTAGGCCTTGTGACCGGTCCAGGCGTAGAAGTCGGCGTCGATCTCGTGCAGGTCGACGGGAATCTGCGGCACCGCCTGAGTGCCATCGACGACGACCAGCGCGCCGGCCGCATGCGCCAGACGCGTGATCTCAGCCACCGGGTTGATCGTCCCCAGCACGTTGGAGACGTGGGCGACGCAGACCAGTCGCGGCTCCAGCGCCAGCAGCCGCTCGTAGGCATCGAGGTCCAGAGTGCCGTCGTCGAGCACGGGTACATAGACCAGCTCGGCCGCGCGCTCGGCGCAGATGAGCTGCCATGGCACGAGATTCGAGTGGTGCTCCATCTCGGTCACCAGCACGGTGTCGCCCGGTTGCAGGTTCGCCCGCCCCCAGGAGTGGGCAACGAGGTTCAGCGATGCCGTGGCGTTGGCGGTGAAGACCGTCTCCTGCGGGGTTGATCCGAGCCAGGCGGCAATCCGCTCCCTGGCCCCCTCGTAGAGCTCGGTGGCCTCGACGATCAGGGGATAGACCCCGCGGTGCACCGAGGCCCGGTGGTTGGTGTAGTAATCGACGATCGCGTCGACCACCGTCTGCGGCGTCAGCGACGTGGCGGCGGCATCCAGGTAGGTGATCGGATGACCATCGATGTTGCGTGCCAGCAGCGCGAACTCGGCGCTTGGAACACGGATGTCTGTGGCCGGAAGTGCCATCAGACCGCCGCCGTCTCCTGCGCGTCCACCTCGTCGGTGATCCAGCCGTAGCCCTTGGCCTCGAGCTCTGTCACGAGCTCGGGTCCGCCCTGCTTGACGATCTGGCCCCGGTAGAGCACGTGGACGTGGCTCGGCTTGACCATGTGCAGGATCCGCTGGTAGTGGGTGATGATCAGCACGCCGAGCTCGCTGCCCTGCTCACCGGCGACGGTGTTGACGCCCTCGGCCACGATGCGGAGCGCGTCGATGTCAAGCCCGGAGTCCGTCTCGTCGAGGATCGCCAACGACGGACGCTGGACGGCGAGCTGCAGGATCTCGAGCTTCTTCTTCTCGCCGCCGGAGAACCCGTCGTTGAGGTAGCGGCGCGTGAACTCCTCGGGGACCTTGGTCAGCTCCATCGCCGACTGCACCGTCTGGCGGAAGTCCTTGAGCGAGATCGGCTGCTCACCGCGCGCGCCGCGGTGCGCGTTGAGCACCGTGCGCAGATACTTGGTCACGGTCACGCCAGGGACCGCCACGGGGTACTGGAAGGCCATGAACAGCCCCATCCGGGCGCGCTCGTCGGTATCGGCCTCAGTGATGTTCTCGCCACCCCAGATGATCTCGCCGTCGGTGACCTCGAGGCTGGGGTGACCCATGATCACGTTGGCGAGCGTCGACTTGCCGGAGCCGTTGGGGCCCATGAGGGCGTGTATCTCACCACCGCCGACGTGCAGGTCGACGCCCCGCAGGATCTCCTTCTCGCCGGCGCGAACGTGGAGGTTTCGGATCTCTAGGTCTGGCATCTGTCTCTCGGGTTATCGGTATTTACAGGTCTTTTAAGTCAGTCGTCGCGGGCCCGCGAGGCTCACGCATGCACCTGCAGGACCGGCAGGTCAACGTCTGGTCGAGGTTGAGCATCGCGTCTCGAGAACTCGACCAACTCCGCAAGCGTGGTCGTCTGCAGAGAGCGGATGATCCCGCCTTGGACACGTGTCCACAGCAGCTTGGTGGCACATGGCCCGCTGCTCTGCGCCGGCATGTGCGAGCAGAGCACCCGCTCCATCTCGTCGTGGACGAAGCATTCCATCGGCGCGATCGGCCCCTCCAGCGCGCTGACGACGTCATACATGGTGATCTCGCCCGGCTCGCGCGCCAGCCAATAACCGCCGTGCGCCCCACGTGCGCTCAGCACGAGATCGGCTCGCTTTAGCCGTGCCACGACCTGCTCGAGATAGGCGAGCGGGAGCCCTTCAGCGTCGGCGATCGCCTTCAGGCTCACAGGGCGCTCGGGGCTCTGTCGCCCCAGCTCGACCATCAATCGCACACCGTATTCCGCCTTGGAGGAGAAAATCATCGTGGTAAATCCTACCACCGGGCTAGGTGTTGTCGTCACGCGGTGATTGCAAAGCCGATAGGGTGCCGTCATGCACGATCTCGATCCGCACGTTCTCGCCGATAGCGCTGACATCGCGGCCACCGCCGAGTCGGCGCGGCGCGCCGGACGACTTGGCATCGACACCGAGTTCATGTCGGAGGGACGCTACCGCGCGCTGCTGTGCCTCACGCAGGTGGCTGTGGAGGATCCTGGGGCTGCGACCGGCATCAGGACGATCCTGATCGACGGACTCGACGCGTCGGTCGATGTCAGCCCACTGGCGGAACTGCTCGCCGACCCGGCGATCCAGATCGTCGTCCACGCCGGACGCCAGGATGTCGCGATCCTGCGCCGCGCCTGGCTGACCTCGCCCTGCAACATTTTCGACACCCAGGTCGCGGCCGGCTTCGTCGGCGAGAGCGCCCAGGCCGGGTATGGAACCCTGATCACCTCGGTGCTCGGCCTCCGGGTTGGCAAGACCGCCAGCTACACGCGCTGGGACTCGCGCCCGCTGACCGCAGAGCAGCTCAGCTATGCGGCCGAGGACGTGACCCACCTGCTCGCGCTGGCCGACGAGCTGGGCCGCCGCCTGGAGACGACAGGACGGACGCAGTGGGCGCTCGAAGAGTGCCGGCGCCTGGAGTCAGCCACCGACGAGCGCGACCCGGAAACAGCCTGGGAGCGTCTGCCGCGTGCCAGCCAGCTCGATCCCAAGGCACGCGCGGTGGCCCGGCGCCTGGCCGCCTGGCGCGAACGCACCGCGGCAGCCGCCGACCGCCCGGTCGGCCAGATCCTGCAGGATCCACCGCTGCTGGAGTTCGCAAAGCGTCAGCCGCGCAGCCTCGACCAACTCGCCGCGATCCGTGGCGTGCACCCCTCCTTCATCAAGCGCCGCGGCCGCGAGGTGCTCGAGCAGGTGAGCGCCGGACTCGAGGATCCCCCGATCCCGCGCGAATCCAGACGCTCTTCTTCAGACGCGCGCGACGCGCCGCTGATCGCGTTGGCCGAGGCGCTGCTGCGGGCGCGCGCGCTGGACGCGGGCCTCGCCTATGAGCTGATCGCGAGCCGCAGCGACCTCGAGCAGATCGTCGCGGCCGCGCGCCAGGATGCACCGGAGCCCGACGTGCGAACACTCGCCGGCTGGCGGCGAGAGCTGGTGGGAGATGACCTCGAGGCGCTGCTGGACGGCGCGGTGGCCGTCGCGGTGGGAGCCGACCGGGCGCTCAAGCTGCACGCCGTGGAGCTCTCCTTAGCCGAGCGGGCGCCCGCCGCCGGCGGGCGCCCGCTCGGCTAAGCTCGCAGACTGCATGGCTTCCCCCGAACAACTGCTGCGCGACCCGGAGCTGACCGAGAGCGCGTGGGACCTCGCGCCGATCGTGGACGGCGAGGGCGATGAAGGTGTGAGGCGCCTGTTGGGCGAGGCGCTCGCGCGTTCGGGTGCGTTCGCCGAGGCCTACGCCGGCAAGGTCGCGACGCTCGCAAGCGCCGGTCTGCGTGAGGCGATGCTCGAGCTCGGGGCGATCATGGAGCTGGTCGACCGGGCCGGCAGCTACGCGATGCTGAGCTTCAGCACCGACAGCGCCGACCCGGCCCGCGGCGCGCTGCTCCAACACGTCCAGGAGCGCGGCACAGAAATCGAGACAGAGCTCTTGTTCTTCGAGCTCGAATGGGCGGCGCTCTCGGATGAGCAGGCGCAAACGCTGCTCGAGGGCGACGCCGACCTGGAGTTCTGCGCCCACCATCTGCGCAGTGCACGGCGCTACCGGCCGCACCTGCTCTCCGAGCCCGAGGAGCGCGTGCTGGCCGAGAAGGGACTGAGCTCAAGCGCCGCCTGGGCGCGCCTGTTCGGCGAGCAGGTCGCGGCGATCCGGGTGCATGACGAGGCCGGCCTGGAGCGGCCGCTCGAGGCCGCCTTCAGCGACCTGGCAAGCCCCGACCGGGAGCTGCGTGCACGGACCGCGGAGGCGATCAGCGCCGCGCTCGAGCCGGGGCTGCGGACACGCGCCTACATCTACAACACGCTGGTCTACGACAAGTCCGTCGATGACCGGCTGCGGCGCTACCCACACTGGCTCGCCGCGCGCAACCTCGCCAACGAGGCAGACGACGGCTCCGTGCTGGCGCTGATCAACGCGGTGCGCGGGCGCTACGACATCCCGCAGCGCTGGTACCGGCTCAAGGCGCGACTGCTCGGACTTGAGCGGCTGAGCGACTACGACCGCAACGCAACGGTCGCTGACAGCGAGCCGCTCTACTCCTACGCACAGGCGCGCGAGCTGGTCACGGACACATACGCGCGGTTCTCGCCGCAGGCAGGTCAGATCGCGCGTCGGTTCTTCGACGAGCATTGGATCGACGCGCCGCTGCGCGAGAACAAACGCGGCGGAGCCTATTGCGCCACGGTCTCCGGCGTACACCCCTACGTGATGCTGAACTTCACCGCGCGCCGGCGCGACGTGATGACGATCGCCCACGAGCTCGGTCACGGGCTGCACGCCGTGCTCGCCGACAAGCAGGGGATCTTTCACCAGAGCACGCCGCTGACGGTCGCCGAAACCGCTTCCGTGTTCGGCGAGACGCTCGTGTTCGAGCGACTGCTTGAGGAGTGCGAGGGCGACCAGCAGCGGCTCGAGCTGCTCGCCGGCAGAATCGACGACGCGGTCGCCACGGTCTTTCGTCAGATGGCGATGAACCGCTTCGAGCACCTGATCCACACACGCAGGCGCCAGCAGGGCGAGCTCTCGGTCGAGGACATATCTGCGGCTTGGGTTGAGAGCCAGGCTGAGATGCTCGGTGACGCGGTGGAGATCACCCCTGGCTACCACTCCTGGTGGTCCTACATCCCCCACTTCATCAACACGCCCGGCTACGTCTACGCGTACGCCTACGGTCAGCTCCTGGCGTTATCCGTCTACGGCCGCTACCGCGAGGTGGGCCCGACGCTGGTGCCGAAGTACCTCGAGATGCTCGCGGCAGGCGGCTCGCGGCCACCACAGGAGCTGGGCGCGATGGTCGGCGTCGACCTCGCAGACCCGGGCTTCTGGGATGCGGGGCTCGCGCTCGTCAACGCGCAGCTGGCGGCCGCCGAGGAGCTCGCGCAGCGCCTGGCGCCACAGGGCTGACACGCCCACGCGGCCGACGCGTCAGGCTGCCACCTGACCGCGTCCGGGCCCTATCGGGCGCGTCGCGTACGTGCCCGCTCCTCCTGCGCCTCGACCACCTTGACGATCAGCTTCAGGTACTGCTCGATCCCGGTCGCCCGCGCCTCACCGCGCTCGAACGCACCGCGCCAGTCGGCCAGCTGCCCCCTGGTCGCCAGCTCGTTGAAGCGTTCGCGGCGTATCTCAAGGGTCACCCTGGCGTCAGCGGGCACGGTCTTTGTGACCACCGGTCCCGGTAGCTCGATGCGGTAGAGCTGTACGTCGCCGCGCCCGTGCAGCTCGAGTCCGGCAACGAGCTTCAGGTGCGCAAGTCCAGGCACCTGCTCGAGGAAACGGCCGATCGCGGACTCGATCAGGCTCCTGGTGTCAGCCGGGGTGGTCAGAGCACCACGAGCTTACCGCGGCGCTCACGCCAGAGCGGGCTCGTCCGCGGCTGCCTGCGCTGGCACCGCGTCGGCAACGGCCACCGACTCGGCGAGGATGCGGACGCCGACACGCTCGCCCAGCTCGATGTTGGCGCTGTGGCTTGAGGCCTCGACCAGCACCCGCTGGCCGTCGTCGAGTTTTACCTCGAGCCGTACCGACGAGCCCAGGAAGGTCCGCTGGCTGATCTCGCCCGGACCGGCCGAGTCGGCCACCACCGCGACCGCCTCCGGGCGCAGCAGCGCCAGGCACGGGGTCCCGGCGCTGCGGCCTTCCAGGTTCAGCACCTGCAGGCGCTGGCCCAGGACCTGCACCTCGCCGCTGTCGCCGATCCGTCCCGGCAGCCGGTTCATCGCCCCGACGAACTCGGCCGCAAACGCGGTCGCCGGGCGCCGGTAGACGTTCTCCGGCGTATCCAGCTGATCGAGCCGGCCGTCGCGCATGACGCCGACCCGGTCAGCCATGGAGAGCGCTTCGGACTGGTCGTGGGTCACAAACAGCGTGGTGATCCCGAGACGCTGCTGCAGGCTACGGATCTCACCCCGCAGCTGCGCGCGCACGCGCGCGTCGAGCGCCGAGAGCGGCTCGTCCAGCAGCAGCACCTTGGGCTCGATCGCGAGCGCCCGGGCGATCGCCACCCGCTGCTGCTGGCCACCGGAGAGCTGGTAGGGGTAGCGCTCAGCTGCCTCCTGCAGCCCGACCAGCTCCAGCAGCTCGTCCGCACGGCGCAGACGCGTAGGCTTGTCCTGACCGCGCATGCGCAGCCCAAAGGCGACGTTGTTGCGCACATCCAGGTTCGGGAACAGGCTGTAGGCCTGAAATACCATGCCCATGTCACGCTTGTTCGCCGGGACGCCGGTGATATCGCGGCCGTCCATCAACACCCGCCCAGAGGTCGGCTGGTCAAAGCCGCCAAGGATCCGCAGCGCCGTCGTCTTGCCGCAGCCGGAGGGTCCGAGCAACGCCACCAGCTCGCCATCCTCGATCTCCAGGTCAAGGCCCGCGAGCGCTGCCACCGAGCCGTAGAGGCGCTTGACCCCTTCAAAGCGAATCATCAGATCACCCGTGAAGTTCTATTGCCACGCTTGCGCCCGGCGAGGAAGGATAGAGAGAACAGCAGTCCGAAGACGAACAGCAGGCTGAGGACCGAGAGCGCCACCGAGGTGCCGGCGTTGCCCGACTGGCTGGCCTGGATCAACTCCACGGGAAGCGTCACGTACAGCAGGATCGTCGAGATCACAACCTCCCCGAGGCAGAGCGCGACGGTCAGGAAGACCGCCCCCAGCACAGCCGTCTGGACGTTGGGCAGGATCACGCGCGTCACCGTCGTGAACCAGGAGGCGCCGAGGCTACGCGATGCGTCAACCAGGGTGCGCAGGTCGATCGCGCGCACACCCGTGTCAAAGGCGCGGTAGCTGAACGGCATCGCCAACACCACGTAGACGAAGCTCAGGCCGGTGACCGGTGAGTTGAACCACAGCTTGATCAGCCACTCCGGTGCGCTGCTCTGCAACTGCGCGAGGCCAGCGGCGATGACGATCGGCGGCACCACGATCGGCAGCACGGTGACGCCCTCCATGAACAGCGTCAGCCTCGGCAGCCGCAACCGCACGAGCACCACGGTGGGCAGCATCAACGCGACGACCACGACGGCCGCGATCCCGGCGATCTCAAGCGAGGTGATGAGCGCACTGCGGATCGCGCCGTTGGAGATGATCGCCGTGTAGTTGCCGATGCCGTAGGCGCCGCTGTTGAGGATCAGGCTGTACTTGATCGAGGCGAGGATCGGGCCGAGGAAGAAGATCGCCGCGAGCACGAAGATCGTCACGCGCCAGAGGCGCGGGCGCCCGCGCCTGCGCACCCGGCCCTGCTGGGGCTGGGGCTCCTCCTCGAGCTCAGCGAGCATCCCGGCGGCACCGATGCCGCCCGCAGCGGCGCCGAAGCTCACTGCAACCACCTCCGGGCGCGGCGCTGCACCAACCAGTAGAAGGTCAGGACGATCGCCGCGATCAGGATCATCTCAACCCCAAGCGCTTGCGCGATGCCCGCCTGGTTGACGAGCACGTTGCCGTTGATCGCCTCGTTGATCGCCGCCGGGATCAGAGGGATCGACGCGCCGACCAGCGCCAGCGCGGTGGCGTAGGCGGAGAAGGCGTTGCCGAAGAGGATCAGCAGCGAGCCGATGAAGGCTGGCGCCATCACCGGAATCGCGATGTGGCGCAGGTATTCGAGCCTTGAGGCGCCGAGGCTCTCCGCCGCCTCCTGCCACTGCGGCCGCAGCCCCTCGAGCGCCGGCGTGATCAGGATCACCATCATCGGCACCTGGAAGTAGGTGTAGGCGAGCCCGACGCCTAGCAGCGAGGTGATCGAGAAGCCGTGGGCGTAGAGGTCAAAGCCTATGTGCTTGAGCAGCGTCGTGACAACGCCACCCGGGGCGCGACCGAGCGCAGCGATGAACGCGAACGCCAGCGGCACGCCCGCGAAGTACGCGAGTACCCCGGACCCGCTGGAGACCATCCGGCGCAGCATGCTGCCCGCCGGGCTCGCGACCACCGCCGCCGCCAGCCAGGTGCCGAAGATCGCTCCCACGACCGCGGTCCAGGCGGAGAGGATGACACTGTTCTCAAGCGGAATCCAGTACTGCGAGCCGCTGAAGATCGTCTTGAAGTTCTCAAACGTGAAAGCGCCGGATGTGGTTGAGAGGGCGCCGCGGATCACCTCGTAGATCGGCAACCCCAGAAACACCAGCACGTAGACGCTGAAGGGCAACATCCCGATCCAGGCCCCACCGCCCGCCGAGACGCGCATGATCCCGCGGCGCCGTGGCGCCGCGGGATCGTTGACTACTTGAACTGTTGGAGCTGCCGCGCTCAAGCCGGGAAGGCAGCCGAGATGGCGAGCCCTGCCTTGGCCGAATCGGCAACCGATGGCAGGACCGGCGTACCGGTGACCTTCGGCAGCGCCGAGTAGGCCTTCTTGTTCTCCATGCCCTTCTTGACCAGAGCGGGAAGCTCGATCGGGCGGGCACCACCCTCAAGCCAGATGTTCTGGCCGGTGGTCGAGTACAGGAACTCCTCCCACAGGCGCGCGGCCGCGGGATGCGGTGCGTACTTGCTGATCGCCTGCACGTAGTAGCCGGCGAACTCCTTGCCGTTGGGGTCAATCACCTTCCAGTGCTTGGCGAAGCTAGCCGGCAGGCCGTAGGACTTCGCACTGTTCAGGTAATCCCAGTTGATCAGGATCGGGCACTGGTTGGCCTCGAGGATCGAGACGGCGTTGCAGTCGGTCGAGTTGAAGTTGCCGTCCGACTTCAGCTTGTTGAAGAACGCGATGCCGGGCTTGACGTTGGTCAGCGATCCGCCGTTGTTGAGCGCCGCCGCGTAAACGGCGTCGGTCGCAGCAGCGGCCTGGCCGATCGCGCCGTTCAGCGTCACGTCACCCTTGTACTGCGGGCTCAGCAGCGCCTTCCAGCTCGTCGGGCACTTCTTGACGACCGCCGTGTCGCAGCCGAACGAGATGTACCCGCCGTAATCGTTGTACCAGGAGCCCTTGGGGTCCTTGGCGGCGGCCGGGATCATGTTCCAGGTCGCAACCTTGTAGGGGGCAAACAGCGATGGGTCGGGCGCGGCCGTGTAGGACTCGCCCACATCGATCACGTCCGGCGCGGAGCTGCGGCCACGGTCCTGCTTGATCGCCTGGATCTCCTGCGCACTGGTGCCGTTGGGGTTGTAGCTGTGGACCTTGATGTGGTAGCGCTTCTCGAAGGTGTTGATCTCGGTTCCGTAGTTGGCCCAGGTCGGCGGCAACGCGATCACGTTGAGGTTGCCCTCGGCCTTGGCAGCCTTGATCAGCGCCGCCATGCCGCCGCCCGCCTTGGCGGAGGTGACGGTGGCCCAGTTGACCTTTGCGGCCTTGGCGTTCTTGGCGCTCGCGATCGAGCTGATGCCAAGCCCACCCGCGGCGATGACCACAGCTACTGCAGCCGAGGCACCGACGCGACGTTTGATAACAGACATGACCCTCCTCACAGGGACGATGTGATTGCTGGTCTTCCGACCGGCCACGCTGCGCCGGTCCTTACCGACAACAACCTAGCCTTCTCCATGGAAGAAATTGTGACGATCCTGTCAAGGTCTGATTCATATACCTTTTCGCCGGCAGCCGTCAACTCGCCTGCTTCCGGGCGTTGCCGCCATGACAGCCAGACCTGCTAGCGTCGCGCCAGGATGACGTCGACTCCACGGGTCGTGGCGCACCGTGGCCTGCACTCGGGCGCCGCCACCGAGAACACGATGCGAGCCTTCGAGCTGGCGCTCGCGGCCGGCGCGGAGATGATCGAGCTCGATGTCCGCCGCAGCCGCGACGGGCAGCTCGCGATCCTGCACGACCCCGGCCACGGGGGCGTCACGCTCGCGGACTGCGACATGGGCGAGTTCGCGCGCGTGGGTGGCCTGCGTCCGCCGCTGCTCAGCGAAGTGCTCGCCTGGGCCGCGGGTCGCATCGCCCTCGATGTCGAGCTCAAGGAGGACGGATACGCCGAACAGGTCGTGCCGCTGCTGACCGGCTTTCTAAACGCCGGCGGCGAGCTGATCGTGACCTCGTTCATCGACGCGCTGCTCGCGCGGATCGCGGGGTTGGAGCCGCGGCTGACACTCGGACTGCTGATCGATGGCAGCGCCGCAGGCGCGGTGGCGCGCGCCCGCGCCGCGGGCGCGCGCATCCTGCTGCCGGAGATGGCGATCGTCGACGAGGCGCTGATCGAGGCGGTGGACAGCGCCGGGCTCGAGCTGATCGTCTGGGACTTCATGGCAGCCGATCACGCCGCGCTGCTCTCAGACCCGCGCGTCGCCGCGGTGATCACCGACGACGTGCCGGGCGCGCTTGCGTCCCGTGCACGCACAAGCCCTTCGCAGCGACACGAGTAAGCTCGAGAGCATGACCTCCCGCCGCCCGATCATCGGCATCCCGACAGCCCTGGAACAGGCGCGCTACGGAGTCTGGGACGCACCCTGCGCGCTGCTGCAGTTCTCCTACGTGACGGCCGTCCAGCGGGCTGGCGCGATGGTCGTGATGCTGCCCCCGGACGCGGAGCTTGCCGCCGACCCGAGTGAAGCGCTGGAGCTGATCGACGGCCTGATACTGGCCGGTGGATGCGACGTCGATCCGGCCCGTTACGGACAGGATCGGCACCCGGAAACCGACGGACTCGTGCCCGCCCGCGACCAGTTCGAGCTGGCGCTGCTGGAGCGCGCGATCGATCTCGACATGCCAACCCTGTGCGTGTGCCGTGGCATGCAGGTGCTCAACATCCTGCGCGGCGGCACGCTCATCCAGCACCTACCAGACGTCCTGCACAGCGACGAGCACCGCCGCCACGCCGGCACCTTCGAAGGCAACGAGCACGATGTCCGCCTGGAGCCAGGCTCGCTGGCGGCCCGTGCGGCGGGCGCCGAGCTGACAATGACCAGATCCCACCATCACCAGGGGATCGACACGCTCGGCGATGGGCTGGTCGCGACCGGCCGTGCCACCAGCGATGGTCTGGTCGAAGCGATCGAGCTCCCCTCCTCAAGCTTCGTGCTGGGCGTGCAGTGGCACCCCGAGGCCGACCCACAGAGCGCGGTCATCGCCACGTTCGTGCAGGAGGTCCGTCAGCGGATCTCCGTGGCCTCGTGGTAGCCGGCCGCCTCGATGGCTGCCTGCGTCGGCATCGGTGCGCGTCGCCTCAGACCTCGACTGCCACCACCGCGTCGATCTCCACCTGCGCGCCCCTCGGCAACGCCGCCACCGCCAACGCCACCCTGGCCGGCGGATCGTGCTTGAAGAAATCCGCGTAGACCTCGTTGACCTCAGCGAAGGCAGCGATGTCCGTCAGATAGACGGTCATCTTCACCGCGTTGCGCAGCGACGTGCCAGCGTCCGCGGCAACCATCTCGAGGTTCTCCAGGCAGCGCCGTGCCTGCTCGCCAGGGGTGTCGCCGACGATCTCGCCGGTGGCCGGGTGAAGCGGAATCTGCCCGGAGATGAACAGCAGCTCACCACTGACGCGCACCGCGTGCGAGTACGGCCCGACCGCCGCCGGGGCGCTGTCTGAATTGATCGTGACTCTGTGCAACTTAGCCTCCCTGAGACCTCGGAACCTGGAACCCGTTTCGGACCTACGCTGAACAATCGTGACAGCAACGCGCGAAGCAGGCTTTGGCGGCGGCCCGCTGGCGGCGCTGCGTGTGCGGCCGTTCTTCTGGTGGTTCGCAGGACAGGTCACCTCGGCCTCGGGCGGAATGACCCAAACGGTGGCCGTCGGCTGGCTGATCCTCAGCTGGCATGGCAACGGTCTCGAGCTGGGCGTGCTGTCAGCGGCCGCCCTCGGACCGACGTTGCTGCTTGGGCTTTGGGCCGGCGCGCTGATCGACCAGCACCAGCGGCGCACGATCCTGATCTGGACGCAGAGCCTGTTCACGGTGCTCAGCCTGTTGCTCTACGCGATGATCGTCTCCGGAACGGCGAGCTACTGGCCGCTGATCGCCGTGACGCTGGCAACGGGGGTCATCACCGCGATCGACGCGCCCGCGCGCCAGATCTATGTGCTTGACCTGGTGGGAACCGAGCGGGTGGCGGGCGCGGTCAGCCTCTATGAGGTGATCGTCAACCTCTCGCGCGTGCTGGGGCCGGCACTCGGCGGTGTTCTGCTGGCCACCGCCGGCCCCAGCTGGTGCGTGCTGGTCAACGCGCTCAGTTTCCTGGCGCCGCTGGCGGTGCTCCTGCACTACCGGCCAGCACCGGCGCCGAGCACCCCCACCCGCAGCGCCCGCGGCAGTGCGATCGCTGGCGTGCGCTACGCCTTCTCGCAGCCGCTGCTGCGCACGCTGGTGTTGCTGGCCGCGAGCGCGGCGCCGCTGTTCACGCCGACGCTCTTCTTCCCGCTCTTGGCCACCCGCGTCTTTCACCTCGGCGGCAGCGGCTATGGGCTGCTCCTGGCGCTGTTCGGTATCGGCGCGCTGCCCGGCGCACTGCTGGCCTCGCGCGGGACGCCGACCGGCACGCGGGTGCGCACGCTGGCGCTCGCCACCAGCGTCTGCGTGCTTGTCTCGGCCACGGCCCCCGTGCTCCCGGTCCTGTTTGCCGGCACGGTGCTCACCGGCATGACCTCGATCTGGATGATCGCCGCCGCCAACGCGCTCGTGCAGCTGCGCGCCGCCCCGGAGCTGCGGGGGCGCGTGATGGGTGCCTGGACGGTCGCGCTGCCGGGTACGCTGCCCATCACGGCCGTGCTCGCCGGTGTGATCGCCGACGCGTTCGGGCCGAGGATCGCCTACGCGCTGGCGGGAATGGCGATCGCACTGGTCGCGCTCGGTGGCTGGCGCGCCTACGTGGAGCCACAGGCGCTGCGCGACAGCTAGCCTCAGCCCATGAACAGGCTCGCGCAGGAGACCTCCCCGTATCTGCGCCAGCACGCCACAAACCCGGTGAACTGGTACCCATGGGGCGAGGAGGCGCTGACCCACGCCCGCGCCGCGAAGCTCCCGCTGCTGGTTTCAATCGGCTACTCAGCCTGCCACTGGTGCCACGTGATGGCACACGAGTCCTTTGAGGATCCGCAGACGGCCGCACTGATGAACGCGCGCTTTGTGTGCATCAAGGTCGACCGCGAGGAGCGCCCCGACATCGACGCGATCTGCATGGCCGCCTGCCAGACGCTCACCGGCCAGGGCGGCTGGCCGCTGAACGTGTTTCTGACACCCGACGAGCGTCCGTTCTTCGCCGGCACCTACTTTCCGCCCGCCGCCCGCCCCGGGATGCCGAGCTGGCGCATGGTGCTCGAGGCGATCGACGAGGCCTGGCGCGAGCGTCCCACGCAGGTCACCGAGCAGGCCGCACGGCTCGCCGCGACGATCGCCGCCCGCGCCGAGGGCGTCGGCACACCGAGCAGCGGCACCACAGCCCTCAGCACATCGACGCTGAGCGAGGCGGTGCGCAGCCTGACGCAGAGCTTCGACCGCGTGTACGGCGGCTGGGGCGACGGCTCTGGCGGCGCCGCCGGCGGCCCCAAGTTCCCGCCGCACTGCACGCTCGAGTTCCTGCTCGCCACCGGCGACGTGGA
This sequence comes from Conexibacter sp. S30A1, assembly GCF_023330665.1. GTDB lineage: Bacteria > Actinomycetota > Thermoleophilia > Solirubrobacterales > Solirubrobacteraceae > Palsa-465. The sequence goes on along the minus strand of NZ_CP097127.1, from coordinate 60,809 downwards.
GCTCGCGCCCGCGACGCTCCATGCGATGGCCGCCGGCGGCATCTACGACCAGGTCGGCGGCGGCTTCGCGCGCTACGCGGTTGACGCCGGCTGGACGGTGCCGCACTTCGAGAAGATGCTCTACGACAACGCGCTACTGGCCCGCGCCTACCTGCACGGCTGGCAGGTGACGCGGGAGGCGCGCTTCGCCGAGGTTGCGACCGAGACGCTCGACTGGGCGCTGGCTGCGCTGCGCGGTCCCGAAGGCGGCTTCTACGCCTCACTCGACGCGGACTCGGCCGGCGTCGAGGGGAGCTTCTACGTGTGGACGCTTGAGGAGCTGCGCGAGGCGCTCGGCGCCGAGCTCGCAGCGCCGGCCATCGCCTACTTCGGCGCCACCGAGGAGGGTAACTTCGAGCACGGCACAAACGTCCTGCAGGCGCGCGGCGAGCCTCCCGCACAGCTGGCGGAGATCCGCGCTGCCCTGCTGGCCGCGCGCTCCCGCCGTGAGCGTCCGGGCCTGGACGACAAGCGCCTGACCGCCTGGAACGCCCTCATGATCGCCGCACTCGCCGACGCCGGTGCCGCGCTTGCGCGGGAGGACTACGTGGACGCCGCGCGCCGGTGCGCGAGCTTCGTGCTGAGCGAGCTGCGTGACGGTCAGGGTGGGCTGCTGCGTAGCTGGAAGGACGGCGACGCCAGCCTGCCGGCGTACCTCGAGGACCACGCCTACCTTTTGCAGGCGCTGCTGGTGCTCTACGAGGCGACCTTCGATGAGCACTGGTACGTGCAGGCCATCGCGCTCGCCGACGTGATGATCGAGCGTTTCGCCGACCGCGCTGACGGCGGTTTCTTCACCACGGCGAGCGACCAGCCGCACCTGGTTGCGCGCATCAAGGACCTGGAGGACATGCCCACCGCGTCGGGCAACTCGGCAGCCGCGCTGGGACTGCTGCGCCTGGCGCGGCTTTCCGGGGAGCGCTCCTACGAGCGGCTGGCCCTCGGCGTGCTCGAGCGCCACGCGGCACTCGCACAGCACCATCCGCTCGCCTTCGGCCAGCTGCTCGAGGCGCTGGATTTCCACCTTGCGACCCCGCGCGAGGTCGCGATCGTCGGCGCCGGCCCGCTGGCCGGCGCCCTACGCACCCGCTACCGACCCCACATGGTGATCGCGGGCACGGACTCCAACAGCACCGACGCAAGCGCCGTGGCGCTGCTGCGCGGCCGCGAGCTCGTCGACGGCCGCCAGGCGGCGTATATCTGTGAGCGCTTCGTCTGCCGTCTGCCTGTCACCGAGCTCGAGGCGCTGGAGGCGCTGCTCTAGAGGACAGGCAGGTAGCGCTCGAGCTCCCAGGGCGTAACCTGAACGCGGTAGTCGTCCCACTCCTGGCGCTTGATCTCGATGTAGCGGTTGAACGTGTGCTCGCCGAGCGCGCGCAGCACGAGCTCCGACTGGGCGGTCAGCTCGATCGCCTCCCCAAGCGTGGCGGGCAGCTGCTCCACCCCGAGACGGCGGCGGTCCTCGGGCGAGAGGCGGTAGAGGTTCTTCTCCATCGGCGCAGGCAGCTCATAACCGTGCTCGATTCCCTCGAGCCCAGCCTGCAAAAGGACCGCGAAGGTCAGATAAGGGTTGCAGGCCGGGTCCGGGCAGCGCAGTTCGATGCGGGTGGCCCGCTCGCGTCCAGGGTGGTACATCGGCACGCGCACCAGCGCGGAGCGGTTGCGCCGCGACCAGGCGACATAGACGGGCGCCTCATAGCCGGGAACGAGCCGCTTGTAGGAGTTGACCCACTGGGCGAAGATCGAGCTGAGCTCGCGCGCGTGGCGCAGCTGCCCGGCCATGAACGCCTTGCCCACCGCGGAGAGGTTGTACTCGTCGTCGGGATCGAAGAAGGCGTTGCGTCCGTCACGGAAAAGCGACTGGTGGGTGTGCATGCCGGAACCGTTGCTGCCGAACAGGGGTTTGGGCATGAAGGTCGCATGACAGCCGTACTTGAGCGCGTACTCCTTGACCGTGATCCTGTAGGTCATGGTGTGGTCGGCCATCGTCTGCGCGTCGGCGTAGCGCATGTCGATCTCGTGCTGCGAGGGACCGACCTCGTGGTGGGAGTACTCGGTGTGGATGCCCAGCTGCTCCAGGCCGAGGACGGTGTCGCGCCGCAGATCCGAGCCGGCGTCGAGCGCGGTCAGGTCGAAGTAGCCGCCCTCGTCGAGCACCTCGGTGCCGCGCGCATCGCGGAAGTAGTAGTACTCGAGCTCGGGTCCGACCATCAGGTCGTCAAAGCCCATGTCGCGGGCGCGCTGCACCGCCCGGCGCAGGATGTGGCGCGGATCGCCCTCGTAGGGGTGACCCTCGGGCGTGCGGATGTCACAGAACATGCGCGCGACGGCGTGGTCACCGCCGCGCCAGGGCAGGACCGCGAACGTGCGGGGGTCGGGCACGGCGATCATGTCCGACTCCTCGACGGCGTTGAAGCCGGTGATCGAGGAGCCATCGAACCCCATGCCACCGTCGAAGGCGTCAGCCAGCTCGGTGGAGTTGATGCTGAAGGCCTTGAGGTTGCCGAGGATGTCGGTGAACCAGAGGCGGATGAAGCGGATGCCCTCCTGCTCGACGCGTCTGAGCACGCCCTCGGCGGTCACATCACCTTCGTCGTTCATCGCGCCCGAACGTTACTTGGTCGCCATGGCTTAGGAAAGCACCCGAACGGGAAGCAGGCTCTCTAACCGAACCGCAGTGGGGCCAGCCGGCGCGCCATGGGATCGCGAAACCAACAATCAGACACAGCTCGTACCATCGCTCCGTGATCGCGCTAGCCGCGCACCTCGATGAGTCTCGCACCGCCGTTCCGGAGGCGGTTGCGCGCCTGCGCAACCTTGTGGCGGCGTACGCCAGGACTGCCGGCCTCGCGGACGAGCGACTGGAGGCAGTGCGTCTGGCCGTTTCCGAGACGGTCACGAACGTCGTGCTGCACGCCTATCAGGATGGGCCCGGCGAGGTGCGCGTGAGCGCCCGCGTGAGCGGTGGCGAGCTCTGGGTGCTGGTGGCCGACGATGGTTGCGGGCCCAGCGTACCCTCCCCGCGGCCCGGCCTCGGCTGGGGGCTTGCGTTTGTGACCGACGCCTGCGACCGCTTCACGCTGGCCGAGCGCCCCGGCGGCGGCACCGAGGCGGCGATGGTCTTCCGCCTGCCCGAGGACCGGGCGCCGGCAGCAGCGCGGGTCCAGCGTCCTCAGTCGACGCCGCGCCCGAGCCAGCGCCGCGCCCACTCCTGAAGCTCGGTCAGCGCCGGACCGAGTTCACGACCCATCTCGGAGAGCGCATACTCGACTCTGATCGGCGGGCCGTCGTGCACGGTGCGGTTGACGATCCCGCGCGCCTCGAGCTCCTTCATGCGGGCCGACAGCAGACGGTCAGACAGCTCGGGGACTGCCTGACCGATCTCTGAAAAGCGCATCGGCCGCTCCATCAGCACCCGCAGGATCGCCCCTGTCCAGCGCCTGCCCACGAGCTCGATCGCCTCGTGATAGAGCGGACAGCAGCAGCCGTCCGTGCCCGGCTCACCGATCCCGTCGCCGGCCTGCGCGCGACTTGGATTTTGCACGACCCCCATCGCCTCTGGACTTTACGCCGACTGTCTCAGGTCAGGCGGCCTTCAGCAGCCGCGACTGCTCAGAGGACCCGTCCGGCGGGATCTCCGCCGCAACGCTCACCATCGCGACAAAGTGCTCGAGTGAGACAATCGCGATCGCCTCCAGCAACTGCTCCTCGCTCCAGCCGGCCTCGCGCGCCTGCTCGTGCAGGTGCAGCGGCAGACGTCCATCCACGACGATCGCCCGCACGTACTCCAGCAGCGCGGCCTCACCCGGATCCTGGGACCGAAAGCGCCGGGCAAGCTCGATCTCGTCACCGCCCAGGCCCGCGGCGCGAGCGGATCGGGCGTGCGTGGCCACCTCCTGCTCGCTGCCAAGCTGCTCGGCGACCGCGAGCGCGATCCGCTCGACCGTCGCCAGACTGAGAGTTCCGTGCCGCAGCTCGGAGCGAAAGCGAGCATAAGCCCGCAGGGCGGCAGGCGAGCCGGCCAGGACGCCGAGAAAGTTCGGCAGCTGCCCACCGCCGCTGAGCGCTCCGCGCAGAACCACCGCCGAGCGCTCAGGCGCCGTCAGCTCGTCGTGTATCGGAAATCTGCTCATCCTGGCTGACAAGCCAGTCTCCTAGGGCTCTTCACTTTCAGAACCTGCTTACTCTTGATAAGAGTAGCCCACCAGGAGCGCTCCAGGCGGTCGCGACGACCGCCTGGAGCGGCGGAGATCGTCTCGGCCCAGATGCCGGGGCAGTGGCCCCGCTGTGTGCTCAGTGCGCGACGGCGCCGATGACCAGCGCGATCCCGAGCAGCACCGCCCACATGCCCGCTCGATCGGGGCGCAGGCCCGCGCGCTCGTGAAAGCTCAGCCCTTCGGTTCGCCGCCGGCGCGGGGCCGGCAGGTAACGTCCGTCACCGTGGCCGCTGATCACGACCGTCCGACGCGACTCGCCGGCGCTCGCGCTCGCCCCAGGGTCAGACAGGTCGAACATGCGGGCGCGGCGCGGCCGATCGGGCCGGCGGCGCGGCTCGAAGCGCTCACGCTCCTCGAACCACTCCGCTTGAGCGGCTTCGAAAGCCGCGGGATCGCCGATCTCAAGTGGCACCCGCTGAGCGCCGCCGCTCGTGCCTGCGGACTCTTCCGCGAGCCCATGGGTGGCAGAGCGCCGGCGGGCTCGGATCGGCTCGTCGCTGACGGGCCGCCGGCGGCGCCGTGGCGGCTCTGACCAGCTGAAGTCGTCGTCGATTCTCAGCGGGCTACGGCCCTGCAGTTGCTGCCAATCCATAAATGTCGACCCCGTCTGCGGCAATTGAGATCGCGTCCTCTTTCTCGCATTTTTCGCTTACGGGGTTAGCTGACGGGCTCGCGCCGAAAGAGCGGCGCTACACGCTCACCTGAGCGCGACTCGCCCCAAAACAACTTGGGCCCCCCGCTTCCCACCGCCCTCGCAGGGGCGGTCCAGGCGGGAATTCAGCATTTGACGGTGCGGAGCCTAACAAGCCTCCCGGACGGATGCAGTTTGCGTAACCCTCAAACGTCCGGAGTTTCCGGGATCAGCCGATGAGCGCTGCGGCCCAGATCTAAACGCAGTCATAGTCTGCGCTTGTGCTAGGCTCAAACGCAGACTATGACTGCGTTTAGTGTGAGGTGAACGATGAACGGTGATGGACACGGCGCTGGCGGCGAGCTGCACGCGCGCCGCTGGTGGGTGCTAATGGTGCTGGCGCTGGCTCAGCTGATGGTCGTGCTCGACGCGACCGTCGTGAACATCGCGCTGCCACACGCCCAGCACGCCCTGGGCTTCTCCAATGGCGCCCGACAGTGGGTCGTGACCGCCTACTCGCTGGCGTTCGGCTCACTGCTGTTGCTCGGTGGCCGCCTGGCCGACGTGTTCGGACGCAAGCGCCTGTTCCTCACCGGGGTGATCGGCTTCGCCACAGCCTCGGCCGTGGGTGGCGCGTCGGTCGACTTCCCGATGCTGGTGGCCGCGCGCACGATTCAGGGCGCGTTCGGAGCGCTGCTCGCACCCGCCGCGCTGTCGCTTTTGTCAACCACCTTCACCCACGCCGACGAGCGTGGCAAGGCGTTCGGCATCTACGGCGGGATCGCAGCCGCGGGCAGCTCGGTGGGGCTGCTGCTCGGCGGTGTGCTCACCCAGTACCTGAGCTGGCGCTACACGATGTACGTCAACGACGTGATCGCGATCGCGGCGGTGGCGGGAGGCGTGGCGCTGCTGCCGGCACACTCCGCCGAGGACCGGGAGCCGATCGACCGCCGCGGCACGCTGCTGGCCTGCCTGAGCCTGTTCGCGATCGTCTACGGCTTCGCCCACGCGGCCACCAAGGCCGGCAGCGCCGGCTGGATCGATCCCCAGACGATCGGCTTCCTGACCGTGGGCGTCCTGCTGCTCGGCCTGTTCTTCGTGGTCGAACGGCGCGCCAGCCACCCACTGCTGCCACCGCGCGTGATCGTCGATCGCAACCGCGGCGGCGCCTACGCGGCGATGTTTCTGGCGTCGGTAGGACTGTTCGGGGTGTTCCTCTTTCTCACCTACTACCTGGAGACGGTGCTGCACTATAGCCCCGTCACGACCGGGCTCGCCTTCCTGCCGATGACCGGCATGGTGATGCTGACCGCCGGCCTGGCCAGCTCCGTGCTGATGTACCGCGTCAGCCCGAGGCTGCTCGTGCCGGCGGGTCTGCTCGTGGCCGCCGCGGGCCTGCTCTATCTACGTGGGATCGGGCTGCAATCACACTACGTGACCGCGGTGCTGCCGGCCCTGCTGATGGTGGCCGTGGGACTGGGCCTGGTGTTCGCGCCGTGCTTCAGCCTCGGCACGCTGGGCGTCGCCGGAGGCGACTCGGGCGTCGCCTCGGCAACCGTCAACGTCGCGCAGCAGATCGGCGGTTCGATCGGTACCGCGCTGCTGAACTCGATCGCCACCAGCGCGGCCGCCACCTACGTCAGCGCCCACGTGCACACCACCCACTCGGCGACGATGCTCACGGCGCTGTCTGCGATCCACTCCTACGTGGTCGCGTTCACCGTGTCGGCGGGGATCTTCGTCGGTGCCGCCGTGCTGATCGCGATCATGTTGCGCCCCGGCGTGGTCGATCTCGGCGCCAACGCCGAGCTTGAAGCCGCCATGATCCATGCATGAGCACCGGAGCACCAAGACGCATGCGGGCGGACGCTCAACGCAATCGTGACGCGCTGTTAGCAGCCGCGGAGCGGCTGCTAACAGCGCGTGGCCTCACGATCACGCTCGACGACGTGGCTGCAGAGGCGGGGCTCAACGTGGCCACCGCCTACCGTCACTTCGCCAACAAGCAGGAGCTGTTCGAGGCCGTGGTGCGCGAGGAGATCGACCGCGCCGCGGGCATCGTCGCGGACGCGGCCTCAAACCCGGACGCCGAGGCGGGGATGCGGGCGTTCCTGACGGATACGCTGGCGCTGATCACCACCAAGCGTTCGTTGCACGACATCCTCACACCGGGGGTCGCCGATCGCTGGTTGAGCGAGCTCGACGTGCGCCTGGAGCCGCTGCTCAGCGAGCTGATCGAACGGGGACAGCGAACCGGGGTCCTGCGCTCCGGGGTCGAGCCGGGCGACCTCGGCGTCGTCCTGCAGATGCTCTGCGCCGTGACCGACATCCCAACCGCCGACCCACAGGCGCTGCGCGTGCGGTATCTGGAGCTTTTGCTGGACGGGCTGCGAGCCACGGGCGGTACGGGTGACCTGCCCGGACAGGCGCCGTCGCCGCGAGTCGCGCGTGAGAGCCTCGAACAGGAGATGAAGTCGCGAACGCGCGCCGCGGGGCACGCCGCCAAGGCGGGCCCAGACCGCGGCTGAGCTAGCGGTGACCGGCGACGGCCGCCACGAACTTGGCGATGTCCTGGGCCTGCGTGCCCTCGACAATGTCGGCCTGCATGGTGCCGTAGCCCAGACAGGTCTCGCCGGAGTTGGCATCGACCGGCTTCTGCAGGCAGCCGTAGTTGATCGAACGCATCACCCTCGCATAGGACGGCTTGAGGATGTCGAGGTTCGGGCCGATCTGGCCGACGGCGTTGGCGGCCGCGAGCGTATGGCAGATCGCGCAGTGCTCGGCAAACAGCGCACGGCCGGTCTGCATCGCGGCGGTCAGCTTCACGCCGCCGATCTGGGCGTTTGTGCTGTCGCGGTTACCGAGCGTGAAGATCACGGGCACCGCAATGCCGACGCCCACGTACACGACGACGAGCGTCGTGGTCAGCAGTCGCGAGTTCGCGCGCTCGTTGCGCGCCAGTGCCTTGCCGATGAACTTGAAGCTGCCCCTCGACGCCCCGTAGAGGATCGCCGTGGCGACCAGCAGGAAGACAACGACGATGATGATTTCGCCAACCATGTGATCGGCACCTTACCGTGCGCGCCCGCGCGATGTCGCGCCAGCCGCAGCGCTCACGGGCACGTTCCCAGGCAGCAGCGGCCAGCGGGGTGCAGGCTCAGCGTCTGCGTCCCGCCGCAAAGCTCATCACCGCCGGCGCGACCGCGCGGAATCCGTCCAGGTCAGCTTCCTGACCGCCGCCTGGGGGTGCCTCGCGCCTGGCGCCCGGGAGCGACCGGACGTCTGCGTCCGGTCGCTCCCGGGCTTCAAGCGGCGCGATCCTGTCAGCCAGCACGTTGATCGCGCCGCCACCGCTGGCGTAGCGCTCAAGCCGGCCGGCCACCGCCAGCAGCGGCTCGGTGCGCACCGCCAGGCGGTGACGCTCGTAGACGGCCGGCGGCACGACCAGATTGATCACACCGAACTCGTCCTCGAGCAACACGAAGACGACTCCGGCGGCGGTGCCGGGACGCTGACGCGCCACCACCAACCCGCCCACGCGCACGCGCGTTCCGTGCGCCAGCGAAGCCAGATCGCGACTGTCCGCGAACCCCTCCAGAAGCCGCGGGCGCAGCAGCGCCAGCGGATGCGTGGCGGTGCTCATGCCCAGCGTGCCATAGTCGGCCAAAAGCGCCTCCCAGGCCTCCAGCGCAGGCAGCGCCGGCGCCGGCGGCAGCTCGAGCGGCAGCGCCAGCTGCCGGGAGCCGCCCCCCACATCGTGTGCCTTGGCTGCCACCCCCAGCTGCCAGAGCGCCAGACGCCGCGGGGCGACCGTGCCCGGCTGGCTTGAGGCGAGCGCGTCGCACGCACCCGACCAGGCCAGCAGATCGAGCGCCGGCGCACCGGCGCCGGCGCGGGAGGCGAGCGCCGCCAGGCTCGCAAACGGCCCGCCCTGCTCGCGCTCACCCACCAGCGCCTCGATCTCTGCGCGGCGCACGCCGCGGACGTAGCCAAGGCCGATCAGCACACGTCCCTCGGCGTCGAGCGTGCACTCGACGCTCGAGCGGTTGACATCCGGTGCGAGCACCTGGATGCCGCGCCGCTGCGCCTCGTGCACGAGCGCGTCGGGCGGGTAGAAGCCCATCGGCTGCTCGTTGAGCAGGGCGCAGAGGAACTCCGGCCCATAGTGCACCCGCAGCCAGGCCGACTGGTAGGCCAGCAGGCCGAAGGCGGCCGCGTGCGACTTGGGGAAGCCGAAGCCGGAGAAGCCCCTGACCTTGGCAAAGACGCGCTCAGCCAGTTCCGCGTCAACGCCATGCAGACGCATGGCACCTTCGATGAAGCGCCGGTGGTGGGCCTCGATCGCGGCCTGCGAGCGTTTGCGGCTCATCGCCCGGCGCAGATCCTCGGCCTCCCCGGGCTTGAATCCGGCAAAGGCGGCCGCGACCTCCAGCACCTGATCCTGAAAGATGATCGCGCCGAGCGTCTCGCGCAGCGCCGGCTCAAGCGACGGGTGCTCGTAGGGGATCTGATAGCCGGGGTCTGCGCGCAGCCGCTGGCGGCGCTCGATATAAGGGTTGACAGCCCCACCCTGGATCGGCCCGGGACGCACGATCGCGACCTGGATCGCGATGTCGGCGATGCTCTCCGGACGGGTGCGCAAAAGCGACTGCATCTGGGCGCGGCTTTCGATCTGAAAGACGCCGGTGGTCTGCGCGCTCTGAATCGCGTCATAGGTCTGCGGGTCGTCGTGCGGGATGCGGCTGAGGTCGACCCGCTCGCCGCGTGTGTGGGCGATCAGCTCGACGCATCGTTCCACCGCCGAGAGCATCCCCAGCCCGAGCAGGTCGATCTTCAGAAAGCCCGCGTCCGCGCACGAATCCTTGTCCCACTGCACGATGTAGCGGCCCGGCATCGCCGATGGCAGCACCGGGCAGCAGTCGACGAGCGGCCGCGTGGCGATGATCATCCCGCCAGGGTGCTGGCTCAGGTGGCGCGGCAGCCCGTGCGCCTGCGCCGCCAGCCGCGCAAGCCAGGCCCAGCGGCCGGTGAGCGGCGCGCCGCCGCTCACCGTCTCGATGTCGCGCCCCACCTCGCGCGCATCCCAGCCCTCGCTGCCGCGGGCAACCCGCTCAAGCTCCGCGGGCGCCAGCCCCAGCACCTTGCCCAGCTCGCGGATCGCGCCGCGCGCGCGGTAGGTCGGGAAGGCGGCCACCAGCGCCGCCCGGTCGGAGCCGAAGCGCTCGGAGACACGCGGGATCAGCACCTCGCGGATGTCGCGCGGGAAGTCCAGGTCGATGTCGGGAAGCGCCTTCAGGTCCTCGCTCAGGAAGCGTCCGATCGCAAGCCTGTTGGCGATCGGATCCACGTGTGAGAGCCCGGTCAGGTAGCAGACGATCGAGGAGACGCTCGAGCCGCGTCCGCGCCCCGGTGGCAGCAGTGAGCGCGCAGCGCCGACCTGCGGCCCACCTCGGCCGCGGACCTCGACGGCGACCTCGCGCGCCAGCTCGAGCAGCTCGTGATGAAGCACGAAGAAGCCCGCCAGGCCGAGCCCGTCGATCAGGCCGAGCTCTGTCTGCAGGCGCGCCGAGGCCTCCTCGCGCAGCGCCTGCGGCCCACCGTCGTAGCGCTCGCCCAGACGGGCCTCGCAGAGCGCTCGCAGCTCGCGCAGCTTGCCCTGATCCTCGGCGCCCGGGTAGCTGTAGCGCAGGTCACGGGTGAGGTCGAACTCGAGCGTCTGCGCCAGGCTGACGGTCTCGGCGACGGCCTGCGGATGCTCGTCAAAGCGCCTCGCCATCGCCGCCGGCGAGGCCAGCACGTGGCTCCAGTTGCCGCGCCGGTCGGGCTCTGAGGCGTCGAGCGTCGAGTGCAGGCGCAGGGCCACGAGCGCGTCCTGCAGCGGTGCCCGCGCGCGCGTGTGGGCGTGCACGTCGCCGCTGGCCACGCAGCCCAGGCCAAGCCGCCGGGCAAGCTCCGCCAGGCGGCGGTTGCGTGCCCGGTCGCCCTCCAGGTAGGGGCGCTGCAGCTCGACGCGCAGGCGCTCGCTGCCAAAGCCCTCGCGCAGGCGCCGCAGGGTGACCTCATCGTGGACCCCGTGCGCGTGGCAGCCGCTCAGGCAGACCAGGCCCTCGGCGTGGGCGAGCACCTCGTCGAGGCTCACGCACGGCTGGCCGAGCTCACCCGGGCGCTCGCGCGTGGCGGCATGCGCTCGCGTCAGCAACCGGCAGAGGTTCGCCCAGCCGCGCGCGTCGCGCACCAGAAGCGTCAGGTGGCGACCGTCGGCGAGGTCGAGCTCGGCGCCGTGCAGCGCCCGCAGGCCCAGCGCGGCTGCGCTCTGGGCGAACTCCATCGAGCCCGCCACGGAGTTGTGGTCGGTCAGCGCAAAGGCCTCATAGCCAAGCTCCAACGCGGCCACGACGAGCTCCTCGGGCAGCGAGGCGCCGTCCAGAAACGAGTAGGCCGAGTGTGCGTGCAGTTCCACGTACATGCGAACACATGTTCGCATCGAGCCACCCGCTTGACAAGCCTCCACAGCGGCGCCGCGTAGGATCCGCAGGTGCCAGGATGTTTGCGCCCAAGCCAACTGACGATGCGCATGCGTAGCCGGCCGACGCTGACCGCGGCGCTGCTGATCGCGGCGCTCAACCTGCGCCTTGCGGTGGCTGCGATACCGCCCGTGCTCGGGCAGATCCACGCGGGCACGGGCCTTGACTCGACGGGCGCCGGACTGCTCACAGGCCTGCCCTTGCTCTGCTTCGGACTGGCCGCGCTCGCCACGCCGCGCCTGATCCGGCGCTTCAGCATGGGCCCGGCGCTCACCCTGGTGCTGGCGCTGGTTGTCGCCGGCTGCGTGATCCGGCTGGCGCCGACGCTCGGGACGCTGTTTGCAGGAACCGCGCTGGTGGGCTGCGCGATCGCGGTCGGCAACGTGCTCGTCCCGGCGCTGATCAAACGCGACTTCCCAGGCAACCGGGTGCTGATGACGGCGCTCTACTCGGTTGCGATCTCAGGCGGCGCCGCCATCTCCGGTGGCCTGACCGTCCCGCTCGAGCGGCTGACGGGGCTGGGCTGGCGGGGCGCGGTCGCGCTCTGGGCGCTGCCCGCCGCGCTCGCGCTGCTGCTGTGGATGCCGCACGTACGCGCGGAGACCGGCGCCGGCGGCGGTGGTGACCACGGCGCGCCGATCCGCGCGCTCTGGCGAAGCCCCCTCGCCTGGGCCGTGAGCATCTTCATGGGCGCGCAATCGTTCGGCTTCTACGGCACCCTGAGCTGGCTGCCGACGATCGGCCACGCACGCGGCCTGTCGGCCACGCACGCGGGACTGCTGCTGTCGCTGGCGAGCTTCGCCGGCATGTTTGGCGCACTCGCGGCGCCGTGGTTTGAGCGGCGCGTGTCGCGTCCGATGACGGCGGTGGGCCTGACCGTCGCCACCTGCGCGGTCGGCTACGGTGGCCTGCTGCTCTTCCCGGGACCGCTGCTGGACCTCTGGTGCCTGCTCTTTGGCGTGGCGCAGGGCGCGCAGCTGGCGCTGGCGCTCGGCTACATCGTCGCGCGCGCGCCCGACAGCCATCACGCCGCCCAGCTCTCGACCATGGCGCAGAGCGTCGGCTACCTGATCGCGGCCACCGGCCCTCCGGCGATGGGCGCCCTGCACAGCGCCACCGGCAGCTGGACGCCGGCGATCGGGCTGCTTTTGCTGTCGCTGGTGGTCGTGTTCGGCGCGGGCCTCGTCGCCTCGCAGAACCGTCACGTGCTCGAGCCGCTGAGCGTCTGAGGCGGCGCTCTCAGCCGCGGGGCCGGCCAGCGGGCCGGGCCCCGCGGGAGTCAGGCCTTGACGAGGTCGCGGGCCGGCTCGATCGACCAGCGCTGGGCGACCTGCTCGAGGCGGTCATACAGCGGCCAGCTGTCGGCGCGCTCGGCACCCTGGTGCTCGGGCGTGGCGCCCTTGAGCGTCATGCAGCCGACGTTGTCCCCCAGGCTGCGGATCGTCTGAACGTCGGGCGCGCTCAGACGCTGCTCGGGCGGGAGCGCGGCCAGCTCGGCGCGCTTGTCCTCGATCGGCCGCGCCTGCGCGCCTGCCTCCTGCACGAGCGTGGGGACGACCGTGCGCACCGCCGGGTGGGCGAGGTTCCACTGACAGGCCAGCTGCAGCATCGTCAGCCCCGCCCGCTGGGCGATCGGGCGCATGCGCTCCATGCGCTCGCGGCCGGACGCGATCCAGCCGGCGGGCCGGAAGCTGCGGTGGTCGCGGGGACCGAGCTCGGCCTCCGAGGTGAGGTCGTCGTAGAAGAGCCCGCCGTAGTCGACCACGCGGGTGATCACGTCGATCCCGCGGGCCGCGGCGGCGTCGAGGCAGAGCTCGCCGGGCCAGGGTTCGAGCGGGTTGAGGATCACCATCGCCCAGTCGATCAGCCCGCCGAAGCGCTCGAAGCAGTCGATCAGGTCGAGTGTGAAGCCGTTCGCGGGTCCCGGGGCGACGCCGATCAGGCGCGTGAGTCCCGCCTCTTTGAGTGCCTGCATCCCCTCCCAGACCGTCTCGCTGGTGTAGCCGGTGCGATCGGGGTTGTGCAGCAAAAGCACGTCGAAGCGGTCGATCCCGCAGCGCTCGAGGCTGCGCTCGGTCGCCATCCGCAGGTAGCTCGCATACTCACCCGGACCCCGCAGGCGCGGGTCGGTGAAGCGCGGAAAGCCCTTGGCGCCGTCGCGCTCGCCCGTGTAGAAGTCGTGCCCGACGGCGCCGACGACGCAGATCCCATCGCGCGCAAGCGCGCTTGCCTGAAGCCCCCTGGCGACCCACGTGTCGGCCTCGCCGACGCCATAGACATCGGCGCTCATGAGCGTCGGGATCGCGCTGTCGGGGGTCATGAGCGCCAGGAAGCGCTCGTCGTCGAGCGGCTCGCCGAAGTGCATGAAGCGCCCGCCACTCCAGGTGCCGATCGCTGTGCGGGTGGGGTCGGTTGACATCTGTTGATCGATGTTAGGCGCTTGCCGGCAGGCTCAGCGCTGCCGCCACCAAGCGCCCTCGATCAGATCGTGGAACACGACCCGATCGACACCGTCGGTCGTGACGAGCTCCCAGTAGCGGCGCCGCAGCGGTCGGTCGGTCCACCAGCGATCCTCGAGCAGCCAGGTCTCCCGGATGGCGGTGACCGAGCGGCCCTCGACCACAAGCGGCCGCCCATCGCCATCGGCCTCGACCTGCGCCCGCCGTGGCTGCGCGAGCCTGCGCGCCCCAGCCATCACTCAAACGGGGTGAGGATCGCGCGGCGCTCGGGGTAGCGCGAACGCGGGTCGATGTAGAGGATCCGCAGCACCGCTTCGGGTCCGGCGCCGGCGCGGGTCTGACGGACCGCCTCGCGCAGGCGTGTGGCCCGCGCGCGGGCGGGCTCCTCGAGCAGCGCCCGCTGCTCGCCGGTGGCAGGCCCAAAGCGCTCAACCGTCAGTGTGAGCGCCTGAACGGGGGCCGGCAGGAGCTGCAGACGGGGCGTGAGCGCCAGGCGCATCCGCACGGGATCGCTGAGCGACTCGCGGAAGGTCACCTGCTGGCGCCAGCTCCCGCCGCCCTCCACCAGGGTCGCCGAGAGGATGACGGCGCGCAGCGTGCGGCCCCGCCGCTCAGGGCGAGCCAGCAGCCTGTCAACCAGCAGGCCGAGCGCGCGCTCGAGCTGCTCGCCCCCCGAGCTCTCCGGCAGCTCGAGCGACTCGCATACGGCCTCCGCGGGCTGGCGGGTACGCAGCGGCGTGTCGTAGCCGAGCGCCAGCTCGCGAGCCTCGAGGCCGACCCTGCCGAAGCGGTCGGCAACGTGGGCTCGCGGCAGCGCCGCGAGCTCGCCGAGCGTGCCGATGCCGAGCCGCCGCAGCGTCTGCGTCAAAGGCTCGAGCGCGTCCCCATGTGCCGCGTGGTTGAGCGCTTCGATCGGCAGCGGCGCGAGGAACTCGCGTGCCTGGCGCTGGCCGCCGGCGAGGATCAGCGGCTGGCGCGGACGCGCGCCCCGCGCCGCCATCACGGCCACAAAGCGCGCCTGCGCAACGCCGCAGCGCACGGGCATCCCGACCGCCGTCAGCACGACGCCCAGCACCGCCTGAACGCCGCCATAGAGCCGCAGGAGCCCGCCGATGTCAAAGCAGGCGACCCCCTGACCCAGGGTCTCCACCGCCGCGCCGGTCGACTCGAGCGCGCCCAGCACCCGTTCCCAGCGCTCCTGCACCGCCGACGGATCCGGGGGCAGCAGGATCAGCTGCCGGCAGCGCGCAAGCGCCTCCCCCAGCCGCATGCCGCGGCCCACGCCAAAGGCCTCGGCGGCCGCTGAGACCTCACCGATCCGCTGGCCGCCAGGTTCGGGCGCGATCGCCACCGGCGCGCCCAGCAACCCGGACCGTCGACCGGCGGTGATCACCAGCTCGAAGCGGGGAACAAGCACACAGGCGATCAGATCCGTGGCGGACAAGGCGAACATATGTTCGCACAGTCGGCGGCCGACAAGAGGGTCGCGTGAGGGTCGCGCAGCGCCATCGCGGATCAATGCCCGACACCCAGCCCAGCGCTCTATTCAAGTTTGGCCGTGGATCCCGAGAACGTCGCGGTAGGAGGCCTTGACCGAAGCCGAATACCCGACCGCGAGCGAGACAAATCGCTGCGCTGGATCGGTTTGTCGGTGCGCAGATATGCTTTGGGTGCGGCTCGTCTGAGGGGCGTGAGTTCTCAGGCGGCATGCGGGATTTTGGCGTGGGCGTAGCGTGATTGGTGGACGCGGCGGTGTTCTTGGTCGAGGTGGAAGCGCCAATAGGCGTTGAAATCGCTGTTGCTGACGATCGCGCGCAGCTTGAGGATGGCTTCGGCGCCGTCGAGCCCCCAGCGGGCGCCGGTGATGTCCATGCGGTCCTTGACCAAGTGGCGACACGCGCCCTCGATGACGCCGGTCGCGATCGGCCATCCGGCGGTGAGGGCGGTCGGGTAGTCCAGGTATGGCGCCTTGTTGGTCAGGTAGCGGGCGGCGGTGTCGGCGCCGGTGCGCTGCTTTGGGTCCAGGCCGGCGTTGGTCGCCTGGCGGCGGATGTTTCCCGCGACGACCCTCGCGCGGCCTTCGAGGATCTGGCGGGCGTGTTTGTGAACCCATGCCTCGGCGGCGGGGTCGCCCTCGTTGTGGAAGCTCCAGGCGGCCTTCCAGAGGTACTCGATGACATGGATGAAATCGATCAGGATCGAGACCGGCGCGCCGCGGGCCTTGGCTTCGGCGCGGGCGCGGTGGATCTGGTGGTTGTTGCCATCGACGAGCACGACCCACGTGCGGTCGTGGTCGCTGTCGCGGCGCTCGGCTTCGTCGAAGACGGCCGCGATGACCGTCGCGGCGTCGTCGTTGATGCTGGCCGTCAGCCACTTGGCGGTCGCCTTCGGCGCCTCGGTGCTGGCGCTGTCGCGCTCGCTGTCGGTCAGCGCGATCACGTCGGCGGCAGTCCGCGGCACGGGCTGTGCGTCGTAGACGGCGCCTACCTCAGCGACCCGCTTGCGGTTCGCCTTCTCGCCCCGCGACAAGCGGCTGCCGAGCTTGTTCTGCGCGGTGGCTGCCGCTTTTGCGGTCTGCTCGCGCAGCGCGTCGCGGCGCATCACGACGCCCTTGCCGTCGAACGA
This sequence comes from Conexibacter sp. S30A1, assembly GCF_023330665.1. GTDB lineage: Bacteria > Actinomycetota > Thermoleophilia > Solirubrobacterales > Solirubrobacteraceae > Palsa-465. The sequence goes on along the minus strand of NZ_CP097127.1, from coordinate 44,314 downwards.
CAACACCAGGACCGCGTTCTCACCGACGGCCTGTGCCGCGCGCTGGGCGTAGAACGCGTCGAAGTCGACGGCGCTGCGGGCCGCGAGATCCTCGACCTGGCGCTTGCCCAGCACCTGCCCGGTCGAGCGCGTGACCGCCGCCGCGGCATCGTCGAACGAGCCTCTGGAGGACTCCACCGCGGCCAGCATCCGCAGCCCGTGACTGTGACGCTCGGCTGGCAGGTTCAACAGTGCGTCGGCCGGATGCAGATCGCTGTAACCGCCGGCGCGGTAAGCCAGCCGCGAAACCGACAACTCACCGAACACGCTGGCCAGCGCCCGGCCGCGCCCCGCCTCGACCCGCTCACGCCTCACCCCCGCAGCATCAACGACGCTCGCGGCGCGCCGCTCCCGGCCAGCGCGCAGGTCCAGATGATCCTGAAAGAGCAGCCGCATCAGCTCACGGCCCTCGACCTGCAGACGCTCCTCCAGCTGCCCGTGCGTCAGCGCGCCGGCATCAGCGCCGTCCAGCAGAACCACCAGCGACTCGAACTTCGCGCGCGAGGCATCAAAGCCCAGCCCGGACCGCGCCGGCGCGGTCATCGCCGCCCCCCACCGCGACAGTGATGCACAGCCCTCTGCCCAAGCAGGAGAACGACCGCCGACACGTAAAGTGCATCGGCAAGGGCGCCAAACGAGGCGAGCACGGAGACCTCCAAGGTCGACGTTGCATAGACAACGCCTCCTTTCGGCGCCCTCTCTGCGTCCCCTGCCGGCTCCCCCCCGGACCACTCCTACGCGCCGACTCCACCGCGCCACACCGTCCCTCAGACGAGCCGCACCCATATGCTTTTGTGGACGAAAGTATTTAGTCCTTTACCACAGCTGGTGTGATGCCGATACGCTTATCGATGTCACCCATGCCCGCGAGGTCGGACACCGGGGAACGAATCTTGACACGCAAGCGCATACAAGCTGCGATCCACCACGAGAGCGGGCAGTCGCTCGTCGTGGTTGTGCTCGCGCTGATAGTGATCATGGGAGTATCAGCGCTGGCGATCGACGTCTCCGGCTGGTTCGTCACACGCCACCACGCCCAGGTCGCCGCGGACGCCGCCGCGCTCGCCGCCGCCAACTATATGGCCACCAGCAGCGGTCAGGGAAGCGTGACCACGGCCACGGGGTACGCCCGCCAGTACGTAGCAGACAACGGCTTTAACGGCAACAACGCGACCGTCACGGTGAACACCAGCGCGGCCACGGTCACCGTCACCGTGCCGACCACCGGCTCGATCTTCTTCGCGCGCGCACTCGGTTTCGGGCCGCCCAACATCTCGGCCACCGCGGTCGCAAGCTACGAGACGGGAAGCAGCCCCTACGCGCTGTTTGCTGGCGGCACGTGCACCACTGGGGGCGGCACGGGTATCGACCTGAACCTCAACGGGAACACCACCCTGGATGGCGTGCACTCCAACGGCGACCTGTCCGGACAAATAGGCAACAACACCTCGGTAAATCTGAACACGCTGAGCATGTACAGTAAATGCTCCAGCAGCCTCCAGAACGGGAACAACGCCAAATCGCCGACGGTCACCCCCGCGCCGACCGGCGTACTGAGCTACCCGGTGAACTACGCAAGTCCGACCTGCACGATCAACAACGTCAACTGCTACTTCCCAGTCGCACCCGCGGCGACCCCCCAGTGCACATACACGGCCGGGGTGGGCCAGTCTATCCCGTCTGGTCTCGCGATCACGTCCAGCGGCAACAACATCACGGTCACCGGCTCGATCGGCAGCTCCACCACGCCGGTCATCCTCTGCGCGCCGAACGGCACGATCACGGTGGCCACCAACAACACCACCTACTATGGGACCCTCTACGCCCAGACGGTCGACCTCAACGGCGAGGGGATCACGCTCTACCCGCCGCCCGACCAGCTTGGGATCTATGAGACCGGCACCACGACGGTACAGCTCAATCCGGGCCAGGGCAACGGCAAGGGCAGCAACAACGACGTGCTCGAGAACGCCTACATCTTTGCGCCGAACGCCACCGTGGACCTCGGCGGAAACAACGGCTCGGGCTTCATCGAGGCCAACAGCATCAACGTGAGCGGCAACAACTGGCAGTTTGTCGGCACGGGTCCAAGCGACCCCTACGTGTTCGCCGACACCCTCGTGCAGTGACCGTGGGATCGCGGCGCTGAGCCAGCGCATCCCCCGCCAGCCCCCGGCCGTCTAGATCAAACGTTCAGCAGCAACCCACCAGGCTAAAGCCGACGCGTGAGTGGCCGATATAGGGGGTCAGGTATGGCTGAGCGCGCCCGAGACTACTGGCGAGCACTGACAGCGGACAGCGGCCAGTCGCTGGTGGTCGTCATCGTCTCGTTGGGGGTGCTGCTCGGCATGGCCGCCTTCGGCATCGACACGGCAACCTGGATGGTCAAGCGCCACAACGATCAGGTGGTGGCGGACGCGGCGGCGCTGGCCGCCGCCAACTGCCTTGCCCATCCGAGCAAGATACCGACCAGCATGGTGATCAACGGCTCACAGACGTCCGTCCCGGCCTGTACGTCCGGGACGGACAGCGCCAATGCCCAGACGGTCGCGATCGACTACGCCGCCGCCAACGGCCTGACGATCACAAGCTCTGAGGTGAACGTGAACACGGGCGCCGGTACGGTCCAGGTCACCGCGCCGTCAACCTCGCCCGGGTTCTTCGCAAGGCTGTTCGGGATCGACCAGGCCACCCAGTCGGCCGCGTCAACGGCATCCTGGAGAAGCGGCCTTCAGAATTGCCCCAACCCCGGGTCAAACATCGCCTGCGGGTTCCTGTTCGCCTATAACAGCATCTGCACCAGCCAGTCCGACGGGATCAACCTGTCCAACAATGGCAACACGAGCGTGACCGGCACGATCATCAGCAACTCGAACCTCACGGGCTCGACAAACGGAAACGTGTCGTTGGGAACCGCCACATACGGACCGAATGGCTGCTCAAACACCGTCACCTACGCGGGCCAGGATCCCTGGTCAAGCGCGCCGACCCAGGCATCCACCGATTACCCGTATCCGATCAACTACGCCAACGACTTCCCAGCCTGTGGCGGCACCGGCGAGGCGGCCTGCCTGCCGAACAGCGCCGGTCCGCTCGCCGGCTACCCGAGCTTCTGCACAAACGCGGGGGCCAACATCACCCTGACCGGCAGCACCAACGGGGACAGCACCATCACCGACAACATCTACTGCGCGAGCGGGACCGGCAGCCCAGCGCAGCCGAGCACGTGGAACGGCTCGATCACGATAGACCTGAACGGCAAGGACACGCTCTTTGACACGTTCGTCGGCGGCACGATCACGTTCAGCGGAGCCGGCAAAGACGTGCTGTCCGCCTGCGGCTATGCGACCGGCGGATACACGGCGGCAAACTGCGCCGCCTCGGTCCCGAAGCCGACGACTGCCAACTACCCGATCTTCTACGTGACGGGCAACTCCTCAACAGCGCTCGATGTGACGGTCGCAGGCAGCCAGGTGCTGAACGGCGACATGTTCGTGCCCAACGGTGGCGCGAACCTCTCGCTGGCCGGCAAAAAGCCACTCACCACCTTCGTCGAGGGCTACAACATCGGCCTCTCGATGGGCGGAACGCTCGTGGGCGACGGGCCGGTATACAGCGGCTCCGGCGGTTACACCACGGGCACGGACTCGCTGACCCAGTGACAGCGGCCGCTCGCGCTCAGACCGCGCTCGTGGGCGAGCTCGCCAGCAGCGTGTCGAGTCGTACGGCATCCAGGTGACGGCGGCGCAGGTCGCGCTCGAGCACCGTCAGCTCGCGCCAGGCCGCCTGCGGGTTGCTGATGCGGATCTGCACGATCTCGCCGCGATGGAACGAGCGTGGCAGCTCACCCGGCCTGGTTAGCTTGACCTTGCCCTCGACGAAGGTGCCGCCGGCGCTGTTGCCGAGCAGCACCTGAATCACGCTGGGCCCGCTGGAGGTGTAGAGGAAGCGCCGTCCCCAGCCGAGCCGGCGCGCCAGACCGCGCACGCCCAGCTCGCGCTCCAAACGATGCAGCTCGCCCCTGGTCCTCACCCAGCCGAGCAGGCCGCTGCCGCTCAGCTGCGGCAGCAGCTCGTCGCCGTAATCGGCCAGCCGGTCGGTCGCGGCCCGCGACCCGCTGCGCAGGGCGAAGGTGACGTGGATGCCCTCGCGCCACAGGTCGTGTGCGAGCGCGGGCGCGTTGCTGGCGCTGGTCTCGACGATCACGCCCACCTGGGGCTTGAGCGTCGGCACGTTTGTGACCGGCGCCACGCCGCCGAGCGAGGAGACGAGCCCGTAGGCAACGCTCGACAGAAACGCGGTGAACACGACCGTGGCGGTGGCGGCTGTGGTCGTCAGCGTGCGCACGGCGCGCACCCGCCAGGCCGGCAGCGGCTTGATCCGCCGTGTCGAGCCGAGGATCAGCGCGGCCGTTGACGGGCGCTGCACAAACGACGTGTCCGGCAGCGCCCCGGCGTCCAGCGCCCGCTCGATCGCCGGCCCGAGCTCGGCGGCGGACCTGGCCACCTGCGCCAGCCCGTGGTCCTCGAGCGCCTGGTTTGAGACCCGCACGTGCCCGTAACCGAAACCGTAGGAGATCACCGGGCAGCCGGCGATCAGCGCCTCGAGCAGGGTCAGGCCGACGCTCGAGTGGACCAGCACATCGGCCGCGGCCAGCACGTCACCCATGCGGTTGGTAAAGCCCATCACGCGCACCCGCTCCTCGCCCGCGAAGCGCGCGGACACGCGCTCGCGCAGCTCCAGGTTGCGCCCGCAGAGGCAGAGTACCTGGGCCTCCGGCACGGTTGCGAGCGCCACCTGCACCGCACCTGTTACATCACCGACCCCCCAGCCACCGCCTGAGACGGCGATCACCCGCCCCGCCTGCGGGAGGTCAAGCGCCGCACGCGCCTGCGCGCGCTGACGCGGCTCGAGCACCGCCTGCGCCGTTGGCGGCTTGGCCCAACGGACACTGCCGGGACCGGCGATCCGCTCCACCTCCGCCTGGGACTCGGGGTGGGAGATGAAGTGCAGGTCGATTCCGGGGTGAGCCCAGTAGCGCAACCCGGCGATGTCGGTGATGGAGGCGTAGCAGGGCACGTCGAGCTCGCCGGTGCGACGCATTTCGCCGAGCACCTGGGTCGTACCCGGGTAGGTCGAGACGACGATGTCGGGTTCGTGCGCCCTGATCAGGCGTGAGAGCCCGCGTTTGCTGAAGCGCGTGAGCATCCGCGAAGCCAGCCAGCGGGTCGGCGGGAAGTCCATGAACAGCCGGTACTGCAGGTCAAACAGCCAGGGCACCCAGCGGAACATGAACGCCGAGTTCTCGCGCAACACGGCGGTCGCGACCGATCCCATCGCGGGCAGGCCGTTGACGACGGCGATGAACGCCTGTGGGTCCTCCTGCTTGAACTCGCGTGCGATCGCGCGCGCGGGCAGGTCGTGGCCGGCACCGATGTCGGCCGAGATGATCAGCACCTTGCGCGGGCAGGCCTCGACCTCCTCGGTCGCGACCACCTCGCCAGCCTCGGCCCCACCCGGCACCAGGATGTCGCCCTGCCCCCCGTCGTCACGCCTGGCGCCGGCCGCATCCTGCTCGCGGCGCCAGGCCACGTAGCGGCGGATGCCCTCGGCGATCGGCGTGGCCGCGCTCCAACCAAGCTCCTCGCGCGCCCTGTATGAGCGCACGATCTGTGAGCGCAGATCGCCGGCGCGCGCCGACCCAAAGGCGATCTGGGTGCCGCCCACCGTCTCCTGCACGAGCTCGGCGATCCGCCTGATCGTCACGCCCTCGTCGCTTGCAAGGTTGTAGACGCGGTTCTCGGCGATGTCGCCCAGGCCGGCCACAACCCGCTCGGCGAGGTCCTCGACGTAGACCAGGCGCAGCGACTGCGAGCCGTCACCGGACACCGTGAGCGGCTCGCCCGCCAGGGCGCTGTTGACGAGCGCCGGGATCACTCCCGCCTCGCGCGCGCGGGGTCCGTAGGGGATGCCGAGGCGCAGGATCGTATAGCTCAGGCCGTGGAGCTCCTGGTAGGACCTGCAGTAGAGCTCGCCCACGAGCCTGGTCGCAGCGCGTCGCTGCGATGGCGGCGGCAGCAGCGCCGTCTCCGCGACGGTCGTCTCCTCGGCGTCCGAGTAGACCGCGATCGTCGAGCCGTAAACCACCCGTCCGACCCCGGCCCGCCGCGCGGCCTCGAGCACCGCCGCGGTGGAGCCGGCGTTGAGCTGCTCGGCGTCGTCGGGCGCGGCGTGGATGTCCTCACCGTCGGCGACGCCGGCCAGGTGAACGACCGCGTCACAGTCGGCGAGCGCCGCTGTCAGCGCCCGTATGTCGGTCACCTGGCCGAGCACCGTCTCGACCTCCGCGTGCTCGGGCCAGGGCGACGCTCGCAGGTCGTAGATGACCGGCTCGTGCCCATGCACGCGCAGCTTGTCGACGACATGTGAGCCGATGAAGCCAGCGCCCCCTGTGACCAGGACTCTCATGGTGTGATTACTCTGTCGCTCGCTTGCTCGCTGTCAAGCGGACGGTAGTACAGCGGCGGGCAGAAATGGTGCTTTGCAACCCAATCTGTGTCGCGATGTCGGAAGCCAATCGCGAAGCGCGCCAAGCCCGGGACCGTCCGCTTACGCCAACCCTACGGTAGCGAGTCGCGCGGACCGCATCGCCTCGAGGATCAGCGGTAGCGCCGCAACGGTCCGGCGGTGTGAGCGCCGGGCACTATAGAAGTCGGCGTCGTGCAGCAGGATCACATCGTCGGCGCGCAGCTTATCGAGCACCCGCCCGGCGATCTGCTCGGGCGTGTTGACCTTGCGCCAATCCTTGCCCCAGCGCGACCACAAAAGCGGCTGCAGCCCGCGCTCGCGCGCGATCCACAGGCTCGCCGCGCTGTAGATCCCGTAGGGCGGGCGGTGCAGACGCGGCTCGACGCCGGTGGCGTCGGCGATCGCAGCGATCCCGCGCGCGAAGTCCTCGGCCAAGACCGGCGCCCGACGCGTCGGGTGCGGACGGTGCAGGTAGCCGTGCAGCGCGACGGTGTGGCCCTCGGCGAGGATCCGCCGGGCCAGCTCTGGCCGCCTGGCGACCTGCTCGCCGATCACGAAGAAGGTCGCCTTCGCCTGGAACTGGGCAAGCACGTCGAGCACCTGCGGGGTGCCCTCGGGGTGTGGTCCGTCGTCGAAGGTGAGCGCCACGTGACCCTCCGCCGCCGGCCCGCTGGCCGACGGCGTCGTCGCGACGCCCGCGGGCAGGATGTGCACCGGACTGGCGGCGGCGAACCCGGGCCGGCGCAGGTCGGCAAGCGTCAGCGGCAGCTTCAGGCTGCGCCCGAAGGCAGGCACGTGCATCGCAAAGACGTGGCGGATCATCGTGCCATTTTCGTCACAAAACGACCGCTTGGGTCGGTTCGGGCACTAAGTTCATCCTCATGTCTGATCCCTTCGAGGGCGAGGTGACCGTCCGCAGGCAGCGCTTTGCCAATCTGGAGAACGGCTTCGCGGTGCTGGACGCCGACTGCGATGGCGCTCCGGTCGTGCTCGTGGGACCGCTCGGCCACCTCGAAAGCGGCGAACGCGCGCACGTCACGGGGGTCTGGGTGACCGACCCGCGCTATGGCGAGCAGGTCAAGGTCGCACAGGCAGATCCGCTACCGCCGGACGATCGCGACGCGCTGATCTCATACCTGAGACGGATCCGCAACATCGGGGAGGCACGCGCGCAGCGCCTGATCGAGCGCTACGGGACCGGGCACGTGCTCGAGGCGATCGACGCCGAACCCGCCGCCGCCTTCCGCCAGGCCGGGCTGAACCCGTTCCGGGCCCAGGAAGCAGCGGTCTCCTGGAACGAGCTGCGCACGCTGCGCCGGTTGCACATGCTGCTGGCCCCCCACGGCCTGGCCTACCTGGCGCGGCGGATCAGCGAGCAGTACCCGAGCACCGCCCACCGCGTGATCACCGAGAACCCCTACGAGCTGACGCGCGTGTTCGGCGTCGGCTTCCGGGTCGCCGACCGGATCGCCCGTGCGGGCGCCACCTCGGTTGAGTCGATCCCGGGTCGTGTGGGCGCCGCGCTGGTCTATGCGCTCGCGGAGGCGGAGGGACGGTCGGGGAGCACCTGCCTGCCCGTCGGCCAATTGCTGAGCGCCGCCCGCGACCTGCTCGGCGAGCTGCCCGACGAGGATCAGATCACCACGCTCATCGACGATGGCGTGCTGGTGCGTGACGGCGACTTCATCTACCGGACGCCCACGTGGGAGCTCGAGCAGGAGCTCGCCGAACGGGTGCTCGCGATGCTGGAGGAGGCCGACACGCCGATGAGCCGCCGGGCGGCGAACGTGACGCCGAGCGGCGGCCAGGGCGGGCTTGAGCTGACCGCCGAGCAGGAGGCGGCGGTACGCGCCGCCCTGCGCTTTCGCCTGTCGGTGGTGACCGGCGGCCCCGGCACCGGCAAGACCGCGACGATCCGCGCGATCGCCGGGCTGGCGCAGTCGCGGCGGGCGGGCGTGCTGCTGGTCGCCCCCACCGGCCGGGCCGCGCGACGCATGACCGAAGCAAGCGGCTTGGAGGCCCGGACGATCCACTCGGCGCTCGGCTGGATCCCAGGCGAGGCACCCGAACACGACGAGGACGACCCCCTGGCCTGCGACCTTTTGATCGTCGACGAGTCCTCGATGGCCGACCTCGAGCTGATGGTCACGCTGCTGCGCGCCGTGGCGGCGCAGACACACGTGGTGCTGGTGGGCGACTGCGACCAGCTCGCGCCGGTCGGCGCGGGCAAGCCGTTTGCGGACCTGATCGGCGCCGGGGTCGTGCCGACCACCCGCCTGAACCATATCTTCCGCCAGGCGGCCGGCAGCATGATCATCCAGGGCGCGCACGCGATCCGCCGCGGCGAGACGCCCGAGTTCCGGCCCGCCGAGGGTATGCGCCAGGACCTGTTCTTGATGGAGCGCACCGATGCCCGCGAGGCGCTCGCGCTGATCGTCGCGCTGGTCACCGAGCGCCTGCCCGCCCACTATGGGATCGACCCGGTCTCAGAGATCCAGGTCTTCGCTCCCGTGTACCGCGGCGAGCTCGGGATCGACGCGCTCAACAGCGCCCTGCGTGACGCGCTGAACCCGCACGGCCCGCCGGTCGGCGCCGGTCGGCTGCGGATCGGGGACAAGCTGATGATGACCGGCCGCAACCTGCACGAGAAGGGTCTGATGAACGGCACGGTGCTGTACCTCGAGGACGAGCTCGCAGGCTCAGACGGCGAGCAGGCGGCGCTGCTACTGCGCAGCGACGAGCAGCTCTTCAGGATGGCGCCCGAGGAGGCCGAGAGCCTGCGGCTGGGCTACGCCTGCTCGGTGCACCGCGGACAGGGCATCGAGCTGCCGGTCGCGCTGATCGTCGCCCACGAGCAGGCGGGCGCCTTCTTCCTGCGCCGTGAGATGCTCTACACCGCGGTCACGCGCGCCAAGCTCGCGACGGTGATCGTCGGCAGCCGCGCACTGGTCGCCCGTGCGGCACGCACCCCCGACACCGACCGACGCCACTCGCGACTCGGTGAGCTGCTCAGCGTCCGGCGCTGACGCGAAACTCCCACTCCCCCACCTCGACAACGTCACCGGCGCGCAGCTGCCGGCCGCGACGGGCCTCCACAGCGCCGTTCACGCGCACCTCACCGGCCGCCAGCAGCTCCTTGCCGGCGCCGCCGCTCTCGACCACGCCGCCGAGCTTCAGAAGCTGGCCGAGACGGATCATCTCGCCGGTGATCTTGATCTCCTGCACCGCGCCACCCAGGCGCTAACGCGGCGCCATGCGGATCGCGCCGTCCAGGCGGATCACCTCGCCGTTGAGCATCGCGTTGGCGACGATGTGGCAGGCCAACGCGGCGTACTCATCGGGGTGAGCCAGACGCTTGGGGAACGGCACCTGAGCGCCGAGCGAGCGGCGCAGCTCCTCCGGCATCGCGGCCAGCATCGGCGTGTCGAAGATGCCCGGCGCGATGGTCATGGCGCGTATGCCCTTGGCGGCCAGCTCGCGTGCGACGGGCAGCGTCAGCGCGGCCACGCCGCCCTTGGAGGCGGCGTAGGCGACCTGGCCGATCTGACCGTCGTAGGCGGCGACCGAGGCGGTGTTGATCAGCACGCCGCGCTCGCCACCGGGGTCTGGCTCGTTGGCGCTCATCGCCTCGGCCGCCAGCCGCAGCACGTTGATCGTCCCGAGCAGGTTGATGTTGATCACATCGGCGAAGTGCTCAAGCGGCGTCGGCCCTTCCCGGCCGATCAGCTTGCCGGGCCAGGCGACGCCGGCACAGCAGACGCAGATCCGCAGGCCACGCGGCGCGGCGCCCGCGGCCGCCTGCACGGCGTCCGCCACCGCCTCCGGGTCGCGCACATCAGCGCCGCGCGCCAGCCCACCGATCTCCGACCCGACCTGCTCGGCCCGTTGCGCGTTGAGGTCGGCGACCGTCACGGCCGCGCCGCGCGCCGCCAGCGCCCGCGCGGTCGCCTCGCCGAGCCCCGAGGCACCGCCAAAGACGATTGCGGCCGCCCCGGGGATCTCCATGCCGCGCGCCTGTCCTCGAACTCAGTTGATCGACTCCACCCGAAGCCTGCGCACGCCGGCCGGAGTGGTGATTTCCACGACATCGCCCACACGAGCGCCGATCAGCGCCTGCGCAACCGGTGAACTCGATGAGATCAGCCCCTCGCGCGGCCTGGCCTCGTTGGGCGAGACGATCTTGAATGTCTGCGTGTCGCTCTTACCGAGGTCGGTCACGAGCACGCTCGCGCCGTGCCTGACCTCTTCGCCACCCTCAACGCGCTCCACCACGACCGCCGAGCGGACCTGCTCGCGGATCCGCAGGATGCGGGTCTCCAGGTGCGCCTGCGCCTCCTTGGCGGCGTGATACTCGCCGTTCTCGCTGAGATCGCCCCACTCACGCGCCGTCTTGATGCGCGCGGCGATCTGCGCGCGTCCGCCGCTTTCGAGCTCGTGCAGCTCTTCCCTCAGGCGCTCGAACTCCTCAGCGGTCATCGCGATCCCCTCCATGTCATATGACAGTAGCGAAGCACCCCACCCGCCGCTAGACTGCTGCCACCATGACCGGGGGGCGTCAGGTTGGTAGGGTCGCGGTAGCCTTGACCGTTTCGCTGGTGCTCGCCCTGGCCGCCTTCCTGATCCTCAGCTCAAGCGCCGGCGGCAGCACCGGTCTGGGCACAACCGGCGCCTACTGGTCGGGCCTGGCCCAGACCAAATCCGTCTCCTTCAAGCTCTACGTCGCAGCCGTGGACTGCGGCCGCGTGCGCCACGCAAACTATGTGGGCCAGCGCAACGGCGCGGAGCTGTTTGACAGCGCGACCGCGGGCAGCGGGCCGCTGCGTCCCTTTGACTTCGTCGGCTACGACAGCTTCTGCCACGCCGGCAGACCCGCTTACCGGGTGGGCTTTGAGATCAGCAATCCCGGCGCGCGGACGCTGAGGTTCAGGCCAGCCGGGTTCGGTGCCTCCCCCGGCGATCCGCTGGTGGTCACGATCACGGTGCGCGGCGCCCGCACGCTGCTCAGCATCCGCAACCTGAACACGCATCGCAGCGCAAATGCCAGCGGGCCGAGCCTCGGCCTCGGCACATCCTGGGCAGCCGGCGTGCTGCCGCTGTTCGCCGGTGCCACCGGGCGGCCGCTACTGCGTGGCACGGTCCCGCTGGTGCAGGAGTACTCGCTGACCGGCGCCCCCAACACCGATCTTGGTCCGGCTCCATTCGCACCGGTGGTCTTCGGCGACTTCCGCGTGAGCGGCTCCCGCCTCACCTACAACCGCCGCCGCATCGGCGCCTCGGCCTGGTTTGGCAGCACCGGCAACAGGGTCCACGTCACGCACCCGAGCGACGGCGCCTTCATCGCGATCGGGCGCCTCAAGCCCCCCAGGCTCGGCAAGACGCTCGACGCCACGCCGGTCACCGGCACGAGCCTCTACGAGGGCCCCGGCGGACATCGCTTCCACAAGCTCTCGCGCGGCGGTCAGATCCCCAATGGCTCGACGATCGACACCACTCACGGCCAGGTCCAGCTGACGCTCGGCCTGCCAAACGGGCGCTCGGAGACCGGCGTCTTCTACGCCGGCCGCTTTCAGCTGCACCAGAACCGCCGCACCGGCGCGACCACAGCCATCCTGCCCGGCGGCAGCAACGCTAACGTATGCGCGCTGAGCCAGTCCGGCGGCGGAGCCGTGTCGATCGCCTCAAAGCCCAGGCTGGTCGCCTCTGCTGCCAAGGCCAAGGGCAAGGGCAAGGGCAAGGGCAAACCGAAGGGCAAAGGCAAGCCCAAGAGCAAGGGCAAGAAGCTCGACAGCCTGTGGGCCAACGCCCACGGCACCTTCACCACCCAGGGCTCCGGCGGCGCCGCCGCCGTGCTCGGCACCAAGTGGTTCACCGAGAACACCTGCGCGGGCACCTACTTCAAGGTCGTGCGCGACACCCTGCGGGTGACGGTCTACTACCCACACGTGCACACCGTCGTGGTCAAGCAGGGCCACTCGCTGTTTGCCCCCAACGAGGCGCCGGAGATCTCGGTCTCGCCCGTGTCAGCGACCGGCGGGCGCTACAACGTCCAGCTCAGCGGCTACTACGAGCTCACGGTGATCGCCAGCCAGCAGCCCTATTACGTGGACGCGGCGGTCGCACCGCAGCTGCCGCTCGGCGGTAACGACGCGCTCTATCCCGACGGCGCGGTCGGTGGCACCCCGCGCTGGCACATCATCTTCCACATCACCCCGAACCTCGGCAACTTCCAGGACTGGAACGTCGGCGTGCGTGACAGCGGGCTGCTCTACGTGGTCAAGCTGCGCGTCAGCTGACGGCGTCTCAGCGCAACGCGCTGACCAGCAGCGCCGCGCCGAACAGCGCGATCATGTGCAGCGCCTGGTCGACGAGCGCGGCGACGACGTGGTTTGCAACCGGATCCATCCGCTTGACGCGCCGCATGTAGGCGCGCAGCACGCGCCCGTCGTCCTGTAACAGGTGCGGGACGACAACCGCCGCGGCGATCACCAGTGCGCTCCAGCCGACGCGCGTGGAGAGCCACACGAAAGCCGGCACGAAAGCGATGCCGTAGGTGAAGGTGTGCCCAAACAAAGCCCGGCGGGCGACCCGATCACGTCCGAGCCCGTAGCGCTTGTGGGTTGCCTGCCAGTCGGTCTGCAGCAGGTAGTCGCCGAGCTGGTGGCTGACGTAGAAGACGATGAAGACCGCGGGCCAGCTCATGGCGCAGCCGGTGACAGCGAGTGCACGCGCATCTTGGCCTGGCGGCCGCGGACCTCGAACTCGTCAACGAACACCAGGTCGGAGGGCGGGTCGTGCAGGGCCTCGCGCGTCGCCTCGGCGACGAACAGCATGTACTCGCTGTTCTTGGTCATGCCCTCAAGGCGCGAGGCGGTGTTGGTCGTATCACCGATCGCCGTGTACTCCACGCGCTGCTCGGCGCCGACGTTGCCGCACATCACCGGGCCGGTGTTGAGACCGACACCCATCCGGAATCCGGACTCGTAGCCCTGCTCGGCCAGCCAGGCGTTGAAGCCAGCAAGCCGCGGTCCGATCATCTCGCGCGCCGCCCGCAGCGCCCGGTCGGCGTGGTCATCCTGCTCGAGCGGCGCCCCAAAAACCGCCATGATCCCATCCCCCATGTAGGCGATCAGCGTACCGCCTGCGCCGAGAATCGCCTCCGTCATCTCGTTGAGGTAGTGGTTGACGACCGCGATCACCCGATCAACCGACTGCGTCTCGGAGAACTTCGTGAAACCGCGCAGGTCGCTGAACATGACGGTGCAGACGCGCTGCACACCCGCCAGCCTGAGGTCGTCGTCGGTGCTCGAGAGCACCTCGTCAACGACCCCGGGCGGCACGAAGCGCGCGAACGTCGTGCGCGCGTGCTGGCGCTCGAACGCCTCGCTGAGGTAGGTAACAGCCAGCGTCCCGAAGCTTGAGATCAGCAGCGCGAGCTCGGGGTCGACGACCGTGATGATGCGCCCGGCGTTGAAGACAAGCTGCGCGGCGAGCGCGTACAGCGCGCCCACGACCAGGCCGGCGCCGAGCGCCCGCAGCCCCCAGCCGCGCAGCCCGAGCGCCGGCACGACCGAGCCGAGCGCCAGGATCAGGAGCACGTTCAGCCAGCCGGGCGCGTCGCGCAGCGGGATCCCGTGCAGCACGGTGGCGGCAGCGTTGGCGACGATCTCGGTGCCGGCCATGAGGCCGGCGCCCATCGGGGTCGCGTGGCGGTCCTGGAGAATCGGCGCCGTGGCGCCGATGATCACCGTCCGCCCGCGCACCAGCGACGCCGGGAAGTGGCCGGTGAAGACGCGCCAGTAGCTGACGTAGGGCGCGGTGCCGGGCGGCCCGGCATAGTCGATCGGGACCTGCCTTCGGGCGCCGCCGAAGAGACCTGGCGCGATCGCGTGACCCGCGGCCTGCGCGGCGATCGCAGCGGGGAAGGTCTCAAGTCCCTGGTAGGAGTATTGGGTCCTCGAGATGATCCCGGTCGCGTCGGTCAGAATGCTGGCATCGGCGGCCACGGCATCGCCAAAGCGCCGCAGGTTGGCGTTGCCGCCGAGGATGTCGGTGGAGCCGTGCGGCCCCACCGCCGTCGTGGCGAGCACCACGTGCTTGGCGTGGGCCAGCGACTCAGCCAGCGCATAGTCGTCGCGCGGGTCGGTCGGCTGTGAGAACTGCAGGTCGATCGCGATGTGCGCCGCACCCGCCGTGACCAGGTTGTCAACCACGCGCGCGTCGTAGCGGCGCGGAAACGGCCAGTTGGCCGGGTGGGTCTTGGAGGTGGCGAAGAAGCTGAGCGTGGGCGCGTCGATCCCGACCACGACGAAGCGGTCAAGCAGCGACCGATCCGTGCCGCGCACCTGATAGCGGGCGTCGAGCGTCTGCAGCTCGGTGCGGTGCAGCGCACCGGTCGCGTAGGACAGCACGCCGACCGCGGCCGCAACCGCGGCGACCAGCGCCAGCAGCAGCCGGCGGCGACGGCGCCAGCGCAGACGCTGCATCTACAGCCCGGCGATCGATACGCGGCAGAGCATCGGCCGGGCAATCCTATTGGAGGCAGTCACCGACGGCGCAAAGCCTGCGAGCATCATGGCCGCAGTGGCCGCTTCCAATCTCGTCAACCTGAGCGCCGTGAGCAAGAGCTACGGGGCACGCACGGTCCTCGACGCGGTGACGCTCGGGGTCGCGGCGGGCGAGCGGATCGGCGTGGTCGGCGCAAACGGCCAGGGAAAGTCCACGCTGGTGGCGCTGATCGCGGGGCGGGAGCAGCCCGACAGCGGCCAGGTGACGCGCCGCGGCGACCTGCGCATCGGCCTGCTTGAGCAGGGCAATTCGCTGCCCGCGGGTGCGACGGTTGGTGCACTCGTGCGCGGCGACCGGGCCGAGCACGAGTGGGCCGGCGATCGCGCGCTGCGCGCCGTCTGCGACGGGCTGCTCGGTGGTGTTGCGCTGGGCGCCTTCAGCGCCGGGCCCGGCACGCCGGTCAGCAGCCTCTCGGGCGGCGAGCGGCGCCGCGTCGCGCTGGCGCTCACGCTGCTTGAGAGCCCGGAGCTGCTGCTGCTCGACGAGCCCACCAACCACCTCGACATCGATGCGATCAGCTGGCTCGCAGACCATCTCTCAGCGCGCAGCGGGGCGATGGTGATCGTCACCCACGACCGCTGGTTTTTGGACGCGGTCCGCACCCAGACCTGGGAGCTGGCGGGCGCCGCGGTCCACCGCTACGACGGCGGCTACGCCGCCTACGTGCTGGCCTGCGCTGAACGCGAGCGCGTCAGCGCCGCGCGCGAGGAGCGCCGCCGGCAGCTGTTGCGCAAGGAGCTCGCCTGGCTGCGGCGCGGCCCACCAGCCCGCACGTCAAAGCCGCGCTTCCGGATCGAGGCCGCCAACGAGGTCCGGGGGAGCGCACAGCTGGCGGGCGGCGAGGAGCTGACCGCCGCCCGCCTGATCGAGCGCTTCGGCTTCCGTGGCGCGCGCGCCCGCACGCGTGTCGGGGAGCTCTCGGGCGGCGAGCGACGGCGCCTGGAGCTGATGCGCCTGCTGATGTCAGAGCCCAACGTGCTGTTGCTCGACGAGCCGACCAACGACCTGGACATCGAGACGCTGCGCGCGCTCGAGGACCTGCTCGACCGCTGGCCCGGGACGCTCGTGGTGGTCAGCCACGACCGCTACTTCATCGAGCGCGTCTCAGACAACGTGTACGCGATCACGCCGGGCGGGGGCCTGCGACACCTGCCGGGCGGGGTCGACCAGTACCTGGAGGAGGCGGGCACAGCCGCCCAGGCCGCCACCGGCGCCGCGGCTCCCGCGTCGCGGGCGGCGCAGACAAAGCCCGGCAACCAGGTCCGCCAGGCGCGTAAGGACCTCGCCAGGCTGGAGCGCGAGCTCGAAGCGATCAGCGCCCGTGAGCGCGAGCTGCAGGCGGCGCTGGCGGCGAGCGCGACCGACCATGCGCGTCTGCTCGAGCTGAGCGCCGCGCTCGGCGAGCTGTCAGCGAACCGCGAGCGGCTGGAGGGGGACTGGCTCGAGGTGGCAGCGCTGCTTGAGCAGTGAGCCTGCGCCATTACAGTGTCCTCACCGATGGCCCTCGCAGAACGCCCCGTCCGCAGCCCGCGCACGCTGCCGCGCACCGGCCGCTGGTCACAGGTCCTGCGCGAGCACTGGCTGATCGCCCTGCTGGTGGCCGCCGGCGCGACGATCCGCCTGCTGGCGATGCTCGCCTACACGCCGGCGCTCTTCTTCCCTGACTCATGGGGCTACATCGACGCCGGGCTCAGCGGCGCCTTTGTCGGGCTGCCCAGCCTGCACCCGGTCGGCTATTCGCTGCTGATCCGCCTCTTTACGCTGCCGGACCGCAGCCTCGTGCAGCTGATCGCCGTCCAGCACCTCGCGATCATCGGCGTGGGCATCGCGATCTACCTGACATTGCTGCGCGCGCGGCTGCCCCGCTGGGCAGCCGCCGCGGCTGCGGCCCCGGTGCTGCTCGACGGCTACACGGTGACGCTCGAGCAGTACGTCATGTCCGACACCTTCTTCACCGTGCTGCTCTTCAGCGCAGCGCTGATCGTCGCCTGGCCGCGGATGGTTGGGTCGGGTTCGGCGCCCCGGCGCTTCGGGCTGCGGCGCGCGCTGCTGGCGGGCCTGGTGCTGGCGGGGGCGGCGCTGGACCGCGAGGCGATGCCGTTCGTGTTCCCGATCTTCTTCGTCTACCTGATCTGGATCAGGGTCGGCTGGCGGGCGATCGTCGCCTTCACACTGGCCGCGGCGCTGCCGCTTGTCGCCTACAGCGCGATGATCGACGCGCGCTACCACGTCTTCGGCATGACCGCCACCTCCGGCTGGACGCTCTACGGGCGGGTGGCCGGGTTCGCGAGCTGCCAGGGCGTGAAGCTCGGGGCACCCGAGCGGGCGCTGTGCGAGACCCCAGCCCAGCGCGCAAGCCATCCGGACGCGCCCGACTGGTACATCTGGGGGCCCTCGCCGGCCAACCGCATCTTCCACCCCGACACGCAGAGCATCGCACAGGTCGCTGCCACCAACCGCGTGCTCGAGTCGTTTGCCAAGACGATGATCCTGGCGCACCCACTCGGCTTCGTGAACGTCACGCTGGAGGACTTCGTGCACTACCTCACGCCGGGCGCGACCCCTTACGGCAACGCCGTGAGCGCGACCTCGCTGCCGCGCTCGGCGCACCTGGAGGCACGCGACCGGGCCGTGCAGCGCGCCGACCTGCCCGGCCTGAGGATCCGGGTGCGCTCACCGGCCGGGGTCGTGCGCGCCTACCGGCGGCTGGTGCACGTGCCGCGCGTGTTGCTCGGGCTGCTGGCGCTGGCGACGCTCGCGGCGCTGGCGGCGCGGGTGCCGGCCCGCCGTGAGATCTTTTTGTTCGGCGGCGGCGCGCTGCTTTTGCTGCTCGGCACCGCCGCGACCGGCGGCTTCGGGATCCGCTACCTGCTGCCGGCGGTGCCGCTGCTTGCGCTCGGCGGCGCGCTCGCGCTCGCCGGGCTTCTCAGGCGCAGCTCGGCGAGCGCCGCCTCGGGATCCTCGTAGTGCACCATCTCCACCACCAGGCCATCGCGCAGCGTCGTCAGATTGGCTGTGCGCGGCGGGTCGGGTTGCCCGGCGCGCGCACGCGGTTGCAGGACCACGACCACGCACTCGCCTGCCGGCACCACATCGACGATCTCCGGTAGCGGCCGGCCCGAGTCGCCCGCGCGGCGCATCCACGCGAGCGCCTGCTCACGGTTACGGCAGCCCTCCTGCGGGTTGCCGGCATGCCAGCACACAGCGGGGTCAAGCAGCGGCGCCACGGCGTCGTAGTCGCCACGGGCGAGCGCCGCGTGCACCTCCCGGACACGCTCGGCCGTGCTCATGGCAGCGAGCGGACCACGCGCGCGTGCTCGCGCAGCGTCTGATCGCCGTCCTGGCCGGGCTGGCGGCCGAAGCCGCAGTACATAGCCACGCCGAAGTCATCCAGGTAGCGGGAGGCGGTCTGGTGCCGACGGCGAAGCCCCGGCGAGCCGTCGAGCGGTAGGACGATGCCGAGGAACACGCGTGCGGGGCCGGGCTCGAGGTCTGTCAGCGGGCGGAAGAAGCGCCGGTCCTCGCTGCGCAGGTAGCGTGGGCCGGCGAGGTGCAGCCAGTCGACCGTGCGGCCGGACTCGCGCACGGCGAAGTTGGCCATCCGCACGAGCACCTCGTAGTCGCGCGCCTCATACATCGGCCACTCGGGGAAGGTGCCGTAGCAGAGGTGGTAGCCGACCAGCGTCTGCTCCGGGATCAGGCGGGTGAGGCGGGTGACCGGACCGGCGAAGCGCTCCCAGGCGCCCTCGTCTGTCCAGGCGAGCACCTGCTCGATGTCCTGCGTCTCGTAGGCGCAGTCCCACTGGATCGCGAGCTCCTCGGGCGCGATCGCGTCAAACAGGCGTGGCAGCTCGCGCGCGACAAGCTCCTCGTAGCCCGCGGCGGCGCGCGGGTAGTCGGCGGCGAAGTCGTGCTTGAAAGCGTTCATCGCGCTCGCCGGGAACGGCAGACCGACCTGAAAGCGCAGGTGCGCGGGGATCACGCCCGCCGCCTTGAGCTCGGCGAAGATCGCGTAGGAGGCGATCGCCACGTCGATCCGCGGCCAGGACGGGAAGTGGACCTGGGTGACGCCCGGCTTGACGGTGAACACCGGTGTCTCGTAGGCGTGTCGCGGCAGGCCGGTCGGGGAGTCGGTCTCGGATACGACCGCGACGTCGTCGCTTGCGCGGATCAGGCGCTCCCGCTCGAAGCTCACCCAGCCCGCCATCGCGCCGGTCTCGCCGTCGGGCAGCGCAAAGACCATGTCGCCAAACAGCTCCGCGCCGGCGCGCAGCGCGTGCTCGGGCGAGTCGGCGGGCAGGCTGCCGACCAGGAGCATCCTGCTGTTCACTCGTCTTGCCACCGCGACTCCCCGCTCGACGCCACCGGTGTTGGCGATTTTAGTCGCGGCGCAACTCCGCGGAGTTGTGCTTGCGCGCTCAACCAACTTTGGCGGCGTTTAGCTTTGCGAGGTGACCGGCGGTGTTTAGCATCGGTGGCCATGGGCGGGATTTTGTCGTCTGGGAGCTCTGGGTTTGCCGAGCTCGAGTCCTACCGGCGGGAGTTGACCAGTCTTAGGGCGCAAGCCCTTCGGTGAGGGAGGGGTCAAGCCCGTCCGGGTCGCCCTGGCCTGCGGTTGGGTTCTCGCTGGCTGGCGATGTACGCCCTAACGGCCTGGATGGGCGCACCGCCGGTGGAGAGGACGCAGTAGGACGGGGACCAGAAGTGCTGGCCCCACAGGGCTTGGCGGACCTCTGGCCAGTTCTGTTCCCGAACGATCCGGCTGCTGTTGGTTTTGATCGCCCCGACCAAAGTGGAGAGGCTGATCTTTGGCGGGTAGTCCAACAGCAGGTGTAGGTGGTCGTGCTCTCCGTCGGCCTCAACGAGTGTCACGTCGTGGCGTTCGCAGACCTCACGGGTCGTGGCGATCAGCAGTTCGCCTACCCGGTCGGTGATAGCACCCCGCCGGTATTTCGTTACGAGTACGACATGCGCGTGCAAACGGTAGACCACATGCCGTCCGTTCCTGAAATCGTTCGGGTCTGCCGACACAAACCGTATTATAGGGTTATGGCACACCGCTACCGCGCATACCCCACAGCCGGGCAGGCTGCCGGGTGCCGCCGCCATTGCGCGGAGACGCGGTATGTGAAGAATCTCGCGCTTGAGCAGCTCAACCTCTACGACCCGCGTCGTGGACCCACGCCTTCGAGCGCGCAGCGGTTCCGGCAGCTAGCCGAAGCCCGCCGCGAGACATGGCTCGGGGAAGGAAGCTCCGCCGTGCAACAGCAGGCGCTTAGGGATTTCGACCGGGCGCTTCAGAACTGGCGGAAGGGCCACGCGCGGCGGCCGACGTGGTGGAAGGCCGGAGTGCATGAGAGCTTCACGATCCGTGACGTGAACGTCCGCCGGTTCGACCGTCGTTGGGCCGCGATCCTCGTCCCGAAGGTAGGGTGGGTCAGGTTCCGGCTCTCACGTCCGCTCCCGGCCGTGTTCGGGATGGCGCGGTTCACGATGGACCGGGCCGGGCGCTGGCATGTTAGCTTCACCGCCCCCCAGCCCGTGATGCTGCGGGCGCTCACCGGGGCCGTGGTCGGCCTCGACCTCGGGGTCGCAGCCACCATCACGCTCAGTGATGGCCGCCACCTGAGAGCGCCCGTGATGAGCGCCGGGAAGGCGCAGCGGTTGCGGCGGTTGGAGCGCCGCAAAGCCCGCCAGAAGAAGGGCTCGAACCGGCGGGAGCGAACGAAGCGAAGCATCGCCCGCCTGCACGCCCGGCAAGCGGACCGTCGCAAGGATTTCGTGGAACAGACCTCGACCATGCTGGTGCGTGAGCACGACCTGATCGCGCTAGAAGCCCTGAACGTCAGGGGCATGCTCCGTAGCGCCCGTGGCACCGTCCAGCAGCCCGGCACAAGAGTCCGGCAGAAGGCCGGGCTGAACCGGGCGATCAGCCAGCAAGGCTGGTCAATGCTGCGTCGTCGCGTCGAGGACAAGGCCGTAACCTGCGGCGTGCAGGTGATCGCGGTCGATCCCCGTCGAACCTCACAGACCTGTAACGCCTGCGGTCACGTGGACCCGGTATCGCGCGAGAGCCAAGCGCGGTTCCGGTGTACCGGCTGCGGACAAGAAACACACGCGGACATAAACGCCGCACTGAACATCCTCGCCGCCGGACTGGCGGTCACAGGACGTGGAGGGACAGCCGGAAGTAACGGCCCCTGCGAAGCGTCAACCCTGGCAGGAGCGGCATGAGCCGCCCCGAGGGAATCCCCGTCCGCAAGGGCGGGGAGGAAGTCAACGGCTACTGCTATCGCATGCTCGGCTCTCCCTTTGACGCTGAGGATGCGGTGCAGGACACGCTGATCCGGGCGTGGCGGGCGCATGCGCGCTTCGAGGACCGCTCTGCATAGGACGGCGGTCTGCGGCCCTGGCTTTACCCCATCGCGACCAACGTGTGTCTTGACGCGCTGAAGGGTCGCGGCCGCAGGGCGTTGCCGGTCGAGCTCGGTCCGCCAGGCGCCGGAGAGCTCGTGATGGGCACCCCCCGGCCCGAGGCGACGTGGGTGGCGCCGATCCCGGACACACTGCTCACCGGCGACCCCGCGGTCGTGGTGCTGAGACGTGAGACCGTGCGGCTCGCGTTCATCGCGGCGCTGCAGCACCTCGACCCCGCCGCACCCGACAGTGTTGAGGTGGAGCGTGCGCTGCTCGAACGCTATGTGGACGCGTTTGAGCGCTATGACGTGGACGCGCTGGTGGCGCTCCTGCACGAGGACGCGATCATCACGATGCCGCCGTTTGAGCTCTGGCTGCAGGGCGTTCGCGACATCAGGGCGTTCCTGGCGGGAATGCGGGACGAGGGGGGTCACGACCGTCTGTTGTCACTCAGAGCCAACGGCTGCCCGGCGCTGGCCGTCCACCGCCCCGACGCGGCCGGCACGCCGGCGCCCTACGCGATCATGGTGCTCGAGATAACTGGGGATCGGATCGCCGCGATCCACGCCTCTCTGGACACCTCCCTGTTCTCCGCGTTCGGGCTTGCGCCCGGCGACCAGTTTTCGCCACCAGCGCAGTTGTAGAGGCAAAGGCAGCAGCGCAACCAACAGGGCGCTGGATACCAATGCAGAACTTCACCACCGAATTCACCGTCGAGCAGACACCCGAGCAGGCGTTCGCAGCGATCGTCGACGTTCGCGGCTGGTGGTCGGGAGAGATCGACGGTGCCACCGACCAACTCGGCGCCGAGTTCACCTACCGCTACCAGAACATCCACCGGTCAAGGCAGCGGATCACCGAACTGGCCCCGGGCCGTCGGGTTGTCTGGGAGGTGACCGACGCCCACCTCGACTTCACAGACGACCCCAGCGAGTGGGTCGGCAGCAAAATCGTCTTCGATATCGCGAGCGAGGGTGACAACACGGTCGTGCGCTTCAGCCACGTCGGGCTGACGCCCGAGATCGAGTGCTACGAGAAGTGCTCAAGCGCATGGGCCTTCTACATCAACACCAGCCTCATGCGGCTGATCACGGTCGACGAGGGAGCGCCTAACCCTGTCGAGCGCGGTTAGCCCGGAGCCGCAGGTCGTGCACGGCGGGCAGCTGCTGGAATCCGGCTGATCGGTAGGTCGCGACGGCGCCGAGGTTGGAGCTCGGCGTGCAGACGATCGCGCTTGAGCTGCCCATGTCGCGCAGCGCCGCGGCGGCCGCGGTGGTGACCGCCATTCCGTGGCCGCGGCCGCGATGGTCGCGATGGACGCCCATCGGTTCAAGCAGCCCCGGCCTTCCCGGGCCGGCCGACCACACCGTGACGCCCGCGACCGCCGTTCCCTGATCGTCGTAAGCGACAAGACAGCGAGCCTCCGCGTAGGGCGCTCCGGCGGCCATCGCGTGCCAGCGCTCCTCCGTGAACGTCGAGTTATCGAACGCGGCCCGCTGCACGGCCGCCCGAACCCAGGCCCGCTCGGGGCCGATCGCCTCAATCGGCACCTTGGGATGATCGACCGGCTCGGCGAGGTCCCGTCGCAGCGGCGTCCACGGCTCATCCAGGACCCCGCCCGCATCGCACAGGAGTTCTCGCAGCGGGCCGCCGCAGCGGACCTCGACGGACACGTCGCCTGGCGGCAGGACACCCCGCTCGGGGCGCATGATGTCCATCAGCAGCTGGTTGGCGAGCTCCTCGTCGGCCTGCTCCTGGGGCACAACCGCAAGACGCAGCAACCTGGGACTGTCCAGCATGCCAACCGCAACTATCTGCTCGTCGCGACTCCAGGTCCTGACCGCCGTCGCCGTCGCCTCCGCGCCGAAGCGCCACTGCCAGCCCAGGTCCCCCGGATGCAGCTGTCCCGGCGAGCGGTCGCAGGCCATCCGCCGTAGAGCGTCCACGACCTCAGGCAGCCGACCGACATCACACTCACTCAACACGATCACGACAGCATCCTCCCAGAGCCCGCCGCGTCCCTGCGGGGGACCAACCGCGGCGTAGCTCGTGGTCCTCCACGGATTGATCGCGACCCGCAGCGGCTCGGAGACCTACGCGCCGACGCGTGCCAGCGCCGGCCTCACGGGCCGGTCGGTCCGTTCGCGGAGAGCCGCGCGCGCAGCCGCCGCCTATCTCACAGCACGACGCAGCCCGTAGCAGGCGCTCTCAGGAGGCGCAACTCCGCGGAGTTGTGCTTGCGTCCGCAACCATCCCCGGAGTTTGAGCAGGCCCGAGCTCAAGCGCGGCTACACCCGATGCGCGCTGGCAAGCAGAGCGAGGCGCGACGACTGACCGCCGCGCTCGAGATCCATAGAGCCAAGAGCCCGCTCGCCGCGGATGCCCGCTGGAGCGCCTGGAGGTGGCGCCTCTGAGGCGGACCTCGGGCGGTGCGGGCTGCGATCATCTGTGCTGTACGCAGGGTGGCGATTGTGGGCTCCAGCGGTGCTGGCAAGAGCTGGCTGGCGTGCCGTCTCGCCGCTGTGCTCGGGTTCACCCATGTGGAGCTGGACGCCATCCACCATGGCCCCGGCTGGAGCGCCATGTCGGCCGATGAGATGCGCGCGCGACTCGAGGTGGCCTGCCCGGCTGACGGTGCCTGGGTGGCCGATGGCAACTACGAGACCAAGGGTGGCGATCTGGTCAGGGAGCGGGGAGACACGGTCATCTGGCTTGACTTTCCGCGCATGACCGTGATGCGTCAGCTGGCTTGGCGGACACTGCGGCGGGGCATCTTGCGCGAGCAGCTGTGGAACGGTAACCGCGAGTCCTTACGCGACGCGCTATCCCGCGATCCTCAACGCTCGGTTCTGCTCTGGTCGTGGACGCAGCATGAACCGCAGCGCCGTCGCTACGCCGCGCAACGCGACAGCCGCTGGATTTGCCTGACAAGCCGCGCCCAGGTGCGCCGGTTCCTGGCGACGCTGCCGGCCAGCCCAGGCTAGGGCGGGCCCTCGCCGCCGCGCAGCTGGAGGACGATGTAGGTTGCGCCGCCCAGCAGGGCGACCACGAGGATCCAGCCGAGCGTTGCTGGGCCGACGCCGACGTACTTGAGCCCTGAGGCGAAGATCACGAAGGCGATGACCGGCCGGATGAATCTGTCCGGGACGCTCGCGGAGAGCTTCGATCCGATCAGCACGGCGGGCACGCTACCGATGATCAGCGAGGTGGTGACAGCGAATTGCACGTGGCCGAAGATGAGTGAGCCCACAGCGGCCGCGAGCGTGAGCGGCACGGCCTAGGTGAGGTCGGTACCGACCAGCTGCTTGGCGCTGATCGTCGGGTAGACGAACAGCAGCATGATGATCATCAGCGACCCGGATCCGACCGAGGTCAAGCCGACGGTCACGCCGCCGACGATGCCGACCGCGACAGTCAGCAGTGGTCGCACCTCGAGCCTGTGGATCTCATCGCTCCTGTGTGCTCCGGCGCGGCGATCCAGCGTGAATCGCAGGACCATGGCGCCAGCGCCGACGAGCAGCGCGACTCCGAGCACGGTCTCGATGTGGCTCTTGGCCGCCGTCGAGCTGCCGAGCAGGTGCAGCAGGTAGGCGCCCAGGAAAGCTGCCGGTATCGAGCCGGTCGCGAGCAGCAGTACTAGCTGTCGGTTGACCGTCCCGGCCCTGAGGTGCACGGCCGAGCCGAACGGCCGCATCACCACCGCGGCGACGAGGTCGCTGGAGATCGCTGCGGTCGGTGTCACCCCGAAGAGCAGGATGAGCATCGGCGTCATCAGCGCACCACCGCCCGCGCCAGTCATGCCGACGAGCAGACCCACGACAGCGCTTCCGAGAACGATGTAGGGATCTATGTGCAAGGGCTACCGCTCACGGCCGAGCGCAGCCAGGGTACCGAGCCGACGCCCGAGACTCACATGTTGCGGCGGTATTCGCCGCCGACCGCATACAGCGTGTCGGTGATCTCGCCGAGTGAGGCGTATTTGACGGTTTCCATCAGCTCCGCAAAGACGTTCTGGCCGCTGCGGGCTACGTCTGCGAGGCGCTTTAGGGCGTTGTCGTGGTTCTCGCCGGCACAGCGGTCTTTGAAGGCGTTCAGGTTGGCGATCTGCTGGCGCTTCTCCTGATCGCTTGAGCGGATCAGCTCGAGCTTGTCGATCTGTTCGCCATGGCCGTCCTTGGGCAGGAAGGTGTTCACGCCGATCAGTGGCAGCTCACCGGAGTGCTTGAGACGCTCGTAGTGGAGGCTCTCCTCCTGGATCTTTGAGCGCTGGTACATCGTCTCCATCGCGCCGAGCACCCCGCCGCGTTGGGAGAGACGCTCGAACTCCGCGTAGACGGCCTCCTCGACCAGGTCGGTCAGCTCGCTGATGATGAAGGAGCCCTGCAGCGCGTTCTCGGTCTGGTTGAGCCCGAGCTCGCGGTTGATGATCAGCTGGATCGCCATCGCGCGACGGACCGACTCCTCGGTCGGAGTGGTGATCGCTTCGTCGTAGGCGTTGGTGTGCAGGCTCGAGCAGTTGTCGAGGATCGCGTAGAGCGCCTGCAGGGTGGTGCGGATGTCGTTGAAGCTGATCTCCTGCGCGTGCAGGCTGCGACCGGAGGTCTGGATGTGGTACTTCATCATCTGGCTGCGCGGCGAGGCGCCGTAGCGCTCGCGCATCGCGCGTGCCCAGATGCGGCGTGCGACCCGGCCGATGACCGCGTACTCGGGGTCCATGCCGTTTGAGAAGAAGAAGCTGAGGTTGGGGGCGAAGTCGTCGATCGCCATGCCTCGCGCGAGGTAGTACTCAACGATCGTGAAGCCGTTTGCGAGCGTGAACGCCAGCTGGGTGATCGGGTTGGCGCCCGCCTCGGCGATGTGGTAGCCGCTGATCGAGACGCTGTAGAAGTTGCGGACCTGATGGTCGATGAAATACCGCTGCACATCGCCCATCATCGACAGCGCGAACTGGGTTGAGAAGATGCAGGTGTTCTGCGCCTGGTCCTCCTTGAGGATGTCGGCCTGCACGGTGCCACGCACCGTGCTCAGGGTCTCGGCCTTGATCCGCTCATACACATCACGCTCGACCACGAGGTCGCCTGAGACGCCGAGCAGCCCGAGGCCGAGCCCACTGTTGCCGTCGGGCAGCTCGCCTGCGTAGTGCGGGCGGGGCCGGTCGCCGAGCCACTCCAGGATCCGTCGTTGCGCTGACTCGACCTGGCCGGTCTGTTGCAGATGCAGCTCGACCTGCTGGTCGATCGCGGCGTTTAGAAAGAACGCGAGGATGATCGGCGCGGGCCCGTTGATCGTCATCGACACCGACGTCGACGCTGCGCACAGGTCAAAGCCCGAGTAGAGCTTCTTGGCGTCATCGAGGGTGGCGACCGACACGCCCGAGTTGCCGACCTTGCCGAAGATGTCAGGGCGCTCGTGCGGGTCGGCGCCATACAGCGTGACCGAGTCAAACGCCGTTGACAGACGCGCCGCGGGCTGTCCCTGGGAGAGATAGTGGAAGCGGCGGTTGGTGCGCTCCGGTGTGCCCTCGCCCGCGAACATGCGGGTCGGCTCCTCGCTGGCACGGCGGTACGGGTACACACCACCGGTGTAGGGGTAGTGGCCGGGCAGGTTCTCCTTCATCAAGAAGCGCAGCCGGTCCCCCCAACCGTCGATGCGCGGTGGTGCAAGCTTGGGGATCTGAAGCCCGCTCAGCGAGCGGCGGTAGTTATCGCCGCTCACCTGCGCTCCGCGAACCTCGTAGCTGTAGCTGGGCGCGGTGATCGCGGCGATCCGCTGCTCCCAGCCCTCAAGCAGCATCCGGGCCTCCGGACCGATGTCGGCAAGCGCCTGTTGCGCGCGGCGCTCGAGCTCCGCCACCACCGGGCTATCGTCGCCAAGCGCCCTGACCGCCTCCAGATACGCCTGCGCCTGCGCGGCGCGCCGCGCGGCGTGCTCGATCGCGACGTTGATCGAACGGCCCTGCTCGGCGATCTCAGCCAGGTAGCGCACCCGCGGCTGCGGGATCAGAGCACCGCCGGCCGGGCCGGCCGGCTCGGGAGCCGGCGCGAGCGCGGTGGCGGTGGCGGGCGCTTCAGCGGGCAGGCCGAGCCGCTCACACAGGGCGAAGAACAGGGTGGTGAGGCCAGGGTCAGCAAAGCGGCTTGCGACCGTCGGGTAGACAGGCAGCTCTTCATCGGCAAGCTCAAAGGAGGCGTGGTTACGACGCCACTGCTTGCGCACATCACGCAGCGCATCCTGCGCCGCCGGACGATCCGCCTTGTTGATCACCACCAGCTGCGCAAGGTCGAGCATGTCGATCTTCTCAAGCTGGCTGGCGGCACCAAACTCGCTGGTCATCACATAAAGCGGCACATCAACGTGGTCGACGATCTCCGAGTCGCCCTGACCGGTGCCGGCGGTCTCAACGATCACCAGGTCAAAGCCCGCACCGGCGCGGAGGTAGGAGAGCGCGTCAGCGAGGGTCGCGCTGGTGGAACGGTTGCTCTGCCGGGTCGCGAGCGAGCGCATGTAGATCCGCTCGTTGCGCAGACTGTTCATCCGGATCCGGTCACCCAGAAGCGCGCCACCGGTGCGCCTGCGCGTCGGGTCCACCGCCAACACCGCGATCCGGTGCTCCGGCAAAAACTGTGAGAAACGGTTCAAAAGCTCGTCGGTGACCGTGCTCTTCCCCGCCCCACCGGGCCCGGTGATGCCGACCACCGGCGCCCGCTGCGAGACGGACGCCCAGCCCGCACGCAACCGCTTTAGCTCCGCTTCCGCCAGCAGGCCGTCCTCGAGCGCGGAGAGCACCCGCGCGACCGTCAGATCGTCGCTGCCAGCGGCCGCGTCGGGCGTGACCGCAAGGCCGGTGGCGGCCGTGGCGTCACGGTGCTCGCGGGCGCGCGCGATCAGGTCATCGATCATCCCCACAAGCCCAAGCGCCATCCCGTCATTGGGGTGATACACACGCTCCACCCCACGACGCTCGAGCTCAGCGATCTCCTCCAGCGTGATCGTGCCGCCACCACCACCGAAGACCAGGATGTGACCGGCACCACGCTCATGCAGCAGCTCGAGCATGTAGCTGAAGAACTCCATGTGACCGCCCTGATAGGAGCTGATCGCGATCGCATCAGCATCCTCCTGGACCGCCGCGCGGACGATCTCATCGACGCTGCGGTTGTGGCCGAGATGGATCACCTCGGCCCCGTGATCCTGGATCAAGCGGCGCATCACGTTGATCGCAGCGTCATGGCCGTCAAACAGCGACGCGGCCGTGATGAAGCGAAGCGGCGATGCGTCAGGGCGCGCCTGGCGCGGAAGCTCTGCGGTTGGCAGTGTCGCGCTCATCCCGTCTCCTCGAGAGTGCAGATGACAATAGAATAGGCGACCTTCAAACTATCTGAAGGTCACCGACACACATGAGGAGCCCGCAAGCGAGATGATCCTGACATGAGCATCGATCGATTGGCAGTGGTCGGGGCCGGTTTCATGGGCTCCGGGATCGCGGAGTCGGCCGCCGCCGCCGGTGTCGCAGTGACCGTCTTTGAGCCCGAGCTCCCGCCGCTTGAGCGCTCACGCGAGCGACTGGCTGTCTCTGTGGCACGCGCTGTGGAGGCCGGCAAGCGCAGCCGCGAGGAGGCTGACGCGCTGATCGCGCGCATCTCCTACACCACCACGATCGAAGACCTGACACAGGCCGATGCGCTCGTCGAGGCGGTCTACGAGGACCCCGAGCTCAAGGGCAAGCTCTTCGAGCAGCTGGACGCGCTGTTGCCGCAAGCGCGGTTTCTGGCCTCGAACACCTCATCGATCCCGATCGCGGCGCTGGCCGCGCGCACCCGCAGGCCCGAGCGCGTGGTCGGCCTGCACTTCTTCTCGCCGGTGCCGGTGATGAAACTGGTCGAGGTGGTCGCGGCGATCGACACCGACCCGCAGACCGTGACCGACGCAGAGGCGTTCGCAGCGCAGATCGGCAAGCAGCCGATCCGCACCAAGGACCGCGCCGGGTTCGTGGTCAACTTCCTGCTGGTCCCCTACCTGATGGCGGCGGTTCGCATGTACGAGGAGGGCTTCGCCAGCCGCGAGGACATCGACACCGGCATGAAGCTCGGCTGCGGACACCCGATGGGACCGCTCACGCTGTGTGACTTCATCGGCCTGGACGTGCTCCAAGCGGTCTGCGACTCGCTCCTTGACGAGTTCGGACGGCCCGAATACGCCGCACCACCACTGCTCAAGCGGATGGTGACCGCCGGACACCTCGGCCGCAAGAGCGGACGCGGGTTCTACAGCTACGGCGGCGCCTGACCGGCAGCGGGAAGCGAGCCCTGAGGCGCTGTCAGTAGTCGCCAGCGTCGCGCCGCAGCGGCTCGATCAGCGCGAAGAGCTGCTCGCAGGCTCCCAGGTCAAGGGCGCCGAGGCCAAACCCAGCTTCGTTGAGCGCGAGTGTCGCCTGCTCGGCGACGCTGCGGCCATGGTCGGTGATGCGCGCGAGGGTCGCGCGGCGGTCGCTTGAGTGCGCCACCCGCACGACCAGCCCACCGGACTCGAGCTTGTCGATCACGTTGGTGACGCTCGCACGGTGCACCTGCAGCCGCTGTGAGAGCTTGCCGAGCGGCAGCTCCCCGTGACGGCTGTAGAAGAGGACCATCAGCGTCTCATAACGCGGAAAGCTCAGATCAAACGGCGCGAGCAGCGCGTTCAGCCGCGCCATCAGGATCTGCTGGGCGCGCATGATCGAGGTGACCGCCACCATCTGCGGGCCGGCCTGCTGGCCCCAGTGCAGGTCCCACTGGCGGCGGGCCTCGGCGATCGGGTCAAAGTCGAGCTTGTGGTCCGGCATCGGCGGTCGCTCAAGGGTATTGGCCAGCGGGCGGCAGGTCATAAGATGCCCGGGGTGAGCAGCGCGCGCACACAGGTGGCGATCGTCGGCGCGGGCCCCGCCGGGCTGATGCTCTCGCATCTGCTGGGCGCCGCGGGGATCGAGTCGATCGTGATTGACAAGCGCACACGCGAGGCGATCCAGACGACCGTCCGTGCAGGGATCCTCGAGGCCGACACGGTCAGGCTGCTCAGCCAAACCGGTGCAAGCAGCAGGGTGCTGAGCGACGGGCAGCGCCACGACGGGATCGAACTGCGCTTCGCCGGCACCGGCCACAGGATCGACTTCATGGCGCTCACCGGCCGCAGCGTGTGGCTCTATCCCCAACACGAGGTGCTGCGCGACCTGATCGCCGCCCGACTCGCCGACGGCCAGGAGCTCCGCTTCGAGACCGAGGCGGTGCGCGTCGAGGACGACGGGGCGGTCGCGCGCGTGCTCGCCACCGACGCCGACGGCGAGCCGCTCACGATCACGGCCGACTTCGTCGTCGGCGCGGACGGGTCCCGCAGTGTCGCCCGCCGGGCCGTCACCGGCCCGGCGGGCGAGGGCTACTTCCGCGAGTACCCTTTCGCCTGGTTCGGAATCCTCTGCGAGGCGCCGGCAAGCGCACCGGAGCTGATCTACAGCAACTCACCCGAGGGCTTCGCGCTGATCAGCCAGCGCAGCGCCACCGTGCAGCGCATGTACCTGCAATGCGACCCCGACCTCGATCCGCAGTCGTGGAGCGAGGAGCAGATCTGGGAGGCCCTGGAGGCGCGCGTCGCCCCGCATCCGCTGATCCGCGGGCCGATCTTTCAGCGCGACGTGCTGCGCTTTCGCAGCTATGTGGCCAGCAGCCTGAGCAGTGGCCGTGTCGCGCTGGTCGGCGACTGCGCGCACACGGTGCCCCCGACGGGAGCAAAGGGGATGAACCTGGCGATCGCCGACGTGGTGGTCCTCGCGCGGGCGCTGCGGGCGCTGATGCGTAAGCGCGACCGGTCGCTGATCGAAAGCTACGAGCCCGACGTGCTCGAGCGGGTGTGGAAGGCTCAGCACTTCTCCTGGTGGATGACGCAGATGCTGCACCTGACGCCGGAGGCAAGCGAGTTTGATCGCCGCCGCCAGCTCGGAGAGCTCCAATCGGTGGTCTCCTCAGAGGCGGGGCGCCGCTACCTGGCAGAGGCCTACACGGGTTGGCCGCTTGACCTTGAGTCGCTGCTCTAGCGGAACTCGATCACGCTGCGGATCCCGTCCTGGGCCTCCATCAGCTCAAAGGCGTGGTTGACGTCCTCGAGGGCGATCCGGCGGGAGATGAACGCCTCCACGTCGATCTCGCCCGCCAGGTAGCGCTCCACCAGCTCCGGCACCTGGTCCCGGCCCCTGACCCCACCGAAGGACGAGCCCGCGATCCGGCGCCCCTGAATCAGCCAGCGCGGGATCACGTCGAGCGTCTCTCCCTTGCCCGCGACGCCCGCCACCGTGCACAGGCCCCAGCCCATGCGCGCCGACTCGACGGCCTGGCGCATCACCTCGACGCGGCCGGTCGCCTCGAACGTGTAGTCGGCGCCAAAACCGCGGGTCTGCTCGAGGATCTGCGCGACCGTGTCGGGACCAGCCAGCCAGGTGTCCGTGGCCCCATGCGCCGCCGCAAGCTCGAGCCGCTGGGGCGAGAGGTCGACACAGATGATCCGCTGCGCCCGCGCCAGCCGGCAGCCGACAACGGCCCCGAGCCCGACCATCCCAGCACCGAAGACAACGCAGGTCGAGCCCTCGCGTACCGCTGCGGTGTACATCGCCGCCCCCAGTCCCGTCGATAGCCCGCAGGCGAACAGGCACGCCGCCTCAAAAGGGGCCTCGGGGTTGACCTTCGCAAGCGCGATCTCCGGCATCACCGTGTACTGCGCAAAGGTCGAGGTGCCCATGAAGTGCCTGATCGGCACCCCGTCGCGCGAGAGTCGCGTGGTGCCATCGGGCAGGTAGCCCCTGTTCTGCTGCTCGCGGACCGCCAGACACAGGTTCGTGCGGCCGCTCTTGCAGTGCTCGCACTCACGGCACTGGGGCGCAAACAGGGTGACGACGTGGTCGCCGACCGCAAGCGAGCTGACACCGGCGCCGAGCTGCTCGACAACACCTGCCCCCTCATGCCCGAGCACGCAGGGTGCGTACCCGGACGGATCCACACCGGAGGCCGTGTACAGGTCGGTGTGACAGACCCCGCAGGCGGCCAGGCGCACCAGCACCTCGCCCTGGCGGGGCTCGGCGAGCTCGACTTCGGTCACGTTCAGCGGCTTGCCGAACTCCTCCAGTACCGCCGCTCTGATCTTCATCCGCGCCTCCCGGGGGACCGTCGCTCAATTAGATGATCGGTAAATGTTGCAGTTCCACCCGGCGTAGAGTAGATCTCTGGTGAGACACTCGGGCACGCCCGCTGCGGTTAGGGCTGCTGCGCATCTTGGTTGCGCAGGAGGCGTGCATGTGCCGAGTGCTGTGGCCGAGTTGCCGGTGCCGCGGGCGACCGCTACCGTCGCGTGATGGGCGACCGGGCGCGCGTGGTGATTCTCGGCGGCGGGTTCGCCGGGTTGCGAGCGCTGCATCGGCTCCAGGCTCTCGGTGAGCGCGTGGAGCTCGTGCTTGTCGACGCACGGGCAACGAGCCTCGCCCGGCCCGCATTGCCTGAGGTTGCAGTAGCCGGCAAGCTCGTCGATCACGCCCGCTTCCCGCTAGCGCCGCTGCTGGCCCACCACGGCGTGCGATTCGTGAACGAGTCCGCCGAGCGGATCGACGCCGACCAGCGCCAGATCCTGCTGACAGGCGGCGAGACGCTCGCCTACGACCACCTGCTGATAGCGCTCGGCGCGGTCAAGGACTACGACGCGATACCGGGCTTTCGCGAACATGGCTACTCGGTGTGCGACGACGTCGAGGCGCCACGCCTGTATGACGCGCTCAAGCGGTTCCGGGGCGGCCCGATCGTGATCGGCTCGGCGCGCAGCGTGTGGGGAAGCCGCGTGGATGCCCCCCGACTCGCTGCGCCGTGCGAGGGTCCGGTCGCCGAGCTCATGTTCATGATCGACCATGAGCTTCGCCGCCGCGGGCTACGAGAGCAGGCGACACTGCGGGTGTTCAGCCCCGGCGAGGTGTTCTTCGAGGACGTCGGACCCAAGGTGCACGCCGACGTCGAGCCGCTGGTCCACAGCCACGGGATCGAGGTGCAGACCGGCAAGGTGCTCGCCCGCGTCGACGCAGGCGGGGTCGTGTTCAGCGACGGCACGAGCTGGGAGAGCGCCCTCTCGATCGTGCTCCCGCCCTACTCCGGCAACCCGCTGATCAAGCGCTCCGAGCGCCTCGGCGACGAGCAGGGGTTCGTCCCCACCGACAAGACGATGCGCCACCTCGACCTCGACCGCGTCTACGCGGCGGGCGACTGCGCGGCGCTCGCGATGCCAAAGCTCGGCCACATCGCGGTGATGCAGGCCGACGTGGCAGCGGCCGCGATCCGGCACGATCTGACCGGCCAGGGCGAGATCCCGCCGCACCGCCCCGAGGTGTTCTGCATCGCCAACCGAGGCGGCATCCAGGCCACCCTGATCCTCTCCGACACGCTGTTTGGCGGATCGACGGACCTGACCCTCGACGGACCGCTCGCGCACCTCATGAAGTGGAGTTTCGACAGCTACTACTTCCACACCGTCGGCCGTCTGCCGCCCGACCTCCTCAGCGACGGCATGGAATCCTTCCTGCGCCGCCTGCAGCACTGATGGTCGGGGTGAGGTCGTCCGGTCAACCACCCGGTGGGCCCGCCGCCCGCCTCGCTCCCGGCCCAGGCTCGGATTTTGCGACGCGCCCTAAGGGGCTATCTCGAGCATCAGGTCGCGCGCCTCGACATGTCCGGTCTCACGCAACAGCACGCGCGTCACCGTCCCCGAAATCGGGGTCGTGATCGTCGCCTCCATCTTCATCGCCTCGATCATCGCGACCGGCTGGCCGGCCTCCACGCGCTCACCCTCAAGCACCTTGACGGTGGCGCTGCCGGCAAACGGCGCGGCAATGTGCCCCGGGTTCTCCGGATTGGCCTTCTCCGTCTCGCGAACCGCCACCTGGATGCTCTGATCGCGCACGATGATCGGACGCAGCTGGCCGTTGAGCGTCGCCATGACCGTCCGGTAACCGTGGTCATCGGCTTCCGAGATCGCCTCCAGGCCGACGTATAACTGGACGCCGCGAGTTACGGTGACCGACGCCTCGACCCCCGGCGTGAGACCGTAGAGATAGTCGATCGTGCCAAGCGGCGACAGGTCGCCGTAGCGCCTTACAAATTCATCGCGCTGCCTGGTCGGCCCCGGGAAGAGCAGGCGGTTCAGCGTCCGGCGGCGGGTCTGTGGCGAGGCAGCCTCAGCAAGCGCGGTCACATCCTCCTCGGCGAGCGGCTGCTCGCCGACGCCGCTTATGTCGCGGCCACTCAGCACCCTGCTGCGGAACGGCTCCGGCCAGCCGCCGGGTAGGTCGCCGAGCTCGCCTGCCATGAAGCCGATCACGGAGTCGGGGATGTCATAGCGCTCGGGGTGGCGCTCAAAGTCCTCCGGGTCGGCGTCGGCAGCGACCAGCTGCAGCGCCAGGTCGCCCACCACCTTCGACGAGGGTGTGACCTTGGTCGGCCGTCCGAGGATCCGGTTGGCCGCCGCATACCAATCCTCGACCTTCTCGAACTGGTCGCCCAGGCCCAGCGAGATCGCCTGCTGGCGGAGGTTGGAGAGCTGGCCGCCGGGAATCTCGTGCCGGTAGACCCTGCCGGTCGGCCCGGCCAGCCCCGACTCGAACGGCCGGTAGACGCGCCGCACCGCTTCCCAGTAGGGCTCGAGGTCGCAGACGGCCTGTAGCGAAAGGCCGGTGTCGAGCTCGGTGTGGGCGGTGGCGGCAACCAGCGAGGAGAGCGACGGCTGGCTGGTGGTGCCCGACATCGGCGCGCTTGAGGCGTCAACCGCGTCGGCGCCGGCGCGTGCGGCGGCCAGCAGCGTGGCGAGCTGACCGCCAGCGGTGTCGTGGGTGTGGACGTGAATCGGCAGCTGCGGAAAGCGCTCGCGCAGCGCGCCGACGAGGCGCTCGGCGGCGCTCGCGCGCAAAAGCCCCGCCATGTCCTTGATCGCAAGGATGTGCGCGCCCGTCTCGGCGATCCGCTCGGCCAGGCGCAGGTAGTAGTCGAGCGTGTAGAGGTCCTCGGCGGGATCCATCAAATCGCCCGAGTAGCACATCGCGACCTCGGCGACGGTGCTGCCGGTCTCAAGCACCGCCTCGATCGCCGGGCGCATCTGCGAGACGTCGTTGAGCGCGTCGAAGATGCGGAAGATGTCAAGGCCCGAGCGCGCCGCCTCCTGCACGAACGCGCGTGTCACCGCCTCCGGGAAGGGGGTGTAGCCGACGGTGTTGCGGCCACGCAGCAGCATCTGGATGCAGATGTTGGGCAGCGCCTCGCGCAGCGCGTCGAGCCGCTCCCAGGGGTCCTCGCCGAGGAAGCGCAGCGCCACGTCGTAGGTCGCGCCGCCCCAAGCCTCGACCGAGAGAAGCTGCGGCGTCATGCGCGCCACGTGGGGCAGCACCTGGGTGAGGTCGCGGGTGCGCAGCCGCGTCGCCAGCAGGCTCTGGTGCGCGTCACGGAAGGTGGTGTCGGTCACCGCCAACTCGCGCTGGGCACGCAGCGCCTGCGCGAAGGCGGCGGGCCCCAGCGCGAGAAGCGCCTGCCGCGAGCCGGCCGGCGCCGGTGATTCGGCATCGAGCGCCGGCAGCTTGGCGGCCGGATCGATCACGCCCGGATTGGGCCCGTTCGGTTGGTTGACGGTGACGTGCGCGAGCCAGCTCAGGACCTTGGTGCCGCGATCGGCCGACTCGCGGGGCTCGAGCAGCTGCGGGCGCTCCTCGATGAACGAGGTGGAGAGATCGCCGGCGGCAAAGTCGGGGTCCTCGAGCACCGCCTGCACGAACGGGATGTTGGTCGCCACCCCGCGGATCCGGAACTCGGCCAGGCCACGCTTGGCGCGCCGCACGGCGGCGGTGAAGTCCGGGCCGCGCGCGGTCATCTTGGCGAGCATCGAGTCGAAGTGCGGGCTCACGTACACACCGGCGTTGACCGTCCCGCCGTCCAGCCGGATGCCGGCGCCGCCGGGCGAGCGGTAGGTCGTGATCCGTCCGCTGTCGGGGCGGAAGTCGTGCCACGGATCCTCGGTGGTGATCCGGCACTGCAGCGCCGCGCCGCGCACGCGGATGCTCTCCTGGGTGAGGCCGAGGTCGGCGAGCGTCTCACCGGCGGCGATCCGGATCTGCGACTGCACGAGGTCCACATCGGTCACCTCCTCGGTGACGGTGTGCTCGACCTGGATGCGCGGGTTCATCTCGATCAGCACGTGGCGACCCGCGCGCGCGCCCCTGGTGTCGAGCAGGAACTCGACCGTGCCGGCGTTCAGGTAGCCGATTGAACGGGCGAAGGTCACCGCGTCGGCGAGGATCGCCTCGCGCACGGCGGGATCGAGGTTCGGTGCCGGCGCGATCTCAACGACCTTCTGATGGCGGCGCTGCAGCGAACAGTCACGCTCATACAGGTGGATCGTCTCGCCACCTGCGTCGGCGAGGATCTGCACCTCGATGTGGCGGGGACGCAGCACCGCCTGCTCGATGAACATCGACGGGTCACCGAACGCCGCCTGCGCCTCGCGCATCGCCGACTCGAGCGCCGCTCGCAGCTCCTCGCGTGTTTCGACGCGACGCATGCCGCGGCCACCGCCGCCGGCTACCGCCTTGGTGAAGACCGGAAAGCCGATCTCATCGGCGGCATCGAGCAGCGTCTGGATGTCGGTCGTGGCGGGGCTCGAGGCGAGCACCGGCACGCCCGCGGCGATCGCGTGCTGCTTGGCGGTGACCTTGTTGCCGGCCCGCTCGAGCACCGCTGGCGTCGGACCGATGAAGGTCAGGCCGGCGTCGATCGCGGCCTGCGCAAGCTCCGGGCTCTCCGACAGAAACCCGTATCCCGGATAGATCGCGTCGGCCCCGGAGAGCTTCGCCACGCGGATGATCTCGTCGATGTCCAGGTGCGCACGGATCGGGTGCCCGCGCTCGCCGATCAGATAGGCCTCGTCCGCCTTCTGGCGGTGCAGTGACGCGCGGTCCTCCCAGGTGTAGACGGCGACCGTCCGCACCCCGAGCTCGTACGCGGCCCGGAACGCCCTGATCGCGATCTCACCACGGTTGGCCACGAGGATCTTCTCGAACACAGACTGGTTCATATCAAGCATCGCGCCGCCGTGGCGGCAGCGGACAGCACGTCGTCCCGGCATACTCAGCGGTGAATGGCTGGAACGCTCGACCTCACCCGCTTCGAGGTGCTGAGCTTCGACTGCTACGGCACGCTGATCGACTGGGAGGCTGGGATCGCCGCGGTGCTCTCCCCCTGGGCGGCCGAACAGGGGCTCGCGCTCGACGCCGACGCGCTGCTTGCCGCCTACGCCGCCAGCGAGGCGGCGGTGGAGCGCGAGCAGCCGACCGCGCGTTACCCGGACGTGCTCGCCGCGGCCTTCAGGCGCACCGGCGAGGCGCTCGCGGCGCCCGTCAGCGAAGCCTGGGCGCAGCGCCTGGGCGACTCGGTGCCCGACTGGCCCGCCTTCCCGGACTCGCGCGGCGCGCTCGCCCGTTTGGCCGAGCACTACCGGCTGATCATCGTCTCAAACGTCCACCGCGAGGGCTTCGCTGCGAGCAACCGGCGCTTGCAGGGAGACTTCGCGGCGGTGATAACCGCGCAGGACGTGGGCGCCTACAAGCCGGCTCCAAACCACTTCGAGGCCCTCGAGGCAAAGCTCGCGCAGCTCGGCGTCGGCCGCGAGGCGCTGCTGCACGTCGCCCAGAGCCTCTTTCACGACCACGTCCCCGCCCGGCGCCACGGCATCCAGTCGGTGTGGATCAACCGCCGCCGCGATCAGGACGGCTGGGGCGCGACCCCGGAGCCCGACGGCACGGTGGCGTTCGCCGCCGAGTTTCACTCGCTGGCGGCGCTGGCCGAAGCCGCCGACGCGGCGTTCGCCTGACCGTCAGGCGGCGGCGAGCGCCTGCTGCAGATCCGCCCAGAGGTCTTCGACGTCCTCCAGGCCCGCGCTGAGGCGCAACAGGCCTGGCGGCACGCGCTCCCCCTCCCAGCGCGCCCTGGCCTCGAGCGTGGAGGCCACGCCGCCGAGGCTGGTCGCGTTCTCGATCAGCCGCAGGCCGCGCTCGACCGCCGCCGCGGCCTCACCGTCGGCGACGTCGAAGGACAGCAGCGGCCCGTAGGCGCTGACGTAGCGGTCGGCAACCGCGTCACCCAGGCCGGGGTAGCGCACGGTCGCCACGGCGGGATGGCCCGCGAGGCGGCGGGCGAGCTCAAGTGCGCTTGCCGATTGACGCTCGGCCCGCAGGCCGAGCGTCTTCATGCCGCGCAACAGCAGCCAGACGGGGTCGGGGGCGGCGACGATTCCAGAGGCGTTGCGGAAGGCGCGCAGCCGCGCCGCGGCCTCCTGATCGGCGCAGGCGACCACGCCCAAGAGCGCGTCGTGATGGCCGGCGAGGATCTTGCTGGCGCTGTGCAGCACAAGATCGGCGCCGTGCTCGAGCGGCCTGAGCAGCAGCGGGCTCAGCACAGTGTTGTCCACCAGCACGCGCCCACCCGCGGCGTGCACGCGCTCGCACA
Source organism: Conexibacter sp. S30A1 (assembly GCF_023330665.1). GTDB lineage: Bacteria > Actinomycetota > Thermoleophilia > Solirubrobacterales > Solirubrobacteraceae > Palsa-465. The sequence continues at coordinate 5,225 of NZ_CP097127.1, read as the reverse complement.
CATGCGCGATGTCCGGGAAGGTCAACATCGGGTTGGAGCAGGGCTCAAGCCACACGAGTTCGGCCTCGGGAGGCTCGCCGGTCTGGTCAAAGACGCTCACCTGAAGCCCCCAGCGCGCGAGCTCGCCGCGCAGCAGCCCGACGGTGCCGTAGTAGCCGCCGTCGGCGACCGCGACACGCGCGCCTGGCTCAAGCAGCGCCAGACACAGGGCCGTGACCGCACCCATACCGGAGGGGAAGAGCAGCGCCTCGCCGCCCTCGAGCTCAGAGAGCCGCTGCTCGGCCTCGAGCCCAACCGGGTGCGCCTCGCGCTGGTAGTAGAAGGGACCCGGCTGGTTCTCCCGGTAGGCATGCACGGTGGCGCGGTCGAGCGCCGGCGGCGTCCCGGCCACGAGCTTGGTCTCAGCCTTCACGGGACGTGAGCGTAGTGCAAGCGCGTAGGCTGTGGACAGACAGGCACCGAGCTCGCGGCCAGCGGGCCGCGAGCTGCCCGGGCCTGCCGATACGCCAGTTCGCACGCAAGACAGGAGATGTGATGACAGAGCCGCTGCGCGTCGGGATCAAGCTCTCCCAGGACGCTCCGATCGAGAGCTACCGGGCCGTCTGGCAGATCGCCGACGAGGCCCGCTTCGATCACTGTTGGGCGATGGACCATCTGGCGAGCATCGGCCCGATCGGCGAGGAGCGGCCGATCTTCGACGGCTGGGAGCTGCTTGCGGCGATGGCGGTGGCGACCTCACACGTGCGCATCGGCCTGCTGGTCACCGGGATCACCTACCGCAACCCGGCGCTGCTGGCGAAGATCGCAACCACGGTCGACCATCTTTCGGGCGGCCGGCTCGAGTTCGGGATCGGCGCCGCGTGGGCCGCCAACGAGCACGAGATGTACGGGATCTCAGGGCTCGATCATCGCGTCGGGCTCTTCTCGGAGGGCCTGCAGATCATCCGCTCGCTGTGGACACAGGAGCGAACCGACTTCAGCGGCCGCTATTTCACGATGAAGAACGCGGTCGCCAACCCCAAGCCGGTGCAGAAGCCCTACCCGCCGATCTGGGTGGGCTCCGGCGGCCCCGCGATGCTGCGGCTCACAGCCCGTCACGCGGACGTGTGGAACGCAAGCGGCCCGGCCGGACGGGATGTGGCGGCGGCGGTGGATGGCTCACGGCAGCTCGACGAGGCGTGCGCGAAGATCGGCCGTGACCCCGCCGAGATCCGCCGGACGGTCCAGCTCGCTGCGGGCAACGACCCGGCGGAGCTTACCGAGCGCATCCACGGCTTCGCGCAGGCCGGTTTCAGCGAGGTCATCGTGATGCTGAGCGGCGGCTCGATGACGACCGCCTCGGACCCGGCGAGGACCGCGGCGATGGTCGCCGAGCAGGTTCTGCCGGAGCTGCGGGCCGCATACCCGTCCGCCTGAGCGGGCCTCAGGCCACATCTGCAAGCGGAGCACAATCTGATCATGGAATATCGCCCCCTGGGACGCACCGGTGTGCACGTCTCGAAGCTCTGCCTAGGCGCGATGATGTTCGGCGCCTGGGGCAACCCTGACCACGACGAGTCGATTCGCATCATCCACGCGGCCCTGGATGCCGGGATCAACTTCGTGGACACCGCCGACATCTACTCCGCCGGCGAGTCCGAGGAGATCGTCGGCAAGGCGCTCAAGGGCCGTCGCGAAGACATCGTGCTCGCCACCAAGTTCTTCATGCCGATGGGCGATGACCCCAACCGACGCGGTGGTTCGCGCCGCTGGATCATGCGTGCGGTCGAGGATTCGCTGCGGCGGCTTAGCACCGACTGGATCGACCTCTACCAGGTCCACAGGCCGGACCCCGCAACCGACGTTGAGGAGACGCTGAGCGCGTTGACAGACCTCGTCCGGCAGGGCAAGGTCCGCTACATCGGCTCCTCCTCATACTCGGCCGGCGAGATCGTCGAGGCGCAATGGACCGCCCGCGAGCGAAAGCTCGAGCGCTTCCGCACCGAACAGCCGCCCTACTCGCTGCTGGTGCGCGGGATCGAACTCGACGTGCTGCCCACCGCGGCGCGCCATGGGATGGGGATCCTCACCTACAGCCCGCTGGCGGGCGGCTGGCTGTCGGGCAGCTGGCACGCCGACAGTGCACCAACCTCCCCCGCCCGCCAGAGGCTCGCCGCGCGCTTCGACATGTCGCTGCCCGAGAACCAGCACAAGCTCCAAGTCGTCGGGGAGTTGCAGCAACTCGCCGACGAAGCCGGACTGTCGATGATCGAGCTGGCAATCGCGTTCGTCGTCAACCATCCGGCCGTCACCTCCGCGATCATCGGGCCGCGCACCCTGGTGCAGCTGGCGAGCCAGCTACCGGCCACGGAGGTCACGCTCGATCCGGGGATCCTGGATCGCATCGACGCGATCATCAAGCCCGGCGTCAACCTGAACCCTGCCGACACCAGCTATGGCGACCACGTTCTGGCCGCTTCAGCGCGCAGACGGTAGGTGAAGCGCCCCCGCGTTGGCATCGAGACCAACCTGGGGGCCGCCACCCGGCCAGCAATCGGCGCGCTTATGTCGGCGACCAACCACGACAGGGGGTGAACGGGAGGCTCTGGGCTCGCCGTCGAGCCCAGAGCCTCCGCCGCTCACTGCTCGGTCACCAGTACGCCCGCGTCGGCGTAGCCGAGCCGCCGCAGCAACGGGACCAAGTCGTCGAGCACGCCCGCGTCCTCGATCGTGGGCGGGACCTTCCAGGCGCGTCCGTCCGCGATCTGGCGGATCGTCGCCCGCAGGATCTTGCCGGAGCGTGTCTTGGGTAGGGCATCGACGACCGCGACCTGCTTCAGGGCCGCCACTGGGCCGAGCCGCTCGCGCACGAGCGCAACCAGTTCGGCGGCAACCTGCGCGTCACGATGCTCAACACCGTTCTTGAGGACCACGAGTCCGAGCGGCACCTGCCCTCTCTGGGCATCCGCCACACCGACGACCGCTGACTCGGCGACATCCTGGTGACTCGAGAGGATCTCCTCGAGCCGCCCCGTCGAGAGACGGTGACCGGCGACGTTGATCACGTCGTCGGTCCTGCCCATCACATACAGATAGCCATCCTCGTCGTAATAGCCCGCGTCAGCGGTTGAGTAATAGCCGGGCTGAGGTGCCAGGTAGGCCTGGATGAAACGCTCCTCACCGTTCCATAGCGTCGGTGTGAAGCCAGGTGGCAGTGGCAGGCGCACGCAGATCGCACCCTGCTCGCCGACAGCCGCAGGCAGACCATCGCTATCGATCACGTGGATCTCGTAGCCGGGAACCGGTTTGGTTGGTGAACCGGGCTTGACCGGCAACAGCTCCAGGCCGACACTGTTTGCCGCCATGGGCCAGCCACTCTCCGTCTGCCACCAATGGTCGACCACGGGCCGTTTGAGATGGTCGGAGGTCCAAACCAGCGTGTCCGGGTCGCACCGCTCACCAGCCAGGAACACGGTCCGCAACGAGCCAAGGTCGTACTCGGCGATCAGCCGGCCGTCCGAGTCCTCGCGCTTGATCGCCCGGACTGCCGTCGGCGCCGTGAACATCACACTGACTCGGTGCTGCTCGATCACCCGCCAGTATGCACCGGCATCGGGAGTTCCGACCGGCTTGCCCTCGTAGAGAACCGTCGTGCAGCCGTGCAGCAACGGTCCGTAGACGATGTAAGAATGGCCGACCACCCAGCCGATGTCGGAGGCCGCCCAGTAGACGTCGCCGGACTGCGCCCCATAAACGGCGTCCATCGACCACGAGAGTGCCACCGCGTGGCCACCGTTGTCGCGCACGATACCTTTCGGGATCCCCGTCGTCCCGGATGTGTAGAGAATGTAGAGCGGGTCGGTGGCACCGACGGGCACGCAGTCGACCGCGGGCGCGCCATCCAGGAACCGTTCGAACTCGATGTCTCGGCCCGGAATCAGGTCGGCCGGCCCCTGCTCGCGCTGCACAACAACGCAGCGTGACTGGTCGGAGCCGACCAGGTCCAGCGCACGGTCGACCAGTGGTTTGTAGGGCATAACCCCAGCAGGGCCGATTCCGCATGAAGCGCATACGATCACCCTCGCGCCGGAGTCAATAATCCGCGAGGCCAGCTCCTCAGCCCCGAAGCCGCCGAAGACGACCGAGTGCACGGCACCCAGTCGCGCGCAGGCGAGCATCGTGAAGACCGCCTCAGGGATCATTGGCATGTAGATAACGACCCGGTCGCCACGGCCCACACCCTCGCGCGCCAGTGCTCCTGCAAGGTGCGAGACGCGGTCCTGGAGCTCAGCGTAGGTGTATGTCCGCACGGTTTCGGTTACCGGGCTGTCATAGATCAACGCCGCCTGCTGTCCACGGCCGTCGCGCACATGGCGGTCGACGGCGTTGAAGCAGGTGTTCAGCTGCCCGTCAGGGAACCACGCCGGGATCGGCGTGTGCGCCTGGTCGAGAATGATCTCCGGGCGACGCTCCCAGTCGATCGCCTCACTTGCCGCGCACCAGAAGCCTTCGGGATCGTTCCGCCACCGGTTATACGTTTCGTCGTAGCGACCCATCGCGCGCTCCTTTCCTCATCGCCTGACTCCCTAGTGCCCAGCCAACGGCCACAGCGGCAGCACCGACCGGCCGTAGGATGCCTCGCACAGTTCGGCGCAGGCGATGTAACCGGCCATCGCCGCCGTGACCAGGCCCAGGTATCCGCCCCAATGAACGAGCGCTGGATGCGCTCCGTAGTTCCCGGCGCCGAGCAGTATGAACGTCACCAGCAGGCTGCTGAGCGCGGCTACCACCATGACATTGGTCTTGAAGGAAGCGAGCAGGATGACAAAGGTGAATATCCCAAACGCATACAGGAACAGCCCCAGCGCGTGACCGACCTGCGCTGGCGGAACACTCTTCAGGAAGTACTGAACGATCGCGAACAGTGACAGCCAGAAGGCCCCGAAGGTAGAGAACAGGACGCCGCCGAAGGTGTTGCCCATGCGTAGCTGAATGATCCCCGCGATGAGCTGTGTGAGACCGCCGAACATCAGCGCAACGCCAAACACCACCGGCTCCACGCCCGCGTTGATCAGGTTTGCGTTGACCATGCTCAGCATGAAGGTTGTTACCGCGAACGCGCACAGGGCCAACGGGCCTGAGTTGCCCCAGGTAAGCGTCTGCGGTGCCTGCAGGACCACCGCCTGTTGCTGTGGTCTTCCATCGGCGACAGCGGTCTCTCTGGTGATACTGGACATTTGGAACTC